>NZ_CM147879.1:1590000-3731636 GCF_055808695.1 Marinomonas sp. GJ51-14
GATGCCATGCTTCCAGGAAAAACTTCTAAGCTTCAGATATGTTCGAACCGTACCCCAAACCGACACAGGTGGTCAGGTAGAGAATACCAAGGCGCTTGAGAGAACTCGGGTGAAGGAACTAGGCAAAATGGTACCGTAACTTCGGGAGAAGGTACGCCGGCCGGTGTGAAGGACTTGCTCCGTAAGCACTAGTCGGTCGAAGATACCAGGTGGCTGCGACTGTTTATTAAAAACACAGCACTCTGCAAACACGAAAGTGGACGTATAGGGTGTGACGCCTGCCCGGTGCTTGAAGGTTAATTGATGGGGTTAGCGTAAGCGAAGCTCTTGATCGAAGCCCAAGTAAACGGCGGCCGTAACTATAACGGTCCTAAGGTAGCGAAATTCCTTGTCGGGTAAGTTCCGACCTGCACGAATGGCGTAACGATGGCCACACTGTCTCCACCCGAGACTCAGTGAAATTGAAATCGCAGTGAAGATGCTGTGTATCCGCGGCTAGACGGAAAGACCCCGTGAACCTTTACTATAGCTTCACAGTGAACTTTGAACCTATTTGTGTAGGATAGGTGGGAGGCTTTGAAGATAGGACGCCAGTTCTATTGGAGCCAATCTTGAAATACCACCCTGGTATGTTTGAGGTTCTAACTCAGGTCCATTATCTGGATCGAGGACACTGTGTGGTGGGTAGTTTGACTGGGGCGGTCTCCTCCCAAAGAGTAACGGAGGAGCACGAAGGTGTGCTCAGCATGGTCGGAAATCATGCATAGAGTGTAAAGGCAAAAGCACGCTTAACTGCGAGACAGACACGTCGAGCAGGTACGAAAGTAGGTCTTAGTGATCCGGTGGTTCTGTATGGAAGGGCCATCGCTCAACGGATAAAAGGTACTCCGGGGATAACAGGCTGATACCGCCCAAGAGTTCACATCGACGGCGGTGTTTGGCACCTCGATGTCGGCTCATCACATCCTGGGGCTGAAGCCGGTCCCAAGGGTATGGCTGTTCGCCATTTAAAGTGGTACGCGAGCTGGGTTTAGAACGTCGTGAGACAGTTCGGTCCCTATCTGCCGTGGACGTTTGAGATTTGAGAGGAGCTGCTCCTAGTACGAGAGGACCGGAGTGGACGAACCTCTGGTGTTCCGGTTGTCACGCCAGTGGCATTGCCGGGTAGCTACGTTCGGACGGGATAACCGCTGAAAGCATCTAAGCGGGAAGCCTCCCTCAAGATAAGATCTCACTGGGACATAAGTCCCCTAAAGAGCCGTTCGAGACTAGGACGTTGATAGGTTGGGTGTGTAAGTGCTGTGAGGCATTGAGCTAACCAATACTAATTGCTCGTGAGGCTTGACCATATAACACCAAAGTGGTTTTGGATGAGAAAGCAAAATCTCATCCCAAAGAGACACATATTACGATAAAGCATCAGCAATGATGAGCATCGGTTTAATACTTGATTGACGTTATTTCAAAACGAATTGTTAAAGATCCAAGCATGTCTTCGCGTGTTTTGGTAAGGCCAACGAAAGAAAGCCACCAGAACGAACGCAACCGAATTGCTTGACGATCATAGAGACGTTGAACCACCTGATCCCATCCCGAACTCAGAAGTGAAAAGCGTCATCGCCGATGGTAGTGTGGGAGATCCCATGTGAGAGTAGGTCGTCGTCAAGCTTATAATACTAAGAGCCCCACATAGCCAACGCTGTGTGGGGTTTTTTATTGCAGCTAAGCATGTGAGAGCAGTAAGTCGTCAAGCTTATAATACTAAGAGCCCCACATAGCCAACGCTGTGTGGGGTTTTTTATTGCAGATACGCATGTGAGAACACTAAGTTGTCAAGCTTATAATACTAAGAGCCCCACATAGCCAACGCTGTGTGGGGTTTTTTATTGCAAACACGCATGTGAGAGCAGTAAGTCGTCAAGCTTATAATTAAGAAAGCCCTGATAGCTAACGCTGTCAGGGTTTTTTCGTTTTGGGCTATTTGGAAACGAGCGCGTCTTGGTTGTCATTTACTTGTGCCTGTCTCGTGCCTCGACGCGTCTGCGTAAATGACAACCAAGAAGCTACTCCTTTAGATCTACTGCCTTACCTTCTATTGTTTAGGACTTCCTCGTGCCCTGTGCTCGACCCGTCAGCGTCAATGAAAAATAACACCTTATCGTTTTGCGAGTTTAAGGTATTAGCGTAAATGCCAATCAAAAATATGGCCCGATAGAGCGGCTAGCTTTATGACTCTAGGTCTACTTAAGTTATGATAGGAAATCGATTCTCATTTGATCTGATTCTATTACACCAGAGATATTTATTAAACGAGCTCTTAATGCCTCATTCGTGGTTCGTATAGAATCCATTCAGAGTTTATGGAGTGGCTATGGTGAAATCATTCGTTTCTCTGTTGAAGGCTCTGACATCGCTACTAGTGTTGTTCTTAAGTCTATCCAGTTTGGAAAAATCCAGAGCCATCCTAAGGGTTGGCAATCTTCTTTAGCTCATGATCGCAAAGTTAATTCTTATAAAGTTGAAGCTAATTGGTATCAAGACTGGGCTGCTAGTTGTAGTGATAATGAGCGTTTGCCTAAATTACTCGCTGCTTGGCACCAAGAAGGTGAAACCTATCTTTTATTGGAAGACTTAGACCTTGCTGGTTATGGTCGTCGTTGTGATTCTCTTTCTGTTGAAGAGTCGACTGTTGTTATTAATTGGTTGGCAAGTTTTCACGCTCGTTTTCTACAAACCAAGAGGAACAATGATTGGTCGCAAGGTTTATGGCCCAGAGGCACTTATTGGCATTTGATGACTCGTCCTGATGAGTGGAGTTCTATGCCAGAAGGAGAGTTAAAAGAACACGCTGAAAGTTTGGATAAAAGCATTGATCAAGCTCGTTATCAGACTTTGGTTCATGGTGATGCGAAATTAGCGAACTTTTGTTTCAATGATGATTTAACTTCAGTCGCTGCGGTTGACTTTCAATATGTTGGGGGCGGAATTGGTGTTCAAGATTTGGCTTATTTCCTCGGGAGTTGCTTTACCGAATCAGAGCTAAATGATCATCTAGATTATCTGCTTGAATTGTATTTCTCTGAATTGTCTCGATGCATTCTTGCAACTGGCGAGTCACCAGATACAGCGGAGGCGGTAGCCAACGAATGGTATTTCCTATTTCCTATTGCATGGGCTGACTTCCATCGTTTTATCCTAGGTTGGTCACCGACCCATAAAAAGAACACTGAGTTTAGTCGTAAAATTACAGAGCAAGCTCTTTCCCAGCTAAGAGGATCGTAATGCTCGGTTTGTCTTTGCTGTAGCTTGCGCTTCCAAAGGATTGTCGGGCCAAGGGTGTTTTGGGTATCTTCCACGCATTTCTTTGCGAACTTCAGGGTAAGCCTGTTGCCAGAAAAAAGCTAAATCTTGAGTGACTGCGAGTGGTCTTTGTCCCGGGGATAAAAGTTCAATGCGCACAATCTGATTTAATATTTTAGGACTTTCAGTACACCCAAACATCTCTTGTAGCTTTACTCTCAATGTGGGTTGAGGCTCGCAATAATCAATAGCATGACTTGATCCAGACGGGACTGTGATACGCGCAGGAACGCTTTTATTCAATACTTTTTGTTGGTTCCAATCGAGTCGATTAAGCAGAATATCAGTTAAAGGAAGCTTGTTCATATTCTGTTGAGAGGTTATTTTTCCTAGGTACGGAGCAAGCCATTCTTCTAAAGAGTTTAGTAGTGCAATATCGGAGCACTCAGGCCAAAGGTTGTTATGATCATGCGAAAAGGCAAATTGCATGCGCGCTCGTAATTGCTCACTTGATGTATCCCAAGGTAAAACTGACAAACCTTCCTGTTGTATATAGTGGCATACTGCGTTGGTTATGTCGGATTCAGAAGGTGATTTAAGCTTTTGTGTATCAACACAAACTTTACCTATCCAACGTTGTGATTCACTGATCAGTCGTTCTTCTTTTTTTGACCATGCAAAGTGTCTCTTGGATTCTAATACGTCAGGAAAATCTTCTGTAATAGTAGATAATTGAAGTGGCGTACTAAGAAAAATACGATCTTCTTGTCCATTGTGGCCACCAATGGCAAGCACAATTATCCATTCGCTTTGTGCGCAAGGGTCTTCAACTGAGAGACTCGCCATACGACCATTGGCCAGTTTATAACGCACCTTATTTTGTTCTTGGTTCACCCTTTGGGCTATCCGATCTGTAAATGCGTGTACTAGCAAGGAGGATATTTCATCTGTGTTTTGAATGGATTCGAAATCATCAAGGGTTATTTTCAGGCTTCGTTTATCCCACTGTTGCTGTACTTTTTTATAAGTTTTTTGCTTATGTGCATTGGCCTTTGGTTTAGGGTCATCTAGCCAATGAAGACGATCAGCAAGGTCGCTATGATGTTGAGATAAAGGGTCACCTTCTGACAATATGGTACAAATGGCAGAAGCTAATTTGTCGGCATCTTGGCGTTTTCCTTCAATAAGAATACGAGCCAATCTAGGCTCAATATAGAGGTTGTTCATTTGTGTGCCGAGCTTACTGAGTTGTAAGGCGCTCTGCTTTTCTAATGCAGTTAAATTGGTGAGTAGGTCCACTGCTTGTTGCCAATGGCTGTTCGGTGGCGGCGTTATCCAATCTAGCTCTAAGCGGTCTTGTACACCCCATTTGACTAATTCCATAACGAGGCTGCTTAATTCACTGATCTCAATTTGAGGTTGAGCTTGTGAGGCAAGCTGATATTGCTGACCTTCGCTCCACCATCGATAACATACTCCCGGTTCGATTCGTCCTGCTCGTCCCATACGTTGCGTGGTTTCCGCTTGGGTTGCACGACGAGTATGAAGCCGAGTTGTTGCTGTGTTGGCATCAAAACGTGCCTCACGACTTAAACCACTGTCGATAACAACTCGAATGCCTTCTATGGTCAAACTTGTTTGAGCAATGGCGGTGGCGAGTACGATTTTACGCGCTGGGGCAATCATTGGTTGAATAATGGCTTCTTGTTCTTTTAGGTTCAATTCGCCATATAAGGGGAGAATGCTAAGGTGTGCTTCATGACCTAGACGTTGTTGTAATTGACCCGCCACGCGATGAATTTCTCTTTGACCGGGTAGAAAGACAAGCAAACTACCGGACTCTTCAGAAAAGGCTTGGCAAGTAAGGCGTATCACTTCGTCGATAACTTGATCTGTTTTCAAGGAGAGATTGGAGTAGCGGGTTTCAATAGGAAAGCTTCGCCCTTGGCTAGTTAATACGGAACAACCAAGCTGAGCCTGAAGCGCGTCTGTATCAAGCGTGGCGGACATAACCAACAATTTAAGCGGGTCTTCATCTCTATATAAATCTCGTGCTTGTAAACACAAAGCGAAAGCGAGATCTGAATGCAGATTTCTTTCATGAAACTCATCAAAAATAACCAAGGCGACAGCATCAAGACTAGGATCCTCTTGGAGCATTCGAGTCAATACTCCTTCTGTGACGACTAAAACCTGAGTGCGTTTACTTTCTTTATTTTCATGGCGAATTCGATAGCCAACACGTTCGCCAAGAGGTTCTTTTAATGTGTCTGCAAGACGTTTAGCAGCGGCCTTGGCCGCTAAGCGACGAGGTTCTAGCATAATGATCTGCCGACCTTTCAACCAGCTTTCTTCTAATAAAGCGAGTGGAACTACAGTGGTTTTACCTGCTCCTGGTGAGGCTTCTAAAATGGCTTCGTGATGTTGATTTAGCTGACGTTTTAAGTCAGGGATCAGTTGATAAATGGGCAGTTCGCTAGACATAAAATGGCTCGTTGGTGTGCTGTACCTATCATAACGGTTTTGAGGGATTAACGCAGGGGCACTTTAGGATGACCAATATAAATATCCGTCTTACATCTTGCGATACAAGGTAAAAAATAACCATCGTGTTTCTCTTTTTGATTCAGACCCCGTGGTGTTTTGTCTGCATAATCGATTTCACCGGAAAGTAAGGGCGTGAGGCAAATTCCACAAGCGCCATTTATACAGGCTTGTTTAATGGGGATGCCATTGTCTACTAGAGCAGAAAGCACAGTTTCATTTTGATTCAATGAAAGATATTTTTCAGAATCTATAAAAGAGAGATAGATGCGCTTCGCCTGCATAAGCTTTTCTCCATATCTTGGTAATTTAACAAACTCAGGTATAGTGCTTTATATCATAGGGTGCTTTATGAATAAGTCGTAGGAAATAAATATGATGATACAAATTGGCTTAATTATTTTATTGGTTGTGGGGTATGTTTTCATCTCTCGTTTTCTTAAATCTTCTATCACCTTGCTAGGACATAAGAAATCGGCCAATGAGGTTCGTGTAAATTATGTGTCTAAAATGTTAAATCTCGGCTTTACGGCCATTTTTGTTTTATTAGTATGTTTGGTTTTGGGGATTGGCTACGGACAATTGGCGATTTTTTTCTCGTCTGTATTTGCGGTAGTAGGTGTGGCTTTGTTTGCCCAGTGGTCAATATTGAGCAACATCACGGCAAGTTTAATTATTTTCTTCAGCTTTCCTTATCGAGTAGGCGACTGGGTGAAAGTCGTTGATAAAGACGATGAGATTCTGGGGCAGATTTTAGAGATATCGACATTTCATGTGATTATTCAAAGGTTGTCTGGTGATGTGGTGACTTACCCTAACAGTCTTATTCTTCAAAGAGCCGTTGTGCGCTTCGCAAACAAAGAAGAGGCACAAGCTATGAGTCAATTTACTGAGAAGCTCAATAAAGATGAGAAAATCGACGTATCTTGAAGTTGAACAAAAAACAATCAATTTTTCAGGATTTCGTTTACTTATGTCATACTAAGAGACTTTCATCGTATTAAAGGAGAAAGTCTTGTGAAATCTGATCCAGAATCTCTATTAAAAAATAACGATGCGCTTATTCATTCTGATGCAATGAAAGTAAAATCTCATGCGCAACGGCCTCAAGAAGATTGGGTGCTTCATACCTTAATGATTGAAGGCTATGACGTGCCATTCCGCTTTAAACGACAAGGCAAATACCGCACATTACGTGGAGCTCGCGTAAATTTAACCTATTACCCAACACAAGAGATAGTAGCCGGTATTCCTGTTGAAATCATGAAAGTAGTACGTGTAAAACGAACTTAATAAACAAACGTTGTATCCAAAACCACTTCTACTTTTATTTTTCATAAGATGACCTTAATATGGCGTCACCTTGTCTTTTTTGCAGGGTATTTTTTTGGGGATACTAGGTGTAAAAAATAATGGAAATGAGGCGTTCTGGGCATTTATTAGCCGTGATGAAACGAGTTGAAAGCAGTGTTTGGTTTCAGGGTTTTATCATCGGCATCATTATTGTTGCTGCGTTAACCGTAGGCGCAAAAACCTACTCTTTACCTTATGGTGTTGAGTTGGGTATTAACTATTTAGATAATTTTATCACCGTTTTTTTCTCGTTGAACTTTCTCTGCGTTTTATAGCTTGTGATGATAAACGTAGATTCTTGAAAGACCCTTGGAACCTTTTTGATAGTGTTATTGTGATTGGTAGCCTGGTGCCAATATCAGACACCGACATGATTCTAGTTGCACGATTATTACGGGTTTTTCGTGTTCTGCGTTTAGTATCTGTTATTCCAGATTTACGCTATCTGATTAATGCATTACTCAAAGCCATTCCCAAAATGGGCTACATTGCTTTGTTGATGTTTATTATTTTTTATCTTTTTGCTGCGGTTGGTTCGATATTCTTCAGTGGAGTGAATGAAACGCTGTGGGGCGATATTGCTATCTCAATGCTAACCTTATTTCGCGTCGCAACATTTGAGGATTGGACCGATGTGATGTATGAAACGATGGAAGTGTATCCAATGAGCTGGATCTTCTACATCATTTTCATCTTCTTAACGGCGTTTGTTTTTTTAAATATGATGGTCGGTGTCGTGCTTGATGTTATGACCAGAGAAACCGTAGAAGAAGAACATGAAAATCAAGAAAACCACCATCAGGCGTTGGTTCATCAGATTGCGGAACTACAAGCTCAAGTAGCTCGCTTGTCAGATAAAATTGATGCACAACAGTCTTCGCATAAACCGCAAGACAAAGAATAAACTCATACTCGCTGGTTGGCTCGACGAGCTAACCAGCGCCCACCTAATGTATTCATGATTAAGCCAAGCAGCACAACACAAACACCTATCCATTGAATCTGGCTAATCTGCTCATCTAATACGAACGAAGCAGAAGTCAGGCCAACAACCGGAACGCCTAACGCTAATGGCGCGACGCTTCCTGCAGGGTAACGAGACATCAAATAACTCCATAAGCCATAGCCCAAGCCCGTTGCAACAATCGATAAATAGGCTAAGGTTGCTGCGGTTTTCCAGTTAACATTGATAATGTTTTGCCACATAACATCAGCACCATCGACGAAATAGGCGCTTATAAAGAAAGGAATAGGTGTGATCCAGCAAGACCAAATAATCAAATTTAAATTTGCGTCATAGCCTTTTTTACTGATTATTTTAGTAATAACATTACCTAACGCCCAACTTGAAGCCGCTGCCAATGTAATGGCGAATCCTAATACCGTCATTGTTGTATCGTCGCCATTTAAACCAATTACAGCGAGTCCGCTTGCGGCAACACCAATAGATAATAATTGATAAGGGCGAACGTACTCTTTCAGAAATAAAACTGCGAAGAACATTGTGAAAATAGCCTGAGATTGTATAACTAAAGATGCTAACCCTGCAGGCATGCCGAATTCCATAGCGGTAAATAGAAAGGCAAATTGCCCAAAGTTAAGCGACATTGCATAGCCTAGTATCCATAACCAAGGTGTATTGGGTCGAGCAAAAAAGAAGGAGCCAATAACGGCGATAATTAAAAATCGTAAGCCACCTAACATCATTGGTGTTAATTCATCCAAGCCCCAGCGAATTGCTACGAAATTAAACCCCCACGCAAATATAATCGCGAGACCGAGTAACATATCCTTGAGAATCATAATAAACCCTTAAACGTGTGATGTAGGAGGAACAATAACCTCATCACTTTACGTGTTTTAGAAAAGTTTGCACATGGACAGATAACGAAAGAAAGAAGGACACAGATTGAGGGGCTTTGAGCTTTGTATTTGTTATTCGGTATTTGTTATCCGGTATTTATTTTTAATTTAACTCATTGATAGAAGAGATAGAGCATTCTTTCATACCTTAATATGCGCTAAATTACTTACAGATAAGCATTATTTTATTGTGAACAGAACAATAACAAAAGAGCGTCATTATCATGCGTATTTTAGTAGTAGAAGACGATCGAATTCTAGGCGAAGCAATCAGTCAGCGAATTAGTCGAATGGGGCATGGTCTTGACCTTGCTCAAACAGGAACCGAGGCGAACCAGATGTTGGCACTTCAAGAATATGATTTGATGTTACTCGACCTGAATTTGCCGGACATGACTGGTAATCATATTTTACAGAATCTCCGTAAAAAGCACTCTAGCACGCCCGTTATTGTACTGACCGCGCGTGATGGGATAAAAGATCGTATCGAGTTATTGGATTTGGGTGCAGACGATTACATGACCAAACCAGTTGATTTCGGTGAGTTAGAAGCCCGCTGCCGTGCATTGCTTCGTCGTAGTCAAGGACAGGCACAGAACATTATAGAGTACGGTAATGTTTGCTTAGACTTACAAGCCTGTACTGTTAAGGTAAAAGATCATGAGATTGAGCTTAAGCAACGAGAGTTTCGCCTGTTGGAGGTATTTATTAGCCATACAGGTCGCGTGTTAAGTAAAGAGGTCTTGATCGAGCATATTTACAATTTTAATGAAAATCCAAACGCTAGCGTTATCGAGATTTACGTGGCGCGATTACGAAAGTCCTTACAAGGCAGTGATGTACACATTAGAACCATTCGTGGTTTAGGTTACTTATTGGAAAAAAATCATGCCTAAGACGACCTCAATGCGTCGGCAATTGATCCTAATGGTCAGTATTGTCTTAATCTGCATTAACGTGTTGGCACTTTGGGGGGCACACATTTACGCAAACCGAGTCACTAAAGTGTCTTATGATCGACTCTTATACGGCGCTGCGTTACAGATGGCGGAAAACATTAATATATTGGACAGTAAGGTGTTTATTGATCTGCCCATATCTGCTTTTGAGACATTAGCACTTTCAAATTCAGACCGTGCTTTTTACTCCATCATGAGCAGTCAGTATCAAGTTTTGACAGGTTATAATGACTTGCCTGATATTCCTTTTACACAATTACTGCTTCAGTCCACAGAAAAACAGAAGTTCACCCCTATCTATTATGAGGCGCCGTATCATGAAGAGAATGTACGTTTTGTTGCACTTGGGAAACGATTGTTAGAAGCAGATAAGGTGAACGACGTTTTTATTATTGTCGGGCAAACTCTGGACGCACGCCAAGCCACCGCCGCGGAAATTAACCAAATGGCGCTGCATTTCGTAAGTTTATTTTTCGTGATTACCTTGCTCCTGCTACTCTTCGTTATTTGGCGTGTGTTGCGACCATTACAAGCGATCAAGCAAGCCATTATGGAGCGCTCTCCATTGGAGTTGTCGCCACTTGAGACGAATGTGCCGAGTGAAATCGCGCCGCTACTAAAAAGTATCAATTATTTCATGGTGCAACTGGACACCACATTGGAGCGTCTTAAGCGCTTCACCGCAGAGGCCGCTCATCAGATTCGTACACCACTTGCGGGGCTTAATTCTCAAGCACAAAATGCCATTGATGAAACAAATGAAGTGCTACGTCAGAAGCAGTTGCAACATATTTTAGAAAGTAGCAATGTGCTGAGTAATACCGTCAATCAGCTACTCAATCGAGCCACACTGACACACCGTTATCAAAGTCATCCATTTAGCCCTGTGTCGTTAGATCAACTGACCAAAGACACTTGTCGAGAACTAGTGGTTTGGGCATTAGAGCGAGGTGTTGAAATTGAATATGTAGGTGACATTCAAGCAACGATTGATGGCGATGAGTTTGCGCTTAAGCAAATGCTGCAAAATATCATAGAGAACGCCATTAAATACAGCCCAAACAAGGGGTTGGTTGAGGTTGAACTGATGTCGACAAACGAAATGAAAAACGTCGCGGTAGTTTTGCAAATTCGAGATCAAGGTGTGGGTGTTCCAGACGAGGATAAAGAGCATATCTTTGAATATTTCTATCGCAGCCCAGAGAACCAGGCTTCCGGTTCTGGTATTGGCTTGTCGATTGCTAAAGAAGTTGCCGAACACCATGATGCGAGGTTCCATCTGAAAGACAACGAGCCCACGGGATTGATCGTGGAGGTCATTTTTCCTAAGCGGATGTTTCCTAAGAACAGGTATTCTAAAGTGAAAGGAGCGCGACTATGACGCGCTTAATAGGAGTGACCTACTTTCTCGTATGGATTTTTCTTACGCTGAGTTCCCTTGCGTTTGCAGACCAAGACAACGTTAGAAATGAAAGCTCCGGAAATGAAAAGAGCGTGCTGACCATTCATGGGGCCGCAAATCGTACCGTGATTGAATCTCTGTTTAAGGCGTTTGAAGCGCAATATCCCAATGTAAAAATTCACTATATCGAATCGAATACACGTGACTTGTACGAAGGCTTTCTTTCTCAGCCAGAAACGCGGGCAGATATCATCATGAGTCCTGCCATGGATTTGCAATTTAAACTGGCAAACGATGGATTTGCACTGGCTTATCGGTCTCCAGAACTTGAACTACTTCCAATCGACTCACATTGGCGTAATGAATTATTTGGTTTTACTTACGAGCCGATTGTAACTGCCATCAATACTGACATTTTAGGCGCTGATGCTTTGCCGTTGAGTCGTGAGCAATTACTTAATTTGATCCGCAAAAAAAACCATTTGTTGGATGAAAAAATGGGTCTGTTCAATATTAAAAAATCAGGTGTTGGTTATTTGGCATGGACGTATGATGGACAGCAATCACGTAGCTATGGTCGTTTATTGGAAGCCTTTGGAAATCATCAGGCGCAACTCTACACCGACACCTCTTCTATGCTTCAGGCGCTTTTAAAAGGGCAAGTTTTTGTTGCCTACAATTTGATCGGAGCCTATTCGTATAAATGGTCGGAGCAATACCCATGGATTAAAACCATCATGCCGACCGATTATACTTCGGTAATTATGCGCACGGCATTTATCTATCGAGACACCAAACAGCCAAGGCTGTCGAAGCGCTTTATTGATTTTTTGCTATCACCTTTAGGGCAACATATTTTAGCGAACCAATCTGGCCTTACGCCGATCAGTATCAAAGCCGTTGGGCCTTATAGTCGAGATGCACTAAGTAAATTACCACACGGTATTTTTCGCCCTATTCCGCTTGGCCTTGAATTGCTCATTCAAACGGACGACGCAAAAAAACAGCTTATTTACAATGAATGGGACAATGCCATGCAGCCAGTATCCGAGTCATTTTCTTCACCTTAAATATTTTGTTAGTGCGCCATGAAAGGTTGGTGAAAGGTTTCATAGTTACAATGGCCTTGTATGACACACAACAACAAAAATAATAATGGAGAAACCCATGTTTAAAAAAGTATTCATTGCGAGCACGTTATGTGCAACCTTAGCAACTTCTGTTCTGGCAGCAGACCGTGTTTCCATCGGAACTGGCGGAACCGGTGGCCTGTTTTACGTCATTGGTGCTGGGATTTCAGAAAGTATCAATAAGCACATGGATGACACTACTGCACGAGCGGAAGTCACAGGTGCATCGGTTGAAAACAATCATCGCGTTGCCGCAGGCCAAATGACCTTAGGTTTGTCTTCCTCTTCAACGCTATATGAAGCAAAAAATGGACAAGGTCCATTTAAAGTTAGTGGCGCACTTGAGGTTGCTGGTGTTGCCTATTTGTACCCTGCGGTGCTCCAAATCGCGACTAATTCAGGTGCCGGTGTTAACTCCTTCGAAGAATTGAAAGGAAAGCGTGTCAGCATGGGGCCTCCAGGTAGTAACGCCGCAGTTCTAGCGACGCGTTTGCTACAAGAGTATGGTGTGTTTAAAGACATCACGCCGCGTTTCCTTTCTTACAATGAAGGCGTTAAAGCATTAATAAACGGGCAAGTGGATGCTACTGTTGTATTAGCGGGCGCGCCTACAGCGTCATTAATCGATTTGGATTCACAGACAGACATGAAACTGCTGTCTGCTAATATCGAAAAACTAGAAAGTTTGATTCAAAAATATCCTTTTTATCAAGCTTATTCACTTCCTGCTGGAACGTACCCAGATCAGACTTCTCCCGTTACCATGATTAACGATCCTGCAATTTTGTTTACCAGTAGCAAGGAAGATCAGAGCACGGTATATAACATCACCAAAGCAATTTTCGATAATTTAGACGAACTTGGACAGATTCATCCGCAAGCGAAAGCGATCTCCTTGAAAACGGCGAAGTACACACCGATTGCTTTGCACCCTGGTGCGAAAAAATACTTTGATGAAGTAAGCGATAAATAGGAGCCACATCATGAAGACAAGCCTACAAAGTTTGCTGCTTGAATCTACTTTTGCCGGTGAAAAGGAACGTCTATCGGTTTCTATACTGTTTAGTGTTATTGCCGTAGGCATTGCTGGGCTTGTACTTTATGGCGCCTATTACGGTGGTATTACAGCACTTCTATTGAGATCGTTGTTTTTTTCCTTAGTCGCTGGTGGTGCCATGTTATTTTATGCGCTGCGATACAAAAGTGCGGTGAGTCGAAGCACATTTTATCTATTAGCGTTGATAGCCTTAGTGCCAGGGCCGTATTTATGGCATTACTATATCGATATTATCATGCGTGGCGCTATGTCGATTGGGCAAGACAAATGGGTGTTTTTAGCCTTGATTACCCTAGTGTTTGTTTTTGTCAGAATGGCGGTTGGTTGGGCGTTGATTACTTTAATGACTGCAGCTTTTCTATACGCTTACTTTGGTGATTTGATTCCTGGGAAATACGGTCACGGCGGTTACGATCTTAATCGTTTGGCGTCGACACTTATGTTGTCGACAGAGGGGGTCTATGGTGTACCAATGGGCGTTGCCGTTGAATATATTTTCCTGTTTAGTTTGTTCGGTGCGATTTTAACCAAGATCGGTACGGGAGAAGTATTTGTTAATATAGCGCGAGGCCTGACAGGGCGAGTGCAAGGTGGCCCGGGTTTGTCAGCGGCGTTATCCAGCGCATTATTGGGTTCGCTAAATGGCAGCGCGGTGGCGAATGTTGTAACTACGGGGACTTTTACGATTCCCTTGATGAAGCGTGTTGGTTACAGTGCAAAATTAGCTGGTGCAATAGAAGCTGCTGCTTCTTCTGCTGGGCAAATAATGCCTCCAGTAATGGGCGCAGCAGCTTTTTTGATGGCAGAAATGATTGGTATTCCTTACGCAGAAGTGGCGTTAGCCGCTTTGGTACCGGCGTTATTGTATATCTTAGCTTTAATGATTTCGGTACGCCTAGAAGCTGGTCGCCTTAACTTAGCAAGAGATACAGAAGCGGGCTTGCAGTTACTTCTTGAAACCCTGAAAACAAAAAGCTATTTATTGCTTCCGTTGGTGGTGTTGATTGGGCTGATGATTTCTGGAAAATCGCCTACCCAAGCAGCGGTGATGGGGATTGTTGCGGGGTTGCTAGTGTGCCCTTGGAAGAAAGCCACACGGATTAATGTCGTCGATATTATCGACGCTTGTAAAGAGACATTAACTTGTACATTACCGATTGTTGCCGCGGTGGCTGCAGCGGGTGTAATCATTGGCATATTGAACCTCACTGGCATGGGGTTGATGTTGTCAGGTTTGATTATTGAGCTTGGTGATGGCAATTTGTGGGCGGTTTTATTACTCACTGCGTTGGCGTCGTTTGTATTGGGAATGGGCTTGCCGACATCTGCTGCGTATTTATTACTCGCGGTATTGGTTGCACCCGCGATGACACAATTGGGGATGGAAACTTTATCAGCGCATATGTTTATTTTCTATTTTGGGTTGGTGTCTGCCATTACTCCGCCAGTTGCATTAGCCGCTTATGCCGCGGCGACAATCTCTGGTGCAGAACCGAATGAAACCGCAGTGGAATCCATGCGTTTAGGCTTTGTGAAACTCTTGGTGCCCTTCCTATTCGTCACCATGCCAGGCGTTTTATTGATAGGTTCGACTGAAAGTATAGTGGCTGCGATCACGTTTGCTACCTTAGCAACGACATCTATGAGTATTGGCTTTTCTGGCTGGCTGAGAGTGAACTTATCGTGGGTAACTCGATTGTTGTATGTTGTCTCAGCAGTGCTAATTGCTTGGCCTACAGCATCAATCGATCTGTCTTTCATGGTCGTAGGTGCACGAGTGATTGGTTTTGTTTTATTCGCTGGACTGTTGTTGAAAGCTTGCGTTCGGCCAAAACCGGAGGCGATGACCGCCGCTGAAGTTGAATCATAACTTAATAGAAAAACCATCTACTCAATTGAACTTGAATAGATGGTTTTTTGAGCAATACGAGCTTTTAAGGTAACCCAGCCATGAGTAGTTTAATGCCATAGGAGGTTAAAATGAGTGCAATGGAGCCGCTTAAATAAAGTAACAAAAACCATTGCCAGGATTTAAGCTGAGCGACTTTGTCTTTCATTGATTTAAAAAACATTAATATCCCTCCTGATAATCTTCTACTTTCCCCGCAAAGACTCGATAACCCCATATTGTGTAAGCACAAATAAGCGGCACAAAAATACAAACGCCAGGTAACAAAAAGAGCAAACTGCTGTCTGGTGATGCGGCTTCCAGAAAGGTTAATTGTCTTGGAATGAGATAAGGGAATAGCCCAACGACCAAACCTGCAAAACCGAGCAAGAACAAAGTGGCGGCATACCAAAACGGTCGAGCTTCATGGCTTTGTGCTTGTTTATTGTGAGCTCCCTGATTATGAGAGAGTAAGTCCTTCCAGGCCAAAACAGCGACAAAAAGCGTAAGAATTGGCAAAGGCGACAGTAGTAAGAAGTTATAACCGGTAAACCAACGTTCTCGGATTTCGGTCTGGCTAATCACAGTCCATAAGCTGACCACAACCATGGCAAAAAGTGTGATCAATAAAAGATGCTTTCCAAGTTTTGCAGCATGCTCTTGAATGCGCCCTCGGCTTTTCATGAATAAGTAACACGCCGCTAATAAAGCATAACCAGCCATGACAGAAAAACCCGTCAACACAGAGAAGGGTGTTAACCAATGCAGGCTAGAAATACTACTGCTGCCTTCTGGAACGCCTTGAACCAAGGAGCCAAGTAACATGCCTTGGCAAAAAGCAGCAATGGCAGAACCTGCACTAAACGCGAAATCCCAATAAGGCCGAGAGGTATCGGATTTAAAACGATACTCGAAGGCAACACCACGGAAAATCAAGGCAAACAACATCAACATAATTGGCAAGTAAAAGGTAGAAGTGATGCCTGCATACGCCGCTGGAAAGGCCGCGAACAGAATCACACCACCAAATACCAGCCAAGTTTCGTTGCCATCCCAAACGTGTGAAATAGAGCGCATTAAATGATCCCGTTCACCTTCTTGGTTAAACCATGGATAAAGAATGCCAATGCCTAGATCAAAACCGTCCAACAGCACATACATGAAAATCGCAAAACCTAAAACGAGGAAGTAGAAAAAAGCCAAATCCATTATTTATCTCCTTGTTCTTTGTTTTTTGCTTCTTTATTCTGTAAAAGCTTCACCCAAGCAAGTGCGTAACCAGGTGCCTTCATTCCGACCAATTGTTTTTCTAATGCCTCCATGGATGGTGGACCTTTCTTAATGAGTTTTCGCATGAAATAGAGATAAACGCCTAACAATAAAGTGTAAATAATCACAAACATAATGAAGGTAAATAACACTCGTTCTGGCGGTAATGGGGAGACAATTTCCGACGTACGCACTAAGTTATAAACAATCCAAGGCTGACGGCCAATTTCAACCACATACCAACCTGCCAAGACGGCAATGACTCCAGACGGTGTGAATAAAGCCACCAAAGCCAGAAAGGGCTTGTTTTCAAATAGGCGATCTTTTCGACGTAAAACCAGAGCCAATAACGCGATGCCCAACATACCAAAACCAATACCGACCATGACGCGGAATGACCAAAATACTAATGGCACATAAGGTCTGTCTTCTGGCGGAACGGCTTTTAAACCTTGTACCGCACCGTCCCAAGAATGGGTAAGAATGAGACTGCCAAGGTTTGGAATGCCTACTTCGTAATCATTGGATTCTGTTTCCATGTTTGGCATTGCGAAAAGCAACAGAGGCACGTTTTCTTCTTTTGCGTCCCAAATGCCTTCCATTGCTGCCAATTTAGTTGGCTGATGTTCTTGTACGTTCAAGCCGTGCATGTCACCAATCCAAGCTTGTAGTGGTGTCAGCACTAAGGCAAACCACATACACATAGACAGGCCTTTTTTCGCAAAAGGAATGTTTTTCTTTTTCAGCAAGTAATAGGCGCTAATACCTGCGACAAGAAAGGTTGCAGTAATCAGTGACGCCATGACCATGTGAGTAAGTCGGTACGGCATAGAAGGGTTGAAAATAACTTCCATCCAACTTTCCACTTCAAACTTGCCTTCGACAATTTTGTAGCCTGTTGGCGTTTGCATCCAAGAATTCGCCACAATGATCCAGAATGCAGAAAACCAAGTGCCGATCATAACGACCATGGTTGAAAAGAAGTGAAGTTTTCGACCCACCCGTTGCCAGCCAAATAACATGACCCCAAGGAAACCTGCTTCCATAAAAAATGCCGTTAGCACTTCATAGGCCATCAATGGCCCTAAAACAGCGCCAGTGATTTCAGAGAACTTGGAGAAGTTCGTGCCGAACTCATAAGACAGCACAATCCCAGAAACGACGCCCATGCCAAAGGTAATCGCAAAGGGTTTGATCCAGAATTTAGCCAGCTGTAAATAATACGGGTTATGGGTTTTTAGCCATAAGCCTTCCCAGATCGCAATCAGCGTAGCAAGGCCGATCGTGATACTCGGGAAAATGATGTGGAAACTCACAGTAAAGGCAAACTGGAGTCGGGATAAGATAGCGACGTCGAGATCCATTGTTATTCCAATAATGAATAGGAAGCCTGTATCAGGCTTCAGTTAGTAAGATAGGTTTAAAACATTACACACAGTGTCAGAACTTCTTGTTGATTCTGATAGTGCGCAGTTGTTGATATGCCAATGGAAGTAACGCCAAACCCACAATGCTAAAAAGTGCGATGATTTCAGTCATAAAAAAGCCAGTATTCATAACGCTTGCCCCGTTAATAGATAAAAGATTGAGATAGATCAAAAGACTCAGTAGAGTGATAGCAATTGATAGGCCAATGTTTATAGATTTTTATCTGATTGATTTTTAAAGGTATTATTTTATTTTTGCTAATATCGTAAAAGAAGTTTACGATTTCTCTCTATTTATGGTGTAAACGAGGTTTACAGTTGTGACGCTCTCATTAATGTTTGAAGTCGCCATGTTGGTGTCTAGTGTATGTGGCTTTTTAGTTGCAGCTTGGCTGTTATGGCGTGCTCGAAATCAAGGCGATCTACAGGCATTGGCGGGTTTTGCCATCATGATGGCGATTTGGTGTTTTGGTCATGTAATCCTGTTCCAAGGTTATGACCGCCTTGGTATTTTTATTATTCTCGCCAATCCGCTAATGCCAACATTCTTTCTGCATTTTGCCATTCGTTTTGTGAATTCAGGAGCCGCAAAAGAAACGTTTCTTGATCGGCTTCATCAGGCTATTCCTTGGTTTTATTTAATGAGTTTTGTTGTGGTGTTAGAAAGCTGGTGGACGGGCGGTGGGGATGCCATTAGCACGCCGGATACGCGTTCCTTTTTTGTCTTTACGGATGCCGGTTTATTGAATCTGGTTTACACCGTATTGATTGGTATCTTGGCCCATGGGGTGTTGTTGTTCGGTTGGTACCGTCATTCTGGCAATAAGAAACGCTCGATTCTCGCTATGTTTGGCGTTGGTGCTTGGGGCTTATTATTAGCTACTAGCTTTGTTTTCCCTTCTTTTGGCATCAGTTGGTTTCCTTATCCAATGTTGTTACTGCCAACCTATTTGTTGCTTTTGGTTTATGGCGTTGTTCGTTACCAAATCCTTTCAGTGAATGCGTTTGCCAATCGTGCCTTGCTTTGGGTGGCGATGATGTTGGTGATTTTGTGTTTAATCGCCGTAATGAGTGTGGTGTCTGGACGGATTGGTTTACAGGCTTTGGCGAATGTTCCGAGCTGGCAACTGTGGTTGTATTCTTTATTGATTCTGGTGATGTCAGCATTGATTTATCAGCCGCTCAATCGTTTGATTTCAAAATTGATTTACCCCGGTGCAGTATTAAATGAAACCGTCTTGGATACTTGGTCTAGTCAGTTAAAAGAAGCACAAGATTGGCAGCAATTAATAAAAGTTGGTGAAGGCTTACTTTCTTCTCAGATCAGACGTAACGTGACCATAAAGCTGGATTTTAGCGCCGCCGATTATGCTGATAAAAAACCAGATGAAAATTCTAGTAAACACCTTGATAGCAGTCATGAATTAGCCTTAAACGTATCTCGTTCTGAATCCGACTGGCGTTTCGTCTTGTTGGGTTGGGACGATGCGAGTCCGGGAATGCGATTAACCGCAGAGGTTTTTGCTTCTTTGTTTTCGACCAGTTGCGGTTTGCTTGAACGGTCGTTGGCATTGGCTGTGGCAGAACGAAAACGCCTTGATGAAAAACATCTTGTGGAGTTGGGAAGTTTGTCTGCCGCCATGGCCCATGAATTGCGCAATCCCTTAAACATTATTGCGATGGCGGCTTACGATACACCGCCAGAAACACGCCAGCACATTCAAATTCAATTACAAAGAGCAGACCGCTTAGTGAGCGACATGCTGGTGTATTCGGGTGGACTCACATTGCAAATTTCCTCTACGCCGTTACGGGCTTTAATTACCAGCGTATTAGCGCAAGCTCAGCTGGGCGATATTCGTTACGAGTTAGAGATTGACGAATCCCTTGAGCTAGACGCAGACCCTCAACGCCTTCAGCAAGTCTTTGTTAACTTGATTGATAACGCCACGGCTTTTTTACGTAATCAATCGGAAGGAAAGTTATTCATCGAAGCAAAGTCGGATGGTGAAATGCTGGTGATTCAAGTGCATAACAATGGTCCAGAAATTGATGAACACTTACAAGGTGAGGCGCTGTTTCAACCTTTTGTGACGAAACGAGCAGGCGGCAGTGGCTTAGGTTTAGCGATAGTACGTCGTATTCTTGATGCTCATGGTGGCCGAATTCGTCATCGTTCTGATACGAACTGGCCTGTCACTTTCGAAATAGTCTTGCCTCAACGGAAGGAAGAACATGATGCAAAATAAAATTCTACTGGTCGATGATGAGCCAGCGTTTCGAGAATTAGCCAGTCGTTGGTTAGCGAACCAAGATTATCACGTCAAAACCGCTGGCAGCTTAGAAGAAGCGCGTGATGTGATCGGCAAATTCGATGCGGATTTAGTCTTGCTCGACCTTTCCATGCCACCGCATTTTGATCCTCAAGTGACTTTGGATTCTTTGTCAGACTTTGACGGTCGCCCCGTGATTATTATCACTGGTAACGCAGACCGTGACTTGGCGTTAAAAGCCGTTTCCCTTGGCGCTTGGGATTTCATCGCCAAGCCCATTGATCCTGATATGTTGGCTGTTGTGGTTCGCCGAGCTATCACCAAAACTACCTTGGAGCGGGAATTAAACCAGCTCAAACAGTCGACACAACAATCTCAAGGTGCGGCGTCTTATATTGGTCACTCTGCGAGTTCACAAAAAATCCGTGCCTTAATCGAACGCATTGCGCCAACAGACGTGCGTGTTTTGGTCACTGGGCCATCGGGCACAGGCAAAGAAGTGATTTCACGCACCTTGCATGACTTGAGCCACAGAGCGAGCAAAGCGTTTGTCTCTGTTCATTGTGGCGCGATTCCTGCTGATTTATTGGAAAGTGAATTATTTGGTTACATGAAAGGCGCATTTACCGGCGCGGAAAAAGACAAAGTCGGCTTGCTCAGTCTTGCGGATGGCGGCACATTATTCTTGGACGAGATCGGCGAAATGCCACTGGCGATGCAAGTAAAACTGCTACGAGTGTTGCAAGAAGGCACGTTTTTCCCTGTTGGCGGACGAGAGCAAAAACACATCGACATTCGTGTTGTGTCTGCCACTAATGCGGATTTACTAGGGAAGGTTCAAGAAGGCAGTTTTCGAGAAGATTTATACTATCGAATTAAAGGCGTAAACATTGAAACACAATCTCTGTCTGATCGATTGGAAGACGTTCCCGTATTACTGCAAGCTTTTCTGCATCGCTTGCAATCTCAGCAGTCCAAAAACTTACAACTTAGCTCAGAGGCGTTGCAATGGTTTCGAGACCAAACTTGGCCTGGTAATGTCCGTGAGCTAAAAAATGCGTTAGAAAGCGTCGCGTCTATTTGTCCAGAAGGGCGCATTAGCATGGACGATATTCAGCTTCTTTATCCTAGTATTGATCGCATAAGCAAGTCGCAACTTATCTCTGATTCATCTATTAGTGAAGCCACCTTAGACGAGCAAGTTCGAGAGCTGGAAATTCGCCTGATTCACCACGCCTTAGAGAAAAGCCAAGGTAATCGAACTCAAGCTGCTAAACAGCTCGGTATCTCAAGACAGGGATTAATCAAAAAAATAGAAAGGTATGGGTTGTGAGGATGACGCTTATTTAAGCGTCATCAGAACTTGTGTCGCCATCGATCCAATCTAAAGCAGAAGCGAGTTCGACATAATCCTTGTATTGATCAAGTGTTACTTCGTTAAAATTACCTTTGTAATATAGGGCTTGTAACCATGATGAACCTACTTCGGTGTTCATAGTTTGTCCATAGTAAGTTATTAGATTGGCTTCTATGTCTTTAAGTGAGTGGTTCTTTTTTTCAAAAAATAGCGAAAAGGTCCCTTCAAAATATTTCAGTAGAGTTAAACAGTATGTTTGCTCAAGATAAGGATTAAGTACATTAGCCTGCTTTGAGGTTCTTAAATAAGGAAAACTTGTCTGGGGTACGAAATGGAATTTCATTATAGATTTATGATCTTTGAAGCGGTATTTAAGATGACCAATAATACCTACGGATTGAGTATTTGGAAGCTTATAAAAATATGAATTAGAGGTGACTTTTAAAAAAACTTCTCTGTCTTCCTCTCTAAGACATAATAAAGTTGTCAGCATCAAAATATCAATTTTAGATCCAGCCGGCATATTTGATAGCGTGGCTATTACTCGATCAGTAATTTGGATTGCTGTTCTTGGTAGCATATCGAAGGCATCTAAAATTACAGCAATATTACCTAACGTCACTTTGCCATCTGGGTTGGGTGGCAGAATTTTTATACCTTTTTGTTCTAAGTATTCACCCGATAATTTTGTGTAATCCACATGGACTTCTAAGAAGTCTTTTAGGTCAGGCGCTTTTAAACTGAATCGGCTGTTGAAAAACCGACCAAGATAAAGTCGCGCATCGAAACCTTCACCATAAATGGCTTTGACTGCATGTTGTAGTTGTTCTGTATCTGTTGCAACTACGAAGACAATGCCTTCGATATCAAAAATATGTTTGATGGTTTCCAGCATTTCTACGGCATAACTTGGTCGACAACGATCTAACTCATCGATGAAAATGAAAGCGGGATATGTTTTTTCGTCTTCTGGATTGTCTGTAATAAAAGAAACCCATTCAGCAACGCTGGTTTTTAAATCGTCAATTGCTTGTGACTTTTCTTCGTGTTCATCGAGTAAGTGTGTAACAGCGTCTGCAGCTACGTCACTTAAATCGATGAAGTCTTCATCACCAAAGTACTTCTTAGAAAATGTTTTTATTAGGGCTGGCGCCGCTGCTTTTAATAAGCCAACAACCTTGTTAGGAATTGCAAAATCAGATTTCTTTACATCTATACCAGCTTGCTCTCTAAGCTGATTTATCACAGAAGAAATAACCGTCATTAACGGATCATCGGAATAGTCTTGTTTCCATGCATCGATGTATACAACAGGGAAGTGTGGCTTTAAGTCCTCTGACCAACGCTTAAGAAAGTAAGTTTTACCAGAACCCCATTCTGAATTGAGGTTAAGTACATAATTTTGTTTTTTATCGGTGGAAGCATCACAACCTTGATCGACTAAAAACTGCGTTAAGAACTGCGCGTACTTCACTCGGTCGAGCGTGTCTTTCGGAAAGTCTTCGTCGTCTATACTTTTAGGGGCAGACCAGTTTATAGCGTCGTTCGTAAACATGTTATTGCTTCCTTTTAATAACTATGGAGAAAAATAAGAAACACAGTGGCGCGACTTTTCGCGCTTGCGCGTGGAGCGAACGTGTTTCTTGTTTTTGGTCTAATTCAACTCAAGTTAGCTTACAGCTTTAGTCGTTTTAACAGTACAGCTGACTTCACCATCTTGAACTCTGACTTTAATAGCATCACCTTTCTCTACATCATTAATAGAGCGAATTACTTGTTCATCTTTCGATGCGATGGCGTAGCCGCGAGATAAGGTATTGAGCGGACTGACGAGGTTGAGTTTGTCGATGATGCGAGCAAAAGCGGTTTGTTTGCTGGTTAAGTTGTTGCGTAGGGCGTGAGCAAGTCGCGTGTCTATGTTGTTGAGTGTTTGTCTTTCTTGGTTGATGCGACGAGTAGGACTGTTTCTCTCAAGTCGGTGGGTGATGTTGCTCGTCTGAATATGTTGCTCTGACACTTTACGTTGAATGTTTTGCTGTAGGCGATGTATCAGCTGATTGAGCTGACTTTGTTGTTGATCAATTCGCTCTTTCGGGTGGCGAATGCGTTTTGTCGTGAAATCAAGTTGTTGTTGGCTTTGTTCGAGAATGCGAGACATGCGTCGAATCAACTGTTTTTCCTGTTGCTCAATTTGTCTAATCAGTTGATTACGGTCTGGGCTGAGTAATTCGGCGGCGGCCGTCGGTGTGGCAGCGCGAACGTCAGCGACAAAGTCTGTAATGGTGAAGTCTGTTTCATGACCTACCGCTGAAACAATCGGTGTTTTGGCATGAAAGACGGCTCTGGCTAAGGCTTCATCGTTGAAACTCCATAAGTCTTCCAGTGAACCGCCGCCACGACCAAGAACTATAGCGTCGAAATGACTGCTGTCGTCTGCTCGTTGTAGTTGTCTTAAAATATTTTTTGCAGCGTCTTGGCCTTGTACTAATGAAGGTAGAATTGTGAGCTCCGTTAAGGGAAAGCGTCGACGAAACGCAATAATCATATCTCGTACAGCAGCACCAACAGGAGAGGTAATAATAGCAACGCGCTCTGGTTTGGTTGGCAATGGCTTTTTATGGGATGCGTCAAACAGTCCTTCAAGTTGTAAGTTGGCTTTTAATCTTTCGAACGCTTGTTGAAGGGCGCCTTCACCGGCGGATTCCATGCTTTCTACGCTGAGTTGGCAATCTCCGCGTGGCCCATAAAAAGTGACTCTGGCGCGTAATCGAACTTTGTCACCGTCTTTTGGGCGAAAACGAACGGCGTTATTTTTACTTTTGAACATGGCGCAGCGGATTTGGGCTTTGTCATCTTTGAGTGAAAAGTACCAATGTCCTGATCCTGGCTTGGCCAGATTGGAGATTTCACCTTCCACTAAAATCCAAGGTAAACTGGCTTCAAGTAGCTGTTGAATCTGCTTATTTAGTTGCGAGACGCTAAATGCAGTTTCTTGTGAGGCAGAAGTTGTAAAATTATTCATCAATCTCTCGTGGTTTTGATTTACCGAATGCAACTATAGGAGTAGAATTACTTGCCATCTTAACACCCTTGTTGGCATTGGAAACTCCCCTATTATGTTACGAATCGTGCAAGAAGCCCTAACGTTTGATGACGTATTGCTTATCCCCGGCTATTCTGAAGTTCTTCCGAAGGATGTTAGCCTCAAAACTAAAATCACGAAAGACATTGAGCTGAATATTCCGCTTACGTCTTCCGCAATGGATACTGTTACCGAACATCGCATGGCGATTGCTTTGGCTCAAGAAGGCGGCATAGGCATTGTGCACAAAAACTTGACCATTGAAGAGCAAGCGACAGAAGTTCGTCGTGTTAAAAAATACGAAAGCGGTATTGTCCGTGATCTTGTTACTATCCATCCAGAAGCGACTGTGCATGAATTGATGGCATTAACTGCTTCAAACAGTATTTCTAGTGTGCCTGTTGTTAAAGGTTCGGATCTTGTTGGTATCGTTACGAGCCGTGATGTTCGTTTCGTTAAGGATTTTGATAAAAGCGTTGCTGATATCATGACACCTAAAGATCGACTGGTAACAGCACTTGAAGGTGCATCTTCTGGTTCCATCCGTAAATTGCTTCATGAAAACCGCATTGAGAAAGTGCTGATTGTGAATGAGCAGTTTGAATTGCGTGGCATGGTAACTGTAACCGATTTTAATAAAGCAACAACCTATCCAAATGCGTGCAAAGATGACCAAGGTCGTTTGCGTGTTGGTGCGGCTGTTGGTACAGGTGCTGATACTGAAGATCGTGTCAAAGCACTTTCTGACGCAGGCGTTGATATTATTGTTGTTGATACGGCTCACGGTCATTCTAAAGGTGTTATTGACCGCGTTCGTTGGGTGAAGGAAACGTTCCCTCATATTCAAGTGATCGGTGGTAACATAGCAACAGCGGATGCGGCGATTGCGCTTGCAGATGCAGGTGCTGATGGCGTGAAAGTAGGTATCGGCCCAGGTTCAATTTGTACAACTCGTATTGTTGCTGGTGTAGGTGTTCCTCAAATCAGTGCGGTAGCAAATGTTGCTGAAGCGATGAATCCTCGTGGTATTCCTGTTATTGCTGATGGCGGTGTTCGTTTCTCTGGTGATATTGCTAAGGCGATTGCCGCTGGTGCAAGTGTCATCATGGTTGGTGGTTTGCTTGCTGGTACAGATGAAGCTCCTGGAGAAGTTGTTTTATTCCAAGGCCGTTCATTTAAAGCATATCGTGGTATGGGCTCGCTTGGTGCTATGTCTCAGTCTCAAGGTTCGAGTGATCGTTACTTCCAAGATTCAAGCAGCGTAGAAAAGCTTGTGCCTGAAGGTATTGAAGGTCGTGTACCATCAAAAGGCCCAATGGTCGCTGTTGTTCATCAGTTGATGGGCGGCGTTCGTTCTTCAATGGGTTACACTGGATCTCCAGACATTGAGACGATGCGTACGAAAACTCAATTCTCTCAAATCACCGGTGCTGGTATGCGTGAAAGTCATGTTCATGATGTGACAATTACGAAAGAGGCACCAAATTATCACGTGGGTTAATCGCTTGATAATTTGATATTCGGATGGGGCGTATAACACGCCCCATCTTTATTTTTTGCTCTTACTATCTATTGATTAATTACTTCTATTTTAAAAGACGATGTTCTTTTAGATAGAGTGAAAGGAATGGCTAACAATGTCGCAAGATATCCACGCTCATAAAATTCTTATTCTTGATTTTGGCTCCCAGTACACTCAGCTGATTGCACGTCGTGTTCGTGAAATTGGTGTTTACTGTGAAGTTCGTGCTTTTGATATGGAAGATCAAGAAGTTATTGATTTCGCTCCTAAAGGTATCATCTTGGCTGGTGGTCCTGAATCTGTTCCTGAGCCGGGTTCTCCTCGAGCTCCAGAAGCCGTATTCACTTTGGGTGTACCTGTTTTCGGTATCTGTTATGGCATGCAAACAATGGCAGAACAATTGGGCGGTAAAGTTCAAGGTTCTGAGTTGCGTGAATTTGGCTATGCTCAAATTCGTAAGCATGAAGGCACTTCTTTGTTGGCTGGTATTCAAGACCATGTCGCAAACAACGGTGTTGCTGCATTAGATGTTTGGATGAGTCATGGCGATAAAGTGTCGGCTATGCCCGCAGATTTTGCTTTGATGGCCTCTACTGAAAGTTGTCCTATCGCGGCGATGGCGAATGAAGTTAAGAAATTTTATGGCGTTCAGTTTCATCCAGAAGTAACACACACAAAACAAGGTGGTAAAATTTTATCTCGTTTTGTTGTGGATATCTGTGAGTGTGACACTTTGTGGACTCCTGCTAATATTGCTGAAGATGCTATCGAAAGAATGCGTGAGCAAGTAGGTGATAAACAAGTTCTGTTAGCCTTGTCTGGCGGTGTTGATTCTTCTGTTGTAGCGGCCTTGTTACATAAAGCCATTGGTAATCAGTTGACGTGTGTTTTCGTTGATAACGGCTTGCTTCGTTTGAACGAAGGCGATCAAGTGATGAAGATGTTTGCAGATAATATGGGTGTAAAAGTAATCCGTGTTGATGCGGAGGATCTATTCCTTGGTAAATTGGCAGGTGAAGATGACCCAGAGAAAAAACGCAAAATCATTGGTAACACCTTTATTGAAATCTTTGATGAAGAGTCTTCGAAACTGAATAACATTGAGTTTCTTGCTCAGGGCACTATCTACCCAGATGTTATCGAATCTGCTGCTTCTAAAACAGGTAAAGCTCACGTCATCAAATCTCATCATAATGTAGGTGGTTTGCCTGAAGACATGAAAATGGAGTTGGTTGAGCCTCTTCGTGAATTGTTTAAAGATGAAGTGCGTAAGTTAGGTGTTGCGCTTGGTTTGCCCCATGACATGGTTTATCGTCATCCGTTCCCTGGGCCAGGTCTAGGTGTGCGTATCTTGGGTGAAGTGAAGAAAGAATACGCTGATATTTTACGTCGTGCGGATGCTATTTTCATTGAAGAGCTTCGCCGTTCCGGCTGGTATGACAAGACGAGCCAAGCGTTCGTTGTCTTCTTGCCTGTTAAATCAGTAGGTGTGGTTGGTGACGGTCGTCGTTACGAATACGTAGTAGCACTTCGTGCAGTTGAAACTATCGACTTTATGACAGCGCGTTGGGCTCATCTTCCGTACGAATTATTGGAAACAGTTTCTGGCCGTATTATCAATGAAATCGAGAACATTTCTCGTGTGGCTTATGATGTTTCTTCTAAGCCGCCAGCAACGATTGAGTGGGAATAATTCTTTTTCATTAATCGTTTGATTTGAGCTCAGAGATAGGCGGCTCTCTTTTTAGTTAAAGAGGGCCGTTTTTTTATTTATATTATTTCTATAAAAACATTGGAGTAATGACGTGGATTTTCCAACCCCATTAATTGAAGGTCGACTAATTAAGCGCTATAAGCGCTTTTTATCTGATATCCAGCTGCCGAATGGTGAAGTGGTTGTTGCGCATTGTCCAAATACAGGTTCGATGAAACGTTGCCAACAAGACGACGCTCGTGTGTGGCTTTCCAAAAGTGATAATCCAAAGCGAAAGCTTGGCTACACTTGGGAGTTAGTCGAAATAGATGGTAAGCATCTAGCCTGCATTAACACTGGTTATCCTAATAAGTTGGTGGGGGAAGCGATTCGTAACGGTGCGATAAAGGAAATATCTGAATATACAGAGCAAAAAGCCGAGGTGAAATACGGTGAAAATAGCCGTATTGATTGGTTGTTGACAGGACGAGATGGTCAAAAATGTTACGTAGAAGTGAAAAACGTGACTTTGCTGGAAGAAGATGGTGGTGGTTATTTTCCTGATGCGGTAACAGAGCGAGGACGTAAGCATTTATATGAATTAGCAAGAATGGTTGAAGAAGGGCATAGAGCTGTTTTGTTTTTCTGTGTAAGTCATACGGGTATTGATTCTGTTTCTCCAGCGGCTCATATCGATGAAAAATATGCGCTCGCTTTTAATGATGTGTTGAGTAGAGGTGTTGAAGTGCTCGCTTATAAAGTGGATATAACCACTAAAAAAATGATTGTTAGTTATTCCATTCCTGTCATAGCTCCTAAGATTGTCTCTTAAAAAATCATATCAACTTTACAGTGCTTTATTTGGCGGTTAAGTCTCTAAATAAAGTGTCTGTATTTCTTTTATTTCGTCAATTTCTCTTTACCTATTCTTACTTTCAACGCTCAATCGAGAGTTTATTGCTTTCATTCTGAATCAAACAGGGAAGCGGCTTTCAGATGCTTTTTTAATGAGAATCTATTGCTATTATTTCTCTCGTGGGAACGCAATCGTTCTTAATAAAGACCTTTTATTAGAATTGAAAACTATCAATTAATGGAGAAATATTATGAATGCATTTACAAAAACAGCTCTAGCTTTATTTGCTGCAACAGCTATCTCTACAGCGGCTTTCGCAAACGACGATGCTTTAGTTGATGCTCAGTCTCGAGTTGATGCAATTGCAGCTCAACTTGAAAGCATGGGTGCTGAAGTTGATTCAAGTGTTGATTTAAACGCAGCAGCAACTCCTGAAGAAAAAGAAGCAATGTTGGGTGCTAAATTTGAAGAATTGCAGGCTCAACTTGAAGGTTTACAAGCGCAAACTGCTGAGTAATACCTGATATTTCAACGTTATCGTCGCTAGAATTTATTACTGGCTGACATTTATATCTGAAAATTGAAATCTAATTAATGGAGATATGACATGAATGTATTTACAAAAACAGCGTTAACACTTTTTGCAGCTACGACTATTTCAACAGCAGCGTTTGCAAATGATGATGCATTAGCAGAGGCTCAATCTCGTGTAGATGCTATTTCAGCACAACTTGAAAGCATGGGTGCTGAAGTCGATGCAACTGTTGAACTTAATGCCGCGGCAACACCAATTGAACAAGAAGCGGCATTGACTGCTAAGTATGAAGAGTTACAAGCTCAACTTGAAGACCTGCAAGCAAAAACTGCCGAGTAATATTCGATAGTATCTAAGCCCACTTCTGTTTCGATGGAAGTGGGCTTAATTTAGTGTTGATGGATTAATGTTTAGTGGATGGGTTGGAAGGGTTATCGTGAAGTCATCATTTAAGACCATTTTGGTTTGCATTGTTTTAGTTCTTTCAATGGGGCTGTTTGCTGCTGAAAGTACTATTTCAAATGAATTTGTTGTTAATGCTCAAGCAAGAGTTGATGCTATTGTGGCGCAATTGCAAAACATGGGGATTGATATAGATGCAAGAGTGGATCTAAATAGTATTTCAAACCCTTTGGAGCAAGAGGCTGTGCTAAATGCAAAATATGAAGAGTTGCAAAAACAGCTTGAGTCACTACAAACGCAAAATGCAGAATGAGTTGGTTTTTAAAAATGTCCCCTCTTTATAGGCCTCAATTTGTCTGGGGCTTTTTTATGCTTGTCAGGTAGGTAGTTGATTGCTATTTGATCTATTTAGGGTTGTTTTGGTGCTTTATTAGCCAGAAAACACTTTTTTATCATTTAATTAAAAGAATTAGGTGAAAAGGGTTGCAGAAAATCTGTAGATCCTTAATATACGCCCTCGCTGACACGGACAGGGCTTGACTCTCTTGCAGAGGATAAGTGGCTTAAGTGTAACGGCAACGCTCTTTAAAATAGATAATCAGATAATTTGTGTGGGCGCTCGCTAGAGACTTCAGAAGACCATCGCATTGCTACTTGTAGCGTGTAGTTGGTCAAAAAAATTGAAGACTTACGAGAGTCTGCACGCAATTCGCTTTATGTTGGTTTGCTGTTCTTAATTGGACGGTGGATTAATTAAGTTATTTGTTAGTGTAATAGATTTGAGTGAGCATGTTCTTTAACTGAAGAGTTTGATCATGGCTCAGATTGAACGCTGGCGGCAGGCTTAACACATGCAAGTCGAGCGGTAACAGGGGAGCTTGCTCCTGCTGACGAGCGGCGGACGGGTGAGTAACGCGTAGGAATCTGCCTAGTAGAGGGGGACAACATGTGGAAACGCATGCTAATACCGCATACGCCCTGAGGGGGAAAGGAGGGGATCACTTGTGACCTTCCGCTATTAGATGAGCCTGCGTGAGATTAGCTAGTTGGTAGGGTAAAGGCCTACCAAGGCGACGATCTCTAACTGGTCTGAGAGGATGACCAGTCACACTGGGACTGAGACACGGCCCAGACTCCTACGGGAGGCAGCAGTGGGGAATATTGGACAATGGGCGCAAGCCTGATCCAGCCATGCCGCGTGTGTGAAGAAGGCCTTAGGGTTGTAAAGCACTTTCAGGGGTGAGGAAGGGTACGTTGCTAATACCAGCGTACTTTGACGTTAGCCCCAGAAGAAGCACCGGCTAACTCTGTGCCAGCAGCCGCGGTAATACAGAGGGTGCAAGCGTTAATCGGAATTACTGGGCGTAAAGCGCGCGTAGGTGGTTTGTTAAGTCTGATGTGAAATCCCAGGGCTCAACCTTGGAATGGCATCGGATACTGGCAGGCTAGAGTACGGTAGAGGGGTGTGGAATTTCCTGTGTAGCGGTGAAATGCGTAGATATAGGAAGGAACATCAGTGGCGAAGGCGACACCCTGGACTGATACTGACACTGAGGTGCGAAAGCGTGGGGAGCAAACAGGATTAGATACCCTGGTAGTCCACGCCGTAAACGATGTCTACTAGCCGTTGGGTTGTAATGACTTAGTGGCGCAGCTAACGCAATAAGTAGACCGCCTGGGGAGTACGGCCGCAAGGTTAAAACTCAAATGAATTGACGGGGGCCCGCACAAGCGGTGGAGCATGTGGTTTAATTCGAAGCAACGCGAAGAACCTTACCTACTCTTGACATCCACAGAACTTGGAAGAGATTCCTTGGTGCCTTCGGGAACTGTGAGACAGGTGCTGCATGGCTGTCGTCAGCTCGTGTTGTGAAATGTTGGGTTAAGTCCCGTAACGAGCGCAACCCTTATCCTTATTTGCCAGCACTTCGGGTGGGAACTTTAAGGAGACTGCCGGTGACAAACCGGAGGAAGGTGGGGACGACGTCAAGTCATCATGGCCCTTACGAGTAGGGCTACACACGTGCTACAATGGCGTATACAAAGGGCTGCAAGCTAGCGATAGTGAGCGAATCCCATAAAGTACGTCGTAGTCCGGATTGGAGTCTGCAACTCGACTCCATGAAGTCGGAATCGCTAGTAATCGTGGATCAGAATGCCACGGTGAATACGTTCCCGGGCCTTGTACACACCGCCCGTCACACCATGGGAGTTGATTGCTCCAGAAGTAGCTAGCTTAACCCTTCGGGGATGGCGGTTACCACGGAGTGGTCAATGACTGGGGTGAAGTCGTAACAAGGTAGCCCTAGGGGAACCTGGGGCTGGATCACCTCCTTAAACGATAGAAGCTCTGGTGAGCGTTCACACAAATTATCTGATACCTATCTTAAAAGCATTAGAACAAAGTTCTAAGCAAGACACTAAGCATCAAGCGCCTTGGCGATTGGTGATTTTTAGTCTCTGACTTAGTGCTTTGCACTAAACTTGCTCTTTAACAATTCGAATTTTGAAATAACGATAAATCAAGCGTTAAACCGGTGGAAGTTCACTTTAACCTAGTGACTTCTATTATCGTAAATCCTAGGAGGTACAAAAGCTCTTAGGTATGTGATCCGAAACTATTTTGGGTTATATGGTCAAGTGACCAAGCGTGCACGGTGGATGCCTTGGCAGTCAGAGGCGATGAAGGACGTGGTAATCTGCGAAAAGGTTCGGGGAGTCGATAAACAGGCTTTGATCCGAACATGTCCGAATGGGGAAACCCACCCGCTTGCGGGTATCGTATGGTGAATACATAGCCATACGAGGCGAACGAGGGGAACTGAAACATCTAAGTACCCTTAGGAAAAGAAATCAACCGAGATTCCCTAAGTAGCGGCGAGCGAAAGGGGATTAGCCCTTAAGTGGTTTAGGTGTTAGTAGAAGGCTCTGGAAAGGGCCGCCGTAGAGGGTGATAGCCCCGTATACGAAAACACCTTTATCATGAAAACGAGTAGGACGGGACACGTGATATCCTGTCTGAATATGGGGGGACCATCCTCCAAGGCTAAATACTCCTGACTGACCGATAGTGAACCAGTACCGTGAGGGAAAGGCGAAAAGAACCCCTGTGAGGGGAGTGAAATAGATCCTGAAACCGTGTACGTACAAGCAGTGGGAGCGGACTTGTTCCGTGACTGCGTACCTTTTGTATAATGGGTCAACGACTTATTTTCAGTAGCAAGGTTAAGCGAGTAGTGGAGCCGTAGGGAAACCGAGTCTTAATAGGGCGTTTAGTTGCTGGGAATAGACCCGAAACCGGGCGATCTATCCATGAGCAGGTTGAAGGTTGGGTAACACTAACTGGAGGACCGAACCCACGTACGTTGAAAAGTCCGGGGATGACTTGTGGATAGGAGTGAAAGGCTAATCAAGCTCGGAGATAGCTGGTTCTCCTCGAAAGCTATTTAGGTAGCGCCTCGTATCTCACCATTGGGGGTAGAGCACTGTTTGGGCTAGGGGGTCATCCCGACTTACCAACCCCATGCAAACTCCGAATACCAATGAGTGCAATTACGGGAGACACACGGCGGGTGCTAACGTCCGTCGTGGAAAGGGAAACAACCCAGACCGTCAGCTAAGGTCCCAAAGTTACAGTTAAGTGGGAAACGATGTGGGAAGGCTTAGACAGCTAGGAGGTTGGCTTAGAAGCAGCCATCCTTTAAAGAAAGCGTAATAGCTCACTAGTCGAGTCGGCCTGCGCGGAAGATATAACGGGGCTCAAACTGTACACCGAAGCTACGGATGCTTAGTTTACTAGGCATGGTAGAGGAGCGTTCTGTAAGCCGTTGAAGGTCAAGCTGTAAGGCAGGCTGGAGGTATCAGAAGTGCGAATGTTGACATGAGTAACGATAAGGGGAGTGAAAAACTCCCCCGCCGGAAGACCAAGGTTTCCTGTCCCATGTTAATCAGGGCAGGGTGAGTCGGCCCCTAAGGCGAGGCAGAAATGCGTAGTCGATGGGAAACAGGTTAATATTCCTGTACTCGTACATATTGCGATGGAGAGACGGAGAAGGCTAGGCCAGCACAGCGATGGTTGTCTGTGTTTAAGGCGGTAGGTTAGGTGCTTAGGCAAATCCGGGCACCTCCCTTTATTGGGGAGACCGAGAACTGACGACGAGCCCTCTTTTGGGTGAAGTGGTTGATGCCATGCTTCCAGGAAAAACTTCTAAGCTTCAGATATGTTCGAACCGTACCCCAAACCGACACAGGTGGTCAGGTAGAGAATACCAAGGCGCTTGAGAGAACTCGGGTGAAGGAACTAGGCAAAATGGTACCGTAACTTCGGGAGAAGGTACGCCGGCCGGTGTGAAGGACTTGCTCCGTAAGCACTAGTCGGTCGAAGATACCAGGTGGCTGCGACTGTTTATTAAAAACACAGCACTCTGCAAACACGAAAGTGGACGTATAGGGTGTGACGCCTGCCCGGTGCTTGAAGGTTAATTGATGGGGTTAGCGTAAGCGAAGCTCTTGATCGAAGCCCAAGTAAACGGCGGCCGTAACTATAACGGTCCTAAGGTAGCGAAATTCCTTGTCGGGTAAGTTCCGACCTGCACGAATGGCGTAACGATGGCCACACTGTCTCCACCCGAGACTCAGTGAAATTGAAATCGCAGTGAAGATGCTGTGTATCCGCGGCTAGACGGAAAGACCCCGTGAACCTTTACTATAGCTTCACAGTGAACTTTGAACCTATTTGTGTAGGATAGGTGGGAGGCTTTGAAGATAGGACGCCAGTTCTATTGGAGCCAATCTTGAAATACCACCCTGGTATGTTTGAGGTTCTAACTCAGGTCCATTATCTGGATCGAGGACACTGTGTGGTGGGTAGTTTGACTGGGGCGGTCTCCTCCCAAAGAGTAACGGAGGAGCACGAAGGTGTGCTCAGCATGGTCGGAAATCATGCATAGAGTGTAAAGGCAAAAGCACGCTTAACTGCGAGACAGACACGTCGAGCAGGTACGAAAGTAGGTCTTAGTGATCCGGTGGTTCTGTATGGAAGGGCCATCGCTCAACGGATAAAAGGTACTCCGGGGATAACAGGCTGATACCGCCCAAGAGTTCACATCGACGGCGGTGTTTGGCACCTCGATGTCGGCTCATCACATCCTGGGGCTGAAGCCGGTCCCAAGGGTATGGCTGTTCGCCATTTAAAGTGGTACGCGAGCTGGGTTTAGAACGTCGTGAGACAGTTCGGTCCCTATCTGCCGTGGACGTTTGAGATTTGAGAGGAGCTGCTCCTAGTACGAGAGGACCGGAGTGGACGAACCTCTGGTGTTCCGGTTGTCACGCCAGTGGCATTGCCGGGTAGCTACGTTCGGACGGGATAACCGCTGAAAGCATCTAAGCGGGAAGCCTCCCTCAAGATAAGATCTCACTGGGACATAAGTCCCCTAAAGAGCCGTTCGAGACTAGGACGTTGATAGGTTGGGTGTGTAAGTGCTGTGAGGCATTGAGCTAACCAATACTAATTGCTCGTGAGGCTTGACCATATAACACCAAAGTGGTTTTGGATGGATATGAAGAGAGAATGAAAAAGACTCTAATAGATCATCAGAAAGAGACACATATTACGATAAAGCATCAGCAATGATGAGCATCGGTTTAATACTTGATTGACGTTATTTCAAAACGAATTGTTAAAGATCCAAGCATGTCTTCGCGTGTTTTGGTAAGGCCAACGAAAGAAAGCCACCAGAACGAACGCAACCGAATTGCTTGACGATCATAGAGACGTTGAACCACCTGATCCCATCCCGAACTCAGAAGTGAAAAGCGTCATCGCCGATGGTAGTGTGGGAGATCCCATGTGAGAGTAGGTCGTCGTCAAGCTTATAATACTAAGAGCCTCACATAGCCAACGCTGTGTGGGGCTTTTTATTGCAAACACGCATGTGAGAGTAGGTCGTCGTCAAGCTTATAATACTAAGAGCCCCACATAGCGAACGCTGTGTGGGGTTTTTTATTGCAGATAAGCATGTGAGAACACTAAGTCGTCAAGCTTATAATACTAAGAGCCCCACATAGCCAACGCCGTGTGGGGCTTTTTATTGCAAACACGCATGTGAGAGCAGTAAGTCGTCAAGTTTATAATTAAGAAAGCCCTGATAGCTAACGCTGTGTGGGGCTTTTTATTGCAAACACGCATGTGAGAGCAGTAAGTCGTCAAGCTTATAATACTAAGAGCCCCATATATCCAACGCTGTGTGTGGGGGGATTGCAAACACACGTGTGAGAGAGTACTAAGTCGTCAAGCTTATAATTAAGAAAGCCGCTGTCAGGTTTTTTTCGTCTGCAGGAAATCGAATATGTCGTGCGGGGTTTTTCGTTTAGGCCTCGTTGAATAAATGGGGTGTGGCTCTCCATTTACTTGCGCCTGTCTCGTGCCTCGACGCGTCTGCATAAATGGAAAACTACAGCCCTAATCATTTTTCTGAATTCAAGCTCAAGGTATCAGTGTAAATGACAACCAAGAAGTTACTTACCTTACCTTCTATTGTTTAGGCCTTCCTCGTGCCCTGTGCCTCGACCCGTCAGCGTCAATGAAAAACAACATCCCAACGTCATGTGTCAGCGTCAATAATAGGGAAGACGTTTTTCTTTTTTGGCTGTTGGGAATCAAAAAAATGTAGGCTGGTATTTATGCCAATACTTGATTTGAATGTCGCTTTGAATGTGAGCTGAAGCTCAACCTACAATACCTAAAATGATATTGGAAGAGTAAATGAGGGTCGAGATATGTCTATAAATGAAAAATTCTGATGGGACGGTTTCTTAGTATTTCATTTATACAATACATGAAAATGAGGTTAAGCCTAGACTGTGAATAACTCCGTGTTTTATCCACTTTGCTTATCGTTTTATACTTTAGTTTGTTTCAAGGTCTAATACGGAGGGGTCTATAAAGTACTCTCGCATCAAATTTTTCATCTGATCTTTATTAGCTGAAAGTTTAATACCACAACGTACGCCTGAGGAATGTAGCTTCACACTGCGTATTATTCCTTCAAAATTATTTGTTTTCTTATTATTGTTCACAATAATGATTGAGCATTGTATGTCTTTTAGATTTTCAACTGAGTGTGTGCTTGTGATCTCGAACATAACGCCAGTTAATGAAATATCTTTAATTAAGCCTGCAAGCATCTGCCCATTAGGTAGTTTTAATTTTGCGGATAGTAATGTTGGTATACGTGTTTGGGATCGTAGTGAAAATAGTTGTACTTGTTTAGGGTAGCTAATGAATAAAAGTCGAGTCGGTCGAAAGGATATGGTTAAGAGTGGCTGTCGGAAAGCAATGATTTGGCCACCATCTCCTTCTATTAAGGCTCTAACTATTACAGTGACGCCGTCAGGTAAGTAGTCTGCAGCTTTAGCTAATCGGGCTGCACTAGGGTAATTTAAAATAATGAATTGGTTTTCTAATAAGCCCACAAACTCTGTTTTTACACGTTTGCTACCAGTTAATGTCAAAATCTCTAAATCAACCATAGTCCCCGTAGTTAACTGGTGAAGCTTCTCTATGTTTGTCCTTTTCATATTTCTTTCCAATCGAAAATTATTATTCGTTAGCTTTCTTATGCGAGCCAAAACCTAGATGTAAATAAGTACAAAGTGGCGTGGTAAATATAAGGCTTTAAACCTTGTCTTTAGTAGTTACTTGCGTACAAATAAATTTGAAAAATATATGACTTCTATAGTCTGATTAAGTAAGACTATAAATGAGTAAGTAGCATGACAAAGTACAGTTCTATTAAGCTCTTTTATTAATTGTAAATAAAGTCAAAATATACAACAACTTGCATTTTTATAGCGTTATGGTTTGGTATTAGAGAATATAACGTGGGATATGTATAAAAAAGCCCTCGAAAAGAGGGCTCTTGAAGTGGCTCTCAATAATTGGACAGCCAATATTTTGGGGTCACTTCATCTTAAAAGCATTTGGGTTAACGAGTATTGTCTGTTAGTTCATTGAGCAATACGCGTTGAGCACTTCTGTATTCACCCTTTCTCGGTTTCGATAATTGGTAGGAGCCATCGCTTTGTAATATCCAACTTTGAGTATTATCGGTTAAATAATATTCTAGTTCTTTTTTGACTCGACGAGTTTGTTTGTAATCTTGAAGAGGAAAGGCGACTTCAATACGGTTATTTAAGTTTCTGTCCATGCCATCAGCACTAGATAAATATACTTCAGGATTGCGATTGTTATAGAAGTAATATACTCGAGTATGTTCTAGGAATCGACCGATAATACTACGTACCCGAATGTTTGAGGATATGCCTTTTATACCTGGGCGTAATGTACAAATTCCTCGAATGATAAGGTCTATTTTTACTCCTGCTTGAGAAGCTTTATATAAAGCTTGTACCAGTCTCTGTTCTGTTAAAGAATTTACTTTAATAATAATGCGAGAAGGGTCACCGTTTTTAGCATTGGTTGCTTCACGGTCAATCATTTCTAACAAACGGTCACGGAGAGTAAATGGAGCATGAAGTAATTTTTTCACTTTAAGCTCTTTACTCATTCCTGTTAATTGTTGGAACACGCGATGAACGTCGTCGCCAATATCTTTATTACAGGTCATGAAGCTGTAGTCGGTGTAAAGTCGCGCATTACCTGCGTGATAGTTGCCAGTACCCAAATGAACATAGCGGTTAAGGTTTGCACCTTCTCTACGAACAATGAGGATCATTTTGGCATGGGTTTTATGTCTTACGACACCATAAACAACAATCGCTCCAGCGTCTTGTAAGCGGCTTGCTAGAGCTAAGTTTTCGGCTTCATCGAACCGTGCACGAAGTTCAATAACAACAGTAACTTCTTTGCCATTACGTGCCGCTTCAACAAGAGCATTGGCAATAGGTGAGCGTGCACCTGTTCGGTAAAGTGTTTGTCGGATCGCTACAACATTTGGATCTTTCGCCGCTTCACTAAGCAAATCGATAACTGGAGAGAAGCTTTCAAACGGATGCATAAGCAAATAATCACGTTGACGTATTGCCTCAAATATTCCGCCTGAACTGGCAAGTTTTCTTGGTAAACCAGGAGAAAAAGGAGCATACATAAGGTCTGGGCGATCAACAAGTTCAAGCACTGCCATTAAACGACTCAGATTTACTGGACCGTTAATGCGGTATAAGTCCTGTTGTTCCAGATCAAATTGTTTAAGCAATGAATCAACGATATGTGAAGGACAATTTTCCGCTATTTCTAATCGTACTGAACTACCATAATGTCTACTTTGTAATTCAGTGCGCAGTGCACCGGCTAAATCCACACCAATATCATCAGAGTCTACTTCTAAATCGGCATTTCGTGTTAGACGGAATTGAAAACAACCTTTTACAGTCATACCTGGAAAGAGTTGATCTGCGTGAGCGTGAATAATAGAAGATAGAAAGACGAGATTATCGCCACCTTCGCATACATCGTCAGGTAATTTAACCAAACGAGGTAATGAACTTGGTGCAGGAACAATTGCAAGGCCGTTCTCTCGACCAAAAGCATCACGACCTTCTAGTTCAACAACAAAGTTGAATGTTTTGTTAGCCAGTCTTGGAAATGGGTGAGCAGGGTCAAGACCAATAGGGCTGATAATTGGCAGTACATTATCTCTGAAATAACGTTTGACCCAAGTGGCTTGTTTTTCATTCCAGACTGTTCTGCGAATGAACTTTACATTCTCTTCCGCAAGCTTGGGTAAAATAATGTCATTAAGAATACGGTATTGGCGGCGAACAAGTTTGTGAGCCTGTTCACTAATCAGAGCAATTACTTTTTTCGGATGCATGCCATCAGGACCATTCTTCTCCCGACTGTACTCAAGTTGACTTTTTAAGCCTGCGACTCGTATTTCGAAAAACTCATCCATGTTTGAACTAAAAATACATAAAAACATTAATCGATTTAAGATTGGATGGTTTTCATCCATAGCTTGCTCAAGCACACGAGCATTAAATTGCAGATGGCTTAGTTCTCTATTGAAATAGAGTTCTGGGTCGGCGAGGTCAATTTCTTCCGGCAAGCGTTCTTCGATCGCAATTTTGGTAGGATCTTGTGGCTGTTCAGGTATTGGCTCTAAGATCAACTCAGCATCTATTTCAACTGGTTGGCTTGGCGTAGACTCTTTTTTTCGATCTCGTTCACTGACTGCTCAGACATGTGCTTCTATTATCTCCAAATATCGCTATATCATGATTTTGGTGTAGTGTTATTTTTTTACCCTTTGATTTTTTTAGGTATTTCTTAACAAATTACACCAATGCAGCCTATTGGTCACCGATTCTGTGTGCTTATTTTCGCTAATTGCGTTTTTTAAGCAAACGAGCTGCATCTTTTGCGAAGTAGGTTAGGATGCCATCTGCACCAGCACGTTTAAATGCTAAAAGTGATTCCATCATTACCGTATCTTTATCAAGCCAACCTTTTTCGAAAGCGGCCATGTGCATAGCGTATTCGCCACTTACTTGATAAGCAAAAGTTGGTACTTCTAATTCCGTTTTCACTCTGCGGACAATATCCAGATAAGGCATACCAGGTTTCACCATGACCATATCTGCGCCTTCTTCCAAATCGAGCATCACTTCACGAATAGCTTCGTTAGAGTTCGCAGGGTCAATTTGATAAGTGAATTTATTGCCTTTACCAAGGTTACCGCTTGAGCCAATTGCATCACGGAATGGGCCATAATAAGCCGAGGCGTATTTTGCCGCATATGCCATGATTAAGGTATTGATGAATCCTTCAGCTTCTAGCTCATCGCGAATTTCACCTATGCGACCATCCATCATATCGGAAGGAGCCACAACGTCAGCCCCAGCTTTAGCATGTGACAATGCTTGCTTAACGAGTGTATCGACAGTGATGTCATTAAGCACATAACCTGTATCGTCGATAATGCCGTCTTGCCCATGAGTGGTATAAGGATCTAAAGCAATATCTGTTAAAACGCCAAGTTCTGGGAACGCTTCTTTTAAAGCACGAACCGCACGTTGTACTAATCCATCTGGGTTATAAGATTCTTCTGCGAGCAAGGACTTTTTGTCACTTTTAATAACCGGAAATAAGGCAATTGTAGGAATGCCCAATTCGACTAATTCTTTAGCTTCTTCGAGAAGTAAATCGATAGAAACTCGATCAATGTTTGGCATCGATGGTACAGCTTCGCGTACTTTCGCTCCTTCAATAACAAACATCGGATAAATTAAATCATCTGCTGTTAAGTGATGTTCACGCATGAGTCGACGAGAAAAATCATTTTTACGCATGCGGCGCATACGAGTATATGGAAATGTCATCCAATATTTCTCCTTTTCGCTGTTTGTAAATCTACTTTAGTATTGTGACAATATTAAGTCAGTGCTTGCCTAAAAGCTTTGTGTTAAGGCAATGTTTACGGATTTCTAGGTTTTCTTATTCTTTCTAGGCATTTACAGCTCGGTCAATTGTGACTCAGCATCTTCTAACTCTTCTTGAGCTTCAAACCAAGCTTCTTCGCTTTCTGCCAGAGCTTTTTTCCATTTGGCTTCTTCATTTAACAAATTTTGTAGCTTATTCCTTTGTTCTGCTTCATAAAGAGTGGCATCGGACATGGCTTCTGAGATCTTATCAAGGTGTTCTTGTGCAATTAGAACTGTTTTTTCAAATTTCTCGATTTTCTTGCGTAAGGGGCGAAGTTTTTCACGCATCTCTGCGGCTTTACGTCGTTCTTCTTTTCGATCTGTTTTTTCTATTTTACCGACACTTTGTTCGCCTTTTTCAATTTGTGCGGCGTTGGCTTGTCGTGCTTGTAACCAGGCATGATAAGCTGGTAAATCGCCATCAAATGCTTGAATTTGGTTATCTGCTACAAGATAGAATTCATCGACGGTACTGTTTAAAAGATGACGGTCATGGGACACTAACAAAATAGCCCCAGGAAATTCCTGTAATGCTTCTGTTAGAGCCTGACGCATATCTAGATCTAAATGGTTGGTTGGCTCATCGAGCACCAATAGATTTGGTTTGGTCCATGAAATAAGAGATAAAGCCAATCGAGCTTTCTCGCCACCGGAAAAACCTTTTACCGCGCGTAAAGCATCATCACCAACAAACCCAAAGCCGCCCAAGTAACGACGAATGTCGCTTTCTAATACTTTGGGTGATAAGCGTTGAATATGGAGCAGAGGGGAGGCTTCTAGGTCCAGAGCACTCAGCTGATGTTGAGAAAAATAGCCTATTTTAAGGTTTTCTCCTGTGACTCTGTCTCCAGATAATACTTTGATTTCGCCAACAATCGATTTGATCAGGGTCGATTTACCTGCGCCATTAGGACCAAGTAGACCAATACGTTGTCCATCTCGCAAAGTAAAATTGGCTTTACTAAGTTGTATTGATATTTGATTGTTATCTGAGGTATAGCCTAAATCTGCCTGTGATAAATCAATCAATTGCTGTGAGGTTTTCTCTGCGACAGGAATAGAGAATTGAAACTGCGAATCGATATGTGCAGGCCCGATGATTTCCATTTTTTCCAACATGCGTAAACGGCTTTGAGCTTGTTTTGCTTTATCTGCTTTGTAGCGGAAACGAGCAACATATTCTTGTAGGTGGGCACGCTTTTCTAATTGTTTTTCATGGTTAGCCTGTTGTTGAGCAAGATGCTCTGCACGCTGGCGTTCGTAGTCTGAGTAGTTACCTTTATATAAGGTAAGACGCTTCTGATAAAAATGAACAATATGACTACAGATTCCATCAAGAAAATCACGGTCATGGGAAATTAAGAGTAGAGTGCCTGGGTACTGTCTTAGCCAGTTTTCTAGCCACATAACGGCATCTAAGTCCAAGTGGTTGGTTGGCTCATCAAGTAAGAGTACATCAGAAGGGCACATTAGCGCCTTGGCTAGATTTAGACGAATCCGCCAACCACCAGAAAAATCTGAAACAGGCTTTTGCATGTCAGACATTTTAAAGCCTAAACCTTGAAGAAGCGTTTCAGCTCTGGACTGAGCTGTATAGCCGTGGGCGGTTTCAAATTCGCCTAGCCAGGTTGCGTGAGCGTGATCATCTCCGCTTTCTTGTGCTTTTGCGATATTACTTTCGATCAGTCGCAGTCTATCGTCACCATCTAGACAATAATCTAGGGCACTGCGTTGCGTTTCTTCCACTTCCTGAGCCATAAAAGCAATACGACGATTACTTGGGAGGATGACTTCACCTGTATCTGCATGCAGATCGCCTTTTATCATCGCAAATAAAGAAGATTTTCCGGCCCCGTTTGCACCAATAAGACCGACTTTCTGACCTTCGAAAATAGTGAGGTCGGCATCTTCAAGTAAAAATTGAGTGCCGCGCTGTAAACTAACTTCAATAAATTGGATCATAAAAACTAGAAATCTCTTATCTCTATTATGAGAAGTAAAAATAGACGTTTAAATATAATGAGGAACATTTTAGAGTGCTGTTAGCGTAAACGAAATAGCAAGTAAGCATATTCCCAGTATATCCATGGTTTAAAGTGGATGATTCCTTAACACAGGGGTAAAATGGCGGAAATATTAATATGAATTTTTAACTCAGGACGTTTGGACTGGGCAAGGTGTACTTAGTGAATAATGTATCAATCAACGAAATCCAACGATTTTCATTCGATGGCACGAATGTTCGTGGCGAACGAGTGCTTTTAAACAGTGCTTATCAAGAAATTATTAAGCGCAAACAATACCCATTGGCGCTAGAGAAATTACTTGGTGAATTTGTCGCTGCGATCGCATTATTAAGAGATATCATCAAAATAGATGGTGTGTTATCTATCCAAGCAAAAGGCAATGCTTTTTTGTCAACGCTGATGACGGAGTGCGATGAACTCCAAAATCTTCGCGGTATTGTACAGTGGGATGAAAGCCAAGAAGTTCCAGATATTATTTCATTGAAAGATGTATTGGCTGGCGGTTATTTAGCTATTACGATTCAACCTCGTAATGGACAGCGCTATCAAGGTATTGTAGAAATCATAGGCGATACATTGGCTGAATGTCTTGAGCAATACTTTTCCCAATCTGAGCAATTACCTAGCCGAGTTTGGTTGGCTGCTAACGGTGCTCAGTGTGGTGGTTTGTTTTTACAGCGTTTACCGCATGAACAATCTAAAGAAGGAGATGAAGACGCTTGGGAGCGTTTCACACATCTAGCTTCAACGGTAAAAGAAGAAGAGTTACTAGGGCTGGAAACGGAAGAGTTATTACATCGTTTATATCATGAAGAAGAAATTCGTTTGTACGATATCAAACCAATGCAATTTGGTTGCTCTTGTTCTCGTCAACGAACCATGGATGCGGTGATGTCTCTTGGTCAAGAAGAAGTGCGCGAAATATTGATAGAGCAAGGTAGTGTTAAAGTTGACTGCCAATTTTGTGCCGAGAAATATGAATTTACAGAAACGGATTTAGAGGATGTACTTGGTGATCAAGCCAAAGTTCATTAAGTTTTATTTTTAAGACTAAAACGTGGCGTGGCTGATAAGGTCGCGCCACGATATCATGCCAATAACCTGTTCTTTATCATCGATAACAGGTAAGCAAGATATATCTACTCGTTTAAACCACGCGAGAACCTCTTCTACCTGAGTCTCTGCTTTTACGGCAATCGGCTGGCGAGTCATGACCTGATGGGCAGCTCGGTTTAGGGTGTCTAAATCTCTTGGTTGTTCTGATACTTTGTCAATAAAAGGGCTGATTAACCGCAAAAGGTCTCGATCCGAGATAATACCTACAAGTCTTCCGCTGTCAGTAACTGGAAGATGATGAAACTCATGACTTTCCATGATTTTCTTTATATCAGGAAGACGGTCATCCATATCCACACAAATAACATTTTTAACCATAATATCTTGTGCTTTCATTTTGTACTCTCCGTTACCTAAGAGAAGATTTAGTATATTTATATTCAATATTATAATTTAAATATAACAGCAAAATCGAAGCATGTTTTTTGTTAATGTTGTTAACATCCGTCTTATTGCTGCTAAAGTCAATGAAAATGGTGTTATCTTGTTTTAGAGAATGTGAATATATCTGCATTCTTATACTAAGGTCTCAAGACATTATTTTTAAAATCCGTATAATCTAGCCAAACCTGTTCAGAACCCTTGAAAGGTTGTTAGTTTTTTAGCTTGCAACATCGAAATGCAAGTAAAAACGTTCTGAAGAGAGAGTATAAGAAAGCAACGCAGTACCCTTCGAAACATTTACTGCTGGCCAAAAGCCTATTTTCTGAATACGTCTCAAATCCACAATTGGCTATGACACGGCGAAATCCTATGACCTCAAATTCAGTAGACGTTTTATTAGTCGGGGGGTGCTATGAGCACAACCCTAGGAGTGTTACTAAAACAACTTGATCCAACGTTAACCATTACTATGGTTGAACGTTTGGATGGTATCGCAAAAGAAAGCACAGATGGTTGGAACAATGCAGGAACGGGCCATGCTGCATATTGCGAACTTAACTATACTTCTCCAAATGAAGATGGCTCTGTCAATATAGATAAAGCAGTGAGTATTAACGCTGCTTTTGAGATCAGTCTTCAGTTTTGGTCTTATCTTGTGAAGCAAGGTTTGATGCCAGCGCCACAAGAGTTTATTCATCGTGTTCCACATCAGAGTTTTGTCTGGGGTGAGCACAATGTTGAAATGCTAAGAGCGCGCCATGCGGCCATGAGTGCTCATCCTGCCTTTAAAGAAATGCAATACACAGAAGACCGTGAAAAAATGAGAGAATGGATGCCTCTTATTATGAATAATCGTGATGATAGTGAACCTCTTGCGGCAACACGTATTGAGCATGGTACAGATGTGAATTTCGGTGCGATTGCTCGTAATATGAGTAAGCATTTAGAAGGATTAGAGAACTTTACACTTAGTTTAAATACTGAAGTAAAAGACTTAAAGAAAAAGGCCGATGGCCGATGGAATGTCATTGTTGAGCAGAATGGCTCTCGCAGCAAAATAGACGCTAAGTTTGTTTTCTTGGGCGCTGGCGGTGGTGCTTTGCCTCTTTTGCAAAAAGCAGAAGTAAAAGAAAGTCGTGGTTTTGGTGGATTCCCTGTTAGTGGTCAATGGTTGGTATGTGAAAAACCAGAGCTGGTTGATCAACATTTTGCTAAAGTCTATGGTGCTGCGCCTATAGGGGCGCCACCTATGTCTGTTCCTCATTTAGATACGCGAATTATTGATGGAAAAAAAGCCATTTTGTTTGGCCCATTTGCTGGCTTTACGACGAAGTTTCTTAAAACTGGTTCGCTCTTTGATCTACCAAAAAGTGTTCGTTTTAATAATATTAAACCTATGCTGAGCGTAGGTAAGAATAATATGGACCTGACTCGTTATTTGATTAGTGAAGTAATGCAGTCCCATAAAGACCGTTGTGATTCGTTACGTCAGTTTTTTCCTGATGCTCAAGATAAAGACTGGGAACTTGCCTATGCAGGGCAGCGTGTTCAGATTATTAAGAAGGATGATAAAACTGGTGGTAAGTTGGAATTCGGAACAGAGGCTATAACGACTGAAGACGGCTCCTTGGCGGCTTTGCTTGGTGCTTCTCCGGGAGCCTCAACAACAGTGAATACAATGATTGGCATTTTAGAACGCTGCTTTGAAGATCGTTTGACTTCGATTGAATGGCAAACGAAGATGAAAGAAATGGTGCCTTCTTATGGTGAGTCCTTGGTAGAAAATACAGACTTATTGTTGTCTATTCGAGAGCACACTTTAGAGATACTTAATTTAAAACCATAATATTGATATAAAGTAATGGTGTTTTAAAAAGCTGGGTATTTCCCAGCTTTTTTATATTGATTAACTTGTATGGCATAAATACATCAACACAGAGATTTAATATGACAATGACTTTTGCTGAGCGTGCAGACCAATTGTGCGATAAATTACGAGAGCTAGAACATCAAGCAGAAGAGGGTGATCAGCTTTTTTATTGTGCTTATCTTTTAGGGCTATTGGGTTTGCATAGTAGTATTGAAGGTGAAGGCAGTGAAGAGTTTGATGCTAATTTCGATGTGATTTTGCATGAAACGATAGAAGCTGAAAATTTAACTGAGGGTGATCAAGAATACATTCTGACATTATGGAAAACAGTCTGTGAGAATGCCAAGTAAGTTAGATGAGGCGCAATTAAAAAAGGAGATAATCTTTTAGATTATCCCCTTTTTTAATAAATGAAATATGATTCCTATAGTTGTGGCTTCGTCGGATGTGGAGCGTAGGCAAAAACATCTGAGAAGCAGCGGTCTTTTGTTAAACCCTTTAGCTCTAATTGATCAAATGTTCCGTAAACCATGCCAACTGAACCGCTAATAAAAGCAACACTTTTGCTTAGGTCTGAGTGATCAGCCAAAACAGCTTCATACAACCAACCGGTTCTGCCATGCCACTTTTTATTTTCATCATTAACGATGATATTTAATGCAAACTTAGCATCTGTTTTTGCGTTCTCTAACCAAGCATGTGCGAAGGTGTCTTCAAAGGTTCTTACACCCCAGTAAAAAGATACTTTACCTTGAAAATCCCGTGCTACTAAATCTTCAAATAAGCTTTTTACCTGAGCAAAACCAGTACCGCCAGCGATTAATAAAATGTGCTCTGGGTCAGTATCTAAGACACCGTTTTGTATATGACAGTCACCACCTGGCGCTTTGATTATGACACTGTCATTTGACTTCATATGCTCAACTACTTTACTAGCGAGTGATTCAGGGTCTGAAACTAGAATGTATAAGGTTAAATAAGGCAGTTCATGTGGGGCACTACCAATAGAATAGGGAACTTGTTCACCCGTTGGTAAGGTCACCATTAAATATTGACCAGCTTTAAAAGAAAAGCCATCCACTTGCAGTGTTATTTGATATACGTCTTTATTAATTAATTCAACGGTGTTTACTTTAGCGGTAATATCTTTCATATAGTTACTCCGATATTGTCGCCGTCATTTTCAGTAAAAACTGGCAAACAATAATAATGCACTAATTTGATTATATAAGTAAAAAAAAGCCACTTTATTAAAGTGGCTTTTTTATAATGTGCAAAGCAGAATTATTTATTCTTACCTTTCATAGACTCAAAGAACTCATCGTTTGTTTGAGTTACTTTTAAACGGTCAATCAAGAATTCTGTTGCAGCAACATCTTCCATAGGGTTCAAAAGCTTACGAAGAATCCACATGCGTTGTAATTCATCTTCGGAGGTCAACAAATCTTCACGACGTGTGCCTGAGCGACGAATGTTTATCGCAGGGAAAGTACGTTTTTCCGCAATTTTACGATCAAGATGAAGTTCTGAGTTACCAGTACCTTTGAATTCCTCAAAGATAACTTCATCCATTTTTGAGCCTGTATCAACAAGTGCTGTTGCTATGATAGTTAGGCTACCACCTTCTTCGATATTACGAGCAGCACCAAAGAAGCGTTTTGGACGTTCTAGGGCATTAGCATCAACACCACCAGTTAATACTTTACCTGAAGATGGAATAACAGTGTTGTAAGCGCGGGCTAGACGAGTGATAGAGTCCAGTAGAATAACAACATCACGTTTATGCTCAACTAGACGTTTCGCTTTTTCGATTACCATTTCTGCTACTTGAACGTGGCGTGCTGGTGGTTCATCAAATGTAGAGGCAACTACTTCACCACGAACAGTACGAGACATTTCTGTCACTTCTTCCGGACGTTCATCGATTAGTAGAACGATCAAATGACAATCTGGGCTGTTACGCGTAATGGCGTTTGCAATATTTTGTAGCATGAAGGTTTTACCCGCTTTAGGCGGAGAAACAACCAAGGCACGCTGACCTTTACCCATCGGAGCAACAAGGTCGATAATACGAGATGTAATGTCTTCTGTAGAACCGTTACCGGCTTCCATTAATAGACGTTCATCTGGGAATAAAGGTGTTAAGTTTTCAAAAAGAATCTTGTTGCGAACACTTTCTGGCTTATCAAAGTTAATTTCATTAACTTTTAATAATGCAAAGTAACGTTCACCATCTTTAGGAGGACGAATCTTCCCAGCGATTGTATCGCCAGTACGAAGGTTGAAACGTCTGATTTGGCTTGGAGATACGTAAATGTCATCTGGGCCTGCTAAGTAAGAGCAGTCAGGAGAACGTAGGAAGCCAAAGCCATCTTGAAGAATTTCTAGAATACCGTCGCCATAAATGTCTTCTCCACCTTTAGCATGACGCTTGAGGATTGAGAAAATAACATCTTGCTTGCGAGAACGAGCCATATTGTCTAGGCCCATTTCTGCTGCGATTTCTAAAAGTTCGTGTACTGATTTCTGTTTTAAGTCGGTAAGGTTCATAAATGGGTTTTTTTTTGTGTTAGCTCATTAGAGGAAAATTGACGGAATTAGAGTTAAGTAACAATAATTTGTGTCTGGAAGTATTTAACAATGTATCAGCTACTCGGCACTAAAAAAACAGGGAACAATAATAAGTAAGTCTTTTGTTCTTGTTTAAAAGCCCGGATAGGGCACAGCCAATACAGCGCGAAACAATTTGATTGGAGTCCGAACAAGATATATTGCTTGTCTTATCTTTGTTGAAACCTTCCATACTATAGTTCGACTTACAGGCGAGGTCTATAGTCAAACCTCGGAAAAAAACAAAATCTGGTAATTTTTTGATCAAACTCAGGAATAATAGGGGGAGAGAGAGGTTTTTTTTCAATTTCATGTGACGTAACGCTTGCTTTTCTCAAAGAAACACTAAAATTCATAAAACTACGCGAATTCAACTCCGAAGTGCACCACTCCCTAAATTACGCTGCACTTCGTAGTTCATCGAACACGACCGCAGGTTGTCTATAGCCAAGGCACTTCCTTGGCCTCAGATTTAGTGACCTTTGTACCTTCGCAACTTCTTCATCTGTCACTGTCCTAAGATCGGTTCCCTTAGGGATATATTGCCTCAGCAGACCGTTAAAATTTTCATTTAAGCCGCGCTCCCAGGAAGCGTAAGGGTTAGCAAAATACACATCGGCCTTCAGTTTTTGAGCAATGCTTTCATGGGCACAAAACTCTGTTCCGTTATCTGCGGTAATCGTATGCACGTGACGACGATAGCGCCACAGCATAGCACCAACCGCTCGACACACATCTTCAGTACTTTTCTTGGGCACTTTACGGATTAAGTACATCTTACTCTTCCGCTCAACCAAGCTAACAATCGCTCCAGTACCTTGCTTGCCTAAAACGGTATCGACTTCCCAGTCACCAAAACGCTGCTTGCTATCCACTATATCAGGGCGTTCTTCGATACCAACTCTATTAGGAATAATGACCCGTTTGGTATGCTTTCCTTTTCGATATCGCCTACCGTTGTGTCGTAAATGCTTGTACAGTTTTCCACCTTGACGCTTGTCTCTTTGCACATAGCCATAAATCCATTCATGACTGACAGGTAAGCCTATTAAATGGCTTACACCTGATATCTGTTCAGGGCTCCATTTTAGCGCTAGACCAAACTCAACATAATCGATGGTTTTCTGTGATATCTGGCTTTTCGCAGCACAGTGTCGTCGATGTTGAGCACGGCGCTGTGCGACATTAGGCTCATAAGTGCCATTGATAGTATGCCGCTTTAACTCTCGACTGATACTGGAATGACTGATGTTAAGTCGCCTGCCAATCTCTCTGTAACTTAAATGTTGGCTCAGATAGGCTTGAATCTGATATCGTTGTCCTTCGATCAACTGCTTATAGCTCATGGTAATACTCTAATTGTTTGGCGACGTTAGAATACCACCTATGGGCAGTTGATCTCTCGTCACCTACTCAACCATGAGTGGTGCACTTATTATCTGAATTTGCGCTATCATCAGATATATCGCTATTTTTTAATACTTTCTTGCAAAAGATATTGTCAGTAGCTGATATACTTTGTCCTTCTATTAAGACTTCTGTAATAAAAAGGCTTTCTGAATGCAATCACTCTTTTTGCAACAATCTCACGACTTTCCCTTTGAAAAAATTGCCGCCATAGATTTAGGATCAAATAGCTTCCATATGGTCGTCGCTCAGGTAACGCATGGACAATTGCGTATTACGGGGGAGTTTGGTGAAAAAGTTCAGTTGGCTGCAGGCTTGGTGGATGGCTATCTGGATGATGCATCACAGCAAAGGGGCTTGGATTGCTTATCGCAATTTGCGCAAGTGATTGAAGACATGCCACCAGGCTCGGTTCGTGTTGTTGGTACGAATGCCCTACGCGTTGCTAAAAATCGATATGATTTTATTGGAAAAGCGATGGATATCATGAGCCACCCTGTTGAAATCATCGCAGGAAGGGAAGAGGCGCGTCTGATTTATGTAGGAGTCTCAAGAACCATGGATCATGGTGACTCAAAACGCTTGGTGGTAGATATAGGTGGCGGTAGTACAGAATTCATTATTGGTCAGCAGCTAGAGCCCATATTAACGGAAAGCCTTCATATGGGTTGTGTTAGCTTCCGTCAACGTTTTTTCGCAGACGGTACTATTAATAAATCTAACTTTCAAAAGGCCGTCACTGCAGCACGTCTAGAACTGTTAAGTATTCAAGATGATTATTTAGATGAAACATGGGATGTAGCGATTGGCTCCTCAGGAACAGCTAAAGCCGCTTTTAATATTGTTAAGGAAAATAATTGGAGCAAAAAAGGGATTACTCCGAAATCACTCAAACAAATTCAAAAAGCATTATTTTTAGCTGGCCACTCAGATAACATAGATTTACCTGGTCTCAAGCCAGAGCGTAAAGGTACATTTGCTGCAGGGATGGCAATACTAACCGCTGTCTTTGAGTGTTTTGATATCAAGCAAATGGATTTCTCTAATGGTGCACTGAGAGAAGGGGTGCTGTATGACATTATGGGACGTTATGCAGAAACTGATATTCGAGAACGCACCGTTAACTATATGTTGAATCAATATCATATTGATACAGAGCAAGCTAAGCTGGTAACACACACTGCTTTATCCGCTCTAGCCCAAGTTAAAGATGATTGGAACTTGAGCAGCATATCTAGTGAAGATTTACTTCGTTGGGCTGGATTGCTTCATGAGGTTGGCGTTGGGATTTCACATAGTCGATATCATAAGCATGGTGCTTATATTATAAGCGAATCTGATATGCCTGGTTTCTCTCAACAAGAGCAACAAGCATTGGCGAATTTAATTTTGCGTCATCGCCGCAAGTTCACACAATCTCTTGATTACCGTTTCACAAAAAGTGATCAACAAGACCTAGACCGCTTATCGATTTTATTAAGATTATCGATTTTATTGCACGACGATAGAAAAGAAGGCGATATGCCTATTTTTACATTGAAAGCGAATAATAAAAATTTGCATGCTGAGTTTCTACCTGAATGGTTAGATAGCAGACCTTTAACATTAGCTAATTTGCAACGAGAGGCTGAAGCTCTTGTTTCGAATGGCTACACTCTTACTTTTAGCTAAGAAAATTTAATGGATTATCTATTAAGTTAGCTTATCAATAGATCGGTACAAAGCAGCAACATCTTCTCGATGCAATCCTGTGATTCGTGAGGTTCTCCCTATACTTGACGATATTTGTACCGACTCTTTCCCCTCATCTTCCTTTTTTGATTCTGCGGCTTGATCTTGGGTCGATAGCATTTGCTTTGCTTGATTGGATAGCAGGACTGAGTCGTCTTGGTTGTACTTAATACTTTGACGAACCTCTGCTTTCTCGGGCTGTAAATAAAGAGAAAGCATGGATGCGTTGTTGTTTGATATGGAAGTAACGGACAAAGGAGCCACCTTGGATAGTTATCTGAGACTTTCTATAGCTTAGTACAAAAAATAAGTTATGCATTTTTCATCCAGGTATTTTGTCTATCTTTTTATATGACAAATATCTGTTGTTATTGCACTTTTTGGTTAATTGACTTTTAGCATTGTAAAAAAACATTTTTATTACGACAAATTTAATGGTGGGTGGTTATAAATCTGTATTTATTTTATATTCAGATTAACCATATTAGTGTCATTGCTATATCAAGAATGATATTGTTTGCATATTGTCTATACGCAAAACAGCAAAAAAATTGTAAATTTAACAGGTCGAAGATCTGTTTTGATGTCGTATTATCTCGTTAATAACGTGAATGATTATCTGTTGTAAGTAATTTGCTTCAAAAAGGATACCGCATGAGCCAAGAAAACCTCCCAATAGAACATCTTTATTTTACTGAGACGAATCTAGAACAGATCTTAGAAAATTTAGATATAGTTCGTAACAGAATTCACCCACCAGCAGCAGATGGAACCGTTGTTAATGATCAGGTTTTTCCTTCTGTTTGTCTTATTGGCCTAGGTCGTTGTGGTTCTAATATCGCATTAGATGTTGCGTCGCTCGTATATGAAGCGAGAGCGAGCTATATGCGAGAAGTCGAAAGCCAAGAGATGCTAGATGGTGAAGGAGAATTTCGCCCCCTACGTTGGATTCGAAAACATCTACCGATAGAAGGAAAAGATGGTTTTAAGCCTGTTTTTTTAATCGAGCCGATTGTTTTACTTGGTGATTTGGATAAAGACATTGAAGGACGAATTCGTTTCTCTAGCCAAGAAGGAAGATCGCAGTTTCTAGATGAATACAAAAAACTGCAGATAATGGATTTGTCTGAAGTTCATGCTGGTGGTGCGGGTAATGCTCCTATATTGGGTCAGTATCTAGCCAAAATCATTCTTAATAAAGATGCGACCACATTTGTTAACGAAGAATGGAAACAGATGCATTCTTATCTTGTGGATTCGTGTGGTATTAAAGCAAACCAGTCACGTCTTTACTTTTATATCTTCAGTGCTGGTGGTGGTACTGGGTCTGGTATGGCGTCAGAGTTCGGTTTGGCACAACAGTTTTCATACTTAAGTAAAACGTTTGATTATCGTTCTGGTCAGAGTCAAAGCCAATTGGCTGATAAACGTCATAGCTTTGTATTCGAACCTATTTTTACATCTGGTATTTGTATTTTACCTAATATCTCTGGGAAGAATGTTGAAATCTCAGAAGCTTTGCATATCAATGCAGGCCGTTTGTTAACGAAATATATTTCTGAAGAGTGGAACTTCTCTTATAACGAAGAAAGAGATAATGACGAAGTTCCAGCTGATGTGATGGAGCGTATTCGTCCGTGGAACTCTATGATGTTGATTTCTAATGACATCATGCGTTATGCAGAAGAAGAAAACGGTGGTAATGCAGATAATATAGACGTGAATACTATGGAGAAATATGCAAACCAGTATATTTCTCAGCAAATTTTTAACATTCTAACTGCTCAAGCGGTAACAACAGATTACGATGAAGATTACTTCCGTCGTGCAGGGATTGATATCTCTGAAACCATTCGTCTAGACGCCAACGACCTATTTATGAGTTTAGCCGGTCCAGTTGCTGTTGCTTATGCGGAAAGTGTTGTGGGGGCAGGTGTACGTCAAGACAATGTTGATATTGATGACTTGTTCTGTCGTTCAATCGAATTACCACATTTCAACGCAGATACCTCGGCTATTGAAGGGGTAAGTGTTTTACCTGTGGAATCAGAAAAATATCGTGAAGCCATTAAGGTTTATAGAAAGAGTGGTTATGATGCGAGCACATTGAATCATCTGCATTTCTTTAAAAACTGTTCGTCAATCGTTTCTATTATTTCTTTGCCACGAGACTATAAGTTGTCTTTCACGGCATTGAATCGTTTAAAAATGCACTTGAATCGTCTATGCCCTAATACAACATTGAAGCGTTACGCTCTTGTTATTGGTGCATCGGCTAATTTGTCATTAACGACTCTGATTGCTAAGAGCCCTTGTTTAAGTGATGATTTCTTAACGCTTATGGTTGCATACATGAAGCGCTGTTTTGCTCGTGATGCTTATCGATACACAAATGAAATTGATCAAGCCATTATTAGCATGATTCAAAGTGAAGAGTTGGATGAATCTTTGATTGATGAATACTTCACGACGTATGAAAACCCAGCTAAGATTTTGGACACAAACTGGTATGCAATTAAACCAATGTATGAGAAAAAATATCGTGAATTGATAGAAAGCCCTCAAAGCTTTGTGTCTATTAACGACATTCGCTTAGATATAAATAATGTGAAAAATGCGATTAAATATCTTCGTGAAATTTATCGTCATCGTATTAGTAAGACAAGTGTACTTACACTTAATGGCTAGAGCCATTTAAGTTAAATAAAGAGCTTTTAAAAAGGTCACCTTAGGGTGGCCTTTTTCGTTTTTGAAGAATAGATGGGGATTCTGTAATAGTTGGCTTAACTATTGAATGGGGCTTAAGTTGCGTGTCTTTATGTTTTGATTACGGTCGTTATTTTTTATGACGGATATTATTTGCACTACTTTTACTTATCACGCTTTTTTTAGTGCGTTTACCTAGGATGTATATGGAAAACTTCTATTGGTTACTTGTTGCTTCGGCATTTGTTTTTATGATGCAGGCGGGTTTTTTATGTTTAGAAAGTGGTCGTATTCGTAGTAAAAATAGCATTAATGTGGCCGCAAAAAACATCTCTGATTTTATCCTTTCAACAACTCTCTTTTGGCTTTTTGGCTTTGGTATTATGTTTGGTGACTCTGTCGCTGGGCTGTTTGGAGCGAGCGATTTCTTTTTTGATGAGCAACATTCACCATGGGAAACTAGTTTCTTTATTTTCCAAATGATGTTTTGTGGAACCGCTGCGACTTTAACCTCAGGGGCTGTTGCAGAACGTATGACTTTTGTTGGCTATTTGGCAATTACAGTTGTACTCAGTGGGCTTATCTATCCAATTGTAGGGCACTGGGCTTGGTCAGGGGCCTATCGAGCAGAAGGTCCACAAGGTTGGCTTGAGTCATTAGGTTTTATCGATTTTGCTGGGTCGACCGTTGTTCATTCTGTCGGAGGTTGGTTGGCCTTGGCGGCTATTATGATTATTGGTCCTCGTATCGGGCGTTTTGAACAAGGTATACGCTTACCTCCTGGGAATAATCTTCCTTTGTCTGCACTTGGAGCTTTATTAATTTGGTTTGGTTGGTTTGGTTTTAATGGTGGTAGTACATTAGCGTTAACTAATGATGTGCCAATGATCATTTTAAACACTTTTATTTCGGCTGCGTGGGGCGGATTAATAGCAACAATGATTAATTATTTCCGCGATGGTTATGTTGAAGTTGGCTTTGTTCTTAACGGTAGTATTGCTGGTTTAGTTGGTATAACGGCTGCTTGTCATATTGTTTCCCCAGGAGCATCCATCATCATTGGTAGTATTTCAGGCTTTATCGTGTATTACGGTAGTGTATTGATGGAAAAATGGCGCTTAGATGATGCTCTTGACGTTGTTCCTGCACACCTTTTTGCTGGCATATGGGGTACTTTAAGTGTGGCTTTTTTTGGGCAAACCGACAGAATTAATAATGGTCTTAGCTTTTCAGAGCAGCTATTGGTACAGCTTTTAGGTGTCGTTGTGATTGGCTTGTACTGTTTCTTTGTTGGTTATGCTGCTATGTGGTTTTTGAATCGTTTGATGCCATTACGAGCAAGTAAGGAGCATGAGGAACAAGGGTTAAATGTGGCAGAACATCGGGCAACCACAGAATTGTTTGATTTACTGACATCCATGCAATATCAACAAAATAATGCTGATTTTTCTAACCCTGTTCCAGAAGAGCCTTTTACAGAAGTCGGACAAATCGCACAAAAATATAACCAAGTTATTAGTCGCGTAAGTACTGAGATAGCACAGCGAGATGATGCTTTAGCTCGTTTTCAAGAAAGCGAAATTCGAAAATCAGCGATTTTGAATTCATCTATGGATTGTATTGTAACAATCAATCGATTTGGTTCTGTTATGGAGTTTAATCCAGCTGCAGAGCGTACTTTTGGATGTTTAAAAAGGCAGGTTGAAGGAAAAAGCTTTATTGGTTTGTTTATTCTTGAAAAGGATAGACAGACAATTTTTGAGAGTTTAAATTCAGGATTTTCTTCTAACGGATTAATATTGAATCGTCGTAATCCTTTTCGTTTGCAACGAGGTCCTAATAATCACTTTCCTGCCGAAATAGCCATAACCAAAGCAAATGCTAAATTATCATCTGATAGTGAATATACACTTCATATTAGAGATATGACTCGTCACATGAAGTTACAAGAGAAGTTGAAGTTTCTGGCTTATAGCGATCCTCTGACTGGTCTATATAATCGAACCTATCTAATGGATGCATTAGATAGTGCTTTGCTTTTTGCGACTAAAGAAAAAACTGTTGTCGGCTTACTGTTTTTAGATCTGGATAACTTTAAGCTTATTAACGATACATTAGGCCATAAAGCTGGGGATGAGCTTTTATGTGAAGTGGCAAAACGTTTACTTGATACCTCGAATGAATCTGATGTTATTGCTCGTTGGGGGGAGATGAATTTGTTTTTATGATGACAAAGGAAGTCACTGAAAGCGACCTTGTAAATCGAGCCCAGAGAATATTAGAAGTCATGCGAGAACCTATTCATTTAAGCGGTCAGAACTTTTCTATTCCAACTAGCATTGGTATCACATCTTCTAATGAACAAACGGCTGATGCTGATAAGCTGATTCAACAGGCCGATATTGCTATGTACTGTGCAAAAGAGAAAGGCCGTGATAATGCTCAAATTTTCACATCTGACATGGCTAGCGTAGTGACTAAAAAATTTGGAGTCGAAAAAGAAATACATGATGCTCTTTCGTTAGAGCAGTTCACTTTAGTATTTCAGCCAAAAGTTTTCATGGAGAAAGAAAATATACTGGGGCTAGAGGCTCTGATTCGTTGGAATCATCCAATAAAAGGATTCATTTCCCCCGCTGATTTTATCCCTATCGCAGAGGAATCTAATTTAATTATTAAGATTGATGAATGGGTAATTGAACAGGCTTTGAAGCAACAAAAAATGTGGCGTGATCAAGGAATAGCCATTGTACCAATTTCAGTTAACCTTTCAGGACGTCATTTAGTCTCTGACTCTTTGGTTGATTATGTATCGAAAGCTTTACTGCTTTATGGAATTGAAGGCAGTTTATTGGAAATTGAAATTACAGAAGGCATTTTGTTACAAGACATTCAAAGCTGTATTGGGGTTATGGCGAAATTAAAGGCGTTGGGTATTAAAATATCGGTGGATGACTTTGGAACAGGTTATTCCTCATTGAGTTATTTGAGACGACTACCTCTGGATACATTAAAGATTGATCAATCATTTGTAAAAGAGTGCGACAGCCATTTAGAAGACGGTAAAATTTGTGAAACAATCATTCATTTGGCGCGTAATTTGGAGTTGGTTATTGTTGCGGAGGGTGTAGAGACCGCTCCGCAAGCGGCAACACTTAAATCATTAGGTTGTGAGATCTTTCAAGGTTACTACTACCATAGACCAATGAGTAGCGAAGATATCGGCAGGTTACTTGCTAAGAGTCGCTCGTTTTCTGAGGTACTTCACGGTCACGTATCGTTTCCATAAGTTCTTGATTGCGTGTTCTCTCTAATGGCTTTGTTCGATAGTGTAGAGCTGTTTTAGCGATCATGTTGGCAGCAACTGGCGCTGTGATTAAAAGAAACAAAGTAATTAGTAGCTCTTGAACAGAAAAGCTTCCTTTCATGTTACTTTGAAAAATCATCGATGCCACTAATACACCCGTAATTCCAAGTGTGGATGCTTTAGTTGGGCTATGTAAACGCATATAGATGTCAGGTAAGCGCACTAAACCATAAGAACCGATTAATAAGAATACGGCACCAATGAGTAAAGATACACAGATAATAATTTCTAAATATAAAGGCATAATAAGTCCTATTCTATAATGTCGCCGCGAAGTAAGTATTTACATAATGCTGCTGTACTGACAAACCCTAACATGGCAATTAACAGGGCCGCTTCAAAATACAAAGCGCTACTAGCGTGAATTCCATATAGCAAAATCAACGCAATTGCATTTATATACATGGTATCCAGCGCTAATATTCGATCTGATATTGTTGGACCTTTCAAAAGTCGCCACAGGTTTAAAATCAAAGCGATACAAATGAAAACGGCTACAATGATGATGGTTATATTTAACATCCAAAAATCTCCTTGATAGGCATTTCATATCGCTGTTGGATCGACTTTATAAGCTCTTCCTCATCGTCTAGATGAAGCGCATGTACATACAACCAATTCTTATCTTTAGATACTTCTGCACTGACGGTTCCCGGTGTTAGAGAGACTGTACTTGCTAAAATTGTAATACCTAAATCTGAATTTATGTTGATAGGAACGGCAACAAAACCTGGGGTTAGCTTTTTAATAGGGCCAATAATAAGCAGGGCAACTTCAACATTCGCAGTTAAAATGTCTTTCATGACCATTAGAACATAACGAATAGCTAACCAAGGTTTGAGAATTCTTGGGTGCTCATCGCGCATGCCTGTTACTAACCAAGGAATAGTAATAGCGAAGAATAAAGCGAGAGTAATGTGCCCTGCACTTACCGAGTTATTCAATAATAACCAAACGGCAAAAAGTAACAGGCTGTGAAACGGCATAGGAAATAACATTATGGGGTTACTCCTGGTAATAAGGCATAAGCTGAAGATTGTATGTCATGTAGGTAACTTGCTGCCTGCTGGGTGAATTCAGTAATATCACCGCCAAATAAAACCAGTATTGGAGAGGCCAATAGTAAAAGGGTGACAGATATTATCTCAGTTATTTTAGCTGGCTCTGCTTCAGTAGCAACTGAACCATTATGTCGCCAAAATAAGGTTGTTCCTGCTCTCGAAAAAGTTATCAGCGCAGCCAAACTGCCTAAAAGAATTAGTGGCCAAACCCACATGGTTTGTAAAGAAGACTGGGTGGCTTGCAGAATCATTACTTTTCCTACAAAACCAGAAAGTGGCGGCATGCCTACTAGAGAAAGAGCCAAAATCGCAAAACCAAAACCTAGTAATCTGGGTTGAACAAAGGGACGTGAGTGTACAAACCTATCTTCTGCTTTGCCTCGTTGGCGAGCCATAATATCAGCCAGTAAAAATAGACCAGCAGAAGCTAGTGTGCTGTGTACCATATAATACAGAGCAGCAGATGTGGCCGCCTCAGAATTAATCGCAGCACAAGCTAATAAGCTACCACTGGAAACAATTACCAAATTAGCACTGAGGACTTTTAAACTTGGACTGGCAAGAACACCAATGCTGCCTATGGCAATTGTCAGTAATGCTAAAGGCCATAGCCAAGGTGTTGCTATGTTAGCTAGTTCACCGGCATTTTCGCCGAAGATAACCGTATAGACACGGAAAATACTATAAATACCAACTTTGGTCATAATGGCAAAAAGAGCGGCAACCGGTGCACTGGCACTGGCGTAAGTCTTTGGAAGCCAGAAATGCATAGGGAGCATGGCCGCTTTTAGCCCAAACACGACTAAGAGTAAGAGTGCTCCAGTTTTTGCTAATGTTGCCGTTTCACCTTCAAGTTGACCGACTTTAATCGCCATATCAGCCATGTTCAGTGTACCGAGTGTGCCGTATAGAATCCCTAGGCCAAACAAAAATAAGCTAGAACCCACTAAATTTAGAATTACATAATGTAATGTGGCCTGGGTTTTTTGTTTACCACCGGCATGGATCAATAGGGCATATGAAGCAATCAATAACACTTCAAAAAAGACGAATAGGTTGAAAATATCACCCGTTAAAAAAGCGCCGTTAATCCCCATAATTTGAAACATGAAGAGAGGGTGGAAATAGGCGCCACCTTTGTCTTTACCGCCAATTGCATACAGAATGACCGAAAAAGCGAGGAAGGATGTAAGCAAAACTAAAAGACTAGAAACTTTATCGGCGATTAGCGAGATACCAAACGGTGCCTGCCAGCCACCTAATGCATAGACTTGAACACCATCAACATTGATTTCAAACAGTAACACTGTAGAAGACACAAGTAAGAATAAGGTGCCAACGACAGAGCAAATACGTTGGGAAGTAATGTCTTTAGAAAACGGAGGCAGCAACATAATTGCGCCAAATAGCAAAGGAATCAGAATAGGAAAAATGCTTAAGTGTTGCATTTACAGACTTCCTCCTGATCTATTTGATATTTCGCTAGGTTGTGCTGGTAAGTTCCCATCCACATGATCATTGCCTAAATCTGCTCGTGCTCGCATAGCTAGAATCACTGCAAAAGCGGTCATTGCAAAACCAATAACAATAGCTGTTAATACTAAAGCCTGAGGTAATGGGTCACTGTATTGCTCAGATTGACCAAGTACCGCTGCGGCGTTCAGTTTTAATCTGCCGCTGGCAAACAAAAATAAATTCACAGCGTAAGACAATAAAGTTAAACCGATAACCACAGAAAAACTGCGACCTCGTAATGTTAAAAATATGCCACAAGCGGTTAGTAAACCGACGCAAAATGCATATATACCTTCCATTAATCATGCTCCTTTTGGATAGGGCGCTCACTGGTAGTTAACTGACCGAGATTGGCAAGGATCAACATGGTTGCACCAACCACTGTGAGGAAAACACCAAGATCAAATATCATGGCACTGGCTAGCTCAAATTTACCAATGATAGGTAAATAGAAATAATCAAACCAGGAGGATAAGAAGGTGTGGCCAAAAGCCCAACTACCTAAACCACTTAGTGTTGCGATACTGATACCGGAACCTATCATAATTTGATAATCCAGCTTGATACGTGTTTTTATCCACTCAACACCGTGAGCCACGTATTGCTGAATAATTGCTACCGAGGTTATGAGCCCGGCGATAAATCCACCACCAGGCATATTGTGTCCGCGTAAGAAAATATACGCAGAGACAAGAAGAGCCAAAGGTAACAAACTTTGAGAAATGACAGCTAATAAAATTGGGTATCTGTCTTCAGACCAAGCAAGACCGTTGCCGTCACTAGATGGCATAAACAAACGCATTCGAGCGATTAATTTATAAATACCTAATGCAGCAATACCTAATACAGTGATTTCACCGAGAGTATCAAAACCACGAAAATCGACCAAAATTACATTAACAACATTTGTGCCGCCGCCGCCTGTTTTACTGTTTTCTGTGAAGAAGGTAGAAATCGTATCAAGTGGTCGTGTCATTAAGGCATAACAGATGGTACCTATAACGCCACCTATTAATGACGCTAAGCTTAAATCACGAACAACACGACGAGGAGAAGATTCCTTTGGTGTTTTTTGTGGTAAGAAAAACAATGCTAAAATCAGCAAAATAACGGTAACCACTTCGACAGATAGCTGAGTTAAAGCTAAATCTGGTGCAGAGAACTGGGCAAAAGCCAAAGAGACGATCAAACCAACTACAGATAAAGTAATCAGGGCGACAACACGTCTTCTATGCCATAAAACAGTCGCGAGAGCAGAAATACTCAATAAAACTGCCCCTGTAATGGATAAGGCATCCACTGGAATTTCTGGACGCTGTCCTGCCGTTGCGTTCAAATTAAGCAAAGATGAGGCTGTCATCACAGCCGCAAGACCTAAAGTGAAGAAAATATAACGTTGCAACGAACTGTTTTCAGTAAAGGCAATAATACGACCTGCTTTGCTAGCAATAGATTGAATAACGCCTTCAAACACCAATTTAGGATCACTCTTTGGGAATTGAGCTTGGAACTTAAATAGATGAGATCGGTTTTGATACATTACCAATCCACCAATTAGGGCAATAACACTCATCAGTAATGGAAAGTTGAAGCCATGCCAAATTGCCAAGCTGTAACTCGGAGCTTGAGTATTTAAAGTCGCACTTGCCGCCGCAAATAAAAGATCACCAACCATAAAGCTAGGGAAGATACCGACCAACAAACAAAGCGCGACTAATATTTCTACTGGAACGCGCATATAACGTGGTGGTTCATGAGGTGTTTTCGGTAAATTAATTGGCTCACCGTTAAAGAACACATCGTGAATAAAACGTGTGGAATAAGCTACAGCAAAAACGCCCCCTAAGGTCGCTAATACAGGTATAAGCCAAGACAAAGAACCTAAAGATGCTTGGTGGAGTGTTTCTGTGAAGAACATCTCCTTTGATAGGAAACCATTCATTAATGGTACGCCAGCCATCGAAGCCGAAGCCACCATGGCGAGAGTTGCAGTGTAGGGCATGTATTTCCATAGGCCGTTCAACTGGCGCATATCGCGTGACCCTGATTCGTGATCAATAATCCCCGCGGCCATAAATAATGATGCTTTAAAAATAGCGTGGTTAATAATGTGGAAGATGGCAGCTACTGCAGCAAGATCTGTCCCCATACCCAGTAATAACGTAATGAGACCCAAATGACTAATGGTGGAGTTGGCTAAAAGCCCTTTTAAATCATGTTGAAATAACGCGATATAGGCGCCCATTAAAAAAGTTGCGAGACCAGTCAAGCTAACAATTAGGAACCACAAATCTGTATCGGCTAATGCCGGATAAAAACGCGCCATTAGGAATATGCCCGCTTTCACCATAGTTGCAGAGTGTAAGTAGGCACTAACCGGTGTCGGTGCTGCCATAGCATTTGGTAGCCAAAAGTGGAAAGGAAATTGTGCTGACTTAGTAAAAGCACCAAGTAGAATTAACACAACAATAACTGGGTAGTTAGCACTGTCCTTAATGAAAGGTCCGCTATCTAAAATATCTTGGAGACTGAAACTGCCGACAGTATTACCTAAAATAAGTAAGCCGGCTAACAATGCCAAGCCGCCGGCGCCGGTAATAGTAAGGGCCATTCTGGCACCTTTTCGAGCATCGGCTTTATGTCCCCAAAAGCTGATCAATAGGAATGAGCTAATACTGGTTAATTCCCAAAAGAACCAAAGCTGAATTAAGTTATCTGATAACACTACGCCTAGCATGGCAAACATGAATAAGATTAGATAAGCGTAAAATTTGCCAATTGAATCTTTGGCTGAAAGATAATAACGAGCGTACAGAATAACCAGTAAGCCAATTCCTAAAATTAGAATTGAGAATAACAAGGCTAATCCATCTAAACGGAAGGCCAGTTCTAGACCAATTGCAGGAATCCAAGGGATGGCAGCTTGAAAACGTTCACCTAAGAAAATATCACCAGCATTGGAAAGTATTAAAAATAAGGTTAATGCCGGTAATCCAGCCGTCATAAACGCACAAGCAGTACGACTAAAGCGAGCAGTGAGAAGTGGAACTAATGTACCTAACAAAGGAAGAAAAGGTAGCCAGATCAGTGAGCTCAATGGAAAAACTCCTTTCTAGTTAACGGAGGTATAGAATAAATGTTGTATACGAGCATGATTGTTATCCTAACAAGCGGTCTCAATATGAGGTTTGTTCATTATGATTAAGCTTTAAAGCAGATAAGGCCGTTTGGTGACAAGCATAGCTGTTTACCAATGGAATCAATAGTCTAAAACCACAAACATCGGAAAAATATCATAAATTAAGCGACTAAATAATGACAAGTAAGAGTTTAAATACAAAAAAAAGTTCCGTATTTTTAGTCGGAGGTCGCTCGATTAATTTGTATTTGTTTGTCACCTCTTATCATTCATTATTTAGAGAATAAATTCGCTCATTATAAATGATTCTTGTAAGCCCTTTCGACTTCTATTCAAAAAGCTTCGTTATTTGAGGAAACTCTTTAGGTATTTACTGTCTACTTAGCAGGGTGAGTGTTTACAGTCAGTCATATATTGATAGAAAAATGTGCAGAAAATGTTGATATAGTGAATAACATCTAATTTTTTTGAAGGTAACTGTAATAAATAGTTATTTTTGTGCGACTAACCTTATAGAACTTATGGGAAATACGTAAACTGCTGCTTTTATACATATATAAATTGAGCGCTTTTAGGTTGTTTTGATATTCGGATGGATAACTATTCAGAAGAAACAAGGCTTCAAAGTTTATTTTAATTAAAGGATCTATATTGATCGTTGAACTACAAGCCTTTCTTGTTTCTGAGAGTGCCTCAAGTGTTTTATTGCTGTTCTCTGGCATTGTATTGCTGTCTTATTTATCAGAAGACTTAGCAATCGTAACGGCAGGCTCGTTAGCAGCACAGGGAAACATGCAGCCTTCTGTTGCCTTGTTAGCCATTTTTGTTGGTATCGCAAGTGGTGATCTTGGCTTATATTTTTTAGGTCATTTAGGTCGAAGAAGTCGTTATTTACGCTACAAGGCATTAACTAACCGCTATTTTAAAGTATTGCGAACGCGTCTACATAAAGGTGCCTTCATTAATCTTTTTGTTATTCGGTTTGTACCTGGGTTACGTACGATTGGATTTACGTTAAGTGGCTTCTTTGCCATTCCATTGCCCTTCTTTTTGTTTGTGGTTCTTTTGGCTACAGCGCTATGGACTATGATTATTTTTTCGACCATTTATTACTTAGGTAGCCTTGCTTGGTTGCAAGCGTCTCAGTACCAATGGGTTCTTATTCCTATTGCGGTTGGCATTTTGTTTATTGCCAATCGTTTAGTTAACAAATCATTATCAAAAGGTCTTTCATGAGTTCGATATCTGATGTTCATTTAATCCCAGCTAATAAAATTAATGCAGGAATGCCAGTATTAGAAGCGGATACTAAACGTAGTATTTCGCCTTATGAGTTTCTTCCTGCTTGGTTTTTTTATACACCTGTTGTTTTACAAAGCTTGCTTCAAGGCATGTTTTACCGTGATCTACGTTTACCACTTGTGGTAAATCCAAGTATTAAACTGAGCGGAATGGTGGGTGAGTCAAAACATGACATTATGAGTTTGGCTGGTTCTGTTGCTAAACCTTGGATTTCGCCTTTTACCACGCTTACTAAAAACTATGGCTCGTTAGAAAGCCAAACTCAGATGGCATTAACTGCGATGGGGAGCTTGTCATTAGACTTTCCATTGGTGGCAAAACCAGATTTAGGCTGTCGAGGTGTGGGTGTAAAATTGCTTAAAAGTAAAACGCAATTAGAGCAATACATTAATGACTTTCCTTTTGATGCCCGCTTTCTATTACAAGAAAAAGCGCCTTATCAAGCGGAAGCAGGCGTATTTTATGTGCGTAATCCAGGAGAGTCACGAGGCAAGATTATCTCAATTACGTTGAAATATGCACCGTCAGTTATTGGTGATGGACAGCATACTTTAAAGGAGCTTATTGAGCTTTCACCACGCGCAGGTCAGCTTAGTCACTTATATTTTCCACGTCATACTGACAAATTAGATTGGGTGCCTGAAAAAGACGAAGAGTTTCAGCTTGCTTTTGCTGGCAGCCATAGTCGCGGCTCTATTTTTCGTGACGGAAATCAATATATCACCACAGAGTTAACGCAAAAACTTGATGAGATTCTTCATGATGTAGATGGTTATCACTATGGACGTTTAGATATTAAATTCGACAATCTTCACGACTTTATGAAAGGCGAGAAATTCACTATTTTAGAGCTGAATGGTGCGAGCAGTGAAGCCGCGCATATTTGGGATAGGAATACCCCTCTTAAAACTATATTCGGAACTTTACTAACACAATATAGGCTGTTGTACGCGATTGGTGCGAAGCAGAAAAAACGTGGTCATGTGCCGCCTTCAATTGGCAGCCTTTTAGCTGCTTGGCGTGAAGAAAAAACTTAACGGAACAATATCCAGGCACGGACTAAGCCAAGACGGTGATGGCAACTGAGAGACAATGTATCAACTTATATTAATGACCAAAGAGAATAATGGGTATGTTTTCAATTATAAAAGAAACAGCAGACAATGAGCCTCAAGGCCGAGCGTTAGCTGTTTCTCTAGGCTGTATTGAAGCCTTAGAGCAAGGTAATGAATGTCTGAAATCCTTGAGTGATGACCAATATAACTGGGCGGCAGCTCCACATATTACCAGTACTATTGGTGAGCACTTTCGGCATTTATTGGATCTATTTCATGCCATTAACTTAGCTAATGGCAAGGTAATTGATTACAACTTTAGACGACGTGGGCACGCGGTGGAAAAATCTCGTGAGGCAGCGATCAAAGAAATAGAGCATTTGATTCATTGGTTAGAGCAGATGAATCGCGCTGAGTTAATTGCTCCTGTGAATATTTTGACCGAAGTATCTATGACAAAAACACAAGCTTATTCTATGGCGTCAACATTAGAACGTGAACTGACGTTTGTTGCTCTGCATGCGAATCATCATTTCGCTATGGCAAAAGTGACCATTAGTTTATTGGATTTGGAAGCGAGTGATTCCTTTGGTTTTGCACCAAACACGCTTTCTTATTTGAGAGGTCAATAACCATGTGCTCTGTTTCTTGGTTAATTGATAAAAAAGGCTATCAAGTTTTTTTTAATCGTGATGAGCAGAAAACGCGTACACAAGCTCTACCGCCCCGTATCCAGGAAATGGATGGAGTGAAGGTCTTGATGCCGATTGATCCAGTTGGACAGGGCAGTTGGATCAGTGTTAACGAACAGGGTGTGGCTTTATGTTTATTAAATAATTACCAATTCGATAACCCGAAAGGCGCTTTATTTAGTCGCGGGTTATTGTTAAAACATTTATCAAAAGAAGTCAGTGTTGATGGTGTTTGTGATGCTTTTCAACGTTTAACCTTGCCACAGTTCGCACCTTTTATTTTGTTAGCATTTGACTTAAATCTGCTCAATAAACAGAGCCAAGTTATGGCGTTAGAGTGGAATGGTTTAGAGTCTTTTATACACCCAACAGATTCTCCTTTGTTTTCGTCTGGTGTTGATTTACCTCAAGTGACGGCAAGTCGTCAGCTGGCTTATCAAAAGATTGTTGGTGAGAAACCGACTCAACGTTCTTTATTAGCGTTTCATAGGCAACATCATTCTGAAGAATCTCATAAGTCCGTGTGTATGCATCGTGAAGACGCTGAAACCGTTAGTTTTACTCATATTATTGTGACGCATAAAGAACAAGAAATGCGCTATGTTGCGGGCTCTCCGTGTATAAAATTAACAATGGAAGCCTTGTTACAAGGTGCGCATAAATTACCCAATCGAAATGCAGTTGCTTTACCGGTCTAGACCGTCAATTTAGACCGCATTTTTTACTGATCATTTTAGGAGAGAAGTATGAAAACGATATTGGCAGTAACACTGCTTTTTGTAAGTCATTTTGGCTACGCTGCAGATTCAATATATACAGGATTTTTTAGCAATAAAGCCGTAAGTGGTTATGACACGGTAGCCTACTTTACGGATAATCAACCAATTAAAGGTAGCTCTGAATTTCAAACGGAATACCAAGGTGCAGACTGGTTTTTTGCATCTAAAAAGCATCTAGATATGTTTAATGCAGATCCAGAAAAATACGCACCACAGTACGGTGGATATTGTGCTTGGGCAATTTCCGATCAGAATGATTTTGCGTCTTCAGACCCGCATCAGTGGGCGGTTGTCGACGGTAAGCTTTATCTAAACTACAGTAAAGATGTCAAAATGAAATGGGATGCTGATCGAGCATTACACATTCAGCAAGCCGACAAAAACTGGCCAAAACTAATTACTAAATAGAGGTTATTCCAATGACATTTAAACCAATGAAGCATATCCCAGCAATTTTTATCGGATTTGTATTTGTACAATCGTTGTTCTTCAAATTTACCGGCTCATATGAAACAAATTATATATTTGGAACATTAGGTGAATGGTCTGGCCTTACTTTATTTGCTGATTATGGTGCCTACGTCATTGGTACAGCAGAGCTTATTGCAACGGTTTTACTTTTCTCACGTTTTCACGGCCTTGGTGCTTTGATGGCTGTTGGCGTCATGTCTGGCGCAATTATTTTTCACCTATTCACACCGCTTGGCGTCATCATGCCCGAGTTCAATGAAGTCGGCGAGATTGTTGGTTACGACGGTGGTTTATTGTTTGGTATGGCGTGTTTGGTTTGGTTGTCTGCAGTTTTCCTTTCACTGCGCGATTTAAAAGATGAAACAGGGACATTAAGCAAGTTGTATGGCGTCATTTTTAAGAAAGAGAACACTTTATGATCGAAAGTCCTTTTCGTTTACCAAGAGTTACGCCGTTTGGTATAGGAGAACGCTTTTTAGAGTGGATGACAGGGCTGAGCAAGTTAGACGGTTTTTACCAACAGCGCCCTGAAACTACATCCACTTTTGAGTTTATGAACTACACCTTGAAAGCTCTGAACGTGGAATACAGCATTGCTACCGGATCTTTGGATAATATTCCCAAAGAAGGTCCAGTTGTTATCGTGGCGAATCACCCATTAGGAGCTATTGAAGGGGTGATCGTCGCAGATATGCTAGCTTCCGTTCGTCAAGACGTCAAAGTGTTGGCAAATGAAATGTTGAAACGCCTTCCTGAGATTAGCGATCTTTTTATCGGCGTTAATGTTTTTGGTGGAGAAAAAGCACGAAAAACCAACAGTTTGGCAATTCGTGAAGCAAACCAGCATTTAGCAGATGGTGGCTTATTGGTTTTGTTTCCTGCTGGTGAAGTATCGACTTACCCAAAAGGCAGCAAAGTATTGGCTGATGTCGAATGGCGTAATTCGGTAGCGAAATTTATCAATCGTAGTCAAGCGACGACGGTTCCTATTTTTGTTGATGGCAAGAACAGTGCTTTATTTTATCAAGCTGGGCGTGTGCATCCTTTATTACGCACGGCGTTACTTGGGAAAGAGCTACTAAACAAACAGTCTAAAAATATTGCGCTTTCTATTGGTAACGCCATTCCTTTTTCTGAACTAAAAAACTTTGATGAAGAAAAAGACTTGGTGAATTACCTTAGGCTCAATACCTATTTGATGAGCCCAGACCATGAACAAGTGCAAAAGTCGTCCTCTCAAAACACCAATCAACCGATCATTGCTCCCATTGAGACAGAACAACTGATGAGCGAGTTGGCTCAGTTGCCAATGGACGCTTTATTGTTAGAGCAAGGTCCTTTTTCCGTTTACTGTACACCGACTACAGCAATTCCTTATCTAATGCAGGAAATTGGTCGTATTCGTGAAGAGAGTTTCCGAGGGGTTGGTGAAGGCAGTGGTTTAGCTTGCGATATTGATCAATATGACGAGTATTACCAGCAGTTGTTTGTTTGGCATAAAGAAGACAAGCAAATAGTGGGTGCTTACCGTTTGGGTTTTGTTGATAAATTATTACAAGAACGTGGTTTAGATGGTTTGTATTCCCGCAGTTTATTTCATTACGATCAGGCTTTTTTAGACACCTTAGACAATAGTATTGAAGTAGGGCGCTCTGTGGTGGCTGAAGCATATCAGAGGAACTTAAATTCTTTACTTATGTTGTGGAAAGGCATTGCGGCATTGATGTCACGACACCCTAAATACACTCACCTTTTCGGCCCTGTTAGCATCAGTAATGACTACAGTGAAAATGCTCGACAGCTAATGGCTCAGACCTTGTCTTTACATCACTATGATCAAGAAAAAGCACAGCTGGTAAATGCCTCTACGCCGTTGCGTAAAAGAGGATCGGAATTCTGGCAACCGAATTTGTTGTCTGCGCTGGCCAGTGTTGAGCTACTGTCAAAAATATTGTCTCGTATGGAACAAGGTAAAGGCCTTCCTGTCTTATTGCGTCAATATTTGAAAATGAATGGCAAGTTGGTTTGTTTCAATGTTGATCCTGCGTTTCATGACACATTAGACGGTTTAATTGTTGTTGATTTGCGCAAAGTGCCGCTGAAAACCCTTGGGAAATACATGGGCAGACAAGAAGCAGAGGATTACTTCTCTTTTCACGGTAAATAGTTGTTTGAATTAAACGGCAGGCATAAAAAAACCACCCTAAGGTGGTTATTTATGTGATGCTTCATACGTGCATCCAGTTCCCTTTCAAAGTGCAAACTCTCTAAAAGACAACCGTATTATTGGTGGAGGCGGGGGGGATCGAACCCCCGTCCGTCAGTCCTCTGCCATCGGCTCTACATGCATAGTCACTTCTATTATTTGACCACGAACCGCCCGAAGGACAGGGTGTTAATGGCGAGCCTACTTAGTCTTAGAACCTTATCCCTAGGCGGGGCATCGGTTAGCATCTTGTAATTTATGATACTGTAGAATCTCTGGCTACAAGCAACCTGAGTACAGCACACTAGCAGCGGTTTAGGCTGCTAAAGCGTAGTTTTCGTCGTTTGCGACTATAAAATTGATGCGGGGGATTAACGAGATCACGCATCACTCTCGACATGCACCTTTGGGTTTGTAACCGACGTCGAAACCATGTCGCCCCCAAAAAGTAACTCAATTCTAACGGAAACAATGTGCTTACGCTAGAGATAACACGTTTTAAACGCTGTGTTTCATTAATCGTTCTTTATCTCTTGACCAATCACGATCGCGTTCAGAATCACGTTTGTCGTGATCTTTCTTACCTGTTACCAATGCCACTTCACATTTGATCTTATTGCCTTTCCAATACAGCGCCATGGCTGCACAGGTTTTGCCCTTTTGTTCTGTGACTTGAATGATTTTCTCAAGCTCTTTGCGATTTAACAGCAATTTACGCTGACGCATAGGTTCACAGACAACATGTGTTGAGGCGCTTAGTAACGGTGTAATACGCGCACCGACAAGCCAAGCTTCGTTTTGGTGGATGATAACAAAAGAATCGACAAGTTGTGCTTTGCCTTCGCGTAGGCTTTTTACTTCCCAACCCGAAAGGACAAGTCCTGCTTCGAACTTCTGATCAACAAAATAGTCGTACTTTGCACGTTTATTAAGCGCGATAGTGCCCGTGCTGTTGGATTTTTTCTTTACTTTACTCATAGTGTGAAATTATACGGTCGATAGAGGTAAAAACCTATGCTTTTCTTGAGGTATGAGCTCGAATGTAAGAAAATTCATACCTGTTACTTATTTGTTAGGTTAGGCGTTGCGGATGTGTGGCCACGTTTGTGTTTTCTCCCTACCCTTTAAACACCTATTGTTATTTAGAGCTTAATTTATGCCTGAAAGTCGATGTTTACAAGGTATCTGGTCTAGTCCGTGGATATTTATTTTTGCCGCTAGTGGATCTGCTGTTGGATTGGGGAATATTTGGAAGTTTCCTTATGTGCTTGGACAAAATGGAGGCGGTGCATTTTTACTTGTTTACTGCTTGTGTTTGTTATTGGTTGGTTTGCCTGTGTTGATGGCGGAAGTGGCTTTAGGGCGTACGGTTCGTTCTAACCCTATTGATACGGTTAATGATTTGAGTGAGCGCCGCATTGTGCACCCAGCTTGGGTATTTGTACCTTGGTTAGCTGGTGTGACTGGTTTTTTGATTCTAGCTTTTTATAGTGTGATTGCAGGTTGGGCTCTAGCGTATCTAGAACGAGCTGTGTCCGGTGATTTTCAAGGTCTAGATCAAGTTGGTGCATCCAACATGTTTAATGATTTATTGAATGAGCCGACTGAAATGCTGTTATGGCATTCTGTATTTATGGTGCTGGTGGTTATAACCGTTGGCCAATCTGTGACTCGTGGTCTGTCTGCGGTAGTGCGTTTCCTATTACCTATTCTTGTTGTGACCTTAGGCTTATTGGCTGCTTATTCAATGACTGTTGGCGATATGCCTGCTACGTTGAGGTTTATGTTTCATTGGGCTTGGCAAGATATTACGTTTGATGTGGTGTTGGCTGCGGTCAGTCTTGCTTTGTTTAGTTTAAGTGTCGGTATGGGGGCGATGTTTGCCTACGGAGCCTATATTAACAAGCGTATGTCTATTGCCAGAGCATGTAGCATTGTGGTGGGTGTGGATTTATTGGTGGCTTTACTTGCTGGATTAGTGATTTTTCCGCTAGTGTTTGTGTCTCAGATTGATGTGGAAGCCGGTCCAAGTTTAACCTTTGTGTCTTTGCCTATTATCTTTGGTAATTTACTGGGCGGTCAATTTTTTGCAAGTGTGTTCTTTATATTATTGGTTGTTGCCGCGTTAACCTCAGCCATATCAATGTTAGAGTTGTTTGTCGCTTGGCTACATGAGAAATTTTATATGGCGCGAATCAAGGCGGCATTTTTGACCGGGTTAGCGGTTTGGTTTATTGGTATTGCTGTGTTGTTATCTTTTAATCATTGGGATAGTAAACTTATATTCGATTTGAATTTCTTTGAATTACTGGATGCTTTTACGTCTTTAGTGCTTTTGCCATTAGGGGCGATTTTATTATCGATTTTAGTTGCTTGGTTTATTCCGCATTCTATGCTGCAGAATGAAATGATTACAAAGCAGTTAAGCCATTTTCAGTGGTGGTATAAAACACTGAAATATATCAGTATCCCAGCAATGATCGTGATTACTATTGCTGGTTGGATGGGAGCTTAGTTTGAGTAATATAGAGCGCTTTGCTCATGTTAATTACAGTTGTGAGCAAATGTTTGCCTTGGTAAACGATGTTAATGGTTACCCAGAGTTTTTACCTGGTTGTTTAGACTCTACTTTGATTTCAAAAACACCAACGGAGCTTGTTGCATCCTTGGTGGTTGGAAAAGGACCAATGACTCAATCTTTTACAACTAAGAATTTCTTGGAAGATTTTAATCGAATAGAAATGACGTTGGTAAAAGGGCCTTTTAAGCGTTTGCATGGCGTATGGACCTTTACTGAACTATCGCCAACAAGTTGTAAAGTTGCCTTGTCTATCGATTTTGAGTTAAGTGGAATGTTGAAATTTGCGTTTGGCGGTGTGTTTAGTCAAATTGCGAATACTATGGTGGATTCTTTTAGCAAACGAGCAAAAGTAGTGTACGGTGAGTAGTATGAGAGTAGAAGTGGCTTATGCTTTGCCAGAGAAGCAAAAAATTGTTGCATTAGAAGTTGAAGCAGGTTGTACCGTGCGTGATGCGGTACGTCGTTCTAATATTAATGTTTTCTTTCCTGATGTGGATTTGGAAACGGTAAAAGTTGGCATCTTTGGTAAATCGGTACGAAACCCAGAAGAGCAAGTCTTAAAAGAAGGTGAGCGAGTTGAATTGTACCGTGAGCTGCTCGTTGACCCTAAACAAGCTAGGGCCAATCGTGCAGCAAAAAACAGCTAAAGATTAGTTGTTTTTAATTTGTGTTAAAACGCCTTCACTAAAAATTAGTGTTAGGTTGTTTACATCACTTGTTTTGGTGTCTGGTGTTGCGTTACGAGCAGTATATAAGTAATGCCATTCGTTTGGTTTAAAGGTGTCTTTTACCATTGGAGTCCCTAATAGGTAAGTGACCTGAGATTCAGACATACCAACTTGTAACTGAGATAGCTGTTCCTTTGTTATAAGGTTACCTTGTGTAACTGGAACCTTGTACGGAGGTGGAAATAAACTGCATGCGCTAAGTGAAAGTGCGGCGCATAGTATAAAAACTGATTTTTTCATTTGTATTATCCTTACTCTGGTATGCTTATGATAAAGTAATTATCAACAAGAACGAATAGAGAATGACTCATGACTAGCGAAAATCAAGAGCTAAAGAAAGCTGGGCTTAAGGTAACTTTACCTCGAGTGAAAATTTTACAGATCCTTGAAGGTGCAGGCGACCGTCATATGAGTGCGGACGATGTTTATCGTACGCTGCTTGATCAAGGGGAAGATGTAGGTTTGGCGACCGTTTATCGCGTATTAACTCAATTTGAAACCGCTGGTCTGGTTCAGCGTCATCACTTTGAGGCAGGCACAGCAGTTTTTGAACTGGCGAAAGGTGACCATCACGACCATATGATTTGTTTAGAAAGTGGTAACGTGATTGAGTTTGTTGATCCTATTATTGAAAAACGTCAGCATGAAATTGCTGAAGAGCATGGTTTTGAAATCGAAGACCATAGCTTGATCTTGTATGTACGTCCGAAGAAAAAATAAGCATCTACTTTGAGTGACGTTGTTCTCTAAAGAGTATTGTGTTTATAAGGCGACTTGTTTGATAGATGGGTTGTCTTATTAAAGAAGAGGTTGAGCTGACGCTTAACCTCTTTTTTTAGTGTTTTATTGTGGGTTATTGAAGCTGTACATTACCAAGCATTTCTCTAGCGTGAGCAAGAGTCTGTTCTGTAAGTTCTAGCCCTCCAAGTAAGCGTGCAATTTCTTGTGTACGATCTTGATCCTTGAGCAGATCTACTTGTGAAGAGGTTGCTTCGTCGGAAATGTTTTTACTAACACGTAAATGTTGATTGCCTTGTGCAGCAACCTGAGCTAGATGGGTTACACAGAATACTTGGCCGCGTTTCCCAACCGAGCGCAACATGCGTCCGACAACTTCAGCAATACCACCACTAATACCCACATCAACTTCATCGAATACCAATGTCGGGATAATTGATGTGTGCGCTGTAACCACTTGGATGCCCAAACTAATACGAGAAAGTTCACCACCTGATGCTACTTTACGCAGTGGTTGAGCAGGTTGGCCTGGGTTTGAAGCAATCATATACTCAATATCTTCAAAACCATTCGCCGTAACTTGATTCAATGGTTGGCACTGAATAAAGAAGCGTGCGTATGGCATGCCGAGGCCATGAATCTGCTCTTCTACTTTTTGTGCAAGAGCATCTTTGGCTATGATGCGTTTTTCTGTCAGAGTTGTAGCAAGTGCTGTAAGTTTTTCATAGGCTTGTTCTTCCTTCTCTTTCAACGATTCTAGGCTTTCATCGCTCCCTTGTAGAGTTGCTAACTCTGCTTCAACGTTTTCTCTTAGCGAAATTAAAGCTTCTGGAAGAACTCTGTGTTTACGAGCTGTTTCGTAAATATCTGATAAGCGTTGTTCTATATCTGTAAGGCGCTCTGGGTTTTGTTCTAAGGTATCTTGATAATGATGGAGGCTGTCTGCAGCCTCTTGGGCTTGAATCAGTGCTGCGTTCATCATTTCTAATGCGCTTTCTAATTCTTTTGTTGCTGGACGAATTTGGCTTGCATTATTTAATGCTTGATGAAGCAATGAGCAAACATTGCCTTCGTCGCTGTCGATTAAAATATTACTGGCTTGGTACGCTTTGAATTGGGAGTCGGCAATGTTAGACAAAAACGTCTGTTCTGTTTCCAGTGTCTCTATCTCACCTTCTTTTAAATCTAACCGTTGCAGCTCTTGTGCTTGATAAGACAAGAGTTGGATTTTAGCGTTTTGTTCAGAAGATCGATTCTGCTGGGCAGAGAGTTCTTCTTTTAATTGTCGCCAAGTTGCATGTTGTGCGCTGACTTTTTTGGTTAGGTCGGTAAGCTGTCCATAATCATCAACTTGCTGTCTTTGGGCATTTTTCTTAAGTAATGACTGATGTTCATGCTGCCCATGAATATCGACTAATTGACTGCCCACTTCTTTTAAATCATTTAATGTACAAGGGCGGCCGTTGATATAGGCCTTTGATCGACCTTCTTTACTTATCACACGGCGTAATATGCAATGCTGATCATGTTCTAAGTCTCTTTCTTCAAGCCATTTATGTACATGTGGATGCAATTGAATGTCAAAGCTTGCGCTGATGTCTGCTTTTTTCTCTCCATGTCTTACAACAGAGGCGTCGGTGCGATCACCTAAGCAAAGCGATAGGGCGTCCACCATGATGGATTTACCCGCACCGGTTTCACCTGAAATAACAGTCATGCCTTGTTTAAACTCAAGTTCTAACGCTTCAACAATGGCGAAATTGGAAATAGCGATGCTAGTCAGCATAGAGGGCCTCAAGAAAGAAAAAATACATATGGTTATTTATACAGTATTTGGTTGTTTTTTGACAAGTGTCGTTAACATATTTAATTCCCATGAAATTAATGCGGTTTTACTGTTGAAAGGTAAAAAGCTGACCCCATATAACCACCACAGAGAATGAATTGTTTCTGTTATTTGGAGTAAAAGATGAGTGAGCAGCAAAAAGATCCTAACCTAGAAACGGAGCCAGATTTGAAAAGCGAAACGCAAAACGAAGCAGTAGAAGAGCTTTTAGAGCCTGAAGCAGAGCTACTAGAAGAAGTTACTGAAAATGATGAGCTTGCGAAAGCATTAGAAGAGGTTGCTCAATATAAAGAAGCAGCACTTCGTGCCCACGCTGACGCACAAAATGTTCGTCGTCGTGCTGAGCAAGATGTTGAAAAAGCGCACAAATTTGGTATTGAAAAATTCGCCAAGTCTATTGTTGGTGTTGCAGATAACCTAGAGCGAGCTTTAGCATCCACGCCAGCAACAGGCGAAGCTGATCTTGTTCGTGAAGGTGTCGAGCTAACACTAAAAGATTTACTTGAAACCCTAGCGCGTTTCGAAGTGAAAGTGGTTGACCCACACGGTGAACCTTTCAACCCTGAGTTGCACCAAGCGATGACTATGGTACCAAATCCAGAATTAGAACCGAACACGGTAATGGATGTAGTACAGAAGGGTTACACGCTTCAAGGTCGCTTATTGCGCCCTGCAATGGTCGTGGTTTCAAGCGCAGCTTAAGTAACTGTCATTTTTTTGACAGTAGACGCTTGAAATACTCAGAAGCGTACCCAAATACAGAACTATCAACGTAACAAACGAATATATTGGAGATACAAACCATGGGTAGAATCATTGGTATTGATTTAGGTACAACGAACTCTTGTGTTGCTGTTTTAGATGGCGAGAAAGCTCGTGTTATTGAAAACGCAGAAGGTGATCGCACCACACCATCTATTGTTGCTTACACAGAAGATGGCGAAATTTTAATTGGTCAGTCTGCAAAACGTCAGGCTGTTACTAACCCAACGAACACAATCTTCGCTGTTAAGCGTTTGATTGGTCGTCGCTTTAAAGATGATGTTGTTCAAAAAGACATCTCTATGGTGCCTTACAAAATTATTGCTGCAGAAAACGGTGATGCTTGGGTTGAAGTAAAAGGCGAGAAAAAAGCGCCACCACAAGTATCTGCTGAAATTCTGAAGAAAATGAAGAAAACAGCGGAAGATTTCTTAGGTGAACCAGTGACAGAAGCGGTTATCACGGTTCCTGCTTACTTCAATGACTCTCAGCGTCAAGCAACAAAAGATGCGGGTAAAATTGCCGGTCTTGAAGTTAAGCGTATCATCAACGAGCCAACAGCGGCTGCCTTGGCTTACGGCCTAGACAAAAATGCTGGTGACTCTACTATCGCGGTTTATGACCTTGGTGGTGGTACGTTCGATATTTCTATCATCGAAATCGCTGATGTTGATGGTGAGAAGCAATTCGAAGTATTGTCTACAAACGGTGATACTTTCCTAGGTGGTGAAGATTTCGACATGCGTGTAATCGAATACCTAGCAGCTGAATTCAAAAAACAGTCTGGTATTGATTTGCACAGTGATCCACTAGCACTACAGCGTTTGAAAGAAGCGGGTGAAAAAGCGAAAGTAGAATTGTCATCTTCTACTCAAACTGAAGTTAACTTGCCTTACATCACAGCGGATGCAACTGGCCCTAAACACTTGAATGTTAAATTGACTCGTTCTAAGTTGGAGTCTTTGGTTGAAGAGCTTGTTATTAAGTCTCTTGAGCCTTGCCGTCAAGCATTAAAAGATGCAGATTTGTCTGCTTCTGATATCGACGAAGTTATCTTGGTTGGTGGTCAAACACGTATGCCATTGGTTCAAGCGAAAGTAACTGAATTCTTCGGTAAAGAGCCACGTAAAGACGTTAACCCTGATGAAGCGGTAGCAATTGGTGCTTCTATTCAAGGTGCGGTATTGGCTGGTGATGTAAAAGATGTTCTTCTTCTAGACGTTACGCCTTTGTCTCTTGGTATCGAGACTATGGGTGGCGTGATGACAGCGTTGATCGAGAAAAATACAACGATCCCAACGAAGAAATCACAAACTTTCTCTACAGCAGAAGATAACCAAAATGCAGTAACTATCCACGCATTGCAAGGAGAACGTAAACAAGCGTCTCAGAATAAATCTCTAGGTCGTTTCGACTTGGCTGATATTCCACCTGCTCCACGTGGTGTGCCACAAATCGAAGTAAGTTTCGATATCGATGCGAACGGTATCTTGAGTGTATCAGCGAAAGATAAAGCGACAGGTAAAGAACAGTCTATCGTTATTAAAGCGTCTTCTGGTCTAAGTGACGAAGAAGTTGAAAAAATGGTTCAAGATGCTGAAGCAAATGCTGAAGAAGATCGTAAGTTTGAAGAGCTTGTACAAGTTCGCAACACAGCTGACGGTATGATTCACGCGACGCGTAAAACTTTGACTGATGCTGGCGATAAAGCAACAGAAGAAGAGAAAACAGCGATTGAAACAGCTATCACAGAACTTGAAGAAGCATTAACGTCTAATGACAAAGAGCAAATCGAAGAGAAAACTAATGCGTTGACTCAAGCATCTGGCTCTTTGGCTCAGAAAATGTATGCCGAAGCTGAAGCTGCTGGTGCAGAACAACCTGCTGAAGGTGAGCAAGCTTCATCTCAGGATGATGCTGTAGATGCAGAATTCGAAGAAGTAAAAGACGATAAAAAATAAGCGTTAAACCTTATTTCATAGCCCCTTTATTGGGGCTGTTTACAGGAAGCACGGTTTAGCACCGTGCTTTGCTGTATACAAAGCTTATAAGTAAGCACGTTCCATTAGATTTTATAAATTTAGATATTATAAACTCAGACTTTTCAATTCAGGCTTTTTAATTCAGGCTTTTTAATTCAGGAATTCCTGCAATGAGTAAAAGAGACTATTACGATGTTCTTGGTGTTGCCAAAGGCGCTGATAAAAAAGACATCAAGAAGGCTTATCGCTCTTTAGCGAATAAGTATCATCCAGATAAAAACCCAGACAATCCAGAAGCGCTTGAGAAGTTCAAAGAGCTTGCTGAAGCCTATGAAATCTTGTCTTCCGATGACAAACGTGAAGCCTATGACCGGTTTGGTCATGAAGGTGTTAACGGTCAGGGTGGTGGTTACGGCGGCGGTGCTGGTGCTGGTGGTTTTAGTGATATTTTTGGTGATGTATTTGGTGACATTTTTGGTGGCGGTGGCGGTGGTCAAAGCCGAACACGTCGTGGATCCGATTTACGTTACACATTAGAGCTTGACCTTGAACAAGCGGTTTGGGGGTGCGAGGAAAAAATTCGTATACCAACTCTGACTAACTGTAAGAAATGTGACGGTTCTGGTGCAAAGAAAGGCTCAACACCGAAAACCTGTGGAACATGTGGTGGCGCAGGCCAAGTTCGTATGTCACAAGGTTTTTTCTCGGTTCAGCAAGCGTGTCCAGAGTGTCATGGTCAAGGTCAGGTTATTTCTGATCCATGTCCAGACTGCCATGGTCAAGGCCGTACTCAAGAGTACAAAACACTTAATGTTAAAATTCCTGCAGGTGTTGATACTGGTGATCGTATTCGTTTGTCGGGTGAAGGTGAAGCTGGAGCTCAAGGTGGCCCAGCGGGTGACTTGTTCGTTCAAGTGTCTGTAAAACCTCATAACATTTTTGAACGTGATGGTGCGAATTTATACTGTGAAGTGCCAATTAGTTTCACTACTGCAGCGTTAGGTGGTGAAATCGATGTGCCGACATTAGATGGTCGAGTGCGTTTGAAAGTAACGGCTGAATGCCAGACGGGCAAATTGTTCCGTCTTCGCGGTAAGGGTGTTAAACCTGTTCGTGGTGGTCCAGTAGGTGATTTGATTTGTAAGGTGGTTATTGAAACACCTGTGAATCTTACTGCTCGTCAAAAAGAGCTGTTCACTGAATTGTCTGAAAGTATGGGGGAGGGTACGAATCACTCGCCTAAACAGAAAAGCTGGTTTGATGGCGTAAAACGCTTCTTCGATGATATTAAGAAGTAAGCGATTTACGAGGTAAAACTAGAGTAAAACTAAAAAGGGCGCCTATTTGGCGCCTTTTTCTTTTAGTAGGTAATCGATGTGGTTACGTAGTAAGTTCGCTGCATTAGTGAAGCTTTTATTATTTGGAATAATAAAGTCAGCTTTGCTACGAATATCGATTGTTTTCAGTGATGCTTGACGAACATGGCGCATGTAGCGACTGGTTACTTCATTTACGTCCCGTCCACGTTCTGCAATATCACGCTTTAAGCGTCGTACAATAGCTATATCCATGTCGGTATCGACAAATAGTAGGTAATCAACGGCATCACGAATTCCTGGGTCCTGGAACATCATGTGGCCTTCTACCAGAACAACGTGTGTAGGGTCTAGGTTACGGTAACCAACACGCTTATGTTGAGAATGATCATAAACTGGGATTTCATTAGGCTCTTGTCTATTTTTACAGTTATGAATAGCAAGTGTTAGGCTTTCAAGGTCTAGCGAGCTTAGGTCATCAAAGTTGTAAACATCTGGGTCAATACTGCCACATCCATTGTAGAAACTGTCTTGGCAAAGAATGCTTATCTTATCGTCTTGGCCTTCTGCCAAAAGAGAACAGAGTCGGCTTTTTCCGCTCCCGGATACGCCTGTGATGCCAATAACAAGTGCCATAAATTACCTCAGAAAATAAAGTTTCAGTGCTCCTTGAGTTGAAGGAGTTTATAGTGTTGTATTATATATCAGGTTCGATGCTTTTTGCCTGCTAAACTGGATGACTATACTTAATAGGGAATGATTAATGACGAGAAAAAGTATACTTGCTTTGTTTGTGTTTATGATGAGCACTCTTTTTGTTGGTCTGGTGTCCGCAAATACAGTAAATAGTCCAAAGCCTCGTCTTTCTGCTAGTGCCAAGCTTTTTGGTTTACCACTTAATAATTTAGCTTTGCCCAGATTAGAGAAGCATTTGAGTGAAATGGGGCTACAAAGTTATCCTTCTTATAAAGATGGTGTAGTGAGTTATAGTTTAGGTCCTGAGGGGATTCTAGGTGTTACAGATGCTACTGTGCTGTCAAACTCTTCTGGTTATATAAAACAAGCTCTTTTATCTGGTGTGGTACAAAGTAATAAAAAGCGTAAAGCATTAGGTGATTTATTGCTAAAAAGATACGGCACACCTAATGATGGCCAATTAGCTGATGGTTTGGGTCATGCTGCTTGGTTATTTAAGGATGGCACAAAAATTGAGCTAAATAATAGTACGTTTGATGTGTCTATTTTGTATGTTGATGAGCGCCCACGGGTAGCAAATCATACTGGAAAAATTGATGTCGAAGCCTTATCTCGAAAAAAATAGTCATTCCACCTTATTGATCGTGTAGTTAATTATTTATGTTTATTTTTGATCTCAATCTTCGTTTGGCGTATTTCATCCAACCTCATCTTTATGATATTTCTTTAGCTTTAGTGGCTACTTGTTTGGTTATTTATGGTGATAAAATTAATGGCTATTTGAAGAGGCTGGTGTCTTCTTGGATATTTATTGCCAGAGTCAGCGCTTTTATTCTGATGTGTACCTTTGGTTATGGTTTGTTGACCTTGTGGGGGCAGCCGTTAATTTATTGGGCTATTACGCATGTCGATTTGGCTTACCGTCCTATCTTGGTCTTCGGGAGTTTTTGTTTATTAGGCATTTTGGCGGAAAGAAAGCGTCATTTGTAAAATAATTTATGAAAGTTACTGTCAGTTTATGTTGCCAAATTACTACATAACCTCGATGTTTATGCTCTAAGTGAGTTTAGTCTTGTGATTATGTAGTAAAGTTTCTAACCCTTTCTCTTTATTTCGTTATTTCTCTAAAAAAATACTCTAAATACCGGTTTTTAAAGGTTTTTCGTAGTCTTCTTACAATTTGTTTTTGTTTATTCTCGACGTTAAACTGCGTTCATACTTTGATATAGCAGCGTCTTTCTTGGGGGCAAATAATGACAAATACTTGGTTACAGACACTTGCACAGGCGGAATCAATGATTCCTCTTTTGGGCAAACTTGGGCGTGAAAAATCAGTGAAAGTTGAATTGGCTGGAAATACATTAATGGCTGATTCTGTTACTGGTTTAATGGCGGCTTTTGATCAGCATCCTGAATTGGATCTTGATCAAGTCTATCAAGTGTTAGAGCAGGTATTAGCCAGTGATGTGACTCAAACTGTTGTTGAGTTGGAGTCTTTGGTTGCTGAAGCTGATGTCGCTTCCGTATTGGCTGCCAAGCCTAATGATGGCGCTGAAACTCCTGTTGTCTTATATGGTTTTGGTCGAATTGGTCGTTTGCTTGCTCGCCGTATGTGTACCTTAGGTCACACAACACCGGGAATGGCGTTAGCGGCAATTGTTGTTCGTAAAGCCTGTGACAATGATTTAACTAAGCGTGCCAGCTTACTGAAGTACGATTCAGTGCATGGTGTGTACGAAGGCTTGGTTAAAGTGGATGAGGCGAATCAAACCTTGATTATCAATGGTTCGCCGGTGAAAGTGATTTATGCTTCAGACCCTGAAACAGTTGATTACCAAGCCCATGGAATCAACAATGCCTTATTGGTTGATAATACGGGGCGTTGGCGTGATCGTGACGGTTTAAGTGTGCATTTGAACCGTCCAGGCATTAGTCGTGTTGTATTGACTGCACCAGGTAAAGAAATGAAAAACATTGTTTTTGGTGTTAACGATAGTGATGTAACCAATGATGACCGTATTATTTCTGCTGCATCTTGCACTACTAATGCAATTACTCCTATTTTGTCTGTCCTTGAGAGTAAATACGGTATTGAGTCGGGTCATGTGGAAACGGTTCATGCTTACACAAATGATCAGAATTTAATTGATAATATTCACAAAGGTGATCGTCGTGGACGTGCTGCTGGTATGAATATGGTGATGACAGAAACTGGCGCCGCGAAAGCTGTTTCAAAAGCTATTCCTTCTTTGGAAGGTAAATTAAGTGGTAGTGCGATCCGGGTGCCTGTGATAAATGTTTCTATTGCTGTCTTAAGTCTAAACTTAAAATCAGCGGCTTCAGCAGAAGACATTAATCAGCTTTTAAAAAACGCATCAAACAGCGCTGAACTAACAGGTCAGATTGGCTACAGTGACGGTGCGGATGCGGTTAGTTCTGATTTTATTGGTTCTCAGCAGGCTGGTATATTAGATTCGTTGTCAACGAAAGTTCGTGGTAATCAAGCGATCCTTTATGTTTGGTATGACAATGAATACGGCTACAGCTGTCAGGTAGTTCGCTTGATGGAAAAGTTAGCACAAGCAAAGCTCGTAAATATGAGTGTAGTTGAGGATAGAGCAGCTTAATTCTTAGCTCTTTAAAAAAGCAATAGAACGAATAAACAACGGTGCTCCTTGGGGCGCCGTTTTTTTATGGATATTTTAAGTAAAAAAAAGCCGGACAAGAGTCCGGCTTAAACAAAAGTAACTAGTCGTGTGACTATCGGCCATTCTGTGGGAATGGAAATAGTCACTTTAAAACATGACTGTGGGGACATGTCTTAAAAGAAATACAGTATAGGGCTGTATCAATAAATATTAGGTCGCTGTTCAACCTAAGAGATGAAGTCATTTTATCTTCTTGGTTTTAGGTTACAAACGATATAAATTGATTTCTTGAATTAGATTTCCTAATGCCAAATGGTGTTTAGACTGGAAAGATAATACTTTTTGATTTTTGATTTATACGTAAACCGAGTAGTTTTTCGTATAATATGGTCGATTTTCGTCGAATAAGCTTTAAAATCATAAAATTATGAGATATTTAGATCTTTTTTATAAATCTTGCTACTCGCTGCTCTTAATAGAAAATTATTGTTTGCAGTAGCTCACATCATCCTATGGTAATTTTTTATGAAATCTATTCCTTTGGCTGGATTGGGGACGTTTGCCATTGCCGCCCGTCATTTAAGCTTTACCAAAGCCGCTCAAGAAATGCATTTGACACAAGGTGCAGTAAGTCAGCAAATTCGTCAGTTAGAGGAAAGGTTAGGGCTGACCTTGTTTGCTCGTTATCACCGGCGTTTAGAGTTGACCGTTGCGGGAGCGCGTTTGGCTGTTCAGCTAAATCATAGTTTTCACGAAATAAATGAATTGATATCTGAGCTGCAAGAAGATGAAACTTCGAATATTTTGACTGTTTCTGTGATGCCTTCCTTCGCAACCAAATGGTTGATTCCTAGGTTAGGAAGTTTACAAGAGGCTTATCCTGATTTGCAGTTACGCATTCAGGCTAATGATAGGGAGGTGAATTTTCAACGGGATAGGATTGATGTGGCAATTGTTCACAGTCATGTACATGGTTCTAAAGGTCATATTATTCCTTTGATGAAGGATAAAGTTTTTCCAGTGTGTAGTCCTGCTTTTGTAGAATTGCGTTCTTTGAGCGAACCTAATCAGTTATCACAGGTGCCTTTATTGAATGATGACTCGGAGTGGCGCTTTTCGAGTCCTTATGCAGAATGGGAGAAATGGCTTCAACTTGCCGAAGCAAAAGGTGTGAAGCCATCTCGTGGTATTAGTTTTAATCGTGGTGATTTGGCTGTGCAAGCCGCGATTGCTGGCCAAGGTGTAGCGTTAGGCAGAACGCCTCTGGTGATGGATGATATTCAACATGGGCGATTAGTCGTGCCTTTTTCACCTATTTTAGATGAAGGTTATGTTTATCTGTTTGCATGTCCTGAAATGCAAAGACAGCGAGAACCTGTCCAGCAGTTATTGAAGTGGCTGGTCGGTGAATGCTATTTATATTCACCGGAAGACACCTTAACTAAGCCTGAAGACTTACTCTAATTGTCGAGTAGTAGTTTTATTGAAATAGCCAGACACATCACAATAACCATAGGGCGAATTAATTTCGCGCCTTTGGTAATGACTAGGCGTGAACCAATTTGTGCACCAAACCATTGACCAAATCCCATCACGATTCCTAATGCCCAAACAAGGTGTCCACTGAAAGCAAACATAGCCAAAGACGCTAGATTGCTTGTCGCGTTGAGCACCTTGGTATGGGCGGTTGCTGAGACAACGGTTAATCCCATAAAACAAAGATACGCTGTGGAGAAGAAGGCACCGGTTCCTGGACCAATTAAACCATCATAAAAACCAATACTAGTACCAATAATTAAAGAAAACTGTAGGTTGGTCAGGGAGAAACGACTGGCAATATAAGGTTGAACCTTAGGTAAAAAGAAAAAGAAAATAGCCACAGCAATAAGGATAATCGGCACTGCTTTTAATAGTAGTCCACTGTCTAAGTAGGATACTAGTAAGGTGCCAGAAACTGCACCAACTGCAGTCATAGCAATGGCTAACCACATATCAGACAGTTTCACCTGACCTTTCTTAATAAAATGATAAGACGCTGAAACAGTGCCAGCACAGCCTTGCAGTTTGTTAGTTGCTAATGCTTCCGCTGGTGAAAGTCCTGCAGCTAATAAAACAGGTACGGTAATAAGCCCACCTCCACCTGCAATGGCATCAATCACTCCAGCAAAAAAAGCCGCCGCAAAGAGAGCTAGATAAACCCAAAGAGCAATATCGTAAAATACAAAGTCCATTCGTGCTTATCCTGTGGAAGGTAGTTTTTTAGTCTTTTTAGTAGATCAAAAAAAGCCCTCCTAGACAATGGTTTAGGAAGGCTAATAGTATTTACTTAGTAAAGTTCTTGCTTCGTTGAATGCCAGATTAAAAAGCCTTGTTCAAACAAGAAAAATACCTAGTTAGATATGTTGTCTATGCTGTTTTATTATCAATATAACTTTCTAGGACTGCAACTTGTTCAGTCGAGAATTCAAGTCCGAGTTTAGTTCTACGCCATAGAATATCTTCGGCTGTTCTAGCCCATTCATGGGTAATCAAATAATCTACTTCAGCTTGATATAAGCTGTTGCCAAAATGTTGTCCTAGATCGCTTTCTGAATTGGCTTTATTTAGCAAAAGGTGAGTTAAGGTGCCGTAACTGTGAGCAAAGCGACGGGCAAGACTTGCATTAATAAACGAATAGTCTTGTTGTAGTTTGATAGCAAAAGCATCCAAAGACATTCCCAAATCGCCACCCGGTAGTGGTTTACTATGAGTCCAAGCTTCACCAAGATCTTCGAAATAAGGTTCAAGCTTACGCATGGCTGATAGTGCGAGTTTTCTGTAGGTGGTGATTTTGCCACCAAAGATGCTCAATAATGGAGCTTGGTTTTCTTGATCATCGAGGTGTAAGGTGTAATCCCGTGTCACAGCTGATGGATCAGAAGATTCATCTTCCAATAGTGGGCGAACACCAGAATAACTCCACACAACATCTTCAGGTTTAAGTGCTTTCTTGAAGTGATCATTAGCCACATTTAGTATGTAGTTGGTTTCCTCATCGTTGATCACTACGTCGTTTGGATCACCTTTGTATTCAACATCGGTTGTGCCTAAAAGGGTGTAGTTTTCACGGTATGGGATAGCAAAGACGATGCGCTTGTCCGTATTTTGCATGATAAAGGCGTTAGAATGTTCGTAAAGTTTAGGGACAACAATGTGACTGCCTTTGATCATACGAATTCCATAAGGCGCTTTCTGTTCTAGTTTTGTTTCGATAAAAGATGAAACCCAAGGTCCAGCGGCATTTACGAGAGCCTTTGCCGTCACACTATGGTTTTCTTTTGTTATTTGGTCTTCTAGGCTAATAAGCCACTGACCATTAACTCGTTTTGCACTGGTGCAGCGTGTGCGAGCAAAAATTTGAGTGCCGTTTTCTTGAGCGCTTAATGCATTAGTAACAACTAAACGAGCGTCATCAACCCAACAGTCTGAATATTCAAAACCCTGTGTTATGTCGGTTTTAAGTGGGCTGTCTGTGCCATATTTGACGCCTTTTGAACCTAGTAGAGTTTCTCGTTTACCTAAGTAGTCATATAAAAATAAACCAATACGAATAAGCCAAGCTGGTCGTAAGTGTGGTCGATGAGGCATTTGAAAACGCATTGGTGTCACTAGATGTGGTGCAATTTTCAACAGAACTTCACGTTCGTTTAGTGCTTCTTTTACCAAACGGAATTCGTAATGTTCCAAATAACGTAAACCACCATGAATTAGCTTACTACTCGATGATGATGTCGCATGAGCCAAGTCTCCCATTTCGCATAGACCAACGTTTAGTCCACGGCCAGCTGCATCGGCAGCAATACCTGTACCGTTAATTCCGCCGCCAACGACAAATAAATCAAAATGGGAGTGATTCATGCTAATCCTCATGATTATAATTCGAAAAATTATGTTCGAAAGTGAACATTCATGTTCGATACTAAACCTCAATGAGGTTTATGACAAGATTACATTGTGAAGATTTGATGAATTTATGATCGAATTTAAGTCATAGAATAAAATTGGGAGAGAAAATTAGATAGATTGGGGTGCCTTGGACTTTAATGCCCAAGGTTATCTAGGTGTGCAAAGCTCTAATCGAACATCATGTTCTTTCATTAACTTTATAATGGCTTTTGGTGGTTGCGCATCAGTAAATAGTCGGTCAACTTGAGTCATATTACCTAGACGAACTACGGCATTTCGACCAAATTTACCACTGTCTGCTGCAAGAAAAACAGTGCGTGAATTTGAGATGATACTTTGTGCTACTCGAACTTCTTGATAGTCGTAATCTAGTAATGAACCGTCATTTGGATCAATGCCGCTTATGCCGATAATACCGAAGTCAACGCGAAATTGATTGATGAAATCAATAGTCGCTTCACCCATGACTCCTCCATCTCTGGATCGTACGGTGCCGCCAGCAATAATAACGGTAAAATCTTCCTTTCCACTCAAGATAGCCGCAACATTAAGATTATTGGTGATAACTTGTAAACCTTTATGATTCAGTAAAGCACGAGCCACAGTTTCCGTTGTTGTTCCGATATTGATGAATAAAGAAGCATTATTAGGAATTTCAGACGCAATGCGTTTTGCGATTTGTTCTTTCGCTGGTAACTGCAATATTTGTCTTGCTGCATAGGCAACATTGGTTGTACTTGAGTCGTAACTTGCACCACCATGATGTCGACGAATTTTATCTGCTTTTGCTAATTCATTAATATCGCGGCGTATGGTTTGTGGCGTGACAGCAAACTGGCTGGCTAATTCATCAATAGTTACATAGCCTTGATCTTTTACTATAGCGACAATCTTGTCTTGGCGGGAAAGTTGACCCATGTTGTTTTCTTCTCCTTAAAAAGGTTACTACTTGCTTAATGACTATGCATTGGTTTTTAATGTGTATATTCGTATTTGAATATTTATGTTCAAAAAACAAAACAAAAACAATAAATCATTCATTTTTTGAATGGTTGTGACTTCAAAGAGAATTCACTATGACCCATTATATTCTTGCAATTGACCAAGGCACCACCAGTTCACGAGCTATTTTATTTGATGAAAAAGGTACGCGCGTGGGCCAATCTCAACAAGAGTTTCCGCAAATTTTCCCAAATGATGGTTGGGTAGAACATGATCCGGAGGATATTTGGTCATCGACTTTATCGGTTTGCCAGTCTGTTCTCAAGGATACAGGGATAGATGCACAGGCGATAGCAACCATAGGTATCACAAACCAACGTGAAACAACCATTCTTTGGGATACGGAAACAGGTAAGCCTGTGTACAACGCTATTGTATGGCAAGATCGACGTACAAGTGAATTCTGCCAGTCTTTAACTGAGCAGAACTTGGGAGATAAGGTTCAGGAAAAAACGGGTTTGCTAATCGACCCTTATTTTTCTGCGACCAAGATCCGTTGGGTATTAGATAATGTCGAAGGCGCTCGAGAAAAAGCACAAGCTGGACGTTTGGCATTTGGTACTGTAGATAGCTTCTTATTGTGGCGGTTAACCAATGGTCAGTCATATAAAACCGATGCCACCAATGCGGCTCGTACTATGGCCTTCAATATCCATACTCAAGAATGGGATCGTGAGCTGATAGATATTTTAGGCATTGGTGATGTGCTGTTTCCTAAAGTAATGGATTGTAGTGCCGATTTTGGTGTGATCGATTCGTCATGGTTAGGAGCAGAAATTCCTGTAAATGGTGTTGCTGGGGATCAACAGGCAGCTTTAGTTGGTCAAGCGTGTTTTACACCTGGCATGGTAAAGAGTACATACGGAACCGGTTGTTTCTTGATATTGAATACTGGTGATAAGCCAATTCGTTCGGAGCATAAGTTGCTGACGACGGTGGGTTATCGATTAGACGGCAAAGTGACTTACGCGTTGGAAGGCAGTATTTTTGTCGCTGGTGCGGCAATTCAATGGTTGCGTGATGGATTGAAGTTATTTTCAGATGCGAAAGAAACTCAGAGTCTTGCCAAAAAAGCGTTAAACGATGATTCAGTTTATCTTGTTCCTGCATTCACAGGATTAGGTGCGCCTTATTGGGACCCTGATGCGCGTGGCGCGATGATTGGTTTAACCAGAGACACAAGTGTTGAAGACATCGTCAGCGCTGGATTACGCTCTGTTTGTTATCAAACAAGGGATTTGGTCGGCGCTATGGCCCAAGACGGTGCCACGTTCAGCTCACTAAGAGTGGACGGTGGCATGGTGATTAACGATGTCATGGTGCAGTTTTTAAGTGACTTGCTTGAGATTACGGTAGAGCGTCCTTGTGTCACGGAAACAACCGCATTGGGTGCGGCATTTTTAGCAGGATTGCATGTGGGGTTGTTTAAATCATTAGAGGATGTGTCGAGCCTTTGGCAAGCAGATAAAAGCTTTGAGCCATCTATGGAAAAGGGGACAGGGGATAAATTGTATCAAGGTTGGCAGAAGGCCGTAGATCGTGTGCGGACCCGTAACTAATCTCCCGTTGTGTTTCGATAATTTTGGAACTCTTCTTGATTGGGACCTGTTACGTTTTTCTACATGCTATTACTTGTACCATAGAAGGATTGTGGCTAACTTTATAGAGAAGTTTTATAAGATAGTTTCTATAAAAGGTTTTAAAAATGTCAAAGCAATTTGCCGAAGTGCAACAAGATGATTTCATGAAATTTGGTGGTGAGCGTCCTAGTTATTTAGAAATAGAAGATGCTTTGATGGCCTTGGGCGGACATGGAGTAGGCGGAAACAACTTTAAAAATGAAATGCTTAAACTTGCTGGTTGGACGGGGGGAGCATTGACGACATATGCACAGCGTGCCGTCGTAGCTCAAGCTGCATTTAATAAGATTCGTCAAATACTTCCAAAAGTGAAAACGGAAGATGAACTAAGAGCACAGCTTAAAGTGTCTTAATTGCTTATGAGCGCGTTTTTAAAAAAATAAGGTCGCAAAGGTTTAATCCTTGCTCCCTTATTTTTTTAGTATGTATTTTTAGTTCTGAGCATGTGAATGGCTGGTTTACATTATTCTGCGTCAGCAATTGCTCTGACGTCATACTCTTCATCTAATATACGGCCAATCACATTATTACCTGCAAGGTGATGGGCGTATTGCATATGTAGACATCGTACTTGATCCCAATTGGCAATGCCGCCAATCCCAAGTTTATCAAATAATGGCTTAAAGCCTTTCTCTTCGATAATGGTTTTGTGTTCATCGCTCATCACTTCCCAACGTCTTGCTATGTAATCACGATGAGATGCGTAATGGGCCTCTCTTAATTCTTCATCTTCTTTGATACGCTGCTCTAATTCTTTGACCACTCCATGACTTTCTATTTTAGCCAGAGCTTTGTCTATGGCTTTGCTGGAAAGCCAGTAAAGGGTAGGAAAAGGCTGGTTAAAGACCCAGGTTTCCATTTCGAGTACTTGTGGTGTGCCATTCGGTGAATAGTGTGCAATAGCATTAATTCCGCTTGGCTTACGTCCAAGCTGTGCCGTGATAATGTCGATATCACTTTGAGAGAGAGTGTTTGTCATAGTGTCTTATTATCGTGTGAATGTTATAGAGTGAATGCGGGGAAATTAGCGGCGAACTTTTGTATCCATTCGGCGGCGGCTTCGTTGTAATTAAGTCGTCGACCTGCCATTTTTGCTTGACGTCGGTAGTGTTCTATCTGAGAAAGTTGTTCGATCATTCGAACACAATAACACTCTTCTTTGGTGGGGAATTCAATGGCGATAGCGTAACCCTCTGTTTCTTCACTGCACGATACAATACGGCCAGAAACACAAAAGTTCGGATCGATTTCTTCCAATGTAATTCTTACCGAACATCCATTATCAAAAGGATGCGAAGTTAAGTATGTGATACCGACAAACCCAGCTCTTTCTTCATCAATTTGAGGAAAGTTCTGATCTTCTATTAGGGTGATTTCTAATGGAAGGTCTCTCGGATGTGCAACAAATTCCATCGCAACAAGCCAGCTACTATTTCAGATATTAACGTTATCGGCCAATGAGGCAGAGTGTTTAAAAAAGAATGCGAATTGTACGCTTTTTGCTCTGCCTGTACAGACGAATTTTAAGATATGTGGAAACATATTCATAACCTGTACCTATATATAAAATCCTGTATGTATTTTTATCTGATTTTATTTATTGGGTTCTATCTGTGACGTTTGTTGATAGCAGAGTTTTCCCAGTTTTTTTAGTGCAGCATCTGTCGTATTGTCCCAATGCAGTGCGTAGTTCAATCTAAAATGGTGGCTAAATTGAGCGGTCAAACTAAAGGCTAGACCAGGAAGTAGGCCAATACCATTTTCGAGTGCTTGCGCATGAAGCACCATTGCATCCACTGTATCAGGTAATGACACCCAAAGTAAGAAGCCACCCTTTGGAGTGGATGTTTTGGTACCAGATGGAAAATGTTCGGCGATTAAATCTAGACAACGGGCTAGATTTTCCTGGTATGACAGACGTGTTTTTCTCAAGTGGCGGTCGTACGCGCCGTTTTCTAAGAAATTCGCAATGGCAGTTTGTGTCAGTGTTGGAATGGCCAGAGATTGAACATAGGCATAATGCTCAATTTGTGCTTGGAATTGACCGCCTATTACCCAGCCAATACGAAAACCCGGAGCGATACTTTTAGAAAAAGAGCTGCAGTAAATAACAGTGTTGTTTTTGTCGTCTGCTTTTAGTGCTCGTTCATGTTTATCGCCGTAACTTAGTTCTCCGTAAACATCATCTTCGATTAATATGAAATTATACTGAATAGATTGTTCAAGCAGTGTTTGTCTTGCTTGATGACTAAGTGTCGCTCCTGTTGGGTTCTGGTTATTTGGTGTTACAACGCAAGCTTTGATTTGCCATTTTGTAGCTGCTTCTTCGAGCAAGTTTAAATCTAGCCCTGTTTCTGTTGAGCAGGGAATTTCGATGGCTTTTAAATTTAGCACTTCGATTGCTTGCAATACGCCATGATACGCTGGACTTTCTATGGCGATGGTATCCCCAGCTTTTGCTACAGCTTGTAAGGAAAGCATTAAGGCATTCTGACAGCCTAGGGTGATGGTAATGTCGTCGGGTTGAAGTTGGCAGCTGCTGTCCAGCATTCGAATGGCAATTTGCCTGCGCAAACTGAGAGAGCCGGGGGTAAACTCATAAGAAGCACAAATTTCAGGCTCTAAGCGCATAAGACGGCCAACGGATCGCTGCAATTGTCGAATGGGAAGAAATTGGCTTTTGGGGATTGCTGCACCGAATTGGATGATTCGTTCATCTTGAGACACATGCAATAATCTCTGCAGTAAGGCATGCATTGAACTATCATTTTGAATCGGCTCGATTTTTGCAGATTCTGATGGTTGGGGTTGGTTCTCTTGTACAAAATAGCCTTTTTGTGGTCGGGCTCTGATAACACCTCGATCTTCTAAAAGACTATAGGCTTGTAGCACAGTTGCGACACTAACTTCCATTTGTTTGCTGGATTTACGAACCGATGGGATTTTTGCTCCTGGTAAGAAAATACCTTCATGAACTTGATGTTCAATTTGGTTAGCAATTTTTTCGTAAAGAGGGCAATCCATAAAGCGCAATTCGAATTTATAAAAATAGAGAAGAGCAATCTACCAGATCGATAGATTGAAATAAATCTATGTTAGCGTCAGCTTGTTATGTTCGATATATAAAAAAATCAAATATCCCTAGATTAGGGCGTGTTATTTTTTGTAAACAAAGTATTATTATTTCCTGTGTAAATGGTCAGCTTTTATGGCGGCTGTGTTTTTCAGACAAGGACTGTACTGATGGTTTATAAAGGATCAAAAATTAGAGGTTGATTATGTCATTGTCCGTTATCCAAAGAATCCTATTTGGGTTCAGTATTTTATTTATACTTTTGCTAATGATTGCCGCATCCGGTTTTGTGGGTATTAATAAAATCGAAGATAGATTAAATGTTGTGACTGGGAAAGTTGCCAGTATTACCTCTACTAGCCATGCCTTGAAAGAAGATCTTAGTTTGGCTAATGGTGCTGTATTACGGTACTTGTTGAGTAAATCCCCTGATTCATTAGAAGCATTGTCAGAAAGCTTTATCGCTTCTAAAGAGGACTTTGTTAAGGTTTCAGGCGTGTTAGGTTCTCAACTTGAAGATTTTCATATAATGAACGACGCATTGAAAAATATTAATACTGAAGTAGAAAACTTTTTTAGTTATACCGACATGGCGTTTTCTAATCACAAAACAATGTTGGATATGCAGGCGATCATTGCCCTTGAAAAACTGGATTTAAAAGACGCTATTATTTTTGCCTCTGAAGATTTAGCAATTTTAGAAGAAGATGGTGAGGACTTTGAAATTCAATTCTCAGCTTCTTATATGCAAAGCCAAGTGCAAAGCTTACAAGTTTCCGTTAATGATTACTTTGATTTGCGCAGCTTAGAGAAGATGCAGGAGTTGCGCGATACTATGGCTGCAACTATTTCTGGAATTAAAGACAAGCAAACGTATTTGAAAAATGAAGATATTAATGATTTGGTTAGTGAAATAGAGGCGGGTGTATTATCTGATGATGGCGTAATTGCGAAGCACTATGAAAATGTTCGTTTAGGATTAGAATCTGAAGTACTCGCGAAGCATTTATCTGACAGTATGAACGTTGTGAATTCTCATGTGCAAGAACTCTTATCAGAAACAGCACTCATGAGTGAAGATGCAAAAACAGAAGCCAGTGACGCTGCATCTTTATCAACTCTGATTATAGGTATTGTGTTGGTTATTTCTATTGTTATCGCTGTCTTGGTTGCCTTGTGGGTAAGCCGGAGCATTCGTCTACCATTAAAAGAAGTGATGACGGTACTAGGTAAAATATCTGATGGTGACTTTACACAACGTAGTTCAGTGAAGACCAAGGATGAGTTTGGTGAACTGTCAGGTTGGGTGAATGGGTTGGTGGCTAAGCTGCAGTCGGTTATGTCAGAAATTGATCAAGCCTCAAATGAGGTGTCCGTTTCTGCAGGTAACAATGTCCGGTTGGCTAGTGATTCTAAAAAGCTGATGGGTGCTCAGAATGAAAGAACGACAGAAGTTGCTTCCTCCATGGATGAGATGGTCACAGCGGTGAACCAAGTGGCTCAAAGTTCGGAAGTTATTCTTCATCAAATTCAATCTGTTGATGAAAGAACGAATCAAAACCGTGCTCAAATGGATTCGAATATTGAGAAGATTGAACATCTCTTATTGAAAATTGAAGAATCAACTACGGTTGTTAACCAGCTTGATGAGCATTCTAAAAATATCGATCGTATTTTGGATGTTATTCAAGAAATTGCTGAACAAACAAATTTGTTGGCACTGAATGCCGCGATTGAAGCGGCCCGTGCTGGTGAACAAGGTCGAGGTTTCTCTGTTGTAGCGGATGAAGTTCGTACCTTAGCGACTCGAACACATAATTCCACGGAAGAAATTCAACAGGTAATTGTTCAATTACAGCAAGGTGTGACGAAAACAGTTGGCAGTATGGAAGAGAGCCGTATCAGCGCAACGTCTAGTGTAGAAGAAGCTCAAGCGGTCGGTATATCGTTAAGTGAATTGCAAACAAGTATGGCTGAAATTCGTGACTTGAGTACACAAATTGCGGCCGCGGCAGAAGAACAATCGGCTGTTGCGCAAGAAATCAGACAGAATGTACTAGAAATATCTGAAATGTCTGAACAAGCATCGCAAGGTTCTGATCAAAGTGAAAGAGACAGTGAAGGTTTATCAAATTTGGCTTCTCATCAGAAGCATCTTCTTAGCCAATTTAAAATTGTTTAATAGTGTTTCTAAGATAGGTTGCGTTAATATATGCGCAACTTAATTCTTTGGAGATAAAGTCTATGTCGATTTTTATTGGCGATATGCTGCCCCATGGTTCGTTTCAAGTCATGGGAGAAGAAGGTCCAGAAACAGTAGATGTGACAGAGTTTTTCTCAGGAAAAACTGTACTTATGTTTGCTGTTCCTGGCGCGTTTACTCCAACTTGTAGTGCGAGTCATTTACCGGGTTTTGTTGTGCATTATGATGCATTGAAAGAAAAAGGCATTGACGAAATTGTTTGTCTTTCTGTTAACGATGTTTTTGTTATGCATGCATGGGGTGAGGCAAATAATGCTGAAAATCTAGTTATGGCATCGGATGGTTTGGCTGAATTTACTTGCTCCATGGGTCTAGAGTTAGATATCTCTGCGGCTAAAATGGGAATTCGTAGTCGTCGTTACGCCATGCTTGTATCGAATGGTATTGTTCAACAGCTTTGGTTGGATGAGCCAGGTGAATACAAAGTAAGTTCTGCTGAGTATGTTTTATCACAGTTATGAACGCTTGCTTAACTGCTTAGATTAGAAATTCAAACAAAAAATCCGCTACTGGTATCTAGTAATAGATCATTGGTAAGCGGATTTTTTTATAGTGGCATTAACCTACTTTATCTTTTGTCAGTATCAAGTAATTGACTGACTGTGCTGGCAACGTGTTCAGCTCCTGTTAATATCTCAGCAATGATGCCAGACGCTTCCTGAATAAGTAGAGCGTTTTCGGCTGATTGCTCACTCACATTACTCATGCTTGTTTTAGCTTGGCGTGTTAAATTACTGTTCTGGGCAACCATCTCTTCGATTTCAACTGTTGATGTGCTCGTTCTAGCAGCAAGAGTACGTACTTCATCAGCAACAACAGCAAAACCTCGTCCATGTTCTCCAGCGCGGGCTGCTTCTATTGCTGCGTTTAAGGCTAATAAATTCGTTTGATCTGCAATCGAACCAATGGTTGTGACTATTTTTGCGATGTTTTCGGATTGTTTATTTAGTTGTTCTATTAATTCTGTTGATACTCCAATTTCATCGACAATTTTATTAGACGTTTCTACTGTTTGACGTAAAATGTCTGAGCCATTTTCTGATACTTGAGCTGTTTCAATTGAAGTGGAGTGAGCGACTTGAGCTGCATGTTGAATAGCCATTTGACCGTTCACACGATCCGTTATATTTGATGCTACTTTAATAACTTTTACTACTTTACCTGAATTGTCGTAGATGGGATTGTAGCTGGCTTCTAGCCATATAGTTTCACCATGTTTATTTATTCGTTCGAATTGACCCGTTTTAAAATCACCATTCGCTAATTCTTCCCAAAAGTGAGGATGATTTTCATAAAAGCCATCCTTACAAAATTGACGATGGTGCTGACCTGCAATTTCTTTAACAGAGTGAAACCCTATAGCTGAAAGGAAGTTATTATTGGCTGTTATGACAGTGCCATCAGGTTTAAATTCAATAATGGCGTTTGAGCGGTCTATCGCGTCATAGATGGCTGTTTGATCGTCAGAGAGTAATTTTGTTTTGGTAATGTCTGAAGCGATTTTCATTACCTTCACAACTTTGCCATCTACTTCAATTGGAAAGTAAGTTGCTTCTAGCCAAAGAGCTACGTCATCTTTTCTTTTTCGTAAAAAAGTACCTTGTTGGCATTGATTCGAAGCAAGCTTAGGCCAGAAATTTTTGTATTCTGAACTTGAAGAAACTTCTTGAGGACAAAGCATTGAGTGATGTTGACCTTGTAGTTCCTCTAAAGAATACCCTACAGTGCCTAGAAATAATGGGTTTGCATTTAAAATCGTACCATCAGGCAAGAAATAAATAATGGCGCAAAAATTATTCATTGCGTTCAGCAATACATCATTTTCGGATACTTTTAGTGTTTCATTATCTTGATGTGCTGTTTTTTTTGTAAAGAACATAATAATTCCTTGGTCTAAATGCTCATTTTTGTAAGGTATAATTCGTATGTAGTGTAGGGGTAATCCTACATTGTTTTTTATGCTTTTTTGTTTGTTTTTAGTGAAAAGATGTTTCAGATGTTTTTTATAAAAGGGTTCAGTCATTTTCAAACAGTCTTAATGTTAAAAAATATAAATAAGTGTAAATGTTTGAAGTAGATTAATTGTAATATTTCAAATTATTATCCTTCTACTGAGTGTTTTTTGGTTTGATGGTAGGATTTATTACTTCGTGCAGACCTACAGGGGAAAAAATTATGTCTAGTATCATGGTGTTAAACGGTCCGAACTTAAATTTACTTGGGACTCGTGAGCCAGAAACATACGGTCATGAGACATTGTTTGATGTTGAAGCTATGTGTCGCGATACTGCGTCGGCTTTAGGCCATGAAATTGAATTTCATCAATCGAATCATGAAGGTGTATTGATTGACCTTATTCATGAAGCTGGAAGACGAATGAAGAAAGGTGAATTGCTGGGCGTTGTGTTTAATCCTGGTGCCTATACACATACTTCTATCGCATTGCATGATGCGATTAAAGGAACATCTGTTCCTGTTATCGAAGTGCATATTTCAAATGTTCATGCCCGTGAGTCTTTTCGCCATCATTCTTATATTTCTCCTGCGGCGACAGGTATTATTGTTGGTTTGGGTATACAGGGGTATGCATTGGGGATTCAAGGTTTGGTGAATAAAGTGCCAAATTAAGTGAACGATTTCTTAAATGTCCACAATATTTTGTTATGAAAAAAACTGGAAAGACAGTGCTCTCCAGCTTTTTATGGGTAATATCTTCACCGTATTTATGATTTTGCGGTGACTTGAAATTGTCCGATAAGCGAGTCTAATTTTAATGCAGATAAGCCCACTCTGGATGAACGGTTTTGTAGAGCCGCAATTGAGCGTCTCATTTGTTCAGTAGCGGCCCCCATTTCTTGAACAGTGTTAGCATTTTCTCTGTTACTGTCATTGAGTAATAAAATCGCTTCAAACATTGAGTCAACGAGCTCATACAAGGCTTTATCACCTGTATTGCTTTGCTCATTGGCCTGTAGGTTTCTATCGACGTTTTCTGCCCCTTTTTCCATAAAGCTCACAGCATTGCGTGTTTCTTCTTGAATCCCTTCCAGCATAGTCTGTATCTCTTCTGCTGCTAATGCTGTTTTTGATGCCAAGCTGCGAACTTCGTCTGCTACAACAGAGAATCCTCGCCCATGTTCGCCTGCTCTGGCTGCTTCAATTGCAGCATTTAAAGCAAGTAGGTTTGTTTGATTGGTTATATCTGAAATTGTTGTAATGATTCCTGCTATTTCATTGGTTTTTTGATCCAATGATTTCACTGAGTCTGCGGTGGTTCTTACCACGTCTCGTATTTCTTGCGTGCCACTTTTAGCCTCTTTTAAACGAGACTGCGTTTCTTCAGCAACTTGCTCCATCGTTTGCTTAAGTTTTTTAGCTGTTTGAGAAGCGCTTTGTACTTCCTCCACTTGCTGTTGAAATACTTTGAGCATGCTTTCCACAGAAGATTCAAGATAATGAGATGCTTGTCTTGCTTCTTCGTTAGTTCGAACCATAAAGTCGTTTGATTGTTTTACATTCGTACTTGCTGAAATGACTTGTCCCATTGTGCTATCAAGGTTATCGATGAAACTGTTCATCCATCTACCCATGTCACCAGTTTCATCATGCTCTAAGTTCTCATTAAGACGTTGTCTTAAGTTTCCTTCACCTTCGGCAATTGTCTGAATAACCTCAGTCATCTGACTCATGTTGCGGCTTATTTTTCGAGTGCTTAACTTATTGAAAAAGAATCCAGCCAGCACAAGACTGGCAAAAGCGGCAGAGCTAATCATCCCAACTGATAGATTGGTGTATGCTTGTAAGGTCGTGCTCACGATTAAAGGAAGACTGGATGCTAGAAGGTAACTTTTGATTAGCTTTTGATTGATAGAGCGACGACGATAAACTTCTTCTAAGTCTCCTTCGCACATCATACCCCAAGTATCTGGACTACCTTTTAATTGGAAAGTTACCCCTTTTCCAATAACTGGAATATGCCGGTAATCAGAATAGCCTGGATAGGTAACAAATAGATTTTGACCATTTTTAATGGTTTCTCGCACACCAGGGTGAAGTTCTTTAGTTGCGGGATCAGTGAAACGGATTTCAAATTCTGTGTGATGCCTTACTTTTACAGTTCCCCAATTTGTCTTAATACCTCCTTTTAGATTTTCGCCATGGCTGAAGGTATTATCTTCAAAGCGAGATCGAGATAAGGCAGTACCGGGTAAAATGTTTTGGTCGTGTTCTGACTTGACCATAAATAAATAATTGTCGCCTGACTCTTTATAAATATGGCCAGCTTCCCGTTGGATTAAATCGCCTAAAACATCATTAGGAACACGTGCACAAACGGCACCAACACTGATGCCATTTTGTTTTATTGGAAGGTAAAACATGAGTGTCACAGCATCATGGAATTTCGAGCTTGAATTACCTATGCTAACTGTATTTTGATCAATATAAGGGCCATGAAGGAAATGGTTACTTAACCCTGCCGTAACGGCTTTGGCTTCTAAATCTGTTTTGTTGATACGTTCTTTTGCTGTGGAATTGATGACTTTTCCCTGAATATCAATGACAAAATATTCAGATACATCAGGTACGATGTTTTTCCTTTCTTCAAGCGTATTTAACTTTATATTAGGAAATGTATTTCCAACCATGTCTAACAATACTTCTAACTGGGACCATTGATTATTTACCCAAGTGTTGAGTAACTTAACTCGTGTATTCGCGATCCCTTCAAAGGTTTTTTCAACATTTTGATACATTTCTTGGTTCAAATAACACGACCAAAAAAGTGATATCCGACCTGTATTGCCGAACCAAGGTAGCCAACGACGTTCTTTTTGAGAGAGAAACATCTGACTGCTTTTCAAACTCATACTGCTTTTAGAACTCATATTTATATCTGCTCCATTGCATTCAGTGTCCGCCTCGTTGCGGTCACCTAAAAGGTGAGTTCAAAAAAGCAATTTTCTGACCACTATATTGTCATATAAATATTTTGGTTTGATCCTCTAGAAGAGTATGAAAAAACACTATAATTCGACTGCTTGAGATGTAAAAAACAGTGTTTTATTGAGCAAATTTTTGTCGGTTTTTGTCAAGAAACGTTAGTTTCATGTTTTATTTTAGTGAAATTGAACACGAATGAAGCATTTCTTCTTTGTTTTAGGTGTTTTTGCTTTTTTGTGGTGCATTTTATATCAACTTAAAATAGAAGGAAGTTGAGGGAATTCAGAGAAGAACCCCAAAATATATATGAATCTACAGCATTTATATTTTGGGTTTAATTGGTGTTCTCTAATTATTCTTAATGATTTTCTATACGTCGAAAGCGATTCGAGTGAGATTTTCTGGTTGATGACTTTTTACAACCACATTGTCTTCAATACGAATTCCACCATAAGGTATGAAGTGTTCTATCTTAGATAAATCACAACCATGATTGGAACTTTCTGCTTTCATCTTTTCTATTAGCATTGGAATGAAGTACAAGCCAGGTTCTATGGTGATCACCATGTTTTCTTCTAAGGTACGAGTTAAGCGTAAGAAGGGGGCTGTATCATCAGGTAAGCTTAATGTACCTACTTGATCGATTTGGTGGCCGCCCACATCGTGTACTTGTAAACCAAGTAAATGACCTAATCCGTGAGGGAAAAATACTTGTGGGATGTTTTTGGCTAGCTGTTCCTCAATGCTTAATGAGCAAATCTTATGTTCATATAATAAAGTGGCAATACCTCTGAGCGCTTCTTGATGCAAGTCTCTAAAGGCAACTCCTGATGTGGCACTTTGACAAAGTTTTTGTTCCATCTTATCCATATCATTAAGTAAAGCACTGAAGTCATCATCATGACGAACAAAAGTACGGGTGATATCGCTGGCGTAGCCATGTTCGTTTGCGCCAGCATCAATAAGAAGTGTTCGAGAAGTTGTATTGTGTGCGATGCTTTTATGCTCGTAATGTAATATAGCAGCGTGTTCGTCTAAACCAACAATGCCAGGATAAGGTTCTTGAGTAGCAGTTTGCTGACTAGCTTGTAAAAACGCCAGGTGAATGTCGAGCTCGCTCATACCTGCTAAAAAGGCTACCTTTGCGGCACAGTGACCTTTCGCACCTCGAATATTGGCGTTGCGCATAGCTTGAATTTCAAAGGGCGTTTTTACCGCTTTTTCAAAATCGACATAAGCTTTTAAATCATCGTAAGGTGTTACAAAAGACATGGGGTTTGGGCCAAGCCAAGCGGTACTTTCGGGTAAATTAGTAAACCATTTATCGTTTTTTCTAGCAGGAATGATGGTCCAATATGGCTGCCATTCTCCTTCAGGAATCAAGTTAGGCGCGTGCCAAAAATCATCACGAATAGGCCAAATTAAAGTCGGTTTCTCTCCCGCTTTTAGAATAATGTAGGTTTCTGCTCCTAGAGAAAATGGAAGCCATTGTTGTGCACCAGAGTAAGCATGGAATGGGTGTGTATGGTCATCTTGGAAGTAGTAACTCTTTTCTCCTGACGCCAATACGATAACGTCGATAGCAAAATGTTCCATGGCCTTTTCATAACGGTTGGTTAGAAGTGTTAAATGATCATGATAGAGCGTGGTTGTCATAACGAAAGACTCATATTTATCTAAATGTAGTTGTAAGAAACAGAGCTGCAGAGCATCTATTTAATTGGTAAATGCACAAGGGTGACGTAATTTTTTGAGCTGTCTGTTTGTGTTGGGCCAACCTCAAATACCTCCACACCATATCGGTGACGGTTTACTTTTAAACCTTTAAGTCTCATAAAATTATAGAGCACATGCCAAGCCAAAGATAAATTCTGATAGCAGCCGAAATAACGCAAATGAAGGTATTTACCATGCAATACAATTCTTTCAGGACAAAGTACGCAGGGAACAACATTTTGTACTGGAACGCCTAGGCGGCCAGAAAAGTAATGGTGAGCAAGGTCTACTTTTTTATAGAGCGCAAAACTAGGGCCTGCTGGTGGATTTTCTGGCCCCAACTCAGTGACTAAGTCATGAAAGCCTTGGTCCATTTTTTGTGACATAGGTTGATTGCTGACAACAAAAGCTCGTGTTACTGCATCAATGTTGCCTAAACGTGTCTGATCAAGCCATTCAAAAGCGGGAGTATCGTCTTCGCTGTCGTTAGTTGGTTGGTGTTTATCTAAATGTGCCAAGAGCTTTAACAGAGCCAATTCAGCGTCTTTGCTTGCTCTGATTGTGTAATCTGTTTGCATCCAGCGTTTGAAGAGAGGCAATTTTCCCGATATTTGAATAGTGATTAATGTACGTTCTTTTTGCTTTGTTAAATCAATGTTGAAATGGGTGTCTTCAGGGTAAAAAGCTGGTGCTTCTAATGATGTATGAAAATACAGAGCACTCGATCTAGCCGGTTCTAGGGTTATATAGCCTTCCTTAACCAAGGGGCCACGCCAAATTAAACAGGAAGGAACAACGGACAATACGCCAGAATTAAGGTATTCGTAGGTTACGTCTGCATCTTTGTCATAAATTAACCAAGGTAACCAGCCGGACCAATTCGTTAAATCTCCTAAGTCTTCAGCAACAATGTCAATCGGGAGGTTAATTGATCTATGGAATCGGCTGAAAAAGCGACCATTAGATAATAGTAAATAAGAGATCAATATTGCACTAAACAATGTGATTAGGAATAACATGACAACCATATTTGTCTCACTCTTTGTTTATTATGCAGTTTGGTAGAAAGGCATTGATTGACTGACTCTTCTATGTAGATAAAGTGAATAATACTTTTCACAGCATAGTGTTTAATGTCACTCTTTGGCAAGTAAGTGTGGATAGATTAATGATGGTTTATGAGGGGGCTAATATGAAGTCAACATTGGTATGGGATTGGCCTGTGCGTATTAGTCATTGGTTAATGGTGCTTCTTTTCACAGGGTTGATTCTGACAGGTAAATCAGATGAAGATTATATCCAATACCACTTCTATATGGGATATGGCTTATCCTCTGTCATTGTTGCCCGAGTACTATATGGTTTCTATGGTTCACGTTATGCGCTTTTTAGCCAGTTTGTTAAAAGTCCAAGAGTTGTATTAAATTACGCCAAATCATTTTTATCTGGTCAACCTAAAAAGTACTTGGGACATAATCCATTAGGCGCATTAATGGTGGTCGCCTTGCTGCTGACATTAAGTGTTCAATGGGGGAGTGGGCTTTTCACCAGTGATGAGGTTTTTTGGTTTGGACCCTTCTATTCTTTGATTTCTGAAGACTTGGCTTCACAACTAGCATCTATTCATCACTTTTTACCTAATTGGTTACTTGGTCTTGTGACGATACATGTCTTAGCTGTGCTCTATCATGAGCTTTGTCTGAAAGAACGTTTAATTGGGGCTATGGTTCATGGTCGAAAACTATCTCAGGTACCTCCCGTTTCAAAAGTTAAAACACCCCGTTGGGGAGTTATATTCTCTTTGCTCATGGGATTGTCTTGGTTGGCTGTGCTTTGGATGGTGCCTATTTAAAAGTATTGGAATAGATACTAAAAAGTAGAGTCTAAATACACTCTACTTTTTAGTGAAATTACTTTTTGTCTTAGTACAGAACTTGATCTGAGTATTAAACTAATTCGCCACGTGCTGGGTAGTTTTTAGTTATTGCGAATTCGACAGCACCAAGGACTTCTTTGAAGTGTGGGCGGGCGAACGGCATAGTGCTAATGTTACTCCAGTATAAAGTACCATCTGGACGGACTAAGAATAATCCTGGTTCAGTGAATTCTGCTGGCTCTTCAATGCCAATGCTTGTTAAACCTTTTCCTGCACTACGATGTAACCCCCAAGCTTGAGATTGTTCTACGCTTAACCCGTAACCCATAGTTAGGTTTTCAATTTCCCATTCTGTAGAGGCCAATTGAGCACGTTCTTGAGTATCACTACTAAGAGCCAGAATACTTACGCCTTTTCCCGCGAAGTCGTCAGCTAGTCGGCTTAGTTCTTTCAAATAGTTTTTGCAAACTGGACAATGTAGACCACGATAAACAACGATCATGGTGAAATTCTCAGGTGTTTGTTCTGCTAAAGACCAAGTGCCGTTAAGTGTGCTTAGTGTTAATTCTGGTGTGCTAACTCTAGGTTTTAATACAACCATGTTCATTTCCTCATTGACTTAGTTATTTTCTATAAGGGCATATTACTCTGTTGTTTGATACGATAAGTGTTTAATAATATTAAATATGTTGCAGATCGTATTTTAAGTTCTGAGGATAGTTTCTTAGATAGCAGGTTTAAAGCAATTTTTTTGACAAATAAGTAGGCGATAATAAAGTGGATAGACTTTCTTCTGTATTAAGTGCATTTAGACCTAAGGCTACATCCGTGATGGGGCGTTTTTTTTCCGAAAAACAGACGTCTTTAATTTTGTCTTCAGATTCGAGTTATTGGTTGTATGTGATTCAAGGCGAATTTACCTTTACTGTGCATGGTAATAATCGGGTTGATTTGAAAGATGGCGATGGTGTTTGGTTGGCTTCAGGGCATGATATTGATGTTGTATCGAAAAGTACTCTAAAAAATGCTGATTCTATAAGTGAAGCACTATGGCTGGAAAACAAGGTTGTTCGTCCAAATAATTGTAGCGCAGAGCTATTAATATGCGAGTTTGATTTTGGTACCAAAGCACTCAACCCGTTGCTTGACCTAGAGTGGCAGTGGGTGAAAGTAGAAAACGGTGATGAAATAGCACAACAATTACAGCCTTTGAATTCCTTATTGTTAATGGAAAGTCTACAGCCTCGCTGTGGGTCGCAAGTAGTGGTTGAGAGATTAGCCGAAGCCTATTTGGTGCAAATGTTAAGACTTTTTTTACAAACACAAAAAATACAATTGGGGTTGTTTGCAGGATTAAGTGATAACAAATTAGCTCGAGCCATCGTAGTAATACATGAGCACCCCAGTGAAAATTGGCAAGTGGCCAGTCTAGCTGAAAAAGCAGGCATGTCTCGATCTGCATTTAGTGGTTTGTTCAAAAAAACAATGGGTATGACACCTATGTCGTATTTAACATCATGGCGAATGCGTCTTGCGGCACAACGTATTAAAAGTGGTGATAAAAATCTCGCTATTATTAGTAATGAGTTGGGTTATCAGAGCGAAGCAGCTTTTCGTCGAACCTTTAAAAAGGTAATGGGGGTAGCTCCTGGCGCCATAAATCGTCGTAGCCAAGGATTAAAATAGTAAGAGAATCAGGATAATTGATGTTTTTTCGTCCATTACATTGAATTAACTGACAAAAATGCCATCGCTATCTTGGCATAGTGTTATCATGTCGCTATAATGCGAATCGTTTTTAGGGCCTGTAGCTCAGTTGGTTAGAGCATCCGACTCATAATCGGCAGGTCCCCCGTTCAAGTCGGGGCAGGCCCACCATATAAAATAAGCCTCTAGATGGTTAGTTAACGCTAACTTCTAGGGGCTTTTTTATTGTTGTATCAGTGCTGTAATGTTCCTTAATTCTGTCTGGATATTTTTCATACATAGCTCTTGTTTTTATAATACAATGAAAAATAAGAGCTATCAGAATATTGTCACAGGGATTGAGTATGTTGTTTAAGACTAGTGTTAAGTCTTTTTTCTTTTTAGTAGTATTTACTGTTACAGCTATTTTTTTGCATCGGTTTAATTATCTTGATACCTCGCTATCCATTCCTTACGATGATTCTCATAATTATTCAGTTTTGCCTGTTAGCGCTGGTGAGACAACAGGGACACTGATTCAAAAGCAAAACGAAATAAATATGCACTGTGTATTAAAAGAGGTTAAATCTTTTAATTTATGCGGTGTTGGAATTGATTTTAGCAATGGTTCAATTGAATCAGGAATAGATGTTGGCCGCTACAATAGGTTAGATATCGATATTGCTTATAACACCCCACTTAACGATCCTAAAATTAAGGTCAGTTTTAGGAACTACCATCCTAACTATGTTAATGATGATGATTTAGCCTCTTTAAAGTTTAATACAATCTCTTTTAATCCTTCCAATTATCAGGGCACTACAACCGTTCCATTGGACGCTTTTCAGGTGGAAAACTGGTGGATCGAGCAGTACAAGGTTGATTTTAAAGATAGCCAAATTGATTTTTCTAATGTTTCTCGACTAGAAATTTTATCTCATAGTATGCCAATACCTGGAGTCTACAATATTAGTATAAAAAAGCTGATATTGAAGGGAGAGATCATTTCAGAAAATGGTCTATTTAAACTTATTTTTTCAATTTGGATGGCTGTCGGCGCTCTATTGTTGTTAAAGCAACATAATCGCTTGAAGAAAATTTCAAATACAGATGTACTTACTGGACTATATAACAGGCGAGGAATTCAAAGGGCTATTCATAAAATTCCCTTCAAAAATGAAGTTTGTATGTTTTACATGGACATTAATGAGTTTAAAAAAATTAATGATACCTACGGTCATGTTATCGGTGATGAGCTACTTATTTATCTGAGCCGGTTTATTGAAAATAAGCTAAAGCCCTTTAAAGGTTCCTATTATTTGTCCCGGTTTTCCGGTGATGAATTCATTATTTTGCTCCGAAATATCAGTCAAGAAGACATGTATGCTTTAGCTCGATCTATTACATCAGAGCTAAAAAACCCTATTTCTGTTTCTTCTTATCGTCTTTCTATATCAGTTAGCTTAGGTATAGCAAAAATACAGCAGACTAATAACAGTTTTGATATTTTGTTAGGGCGTGCTGATGCAGCTATGTACCACGTAAAAAATAACAAATTAGATTCTTTCCAAGAGTTTGATCAGTCTATCTCTGATAATATTTATTTTAAAAAGCGTATTTCTGAGTTTGTCAAAGAGGCCATAATTGAAGGTGATTTCTACCTCAATTACATGCCTATTTATGAGACGAAATCATTAGAAATGATTGCCTTCGAAGTGCTAATTCGTGCCAGCTCAAATAATATGAAAGGCATTGGTCCAGATGTGTTTATCCCGATTTCGGAAGAATATAACTTAATTCAATCACTCGATTTATGGGTGATTGAGAATGTATTTAAAAAGATAAAAGAAGACTTTTATTTTTTAAATACTAATCCTACGGTTTTTTGTATCAATATTTCCTCTGAAGAATTGAAGAATCCTTTTTTCAGTGAAAACCTTAAACAACTTTTAGATAAATACGAAGTGCCACCAAAATGGATTAAACTTGAGTTAACGGAAACCAGCTTAGTAAAAACAGACCAGACCAGCATAGATATGTTGAAAAGTGTGCGTGCTTTAGGTGTTAAACTTTCATTAGATGACTTTGGTACTGGTTACATTTCATTTAACCAGCTTGTAAATTATCCAGTAAATACTTTAAAAATTGATAAGTCTTTTATTGATCCTTTAGGTACTCAAAATAAACCTTCAGAAATGCTTATTCAGGCTATTCTGTCAATGGCGGACTCTTATCAGCTGGATACTGTTGCTGAAGGCGTTGAAACTCCACAGCAATATTTATATCTGTTGGACGCTGGTTGTGATGCCGTACAAGGTTACTTGTTCAGTAAACCTGTATCTTGGGCATTTGTAAAAAAACTGTTGGCAGAACCGAATGCAGAAAGTTTAAAGCGTATTGCTATGCTTCCTTGAAGAATATGAGTTTTACGTGAAACTTCACGAAGAGCCTTAATGATTAGAGTTATTGGTTTTATTTAAGGCTTATTGAATGTTATTGCAAAAAAATTATAAAAAAATATTAAAACGATCAATATAGGTAAGCAATATTAGATGTTTGGCCTAAGCTTGCTTTAATTAAATAACTAGGAGCGTCAGAGTGTCTTTTTTTCCAACTTAAAGGTATCCCAATCCATTGCGATCGTGGGTATCTTACCTTCATTTTTTGCGATTATTATTACTGCATTTTTAGTTATAGATCTAAATAAGCAGGTTGATGAAGGGCTTATTGCTGAAGACATGGTGAAACTGTCTGTATTATTGGATGGTGTGGCTCATAATTTTGCCGTAGAAAGAGGGCTGAGTGCTGGTTTTCTTGGTAGTCAGGGAAGCAATGGTAAAGAAGCATTATTGGCTCAACGAAAGGTTGCGGATAAAGCGGAAAGCGCACTTAAAAGTATCACCCTTGAGTCATTCGATGTGCTTACCTTAGAGCAACTTAACCATGTACGAAACTCTGTCTTGTCTATATTGAAAGACAAAGTAAATGTTCGCCAGAAAGTTGATGTCTTGGATGCTAGTAACAACGCATTTGGATTTTACTCTGAAGTGAATAGACAGGCATTAAATGGTATTCAGCTGGTTATTTCAGATATTAGCAATCGAAACATTGCGAAGGCGCTGGAAGCTCGCTTAAGTCTATTATGGATGAAAGAGCGTGCTGGACAATATCGTGGTGCATTGAATGGTGTATATGCAGCTAAAGCAACGACAGCAAAACGCCAATCACAAATTGCGGCTTTTATTGAAGATGAACTGCATCAATTAGAACATTTCAACATGATTGCTTCATCATCGGAAAAAGCTATGTTAACTGCTGCCATGAAGAATGAACAATGGAAGATCGTCGAGCAAGCCACTGGCGATTTTTTAAGAATGGTGGATGTGTCTGTTGTTCAAGGGCCAGAAAATTGGTTTGCCTTAGCAACCAGTAAAATAGGTTTGATCAAAAATGTTGCCGATGAAATTAGTTCAGAAATTCATCATTTGAGCTCGTCACTGACATCAACCAGTAAGCTGTACCGTAATGGTTTGATTATCGGTTTCATTATATTAATTAGTCCGGTTATTTTATTGGCATTTTTCTTAACTCGTTCTATCTCAACACGTGTAGAACGCATTAGTAATGCGTTATCTAATGTGTCTGAAAAACGTAATTTAGTGGAAAAAATAGAAAACACATCGAATGATGAATTAGGTCAAATTATTCAGTACCTCAATGTGCATCTAGATCACCTACGAGGTTCTTTTGGTTTGATGGTGAATATGGCTTCGGAATCCAAGGACAGCATGAATGTTTTAAGTGGTTTTTCTCGAAGTGCGCTACAGGAAACCAAAGATCAATTTAATCAAACTGATTTAATGGCGTCGGCTGTGGAGGAGATGTCCTTAACGAGTAATACTGTTTCTCATGATATGCAATTGTCTGCTGAAGCCACTGAAAGTATCCGCGAACAAAGTACCCAAGGTTCTAAACACATGCATACTATTTTGCAGTCTATTGCGAACCTTTCATCAGAGGTTGAAGGTGGTCATAAGGCGGTTCAATCTGTGACGAGTAACACAGAGCAAATCAGTAGTATTCTGGGAACGATTGAATCTATTGCTGAACAAACCAATCTGTTGGCGCTAAATGCCGCTATTGAAGCTGCTCGTGCTGGAGAGCAAGGGCGAGGCTTCGCAGTGGTTGCAGATGAAGTGCGTACATTAGCACAGCGAACGCAAACCTCTACGGAAGAAATTCGAGCTATGATTGAAGCTCTAGTGAGTTCAGGAAAGGTAGCATTACAATCAATGACACAATGCGCCAATATGGCCTCAGAAACGTCAGGCGTTGTGAGTGAAAATACTGCCATGCTTCAAGGTTTATTTGGTGATATTGAGCAGCTAGCACAAACAATAGAACGAGTGGCAACAGCTTCAGAAGAGCAGTCACAAGTATCCGAAGAGATAAATAAAAACATTCAAAATGTAAGTGAACGATCTGAGAAAATTTTGGATCTGGTAAATAAAACGGACGAAGGTGCGAATCTTGCTGAACAGCGTTTCGAAGACGTACTAAAAGAAATTTCTTCTTATAAATTGAAATAACCGCAATAAAAAAACCTCCTAACAATCATCGTTAGGAGGTTTTTTATTGCCTAAATTATTATGCTTTAGGATAGCTTTAATCTTGAGTTGGGCGACGGTTTCTTCGTGCTGGCGCTAAAGGCTTACTGCGTAGACCTTGTCCTTGTGTGACATCAGCTTTTGGTGCTTTAGCCTTATCCGTTGGACGACGATTACCCGATTTAGGTGCATTGCCTGGTTTTGCGTTATGACCATGTCGAGAACCACCGCTTTGATCACGGGGAGCTTTTGGCTTTTTAGGTTTATTGGATTTAATCGGGCGCGTGTCTAGAGTTGTATCAGGCAACATGTGTGTTGGCATGAAATCATCTTCATAACGACGTTCAATCAGTTTCTGAGTTAAACGTTCAATCGCACGCAATTGATCTAGTTCGTCAGCCGCAACCAATGAAATCGCTTTACCTGTTGCACCAGCACGGCCTGTGCGACCAATACGGTGGACATAGTCTTCTGCTACATCTGGTAGATCAAAGTTGACTACGTGAGGTAACTGTTCAATATCTAGGCCACGGGCAGCAATGTCTGTCGCGACAAGAATTCGAATACGACCATCTTTAAAATCAGACAAAGCGCGAGTACGTGCGCCTTGGCTTTTATTTCCATGGATGGCACTGGCACGTATGCCTGCATCTTCTAGCATTTTGGTTATTTTGTTAGCGCCATGTTTGGTGCGAGAGAAAACCAATGCTTGATCCCAACGACCGTCTTTAATCAATTTGATCAGAAGCTCGGTTTTACGCTTCTTGTCTACTGGGTGTAACCATTGCTCTACAGAAACGGCAGTGGCATTACGTGGCGTGACAGAAATCTCTACAGGATTGTTAACCAAACCTTTAGCCAGTTGGCGAATTTCAGGAGAGAAAGTTGCCGAGAATAATAGGTTCTGACGTTTCTTTGGCAGAATCGCTAATATTTTTTTGATGTCATGGATAAAGCCCATGTCCAACATGCGATCGGCTTCGTCCAAAACAAGGATTTCCAGCTTATCGAATCGTACGGCTTTTTGATTGTATAAATCCATCATACGGCCAGGTGTTGCGATTAAAATATCAGCACCGCGACGAAGAGCCATCATTTGCGGGTTAATTTTAACGCCACCAAAAACAACCGTAGATTTAAGAGATAGGTGTTGGCCGTAATTTTTTACGCTTTCAGCGACTTGAGCGGCTAATTCACGTGTTGGCGTTAATACCAATGCACGAACCTGGTTACTTTGTGCATTTTCACCATGGCTTAGTAATTCAAGCAAGGGTAAAGTGAAACCGGCGGTTTTGCCTGTTCCCGTTTGGGCTGCGGCCATCACATCTTGACCTTCAAGAATGGAAGGTATTGCCTGAGCCTGTATTGCGGACGGCTCGGTATAGCCTTGGTCTTGAATGGCTTTTAAGATGGGGGCAGAAAGCCCAAGTTTGTCGAAACTCATAGATGTTCTCATGTTTTATCAAAGGCGGGTGCAAAGCTGATCGATCAGGTATGCAATAATTGTGCGAAGCTTACCCTATATCGGCTCTACATACTATCAAGCTAGATTCTTTTTACATCAACGGAGACCGCTAACTGCTGTGATCCACCCCCTTCAAAGATAACGCCTTGCAATGGTGTGACATCAGAATAATCTCGTCCCCACGCCGTCACAATATGTTGATCACTTGGCATTAAATCGTTGGTTGGGTCAAATTCAATCCAACCTAGTTCAGGGATGAAAACCGCAAACCAAGCATGGGAAGCATCTGCACCAACTAATTTTTCTTGTCCGGGTGGCGGTAAGGTTTCTAGGTAGCCGCTCATATAGCGAGCTGGAATACCAACAGAGCGTAAGCAGCCAATCGCTAAATGGGCAAAGTCTTGGCAGACGCCACTGCGTTGTACGAGTACTTGTTCAAGTGGAGTTGCAACGGTTGTGGTATGTGGGTCGAATTTGAATTCAGTAAAAATTTTATGAGTGAAAGCCAGTGCAGCCTGTAAAACGGATTTTTCATTAACAAAAGTACTTTCAGCGTAAGCTTTTAGCTCTTCTGAATGGCGTATTTGAGGCGAGTCTAATAAGTACTCTTTTGCCATGCGTAATTCAGGTGTGCTTGGCTCTTCTAATAATGAACGTAATTCACCACAGGTTATAGTACTCCGTGTCAGTAATTCGAGCACATTCAATGGTGTGATGTAGAAGTCTGTTGTGACATCCACAACCATTTTTTTATGGGCTTCTTGAATAGAAAAATAAAAGGTCTGATTCCCAAAGTAATCTTCGCCGTCGTTTTGATAAACGGGTGGTGGATTAATTTGAATTTTGTGATTGGTACACTGCTGGTTTTTAGTATCCCTCGGTAGCAAATGAGCCATGTTGTAGCACAAGCTAACCGGCGCGCCATAAGTGTATTCTGTTATGTGGCGGACACGATACTTCATAGATCAGTCTCCTCAATGGCTTTTATTAACGATTGAGGTCCAGCGGTATGATCAAAATACTTATCACTGATCAAAACGGTAAACTGCTCCAGTTGCTCTAGTAATTCGGTCATTAGTTGCTCTAAAGATAAGCGACTGTTTGAATCTTCGTCGACTTTGGCAAGAGCTTCTAAATCAGCAAGCTGAATGTCATTGAGTGATTTGATAATAATCTTATTTTCTGGGCTTAAACCCGCTCTTGTGGTCTGGTTTCTTGGCAGCTCTTTAATGCATTTACGCAATTGTTCTACCTGATAAAGCAATGAGCGAGGGTTGGTGCCATCGATCATCAATAAATCCAACCCATAAGCCACACGAGCTCGATTACGATAACGACGGCGGAATGAAATTAACGCTTCCACACTGAGTAAAACCGATTCGAGAATTTGTTGTTGAGGAACCGATGATAAAGGCTTGGTGAGAGCGGAACGAAGCAGCGTCGCTGTTTGTAAGGCGCGTTCAGTTCGTCGACCAATTTCTTGGAAAGTCCAATCAAGTCCGCGCAACATGCTTTCATGGTTTAAACCAGATAGAGCGAGCAATGATGTGACCAAACTGTCGAGTGATTCTTCGGGCGCTGATGGCAAGCCATTCAGATAAGCACGATCTAACTCGTGAATATGATCCCGTAATTCATTAATGATGATTCGGGTGTCGGCGGAAAGCATTTCTTTAACCTGCTCGCCACAACTGAGCATGGCGTGTAAGTTGGCTTTTATTGATCCTGCACGGTTGCCATCAGTAATAATGGCAACCAGTTCTTCTTCTGGATTGGCAAGCAACGCTTCATCGGCTTCCATAAAACCAGGCAAGCAGCCTGTCTGGGTTGAAGCCATTTCTAATAGAGTGCGGCGGCTCTCATCTGGTAGTGGATCGACTCCATTCATTTGTTTGAAAATGGTTCGCAGTAAACGCATGCTGATTTCGGCGCGTTCCGCATAGCGTCCCATCCAGAATAAATTCTCAACGACTCGGCTTGGTAAATTGGCTTGTAACGCTTCATCTTGAAGCAGTATTTGCTCTGCTGTGCCTGTAGTTTGTTCTTCAGGTTCTGCCGCTATTACCCAGGTGTCTTTCGATTTGGAGGTAGAAATGTTAGAAACGATGGTTTCTTTGGCAGATTCTCCCGCGCGGGATAATCCTCCTGGCATAACGGTGTACCCCGTTGGATTTGCAACAGTGAAAGCACGTAATAAGCTTGGTCTTGCTTTCATTTTTCCATCTAGCCAAATTGGAGCCATAGAACCCGGAATATAACTTTGGGCCACATAAAGGTGAGGGCGCTTTTTGATTTTTTCTATGGTGTCCGATTTTTGTTCAGCCGTTAACATATGACCGTAAATGCTATTACTGTCATGGCGACGAATCGCTGGCTTGATAATAAGGTTATTGATGTTTGAAATTACATAAGCTAAATCCGCCTTGTCTCCACACCACCATGAAGACACAGAAGGTAAGGTGAGTTGCTCACCCATTAAAAATTCACTGATCGCGGGCAAATATTTCACCAAAGCAGGGGCTTCTAAAACGCCACTGCCTAACGGATTCGCTAATACGACATTGCCTGCGCGAACCACTTCTAATAACCCAGGGACGCCAAGAAAGGAATCGGCTTTTAGTTCTGCTTGATCGCAATAGGCGTCATCAACACGGCGCAAAATAACATCAACGCGAGCCAAACCATTTAAAGACTTCATCCAAACAGCACCATTTCTGACAGTTAAATCACTGCCTTGAACCAACGGAAATCCAAGATAGTTGGAAAGGTAAGCTTGTTCAAAATAAGTACTGCTGAAAGCTCCAGGAGTAAGCATGACGATGCGCGGTGTGTCGGTCCATTCACATGCGAGAGTAGACAGCATGTTTTTAAATGACTGGAAAAAGCCAGCAAGTCGACGTACTTGGTTTTCTCTAAAACTGTTCGGAATAACACGAGAAACAACCGTACGATTTTCTAATGCGTAGCCTGCACCGTTAGGAGCTTGAGTTCGATCGCCAATGATTTGGAATTGGCCTGATGGGCCGCGAACCAAATCCACTGCATGTAACAAAAGGTCGTGTTTACCAGGAACCGTTATTCCGTGACATTGACGTAAAAAACCGGGATGACTAAAAATTATTTCTGAAGGGATAATGCCGTTTTTGAGTAGCTCTTGTGGACCATAAATGTCTTTGAGTATGAGATCAAATAAAGTCGAACGTTGTGCTAGACCTTGTTCAATATTGATCCATTCGTTTGTTGGAATGATATTTGGCATAAGATCCAACGACCAAACACTAGGAGTCAGTGGGTCGCTGGTTAAATTATACGTTGCACCGTCTTCGCGAAGAATACGCTGGGCTCGACGTTGTCGATCGAGCATTTCTTCGCTGTTCAGGTTGCCTATGCTTTGTAGTAGCGATTTCCAGTGCTCTCGCGGCTGGCGATCTTCCGTGAAGGCTTCATCATAAGCGTTCATCGGTGTGTCATAGGCGGAAGATAACGTCGGTTTTTCATCCATAACTGACATTACAAAGTTACCTGATTGAAATTGCATAATGTGCTTGTGCCTAAAAATTAAATATTAGAGAGCATTATACTTCTTCCTTAGGTCTAATGTATGCGGATATTCATTCATTGGTTCTTCCGCTGGTGGTGACATTGGACGAGATTCTTTACCATTTTCATGGAAAGGAGCTAATTCACTAAATATCGAAGCCGGAGACAAGGTGCCTTGAGTAAAACCATGATCCCAAAAACGGTTTACGCGGCGAGCTTCAGCTTCATTACTGTTAACCGGTACATTGTCATAGGTTCGACCACCTGGATGCGTTACATGATAAGTACAACCACCAATGGACAAGCCATTCCATGTATCAATTAGGTCAAATACCAATGGCGCGTCTATACCAAGGGTAGGATGCAATGCTGATGGCGGCGCCCATGCTTTATAGCGTACCGCGCCGACAAACTCGCCTTTACGTCCTGTTGATTGAATTGGCACTCGACGACCATTACAGCTCAACACGTATCGACCTTCCGTTAATCCTGATAGTTTGACCTGCAACCGTTCTACTGATGAATCAACATAACGTGCTGTGCCTGATCCTGTTATTTCTTCCCCAAGAACATGCCAAGGCTCGATTGCCCAGCGCAGTTCGATTTCCATGTCGTCGATTTTCTTACGACCATAATGAGGGAAGCGAAACTCTTCAAAAGGAGCAAGCCATTCGAGTTTGAATGGGAAACCGTGACGTTGTAAATCCAAAACCACTTCTTTGACATCCTGCCAAACAAAATGTGGCATCATGAATTTGTCATGCAAACTCGTTCCCCAATGGACTAATGGTTTTTTATAGGGCTCTTTCCAAAAACGAGCAACCAAGCAACGAAGTAATAACATCTGCACAAGTGACATGTGCGGATGTGGAGGCATTTCAAAACCACGAAACTCTAGTAAGCCTTGTCGACCACTGGCGCTGCCAGCCGCATAGAGCTTATCGATACAAAATTCTGATCTATGTGTGTTGCCAGTTATATCGACCAATAAATTGCGCATCAGTCGATCCGCTAGCCAAGGTTCGTCGACTAAACCTTCAGGCATGTTTTGGAAGGCAATTTCCATTTCGTATAAGGCTTCATCTCGGCCTTCATCTGGGCGAGGTGCTTGGCTGGTTGGACCAATAAACATACCTGAGAAAAGGTAAGATAAGCCCGGATGGTGTTGCCAAAAAGTCACTAAACTTTGTAGTAATTCAGGGCGACGTAATAAGGGACTATCGGCTGGTGTTCGTCCACCAAGAGTGACGTGATTACCGCCACCTGTTCCTGTGTGCCTGCCATCTAGCATGAACTTTTCTGCACCAAGACGAGACAAGTAAGCTTGGTGATAAAGTGTTTCCGTATTGTGAACCAGCTCTTTCCAGCTGGCTGCCGGATGAATGTTGACTTCAATGACACCTGGATCTGGAGTGATCAAGAATTTCTGTAAACGAGGATCTTTTGGTGGCTCGTATCCTTCGATCACAATAGGAAGGTCTAATGTTTTAGCAACGTACTCCATGTGTTCTAATAGGGTGACAAAATGCTCAAGATGGGTCATTGGTGGCATGAAAACATGCAAACGTCCGTCTCTTGGCTCAATGCACAAAGACGTTCGAATGATGTTTTTCAGCGTTTTCTCAGATGCTATAGCCACGTCTTTTGGTTTCTTTACATTGGCAATATGTTGCTTGGCGATAGTGTCCGATGTCGAAGAATGCACTTCTTCTATTTTGTTTGCTAATGGTTGGCGTGGGTCAAAAGGATCCCGTTCAAGAATACGGTCTTCTTCTGCTAATTCGGGTAACGAATTTAAAGGCAAACGATAACCCATTGGACTATCACCCGGTATTAGAGTGATGACGTCACTGCGCATGGGCCAAATTGAGCTTTTCCATGTCGCATCATGACCATTGAACTCTAATGGCAAGACGTAACCTGTTGTCGTACTAAGGCCACGGTTCAGTAGTTTTGCAAGACGGCGTCGTTCTAAATCATCTTTTAAATCCGCTTTCGTTGGGTCAACGTCAGCAGGAAGAGATTGTTCCATCCATAAATAATACAAGGTGTCTTCATAGCTGCTTTGAAGATACTGTTTGTCGAGGCTGAGTCGCTCACACAACAAGGCTCCGAAGGCTTCTGCGTCTTTGATTGTGTGTTTGTAATTGGCATCAACACGGGCTAAATATTTTGTATCATTCCACAATGCGACACCATCCGTACGCCAGAAGCAACCCAATGCCCAGCGCGGAACTTCTTCGCCCGGATACCATTTGCCTTGTCCATAATGGAGCAGGCCGTTGGCTCCAAATTCTTGTTTCATTTTTAGCAGCAAGTCTTTGGCGAGTTTTAATTTTTCTGCACCCAGTGCGCCTGTGTTCCATTGCTCAGAATCCATATCATCAATGGACACAAAAGTCGGTTCACCACCCATGGTTAAACGAACATCACCTTGTTCAAGTTCTGCGTCAACCGCATAACCTAAGGCTTTAATCGTTTCCCATTCGCCTTCTGCATAAGGCTTAGTGACTCGCGGGTCTTCGTGGATACGCGTTACTATGTTGCTGTAGCTAAATTCGCATTCACACTCATCAATCAGACCGGTAATAGGGGCTGCGGATGCGGGTTCTGGCGTACAAGCCAAAGGAATATGACCTTCGCCAGCGAATAAGCCAGAGGTTGGATCTAGTCCTACCCAACCTGCACCAGGTAAAAACACTTCACACCATGCGTGCAAATCAGTGAAATCTTCTTCTGGACCTGAAGGGCCATCAAGCGCTTTTACGTCTGAGGTAAGTTGAACCAAGTAGCCAGACGCAAAACGTGCCGCCAGACCAAGACTACGAAGAATTTGCACGAGTAACCACGAGGTATCACGACAAGAACCTTTCTTCAGTGTCAGTGTTTCTTCGCAAGTTTGCACGCCGGGTTCTAAACGAATGCCGTAACCAATATCCCCCGCTAGTCGACTGTTTATGGCCACTAGAAAGTCATTGGTTGGTGTGCTTTTACGGTCAACCGTAGATAACCACTTATCCAATAAAGGGCAAGACTCGGTCACTTGTAAATAAGGTTCTAGTTCTTTTTTGAGTTCCTTTTTATAAGCAAATGGAAACGTTTCCGCGTAGCTTTCTACAAAGAAATCGAATGGATTAATTACCGTCATATCGGCAATCACTTCTACCATAAACTCAAGTTTATTGGTTTTTTCCGGGAAGACTAAACGAGTTTGGAAATTCCCAAATGGATCTTGTTGTACATTAATGAAATGCTTTTCAGGCAAGACAGTTAAGGAGTAATCATGGATCTTGGTACGAGAATGCGCCGCAGGTTGTAGTCTTAAAACATGCGGAGCGACGTTAACAAAGCGATCAAACTCATAGGTGGTTTTGTGCTGTATCGCGACTCTAATAGTCATGCAGCGTCTCCCTGCCTAAATTGAAACCAGTTTTCAGTGATCTTCTGGTTGATTTCAATAATGGCAATTTGTAATTCGTTAAGGTGGTTGTGAAAGTCTTCGTTTAAATCTTCTGAACTTGAAAGAGGGTATTTAAACTCAAAAATCTTATTTGTTTGGGTCACAATACTTTTGGAACGTGGCAGTTTTTTTGCCGCTTCACTGATTTGAGCAAAACAATAATCTAAGCTTCGTGGGAAACAAGGATCATTCATTAAGAATGTTGTGGCTTTTGCACCATTGATTGAGGTTCTGACGGTACGGCGATAATCCAAATAGGCACTTTGAGATTTGAGTACTTTTGACCAGGTTACTTGCCCAAGCTGAATTCTGGCTTCAGGTTCAGATTGCAGCATCAAGGAAACTGCTGCATCTAGAATTCGTGTGCCCATGTCAGCACGTTCAAGATAGCGACCCATGATCAAAAAATTCCAACCTGAATCCCGACTCATTGCACCAGCGAAAAGACCTATGATTTTTTGGCAGCCTTCAATGATGGTATTCAAGAAAAGATGTCGTTCTGAGCGGTTAATGCCTTGTTTGATATTTTTTTGAGCGTATAGATCTAGCTCGTTAATCAGTTCCCAGGTTTCTTTAGGCACCACATCACGAGTTGTTCGAATGTTTTCTCGAACCATTTTGAGTGAGGACAGCATGGAGCTGGCATTGGTGTCATCCGCTAATAAAAACTTCACCACATTACGCTCGTCTTTAACCTTGTAGCGTTGCTCAAAGAACTCTTCACCACTGAGGATTTCGATTAAATTATACCAAGACACTTCAATATCTTTGGGTAAGTCAAATAATAAATCGTCGTATACACTGACTAAACGAGCAATGTTTTCAACGCGTTCCAAATACCGTGCGCTCCAATATAAGCGTTCTGCGACTCTAGATAACATGATTATTGCCCCTTCGTTTCAACGATCCAAGTGTCTTTACTACCACCACCTTGGGACGAGTTCACGACCAAGGAACCTTTTTTCATTGCCACGCGAGTTAAACCGCCTGTGGTGACATACGTCTCTTTGGCTTGCAGTATGAAAGGGCGAAGGTCTAAATGACGAGGCTCTAAAACACCTTTCGAAATCAAGGTGGGTGCCGTCGATAGTTTTAACGTCGGTTGAGCAATGTAGTTACGAGGATGTTTGGTGATTAATTCAGCGAATAACGCTTGTTCTTTTTTCGTTGAATGTGGGCCAACTAGCATGCCGTAGCCGCCGGATTCATTAGCGGGTTTGACGACTAACTTATCCAGATTCTCCAATACATACGCACGTTGCTCTGGATCATCACATAGGAAGGTTTCTACGTTTTTAAGAATAGGCTCCTCGTTCAGATAGTAACGGATAATCTCAGGAACATAAGCGTAGACAACTTTGTCGTCGGCAACGCCAGCACCAGGAGCATTGGCTAGGGCCACGTTGCCATTGCGCCATGCGCGCATCAACCCCGCAACACCAAGAACTGATTCGCTGTCGAATACTTCTGGGTCAATAAATAAATCATCAATGCGACGATAAATAACGTCGACACGTTCAGGGCCATCGATGGTTTTCATGTAAACGCAGTCGTCGGTATCGACATATAAGTCGCTACCCTCGACCAACTCAGTACCCATTTGTTGGGCTAGAAAAGCATGTTCGAAATAGGCCGAATTATAAATTCCTGGGGTTAATACCACTATTTCAGGGTTTTCTATGTCTCTAGGAGATAGTGAGGCCAAGGTATCAAATAATTGGGAGGTATAATTATTGATTGGCAGTATGGATTCGTTTTCAAATAATTCAGGTAAAACGCGTTTTGTGATCGCACGGTTCTCTAGCATATAAGACACACCAGAAGGGACGCGCAAGTTATCCTCTAATACGTAAAAGTCGCCGTATTCATCACGCACCAAATCAGTACCGCAAATATGTGCCCAAACGCCATAAGCAGGAGAGACACCAACGCACTCTGGTCTGAAGTTCTTCGAGTCTTTTATAATGTGTTCGGGAATAATGCCGTCTTTGATGACGTTTTGATCGTGGTAAAGATCATTAATGAAAAGGTTTAGCGCGGTAAGTCGTTGTTTTAAGCCAGCTTCAGCGATTTTCCAATCGGAAGCTTGTATGGTTCGTGGCACTATGTCGAAGGGCCAGGCTCTGTCTATGTTGCCTTCTTCGGTATAAACCGTAAAACTGATGCCCATTTCTTGTATGGTCACTTCAGCGGTTGTACGACGTTTTTCTAATTCCTCTTCTGAAAGACTGTCTAAATATCCTAGAAGTTGTTTTGCAGGAGCTCTAGGGGCTCCTTTGTCATCAATTAATTCATCAAAGAAATCAGATGATTGGTATTGGCTTGTTAATGTATCCATGTATACCTCGTTCTCTTTACCAAACCGGAGCTAGGCGCTGTAATTATGTACATTTTTATGGGCGGTTTTTGTGCGCTCGCCCCATATTAGGGAGAATTGTTTCCTTTTTAATACTAGACCAGTCTTGGCCTTTGTGTTGTCTTGTCTTAATTGGTAGGTCACAGTAACAATGCGCTACTATTTGTAGATAAAGCAAGTATCGAGCCATGCTATTGATCAATATAGTGAATATTTGATTTTTATCTGGATGATATAGATCTGTTTTACTAAAGGTGTAATTCGCTACTATTGTGTTCAAACTTTATCAACGCATTGTTAATAGAAAGGAAAAGAAAGTGGAGCAGGTGAGTCGAGTCATTATTGCTGGGGCGGGTATCGGCGGATTGTGTTCTGCACTAGCGATGGCAAAGCAGGGTTTTGATGTGATGGTTTGTGAGCAAACCAAGCGCTTAGGTGAGGTTGGGGCTGGCTTACAGATTAGTCCTAATGCTTTTAAAGTGCTCCGTGAACTCGGTTTGGAATCGGCATTGCAGCCGTGTGCTTTTGTTCCTCAACGAGCCACGATGCGAGACTTTAAAACTGGTGAATATTACCTTGAAATCCCTTTGGCTGAGAAAACCATCAATCGTTATGGAGCACCTTATTGGCATTTGCATCGAGCGGACTTACACGGTGTTTTGGTTCAGGCTTGTATAGAGGCCGGTATCGAATTAATGCTTGGCGCCACGGTGACAGGTTATAAGGAAAATACAGAAGAAAACCAAGTCAGTTTATTTTTAGACGATGGACAAGAACTGATAGCGGACTTGTTGATCGGAGCGGATGGCATTCGCTCTAAAATCCGTGAGCAAATGTTAGGTCGTCAAAAAGCGACTTTTATGGGGCAAGTCGCATGGCGTGGCGTTATTCCTGTGAGTGACTTAAGCGTTGATATAAAACCGGACGCCTGTGTTTGGGTTGGGCCGAATCGTCATTTCGTTAGCTACTATTTACGTGGTGGCGAGTATGTCAATTTTGTCGCGGTCGAAGAGCGTAATGATTGGACGTCTGAATCATGGCGAGAAGAGGGGGATATAGAAGCGCTCAAACAAAGCTTTTCTGGATGGCACCCTGAAGTTACTGAATTACTGGCTGCTGCGAGTAGCACTTTTTTATGGGCATTAAATGGTCGCGATGAACTTCCTACATGGCACCAAGGTCGTGTGGTTTTACTTGGTGATGCTTGTCATCCTATGTTGCCCTTTATGGCGCAGGGGGCGGCGATGGCGATTGAAGATGCTTATGTATTGGCAAAATGCGTAGCGGGCTACAAAATGTCAGAAGCTTTGGTTGAGTACGAAAAAATTCGTAAACCACGCGCCACTAAAATTCAAAAAATGTCCAAAGCTAATGCGAGCTTGTATCACATGCATGGCGGTGTATTGGGGAAATTGAAGTTGAAAGCTTTGCAGGCCGCGTCTCACTTTATACCTGATGTTATTCAATCTAAACTGGATTCTGTTTATGGGCACGATGTCACTAAACCATAAAATGATGTTTATTACCTTTTGATCTTAACGTCGCTATCATAATATGTTTTTATTATATCTAAATTGATGATCTTCATGACAATTAATTATTAGTATCCGCATAGTCATTTTATTATCATCCGCCTCCTAACTGGAATGCAACGTCATAAGCGTTGCATTTTTCTTTAAATACAATCTGGAAACTTCAGACTATATGAATTCTAAATCTCCTTTGGCACTTTTGCCTCTGTTACTCTTTCTTGTTCTTTTTGTAGGCAGTGGGCTTTGGTATCAATCTGAAGGTGTGGATTTTGCCTTCTATCAAATTTCCGCTCCCGTTGCGATTTTACCTGCCATTGCTTTGGCCGTTTTATTAGGCAAAGGCAATTTTAATCAGCGTATTGAAACCTTTATCAAGGGGGTTGGTGATAACACTATTATCACCATGATTTTGATTTATCTATTGGCGGGTGCTTTTGCCAGTGTTGCCAAAAGTATTGGTGGCGTTGATGCAACAGTAAACTTTGGTTTGAGTATTGTTCCTGCATCTCTATTATTGCCGGGTTTGTTTGTTATTACGGCGTTTGTCGCAACATCGATGGGAACATCAATGGGCACTATCGCGGCAATTGCTCCGATTGCCATTGGCGTTGCAGAAGCAGCGGATCTTCCTCTTTTACTGACCGTCGGTACGGTGATTGGTGGTGCCATGTTCGGTGATAACTTGTCGATCATTTCGGACACTACCATTGCAGCAACACGAACGCAGGGTTGTGAGATGCGAGACAAGTTCCGTATGAACTTTAAAATCGCTTTGCCAGCGGCAATTGTGACCTTGGTGTGGCTGTTCTTTCAAAGTTCAAATGCTCAGATTACAGATATAAAAGAGTATGATTTGATTCGCGTATTACCTTATGTTGCTGTGTTAGGACTTGCTATTGCAGGTGTTAACGTTATCTTGGTGTTGTTTAGCGGCATCGTACTGGCGGGGGTTATTGGTTTCGTTGCACAAGCTGATTATTCTGTCGCGTCTTGGTCTGCTGATATTTATTCTGGCTACAGCAGTATGCAGGAAATCTTGATCTTGTCTTTGTTGATCGGTGGTCTTGGTGCTTTGATGAAGTCTCAAGGTGGTTTGAATTGGTTGGTTGGTGCCATCGAACGCATTAGTCGAGCTTTGGGGGCTAAAGAGGGCTCTACTCGTGCTGGAGAGTTGAGTATCAGTGCCTCAGTTGCACTCACAAATTTTTGCACAGCAAATAATACGGTTTCTATTCTAATTAATGGCTCTGTCGCTAAAGATATTGCAACGAAATATAACGTTGATCCAAAACGTAGTGCGAGTTTATTGGATATTTTTTCCTGTGTTACTCAAGGCATTTTACCTTATGGTGCACAGATTTTATTAGCATCTTCTTTGGCCAGTGTTTCGCCATTGTCACTAGTGGGTTATGTCCAATACAGCTGGTTATTAGGGCTCGCTGGGATTATCTCTATTGTGTTTTCCTGGCCTAAAGCGGTTAAGTAGTTCGAGGCTTTCATCTTAAGTTAGATGGAAATTAATATAGTAAAGTGTCTAAATGACACTTTGTAATGAAGCCCATATTACTGTTTCAAATAATTTGTATTTTAGTCTGACGGTTTAGAGACTGTCTTTGAAATACTTATAGTTTGAAAAGGGTAGTGTGGGCTTTTTTGTGGATTTTCTTTTTATTTCCCGCTTTTCTATTTTAACTTCTTGGTACACTCAGGTGTTTTTTTCTACTTAATATTACGTCGTATTTATAAGGAATATTTGTGAAGCAAGGGGGAGTTTTAAAGCAGAGCTGATTTTGATTTTAGTGACTATTTTGGCAGGTTTTGGTTGGATTTTCTCAAAAGAAGCCTTGGTTGGCTTGCCGCCGCTATTTTTTATGGCGACACGATTTATTCTTGCTGGCTTTGTTCTGTTTCTTATTGGTCGAAAATACTTCCGTGGTATCAAATGGGAGGATTTTAAACAAGCTATCTTGATTGGTGTTGTCATGGGCGTTGCTATGATGAGCTGGATAACGGGGCTTGATAAAGGTACTAATCTTGGTGTGGGGGCTTTTATTACCTGTCTTGGTGTTGTTTTCGTACCTATTATTGGTCGTCTTATATTTGGTATTCGACCACCTATGAGTATATGGGTAGCTTTGCCTGTTGCCGTTGTCGGTTTGGCATTTTTAGCACTTGGTAATGGTTTGAGTTTTGAGTTAGCGCATTTATATTTTTTAGGGACTGCAATTGCTATAGCGTTCCAGCTTAATCTTCTTTCTCGATTTTTAATGCGCATGCATGCTTTAGCATTAACCAGTATTCAATTACTTGTGGCTGGTTTTGTATTACTGAGTGTTTCTTTACCAACAGAAACATTACCACACAGTATTAGTATGAATGTTGCTGGCTGGTTTTTAGCCAGTGCTTTAGTTTCTACTAGTTTGCGTTACTTACTACAAACTTATGGTTTGAGTTTAACTCCTGTGAGCCACGGTGCTGTCATTATGAATTTGGAACCAGTGTGGGCTGCGATATTTGCTGTACTTTGGTTTAATGAGGTAATGACTTTGGGGCAAATGTTTGGTTGTTTTTTGATTTTTGTGGCTATGTTGGTAAGTCGTTGGACGCAAATTAAAGGTTTATTTAAGTCGCATTAGCCTTAATTTCTGGATGAATCATAGTTTTTTGATAGTAATTTAAAGTTAGGCTAATTCGCTGATCTTAAAATATATAGTTTTAGCAAATGGGTATTTATTAAATAATGCAAAAAAATGTATTTTTTAATACAAAATGGTCTGATGGCATTAATAATGCAGAAAATTGAAAGTCATTGAATGACGAAAAGTATGAATTTTCATTAATTTACACGTTTCATCCTACATTGTAGGTATTACTATCCATTATAGTAGTGACCAATGATTGTTTTTAATTTAAAAGGAACTCAAATAAATGCTCACAAAATTTAAATATGCTTCGGGTGCACTGTTGTTAGTGCTTCTAGTAGGTTGTCAAGAAGAGGCTAAACCTACTTCTACCGCTACTAAATTAGCTCCTAAGGTCGAAGTGGGTGTTGTGGTTATTGAACCCCAAAGAGTTGAATTAAAAACAGAATTACCAGGAAGAACCGCAGCGAGTCTTGTTGCTGAAATTCGACCTCAGGTTGGTGGCTTGGTAAAGCAGCGTTTATTTGAAGAAGGTCAGAGTGTTAAATCTGGTGATGTTCTTTACTCCTTGAATGATTCAACTTATGTATCATCTTACAAACAAGCACAAGCGGATTTAGATTCTGCAAATGCCATCTTGGCGGCCGCTCGTCAAACGGATAAACGATTCGCAGAATTACGTAAACAAAATAATGTTTCACAATCTGATACTGATAACGCGCATGTCGCATACCTTGAAGCTGTGGCAAATCAGAAGAAAGCGGAGGCAGCGTTGGAGAGTGCGAAAATCAATTTAGAGTACACTAAAATCACATCACCTATTGATGGTCGTATTGGTATTTCACAAGTCACGGTTGGTGCCTTGGTTACAGCAAGTCAAACAACTGCAATGACGACTGTGCGCTCTTTGGATCCTATCTATGTGGATCTATCTCAGACTAGTTTAGATCAATTAAACCAGCGTTCATTATTATTGAGCGATGATGTTGATATCGGCAGTAATAAAGTATCTCTGACGCTTGAAGACGGTACAACCTACAAGTATCCAGGCATTTTGAAAGCGCGTGAAGTAAGTGTTGATGAGTCAACGGGGAGTGTCACTTTACGTGCCGAGTTCCCTAACCCAGACAATCTATTACTACCTGGTATGTTTGTTCGTGGTGAAATACATGAGGCTACTTATAATTCAGCTATTTTAGTGCCTCAAAAAGGCGTGTCTCGTGATGTAAAAGGTAATCCAATTGCTTATGTTGTAAATGCAGACAACGTTATTGAAAAACGCATATTAGTAACAGCAAGAGCAATTGGTAATGAATGGTTAATTACTTCTGGTATTAATGCTGGTGAAAAGATTGTTGTGGAAGGTTCTACAAAAATTAGAACTGGCAGTGAAGTCACAGCGGTTGAGCTAGAGTTTAATCGTCAGACAGGTGTCATGATGGCACAAAATGCAGCAACGACGTCGTTGTCTAAATAAGGGGCGTTGATATGTTAGCTCGCTTTTTTATTAATCGCCCTGTTTTTGCTTGGGTTATTTCCATTGCTATTATGTTGGCTGGTCTTGGTTCCATCACTACTTTACCTGTGTCTCAGTATCCTGATGTTGCACCGCCTTCAATTAATATTTCAGCCAAATACTCAGGTGCTTCTGCACAAACTGTTGAAAATAGTGTGACTCAAGTATTGGAGCAACAACTAACTGGTCTTGATGGTTTGTTGTATTTCTCTTCTTCTAGTACATCAACAGGTAGTTCAAGCATTACTGTAACTTTTGAACAAGGTACGGATGCTGATCTTGCTCAAGTTCAAGTGCAAAATAAAGTACAACAGGTTACTTCTAGTTTGCCTGAATCTGTTCAACAAAGTGGTGTTACTGTTACTAAATCGAACTCGGATTTCTTGATGGTTGCGGCTATTTATGACGAAACTGATACCGATTCTGCATACGATATTTCTGACTTCTTAGTATCTAGTGTGCAAAATACAGTCGCACGTGTCGATGGTGTAGGTAGTATTCGAGTGTTCGGTGCGGAATACGCTATGCGTATTTGGTTAGACCCACTGAAGTTGTCTTCTTATAAACTGATGCCTTCAGATGTGTCTTCAGCAATTAAAGCTCAAAATACTCAAGTTGCAGCAGGTAGTTTAGGTGCGTATCCCGTTGTACAAGGACAAGAATTAAACGTCAGTGTGACAGCTCAGTCTAAATTACAAACCGTTGAAGAATTTGAAAAAATTATCTTGGCCTATGATGACAGCGGCGCCACAGTACGTTTAAGTGATGTGGCAAAAGTTGAGCTGGGTAGTCAGTCTTATGACAATATTGCTCGTTTGAATGGCCACCCTTCATCTGGTTTAGCGGTTATGTTATCGCCAGGAGCTAATGCGCTATCAACGTCAGAAAGTGTGAAGGCTGTTCTTAGTGAACTAGAGCCTAATTTACCTGATGGTTATAAGTTAGCGTTTCCTGTAGATAATACGGCCTTCATTAGAATTTCGATTGAGGAAGTTGTAAAAACACTATTTGAAGCCATCGCTTTGGTTGTCATTGTGATGTTTATTTTCTTACAGAATTGGCGTGCAACCTTGATACCAGCCATTGCTGTTCCAGTTGTATTATTGGGTGTGTTTGGTGTTTTAGAAGTCTTTGGTTTCTCGATTAACACTTTAACCATGTTTGGTATTGTACTGTCGATTGGTTTGCTGGTGGATGATGCTATCGTTGTGGTGGAAAACGTTGAGCGAGTGATGGCGGAAGAAAATCTGCCACCAAAAGAAGCGACGTTGAAATCGATGAAAGAAATTACGAGTGCTTTGATTGGTATTGCGGTGGTTCTATCTGCTGTATTCTTACCAATGGCCTTCTTTAGTGGTTCGGCAGGTGTGATTTATCGTCAGTTCTCTATCACTATTATCGCCGCTATGGTGCTTTCGGTTATCGTCGCGTTAACCTTAACTCCTGCTTTGTGTGCCACTTTACTTAAACCTAATCATGATGCGTCTAAGAAAGGGTTAGGTGGTTGGTTTAATCGTAGTTTTGATCGTGCTACTGGTGCCTATGCTGGTCGTGTTGGTCGTCTTGTACAGCAACCTGTTCGTTGGTTATTCGGTTATGGTGTGATAGTTGTTGGTCTTGTTTACATGATGGCAAATTTACCAAGTGGCTTCCTGCCAACGGAAGATCAGGGGCGAGTTATCGTTATGGTGTCTTTGCCTGAGGGGGCTTCTTTAGCTCGAACCAACGAAGTTATGCGTGAAGTTGAAAACCATTTCTTAATAACCGAGAAAGACAATGTGGAAGCCTTGTTTACTATCTCTGGTTTTAACTTCTTAGGTAGTGGTCAGAATGCTGGTTTGGCGTTTGCCGCTTTATCTGATTGGTCGAAACGTACGGATCCAAAAGACAGTGCAAGTGCGATTGTTGGTCGTTCTTATGGCGCTTTTTCTAAGATTCGCGACGCGAGAATATTCTCTTTGATTCCGCCATCAATTCGAGGGCTTGGTCAAACAAACGGTTTTACTTTTCAGCTTTTAGCATCAGGTAATACAAGCCGTGAAACCTTAACAACAATGCGTGACGCTTTATTGAACGATGCGCGTACTAGCCCATTGTTGTCAGGGGTTCGTCTTGGCAGTGTAACGGAAGCACCGCAGTTACATATTGATATCGACCAAGAAAAGGCCTCTGCACTAGGTTTGTCTTTGTCTGATATTAGCTCCACCTTGAGCAGTGCTTGGGCTGGAAGTTACGTTAATGACTTTATTGACCGTGGACGTGTGAAAACTGTTTATATGCAAGGTGATGCTCAATATCGTTCTTCTCCAGAAGATTTGAAGCACTGGTACGTACGTGGTAATGACAACACCATGACACCGTTTTCTGCTTTTGCTTCTTCAGAGTGGACTTATGGGGCGAAGAGTCTGTCTCGTTTTAATGGTTCGGCATCTTATCAAATGGAAGGTGCTGGTGCTGCTGGCGTGAGCTCGGGTGAAGCAATGGATGAGTTTCAACGATTGTCTGATGCTCAACCTCCAGGAACAACGGGTGCTTGGAGTGGCTTGTCTTATCAGGAACGTCTTTCTGGCGGACAAACACAAACTTTGTATGCTATTTCTATCTTAGTTGTCTTTTTATGCTTAGCAGCATTGTATGAAAGTTGGACTGTACCTTTCTCTGTGATTCTAGTAATACCGCTTGGTGTCATTGGTGCGGCAGCAGCGGCGCATTTACGAGGTTTAGAAAACGATGTGTACTTCCAAGTAGCCTTGCTGACAACCATTGGTTTGTCGTCTAAGAACGCTATTTTGATTGTTGAGTTTGCCGAGTCAGCTTATCGACAAGGGGCGAGTGCTTGGGATGCTGCAACGGAAGGGGCGCGTCTTCGTCTACGTCCGATTATCATGACATCAATGGCCTTTATTGTTGGTACTTTACCATTGGCTTTATCGTCTGGAGCAGGCGCGAATAGCCGAATCTCAATTGGTTCAGGTATTGTAGGCGGTACCTTAACGGCAACTGTCTTGGCTATTTTCTTTGTACCTTTGTTCTTTGTTATCGTTCGTCGCATATTTCCTAAGCGAAAAGAAGCGGATGTATAGCAATATAAGCTATTAGGTAATGATGATAAAAAAGGAGCCTTGATCTCATCGATCAGGCTCCTTTTTTTGTCTTGATATATCGCACTCTAAACTAGAAAGATAGTACTAAAGTAAATGTTATATTAGGCGTTTACGAATGTTTACCACAGCAATTTCAGCTAGAATAACAATCACAAAAATAGCCAGTAGAGAGACAGCCACGCGATCCCATTGGAACAAGTTCATTGAGTCGTCAAGTACAACACCAATACCGCCAGCGCCTACCAAGCCTAATACTGCAGATTCTCGAACGTTAATGTCCCAGCGAAATAGCACGATACTAAAGAAAGCAGGTAAGACTTGCGGCCAGTAACCTTTCAGCAGAATGGATAGCCAAGATGCACCAGTGGCTTTTAAGGCTTCAATGGAACCCATGTTCACTTCTTCAATGGCTTCGCCAAGCAATTTACCCACAAATCCAATGGATCGAAACGCAATGGCTAATACACCTGCAATAACGCCAGGGCCAAAAATAGAAACAAACAGTAGCGCCCAAACCAGTGAATTTACTGATCGAGAAGAAACTAAGAAGAATCGAGATATCCACTGGCACAGTGCAGAATCAACGATGTTTCTAGCGTTCATTAGTGCCAATGGAACGGCAAAAATGAGTGTGATGAGCGTACCTAGCGTGGCAATGTTGAGTGTTTCAATCATGGCGTCGTGAATGGCGACTGGATAATAAGCGAAATCCATTGGCCACATACGAGAAAACATATCAGCCATTTGTTCCGGTGCATCCAGTAGAAATTCAGGAATAACTTCGACAGATTGTACAGATTGAACAAATGCCATAACGAGAACTAAGTAAACGACATAACGAGACAGTTTTTGCTTTAAGGTAAAACGTTGCCAGTGATGATCTATTGTGTTCATAAAATAGGCTCCTAGGTCAGACTAGCGAAAAATGCGGCGAACAATGTTGGAAAGAAACTCGCCAAACATAATAAGAGCAATAATGATGATTAAAATGGCCGCGACAAAATCATAATCAAAGCGTTGGAAAGCAGAAAATAATGTCCCGCCTAAACCTCCTGCGCCGACGATGCCAACCATGGTTGAGTTACGTAGGTTTGAATCAAGCTGGTAAGTCGAGAAACCAATAAAGCGAGCGAATACTTGAGGCATCACAGAAAACAAGATAATGCTTGTAAATCCTGCACCCGTCGCACGAATGGCTTCGACTTGTTTGAGTGAAATTTCCTCGATGGCTTCAGCAAACAGCTTGGCGATAAAACCAATAGAAGCAACGATTAAGGTGAGAATCCCTGCTAACGCGCCAAATCCTACGCTTTTAACAAATAAGATTGCAATGATGACAGGGTGGAAAGTACGGCAAAGAGCGATAACAGCACGTACTGGTGAACTGATCCAACTTGGCATCATATTACGAGCAGCAAATAACCCTAAAAACAGGGATATAAAAATGCCACAAATGCTTGATATTACGGCAATTTCTAAACTTTCCACTAAACCACTTAATAGCAATGACCAACGGCTAAAATTAGGTGGAATCATGCGACCTAATAAATTACCAGCATGTCCAAAGCCTTCGTTGATTCGTCCCCAGCTGAGATCCATCGCGTTGAAGGTGTAAAGAACATAACAGACTACAAGCAGCCAAATCGCACTGACAAACCAGTTATGCTTAAATGGATTTTCTCGGTTTTTGTTTGTATCTATACCAGCCATGATTCACCTCCATAAATTTGTTTTAGGTGATCATCTGTGATGCCTTCAGGTGGGCCGTCATAAACCACGACACCATTGCTCATACCTATCATACGTTTAGCAAAACGACTTGCCAGTTTAACATCGTGAATGTTGACTAATGCAGGGATGTTTTTTTCTTCCGAGAATCGTTCTAGAAGCTCCATGATTTCAACTGCTGTTTTTGGGTCAAGTGATGAGGTCGGTTCGTCGGCTAGTAAGATTTTTGGGTTTTGCATGACGGCTCTGGCGATGCCAACACGTTGGCGTTGGCCGCCGGATAAGCTGTCCGCTCGCTTAGGGGCATGCTCGGTTAAACCAACGGCGTCTAACAGTTCAAATGCGGTGTTGATGTCTTCTTGACTGAATTTTCTGCGCCACGCTTGCCAAGCTGTCATATAGCCAAGTCGGCCAGTTAATACGTTCTCAATAACGGTTAAGCGTTCAACAAGGTTGTATTCCTGAAAAACCATACCCACTTGACGGCGTAGCTTACGAAGTTGAGCGCCTTTGGCTAAGCATAGATCCGCATTATCAAAGAGAATTTGCCCATCAGTCGGGTCAATGAGTCGATTAATGCAACGTAATAAGGTACTTTTCCCTGTTCCAGAAGGGCCAATGATGGCGATGATTCCAGGCTCGGTGATATTTATATCTATCCCTTTTAAAATGGGGTTACCAGCAGTGTATTCTTTTTTTAAATTTCTGATTTCAAGAAAGCTTGAACGCTCAGCGACGCTTTGAGTTACAGACATGGTGTTTTCCTACAGGCAAAGAGATCCAGACAACCTGATTTCTCAGGTTGCTGGTTATTATTTCTTTAAATGAATTTAAGTGTATTAACGCGAGGACTATTGGTTCTTTTTAGCAGCTTCTTTTGCTCGTTTCGCTGCGGCTTTAGCTGCATCAGCTTCTGCTAACTGCTTAAGACCTGTTTTGGTATAAGCCGTTCCAGATGAATGCGCAATATCTCGAATGATTTGCCAATCTTTTGCGTATGTCACTGGGAAGAAACGGTCAGCGCCACCAAAGGTTTTTTGCATTTCAGCTGGGAAGCGGAAAGTGAAAAATGCTTCTTTGATCTTCTCAACTAACTCAGGGTTTAAGTCATGAGCGTAACCAAAAGAAGACGTTGGAAAGCGAGGGCTAGTGTAGATAGTACGAAAGTCACTTGCGTCTATTCGTTTTGCTGAAATCATACGTTTGTATACATCAGAGGCAACTGGCGCAGCATCATAGTCTCCAGAAAGCACACCCATAATAGATTGGTCATGCTTACCTGAATATTTTACTTCGTAGTCTTTATCTGGCGTAAGGCCCAGTGCTGGGAATAAAGCACGTGGTGCTAAATTACCAGAGTTAGAAGACGCAGAAGTATGAGCAACCACCTTGCCTTTCAAATCGGCCATTTTAGTGATGTCGCTGTCTTTACGAACTATGGTAATCAGATTATAGCCTTGGAACGACTCTTCCGTACCTTTTACTGCGATAGGAACTAAGCCACCTAAGTTAACAGCGTAACCTGTTGGCCCTGTGGAGAAACCAGCAATATGCAAACGTCCAGAACGAAGTGCTTCTACTTCAGCAGCATTTGAGTGAACAGTGTAATAAACCACTTTTTTGCCAGTAACATCGCTTAGGTATTTTTGAAAGTCGCTGAATGCGTCTTTATAAACCGCAGGATCTTCTACAGGAGTGTAGGTGAAAACAAGAGTACTAGGATCGCGCCATTGTTTTGAGTCTTTTGGAAGATCAGCTACGAGATCATAGTTATCGTCGCAAAACTTGTCGTCCAAAACGCCTCGGTAGGCACAATCGTCGGCTAACGTTGTGCTGGCACCTAATAGTAATGAACCAGAGAGCGCTAAACCAGTCAGTAATTTGATAGACATTATTGTTTTCCTCATTATGCATTTATTATTTTTGTTATCACCGGTCGGGAGGGTCCGTTATCGGAGATGAGTCAACTTGGCATTGGTGCTAAGTTGACTTGTATATAGCAAGGCAAGTGCCAATGATAATAATTCCTTTAAAAACAAATGCTTATTATTTTTTAAGTGTTCTTTTATGTGTTGCTTGGGACGGTTTGGTCTCATGGCTATCTATTAAATGGGTCATTCTTGTCCATCTTCTTCATGTGTTTTGAATTGTTGTTTATCTAATTGATGTTTCTTCATTTTTCTATATAGCGTCTTGCGTGACATATCGAGTAGTTCAGCAGCTTCGTTCAATTGACCATTTTTAGCTCTTAGACCTTCTTCGATAATGTGGCGTTCGAATTGCTCCATACGCTCTTCATAACTACTACTGGTGTCATCTTCTCGGTTAATAGAAGCTAAAGATGTTTCACTGATTCCAAGAACAAACCTATCTGCCGCATTTTTAAGCTCTCGTACATTACCTGGCCATTGGTGTTGAATTAAATAATCAATAAACGAAGGGGTAATTGTTGGTAAAGGCTTAGAAAAATGGTTTGCTGCTTTATGAGCGTAGTGATGGAAAAGTTGCAGTATATCCTCAGGACGATCCCGCAATGGTGGTATAGTGAGGCTGGCGACATTGAGGCGGTAAAATAAATCTTTTCGGAATTTCCCTTGCTCCCCTAATAACGCTAGATTGTCTTTGCTGGCGGCAATGACAGTAAGCTCGACTGGAATTGGAGTTGTACTGCCAACTCGTTCAATGGTTCGTTCCTGTAGAACTCGCAGTAATTTTATTTGTACTGGAAGCGGCATAGTTTCGATTTCGTCTAAAAATAGCGTGCCGCCGTTTGCGGCTTCAATCTTGCCTATGTGACGTTTGTTTGCGCCAGTGAAAGAGCCAGCTTCATGGCCAAATAATTCACTTTCGATAAGGCTTTCACTGATACCTCCGCAGTTAATGGCGATAAACCGTCCTTTATTTCTATGGCTAAATTGATGCAAGGCTCGGGCAACGACATCTTTTCCGCATCCTGTTTCGCCATAAATAATGGTGTCTATGTTGGCTTGAGCTAGTGAAGATATGTGCTGGCGAATGCTTTTAATTGAAGCGGATTCACCGATAATAAGTGCTTCTAATCCTGTCTGCTGGGCGATGTTTTGCTTTAAATTACGGTTTTCTAAAACGAGCTGTCTTTTGTCTGCAGCTCTTTGTAGTTGATTAATGAGTTGCGCTGGCTGTAATGGTTTTTCCAGAAAATCATAAGCACCTTCTTTCATTGCCTCTATTGCCATTGGGATATCGCCATGGCCGCTCATGAGTAAAACAGGCAGCTCGTTATCTAATTCTTGGATGTGAGCAAGCAGGCTTAATCCATCCATTTTTGGCATTCTCACATCACTGAGGATAACGGCTGCACTTCCTTTATCAAGTGAAGCGAGAGCTTTTTCTGCTCTGAGATGGCTTTCAACTGCAAACCCTTCAAGTTCTAGCATTTCTGTTAGCGCTTCGATAATGGTTGGATCATCGTCGATAATGATTATTTTTATTGTACTGTTCATTTATCTTTCTGCCTTTTTTAATTCTAAGGTAAAGCTGCTGCCTTCATTAGGAGTCGATGAGACTCTTATTTGTCCACCAAAGTCTTGGATAATGTTGTAGCTAATAGACAGCCCTAAACCTAACCCTTGGCCTACTTCTTTTTGTGTGAAGAAAGGGTCAAATATTTGATCTATTTGATCTTTCTCTATTCCTGTACCTGTGTCATTAACGTTAATCATGACGTTATCATCAGATTCATAAACCTCTATTGAAAGCTGTTTTATGGAAGCGCTTGATAAGGCGTCAACAGCGTTACTTATTAGGTTCACCATAACTTGCTCTAAACGAATAGGTTCAGCGAGAACATAAAGCGAGGCATTGCTAGCTTGGTAACGAAATGTGCAGTTTTGGTCATGGATCTGATTGAACATGAGTTCAATGGCATCTTTTATTACGCTATCCAATAAAACTGGAGACAGCTCTGTTCCTGCTGCACGAGCAAAAGCTTTAAGGTGTTTGGTTATGCGAGTTATTTTATTAAGTAATTGAGTGACTTTATCTAAGCTATTTTGCGCTTTATTTATTTGGCCTTTTTCCATGAGACGACCAGCGGTATGTAAATGGCTAGCAACGGCTGTAAGGGGCTGATTAATTTCATGGGTAATACCAACACCAAGTTGACCTAATGCAGCGAGCTTTCCTGCTTGTACCAATTCATTTTGGGTTGCTTTTAGTTGCGCTTCAGCGGCGACTCTTTCTTCTATTTCTGCCGCAAGTATTTGATTGGTTCGTTCTACTTCAATGGCTGTTTTTTGGAAGTACTGAAGGTCCCTTGCCATACTGGAAACTTCATCATGACCGACAATTCGTATTTGAACATCAAGTTGGGAATTGGCAATAGCTTGCATATTTTGCTGTAGTTCAATAATGCGTTGTAACACATTACGGCGTACATAAAACCAAGATATAGCGCAGGCCACAGCTAAGCTAATTAATGATAATAGTAAAATATCTCGAATGCTGTTGTTAATAGATTTAATCGCACCTTCTAACGAACCTCGGATACTGGTGTTGGTGTAGTTTGTGTATTGGTTTATCTGAGCGGCCAATTGTTGAATGTGTTGTTGACTGTTCTCTAAGAGGAAGCTCTGTTGGTACAGTAAATCCAACTCTTCATTTTTGAGCTGGAATAAATTGCCTTGGCGAGAGCTTATTTCGAGGAAATTTAACAAGGGCTGATTTAATGATGAAGACGGCTCAGGAAGTTGTTCTAGATGTTGCTTAATTTCTTGTCCTAATGTCTCGAGTCGTAAAAAGGTGTAATCCAATTCGTTAAAAGAGGAGTCATTACTTACTTTTTCAATTAATCCTGAAAAATAATAGAGTCGATTAACAATTTGATCTAATTCTGGTGAACGATCTAGCTTATTTATCTGATATGTCAGGTTTTGAAATAAGGGAAAAATAAGCACAGATTGCTTTGTTAATTCATGACGAATAGTTTCTCTACGCTCTACGCTTTGATTTAGTAGGGTGAGGCTATTTTGGATTTGAGCAATAAGCTCGAGAAAATAGCGATTGTAATCAGGAAGATTTTTCATAAGCGCATCCATGTCACTGATAGCAACCTGCAGCTCGGTCATTGCTTTTTCGCGCGATATTTTGGAGTCGCTGGTAACTAGAAGCGGAGCTGTTGCTACAATAAGTCGGCTTTTATCATTTAATCGAGCTGCAGCGTCTAAACCAGGAATGTCTTGATGTTTTAGTAACAAAAGACGATCGCTGAGTTGCAGATAGGTATTTGTCGCTAATCCACTGGCAACTATGGTAATCGAAGAAATGAGTACAAAGGCCAAAAAAAGCCTACCGCCAATGCCTATATGGCGAAGCCAGTAAAATGAAGGAATGTTCATTGGTGCTTGTCCTGTTATTTTTATAATTGGATGTTTTATTAATAATTGAATGTACTAATGAAAAATTGATGCCAACTTTTCAGCTTAATAATCATGGTATTTTGTTCAGAATAGAGGACAAAAGTGTCCCATCATAATCTTTTAACAGTTTTACCCAAAACTCTGTTAATTGAATTTGATAATTTTAATAACACTTTTTCGTTTATGCCCAATTACCGTGAGATCAATGGTCTTTATTGTAGGCATCTTTTCACTGGAGTTGTCTTTTTAGGTTGCTAGGTTACTCAGTAACGTGTCGAGTTATGGCAATGAAAACATAATTGTAATTATATGTGGGTATTAATATATATGAAAAAACATATACAATAACTTCATATGTGTAATATTTGTATCAAACATACAAATTCATATTGTGTATTTGAGGGTTTGATTAGGGGAAGTATATGGCTGAATTGAATATTGGTTTACCTAATGTAAATGAGGAGCAATTTTCTAGACCAAGCGTTGACCAGTTCCGTATTGGTGGATCGACTCACCCTGTACGTATTTTGTTGCTTTATGGTTCTTTGCGAGAGCGCTCTTATAGTCGTTTAGTCATCGAAGAGTGCGCTCGATTACTGGAAAAATATGGTGCAGATGTTCGCATTTTCAATCCGACAGGTTTACCTCAACCGGATGGTAATGATGGTTCTCATCCGAAAGTTCGAGAGTTACGTGAGTTAATGGTTTGGTCTGAAGGGCAGGTTTGGTGTTCACCAGAACGGCATGGTGCGATGACCAGTATTCTAAAAAGCCAGATAGATTGGGTGCCTTTAAGTATTGGTGCTGTACGTCCTACACAAGGAAAAACGTTAGCGGTGATGCAGGTAAGTGGCGGCTCTCAATCATTCAATGCGGTTAATCAAATGCGTATTTTAGGGCGTTGGATGCGTATGGTGACAATCCCTAATCAATCGTCTGTAGCTAAGGCATTTCTTGAATTCGACGAAGAGGGTCGAATGAAAGAGTCGTCTTATTATCGTCGTATTGTTGATGTTGTTGAGGAGTTAATGAAATTTACCCTGTTATTAAGAGATAACAAAGATGTCTTAGTAGATCGTTATTCTGAGCGTGTAGAAAGTGCGGAAGAGCTATCAAAACGGGTAAATCAAAAATCAATTTAATTGTTTTGTTTTAAGACAAAGGTGTTGAAATGGGCTTGTTCGAGCGTTATTTATCGGTTTGGGTTGGTTTGGCGATTCTTGTTGGCATGTTGCTAGGTTTTTTGGTACCAGAAGTATTTTCTCTGGTTGCGACCTTTGAATATGCTCATGTGAATTTAGTCGTAGGTGCACTGATTTGGTTGATGATTTATCCAATGATGGTGCAAATTGATTTCTCCTCCATTAAAAATGTGGGTAAAAAACCAAAAGGTTTGGCATTAACCTTGATAATCAACTGGTTGATTAAGCCATTTACTATGGCGTTTTTGGGGTGGTTGTTTTTCAAAGTGTTATTTGTCGGTTGGGTGGATCCCCAAAGTGCGTCGGAATACATTGCCGGTATGATTTTATTAGGTGTGGCGCCTTGTACTGCGATGGTGTTTGTTTGGAGTCAATTAACAAAGGGTGATGCTAATTACACCTTGGTTCAAGTGTCGATAAACGACATTATTATGGTTTTCGCCTTTGCGCCCATTGCCGGTTTCTTATTGGGAGCCAGTGATATTACGGTGCCTTGGGATACCTTGCTATTTTCGGTTGTTTTATATGTTTTGGTTCCGCTCATTGCAGGTATTGTGACCCGTAAACGTTTGGATAAAGGCGATGATCATAGTAAGTTAAAGTCTTTTCTATCTACAATGAAGCCTTGGTCTATTGTTGGTTTGCTGTCAACGGTTGTTCTTTTGTTCGGTTTTCAATCGAATACTATTTTGGCGCAACCAGAAACCATAGTGCTGATTGCCATTCCTTTGTTAATTCAAACCTACGGTATTTTTGCCTTGGCCTATTGGTTGGCAAAAAAAATGAAACTTCCTCATGATGTGGCGGCACCAGCGTCCATGATCGGTTCATCGAACTTCTTTGAATTGGCTGTTGCTGTGGCGATTTCTTTGTTTGGGTTGCATTCTGGCGCAGCGTTGGCAACTGTTGTTGGTGTGTTGGTTGAAGTGCCTGTGATGTTGTCTTTGGTGTGGTTTGCGAATCGTACGAGGCGTTATTTTCCATAATTAGTAGACTTAATAAAATGAGGAATTTGCAATGGTTGTTATTCATCATAATCCTGAGTGTGGAACATCACGTAATGTATTGGCAATTATTCGCGCTGCTGGGTATGAACCAAGGGTAATTGAATATATTAAAGAAGGTTGGAGTAAACCTCAGTTATTGGCTTTGTTTGCTGCTGCGGATCTGACCCCAAGAGCGGCTTTAAGAACCACAAAATCGCCAGCGGAAGAGTTAGGTTTATTAGATGAATCGGTTTCCGATGAGACGTTATTAGAAGCAATGGTAAAATACCCTGTGTTGGTTAATCGTCCTATTGTGTGTACTCATAACGGAGTGAAACTTTGCCGTCCAAGTGAGATTGTATTGGATTTACTTGAAAAATGGCCCGAGCCGGGTTTTGAAAAAGAAGATGGCGAAAGAATCTTAGATGAAAATGGTCAACGTATAAGTTGATGGAAACATTTTGATAATTAGGGACTTCTGTGTTGTTGTGTCAGGTGTTTTATGTCTATTGATTGTGCATCTGTATAAAATCAGCGAAAATAGCGCCACTTATACAATCTTAACGTCACGTTTCCTTTTGGAGGCGTCATGGCACACATAGAAGAACCCTAAATCATGTCCCAAGAGTTTATTAATCAAGTTGAGCAGCGACGTACTTTCGCTATCATCTCCCACCCTGATGCTGGTAAAACTACCATTACAGAAAAATTGTTGCTGCTTGGTCAGCTTATCCAAACAGCAGGCTCTGTAAAAGGACGAAAGGGTGACAAACACGCGACCTCCGACTGGATGGCAATGGAGAAACAACGTGGTATTTCCATTACTTCATCTGTCATGCAATTTCCTTATAACGGTCGTATGGTTAACTTGCTTGATACACCCGGCCATGAAGATTTTTCAGAAGATACCTATCGCACGTTAACCGCAGTTGACTCTGTACTAATGGTGATAGATGGCGCCAAGGGTGTCGAGGATAGAACCATTAAATTAATGGATGTTTGTCGTCTACGTGATACGCCGATTTTAACTTTCATCAATAAAATGGACCGCGATATTCGAGATCCAATTGAATTGTTAGACGAAGTAGAAAGTGTTTTAAAAATTGCCGCAGCGCCAGTAACTTGGCCAATTGGTATGAGTCATTTTTTTAAAGGTGTTTATAACCTTTATACCGATACGATACATGTATTTGTTCGTGGTCGAGGTCATACCTTGATGGATGATATTCGCATTGAAGGTTTGGAATCAGACGAGGCGAAAGAATTGCTAGGTGATGAATGGGAAGCTTATATGGAAGAGATAGAGTTAGTTCGAGGTGCAAGCCATGAATTTGAACTTGATGCTTACCTGGCTGGTGAGCTTACTCCCGTTTTCTTCGGTACTGCCTTGTCTAACTTCGGTGTGCGTGAAATGTTGGATGGTTTTGTTGAATGGGCGCCATCACCTATTGGTCGTGAGACAAATACCCGTCAAGTATCAGCGTTAGAAGAAAAGTTCTCAGGCTTTGTATTTAAAATTCAAGCTAATATGGATCCGAAACACCGTGACCGTATTGCTTTTATGCGAGTTTGTTCTGGTACCTACAGTCGCGGTATGAAAATGCGTCACTGTCGTTTAGGTAAAGACATTAAGGTGACTGATGCGGTTTCTTTCACTGCCGGTGATCGAGAGGGTGTCGAAGAGGCATTTTCTGGTGACATCATTGGTTTACATAACCATGGCACGATTCAAATCGGTGATGCTTTTACTGAAGGGGAAGACCTTAAATTTACTGGTATTCCGCATTTTGCACCTGAACTCTTTCGTCGAGTTCGCTTAAAAGATCCGATGAAGATGAAAGCTTTGCAAAAAGGTTTGCAACAACTTTCAGAAGAAGGCTCTACTCAGTTATTTATGCCTCAACGTAATAATGAACTAATTGTTGGTGCTGTAGGACAGTTGCAGTATGAAGTCGTTGCCTATCGTTTAAAAGATGAATATAAGGTGGAGTGTATATACGAACCTGTCAATGTGAATACTGCTCGCTGGGTTGAATGTGACGATCCGAAAAAATTTGAAGAATTCCAGAACAAATGTCGTGATAATCTTGCGGTTGATGGTGGTGGTCATTTAACCTATTTGGCTCCAACGCGAGTGAATTTAATGATGGCGGAAGAGAAATGGCCAGATGTCCGTTTCCGTTCAACTCGTGAGCACTGATCAATACTTGACTAAAACACTTGGTTAAGCGGATAATTGAATCATTAGAAAATTTATTTAAACGATTTTAGTGGTGTTGAAATGAGTGTTGTTGAATCAGTAGATCCTATTGAGTTTACAGAGGCGGCGGCTGCGAAGTTGAAATCTTTGATTGATGAAGAGGAAAACGAGCGACTCATGCTGCGTGTGTATGTGACAGGTGGTGGTTGTTCTGGGTTTCAGTATGGTTTTGCTTTTGATGAAGAGTATCAAGAAGACGATACAGAGGTTAAGCGTGATGGTGTTACTTTAGTTGTTGATCCATTAAGCTTTCAGTATCTTGTTGGTTCTGAGGTGGATTATAAAGAAAACCTAGAGGGATCTCGATTTACGGTGCAGAACCCAAATGCGACATCAACTTGTGGTTGTGGCGCGAGTTTTAGTATTTAGCTTTTGCCTTTACTTGTTTTGAATAATTTTTTTAAAGCCCTTTGCATATGATGGAAGGGCTTTTTCGTTTTTGGTTATGCAAAAAAATAATTTATTCAAGCTTTTGTATAAAGGTTGTTAGCTTGAAGAGACCTTTCCTCATTACTCATAATACTGCTGTCTAACGGCTTATAATGGGCAACAAACAGTAAGCCTATTTCTCTGTCTCCCAATACAACAGGCGTTAATACATTATTCTTTGCTCGCCAAATTCTTAAGCCTGATGTACTAAGTGAATCTTGATTTGTCATGATTTTGCTTTGGTTTATATGTGGGTAAAGAGGCGATAATTGATCCGACTCACCATCTAGATCCAGCAAAATATGATAATGAGTTAATTGCTGAGCAAGAAAATCAGGTGAATAGGGGGTGTTTAATATAGGTAGCCAACTTTCCTTGGGGAAAGTGTGAAATAAGCTCGGTGTTTCTGGTGATCCATTATGGGGTGACAGCAAAAGCGTCATTTCAATTGGAATACCGTAAGACGGTTTTACCGGTATATGAAAAATAAGTTGTTTTGCTGGTGGTTGACTGTGTATTTCAGGTTCAATATAGCCTGCTGTTTTTTTTGAGCCTTCAGTATTTATTGGCGGTACTTGTAGAAAGAGTTTCCATTCTTTTATATCTAAAGAGAGCTCTTCTGGGGAGTGGAGGTACAGCTTTGAGCCCATGATATGACTTAATACATGCTCAATGATATTGGCAAACACACTTGCTGAGGCGGTTAGTGGAGCTTTTTCTTGGCTATCAAGGTGAATCTCTTTTACTTGATGTCCTGCCGAACTTAAATCAACAGAGTCTTTATTACTAATAGTAGGGCGCTTTTTTTCCCTGCTGATCAGTTTTTTTGCATTCGATTGAATGCCTGTTCTGTTGATTGCCTCGATGAATAGCATTGTTCGGCTCCTTTGTTAGCTGCCAATAATATCGGCCGAAAACATGAGGAGTTTAGAGATAGTCTGTTTTTTGAACAAAAAAGACTATCTCAAGTACTCGCTTAGCGTAGTAAGTTTGATAGTTTTGGGTTTGCCTCTAAGGCTGCACGGTAGAAAAGTGCTACTTTGCCAATAGTTTGAACAGTCTCGCATTTCATTATTTTGCTTATTTCAGCAATTAGCGCTGTACGTACTTCACGATCGGCAATGCTAATACGCACTTTAATGAGTTCATGGTCTTCAAGAGCGCGATCTATTTCCGTTAATACTGTTTCTGTTAAGCCGTTGCCCGCAATCATAACGACTGGATTAAGGCTATGTCCGATAAGGCGATATTGCTTTTTTTGGGCGTTTGTAATGCTCATAGTAAAATTTTCTCATATTAGTTGACCCTCTTTATTGGAGGCTTTAGAGGTTAAGCGATATTATAGCGGAATATTGACTGATTTAGGTATGATGAAAACGTGGCAAGATCAAAAAGTAGTAATAGTTGGATGAAGGAACATTTTGACGATAAATATGTCAAAAAATCTCAACAAGACGGTTATCGCTCCAGAGCGAGTTATAAGTTGATAGAAATTAATGATAAGGATAGATTGTTTCGTCCCGCTATGCGTGTTGTTGATTTAGGTGCTGCGCCTGGAGGTTGGTCTCAGATCGCTGCTAAATTGGTAGGTGATAAGGGAACTATTGTTGCGTCTGATATCTTGGAGATGGCGCCTTTACCTGGAGTGAGCTTTGTTCAGGGTGATTTTACTGAACAAGAAGTATATGAGGCGATACTAACTGAAATTGGAGATCAGAAAGCAGATCTTGTAATTTCAGATATGGCCCCCAATATGAGTGGTAATAGTTCTTCTGATCAGCCGCAAGCTATGTATCTTGTAGAACTTGCTTTGGACATGGCGGCTCAAGTGTTGCGTCCGGGCGGAAACTTTTTGGTAAAAGTGTTTCAGGGAGAGGGGTTTGATGAATACCTCAAAACCATGCGAGCCCAGTTTGGGTCTGTGGTAACACGTAAGCCAGATGCCTCGCGAGCAAGAAGTCGCGAAGTTTACTTATTAGGAAGACAATATAAAGGTTAATCGCCAATGTTCTGGTACTATTACCAGATACATTAAATATAACCGTTTAGAGGTGTGCTCTTGAACGATATGCTGAAAAATATACTGTTGTGGTTAGTCATTGCTGCTGTACTACTAACAGTTTTTAATAATTTTAATACTACGCCTGATACAAATCGGATTACTTATTCTGAATTTGTAAAAGAAGTGCAAGATGGTCGTATAGCCAAAGTTATTGTTGATGGATATACCATCAGTGGTAGTCGCACGAGTGGTGATACTTTCGATACCGTGCGCCCAGCAGCGGCTGATCCAAAAATAATGGATGACTTGTTGAGTAATAATGTTGTTGTTGAAGGCCGTATGCCAGAACAAAAAAGCATTTGGACTCAATTGCTTGTGGCTAGTTTTCCTATACTTCTTATTCTTGCCATCTTCATGTTCTTCATGCGTCAGATGCAAGGCGGCGGTGGCGGCAAAGGCGGACCAATGTCTTTTGGTAAGTCTAAAGCGCGCTTGTTACCAGAAGATCAAATCAAAACGACTTTTGCGGATGTTGCGGGTTGTGACGAAGCAAAAGAAGACACAGAAGAGTTGGTAGACTTCTTACGTGAGCCAAGCAAGTTTCAGCGTCTAGGTGGTAAAATCCCTCGTGGTATTCTGATGAGCGGGCCTCCAGGAACAGGTAAAACCTTACTTGCTAAGGCGATTGCAGGCGAAGCAAAAGTGCCTTTCTTCACAATATCTGGTTCTGACTTTGTGGAAATGTTTGTTGGTGTTGGCGCGTCTCGTGTTCGTGATATGTTTGAACAAGCTAAGAAACATGCACCTTGCATCATCTTTATAGATGAGATTGATGCCGTTGGTCGAAATCGTGGTTCCGGTATGGGTGGCGGTAACGATGAGCGTGAGCAAACGCTTAACCAATTGTTGGTTGAGATGGATGGCTTTGAAGGTAACGAAGGTATTATCGTTATTGCAGCAACAAACCGTCCAGATGTATTAGATCCAGCTTTGCTTCGTCCAGGTCGTTTTGACCGTCAGGTTCAAGTGGGTTTGCCAGATATTCGTGGTCGTGAACAGATTCTTAAAGTGCATTTGCGCAAAGTGCCTTGTGATGATGATGTTGAGCCAAAAAACATTGCTCGTGGTACGCCGGGTTTCTCAGGGGCTGACTTAGCTAACCTGGTAAACGAAGCGGCTTTGTTTGCTGCGCGATCTAACCGTCGTTTAGTGAATATGGAACAACTTGAGTTAGCAAAAGATAAAATTCTCATGGGTGCTGAACGCAAAACCATGGTGATGAATGATAAAGAAAAGCTCAATACGGCTTACCATGAAGCGGGTCATACCATTGTTGGTTATTTGATGCCTGAGCATGATCCCGTTTATAAAGTATCTATCATTCCTCGTGGTCGTGCATTGGGCGTCACTATGTATTTGCCTGAAGAAGATAAATACAGTGTGAGTAAAACAGGGCTGGAAAGTCAGGTTTGTAGCCTTTATGGCGGACGTATTGCGGAAGAGATTGTGCATGGTTTCGACGGTGTATCGACGGGAGCATCTAATGATATTGAACGAGCTACCAGTATTGCCCGTAACATGGTTACGAAATGGGGTTTGTCTGAGAAGTTAGGGCCATTTGCCTACGAAGAAGATAATGATAGTGGTGGTTATATTGCCGGACCTACAGGTGGAAAAGCTAATTACTTCTCTCCAGAAACAGGAAAGATAATTGACGCTGAAGTTCAAGATATTATTAGTCGTTGTTACGCTAAAGCAACGGAAATATTGCATGAGAATCGCTCTAAACTGGAAGTGATGGCTGAGGCTTTGATGCAGTATGAAACGATTGATGCGAAACAGATTAAAGAGATAATGGATGGCAAGAAGCCTTCTGCGCCTGAAAGTTGGACTGATTCTGATTCGAATTCTTCAAAAGGTGATGGTGTAGAGCCATCAGCTGATGCGGATGCCGCTTTAGATGATAAGGATGACGCTTCTGATCAAGCTCCTAAGCCAGCGAGCGAATGATTTGTCTCATTAAATTTTGATATGGTTTTTTCATGTCGTTAATGCCTTTTGGGGACAAGTCGTTAGACTTGTCCCTTCCTCATATTATGGGGATACTAAATATCACTCCAGATTCATTTTCTGATGGCGGGGCTTTCAATTCATTGGATGCCGCTTTACGTCAAACGGAGAAAATGATTCATGAAGGAGCTAGTATTATTGATGTCGGTGGAGAGTCTACTCGCCCTGGTGCTGTCCCTGTTTCGGCTCAACAAGAGCTTGATCGAGTCCTGCCTGTCATTGAAACGATAAAAAAACACTTTGATATCATCGTCTCTGTTGATACCAGTACGGCTGACGTTATTCGTAATGCCGCAATATTAGGCGCTGGTTTGATTAATGATGTAAGGGCGCTCGAGAGAGAGGGGGCATTACAGGCCGCAGCAGAAACAGATTTACCTATTTGCTTGATGCATATGAAAGGTGGTCCGCAAACGATGCAGGATTCTCCAGAGTATGTTTCTGTTACGGATGATGTTACTGACTATTTGATGTCTAGAGTTGAGCGGTGTGAATTAGAAGGAATTGGGCGTCATCGCCTTATTTTGGATCCTGGTATTGGATTTGGCAAAACCTTGGCTCATAATCTGTCACTATTGAAGCATACGGAACATTTTAGGAAACTAGGTTTTGAGGTTCTTATGGGGCTGTCAAGAAAGACGATGATAGGTGATGTATTGAATCTGCCTGTTGACGAGCGCTTATATGGCACGATGGGAGCAAATGCTTCTGCTTATTCTAAAGGTGCTCGTATTTTTAGGGTTCATGATGTTAGGCCACATGTTGAAATGTTGGCATTAATGTCTCGTATTGAGAGAGAAGTTTAATGCGTAAATACTTTGGTACAGATGGTATTCGTGGAAGAGTTGGTACAGCACCTATTACACCTGAGTTCATGCTTAAGCTCGGGTGGGCCGCTGGGCAAGTTTTTAAAGAAAACGACAAAAAGATTTTAATTGGTAAAGACACGCGAATTTCTGGCTATATGTTTGAGTCAGCACTTGAAGCGGGTATTGTTGCTGCAGGTGCGGATGTGCGTTTGGTTGGTCCGATGCCTACACCGGCCATTGCTTATTTGACGCGAACTTTCCGTGCGAGTGCTGGTATCGTGATCAGTGCTTCTCATAACCCATATACAGATAATGGTATTAAATTCTTTTCAGCTGCGGGTGGAAAAATCTCAGACGAAATTGAAGAGCGTATCGAGTATTTTCTTGAACAACCCATGGTGGTTGTTGAATCTAATCTTATTGGTCGAGCTAAGCGAATTGACGATGCTGCAGGTCGGTATATTGAATATTGTAAAGGTACGTTTCCTATTGGTCTTCAGTTAAGTGGTTTGAAGATCGTTGTGGATTGCGCTGATGGTGCAACATATCACGTGGCGCCTCGCGTCTTCTCTGAATTGGGTGCGGAAGTTATTACAATTGGCGCCAATCCTGATGGGTTGAATATCAATGAATTTAGTGGCGCAACAAAGCCTGAACTTTTACGTAAAAATGTTTTGGCTGAAGAGGCTGACCTCGGAATTGCTTTAGATGGTGATGGGGACCGATTAATACTTATTGATCGTCACGGTGTGGTTCGTGATGGTGATGATATTCTTTATATTATCGCTAATCATCTGATGCGTACTGGCCGCTTTAGCGGTGGTGTTGTTGGCACCTTGATGAGTAACTTTGGTCTTGAATTGGCATTTTCTGAAACTGGTATTGGTTTTAGTCGTGCGGCTGTTGGTGACCGCTATGTTAATGAAAAATTAGAACATCATGGTTGGGTATTGGGTGGTGAGCCATCAGGTCATATTGTATGTAAATCTATTACTACAACAGGTGATGGTATTATCGCTGCACTTCAGGTGCTTAGAGCTATGATTGAAGAGGAAAAGAGTTTAGATGAGTTGCTTGTTGGTTTGGTTAAGTTTCCTCAAAAACTAAAAAATATTCGTGTGGCTAAGCGTTTTGTTCCTAATGAAGAGCCTGCGTTGCAAAAAGCCATTGCGGTAGCAAATGAGCGTTTAAATGGTTTAGGGAGGGTGCTACTTCGCGCCTCAGGAACCGAGCCTTTGATTCGTGTTATGGTTGAAGGGCGAGATGATGATACGGTTGATGAGTTGGTTGATTATTTAGTCGATGAGGTTAAAGCGGTTGTTGCGGCTAAAATGGCGTAATAAGCGTGTTTTAATGGTTGAATGTAATAAGTACTTGAAACAAAACTTGGCTTTCCATAGAATGGGCGCCTCGAATTTAGGGGTTAGAATATGATTCGTCAAAAAATAGTTGCTGGGAACTGGAAAATGAATGGCTCTAAAGAGTCTATTTCTTCACTGGTTAATGGTTTGCTTAAGATGAAGGGTTCTAACTCTGAAGTAGTAATAGCTCCTTCTTTTCCTTATTTATCACAAGTTTGTGATTTGACTGCTGATAGTAACCTTGTTTTAGCTGCTCAGGACATGAGTCATGAAGTGAAAGGTGCCTATACAGGGGAAGTGTCAGCCTCTATGTTGGGTGATTTTGGAGTCAAGTATGTATTGCTTGGGCATTCTGAACGACGCTCTATTTATGGCGAAACGGATGCTATTGTTGCTTCAAAAGTTAAAACAGCTTTAGAATTTGGATTGACGCCAATGTTATGTATTGGTGAAACATTGGAAGAGCGTCAATCAGATCAAACTCTTGTTGTGTGTGAACGACAGCTTCAAGCGGTTATCAATACAGTTGGTATCGAATCATTTGAAAAAATAGTTGTTGCTTATGAGCCAGTTTGGGCAATAGGTACCGGTTTATCAGCAAGTGCTGAACAAGCCCAAGAAGTGCATGAATCGATCAGAGCCTTTTTGGCTAAATCATCAGGAGCTGTTTCTCAAAAGGTTCAGATTTTGTATGGTGGAAGTGTTAAAGCATCAACCAGCTCGGCTTTGTTTCAAATGCCTGATGTAGATGGTGCTCTTGTTGGTGGTGCATCCCTTGATGCAGAAGAATTTATAGCAATAGTAAAGGCGGCAGGTTAATTAATGGAAACACTTATTTTGGTTGTGCATGTACTAGCGGCAGTATTAATTATTGCGTTGGTTTTATTGCAGCAAGGTAAAGGTGCTGATGCTGGTGCTTCTTTTGGTGGCGGCGCATCCCAGACTGTATTTGGTAGCCAGGGCGGTAGTAGTTTTTTTGGAAGAATGACCGCAGTTTTTGCGCTGGTATTCTTTCTGACTAGTTTTGGTTTAGCTTTCTTTGCTAGTGAGCAAGCGAAAGGTATTTCAGGTGTGCAGGACTTTGTTCCTTCAGCTCCTCAAGTTGATGGTTCTGTAGAGTTGCCAGAGTTGGGTGTTCAAAAGACAACATCGGATCTTCCTGTAACGGAATAAATCTTGTTGTTTTGATGGTTAGGTTTTTGCGGATGTGGCGGAATTGGTAGACGCGCCACCTTGAGGGGGTGGTGAGCTATGCTCGTGGGGGTTCGAGTCCCCCCATCCGCACCAATCTTGAATTGATGTTGTATTTTGTGTATGATGTCGCAATTGATGCAGAGCAATCTGGTTTGTCGAGTTTTGAGTTTCTTTTTAGAGGCTTTTCTCATGGTTTTCCTTTTTAGGTATCCGCACCAGTTTGTTCTTAGTATTAAGTGTCAGGATTGACAACCTTCTTGATTGAAGGATGCTCTCTCAATGTGAATTGAGTTGAGTACTGAGAACCCCTATATGGGGTTTTTTGTTATCTACACTGTTACTGTTTATAAATTGAAATGGGCCTTGAGCCCGTTTTTTGTTTCTGCGTTTTACAAAAATGATTTTCGGAGAAAACGATTGTCAGCAAAATATACGATTTTAGAAGAGCTCATTCGCCCAGTCGTTGAAGGCTTAGGGTTTGAGTTTTGGGGGATGGAGTATTTATCTTTAGGTAAAGATTCTGTGCTTCGCGTGTTTATTGAAACAGATGCTGAAAAAGGGATTGATGTAGAAGATTGCGCCCGAGTCAGTCGTCAAATTAGTTCAATTTTAGATGTAGAAGACCCAATCACAGGGGAATACAATCTAGAAGTCTCATCGCCGGGTTTAGATCGACCTTTATTCAGTTTAGTTCAATATCAGGCATATATCGGTTCTATTGTCACTTTACGTTTACGAGTGCCTTTCGATGGGCGTCGTAAATTTAAAGGGCAACTAATGGGGATTGAAAGCGAAGATATTATTATTCGCGTCGATCAAGAAGAATACTTATTGCCAATCGATCTGATTGATAAGGCAAATGTTGTTCCACAATTTTAAAAATTAACCTTGAAGAGAGGCTAAAAGGATGAGCAAAGAAATTCTTTTGGTAGTGGAAGCAGTTTCTAACGAAAAAGATGTTCCGAAACAAGTTATTTTCGAAGCTGTTGAAATTGCTTTAGCGAGTGCTGCCAAACGCCGTTTTGAAGAAGACGCATTAATTCGCGTTTCTATCGACCAGCGTACAGGCGACTACATAACCTACCGTCAGTGGAATATTGTCGCGGATGAAGATTACTCTTCTCCTGCTTCAGAATTAACAATAGATGATTCTGAAGAGCAGGATCTTGGTGTTGGTATCGGTGAGATTTACGAAGAAGAAGTTGAGTCTGAAGTCTTTGGCCGTATCGCTGCACAAACGGCAAAACAAGTAATCGTGCAAAAAGTACGTGAAGCTGAACGTGCTAAAATGGTAGCGCTTTACGCCGAAAAAGTCGGCAAACTTGTTCATGGACAAGTGAAGAAAGTGACACGTGATAGTTTGATTGTTGATCTTGGTGAGAATGCAGAAGCTTCCCTTCCTAAAGATCAGTTGATTTCTCGTGAAAGCTTCCGCATGAATGATCGAATTCGTGCTTTATTGCTTGAAATTCGTGAAGACAGCCGCGGTGCACAATTAATTCTTTCACGTAATGTGCCAGAGTTTATGATTGAGTTATTCCGTCTTGAAGTGCCTGAAATTTCGGAAGAAGTTATCGAGATTCGCAGCGCTGCACGTGATCCAGGTTTACGTGCGAAAATTGCAGTCAAAACAAACGACCGTCGTATTGACCCTATCGGTGCGTGCGTTGGTATGCGAGGTGCACGAGTTCAGGCTGTTTCTAATGAGATGAATGGTGAGCGTGTTGATATCGTGCTTTGGGATGATAATCCAGCACAATTAGTTATCAATGCTATGTCTCCAGCTGAAGTGGACTCTATCGTCATAGACGAAGACGCTCACTCTATGGATGTTGCTGTTAAGAGTGATAATTTGGCTCAGGCAATCGGCCGTAACGGACAAAATGTTCGTCTTGCTTCTACATTAACCGGTTGGTCGTTAAACGTTATGACTAGCGAAGATGCTGAGGCGAAGCAACAAGAAGAATCGCAAAAACTGATTGATGTTTTTGTTACTGGGTTAGATATAGATGATGATTTGGCCATTCAAATGGTTGATGAGGGATTCACTTCTTTAGAAGAAGTGGCTTATGTCCCAATGGAAGAAATGTTAGACATCGACGGATTTGATGAAGATTTAGTAAATGAGCTGCGTTCACGAGCAAAAGAAGCTTTGTTGAATCAAGCGCTTCAAGCTGAAGAGCAATTAGATGGTGCTAAACCTGCCGCCGATTTATTGGAAATGGAAGGAATGGATAATCATCTTGCTTTAGTGCTGGCGTCTATCGGCGTGATTACTATGGAAGATTTGGCTGAACAATCAGTCGATGAATTGCTCGAAGTTGAAGGTATGACTGAAGAGCGTGCTGCAAGTCTTATTTTGACTGCTCGCGCACCTTGGTTTGCTGAATCTGAATAAAATCTGAGTACATAAGGGGGAACTTAATGACAGTTCAAACCGTAAAGATACTATCCGAGTTGGTGAATACACCAGTCGATAAGCTACTAACTCAGATGAAAGACGCTGGCTTACCTCAAACGAGTGCAAGTCAAGAAGTCTCTGAAGTTGAAAAGCAAACCTTGTTGAATTTTTTGAAACGTCAACATGGTGAAGAAGGTGATAATAGCCAACGAATTACTCTACAGCGTAAGACAACAAGTACCTTGTCTCGCGGCGATGGCGGTAAAGCAGTTAATGTTGCTGTGAAGAAAAAGCGCACCTATGTAAAGCGTGATGACGCTGACGAAGAAGCTCAAAAACAAGAAGAATTGCAAGCTAAGCGTCTTGCAGAAGAGCAGGCAGCAGAAGAGGCTCGTTTAGAAGCTGAGCGTAAACTAGAACAGGAAAAAGCAGCGAAAGCGAAAGCGGAAGCTGAAGAAAAAGCGCGTCAAGAAGCGGTAGCTGCAAGCGCTGCGGTAGATGCTGGCGCGGTAAATGAAACGGAGCAGAAAGTTTCCGATATAGGAGCGGCAGAACCCGTGGAATCACCTAAGCAGCCAAAGGCAGCGAAGAAACCTCAGCCAGCGATGGAAAACAAAAAACCAGCTGCTGCACCAAAAGGTAAAAAAGGTCCAACTCGTCATGATAATGACAACAAGGATAAAGATAAGCCTCGTGGTCGTAGTCCTGAGAACAAACGCTCGTCTCGCGTTAATGTAAATGGCGATGATGAGTTTGCTCGTCGCGGTAAATTAGGTCGTAAGAATAAGAAACCTTCTAAACAAGAGCATGGTTTCCAAAAACCAACGGCTAAAATTGTTCATGAAGTCGCTTTGCCAGAAAGTATCACTGTTGCTGAACTTGCTGAGAAAATGACGGTGAAAGGCGCTGAAGTTATTAAAATCATGTTTAAAATGGGTGCAATGGCAACCATTAATCAAACAATTGATCGTGATACAGCAACGCTTGTTGTTGAGGAAATGGGTCATACAGTGACCTTAATCGACGAAAATGCTGTTGAAAATGACATGATCGAAGCGATTGATTACGAAGGTGAAGCAATTAAACGCGCACCTGTAGTTACTGTAATGGGTCACGTTGATCACGGTAAAACTTCATTACTTGATTACATTCGTACTACTCGCGTTGCCGCGGGTGAATCTGGTGGTATTACACAGCATATTGGTGCATATCATGTTGAAACACCACATGGCATGGTTAGCTTCTTGGATACACCTGGACACGCCGCGTTTACTTCTATGCGTGCTCGTGGTGCTAAAGCAACAGATATTGTTATTCTTGTTTGTGCTGCCGATGATGGTGTTATGCCTCAAACGATTGAAGCGATTCAGCATTCACGTGCCGCTGGCGTTCCAATGGTTGTTGCTATCACTAAAATCGATAAAGAAGGCGCAGATCTTGATCGTGTTAAAAATGAATTGGTTGCGCAGGAAGTTGTACCTGAAGAATGGGGCGGTGACGTTCAATTTGTTGGTGTTTCAGCGAAATCTGGTGAAGGTATTGAGGAGCTATTAGAAGCTGTCTTGTTACAGTCTGAAGTTCTTGAGTTGACTGCAGTACCAAGTGCACCAGCGAAGGGTGTGGTTGTTGAAGCCCGTCTCGATCGTGGACGTGGTTCTGTTTCAACATTACTTGTGCAAAACGGTACATTGAAGAAAGGTGATATTGTATTGGCCGGTCTTCAAATGGGGCGTGTACGAGCTTTATTAGACGAAAACGGTAAACCAATTAACTCTGCTGGTCCTTCTATTCCTGTTGAGATTCTTGGTCTTGATGGTACGCCTGATGCTGGTGAAGAATTCATCGTGGTTGCAGATGAACGTAAAGCGCGTGAAGTTGCTAACTTCCGTCAAGGTAAGTACCGAGAGGTACGTTTTGCTCGTCAGCATACAGCTAAATTGGAGAATTTGTTCTCTGAAATGGGCAAAGACGAAGTTCGTACTTTGAATGTGGTTTTGAAAGCCGACGTTCGTGGTTCTCTTGAAGCTTTGATCAAGTCATTAGTCGATTTGAATACAGATGAAGTACAAGTAAACGTTGTTTCTAGCGGCGTAGGTGGTATCACTGAAACGGATGCAACATTAGCTTTGGCTTCTGATGCGGTTATCTTTGGTTTCAACGTACGTGCGGATACATCGGCTAAACAATTCATCGAACGTGAAAGCATTGATCTTCGTTATTACAGCGTTATCTACAATATTATTGACGATGTTAAGCAAGCGCTTTCTGGTATGTTATCTCCAGATCTTCGTGAAGACATTCAAGGTACGGCTGAAGTTCGTGACGTATTCCGTTCACCGAAGTTTGGTTTGATTGCTGGTTGTATGGTTATTGAAGGTACGGTATATCGTAATAAACAGATCCGTGTACTACGTGATGACGTTGTTATTTACGAAGGTGAACTTGAGTCACTTCGCCGCTTTAAAGATGCGGTTAATGAAGTTGGTCGCGGTATGGAATGTGGTATCGGTGTGAAGAATTACAACGATGTCAAAGTTGGCGATAAAATCGAGGTTTTTGAAACCGTCGAAGTTGCGCGTACGCTTTAATAGGGCAAAATCATGGCAGGCGAATTTAGTCGTACTAGTCGGATTGGTGACCAGCTCCAAAAGGAGCTGGCGTCCTTGATCCAGTTTGAAGTAAAAGATCCTCGTTTAGGATTAGTTACGGTCAACGAAGTACGTGTAGCAAAAGATTTAGGGTATGCGGATATTTATTACACCGTACTCGGTAAAGACGATCAGCCTGAAGTGTTGGCTGAAAACCAAGCGGCACTAGATAGTGCTAAAGGTTTTTTACGTCGCCGTTTATCACAAGAAGTGAAGCTTCGAGTGATGCCTCATTTGCGTTTTCATTATGATCAAAGTGTGGTCAATGGTTCACGAATGTCGACTCTTATTGACGAAGCAATTCGTGTTGATGAGACGAAAAACGGTAACGAAAGCGAGTAATAGGTTCGTATGTCTAAGACAAAATGGCGTTCGGTGGATGGTATCGTTCTACTGAATAAGCCTATAGGTTTAAGCTCGAACCAAGCGTTACAGCGTGTGCGACGCCTTTATAGGGCGGCAAAAGCAGGACACACTGGAGCGCTTGATCCTTTGGCAACCGGTATGTTGCCATTGTGTTTGGGTGAGGCAACCAAGTTTTCGCAATTCCTTTTGGATGCAGATAAAAGATATATAACCTGTATACAATTAGGAAAAAGAACCACCACGGGTGACCGTGAAGGTGATGTATTAACCGATGAAGCAATTCCTACACTGACCGATGAAGAGCTCGAGTCAGTGTTAGATCGCTTCCGGGGTGAAATAGAGCAGATACCACCAATGTATTCTGCACTAAAACATGAAGGTAAGCCTTTGTATGAATATGCTCGTCAAGGAATAGTCATTGAAAGAAAGCGCCGTTGTGTCACTATTTCTAATTTAACGCTCGTTTCTAGAACAGATGATACGTTGACGTTAGATATCCAATGTACCAAAGGCACTTATATCAGAACCATAGGTGAAGATATTGGTGAAGCACTTGGTTGTGGGGCCCATTTGCATTCCTTGCATCGAGTTTCTACTGCAGGTTACTCTCCTGAAGGTATGTTGACACTGGAAGAGTTCGAACGCATTGCTGAACTAGGTGAAGCGGAGCTAGATACTTATTTAATGACAATGGATACTGCCGTTGAACATTTGAATAGAGTAGAATTGCTTCCTGAAGAAACAAGAGAAATGTTGTTTGGTCGAAGTGTGACTAATCTGACCTCATTTATTGATGGCAGCCTAGTTAGGCTCTACGATCAAGCCTCGCAACGTTTCTTGGGGTTGGGAGTGTTGAAAGGCACAATCATTAGACCTCATCGACTCGTAAATACAAGTGAGTTAACTAATATTTAATGTTAGACTAACTCACTTAGGATGACTGAAAATATGCTCGGCTATCCTTTATTCTTAATAGCATATTAATTTGGAGATATAGATTATGGCATTGTCTGCAGAATCAAAAGCAGCGTTGGTTAAAGAGTTTCAAGTAGCGGAAGGTGACACTGGTTCTCCTGAAGTTCAAGTAGCATTGTTGACTAAGAACATAGAAGGTCTTCAAGGTCACTTTAAAGCTCATATCCATGACCACCATTCTCGCCGCGGTCTAATTCGCATGGTAAACCAGCGTCGTAAGTTGTTGGATTATCTTAAGCGTAAAGATGCAGCTCGTTACACTAGTTTGATCAAAAAACTAGGTCTGCGTCGCTAAGACTGAGAAAGGGCCATAAATTATTATGGCCCTTTTTTTATTGGTCTCCCAAGGGACAGCCTGTACTTCATATGTGCTTTTCTCATTATTGATAGAAGAGATAAAAAGAGTTCATATGAGTACTGGCTTAAAAAGATGGTCTTTGGGAGAAAGCAATTTTTTTAATGAAAAGGAATACGTGTGAGTATTACAACTAAAACTTTCCAGTTTGGTAACGACACAGTTACCCTAGAAACAGGCCGTATCGCTCGTCAAGCGACAGGTGCTGTATTATGTACTATTGGTGATGCACAAGTGCTTGCTACTGTTGTTGGCGCTAAAACAGCACGTGCTGGCCAAGACTTTTTCCCACTTTCTGTTCATTATCAAGAGCGTGCTTACGCTGTTGGTAAAATTCCTGGTGGTTTCTTGAAGCGTGAAGGTCGTCCTTCTGAAAAAGAAACCCTGACTTCACGTCTAATTGACCGTCCTATTCGTCCATTGTTTCCTAAAGGTTACATGAACGAAGTTCAAGTTGTTTGTACTGTTATGTCGACAAACACTAACTTAGACGCTGATATTGCGGCTATGTTGGCAACATCTGCTGCATTGACTATTTCTGGTATTCCATTCAATGGTCCAATCGGTGCTGCACGAGTCGGTTTTAATGATGAGTCTGGTTACATTCTTAACCCTAGCTACTCTGACCTAGATAGTTCTTTATTGGACATGGTTGTAGCGGGAACTAAAGATGCTGTACTAATGGTTGAGTCTGAAGCTCAAGAGCTTACTGAAGACGAAATGTTGGGTGCAGTTCTTTATGCTCATAAAGAAATGCAAGTTGCCATCTCTGCGATCACTGAATTTGCCGCTGAATGTGCTAAACCTCGTTGGGAATGGGTTGCCGAAGAAGCAAATGCTACTTTGACAGAAGCTCTAGCGGCTGGTTATGCGGCGCAAATCGAAGAAGCTTATGGTATCAGTGAAAAAATGGCTCGCTACGCTAAATTAGGTGAAGTACGTGATGCTGCTGTTGCTGCTTTAGTTACTGAAGATGGTGATTTTTCTGAAGCCGATGTTACTGGTGCTTTTGCTAAACTTGAAAAACGTACTGTACGTCGTCGTGTTATCGACGGTCAGCCACGTATTGATGGTCGTGACAATAAAACTGTCCGTCCAATCAATGTAGAAGTGGGCTTGCTTAGCAAAACTCATGGTTCTGCTTTGTTCACTCGTGGTGAAACTCAAGCAATTGCAACTTGTACTCTAGGTACTAGCCGTGATGCGCAAATGTCTGATGGCCTTGCTGGCGAAAGTAAAGACAGCTTCATGTTGCATTACAACTTCCCTCCTTATTCTGTAGGTGAGTGTGGTCGCATGGGGGGGTTGGTCGTCGTGAAATTGGTCACGGTCGTTTAGCTCGTCGTGGTGTTCAAGCTGTATTACCTTCTGAAGATGAATTCCCATACACAATCCGTATCGTATCTGAGATCACTGAATCAAATGGTTCAAGTTCTATGGCGTCTGTTTGTGGCGCGTCTTTGTCTATGATGGATGCTGGTGTTCCTCTTAAAGCGCCTGTTGCTGGTATCGCAATGGGTCTTATCAAAGAAGACGACGGTTTTGCAGTATTGACTGATATCTTGGGTGACGAAGATCACCTAGGTGATATGGACTTTAAAGTGGCTGGTACTGAAGAAGGTATTACAGCGCTTCAAATGGACATTAAAATCGAAGGTATCAATGAAGAAATCATGGATATCGCTTTAAGCCAAGCAATGGATGCGCGTAAGCATATCTTGCGTGAAATGGCGGAAGTTATCGGTTACGCACGTCCTGAAGTTTCTCCAAATGCGCCTTCTATGGCGACGATCAAAATTGATCCTGAGAAAATCCGTGACGTTATTGGTAAAGGTGGTGCAACAATTCGTTCTATCACTGAACAAACAGGCGCTTCTATTGATCTTGACGACGACGGTACAGTTCGTATTTATGCGGCTGATAAAGCGTCCTCTGATGCTGCTTTGTTGAAAATTCATGAAATCACAGCCGAAGCAGAAATTGATAAGCTTTACAAAGGTAAAGTAGTTCGTCTTGCTGAGTTCGGTGCTTTCGTTAATATCTTGCCTGGTAAAGATGGTTTGGTTCACATTTCTCAGATTGCTGAAGAGCGTATCCGTGCTGTGACTGACTTCCTTTCTGAAGGTCAAGAAGTCATCGTTAAAGTTCTGGATGTCGATGCTCGTGGTCGTATCAAGCTTTCTATGAAAGATGTTACTGAAGAAGAAAAAGCATCTTACACTGAGTAATTTTTAGTGTGAGTAGGTTAAAAAGGGTGCTATTTATAGCGCCCTTTTTTTGTGTTTATAGGAATAAATAAACTAATATAGAGCTATATTGTGAAAACATCTTTAGATGTTGTACTACTGAGTCGCTGTTATTTAAGGAAAATAAAATGAAATTGAAACTTGTCAGTTTATTGGTATCAAGTGTTGTGTTGGTTGCATGTAGCAAAGATGTTGTAAATACACCTGTTGCCGCGATTCCTGATTGTGTTTTTGCGGATGGCTCAAATCAAGCCGCCCCTGATTGGGTTTGCGGTGCGCCTATTGATGGTGTTGCGTTGTCCGCTGTTGGTTACAGTGAAAAGTCAGCTGCAGGTCCAAACTATATGAAGCAAATGGCGGCAACGGCTGCTCGAGTTGAATTAGCTCAGGTGCTGAGTGTTGATCTGCAGAATATGGTTAAGCAATATGTGGAAACGACAGGCGCTGGTGATGCAGAAACCGTAGATCGAGTTAACAGTGTAGTAACCAAGCAAGTAACAGAACAAAAACTAATAGGCTCTAAAGTGGTTCGTCAAATGCCGACACCGTCTGGTGGTCTGGTGGTATTGGTTGGTTTAGACCCAGCTCAAGCAGAAGGTGTTGCGGAAAGCATTTTACGTACTTCTATGAGAAATGAAGCAGCTTTGTTCCAAAAGTTAGAGTCTGAAAAAAGCTTTGACGAACTAGCGGAAGAAATCGCTAAACGTTATTCGAATTAATCTATTGGTGATGAGTGACATTTAGGTTGCTCATCACCGAAGATTTTTATGAACTAATGCTTTTTAAAGAGAGCTTTCTTCATCGAAAATAGGTGTTGGTTTTTTGTTTTCGTCAACGGCAACAAAATTGAAGTGCCCAGTGACAGCTTTTGTTCGTTTATCACTGTCTAATTGTTCAAGGAAAATAGAGACTTCTACTTTTAATGATGTTCGTCCTACATGAACAACACGTGCAATCAATTCCACTAAAATACCAGAAGGAATCGGCTGTTTGAAATCGACTTGTTCTGTTGAGATCGTCACCATAGACTTTCTTGAAAAGCGTGTTGCAGCGATATAAGCGACTTCATCCATCCATTGCAGTGCAATACCGCCAAATAATGTGTCGTAGTGATTTGTGGTTCCAGGAAAAACCATTTTAGCTACGCGAGTCTCTGAAATTTCTTCACGCTTTTGAATGAGTAATTTGTTCATGTTAGTAAAACCTTTTCTTTCTATGATTCTGTTAAGCGGCATTATACTCGTTGGAGTAGGTGGTTGTGACACGCGTTTTAAGGCGGAAGCAGTTTTATCTCAATACGTTATGAATTTAAACCGTTCGCAGTTCCTTTCGATTAATTCTCCAGCAATTGTAATGCCAATTAGTTTGCCTGCCCTACGTGATCGTCAACAGGCGTTATCAAGTTTTGATATTGGTTTACTTGATTTTTTATCTTTGCAGCAATGTGATGTTGGAGTTGTAGTGGGAAGAAGAAATAGCATCCTAGGTAAGGTTATGCCGGACAGTCAACGATTTCTCTATGAGCTGGATGTTATTCGAGCAATTGAATCTTGCGATATTGACGATGACGATTTAGCAAATGAGCTGCATTTTGTTGCGGAAAAAAAGCGTATAGAGCTGCCTATCGCTTTTGGAAATGCCATTTTCAATGGTGAGGAGAGTAAAGAATTCTTTAGCTTATCAAATGGTTTTATCGCGCTTAATGATACCACTGAAAATCAACAAGAGTTGCTTAGTTCATTAGGTCGATTGGTTGGAATTGGAGAACATCTTATGGATTTGCCTAATGTAGATAGTGATGTTTTTGAGAATGATCTAAGAATATTAATGAATAGTGAATATGCAGGACGACTACTTTATACCCTTACTCGGATAACAAATTATCTGTCTCTTGTGTCAGAGCAGGTTGGAGCTTTAAATGAAGAGGTTTGTGGCGCGCCAATGGCGTATTTAAAGCAGCAGTTTGATATTCATTATATTAAAAAAATTCAACCTTATATGGGGCGACTAAATCGCAGTGCTTATCAGATACTGCCTTTGCTTAATCGATTAGCAGAACTGAGTTCATCCTTCACTTTCGATATGGCTCGGTTTTTAAATCAGTTTTCATTGGATGATGAAGGTAGCGAATGGAGGCATTATCAAGATGCTTCTCAAATACATGCCAAACAGTGGAGTAAATTGTTTAACTCTTGCTCCATACCGCTTAGGTAGAGGGTTAAATTCTAGTGTTGATTTGCTTCTCTAGACTTTCTACAACATCATATTGATAAGCTGGGCCTTCCGCTAATGGCTCTAAACTCAATGCTTTTAATAGGGCGATATTAGCTACAGGGTTATCTCCAATATTGTTGGAAAATTGCATTGATCTTGTTAGCGCGTGAGGTTTGTGGGCATTTAATGTGTCTGGCGCCGCGATCAATGAGGGCCCTGGTTGGCTAAATAGGCTCATCATTAGTGCAAAATGAGCATTGCCTGACACTGGGTTGCCCGCTTTACTACTTTGGGTGACCTGTGTTTCAACAATTTCTCTTATATTCATCTGTTGGCCTAGTTGGTTGATTTACAATAACGCTATCGGCACAGACGGTTTTTTCTTAAAGAAAACAGTGAATTAATTAAACTTATTGTTATTTGAATTGGAAAGGAGGTTGGTGTTGTATTGAGTTTGTCTAGCCTGTCATTATTTCGCTTAGTTATTGATTTCAAAATGTAATTTTTTGTATATGTGCGAGTCAATTAGCGTCTAGCATATAGCTCAAACTGTTCAAGCAACGTACTATAATGTATTGCAGATCCATCCTGTTTGATGGTTTGTATCTATATTGGGAAAGTATAGCCGCTTAACATCTGTGCGGTAGGGCATATAATGCATGCATGATATCAATGAACTGATAAACAATGTTAGGCAAAACGAAGCGATAGCACGCAAATTTTTCGAAATTGAGCGTTGTATTCTGTCGATTGGCCGTTGTGATCAGTTTGTCTCTACATTAACTAAAGAAGTGCAAAAGCAGTTTAATGTGCCTTATGTTTGGGTGAATTTAATCAATGAAGCCCCTTTATCCCATTTAACAGAAAGCCTGGAAAAAATGCCTGATTTACGGGATCGGGTATTGTTCACACGACGTCGTTCTATGATAGATATTATCAAGTCGAGTAATAAAACGGTTTTAGTTAATACTAATTTGAGTCATTGCCGTGAAATCATTCCTGCAGTCTATCGCGATATTATTTCTTCGGTTGCTATTTCTCCATTAACAATTGATGGTGAGTTAGTCGGGCTGTTTTGCCAAGCAGACGCGGACAGTTCACGTTATGATGCTACGACCAAAGATACGTTTTTATTAGATCAATTGGCTATCAAGATTTCCATTTGTTTGAGTAATGTTACTGCGAGAGAGAAGCTTGAGTATCTGGCAACACGGGACCCTTTGACTGGGTTGTTAAATCGCCGGCAATTAGAGTTGATGCTGGATAGGGAGTTCTCTCGTTCTAGGCGTCAAGAAAGAGACCTGACGGTAGTATTTATTGACTGTGATGCTTTTAAATCAATTAATGATACCTTAGGGCATAATTGTGGTGATGAAGTGTTAGAATATATTGCCAAACGTTTGCTGAAATATGTACATAAACAAGGTTTGGCTTTTCGCTTTGCTGGAGATGAATTTGTTTTTGTTATGCCAGGAAAGAGCTATGAGCAAGCTATCTTGGTTGCAGAATCTATTCAAGAATACCTTCAATCTAACCCATTAAGGTATAAATCTAATCTCGTACCTATTACTATTAGCTACGGTGGTGCTAGTGTTATGTCTGATGCACCGAGTAATTATAAGAGTTTGTTGAAATTGGCCGATGAACGACTTTATGATTATAAAAATAACCGTAAGAGATTAGTACCAACTAAAGTCTTTAAATTCTTAAATAGACTTAGATGATATTGTAATTTTATTACAATATTCCGTTTGTTTTTCTTGGTTATAGTATTTTTCACGTCTATTTTGTTGTAAAATTTCAAAAAAATATTCATTAGGGTTCGTTTATGTCCCATGCTTTAATCGCCGACCTTGGTGGAACTAACGCTCGCTTTGCATTGGTTCCTATTCACCAGTATGAGCCTCTAGAAGTTAGAGTGTTGCCTTGTAAAAATTACGAGAATTTTTTTGACGCAGCTGCTGATTACATTGAAAATTGTAGTATCAGTATGGATAAAATTGATGCTGTTGTCCTTGCTATAGCAGGTCCTGTTAATCAACCTGTGATACATTTTTCTAATAACCCTTGGCATTTTACTCGAGAAGAAGTGCAATCTTATTTCGGTGAAAACAAGGCCGTCGCCTTCTTAAATGATTTTGATGCAGTTGGGCATTGCTTGGAAGTACTTTCACCAGAAGATAAAGTGGTTGTTGGTGATCCTTTAGAAGTTGATCCTAAAGGTGCTTGTTGGGTTGTTGGAGCTGGTACAGGGTTGGGTATTTCTTGTGTTGTTCCACAAGATAATGGGCCAAATATTATTTTGCCCGGAGAAGGTGGTCATGTTGACCTGTCTGCTTGCAATGAAATTGAAGACGATATTTTAAAGTTTCTTCGTGCACGTCATAAGCGCGTTTCAGCAGAGAGGGTTCTGTCTGGAATGGGGTTAGAGAATATCTATGAAGCTCTGGCATTACGTGAAGGAATTGAAAAGCGTTTAACCGCACCAGAAATTGGTGAAGCGTTAAAGTCAGGTGATGATCCTATTGCAATCGCGACGTTAGAGCAGTTTTTTGTATTTTTAGGTCGAGTGATTGGAGACCTTGTGTTGTCCGTGGAGTCTCGTGGTGGTGTTTATATTGCCGGGGGTATTGTTCCTCGATATGTAAAAGATATTAACCTCAGTGGTTTCCGTGATGCGATGCAAGACAAGGGCCGTATGAAGGCATTTGTTTCTCCTATCCCAACCTTTGTCATTATGTCTGAATACCCAGGGCTGATGGGTTGCGCTTGTTACGCTTCTTATCTTGTGTCGAAAGCCTAGTTTAGTTGGAGAGTAGAGAATGAAGGCAAGTTTAAAAGCCTGTGATGTAGTTATTTTTGGAGGCGGTGGTGACCTTGCCATGCGCAAGTTGCTGCCTGCTTTATACCATTTAGATATGGATGGTTTGCTTGCTCCAACAACTCGTATTATTGGTGCTTCGAGACGAGAGGTAAGTACTGAAGAGTATCAAGCAAAAGTTCGAATTGCTCTTGATGAGTTTGTACCTTCAAGTGTCGGTGATGAAAAAACCTGGCCGCGCTTTAAAGAGCGTTTAAGTTATATTTCTGTTGATGCGCAGCAAGAATCCGACTTTTCACGATTGAATGATCATAAAGTCGGTGGAGATGATCGTGATGTTGTGTTTTACCTTGCTACATCGCCTGATCTATTCGGTTCTATTTGTACTTCTCTTGCGACGCATGGTTTGAATGCAGAGCGTATGCGGGTTGTATTAGAAAAACCTCTTGGCCGAGATCTTGTTTCATCTCGTGCTATTAATGATGAGGTAATGAAAAATTTTACCGAACAACAAGCGTTTCGTATTGATCATTACTTAGGTAAAGAAACTGTACAAAACTTGTTGGCTATTCGTTTTGGCAATACCCTTTTTGAACCTTTATGGGACAGCGCGCATATTGATAATGTGCAAATTACTGTTTCTGAGACCGTGGGTGTTGAAGGTCGTTGGGGGTATTACGATAAAGCTGGTGCTATGCGTGATATGGTGCAAAACCATTTGATTCAGCTTTTATGTTTGGTTGCTATGGAGCCGCCTGGGCGTATGGATGCTGACTCTGTACGTGACGAAAAAATTAAAGTATTGAAAGCATTACGACCGATTGCTGGTGCCAATGCTTATACTAAAACGGTTCGTGGTCAGTATGCGAAAGGCATGATCAAAGGAAAAGACGTACAGGGCTATTTTGATGAAGAGGGTAGTAATCCAAATTCACGAACAGAAACCTTTGTTGCTTTGCGTGCGGATATCGACAATTGGCGCTGGGCTGGCGTACCATTTTACTTAAGAACAGGTAAGCGTTTAGGGCAGCGTTATTCTGAAATTGTTATTCAATACAAAGCGGTTCCGCACAGTATTTTTAGTGATGAAAGTAATCGCCAGTTACAGCGTAACCAATTGATTATTCGACTACAGCCAGAAGAGAAAATTTCTTTGACTGTGATGAATAAGGTGCCTGGAGCAAGTGAGGGTATGAACCTTCAGCCTGTTGACTTAAACCTTAGTCTAACCGAAGCTTTTAACGATAAGCGTAGCCCAGAAGCTTATGAACGTTTGTTATTAGATGTAATGCGTAATGATGCGACTCTGTTTATGCGTTATGACGAAGTAGAAGCTGCTTGGAAATGGGTGGATGGTATTATGTCTGCTTGGAGCCAAACGAGTGAGCGACCTAAAGAGTATGCATCTGGTTCCTGGGGGCCCGCGGCTTCTATGGCGTTACCAATTAAAGATGGTCGTAACTGGCACGATTATTAAGTTTAAAAACAAAAGGAAAATACGATGACTACTTCTTATACTGCAGAGCAGGTAATGACAGCGACGCCTGTTGTTCCAGTTATTGTTGTTGATAATGTAGAGCAAGCTGTTGCTCTAGGTAAGGCTCTTGTTGCTGGCGGCGTGCCTGTTCTAGAAGTTACATTACGTACACCAGTTGCTTTAGAAGCGATTACAGCACTTCGTAAAGAAGTACCAGATGCTATTGTTGGTGCAGGAACTGTATGCTCACGTGCTCAATACATTCAGGCGATTGAAGCTGGCTCGCAGTTTATTATTAGTCCAGGGATGACGGCCGATTTATTGGCTGTTGGTAAAGAATATGATGTTCCTTATTTGCCTGCAGTGGCGACTATTTCTGATATTTTGCTAGGAATGGAATACGGCTATGATCGTTTTAAATTCTTTCCAGCAGAAGTGAATGGTGGTGTGAAAGCTCTGAAAGCATTCGCAGGTCCATTGTCGCAAATTAAATTTTGTCCAACGGGTGGTATTGGTGCAAATAACTTCCGTGAATATTTGGCTTTGCCAAACGTTCTTTGTGTTGGTGGTTCTTGGATTGTTCCAACGGATCTAGTGCGTGATGGCAAGTGGGATGAAATTACTGCATTGGCAAAATCTGTTTCTCGGTAAGTTTTAGGTTAAGTGAATTGTAAAAGGGAAGAGCAAGTGCTCTTCCCTTTTTTGTGGTTTTCGAATTCTTATCGGTTCTTTCTGATAGTTATAAGTTTTCCTCTGCAAACTCAGCAAGCCTACTGCGCTCTATGCCATTTACATGCATCACACCGGCGTATTTAAAGGATTTGGATTTTTCTACCAGATAGGTCAATCCAGAGGTGAGTGGAGTAATGTATTTATTATCAATTTGCGCCAAGTTACCCAGAACGATAATTTTTGAATTGCTGCCAACTCGGGTCACGATAGATTTTAGTTGGAACTGGGTTAGCCCCTGAGCTTCATCTACTATGATTAAGGCGTTATTAAAAGAGCGACCACGCATAAAATTCAAAGATTTAAATTGAATGTTGGCTTTTTGCTTCACATAATCAATGCTACTAAAAGAGTGTTCATCTGCACCATGGAGTATTTCTAAGTTATCGTCAAAAGCAGCTAGCCATGGTGCCATTTTTTCTTCTTCTGTACCGGGTAGGAAACCAATATCTTCGGCCATAGGTGGTGTAGATCGAGCGACAATGATTTTATTGAAGCGCTTTTCTTCCATGGTGACTTGAAGGCCATAAGCAAGGGCAAGCAAGGTTTTACCCGAGCCAGCAGGGCCTGTCATAACCATAAGGTCTGAATTCTCATGGCGTAATAAATAAAACGCCATAGCTTGCTCTAGGTTGCGAGGATGAATGCCCCAAAAATTCTGGCTCATCAAGTGTTGCTTATTTATGTCGAGTAAATACACATGTTCTTGATCGATATTCACAACAAAGCCTATGAAGTCTTCATCATCAATGACAAACATATTTAAATAAATATTAGGAAGGCTTTTTTTACTAATGACGTGAACTGTGTGGCGTCCATGGGTCTCTGTTTTTATATTGTCGAGTGTGGACCAGAAACTTCCAATAAAGTGAATATAACCTTTACTCATTAAATCAAGGTCATCCAGCACTCGATCTTTTCTGTAATCTTCTACTCTTTCTAGTCCTGAGCCTTTTGCCTTGATACGCATATTGATGTCTTTTGTGACTAAGCATACAGAAGATCTAGGGTGTGTGGCTTGAAGGCTTAAGCCAACATTTATAATGCGGTTGTCGTTGGCGTGATCATGGTTGCCATTTAGAAAAGGTATGTTATCCGTTAATGTTATTTGTTGGTCTGGAAAGATAGCTAATGAGCCGATGCGGTGTGTATTCGCATCTTCCTTCTCTTGGTCATTGTCACTATTGGCTGTTTGAATTGAAACACCAGCTTGTAATTCTCTGGGTGTAGCATTACCGACTATTTTATCTATGGTATTAATGGCAAGGCGGGCTTCGCGGCTTACATCTTTGTCTCGCCTGTCTTTAATGATGTCCAGCTCCTCGAGAACTGTCATAGGGATGACGACTTTATGTTCAGCGAAGGCGTAGATAGCTAAAGGGTCGTGCAGTAGTACGTTGGTATCAAGTACGTAGATTTTTTCCATAGAGCATTACTCCTGTTGTGAGCATGAAGTTTTCTTTTGAGAGGGAAATGAATAAATGGTACTGGGTATATAGAAAATGTTTTTTAATAAATATTTGTAGAGTGCGGACGCCGGGTGTTTGAAGTAATTGATTAGGACAATATTGTCCCCGATAGAGCTGGGATGTGAGGTGTGATTTTTTTGTTTAATATGGTTTTTTGGCAAGTTAAACCTCACTATAGTTATCCATACTCTAATTTAAGTGTATGACAGTTATGTGGCTTATGCTTGTTTTAGCTGGGGTTTTATTTGGTTATAAAAAAGCCGCTGTTTATGCAGCGGCTTTTTTAAGCTATTTTTGATGATAAGCTAACTGCTTATTCGTCAAGGAAGCTTCGAAGATGTTCTGATCGACTTGGATGACGAAGTTTGCGCAATGCTTTGGCTTCGATCTGACGAATACGCTCACGCGTTACATCAAACTGTTTGCCAACTTCTTCAAGTGTATGGTCAGTATTCATATCGATCCCAAAACGCATACGCAAGACTTTCGCTTCGCGAGCGGTCAAACCAGCAAGAACAGTTGTTGTGGATTCACGTAAACCTTCAATCGTTGCGATATCAATTGGAGATTCAGCGCCATCGTCTTCAATGAAATCACCTAAATGGGAATCTTCGTCATCACCGATAGGTGTTTCCATAGAGATAGGTTCTTTCGCAATTTTTAAGACTTTACGAATCTTATCTTCAGGCATGTCCATGCGAGCTGCCAATTCTTCAGGTGTAGCTTCGCGACCCATTTCCTGAAGCATTTGACGAGAGATACGATTTAGTTTGTTAATCGTTTCAATCATATGTACAGGAATACGGATGGTACGAGCCTGATCGGCAATCGAGCGAGTAATTGCCTGACGAATCCACCAAGTTGCATAGGTCGAGAATTTATAACCACGACGATATTCGAACTTATCAACTGCTTTCATTAAGCCGATATTACCTTCTTGGATAAGGTCCAAGAATTGTAAGCCACGGTTGGTGTACTTCTTAGCGATAGAGATAACTAATCGTAAGTTTGCTTCAACCATTTCTTTCTTGGCGCGACGAGATCGAGTTTCACCAATTGAAATGCGGCGGTTGATCTCTTTCAATTCGGCAATTGTTAAACCAGTATCTTTTGTTACTGCACGGAGTTTACGCTGACTGCGCATAAACTCAGATTCATTTTCTTCAAGAGCTGCGGCATAGCTTGCACCAGAAGCAATTTGTTCTTTCAACCATTCAGGGTTGGTTTCGTTACTTGGGAAGCGTTTTAAGAACTCAGTTCTTGGCATTCCTGATTTGCGAACACAGACCTGCATGATTAGGCGTTCTTGCTCTCGTACTTTTTCCATACGTGAACGAACACGATAAACAAGATCATCAAATATTTTTGGAACAAGCTTGATTGGAGCAAAGCTGATGCTTAGCTCTTCTTGTTTACTTTGGACCGCAGGATCTTGTCTGTCACTATTTTCTAGCAACACTTTTAATTCGTTGTAAATGCGAGCGATATCATTAAAACGCAATGCAGTCTCTTCAGGATCTGGACCATTATCCGTTTCTTCTTCTTCATCATCATCTGAATCATCGTCGTCATCAGTATCTGGCGTTTCTTCCACAACTGGCTCTTCAACAACGGCTTCTTCAAAAACGGGTTCTTCACCATCGCCATCAATGAAACCACTGAATATATCACTTAAACGACCTTCTTCTTCCAGTACTTTTGCGTAAGCATCAAGCAATACGTCAACAGCTCCAGGGAAGTAAGAAACAGCAGCCATGACTTCACGGGTGCCTTCTTCAATTCGTTTTGCAATGGCGATTTCGCCTGCACGAGTCAATAGCTCAACCGTACCCATTTCACGCATATACATACGGACTGGATCAGTTGTTCTAGTGATATCGCCTTCCACAGCTGCTAATGCAGCGGCAGCTTCTTCGGCAGCGGCTTCATCCGTAGAATCACCTTCTTCCATTAGAAGGCTATCTTTATCAGGAGCAACTTCAGAAACAGTAATGCCCATGTCATTGATCATGGCAATAATTTCTTCAACTTGCTCCGGGTCTGAAAGGTCATCAGGGAGGTGGTCATTAACTTCAGCAAAAGTTAGGTAACCTTGTTCTTTACCCTTGGCGATCAGCTCTTTGAGACGTGACTGTTGAGTGTCTGGCATTCGACAACCTATCGTTAGAATTCATTTGAGAGTTTAGCAAGCCGCGGATTATAACAAAATCAATCACTTTTATCTACTTAAACCTATCTATTTTGAGTGAAAATTAAGCGGTGATTATGATTTTTTTGTCTAATTAAATCCATTAAATTACGTAGCTCTTGCTTGCTTCCATTATCCTTTATGGATTCGTTCCCCTTGCTTTTCAACCGTTCGATGCTGCTATTTAAGCCAAGATTTTTTTCCATGGCTGAAATCATATCTAGCACTTCTTGCTGTGCATTGGTTATTTTTAGCTTAGTTGTTGCATCTTGGTGGTTCAATAAAGCATAAATTGCTGAAATTGTAGGTTTTTCTGTCATTTCACCAAGTAAGTGGCCTGTGTTTTTTTTAGGATATTTTGAAAAATATCGCCATATTTTACAAAATATTTGTAGTTCGTCGTTTGCTTGATTGATTAAGGGGTCAGGCAGATCAATTTCTTTCGCTATATGTGGGTGCAGTAAGATACAAAGAGAGGCCTGTTTAATTCGGCTAAGGCTGGTTGGGGCGGGGGGAAATAAACCTCTTTATCTTTGAATTTGTTAAATTTACTGCCTTTTTTGAAGGTTGATTTTTTATTGCCTTCATAATGGTTTGGTGCACCAGTGTATTCATTGTTTGAGTAGTTGTCGTATTCATCGTAAGCCGGAGCGTAATGTTCTTCATCTTGTCCAATATGCGGGACGTGTTCGTTTTGTGTTGAGATATCGCTTTGGTCGCTAATCGTTGGTCTTTGCTTTGGAACCGACGTATTACCTAGCGTTTCGCTATCAATACCAGATTGTTCACTTAATTGTCGAATAAGTACTGAGCGAAATGTGAGTTCTTTTGGTATTTGTTGGATCAAACTCATTGCGTTGCGTGTGAACTGTGCTTCACCTTCCTCATCACCAAGCGTAACTTGGTTTCTCGCATGGTCGAAAAGTACGTGAGAAAGTGAAGAAGCGTCTTCTAATCTATGATTAAAGGCTTCTTTGCCTTCTTTTCTTACTAGTGAGTCAGGATCCTCACCTTCCGGTAAAAATAAAAAACGGATTTGTTTCTCATCTTGCATTACAGGAAGGGCGGCTTCTAGTCCACGGATCGCTGCAGATCGTCCCGCTTTGTCGCCATCAAAGCAAAGGACTACTTTACTGACTAGTTTAAATAGTTTACGTATGTGTTGGCTGTTAACTGATGTGCCAAGAGTGGCGACGGCATTGGTGATGCCGTGTTGTGCCAGTACAATGACATCCATATAGCCTTCGACAACGATGATTTGGTCAAGTATTGGTGTATTTTGTTTGGCTTCGAATAATCCGTAAAGTTCTTGGCTTTTTTGAAAAACAGGCGTTTCAGGGGAGTTTAAGTATTTAGGTTTTTCATCCCCAAAAGCGCGTCCACCAAACGCAATAACTCGGCCACGAGAGTCTCTAATAGGGAAGATAATACGATCACGGAAGCGGTCGTAATAATGACCAGGTTGGTCTTTTTTCTCGATCAGCATGCCACCTAGAAGTAGCTGTTCTTGGCTTTCGGCTCTTGTGCCAATACGTTTTAATAGGTTGTCCCAACCAGATGGGGCATAACCAAGGCCAAATACTTTGGCTATTTGACCTGATAGGCCTCGGTCTTTTGAAAGATAATCTGTGGCTTTTTTCTTATCTGGGTGTTGTGTGAGTTGCTCTTGGTAAAATTGTGAGCTTTCTGATAGACGCTTTAATAATTCAGCGTTTTGTTCGTAACGATCTGGTGCACCTTGCTCTCTCGGAACTTCCATTCCAGCGTCTTTGGCGAGCGTTTCGATAGCATCAACAAAATCAAGATGGTCGTGTTCCATAACGAATGAAATAGCATTGCCGCCAGCACCACAGCCAAAGCAATAATAAAATTGTTTGTTGGGGTTTAAACTAAAGGAAGGGCTTTTTTCATTATGAAAAGGGCAGAGGGCACTGTAATTTTGCCCAGTTTTTTTAAGCTAATACGAGACGCAACCACGTCGGTTAAGTCTGTTCGAGCTAAAAGCTCGTCAATAAACTGATCAGGAATGCGTCCCGCCATCGAATTAGCCTAGTTGTGCTTTTACTTGTTTACTGATTTGCGCCATGTCGGCACGGCCTTGTACCTGAGGTTTTACAATGGCCATTACTGCACCCATTTGTTGCATTGAGCTAGCACCTGTTTCTGCAATTGCCGCTTTGACGATCTCACCAACTTCGTCATCAGTCAATGGTGTCGGTAGGAATTCACTAATAATGACCATTTCTTCTTGTTCGATTTTGGCTAGATCTTCACGACCGCCATCAAGAAATTGCTGGTTAGAGTCTTTACGTTGTTTGTTCATTTTATCTAGAACAGCCAATACGCGAGCATCGTCTAGCTCAATGCGTTCGTCGACTTCAATTTTTTTGCATTCAGATAGAATCGTGCGAATTACTGTCACACGTTGCTTTTCTTTCGCGCGCATTGCTGTTTTTAGCGTATCTGAAATGTGTTTTTTTAATTCTGACATGGGATCCTCTTTACTTTCTAGTAGGCAAGTATATAAACAAAAAAAACGGCTAGTTAATTAACTAGCCGTTTTTATAAGCCTAAATGCAAGATGCGTCTAGGCAAACATTTGTTTTTTAGCAAATTGCCAAACGGCAGATCGACCTAGTACAAACGTTGGAATTTTTTCTGCTCACGAGAAACTTTCTTAGCGTGACGTTTAACAGCAGCTGCTGCAGCACGTTTGCGAAGAGTAGTTGGTTTTTCGTAGCATTCACGACGACGAACTTCAGCCAAAACGCCTGCTTTTTCACAAGAGCGTTTGAAGCGACGTAGAGCGATGTCAAATGGTTCGTTATCTTTTACTTTTACTGCTGGCATGTTTTTACCTTCAAATATGTTTTTTTAAGTTTAAGTATTCACAAAAACGGCGTGAATCATACCCGTATTTAATGGGCTTTCAAAGCGCGCTTTTGTTGAACAGAGTGAGATCTATAAAAGATCGATTTTTCTTACTCTGGACAGACTGTGGTCGCGTCTGTAACTGTATATATTTTTTCAAGAGTTGTGTTTGGTCTACCATATTTGCTTACTTTGGAAGCTATGTGCCAAACGAGAAAAATCACCTGCCTTTTAATTTAAACATTGAAAACGCGCGCATTATAATGCTTCTGGCCTGCCTTGTCTAACTTCATTCACGATTACTCGTTTTTAAGTTACTTTCGACTCTGCAACCATGATGGCAGATAAGGTACAATGCGGCTAAATGACTAATGAGATTACTCTAATGAAAGTGTTGGGATTGGAAACCTCTTGTGATGAGACCGGAATCGCGATTTATGATACCGAAAAGGGTTTACTGGCTCATAAAATATATTCTCAAATTGCTCAGCATGCGGAATACGGTGGTGTGGTGCCTGAATTGGCGTCTCGTGACCATGTTCGTAAAACCTTGCCGTTGATTGATGAAGTATTGGTTGAGGCCGGTATGAAAAAATCAGAACTGGATGCGATTGCTTATACAAGTGGCCCTGGGTTGGTTGGTGCTTTAATGGCCGGTGCGACAATTGGGCGCTCATTGGCTTATTCACTGGGTATTCCTGCTTTGGGTGTTCATCACATGGAAGGTCATTTATTGGCGCCTATGCTTGAAGAAACGCAACCTGCAATGCCGTTTATCGCCTTATTGGTTTCTGGTGGACACACACAATTAGTTCGTGTCGATGGTATTGGTGAGTATCGATTGTTAGGCCAATCATTAGATGACGCCGCTGGCGAGGCTTTTGATAAAGCAGCTAAGATGATTGGCTTACCTTATCCTGGTGGGCCACAAATTGCGGCTCTAGCAAAACAGGGTAATCCTAAATCTGGATTGAAATTTCCTCGTCCGATGACAGATCGACCAGGTTTAGATTTTAGTTTCAGTGGTTTGAAAACGGCATTTTTAACCGCTATTCACGCAGCATTAGACGAAGAGCGTTGTGATGAGCAGTTTAAAGCCGACGCGGCTTTAGCCTTTGAAACGGCTGTGGTTGAAACCTTAGTTATCAAGTGTCGTCGTGCATTGGAGGCGGAAGGGTTAAAGCAACTCATCATTGCCGGTGGAGTGAGTGCAAATCAACGTTTGCGTAAGCAGCTTGAAAATCAGTTGAAGAAAATGAAAGGCAATGTGTTTTATGCACGACCTGAATTTTGTACAGATAACGGTGCCATGATTGCCTATGCTGGCGCTCAGCGTCTTTTACATGGGCAGTCTTCGGGATTGAGTTTATCGATCCGTGCTCGCTGGCCTTTGTCCGAGTTACCTCCATTAAAGGCGTCTTAAGATGAAAGATTTAGTTTTTATCGAAGGTTTAAAAGCACAAGCGGTTATTGGTGTTTATGACTGGGAAAAGAAAATCCAACAAGAGCTGGTGTTCGATTTAGAAATGGAACATGACAATCGTGTTCCCGCTGCGACGGATGATCTTTCAAAAACATTAGATTACGAAGCCATCTCGAACTTTATTTTAGCATTTTGTACAGAGCGCCAATTTGAGTTGATTGAAACCTTGGCTGAGTGTTTAGTGAAAGAGCTAATGGTGCAATTTAAGCTAAACGCTATAACATTAACCGTGCGTAAACCTAGCGCTATTGCTGCAGCTTCGGCTGTTGGTGTGAAAATTCACAGAAAGTCAGCAGTGACTTACTAGTGTTGGAACGTTTTTTTAGTTTGTTTTTTTAGGTAATAAAAGGCGAAAGCTTACTTTCTAACGCTGTTATTCTTGATTGTTTCAATGCCTGTCCCAGTTCTGCACCGTTGTAGCCTTGCTTTATGAGAACGGATGCACTAATTGCTGCAATGGTCTCACGAAGTGTTTGCCAATCTTCTATTTTAGTGTCCGTTAGAGTACTTAGAACCTCAATCAGTAACAGAAATGGTTGAGGTTTTTTTATGGCATTGACTGACATTAGCCAATTTTCCCAGTTCTCTGCGCTCATCGGGATATGTTGATTCTCAAGGAAAGAACGTACTTGCTCTGCAAGGATCTTAAATTGATTTGGACTGCGTATGCGTTGATGCAATTCTCCAAGCGCTTTCTGAGGTGTGTGTCTACCAAGAACCGCCCAGCGTTGTGCTGGTGTCCACTTAGCTTGATTAAGTGTGTTTGTTTGGTCAGTGTTGCTTATCCAAATCAGTTCGGGGAAGAGCTTGTCTAGTGCGCTTGCTTCTTCAAGGACATCAAAAAAAATATCCGCGTGTTGAGTGTTTAATGCTTTTTCTAGCTCTTTCCAGATGCGTTCAGCACTTAGTGCCGCAAGCTCACCTGAAGCACTGATGGTTTGCATCAAGGCCATTGTTTCTGGTGCGATTTTGAAACCTAGATGATGAAAGCGTGCAGCAAAACGAGCCACACGTAATACTCGTAGAGGGTCTTCGACAAAAGCATTAGAAACATGGCGGAAAAGGCGATTTTCTAGGTCTTGTTTGCCATTGAATGGATCGATCAGTGTGCCGTCTTTGTCTTGTGCAATGGCATTGATGGTCAAATCTCGACGCTCTAAGTCTTCTTCTAAGCTGATATCTGGGGAAAAATCGCAGATAAATCCAGTGTAGCCTTCACCTTGTTTTTTTTCTTTACGGGCAAGTGCGTATTCTTCTTTATTTATTGGATTTAGGAAGACTGGAAATTGTTTACCAACTTGTTGATAACCCTGCTGTTCAAGTTGCTTTGGTGTAGCTCCGGTGACAACCCAATCACGGTCAACGACTGGGATGTTGAGTAACTGATCTCTCACGGCTCCGCCAACGAGATAGACTTGGTAAGAAGATGTCATTATTTAGGAATGGCCCATTTCACACTGTTCTGGAAAGGTGGCGCTCCATTGGCTAAAACCGCCATTTAATGAATACACTTCTTTAAAGCCCTCCGCGGCAAGGTATTCTGCTGCCCCTTTACTGCTGTTGCCATGGTAACAGCACACAATAATAGGTTTAGTTTTGTCTGTGCTATCAATAAAGCTTTGAACGTTATCGTTCGTTAGACTGATAGCATCGGTTACGTGGCTTGTTTGAAAGCTCGCTAGGTCACGAATGTCGACAATAACGGCATTATTTTCAATGATAGGAAGGGCGTCTGTAATATCGATGCAAGTATAGGTCATGAATTTTTCCGGTTAATAGTGCAAGGTGTACTAAAGCGTTGCATATCGTCTAGGCGTAAAGCGGTTAAACTTCCTCCCCAAACGCAGCCTGTATCCAGCGCATGAATATGGTCTTTTTCAGTATTACCTTCGAGGGCAGCCCAATGTCCAAATACAACATGGCAACCTTCTGGAAGTTGGAGTGGATAATTAAACCAAGGCTCGTAGCCTTTTGAGGCGGTATTTATGCCTTCTTTTGATTTTAAATCCAGTTTACTTTTGGCGTTGCAGAATCGCATACGGGTCAAATAATTTGTAATAGATCTAAGACGATCCATACCTTTTAGGTCATCATTCCATTTGCTGGGCGTATTACCATACATGGCGGAAAAATATTCATCAACAGTGTCTGATTGAAGTTTATTTTCAACTTCTTTCGAAAGTGCTTGAGTGGTATTTAGATCCCAGCAGGGTGGGATGCCAGCATGCGCCATGGCAATATTAAATTTTTCATCGTAATGAAATAGTGGTTTTTGACGTAGCCAGTCCATTAAGTCATCACGATCGCTTGCTGTGAGTATTTCAGTTAGGGTATCACCACGTTTTAGTTTGCCATGCCCATGGGCCACGGCAAGTAAATGTAAATCATGGTTACCCAATACAACAATGGCCTTGTCGCCAAGGGATTTTATAAATCGTAGTGTTTCTAGTGATTCTGGACCTCGGTTTATGAGGTCACCAGCAAACCAGAGTTTATCTTTTTCTGATTGATAATTAATTTGCTCTAGAAGCTCGATGAGTGGCGTTAAGCAGCCTTGTAAATCGCCAATTACATAAGTTGCCATAAGCGTCTCAATGCACCTGATTTGGAACGAATAAAGTGAATGGACGAACAGGTGCTGCGAATTCTGTACCGTCGTCAGCGATGAACTGATAGCTACCTTGCATGCTGCCAACCATTGTATTCATAACTGTTCCACTGGTGTAGTGAAATGATTCCCCTGATGCTAAGTGGGGGTATTCACCAATTACGCCACTACCTTTCATCTCTTGTACTTTCTCGTTACCATCAGTGATGATCCAATGACGAGTTGTTAACTTGGCCGATTCCGTTCCGCAGTTTGTCATTGAGATATGATAAGCAAAAACATAGCGAGACTCAGACGGTGTCGATTGGCTTGCTAAATATTCAGTACGAACAGAAACCACGACGTCGTATTTTTGCATTTATTCTTCCTTTTTAAGGACATAGTTAGTAATCCTTACGAAGTCTTCCACATCTAATCTTTCAGGGCGTAGGCTTGGGTCAATGTCGAGTGCCGTAAAATCGTCGTTATCTAGCACTCCTTTGTAGTTATTACGTAGGGTTTTACGACGTTGTTGAAAGCCGACTCGAACCATATCTTCCAGCTTTTTAATATTGTCTACGGGGTAAGGTAAGATTTTATGGGGTGTCATCCTGACAATGGCTGAATCTACTTTTGGTGCTGGGTCGAAAGATTCAGGCCCAACAATAAAGAGTGATTCTACGGCACAATAATATTGCGCCATGACACTTAAACGACCATAAAGACTATCACCTGGGCGCGCAGCTAAGCGATCAACCACTTCTTTTTGAAGCATGAAATGCATATCTTCAATAACATGGGCTTGGCTAAGTAAATGAAAAATAAGAGGCGTTGATATGTTGTATGGCAGGTTACCTACCACACGAATAGATTGTTCATCTATTTTGAGCGATGTGAAATCGAACTTCATAGCATCCGCTTCATGAACCGTCAGTTCAGGAAAACGGAATAAATTTACTTTTAAAATAGGGATCAAATCACGATCAAGCTCAACGACATCCATTTTTTCCGTAACGCTAATAATGCCTTCTGTTAATGCACCTTTACCTGGACCGATTTCGACAATGCGTTGTCCTTTTTTCGGGCCAATACAGGCCACAATACGTCGGATTACACCGTGGTCGTGAAGGAAATTTTGACCGAATCTTTTTCTCGCTTTATGGGATTGCTGTTTGCTCATTTAGAAAACTTTTTCGCGTTATTTGCCATGTTAATAGCATGTTGAATGGCCACTTTTAGGCTGCCGTTATTTGCTTTGCCTGTACCAGCTAAATCAATCGCTGTGCCGTGGTCGACGGATGTTCTTATGATAGGTAGCCCTAATGTAATGTTTACGGCGTTACCAAAGCCTGAGTATTTTAACACAGGTAGGCCTTGATCGTGATACATAGCCAAAACACAGTCTGCACTGTCTAAATATTTGGGTGTAAATAGGGTGTCTGCTGGTAAAGGGCCAATTAAATTTAAGTCTTCTTGGCGTAGTTTATTTAACGTTGGAATAATGACGTCAATTTCTTCTTTGCCTAGATGTCCATCTTCGCCTGCGTGTGGATTTAAACCACAGACCAAAATTCTAGGTTGTTTGATGGCAAATTTTTCTTGTAGGTCTTTATTTAGTGCTTTTATTACTAGGCTAATGCTTTGCTCTGTGATTGCAGCAGAAACGTCTTTGAGTGGTAAGTGAGTAGTCACTAAGGCCACTTTCATCACTTCTGTCGCTAGCATCATAACCACGTGGGGAGACTGACATTGTGCTTGGAAAAATTCGGTATGACCAGAAAAATGCACACCTGTTTCACATAGGATTCCCTTATGGACTGGAGGCGTGACAATGGCATCAAATTCTCCACGAATACAGCCTTCGCCCGCTTGTTTTAGGGTTTCTAATACATAGGTTGCATTTGCTATGTCGAGAACGCCAGCCGTGCTTTTTTTCCTTTGTTGGATAGGGAGAACAAAGATATCGCCTTGTTTATGAGGCGGTAGGTTAGAGGCTTTTTCTATGGAAATAATATTAACGGTTAAGCCAAGGGTTTTAGCTCGGCTTTTCAATAACTCCGGGTCAGCGAGAACAACTAAGCTAGCAGGGAAGGTCTGTTCGCTTAGTGCACTGATGATAATGTCTGGGCCAATGCCTGCTGGCTCTCCTGAGGTAATAGCAATAATGGGAAGAGGATGTATCGTATCACTTACCATTGGTTTGCTCGCTTACTTAGATTTTCTATCAATGAAGGCATCGGTACGTAGCTCGTCTAACCAGTTACCAAGCACTATATCTTGCTTTTGCGCGATAAGAGAGCTTTCAGCATTTTTTCGTTTTAATTGATCACTGATGTCTGTTTCTCTTCGGCCTTCTACTTGTAGAATGTGCCAACCGAATTGTGTGCGAAATGGTTTGCTGATATCGCCTATGTTGGTCTGGTTCATCATAGCTTCAAACTCTGGCACCATGGTTCCAGGCGTTACCCAGCCAAGATCTCCACCTTGTAGAGTTGATCCTTGGTCTTCACTATATTCTTTGGCTAACTCCGTGAAATCAGCACCATTTTTTAGCTGTTTGTATAAATCATCAGCAAGGCTTTCTGTTTGTGAAGCGTTTCTGATTTCGTTTGCACGAACTAAAATATGTCGAGCTTTAGTTTGCTGCTGTAATGTGACTGACGGTGTACGTTTGTCAATCAGCCATAATAGATGAAAACCAGCATTACTTTGGAGGGGGCCAATAAGTGGACCCTTCTCTGATTCTAGTGCTCGTACGAATAATGGTGGGAGTTGGTTAATTGGTCGCCAGCCTAGATCGCCACCTTCAATGGCAAATTGACCATCTGATTTTTCAATTGCCTGTTCAATAAAATCGCTTTCCGTGAAGATTTTTTGAGCAATACTTTTGATATCCATTTCAGCTTGTACTGGGTTGGTTGCCCTAATTAGAATATGACGAAGATGGACTTGATCTTTTTCCTTTGTAATGCTGGTATTTGAACTTAGGTAATCATCAATTTCTTGATCTGAGATAGTAATGCGCTTTCTAATTATTTCGCGTTTGACATTGTTGATTAGGATTTCTTGTTCAATCTGATCACGATAGCGTGAATAATTCACACCTTTATTCGCTAAAACATTTTTTAAGCCTGCTAAATCTAAATTCATATTTTTAGCGACGCCAATAATGGCGTTGTCTACATCCGAATTAGATGCTCTCATGCCAATTTTTCGCGCGTAGTTTACTTGCAACATTTCATCAATCATTTGATTCAGGATCTGACGATGAATATTGTCTGTCATTATACCGCCAGGAACACGGTCTTTAACGATCTGAAAACGATTGAGTATGTCACTTTCTAAAATAGGTTGTGAGTCAACAATGGCGGCAATACCGTCAATTTTGGTCTGTGCAGCCTGTAATGTTTGAAGTGGTGCAAGTGTTAATAATATTAAAGAGAAAAAGAAAACAACTTCATGGGTTAATATCCAACTTTTCCTTGGTTCCAGTAGGTATCAGCTACACTGGTTTCACTATTTGCGCTACCAGCCGTGCTTAAACCACGTAAAGTAAATTGTAGAAAGACGCCTCGATCAAATTCATCATCATCATTAAGCCAATCTTGATAGCTTAATGATACTTTGAGACAGCAGTTTTCATAGCCCAAACCAGTGATTTGTTTTGTGGCTTCATCTTCTAAGAAATCATAAGTGTATTGTGTGTACATTGACCAATTTTGATTAAGAGGAAAAATGGTGCCAATGCTCGCTTGGTTAGCATCATCATCAGAGTCTGTATTATCAAGTGAGTATAAGTAGCTTAGATTAATTTTAATATCATCTGCAGGCTCTAAAGAGGCAACAAATTGCACTAAGTTAACTTCATTTGTATCTAAATCATAATTTAAATTATTAGTTAAGTTATAGCGGTCACCACTGTAACTGACTGATGTTAGTAAATCACTATGTTCTGAATCATTAATGGCGGTATCTTCATCCGTGTCTCCATCAATATCAACATAACGATCTTTTAAGTAAAAGACCTGTCCAGCTTTGAATGACCACTTTTCATTGTTATTTTCATCATATAGACGACTTTCCAAACCAAAAGTAATTTGCTCTGTATCACCTATTCTATCATTGCCGTTAAATCGTTCATGACTAAATGCTTGTGAGTAGGTCAAGGTCGGATCACTGGCATCAAAATCCTCAATATCATCTTGATCTTCATAAGGAGAATTTAGGTAATTTAATCTTGGGGTGAGTGTTTGACGCCATGCGCTATCCTCAATAGTTAAACGACGTTCAAATGATATAGATGTGTCAACATAACTACTTATATGACTTATTGAGACAGAATCATCAGAGCCTGTTGTATAGTCATGTAAATTGTAATCTCTATATTGAGCTAGAACTCCAGGCGAAATGCTTCCCCAGTTATTACTGAAATCAAGGCTAATATCTTGGTTTATCGCAACCCGTTCGCCATCAAAGTCATCTTCGTCTGGGTCATAGAAATCCGTATATTGTGTTTCAATATCATAGTCTAAATAAGTTGTACTAAATCCGTAGGAGCTAGTTATACGAGGTAGCCAATCGAACGGCTTGTCTTCGGATTCATCAGGTGTTTGATAGGTTAGATATGTTACTTTATTGAGGAAGTTACCATTATCTAAACTAATATAAGCACTACGCTCATAGTTATCCTCTTCACCTATCGATGTAGTATTTGCTTCTGGATAAAGATCTTCTGTTGGATTGTCTTCTAATGTGACGCCTATGCGCAGGTACTTATTAAACTTTTGTTCCGATGTTAATTTTAATAATGTTTGCTCACCTTCGTCATTATCTTCAAATGTTGATTGTTCATATGTGGTTTTACCATAGGAATTTAGGTGACGAATTTCTAAGTCAAAACCTTCACCTTCATTTTGGATGTAATTAGGTGTGATCGTCGCATCAAAGTCTGGGGCTACATTCCAGTAGAAAGGTACAGAAAAACTCAAGCCATCCGTTCCAGAGTAGCCAAAATTAGGAAACAAAAAGCCCGATTGACGGCGTTCATCTATTGGAAAACGTAACCAAGGAAAATAGAAAATAGGCACGTCTGCAATACGAATCTGAACATGCTTTGCTGTACCAAAACCACTGGCTTGATTGAGCTCTATTGAACTACCATAAAGCTTCCAACTTTCGTCGTTTGGTTCGCAGGTTGTAAAAAGCCTTCTTCAATAAAGACTACACCGTTTTGGTTATTCGAAAGAGACTTTGCTTCTATTCGTGCGCCAGTATCATGACTCAGAAAACGAGCATCGGTAAATTCTGTTGTATTGTTTCCATTTTCCGATATGTAGCTGCTTGAACTGCGAATAAGCTGATTTTCGTTGCGTAACGTGACGTTTCCTGTCGCTTTATAATATTCGTTCGGAACTCCCTCTATCTCATCTGCTGATAATGTGGATTGTGGCTGAATAATCTCGGCAGCACCCTGAAGGTGAATGACGCCGTTTTTATCGCGCACAATTAAATCCGCCGAGAGATTGGTGTTTGGAGAGTTGGTTGCTTGCCAACTACTAATGTAAGTGCCTTGACAATAACGGCTGAGGTTAGCTTGTTGCTCAGTCGTTAGGGATTCTCTAGGAACCCAGTCCCATTGATTATCTTGTGCTTGTGCAAGCGGCAAGATGAAAAGACTTTGAAAAAATAAGGCGTAGGTGCGTAAATGCTTAGCCATGCAGGTATACTTGTTACCAAAATTATTGTCCGAAATCGGATGCTGCCCATAAGCGGGTCCATGTTGTGAGACAAATGATAATCTAAGCAGGCCCATAGGGGCTACCGATTCTGGAGAAATATCTTTATGTGGAAAATTGTTTGCGCCATTTTAGGCTATATTTTAGGTGGTTTTTTTCTTGGTCTTATAGGGTTTATTATTGGCAGTGTTATAGACAGGGCGCAAACTGGCGGTGCATTTAGCAACATTGGTAATCGCGCTAATATTGCTTTACAGCAACAAGCCTTCTTTCGAACTTTATTTCTTTTGATGGGACGTTTGGCTAAATCTGATGGTCAAGTATCAGAAGCTGAGATTCAATTAGCGCAATCCGTTATGCAGCGCTTACGTTTATCACCAGCGGCCCAAGAGCAAGCTAGGCAGTTATTTAATGAAGGTAAATCTGCGAATTTTGATTTTGTTGCTGAGCTTAATCATTTTAAATCTGTTGTTAGCTCTGGTGATCTAACTCGAACTCTTTTAGAAATTTTGTTGGTTTCTGCTTATGCAGATGGTCATTTTAGTGTTGAGGAAAAATCCTTTGTTTCTCAAGTGTGTGCAAACCTTGGTATTACAGTTGCTGAGTTTGAAGCATTACATGTTCAAGTTAAACAACAGGCGCATTTTAGACAGGGTTATCAATCTTCTCCTGATAGTATGGGGTCAAAAGATTTATTAAAATCTGCTTATGAAGTGCTCGGAGTATCCGCTGATATGAATGATGCGGATATCAAAAAGGCGTATCGTAGATTAATGAGTAAGAATCATCCAGACAAACTGAGTGCGAAAGGTTTGCCTAAGGAGATGATCGAGCTAGCAAAGGAAAAGACACAAGAAATTCAATCGGCTTATGAATTGGTTAAAAATGCTCGTAAGTAAACAACTTACAACAAGTGGTAATGTTTTTAATTAATGGTTAAGGGCTTTCATAGAAAAGCCCTTTTTTTACGTTTGGCAATGTCTTTCTCTGGGTTATTTGGTTTGTATTTTGTTTTAAAAAACCGCGCACCCGCTGAATCAACAACTGTTTGCTTTTCTTGCCGTTGGCTCTATCGGGCACTGCATCTAACTGGATGAAATCGCCTTTTATTTCTGTTCTTTGATTCGCAGCTTGTTTGCGCCATATGGCGAACTGGTTGCTTCCAGCATTGCTGTTTACATAATAATCAAGGATTGGCCGAGGGATTTTTCGAATTTGTTGGGCTAGGGCGTAGTTGGTTATCGCTGTTGGAGGTTCGATATCTATCAGAATTAATGCTTCCGCGGCTGTTGGGGTGCTGGCTAAAAAATTCAGTGCGTAAGCCGCTCCAGTTTTGTATCCCAACAAGACAAACTGTTCTACACCTTCATTTTGAGCTTTATTCATTGTTGCGGTAATTCGTGCAAATGCAATGTCTTGATTTGCCAATGACGGTGTTGATTCAGCACTACTTTCTTCTTGTATTGTTTTTATGCTGACTGGCTTTGCTCGTTTGATAATATCAGGTACTTCAATAGATATAGTGCACCAGCTATGTTGTGGTAAAGCGTTACGCAAAGGTGCAACAGCATCAGGCCAATCGGGGTGCTCATTGTCGCTATGTAAAATAATGACGCAACCTTGAGTTGAACTAGTTAAAGAAGGTTGATAAAGAGTTAGAAATGGTTCTCCGTTGGCTTCCAATATATCGATTTGATGGGTGAGCCGTCGAATTTTTAATGAGGTCTCTAAAGCGCTAATACGTGATGCTTGAGGTGTTGGAACTACATAAACTTTATTATCTTCTTCTGAGATACTTTCCGCAGTGGTATTTTCTTTGGTAGCCTCATTTGTAGGTGCGGAATCTTCCGCAAGCGATAAGTTACAAGCGCTTAATAATATAAACGAGGTAATAATGTTGAGCAGCGCTGTATTTTTCTTCATTGTTTTCAATACTTCTTTTGTGTGCCTTGTTAAAATAATGACATACTTTTTTAATTATCTTTTATTGTGTCACCGCTGGAGTCAGATATGAATGATTTTATTATCGCACCTTCGATCCTTTCTGCCGATTTTGCTCGATTAGGCGAAGAAGTCGATCAGGTTCTTGAAGCGGGAGCAGACATCATACACTTTGATGTGATGGATAATCATTATGTTCCCAATTTAACGATTGGTCCTATGGTCTGTAAAGCCCTGCGTAAACACGGAGTGACGGCAGATATTGATGTGCACCTTATGGTGAAGCCTGTTGATCGTATGATAGGTGACTTTATTGAAGCGGGTGCGTCCATTATCACGTTTCATCCAGAGGCCAGTGAACATATAGATAGATCGTTACAGATGATTCGTGATGGCGGGTGTAAGGCGGGCTTAGTTTTTAACCCTGCAACACCTTTGCATTATCTTAAACATGTGATGGATAAAGTCGATATGGTTTTGTTAATGTCGGTTAACCCAGGCTTTGGTGGGCAATCATTTATTCCAGGTACATTGGATAAACTACGTGAAGCGAGAGCTTTAATCGATGCCAGTGGTTACGATATTCGTTTAGAAGTTGACGGTGGAGTTAGCGAGAAAAACATTGCGGAAATCGCTCAAGCAGGTGCTGATACATTTGTCGCAGGTTCAGCTATTTTTGGCAAAGATGATTACAAAACCGTGATTGATTCTATGCGCCGTGAATTGGCGAGTGCACGATAATGAAAACACCTAAACATTTTACAAAATGGTTTGAGGGGTGGCCGGAATTGGTTTGTCTTGATTTAGACGGAACTTTAGTCGACAGTGTTCCTGATATTGCCGGTGCAGTCGATGCCTTCTTATCTAAGCTCGATGCGCCTTTAGCTGGCGAAGATTTAGTTCGAACTTGGGTTGGCTTTGGCTCCGCTAAATTAATCGAACAAGCGTTGCAATGGGCTAACCTCGATGCTTCGAAGCATGAAGAAGCATATCGTATTTTTCTGATGCATTATCATGCTCATTTAACCGATAAAACGACCCTTTATCCGAATGTGAAAGCCCTATTAAAAGCGCTAAAGCATAATGGCGTGCCTGTTGCCTTGATTACCAATAAGCCGAGTGTCTTCGTAAAACCTATGTTAGATCATTTTGAACTAACAGAGCAGTTTGGCTGGTTGTTGGGAGGGGACACGCTAGAAGAAAAGAAGCCCTCCGCTTTTCCTCTATTGCATTGCAGCGAATCGATAGAAGCTTTACCTGAAAATTGTCTGATGGTCGGTGATTCAATCACTGATTTTAATGCGGCGAAAAATGCGGGTTTTAAATGTGCCTTGGTAACGTACGGTTATCATCAAGGTGTTGATCTTGCAGGGTTGGGGGCTGATGCTGTGATGGATGATTTGGCGGAATTACTTATTTGATTTTTTCAAATTGGTTTGAGCTGATTTTATTTGGAAACGCCAAGTGAATACCACTTGGCGTTTTTTATGATGTGAATATTACCTTGTTTGAGAAGCATTAACTTGATTGGTTGATGGCATCATGTTGCCATCGTCGGCCATATGAACAGTATGGGTAGGGAAGGCAACTTCGGCACCATGGGACTCAATGATTCTCATAGCTTTAAACAAAACGTCTTCTTTCACATTATGAAAAGTTCGCCAATCTACTGTTTTCGTAAAAGTATAAATAAAGAAATCCAGAGAAGATGGTCCGAACTGATTAAAGTTCACCATGTAGATTTGTTCTGTGTCGAGATCTTCATGCTTGGCGATCATGTCTTTAATATCTGCTAAAATAGCTGGTAGAAGACTGAAATCGTCATAACGTACACCAATGGTTTCATTGATGCGACGATGGGACATACGAGACGGGTTTTCTACAGAAATAAGTGAGAATGTTGCATTAGGTACGTATAAAGGACGCTTATCAAAGGTTCGAATGCGAGTTTGACGCCAGCCAATATGTTCTACTGTTCCTTCAATGTCTTGATCGGGAGAGCGAACCCAATCACCAATGGCAAAAGGACGATCCAAATAAACCATTAAACCGCCAAAAAAGTTTGCTAACAAATCTTTTGCTGCAAAACCTACTGCAATACCGCCAATGCCGCCAAAAGCTAAAACCCCTGAAATACTGTAGCCAAGCGTTTGTAAAATAACTAAAGCTGAAGTGATGATGACAGATGCACGTAATAATTTACTGATGGCACTCGCTGTTGTGTAGTCTACGTTAGTCTTAACTTTATCTGAATTAACAATGGCTTTTTCACTTTCCGAAATACAGCGTAAAATAAACCAAGTTAACAGAACGACTACACCAACTTCACGAACCGCTGAAATTAAAGATGACAAGTCAGGATCTATTTCTGTGCCTGAAACTTCTGCAGCAACACTTAAGCCGACTAACCAAACAAATGCTCCTGCAGGTTTTTGAGCTGCGCTAACAAGAACATTATCCCAAGGAGTTTTTGTGCGTTCTAGTTGTTTATCAATCCGCATTAAAATACGGTGAACAATAAAATTAATTATTAAGGTGATTGAGACAATTAAAAATACACGGATCACCCAGTGCATGTCTGTCTCACCTAGACCGAGGTATATTTGCGCCATTTCCCAATTCATTATGTGTTCTCTACATTCGTTGTATTATTCATGTATGGTTTTTTATCTTAATAAAATAGCCTTGCTTTAAACAATCAAAGCAACAATAAGGTGCCTAATCCTAAGAAGGCAACAAAGCCGGCAATATCGGTTACCGTGGTTAAAATAACGGAACCAGACAATGCGGGGTCAATTTTTAACTTGTCTAATAGTACCGGAATTAATACGCCTGATAGTGCCGCCATTAAAATATTCACAATAATGGCTAAGCCAATAACGGCTCCAAGCATTGGACTTTCAAACCACCAAAGGGTGATGACGCCAATAACGATAGACCACAAAATACCGTTTAAACCACCAACTTTGAGCTCTTTGCTTAATAAAGATTTTAAGTTACTTCGAGTTATCTGCCCAAGTGCTAAGCCTCGGACAATTAAGGTTAAAGTCTGGCTTCCTGCAATACCGCCCATAGAGGCAACAACAGGCATTAATACGGCCAAGGCGACAACCTCTTGCAAAGTGGCTTCGAACAAACCAATAAAAGCAGAAGCCAAAAAAGCAGTTAGCAAGTTAATACCTAACCAAATGCCACGGGTTGCAGCACTACGTTTTACTGGTGCAAATAAGTCAGATTCCTCATTTAAACCTGCGGTCGCCATTTGTTGTGCTTCGTGCTCTAAACGCCATGTTTCCATTGCGAGTCCTGCGTGGAAGCGACCTAATAAAATTAGATTTTCATCCACGACAGGAAGTGCGGAGAAAGAAGAGCGTTCCAACTGTTCGGCTGCTTTGGTCAGCTCTGTATTAGCGTGAATAAAAGAGCATTCTTCGTCAATTAGACTGGAAATGGGTTCATGACCTTGAGCTTTAAATAACTTATCGAATTTGACGCAGCCAACCCAGCGTCCGGTTCTGTTTACCAAATACACCATGTCAGTGTAACTTGGCGTCTCTTTTTTTAGTAACCTAAGCGCTTCTGAAGTGCGAATGGATTGGGATGCAATCAGTAAATCATGATCAATCCAACGACCCACTACGTCATCGTCGTAAACAATACCTTGTTGGTAATATTCACGTTGTTTGTTGTCCATCTGGTTGAGGGCGATATCAACCAAACGATCCGGTAAGGAATCGGTGATTTCTAGTAGGTCTTCAGCATCTACGTCGGTAAAAAGGGTTTCAATCTCCGTATCGTCTAACTCTTTTAAAAGAAGTTGACGAGATTCACCACGCATCTCAACCAAAATATCAAGACGATTTGCTTGTTTGATATTTGCCCAAGCTTGTTGTCGTTGAACAAGTGGAATGGATTCAAGGGCCAAGGCTACATCGTCAGGAGTAAGCTCTGAAATAGCTTTGTTGACAGACTCTGGAGAGTGTTCGTCATTGATTAGAGTTTCGATGAGGTCAGCAACTTGGCTATGCACAGGTAATCCTTAAAACACTGAAAGTTGAGAGTAAAGATAGCATGCGGGCTAGTGTGTTATACAACAGTTTGTTTATCAAACAAGGCTTTGTTTTTACACGAAATTATTGAAAAGTTTTCAGAGTGTTGAGAAATGGAATTGTATAGAGAGTAATGAAAGGTGTAGAGCAATAGTTTTCATGGTTCAAATCCTTTAAAATCACGGGCTATTTTATGCGATTCTCTTTTTTTGTGTTTTGAGTGAGAAAATTGCGCTGAAAAAACATTTTCGCGAGTTAGCCTTTACATGCTGTTGATGATCGATAACTACGACTCTTTTACTTACAACCTTGTGCAGTATTTTCGTGAGCTTGGCGCAGATGTGCAGGTGTATCGTAATGATGAGATATCAATAGAAGAGATTGAACGACTTGCTCCTTCTCATCTAGTTATATCTCCTGGGCCTTGTACACCAAATGAAGCGGGTATTTCGATGGCGGCGATTGAAGCGTTTGCAGGAAAAATTCCAATATTGGGTATTTGCTTAGGTCATCAAAGTATTGCTCAGGTCTTTGGTGGTGAAGTAATTCGTGCTAAAAATGTTATGCATGGAAAAACTTCATTGATACATCATCAAAATACATCGGTATTTTCAGGATTACCAAACCCGCATGTGGCAACACGTTATCATTCTTTGGTGGTGTCAGCTGATACTTTGCCGGATTGTTTTGAAATAACGGCTTGGTGTCAGAATAATGCAGGTGAAAAAGAAGAAATTATGGGGATTCGACATAAGGCATTAGCTATTGAAGGGGTGCAATTTCATCCTGAGTCGATTCTTACCGAGGCAGGACATGCCTTATTAGCGAATTTTTTAACACGATAGGAGAAGCTGGTGGATATTCAAAAAGCGATTGCTGCCGTTGTTGAGCGCCAAGATTTGAGTGGCGACGAAATGCGTACGGTGATGAGTGACATCATGACCGGAAAAACCACACCAGCACAAATCGGTGGTTTTTTAATTGGTTTAAGAATGAAGGGTGAAACGGTAGAAGAAATTATTGCTGCCGCTCAAGTCATGCGCGATTTATCAAGTAAGGTTGATCTGGATTTTGACCATATTGTTGATACCTGTGGAACAGGTGGCGATGGCGGTAATTTATTTAATGTGTCGACGGCGTCGGCTTTTGTTGTTGCTGCTGCTGGCGGTAAAGTGGCAAAACATGGTGGCCGTTCTGTATCGTCTAAATCAGGTAGTGCTGATGTATTAGAACAAGCCGGTATTTATCTTGGGCTAGATGCGGAACAAGTTTCTCGGTGTGTTGCTGAAATCGGTTTGGGGTTTATGTTTGCGCCAAATCATCATTCTGCCATGAAGCACGCTGTTGGTCCTCGTAAAGAAATGGCGACGCGTACGATTTTTAATTTACTTGGCCCACTCACTAATCCTGCTAATGCGAAGCGTCAGGTAATGGGGGTATTTGATCAGAAGTGGGTGCGACCGATTGCTGAAGTGTTAAAAGCGCTTGGTAGTGAACACGTTATGGTTGTGCATTCTGAAGATGGTTTGGATGAAATGAGTATTGCTGCGCCGACGTTTGTTGCAGAGCTAAAGAATGGCGTTATTTCAGAATACATGGTTTCTCCAGAAGACTTTGGCATTCCATTGCAGTCTATCGATACGATCCAAGCAACAGATGCAAGCGAAAGTTTGGTACTTATTAAAACGGCACTAGAAGGCAAGGGCAAAGTAAATCCTGCACGTGACATCGTCGCTTTAAATGCGGGTGCGGCGATTTATGTTTCAGGTATTGCTGATACCTTAGCCGAAGGCGTGAACATAGCAGAAGATGTGATTGGTGGTGGTACAGCGAAAGTCAAAATGTCTGAGTTGGCAAGTTTTACACGTTGTTTTATGAGCTCTGACTCACTTTAACGAATAGGAGCGGCAGCATAATGCAAATAGAAACCCCAACCATTTTAAAGAATATCGTTGCTCGTAAATACGAAGAAATTAATGAGCGAAAATCTCATACTCCCTATGGCAACTTAGAGGTTGCTGCTTCGGTAGCTAATGTGCATAACGCTCCTCGTGGTTTTGCTCATGCATTAAAGCATCAAATAGCGATTGGTAAAGCGGGTGTCATTGCAGAAATTAAGAAAGCTTCTCCGAGTAAGGGGGTTTTGCGTGAAAATTTTGTTCCTGCTGATATTGCTCAATCTTATGAAAAAGGCGGAGCGGCATGTTTGTCTGTTCTAACGGATCATGATTTTTTTCAAGGCCATGAAGACTTTTTAGTAGAAGCGCGTGCGGCGTGTGGATTGCCTGTTATTCGCAAGGACTTTATTGTCGATGAATATCAAGTATTAGAAGCCAGAGCCATTGGTGCAGATTGTATTTTGTTGATAGCTGCGTGCTTGAGTGGGAACAAACTACGTCAGTTGGATAATATGGCGCGTGATCTTGGTATGGATGTCTTGGTTGAAGTGCATAATCGTCCGGAGCTTGAATTGGCATTGGAATACACAGAAACAGAGTTATTTGGTATCAATAATCGCGACTTGCATACTTTTGAATTGAGTCTAGACCACACATTCGAACTGATGGATAGCGTACCTTCTGATCGCCTTATCGTAACTGAGAGTGGGATTCATACTCGTGACGATGTGTCCTTGATGCGTGAAAAAAATATTAATGCCTTTTTGGTTGGTGAAGCATTTATGCGTGCTGACAATCCAGGTGAAAAATTAGCTGAGTTGTTTCAGTCTTAATGGGTCATATTAAGGTCTAGTAGAGACAGCTTTAGACACAACAGAATAATGTAGGGTTGAACGATGAAAACGAATGTAAGTTGGCAAGAAGATGTGCATTTTACTGCAGAGACAGGTTCTGGCTTTAAAGTGGAAATTGATGGTAGTCAAATAGCAGGCCCAAGACCAATGGAGTTGTTGCTTGCTGGGTTGGGTGGTTGTACTTCTTATGATGTGGTTGGCATTCTTAAAAAATCTCGCCAAGACGTTGTCTCTTGTGTAGCTCAAATCGATGCGGATAGAGCAGATGCTGTTCCAGCTGTTTTTACAGAGATTCGAGTTCACTTTGTGGTAACTGGCCGTAAATTGAAGGAAAGTGTGGTTGCGCGTGCTGTAAAGTTATCTGCTGAAGAGTACTGCTCTGCTTCGTTAATGTTAGAGCGAGGCGGTGTTAAAATCGTTCATAGCTTTGAAGTAATTGAGGCCGAATAGACAGGCCTAAGAGTAAAGAGCTTACGAAACTGGCCTTAGTACTATATTACTAAGGCCTTTTTTATTGAAGATTATCACTTGTTTGGCTCTTGTTTGCTTGGCACTTGTTGAGTTATACAGTGGATATTACCTCCACCTAATAAGATGTTGCGTGTTTGAATACCGATAATTTGATGATTAGGGAAAGCTTCTTGTAGTAATGCCTTGGCATGCTTGTCGTTTTTTTTGTCAAGCATGGGGACAATAACCGCCTGGTTGCTAATTAAGAAATTTGCATAAGACCCTGCAAGACGCTCACCAGCTTGACGCTCCATAAAGTTACTGTCTTCTATGTTTTGAGCTTCTGTTTCAGAAACAAATAAAGGGCCAGGCATAGGTAATTTTATAATGTCTAGTGTTCTGCCTTTGGCATCTTTTGCCTGACTCAATACTTTATAAGCTTCTTGACTGATAGCATATTGAGGGTCGTTTGGATCTTCGCAGTACGTGAGAGCAACAACACCTGGTCGAACTACATGCATGATGTTATCTACATGGCCATTGGTTTCATCGTTGAACAGGCCTCGTTTGAGCCAAATGATGGTTTCCACGTTGAGATGGCTTTTTAGTAAGTTTTCTATTTCAGTTTTGCTTAGATCTGGATTTCGGCTTGGGTGAAGTAAGCATTCTTCGGTTGTATAGAGCGTGCCTTCACCATCTACATGAATAGAACCACCCTCTAGAATAAGTGACGTCTTGTAAACATCATCGCCAGTCACTTCAGCCATTTTTTCAGCGACAGCATTGTCTTGTTCCCAGTTGTCGTAGAGTCCGTCTAATTCTCCTCCCCACGCATTAAACTGCCAATTATTCACCCGGCGTGCGCCTTGGTCATTGACCACATAAGTACCGCCGATATCACGCATCCAACTGTCATCAGAAGGTATTTCAAGCACTTTGATATGTTCAGGAATAGCTTGGCGAGCTTGCAGGAAATGATCAGAACCAACAATAAAGGTAACGGAGGTGAATTGTGCAATTGCAGACGCTACAGCGATAAATTCATTTTGTGCTGGAATACCTTTCTCACGCCAATTGTCTTCTCGTACTGGCCATGCCATCCAAACTTGTTCCTGTGGTTCATGTTCGCCGGGCATTCGAAAGCCATCTTCTTTTGGGGTGGAGTTCAATATTTTGGCCACTTTTATGTCCTGCTTTTTCTTGGTCTGAATTGAGTGTGGTTTTGTCTATTTTATAATTCAAAGGAAGGAATCGTATAGGTTTATATTTTTATACAAAGAGGAGGGGTGAAACAGTTGTTTTAGAAGTGGAGTGAAATTAGTTTAATTCATTCTATCGAATGATGGTGTCCCCACCAGGACTCGAACCTGGAATAGCCGCTTAGGAGGCGGCAGGTATATCCTGTTTACCTATGGGGACATTATGATTGGTAGATGACTATTTTATACGTTAGTGATTTAGTAATGCAATATGGGCAGGAGATATCATATTGATTTTTATCGTATTTTAAGCTCGACCTAATGTTTGCTTACTGCTTATAGGGCGTGTAGAGCCTCGGGAAGTGTAAACTTTGTTTTTGCTGCTATGACCTTGAAGGAGTTCGAAAAGGTGCTTATTACGCTTTTGAAGTGTGTTTAGGATTTGAGCATTTGTATTATTTTGTGTTTTGCATTTTTTAAGTAATGCTTCACACTCTTGCATGAGTAGACGTACTTCATCCATAGAGCTATCTTGAAGATCTAGCCAGTCTTTGAAATCTTGCTCTGTTGGTTTTTTTCGGTCCAAAATGTCGAACTTAATAAGTATATTGACTCTTTTTTCATTAAGTTGGTTCATTTCATCAAGAAGAGTTTGTTTCTGCTCTGATAGGGAAATAATAATTTCGCTGTCTGATCCGCCATACGCCAATCGCTCTTCGTCAAGAAGCAAAGAGAGCTTTTGTAGCGTCTCTTTGCTTTTGATAAAAATCGGGGCAATAGGAATCATAAGATAAGTCGATTCAAGACTGTTTTATCGCAGTCTAAAATAACGAGTCCATAGAAGCCATATTGCTCGCTAGCTTCTGTGTATCTATTTTATAATCGCCTGCTGCAATCGCAGCTTTTATTTGTTCAACTTTATCCATATCAACGTTTGGTAGATCGTTGATTTTAGATTGTTGGCTTTGCAATGTTTGAGCTGTTCCGCTTAGTCGTACAGTGTCTTCAGCTAGAACTCCGCCATTCTGTACTGTATTTTGCTTTTCAGTTGCATTGCTTGCTGCATCATCTTTCTGCGAGCGTTCGCTTTTGTTGATGCTGCCTTGGTTTGATAGACCTGTAAAATTTATTGCCATTGGGTTTTTCCGCCCTTTTATGATTTGCCTGTCTATATTGTCGGCTGGGTCTACATAAACTTTAGTAAAAAGCCCCAGAAAAAAACAATTAATAAACCACCGATTAATCTCTACCTAATAGTTTACAAGAACCTCACTGTTAGTTACAACTTTGGCGTATATAATTCGCTCAGAACTGATGTTTTGTACACGAATTTGTTGTCCTTTTGTTCCATTTTCCAAAGCAACGCCATTCATCCTAACTATAATGCTTCCACTGCTTGCAGTTATTAAAACAAGATCTCCTTTTTTAACAAGCATAGGTTGGTTGGTAAGGTTCTCAGTTATAAAAGTATTTATACGTAAATTACGAGATGCTATTAGTCCATAAGGTGGGTTTTTCTGAGTAAAAACTTGCCCTCTTAACGTGGATAAATCTACTTCACCGACATCAGTGTTGGACCTGGTAATGACTTGCCCTCTATTAATGGGATTAATCGTTTTAATAGCAGGAATCATGATAGATTGAGTGACGGGTATATAGGATTTCCAAGTAGGGGAATCACAGCTAATTTCATAATTTGTACGTTTTGTTGCGTCAGGTCTTTGATTTGTTATTCGAATGGTTTCGTGCTCGCAATCAGGAAGGTAATTAAGGGCTGCGAGGTTATTAGGGGTAATGCTAATTGCTGCATCCGTATATATTTCGGATAAGCGAGGAATTTCAACACTATTTATATAGCGATTGATTTGTTCTTCGATAGAAGTGGCATATATTGAACCAGATTGGAAACAAAAGAAGGCTATTGTTAGCCTTATGATTCGCATGATTAGCTCTCTTTGTTTATTATTACGTTATTAATAAGATAGTTAGTATAATATTTTAAATCACTTTATCATTGGATGATGCATTTTAACAATTCTGAGGCCACCCTCAGAGTGATGTTTACACATTTTGGAGGCGTTTATGGCTGGAGTTTTGGATACTGTTAATCAACGTACGCAGTTAGTGGGAGAAAACCGACTGGAATTGCTGTTGTTTCGATTGAATGGTAAGCACCTTTATGGCATTAACGTGTTTAAAGTAAAAGAAATTCTTCAGTGTCCTAAACTAACATCTATGCCACATAGCTCACCTGTCGTTAGAGGTGTTGCTCATATTCGTGGGGGGACGATTCCTATTTTAGATCTTGGTTTGGCTACAGGCTCAAGCCCGATGGAAAATATTGATCAGTGCTTTGTTATTATTACCGAATACAATAGACGCATACAGGGATTCTTGGTTCGTGGTGTTGAGCGTATCGTTAATATGAATTGGAGTGATATTCAGCCACCTCCGAAAGGGCTGTCTAATGATAATTATCTGACTGCTGTTTGCCAGGTGGAAAAAGAAATGGTTGAAATACTTGATGTTGAGCAAATTCTTTCAGAAGTAGCTCCTACACGTCAGGATATTTCAGAAGGTATTGTGAATGATGGTGTTCAAGAAAACGCTAAGAAGCATCATATATTAATCGTTGATGACTCATCTGTTGCTCGTAAGCAAATTAAACGTTGTATGGAGCAGGTTGGGTTTGAGACAACGGTATTGTGTGATGGTCGTGAAGCGCTGAATTACCTAGAAGGTATCGTCGCTGAAGGAAAAGACATTACTGAAGTGTTTTCAATGGTTATTTCTGATATAGAGATGCCTGAAATGGATGGTTATACTTTGACAACTGCAATTCGTAACGACAGTCGTCTGCAAGATTTATTCATTCTGCTACATACTTCATTAAGTGGTGTGTTTAATGAATCCATGGTGAAAAAAGTAGGAGCGGATGGCTTCTTAGCCAAGTTTCAGCCAGATGAATTAGCTCGATTAGCTATAGAAACAGTACAGGTTCAATCCGAATGATATTTCGTTCTGATTCCTGTTATTTATGGAGTTTTAATGCTCAATAGTACAAATGCAATCACGCCTAATGGCTATATTAGGTTTAGAGATTATCTACAAAAGGTATGTGGAATCTCACTTAGTGATAATAAGCAATACCTGGTCGCTAGTCGCTTAGGAAAGGTGTTAGAGCGAGAAGGGTTTTCTAAGATTGAGCAGTTAGTTGATGCTTTAGATAGATCGGGAAGCTTTAAGCTTAAAGAAGAAGTCATTAATGCAATGACAACCAATGAAACGCTCTGGTTTCGAGATATACACCCTTTTACTATTTTAAAAGATAAGGTGTTGCCTGAGATGAAGGCAACACCTTTGCGAATTTGGTCTGCTGCCTCTTCAACAGGTCAGGAGCCTTATTCAATTAGTATGGTTATTGAAGAGTTTAAATCTTCTCGACCTGGTGTGTTGAAAGCTGGTGAAAGAATCATAGCGACCGATATTTGTACGAATATCCTTCAGCACGCTAAACAGGGTGAGTATGATAGTTTAGCTATTGCACGAGGTCTTGGTCCTGATTTGCAACGTCGTTATTTCGATAAAGTAAATGACCTTACTTGGAAAATAAAGCCGCATTTGAGCTCTCGGGTTGAGTTTAAATACCTCAACCTTATTGATTCATTCACCATGCTTGGTAAGTTTGATGTGATTTTTTGTCGTAATGTATTGATCTATTTTACTGTTGATTTAAAACTCGATATTTTAAAAAGAATGCATGCGTCTTTGAAGCCTGGCGGTTATTTGTTTCTTGGTGGTTCTGAGGCGTTAAGCGGCCTTTCTGATTATTTTGAAATTGTTCAATGTCATCCTGGAATAGTCTACAAAGCGAAAGCGCTTTAAAGGTTTGCATTAGTTGATTTAGTATTCTTTAGATTGGCTAATCTTTAATTAGTAGCAAAATATAAAGCCTACCTATTTTTGAATGGGTGGGCTTTTTTGTTTTTCAAACTCCCTCTTTAAATTTGCCGCTTTTTGCCGTGTAGTCTAGCTTGAAATATAACTGTATGAAATATATAGGTTTTTTGTTTTGGCATTATAATTGCTTTATATCCATTGTATTAATTAATTATGTTTTTCATTGAGGATTAAATGGCTATTTCTTTTGCAAGTGCATTTGCAGGACACGACAAGGCATTAGAGTTTAGAAGTGCTAGAGCTGCTGTGCTTGCAAATAATATAGCCAATGCGGATACGCCAAATTTTAAAGCGAGAGATATTTCGTTTGACTCACTTCTGAGTGATGAGCGCAATAAGTTGCAGCTCGCCGGAAGTAATGCTCGACATATATCTGCTGAAGGTTCTTTGTTTGAATCAGAAGATGGTTTGTTATATCGCAATGGTAGTCAACCTGCACTGGATGGAAATAATGTCGACATGCAAAGAGAGCAGGCAGAGTATGCTCAAAACTCATTGCAATTTGACACGAGTTTTATGTTTTTAGATAGAAAAATTAGCGGCATGAGAAAAGCGCTTACAGGGAATTAATAACAATGTCTTTAAGTAATATTTTTACCATCTCTGGATCCGCAATGAGTGCTCAAACGGTACGTTTGAATACGGTCGCAAGTAATATGGCGAACGTAGATAGTGCTGCAAGCTCTGCAGATCAAACTTACCGTGCACGCAAGCCTATTTTTTCTCAAATGATGAATGACAGCATGCGAGATTATGGCTGGAGTAATGCTGGTGCTGATAATAGTGGTGCGGGTGTTGGTGTTAAAATAGATGGTATTGTTGAGTCAGATGCACCTTTACAGCCTAGATATGAACCAGATCATCCAATGGCTAATGATGACGGCTATGTATTTTATCCGAATGTGAATCCAATAGAAGAGATGGCAGATATGATGTCGGCATCTCGATCTTTTCAAACAAATGTAGAAATTATGAACTCGGCAAAAAGTATGATGCAGAAAATGCTCACGCTTGGGCAGTCGTAGGAGCTGACAGATGGCAAATATATCTGATACTAAAGGTCTTGGTAATCTGATCTCTCAATATGGGACGGACTCGGCTAAGGCAAAAGCTGGTGTTGAAAAACCAGAAGTCTCAGCAGAAGAGACAGGAGCATTAGCGGATCAAAATGTATTTTTGAAGTTGTATATTGAGCAGCTGAAAGGTCAGGATCCAACCTCTCCCCAAGATGCTAATGATATGGTTGCGCAAATGTCCCAGTTTAGTTCTCTAGAAAGATTGACAGGAATTTCTGATCAACTAGAGATTATGGCTACTTCTTTGACTTCTAATCAGGCGTTAAGTGCTTCTACATTAGTTGGCAAATCTATTTTAATGGATGGCGATAAAGCTAAAATTACAGAAGGCTCGGAAGATGTTCGAGTGAAAACTATCATTCCTGAGAACTCTCAATCTGCGACTTTGAAAATATACGACGCTGATAATCGCCTTGTCCGTACTTCTGTTCTTAATTCTGGTGATTATAAATGGGATAAGTTGGACGACGACGGAAAAGCGTTGCCGCCTGGTGAATATCGTTTTGTCGCCTCATCAGCGGATGCTGAAGGGGAAATATCTGCTATGACAACACAACTTCCGACCCGTATTCAGGGTGTTACCATTAATGGTGAAAACGGCACTATGTTGAATGTTGAGAATCACGGCAAAATTAAACTTACAAATGAATTAGAAATTTTAGGATAATTGGGAGAGCATTATGGGATTTAATACTGCATTATCTGGCATTAAGGCTTCTGCCGATTATTTAAGTGTTACAGGTAATAATATTGCTAACGCCGATACAACGGGCTTTAAAAAGTCGCGTATTGAATTTGATGACCTCTACAATACCAGTGTTTTAGGTGCGGGTAGTGGTAATAGCATTGGTTCTGGTGTGAGTGTAAGTAAGGTTGCTCAAGAGTTTTCTCCTGGCAACTTGTCTTATACTGATAATAATTTAGATGTTGCCGTTGATGGCCAAGGTTACTTTGTTTTAGATGCTGGTATTGCTCAGTCTTATACGAGAGCTGGTAATTTTAAGTTAGATGAAAATGGCTATTTGGTGACAAATACGGGTAGCCATGTTCAAGGTTTTAATGCCGTAGAAGGCGTTATTGGTGGTAATTTAGATGATCTTATGATTCCTACGGATCGAATTCCCCCTGAGTCAACAACAGAGATGGAGTTGAAGGTAAACCTAAATTCAAAAAGTGATGATGTTCCGCCTTACATCAAGGCAGATTTTGATCCGCTAGACCCTGATACTTATAATTATACTCAGACCCAAGGTATCGTCGATGGTGATGGTAAAAATCACATAGTAACCTACTATTATTCTAAGAGTGAGTTGCCTAATACTTATAAAGTTCATGCGACGGTTGATGGTCGTATGACTGATGATACTGGGGCTGCGTTCTTAGGTGAAACTTATGCTACTTATAACTCTGCAGAAGGTGGGACGGATTATAATGGTGATGGTACAAATGAAGAGGCTTTTGAGCTTCTTTATATGGGAGATGTTGAGCCTAGTCTTGTTGATATCGAAGCGGCTACTAAAAACCCTTTAGCTGTTGCTGGTACATTAGGTGGAGTGGCTATCGCGTCAACTCTTGAGGCGGATGATGTCCGAAACCCTAGAATGGTTGCCCGTGAAGCCTTTGATCCGTTACAGCCTGAAACTTACACCTATGGTAATACAAGAACAGTTTATGACAGCCTTGGTGAGTCCCATACTCTAGGTTATTACTTTATTAAGCAGGGCGAAAATAATACTTATGAGTTGCGCGTTACAATGGATGGCGAAGAAACTTTCCCTGATCCTTTAACTGGAGAAGATACACGTTACTTGGAGAAAAACACTGCAGTGAGCTTTGATGCTGCAGGTAATCTCTTAGGGGCCTATCGTGGCGTGCCTCCATTTAGTGTTGCTCAACCTATATCTTTAGAAATTTTGGGTGTAGATCCAACAAACCGAGGTCGTATAACACCTTTGGATTTGACTGGCTCCACTCAGTACGCATTAGAAAATACTGATAGCTTTGAGCAGGATGGTTATTCTGCTGGTGAATTGCAGGGTGTGTCGTTTGATGCTGATGGTTTCTTGGTGGCTAATTACACCAACCAACAAACGGCAATTCTTGGCCAAATTGCCTTGGCAACGTTTGATAGTAATGACGGTCTTATGCCGTCAGGACATACATCTTGGTTGGCAAGTAAAGGTTCTGGGCCTGCTGATATCGGTCGTCCGAACAGCGGGGCATTAGGTAAGATTCAAGGGGGCGCATTAGAAGAGTCTAATGTCGATTTAACGTCTGAACTTGTTGCTCTGATTGAGGCGCAGCGTAATTACCAAGCAAACAGTAAAACATTAGAAACAGAAAATACTGTAACGCAGACGATAATTAACCTTCGTTAATTTTCTGGAGAGAGAAGATTTGACGCCGGAATGGCTTTGCTATTCCGGCTTTTTTTTGTCTTTTTTTATGTGTTTTCGAGTTGGTATGATTCTTGATAGTAGTTAATTGAGTTATGTGAATTTTCTGAGGAGTCTCGTAGTGGATAAGGCCTTATATTTAGCAATGAGTGGTGGTGTACAAACCATGAATGCTCAAACAATACATGCTAATAACCTAGCTAATGTTAATACAACAGGCTTTCGTTCTGATTTTGAGCAAGCTCGCTCTATGCAGGTGTATGGTGATTACCATCCTAGCCGAGTATATGCTATGACTGAAAATCCAGCGACGCGATACACAGAAGGAGACTTAATTCAAACGGGTCGAAATCTAGATGTTGCGGTTGCGGGGAAAGGTTTTATTGCTGTTTATGATGAGCGTGGTCAAGAAGCTTATACCCGTGCAGGAGATTTACAAATTAACGCCGCTGGACAATTGGTAACCGGACGAGGTTTGCCTGTTGCTGGTGTTGATGGGCCTATATTCTTGCCTCCTATTGATAGTATTAATATTACAGCTGACGGTTCTATTTCTGTCATTCCTCAAGGTGGTGCCGGTAATGAAGTTGCCGTTTTGAATCAAATTAAATTAGTGAATCCTGATGCTCAGAATTTGCGAAAAGAGGAAGATGGTCTTATTCATTCTCGTGATGGTCAAGAATTTGAAATAGACCCTAATGTTCAGTTGGCTTCTGGTTTTGTAGAAAGTAGTAATGTGAACGCGGTGGAAGAGATGACCCATATTATGAATTTATCTAGACGCTTTGAAATGAATGTGAAGATGATGGATACGATTCGAAATAATGCCGACGCTTCAGCTCGAATATTACAGCGTAGTGCTTAAATACCAATTGAACAGTAAAGAATAATAGAATTTAAATGAGGTTTTTATGAATTCAGCATTATGGGTAAGTAAGACTGGCTTAAGTGCAATGGATAAGCAGTTGAACGTGGTTGCCAACAACTTGGCCAACGTTTCAACAACGGCGTTCAAGAAAGACAGAGCTGTATTTGAAGATCTTATGTATAAAGCAGTTAGAGCTCCCGGTGGTTTGAGTGCTCAAAATGCTGAGCTGCCATCTGGTCTACAATTAGGTACAGGTGTAAAAGTTGGTGCGTCACAAAAAGATTTTTCTAATGGCGATTACAACATGACAGACAGGCAGTTGGATGTCGCGATCCAAGGTAAAGGTTTTTTACAAGTGTTACAGCCTGATGGCACAATTGGTTATACTCGTGACGGTAGCCTCCAATTAAATAGTCAGGGGCAGATTTCAACTTCTGGTGGTTTGGTTTTAGAACCTGGTATTCAGATTGATCCTGGTGCTATTGAAATAATGATTGCAGAAGATGGTGTTGTTTCTGTTCGAATGTCAGGTGAAACGGATGCACAAGAAGTCGGTGCTATTAATATTGCAGGTTTTATTAATCCAACTGGATTAAGTGCGCAAGGGCAAAATATATTTACAGAAACCAATGCTAGTGGGCCTCCACTTGTTGGTGTTCCTGGCACAGATTCTTTAGGGACTCTTGCGCAAGGTATGCTGGAGGCGTCGAATGTGAATTCGATTGAAGAACTTGTCAATATGATTACTACACAAAGGGCTTATGAGATGAACTCGAAAGTTATCTCTGCGGCAGATGGTATGATGAGTTTTGCAATACAGCAATTATAGTGAAGTATGGAATATGAAGAACATTAAATTTGCGCTCTTAGCATTGTTAAGTATCTCTTTGACGGGGTGTCTTACATGGGATATAGATCAGCAGGCGGTTGCAAATGCTGCCGCTGCAGGAGCAGCTGGTGCTGTTGCTGATGCTGTCATTGATGCTGTAACAGACGATGAAGAAGCAGATGCTGAACCTGAGTCTAATGGGGAGCGCAAAGGGTTTGTTCCTGATGCAAATGATCCATTAAATGGTCCTGAAATTAGCCAATCTATACAGTCTGATGACCCTTACTATACGCCAGTCTATCCGAATGGAATTGGCCCTTCTCAAGCGCCAACTGGTGGTATTTATCAAGTTGGCATGGGCGATGTTTTTTTTGGTGATCAGAAAGCCAGTAAAGTGGGTGATATATTGACCATTAACTTAAATGAAACGACGACTTCTACAAAAGCGAATGCAGCAACTGTTTCTAAGTCTTCCTCTGCAACAATTGAAAATCCGACTGTGCTGGGGACTGAGCTAAATGTAGATACAATTGTTCCACAGCAAGGGACGGATTTTTCTGGTAATGCATCAGCGAATCAAAATAACAGTTTAAGTGGTACTATCTCTGTAACCGTATTTAAAGCATATCCGAATGGTCTTTTGGCGGTACGTGGTGAAAAATGGTTACGCTTAAATCAAGGTGATGAATACATACGTTTTTCAGGTATTGTCCGTAAGCAGGATATTTCTCCAGACAATACTGTTGAGTCAGAACGTGTTGCCGATGCGAGAATTACCTATTCAGGCACAGGTGATGTTGCAGCAGGAAGTGAACAAGGCTGGGTGAGTCGATTATTAAACTCCAGCAATATGCCTTATTAATTTGATATAACAAATGAGCAGTATCTAATGCTCTCAACAGGTGATGCGATGAAACACATAGCGCTAATAGTTTTGTACCTTCTATCCTTTTCTGTACAAGCAGAACGTTTGAAGGATATTGCTAGTGTTCAAGGTGTTCGAGAAAACCAATTGTTTGGTTATGGTCTAGTTATCGGCCTAAATGGGACGGGCGATAGTACGGCTTTTACTAATCAAAGTTTTGCAAGTATGCTTTCTCGTTTTGGGGTGACGTTGCCAGAAGGAGTAAATGCGACATCTAAAAATGTTGCAGCAGTGTCGTTGACGGCAACATTACCGGCTTTTTCTAAACCAGGACAAAAAATTGATGTGACAGTGTCTTCGATTGGTAATGCAAGCGCATTACGAGGAGGAACATTGTTACTGTCTACTTTAAAAGGTGCAGATGGTGCGGTTTATGCTATTGCCCAAGGTAATTTGGTTGTTGGTGGGTTAGGGGCGAATGGTGCGGATGGTTCTAGAACATCTGTTAATGTTCCAACGGTTGGACGCATCCCGAATGGAGCAAGTGTTGAACGTATTGTTGCGAATAGTTTTAATACCGGAGACACACTTACTTTTAACCTTAATCGACCTGATTTCACAACGGCAAAACAAGTTTCTGATAAAATTAATAATCTTTTAGGACCTGGAGTAGCAACAACACTCGATGCCACGTCAATACGTGTTTCCGCTCCAAGGGATCCGAGTCAGCGGGTAACATTTTTATCTATTTTAGAAAATCTTGATGTTGAGGTTGCAGAGGAACGAGCTCGTATTGTTGTGAACTCTCGTACAGGAACTATTATTATTGGCCAGCATGTTAAAGTTTCACCGGCTGCAATTACGCATGGTAGTCTTACTGTAACAATTAAAGATGTCCCGCCCGTTGTTGGTCAAGATGGCACAATTACTGGTGGTGAAACAATCGTATCTCCTCGCGAAGGTATTGAGATTAGTAGAAATAGTGGGCATATGTTTGTATTTGACCCCGGCGCCTCGTTAAATGATATTGTCCGTGCTGTGAATCAGGTTGGCGCTGCGCCAGGTGATGTTATGGCGATTTTAGAAGGTTTAAAGCAAGCGGGCGCCATTAACGCTGATCTAGTAGTGATATAGGTTTATAGATGAATTCAGTACCATCAAATCAAAATTTTTTTGCTGACTTTTCTTCCCTAACTGCACTGAAGACAAAAGCGCAAAAAGACCCTGATGCCGCTTTAAAAGATGTTGCCCAGCAGTTTGAGTCAATCTTCATCAATATGATGCTCAAAAATATGCGTAGTACAAATGAGTCTATTGGTGGTGGTCTTTTTTCTAGCGCGCAAACTAAACAATACCAAGAAATGATGGATTCACAGATGTCGCAAAGTATCGCGAATTCTGGTGGTATTGGTTTATCTGAAGCTTTAATTCGTCAATATCAAACACAGCAAAGCCAGGCAAGTTCACCTGAAGCAAGAGTGCGAGGAGATACAGACTTTCTTAATCAAGTGGCAAAGCAAGACTTGGTAAGAATCCAGGCCCTTGCCCAGCGAGCTTCTATTGAGTTTGTTCAAGCTGCTCAAAAAGAAGCGGATCAACTTACTGACAATGTTTCAGAGAATGATACCGTTTCGGCTCCATCTGCTTTGTCAGTGGTATTTGAGTCACCCGATGAGTTTGTTGAAAACCTCTGGCCTCATGCTAAGCAAGCAGCAGAGAGGTTAGGTGTGAATCCTAAGGCTATATTAGCACAAGCGGCTCTTGAAACGGGTTGGGGAAAGTATCCTATAGCCAAAGAAGATGGTGCAGCAAGCTTTAATTTATTCGGTATCAAAGCAGATAGTCGTTGGTCTGGTGATAGGGCTGTGGTGAATACATTAGAGTTTAGAGATGGTGTTGCTAAGCGTGAAAAAGCAGCGTTTCGTGCCTATGATTCGTTTGGTCAAAGCTTTGATGATTACGCTAATTTCCTAAGTTCTAGTGAGCGGTATAAAGATGCCTTGCAGTCAGGAGATGACGCATCAATGTTTGCCGCCTCACTTCAAAAAGGTGGTTATGCCACCGACCCTAAGTACTCTGAAAAAATTGATAGCATCCTCTCAAGCCAGTGGTTTCAAGGCTTGTAATAAAAAAACATTAAATCTCAGCATTGGTCAGATTCTTGCATTAGTAGCTTCTATAGAGTTAAAAACTATCTAAGTTATTTCTTGAACAACGTGCTAGAGGTGTGAGCTATGAGCTCAAATTTATATACAATTGGTTTGACTGGGTTACAGTCTAGTAATGCCCGTATTAATACGACTGGGCAAAATACAACCAATGTCGACACCGAAGGCTATAGTCGTCAAAGAACCGACACTACCAGTTCTCCTCTTGGTGGTGTGGTTTTGCGTGATACATCGCGACTTGTTGATAACTTCGTTAGTGCTCAAGTTAGAGCAGACGCCGCTAATTTTTCTTATTACGACACTTATAATTCTATGATGAGTGTTGCTGATAACTTATTAGCTGAAGACAGTGTTTCATTAACCGCTTATATAAATGAAGCATTTGGCGCTCTTCAAGCGGCAAACAATGACCCAACTTCCTCTTCATTGCGAGAGCTTGCTCATTCCAGCCTTAAAATACTTGTTGATCAATATAAAACCCTTTCTGATGTTGTGACGCGTCAAGAACGTCTAGCCAGTGATCAATTGTCTGTTTCTTTAACAGACTTGAATACAATCACGACAAAAATTTCTGAATTAAACGGTAGTATTTTAAGAGAGGAAGGACTATCTATTTCTCCAGCTAATGAGTTAAGAGATCAGCAAGAATTATTGGCCAAAGATCTTTCCAAATATTTAGATATTAAGGCAAGCTTCACCGAAAAGGGTTTGATGACAATTCATTTGAAGAATGGTCAACCATTGGTTATGGATCAAAACCCAACAGAATTAAAAATGCAAACTGACCCGCTGGATCCTAAAAATATTAAGCTGATAGTCGATTTTGGTGATCATAATGTTGGCTTGAAAATGGATAGTCTTGGTGGCAGTATCGGTGGTTTAGTTGACTTTCGTACACAATTTAGTACGTATGCAGACCGTACGTTAGGGCAGCATGCCATTTCTATTGCCGATGCGATGAATGTGCAAAATGCAAAAGGACTTGATGGAAATGGTGATTTTGGTAAAGATTTATTCTCTTTAGGTGAAATAGACATTTTTACCACTAGGGATAATGTTCATAAGTTGCCTGATATTTCAGTAAGAGTCTCTTCGGGTGGCGCAAATGATATTACTAAAGATACATATGAGCTTACGAAAACAGATAGTGATCGATTTGCGATAACCAAATACGATGTGAATGGGAAGGCTTCTGGTCATCAGACGGTTTTTGATTTTTCTACATTAACACCAAGCGGCGAAGGGTATTATTCCATTGAAGGTTTGGGTATCGATCTTCGCTTAAAAGATCCAGATGATATTGAAGAAGGCGATATCTTTCGCTTTACACCAACAGAGCATGCTGCGACTAACTTAGGTTTAAACGCTAAGAATGGGCAGGCGTTGGCGTTTAGTGCTCCTATTGGGGTGAGCACTAACTCTGATAACTTATCTGATGCAAAGATCTCTTTGACTTCGATAACAAATACTAACCCTAAGACGTCAGCTTTTACCGCCAATGCTGAGCTTTATCCAAGCGCTCCTCATAAAATCTACTTTACATCTCCTAGTTCATATGTGGTTCAAGATGCATCTGGTATTGAAATAGCAAATGTTACTAATGTACAACAATATAGTAATTTACTTGAGCAAGCAGGCTTAGCACAGGAAGCAGGTTTTGATGTATCCGTTTCTTCGAAGCCACAAAGAGGGGATGAGTTTTCAATTAGTGTTGATGAAGTTGGCCCGGCGGATAACTTTAATGGTATTGCGTTAGTGGATTTGCAGAATCAATCATTAGTGGCTGGTAAAACAAGTTTGTCAAAATCGTTTGCAGGTTTCATTTCTTATGTTGGTAGTAAAACCGCTGAAATAGCTGGTCATGCAGAATCAAGTGAAGTCGTTTTTAATGATAGTATGGCTCGACGAGACAGATTGTCGGCGGTTAGTTTAGATGAAGAAGCAGTTAATCTTTTGAAGTATCAACAATCTTATTCTGCTTCAGCTCAAGTTGTTACTGCAGCTCGTACTACGTTTGAGACATTGCTTGGGATTATGAGGTAAGTTTATGAGAGTAACCAATAACTTAATTTATGGGCAGTCTAGCAGGGCTATTGGCCAAGCGAACGAAAAAATACTGAATGTTCAGGAAAAAATTTCGTCACAAACTGACATTGTAAAACCGAGTGATAATCCAGTTGGAGCTAGTCAGGTTTTAATGTACCAAGGTAGTACACATCAACTAAAGTTGTTTGATGATTCTATCAAAATGGCAGTAGGCAACTTAGAGTATCAAGAAGTCGCATTAGATAGTTTGAATGGCTTTATGGATGATGTACGTACCTTGTTTATTCAAGCTCAAAATGACATTAATACCCAAGAAGATATTGATGCCATTATTCAAGAAATTAAGCTCATTACAGATTCTATGGCTGAGTTGATGAATACAAGAAGTGCTGATGGAAGTTATGTTTTTTCAGGCACAGACACGCAAGGCCCACCTTTTGCCATCAATAGCCAGGGGCGTTATGAATGGGTTGGTAATGAAGGGCAAAAATATGCCCAAATTTCGGAAGATATGCGGATTCCTGTAACCGATTCAGGTAAGAAATTATTTCAAGATATTTGGACAAACCGTTCTTTTACATCGGAGTTACTGGCTGGTGATGTAACCGTGACAGCAAAGGTGAAAAACCAAGGTGACTTTGATCAATTCATGGAAGAAAACTACGATCCAGAAGATCCATCTGCGAATGTTTTCCGTCTATCAACTTTTCCTATTGATGTAGATAACTTTGCTCTAGATGCAAGTTTTATTGATTCCAATACAAAAACAGATCAAGACAGACGTAGATCATTTGATGGTGAGCCTGGTACATACAGCATAACGAATAATGCTGGTGAGGTTGTGGCTTCTGGTGATTATATTGCCGGAAAGCCGATTTCTCTTGGTGGTATGTTATTTATTGCTAGGGGAGCGCCTGGTGCGATCATTGATATTTCTTTAGATAAACCAAGACGTGATAACGTCTTGAATGAAATTAATGATACATTGACGGTTCTTGGCGATCGATATTCAACCCATGAAGAACGAGAGCAGTCTTTCTTCGATGCAACCACTAGTATTAATAATGCTCAGCAAATGATTCGAGAAGGTCGCTCATCCGTTGGTGCCCGACTGAATATTCTTCAAGATAGAGGAGATTTTAGTTCAGCGAATCAATTATCAAATGCTGTTGCTCAAGATAGAATAGGTGGATTAGATGTCGCTGCAGCGGCAACAGAGTTAGCAATGAAGGAGGCTGCATTGACAGCCTCTCAGAAAGTGTTTTCTCGTATTAGTAATTTGTCTTTGTTTAATCAAATGTAAGATCTGAGGTATAGAGTAAAAGATGTCAGCATTTAAAGTAGAGTCTTGTTTTGGGGCTGATATCAATGTTGGGTATTTCGATATGGATGAAATACTCGGGATTTTAGATCTGAAGAGTCAGGTATTAGGCAGTAAACGAGTTAAAAGTCTTATAGCAATGCACGGACGTAAAGATCGCATTGTTGGTGTGGCTATGAGACAAGTTACATTTGATGTACTGCGTCAAACATTAGATTCTCAATTCCTTCCTTATGACCCCTATTTTACAAATGATGAAAAGTTATTGAGTAGCCGAAGAGAGCGACTTTATGATGCACAAGAGCGATTTCTTATCTTGTGTATATCTATGGCTCATGGTCGATCGGTTCGAAGTCTTAAAAAGCTGAACCCTGATCTCAATACTAAAGAACTCCGCAGTAAATATGGTCGCAATCAAAGTTTGTTTCGTTACTTTAGGGAAGAACTAAACGAGTATACGAGAGATTACATACTGACCTATAAAGACCGTATGAAAAAACTAGCGGAAGGGAAGGAAAATAGTGGCCGAGACGAAAATTCTCCGACAGAAAGTAGTTTTGATGAAAAGACTGAACCTACAGCAACAACTACTAAGCCAGCTGTAGCTGTTAAAAAAATACCATTAGAAAGTAAGTTTATTCCGACTTCGTTTGATGATGAAACTTCCACTGCGTTAAAACTTTTCCAAGACGGGCACCTATTATTGTCTACTCAAGTTGAGCGTTTTAAGCGAGGAGAGCAATTAGAGATGATCGAGTTGATGCGTTTTTGTCGTCGCTTGATTGAGTCTCATACCCGTAATAACTTTTCATTAATGGCAATTCGTCATATTAAAGATGCTTCTTCTTATCTAGAGCAACATGCTATGGGCATGGCTGTTCTAGCCATTCACTTTGCTAAGGCAATGAAACTTTCTAATGCTTATGTGGAAGTAATTTCTCTTGGTGCTTTGTTATTTGATTTAGGCCGCTTTCGTTTACCTATTTCTATGGTGACAAAAACAACCAAGATGACAGCCGGAGAGTTTGATTTATTCCGTAAGCATATACAGTTTGGTGAGCAAATCTTACAAAAATGTGGGAATGTTCCAAAAGCTGTGTATCAGATGCTAGCGGATCATCATGAAAAAATAGATGGCTCAGGTTATCCTGCTGGTAAGCAAGGTTCAGAAATATCAGTTTATGGAAAAATGGCTGCCATTATTGATGCTTACGATGCTATGACGTCTGAGCAGCCTCATAAACCTTCAATGGGGCCAATTAAAGCTTGCCAACAAATGCAGAAAGAGTCTGGATTAGCTTTTGATAGTGAATTACTTGCCGTGTTCCTAAAGCATATAGGGAGCGTTCCTGTTGGTTCTTGTGTGTCATTATCTAATGGTCGTGTAGGCTTTGTTCTTACTTTAAATAAGTTTTTTCAACCTTCTTTGGTTCGACAGGTTTACAGTATTACAAATAAAGCTTTTATAGGCGCTACTGATATCGAGTTGAATAAGTCTGCTAACTTACGAACAGAGGTGGTAATTGAGAAGGAAATGGATCCACAAGCTTTAGGTCTTCAATTTATCAATCATATTTCTTGATTTAGGAGCTGCTTTTTAAAGTTGGCTCTTTAGCATCCACTTTTTAGCATCCACTTTTTAGCATCCACTTTTTAGCATCCACTTTTTAGCATCCACTTTTTAGCATCCACTTTTTAGCATCTACTTTTTAGCATCCACTTTTTAGCATCCACTTTTTAGCATCCACTTTTTAGCATCCACTTTTTAGCATCCACTTTTTAGCATCCACTTTTTAGCATCCACTTTTTAGCATCTACTTTTTAGCATCTACTTTTTAGCATCTACTTTTTAGGTACTTATTTTTTATGTTTTTAGTATGAAAAACGAACGATTTTGAAGCTGTTTTGGTGCGGCTTTTTTTAAAACTTTAGTGTTTTATATGATTTCTTTTAATTTTTTTAATGAATCGTTTTTTTATCACTTTTTTCGCATTTTTTTGCCTTTATTTTTAAAGTTATTAGTCCTCAGTTCGATAACTGTGAGTACCACTTATTTTGAGCTTATAAAAAATAAATACTCAAAAAAAGTATAAAAAAAGTTAAAGGAAATCGTCACAGAGTCGATAACTTTAATAAGAGACAAAAACCAAATAATCAATTAAATCAAAAGGTTGTCTCGTTTTTAAAATGTTCTTAGGAGAGAAGAAATGGCTTTATACGTAAATACTAATGTGTCCTCGCTGAACGCTCAGCGTATGTTAAATAACTCTAGCCGAGATCTAGATACATCATTTCAGCGCTTATCATCTGGTCGTCGAATTAACAGTGCCGCAGATGATGCCGCGGGTCTTCAAATTTCTGATCGTTTGACTTCTCAGATTAATGGTTTGAACCAGTCTGTACGAAATGCAAACGATGGTATTTCTCTAGCACAAACTGCAGAGGGAGCCTTGGACGAAACAACAAGCATGTTGCAGCGTATGCGTACCTTGTCTATACAGGCAGCAAATGGCTCAAACTCAGATAAAGATCGTGAAGCTCTACAACAAGAGATGGCACAACTGTCTAAAGAGATTAACCGGATTGCAGATACAACTACATTTGGTGGAGCGAATTTACTAGACGGTACCTATCAAGGGGTTTTCCAGGTTGGTGCCGATGCAAACCAGACGATTAGTTTCACAATGGAGTTTGGTGGTGCGAATAATTCTATCGATTATCAGTCAAATAATGGCTTCACCATGTCGGGACTTTCAAATCAGGCTTCTTTTCAGGTGAGTGAAACGACGGCGTCTGTTTCAACCATAGTTAACGCACAAAGTATGATTGCAATCATTGACTCCATGATATCAGCAGTAGATTTTAAACGAGCAGAGCTAGGTGCAATACAGAACCGTTTTAGCTCAACTATTACTAACTTAAGTAATATATCTGAAAACATATCAGCGGCTCGTGCGCGAGTCCGTGATGCAGATTTTGCACAGGAGACAGCGAATTTGACAAGTACGCAAATTTTGCAACAGGCAAGTAGTACTATTCTTGCTCAAGCAAATCAGCGTCCTCAAACTGCGCTTTCTTTATTGGGTAGTTAATTTATATAAAAACATGACGTGAGGCAGCCAAGATAGTTGCCCTTACAAATGATTCGAGTGTTTCTCGGAATATAGGCTACTTCTCTCTCCTAGAGGTGCCTCTTAGGCCGGGTGGATTTTTTCACCCGGCTTTTTTTTACCTAAATTATGGTTTTTTTAGGTATTTGGAGATGTTTAAGGCTTATGCCATAGACGGTTATAGAGAGATTAGGTTTTTAGTTATGAGCAGTATTCCTATTTCTAACCGGCTTTGAGATGGGCTTTTCTAATGAGTTCAGAGTTCAGAGTTCAGAGTTCAGAGTTCAGAGTTCAGAGTTCAGAGTTCAGAGTTCAGAGTTCAGAGTTCAGAGTTCAGAGTTCAGAGTTCAGAGTTCAGAGTTCAGAGTTCAGAGTTCAGAGTTCAGAGTTCAGAGTTCAGAGTTCAGAGTTCAGAGTTCAGAGTTCAGAGTTCAGAGTTCAAGGTTTATCTAAAGTCTGCGTTCCTTGGGATGAGCGAAGATATTTAACTCTTTTCACTTATCTAGTAAATCGAAAGTGATTCTCTAGATGTGATTCTTAGGGAGTTGTTTTGTTACAGAGAGTTGAGAGTGACAGATCTTTTTTTGCTGACCTCAATTTTTGTAACTGTATTAAGGAGGGTGAAGGCCTATAGGGCTCGACCTAGGAATAAATACAAAATTTAAAGACAGAAAAGAAGGTCGGTATCTATCTATTTTTTTGATCAATGTGTTTCGTTGTGTAGTTTTTCGCACGCGACTTGGTGAAATAGTGAATGGTTTATGGCGAGTTATGTCTGGCTACTAGCTACTAATAGAGTGTTGTGTTTAGTGGAAATGCGCCTTTTGACCACTTGCTCAATACTCTGTTGTGGTATTTGTTTATCGCTTTTTCTTTGTAGTGAATAGCATTTGATATGAGATAGCAATATTTAGTCAGCTGCTTTGTCGGTGAATGCTTAGCTATTTGGTGATTTTAGTAAAGCGTTCTGGTCCGTACCAAACATTCTCGAACAACAATATAGATGGAATTATACGCAATGCCATAGTTTTTTTGACAGTCTTTTTTTAGACAAAAGGAGCTGTATGAAAAGTCATAAAGGTAAAGATGTATTTGGTTTTTTCTTCAAACACTTGGCGAGTATTCGTGCGACTTTGTCTTTTTTGAGGAAAGAGATAGACAGTCATATTCGATGTTCTAGGGCAAATCACGTCTATCGAATACTGAGGTGTGGATATGAAAACATTGTAAACGAGAATTCTATTAAAAGCGTTTTGCAGTAAACATTTTGTTGCGTCAATTCAATGATGAAGCGGATTAATAACCAGCTTCCTTATTAAGTTTTTGTCGGAATAGCGAGGTTGTGATTATGAAAAACCATAGTAATGAAAAGACATATTCGTTTTTAGCAAATACTTGGCCAATGAGCATTGGCAATGTTTCGTCTTTTTTCTGGCAACACCGTAATCACAATAAGCGATCTAGGATAAGTTGCCTTTGTTAAGTGCACGGAAGGCTACTTGTATGAGAAGTAATGGTGATGAAAGGACATATTCGTTTTTAGCAAACACTTGGTTAATGAGTATTGGTAATGCTTTGTCTTTTTGTTGCGACGCTCTAATCGCAGAAAATGATCCAGCGTGAGTAATGTTGATCGAATGAGAGCGCGCTGTTTTATAGCTTATTTTTGTTAAGACGCAGTGGAGGCTACGTTTATGAGGAAGCATGTCAATAAAAAGACATATTCGTTTTTGGTAAACGCTTGGCTTATAGGTTCCTGCATGACTTTATTTTTTATCAAGCTTTTTACTAAGAGTATTTTGTTGTGAGCTTTATTTTGATTGGTTCAATGGCGAATCCTATTAATGATGTAGTGCTTCGTTGTGCATTGTTATTTAAGAAATTTATCGGGTTGGAAGATTGTTTTTATGAAAAAAGATAAAAATGGAAATTCATATTTATTTTTATCTTTAGAAAATACTTTTTACAACGAGTATTGCCCATTTTTTATCTTATTTTGGGGCAAGGAACTGTGATTTCTAATAGACAGATCGAATCGTGTCGGTTGTATGTGTTGCGAGCTTTAGCTCTATTGGTTTGGTGATGGTTGGTGCTTTTAGTCCATTTTTTATTGAGAGGTTATCGTTATGACGCCGCTTTTGTGGAAAACCGTAAAAATGAAAAGAGATTCCTGCTCTTACTTAAGACTTAGGATCCAGCATAGCTATTAGATTGATATCTTTTTGGAAAGGCTTTTTGAGCTAAAGAAATGCTCTAAGGTAAGTGGCATCTTTTGTTTAGAGGTGTGTTCTATCCATGTTAGCTGAAAGTATTCTTGATGAAGAGAAAAGAGCGTTTATCTCGATATCAGTTGGAAATTTTTGATAGATGCCATTTCATTTTTATTCGTTAGTGGAAATGGATTGTGGATAAAAGAGCTGTGTTTAGTCGTCAGAGATTACAAAGAAATGTTGGTTTTAAGATATAGCGAGCAATGTTTAGGTGAGGGAATATTTTGTCCCTGAATGGGAATTCTTTTACCTAAGAGGATTGCTTTTTTGCCCTTTGCTATTTGGCTTTGTTAGTTGGTGTTGGAGTGGCAAGGAAATGAATGAAAGATTTTTGTCAGTATTTTTGGGGCTTAACGTCTATGAATGTAATTTTGAACGTTTTTTGAGCAATAAATACTGAATTTAGGTTGATGATGCATTTTTTTGAAAAAAAATGTAAAAAAATTTAATTGTTTTTTAATTCTTTTAAAACAATTAGTTAGGCATTAATTTGCCGCTTGGTGGGATGGTTTTTTCCGGTATGAGGAAAAAAAATCCAAAAAAGGTTAAAGGTTTTCAAGGTCTTGTCGAAAACCTTAATACGATCTGCTTGTTTGCAGGATTTAACAAAAACCCTAGGAGGCTGTGATGGCTCTTTATGTAAATACAAATACTTCATCTCTAAGTGCACAACGTCAGTTGATGAGTTCTAGTAATGAACTAGATACATCGTTTCAGCGTTTGTCTTCTGGTAAACGTATCAATAGTGCAGCGGATGATGCGGCAGGTCTTCAGATTTCTAACCGTTTAACATCTCAGGTTAATGGTTTGAATCAGTCTGTTCGTAACGCTAACGATGGTATTTCTTTGGCTCAAACTGCTGAAGGTGCATTGGACGAAACAACTAACATGTTGCAGCGTATGCGTACTTTGTCTATTCAGTCTGCAAACGGCTCGAACTCAGACAAAGACCGTGTTGCTCTACAGCAAGAAGTTAAGCAATTGTCTACGGAAATTAACCGTATTGCTGAAATTACTACTTTTGGTGGTGAGAATCTTCTGGATGGTACTTTTGCAGGTGTTTTCCAAGTTGGTGCGGATGCTAACCAAACTATCAGTTTCAGTATGGAAACTGGTGGCGCGAACAACTCTGTTGATTTCAGTGCTAATGGTGGTTTCACCATGTCAGGTTTATCAAGCAACGCAGCTACAGCTCAGGTAAGTAGTACAAGTGCTTCTGTATCTTCTGTTGCTAACGCACAAAGCATGATAGATATTCTGGATACTATGATTTCTGCAGTTGACTCTAAGCGTGCAGATTTAGGTGCAATTCAAAACCGTTTTGGTTCTTCAATCAGCAACTTAAGTAACATTTCTGAGAACGTATCTTCTGCACGATCTCGTGTACGTGATGCAGACTTCGCAGAAGAAACTGCAAAACTAACAAGTACGCAAATTCTTCAACAAGCGAGTTCATCTATTTTGGCTCAAGCGAACCAACGTCCACAAACTGCTTTGTCTTTACTAGGCTAATAGCAATATGTGATAGCGAAAAGCTGGAGTTGTTAACTCCGGCTTTTGTCTATTTGGAGGAACTCTGTTATGTCAATAAATTCCAGTGATTTTTCTAAGCAAAGCATTAATTATTCTTTAGGCTCTGAGTCCCGTGTCGCAGAGGATTTTGCTGCTCTACGCCAAGCTAATGCTAAAGTTGTTGAAAGTACTGCCGATACAAGTAAAACGGATAAGGACAGTACTAATTCCCGGTCTTCTCGTTCTTTTGAAAAGGTGGAGGCGTATGATATTGAGGCTATGAATAAAAAAATGTCTCAGTTGAATGTGCAGTTAACCTTTGAATTGAGAGAAGATCGAAATCAAAATATAGTAAAAGTATTAGATCAAACTACTGGAGATGTAGTTCGTCAAATTCCAACGGAAGATTTTCTTAAAATGTCTGAGAGAATTGATGCTATTATGAGCGAGCTGAGTGATGTCAAGGGTGCCTTGGTCAACAGTGAGGTTTGATTTAGATAGTAAATAACGTAAAGCGTTAGGAGATAAAGTTATGTCGATTGGCTCATTAGGTGCAGGGTCTGGTATGGATCTGGAGTCCCTCGTCAAGGAAATGGTGAGCGCTCAAAAAGACGCCAAAGTCAGACTTTATCAAGATAAAATCAATGGATATGAGGCAGAACTATCTGCATTAGGTCGAGTGGGTTCAGCCATTGATAGTTTTAAGTCCGTTGTAGAAGCTCTCGGTGATGATGAGCTCTTTACCGGTCGAGACGCAAAAGTAGCTCAAGCAGAAGGTGAGGAAGTGCTTTCTGTTTCTACAGATAATACCGCTTCTAATGGTTCTTACGCTATTGATGTCAATCAATTGGCGAAGGGCAGTCGAGTTATGTCGTCACCAGGACTTTTTTCGTCTGGCGATGATGTTATCAGTAAAGTTGATTCCACACTTACATTTAAAGCTGGCGACAATGAATTTACGCTAGATGTCAGAGCTGGTACAACCTTATCCGAGTTACGTAATCAAATTAATACCTCAGAAGATAATTTTGGTGTATCTGCTAATTTGGTTGATGATGGAACCGGAAATTTATTTTTTTCAGTAACTTCTTCTATTCAAGGTGCTGGAAATACATTGAGAATTACCAATGATTTGCCTGTGAAGATAGATGACGAAGGAAATGTTATCGATCCAGTTGAAATCGAAGAAGATGATAGCGACATACCAGCTGAAGAAAAAGAAGAAGCTTTTGTTGATGAGCTGGATTTAGCTGGCGATGATGTTGATTTCGCCAATGATGGCGAGATTCCTGAAGATGAAGTCGAAGAGCCCGTTGAAGAATTAGCCGCTGTAGCTGATGACATAGAGCAAATTGATGAGGAGGAATCTGAGGATATTTCTCTTGTTAATGGTGGTTCTGAGTTAAGTTTGAACTCTGTTTCTACAGATGGAATGTTTGCAGGTTTGTATACTCCGCTTGGAGAGCAGGCTCAAGATGCTGTTATCACAGTAGACGGTATTCAAATTCGTAATAAGACAAATACCTTTGAAGATGCAGTTGCTGGTTTGACTATTGAAGCCATTGATTTAACAGAAAAAACAACGAAGGTTGATGTCAGTTTTGATCAAAAAACTGTCCAAGAAACAATAGAAGAATTTATCTCTTCTTATAATGATCTAGTTAGTTTATTCCAAGAGAGCACGGATAAAAATGCGGCCTTAAACGGTAACAGTATGATTCGTAATCTGCAGTCCTCCTTGTCTAGTCAACTTATGACTAGCCAAGCTGGAACTGGTACTTTTACGTCTATTTTTGACCTCGGTGTGAAAATGGACAATCAAGGTATGTTGAGCTTTAACAGCACTAAATTCGATGAGGCAATGAAAAGAGGTTATAGCGAGGTTGCACCTTTAATATCTGGTGAAAAAGGCTTGGCTAAATCATTAGAGAACCTTTTAGATAATTATACTGGTTCTGGTGGCATGACAAATTCTTTAAAAGATTCAGTGCGTAACTCAATAGATAGTTCTGAAGATGCATTAGAAGCATACGAAGACCGTATGGTTCGTTATGAAGAGTCACTTCGCACCAAATTTACCGGATTAGACTCTCGTCTGGCTGAGATGAACGCACAAGGTAGTTATTTGAATTCTGTCCTGGCAAAAATGTAATTGTTTGAAATTGAATATTTGAATTAATGGGGTTGTATATGTACAAGAGTAAAGGGATTCAGGCCTATAGAAAGGATTCAATAAAATCCGATTTAGCCTCAGCTGATCCTCATCGCGTGATTCAGCTCTTGATGCAAGGCGCATTAGAAAAGCTCGCCTTGGGCAAAGGCTGCATTGAACGTGCTGATTGGGAAGGGAAATCAGCTGCATTAACTCGTGCTGTCGAAATTATAAATGCATTGCGAGATGCTCTAGATAGAGATGTTAATCCTGAACTTGTGGACAATCTTGAAACGCTTTATGAGTATATGACTGTACGAATTACTGAGGCGAGTGCCAGTAAAGATACAAGTATTATTGACCAAGTTATGGGGCTTATTCTACAGATCAAAGGAGCATGGGATCAAATCTCTGCTGCCGATAAACAAGCCGCTTATGAAGGCCAAGATGAAGCTCGTGTAGGTGCTGTGTAATGTTTGATATGTCGTACTTAACGACGTTGAGTAAAGCATTAGAGCAAAGTGTTATAGATAAAAATATTGAAGAGATTCAGCGATTATGCCAGATTAATGATGGCTTTATTAGAGCAATTGAGCCTCTTGAAAATGATAAGCAAGGTAATGAATGCATAAAGCATTTTATTGCGGTACATCAATCTGCGACTCGACTTATTCGTGATGTACATCTTGAAATGCAAAAGCAGCTTTACCAAACTAACAAGACCCGCAAAAGTGTTAATAAATACAAAGGCGTAAAAAATGCAGAATGAGGAATACTCACCCTCTCTTGAGCATGCGGAAGCGTTTGTTTCTTTGTTTGAAAGAGGTGCAGCGCGCCTCAGAGAGAATGATAAAGAATTTACTGATCGATACCTAAGAAACATGACGGTTTTTTCTCATGTCATGCCTCATATATTTGAATCTTTCCAAAACTATCAACCACAGAAACGCCATATTTACATGGAAGAGAGTGGGGAGCTTAACCTTTATCGAGAAGATATTGGTGCGCCGCTTTTTTCTTCAACTCCCAAAGAGCAAGCCGCAAGAAAAGTTACCCAAGCATTTAAAACACCGAACAAAACAGTTTTGAATCTTGATCGTACTGAAAATCATCCAAGTCGTCATGTTTATTACAGTAACAAAATCCTAGATCAGATTGCATTTCAGTCTGAAGGTCTTCAACAGCAAAAAGAGTGGCCTCAATTCGTCGGCTCAACAATATTGTTTGGTATCGAGTTTGGTTATCAGCTTGAAATGATTCTTGCTCAGCGAGATATAAAGCATCTGTATCTCTATGAATGTGATTTAGACTTTTTCTATTATTCATTATTTGCGATTGAGTGGGAGAATATTTTAGAAACATTTAATAATGATGGTCGCACTATTCATTTTTTCTTAGGTACAAACCCTGAAGAGTTTACCGAAAAATATTTGCAGCAGTTAGAAGAAAATGGCTATTTTATGGCTCCAGAAACCTATCTGCATGTTGCCTACAGTAGTCCTGAGAACAGTAAAGCCATTGAGCACTTTCAAAAACAGTATGCTCGTCAGGTGATGGGGTGGGGGTTTTTTGATGATGCTCTTATTGGTATTGCTCAAGGTTTGAGATCACTACCGAAAACAAAAGTGGCGCATTTTCAAGGGCGTGAAGCTCTCCCTAAATGGGTGACGAATATTCCTGTTTTCATATTAGGTAATGGACCATCTTTGGACCAGGGTATTGAATTGATAAAAGAAATTAGAGATCAAGTATTATTGATTTCTTGTGGTTCGACTATTAATACCCTCAAAAAGTTAGGCATTACACCAGATATACATGTAGATATTGAGCGTTTAAAGCAAACTGTAGATAAATTCTTATTTTTAGATCAAGACTATCTGGATAAAATCTGGGCTTTGTCGGTCAATGTTATGCATCCAGGTTTTTTTGATTGTTTCAAGCGCTCTGGTATGGCAATGAAGCCTGGTGAAGCAATTACCTCTTTAATGTTGAGCCAAGCACGTGCTCATGGTGATGATAAAGAATATGTTCAATTAAATTATTGTAATCCTATTGTTGCCAATTTAGCCCTGTCTTATGTTCATCTTTTTGGGTTTAATAATGTTTATTATTTGGGTGTGGATAACGGTTTTAAAGACAAGGGAAGCCATCATTCCATTAATAGTGGTTATTACAAAGATGGTAAAGAATCCGGTTTCCAGAGCTTTCAAGAAGCTAAATTAGTGGAAAGAGAAGGTAACTTTGGTGGTACTGTGCATGCTGCTGGTATCATGGACACATCTCGAGTTCAACTTGAATCATTGACTAGAGTATTGAATAAACGTCGGAATTTTGCCAGCTTCAATTTATCCGATGGCGCAAAAATAGAAGGTGTAACTCCCTTACGTATTGACGATGTATTAATAATGGATCCTAAAATTGATCATGGAAAAGTGATTGATATATTAGAAGATGTTTTCTTTACTGAGTCTCCAGCTGCGCTATTAGGAAAATCTGCTGAAGCCATTATTTCTGTCGAGGATTTCCGTAAAATAAGTCAAACGCTTCAACAAGGTTGGGGAGACGATATAGTCTCACGTGAACAGGTATGTGATTTACTTTGGTCTCACCATCGTCAAATATACTTCCTGAAAGGGAGTGTGCATCGTCATATATTTGATTTGTTAATTGGTTCTTTTACTTATTCTGCATTTCTCATTGTTCAGTTTTTGTTTAAGTATCAAGACGAAGCTGAAGTAGTTTCCCGTGCTCGCCATTTATTTTCTCCTTGGTGTGAATTTTTAGAAGAGATGCCGAGTATGCTTCAGCAGGCTTCAGAGTTTGTGGATCAAGGAAATGATCATTTAATTACTTTTTATAATGGCTAATTAGATTTGAAGGTAGGGAAAATCATTTGTCTACCTTCTTTTTCGTGATTTTTCTATTCTTCTGTGACTCTTAAAAGAGCTATTGAATCACTTTTTTTTGCGTGCAATACAATCAATAAGGTGATCATTCACCATACCTGTTGCCTGTATAAATGCATAGCAAGTGGTTGCACCGAGAAACTTAAAACCTCTCTTCTTTAAGTCTTTCGCCAATTTGGTTGATAGCTCTGTAACTGCTGGCACATCTGCAAGTGTATTTACCTCGTTATTAATAATTTGGTTATCATTGAAAGCCCAATAATAATCACTGAAAGAACCAAATTCTTCGACAATCTTGAGGAAGCATTTAGCGTTATTGATTGTTGCCTCTATTTTTGCTCGATGGCGAACAATACTTTTGTCTAACACTAAACGATCGACATCCAGGAGTGTCATTTGTGCAACTTTTAACGGATCAAAATTATGGAACGCGGCACGATAGCCTTCGCGTTTGCGTAAAATAGTAATCCAACTTAGACCCGCTTGAGCACTTTCTAGTACAATACATTCAAAGAGCATCTGGTCATCATACACAGGTACTCCCCACTCATTATCATGATAGTGAATGTATTCAGGAGATCCTAAACACCAGTTACAACGTACAGATTCCATTAATAATGCTCCGATATTTATTTTTATGGCACTATTTTGCAAATAGTCGTGCCAGTAATATTCAATACTACCCTTGTGAATTAATCATATCAGACCTAGCTTGAAATAGTGGTTTGTGTAGGACGGGACAATATGAAATTTAAACCAACATACGGACAACAAGATGTTGAGGTGTTAAAAGATGAATGCCTCTACAAAGGTTTTTTTGAAATGCGCAAATTAACCTTAAGGCATAAGAAGTTTAACGGTGAATGGAGCAATCCTATGACCCGTGAAATGATGGTTCGTAATGATGCTGTCTGCGTGCTTTTATTTGATCCTGTTGAGGATAAAGTTTTATTAATAGAGCAATTTCGTCCTGCAGTTTTAAAAAACCGTTCCCCTTGGTTACTTGAGTTGGTAGCAGGAATGGTAGAGGAAGGCGAAAGTGATGAAGGCGTGGCTCGTCGTGAAGCATTTGAAGAAGCTGGAGTGGTGGTAAAACGACTTGAGTATATGTTTAAGTTTGTTCCTTCGCCTGGTGGTTTGGTGGAGTTCTTACGAATGTATGCTGGAGAATTTGATTCCAGTTTGGTTGATGTGACGAAAACGCATGGTTTGGATACAGAAAACGAAGATATTAAGCTGCATCTAGTATCTTCAGAAGAAGCAATTGATTTACTAGAACAAGAAATAGAAAACGCCAGTACGATTATGGGGCTGCAGTGGTTTGCCTTAAATAAAACAGATTTATTAAAGCGTTGGTGTGCATGAGTTTATGAAACAGGATAAAAATTTCGCACCTACAAAGATGGCTTTCTTACAGCCCTTAATAGGTATAGCCTCTTTTTTATTTATGTCAGGTAACGTCTTTTTTTGGACCTTGCTGGTACATGTTATTGCACCTTTATTATTGATAAAAAGAGAGCATAACGAAGCTTTGGTAGAGCAATACTTTAATCGCCTTTATTATGGTTGGATTGCGTCAAACGAATGGTGGTTTAAGAATGTGCTTGGTGTTCATTGGGAATTAGATGAAACCATGCGTACTAATTTTGATGATTGGCATTTGATGATAGCCAACCATCGATCTTGGGTTGATGTGTTTGTTATTTTTGCACAACTAAAAGGGCGTCGTCCTTTGCCTCGTGTTTTTATGAAACAAGCCTTGTTTTGGATTCCCCTTGTTGGGACAGCTACTTACATCATGGGGTTTCCCTTCATGAAACGCTACAGTAAGGATCAGCTAAAGAAGAACCCCAACTTGGTTGGCAAAGACCTAGCGACGACGAAGCGATCTTGTATTCGACTTTTAAAACGACCTAATTCCATTATGAGCTTTGTTGAAGGAACTCGTTTTACTGAAGCAAAACATAAGCAACAATCGTCCCCTTATATGTGCTTACTTAAACCTAAAGCGGGTGGTGTGAGCTTTATATTGCAAACGATGCCTCAAACGATAAAAAGCCTAATAGACATCAATGTACTATATGAACAAACTCATATTTCTGGATGGGATTTACTTTGCGGTCGTATTGGACGAGTTAAAGTTAGCGTTCGTGAAGTCGCTTTGCCAGAAGCAATGCTGTTATCGACATACCAAGCAGCAGGAAGCGATCGGGATCACTTTTTTAATTGGTTTAATCTATACTGGCATGATAAAGATATGCGGATGTACCACCAACTTAAAGCCTTAAGATATCCTTCTTTAGATTCGAATGCAGGTTGCTTAAATTCAGAATCTGGGTTTTCAGAAGAAAGTAGGGTTCAAGAATGACTCATACAGCAAAGGCTCAGATGATAAAGAAAAGATCAAATCAATATGTACCTGATTTAGTCAGCTTACAGATGCTCGGTGAGTTGAATTATCGCCGTCTAGGTAAGCTGATGCGCGGTGAAGAATCTTTAGATGCTTGGCACTTTTCTATTCATACGGTGGGTGAGCAAGAGAGTCGCTTACGTCTTACTCTTGGTCAAGAAAGTCGCTTCACGTCTGAAATTATGCTGGAGTTTGGTCCTGAAATTCCGAAGCAATTGTTATTTAAAACAACGCTGTCTATGACAGTGCGTTTGTATCATGATGTTAAGATTGCCGAAATAACCGATGGACATCGACAATACAGAGGATCCTATCCTTATCCTAATGATGCTATGTTGCATCGGGACGAAAAATTTCGTTTGAATCAGCAGTTGGCAGATTTGTTAGAGCTTTGTTTAAAGCATGGACACAGACTGAACAGTGATTTGTCTTTTCAATTTGCCTAAGACTATGAATAAACGAGTTAACGAACCACTGAGAGCATCGATGAAAACATTATTGTATATCCATGGTTTTAACAGTTCTGAGTTGTCTCATAAAGCGACGGTACTGAGTGACGCTGCCGAGCGAAAAGGACAGATAGATAGGATTATTTCGCCTCGTTTATCTTGGCAGCCAGCATTAGCGATTAAGCAATTAGAAGTCATTATTGAAGAAAAACAGTCTCAAGGTATTACACTGATTGGCAGTTCGTTAGGTGGTTTTTATGCCGCTTACCTTGCTGAAAAATACCGTATAAAAGCGATTTTAGTGAATCCAGCGGTACAGGCCCCAATATTACTCAAAAACCACTTAGGTCTACAAACTAACCCCTATACCAATGAAGAATATGAACTAACACTCGCTCATATGCTGGAGCTAGAGAAGCTCATCATAACCAAGCCAACGGCCGAGCTTTATTGGTTAATGTTACAAGAAGGTGACGAAGTATTGGATTATCGCGAAGCACTGAAAGCCTTTCCTCAAGTCAGTCGATTAACGCATGAACAAGGTGGAGATCACCGTTTCATTGGATTCGAACGATTTACCGAAGAAATTCTTCATTTTGCTGAAATAATAATCGACTAAACCACTGCTTTTATTGGACTATTTCACACTAGGCAAAACCAGTGATAGACTCTAGTCATCTAATTTACTCTCGAATGCGATATAAAGAATGAATCTTGTCTCGCACGATCAATTTGGAAGAAAAACACCCATGTCTGCAAAAGAATATAACGCTGGATCGATAGAAGTTCTTAGTGGCTTAGAACCTGTACAAAAACGTCCTGGAATGTACACAGATACCACTCGTCCTAATCACCTTGGGCAAGAGGTTATCGATAACTCAGTAGATGAAGCCTTGGCAGGTCATGCAGATCGCATAGAAGTTATTCTTTATAAAGACGGCTCTTTGAGTGTAGAGGATAATGGGCGAGGCATGCCCGTTGATATCCATCCAGAAGAAGGGGTGTCAGGTGTTGAATTGATTCTGACTAAACTCCATGCGGGTGGTAAATTTTCAGGTGATAACTATCAATTCTCTGGTGGTTTGCATGGTGTTGGTGTCTCTGTTGTAAACGCTTTATCGACTTCATTAGAAGTCTGGGTAAGACGTAATGGTATTCAATATCATATTGGTTTTGAAAATGGTTTTAAAACCTCTGATTTGAAAGAAATAGGTACCGTCGGTAAAAAAAATACAGGCACGAAAGTAAAATTCACCGCGGATGTGACCTACTTTGATAGTCCAAAATTTTCTTTATCTCGCCTTAAGCACTTATTAAAAGCCAAAGCGGTATTGTGTTCTGGTTTACACGTGGTTTTTATTGATCAAAGTGGCAGTGAAGACGTTCGTGAAGAATGGTTTTATCAAGATGGTCTTAAAGATTATTTAGCTCTAGCCAACGAAGGTTTTGTGTTGTTACCAGAAACACCTTTTATCGGAGGTTTAACTGAAAAAACGCAAGGCGTAGACTGGGCTGTGCAATGGTTACCAGAAGGTGGTGAACTCATTACTGAAAGCTATGTAAACTTGATTCCAACAGCACAAGGCGGTACGCACGTTAATGGCTTACGAACTGGCTTACTTGAAGCGATTCGTGAGTTTTGTGACTTCCATAATTTATTACCTCGCGGCATTAAGTTAACAGCGGAAGATGTTTGGGACCGTTGTAGCTACGTTTTATCAGCAAAAATACAAGAGCCTCAATTTTCAGGGCAAACCAAAGAACGTTTGTCTTCTCGTCAGGTTGTCGCTTTTATTTCTGCCACGGTTAAAGATTCATTTAGTCTGTGGCTTAACTCGCATGTTGAAGATGGTAAGCAGATTGCTGATATTGTTATCAACAGTGCGCAAAAACGTTTAAAAGCCAGTAAGAAAGTGGTCCGTAAAAAAATCACTCAAGGTCCAGCATTACCAGGTAAATTGGCAGATTGTTCAGGTCAAGATTCCACTCGCAGTGAACTATTCCTAGTAGAGGGTGATTCCGCTGGTGGCTCAGCTAAACAGGCTCGCGAAAAAGATTTTCAAGCAATTTTGCCGTTACGAGGCAAAATTTTAAATTCTTGGGAAGTGGATTCTGGTCAGGTGCTTGCCTCCCAAGAAATCCATGATATTTCTGTCGCCATTGGAGTTGATCCAGGTGATGATGATTTAAGTGGTCTTCGTTATGGCAAAGTCTGTATTTTAGCCGATGCCGATTCGGATGGTTTGCATATCGCAACATTGATCTGCGCTTTATTTGTTCGACACTTCCCAGCCTTGGTAAATAACGGACACGTGTTTGTGGCTATGCCTCCTTTGTATCGAATAGACCTTGGTAAGGAAGTGTATTACGCTCTTGATGACGAAGAAAAAGATATTACCTTACATAAAATTGCCGCTGAGAATAAGCGTGGAACACCAAATGTACAGCGTTTCAAAGGCTTAGGTGAGATGAACCCATCACAACTACGTGAAACGACCATGGCACCCGATACACGTCGTTTGATACAGCTTACAATGGAAGATAAACCTGATACAGACGAACTGCTTGATAAATTACTTTCTAAAAAACGGGCAGGGGATAGGAAGAGCTGGCTAGAAACATACGGAAATTTAGCGATAGTTGATTAATTTATTAATTAAGAAAAATCCTATAAAGGTGTTTAATAATTAGATTAAAAAATATTGGTTTATGTCTGAGCGGAAAAACTGAAAATCTTAAGGGTGAAGAAATCGGTGTTACACTTAGGTATCTATAAATTTAATTTATGGTCTTGTATTAAAAATTAATTTTAAAGCAGAGTAATAAGCTTAAATTCAGGAGAATATTAGATAAGTTAAAGAGCTAGAAAAATCTAACTCTTTAACTTGAGGAAATAATCTAAATGTTAACGATTTAAGCTTATTGAGAAATGGCTCGTTAATAAATCGAGATTATCTAGGTGCCTATTAAGTTGAGCTCCGTGCTTGTTAAAGGTGTTGTTAGATTCTACTGCTAAATTTGCACTTTCTTGTACTACAGTCATTTGTCGGCTAGTTTGTTCACTAATACTTGATTGTTCATGCATTGCCATATCGACATTAGTAGCTAGTTTATAAATGTTTTTAACAGAGTTCAGTACTAATTCAAATGCTTCATCTGTTTCTTCTGCTTGTTTTACAGTTTGTTCTGATGCAGACACACCATCACTGATAGATTTAACGCACGCTGCGGTATCGTTTTCTAACCCAGAAATAATATCTCGGATATCACGTGTAGAAGCTTGAGTACGAGAAGCCAGATTTCTAACTTCATCCGCAACAACAGCAAAACCACGACCTGCTTCTCCTGCGCGTGCAGCCTCTATCGCCGCATTTAATGCCAAAAGATTAGTTTGATCAGCTATTGCTGTAATCACATCAATTACTTTTCCTATGTTATCACTACTGACCGCTAGCGTAGATACGGTAGCATGAGTTTGCTCAAGAGATTTAGCTAATTGATCTATAGAGGTGACCATTTGATTTAATTGCTCTCGGCCTTTCAAAGTCGAGTTTTGAGACTCTTTTGATGCCTCTAAAGTATCTGTGGAAGCTAATGCGACTTGTTGCTGGCTATCAAGCATTTTTGTCATCGCTAGAGATATCTCTTGAACATGTGCTCCTTGACCAGAGACTGCTTCATTAGCATCACTAACACAAGAGTCAGAGCGTTCTTTCGCTCGTCTTATATAAAAGCAAGTGTTATCTAGTCTTGCGATAATTGCTCTCATTTCTGCTTGCTGACTGGTTAAAGCAATATCTATTTTACCCAGTTCATCAGTCCTTCCTGTAAAAAGGTAGGTTAAAAGTAAATGCCCTGATTTAGCATCATATTTTTTAGCAAGTTTTCTAAAAGGAGATAGCCATAGTCTAGCTGCGACAGCACTAATAACGCCAAATGTTATGGTTATCAAAGCCTGAGATAGACTGTTATTGATTATATCTAGCAGAGCTAAAATCAAAAATGGAAGTGTTATTGTAATCAGAAGATAGCCTTCCCACGATACTCGTGGCTTTTTAGCGCCTATCGGCGTGGTTCCATCTTTCCATTTACGATATTCACTTTCTGCTCTCTCTTTTGCTTCAGGGGAAGGCGCACTGCGAACAGATTGATATTCAATTACTTTTCCGTTGTGATCAAGAATAGGCGTTACGTATGCATCAACCCAATAAAATGAACCATCTCGGCATTTATTTTTAACCATCCCTCGCCATGATTTACCTGCTTTAATGGTTGCCCATAAATCTGCAAAGGCTTGTTTTGGCATGTCAGGGTGCCGAATAATATTGTGGTGTTGGCCAATTAGTTCATCTCTTGTATAACCAGAAACTGTCACAAAATCATCATTGGCATAAGTAATATCGCCATTTAAATCCGTTGTTGTGATGAGTCTTGCATCTGCTGGAAAAATAACTTCATGATCATTTACTGCGTGTGTTTTTTTCATTCTAGATCCATATGAATTACAAAAAAATGGTAATCATCGAATATTGAAGAGTTAGAATTATGATTTTTATAGAAACTGTTCATACCTATGACATAGATCATTATATTATTTTTCAAATTAGTCTTGCAATATCTCGATCTCTATGAAGATTTATATTTAACAAATTTAAAATGACAATTATTTTTGGATTTTTATTTTTTATATAAAAAATACGTTTGTTTTTTTAATTGTTTTACAAAAGTTTACGTGTTTTCATGAGCCATAAAATTATGGTTGATTTAGTTTTTTGTACTACAATATAGGCTGTCTGATCAGACTAAAAATTCTGAAAGTGCAAAAGATAGTAAGAAAATTTATTTTTAAACATGACATATTTATTGCCTTACTCATCCCCTTTTGAATGCTAACTTATTGGGTGATAGGTCTTGATGAGCGCTTGTTTATAGATTTGATATCGTCTTATCTAGTATTTCAAACTAACTTTATATAGGGTTGGTTTCCTTAGACCTTTCTTTTGAATAGGTATAAGTTAAATATATTTATCATTTTTTACCTAGCCCCGCTAAAATATACCGTATAGTTCGATTGAAAATAGCTAACCCAAATGGAAATGAATGAATGTCTGAAAAAAAAGACGACGATGTAATCAGTGAAGAAGTGCTCTATGAAAAGATCGATTACTACTTAATGACGTACGGCACAGATCGATCACTATTGTGTGTGTCTGAATTAGATGGTTTCTTAACCGCATTGGGCTGTGCCTCAAAAGAATTAGAGCCAGACCTTTGGTTGAATGCTATTTGGGGGGCAGATGAAGACCAACCTAAGTGGGAGTCTGCCGAACAAGAGGATGAGTTCTTAAGCCTTATTTTGATCATGTATATGGAAACCATGAACAGCTTATTATTTGGCGATTTTTACCCTGTTTACTTAGAGCAAGAAGTAGAGGGGGAATTCAAGATTCTCGTTGAAGAATGGTGTGTTGGCTTTATTCGAGGAGCAAAGCTTATCGGAATTGGCTTATCTGGTGATCGAGAATTTTTTGATGAAGTGTTAGCTCCTGTTCGTTTATTCGGTACAGAGGCTGGTTGGGATAAAATGCAAGGCATGGTTGATGAGGAGGTTGCTTTCTGGCGCGAAACATTAGAGCCTTCTGTGCTACGTTTGGTGAAACATTTTCATCCAGAGATACAGGGTAATAGCCAAAATACGGAAACTCGTGTACTTCATTAATTATTGCTGACTGCTTGTTACTAATAACCAAGACATAAAAAACCGTGGGTTGTTTATTCAACTGCCCACGGCTCTTATTATCTATTCAAAAGTGATTAACCAACTACTTTTGCAATGCTTTCGCAAAGGTAATCAATGTTCTTATCACTTACACCTGCAATACTCATACGGCCTGTATCGGCAATATAAATTGAATACTCATTACGCAGTTTGCGAACTTGTTCAAGGGTTAAGCCTGAGTAAGAAAACATACCGCGCTGATCTTTGATGAAGGCAAAATTCTTATTTACACCTGAAGCCGCTAATTTATTAACCAATTTTTCACGTAGACCATTTATGCGGTCACGCATTGCCGTCACTTCAAGTTCCCATTCAGCTTTTAGCTCTGGGTTGCTCATAATAGTATAAACAACCGCAGCACCGTGGGCTGGTGGCATAGAGTAGTTTGCACGGATCGCTTGGCCAATAATGGAAAAAGCCGCATTTGCTTCATCTGCAGAAGCTGCAATAACGCTTAAGCCGCCACAACGTTCACGATAAATACCAAAATTTTTCGAGAAAGAGTTGGCAATCAACATGTCTTGTACGTTCGCCGCCATATGACGTAAGCCAGCTAAATCTTCGTCTAAACCATCACCAAAGCCTTGGTAAGCGGCATCAACTAAAGGTAAAAGACCACGTTTGTTCACAAACTCCGTGAGGACTTTCCAATGATCAAATTGTAGGTCGATTCCCGTTGGGTTATGACAACAAGCGTGTACTAACAAGACATCGCCTTGTTTTGCTTCAGCTTCCAGTTTTGCCATCATATCGTCAAAACGAAGACCGTTTGTCGCAGGATCGTAATAAGGGTAATCAACAACCTCCACACCAGCAGAATCAAAAATAGACTTGTGGTTACCCCATGTTGGATCACTCACCCATAGTCGAGCGTCTTTTAGGTTAGCACTAATGAAATCAGCCGCTACTTTCAAAGCACCAGTACCGCCAGGTGTCTGTGTAGAACGAACACGACCTGATTGAATCAACGGATTAGTTTCACCAAAAAGAAGGTCTTTAATGATAGCTTCAAATTCTGTCGCACCATAAATGCCCAAGTAGCTTTTAGAGTCTTCTTGTTCAAGTAGAATCGCTTCCGCTTTTTTCACACTGTTTAAAATAGGCGTATGACCATTATCGTCTTTATAAACGCCCACACCCAGGTCAATTTTCTTTGGGTTTGGGTCTTGTTGATGAGCAACAATTAGGGCTAAAAGAGGGTCGCCAGGAACGACTTGAAGATGCTTAAACATAATAGTTACGAAATCCTATTTTAAGGTGGTTGCTAAAGTAAATATTGATACAGTACGGTGTTAAACAGTCATGTCATTTTGCCGTATTTACAACAAAATACAATGCACGTATTAGGTAAACTTTCCTCTAACTGTAAAGAAAAGAAGACACTGTGTTTTTCTCTCTAAGAATCGCCCTATAAATTCTATTTAGCTGTGGACTGGCGATATTGTTAATTGAATCTACATTTCTACATTTAACTAAATGCATAATAATTTTAGCCAGTATAAACAGGATCAAATAATTATTGTTTTAAACAATAAGCATTATCGTTTATATTTGTCACTTTTAGTTTTCCGCGTTTGGTGGATGATGCTTTGTATGAGGGTTTATGACATCGATTTTAAAAAACGAACGTGTTGAAGTGCCACTGAAACAGCGTGTTGCAACCGTTGTAAAGGTAAAGGATTTATCTAAAACACTACGGAGAATTAAGTTACAGGGAGAGGAGTTAGAAGGTTTTGGCTTTCATCCTTTGGCTCCGGAAGCGCACGTAAAGTTATTTTTTCCAGAATGTTCTGGTGATGAACTTCGTTTACCTACAGTGTTAAGTAACGGACAAGCGGATTGGAAGGGTGCGGCGACAGGGCGTTTTTCACCGTTTCGTGAATACACTATTCGTGCTTATGATGCAGATTTACTAACAGTCGATATTGATTTTGTTTTACATGATGATGGGGTTGGTGGACCGTGGGCAAGACAAGCAGAAGTCGGGCAAACCCTTGGGATATTTGGGCCAAGGTCTGTTAAGTTACCTCCACTCGATGCGTCTAATTACGTATTCTTTGCAGATGAAACAAGCCTTCCAGCATTGTCTCGTTGGTTAGAGATTTTACCTGAAACGGCAAAAGTTGATGCTTGGGTTGAGGTGCAGTCTGCGGAAAATGAGATAGCTTTACCACCACACAGTGGTGTGAGTGTTCATTGGCTGCATCGTAATGATAATTTAGAAAACGTGCCGTATGGTGCTTTACAGCTTGAGGTTTTAGCCGGTCTTTCTGATGATTTGTTGTCTGAAAGTACTTGGGTATGGGCTGCCGCAGAAGCCCATACTATAAGGGAAATGAAGCGTGTATTGATTAAGAATAGTAAGATCAATGCTGCACATTTAGATCTGACTTCTTATTGGAAGCATGATTGAAATGATGAATATAAAGAGTTGAATGCTCAGCTCTTTATATTCATTGGCTTTGTGTAGTTTTGAAAATGACTACTAGTTAACGACTAGGAGGCGTGTCAGATAAGATCGAAGAGCAGTGCTTTACTTCGTGATTTGCTGATTTTTTTAAATGTATCTTGTCTTGGTCTTCTATTTTCGCCCCGTCACCTGCTTTTAATATCACGCCATTATCTAGAGATAATTCACCCTCTATCACGTGAACATAATAATGACGGTTTTTATCGGCTTGCCATGTGGCTTCTGTTTCGTTTTCTAATATTAATTGAATAAGCTGCATGTCTTGCTTAATTTGCAAGGTGCCATTTTTTCCATCTGGAGTGATCACAGTAGTGAAACCTTGAGTTTCACCAAAGGCTTTTTGTTGGTAGCCAGGTGCTCCACCTAGTTTATTCGGCTGTATCCAGATTTGCAGAAACTTAAGCGGATCTGTTTTTGAGGCATTAAATTCACTATGGAAAATACCTTTACCCGCTGACATCAATTGATATTCACCGACTGGTAGCTCTTTAATATTGCCGGCACTGTCTTTATGAGCGATTCTGCCTTCTAATACTAAACTTATAATTTCCATGTCTTTGTGGCCATGGGTTTCAAAGCCTGCATCGGGGGACACTGAATCATCATTAATGACTCGTAGGTGTGAAAACCCCATGTGCTGAGGATCATAATAGTTACCGAATGAAAAACTATGATGACTGTTTAACCAGCCGAAGTTTGCGTGTCCACGGTCTTGAGCGTGGCGAAGAGTAATCATGGCGTGTCTCCAAATTTTTCTATAAATCTTGATGATTTATTTTTGATAAATTCAGTGTATGAGCTTGAGAAAAGAAAGAAAACCGGAAGCTTTTGAGATACTATTTCAAAAAAATTGAATAAAGGTTATTTCATGGCTCATGCCGTTACGTTAGAAGCATTACGAGTACTGGAAGCGATTCATAAACTTGGCAGCTTTGCTGCTGCCGCAGATGCTTTATTTAAGGTGCCATCAGCCCTGACTTATACGGTCAAAAAGTTGGAAGACGATCTGGGGGTGCCCTTATTCGATCGTTCACGTCAAAAAGCCGTATTAACACCTGCAGGTCATTTGGTACTAGAGCAGGGGCGAGCGATTCTGGATGCTGCTACACGGTTGGAAGATTCCATCAAACAATTCGAGTCGGGCTGGGAACCTAAGCTGAGGATTGCGCGTGATACCGTGCTACTTGAATCCCCTTTAATGGAGACGGTGGGGGATTTTTTAGTGCAAAATCGCCCTGTGGAATTAACACTGTCTGAAGAGTCTGTTGGTGGTGGTTGGGATGCTTTACAAGACGATCGCGTAGACTTGGTGATCGGAGCCACGGGTGAATTACCAAAAGGAAGTTTTTATACTCGAGCGATTGGCGAGTTAGAATTTGTCTTTGCTGTTGCTCCTACGCATCCTTTAGCATTGGTTGAAGGTGTCGTTACCGCAGCGCAATTACGACAATATCCAGCCATCGTCGTTGCTGATAGTTCAAAAATTTTGCCCGCTCGGAATATTGGTATTTTCGAAAGTCGTCAGGTGCTTAGGGTCGATACCATGCGCAGTAAAATACAGGCGCAATGTCTGGGGTTAGGAGTAGGGTATTTACCTAAACATCGAATTATGAATGAATTAAACTCGGGTCGTTTGGTAATGAGGCAATGTGAATTCCCAAGACCTAATATTATGGCGTATTTAGCATGGCGAAAAGACAGCCCTGGTCGAGGCTTATCTTGGTTTGTTGATCGTTTGAGTAAGCAAGACTGGCAACTTATTCCTGCTTCAGTGTGATGGTTTTGACTTGTATGTATTCCAAAAATTTTTGAAGCCTTGTATTTAACGTTGTTTATGACGTCATAAGGAGTGTTTGTGTTTTCTCTTTCTCTTTCTGTATTGCCAGTATTTCTCTTATTGGTAGCTGGTGCCGTATGTCAGCGTTTTCGTTTTCCCATGGACGGATTTTGGCCTGGAGTAGATAAGCTAGCTTATTGGGTGCTGTTTCCTGCTTTGTTATTTCATAAAACATCACAAATTGATTTTTCAAATTCCATGTTACCAAAGTATGGCTTTATTCTTCTGTTCGCTTTGTTTATCACTGCGATTTTTGTATTCATCAGTGCATGGCTTTTGAAGGCACAAGCACCGACGGCATCGTCGATGTTGCAAGCTGGTGTACGTTTTAATACTTTTATTGTTTTGGCTCTGGCTGGCAGTTTATATGGCGATGAAGGTTTGGTGCTTGCTGCGTTGGGCGCGTCTGTCCTAATTCCTTCGGTTAATGTGTTCTTGGTGGTGTCTATGGTGCTAATGCATCGTCCGCCGGCTAAGAATGGTATGGTGGTGACTTTACCTCGATTACTGAGTGGTGCCTTGATTCGAAACCCCTTGATTGTTTCTATTGTGCTGGGTAGTGGTTTGAATTTACTAGGACTAACGCCAATTATTTTAATTTCCGACGTGGTTGGTATGTTGTCTCAGTCTTCTTTGCCGTTAGTTTTATTAGCTGTAGGAGCCAGTGTTCGGTTAGAGGCGATTCGTTCTGTTGGTATGACGTTTGTTTTATCTTCAGTAGCACGTTTTGTTATGTTTCCTCTGGTGATTGGTATTATGTGCTGGTGGTTGGACGTTCGAGGTTTACCTGCTTTAGTTGCGGTATTGTTTGGTGTAGTGCCAACGGCAACATCTGCCTATGCGTTAGCTCGTCAGCTTGGCGGAGACACAGATAGAATGTCGGCTTACATTACCATGCAGACTTTGATATCAGTATTAACCGTGCCAGTGAGTGTTTGGCTGAGCCAATTGTATTTGATGTGATGAATAAAAAAAGTCATGCTCGATAATAGATAAACTATTGCGAACATGACTTTTAAAATGTGACGAGTAAGTAAAAGTGTAAAAGGCTTAGAACCACCTAGCCATTTTTGTAGATGTTTTCATAACAAAAGTTGGTTGCTTCTACGAAACCATCAACGCTACCACAGTCAAAACGTTTACCTTTGAATTTATACGCTAATACACAGCCTTCTTGAGCTTGTTGTAAAATAGCGTCAGTGATTTGCACTTCACCGTTACGACCTGGTGGGGTGTTGCGGATCTTGTCGAAAATATCTGGTGTTAGAATATAGCGTCCAATAATTGCTAAATTTGATGGTGCTTCTTCTTTAGATGGTTTCTCAACCATGTCGGTAACTCGGTATAAACCGTCCATCATCGACTCACCTTTAATCACACCATATTTGTGCACTTCGTCTTCTGGTACTTCTTCGATGGCCACAATGGTGCAGCGGAATTGGTTATATAGTTTAACCATTTGCGCCATAACACCATCTTCTTCACCAAAGCAAAGGTCATCAGCAAGTACGACACCAAAGGCTTCATCGCCGATAAGTGGTTCACCAGTAAGGATAGCGTGACCCAAACCAAGCATGTTGTTTTGGCGTGTAAAAGAAAAGTTAACATTGTCTATTAGATGACGAATACCATCTAAATATTGCTCTTTATTAGTGCCAGAGATCTGGTGTTCTAGCTCGTAGCTGATATCGAAATGATCCGCAATGGCACGTTTACCACGACCTGTTACGAAGGTAACGTTGTTTAATCCTGCTGCTTCGGCTTCTTCTACACCATATTGCACTAAAGGCTTGTTCACGATCGGAAGCATTTCTTTAGGCATGGATTTAGTTGCGGGCAAAAAACGGGTACCGTAACCAGCAACAGGGAATAGACATTTACGTATCATAATTTTTCCTTAAATAGCTTTGTGAGACCTTTGCACAACTACTAAGCTTGCTAATACTTTGTAAAAAACAGACTCAAAATACTCATTTATAATCGATAAACTCTGTGTTCTCGCCTATTTTTACTTTGTCTTAACTTCGCTCGTTGCCTCGTGCAAAGGCCTCTTTGTAAAATGGCTGTCCAAAAATAAAGCATTGTCAGCCTGTTTTTAGATAGATGCTCCTAGTATAAAGCATCTTCTGTGACAGTTAATATCACCTTTTTTAACCGATCCAATACAGGAGAGTTAAGTTTGTACCAATGCCAATATAGTGGCAATGAAAGCCGGTTGTTTGGAAACAAGGAAACCAGCTGTTTTTGCTTTAGTTGGTTTTTTACTTGAATACTAGGTACTAAAGCACAGACTGTGCCACTCATAGCGAGCTCTACAAAACCGTGTGATGATGGGTACCAATGACTGTTACGGATCTCGGCTTTAGTATTTAGACATTCATTTTGATAACGGGCCCAAAGCTCATCCCTCTCATCATAGACCAGGGAAGGGGCCTGCAAAATAGCTTCGGTACTAATGCCTTCTTTTAAATGAGTTTGTATAAATTTCGGTGTCGCTACTAACTCATAAGTCATATAACCTAAAAATATTGAATCACCGCCTGCTACAGGTGTACCCGTCTGACTAAGGCAGGCAATGACCTCGCCTGTTTGAAGTAAGTTTCGAGTATGGCCTTCGTCTGCAGATTTTATGTGCAGTTTGGTTTTGTTTTCGGCAGAGAACTTGCTCAAGACTTGGGTAAACCAAGTTGCTAAGGCATCGTTATTCACAGCAATACTTAAGGGGTAACTAGAGATTTTATCTTGGATTTCTTCTTGTAGGTCTTCTTCTAGCATGGTGACTTTATTGAAGTGTGCGAGCACTTTTTCGCCAAGTGGTGTCGCTATTACTGGGCGTGAGCGAATCAACAGTGGGCGGCCACAATCTTGCTCAAGACGTTTTATGTTTTGAGACACGGCAGATTGAGTGAGGTTTAAATGCTTTGCTGCCTTATCAAAATTTTGAAATCTCAGTACGGCATGAAGACTCATTAGAGCTTTATAGTCCATCATAATATTATTTTTTCTAATGTAGTTATAGTTTAATTAATTTTAATTTAATCGTGGCTTTCCGTAAGATCAAGTGAAATTAAAGGGGAGTGACAATTATGTTGGCGTTAATTAGTGGTGCAATTACTGGCGGTGGTCTTATCATAGCGGTAGGTGCGCAGAACAGTTTTCTATTAGAACAAGCTTTAAAGCGGCATTATGCCTTCCCGATCGCTTTACTATTTATTTTGAGTGATGTTCTGTCTATGGCTTTAGGGGCATTCGGTTTAGGATTGATTTTACAAAGCCATGATTGGTTGTTAACTGCTTCTCGTTGGGGTGGTGTGGCTTTTTTAGTTTGGTTTGCGTTAGGGAAATGGCGCTCTTCTTTCCAAGAAGAACATTTGGTTTTAGAGCAATACACTAAACGCCTCGCGATTTGGCCCTTATTCTTGATGGGGTTCGCAGTGACTTGGCTTAATCCGCATTTCTATTTAGACACCATGATTCTAATAGGTAGCTTGGCGAACCAATGGCAAGATGATAAATGGGAGTTTGTATTAGGTGGCGCACTGGCTTCGTTGATTTGGTTTTTGTCTTTGGCTTTTGTTGGTCGATTGTGCGCAAAGTGGTTAGAAAGTGCGAGATTTTGGCGTTGGTTTAATCGCATTAATGCTATTTTGATCTGGTTTATTGCCTTCAAAATTGCCACACAGCCTTTATCTTAATCAGACAAAAACTGTGCGGCTGCATTGCGGAGAAGTGAATTAAAGTTTGATTTCTACCTCATGACTTTCTTCAACTGGTGCGATAGAAGAGTCCGCTTCCACTAGCATTTCTGCCGTTGCAACCGAAGATACTGTTAATGCTACAGGGATTTGATCCCCCTGATCTTCGATGATCATTGCTGGCTGGAAGTTTATTCGATACAAGGCAACCATCGCGACGGTGGCATTTAATATAGCAACAAACCAGAATAAGGCATCGACTCGAATAGTATCCATGAATGCCGCCGCGGCAAGTGGTCCAATAATACCACCGACGCCATTGAGCAATATCATGCCGCTACTGGCAGAAAGGATTTGCTCGGGGCGTAGTTGATCATTGATGTGGGAAGAGGCTAATGAATACATGGGAAAAGTAAAAGCGCCAACGGCAAACATACCGGCCATCATCAATAGTTGACTATTTATACTATTACCAAGTGGGACAATAAAAGCAGATATTGCACCAACAATTCCAACCCAAAGAATAGTTACTCGGCGATCTTGTCTATCTGACAGTTTGCCGATTGGCCATTGTAATAACATCCCACCTACGTAGCTGGCACCAATGAAAAGCGAAATTTCAGCAACGTTCATTCCTATGCTTTTGGCGTAAAGTGCTCCAAGACCCAATAAGGCACCAGAGGTTATACCCGCAATGGTGACGCCTGTGACCCCGAGGGGGCTGTTTTTACCAAACTAAGAATATTGAGCTTTTCAGGAATGTTAATTGTCGGCGATGGCGTTCGTACTAGTAGTAATGGAACGAGCGCTAATGAAATTAAAACAGAAGTTAAAATAAACAAGCCATAGCCACTAGGAGCAGAAAGGTTCAGTAAGAACTGACCTAGAGTTTGGCTGGCCCATATTTCAATAATATAAATGGAAAACAAACGACCACGAGTTTTGTTCGTTGCAATATCGTTTAACCAACTTTCTGTGACAATAAATAGGCCGGCATAACATAAGCCTGTTCCCATCCGCATTAACATCCAGAACCATGGATTGACGACCACGGATTGCATAAGAATCGTAATGGAAGCTAAAGACGCAACTGCTGCAAAGACTCGAATATGCCCCACGTTTTTAACCCAATTTGGAACCAGTAAGGAACCAATTACGAAGCCAAGGTAATAAGACGACATGATCAAACCTGTAGCTGTCGTATTAAAGTTCTCGATAGAGGCTCGAATACCGATCAAGGAGCTTTGTAAAGCACTCGCCATGGTTAAGATGGCAATACCAAAGAGCAAGCTCCAGATAGGAAATAGGGTTTGTTTTAACATGCAATATCCTTGAGCTAGCTGCGTATTAAAAATGAAATGTGAAAAGGTTCGAATTGGTCATTATTTCGGCAGACTATACCGATTGAAATTCTGAATGCAATCACTAATCGACCTGTTAAATGATCGTAAAGAAAAACACCAATTTTCGAGAAGAAATGAGTGCTCGTAATTGATAGTTCGAAGCGGTTAATTCTTTATTCGATTTCTATTTTTACCTCGATTTTATATAAAAAAAGGCGAACTTTGATAAGTTCACCTTTTAGGTATTAAGAATAACTCTGAGGTACGTTTAAGAATTAACGCTCAGGTACGTTTAAGAATTATGCTGCTTCTGTATCGCGTCCAAAATGCTTACCAAGCAATGCATGGTAAAAATTGTGATCGTTTAAGATACCTACGCATTTTTCATTCTCTTCCAACACCATAAAGTGTTTAGAGTAGTAGCGAATTTCGACTGCATCACGCATGGCGATATTGGCAGGCACAATAAAAATTGTGTTGTCTGGAATATTGTCTAAAACCATATTCGGTACCCAAGAAACCGTTGGGACCTCACCTTCAGGGTTTTGTACTGATGCTAATTTCCCATTATTTAACTCAAGCCACATGTTATTTTCCATAACGACTTTATTGTCTTGTACTGCCAGTTCAGACAATGGCGTCATCAGTGAGTTACCACGTAAGACATTTAATGGATTAGTGTGAGCCACAAAGTTCTCGACGTATTCCGTTGCTGGGTTTAAAACGATTTGTTCAGGTGTGTCTTCCTGAATGATTTTTGCCGATTCCATGATGGCAATTTTAGTACCGATTTTCAGTGCTTCATCCAGGTCATGACTTACGAAAATAATGGTTTTGTTTAAACGCTTCTGTAGCTCAATCAACTCATCTTGTAGCTGAGTTCGGATTAATGGATCCAGTGCTGAGAAAGGTTCATCCATTAATAAGACATCTGTGTCCATGGCAAAAGCACGAGCAAGACCAACTCTTTGACGCATACCACCAGATAACTCGTCAGGTTTCTTATCTGCCCATTGATCTAAGCTAACCATCTTGAGCTGTTCGCGTGCTTTTATTAAGCGTTCTGTTTTTGGCATACCTTGCATTTCTAAACCAAAAGCTACGTTTTCTAACACCGTTAACCAAGGCATTAATGCAAAGCTTTGAAACACCATCGACACTCGATGGGTACGCATGTGACGTAATGTAGCATCATCGCATTTTGCCATATCCACCATATTGTCGCCGTCCCGAACAAGGCAACGTCCACGAGCAATCTTATTCAAACCATTGACGGCGCGAAGTAGGGTAGATTTACCAGATCCAGATAAACCCATAAGGACGCAAATTTCACCTTCATTTACTTCAATGCTGGCATTTTGTACACCAACAACGTCGCCTGTCATTCCAATGATTTCATCTCGGCTGTGACCTTTATCCATAAGTGGAAGTGTTTGGGCTTTATTGTCACCAAAGACAATGTCGACGTTTTCAATTGTTACAACAGCCATAAATTATCCTTCACTCTTCGCGGATGGCGATTTACAAATACGATCTAGCATAATGGCAACCAAGACAATGGCGATACCTGCCTCAAACCCTTGAGAAATATTTACCGTGTTTAAAGCTCGTACAACGGGTTTTCCGAGGCCATCAGCGCCAACAAGCGCAGCGATAACCACCATAGATAAAGACAACATAATACATTGAGTCACACCTGCCATGATGTTTGGCATAGCTGCAGGCAATTCAACTTTGTAGAGTAATTTTGATTTGGTACAGCCAAATGCTAAACCCGCTTCAAGTAGTTCATTAGGCACTTTGCTAACACCTAAGTAAGTTAAGCGTATTGGAGCGGCAATGGCGAAAATAATGGTAGATATCAGTCCGGGAACATAACCCAAGCCAAATAGAATGAGTGTTGGAATAAGGTAAACGAACGTAGGAATAGTTTGCATTAAATCTAAAACCGGACGCAATATTGTGTATAGCCAAGGGCGATGCGCTGCGGCGATTCCTATAGGTACGCCAATTAATACACTGATAGCGGTGGCAGAAACCACAAGTACTAGGGTTTGAATTGTTTCTACCCAATAACCCATATTAATAATAAATAGCAGGGCTGCGGTGATGAAAATTAACAAGCCAATGCTGCGATGAAGAAACCAAACTCCCACTAAAACGATACCAATAACTACAAGAGGATGAATTGATTCAATGGTATCGACCATGGAAACAATCATGGTTTCTAAAACAATAGAGATTAGATCAAAAAAACCGGAAGCCGCAGTAACTAGCCAATCGACAAAGTTTTCCATCCAAGCGCCAAGAGGGATCTTATTATCCGTCAGCCAATTCATATATGTGTTCTCCCGATTTAGCAATAATGCACCCTAAGTGACGTTTATCACGAAGGGTGCCTTCTAGTATTAAAGACCTAAGTGTGATTTCACAGCACTAAGGCCATTACTACCAGATTTAGTTGTAACACCACTTAACCATGCATCAAGTACTTCAGGGTTTGCTTTTAACCATGTTTTAGCTGCAAGATCCGGCTTCTTACCATCATCAAGGATTGCACCCATGATTTCATTTTCCATAGGAAGGGAGAACGTTAGGTTAGTTAGCAATTTTCCGACGTTAGGGCATTCTTGTACGTAGCCTTTACGTATGTTGGTGTGTACATTGGCGCCACCAAAGTCTGGGCCGAAGAAATCATCACCACCAGATAAGTATTCCATTTCAAAATTTGCATTCATTGGATGTGGAGCCCAACCTAGGAAGGCAATCCATTTATCACGACGGGTGTTGCGGCTTACTTGTGAAAGCATGCCAGCTTCACTTGATTCAACGATTTGGAAGTCACCTAATCCGAAAGCATTTGAGTCGATCATGTCTTGGATAATACGGTTACCATCATTACCTGGTTCGATACCGTAGATGCGACCTGAGAATTCTTTACGATGTTTTGCGATATCTGAGAAATCAGTAACACCTGCGTCGAAAGCATTTTTGCTGACTGCAATGGTATATTTTGCACCTACTAGGTTAGGACCTAAATCTTCAACTGTACCTGCTTTTAGGTAAGGTTCGATGTCGGCTTGCATAGTGGGCATCCAGTTTCCAAGGAATACGTCGATGTCACCGTTGGCAAGAGATGTATAAGTAACTGGAACAGACAATAACTGTGTTTTCGTTTTATAGCCAAGGCCTTCAACGATTGCACTTGTCACTGCTGTTGTTGCTGTAATATCAGTCCAACCAACATCAGAAAAGCGGACTGTCGAACAATCCGCTGCCATGGTTAAGCCAGAAATACTTGCCATACTGATGGCTATTGCCGTTTTTTTCGTTTTATTGAACATACCTTTCTACCCTCTATGCTATTGAACTCAACTAATGAACGTATACTGCGTCAACTTGGGCGCCGTAACGTAAACTTCAGAAACCTATAAATGTGCTGTTCTTTTAAATAATCTGGTTGGCTTTTTTCAGACTTTATTTTGAAATACTAAGTCCAAATAATCTTGTATTTGCTGTGCAGATTCCTTTTTATTAATACCACCGGCTAATGAGCCTCGTAACCACATCCCATCAATGAGTGCCGCCATAGTTAAAGCGATGTTACGGGCTTTTTGTATTTCGAACTCTTCTTTTAAAACGCATACCAGCGATGTTATCAATCGTCTTGAATAAACATTTTGTAGCCGATATAACGATGGTGTGTGCATTGCTGATGCCCAAAATCCCATCCAAGCTTTGACAACTTGAGGGTGTGTTTGGGACTGGCTAAAACTGGCTTTTACAATGGCCATTACTTTAGTTTTAGCAGATTTATTTTTCGTTTTTGTGACCTCTTTAGATAAAATTTCAAAAAACTCACGAATTAAGCTTTTCATTGTCTCTTCATAGAGACCGTTTTTACCGCCAAAGTAGTGATTTATTATGGCAGGCGAAACCCCTGCTTTTTTACCAATGACGCTAACAGTCGCGCCAGAGAATCCATATTTATCTATGGCTTTTATTGCTGCCTCGATGAGCTGAGGTTTACGAATTTCAGGCATTCCAACTTTTGGCATTTTGTACTCTTTTTATTAAACAGTCGTTTAATGAAAACTATACTAGGCTGATTGTGCAATTTAGGTCAACCCTTGACAATTCTAAATATTAGTACTCTAACTAATATATATTATTGATTTATAAGTAAAAAATGTTGTTTTGAAAATATTTTTGTCTTTTTTAAAAGGTTTTGTGTCGGTTTGAGATAAGAAATAAGGATTTTTGTGTATGAATCGCTCTTAATATCTTAAGTAATTATGATCTTTTCATGGTTTTTATCGGGATAGCGCTGGAGTTAGAGGCTAGGATCATGTTAATTATTTAGTTGAATCAAAGTAAGTAAATTAATGGCCGGAGTTTTATTGAATGAATACTTCTTTTTCTGTGTTTGATACTCTAATTGATCGATCTAAAATGAGCAGTGACAAATGGTCTAGGTACCCAAAGAGCATCATACCTATGTGGGTTGCAGATATGGATTTCGATTCACCTACCTGTATTAAAGAAGCATTAGCGCAACGAATTGATGACGGTGTTTTTGGTTACACGCATATACCAAAAGCCTTAGTTAAGGCAATTCAATCTCACTTAGTTCGTCGTTATGATTGGAAAATTGGAGCGGGCAGTTTGGTGCATTTACCGGGACTTGTTTGTGCCTTGCATTTAAGTGTTCGTGTCTTCTCTAATGAAGGCGATGGTATTGTTGTTCCTGGCCCAGTTTATTATCACCTAACTAAAGCGCCATTATTATCAGGACGCAAAGTTGAGCATGTTGATATGATAGTTCAGGATGGTCGCTGGGCTCCGGATATGAATCAGTTTGAAACAGCTTGTGCTAAATCAAACAGTAAAATGATTCTGTTATGCAACCCTCATAACCCAGGTGGTTCTGTTTATACTAAAGCCGAATTACTTGCGATTCATGCCTTAGCTGAAAAATATGACCTTGTTGTGGTTAGTGATGAAATTCACTGTGATTTAATTCTCGACGATTTACCTCATGTGCCTTTTGCTAGTTTAAACAAAGAAGCTGCAAATCGAACCATTACATTAATGGCGCCAAGTAAAACCTTTAATGTTGCTGGCTTAGGTTATGCTTTTGCCGTGATTGAGAGTGAAACGTTACGTCAGGCTTTTGATCAAGGTCGTACGGGCTTGATTCCTTCACCAAATATGCTTGGACTTACTGCGGCTTTGTCAGCATACGAAGACGGACAGGAATGGCACCAGGGGTTATTAACTTATCTTTCGAAAAATCGCGATTTTTTAGTTGAAAAATTAGCAGGGACTCCTTTGAAAATGCTTCATTTAGAGGCCACTTATCTTGCATGGATTGATGCTTCCGCATTGTCTGTTGAGAGTCCTTATCAATTTTTCTTAGATGCTGGAGTAGGTGTTTCTGATGGTAAAGATTTTGGAAATCCTAATTATGTCCGGCTAAACTTTGGGTGTCCAAAATCAGTCTTAGAAGAGGCTGTTTTGCGTATTGAAAAGGCATTAAAAGCGTATTGATTTACGTGTTTTATAAAAGCTTTTTATTTTCATAAATAAAAAGCTTTATGTTCTCAGGGAGTGCTATGTTAGTGAAAACATCAAATGATTTTATACAGAGTTATGTTGAAGGTATTGCGGTAGATATGCAGGCAGATTTGTTAGAAGTTGTTGATATAATGGCGGCTATCTCTCCCAAGGCTGAATTGGTTAGTGATTTGGGGATTCCCTATTTTCAGCAAGGTTCTACTTTATTGTATGGCGTTGCGGCCCGTGAAGATCATTTGTACGTATATTTTTTTGATTCTAATCTGCTTCATGATTTTGCTTATCGATTACGTCCTGCTCAATTTGGGAATAATTGTCTGATTATCCATAGGTTAAGTGATATCAATATCAATGTTTTTGTGGAACTTCTTGGTCAAATGAAAGTCCATTTTGATCGCAGTAATTAATAATCGAGAAAACTAAATGTTGTTGAATGGGAACTGGTGTTTTCAGAGTGAAATGACATACTAATACTCTATATAGGTTGCTTATTATATGATTGATTTTACCTTACGTATTGGTGTGTTTATTTTGGTATTTATTTCATTGCTGGTTTGGCAATGGCGGTGTCCAAGAACTACTCTTTTACAGTGGCGTCAGCGTTGGCGTCATAATATTGTACTGTTAATGCTTGGGGCTCTTTGTGTTCGTATGACTCAGCCCATACTTTTATCACTGGTTGCTTTATCTAGCCAACACTTCGGTTTATTGAACTTATTTGAATTACCTGTTTGGAGCGTTCTGTTACTTAGTGTTTTATTATTAGACTGTGTGATTTATTGGCAGCATAGGTTGTTCCATCGAATTCCGTTCTTGTGGCGTCTTCATCGAGTACATCATTCTGATCCTGAATTAGATGTCAGCTCAGCTATTCGTTTTCATCCAATTGAAATTGTATTATCTCTGGTTATCAAAGCTAGTGCGGTTTTGTTGCTTGGCATACCTATTGAAGCGGTATTAATTTTTGATGTTTTACTCAATGCATCCGCTATGTTTAATCATACTAACGCTAGATTGCCTAACCGAGTTGAGTCTATGGTTCATCACCTAATCATTACACCGGATATGCATCGAATACATCATTCTAGAGTGTCGGAAGAAACCAACAGTAATTATGGTTTTTTTCTAAGTATTTGGGATGCTATTTTTTGTAGTAAAAGAGAAAAAGCGCTTCAAGGAGATGAAAACCTAAATATCGGTTTTCCGGGAACAAAAACCTACCAGCCTGAATCTTTAAAAGACATTCTTGTTATGCCTTTTAGAACCTTTAAAAAAGGTGACTTCAAGAAGCGATCTTTTTAATGTTCATTTAATGACTATTGCTACTAGGCCATCCTCTAATTTGAGAGAACTATTATGAGCTACCATGAAATAAGTGCTATCGAAATGCGGATCGTTGGTTGTCTTATAGAAAAAGAAATTACTACACCAGATCAATATCCTTTGAGTTTAAACTCCCTCGTTAATGCCTGTAATCAGAAGTCTAATCGTGAACCTGTTACTCATTATTCTGAAGTAGAAGTGCAGGATGCCATCGATGCTTTGATGGCTCGTGGTCTGGTAACAGACGTACTGGCTTCCCATAGCCGCGTAAGTAAGTACCAACACCGTTTTTGTAATACGGAGTTTTCAGACTTACAGCTATCTCCAGCAGAAACAGCAGTGGTGTGCTTGTTGTTTTTACGAGGCGCTCAAACATCTGGGGAATTACGCTCTCGTAGTGGACGTTTATATAGCTTTGCATCTCGTGAGGAGGTCGAGGCGGCACTTACTTCATTGCAAGCGAAAACTGGTGGGCCTTATGTGAGGCAGCTACCAAGAGAAGCTGGGAAGCGAGAGCAGCGTTACCAAGAGTGTTTTTGTTCAGAGTCTCAAACATCTACAGGCGCACTATCTGAAGCTGGGTCGTCAGTTGCCTCTGATGATCAATATACCCAGCAGCTTAAACTTCGATCTGTTGAGCTAGAAAATCGAGTGCTGGAATTAGAGGATCATGTTCGAATGTTGAATGCACGCATTCAGCAGTTAGAAAATGCCAGTGGACTATAATCTTTTTTGACGTCAAACTTAGTGCGTTTTTTAATGCAGCTTTATATGGGCAGTATTAATATTTTGATTATATCTATGGGGAGAATCCTATGAAGAAAGTACGCTGGGGTATTATTGGTACAGGTCAAATCGCGCATTTGTTTGCGAGTGATTTTTGTCATGTCAAAGCGGGTGAACTTCGTGCGGTTGCTTCTCGAGATAAAGTTTCGGCAGACAATTTTTCAGCTGAATTTGATATTGAGTGTGCCTTCGTTGATTATTTTTCATTGATTAACAGTAATGAAGCTGATGTGATTTATATCGCTACACCTCATGTTTATCATTACGATTTAGTAAAGGCTTGTATTTTGGCTGGTAAGGCTGTGTTATGTGAGAAGCCTTTTACTATTAATGAAGCTCAATCCAAAGAACTTTATGATTTGGCATTGAAGCACAATGTTTTCGTTATGGAAGCCATGTGGACACGTTTCAATCCTGTCATTGAACAGGTGCTTGAATGGGTCGAAGAGGGTGAAATCGGCACATTGCATAGTATTCAAGCGAGCTTGAGTTTTCTTGCGCCGACAGATCCTAGTCATCGGCTAATGAATATTAAATTAGGTGGCGGTGCTCTATTGGATATTGGTATTTATCCTGTTTTTCTTGCACAACTCTTCTTCGGTAAGCCTGATTTTATACAGAACCAAGCGGTCATTGGTGATACGGATGTTGATATTTTTGAGCAAATATTATTGGGTTGGGAAAGTGGGAAATTAGCATCATTAGAAGCGTCTCTGATTTCTTGCAATCCAAATCGTGCCATATTATCTGGCTCTAAAGGTTATATAGAAATTGATTCTGAATGGTTTAAAGCAAAATCTTGTCGCATGGTGACTGCAAGCGATCAAGAACGCGCCATTGATATTGATTTTCCAGGTAATGGCTATCAATTTGAAGTGGATGAAGTGAATCGTTGTCTTGAAGAAGGACTGATCCAAAGTCCAAATTATAGTTGGCAAGATAGTCTTGAGTTAATGGCAACATTGGATGAAGTTCGCCAAGATATGGGGTTACTTTATCCTGGTGAAGATTTGCATGATGAAGTGGATGTGCACGAGCATCACCATGAACATAATCACCATAAACATTAAATAATTTAGTAAAAAAAGCCTCTTTCAAATAAATGAAAGAGGCTTTTTTTTACTAAAGCTAAGATCAATAAAAGATCCTAAGCGAGATGTAGATGTTTTTTAAGAAGTGGTAATAACACTTTGAATAAACGTGGGTTGGCGCAAAGAATGTCACCATTTTCTACACTGGTAGAGCCATCGAATGATCCAAATAGGCAGCCTGCTTCTTGAGCAATAAAGAGAGGTGCTTGCATTTCCCAAGCTTGTAATTTCAATCCCCAAGCTGCATCAAGACGACCAGCAGCAACGTTAGAAAGCATCAGGGCAGGAGCGTCTTGCATAACAGCACGACTGCCATGTTCTGCAATACTAGCTAGTACGGCTAGTTGGCCTTCTAGATAAGGTAGAGTCCGCTCTGTTGCTGGGAATTGTGCGGCAACAGTTGTTTTCTCAAGGCCACGAGCTGTGCCTGTACGAATTCTTGAATTGTTTAGATAAGCACCACGACCTTTACTTGCGTAAAATTCGTCTTTAGTGTGAGGGTTGAGCACAAGAGCGTGCTCCACTTTACCGGCAACTAGATAGCTCATTGTAATAACGTGACCAGCTAGACCACGTGAAAACAAGTGCTGTCCTTGTATGGCATCAATGATCCATTCGCCTTCTTCACCTTTTTGTACAGTCCCTTGTAAACGAGTAGTAATGGTGTCGGCTGGGTAAGCTTTTTCTAGATGATAAACAATGCTGCGTTCAGCGCCAGAGCAAACAGTTTCATAAACATGTTCAGCTGATTGGCCTTGTTCTTTGTCAAAAAGCAGTTTCTCTTGAGAGTGAACTATATATTCTGCAGCAGAGCGAGCTGCCTTAAGTGCGACATTGATTCTAGGTTGCATAATTTACCGTCGATTATTTCGTCATTAAAATGCACATACCGTCAGAAGGACGATACGTTGCCAATTTAAAGTGTTTAAGAATAAGTGTTAAAGAGCGGGCTAAGTCTGTGATTTTTTATCAAATCGAATAAAAAATGAACGGACAGCCTAAATAAGAGCGCGAATTCTAGCCCAATAAACCTGAATTTACCAGTGATGTTTTGATGGAAAACTGATCAACTTGGAGCTTTGTTAAAAATATCTGTTAAGATAGGCGGATTTATCAGACCGCTATTATTGGTACCCACATAATGCAAAATAAAGTAAGAATTGTCCTTGTTAACACATCGCATCCAGGAAATATCGGAGGCGCAGCGCGTGCCATGAAAAACATGGGATTAGCAGATCTTTATCTTGTAGCACCTAAACAGTATCCAAGTGACGAGGCGGTAAGTCGTGCATCTGGTGCAACGGACATATTAGAAAATGCGGTGGTGGTAGAAACATTAGAAGAGGCTCTTGCAGATTGTCAGCTAGTTATAGGAACCAGTGCTCGTGAACGTAATATTCCTTGGCCATTGGTTGACCCAAGGCAAGCAGCAGATTTGGTGTTTGATGAAGGTTTAGAAACTGCGTTTGTTTTTGGCCGCGAAGATCGAGGATTAACAAACGAAGAGTTACAGCGTTGTAATTATCATGTTCATATTCCTTCTGTTGAAACTTTCAGTTCACTGAATTTAGGTGCTGCGGTGCAAGTAATTGCTTATGAACTGCGCATGAAATCCCTAATGATGAAAGACGAACCTATTGTGACTAGTAAATGGGATGTACCTGCAGCGACTGTAGAACAAACAGGTTATCTACTTGAGCATCTTGAAAAAGTATTGGTACAAACTGAGTTTTTAGATCCTGATATGCCTATGCAGGTGATGACTCGTTTTCGTCGTTTGTTTCAACGTTCTCGGTTAGATCAGCAAGAGTTAGGAATGCTGAGAGGGATGCTTACGTCAATGGAAAAGCAAATGAAAAAATAGCGCTTTTATATTTGATGTGTTTGTTTTTTTAAAGCCAAATAGTAGAGGTTGAGTACATAAAAAAACGCAGACTGAATTTTATTTAGTCTGCGTTTTTTGTAGATGGTTTAGGTTCTGTTTTTAAATCAGGCTTTACGCTCTGGACGACCTTCTTCTTGCCAGAAAGTATGGAATTTCTGACCTGGCTCTGCATCTACTCGCTCATAGGTGTGAGCGCCAAAGTAATCTCGTTGTGCTTGTAAGAGGTTGGCTGGTAATACTTCAGAACGGTAGCCGTCAAAATACGCTAGTGCAGAGAATATTGATGGTGCTGGAATACCTGATTGAGCAGCTAAGACAACTGTTTTACGAAGACCGGCTTGTTTACTTGCCATAGCGTCTGCGAAGTAATCGCTAAGCAATAGATTTTCAAGTTCTGGATTTTCAATAAAAGCATCAGCAATTTTTTGTAAGAAAGAAGCGCGAATGATACAACCACCACGCCAAATTTTCGCAATATCGCTGAAGTTAAGCGTCCAATTATATTCTTTTTGTGCTGCACGCATTAGTTGGAAGCCTTGAGCATAAGCACAAATTTTCGCGCAATAGAGAGCTTCTTCAATCGCTTTTTCAACTTCTTCTGCTTCAATTTCACCACTTTCTACATCTGCAACCAGTTTACTTGCCGCGTGCTCGCGTTCGCCTGTTAATGTACTTAGCGCACGTGCATAAACAGATTCACTGATGATGCCAGCAGGAACGCCCATTTGAGTCGCGCTGATGGATGTCCAGCGGCCTGTACCTTTTTGGCCAGCACTATCAAGAATCATATCTACAAGTGGCGCACCTGTTGCTTGGTCATATTGTTGAAGAATGTCGGCTGTAATTTCAACAAGATAACTGTTTAAAACACCTTGGTTCCATTTTTCAAATAGCTTACCAATCTCTTCTGGCTCATAACCTAATAACGAACGCAGTAGATGGTAGGATTCACAAATAAGCTGCATATCCGCATATTCGATGCCGTTATGTACCATTTTTACATAATGGCCAGCACCGTTTGGTCCTAGATAAGCAGTACAAGGTTCACCTTCCGTAACAGGTTTGCCTGGTGTGTTACTAATGATAGGTTTGCCATCTTTGTCTACTTTAGCCGCAACCGCTTCCCACATGGGTTGTAGGTATTTCCAGGAGTCAGCATCACCGCCTGGCATTAGTGATGGACCAAAGCGTGCACCTACTTCGCCACCAGATACAGCAGTGCCGAAGAACTTGAATTTTTCTTTGTATTCAGATTCGCGACGGATAGTGTCTGTCCATTGGCTGTTGCCGCAATCTACAACGATGTCGTCGGTTTCTAAACCTGCTTTAATAAGGTTGTCACAAACTGCATCAACAGGACTTCCAGCGGGTACTAAAACAACGATAACACGAGGTTTTACTAAGTTTGAAAGCATGTCTTCCATGCTTGAGCAGCCAATAATTCTAGGTTCAGAAGATAAGTCAGAGCGTTCTTTTACTTCTGTATCAAGAACGTCTTTAATTTTATGTGCATCAAGATCAAAACCAGCAACTCGGTAACCATGATCGGCTAAATTTAAGGCTAAGTTTTTACCCATGACACCCAGGCCGACAAATCCAATATTGCAGTTCTGATTCGTTTTTAACATAAATATCGATCAACCTTTTGAGCAATTAACAATTGGGGGGAATTGAAGAAATAATCTTACCATGAAGCACGACAGTTCAGGGCACATTGAAAGTGCGAAAAGCTTAAATAATTACTTTTTTTTGATGATTTTAAATAGAAAGGTTGCATCATGAATGGCTTTTCTTGAGCTAGAGCAATAGATATTTTTTTTATTTCTATAAAATAAATTATTGAGCAATTAGCTTTTTGAGTATGAAGACGACAAAAAAGAAAGAAAATTACAAGATCACTGCTCACTAAAATGGCAAATTGTATTGGTCTTTCGCAAATATGATCAAAAACTCCGTTTTTTAGTATTTTGTCATACAAATCAAAGCTTTATATTTTTTATTATTCTTTCATAATGGTAATAAAATAACATATTGTTATAAGGATGTGTTTTTTTAGATTGTTTTGTTAGTATCAAAGTGTAGGAAGAGATGCCTGCAACAACCCAAATGACCAGACTAATCTTTATAGCTCAGAGGATTTAGCGACATGAATGCCCCAACAAGTGCGATTCGAACACACAAAAATTTAACAACACCTCAGTTGGTTGAAAAAGCCCTTCTGAATAATGAAGGAGTTCTTGCTGATAATGGAGCTCTGGTCGTTGAGACAGGCGCGCGTACAGGGCGTTCTCCGATGGATCGTTTTATTGTGGAAGAATCGTCTAGCAAGGGTAATATTCAGTGGGGGGCAGTTAATCGACCATTTCCTGAGGCTAAATTTGCGCCTTTGTGGAATAGAGTGACGGATTATTTAGACAATCGAGAATCGTTTGAGTCAAACCTTCATGTTGGTGCCGGGGATGAATATTATTTACCCGTGATTATGCGCACTGAAACAGCATGGCATCAGCTGTTTGGTCGTAATTTATTTATACGCCCAGAAACCTATAATCCTTCAATGAAAGGAGAATGGCAGATTTTAAATGCACCAAATTTTGTGTGTGAACCTGAGCGTGATGGAACTAATTCGGACGGTTGTGTCATTTTGAACTTTGCTGAGCGAAAAGTGTTGATCGCGGGTATGCGTTATGCGGGTGAAATGAAGAAAGCGATGTTCTCTGTGCAAAACTATCTATTGCCAGCACACGATGTGTTACCAATGCATTGTGCCGCAAATGTAGGTTCTGATGATGATGTTACTTTGTTTTTTGGCTTGTCAGGTACGGGGAAAACGACCTTATCAGCTGATCCTGAGCGTTTCTTGATTGGTGATGATGAGCATGGTTGGGGTAAAGATACGGTTTTCAATATAGAAGGTGGTTGTTACGCTAAAACAATTGATTTGTCTAAAAAGAATGAACCTATCATTTGGGATGCGATTAAATTCGGGGCCATCGTAGAAAATGTTGTATTAGACGCTGAAACGCGAGTGGCGGATTATGCGGATACATCATTAACTCAAAATGGCCGTGCAGGTTATCCTCGTGAACATATAGAGAAACGAGCGGCAGGTAATCGCGCCGGAGAGCCGAATGCGATTATCTTTTTGACTTGTGATTTGACTGGTGTCTTGCCACCAGTTTCTATTTTATCTAAAGAAGCGGCGGCTTACCATTTCTTAAGTGGTTACACTGCACTGGTTGGCTCTACTGAAGTTGGTGCGGGAACAGGTATTAAGTCTACCTTCTCTACTTGTTTTGGTGCACCTTTCTTTCCTCGTGCTGCCGATGTGTATGCGGATCTTCTAATTAAGCGTATTGAAGAGTTCGGTAGTCAAGTTTACTTGGTAAATACTGGTTGGACGGGTGGAGCACACGGTCAAGGTGGTAAGCGCTTCAGTATCCCAACGACCCGTGCAGTTATTACAGCAATTCAATCTGGAGCTTTGGTCGGAGCTAATACTGAGCATTTAGATGATGTGAATTTAGATGTGCCAACCGAGGTGCCAGGTGTCGATACCCTGTTGCTTAATCCACGAAAAACTTGGTCTGATCAAGTGGCATACGAAGAGCAAGCGAAGAATTTGATTGCTCAGTTTGTGGAAAACTTTAAGAAATTCGATACTGTATCAGAGGCTATTGTTAAGGCTGGCCCATCACTATAGACTGTTTTCTTTCCGGTTATTCACAAAAGCCGTGCATTTTGCACGGCTTTTTTGTTTTTGATCGTTTTATAAGCTAGCGCTTCATACCGTAAATAATGTAATCTTTTGTATATGTTAATAGATAGCCATTGTCATTTTGATTTTGATGTGTTTGACGATCAACGTGATGAGTTGATGTCACGGTGCTTGAAGGAGGGGGTGTTGGGTTTTCTTATACCGGCGACAACCTATTCAAGCTGGTCTAAATTACAGACACTTGTCGCACGTTATCCACAATGGCGAGCAGCCTATGGATTGCATCCTTATTTTTTGAGGGAATCATTGTTAGCGGAAATAGATTTACTTGGGGATCAATGCGAGAAAGCTCATGCTATTGCTGTTGGTGAAATAGGTTTGGATGATTGGCCGGGTTCTGTTGATATGGATGTCCAAATTAATTATTTTTCTCGCCAGTTGGTGGTTGCTAAGTCATTAGATTTACCTGTGATATTGCATGCTAGAAAAAGTTATGACCTTGTTCTTAGGTGTTTACGTGAGACTGGATTTAAATGCGGAGGTATTGTTCATGCGTTTAACGGTAGTCTAGAGCAAGCGAAACGCTTTATTGATTTTGGTTTTGTTCTTGGAGTAGGGGGAACCATTACTTATCCTAGAGCAAAAAAGGCACATCGTGTTTTAAGTGCTTTAGACAGTAGTGCATTTGTACTAGAGACGGATTCTCCTGATATGCCGCTTAATGGCTTTCAGGGACAAATTAATACGCCACTTTCTATTCCTATTGTTGCAGAACATGTTGCGCAAATAAGAGGAGAAACGGTAGAGCAGATTACGGCGCAGACGTATGATAATCTACATAGGATTTTTCCTAGGTGGCATGAGGGGTTGCTTTGAATACAGTACAAGATATTAATGCGTCAATTCGTATACTTCTTTTAGGGAGTACTACAGAAGTTGGTTCGTCACTATTGCAACTCTCTGAAGGAAAGAATGAGTTTGAGTGGTTATGTCCAGAAGAATCCGTTTTGTTAGGAGATGGTGCAAAAGAAGAGTTAGATGCTCTGCGGTTTGATGTGGTGATTGATGCGTTAAGTTTGCGGTATGCTCTACAAGATGATTATGGGAAATTTCAATCGACTTTACGTCATTTGAGCAATAGGGAAAATACACCTTTTATAATGATTAGTAGTGCCAGAGTTTTTTCTGGAACTAAAGATGCGCCTTATACGGAAACTGATGAGCCTGATAGTAGAGAATCTTATGCTCTTGCTTTAATAGAGGCTGAATCAATTGTGCTAAGTCATCCTGATAATATTGTTCTGCGAACAGGGTGGTTATTTAGTGGCCAAGGTGATGACTTTGTTTGTCGAACACTGGGTTTAATTCAAGATGGCGTTAATCTTGCTTATAAAGATGACTTGATTGGTAGTCCTACACCGATTTCTGATTTAGTTAGGGTTATTTTTTCAATGGTTAATCAAGGGCACTATGGTTCAGAAAATAAAGGTGTCTATCATTATTGTTGTGCTGAAGAGATTAGTTGGATTGGTTTGGTTGAAGCAATTTTAGCTACATCTGGCCAGTTTGATCCAAAAGCGCAGGTGGAAGTTGAAGCGATTGGGGATGAATTTTCGGATACACAAGAAAGTGTGATGCGAAGACAGTCGTTATCTTGCCGAAAAATATTTAATCACTTTGGTATTAAACAGCGCCCATGGCGTTCGAAGTTAAGAAACTTAGTGAAAGGATTATATCAAGCAAGTTAGTAGTCAATGGGTGACTGCATATAAACGTAAAAGTAGGAGGTACTGTGTATAAGCTTAATTATAAAGCAATCATGTTGGTATTCTTGTTTCAAATACTGGCGGCCATTGCTTGGTATTCTTTAGCGCCTTCTTTGTCATTCTTAGAAGGTGCTATTAATAATACTGGTGATAAGCCTCAGTATCCTTCTATAAGTGTACTAGTACTTTTTGCTTGTTCTATTTTTATACATGTGCTTTTTGTCGCTTGGCTTTTGGTTCGAGTTAAAGGAACTTCGGCTTTTGGCCGCTTTTTTTTAGTGCTAGGAATATGGTTATTTATAATAGTGCCAAATTATGTTGTTTTAAATTTATACTTGAATCTTAGCTCGTTAGAGAGTGTGTATCTGCTGTCTTACGGAGTAATTAACTGTTTAATAGCCGCATTGATATTGCCTTTTTGGCGTTCTTCTCGGTCTATATTTAAAGACTAGTTTTACTTTTTTAATTCAATATATCGCTACTATTGGCTCATTCTTATATGGGTCCATAGTGGCGATTTTTTTGTACCACTGAAAAATGATGTACCTGATTGTTTTTATAGATATGTGAAACTGTCATTGACAGAAACTTTCTTATCTCTAGAATACATTTGATAATTGTTTCTATTTAGATTTATGGGGGGTTGATGTGTTTTCTTCAGTATGGCGTTTTGCACTAATCGGTGCGCTTTTATCTTTGGTGTCAGTTGCTTATGCTGATATGTCAGTAGAGCATTCACAAGGAACAACTCAGGTGAAAACGCCGTTAGATACTGTTTTGACCTATGATTTAGCGACTTTAGATACCTTAGATACTTTGGGTGTGCAAGTTACAGGTTTGCCGCAAGCGGTATTGCCTGAAAGACTGAAGAAATACCGCTCAGATAAATACATTAATATTGGCTCTTTATTTGAACCTGACTATGAAGTCGTGGCTTCACTTCAGCCTGACCTTATTGTTATTGCTAATCGCTCATCTAAAGCCTACAAAGATCTTAGTGCCTTAGCTCCAACGATTGATTTAACTGTCTGGGGAGATGGCTTTATTGATCAATTTAAATCTATTACTCGCACTTTAGGCAGATTGTTTGATAAGTCTGACATAGTAGAGCAGCGTCTTAAAGTACTAGACCAAGACATCGCAAGAACGAAAAAGCTTGCAAAATCGTCTGGAAAAAGCCTGATCATTATGACCAACGGCGGTAAATTGAGTGCATACGGAAAAGGTTCACGATTTGGTTGGTTGCATACTGAATTAGGTTTTGAGCCTGCAGTGGCTGAGTTTAAAAAAGGTCCTCATGGCGATCCTATTTCTTTTGAATATCTGTTAGATGTTGATCCGGATGTTATTTTTGTTGTCGATCGTGATGGTGCTATTGATGTCGCAAATGGTGCGGCAAGAGCCACATTGGATAATGATTTAGTGAAGCGTACTAAGGCATATAAAAACAATCGTATTATTTATTTAGATTCAGCAAATTGGTATGTGGTTGTGTCAGGGTTAAGCACGGTAGAACAAATGGTTGCCGAAGTAGCGAAAGGTGTCTCTAATTAACAGAGTGCTGTTTTTGCAAACTATTTCTTTATTTTAAGTGATGTAAATGACAACTACTTGGTATTTATGGCCTTTAGCTACCTTGGTGTTGCTTCTGTTGGTTGTAGTGAGTTTACTGATTGGAGTGGCTGACTTCTCATGGTGGGTCGACTCTGAGCGAGATAAACAGATTTTGTTTATTAGCCGTATCCCGAGAACACTTGCCTTAGTGTTATCGGGTATGTCTCTTGCTGTTGCGGGTTTACTAATGCAAATGTTAGTACGTAACCGCTTTGTTGATCCTGGGACAACGGGTACATTAGAATCAGCCATGTTAGGCCTGTTATTAATTGCTTTGTTTGCTCCTGAGTTAAACGTGTTTGTTAAAATGCTTATCGCAACGGCATTCGCTATGCTGGGGAGTTTTCTTTTCCTCGGACTCTTACGAGCCATTCCTTTACGCTCTCCTGTCATGGTGCCTCTTGTTGGAATTATGTTTGGTGGCGTTATTGGTTCAGCCACGCTTTTTTTAGCTTACCGTTATAATCTTATGCAAGCCTTGTCTAATTGGACGAACGGTGATTTTTCTGCTGTTTTACGTGGTCGGTATGAGTTGCTATGGCTTGGCGCGGTGTTGACTATTGTTGGTTATATTGCCGCCAATCGTTTTACTCTACTCGGTTTAGGGCGTCATCAGGCGTTAAATTTGGGGCTGAATTATCGTTCTATTATGTTGCTGGGTTTAGTGATTGTGTCTTTTATGTCGTCAGTGACTGTGGTGACTGTTGGTGTGGTTCCTTTTCTTGGTTTGATTGTGCCAAATGTTATTAGCATTCTAATGGGAGATAATTTACGGCGTAGTTTACCTTGGGTCGCTTGGCTGGGTGCTGTCTTAGTTTTGTTTTGCGATATTGTGGGCCGTGTCATTCGATATCCTTATGAAATACCCATTGGTACGGTAATGGGGGTTTTAGGAAGCGCTTTGTTTATTTATTTGCTATTGAAACGGACTCAAGCCACACATGATTAATGTTAATTTGAGTCCAGCAACTCGTTTAGTCATCGCTACTGTTGTTTCTATTCTTGCTATCACTGCTTTTTTGACCCTAAACGTGCGTGCCAGTTGGGCTTTTACTCTGCCTTTTCGTGGAGAAAAGGTCGTTGCCATTATTTTAGTTGGGGTAGCTATTGCGTTTTCCACCGTGTTATTTCAAACCTTGACCCATAACCGTATTTTGACCCCAGGTATTATGGGGTTTGACGCTTTTTATATGTTGCTGCAGTCCCTAATGTTGTTAGGGCTTGGGCGGATTGCTTTTGTTCAGTTGCACCCTCAGCTTAAATGGTTGGTTGAAGTTTTGGTGATGACTGGGGCCTTATGCGGGCTTTATTACTGGCTGTTTTTACGTCAAAAGCGCGATTTACCCGTTTTGATCTTGGTTGGAATTGTACTTGGTGTTTTATTCCGCAGCCTAAATAGCTTGATTGGACGCATGATGGATCCGGTTGAATTTGATGTTTTGCAAGATTTTATGTTTGCTAGCTTTAATCGAATCGATGGTTCTCTTTTAGGAATTGCTGGCAGTCTAATGTTGCTTGTTTCTGTTTGGTTATGGCGACAGCGTTATTTGTTGGATGTGTTACAACTGGGTGATGATGCGGCGATTAATCTTGGCTTGAATCGCCGGTCTTTGACCTTAAAGCTGATTATGGCGATTGCATTTTTGGTGTCTGTATCGACCGCATTAGTTGGACCTGTGACTTTCTTTGGGATTCTTGTCGCAAATCTTGCTTATGCCATATGTGGTAGTCATCAGCATCGCTTTGTTATACCTATGGCGGCTTTGCTTTCTATTATTACTTTAGTTGGCGGTCAGGCAATTTTAGAATACGTTCTAAAATTTGGAACAAGTTTGAGCATTGTTGTTGAATTTATAGGCGGAGTGTTTTTTCTAATTTTGGTTATGAAGCAAGGTCGAAGATGATTGAGGTTCAGTCAGTAAATAAATATTACAGTAGTTCGCAAGTGTTGAAAGACGTTAACTTAACCTTGTCTGATCAAGGAGTAACGGCCTTGATTGGTCCTAATGGTGCCGGTAAATCAACATTGTTAGGAATCATGAGCCGATTGCAGACCGCAGATTCAGGGCGAGTCGCTATCGACGATTTAGATGTACATCAAACGGATAATGCGGTTTTGGCTAAAAAAATGGCCATTTTACGCCAAGATAATTCAATGAGTCTGCGTCTTACTGTCTATGATTTTGTGGCATTCGGACGTTTTCCATATAGCCAAGGTCGGTTAACAAAAGAAGATTTTGAGCACATTGATAAGGCGCTTTATTATCTAAATCTACAGGATTTGAAAGATCGGTATTTAGATGAGTTATCTGGTGGTCAAAGGCAGCGTGCCTGTATTGCGATGGTACTTTGTCAGGATACAAAATACCTATTGCTTGATGAGCCTCTTAATAATCTAGATATGAAGCATGCTGTGGATATTATGAAACTTATTCGACGCGCTGCGGATGAGCTTGGAAAGCAAGTTGTTGTGGTGTTACATGACATTAATTTCGCATCTTGTTATGCCGATAGGATCATTGCAATGAAAGAGGGGGCGGTAGTTTATGACTGCTCACCTGAAAAACTCATGACTGTTGATATAATGCGTGATTTATATGATATCGACATGAGCATACATCAAATTCAAAATCGCTCAATTGGTTTTTATCATTTATAAGCAAAGCCATATTCAGTTAGGCTCAATATTAGTCAATAGATAAAAAATGCCTCCTTTCTTATGTTTAAGATTAGAGGCATTTTTACGTAAGATACAACTATTGTGATCTGGCTAGATTACTTTAGATCAGAGAAGTCGTTTTCTAAATTAAGGCTGACAGGAATGTCATAGCTAGGAAGACGGATTTCTTGATTACTAATATCTAGGTCTTCTCCGCCAAGTACATTGAAGCCAAACTTGTAGATAGGTAGGGCTTCGCCTTTAATCGCGGCTTGGTTATAGTTTTCTGCAGATTCTGCAACCTGCACATTTTTAGATCTATAATCATCCATTTGTGCTGAGCTATAGCGCTTACTCAGCATTTTCATTACTTGATTTGGTGAAAGCAAGACCGCTGTTGCATTATTGCCGCCAAACCCTTTTGAGTTTAAAAGAGCAGCTTCAAAATAGTCTTTTCCATAGGCTTCATGTTCAAGTTGGAATTTAAGGCCATCTTGGTAGACATCATCCGCTACTTCTTGTGATGTTGTGATGCCGGGTAAAATACCGTCCTTCCAAACACCTAAAGATAGATGAAGTTGATCACCGCCAGCTGTTCCCTGAGAGTGACCTAAGAAAGCTTTTATTGCAACAACTGGCATATCAGATGCACCGAAGCTGGTGGCTGCTTTACTTAATACATGAGATTCCGTCACTCTATTCTGAGGTGTGCTGGTTCCGTGAGCCTGAATGAAAGTGCGTTTTGTTAAACCTTCATTACCTATTATGTTTTCTAGGTAAGCCATAGCTTTACTCATGGTCAAGTAATTGCCAATTCCTGGTGCTGAAATAGACTTTTTGTGACCATCTGCATGAGAGAATACCGCTGGGATGGCACCAAAAATTTCAGCACCCAGTTCAATGGCGAGCTCATCATCCATTAATAATGTCCATTGGCTAGATTCACCGATAGTGAAACCACAGTTTTGTGCAAACGGGCGGCAACTACGTGTGTGGTCAGGTTCTTCTTGATTACTTATTTGATCTAACGCAAGTAATGCTGTGTCTTCAGCTAATGCGCCCATGGTACGGAAGCCTTCAATGATTTCCGGTGTAATTGGGGCGTCGCTACCACCCACCATGGCAACACGGAATTTTCCGCTTTTGATACCATCGATGGCTTTTTCTAGATTGAAAAAGTAGGTTGCACAAGCACCAATTGCTGTTCCTACGCTGCCAACACTACCTAAAATGTAAGCGTTAACGAAGTCGGCTGGCATTTGAGCATAACCAAGAGGTAGGTGTTTTGATGTAGTACGTTTGCCCATTAATGCAGACTTCAACATTCCACCAAAACCAAGGTCGTCCATTTGGCCTATGGAATTTGCTGCATAGACAGCCATTTGATCTGGTGCCACCTTACTACGAATAGTTTCCCAATCAATACCACTGCTCTTAATTGCGTCAGATGCACCATACACTGTCATTTGTAGGCCGCGTGGATGGTTTCGACTTTGATACAATTTTGAAGGATCGAACCCTGTAGGAAGCTGACCTGCTGATTTGACAGAAAGGGCGCGAGTATCTTTGATGAAAGTCTCTAAATTTCCATCAACTGTTACTTCGCTCAGAGTGTCTGATATTTCAGTAACTTGCCAATTAGTCGGACGGTCTTTTGGTAAAGAACGTGTTTTTGTCGTGAAACTTAGTTTTTCTTTTGAATGGTTTGCACTCAAGGTCGCTGATTTATGAAGAACAACATGGTCAACATCAAATAAACTTGGGTGAATTCGACGAATTAAGGTGCGCGCCAGTAAAGAGTCACCAATTCGATCAACAAGGGAAGCGGAATCTAGTTCTTCTCCAGTGTCTGTATGCCACATACCGTTTTTGTGCTCAGCCATGTTGGTCAGAGTCGCAAGGTCTAGTATCACGTCTTGCTGAATTGAACTTGGGAGAAGATCAAAGACAATACGGCGATATGCTTGATGGGAAGAGGTACGACCAGCCGAATTGATTCCGCCAAAGCCAACAATAACAGGTAAACGGGCCAATTGAATTTCCTCGTTTGATGAGTGGGTAAAATGTTACGGTATTGTAATGAAGGGGGGCGCTTCGCCACCCCACAACGGGTAATTTCATAACAGAAGTTTGTATTTGACTACATTTTTGTTGGTATAAGGCTGTTTTAACAGTGGTATTGCTTACTGTTGCTCAGTTTTTACCTGTGAATTATTAAATCGCCACAACTTGTTGTAATTGATTAAACCTTCAATTTCTTTTACGTAGTCAATGCCTCGTTGAGAGTAATGTATTAAACCATGAACAAGAGCTAATCCTGTGATTGTTGATTTTTCTTGTCTAAGTTTGGCACGAGATTCTCTTAACTGACGATACGCTGCGTTGCTATTTAAGTTATCTATATAAGCAAAAACAGACTCTCTAGCATCATGAAACTTGCGAACTTCATGGTCTGCATCATTGTCTCTAGATTCAGGTACTAAACCACAACCTTTACGAAAGCACCATTGGCCGAAGAAATTATTTCCTTTCGTCGCAAAACGTGATGTGCCCCATGCCGATTCATTTGCTGCTTGAGCTAATACAAGAGATGCAGGAATAATGTCTAAACGGTGTAATAAAGTCTTTATGTCTTCTTTTGAGTAATTCTCAAGTTGTTTAAGCTTGTGATATTTTCGTAATGTAGAAAGCCATTCTTTGTCATCTTTAGATAAATTTTTCTTACTACTAAGAAGCGTATTAATACGCTCGCGATCTTTTAGAATGAGAGTGTTTTTCTCATCTATAAAGGGTTTTAGGTAGTTGAAAAATGCTTTTTTTCGCTCTTTAACATCTGTGATTGCTGCAAAATCTGGTGCTGTAGCTTGAACTGGATGAGACAAAAAGTAGCTTTTCTCATAAGGAGAAGCGTCTTCTGAATCTTGGGAGTCATTTGACTCCACTACTTGATCTTTATCTAGGTCAATTTGATCATTACTAAATGGGTCAACTTTAATCAATAAAATTGCGATTAGTAAAAACGATATGATCCAAAGTATTTTCTTATCCATAAATAACTACGAGTCCCAAATGTATTTTTATCAAAGGCTTTACTTATAAAATGATTTTTAAAATGCCACTTTGTGTAAGAAGAAAGTCATTATCCTTAAAAAATGCTTACATTAATAGATTATAAACTAGGCTTCTTTAATTTGCCTTAATTCCTTTTGTGTATAAAAAACAACCATGATAGATGTGTCTAAGTTATTTCTAGTGGGTTCGCCACTTTAGTATGACTTTCTTTAGATGGGATAAAGATTGTTGATGAAGTTTGGCTTTATTCAAGGCAATATGTTGATTATGTTTAATCGAATAGTTCGATGGGTCTGATTTTCTTATGTCTGAACGTTTAAGTTCGCTACTTGTACCATTTTTTATCTTACTCTTTAGTGTATATGCTAGTTTGAACGTTAATCTGTTACCTCCTTTATGGGCTGGTTTACTTCCTCTGTTACCGCTTATATTAGCTGGTGTTGCTGTGTTACTTGCTTGGCACTTCAATAAAGGCCGAGTACTCATTCTTGTCTTATTACTTTTAATTCCCAAATTATATGGAGACTCCGATCAAGACGCTTCGTTAACTGCTTATCTTGTTGTTTCTTGCTTTTGTATTGCTCTATTGAGCTTTGTCCCTGAGAGAGGCTTTTTTAATCGTTTCGCGGTCAACCGAATTCTTTTTGTATTGATGTTAGTGAGCTGGTGCTATGCCATTGAGCGTAGCTGGATTTCTTTCGCTTTTTTAGAGTACAGTTTTTTATATTCATCAATCACTTGGTCTACTGTCTTACTTTGGGGTGTTCTTATTGTTAGTTCCTTTGCAATAGGTGCTGCTTGGTGGTTGAGTGGTGATACTTTCAGGGCGTGTGGATTGATTAGTATCATAAGTTTGTTGATTATCAGTCATTTCTCAATTTTAGATATTCAGTTTGATGCCTTATTATCCGCACAGTTTCTATTGTGGATTTGGTTTTTATTAATGGAAAGCCATCGTATGGCTTATCTGGATGATATGACTAAGTTACCTGGTCGGCGAGCCTTAAATGAACGTTTAGTTGGATTATCGAAACAATATGCTATTGCCATGGTTGATATTGATCATTTCAAAAAATTCAATGATACCTACGGTCATGATATGGGTGACAAGGTGCTTAAAAGTGTTGCCGCTCAGCTCAAACGATTTTCAACACCGGGACGGGCTTTTCGCTATGGTGGAGAAGAATTTACGATTGTATTTCCTAACAAAGCTGCAGATCATGTTGAAGATACATTAGAACAGGTGCGCCAAGAAATCGAAGGTGCTTTGGTTGAAGTGTTTGACCCTAAAAAGAAAAAAGACATAAAAGTTAATGTAACAGCGAGCCTTGGTTTTGCTTTTGCCTCTACGGGTGAGGAGCCAAGCTCGGTGTTAAAAAGAGCGGACGATGCTCTGTATTTATCAAAAAAGAAGGGGCGAAATCGTGTATCTAAATCGCCGACACCTAAAAATTGATCGATCGGTCAGTTTTTTCTCTCCTACCTATTGCACTGTCAAAACACCTGTTTATAATCATCGAATAGATTTTTAAAAAGGCAGCACTTTATTTATTAAGATTCTTTAAGGTGAATCTTATCGATTGAGTGTTATCTTTTTCGGTTGTTATTTTTATAACATCCGGCGGTGATCTTTTATCATCGAAACAGAACATTGATAGTATCTCTATCAATAACAGCGCCAACGTGGTGTAGCAGTTAGCCTAGTGACGAATGCCTATAGTCACTAACGTCTCTGCTACGAGGGGAAATGGGGAGCTTCGGCTCCCTTTTTTTATGCCCAATTTCTGTAATCACTTCGTGCCTATTCTAAAAAATGTTATTCTTCTCGCGTATTGCTAAGGATGATGATGCAATATGAGTATCCCCTTTAGTAGGTATTTGATCAGCGAGGCTAACCCTTGAGCGAAGTTAAACGACCAAAAGATCAGTTGAAATCTCATATACGAGCGCAAAACCAAGAGCTTATTTTAGAAACTTCAGAGCGTGTTTTTGCTCGACAAGGTTTAGCCAAAACCACCACCCAAATGATTGCTGATGAAGCTGGTTTGCCTAAGGCTAATATTCATTACTATTACCGTTCTAAAAAAGATTTATTAGAAGCAGTGTTGGGACGTATTCTTCATCTTTGGCTAAGCTCTGTTAGCGAATTTAATGTTGATGATGGGCCACAAAGAAATTTATCGCGTTATATCAGTGAAAAAATAGAACAGTCTCGCCTCAATAAAAATGCATCGAAAGTTTTTGCTATGGCATTGATTGGTGAAGAAGAGTTTGTTTTAGATTATTTAAGGCGTTTGTTTGTTACCGAATTAGCTAGAGAAAAAGCAACCATTCAAATATGGGTAGATAAAGGGTTAATGGCACCAGTTTCCACAGAACACCTTTTTATTAGCATATGGGCAATGACTCAGACCTATGCGGATTTTGATGCTCAAGTTAAAATCATGTTGCAAAAAGAAGAGCTAGAAGAATCGGACTACGAGGAAGCAAAGCAATTTATCACACGTATGGTATTGGCTGGGTGTCGAATCGAAGAGGTTGAAATATGACATTAGAAAGCGGCATTACATTTTTTCTGGCAATTTTTATTTTTGGTATTACACCTGGTCCTGGTGTGTTTGCTATCTTGGCAAGAAGCATGACAAAAGGAGCTAGGGCTAGCATCTCGTTGTCTATAGGAATGATCTTAAGTGATATAGGTTATTTGGTAATGGCCTGTTATGGCTTGGCCGCTATCGCGTCAGCTTGGGAAGGTGTTTTCTTGGTTATTCGTTATGTTGGCGCTGCATATCTTATGTATTTAGGTTGGAAAATGTGGGTGTCATCTGTTTCTGCGCCTTCAGGGGAAGATACTCTGGAGTCACATAATGAGATTGGAAGTTTTATACAAGGTTTTATGATCTCGGCGTCAAATCCTAAAGTTATATTGTTTTATATTGCTTTTTTGCCGACTTTTATGGATTTAACAGTACTAAAAGGTCCTGATATTATTTTGGCTGCTACACTTACTTTTGCCGGCTTAATGCTTGGATTAACCATTATTTCAGTAAGCGCATCTCAAGCAAGACGTTTTATGAGATCTGAACGTTCTATGAAAACGCTTAATAAAACAGCTGGTGGGATTATGGCAAGTGCTGGTGCATTTTTGGCGTTAAAGAGCTAGCTGAAAAATAAGTGCTCACTCTATGTACATGATTATTTTTCTGCGTAAAAAAGCCTCTTTTTTCATTAGAAAAGAGAGGCTTTTTGCTACGTAACCAGTTATTAAATAGATAGTTATTATAAGTGTTTAGCGAGTACCGTAAATGCGGTCTCCAGCATCACCAACACCCGGGCGAATATAAGCGTGTTCGTCTAACCCACGGTCGATCGATCCAATGTACATAGCAACATCTGGATGAGCTTTTTTGAATGCTTCAATGCCTTCTGGAGCTGCAAAAAGACAGATGAAGCGTATGTCTTTCGCGCCCATGTCTTTCATTTTATCGATTGCCATAATGGCAGAGTTGCCTGTCGCAAGCATTGGATCCACTACGATAATAGTGCGTTCATTCACTGAATGAGGCATTTTTAGGTAATATTCGACTGGTTGTTTTGTTTTAGGATCGCGATATAAACCTACATGACCAACACGCGCGGAAGGAGACAGTTTAAGAACGCCTTCTGCCAACCCATTACCTGCTCGCATGATTGTTACGATACAAAGTTTTTTGCCTTTTAGTGCCGGACACATGGCTTTTTCTAACGGTGTTTCGATTTCAATATCAACTGTTTCTAAATCGCGTGTTGCTTCATAACCGATTAGCGTTCCAAGTTCTTCAACTAACATGCGAAATTCGCGAGTACTGGTGTTTTTATCTCGCAGGCTAGTTAGTTTGTGTTTCACGAAGGGGTGTTCTATTACGAAGATGTCTTGGTAGGTGCTAAGGAGTTCATCGCGAGTCATTGGCCTTTCCTTTTTATAAACTAAAGAGAGTGATGTTGAAGAGGTGTCGATATTCATATGATAACACTAAGTGAGAATCGACCAAATAACTAATCCTGTCTCTTAGGTTGGTTTTATCAAGTGAGCAAGTATTTTGAAAAATAGGAGGAGGTATTGTTTTCGTCGATATCGTCATTACATAAGAGATAACAAACATAATCAGATAGATTTTGGTCTCTCTGAAAAAGAGCTTTATTGAGAAACTAATTATGAATGATGACGAACAATATTCAACTATAGAAGAGAATGATTTGGTGTCGGAAGAAGAGGTGGTTGTCAATGATCCAAAAGGGTTAGCGCTTCCTGATGATGTGTTACCTGAAACTTTATATATTCTACCAATTTCCAGTCGACCTTTTTTTCCAGCACAAATTCAACCAGTTATGGTCGATGCTGATAAATGGGAAGATACGTTAGAGCGTATTGCTGAACATCCGCAGGCTGTTGTTGGTTTAGTTTATGCCGATAAAAAAGGTAATAAAGACCCTTCTGTTGATTTATTTCGTGCTGTTGGTTGTGTAGCGCGTATGCATAAAGCTGAGAAACAGAATGGTAAATTAACCTTTCTGGCGCAAGGAATTAAGCGCTTTGAAGTAGTTGAATGGTTAAATGATACTTCCCCTTACTTAGCTCGAGTTCGTTATATCAGTGATTTAAAAACGAATGATGATGAGTCAAAAGCCTATTCCATCGCAATTTTGGATGCGATTAAAGAGTTAATTCGCTTAAATCCTTTATTTAGTGAAGACCTTAAACAGTACCTTGGTCGTTTTTCGTTTAATGAGTCTGGTTTGTTAGCGGATTTCGCGGCTTCTATCACTTCGGCTGAGTCCGATGATTTGTATGATGTGTTGGCGACGATTCCCGTTCAAGCTCGTATGCGTTTATCGCTTACATTGTTGAAAAAAGAACTTGAAATTGCACACTTACAAAACGAAATAAGCGCAGAAGTAAATGATAAAATTAGTAAGCATCAACGTGACTTTTTCCTTAAAGAGCAATTGAAAATAATTCAAAAAGAACTCGGTATTTCGAAAGATGACCGTACTTCTGATGTAGAAACCTTTGAAGCCAGGCTAGAGGGTAAGGTTCTTACCAAGGCTGTCAGTGAAAAAATACAAGATGAACTCCATAAACTGAGTATTCTTGAGACAGGTTCTCCAGAATATGGTGTGACACGAAACTATTTAGATTGGGCGACATCATTACCTTGGGGCGTTCACTCTAAAGATAATCTCGATATTAAACTTGCCCGGGATGTACTTGAATCTCATCATGCAGGGCTTGGTGATATAAAAGATCGTATCGTGGAATTTTTAGCGCTAGGTGCACATCGTGGTGAAATGGGGGGCTCTATATTACTTTTAGTTGGTCCTCCAGGTGTTGGTAAAACCTCAATCGGTAAGTCCATTGCGGAATCCTTAAATCGTAAATTCTACCGATTTAGTTTAGGGGGAATGCGTGATGAAGCTGAGATAAAAGGGCATCGACGTACTTATATTGGTGCATTACCGGGTAAGTTTGTACAAGCACTAAAAGACGTGGAAGTTGAAAATCCTGTGATTATGTTAGATGAAATAGATAAAGTAGGTTCATCTTTTCAAGGCGATCCAGCATCCTCTTTGCTTGAAGCATTGGATCCTGAGCAAAATAGTGAGTTTCTTGATCATTATTTGGATATGCGTATTGATTTATCGAAAGCCTTATTTATTTGTACAGCGAATCAGCTTGATACCATTCCATCACCTTTATTGGATCGCATGGATGTAATTCGTTTGTCGGGTTACATTGGCGATGAAAAGCTCGCCATTGCTAAACAGCATTTGTGGCCGAAGCTGCTTAAGAAAAATAAGTTACTCAAGAAACAACTCAATATTACGGATGCCGCATTGCGTCATATTATTGAGCATTATGCTCGTGAAGCCGGTGTGCGAGGTTTGGATAAACTCTTGCAAAAAGTGTTACGTAAATGTGTTGTTGAATTAATAACGGGTGAAAAAGAACACATCAACGTCGGAGTTAAAGATGTAGAGGTCTTGCTTGGAATGCCTTATTTCCGCCCTGAAAAAACTTTGCAAGGGGTTGGGGTTGTAACCGGTTTGGCTTGGACTTCAATGGGGGGGCGACTTTACCGATTGAAGCAAACAAGGTGCATGAACTAACGCGAGGCTTAAAACTCACGGGTAAACTGGGTGATGTGATGAAGGAATCGGCTGAAATTGCTTATTCTTATGTTTTCTCTCATACGAAGAGTTACCAAAAATCCCCTGAATTCTTTGATAAGTCATTGGTGCATTTGCATGTGCCTGAAGGTGCGACCCCGAAAGATGGCCCAAGTGCGGGTATTTCTATGGCGACGGCTTTACTGTCGTTGGCGAAAGGGGAGCCTGTTCGTCGAGGATTAGCCATGACGGGAGAGCTAACATTAACAGGACAAGTGCTCGCTGTGGGGGGATTCGAGAAAAAATCATTGCAGCAAAACGTAGTAAGATTAATGAAGTGATTTTACCTGAGCCAAACCGTCGAGATTTTGAAGAATTACCAGATTCGGTAAAAGAAGGTATGACGGTGCATTTTGCCGAGCGTTTTACTGATGTGGAGAAAATCGTATTTAATCGTGAAAATTCCTCCATACATTAAGCTTATCGATTAAGTAATGATTCTCTCAAAAGGCGAGTCATGAGAAAATAAGGAGCCGGACAAGAGCTAGCTTGTCCGGTTTTTTATTTTTAGCACTGTATTTCTAGACCGTATTTTTTAGGAGATAAAATGCCAAGTCCGGCAAAACTTACGCAAGGCTCAACCTTTAAGCATGTTGCTGTCATGTCGATGACAGGTGCGTTTGGGCTGATGTGCATGTTTATTGTCGATCTGATCGATATGCTTTTTCTTTCGATGCTAGGCGAAAAAGAAGCGGTTGCTGCGGTAGGTTTTTCTAGCGCGATTATGTTCTTTACTATTTCATTAAGCATTGCTGTATCTATTTCTGCGACGGCGTTAGTTTCAAAAGCAGTAGGTGAGGGCGATATTGAGCTGGCCAAACGTCGAGCTGTGAATGTATTGGCATTTGGCATCGTTTTTTCTTCTATTGTTGTTTGGTTATTATGGCCAAAAATTCCTCATATTCTCCTGTTTGTTGGTGCTACAGGCCTGACGTTAGATTTAGCAACCGGTTATCTACAAATTCTTATTCTTGGTATGCCAGCCGTTATGATTGGTATGATTGGCTCAGGAATTATGAGAGCCCTAGGGGATGCTCGTCGTGCTATGTATGCGACGCTGATTGGTGGTTTAATTAATGCTGTACTTGATCCTATTTTTATTTTCGGATTTGGTTTAGGTGTTCAAGGCGCTGCGATTGCTTCTCTCATTGCTCGTTTTTCTATGGTCGCTGTATCGTATTACGGTGTGGTTTATGTTCATAAGATGTTGGCCGAATTCGACTTGATGGATTTCTTCAAAGATGTGAAATGTATCTCTGTTATTGCTGTTCCTGCAATGTTGACGAATATGTCTTCACCATTGGCGAATGCTATTGTCATGGAGCATGCATCTTTATTTGGTGATGATGCTGTTGCTGCTGTCGCTATTATTGGACGTGTTATACCTGTTGTTTTTGCTGGTGTGTTTGCTTTGTCTGGTGCTGTTGGGCCGATTTTAGGGCAAAACTATGGTGCTGGTCGTTTTGATCGAATGCACAGGGCAATGAGCAGTGCTGTTATTTATGCGTTTGGATATTGTGTGGCCTTGTGTATTGTCTTGTATCAAATGCAAGATTGGTTGGTTTCTGTATTCAGTGCAACTCAAGAGAGTGCGGACCTTATTCGTTTCTTTGCAACCTTTGTGTCGTTTAGCTTTTTCTTTCAAAGTTTGTTATTTATCGCTATCGCTGCTTTTAATAATTTAGGCAAGCCTTTTAATAGCACCTTGCTTAATTTTGGTCGTGCAACGTTAGGTACTTGGCCTTTGATTACTGTTTTTTCTTTGTTTATGGGCGCTGAGGGAATATTATTTGGACAAGCAGTTGGGTCTGTTATATTTGGATGTTTAGGCTTTTATATGGCGAGAAACTATATTACGGAATTAGAAGAAAAAGAGGCTAGAGATATTACCCCAAGCCAGCACCTTAATTACGATGAAATGCTTTGATTTAGGTTCTCTTTAATCTTTGCTTCGAGTAGCCCAAAGCAAAAATTCTTGGTTACCGTCACCGCCTTTGATTGGACTTTCGATATAGCATTGCACATCAAACCCTAGGGCTGTCACAAAAGCTTTAATCTCTTCTGTTAACTGGCTCACACGTTTCTTATCTTTAACAATACCTCCTTTACCAATGAATGCTTTTCCTACTTCAAACTGTGGTTTGACCAATGTGATTAAATGCCCCGTTTTACGCAGTAGCACTGGTAGTTGTGGAAGAATTTTAGTTTGAGAGATAAAAGACACATCCATAACAACCAGATCAAATCCATTTTCTGGGAAGTGTCCTTCTAAATCATCCATACATAGGCTGCGTGCGTTAATACCTTCTAAGCAGGTAATTTGTTCATGGTTGTGCAGGCGAGTATCTAATTGTCCATGACCTACTTCAACACCTACAACATGAGCTGCCCCATGTTGAATAGCGCAGTCACTAAAGCCTCCGGTTGATTGGCCGATATCTAAAACGTGGAAGTCTTTAATATCCAGTTGAGTATGCAGTAATGCGCCTTCTAGCTTTAATGCCCCACGAGATACATACTTATCTGCTTCATTGATTTTAATATTGAGTTGAATGTCGATAGGGAGTTTTAGGCTGGGCTTGGTGGCTTTGAGCCATGTTTCGTTTTGTTTGTATGATACTCGTCCTTCACTGATAAAGGTTTGCGCTTGCGAACGTGATTTAGCAAGACCTTGTTCAGTAAGTATCAAATCAATTCGTAACATAAAAACACCCGATTGAAGGAAAATAAGTGAGATATTAACAAAAATTGAATAATCAAAGTAGATATTGATAGTACATAAGGAAGGTAGACGTTGATTAAACAGGGAAACTCTACTTCATCATAATTAATGATTGTCTAAGGAATGCTTATGTCATTAAAAACATTAATAAATAGCAATGAATTGAATACCCTTACAGATAAAGCCAGCGTGATCGTGTTGGACTGTCGATTTTATCTTACGGATCATGGTAAAGGTAAAACTGAGTATGAGAAGGGGCATATTCCAGGCGCGATTTTTGTGGATGTTCATCATGAGTTAGCTGCACCAGAAAGTGAGCTGACGGGCAGACATCCCTTGCCTAATGAAGCTGACCTTTCCAAAAACTTACAAAAATGGGGAATAAAACCTGACAGCCAAGTTGTTGTCTACGACGACATGGGAGGTGCCATTGCTGCTCGCGCTTGGTGGATGTTAATTCAACAAGGGATTGATGTCAGAGTATTGAACGGTGGTTTCCCCGCATGGTTAAAATCGGGTCTTCCAGTGTCATTAGCCTCTGAAACAGCAAAACCTGTCGATTATAAGTTTGATGTGGCTTTTCCTTGGGAGGTGAGTGAACAGGCTATTGTTGAAAACTTTGAAACAAACCAGTTCCAGTTAGTTGATGCTAGAGCGTCAGATCGCTTTAACGGTGAAAATGAATCTATTGATCCTGTTGCTGGACATATCCCAGGAGCTATAAATCGCCCGTTCTCCGATAACTTAGATGTCACTGGTTGTTTTAAACCTGCTGAACAACTGCACGTGGAATGGCAAGATTGGTTATCTGGTGAGAGTAAGGATTATGTTTATTATTGTGGCTCAGGCATTACTGCTTGTCATAACGTACTGGCGTTAAACTATGCTGGAATAGAAGCAAATCAAGTCTATGTTGGCTCTTGGAGTCAGTGGGCTAAGCGGATGTTGAGAGCAGCTTCTTTGTAATTTAATTCTTTGGTGATGTTGGTATAAAGAAGAAGCCCTCAAGTGAGGGCTTACTAATAAGCTATTTTGGTGTCACTCCTGCCATAAATATTTGTACTTGTTGATGGTTCTCACCCCAGATGTGGGATTTTATTGCTAGTAAAAAATGTTCAGCTTCTTTTAATGTAACAATGCCATCCATTAATTGAATACCGATTCCTTCTTGAGTGAAGAAAAAATACCACGTGTGATTGTCTATGATGGCTTCACCTTCACCATTGTTGTAACTGACTTGACGGAAACTGTAGTTACTAGGAATAAAGCAAGCAAGCTCATTTTTCGCTTCCCCATAGTTTAGATCTGGAATGTAACCTTGACGATCAACTAGTTCAAACTTCATATAGAACTCCTTATTTTTAAATTTAGAGTAGCTCACGTAGTCTTACTTTGCTGTTTTTCTAAGAAAAATATATAAAAAAATTAAACTAAGCATTTTTAATTTCTGGCTAGGCTGTAAAATAATGTTTATTAAAGATAAATTTTTGTTTGATACGATAAGGTGAAGCTTAATGAAAATAGCAGTGGCAGGTACAGGGTATGTAGGCATTTCTAATGCACTGTTGTTAGCAAAATATAACCAAGTTGTTGCATTGGATATCGTATCTGAAAAAGTAGAGATGCTTAACAATAAAAAATCACCAATTGAAGACAAAGATATAGAGCGTTATTTAGCGGAAGAAAAGCTTGATTTTGTTGCAACACTCGATAAAAAAGAAGCTTTCATTGGGGCAGATTATGTCATTATTGCCACACCAACAGATTATGACCCAGAGACTAATTATTTCAATACAAGTCATGTCGAATCTGTTATCCAAGACGTCATTAAAATTAATCCTAATGCCATAATGGTGGTTAAATCCACAGTTCCTGTTGGGTTCACTCAGTCCGCAAGTCAAAAATTCGCCACTAATAACTTATTGTTCTCTCCTGAGTTCTTACGAGAGGGAAAAGCACTCCATGATAATTTATATCCTTCCCGAGTGATTGTTGGTGAGCAATCAGATAGAGCACAGGTATTTGCTGATCTTCTTGTGCAAGGAGCTGAAAAAACAGACGTTGATGTTTTGTTAACTGGCTCTACTGAAGCCGAAGCCATCAAGTTATTTGCGAACACTTACCTAGCAATGCGAGTTGCGTTTTTTAATGAGTTAGACAGTTATGCCGAATCTCATGATCTAAACAGCCGACAAATTATCGAAGGTGTTGGGTTGGACCCTCGCATTGGAAGTCATTACAACAACCCTTCATTCGGATACGGTGGCTATTGCCTCCCTAAAGATACAAAGCAACTGCTTGCTAACTACGATAAGGTGCCGAACAATTTAGTGCGAGCTATTGTTGATGCTAATGTTACCCGTAAAGATTTTGTTGCGGAGTCGATTCTTAAGAATAACCCAAAAGTCGTTGGTATTTATCGTTTGGTTATGAAAGTAGGTTCTGACAATTTTAGAGCGTCTGCTATTCAAGGTGTTATGAAGCGTATCAAAGCGAAAGGTGTTGAAGTTATTGTGTATGAACCAGCTTTGCTAGAAGATAACTTTTTTAACTCTAGAGTTATTAAGAATCTAGATGAGTTTAAAGCAATTTCAGATGTAATCGTTGCTAACCGTATGACTGACGATATGATTGATGTGAAAGAAAAAGTTTACACTCGCGATTTATTTGGTGTGGATTCTTAGGGGTCATGCCGTAGTTATGAAAATACAGATACATCAATCTAAAAGGATTTGAAAATTGGAATATAAAAATAAATTGTCGATATATTTTACTTTTTTAAAAATAAATATTGTTTTTGCTATTTTAATAGCAATTCGTTATTTCTTCTTTCTACCAGAATTACCTACCGATGTAATCGGTGTCAGTTTTATAGTATTTAGTTTGGTTGGTCAGATGTCACTCTTAGGCACTATTGTAGGTGTTTTATGTGTCATTTTTGTGATTGCGCCAAAGAGAATATTCTATTTTTTAGTTAGTTTTTTTGCATCATTTTCTTTATGTTTACTTGTGATTGATACCTTTGTATTTTCTCAATACCGTTTTCATATCAATGAAGTGGTATTGAAGCTTGTTTTATCTGGTGATGTAGTTGATTTTTCTGCTTCCTCTCTGTTCTTCTCCCTTTTGTTTTTTTTACTCATTATTTTATTTGAATATAAGTTATGTTTTTTTATAGAAAATAGAAAAAAATAGAGAAAGTTAAAAATAAATATAAACCGTTAACCATGCTATTTGTTTTTTCTTTCTTTGTTAGTAATTTTATTCATGTATGGGCTGCAGCGAACGCTTATCAACCTGTGATGATGGTTAAAAATTACTTACCTCTTTTCCAGCCAGCAACGGCAAATGGCTTTATGCAAAAGCATGGTTGGATTGATGAAAAGGCACTGGCAAAGCAACGGTCTTTATCTCTGAAAATTAGTAGTGACTTGGCTTATCCAGTAGATAAACTTGCTTTTTCTACCGTTGATAAGCCGGTTAATATTATGTTTTTAGTTATAGATTCTTGGCGTTTTGATACATTTAACGCAGAGAATACTCCAAACTTATGGAATGCAGCGCAAGAAGGCTTAGTTTTTAATAACCACATGTCGACTGGGAATTCGACACGTACTGGTATTTTTGGTCTTTTTTATGGTATCCCAGGTACTTATTGGCAAAGTGTGCTGTCTAATCAGCGTTCTCCGGTTTTTCTGGATCGACTTCAAAATCTAGGGTATGACATAGGTGTTTTTGCATCTGCTTCTTTAATGGATCCGGAATTCAATCGCACTGTTTTCTCTCAAGTAGGAGATTTACGATTAAGATCTCATGGGAACTCGCCTTCAGAAAGAGATGCTAGTCTCACAAAAGATTGGCTTGAATGGTATAAAAATAGAGATACATCTAAGCCAGCGTTTTCGTTTCTTTTTTATGATGCTCCCCATGGTTATGATTTCCCGGATGATTATACGAAACAATATCAGCCTATGTTAAATAGTGTAAACTACCTAACTTTTCACAATGATATGGATCCACTTCCGTTTTTAAATCGTTATAAAACGAGTGTGAAATATGTGGATGATCTGGCGAAAACAGTTTTAGATGAATTGAAGAAATCTGGTGATGCAGCTAATACCTTACTTGTTATAACAGGAGATCATGGTCAAGAGTTTAACGACAATAAGTTAAATTATTGGGGGCATAATAGTAACTTTACATCAGCGCAGGTGAAAGTTCCTTTTGCTATTATTGGTCCAGGTCTTAACGCAAAAACACCTAACATAAATAATTACCTTTCAAGCCATGCCGATGTTGTACCTACTATTATGCAAAACTATCTTGGTATAAAGAGTCCATTGGTTCATTACACAACAGGTATAAATTTACTTGATGAGCATGAAAAGGAGCGCGATTGGCTAATTGCTTCTAGTTATGCTGCTTATGCAATGATTACGAGAGACAGTATTCTTGAAGTAGGTGCTAGTGGGCAATACCAATACTTAGATTCAAGCAATCGCGCTAAAAAAGACGAAGAGCCTAATTTTTCTCATCTTAAAACCATTTTAGAAGAGTTGAGCCGATTTAAAGCTAAGTGATTTTAGATTTATTTGAGAATTTTCTATGAAAGTTATTTTCGATACCAAAAGTTTATATTATCTACCTCAATATTTACCTGTGCATAATGAGTTACTAAAACTTGGCGTTGTTACAACATTTGTTTTTTATGAGAGTATTCATAATGACATTATTAAAAAAATCGCAAATGATCATGGTTTATCTTCTAAATGGGTAAAAAATGATCTTGAGGCAGCTGATTTCTATCAAGTAGAGAAAGCGGATTGGGTTTTCTTTGCAAATACTTTTGCTTACTTGGATGAGCTTCATAAAGTTTCTAAGAGTGCCCAATTGGGTCATGGAATAGGTCCAAAAGCCAGTTATTACAGCAAATCAAACAGCTCTATGACAGTTAGATTCGTTGAGGGTGAGTATAGAAGGCAAAGACTCGCTAATAGGTACCCCGATGATACATTTATCGATGTTGGCTTTTGTAAGTTAGATCCTATATTGAATGGCGAAGTGTCGAGCCTTTCACTGTCGAAGGATTATGGACTAAATGATGATCTTCCTACCATACTGTATGCACCTACTTTTTATCCTAGTAGTATTGAGCGTTTCCCGACTCAATGGCCTGCTGAATTTAAAAATTTCAATATTATAATAAAACCTCATTATTTTTCTATTACGAAAAAAACGTATAAAAAGCAGCTAGCCTTGCTTCAGAAATGGTCTCAATTTGATAACGTATATTTGGCTAAAACAGAAGATTATTCTTTATTACCTTTTTTTGCCGTCTCAGATGTACTTATAAGTGATGCATCTTCAGCACTATTTGAATTTGCTTTGTTGAATAAGCCTGTAATATGGTGTGATTTTTTGAAGCTGAGATGGAATTATCGTGGGATTTTTTCCTATAAATTTAAAAGGCGAATGGATCAGGATTATGGTGACTATGCAAATGTTGCTGTTCATGCAAAGAGCTATAAACACCTCAAATCTATGGTAATAAGGCAGCTGGAAAACCCTAAAGAGCTGGAGCCTATTAGATTGGAGTTGTCTGAGAAATTAGCTGGAAAAACAGATGGCTTTGCTAGTAAAAGAATTGTCGATTATCTAATGCAAAATATGTAATTTTTAGGTGCTATATGAAAACTATTGGGTATACAACGGGCGTTTTTGACTTATTTCATATTGGACATTTGAATGTTCTTAAACGTGCAAAACTGGAATGTGATTACTTAATTGTTGGTGTTACAAGTGACGAACTATGTATGTCAGCCAAGAATAAAAAACCTATTATCCCCTTTCAGGAGCGAATGGAGATTGTAGAGGCAATAAAGTTTGTAGACGAGGTTGTTCCACAGGTTAACTATGATAAAGAAGAAGCTTGGAATAACCTAAAATTTGATAAGATGTTTGTTGGTGATGATTGGAAAGGCACAGATAAGTGGAATCAAATAGAAGAAGATTTTAAGAAGTTAAATGTAGCTATACATTATTTTTCATACACTGCTCATACTTCTAGTACTAAATTAAGGGAGATTCTGAACAAAATTTAAAGATAAAGTACAGATATGAGAACATATCTGTACTTTATTGGCTGAGCTAAATTTTTCTAGTATTGCTCTAATCCTACTCTCGCTTTTATTACTTTATTTTTCTTTGTGTCTTCTCTTATTGAGCGACTATTTGCAAGCATTTCAGGCGTGATATATCCACGTTTATGGTCTAAGTGAACGCAAACAGCAGAATATCTAATACGTTTTGCTTTTAGGCCGTAGTTAATTAGTCTATCTCCAAATTCACAATCTTGCCCACCATATTGCATAGTTTCTTCAAATCCGTTTACAGCCAAGATATGCTTTTTATAGCAAGATGCGCTGTGCCCATTCCAAGTAGGACGGGCTGGGCTTATCTTATTTAAAAATGATGCCCAAACACCTGATGCGGTGAGTTTCATGGTTTTGTGAGTTTTCTTAAGTCCCATGCTAACTAGCCAGTTCACGTCAAAAATTCTCTGGCTGATAATATCTTCTTTTGTAATTGCCTGACTTATGTCCATGGGTAATTTGAAGTAACCACCTGATAAGTATGTGTTAGGTTCTGAAAGAGCTAAGTGTTGTTCAACAAAATCTTTTCTTGGGATGCAATCGCCATCTGTGAAAATTAGATATTCGCCTTCAGTAGCAAGAATGGCTTTATTCATAATACGGCATTTTTGAAACCCATCATCTTCTTGCCAAATATGCTTGATAGTAATCGGTGTCTCTTTTCGCATTCTCTTGATTAGTTCTCGAGTATCATCACGAGAGCCATCATCCGCAATCACAATTTCGAAATCTGTTGCCGTTTGAGTAAAAAATCCCCAAAGAACTTTTTCCAACCAAGCGGGTGAATTATAAGTAGTAAAGACAATGCTTGTTTTCATTGGTTTGCCTAATATTAAATTTGAGTCTTACAGTTATCGGAGTCTCACTTTTTTGTTTAAAAGTACCTCTCACAATCACTGTCTTTATTTGTTAGTTATATTGGCCCATCTTATCACTTCAGCTAGGCCGAGAAAAATATGATAGCTGCTAGTGCCCGGTAGTGGGTAGTCTTTTGGTGTATTGTCTTCATTCAGGTATTCATTCCAAGTACCATCTTCCAAGAAATAGTAGTCTTGTAAAAAACTAAGGGCACCTTCGATTCGATGATTCTTTTCTTCTTTGCCAATGGGAATAACGGTAATGGCTTTTAAATACTCTGTAATAGGCCAAATGCGTTTTTCTTTATCGATTGGTTGGTATGTACTGCCATCTATTTGGTTATATATGCCGCCATTAGCAGCTAGTCCGTGGCGAGTGGCGGTTAACCATAAATGTTGTGCTAAGTCTATATAGTCTGTATTGGGTACTATTTTATTGGCTTTATAAAGCAACCATATCCATTCGAAATGATGCCCCGGCTCTATTTGGTTGCCTGTCGTCGAATGAGGCTTCCAATCCGAAGAAAAAACTCACGTAAGGTTTTTGTTTTTCTGTCGTAAAACCGTTCAAATGCGAGTGTTAGTAATGATGTAATGACTTCTTTGTATTCTTCATCTTGTGTTGTATTAAAAGCTGCAATGTAGCCTTCCAATAAGTGCATATGAGGGTTTTGACGACGAACTTGATCTGAGTTAATGGGATAGGCTTCGTAAAAACCGCCGGGCTCGGCTTGCATGTGTTTAATCAAAAAATGATGTGTGTCTTTCATGTAGTCCAGTGCACGTTTATCTTGTGTAGCTTGATAGTAGTGACTAAAAGAAAGGAGAACAAACGCTAAGGCATAAGCATCTGACTGTGTGTCCTGCACAGACAAATCGTCGTTTAAAGAAAAAATCCAACGCTTGTCGATAAAGTAGTGATCTATGATGAAATCAAAGAGCGGTATGAGTTTTGCTTTCCATTCTTCTTTCTCTTCAAGTTGATACGCATGACTAAATGTATAGAGTTGGCGGCATTGAGTTAATAGTCGAATACGACCAGTAGGGTTGACTGTCCAATCATGGTTCATGCTTTCATAGCTGAAGCCCTGTTCTTTATTGATTCCATATCGCGCCCAGTTCTGCAGAAGTTGCTCGAAGAGATAAGATTGGCAGTTAGAAAGTGAAGAATTCAGCATGAGGTAAATAGCCTTATTTCATGTGATATTGAGTATGTCCAACTTGACGAGGGAGTATGATAAGATGACCGCCATCAAAAATCGATTATTATGTGGCTATGAACTCTTCGTATTTGAATTTTAAAGGTAAGAGCATCCTCGTAGTTGGGGATGTTATGTTAGACCGTTATTGGCATGGGGGGACTTCTCGTATTTCCCCTGAAGCGCCAGTGCAAGTTGTGAAAGTCTCTAATATAGAAGATCGCCCAGGCGGTGCTGCTAACGTGGCTTTAGGTCTTGCCAAATTAGGTGTTTCAGTCACTCTAATTGGTGTTGTAGGTAATGATGAAAATGCAGCAGCATTAGAACGTTGCCTCGAGTCTTCTGGCGTAACATGTCGTTTTGTTCGTTCAGAACGGTTGCCAACCATTACTAAATTACGAGTGATGAGCCGTCATCAACAATTAATTCGTTTGGATTTTGAAGAGCGTGAAGACTGCCTGTCTCAAAATGATTCTGTTGCAGCGATGGTGAAAGAGTGTTTGCCAAGTTCGGATGCGGTTATTTATTCTGACTATAACAAGGGCTGTTTAGCAGATGTTCAAGCTCTCATCAAGCTTTCTAATGATGCTAATATCCCCAGTTTTGTTGACCCTAAAGGTGACGATTTTTCCATTTACCGTGGTGCAACCTTAGTTAAACCAAATTTTGTAGAGTTTGAAACCATTGTTGGTGAATGTCTTTCAGATGAAGATATTCAACAGAAGGGCGAAGCGTTAAGAGATAAGTTTGGTTGGGGAGCTTTATTGGTAACCCGTGGTGAAGATGGCTTGGTTTTATTTGAAGACAATAAAACGCCGTTTTCTTTAGCGACTTCAGCCAAAGAAGTGTATGACGTAACAGGTGCCGGTGATACTGTTATTGCTGTTTTAACTGCGATTTATGTGACCAGCAAACGTTTTACGGATGCCATAGAATATGCCAATCAAGCTGCTGGTTATGTAGTTGGTAAGCTAGGCACGGCTTTTATTACAGCGGATCAATTGGAAGGGATAATGTATAAACGTTCCCATTCTACTAATTTTGGTGTGCTTTCTCCTGGTGAGTTGCTAGAACAAATAAAGCTTGCACAAGTAAACGGTGAAAAGGTGGTGTTCACCAATGGATGTTTTGATATTTTACATCCAGGTCATGTTGCTTATATGAAGCAAGCTAAAGGGCTTGGAGATCGATTAATAGTTGCAGTGAATACCGATGCATCAGTAAAGCGATTAAAAGGTGAAAAACGTCCTATAAATGATCTTGTACATCGTATGGCTGTTTTAGAAGGCGTTGGCGCCATAGATTGGGTGACTTGGTTTGATGAAGATACTCCCAAGGAATTAATAGAATTACTGTCACCAGATGTACTTGTAAAAGGTGGAGACTACAGTATAGAAACCATCGTTGGTGCTGAACATGTGATAAAAAACGGTGGTGAAGTGAAAGTGTTGTCTTTTGTCGACGGTTACTCGACAACATCAATTATTGAAAAAGCGAACCTGTAAATGCAAGATAAAGTGACTTCTGAATCCTCTACTAACAAGGCTCCAACATCTGGTGCGAAAATTTATTTTCGCCTGCTTAGTTATGTGGGCCCATCGTGGGGGTATTTGTTATTAAGCTTCGTAGGGTACATATTATATGCTGCTATGGAGCCTGCTTTAGCAGCCTTGCTTAAGCACATTGTTGATGTCGTTTCTGATGGGAAAATTACCGAAAGTCGTTTACTGATACCTTTTTCTATTTTAGGTATTTTTATTATTCGAGGAATAGGAACGTTTCTTGGTGGCTACTTTATGGCTAAAGTTGCCAATAATGTCGTATTCGACTTACGAACAAGTATGTTTGATAAACTTGTTTTATTGCCATCTAGCTATTATCACTCTATTCCTACTGGTCGTTTGTTAACCAAATTAACTTATAATACAGAACAAGTGATTGGTTCAATTACTCAGGCAATTCGAGTGTTGTTGCGTGAAGGCTTAACTGTCGTTGGTTTACTTAGTTACATGATTTATATGAACTGGCGTTTATCTTTACTGTTTTTGTTGGTCATTCCACTGATTGGCTTGGTTGTCTCTTATGCTTCTAAGCGTTTTCGTAAGCTGAGTACGCGTATTCAAAATGCCATGGGTGGAGTGACGGATGTCGCATCTGAAGCTATCAAAGGGCATGAAGTTGTTAAAATATTTGGTGGAAGTGAGTATGAGACAGAGCGCTTTTATAAAGCAGCTCATGAAAACAAACGATCACAGTTAAAAATGGAAAAAACAAAGTCGTTAAATGTGCCTATTGTGCAGTTTATTCTTGCTTTTGCTATGGCAATTTTGATTTGGTTTGCACTGAGTCCTTCTATTAGTTCAGGTATGACTCCAGGTGACTTTATTGCTTTTTTGACGGCTGCTGGCATGTTAGGTAAGCCCATTCGGCAATTAACTGATGTGAACAGTACTTTGCAAAAAGGGATTGCTGCATCACATAGTATTTTTGAATTTCTTGATATGGAAGAAGAACCTGATACAGGTACGGTTTCTGTTGATCGCTTGAAAGGTGATATTGAGTGGCATTCTATGTCATTTAGTTATCCAGGGGCTGATAAGCTGGCGTTGAAAAAGATTAATTTATCTTTACCTGCTGGAAAAACATTAGCCTTGGTTGGGCGTTCTGGTGGCGGTAAATCAACTATGGCTAATCTGATACCTCGTTTCTATAATATCGATGAAGGTGAGTTGTGTATTGATGGGCATTCTATCGCGGACTATCACCTTAAAGATCTACGTTCAAATATTGCCTTAGTGAATCAACAGGTTGTGCTTTTTAATGGCACGATTCGTGAAAATATTGCCTACGGTTACCTGCGTGACACGAGTGATGAAAACGTTATTGGTGCCGCTAAAGCAGCTAATGCTTGGGACTTTATTCAAGAATTAGATCATGGTTTAGATACAATGGTCGGCGAAAATGGTGTGCTTCTATCTGGTGGTCAGCGACAAAGAATCGCCATAGCAAGAGCTATACTAAAAAATGCCCCAATTCTTATTTTGGACGAAGCTACATCTGCTTTGGACAGCGAATCTGAAAGAGCTATACAGTCGGCATTAGATAGTTTGATGGAAAATCGAACAACAATTGCTATTGCACACCGTCTCTCAACGATTGAAAACGCCGATATTATTGCGGTAATTGATCATGGAGAGATTATCGAACAAGGTTCACACAGTGAACTTTTAGCGATGAACGGCGCTTATGCACAGCTTCACAATAAACAGTTTACAGAAACTGCAGATTAATTATGTGGTTGTATCGTGTTTTATTGTTCTTGTTAACGCCGGTTATTTTATTAAAAATACGGCGTTTTCAAAAAAATATAGTCATTATCGAGCTAAAGAGGCTTTAGGTTTTTGGCCTTTAATAGAAGTAGACTTATGGGTTCATTGTGCTTCTGTTGGTGAGGTGCTCGCCGTACGGCCACTTATTATTCAGTGGCGTGAACAACACCCTAATCATCGTTTTTTGATCACTACTATGACACCCACAGGGGCTGAACAGGTAGAGAAAACCTTTCCTTTTGCCGAACATAGGTATTTACCTATGGATTGGCGTTTCAGTGTAAAGAGAGCACTTAAGCAACTTAGCTGTAAGCATCTTCTTATTGTCGAAACAGAGCTTTGGCCGAATTTATTAAATCAAGCAAAACAACATAATCTTCGAGTTGATGTTGTTAACGCTCGTTTAAGTGAGCGTTCTTTTTTACGGTATCAAAAGTTTTCTATAGTCTCTCGACCTCTGTTTAAATTACCCGATTGTTTTTTGGCTCATGCTAAAGATGATGCAAAGCGTTTTGAGATGTTGGGTGCCAAAAAAGTATTGGTAACAGGAAGTATTAAATTTGATCTTTCAGTATCTCCTGAGGTTTTACAGGATGATTGGCGTCAACAATTAGGTGCTCGATTTGTATGGACTGGAGCCAGTACTCATAATGGAGAGGATGAAATTTTATTAAGCGTCCATAGGGCGCTTTTACAAAAACAACCTAACGCTTTGCTTGTATTGGTTCCTCGTCACCCTGAACGTTTTGATGTGGTTTATGCATTGGCAAAACAATATTTTGATAAGGTCGCCTTACGTAGTCAAACGCCGCCAAACCAATGGTCAAATTTTGATGTGGTGATTGGTGATTCAATGGGGGAGCTGATGCATTATTATCAGGCTTCAGATCTTGCCTTTGTTGGTGGAAGTTTGGTTAAGCGTGGTGGGCATAATCCAATCGAACCTGCTTTATTAGGTAAAGCCATTTTAGTAGGACCTCATACCTTTAATTTCTTAGAAATTACAGATCAGCTTCTGCAAGTTAAGGGAGCAGTATCTTGTTCAGATGAAGGTGAACTGGAGGAAGCAGTCATTACTTTGGCGGGGCAGTCTTCACAATGCTATCGAATGGGTCAAGCTGCTTTGCGCTTTGCTGAAAGGAATCAGGGTGCTGTTACTCGAGTGCTAACTGAAATAGACTTCCGTTGATCGACTCTTTACAATAAGCGTTCATTATCTCATGGGGTGCTTTAGTTTTCTAAAAACTAAAGCTGAGAAGCGGAATTGTCCGCTAACCCACCGAACCTGATCCAGATCATGCTGGCGTAGGAATCGAGGTAGCAAAGGCTTTTTGATTTAATAACAAAATAGCATCTTGCCGTTTCTCCTGTACGCCGCTCACTTTTTTTAGGAGCGACACATTGACTAAATTCCTGTTAACAATTTCCTCTACAGCCTTTTTGTTATCTTTGGCTGTGCTTTTTTCTTCTGCGTCATCGGCGACTGAAACGCTTAATGTCTACACCTATGATGCATTTGCGTCTGATTGGGGGCCGGGTCCTAAAATCAAAGAAAATTTTGAAAAAGAATGTGATTGTGAATTGAACTTCGTGGCTTTAGATTCTTCTGTTGGTATTTTGTCGCGAGTTCAGTTAGAGGGTAAATCATCTCAAGCTGATGTTTTGTTGGGGCTTGATCTTAATTTAATGGAAGCGGCAAAGCAGACAGGCTTATTGGCAAACCACTCTGTAAACACATCTGCAGTAACAGTTGCTGGTGGTTGGGACGACAAAACCTTTGTTCCGTTTGACCAAGGGCACTTTGCTTTTATTTATAACTCGGAAACACTGAGCAATCCTCCAACTAGTTTGAAGGAAGTGGTCGAGAACCAAGACCTTAGAGTGATTTACCAAGATCCAAGAACCAGTACGCCAGGATTAGGTCTTTTGTTATGGATGAAATCTGTTTATGGTAATGATGTTTCAGATGCTTGGGAAAGCTTGGCTAGCCACACAGTCACAGTGACAAAAAGTTGGTCTGATGCTTATGGTTTATTCTTAAAAGGTGAGGCGGATTTGGTACTGAGTTATACGACTTCTCCTGCGTACCACATCATTGCTGAAGGCGATAACAAGTACAAAGCTGTAACCGCAACAGAAGGGCTTTATCCGCAAATTGAAGTGGCTGCGATGATGAAGAGCGCACCGAATCAAGCTTTGGCAAAGCGCTTTATGCAATTTATTCTGCAACCAGAATTTCAATCGATTATTCCAACTGGAAACTGGATGTTACCAGTCATTGCTCTTCCTGAAAAATTACCCAAGGCGTTCGATAGTGCTTTAAAGCCAACGAAGAACTTGGTGTTGTCAGCGCAAGAGGTAGCAAAAAATCGTAAGGCTTGGGTTAATGAGTGGTTGAATGCAACGACTAGATAAGATTTGTTAGCGTGTTTTCTTTGCGTATATATCAAGGGTTAGCACCTGCTATTTTAGGCGTTGGTTTCTTCTTATTAATAGGGGCTGCCAGTTTGGCGGCTCTTTTGCGTTATAGCGAGTTATCCGACTGGTTTGGCTATCTGTCTCAGCCTTATCTTTGGCGTGTGATACGTTTTTCATTGTGGCAAGCTTTGCTGAGTAGTGGGATCAGTATCTTAATTGCGATTCCAGTGGCGTCATGTCTTGCTCATCGACGGTTTTATGGGCGGGCGTTTTTGTTACAGCTGTTTTCTGTGTCTATGGTTGTTCCAACAATAGTAGCTATTCTTGGTCTGGTCGTTGTTTATGGCCGTACAGGTTGGCTCAGTCAGTTATTTGGTATTCAAATTCCCTTATACGGTCTGACGGGAATTTTACTTGCTCATGTATTTTTTAATATGCCTTTGGCCGTGCGTCTTTTGTTGCAAGGCTATGATTTGATTCCTTCCGGTCAGTGGCGCCAAGCATCCCAATTAGGTTTTTCTCGTTATTCCGCTTTTCGTTTAATTGAATGGCATTATATTAAAAAGGCTTTGCCCGGTGCTTTTGTATTGATTTTTATGCTGTGCTTTTCTAGCTTCGCGGTGGTATTAAGCTTAGGTGGTGGACCAAAATCAAGTACTTTAGAGGTGGCTATTTATCAGGCATTGAGATTTGATTTTGACCTTAGTCAAGCCAGTTTTTTTGCATTGATGCAGGTGATGATATGCACCTTGTTTGCCGTTATTGTTTATCGTATTGCGCCTGTAAACCGTCAAGATGTGAGTTTACTGTCCATTGAAAGATATGTTTTGAAGGATTCTTTATGGGCAAAGGTCACAGATGGCTTGGCGATGTTGTGTGTTTTTGTCTTAATTATTCCGCCTTTTTTCGCGATCTTTGATCCAGTATTTTCTGCCGTTTTTATTCAAACTCTATTGTCTTCTTCTTTGTGGAAGTCTGTTATGGTTTCGCTGCAAGTTGCCTTACCCGCTGCTGCGGTAAGTCTATTGTTAGGTGTCTGTTTTGGTGTTTTGGCTCGATTTTGTGTGGGGCGTAAATATTTGACTTTTTTGCCCAATAAAATTGAGCATCTCGGGAATATGATTTTGATGGTTCCTGGCTTGGTTATCGCGACGGGGCTTTTTTGCTTTTGCGCGATTTTGGCTGGGGGCTTCAGTCGAGTTATTGGATTGTTGTTTGGGTCAATGCTGTGATGGCATTGCCGTTTGTACTTAGAGCTTTGATGCCTGTTTTATATCAACAGGAGCGTCGGTTTCGGAATGTGTATTTGAGTTTGGGTATTCGCAATTGGTCTCGCTGGCGTTTGGAGTGGGTTCTCATTCGCCAGTCTGTGGCGCAGGCATTTGGGTACGCTTTGTTGCTATCTCTTGGTGATATGGGCGTAATCGCTTTGTTTGGTAGCCAAGGCTTGGTGTCTTTGCCTTTGTATCTTTTCCAGCTTATAGGTTCTTATAGATTGGAAGAGGGCGCTTGTGTTGCTGTGGTGCTTATTGCTATTTGTTTGGTTTTATTTTATCTGTCATCTCGACTTATCGGAGGCAAAAAAAATGTTAAACATTAAACTCCAATACAGTTGGGATAGTTTTCATGCAGATTATCATGTGAATATATCACCAGGTGTAACAACTTTATTAGGTGCGAGTGGGGAAGGCAAAAGCACGCTTTTGCATCTTCTTGGCGGTTTTCTAGATGGGCATGGAGAATTGAATTTTAACACTGAATCACTATTGCCTTTAGCGCCTTATGAAAGACCAATTTCTACGTTATTTCAGAGTGATAATCTTTTTCCTCAGTTAACGGTTTGGCAAAATGTGGCAATTGGTGTAGCGCCTTCTTTGTCTCTCAATGCTGAACAGAAAGGTAGGATTGATTGGGCTCTAGAAAAAACTCAGCTTGTTGATAAATCAGGCCGTTTTCCACAGGCTTTGTCTGGTGGGCAAGCGCAGCGTGTTGCGATTGCCAGGGTATTGGTAAGAAATAAGCCGATATTATTGTTGGATGAGCCTTTTGGTGCTTTGGATCCTGCATTGCGTGAAGAAATGCTGAATCTCGTCAAAGAGGTGACAGAAGAGCTTTCACTGACAACCCTGTTGGTGTCGCATTTACCACAAGAGGCAAGTCTGATTGGTGGGAATGTGATCTTGATTGAGAAAGGAAGGGTTGTGGCTCATGAGCCTGTGTCTGTTTTAAGTCAAACGCCTGCACATCCATTGTTTTCGCATTATTTTGGTATTTCTAATAATTAAATAAAGCCGTCTAATTGTATTTGTAGACGGCTTATGGATATCAAATCGTTTGTTTTTGTTTGTTATGTAACGCTCGTTTGTTATGCAGCATGGTTGCCACAAAAATTCCTGAGAAAATAAGTAAAATGCCCACGTAATGGAAGCGGAACAGGCTTTCTCCTAAAAAAATAACAGACAGACTGATACTAAAAACAGGAAGTAGGTGGATAAATTGTCCTGCGGTGGCTGCTCCTAGTTTTTGAATGCCCGTATTCCAACATAAAAAAGCACCAATCGAAGCAAATAATGCCATGTATAGAATGGTTCCAAGGTTTCCAGTTGTTAAATCCGTTAATTGCGTTTCGCCGAATATAAAGAATAGTGGCATTTGAAATAGCGTGCCTATGATGGCGGTGCTAGTGAAAAAGCCAATCAAAGACATTTCTTTGGGTCTTCTGACAATCATCACAGAATAAATAGCCCAGCTAACGGCGGCAGTAATGATCCATAAATCACCCTGTGAAATAGTAAGGTGTAAAAAGGTATCCAAACTTCCGCGACTAACAATTGTAATGGCACCGATAGTGGAAATGAGTATCCCTATATTTTGTAACCAAGAGGTTTTATTACCTAATAGGAGTCGTGAGGCAATTAGGATCATCACAGGCATAATTGAATTGAGTAGCACCGCATTTGTGACGGTTGTTGATGTTAAGCCAATGTATAAAAATAAGTTGTAGTTACAGATGCCTAGCCAACCAAATAGGGTGAGTAGCGGCCAGTTTTTTGCGATGACCTTGCGTTCTAGCCACAGTTTTTTATAGGCGAAAGGCAGCATTATGAGGCAAGCTAAACTCCAACGGAGAAAGGAGATTGTATAAGGGTCTATCCCATTGGAGACGGTTAATCGTCCTAAAATATAATTTCCTGACCAAAAAGCGACAGGTAGTAGTAGATAGATAAACGCTGGCATTGATTGTCCTTTTATTTTGTTTTTTTAGCCCAGTTTTGTACAAACAGGCCGATGAGAATGCACGCTAACCCAACTAAAGTCGATTGTAAAATAGGCTCCCCAGCGAATTGAGATAGCCAAACTATCGACAGTAAAGGTGATAAAAAAATTAGATTAGCGACTTGGCTCGTGTTGCTAGTTAGTTTTAGTGCTTGGTTCCATAAAACGAAACTTAGACCCATCTCAAACAAACCAATATAAATAGCACTCCATAAACCTTCTTTATTCCATTGAGTGAGCTCACCTGTAACGCCAGCATAGATGGTAATTAATGGTAAAGCGCAGGCAAAATTAAGGGTTAGGCCAATAAGGCTTGGACGTTTGTCTTTGGTATTAAGTAACCAGTAAATTGCCCATATCACAGTGCTTAAAAGAGCAAAAGTAACGCCGACGGCATTTGAAAATTCTAAAGAGGTTATTTGTCCACGGGTAGATATGTAGAGGACGCCAAAATAACACATTCCCGCAGCAATATAATCAGCCATTTTCAATCGCTGTTTAAGTATGGGAACCGCCATAAAGCTGAGCATAATTGCCCAAGTGTAGTTAATAGCCTGAGCTTCTTGTGCGGGCAGCATGTTATAGGCTTGAAGTAAGACTAAATAGTAGATGAAAGGGTTAATTGCGCCAAAAAAGAAAGATGATTTCCAAGATTGTTTGGCAAATCCGATTAACTCTTTGAGGTGCCCTTTGAATATGATTAAAGAAACTAAGAAAATCAATGACACTATGTTAGCAACAAGCAGTAGTTGGGTTGGTGACAAGTATTTAAGTGATATTGAAAATGCTGTTGCCACTGTGGACCAAAGTAAAACAGCGCCGAGTCCAAACATTATCGCTTGAGTATTTTTAGGGAGTGTTCTCATTGATGTCTGACTAATCCTTTGACTAGAGTAAATCCATACTGGATAAGATTAAAACTTGTAGAAGATGCCAATTAGAGCTGAATTCACTGTATCGTTATCAACAATAGGACTTTGTTTGATATCTGAGTCATATTTAGTTTGTCTAATTGAAATCATAGTACTTATATTTTTACTAATGGAATGAAAAGCAACAATACCATAGGACGTTCTTGATGTGGCTGGTGAATCATAAGAAGAAATAGTGCCACCTGTTTTGACGGATTCACTTTGTGAAACGCCGAACATATAGTCACTCATCTGTTTACTGATATATTGGTAACTTATTGATGGAATGACGCGCCAAGTTGCGATGGGGATGGGGAAACCTAATGATAATTGACCGAAATAACCATGATGTACACCACTAATATCTTGGGCAAGTTTGGCTGTGATTGGACCAAATCGATAAGAGGCAAAAGCCATGGTGCTGTCATCGCGGTCATTTAATAACTGTATGTTGCTGTTATCTGAATCATCTGGGTCAAATATAGAAGGTGTATATCTTAAGCCCGCAGATAGGCTTTGGAATCGACTTTTGGGAATCAAGTGGTAACCCATTTCAGGGAAATTTAAATAAAAGCGTTCGCCCTTATAGGATAGTCCTGGAAGTAGTTTAGATTTGTCATTCGTATCTTTATATAAGCTTTGCGAATATGTGCCAAGTGCGCCAATGCTACCTTCTGAAAAGGCAAAGAGTGGAATAAGCAAAATTGCAATTAAAATGATCTTTTTTAGCATGGTGGAAATGCGCTTTTATAAAATAGATGTTAAGGATTCTATAGTGCTTTTGTTTAATCTGTAAGTGTTTACTTATTGAGAAAAGGCGTTATTAGAATTTGAGTTGTGAATATAGTGTGTCGTATAAAAGTAGGTTTAAACACTTATTTCATTGCTTTGGTTCTATATAGATTGATTTCGTTTACTTATTGTTCACTAGTGCTATATAATGCGCGTCCCTGTAAATCTATACTCCTTGTCTCAAGGCTTCGTAACAGGGGGAGCGTGGAGACTAAAACCCATAAGGAGAGCTTAAGTGCGTCATTATGAAATCGTTTTTCTGGTTCACCCAGATCAAAGTGAACAAGTACCAGCAATGGTTGAGCGTTACACTAACTTAATCACTGAAGATGGTGGTCAAGTTCACCGTCTAGAAGATTGGGGCCGTCGTCAATTGGCTTACCCAATAAACAAAATTCACAAAGCACATTACGTTCTTATGAACGTTGAGTGTTCTGACAGTGTTTTGTCTGAATTGAACGACACTTTCCGCTACAACGATGCAATCATCCGTAATTTGGTGATTCGTTGTAAAGAAGCGGTAACTGACGTATCTCCTATTAAAGCTTCTGAAGGTCGTGAAGATCGTCGCCCAGCTCCTCAACGTGAAGAGCGCAGCCACGAAAGCACTGACGAAGTAGCTGAAGAATCTGAAGATTAATCAATATTTTTTATTAGGAGACACTCATGGCTCGTTTTTTTCGTCGTCGTAAATTCTGTCGTTTTACAGCAGAAGGCGTTAAACAGATCGATTACAAAGATCTAGAAACATTGAAAGGTTATGTTACTGAAACTGGTAAAATCGTACCTAGCCGTATTACTGGCACAAAGGCACGTTACCAGCGTCAACTAGCGACTGCTATTAAACGCGCTCGCTATATTGCTTTACTTCCTTACACTGATAGCCACTTTAATTAATAGGCTGAGAAGCGCTTTATGAGTGGTTTAGCTAAATGGGTTATGAAAAAACGCTTAAATGCCATAATTGGTGTAATGGTGTTTGGTCTTATCCCAATGATGTTTTGGCTAGCTGCCGCAATCTTAGGGTTGGTGGTGCTTCGTAAAGGTGTAAAAGAAGGAATACCTGTATTAGCTTGGGGTTGTCTGCCAGCACTTGTGTTGTGGGTACTTCAAGGGGATGCAACGGCATTAATGGTGTTAGTAGATGTGATGTTGTTGAGCTATTTGCTTAGATCGACGACATCATGGAGTTGGGTGTTATTAGTAGGTAGTTTTCTAGCTGTTATAAGTACTCTGATTCAGCCTTTTTTAATGGAAGATGTTTTGAACTTAGCCGTTGGTTTGGTTCAAAAAGTATTATCTTCAGAAGAAGGTGTTGATATTCCTGATAGAAATTTAATTTTCAACCAGGCGGTGGTGGCTATATCCATCTTCCAAGCGGTAATTGCTGTTCTTTCCTTGTTTTTAGCAAGAAAGTGGCAGGCAGGACTCTACAACCCTGGTGGGTTGCGTACAGAATTTCATCAATTAAGATTGCCAGTGTCGTTTAGTTTGGTATTGGGTGGAATGATACTTATCGGAGAAAGCTTAGGCGGTTCCTTTATTGTTTTCTCTCAAGCTGCTATACCTGCATTGGTATTGCCAGGGCTCGCTCTCGTACATGGTGTTCTAGCAAAAAAAGAAATTGGGGTTGTTGGACTGGTTGCATTTTATCTTGTGGGATTTTTTGTCCTAAATGTATATTTTGCAAATATCTTGGTTACGCTTTGCGTGATTGATAGTTTTGTGAATATCCGTTCTAGGATTCAAGATAAGCCGTCCAACTCAAGTAATGGCTAATGATTAATTAGAGGTGATCGAGATGGAAGTTATTCTACTCGACAAAGTAAACAAGCTAGGCGGTATTGGCGACGTTGCAGTTGTTAAACCAGGTTATGCTCGTAACTTTTTGATTCCGAACAAAAAAGCTGTAATGGCTACAAAAGCAAACTTGGCTAGCTTTGAAGAGCGCCGTGTAGAACTTGAAGCACAAGCTGCTGAGCGTAAAGCTGCTGCAGAAACTCGTGCTACGACTCTAGAAGGTAAAACTTTTACTATCGCAGCAAATGCTGGTGATGAAGGTAAGCTTTTCGGTTCTATTGGTACACGTGATATCGCTGATGCAATCTCTGCAGAAGTTGAAGTGTCTAAAGCTGAAGTTCGTCTTCCTGAAGGCGCAATTCGTCACACTGGTTCTTTCGAAGTAGATCTACAACTTCACCCTGAAGTTATAGTAACTGTTACTTTGGCTGTAACTGCCGAGTAATTTGTTTATACAAATTATTTGCTCAAAAAGGGTATCTTGCTTATTGCAAGATGCCCTTTTTTTATGGGCGTGATAAGCTAATCGTTCTGTTTTTTTCCGTTTTTGTATGGGTACTCCGTGTGCAATTAAATGATTCTGAAGTCGCTTCGATTAAATTACCTCCTTATTCTATTGAAGCAGAGCGTTCCGTTGTTGGTGGACTAATGCTTGATCCAGAAGCCTGGGAAAAGGTTTCTGAGCTTGTGATTGCTGATGATTTTTATCGTCCAGAGCATCAGCTTATTTTTGCTGTTATTGCTCGTTTAGCAGATGAGTCTGAGCCTATTGATGTTGTTACTATTGGGGAGCGTTTAGATAAGCGTGGTGACTTAGAATCTATTGGTGGCATGGCGTATCTGATTGAGGTCGCGGAAGCGACGCCAAGTGCTTCTAACATAGGTTCGTATGCCGACATCGTACGGGAACGTTCAATCCTTCGTCGCTTAATTACTACTACTAATGATATTTCGTCTCGGGCGTTTCACCCTGAAGGGATGACAGCAGCAGAAGTTTTGGATGAGGCTGAGCGTAAGATCTTTCAGATAGCAGAGGGTGGAGAGAAAAAAGGTGGGCCTCGAATTGCCGCCGATATCCTTAGTGCAACCGTTGATAAAATTGATGAGCTTTATCATCAGGAAGGCGCCATTACCGGTTTAAGTACTGGTTTTACGGATCTGGATGCCATGACTGCAGGTATGCAGAAATCGGATTTGATTATCGTGGCGGGTCGTCCTTCCATGGGTAAAACGACGTTCGCTATGAACTTGGTTGAAAACGCCACCATGATCAGTGATAAGCCAGTGATTGTGTTTAGTTTAGAGATGCCTTCAGAGCAGTTGATGATGCGGATGCTATCTTCTCTTGGTCGCATTGATCAGACCCGTATGCGTTCTGGACAGTTGGTGCAAGAAGACTGGGATAAGTTAATGTCAGCGGTGAAAATGCTGAAAGATCGTAAACTCTTTATTGATGATACTGGTGGTATCAGTCCAACAGAAATGCGTTCTCGTGTGCGTCGTATTGCTCGTGAACATGGTGGCGTGGCGATGATCATGGTCGATTACCTTCAATTGATGCAGATTCCTGGTTTTACGGAAGGTCGAACTAATGAGATTTCTGAAATTTCTCGATCTCTTAAAGCCATAGCAAAAGAAATGGAATGTCCTGTAGTAGCTTTGTCACAGCTTAACCGTAGTTTGGAGAATCGACCAAACAAACGGCCAGTTAACTCGGATTTGCGTGAATCGGGTGCGATAGAGCAGGATGCGGATGTTATCTCATTTGTTTATCGTGATGAGGTATATCACGAAGATACACCGCATAAGGGGATTGCGGAGATAATTATCGGTAAGCAGCGTAATGGTCCAATAGGGACCTGTCGTTTGGCTTTTGTTGGTAAGTACACTCGATTTGAAGATCTGTCACCGGATGCTTATAGAGACTTTGATGATGAGTAGATCTATGGTTTTTTTGTGTTACATCTTGTAATCTATCGTAAAGAATTTGCGTCTTAAATGATTCATTACTATAAGAAAAACAAGCAGAAGGTACTGTATGCGTAAAATGCCAGTGACAAATAAGGAAAATGATTTTCCAGAAAATGATGTTCTAGTATCGAGTACAGATGTGAAAGGACGCATTACATTTGTTAATGATGCTTTTTGTGAGGTGGCTGGGTATCAGCGTGAGGCCTTAATTGGTGCTCCACACAATTTAATTCGTCATCCTGATGTGCCTCCTGCTGTTTTTGCTGATATGTGGGCAAATCTCAAGCAAGGTAATAGTTGGATGGGGATTGTTAAAAATCGCTGTGAGAATGGTGACCATTATTGGGTGAGTGCCCATGTAAGCCCCTTATTGGATGGTGAAAAGGTTGTTGGCTACGAATCGGTTAGGCGGAAAGCCACAAAAGACGAGATTCATCACGCGCAATTTATTTACGATCGAGTTAATGCTGGCAAAGGTTTGTTGCCTCTTTCTGCTAAAGTTTCCTCTTATCTAATGAATGCATCATGGCCTTTAATGGCTTGTTTTGTTCTTTTGGCCTTTGTCGGTTTGCTTTCCAATGTATTGGTACTTCAAACAGTATCTTGTTCTTTTTCGATATTAGGTGTTCTTTTAACTCTGTATCAGGGACGCAGTTTAAATGCCGTTGTTGATGGTTTATCCATAGAATCAAAAAATCCAATTGGTCAGTATTTATATTGTAAAACGATCGGAACGAAAGCTGCGATCAAGTTCGCTAAAATCCATCAAGAGGCGGCAGGGAACACGTTTAGATATCGTTTAAAAGAAGGTGCTAGTCAGCTTCAGAAAAGGGCGTCAGAATCTAAAGCGAGCGTTACAGCTAACTTAAATAACTTTAATAAACAGCGCGGCACTTTTCAGAGTGTTGTAGCTTCTAGTTCTCAACTATTATCTAGTGTTACTCAGGTAGCAACACACGTTAGTGTGGCTGTTGAGGCGACAGAATCTGTTGGTTCCTTAACCAAAGAAAGTCGATTATTGGCTCTACAAACAGGTGAGACTATGCGAGAAGTCTATAAGGACATCTCGGATGCTAAAAAAGTAGTGGCTATCTTGGCGGAGAGAAGTGATAGCATCAATGAAGTTGTTCACTCTATTAGTGATATTGCCGATCAAACTAATTTATTGGCTTTGAATGCGGCGATTGAATCAGCTCGAGCTGGTGAGGCTGGAAGAGGGTTTGCTGTTGTGGCTGATGAGGTTCGTGCATTAGCAATACGGACACAAAACGCCACGCAAAATATTCATACAATGACGGAAGAATTGAAAAAGAATACTTCCGATGTGAGTGAGACAATTGATAAAGGTACTTTAGTTGCGCAACAAGGCGTAGAGAGTGTGAATCAAGTTGCTCAAAAAATGGGGGATATTGAAGCGGCGATTAAACAAGTAGTTGAAATGACGGCTCAAATTAATGTCTCATCAGAAGAGCAGGCTGCAGTTGCCCGTGACCTTAATGATAAAATGGAAAGTGTAGATGCTTTGAGTCTTGATAGTATTCGAAGCGCAGAGAATATTGTTTTAAATATTACGCATATTGAAGAAGAAGCATACGAGCAAGGAAATCTTGCAGAAAGAATGAAACAATAAAGTATTCACTAACCTAAGTTCTTTAAAGTGTGAAGGTCCTATAAAGTTTTTATAGGGCCTTTTTTTATGTGGTTTAGGTAATTCAAATGTTAAATTGTTCTTTTCCTGAATTAGTCTGCTTTGTCAGGCGTTCGTGCAATAACCCATATATCAACACGTTCTGCTCCTGCGTTTAAAAGGAGTTTTGTGCAGCTTTCTATTGTATTGCCAGTTGTCATGACATCATCAAATAGAGCAATGTGTTTGCTAACTGGGATTTTAATGTCATAGATGTTCTTTTTGTTTTTAAGTCGTTCTTTTCTGCTTAATGAGTGTTGTGCTTGAGTGTGTTTTAGTTTGCTTAGTGGGTTGTTGCTAATTAGGTGTGGGCAATTACCTCCAATTTTTTGTTGTAGGTGTTTTGCTAAATGGTGGGTCATAACTTTTGTTTGGCAAAATCCACGTTCTTTGATTCTATTTGGATGGCTAGGGACGTAGACAAGTTGATCAGGCCAGGAGTCTGAAGAATAAGTTTTTATAAGATGTTCGCTCAATAAATATGTTAGTGGACGAATGTAGTGATTTCCCTGATTGAATTTAATGCTATGGATAAGTGTTTTTATGATGCCTTCGAATCGGTAAGGAGCAACACAAGTTTGGTATTCAGGTGGTGAGGCTTGGCAGTGGCCGCAGATAGCGTTTGTTTTAAAGGTGGGGTGTTTGCAGTGAAGGCAATGTATTTCATTTTTTGGGAGTAGGTCGTGGCAGTGTTGGCAGAGTGTGTTTTTGCTACTTTTGTTGCAAATATAGCACTGATTTAAAAATATACTATTGTAAACCTTATTTATTTTTTCAGTTGACAGGTTTAGCCATTCCATTAGTATTACTCCATTTATTTATATCTTTGAGGTCGGTATGTCTGTAAATGTGCCTGTAAGTTCTTCTTCTGAAAATACTAGCGGACCCCGCTTTAACTGGACTCACGCTGAAGTAAAAGCGCTTTTCGATCTTCCATTTATGGATTTGTTGTTCCGTGCGCAGACTGTCCATAGGGAAAATTTTACGCCAAATGAAGTGCAGGTGAGTACTCTTTTATCCATCAAGACAGGTGCTTGTCCTGAAGACTGCAAATATTGTCCACAAAGTGGTCATTATAATACTGAGCTTGAAAAAGAAAAATTGATGGAAGTTCAAAAAGTGCTTGAAGAGGCTGCTTTGGCAAAAGAGAAAGGAGCAAACCGTTTTTGTATGGGGGCAGCCTGGAAACACCCTTCAGAAAAAGATTTTCCTTATGTGCTAGAGATGATTAAAGGTGTTAAATCATTAGGTTTAGAGTCCTGTGTTACTTTGGGGACGTTAAATGATGAACAGGCTAAGCGTTTATCTGAAGCTGGTCTTGATTATTACAATCATAATTTAGATACCTCTGCTGAATATTATGACAGTATCATCACGACTCGAACTTATCAGGATCGTCTAGATACACTTTCTAAAGTTCGGGATTCGGGCATTAAATTGTGTTGTGGTGGCATTATGGGAATGGGTGAAGAGCAAAAAGATCGTGTCGGTTTGTTGCGTCAACTTTCTCAAATGTCTCCGCATCCTGAAAGTGTGCCGATTAATATGTTGGTGAAAGTGGAGGGGACGCCATTAGAAAATGTAGAAGACCTTGATACGTTTGAATTCATTCGAACGATTGCTGTGGCACGGATTATTATGCCCAAATCGCACGTTCGTTTATCTGCCGGTCGTCATGGTATGAATGAGCAAACTCAGGCTTTATGTTTTATGGCTGGTGCGAATTCTATTTTCTACGGAGAAAAACTACTGACCACAGGTAATCCAGAGGCGGATAAAGATATGGCTTTGTTCGCTAATTTAGGTATTAACCCTGAAAAAAGAGAAGAGCACTCTGATGAAGCCGTTGCTGAATCTATTGCGGCACAAGTGGTTAAGCAAGAAGTGTCCAAATTGTTTTATGAGGCTAGTGTTTGAATATTGGCTTCCGTGTAGAGCGCTCCAATGAAAATTTAGTGTTATTATGTGATTTACTTAAGTAGATTTTAATATTAGAAGAGTAGAGAGGTTGCATGCCGGCACGTATTGAAACAGAAGCATTTGGAGATCCAGCTCATCAAGCTATCTTTATGGTATCTGAATGGGCGATGCCAAAAGAAGTGATGCATGCTTTTGCTCAGCGTTTAAGCCAGCGATTTTATGTTGTGTTGGCTAATTTGCCAGGTATTTCTCTTGATGAACAATGGATTAGCCGCTCTCGTATAGGGCCTAATTATGATATTGATGCGTTATCTGAACAATTAATTGATGTGGCACCTAAAGAATCATGGTGGATAGGTTGGTCGCTTGGCGGCATGGTATCTACCTATGTCGCCGCTCGGCGTTCTAGCTGTGTGCGGGGGTTGATTACCTTGTCAACGCCTCCTAGTTTTGTGGAAAGAGAAGATTATCCAAACGGTATGTCTGTGGTGGACTTTGATGCTTTTGTAGCTTTAGTTGAAAGTTCACCTGAACAGGGGCTTAAGCGTTTCGTGACATTACAGGTAAAAGGTGCAGAAGATGAAAATACGCTTGCTAAACAATTGCAGTCTCTTTTACCAATAAAAACACTTAACCGTGCAGCGCTTATCGGGGGGCTTAGGTTGTTAAAGTCTCTTGATATTCGTCGTGAATTATCGATTCTAGATTTGCCTAATTTGCATTTGTTAGGTGAGAGGGATGTATTGGTGTCAGGGCAAAGTTTGGAAAAAAGTATTGATGTAAATCCTTTACTGCAATGTGTTTTATTGCCTAATTGCACGCATCAGCCTTTTTTTGAAGATGAAGATACTTGTGTGCGTTATATAGAAAAATTTATTGATGCTAACCATTCATAGTGTGTCGATCTTTAGCTACAAGTGAATGCTAGCTAGGTATTTTAATCGTATTTTAGGTTTCATGATAAGTGCGTAAGATTTCGAAATGAGCTGGTTTTATTATAGCTGTCGTTTAAATTTCCCAAAAGTGTTACTTGTTCTTCGGAAAGTTGGCAAGTTTCATACCTTCTAATGGTTATCATACTCTCCTGTTAATTTATGAGCCGCAAGGATTAAGGTTATGAATCTTAGGTTCTGTTAAGTAATCAGGTGGTGTTTGTTGTTGTCTGAAAATCCTCAAATGTCAGGAGTAACGCGTGAAAAAACGCTTTTTTGTAACAAGTACAGATGCTGGTGTAGGTAAAACTTTTGTTACGGTAGGGTTGCTGGACGCAGCGAAACGAGCCGGTTTTAAATCACTTGGTCTTAAGCCTATTGCGGCTGGAGCGCAACAAGTCGATGGCGTTTTACGTAATAAGGATGGGGTATTGATACAGCAAGCAAGTAGTGTGGAGTTGCTGTATGAACAGGTTAACCCTATAGTTTTTGAATCTCCTGTAGCGCCTCATATTGCCGCTATGCAAGAAAATAGATTAATAACGGCTTCTCGTTTAGAAGGTTATATTAAAGGAACTTTATTGATGCCTCATGAATTTGCTTTGGTTGAAGGTGTTGATGGTTGGCGGGCTCCATTAAATGATAGGGAGCTGTTGTCTGATGTGGCGAAACTACTTGGCTTTCCTGTCATTCTTGTCGTTAATATAAAGTTGGGTTGTTTGAATCATGCCATATTAACAGCAGAAGCTATTGCGAGAGATGGTTTGACGTTAGCGGGCTGGATTGCCAATACAGGGCCAGAGAAAATGTCATGTTATGATGATAATTTAACCAGTCTAACCGCAATGCTTTCAGCCCCAATGTTGGGGGCTTTATCTTGGGCTCAAGATGAAAAAGTGTCACAAAATCAGTTCGATAAACTATTTTTGGCGCTATAATGATTCTCAATAAAGCTTGAAAGTTAGAGATCTAAACGCATTATGATTATAGCGTTGATGGGCATGGTTTATTTTATTTAATACTGGGGTGATGGCGTGAAAGCTTGGTTGTGTGGTTTAGATGAGGATGAATACGCAAGTGTTTCCAGTATCTTAACCTTTATAGGGGTTGAACATAGTACTTCATTGACTGCATTTCAATTGCCGGACTTTGTTGTTTTAGGGGAGGCGATTCAATCTTTTGAATTAGATGAGATGATTCCTGTTATTTCATTAAATCATTCTGTTGATATTAATAGTGGTTATAATGTTTGGCTGGTTCCTTTACCTTGGCGATCGCAGTCACTTTCTTCGGTCTTAAAAGAAATTAAACAGCTGCATACTTTCCCTCAAACTTCAGGTGTCGATTTAAATTTACACGTTCGGCATTTAGAAGCGCTTCTTATTCGTCAGGCTTTGGTGTCTACTCAAGGTGTGGTGTCAAAAGCGGCGCAAAACTTACAGATACAACGTACGACACTGATTGAAAAAATGCGTCGATATAATATTGATAAGTCGGAGTTTTAGTGACTAAAGATGAAGAAATAGCGGAGTTAAAGGCCGCTTTCAAAGCGTTCACTGAGTCTTCTGATATATTGGCGAAGTCCTATCTTGATCTTCAGCAAGAAGTGGTTCGATTGTATGATCAGCTGGAAAAGTCTGAGCAAGATAAGCGGCAAGAACAAGACAAAAATCGCATATTAGTTTTGCAGTTTCAGCAATTGTTTGAATCTATGCCTGTTGGTGTGCTGTTGTTAAATGACGAAGGCATGATTGTAATGGCTAACCCTGTTGCGGAGCGTTTATTTAATTTATCTCTTATTGGTCAGTCTTGGGGGGAAATTGTACCTTTAAGTTTTCGTCCGCAGGAGAATGACGGGCATGATGTGAGTATGGTAACTGGTCGTCGTGTGCGTGTAGAAACCGCTTCCCTTGGTGATGCTCCAGGACAGTTAGTGATCTTAGTCGATTTGACGGAAGCGTATCATTTGCAAAAGAAATTGACACATCATGAGCGCTTATCAAATATGGGTAAGATGGTCGCTGCTCTTGCTCATCAAATAAGGACGCCTTTGTCTTCGGCTACACTCTATGCTGGACACCTGCAAAAGCCCGATCTTGCACCAGTAATGCGTGAAACCTTTGCGAATAAATTAGTTGATCGACTTGCGAATATTGAAAAACAAATTCGCGATATGCTAATTTTTTCTCGTAGTGAAATAAAATTAGATGAGGTTATTTCAGCCTCTGAGTTTATTGAAGAGCTAACGAGTCATTGTGAAGAAATTTGTGAACAAAAAAATATGCATTTTGAAATGGCTGGAGAGGATTTTTCTGCCACAGATTGTATTCAATGCAATAAAGAAACATTATTAGGAGCACTATTAAACCTTTTAAATAATGCCATTGATGCACAATCTGAAGGCGATGAGGTTCGATTTAACTGGCGAAGCCATGATGGTAGTGTGACTTTCACATTTAGAGATCGTGGTGTTGGCATGTCTAAAGAGCATTTGGATCATGTTCAAGAAGGGTTTGTGACAACAAAACAGCATGGAACAGGATTAGGTCTAATGGTTGTTAAAGCCATTGCGAGAGCTCATCACGGGCAGTTTGAAATAGACAGTATAGAGGGCGCCGGTACAACGGCAAGTTTGACACTTCCTCTTGTAAGGGTATGACATGTCTGATGTAAAATTATTAATTGTAGAAGACGATAAAGGTTTGGCTGAGGCATTAGAAGATACGCTGATGCTAGCAAGTTATCAGTGTAAAATGGTTTATAGTGCCGAAGAAGCTGTGATGGCATTGAAACATGACCTATTTGATATGGTTGTTTCAGATGTAAACCTACCTGGTATGGATGGTTATGGGTTGCTTCATCATGTCATCGACACTTATCCTGAGTTGCCTATTATGTTGATGACTGCCTATGGTGATATTGCCCATGCAGTGGAGGCGATGCGCGATGGTGCGGTAGATTATTTATTGAAGCCTTTTAAAGAAGAAGAGCTTCTTAGTGCCATTGCTAAATACACAGTTAAAGCTGCGCCATTATCAAATAGTCAGCCTATTGCAAAAGATCCTTCTAGCTTGGCTTTATTGGAATTGGCGAAACGTGTTGCGGTTACTGACTCGACTGTATTAATTTGTGGCGAGAGTGGTACAGGTAAAGAAGTGCTGGCTCATTATATTCATCAACAATCCAGCCGTCCTAATGCGCCTTTTATTGCCATCAACTGTGCCGCTATTCCAGAAAATATGTTGGAAGCAATATTATTTGGTTATGAAAAGGGGGCTTATACGGGCGCTGTTTCATCTCAAGCTGGTAAGTTTGAACAAGCCAATGGTGGGACTTTATTGCTTGATGAAATTACCGAGATGGATGTTGGGCTACAGGCTAAATTGTTAAGAGTTTTACAAGAGCAGGAAGTTGAGCGGCTTGGCGGGAAGAAATCAATTCCGTTGGATGTTCGAATTATTGCGACGACAAACCGTGATCTTGCTGATTATGTGCGTGAAGGCGGATTTAGGGAAGATTTATATTACCGTCTAAATGTTTTTCCGTTACGTTGGTTACCGATTCGTGAGCGAAAAGGTGATATATTGCCAATAGCACAGCATTTATTAGCAAAACATGCGGCAAAAATGCGTATTTCTGCAGCTATGTTAAAACCTTCGGCTCAAAGTAAGCTAGAATCACACCCTTGGCCTGGTAATGTTCGAGAACTTGACAATGTAATCCAACGGGCTTTAATTTTGAGTCCAAATGCACAGATTAATGAAGATCATATTGCTTTTGATATGATGAGTTTAAACCCTACTGCAGTTGAGCCTGATGTAGAAGAGGATAGTGCGGCTTCTATATTAGGTAAAGGTGTTCAGCAGCATGAGTTCCGTATTATTGCTCAAGCATTGATCGATGCGAACGGTAAACGTAAGGTTGTTGCGGAAACATTGGGAATCAGTCCTAGAACTTTACGCTATAAAATCGCAAAAATGCGAGAAAGTGGTATAGATGTGGATTGATTTTTGTATCTTGTTTTAATTAGCTTTATGCTAAGCTATATCGATATATATTTTTTTAGGTGAGTAACATGATTTCTGGTCGACCAGACATTAATCAGGTGTTGTCCCAAATGCGGGATATGAGGTCGCAAGTTCAGGCGCCTAGTTCTCCTGTTTCTAGTGTTTCCAAGGTGGGTGGTGAAGGCGAAGGCAGCCAGGCTGTTGAACGTGCAGATTTCGCAGAAATGTTAAAAAATGCCGTTAATAATGTGAATACATTACAAAAAGATGCGACACAGTTAGCTCAATCTTATGAGCGAGGTGATGAAGGGATTGATTTGCCTCAGGTCATGATTGGCCTACAAAAATCCAGCGTGTCATTTGAAGCAATGACGCAGGTGCGTAATAAACTTGTCGATGCATACGAAAAAATCATGAATATGCCGATTTAGGCATAACAAACCGCTTGGCGCTTTTTAATGGATAATGTCCCTGCAGAACAATCAGAGCAAAAGCTCTATTTAGAGTTGGTTACTGGCTTTAATAAGCTGACTGTTATTCGTCAGCTTGCATTAATGGTCGGATTAGCTGCATCTATCGCGATAGGATTATCAGCGGTGTTGTGGAGTAATGGACCAGAATATAAGCCTGTATTGAGTAGTATTACTGATTACAATGCTGATCAAATAGTTGAACTTCTCAGCGTCAATAACATTCCTTTTAAACTAGATGAAAATACAGGCGCTTTGCTTGTTGAATCTGAGTTTTATCATCAAGCTCGTCTTAAATTAGCTGGTTCAGGTATTGTTTCCGACAACATTGTTGGCATGGAAATAATGGATCAAGATCAGGCTTTAGGTACGTCTCAATTTGTAGAAACAACTCGTTATCGGCGAGGATTGGAAGGTGAGCTTAGTCGAACGATCACAAGCTTGCAGAGCATTAAAAGTGCTCGAGTTCATCTTGCTATACCAAAAGAGTCTGTTTTTGTAAGAGATACAAGAAAACCTTCTGCCTCAGTATTTCTAGAGTTGTATCCGGGCCGACGTTTAGATAGAAGTCAAGTGGAGGCCATTGTTAACTTGGTTGCCTCAAGTATTTCTCAATTAAGTGATAAAGACGTTACAGTCGTTGATCAGCGTGGCACTTTATTGACAGAGAAAGATGTTGATTCGGAATTATCTGTTGCTGGAAAGCAGTTTGATTATGCTCGTAAAGTAGAAGACGTGCTGTTGCAGCGTGTGAATAATATTCTTGGCCCTGTTATTGGTCAGGGGCGCTTTAAGGCAGAAGTGTCTGCTGATGTGGATTTTACTGCGATTGAAAAAACTGACGAGCAGTATAACCCAGATCTATTGGCATTACGTAGTGAGCAGACATTAAAAGAAAATCGTGATGGAGTATCTGTTAGCGGTATTCCAGGAGCACTTACGAATCAACCGCCAGGTGCTGTCACTATCCCTGAAGCGGTTGACGAAAATGGTGCGCCTATCGGCGGCACTAATCCTGCTACTGGGCAATCTCGTGAAGAAACAAGACGTAATTTTGAACTAGATAGAAGTATTAGCTATACGAAACGTCAGCAAGGTACTGTAAGGCGTTTGTCTGTTGCTGTGGTAGTTGATGACTTGGCAAGTTTAGATCCTGAAACGTCTGCTTTAGTACGTACTCCTTGGAATGATGATGAATTAGGCCGTTTGACGCTATTGGTACGTGATGCAGTTGGCTACGATCCATCCCGTGGTGACAGTGTTAGTGTGATTAACTCTCCTTTTGCGGTACCTGATCCGGTTGCACCTGTTGCTGAGATACCATTTTATAAGCAAACGTGGTTCTTGAATTTATTACAACCAACTTTGGTAGGTATCTTTGTCCTAATCTTACTGCTTATAGTTGTTCGACCAATTTTGAAAGCGCTTAGTGATCAGAATAAAATTGCTGTCACGGATGATACCGAGGCCGCTATTTTTTCTGATGAAACAGATGAAATATCAGACGACCAAGTATCATTGGTTAGTGCAGAAGACATTTTAGTACCAGGCTCTCCTGAGAAAATAGATCGCCAGCTGAATGCTATTCGCGGTTTAATTGCTGAAGAGCCAGAGCGTGTTGCTCAAGTTGTTAAACAATGGGTAATGGAAAAATAAATGAGTGATTTAGGCCAAAGCTCAGAATTGAGTTCAGTTGAAAAAGCCGCCGTGTTGCTTATGTCGCTTGGTGAGTCAGATGCGGCGCAAATACTTAAACATATGGGACCAAAAGAGGTCCAGCGAATTGGTTCAACCATGGCTCAATTAGCTAATATTCAGCGACATCAAGTGGAGAAAGTACTTGATGATTTTCTAGTGTTGGTTGGAGATCAAACCGGATTGGGGTTGGGAGCGGATGGTTATATTCGTAACATGCTCAGAGAAGCCCTTGGTGAAGAAAAAGCTGGTAGCCTAATTGATCGAATCTTGCTTGGGGGGAACACCACTGGATTGGATACCCTTAAATGGATGGAATCAAGGGCAGTAGCCGATGTGATTCGATATGAGCATCCTCAGATTCAAGCCATTGTTATTTCTTACCTAGATCCTGATCAGGCAGCAGACATTCTAGCTAACTTCGATGAGCGGGTTCGACTTGATATTGTATTGAGGGTGGCGGCATTAGAAACAGTTCAGCCAGCAGCATTGCAAGAGTTGAATGATATCCTTGAGCGTCAGTTCTCTGGCAATCAATCTACTCAATCCACAACGATTGGCGGCGTACGTACAGCGGCAAATATTATGAACTTCATTGAAAGCTCCGTGGAGTCTGAATTGATGGAGTCTATTCGTGATGTCGATGAAGATTTGGCGAATACTATCCAAGACTTGATGTTTGTCTTTGATAACCTTCTTGAGGTGGATGATCGTGGAATACAGGTTATTCTTCGTGAAGTAGAATCTGAGACCTTGATTCTTGCATTAAAAGGCGCTGACCCGGATATGCAGGAAAAAATCTTCAAAAATATGTCTTCTCGCGCTGCTGATATGCTGAAAGATGATCTGGAAGCAAAAGGTCCTGTTCGCGTTAGTGAAGTTGAAGTGGCTCAGAAAGAAATATTGGCTGTTGCCAGACGTCTTGCTGATAACGGAGATATCGTTCTCGGTGGCGGTTCTGAGCAGATGGTTTAGTTAAAATATGACTGACCCAAAAGATGAAAAAAACGAACGTAAGTTAACCGCTTATGAGCGTTGGGAACTTCCTCACCTTGATAGCAGTAAGTCACGTAATGAAACTGGTCCTGCGATTCTAGTCCAAAAAGATGATGTTGTTATCACCGAAGAGGTGGACCAAGACTCTTTGGTCTACGAACCCTTGACGGCCTCCCAATTGGAAGAAATCCGCTCTGCTGCTTATGAGGAAGGTTTTATTCAGGGTGAAGAGGAAGGTCATGAAAAAGGTCATTCTGATGGTTTTGCGAAAGGTGAGGTTGATGGTTTTGAGAAAGGTCATAATGAAGGTCTTGCTGCTGGATTAGAGGAAGGCAGAGCGCAGGCAAAAGCTGAAGCTCAAGTTCAATTGGAAACGGTTGAAACTTTATTAACAAATATTACCAAAGAAATTACTCAACCTCTGGAAGACAGTCGCGCCGCTGCAGAAGATATATTGTATCAATCTATGGTTCGAATGATTGAGAATGTATGCCTTTCCAAAATGAATGAAGATGGTCGGAAAGTGCTGAAAGAGCAACTTTCTAGAGTGTTTGATGAAATTGGTGAATACGAAGGTCGTATTAAGCTACGACTTCACCCTGATGACATTTCTGTTCTAGATGATTTAGGAGTTAAGGACAGATTGATACTGCAAACAGAAGGTGATGATTCTCTAATAAATGGTGGTTTTGTGATTGATTCTAAATCCTTCCATATAGATGGTCGAGTTGAGCAGCGCCTTGATGCTGTGTGTAATGAATTACGTCATCTTTCCTCTTCTGATCAGGGGTGATCTGTGTCTACCCTCCAAGAGCGTTTAAACAAGCTTAAAGGTGTTTCGCCTATTTCTTTACCGCCTCAATTGGAAGGTAAGGTCACTCGTATGGTTGGTTTAACCATGGAAGCCGTGGGTTGTATTGTTGCACTTGGTGACCGCTGTTCTGTTCAGGTAAGAAAAGATCGATGGGTGGAGTCAGAAGTCGTTGGCTTTACTGGAGACCTAACTTATCTTATGCCAACTGAAGCTATAGAGGGTATCTCACCTGGGGCAAGGGTTCGTCCTTTACTTGAAGATAGTTTAATGCCAGTTGGTGATGAGTTGCTTGGTCGAGTGGTAAATGGTCTTGGCAAGCCGCTTGATGGTAAAGGACCAATTAAGACAAAAGATTCAGTAAGTCTTCATGGTGACGTCATTAACCCGCTACAAAGAAAGCCAATTAGTGAACCACTAGATGTGGGTATCAAAACGATTAATAGTTTATTGACGGTTGGTAAAGGGCAGAGATTAGGGCTTTTTGCAGGGAGTGGTGTTGGTAAAAGTATGTTGTTGGGGATGATGACCCGCTTTACTGAAGCTGATATTACAGTAGTTGGTTTGATTGGTGAGCGTGGCCGAGAAGTAAAAGAGTTTATTGATCAAATATTGGGTGAGGAAGGTTTGTCTCGCTCCGTCGTTGTCGCCTCACCTGCTGATGATTCTGCTTTAATGCGACTGCGCGCCGCTATGCTTGCAACACGTATTGCTGAGTATTATCGGGATCAAGGTAAAAATGTTTTACTCCTAATGGACTCATTGACTCGCTATGCTCAGGCGCAGCGTGAAATTGCACTTTCTGTTGGTGAGCCACCTGCAACAAAGGGTTATCCACCCTCAGTATTTTCTAAATTACCCCAACTTGTCGAGCGAGCAGGTAATGGTCGTGAAGGCAGTGGTTCAGTTACAGCCTTTTATACGGTATTGACTGAAGGTGATGATCAGCAAGATCCTATTGCTGATGCATCGAGAGCAATTTTGGATGGTCACATTGTGTTGTCTCGTCGCCTTGCTGAAGAGGGGCATTATCCCGCTATTGACATAGAGGCTTCTATTTCTCGTGCTATGCCTCAAATTGTCAGTGAAGATCATTTATATGGCGCGATGAGAGTGAAGCAGCTTTATTCTAAATTCCAACAAAATCAGGATCTCATTTCTGTCGGTGCTTATGCTAAAGGCAGTGATCCAGACCTGGATCAGGCAATTATTCAGATGCCTGAAATACGCAGTTTTTTACAACAGTCCTTATCTGAAAGTTTTACAATTGATCAAAGTTTAGAAGCTCTAGTAACAGCAATGACAAAAGGGCAGTAGACGATCACTTACAAAAAAGTCTACTATTTAACTAATTTCTAGATGAGTCCCCCATGAAAAAGTCACAGCGAATGCAAATTTTAGTAGATCTTGCAAAGCGTAAGGAAGATTCCGCTGCGCAGCAGTTAGCTCGTGATAAGGCGAAAGTGGCACATGATGTTCAAAAGCTTAATGAATTAAAAGAATACGCGGGTCAATATGAATCTGAGCGAAACCTTCTTGGCTTAAGTGCCTATCTAACAACGAATTACCAACATTTTGTTGACCGCGTACAGCAGGCTATTGCTCAGCAAGAAGCGGCTATCGGACGGTCGGAGCAGCAGGCGGATATGAGTATGCGTCGTTGGTTACAAACCCGATCTAAAACAAAAAGTATGGATTGGTTGAAAGAAAAAAATCATAAAGCTGAGTTAGCGATAGAGGCAAAACAAGAGCAGCGTCAAAGTGATGAGTTTGCAATGCGTCGTTTTTTGGATAATACCCGATAACGGTTTTGGTGCTGTTTTGTAAAGCAACGGAGCTTATTGTTAGGATAAGACATGGTGTATCAAGGTAATGGATTGGTTGATTTTTCCTTGTCTGTTTCTCAAATAGAAATGGCTTTGAATGATTACGCCACTTCACCTCAGCTTGGATTAGACAGGCTACATCAATCTCTAGTTTCCTTTCAAACTATTATCAACTCAGCTTCTTTGCTTGATGATGTTTTTTATCAAAGACTTTCATCCGTTTTATCCAGTGTTGATTACTTATTAGATTCTGGCTCTCCTTATTTTTATCGTTATCATGTTGCCTTGATGTCTGCCTGCGATGCACTTTTTCAGATAGCTATTGCTGGTCAGTTTGGTGAGGATCGCGTACAACAGTTTTACTCTTTGTTGTCTATAGATCGTTCCTGTTGGGTTACTCTTATTTCTACAGAAAGTGAAATGAAACACACTCCTGAATTTCTGAATTATGAGGCTCAGCTAGCGTTTGGGTACTTCGATAAAGAGCAAACCGTTGATACTTATTTGAAAAAACTATCTACTGTCGGGCGAGTATCATTTTATTTAGACTCTGTGGAAGGAGGGGCGGTATCTGGGCGTTTTAAGCTATTTAGTGTTCAGTCTATCCAATGGTTACAGTCACGTTTTCCTAGTTTTAAATGGCGTATCGTCTCAACAAGTGAAGATAGATCGTTAAGAGATTTGTGTGCGTTAAGTTTTTTACCTCTTTTTCAAAATAACACTATGATGCGAAGCTCAAGATACGATCTTTTGAATTTGTTTGAGCATCAATTTAAGTCTTCGTTTTATCAGCCGTTTGGTGCTTTGTTTACTTCTGATTACTCTATTGTTAATGAAATACATCGACTTGTTCCTTTCGATGGAAATATGGGCTTATTGGAGTGTGATAAATCACTAACCTGTTTTCCAGTGCGTCATTCAGGGTTTCTTTATGCGGCATCTAGAAGGGTAGACACAGAACTATCAAGTTTTTCTTATTTGGGGTGTTTGGGTAAAGATTTTTTACCTTACTTTCTGTATGAGATAAGTACTTGTTCAGGCCGGTTTGTATTTGACAAGCAGGAGTGTATTGGCTCTTATCTTATTTCAGAAAAAGACATTTATTCTATCGATGGTGCTTTGTGGTTCGAATTGGAAGGTATTGAAGTTGAAATTGTTTTGGATTTGCCCTTTTCTATTCTAAGTGAAAATGCTTTTTGTTTATTGCCTAGACAGATAAGTAATGTATTGGTTATTAATCAGGCAGGACGATATTTCGCTGTCCCTTTTCTTACTTTACGTGAAATTGAAGGTGTAAGTGCGCAGATAATGTCACCCTCGTCTTTTATTAAAAACATTTGGTTAACTAAAGCGAATGAATCAATCGCTGAGCCTTGGTTGTTGGGCATGGATAGTATTCCCTTAACGGATTTCCCCATAGAAAAGAATGTTTCGGAATCTTCTTCGAGAAGTGGTTACTACCAAGGCGTAGTGGGGGGCGGTCTATTTGGATTGAAGCGCAATTGGTCTCTTCTGTTGTGCCTTACGGGAATCTTTATTCTTTTGAATGCTTTGATAGTAGTCTTCAGGTTCAATCGCTATTCATTCACGATGGGCGTTGCGTAGATCATGTTGCTCTTGCAGCTGTGGACTTCGAACGTTTGGAGGTTGAAAAGAGGGATTGTGCCTTTTCTGCTATTCTTGATTGGATGGGTGAATCAATGGCCTTATCGTTTGAATCTTGTGATTGGCTTGACTCGTTACCCAGTGGGTGTGACGTACAGGAAGCTGACTATGTGACTAGAGAAAGTGTCATTAAGGTTGGTTATAGAGATAAAAGAAATTGTTTTGCTTCTTTGCCAGATAACTTTGTTCTGAATAAAAAGAATTATGTATCCTTTGTTACTGGCGTTAAGACATCTTCATCATTAGCTTGAAAGTGATTATTAACTATGAATACACAACATTCACCGATTAGTGTGCCAAGAAAAGAATTGACTAGTCGCTTGCAGAAAAGCGTTGTAGCTCTGTTGTTTTTGCTGTTATTAGCCTTTGCTGGATTGTATATGCTGATGAGCATGAATCTGGAAAAGCAGAATGTTCAACAAGAGGAGTTGAATGAACTCTTAAGTGTTGTTCATCATGCCGAAGAGCATTGGTTGGAGCTATTATTGGTAGAAGATAAACTAGCGTATGTTGATAGTGCGTCTATGTCATCTTTAAGCCATCTACATCAAATGTTAATTAGTGAATATCGATTAATTGAAAGTAAAGTCGCAGACTTCCAATTAGCAACTGAAATAAATTTGTCTGATACCTTTGTATTGTTGGAACGGCTAGCGCAAAGAGAGTTAGACGTTGCCCCTTTGTTAGACGAAGAGCGGAAATTGGTTTATCTGTCTGTTGAAAAACTTGAAGTTTTGGGTGATGAACTTTTGCAGATAGGTGTTGATTTAGATTATGAACGGCAAGTATTTATTGAAAGATTAATTTGGGCTCCGATTGGGATTTTACTTTTTATTGGCTTCGTTATTGTTGTTATGTCAGTAGGGTTTAATCGACAATTGCGATCTGGTTTTTCAAGTTTGCATTATATTTTAGATCACCATAAACACGGTCATGCTCTGGTCACGCCTCCTCGTAATGTTACGGATGAATTTACAGATTTAAGTCATTTCATTGATAATGAATTGGCTTCTAGAAATTTTGATATCAACCATCTAAATGAAAGCCTTAATTTAATTGAAAAAACCTTAGCTAAAATTGATGAGCCCTTCTTTGTTATAAATAATGAAGGTGATATTGCTTGGTTGAGTGCTGGCGCTGAGCGACTTTGGTTTAGAAATACTTCCTTTTTTGAAACTATTTTTAATATTGATTCTGGACTTGATGATCCTATCGGCGAGCGTGTAGCAGACTCTGTTTTATTTGCTAAGGAAGGGATGCAACTCAACTTATCTGATGGTGTTTATTGGTTGGAAACTCACCCTTTTGAGTTTGGTTTAGAATCAGAGGTTGAAAGTTTGCAGCGTCTTATTTCTATTAAGCCAAAATCAGAAAGGGCAGAGCTTGATGTCTTGCATCATAGTCTAAAATTGATGGAGCAAGATGTTTGGGATATTCCTGTTCGATTATTAAGAAGTGACTCTCCTTACATTGGTTTTGCTCGATCTCTGGAGATTGTGCGACGGAAAGTGGTAATGCTCTTTACTACTTTGGAAGAGGTGTTGTCACAAACAAATTCCCTTGAAAAAATTACTAAATTACAACAAATAGCATCCCTAATTGACGAAACAACGGCCCACAATGAAACACTAGGAAGTGACGTTATTGCTATTGATAATGGGTTGCCTGAAGGTTTTCAAGTTGAGCTTAATGATATGGCTTGGTTGTCTGAGCAAGTCAGGGACTCATTGATATTGGGTTATGAATTGGTTCTGCAGCGTTTGGCTTTAGTTGAGAAAGACCTTTCTTCTGATGTTTTCTTGTTGAGTGACGTTGATCGTTGTCTTAATGAAGTGAGAGCCGGCGTGTTGTCTAGTCTTTCGGCTACAGAAGGGGAAGGTGAAAGTGTTCGTCGTCGTTTCTCAATTGATTTAGAGCATGATATTAGCAAGGTGCAAAGTCATATTGAAGAAATGAGATCCATGGCGGATTCTACTCTATCATTATTGCAGTCAGATCGAAGTGTTGGTGTGGCAAGGCTGGATAGGGCGAGAGATTCAATCAATGATATGGTTGAACGAATTCATGAGTTAATGGCAAAAACGGCACCAGGTATTTCCAAGGATAAGAGCGCTGACGCTAATGGCGCAACAGTTGAGAAATTAAATGATGAATGGAATGAATTGTAATTTCTCATCATGAATTGAGGTGTAGATTTGTGCTTGAATGCTTTTTTGATAAAAAAACAGAATGCTTAGCAATTCATGTAAAAGGGCGTTTTGACTACAGTTGTTATAAGGCATTTAAAGAGGCATTTAGTATTGCTGAAAAGGCTAAGTCTTATGAGGTTGATTTAGCCCAAGTAAGTTATTTGGATAGCTCAGCTCTTGGGATGTTGTTATTACTTAGAGATCATGCAGGCGGAGATAAGCCTTTGATTCGTTTAACGGGAGTGAATGACGCTATCGCGGATATTCTCAAAATTGCTAATTTCCACCGACTCTTTGATATTGCTGAATGATGGTGATGGAGCAAGCTTTAACCATATTGATCGCTGATGACAATCCTTCTGATCGCGTTTTGCTAAAAGCAATGCTTAGTCAGTTGGGTCATAACGTGGTATCCGCTGTAGATGGTTTAGATGCTGTTAATAAATTTGACCCTAAGGCAATTCAATTGGTTTGTCTGGATGTCAAAATGCCCCATAAAAATGGTTGGGAGGCTGCATTAGATATCCAAAAAAAGGCTGGTGATTTATTTATTCCGATTATTTTTCTTTCTGGCGTCACTGACTCTATTTCTTTATCTAATTGCTTGCGGGTTGGTGGTACAGATTTTATTTCCAAGCCTTACAGTCCTGCTTTGATTACAGCTAAATTAAACGCCATTATTAAGCTTTTAGTTATGCAAAAAACGCTTGAAGAGCAGCGTGATGCAATGTCTAAATATAATGAAAAACTACTTCATGACCAAGAAGTAGCTAAAGTTGTTTATGAAAATATTACCCATTCAAATTGTTTAAAAGATGTTGCTATATCCACTCTTCATTATGGTTCTCATACTTTTAATGGGGATGTTATTTTGGCGGCTTATAAGCCAAATGGTGGAATGCATATTTTATTAGGTGACTTTACAGGTCACGGTTTGTCTGCCGCAATTGGTGCAATTCCTCTTGCAGACATATTTTTTGATTGGACTAAAAAAGGCTTTTTGATGCGTCAGATTATCCCCAAGATAAATGCTCGTCTTAAAAGTGTTTTACCGGCAAATATGTTTTGCAGTGCAGCTTTTATTGATATTAAGGTTAATAATAAAAGTATTGAGGTTTGGAATGGTGGGTTGCCTGATTTACTGTTTTTTTCACAGAATGAAAGTAAGCCAACGAGGTTAAGTTCAAATAATCTACCTTTGGGAGTATTGCCTCCTGATGCGTTTGGGTGCCAGATCGATACTGTATCTTTTACTTCTGGAGATAGGTTGATGGCATTTTCTGATGGTGTTTATGAAGCGCAGGATGCCTCAGGTAATATGTTTTGCCATTCTATTTTACAACCCTTATATGATGGGCAGGTTAATGGTGCTGAATCTCTTCAGTGGTTAACAGAGCAGTTGGAGCAAGAAGGGGTATTAAAAAATCCTCACGATGATATTTCTTGCCTAAATGTGCGTTTAGATTCAAATATCGGTATTGATTCGCCTGAGAATGATGTCTCTAGAGGTCATGATGAGGCACCAGCAGATTTTTCATTTGAGTATGTTCTTAATGCAGATTCATTACGCAACACAGACCCTTTGCCATACGTTTTGCAGATTCTGACGACTGTACCAGGGTTGAGTAGCTTTTCAAGTCAGGTTTTTATGATTCTGTCTGAGTTGTATTCAAATGCTCTTGAGCATGGTGTATTGAAATTAAGTTCGGATAAAAAAGATTCCAGTGATGGTTTTGCGCGATATTATGAAGAGCGTGAACGAAATCTTGCGAGCCTGAAAAGTGGTTATGTGAGAATTTCAATAAGGGTGGAATCTGATCAAAATGATCGGACACTTATTTTATATGTTGAAGACAGTGGTTCAGGCTTTGATTTCAAAAATGTGAATTATGATATGTCTAATACTGAATTACTTTATAATCGTGGTTTAGCTTTATTAGAGCAGCTCTGTCATAAACTGGAATTTTCTAAGGGTGGTAGTGCCGTAACAGCGCATTATCATTGGCGAGTTGGGGGAGATTCCTAGATTGGCCTCTCTATTGCATAGTCTTCTTTATCGTTGGAGGAAATTATGCGAACAGAATCAAATACGGTGTTGCCCCTATCTTCAAGTGTGCCAAATAAAGGTACAAAAATAGCTCAAGCTTCTGCGGATAATGGAGCTGCTTTTGGGCGCGATTTCAATAAAGCTAAGGCCGATCTAGATCCTAGGAAAACCAATGTATCAGGGGCTTTTCAAGGGGCTTCTGAGTCGGAATCAAAACCTTCTTTAACTTCTAAGTCTGAAGACACTAAAGTTCATAAAGCGAATAGTGTTTCAGATGTTGATGAAACACCATTGCCCTCAAAAAATAGCTCTGAGACATCGAGTATTTCAGTTTCTAGTTCAGAATCAAGCGGCAAGGTTTTGCAGTCGAATGGCGATCTATCTCCTGTATCTAATGTCGATGTTGAGCTCATTGAAGACGGTGTTCCTTTATCACCTACTGATTCATTGGATACCGTTGCTTTGCTATCTACTACGACAGATTCAGGTGAAAACCTTGATGAAAAAAAGGTTCTAACCAAAAATCCAGAAATGGATACTGACAACTTGATAAATTTAGAAGAGGCAGCTTTGCCTGTAGTTTCTCAAGCGGTTGTTAGCGCGACAGATGATAGCTCTGTCCAATTTGAAGGTGTAAAAGATGCGACTAAAGGCTCTTTAAAGAGTGCTTCCGCAATGCTTGTTGGTTCTGAAAAAATGTCGCAAGCTGAGTTAACGTCGGATGTTGTTGATAATGATGGCATTCAGGCTGTTAGTTCTAGTGATTCACTTCAATTACAGCCTAATGTTAATCCTGATGTAGTAAGATCGTCTTCTCTTGTTGGTACTGATGCATATGCTCAGGGAGATATACCATTAACAGCCGAAACTGAAGAGCCCGATTTAGTTATAAACTCTATTGGGGCTGGATTAACAGTCGCTGCTCCCCAAGTAATTTCTTCGCCGAATGCAATAAATAGCATAGCGTTAAGTGGTGACGAAGTGACTTCTGGTTTGTCGAATGAATCAGGCGAATCTGAATTTGTAGAAAGTGAAGGCGGAGGTCAGTTGTCTTGGGTGTTATCTCAGATGGATGCGTCCGCTTCCAAAGCGGCTCAAGTGAACCCTGAAGCAACTGCAGCATTGGATAGTGTTAAAGCGGGAGCGGCTGCAACAGGTTTGTTTGCTGCTTCTATGAATAAAGGTACAGGCTCAGATTCCGGATTATCTTCATCATTAAATAATTCAGCCATCACTTCTGAGGAAGTTTCTGTAGATCCGTTCTTAAATGAAGATGGGGTTTTAATAGATGAGCCTATTGAGTTGCGTAAAAAAGAGCAGGAAGCCATGATTGGTCGAATGTCTACGCAAGTTGATGGTAGAGTGAGTGATGATAATGGAACTGGCGGTTTAAATAGCTCATTACAAAATAATGGCATAAACCGTTTGGCGTCTGGTATAAATGTATCGGCCGCACCAGTAAGTACTGCTCAGTCGAATCTAACAATGAGTTTGCCACCAAGTCACCCTGGGTGGGCTAGTGAGATGAGTCAGAAGGTCGCTTGGGTGGCTAGAGATGGCGGCCATACCGCTCATATTAGATTGGATCCACCTGAGTTAGGTAGCTTAACTGTTAAAATATCAGTTGATAATGACTCCAATACTCAAGTGAGCTTTCTCGCAGCCACACCACAAGCTCGAGATTTGTTGGAGAGTCAAATGAGCAGGTTGCGTGATATGCTTGCACAGCAGGGTATGGATTTAAGTAAAGCGGATGTAGATGTGTCGCAGCAAGACGCTTCAGGCGCACAGAAACAAATGGAGCGAGATACGCATAACCGAAATGATATTGTTGCAGATGAGGTTAGTGATGAGCTTATCTCAAGCAATTTATCCTATGTTTCTGCCTCAGGTGTTGATTACTATGCTTAAAAACTAAGAAAATTGATGGTGCTATGTTTGATTCTTTGTAGAATAGAAGATTACTAGTATACGAGAGTGTAGTTCGCGCTCTATATAAAGAATTTGATATACCTAAGGTTTGTTGTATGGCTGAAGAAGACGGTTTAGATATCGGTACAGAAGAGGGAAAGTCTGGTGGTAAGAAAAAACTTATCATTATTGGTCTTCTGCTATTAGTGTTGCTTGGTGGTGGAGCGTCAGCTTACTTCTTTTTGTTTAGTGGTGATGATGTTGAAATTGATTTAACAAATGAACCGTCCATTTACTTATCTTTGGATCCCGTCTTTGTTGTCGATTTTATGGTTGATGGTAGGCAGAGGTATATTCAGTTGAATATGACCGTAATGTCAAAAGATGCAGCTCAAATTAATGCTGTTACACTGCATATGCCATTGATTAGGAATAGCCTTGTCTTGCTATTTTCTAGCCAATCTTTCTCTGATTTACAGACAGCAGAAGGAAAGATTGCATTAAAGCAAGCTTCAACTGACGCAATCAATGGCATTCTTGAGCAGGAAACTGGTCAAGGCGGTATCGATCATGTGTTGTTTACTAACTTTGTGATGCAGTAATAATTATGTCAGCTCAAGATCTCTTATCGCAGGACGAAATAGACGCGCTCTTACATGGTGCGGATGAAAAACCTGTAGAGGAAGATAATAGAGATGCTAATGGTGTAGCTTCTTACGATATTACCAGTCAAGAGCGTATTGTTCGTGGGCGAATGCCTACGCTGGAAATGATTAACGAACGTTTTGCTCGTTATACACGTATTAGTTTATTTAATATGCTTCGTCGTACTGCTGATGTTTCTTCCGGCGGTTTACAGGTTATGAAGTTTGGTGAATATGTTCATACTCTTTATGTTCCAACAAGTTTAAATTTGGTTAAGTTTAGGCCGTTAAGAAGCACAGCTCTTTTTATATTAGATGCAAAGCTAGTTTTTAAACTGGTTGATAACTTTTTTGGTGGTGATGGACGTCACGCTAAAATCGAAGGTCGAGAGTTTACGCCAACAGAAATTCGTATCGTCCAACTTATGCTGGAGCAGGTTTTTGTTGATTTGACTGAAGCTTGGGCTCCAGTGCTGAAGCTTGAGCTTGAATATATTAGTTCAGAAGTTAATCCTGCGATGGCAAATATCGTGAGTCCAAGTGAAGTGGTTGTTGTATCAACTTTTCACATTGAACTTGATGGTGGTGGCGGTGAACTTCATATTACTTTACCTTACTCTATGATTGAACCTGTGCGTGAATTGCTTGATGCTGGTGTTCAGAGTGATGTGGATGAAAAAGATGACCGTTGGGGGAAATCTTTAGAGCAGGATGTGAAAGATATAGATGTTAATTTAACGGTTAATGTCGTGAATCGAAAAATCTCCTTAGGCGAAGTGCTGAAATTTAAAGTGGGTGATGTTATTCCTGTAGAAATGCCGGAGTTTGTTACTGTTCGGGCAAATAATGTTCCGACCTTTAAAGGCAAGCTGGGCGTAAGTAATGAGCACTATTCGGTGCAAATGGAAGAAAGTTTTAAAACGAAGGTAACTAAGTAGCATGGCAGAAGAACAATCTCCAGATCAAGAAGGAATGGATGAAGGTTTAGCGGACGAGTGGGCGGCAGCAATGTCTGAAGCTGGCGAGACTGATGGAGAAGGCGAAGGTCTCGAAGATGAATGGGCTGCCGCTATGACCGAACAAGTCGAACCGGTTAAGCTTGAGACGCTTTCGAATCCTGCGGTACCAAATGGTGGCGTTGGTTCTGATCTTGACTTAATTATGGATATTCCAGTGGTTCTCTCTATGGAATTGGGAAACACGGAAATCGCGATTCGCAACCTAATGCAGCTAACTCAGGGGTCTGTTGTGGAGCTTGATCGTTTTGCTGGTGAGCCTTTGGATGTATTGGTTAATGGTACCTTAATTGCTCATGGTGAAGTGGTTGTAGTGAATGATAAGTACGGTATCCGTTTGACGGATGTTGTAAGTCCTAGTGAGCGTATTAGAAGATTGAAGTAGCCCAAGTTTGATTTTTTCTTTTCTTTATCGATATTTTATTGCTGCCGTATCTTTTACGGCAGCGTCGTACTTGCATGCCACAGGTATACAGGAAGCGTCAGCCACTTCGTCTTTGTGGAAGGTTGTTGTTTCTTTGGTCTTTATTATTGCTTTCATCCCTGCTTGCGTTTGGTTAATGAAGCGCTTTCAATTTGCTCAAATGAAGTTGGGGCAAGCGGACATTAAAGTGGTAAGTGTTCAATCTCTAGGCGCGAAAGAAAAACTCATGCTTGTAGAGGTTGAGGGTGAGCGTATGCTTATTGGTGTTACGGCAAATGCAATTACGCATATTAAAACTATGTCACCCAAGCCTAAAAGTTTTGCTTCTGTCATGGATGAAGTAGATAAAGAGGGTATAAGTGGTCGGCAAGGCAATGGGGATACTGAGTGATTCGTTTTGTTATCTTCCTGCTTTTAGCATTTCCAGCTGTTTCTTGGGCTGAGGTGGGGTTGCCTGCGTTAAAAGTGATTACTAACGCAGACGGCAGTCAAGACTACACGGTTTCTTTGCAAATTCTCTTTATTATGACGGCACTGACGTTTTTACCGACGGCCCTTATAATGATGACAGCTTTTACCCGTATTATTATTGTCTTGGCAATTTTACGTCAGGCAATTGGTCTTCAGCAGACTCCATCAAATCAGATTATGATAGGGATGGCTTTATTTTTAACCTTGTTCATTATGACGCCAACGTTGGATAAGGTGAATGAAGTCGCCTTGCAACCCTATCTCAAAGAAGAAATGACTTCTTATCAAGCGGTCGAAGCGGCATCGGTTCCGATGAGAGACTTTATGTTGGCACAAACAAGAGAAGATGATATTGCTCTTTTTGTTAAGTTGGCTGGTCGAGAAGGTACGATTGAATCATTAGAAACACTTCCATTTACTATTCTAATGCCTGCCTTTGTTACGAGTGAACTAAAAACAGCCTTTCAGATTGGTTTTATGATTTTTATTCCATTCTTGATTGTAGATATGGTGGTAGCCAGTGTTTTGATGGCTATGGGTATGATGATGTTGTCACCTATCATTATATCTTTGCCTTTTAAAATTATGCTCTTTGTCATGGTCGATGGTTGGTCTATGATTATGGGAACATTAGCGGCGAGTTTCGGGATTTAGCTATGAATCCTCAAGTGGTTTTAGATTTATATGGGCAAGGCTTTTATCTTATTGTATTGATTGTTGGTGCTGTCATGCTGCCAAGTTTGTTGGTTGGTTTGATGGTGAGTGTATTTCAAGCAGCAACTCAAATTAACGAGCAGACACTTTCTTTTCTTCCTAGGTTGATTGTCACCATCTTGGTTATCATGCAGTTGGGTCCATGGATTTTAACGAAATTAATGGATTTTACGACCGGTTTATTCATTAATATTCCTATGATAATAGGCTGATGTTAGAGCTTAATCCTGACCAACTATTAACTTTAACGATCAGTTTTCTTTTGCCTTTTTTTCGCATTGGCGCCTTTTTTATGGCGTTACCGCTTATTGGTAGTCGCCTAGTTAGTACGCGAGTGCGTATCGTATTTTCCTTTCTTGTCGCGATCATAGTGACGCCAATTGTTAATGTCCCTAATCATGACCCTATTTCTCCTGCTTATATTGTGTTGATTGCGGAGCAGTTAGTGATCGGCTTTGTATTGGGTTTTGTTGTGACTATTCTGTTTCAGCTATTTTCTCTAGCTGGGCAGTTGGCTGCGATGAAAGCGGGGCTTGGTTTTGCTATGTCTAATGACCCTGCAAACGGTATTTCGGTTGCAACATTAGGTCAGTACTATTTATCTATGGTGGCGTTGGCTTTTCTCGGAACGAATGGTCATTTGGTGATGATCGAATATCTGGCGGAGAGTTTTAATTATTGGCCAATTGGTGGTGGTTTTGATAGTCAGCGCTACTGGCAATTAGTGCTTCTTGGTGGTTGGATGTTTGAAAAGGCGTTGCTTATTGTTTTGCCTTTGGCGATTGCAGTATTAGTCATTAACTTGTCATTTGGTGTTGTAGCCAAGGCATCTCCTCAGCTAAATATTTTTGCACTTGGCTTTCCCATTATAATGCTATTCTCTTTGTTCTTTTTCTGGGTTATGTTGGATGAATTCTTAAGTATTTATTTACTCTTTTTTGCGGAAATTATTGACTGGATGAAGACAACTTGGGGGATTCATTTGAATGGCTGAAAATGAAGACGGTAGTGAAAAAACCGAAGGTGCCAGTAGTAAGAAACTTCAGGATGCTCGTAATAAAGGTAATCTCCCTCGTTCTAAGGACTTAAGTTCTGCGCTTTTATTGATTGTCGCTGCAGCAACTATTTATGCAACTGGAACCTTGTTGGTTCGCGATCTTGCGACTTTATTTGATTTCAACTTTATTATAGAAAGAGAAGATGTTTTTGACTTTAGTCGGATGATTTTTCACCTCTATCAGTCTGTGGTGACTATGATGGATTCTATGGTATTGCTTATGTCTGTTTTAGCGGTGGCAGGTATTATTGGTAGTATTGCTTTGGGGGGATTGAATTTTTCTTGGGAACCTTTGACTCCTAAGTTGAGTAAATTGAATCCTATTGCTGGTTTGAAGCGAATGTTTTCGGTGCAATCCTTAGTTGAGTTATTTAAATCAATTGCTAAGGTGACTCTGGTCGGTTTTGTTGCTTTTGTGGTTCTGAACTTTTTTTTACCTGAAACCTTAGGCCTAACATTTCAATCTATTCAATTAGCTATAGCTCATGGTATTGATATTGTAGTTTGGTCTTTTATATTTGTAGCCTTGGCCTTAGCCTTGATTGCTGCCATTGATGTCCCTTTTCAAATTTGGTCTCACAAAGAAAAGCTTAAAATGACCAAGCAAGAGGTAAAAGACGAATTCAAACAACAAGAGGGCGATCCTTTGGTTAAGGGGCGTATTCGACAAATGCAAAGGCAGGCGGCGATGAGTCGAATGATGTCTGATGTGCCTAAAGCCGATGTTATTATAACAAACCCTACACACTTTTCTGTTGCTTTAACGTATGATCAGGCTGGCGGTGAAGCCCCTGTTCTACTTGCAAAAGGTGGTGATTTTATTGCGTTGAAAATTCGAGAAGTTGGCAATCACTATGATATCCCTGTGATACAATCCCCAGCGCTGGCGCGAGCCATATATCATCACACTGAGGTTGGTGATGAAATTCCTCAGGGGCTATTTAAAGTTGTTGCTCAGTTGTTGGCGTATGTTTATCAATTACGTAATGCTCGTACTGGAGCGCCAAGACCGGAAGTGATGCCAGACTTGGATGTGCCTGATGAGTTTAGGTGGGATGGAAGCTGATCGTGTCTTGTTGTTTTTCTATAGGATTGTAGTGTGAATTTTGACCGTGGTCGTATTGCAGGACAAGTTCAAGGTATTTTTAGTGGGAATTTAGGTATTCCGATTTTGTTGTTGTCTCTCTTGGCAATGATGATCTTACCTATTCCCGCTTTTTTATTGGATGTTCTTTTTACTTTTAATATTGCTTTAGCAATCGTGGTCTTACTTGTCGCAATTTATTCGATGCGTCCTTTGGATTTTGCGGTATTTCCAACTGTATTGCTTGTTTCCACTTTGATGCGATTGGCGTTAAACGTAGCTTCAACGCGAGTGGTGTTGTTGAATGGCCATGAAGGCGGTGATGCTGCTGGTAAGGTAATTCAGGCATTTGGTGAAGTGGTTATTGGCGGTAACTATGTTGTTGGTTTTGTTGTCTTTGCAATCTTGATGATTATTAACTTTGCAGTAGTAACAAAGGGTGCCGGACGTATATCTGAAGTAAGTGCACGTTTTACCTTGGACGCAATGCCGGGTAAGCAAATGGCAATTGATGCTGATTTAAATGCAGGCATGATTGATGCTGAGCAAGCCAAAACTCGTCGTATAGAAATTTCGTCAGAAGCTGAGTTTTACGGTTCTATGGACGGTGCTTCTAAGTTTGTAAAGGGTGATGCCATTGCTGGTTTGTTAATACTCGGTATTAATATTATTGGCGGTTTATCTATTGGTATGGCGCAACATGATCTCTCATTCACAGAGGCAATAGAGCGTTATTCACTTTTAACTATTGGTGACGGTTTGGTTGCTCAGTTACCATCACTTATGCTTTCTACTGCTGCCGCTATCATGGTTACTCGAGTTAATGAAACTGGAGACATGGGCTCGCAAATTGTTAAGCAGATGTTTGGTTCTCCAAAAGCCCTATATGTTGCTGCAGGTGTGATGACTATTATGGGCATCGTTCCTGGTATGCCTCATTTTTCATTTTTGTCTCTAGCTGCATGTATTGGTGGGCTTGCTTACTTCCTTGAATATCGAAAAAAACAAACACCGAAGAAATCAACAGCTGCAACTGGGAAGGCATCATCGGATAAAGCCGTGCCGGCTGAAATGAAAGATTTAAGTTGGGATGATGTTGCCCCGGTGGATATGCTTGGTTTGGAGGTGGGTTACCGCTTGATTCCCTTGGTTGATAAAACTCAAGGTGGTGAGTTGTTGGCAAGAATAAAGGGCGTCCGCCGGAAGTTGTCTCAAGATTTGGGTTTTTTGGTTCCGAGTGTGCATATTCGAGATAACTTAGATTTAATGCCGAATGCTTATCGCGTTACATTGATGGGGGTGAGTTTAGCTGAGGCAGAGGTTCACCCTGATAAAGATTTGGCTATCGATCCTGGGCAGGTATTTGGTACGGTCGATGGAGTGCCTGGTAAAGATCCATCGTTTGGTCTTGATGCAGTGTGGATTGATCCGAAGAAAAGAGACCAAGCTCAAACTTATGGTTATACGGTTGTTGATGTTAGTACTGTTGTGGCTACACACATTAACCAGATTATGCATAAACATGCTTATGAATTAATTGGTCATGACGAAGTTCAGCAACTACTGAGTTTGTTGAAACAGTATAACCCTAAATTAGCTGAGGAGTTGGTACCAAATACAGTTCCCTTGAGTGTGCTTTTAAAGATTTTACAAAATCTTTTGATAGAAGGTGTGCCGCTACGTGATATGCGTACCATCGCTGAAGCTATTATGGGGGTTCAGCCTAAAACTCAAGACCCTATGATATTGACTGCGGCTGTTCGAACGTCATTATCTCGACTTATTATCCAGACGTTGGCAGACGGTGTAGAAGAAATTCCAGTATTGACGTTAGAACCTCAGTTGGAAAAAATGTTGATGCAAACGGTTCAACAGAGTCAGCAATCGGGAATTAAAAATGAGGAAGCGCTTATACTTGAGCCTCAAATGGCTGAAGAGTTGCAGAACTCATTGCGTCAATCTGCTGAACAGCAAGAAGCAATGGGGAATACGCCAATTTTAATCGTCTCTGCTCCTATACGACCTATGTTGGCTCGTTTTATGCGTTATGGTATGGTGAATATGTCAGTTCTTTCTTATCAAGAGGTTCCAGACCATAAACGTATTACTGTTGTGGGAGTAATTGGCCAATAGATTTAAGGATAAATGTAATTAATTGTATCTATATTTATTTGAATCTTTCGGGTAAGCTATGGATTTGTAAGAAAAATATACTGGAAGGATTAAGTTATTCATGCAAATTAGGCGGTTTCGAGCTCCTGACATGCGGCAAGCGATACGAAAAGTTCGTGATGCTGTAGGTCCTGATGCTGTCATTTTATCAAATCAACGTCTCCCTACAGGTGAGATAGAGATTGTAGCCGCTTTGGATTACGATGGCTCATTGCCTTCTAGTATGGCATCTAAACGATCGCCAGAGCCTAGGTCTAATAAGTATGTCGATCCTAGTTCAGAGTATTTAGAGCGTATTGAGAAAGCCAAGCAGCACACGCATTCTGAGTCGAATGGCACTTCGCACCAGAAAAAAACATCTACTTCAAAGATTGAAATGCCACCATTGTCGGATGATAAAGAAGATCCTCGGTTGGAGGAGGCTTTATCAATACGAAACGCTGAAAGTGCTAAGCAATTGCGAGATATGGAGCTAGAGCTTCAAAGCGTGCGAGCAATTCTTGAACAGCGACAGCAGACGGAAAATGGTACCTCTTCTAAAGTGGCCGGTGTTGAGTCCAGAATACGTGGAAAACTCAAAGGGCTTGGGTTGTCTGATTTTGTTGTGTCTAGATTGATAGATGATATTGATTTAAAAGACCGTGAGGATGATTGGAATCGTCTATTGGCTCATTTGGCTGATTACATTCCTGTCCGTTCTAATACATCAGAACTTCGTGGCTGTATTGCTTTTATGGGGCCTACCGGCGTTGGTAAAACAACATCAATTGGTAAAATCGCTGCACAGCATGTTTTAAAACATGGTTCTGATGGGGTTGTGTTAATAACGACGGATACTTATCGAATTGCAGCCCATGAGCAATTACGAACATTTGGTCGTATTCTGAATGTTCCTGTAGAAGTGGTTAATGAATATTCAGACTTAAATGAAGTTTTGGCTAAGTATTCAAATTATTCATTGGTTCTTGTTGATACTGCTGGTATGAATCCAAGAGATTCAAATCTAGAGCGACAACTATTAATGATGAAAAGAGCTCGGTCTGGATTGAAGAAACTTTTAGTACTGCCTTGTACTAGTCAACGGCAAGTATTAAAAACGGTTGTCGACGTTTATTCACAAGTACAGTTAGATGGTTGTGTTTTGAGTAAGCTAGATGAATCTGCTTCACTTGGTGAGGCAATTAGTGTAGTTATTGAAGAAGGTTTACCTGTTGTATATATAGCAGATGGTCAACGTATACCGGATGATATTGAGCCAGCAAGAGCACATAACCTGATTAGTAGGGCTGTTTATACAGCAGAACACTATAGTCAGTTATATGGCTCATTAAAGTATGGTAGTTAGTAAAAATATGTTATTACTGAAAGCGTTACGTCAAACTATGTAGTACAGTGACTTGGCGCAACTAACTTAAATAGTAAAGGTTGCTTAGAATATTTTATGCAGACCAAGAATGGATATAACACATACTCTAAAAAAGCGACGCTGTCGATAGATTCGATTGTTGAGCAGTATGGGTATTTAGTGAAGAAAATTGCTTATCATCTATTGGCGCGTTTACCAGATAGTGTTGATGTAGATGATTTAACTCAAGCTGGCATGATGGGTTTGATTGAAGCGTATAAGCGTTTTGAATCAACAAAAGGTGCTAGCTTTGAAACCTATGCTGGTATTCGTATTCGCGGGTCCATAATGGACGAAGTGCGAAAAACGGATTGGGCTCCACGCTCAGTTCGACGAAATGGCAGGGCAGTTAATAACGCAATTAAAGAATTAGAAGCAAAGCTGGGTCGTGAAGTTTCCGACGTGGAAATTGCGGCTCACATGGAAATTAGTATAGATGAATATCATGAAATGATTCATTCTTCCATGTCGACTCAGTTATTTAGCTATGAAGAAATGTTAGATTCTGATACTAATAATTTAGAAAGTGCAGAGTCTGAATTTGAAAATACGCCTTACTCTTTGGTTGAAGAAGGTGGTTTTCAAAGTGAATTGGCGAAAGAAATAGATAATCTGCCAGAACGAGAAAAATTAGTATTGTCTTTATACTACAACGAAGAGTTAAATTTAAAAGAAATTGGTGCTGTAATCGGTGTCAGTGAATCAAGAGTTAGTCAAATTCATAGTCAAGCGGCTATGCGTTTAAGGGCTCGATTAAGTAATTGGCGAGATTAAATTATGGGCTTTGGAATAATACCTTTGGGGTGTGGAGGTTGCATTGGATAAAAACATGAAAATCCTGATTGTTGATGATTTCTCGACAATGAGACGAATCATTAAAAACTTACTACGGGATTTAGGATTTACCAATACAGTTGAGGCGGATGATGGAACGACTGCGTTGCCTATACTTCAAGGTGGAACAATTGACTTTCTTGTTACCGATTGGAATATGCCTGGGATGACTGGTATTGAATTGCTACGCGCTGTTCGTGCTGATGAAAAACTAAAGACAATTCCTGTTCTTATGGTAACCGCTGAAGCTAAGCGTGACCAAATTATTGCTGCTGCACAAGCAGGAGTGAATGGTTATGTAGTTAAGCCGTTTACTGCAGTTGCTCTCAAGGAAAAAATTGAGAAAATATTCGAACGAATAGATGCAGCTAAATAGGAAATGTAGATGTCAAATAAATTGGGATCTGGGCTAGTAGAATTTGAACAACTAGTAAAAGACGGTGCAGTAGAGCTTTTAAATCACCTTGAAGTTGGTGATTTTAGTAGCGCGATAAAAAAATCCAGGAGTTAAGTGAAGCTCGTCATAACAGCTTTTATAACGAAGTGGGTCTTTTAACTCGGAGCCTACATGATGCTATACGTGATTTTCAAGTAGATTCAATTGATTTAGTTGTTGGTGAAGGTGGAGGTGATGCAAGTAAGATCACGGATGCTTCTGATCGACTAAATTATGTTATTGAGACAACTAGCGCCGCTGCCAACAAGACCATGGATATGGTGGATAGTAGTGTTCCTGTGGCAAGTGAACTGCAGACTCAAGCTAGAGGGCTTCGAAAAGATTGGAGTCGTTTAATTCAGCGAGATTTGACTCCGCAAGAGTTCCGCGATCTATATAAGCGCATTGATGTCTTTTTGGGTTATGCAGATGAAAGTGCCACTACCTTGCATTCAAACCTCAATACAATTCTTCTAGAGCAAGGTTACCAAGATCTTACTGGTCAGGTGATTTCTAGAGTGAATGATTTAATCAGAGATGTAGAGGTGAAGCTTGTACATCTTGTTGCTGTTGCTGGACGAGTAGATAGTATCTCCGGAATTGAACACCAAGAGGAAGAGTCTGAACACGATGATACACGTGGACATGGCCCTGCTATTAATAAACAAAACAACCCAGAAGTATTGAATAGTCAAGACGAAGTAGACGACTTGCTATCAAGTCTTGGTTTCTAAAAGGGGCTGAGGATGAGTTTCGAGGTCGATGAAGAAATTCTACAGGATTTTTTGGTAGAAGCTGGCGAAATACTAGAGCAGCTTTCCGAACAACTTGTAGATTTAGAGCAAAACCCTGATGATAAGCCATTGCTCAACGCAATATTTCGTGGCTTTCATACCGTTAAAGGTGGTGCGGGTTTTTTACAATTAACTGCACTGGTTGATTGTTGCCATTATGCTGAAAACGTTTTTGATATTTTAAGAAACGGTCAGCGTAAAATAGATTCTGATTTAATGGATATTGTTTTACAGGCGCTTGATGCTGTAAATGAGATGTTCGATACCGTGCGTGCTGGTGGTGAGCCTGAGCGTGCAGCTCCGGAACTAATAGCAGCGCTTAGTGTGTATGCAAAAGCACCCACTGCTGAAGAACTGGCTGGAGAATCTGTTGATGTTGTTGAGGTCGACGAGCCGGAAGAGCCAGTTGATGAGGTAGAGGAAAGCTCTTCATCAGATGAACCTGTTGATATTTCTGATGATGAGTTTGAGTCATTGCTTGATGCATTAGGCGATTCTTCTAATGACGACTCCCAGAAAGTCAGTGAAGCTCCAAAGTCTGATGATGAAATTACAGAAGATGAATTCGATGCTTTGTTGAATCAGCTTCATGGCGATAGTGCGCCAGGGCTTGATAAAAACTCTAGTGTGGAAAATGCTTCGTCTTCTTCTGATGAAATAACAGAAGATGAGTTTGAAGCTTTACTTGATAAGCTTGACTCAACTAAAAAAGAAAGCAAATCAACAGATGAATCTAAATCTGAAGCTCCTAAAGTTGGGGGTGATTCGGATCTGATAACAGAAGACGAATTTGAATCTCTTTTAGATAGTTTGCAAGAAAAGAATGGTGATAAAAAAGCTGCAGAACCTGCAGCGGCTAAAGTTGAAGCTAAGACTGCACCAGTTAAGCCGAAAGTTGCTCCTAAACCTGTTCCTAAATCTGCAACTAAAACCACTGAACCTGAAAAAACGACTAACTCGCCAGTTACCCAAGAAGCCACTGTTCGAGTCGATACTAAACGTCTAGATGACATAATGAATATGGTTGGGGAGCTTGTATTAGTTAGAAACCGCCTTGTTCGTTTAGGTCTTCAAAGTGAAGACGAGTCAATGGGGAAAGCTGTATCAAATTTAGATGTTGTTACAGGCGATTTGCAGAACGCGGTGATGAAAACGCGTATGCAACCGATTAAAAAGGTTTTTGGTCGATTCCCTCGAGTAGTGCGAGATCTAGCTCGAAACATGAAAAAAGAGGTTAATCTTGTTCTTCGTGGTGAAGATACAGACTTAGATAAAAATTTAGTTGAGGCCTTAGCAGATCCACTTGTTCACTTAGTGAGAAACTCTGTGGATCATGGTGTTGAAGGGCCAGATATTCGAGAAGCGAATGGTAAGCCTCGTGTTGGTACAGTTATCTTATCTGCTGAGCAGGAAGGTGATCATATACTATTGTCTATTGAAGATGATGGCGCAGGTATGGACCCTAACTTCCTTCGTAAAAAAGCCGTTGAAAAAGGCTTGATGGATATGGATGCCGCTGAACGTTTATCTGATGAAGAAGCGTTTAATTTAATCTTTGCTCCTGGGTTCTCAACAAAAGTAGAGATTACAGATGTATCTGGTCGTGGAGTTGGGATGGATGTGGTGAAAACCAAAATCTCTCAATTAAACGGTACTTTGGATATTAAATCAGTACTTGGTCAGGGCTCACGCTTTATCATTAAGGTGCCTTTGACCCTTGCGATAATGCCAACACTTATGGTGACTTTATCTGATCAGGCATTTGCTTTTCCATTAGTAAGTGTTAATGAAATATTCCATCTTGATTTGAAAAAGACCAACATTGTTGATGGTCAGCAAGTCGTTGTTATTCGAGGAAAAACACTACCAATATTTCACCTCAAAAATTGGCTAGTTAAAAAATCGGATACTAATGATATGCCTACGGAAGCTCATGTAGTAGTTGTTCAGGTTGGTATGAGTGAAGTTGGCTTTGTTGTCGATCAATTGGTTGGTCAGGAAGAAGTCGTTATCAAACCGTTAGGTAAGATGTTGCAGGGAACTGCTGGTATAGCTGGCGCAACGATTACAGGTGATGGTCGTATTGCATTGATTCTTGATGTTCCTAGTATGCTTAAAACTTATGCATCAAGATAATACGCTTTTCATTTAGGGGATTTGATATGCCTGTAAAGGTATTGGTTGTAGATGATTCGGGTTTTTTCCGACGTCGTCTAGTTGAAATTTTTGAAGCGGATCCTCGGCTTACTGTAATCGGCACTGCCAATAACGGGCAGGAAGCGATAGATAAGGTTCAGTCCTTATCACCTGATGTTGTTACTATGGATTATGAGATGCCTGTTTTAGATGGTATCGCGGCCGTAGTAAATATCATGAAGGTTAAGCCAACGCCAGTATTGATGTTTTCCTCATTAACGCATGAGGGAGCTAAAGTTACACTGGATGCTCTAGAAGCTGGTGCTGTTGACTTTATGCCAAAGAATTTCGAGGATATTTCTCGTGATTCAGCTGTGGTTAAACGAGCTTTAGTTGATCGTGTATTAGCTGTCGCAAGGACACGTTTAGCAGGCAGTAGAGGGCCTGTTGAAGCGCTTGCTCCACGAACAGCTCCAAAGCCAATTGTAACAGAACGTGGTGTTATTATACCACGAGCTAGAAAACGAGTTAGTCTCGTTGCTATTGGTACTTCTACAGGTGGGCCCATGGCCCTTCAATCCGTTCTTAGTAAATTGCCAAAAGATTTTTCCGCACCTTTAGTGATTGTGCAGCATATGCCAGCCGCATTTACTGGTGCTTTTGCAGATAGATTGAATAACATTTGTCAAATCACTGTTAAAGAAGCACAAGATGGAGATCGTCTGACTCCTGGAGTTGCATTACTAGCACCTGGTGGAAAGCAAATGATGATCGATCCACGTAATGGCGGCTGTGTTCGTATACTTGATGGTGATGAACGATTGAATTATAAACCATCCGTCGACGTGACCTTTGGCTCTGCGTCAAAGTGCTATCCAGGGAAAGTATTATCAGTGGTTATGACTGGTATGGGGGCTGACGGACGTGAAGGTGCTCGTATGCTAAAGAGTTCAGGCTCTAAAGTTTGGATTCAAAGTGAAGAATCTTGTGTTATCTATGGCATGCCTATGGCTGTTGAGAAAGCCAATTTAGCTGATGAAATTATTGATTTAGAACATATTGGTGAACGTATCGCACGTGAGGTTAGCTAATGGATTTTGTTACCTTAGCGGGTCTTTTGATTGCTTTTAGTTCAGTCTTCTTCGCCAACTGGTTAGGTGGCGGAGAGGTTGTTCTGCTCCTTAATCTGCCTTCCGCTATTATTGTCGTTGTGGGCAGTTTGGGCGCCACATTAATCCAAAGTAATATTAAAGATGCAGTTCGTGCGCTTTCATTGCTTAAATGGAGCTTATTTCCTCCTGTTTATGACTTCAACTTTGCCCGCGCGCTCCTAAATAATCTTGCTCACAAAGCCAGACGCCTATCCTTACTTGCCTTAGAATCTGATATTAAATCGTTTAATAATCCATTCTCGAGCAGAGCTATGCAAATGGTTGTTGATGGTGTTGATCCGGAATTATTAGTGGATCGACTTAATGATGATGCGGTTCGAATCTACGAAAAGAGAATGAAAAGTGTTGCCTTCATTGAATCAATTGGAGGTTATGCTCCAACATTAGGGATTATGGGGTCAGTTTTAGGCCTTATTCAAGCAATGGCTAATTTAGATAGTCCCGAGGCATTAGGTCATGGTATTGCTGTTGCATTTGTCTCTACTCTATATGGGCAAGGCTTTGCGAATTTAGTTATTTTTCCTATTGTTAAGAAACTTTCCAGCTATGTGGATAAAGAGCTTCTTTACCATCAAATGTTGATAGACGGTATTTGTGGTATCGCAGTTGGTAAACATCCTTATCGATTAGAGTTAGAGCTTAATACTTATGAGTGATGAAACTTCACCTCGGCCTTTAAGACGCAGACGAGTAGCTATTAAAACTGCTGCTTCGAATTCGCAAGGAAAAGATCGTTGGTTGTTGTCTTATGCTGATTTTATTACTTTATTATTCGCCTTTTTTGTCGCTCTTTACGCCTTGTCCTTACAGAACTCAGGAGATGAGGCCAAATTAAAAGAAACACTTCACGGTGTTTTTGATGCTGTACAGAAATCGGTAAAACCAATTAATATTGGCGAGCCTATTGTAGGGGAGCCAAAAGATATTGAAGTTGTTGAAACAAAGCCTATTCCAGTGGCGATTCCCACGATAGAAGAGAGTCAGAGTCAATCATCGGCTGTCTATTCATTATTAAGTCAAATTGTTGAAAATCAATCTTCAGATTTATATGCGTCTGGTCAAATATCGGTCTCTGAATCTGCTCAATGGGTGAGTCTAGAGCTTAATTCAAGTTTGTTATTTGATCAGGGTGAATATGATCTAACAAATGAAGCCGTGGCGTTACTTATCTTGGTTGCTAACGTGCTAATTCAATATCCATCAGTTGTTTTGGTGGAAGGTAATACAGACGATTTACCTGTTAATTCAAATCGGCTTGTATCAAATTGGCATTTATCAAGTCTAAGGTCTTCGGCAGTTGTGGATGAGTTGGTGTATAGAGGTATTAATCCTAAGATGATTGCACCAATAGGATTTTCTAGTGAAAACCCTAAAGTCAGAAATACTAATGAATATGCTCGTCAGCAGAATAGGCGAGTCACGTTAAAAATTAGTAAGCGTAATGCAGATAATGCTCATGATTACTTGTTTAATTAGCGTATTACTGTATATGATTGCAAGGAATTAGTAAGCAAAATAATAGCATAGGGTATCAGGGGAGTCAGAGTGCACATTTGGGCAGTGGCGAATCAGAAAGGCGGTGTAGGTAAAACGACAACGGTTGTCTCTTTAGCAGGGCTGTTGGCTGACGCTGGGCATCGAGTATTAATGATCGATCTTGATCCTCATGGATCATTAACCAGTTATTTTCGTTTTGATCCAGACTCAATTGAGAAGAGTGCTTATAACCTTTTTCAAGCGCCGGGTAAAATACCAGAAGAACTGCCTGCTTCTTTGATCTTGGAGACGGGGCATCCTAATTTATCTTTATTACCTGCATCGACAGCCTTAGCCACATTAGAGCGTCATGCTCAGGCGCAAGGTGGTATGGGCCTTGTCATTTCTAAAACCTTGGCTATTTTATGGGATGACTATGATTACGTATTGATTGATAGTCCACCAGTGCTTGGTGTTTTAATGATTAATGCCCTAGCGGCTTGTCAGCAGCTAGTTATACCTGTGCAAACAGAATTTTTAGCTATTAAAGGTTTGGAGCGAATGGTTAGAACACTGACCATGATAAACCGAGCAAGAAAACGGCCGGTTCCATTTTTAATTGTTCCAACACTTTTTGATAGGCGTACCCAAGCGTCAAATAAAAGCTTACGGAATTTAAAAGATACTTATGAAGAATTGGTTTGGCACTCAGTCATTCCGGTAGATACAAAATTAAGAGATGCAAGTACTGCGGGTATTGCTCCTTCAGCATTAGATCCTAATGCGCGTGGGATTAAAGCTTATGCAAGTCTGATGGATTCTTTGTTGAACCCAGCGGGATAGTAACGACTTATGAAAGATACAAAGAGTAAAGAACAGGAATTAGCTGGTCCACAAGCTGCTGTCCAACGCTATCTTGATGATTTATTGCAAGAAGCGACAGGGGAGTCTCTGATTGAAGAACCTCAAAATGTTTCTGATGTTGAAGAAACATCTGAGGTTAGTTCAAATGAATCAGATTTCAACGAAGAAGAGTTGTCTTCTTTAGATGCATCTTTTAAAGATTTTGAAGATGCTATTTCAATGAATAACTCAACGGAACTCAATACTATTGAGCCAGAGCCAGAGCCAGAGCCAGAGCCAGAGCCAGAGCCAGAGCCAGAGCCAGAGCCAGAGCCAGAGCCAGAGCCACGAGTCGCGAAAACAGACCCTTTACCATGGGCTGTTGGGCGGTTTGAATGTTTACTCTTTCGAGTGGGCGGCCTAAAAATGGCGGTGCCATTAATCGAATTGGGTGGAATATTTCAAAGTGATCAAGACAAGCTGACTTCTCTTTTTGGTCAGCCTGATTGGTTTATGGGAATAGCAAATGTTGGAGAGTTTAACCTTCGAACAGTCGATACCGCCCGTTGGGTGATGCCAGATCATTATGAAGGCGAGCTAAAAGAAAATTTTAAATTTGTGATTCAGCTTGATCGTTCGGATTGGGGGGTAGCCTGTGAAGAAGTTGCAGAGGCGATTACCTTAGAACCGTCACAAGTTAAATGGCGAAGTGATAGAAGTAAAAGACCTTGGCTAGCAGGTACAGTGATTGAGCATATGTGTGCCATACTTGATGTGCAAGGGTTTATAGAGTTATTAGATGATCCAAAAAATGGATTTAAGAAGTCGATCAAATAATTGTTATGATCATTTTATGGTTTTGGGAGAGAAATTATGTCAACTAGTATCGCATTAAAAACTGCGAGTAATTCTGAAGACCCTATGTTGCAATGGGTAACATTTCGCTTAGAAGATGAAATCTATGGCGTTAATGTTATGCAAGTAAAAGAAGTTTTACGTTACTCTGAGATTGCCCCCGTTCCAGGTGCGCCAACTTATGTTCTTGGTATCATTCATTTGCGTGGTACTGTGGTAACAGTGCTTGATACTTGTCAGCGCTTTGGCTTACCTTCTGGTGAAATTACTGATGCGACTCGTATCATGATTTTGGAAGTAGAGGGTTATGTGATTGGTCTTCTTGTCGATGCGGTTTCCGAAGTGGTTTATCTTCGTCAATCAGAAATTGAAGTAACACCGAATGTGGGTAACGATGAATCTTCTAAATTCATTCAAGGCGTTTGTCATAAGAATGATATTTTATTGATCCTTGTTGATCTTGATAAATTATTATCTGAAGATGAGCTATCCGAAGTCGGTGGTATATAAGTAGTAAGGTAGTTGCTCTAGATGGAATCTCAATGGTTATTTAACCTTCTACTGACTCTCCAGTTTGTCATTTTGATTGGTGTTGTAGTGTGGGCTTTTCGTTTATCAAAACGATTAGATAGAATGAAGCTTCAGCATACTGACACAGAGATTAGTCAGAAAAAACAAGTTCAAGTGCTTGCCTCCGGATCAATAGGAATGGGGCGACGATTAGTAGCTATTGAGAAAAAACTTAATCTAGCGGTTGAGAAGCAGTCTGAGATATTATCCAAAGAAGGAAATGTTTCCTATAATCGGGCAATGGAGCTTTTAGAAATGGGAGCAACTATTGATGATTTGGTTTCGAAATGTGGCTTGATTCGAGCAGAAGCTGAACTTATTAGTTTATTAAAAAAAGAATCTCGTAAGGATTCTGATTACCATTGATGGTCTTTGATCTTATGTGCGAACGCAATAATTTCTGCGACCGCTAAATACAAAGACTCCGGGATTTCCTCTCCTAACTCCAAAGTGCTGAGCATCTCTACTAGTTCAGGGCTTTGGTGTAACACCACATCATTTTCTTTCGCCACTTCCATGATTTTCTCTGCAAGTGCTCCGCTGCCTTTTGCGATTACTTTTGGTGCTGTGTCATAGTCATATTTTAGAGCAATGGCTTTTTGCATCATGTTCTCACATCAATCAAAGATTGATTTTTGTTAAGCGTACTTGTTTCATTTTCCAATCTAGATTGAAAGGTATCAAGTTGCTCAACTTCGATATTTTTTTCCCTTAGTTGTTCTTTTAATATAGGTATGTTTTTTTGTAGTTTTTGAAGCGTGTCTTTTTCTTCTGCTATAAAAATAATACTTACTTTTTTTCCTTGAATGCTTGTTCTAGCTTCAAATCGTCCGGTTTCTTCAAAATCAAATTTCAATTTGACCAACCAGCGTCTATCTTGTTTATTACTTAGTTGTTTATCCGAGTCTTTATCAATTTCTATGCGAACAAAACTATAAGCTTGTCCATTTCTTACTGGAAGTTCTATGTGTAATGGATAAACCTGAGTGTTGATTTGGTTCGGGTCTGAAAAATGTCGTAATTGAGTTGTAGTAATGCGTTCAATCGCGTTAGCAATTTGCTCGGTTGGAACGTTACCTAAACGCAATGCACCCATACTCTCTTGAGTTTCTTTTATTCGACTTAAATTGAGTTTCAAATCTGCAGGTAGAAGCTCAGTTTTATTGTTAATTAATAAAGACTCCGAAAATGTACCGCTGGTTTGTATAGCTTGTTTCATGACTTCGGAAGAAGTTGTTAAGTTAGCTAAGCTTGGGAGGCCTTGTATTAATTGTTTCAGGGCTTGTTGTGTCTGCACAGGCATATTAGATGATGGTGCTTCACTCAGTGTTTGCAGTTGTCTGATGAGTTGTGACATATCGTTGAGTTGAAGCTGTTTAGGTAAGCTTTGTTTTAATGCTTCAGTTTGTAGTGTGGTAATTGTATTGTCCGCCTTTGGCGGTAGTACTTGCATGTTATTTTTGGTATCAACTAAAACACGAATCACATCTCCTTGCTTAAGTTCTGTTTGGCTGATGATAGGGAATTCTGTTTTTCCATCGGTTACAGTCGCAAGGTGTGTTTGGCTGGTGTTTACTGGAACAGGATTCTGTTGAGTGTTTTTAACAAGAGTATTCTGCTGTGTTGTGTTTGTTTGTAGCGTATTTTTTATTGGAAGATTAGGTGCTACTGGAGCTACTGGAGTTCTGGTTTGAGCATTGTTTGTTAAAAGGGTATTGGTTGTATTTGCCAATGGTGTGCTTGGTGATGTTGACATTGTTTGAGATGTGTTTGTATTTGTTGGTGTTGGAGTCGCTTGTAGTGTATTAATTTGAGACGCATTTGCCTGAAAGGTGTTCCCAGGGGAGGCATTAGTAAGGATTATACTTCCTAAAGCTGAAGGTGTTTGTGCTGTATTGGTTTGAGCGCTATTTGCTGTGTTAGTGGATGTTTGAGGTGTTGGTGCCGCCGCTATTGTTGAATTGTTTGGTTTTGCATTGTTTGGTTGTGCACTGTTTGTTTGAGGGCTGTTTACTTGAGTACTACTTGGTGTGATATTGGTTTGTGGTGTTGTCGCAGGGGTCGTTGCTGTTGATGATAAAACGGTTAGATTAACAACACGTGATGCGAGTATTAGATTATCGACTTGTTTAGTTTGTGGTGTATTCGTTGTTTGTTGAGCTTGACTGGGTAAGGATTCTTTAGTGAGTGATAGGGATGCCTGAGAAGCATTGGTTTTATTTAATTGGGCGCTTTTCAAGTCACTGACATCAATAGGTAAACCTGTATTAATTAATGTGAAAGGTTGTTGGGTTCCTGTGGCATGAAGAAGCTGGATTGCTTTACCTTGAAACTGAAGTGTTTCACTACCTTGGAATTTAATTAAACTCAGATTTTCTATAAGCTTAATTTCATTACTTAATTTGGCTAACGTACCAGCATTGCCTAATGTCATGTTACTGGCATTCTGCTTACTTTGTGAAGGATTCAACATCGAGAGAATGTCAGAGATCATATCGTTTGCCTATCTGTTCGTTATTTAAGAAAGAATCTCATATAATACGAGAGCTTTAATATTCAATAATGATGTTGACTAATATATCGGCCTGAACGGATAAATCTTTTGCAATCTCCTGCTTTTTTAACAATATCTGATCTTTGGATTGAACGTGGAGAAAGAGATCTTTGTAAAAGACTCTCTTTTGACCTGTTTGCTGGTGATGTACTGCGTATCTTAGGCGAAAATGGCGCGGGGAAAAGCTCACTTCTGAAAGTGATTTCAGGGTTTATGTCCCCACTAGAGGGAAGGTTGTTTTTTGACGGCCAAGAAGTAACAAATGATCGTCACACTCTACAGGAAAATATCTTGTACCTTGGCCATTCCGCAGGTGTGAAAAAAGTACTAACGGTTGAGGAAAACCTTCACTGGTATTGTCCTTCGGCTTCATCAAATGAGCTACATTTCGCATTAGAAATGTTGGGGCTTCTATCTCTATTAGACTTCTCTGTAAACTCATTGTCAGCAGGTCAAATAAGGCGTGTAGCTTTGTCTCGCTTATGGTTGAGTAAAAAAAGTTATGGTTACTTGATGAACCTTTTGCCTCTCTGGATGCGGAAGGTGTAGGAATTTTAGAAAAACGTATAGCACAGCATACAGCATCAGGCGGAGCGGTTATTTTAACAACGCATCAAGATTTATTGTCTCTTCATTCACGAGATATTAGCTTGTCCCTATGACGTATTTATCTTTTATTAACGCAGAATTTTTAGTCTTGTGGCGACGAAAACAAGATATATTCAATGCTCTTCTGTTTTTTATTATCGTTGTGGTGCTGTTTCCATTAGGGGTGAATCCTTCTCCTGATTTTTTGTCGCCCGCAGCAGACGGCATTTTATGGTGTGCCACTGTTTTGGCTATTTTAATGGCGACAGAAGGTATGTTTAAAGAAGACTATGCAGATGGTTCGTTAGATCAGTTGGTTATCAGTGGTTTGTCTTTGCCTTTATTGATGTTGTTAAAAACAATGGCGCAATGGTTGGTTGTACTTTTGCCATTGTTGTTAATGATGCCTTTATTAGCTGAAATGCTTTATTTGCCGGATGACAGTTTCTGGGTGCTAATTGTAACCTTGGTGATTGGTACACCGAGTTTATTTTTAATTGGATCAATTGGCGCTTCTTTGACCGTTTCATTAAGGCAAGGAGCTATGTTGGTTATGCTGTTGATATTGCCGTTTTATTTACCCATTATTATTTTTGCTACATCCGCTGTGCGTGCAGCCCAATTAGGATTGCCTTATTTAGGGGGTAGCGATGTTGTTGGCGATTTTTTTATTGTCTTTAGTGATTGCTCCTTTTATGACGGCGATTGCTATAAAAGCGAGTGTAAATTAATGAGTTGGGTTTGGTTTTATAAATTAGGATCGCCAAAGTGGTTTTTTTATTGGTCTAAACCTTGGGCGCTACCTTTGTTTAGTTTTGGTTGTATTAGTTTGCTTGTCGGGATCGTTTGGGGACTGGCTTTTGCGCCTGAAGACTACCAGCAAGGTAATAGTTTTCGGATTATTTATATTCATGTCCCCGTCGCCATGTTAGCACAGTCCTGTTATCTAGCTTTAGGCTTGGCTGGTTTTGTTTTCCTTATTTGGCAAATGAAGATAGCGCCTATCTTTATTAAAGCGGTAGCGCCTGTTGGTGCTGCTATGGCGTTAATGGCGCTTGTTTCTGGCGCAATTTGGGGAAAACCTACTTGGGGAACTTGGTGGGTTTGGGATGCCCGATTAACCTCTGTACTGGTGCTTTTTTTATTGTATATGGGGATTATGGCTCTTCAAAACTCATTGGATGATGTGGTGTTAGCCAATAAAACTGTCGCTGTTATTAGTGTCGTAGGATTAATTAATTTACCTATCATTAAATACTCTGTGGAATGGTGGAATACGTTACACCAAGGGGCCACATTCACATTAACCGAAAAGCCGACTATGCCTGCTGAAATGTGGCTGCCTTTACTGATTTCAACAATAGGTTTGTACAGCCTAGTTGCTGGACTGGCTTTATGGCGAATGCAGACTGAAATTTTGGCTCGTGAACACAGATCAAACTGGGTAAAGCAAGAGGTGATGAAAGATGGCCTTTGATAATTTAACCGATTTTTTTGAAATGGGTCGACACGGTATTTATGTATGGTCTGTTTATGGCTTTAGTGTAATTACACTCATTTTAATAACCTGGTCGACCTTATCTAAACGTCGTCACGTGCAAGAAACATTACGTAAACGATTTTTAAGAGATAAAACAATCTAATGCATCCCGTCCGAAAGAAGCGGCTGTTCGTTATTACTATTATCCTTGTTCTTTTAGGAGGCGCTGTTAGTTTGGTTATGTATGCCCTTCAGCAGAATATTAATCTTTTTTATTCTCCTTCTCAGATTGTAATGGGTGAGGCACCGTACAATGCGAACATTCGAGCTGGTGGAATGGTTGTTGAAGGTAGTGTTGTACGTCATCCAGAAACCTTAGCCGTCTCTTTTGATGTGACTGATTTTCAACATAAAGTGAAAATTGAGTTTAGTGGTATCTTGCCCGATTTATTTAGAGAAGGTCAGGGCATTGTGGCACAAGGGCAGTTGAATCAAAACGGCGTATTTAAGGCGACTCAAGTACTTGCAAAACACGATGAAAAGTACATGCCACCGGAAGTGACGGAAGCATTAGAGAATGCTCAAAACTCGTCACTTAATAAAACTTCAAATGTACAAACTACTTATTAATTTAGGCTTTTTATGCTTCCTGAAATTGGTCAGTTTTCACTGATATTGTCACTGTTTTTTGCTTTTTCTTTGGCCTTTGTGCCACTGCTTGGTTACTGGACTGGGAATCGATTATTGTTAGAGGCGGCCAGACCTTTGACTTTTGTTATGTCATTTTGGGTTCTAGTGAGCTTTATTATATTGGGGTGGTCCTTTGCTGCCGATGATTTCTCTGTTTTGTATGTTAGCCAGAATTCAAATAGCCAATTACCGATTTGGTATAAATTGAGTGCCTTATGGGGAGGGCATGAAGGCTCATTACTGCTTTGGGTGTTGATTTTAGTCGGTTGGTGTTCTGCTGTTGCTCTAAAGATTAAAACGCTTCCCAAAGATATTGGCCCAGTTGTGCTATCGGTTTTAGGATTCGTTAGTTTAGGTTTTTTGGCATTTCTTCTTTTTACGTCTTCTCCTTTTGTTCGCTTATTACCAAATGCACCCGCTGACGGTGGCGACTTAAACCCACTCTTGCAAGACTTTGGTTTAATTGTTCATCCGCCTTTGTTGTACATGGGGTATGTCGGTTTTTCTGTGGCCTTTGCTTTCGCCGTTGCTGCGCTTATTACCGGAAACTTAAACTCGTCGTGGGCGCGTTGGGCGAGACCTTGGACTGCGGCATCATGGGCATTTCTGACGCTTGGCATTACGCTAGGAAGTTGGTGGGCTTATTATGAGCTTGGCTGGGGAGGCTGGTGGTTTTGGGACCCAGTTGAAAACGCGTCGTTTATGCCTTGGTTGGCTGGAACCGCATTATTACATTCGTTAGCGGTGACAGAAAAACGCGGTGTATTTAAAAGTTGGACGGTTTTGTTGGCGATCTTCACTTTTAGCTTGTCGCTACTTGGTACCTTTTTAGTCCGTTCTGGCGTACTAACCTCTGTTCATTCCTTTGCTGCAGACCCGACCCGTGGCGTGTTTATTTTGGCTCTATTATTAATACTTGTTGGTGGCAGTCTGCTTTTGTATGCCATTCGAGCAACACAAGTAAGATCAAGCGTATCGTTTGGGGTAACAGGGCGAGAAGCTTGGTTGTTATTGAACAATATATTGCTCACCGTGCTGACACTGACCGTTTTACTTGGCACCTTATATCCGTTGATTTTCGACGCTTTGGATTTGGGTAAAATCTCCGTAGGCGCGCCTTACTTTAATACGGTGTTCACCCCCATTGCATTATTACTGATTGTTTTCATGGCGGTTGGTCCTCTTTCAAAATGGCATAACACCAAATCAAGGGTTTTTCTTTGGCCTTGTCTAGTGTCGGCGGTGTTGTCGATACTGATTTCTGGTGTGACTGTTTTTATTTATGAATTGAACCTGATTGCTTGGTTAAGTTTGGCGGTTGCGTTCTGGGTTGTGTGCTTATCTTTCAGTGATTGGTTCAGCAAGGTGTCGGCTGGAACCAAAGGTATTATCCCGCGCGCTCTTCAATTACCACGAAATTACTACGGTATGCTGCTGGCCCATCTTGGCATCATTATTACCTTAGTTGGCATTGTTTTAGTGAGTCTAAATAGCAGTGAATCCTTACTGCGATTGTCTCCGGGCGACCAAGCAAATGTTGCAGGGTATGAGTTTAGATTTGATCGTTTAGAGCAAGTTAAAGGGCCAAACTACGTTGCAGATAAAGGGCATTTTACGGCTTACAAAAATGGTCTACCTGTTGCTGTGCTTCACCCAGAAAAACGCTTATTTACAACCAGGCAGCAAGTCATGACAGAAGCTGCCTTAGATGCTGGCTTTACTCGAGATTTATACATTTCTTTAGGGGAGAAATTAGAGGGTTCAGCTTGGGGTGTGAGGATTTATGTTAAGTCTTTTGTGCGCTGGATATGGTTGGGTGGTTTAATGATGATGGCTGGCGGTTTATTGGCCGCATTAGACAAGCGTTATAAAAGACGAGTCGGTGATGATCATGCGTAAGATTTTGCTGTTTATTCCACTGTTCGTGTTTTTGGTATTAGGGGGCTTCTTTTATCTTCAGTTGGGCAAAGATACGCAATACATGCCTTCTGCATTAATAGGAAAAAAAGTACCAGACTTTAATTTGGTGTCATTGGAAACCGATCAAGTGCTTACTCAAGAAGATTTACCTAAGCAGCCTTATTTGATTAATTTTTGGGGGACTTGGTGTCCTGCGTGCCATATTGAGCATCCATTTTTGGCAGAGCTTGCTGAGCAAGGTGTGACTTTAGTTGGGGTAGATTATAAAGACGAGAAGTCTTTGGCAGAACAGTGGCTCATTGAAAAAGGCAATCCCTATACAATGATATTGATGGACGAGCTCGGGCATTTTGGTGTTGATCTGGGCGTGACAGGCGCACCAGAAACCTTTGTGGTGAATGCTTCTGGTCAGATTGTGTATCGTCATCAAGGTCCGGTAAATTCAGATAACTGGCCAGAAATAAAAGGCTATTTACAATGATGTTATTGAAAGCGTTTGTTGTATGGTTTGTATTGGTTTTCTCTGTTAGTAGTGTGGCGGATGAACTTATACAATTTAGTTCCTCCTTGAACAAAACTCGCTATCAAAGCCTGATTGAAGAGTTACGTTGCCCAAAATGTCAGAATCAAAATTTAGCGGATTCGGCGTCAGGTATTGCTGTCGATTTACGGGAGCAAGTTCATCAAATGATAGAAGAGCGTAAAACGGATCAAGAAATCATTGATTACATGGTCGCTCGTTATGGTGAATTTGTGCTTTATCGACCACAGCAATCTTCCGCTACCTTTTTACTTTGGTATGGCCCCTTTATTTTACTTGGACTGGGTTTTGTCGCGTTTGCTTTGGTGTTAATAATGAATCGCAAAAAGCGTGAGGCTTCCTGATGATCATTGCCTATTTAATTATGTGCGCCATGATAGTGTTGAGTATTTTGTATCTTTATTATTCAGTGGCTTTAGGTTCTGGTAAGCGTATTGATACTAGCCAGCAGGTTTTCTCTAATGTACGAAGAGCTGAAATTGCAGAAGAGGTGGAAGCTGGACGATTAACATCACAGGAGTCGGCACAGCTTTTACTCGATATTGAGCATGAAGCGAGTTTACAGCCTATTAAGAAGTCGTATTTTGTTCATACTAACGTTCAGTTAGCCCGATGGGTTATGTTGGTGATCGTTACTCTTGCTGTTCTTGGTAGCGTTAGCCTGTATGAGTGGATGGGCTATTCAAAAGAAGTGGTCTTTACACAAGATTTGCAAAACCAACAGCTTACACCTGAAAAAGTGAGTGGCTTTCTTCAATACCGAAGTCGGCGTTATGACAGGCCTGAAGATTGGTATTACGAAGCGACTGATTTTGTCAGCATTGGAAAATATGACGAGGCTGTTAGTGCGTTTGAAAAAGCGTTGTATAGGTTGCCAGAAAATGCCGGAAATCGCACAAGTTTACTGGTGGAATATGCTCAAACTATTTTCTATGCGAACGGTAATCAAAGTTCTGAAAAAATGCGTCGAGTGGTAGATCAAATACTGAAAAACGTTCCGACAGAAGCGACTGCGCTCGGTTTAAAAGGCGTGTCTGAGTTTGATCGAAAAAACTACTTAGGTGCGGTATTGGCTTGGCAAGAAGCCATTCGTTACAACTCTCGCTCTGTAGAGCGTATTGCTTTATTGTCAGCGATTGGTAAAGCGCGTGAAGCGGGTGATATTAGTTATGAGCAAGTGGCTCCCATCATCACACATCAAGTTGCGGTAAAAATTGAATGGGAGCTAAGTAATTTACAATGGCATTCTGGTGACGTCTTACTAGTTTATGCCTTGGCAAAAGGGCAGAAGATGCCAGTGGCAATACAAAGAGTGCTGCCGGAGGAACTTGGTCAACCTATTCTGTTAACGAATTTGGATGCGCTGATGCCAACTTTAACGCTTGCAGAAATCAATAAGGTCGATTTGATAGTGAAATTGTCGAACATTAATGACAATGATCTGACAAAAGGACGAATTATCGGTATAAAAGAAGGTTTACTTACAAATCGTAAAGAGATTATCGTAATCAAGGTGGCCTTATAATTGAATCCTAAGTCGCTTCGTCTGATAATAACGTTAACTTAAATAGAAGTAATTCGGAATGTGTAATGGAATTTAGCTTGCGTGAGTGGCTTATCTTGATTGGGGTCGTGATTATTGTCGCGATTCTCATAGACGGATTTCGTCGCTATAAAAAAGGCCAAGAATTTACTCAGTCAAACGATGACTCTGATCAATTTGATAACTCTGATGATATGTTGTCGTCAGGTGGTACTTCAACATCCAGTAGTCATTCAAAAGTATCCCATGATCCTATTGTGAATGCTTTTGAAAATGCGAGACAAACCGTTAAAGCGCCTTTGACTGAAGTACCACATAAAGTAGATTCTGGGCCTACTTTGGATCGAGATGAAGAAATGTATCTCGATGAATTAGCAACCTTGGTGCCTAATAAAGACTTTGGTGATTCGGCTATTACTGAGCAGAATTACTCTGATGATGGTTTTTATGAGCAAGACGAGCTGGATCTTGGTTTCGATATAGAAACAAATGATCAAGCTGAGATAGAAACCGAAGAACATGATGAAGATTACGAGCGTAACTATTCTGAAGTAGATATTGCTCAAGTTACACCTCAAGGCATTGTTGAAGACATAGAAGATGATCACGAAGACGATGATGATATTACAGAAATTGAAGAAGTCATTGTCATTAATATTCTTGCCCCTGAAGAGCAAAGTTTCTCAGGTATGGAGCTGCTGCAGCTTATTTTGAATTGTGGTATGCGTTACGGTGAAATGGATATTTTTCATCGCCATGAAGATGGTTTTGATCGTGGGCGAGTGCAATTTAGCATGGCTAACGCTATTGAACCTGGAACCTTCGATTTAGAAACCATGGGAGAAAATGATTGCCCAGGTGTGAGCTTCTTTATGGGCTTACCTGGACCTAAAAACAGCATGAAAGCGTTTGATTTTATGCTTGAGACAGCACAAACATTAGTACGTAATTTAGGTGGCGAACTACGAGATGAGCGCCGCAGTCCGATGAGTGAACAGACGATTGCCCATTGTCGCCAGCGCATACGCGATTTTGAGCGCCGACGCTTAATGCGGACCAAACAGTAGAAAAACTAGACCTAAGAAAGAATGATCAGGGCCCTAAGGGGCCTTGATTGTTTTCGTCACAAGACTTCGAGTTTACTTATATATGAGCCAAGAGAGCCAAGAAAAAAACATGATACATCAGCAGATGCTGGATTTGATTCAGCAACTTAATGATTACAGTTATGCCTATCATGTAAAAGATAGTCCAATTGTTCCTGATGTGGAATACGATCGTCTTTATCGTCAGCTTCAAGAAATAGAAGCAAAGTATCCTGAATGGATTGATGTGGATTCACCGACTCAGCGCGTCGGTGAAAAACCGGACAATGGCTTTGCTAATGTGGCTCATACGGTTCCTATGTTGTCTCTGGATAATGCCTTTGATAATGAATCATTAACGGATTTTGATCTGCGTATTCGTAAATTGCTGGAGTCTGATCATCAAGTTACTTATTGCTGTGAACCGAAATTAGATGGTTTGGCTATTAGTCTGCGTTATGAAACAGGGCGTTTAGTCCGTGGCGTGACTCGTGGTGATGGCTTATCAGGTGAAGATATTACCTCCAATATTAAAACGCTTTATTCCATTCCTTTAAAGCTCCGTACACAAACACCTCCAGCTGTTTTGGAGGTGCGTGGTGAAATCTATTTGCCAAAAGACGGTTTTGAAAAATTAAATAAACTGGCGATAGAAAAGGGCGATAAGGCTTTTGTAAATCCTAGAAATGCTGCCGCTGGTAGTTTACGTCAATTAGATCCTAAGATTACGGCGTCCCGTCCTCTGGTTATGTGTGCTTACTCCATTGGTTATGTAGAAGGTTGGGAACAACCTGAAAGCCATTATGATGGCTTGTTGCAGTTGAGTGAATGGGGCTTTCGTACCAATGATCTTATGCAAAAAGTCGAAGGCGCAGAAGGTTGTATTGAGTATTATGAAATGCTTAATGAGAAGCGTGATGGTCTGTCTTATGATATTGATGGCATCGTTTATAAAGTCGATAAAATTGCTCTACAAAATCAACTGGGTTTTATTGCACGTGCACCGCGTTGGGCAATTGCCAGAAAGTTTCCTGCTCAAGAAGAGATGACACAAGTATTAGGCATCGATTTTCAAGTCGGCCGTACAGGTGCGATCACGCCTGTAGCAAGGCTTGAGCCTGTCTTTGTTGGTGGTGTTACGGTTTCGAACGCCACGCTACACAATAAAGATGAAATTGCTCGTCTCGGCGTTCAGGTGAATGATTATGTGATCATTCATCGTGCTGGTGACGTGATTCCAAAAGTGGTTCAAGTAGTTGTTGAAAAACGTCCAGAAAATGCTTTTGAAGTTGCGTTTCCAAGTACTTGCCCTATTTGTGATTCAGATGTGGAGCAAGTAGCGGGAGAAGCAATTATCCGCTGTACTGGTGGCTTGGTCTGCGGTGCTCAATTAAAAGAATCTTTAAAGCATTTTGTTTCACGTAAAGCCATGGATATTGACGGACTCGGAGACAAATTAATTGAGCAGCTGGTGGATCAGAAAATGGTCAAAACACCTGTCGATATTTTTACCTTACATGAGAAGAAAGAGGCGCTTTTAGAAATGGAGCGCATGGGGCAGAAGTCAGTAGAGAAACTGCTTAGCTCGATCGAAAATGCTAAAGCAACGCAGTTTAATCGTTTTATATATTCTTTAGGTATCCGCGAAGTAGGCGAGGCAACTGCACGTGCGTTAACTGGCTATTTTGATGAGTTAGAGGACTTGATGGCCGCAGATCAGGAAACCTTGGTGGAAGTGGACGATGTGGGGCCGATTGTTGCTCAGCACGTCAGAATGTTTTTCGATCAAGAAGTTAATAGAGAGACAATTCGTGGATTGCTGGCTGCTGGTGTCATCTGGGAGAAAAAACAACAAGCATTAATTGATGAGCTCCCATTATCAGGGAAGGTTTATGTTGTTACTGGTTCTTTGAGTCAGTTTAGCCGTGATCAAGTAAAAGACAAACTCTTAGCATTAGGTGCAAAAGTGAGTGGTTCTGTTTCAGCGAAAACAGATTGTTTGGTTGCAGGTGAAAAGGCCGGCTCAAAACTCACTAAGGCGCAATCTCTTAATATACCAATCATTGATGAAGCTGGTGTAATTGCTTTACTTCATCAATATGGAGCACTTTAATTGGATACACTTATTCCTTACGACTCATTATCGCCTGATACGTTAGAACAGATTTTAGATGACATTGTTTCGCGAGATGGTACAGATTATGGCGATTATGATTTGTCGGTTGCTCAGAAACGGGAACAAGCGTTGGGCTACCTTAAATCTGGTGAAGCGTTTTTGTTATTTGATACGGAAAGTGAAACTATCAAGATGGTGCCGAAGGATGCGTTAAACAATTACGACCTCATTTGAGGTCATAATTGTTTAACAGTGTTACTAATTTAATAATAGTGAGATTTATTCAGCAGTCTCTCGAAGGCAATGGTTGATGTTGTGGTCCATTTCCAAAGCTGGTTCTTCTTCTGTGTTACGTCCAACCACTTTAGCTGGCACACCTGCTACCGTGGTGTGGTGTTCAACGGCTTCTAACACAACGCTACCGGCGCCAATTTTCGCACCGACACCAATTTCGATATTACCCAAAATTTTCGCACCAGCGCCAATTAAAACACCGGAACGAATTTTAGGATGACGATCACCGTGTTCTTTACCTGTGCCGCCAAGTGTTACAGATTGCAGAATGGATACATTGTCTTCAATAACGCAGGTTTCACCGACGACAAGGCCTGTGGCGTGGTCTAGCATGACACCACAGCCAATGGTAGCCGCGGGATGAATGTCAACGCTAAACACCATTGACATTTGACCTTGTAAATACAAAGCTAAACTTTTTCTGTTGTTGCTCCATAGCCAGTTTGCAACACGGTAAGTTTGCAAGGCATGGAAGCCTTTAAAAAATAGCAAAGGTGTTGTTAGGGTATCGCATGCAGCGTCCCTTTCTTTTATTGCTAAAATATCTTGCTCGATGCATCTGACAATGCCAGAGTTAGTGTCTGCCATTGCTTCTTGGAATACTTCTCGTAAAACCATAGCAGGTATTGATATGCTGTCTAATTTACTGGCAAGTAAAAAGCTTAATGCTGAGCATAATGAATCATGACGTAGAATCGTGGTGTTAAAATAGCTTGCCAAAATGGGTTCATCTTGTGCAAGCTTATCAGCTTCGGCTTGTAAAGACTGCCATAGATTGTCCGGAGTCACGGCATGATGCATTGTTGTACTCAAGGGGTATTCACCTATATTCGTTCATGTTTAGAATGTAGGTTATAGGGTTAGGGTTAAACATTACAAGGGGCAATGTGAAGATTGCTCAAAAAGATGGAGATAATATGTCTAAAAAAAATGTTGCTGATGCACTGCATATCTTTTATGAATTAAACACTTCCTTTTCTGATGCGTATTGGGAAACCAATGATATCAACCAGAAAGACCGTTTTTTCGCAATGAAAAGTATCTTACAAGATGAGTTAGATGAATTACATAAATTGAGTCTACAAGATCATATTTATCCTTATGAACCAATGAACCCAAGTTTGTTGCAGTTAAGTGATAAATTACGTGCACTGCTACCGGAACTGAATAAATATATTTATCGTCAACAAACGGCAAATAAATTTGCTGAACTTATTCCAAGTGCCTGTGAGCTGTTTGAATCATAGAATGGCTTTGTAGTGATAGCTTTGGATTGCCAAAGTTACTGCATTGAGTCCCATAGACTCAATGCAGGCCTAATCAAAGTGCAATGGTTAACTGCCTTGACGGCGTTTTAATTCGCGAATGATAAATCGGCTAGGGTGTAATTTATAGCTGACTTCCTGCTCTAACGGTGAAGGTGTATTAGTGATCAAGCTAGCAATATAATTTCCGCTTAACGGCGTTGAAATTAATCCTCTCGAACCATGTCCTACGTTAATGTATAGCTGACTAATTACCTCTTCTACGTTGTCTGATTTCCACTTTGCGTTCTTAGTTAAATGGGCGTAAGCCTGTTGATAAACCTCTTCCGACTGCACTGGACCAACGATTGGCATGTAATCTGATACGGCACAACGAAATGATACTCTTCCCTTACAATCTTTCGTCGCGAATGTATTATTTGGTATTTCGAGAAGGTTTTCTAAAATCGTTAGATTTCTCTTGTGACCTTCTTCGCGTACCTCGGTGTCGTTGTCTTTCAGATCATAGGTTGAACCAAAATGTATTAATCCATCCATAGGTGGCGATACATAACCGAATTCGCATAACACTTTTTGGATCGCTAGCTGGTCGACCGATTCCCCTTTTTCTAAACACGCTCGTGTAGCGTCCTCTAAAGTTAAGCAAGAGACCTGCCCTCGAACTGGCATAGTGGGTGTTTTATCAACCATATTAAAGGCGTTTGTATCATTTGCTGTACAAAGTACTACATGGGAGTAGAGCTGTTCTTGGTTATTTGATGTTGCTTTCCATTGAATATGAACTTGATTATCCTGAACTTTGTCTTTTATCAGCTCAAGTTGTTCTAAGTTTGTATTGAGTTTCACTTCGATGTTTTTGTGATCTAAAAGAGAGCGGCATAATTCAGCGGGTGCAACCCAACCTGATAATGGCAATAATAAACTTCCCGGTTTCTCTTCTGAGGCCTGTAAAACAATTTCAGGATAGAGTTTTGCTTGTAGAATGTTTTGAAAACGTTCGTTTTCTTTATCATTTTTGGGAATTTGAATAAGGCCGCATTGATCCCAAAAGTTTTTGTCTTTATCCAGCTTGGCGTAAAGTCGTGTAGCATGTAAATAAGCGGATAAATAAAAACGATTAAGGAAAGAATCTTGTACTGTCAACTTTGGGTACAGCATACCTTGAGGGTTGCCTGACGCAGCGCAAGCAATGCGATCGCCTTTTTCCCAAACAACTACATTAACGCCTTGTTGAGCCAATGCGTAAGCAGTATTGGCGCCGGCTAAACCGGAACCAACTACTAAAACTTTGCTTTTTTCAGTAGGAGACTCTTGTCGTACATTAAACCAAGCTTGGCCTTGCGACATGCGCTCTGTTACGGGTTGGCTAGGTTGGGTTAATTCACCAACAACCATTTCTCTTTTTTGGCCAAAGCCTTTTACTTTTTTGACCTCAAAACCAACGTCTCTTAATCCTCTACGGACAATGCCAGCGGCAGTAAATGTTGAGCAAGTTGTGCCTTGATGACTTAATCTGTAAATGTGTTGGAAAAGTTTATCAGTCCACATTTCAGGGTTTTTACTCGGTGCGAAACCATCGAGAAACCAAGCGTCTACATCGGCATTTAAAGCTGCAAAGCCGTCTTCTGCTTCGCCGAACCAGAGTGTTAGTTGAACACGGCCTTGTTCAAGCTCAATACGATGAAAGCCATGACAAACTTCTGGATAAGCTTCGATTAATTGTTGGCTGAAGCTATCAATAGATGGCCACATTTTTAAAGCAGTTCTTAGTGTCTCTTTGGTGAGAGGGTATTTTTCAACAGAAATAAAATGCAGTTGTTTATCGCTTGGAGCGTCGTCTAAAAAGGCTTGCCATGCGCATAAAAAATTCAACCCTGTACCAAACCCAGTTTCTGCGATGACAAAGGCGTTCTGTTGTAACTTTGTCCAGCGTTCAGCAAGATGATTATGCTGCAAAAAGACATAACGTGTTTCTTCTAGGCCAGACTCTTTATCAAAATACACATCATCAAACTGGGTGGAATGAGGCGCACCATCTTCTCCCCAGTTTAATTCAGGTTGTTGTAAGCGGTAACTAGTTAACACGCGTAACGCTCTTGATGATAACAGGTGTTTTAGGAACGTTTTGGTAAGGGCCTACAGAACCAGTTGGTACTGCAGAAATATCATCCATAACATCCATTCCAGAGATAACCTGACCGAATACTGTGTAACCAGCACCACCACGAGCACCGTGATTTAGAAAGTTATTATCTACTTGGTTAATGAAGAATTGTGATGTCGCACTGTTTGGATCTTGAGTACGAGCCATTGCTATGGTACCACGGTTATTGGTGAGTTGGTTGTCACCTTCATAAGCCACAGCTTTATGTGTATTTTTGCGTTCTAGGTCTTCGGTAAAGCCACCACCTTGCACCATGAAACCACGGATTACACGATGAAAAATCGTGTTGTCGTAGAAGCCTTCATCTACATAGCGTAAGAAGTTTTCTACTGTTTTCGGTGCTGCTTCGTCGTTAAGATCGACACGGATTGCGCCTTGGCTTGTTAAAATATCTACTTCAGTTGCTTGTATTTGAGTACAAAAAGCGAGTAGTGCAAGACCAGTAATGATAGATTTATGCATAGGATGGTTCCCTTATTGATATATGCAGCAATGATATGGGGCGTGTCATAACATGCCAAGACGTTTTTAAGATCTTTTACCTTGTTTTTTTCAGATAACCACAGGGTAAAATAAAAAAATTAATTCATTGGAGATAGCAAATGCGAACTGCTGCCGTAGAAATCGAGTATTGTACTTTATGTCGTTGGATGTTGCGCGCTGCTTGGTTAGCCCAAGAGCTGTTAACCACTTTTGATGATGATATAAAAAGTGTCACTTTATTACCTACTCAAGGTGGAATTTTTAAAGTGAGGGTGAATGGTAAAGAAATCTGGTGTCGAAAAGCGGAAGAGGGATTTCCAGAAGCCAAGGTATTAAAGCAAAGAATGCGTGATGTGATTGATCCAGAACGTGACCTTGGGCATTCGGATGTAAAAGTTTAGTTTCTTATTAATACCTCTGACTAAGTGCCAATAAAAATGCCGTACAAAACGATGTGTTGTCTACGGCATTTTTGTGACATCAGTTTATCCTGGTGTCAAAGACGTACTAGTTCGGGAACACTTGTTTAAATGGTTTTACAGAGACGCTTTCATAAACGCCAGCTGCCACATAAGGATCGCTGTCAGCCCAGGCTTTTGCTACTTCAAGGCTAGAAAATTCAGCAACAATCACACTACCAGTAAAGCCAGCGTCGCCTGGGTTGTCAGAATCAATGGCTGGGTTTGGCCCAGCTAATACCAAACGACCTTCATCTTGCAATGCGGTTAAACGAGCTAGATGTTCAGGGCGAGCTTTTTGGCGAGCAGCTAGGCTGTGTGGTACGTCTTGTCCAACAATAGAGTAAAGCATGTCTATTCCTTATTTTGTAAATGTGATGAAAGATAAATACCTTGCAGCAGAATAAAGACAACTGTCATGCCGAGTAAACCAAAAAGCTTAAAGTTTACCCAGATTTCCTCACTGTAGGAAAAAGCAACATACAAATTAGTTAGGCCTGAGGCAACAAAGAAACCCACCCAAGCTAAATTTAATGTGCGCCATACCTTAAATGGAAGCTCTAATTTGTCACCCATCATGCGTTGGATAATGTTTTTGTCACCAACGAATTGACTGCTAAAAAAGACAATTGCAAATAAGGCATTCACAACAGTTGGTTTCCATTTTATAAAGTCACCATTACCAAACAAAATAGTAGCGCCACCCAATAGGATGATTAAAACCAAAGAAATAATATGCATTTTTTCTACAGTTTTGTTTTTAAACCAAGAGTAGCCAACCTGAATAATCGTTGCAGGAATTAAAACCGCCGTTGCTAGAATAATATCGCCAGTCGTTTTGTAAACTACAAAGAAGATAACAATGGGAAGAAAGTCGAATAGTATTTTCATATAAAAACCAATTTATGTATGCTGTTCCAATGATAACCATCATTCCTTTTAAAGAACAATCAATCTATGCCTGAAACAGCGAGTTACAGAAAAGTCGATTTACATACACATTCTACTCGCTCGGATGGTCGTCTTTCGCCAACTGAACTGGTTGACCTTGCAGTAGAGCAAGATGTTTCTTTATTTGCTCTTACTGACCATGACACTTTAGACGGTCTTGTCGAAGCGAGCCAGAGAGCGGCTGAGCATGGATTGAGTTTTATTAATGGCGTTGAACTATCAACACAATGGAATGGTATTCCTTTGCATATGGTAGCGTTGAACTTTACGCCAGATGATCCAGCCTTATTATCGGTTGTTGAACAAAATCAAACCATACGTCTCGATAGGGCGCGTCGAATAGCTGATCTTTTGGTAAAGCAAGGTTTGCCTGATTTATACGATGAAGCTGTCGCATTAGCAGGTGAAAGTCAGCTTGGTCGACCGCACTTTGCAAGTTTACTGGTGGAACAAGGTTTTGTGAAAGACGCGAATAAAGCTTTTGATAGATACCTAGGTAATAAACGTTTAGGTCAGTTACGAGATGTTTGGCCTGAGCTTGAAGATGTTTTGAGCTCATTGTCTGGTCAAAATATAGAATTGATTTTAGCTCACCCTAAACGTTATCCACTGACAGTAACGAAATTAAAACGATTGTTAGGAGATTTTAAAAAGTGGGGTGGAACGGGGATGGAAGTCGCATCGGGTAATGAGCGGCCAGATAGTGTGCGACTATTAGAGCGTCTATCTACCGAGTTTGATTTGAAAGCGTCTGTCGGAAGTGATTACCATGGGCCGTTTGGGCCTTGGATGCAAGTCGGAAAATATACTCAAATACATGAAAGTAAAGTAAATTTGGTTTGGCAGGCTTGGGGGTAGAGCTGTATAAATTAGGCTTAGCTTCTTATAAATACGGTTTGTTGTTTTAAGTGGCGTTGTTTTAATCAGTGTTATGTGGAGATTACCTTGAGTCAGTTTTTTCAAATACATTCGGAAAACCCTCAGTCTCGTTTGGTAAAACAGGCGGCAGAAGTGATTCGTAATGGTGGTGTTATTGCATATCCTACGGACTGTGGCTATTCCCTTGGTTGCCATCTTGGAGATAAATCGGCATTGGATCGAATCAGAGCCATTCGTCGTTTAGACGATAAACACAATTTTACTTTGGTATGTCGTGATTTGTCTGAGATATCGACTTACGCGCGTTTTGATAATCGTCTGTATCGATTGCTAAAACAGAACACTCCGGGCCCTTATACTTTTATTTTTAGCGCAACATCAGAAGTACCAAGGCGATTATTACACCCAAAAAGAAAGACCATAGGGATTCGTATTCCAAATAATAAAATTGTTTCTGCATTATTAGAGGAATTGGGAGAACCGATAATGAGTGCTTCTCTAATATTACCCGGTGAAACAGACCCAATGACAGACCCGTATGATATTCGAGATACCTTAGAGCACGCGCTAGATTTAGTGATAGATGGTGGGTTTTGTGGCTTACAACCAACGACCGTTGTGCAAATGGATACGGACAAAATAGAAGTTATTCGTATTGGCGCAGGCGATCCGACACCATTTTCATGAAAATGTTTCATATTCAGCTGTCAAGGCCCACTGTGTGTGGCCTATAATGTAGAGAATTAACCAAATTTTATTCAAACTGGGTTGCTGAGAAGCATTCCCTCTAAGAGGTTCGTAATGGACGAAAAGTTACAAAAAGTATTAGCCAGAGCTGGTCAAGGTTCACGTCGTGAAATGGAAACTCGTATCCGTGAAGGTCGAGTTACAGTAAATGGCGAAGTGGCAACATTAGGTGACCGTGTTAGCTTGACCGACGCAATTACAATAGATGGTTATTCTATTATTGCGACAGAAGCGGGTGAAAATCGTCGAGTGATTATTTATAACAAGCCGGAAGGTGAGGTTTGTACTCGCAAAGACCCAGAAGGACGACCAACTGTATTTGATAAACTGCCTAAACTACGCGGTGAGCGTTGGATAGCGGTAGGCCGTTTGGATATCAACACATCTGGGCTATTACTTTTTACTACGGATGGTGAGTTAGCAAATCGATTAATGCACCCATCAACAGAAATTGATCGTGAGTACCTTGTCCGCGTAATGGGAGAAGTGACTGAAGAAAATACAGCAGCCTTGAAAAAAGGTGTGATGATGGATGATGGCTTAGCTAAATTCACCGACATTGTTGACGGTGGTGGTGAAGGTATCAACCGTTGGTTTTATGTCTGTTTAATGGAAGGCCGTAACCGAGAAGTTCGTCGTTTATGGGAATCTCAAGGTGTAAAAGTTAACCGTTTGAAGCGTGTACGGTTTGGACCAATCTTTTTACCTTCAAAGGCAAAAGTGGGCCGTTGGGTTGAAATGGAAGACTCTGAAGTAAGTTCATTGTGTTCTATGGTGGATCTTAAAGTAGCGGAATTGAAACCAAAAACTCAGCAGCAAAAACTTGAACTTAAGCGTCACAAAAATAAAGCCACAGCGGGCGGCGCACGTCGTTCCAATAAGGGCTTTGACTGGCAGAGTAGTGACAAACCTGAGTTTAAGCCTAAAAAACCAGGTAAAAGATCATTTCGTTAACATAAAAAACGGTTAGGAGTCGTAGAAGCATGGTTCGCTGGATATTTGCATTAATTGTTGTTTTGGTTGTAGGGCTTTGTATTTATATCGTCTTGAGTAATCGATTGCCTGAAGGGCTTGGTGTTACAGATGGTCTATTGAAATCTTGTCCTACATCACCCAATTGCGTATCTACTCAAGCACAACCAGATGATACGACTCATTACGTTGAGCCTATTGTTTACAATGGCGAACGAAAGGCCACACAACTTAAAATAGAGTCTCTTATGCTAACCAATGGTGATGCTCGAATTGTGAACAGCGAACTTGGCTATGTTCATTTTGAAGTGAAGAGTAAATTGATCGGCTATATAGATGATGTCGAATTTTATTTACCTGAAGTAGACAGCGTTGTGCACTTTCGTTCAGCTTCTCGTGTTGGACACTCTGACCTTGGAGTAAATAGAGAAAGGTTTAATCAAATTAAAAGCCTTCTTGTAGAGTAACTTTTAAGCATACTAATTATTAACCCGAAACAATAACAACTGAACGAGGATTGTTCATGAGCGTAAATGACAAGCAAACAATTTTGATTGTTGAAGACGATGAGCGTTTAGCCTTGCTCACTCAAGAATATTTGCAGAAGAATGGTTTCAATGTAGATATCGAGTCGGATGGGCGTAAAGCTATTTCTCGTATAGTTGCAGAGCAGCCGTCTATTGTGATTCTTGATCTTATGTTACCTGGTGCTGATGGCTTTACCGTGTGTCGTAGTGTTCGCAGTGAATACAAAGGACCTATTTTAATGCTAACGGCTCGTAGTGATGATGTGGATCAGATTTTAGGCCTAGAAATAGGCGCTGACGATTATGTCTCCAAGCCAGCTAAACCTCGTGTATTACTTGCTAGAGTTCAGTCTCTGTTACGTCGTAGTACGCAAGATGTTGACCCATCAATTGATTCTTCTAAGAAAGAACAGAATTTGACTTTTGGGCCATTGAAGATAGATAACTCTCGTCGTGAAGCTTGGTTACTTGACGAAGAAGTTGAATTGACGAGTGCCGAGTTTGATTTGTTATGGTTATTGTCGAGCAATGCTGGACGTATTTTGAGTCGAGAAGAAATTTTTGGTGAACTACGCGGTATTGAATACGATGGGCAAGACCGTTCGGTCGACGTAAGAGTGTCACGTATTCGCTCTAAAATAGGGGATGATCCAATCCATCCTCGTCGAATTAAAACGATCCGAAGTAAAGGTTATTTATTTGTAAAAGAAGTATAGAGAAACAATGAGAGCAGAGATGTGGCGGTTGTATCGACACCTTATTATTGGTGGTGTCATCATTGTAGCGTGTTGCTACGCCGTCATGGAAGTGGCCAAAGTTAGGTTTGGTATATCGCATACCGAGCAATTGCTTTGTGTCGACGCTGAAATTAGTTCTGCTATTTTGCTTTCTGGTATAGGCCAAGAACTTCCCGAGTCTGAGTTTAATTGGACTCTCCATTCCAAAGAACCTTTACCCGTCTCTCTTGTTGCCCCTCTAATTGGGCAAAAGAGCTGGCTTAAATCTCCAGAAGATGGTTATCGCTTAACATTAGGCCCGACAGATAAACCTTTATTAACGGGTGTCGTAGATAAACAAAAGCGATTGTTCCAATTTGACCCTTTATTAGGGCGTTTATTGTTAACCGATAAGATCGACTATCAAGATAAGCTCTCCTTACTTGAAAGTATGTCATGCCTTTCCATTGATCATGTTTCCTCTAATGTGTCGAAACCTTTAACTGGTATTGCTTTAGTTCATGGGGCTTACAATCAATATGGCTTCTTATGGAAAGATAAAAACAGTGATGATGTGATTCATTTATCTGTTATCCAGAAAGCTGGTATGCCCTTGTCTCTAGTCGTTGTCGCTATTGTTAGTTTTGGCATCATTGTCATGCTTTTGCTTATTTGGCGAGAGCTTGTTTCCCTTGATTTCAAACGCCAAACTTTTGAAAGTATCACCCGCCAAATTGCACGGGGCCGAAGTGGTGGGCTCTCTCAAGACATTCCTGACAGCAGTGGTACATTAAAAGAACTAGCGTTTTCTTTTGATTCTATGTCTTCTCATATTGAGCGCTTATTAAAGGTTCAACGAGAAATGACAAATGCTATTTCTCATGAGTTGCGAACACCGATTGCGCGTTTACGCTTTGGTCTTGAGGTTATGAAGGATGAAGTGGATGATGCCGTTGCACCAACGATTGAAGCCTTAGAGGGTGATGTTGAAGAGCTGAATACACTGGTTGATGAAGTCTTAACCTATGGCAAGCTTGAAAGTGGATCTATGGAGCTTAACTTTAGTGAGCTGTCGATTTATGAATTAGTTGATAGTATTTTACAACATAACCACTTATTGCTTCAGCACCTGACCGTAGACGTGAATATTAGCAAAACCAGTATTGTTTTAGCGGATGAGCATCATTTAAGTCGAGCATTACAAAACCTTATTTTAAATGCATCAAAGTATGCGACAAGTAATATTACTATTACATTTTCTCATGATGCGGATCGTTGGCAACTAGATGTGGAGGATGATGGGCCAGGTATTGCGTTTGAAGACAGAGATAAGGTCTTTATCCCGTTTCAGCGCTTAGATAACAGTCGGACACGTGCGTCAGGTGGTTATGGCTTAGGTTTGGCCATAGTTCAACGTATTGCCTTCTGGCATGGTGGAGCGGTTCTGATTGATGCTAGTGAGTCTGGTGGGGCTAAGTTTAGTTTAATCTGGTCTCGTAGCCAGCATCAGAAAACTTTATCCTGATGCTGTTGGTAACCGTGTTTTAGAACGGAGTATTTATCGTTTAAAGTTCAGGTGCCAAAATTCCCTTTAGGTTTTTAAAGCATGTCTTTGAGGCTGTAGATATAAGGTCTTCCATATAAGCATTGTTGCGCTGATCGGTACGGATCGCCAAATACAATTTACACCAAATCCCTTCTTCTCCTAATGATTTGGTAATCACATATTGACGGTTTGTATACTCCGTCAGTGCCCAATTGGGTAAACAGCATACACCGCGACCACTGGCAACTAGCTGCATCATCATCAGTGTTAATTCGCTGTGGCGTATCTTGGCTGGTGATACATCAGCAGGATTTAAGAAGTGTTTAAAGATATCTAAGCGCTCAGTTTCAACCGGATAAGTGATTAGTGTTTCTTTTCTAAAATCATCTGGCGTTAAAAACTCTTTTTTAGCCAAATGATGATGTCGAGATAAAGCCACTTGAGATTCGTATTGAAACAAGGGAATGTATTCAATGTTCGGGATATCTTGTGGATCAGAGGTAACTACAAGATCTAAGTCCCCACGGGCTAATGCTGGTAAAGGCATAAAACCAAAAGCAGTAGACAGGTCTAATTCAACATCTGGCCAGTGTTCACGGAAATGGTCAATGGTTGGCATTAACCATTCATAACAGCTATGGCATTCGATGGCGATGTGTAATCGACCACTTTCGCCTTCAGCAAAACGTTGTATGTCTCTTTGTGCAGAGCGAAATGAAAGCAGAACATCATCTGCGAGTTGTAACAAGCGCAGCCCTGCGCTGGTGAAACGGACGGGTTTAGTTTTTCGAATGAAAAGAAGGCATCCTAGCTTTTCTTCAAGGTCTTTCAACTGATGAGAAAGTGCTGATTGAGTTAAATGAACTCGCTCGGCAGCTTCTACCAAGCTGCCTGTTTCTCTTAGTGCTGATAGCGTTTTTAAATGCCTAACTTCAATAATGCTCATGATGATTCACTGTTGATGAGTTTTTTTCAATGTTTAAGGTATAAAAAAGGCCCGTGAAGAGCAACCTAAACGGGCTTCGAGAACGAGTTCTCACCTTTTTTTGAATATTTGCTAGTTACAAAGTAAAAATTCGAGTAATGCTTTTTGAGCATGTAAGCGATTTTCTGCTTCATCCCATACTACTGAATCTATACGGTCAATAACATCTGCAGAAACTTCTTCACCGCGATGGGCAGGTAAGCAGTGCATAAACAAAGCATCTTGGTGTGCTTTTGACATTACATCTGAATTAACTTGGAAACCTTCGAAGTCTTTTAAGCGTTGTTCTTGCTCGTCTTCTTGTCCCATTGAGGCAAAGACATCAGTAACAATGAGATCTGCATTTTCCGCAGCTTTATGAGCATCGTGTAAAACTGTGACTCGATCTTTATGTTCAGCGACGAGCTCAGCATTTGGTTCATAACCGATAGGGCATGCTACGACAAGTTGGAAGTCGAGCAGTGCAGCTGCATTGATGTAGGAATTACACATGTTGTTGCCATCACCAACCCAAACGACTTTCTTACCTTCAATGGAACCTCGATGTTCTTGATAAGTTTGCATGTCGGCTAATAGCTGGCAAGGATGATAATCGTCTGTTAGTGCATTGATAACGGGCACAGATGAATATTTGGCAAAAGTTTCAACGGTTTCATGGTCAAAGGTTCGGATCATGACAGCATCAACCATACTCGAAATAACTCGAGCGCTGTCTTCTACTGGTTCGCCACGTCCGAGTTGAGTGTCGCGAGAAGAAAGAAATAATGCGTGGCCGCCAAATTGCGCCATACCTGCTTCAAAAGAGACTCGAGTTCGAGTTGATGACTTTTCAAAAATCATCGCTAAAACACGGCCTTTTAGCGGTTGAAATAGAGTGCCTTCATGATGGATTTTCTTAAGCTCAGAAGCTCGTACTAATAACTGTTTTAACTCATCGGAGGATAAATCCTTCAGAGTAAGAAAATGTCTAGGCGACACGCTAAGGCTCCTTAATTATCTTTTGAAAAGGGAATCGACCAATTTAATACACTCAGGCAAGTGAGTAAAGGCCAATTATCAAGAGAAAGTACAAAGGAAAGCATCTTTATGGGGTTGTAAATGCACCCACAGACCCAATAAACTGAGACAACTTTCTAATGAATTTAACGACTGTCCATTTTGTGGTGATTTTTATCACATATTCTATCACTGTATGTTGTAGTGAGGAGTAACAAGCAGTCGACGCAGTTTTAAAAAATGAGGTTTTTATCATGAGCAATACAATTGACACAATTAAAGAGCAAATTAGCAGCAACGATATTTTGCTATATATGAAAGGTAATCCTCGTGCGCCTCAGTGTGGTTTTTCATCTCAGGCTGTTCAAGCACTTATGGCTTGTGGCGAGCGTTTTGCTTTCGTTAATATCTTAGATAATCCAGATATTCGAGCAGAGCTACCAAAATTTGCTAACTGGCCTACGTTTCCTCAGCTTTGGGTTAAAGGCGAGTTAGTTGGCGGTTGCGATATTATTGTTGAAATGGCTGGAAATGGTGAATTACAAACTTTGATTAAAGAAGCCGTTGGTTCATCTGAAGAATAAGTTACATCGTTCGATTCAATACTTGTTAATTTATCATTAAGTATTAAATTTTAATAAAAAGGAGATTCTAAAAATGTCTATTTTAGTTGGTAAAAAAGCACCTGATTTCACAGTTCCAGCAGTATTGGCTGATGGTCAAATAGTGGATTCTTTCAGCTTGTCTGAAACCATTAAAGGTAAGTACGCAATCGTGTTTTTCTATCCTTTAGATTTCACTTTTGTATGTCCTTCTGAAATTATCGCTATGTCTCACCGCATGGATAAATTCCGTGAAATGGGTGTAGAGGTTATTGGTGTTTCTATCGATTCACATTTTACTCATAACGCTTGGCGTAACACGCCAGTAGAACAAGGTGGTATCGGCGCAGTAGAGTACACTTTGGCTGCTGATATGGATCATGCGATCGCGAAAGCGTACGGCATTGAATCTGAAGGTGGTGATTCTTACTACCCAGCTGGTGTTGCAATGCGTGCGTCTTTTGTCATTGACCAAAAAGGTATCGTTCGTTCACAAGTTGTAAACGATGAGCCAATTGGCCGTAACATGGATGAATTGGTTCGTATCGTTGATGCGCTTCAGTTCTTTGAAGAAAATGGTCAAGTTTGCCCAGCAGGCTGGAACAAAGGCGATAAGGGTATGGATACTTCACCAGAAGGTGTTGCGTCTTACCTAGCGGAAAGTGCTAAATCTCTATAACTTTCTAGTCGTTAATAAAAGTGCCCATTACTGAAAAGTGATGGGCATTTTTTATACTTCGTAAAGCTCTAGGGGTAAGTCATCAGGATCGGTGAAGAAGGTAAATCGTTTCCCTGTTAATTCATCAACTCTGATGGCTTCTGTTATTACGCCATGTTGATTTAGATGTTTTATGCAAGCTTCTAAGTTTTGTGTCGCAAAAGCTAGGTGTCTTAAGCCTTGAGCTTCTGGACGGGATGGCCTTGCGGGTGGTGAAGGAAAGGAAAATAATTCAATCTGCTGTGTTTTATTAATAGCCAGATCTAGCTTATAAGACTGGCGGGTTTCTCGGTAAGTCTCTCTAATAATTTGGAAACCAAGAAGCTCACTGTAAAAGTGCTTCGAAACAGGGTAATTAGAGCAGATGATTGCGGTGTGATGAATATGAGAAACGGAAAACATGGCTCTACTTCTAATTAATTAGTTGTCTGTGTATGGTTTATTTGGTCTGTGCTTGCAGTTCGTTCGCCACATCAATGACCTGCCGTCTAAACCAAATATGACTCGCATCATGATGGAGTAGTGGACTCCAAATCATTTTTAGCTCGATCTCTGGAATATCAAACGGAGGATCTAAAATAACAAGATCAGGATTTTTCTTGTTTATCATGGCTACTTTTTTCGGCAAGGTGGCAATCAAATCTTGCTCAAGTGCTAAATGCATCGCTGTATGATAGCTTCGAGTGAAGACTCGAATACTGCGTTTGTGATCCAGAGCTTGTAGGGCCTCATCTACCCAACCTAATTTTTGAACATCAGTTGGGTCCATACCAACACCGATACCAAAGCCGGTTTTACTCACCCAAATATGTTGAGCTTTTAGATAGGCCTCAATATCAAAGTGATCTTTGACAGGGTTTTTTGAACTCATCATGCAGACAAAAGTGTCAAACCAAACGCTTTTTTGATGAAAAGACTGAGGTAATTCTTCAAAGCGATTGATCGCCATATCTATCTTGCCAGCTTCAACATCGTGGAACGTAACATCGCTTGGTGTCATGATATCCAGTGTAATACCTGGTGCTTGTTCCCGTAAGCGATTAAGTAGGCGAGGAATAACTGTGGATGTAGCGTAATCGCTTGCCATGATGCGAAACACGCGGGTGCTGGTAGTTTCGTTAAAATCAGATTCTGGCTGTAGTGCCTCTTCCAGCTCAAGCAATACTTTACGCACAATGGGTTGTAAGCGAAGCGCTTTCTCGGTTGGCTTCATACCTTCACTGGTTCTAACTAGCAAAGGGTCATTTAATAAGTCTCTCAATCTTTTTAAACCATTGCTCATGGCGGGTTGAGTGATATTAAGCTTATTTGCTGAACGGGTTACGTTGCATTCTCTAAGGAGTACATCAAGGTAAATAAGAAGATTTAGATCAATTTTGTTTATATTCATAGTTTTTATGAGTTTCACATAATTTATATTCGTTACGAAATAATTGTAGATATCTTCCTACAAAGTACAACCACAAGAAAACACCCCTATTGTAAGTTAGCAGGTTGTTTTTGTGGTTAAGTCTCTTTAGAGGGCATTATTGGTGCAGCACGGCACAGTTCGATAAAGCGTTCAGCATTTTGCGTTAATGCAGTGTTTTTCGGTGTGACAATTAATAAATTTCGGTTTAATTCGAGCGGTGTTTTATAAAGACGAATTAATCCTGAATTAAGTTCTTGGGAAATCGCCATTCGAGACAAACAGCCCAATCCCATTTGATGGATAACGGCTTGTTTTACTGCTTCCATATGGGCCAAAGAAAGTGCAACGTTAAGCTGAGGGATATGTGCTGCCGTTGCCTGTTCTAATATGTTTCGAGTGCCAGAACCCGCTTCGCGCATTACCCAGCTTGCCTGCTGTAAATCATCCCATGACAAATTTTCATCACGTTCTTCTTGGGCTGAGCCAAACACAACCAGTTCATCTTTTAGCCATACTTGTGTCATTAGCTCTGCATGCTGGCAATAACCTTCAATAAAGCCTACTTCGGCTTTACCGGTTAATAATTGCTGGATAACGCTTTGTGTGTTGCCTATGTCCAAATTGAAACGAATATTAGGATGTTGGCGTTTGAAAGAAGACATTTGTTTCGGAAGAAGATAGTTGCCCACACTAACGCTAGCCGCTAAATGCAAAGAGCCGCTTAGTTCGTCTTCGCTGCCCATGCTTTCTATTTGTTCAATTTGACTGAGGACTGCACGAGCTTGGGGCAAAAGATGTCGTGCTTGAGGGGTGATTTGTAAACGTTTACCGTGTCGACGAAAAAGAGGGCGTCCAAGCAGGGCTTCCAGCTCTCTTAATGCTTGGCTTGCGGCTGGTTGGCTAATGGAAACCATTTCGGCTGCAGCAGTAACGGAGCCCGTATGAACAACGGCTTCAAATATTTGTAGTTGTCTAAGTGTTATTCTCATTCGAGTATTGTAGCTCTGTTTTTGTTTTAATGAATAGCGTTAATGTATTTTGAAATAGAAATGAACCATAGATATGTAAAAAAGATCTTAAGAGATGGCTTTCTAAAGTGTTATGGTACGAAATATGCTTTGTTTTTTACTTATAGGCTCAATATTGAGTTTTATATGAGTGATGCGTTTCCACAAGAAACGTAGGTTACAAATTTCTGTTATTAACCAAAAGTTAATACAGCTCTTGTTAAGGATCTTGTTATGAATACTACCCATCGTTGGCTCTCTATTGTAGAGGGTTGTTTACTTGTGGCATTAGGGTTACATATCTTGAATTCTGCTGGACTACTCATTAGTGGAACCGCAGGTGTTGGTATGATTCTCCTCAGAGTTACAGACTTGTCCTTCGGACAGCTGTTTTTCATATTAAATATTCCTTTTTATATATTGGCTTGGTACACACTAGGTCGAGATTTCACCTTCCGTACTTTTTTTAGTATCAGTTTACTATCGGCATTGTCTGAACTGATGAATCATTATGTCTCCTTGTCTATCAATCCTATTTTAGCCGCTACGTTAGGTGGTTTGTTGGTTGGCTTTGGACTGATCATCTTGTTTCGTCATAACTCATCTTTGGGAGGCGTGAATATTCTGGCGGTTTACCTAGAACGCCGATTTGATATCCATGCAGGCAAAACCACCTTGATTGCGGATATCTGTGTATTAATTGCTGCCCTCGTTTTCCTTGACCTGAGTAGTTTGATGTATTCACTGGTTGCCTTCTTATTCTTAAGCTCTGTCGTTGGGCGTTACCATCGTCCACCGAAATGGGCACAAATACCTGTTATAGAAATAAAGCGCTAGCTGTCGTGTTTATGGATATGGGGTTTATTCAACATCACCTGAAGGTTTCGCGTTTGACATGAAAATAGCCCGAGGATAAGGTCTAGCAAGACAAAACACAGAGAAAACGCCTACAATAGGGGCGTTTTAATTGTCGTTTTTTAGATCTTGTTTTCAGACTTTAACCATTGCACAGGTAATTTCATGACTAGTCTCGCCTATAGTAACTTTCCTTTTACTGCAGTAGCTGGGCAAGAGCCACTTAAACTGGCGCTGATTCTATGCGCGATTAACCCACAAATTGGAGGTGTGTTGATTAGTGGACCTCGCGGTTCAGCTAAATCTACCCTGGCTCGTGGGTTGTCTGGTGTCATGCCTGCATTGTTAAATGATGAAGAGCTAGCTCCTTTCGCTACATTGCCACTTGGTACCAGTGAAGACCGTCTACTCGGTGCTTTGGATCTTGAGCAAGTCCTGCAAGACAAGCAAGTCGCTTTTAAGCCCGGTCTGTTAAGTAGAGCCAATGGCGGTGTTTTGTATGTTGATGAAGTGAATTTACTTGCTGATCATCTTGTGGATCAGCTTCTGGACGTTGCAGCTAGTGGGGTAAATCGCGTTGAACGAGACGGCATCAGTCATGAACATCAAGCTCGTTTTCTACTGATTGGCACCATGAACCCTGATGAAGGGGAATTGCGCCCACAACTGCAAGATCGTTTCGGCTTGATGGTCGAACTTAGCAATCAATACAGTCTTGAGGAGCGAGTGCAAATTGTGCGACTTCGAGACGAATTCGATCAAGATCCACAATTCTTCTGTGAAGCTTTTAAATACAAACAACGAAATTTAAAGAATAGCATTCGTTTGGCTCGCAACGCGTTGAGTGAAATAAGCTGCCCAGATGCATTACGAATGGAAGTGGCAACACGTTGTCATACTGCAAACATTGATGGTGTACGTGGCGATATCGTTTGGATTCGTTCCGCTATTGCACATGCCGCATGGCGCGGTGCTAAACAGGTGACAATAGACGATATTAAATCGGTTGAAGAGCTTGTATTGGCTCACCGCCGACAAACCAAAATACAACCAGCTTCACCGCCAACGCCACCTTCTCGCCGACCAGAACAATCTCGTCCTGAAAGTAACCAGCAAAATCAACAAAGAGATAATCAAGAAGTTGATAGTAAAGAGATGACCGAACCAGAAAAAAGTGAAGGTGATTGGGGAAGTATGTCACCACAACCCCAAAAAACGTCGGCTCCTATTCATGTCGCCTTACAAAATGAAAAAAACGGCTGCAATGACGAATCGTTTGAGTGAGATAGCGCCGGGAAAGCATAAAGGTAAGCAGCATGGTGGTTATCGTCCTGATACTACTCAATCAGGAAGCGGTATTGATTGGTTTCGTAGTATTATCAACCAACCGCAAGAATGGCCGCCGAAAAGCTTAACTCACAAAGCCGTTAAAACAGGCCAAGCAATACTGCATTTAATCCTGTTAGACACGTCTGCCTCTACACTAAACCAAGGAGTGTTTGCCAAAGCCAAAGGTGTAATTTTAGACATTGCCAATAGAGCTTATATTGCCCGTGAGCAGATTGCGATTCTAGGTTTTGGCCAAGATGGCGTTTCTTCGATTTTACCAAGAGTACGAGCGCCAAAAGAGATTTCAGAATTACTGGATAATCTCGGTGCGGGTGGCGGGACACCGTTTCGTATTGCGATTGAAAATGCCTGTGACTATTTGGCACAACAGCATAAAGGCAATACTGGCTTGCACAGCCAAACTTACATATTGACGGACGGACGGACACAAGCCGACGTTTCAGACCTTGAATTATTGGGTCACACAGTATTAATCGACATTGAAAATACACCGATTAAACGTGGTCGAGGTCAAGATATTGCTCAACATTTGGGCGCACATTATATGCCATTAAATTCGCTTCTAGAGACTGCTTTATGACTGCTAGTAACTATAACCTTGTCGATGGTAGCCCTGTTAGCTGTCCTGCTTTATTTCTGACAGCACCTGCTTCAAATCAAGGTAAAACCACCATAACTGCGGCCTTAGCTCGTTATTTTACTCAGCAGGGTAAAGTGGTTCGAGTTTTCAAAACTGGGCCGGATTATCTTGATCCACAAATTCTTGCTCAAGCTTCTAAACAACCTGTTGAACAACTTGATATCTGGATGGCGGGAGAAGATTACTGCCAAGACAAACTCTATCAAGCGGCAAACGAGGCGGATTTGATTTTAGTTGAAGGGGCAATGGGCATGTTTGACGGTGATCCTTCTAGTGCTGATTTAGCCGCACGTTTTGGTATTCCGATGGCAATTGTTATGGACGTAAAAGGCATGGCACAAACCGCTGCGGCTTTAGCAACAGGATTGGCGAACTTTCGTGATGATGTTCAAGTGGCAGGTCTTATTGCGAACCGGTGTGGCAGTGAACGTCATGCTGAATTGATTCGAGACGCCTTACCAGAAAGTTTACCTTTATTGGCAACGCTAAAACGTGATGAAGCCATCACGCTTCCTGAGCGTCATTTGGGTTTGGTGCAAGCGGCTGAAGTGAAAGACGAGCTAGAAACCCGTTTTGATGCCGCCGTTGAATGGTTAAAAGAAACCCGTGATACGGGTTTGTTGGAGCTGCCTAAAGCGGTTGTTTTTTCTCCGGTTAAAAAAGATGCAGAGAGTAAAGCAGACATTACGACAGAAATAGAACAAAGCCTGTCAGGCAAAACGATCGCAGTAGCAAAAGACGCAGCGTTTAGTTTTATTTACGATGCAAATATTATTGCTCTGAAAAGTATAGGGGCAAAAATCGTTTTTTTCTCGCCACTAAACGACCATTCACTACCTGAAGCGGATGCACTTTGGTTGCCGGGTGGTTATCCAGAATTACACGCGAAAGCTTTGTCTGAAAATGTATCCATGCGCCAAGCTATTCAAGAGTTTTACCAAACAGGGAAAAGCATTTTGGCAGAATGTGGTGGCATGCTTTATAGCTTAGGAGATTTGACTGACTTGAATGATGATTGTTATCCCATGTTAGGGATTTTAGAAGGTCAGGGTGCTATGCGTGGTAAACGCGGTTGCCAAGGGATGCAAACTGCGGTCCTTCCCCAAGGGGAGATTCGTGGTCACGCTCATCATAGATCACGTAGTGCGAACACACCAGAACCTGTTGGTCACGGTCGTCGTCAGCGACACCCAGCTCCTGGCGAAGCGATTTACCAACAAAAAGGTTTAACAGCGAGCTATTTGCATCTGTTTTTTCCATCTAACCTAGAAGCTACGGCTAAGCTTTTTTCTGGTGAGAATTTATAGCCATGTGGCCTGAAAGTGCTGAATCACCTGCACCATTAAGGTCAGGATTAACCACCGGAACTTGCGCAACAGCCTGTTGCGTGGCGGCGGCTCAAGCACTTTTTGCTCAACAACAAGATGCGACTGTTAGTGTCACGCTACCGAAAGGTAAGGTCGTGGATTTACCCATTATTGATTATCAGCTCATTGATCGCGGTATGAAAACAGCCACTATTAAAGACGCGGGAGATGATCCAGATGCGACCCATGGGGCTAGGTTATTTGTTGAGCTTCGTTTATCTCCAAAACAGGGAATACGATTCCATGCCGCAGAAGGCGTGGGCACAGTCACTCGTACAGGCTTATTGTTAGATGTTGGCGAACCTGCTATCAATCCTGTTCCACGAAAAATGATGACGGAGCATTTAGAAGGTTTTGCTCATATTTACCAATACCAAGGCGGTTTTGACGTTTCGGTTGGCGTCATCAATGGGGAACAAATTGCGCAAAAAACCATGAACCCACGCTTAGGTATTCTAGGTGGTTTGTCTATTTTGGGCACCACCGGCATTGTTCGCCCCTTTTCTTGTGCAGCGTACATTGCGTCGATTCACCAAGGTATTGATGTGGCGCGTGCTAATGGTATTACTCACATTGCCGCGACCACAGGCAACAGCAGTGAAGAAGCGATAAAAAATCATTACCAACTGGATGATATGGCCTTGATTGAAATGGGTGATTTCGTTGGTGCAGTGCTAAAACACGTCAAGAAAGTCGAGCAGCAGACTGAAAAACAACTGAAAAAATTAAGTATTTGTGGCGGCTTTGGGAAAATCAGTAAGCTGGCGCAACAACACATGGATTTAAACAGCCGAGTTTCCAGTATTGATCTCAATGCATTAGCGCAACTTGCTGCTAGCCTTGGTGCGAGCGAAACATTGCAAGAGGCCATGTGTAACGCTAACACCAGTGTCGAAGCATTATCCTTTGCTCAGAAAGAAGACCTGGAACTAGCGGATGCAGTTTGTCAGCAAGCACTAGAATTCGTCAGAAAATACATACCTGATCATATCGAGTTAGAAGTCTGGGCAATTGATCGTAAAGGTTTTTTCGTGGGCAAAGCGTTTGATGTGACGGAGTCAAAAGCGTGAAAATACTATTGCTCGGTGGCACTGCCGACGCTCGACGTTTAGCCGATTCGCTTCATCAAGCTGGAACCTTCCAAAGTAAAATGAGAGTGGTTTACAGTTTGGCTGGCTTGGTTCGAGTGCCAAAAATAGACTGCGAATTGGTGGTTGGTGGCTTTACTCAATTTGGTGGTTTGACTGCGTATTTACGTGAGAACAGTATCGTAGCGATTCTCGATGTCACCCATCCTTATGCGCAAACTATGAGCACAAAAGCCGTCAATGCGGCAAAGGAAGTCGGCATTCCTTGCTGGCGTTTTCACCGTCCCGCTTGGCAAGTGCAACAAGGCGATATTTGGTCTGAATATCACTCAGATTCAGACTTACTAACGCAACTTGATGGTTATCGAGTGCCATTATTAAGTGCAGGTCAGATGAGTGAAGACTTACTTGAAAAAATCATCCAGTTGCCGAGCGTTGAACGTGTCGTATGGCGAACCGCGGTGGCTCCGAAATTTTCTATGTCAGATGGCATTGAATGGATAAAAGCCATTGGTCCTTTTGCCCTAGAAGACGAACGTCAGTTATTACTAGATCAACAAATAGACATTATCGTCAGCAAGAACAGCGGTGGTTCAGCAACCTATTCCAAACTGGAAGCGGCACGAGCATTGTCGATTCCCGCATTGCTGCACAGCCGACCCATTCTGCCAAAAGCAGACAGAGAATTCAGTGACACACAAGATTGCTTACAAGCCTGTTTAGCAGCGTGGGGCAGTACTCATTCTAAGAATCAACCTTTAGATCAACAACAAATTGATCAACAACCAAAAGACAGCCAACAGTGACTTCTTCAGATAAATATCAATACGAAAACAATCCACAAGCCATCGAACACGACAGCTTTCGTCAAATTCGTCAGCTTACTGACTTGTCGAGTTTGAGCCAAGATCAGCAGCAGGTCACTATGCGTGTCGTTCACAGCCTAGGTTTGCCTGATGTGGCAGAGCAAGTTCGATTCAGTGCCAGTGCGACGCAATCGGGTCGAGACGCATTAGCAAATCAATGCGCTATTTTATGCGACGTGGAAATGGTGAAACAGGGGGTTACCAAACGCATGATAGAGCGTGAGCCTTTGTGTTTTCTAAATGATCCACGTACAGCCGAGCTTGCAAAAAGCAAAGGTGAAACTCGATCCATGGCCGCGCTAAGTCTATGGCAAGAAGATCTGGCTGGCAGTGTGGTATTGATTGGCAATGCGCCAACGGCTTTGTTTCGCTTATTGGAAATGATAGAACAGGGTGCGCCGAAACCGGCTTTGATTATCGGCATGCCAGTGGGTTTTGTTGGTGCAGCGGAATCAAAAGACGCCCTTTGGCAAGTTCACGAAAAACTCGGCATCGAATGTATTACTTTACTGGGTAGAATGGGCGGCAGCGCGGTGACATCTGCTAGCTGTAATGCCTTATTGCGTTGTAATCTGGGCGAGTACTATTGAGTATGAAAGTGATTGCCATGAAAACAACGATCGTGAATGAAAATGGCTTAAAAATTCATGTCATTGGTCTTGGTGTAAACGAACAGGCGAACCTAGATGCGTCTGCTCAAGCCGCTTTAGCCAGTCTGTCTGAGAAGGATATCGTGCTGGGTTCACCTCGTCAGCAGCAAACCATTTTGACTTATGCCCATAATGGTAAGGTTTGTGATTTGCCCAAGCTAAAGCAGCTTGAAGGTGAATTTTTAACTTGGCATAAGCAAGGTGCTAAGCAAGTAGTCGTGCTCGCCTCTGGTGATCCTTTGTATTACGGCATTGGAGCGTGGTTAATACGTACCTTTTCTGCAGAGCAGCTTTGTTTTTACCCTAATGTGTCTAGTATCCAAGTGGCGTGTCATCGTCTTGGTTTGTCTTTACAAAATGTCCAAGTAGTCAGCCTTCATGGTCGTCCTTTAGTGAGCTTACGCCGTTATTTAAAAGCGAATCAGACTTTAGTTTTGCTTACGGACCAATATAGTCAGCCGCAGAATATTGCCCAAGAATGTGTGGCGGCTGGATTGAATGAAAGCGAGATTATCATTTGCGAAGCATTAGGTTACGAGCAAGAAAAAGTACGCAGTTTTACGACGGACGAATTGATAAATAACGAATTAGCTTTCGATCCGCTCAATGTCATTGTTGTAAGAACTCACCAGCAATCGAGTTTTTACCCGACAGCACCGGGTATTCCAGATGCTTCCTTTGTGACAGACAAAGGCGACGGAAAAGGCATGATCACTAAGCGAGAAGTTCGCTTGGCGATTTTGTCTTATATGAACATAGACGATGGTGACACGGTTTGGGACATCGGCGCAGGTTGCGGTGGAGTGAGTGTGGAATTGGCTTATTGGCATCCGCGCAGTCGAATTGTCGCCATTGAGCACCATCCTGAACGTTTAGCTTGTTTAACGGCGAACCAAAAGCGTTTCGGTGTCGTGCAGAATTTGTCAATTGTCGCTGGGCGAGCACCTGATGTGCTGGTGGATTTGTTATCGCAAGGTGACGTACCAGACAAGGTCTTTATTGGCGGCAGTGATGGTGAATTAAGTGCGTTAATGACGCAAATTTGGAACCTGCTACCAGTAGGCGGCAGTTTGATGGTAAGTGCTGTCACCGAGGATACCAAATACCAAATCATACAGTTCGCACAAAGCAGAGAAGCTGAGAAGGATGCAGATGAACAAAGCTTGCAAGTGTCGATTGCCAAAGGTGAGCGTTTAGCAGGGCAACGGCTTTATCGTCCGAGTTTGCCCGTGACACTGTTCCATTTTAAAAAGCATTCAGAGAAAGATTTGATAGAGATGAATAAGGGCACCGCATAATGAGCGTGACAGAGACAAAAGCCACCCACGGCCGATTCATTGGCGTAGGCGTTGGCCCCGGTGATCCAGAATTGATTACATTAAAAGCCCTGCGCTTGATTCAGCGTGCCAGCGTGGTGAGTTACCTTGCCAATGATGAAGGAGGCTCCCAAGCAAAAAACATTGCCAGCGAAGCCTTTGCAGGTGTGACGCATACGCAAAACGAGATTGCTATTGTGATGCCTATGTCGACAGATCGTTCCCTTGCCAACCAAGCTTACGATAATGGTGCTAAAGCCATCGCCAAAGAGCTTGAAGAAGGCAAAGACGTGGTGTTTCTATGTGAAGGTGATCCATTATTCTTTGGCTCTTTTGCCTATTTATTAGAACGTCTTGAAGGTGACTTTCAGTGCCAAGTGGTTCCCGGCGTGTCATCTATTAACGCGGCATCTTCTGCCTTGAATCACCCTTTGACGGTATTAAAAGAGTCTTTCGCAGTGGTCAGTGGTCGCCATTCGGCGTTGCAAATTGATACAGCATTGGAGCAACACGACAGCGTGGTGATCATGAAAGCGGGTCGAGCGCGTCCGAGAATCCTAACTGCCTTGCGTAAAACCAACCGTATGCAAGATGCAAAATATCTAGAGTACATAGGTCGAGATAATGAACGTATCGTGCAAGATGTATCGACTTTGGAAGACAAAGCTGGCCCGTATTTTTCTCTGTTTGTGGTGACCAAAAGCGAGCGAGGCACACGGTGATACGCATTGTCGCGTTAACGCCAGCAGGAAAAAAACTGGGCGAACGATTACAAGCTGAATGGCCGAAAGGAAGCTTACATTATAAGCCTCAACCTTTTGCTGAGTTTGTACAAATGGCTTTTAAACAAGGCGATGGTTTGGTGTTCATTTGCGCCACGGGCATCGTGATGCGAACCCTAGCCCCTGTTATTCAAGACAAGTATCAAGATCCGCCTGTTTTGGTATTAGATGAAGAAGGTAAGTTCGTAATTCCGCTTTTATCTGGTCACGAAGGCGGTGCAAATGAATGGGGCGCTCAAGTAGCAGACCATCTTGGCGCGCAACTGGTTATGACCACAGCGAAACCTTATCTGAACCCCATTTACACCTTGGGAATGGGATGCGAACGAGATTGTCCGTTAGAATTTATTGAAAGCCTTATGCTCGATGCGCTTAATCAAAAGGGCCTAATGCCAAGTGACATTCAATCTTTAAACAGTATTGATATCAAAGCCGACGAAACTAACCTGATTGCATTGGCTCAAAAATATCATTGGGACTTCAATTCCTACAGCGCCCAAGAACTGGCGCCAATGGAGTCATTACTCAGCACAAAATCTGACTACATCTTCAAAATAGTGGGTGTCTACGGCGTCGCTGAATCCGCAGCTTTGCTTGCAGCACAAAATGAGACAGGTTCAGAACCTGAGCTAGTATTGAATAAAATCAAAAACTCCAAAGCGACCGTAGCGATTGCTAGAGGGTTTGTAGTGAAAGGTTGATGTGTCTTATGTAAGATACGTCAAATTTCATCCCACATTAAGAACGAAGACATATCCATATTCTCTGTATCTATAGGATTTAATTTCACCAACTCTTGTGGGCTATTTAATATGTTGGATGAAGACGAAAACATGAGGAGTTCATCCGGATTCTCTACCAGTGGCAGAATGGGAGGGATATTGATAGAAAAAATATTGGCGGTATCTGTTGCGTTAGTGTCAGCCAGAATATAATTACCAGCATCGGCTCCACCCAGCGTTAATCCAGAAATAAACACTGTTTTATTGGTTCCAATACTGTTGCTACTAAAAGAAGCCGAGGCTTGCGCTACACTTAAGGCATCGCCTGAAATCATGCCAATGAAGTTTGCATTGGCTGTGTTGAGTGTAGCGGTTGTCGTGCCATCGTAGGTTTTGTTGTTAGCGGTAATGCCGGTGACTGAAGAAATACTGGCCTGAGAAATATCAGCAAGGGTCGTTACTGATGTTTCTGAGACAACATAGTTATTAGCACCAGTGCCACTTAACGCTAACCCAGAAACTGTCACAGTTTTATCTGTGCCTGCATTTTTATCTAAGAAAGCGCCAGAAATGGATGAAGAAATCAGCGCTAAATCATCCCCTGCAATCATACCGACTAAAGACACACTGCCCGTATCTAACGTTGCTAGGGTTGTGCCATCGTAAGTTTTATCTTCGGCCGTAATGCCTGTCACAGAAAGAGAAGCTTGATTTATATCAGCGGTAGTCGAAGCGCTTGTGTCTGCAAGAATATAGTTACCTGCATCTGTGCCACTTAGTCCTAACCCTGAAATATTGACGGTCTTGTCTGTACCGGCATTTTTATCATCAAAGCTTCCAACCCCAGAATCAACACCCAATACGTCGCCAGCAATCATGCCGGTAAAAGATGCACTGTCTGTATCTAAGGTTGCCGTTGTCGTACCATCGTAGGTTTTATCCGACGCGGTAATGCCTGTAATAGAAGTGATCGTCGCTTGATTGATGGTACTTGTGGTGTTATCGAGGTAAGTGATTGCATAGTTATCGCCGTTATTACCATCGTCAATGGTAATGTCTGCAACAGTAACCGTTTTACCTGTTCCTGCATTTTTATCGGTAAAAGAAAAACTACCACCGCTTAAACTATCTATTCCAAATAAAGTACCGGAACTGACATTTGCCGTTCCTGCTGCATCGAGTGTTCCATCGTAGGTTTTTGTAATGTCTGCGACAGAAAGGGTAATGCTGGCCTGATTAATGGTCAGCATGTCTGTTCCATAATCCACATAGACACCATCAGAACTGGATGTGCTGATATCTAAAACATCTGTATCACTATAAGCATAGGTACCAACATTGGTGGTGGCGATAATATCATCCCCCCAAGTTAGTGTGACATTACCTATTCCTAAACCAGAAACAGAAATATCAGATACATCAGCAAGTTGACCGTAGGTTGTACTGGTATTGCCTGACAGCTGAACATAGTCGTCATAGAAAGACGCACTTTGCCAGTTCAGCATCATGTAACCGTTGTTTTCATCAGTGGAAGATTTCCCCCAGACCGTAGCAAAATCCCATCCAGTCCCAGCAGTATCACCAATAAAAGTGAAAGGGTTTTGCATTTCAGCGGTGGTTAACCCAACGCCTTTACCTGTATCAGATTGACCTGTGGTATCGCTATCGTAATAGCTATTGGAGATGGCAGCACTTGAGTATTTATTACCCACTAGACCACCAACTAGAGTAGTGCCAGATACGCTGCCTGTAGCGTAACTATTCGATACGCTTCCTCCTCCATGTCTGCCTACTAGCCCACCGACATTTGTGCTAGCAGATACATTACCTGTGGCGTAACTATTGGAAATTGTGCCTGAGAGTGTGTTAAATCCCACTAGTCCGCCGACATATTCAATACCTGATACATTACCTGTGGCGTAACTATTTGAAACTGCACTTGATTCACTGTTATAACCCACTAGACCGCCGAGACTATAACTAGCTGAAGCGACATTGTTTGACACTCTAGCTGTAGCATAACTATTCGAAATTGTACTTGATTCATTGTTATAACCCACTAGCCCACCAACGCCTTCCCTACCTGATACGCTACCTGTGGCGTAGCTATTTGAAATACTGCCACCAAAGTTATAACCCAGTAACCCACCGACATTAAAAATACCAGATATGTTTGTATCGATTAAGCCCACATTTCGTATCGTCGCGCCACTTGTATAACCAAATAAACCCACATAGTTAGTGGCGTCTCTATCAATAGTGAGGCTCGAAATCGTATGTCCTAGGCCATCAAATATTCCGGTAAATGGTGTACTACCATCTCCAATCGGGTCAAACCCTGAACCTGTATAGGTATCTGTAACACTGTCATAGCGGGTTGCCCACATGTCAGATTGGCTGCTGTCGGTAAAGGTATCGCCAAAATCAATATCATAAGACAATGTATAATCAGCGCTTAAATCCATCGTCATAAGCTGAAGCTGATGGGTGTTGGTGATGGTGGTGGAGTATTCTGATTGTAAAAATGGACGAGTGGAGCCTTCGATCATGAACCAGACATCATCAAAGTCAAAACCAACATAAGCGGATTCGGTTAAGGCCTCAGCAGTCGAAATACCAGTCCCTTTTCCGGTATCAGATTGACCTGTGGTATCGCTGTCGTAAAAGCTATTTGAAATCGTACTGGAGGAGTTTGAACCCACTAGCCCGCCGACATAAGTCGTGCCGGAAACACTGCCTGAGGCATAACTGTTCGAAACGGTACTCTCGCTATTAAAACCCACTAGTCCGCCGACATAGGAAGCGCCTGATACATTGCCCGTGGCGTAGCTGTTCGAAATGGTACTTGAAGAGTTAAAACCCGCTAGCCCGCCGACAGAGGAAGTGCCTGATACACTGCCCGTGGCGTAGCTGTTGGTAATTGTACTTGAAGTTTGATTCAGACCCACTAGTCCGCCGACATAATAATCACCTGACACACTTCCCTTGGCATAGCTGTTGGAAATGGTACTTGAATAGTTATAACCCACTAGCCCGCCGACATTGTTCTCACCTGATACACTGCCCGTGGCGTAGCTGTTGGAAATGGTACTTGAATAGTTATAACCCACTAGCCCGCCGACCTGAGCATCACCTGTGATGTCTACATTAATTAAACCGACATTTTGAATCATTGCGCCCTTGATATAGCCAAATAAACCGATATTATCGGTAGAAGGTCTATTTATGGTGAGGTCTGAAACGGTATGTCCTAGTCCATCAAATATTCCGGTAAATTTTGAGCTGCTATTTCCAAGCGGGTCAAATCCAGCGTCACTATTCCAATTTGCTGTATTACTGGCGTCTATGTTGGCACCCAGTACGTAATTGCCATCAAGGTCTCCATTGATACCTTGTAAATCTGTACCTGTGGTGGAGCCTTCTGCACCAAGGTCGGTGATAACGGTGTAAGTGATGGCAGCATCAGTGCCTTTCTTGGTTTGAAATAAACTGCCTGCTGCAAGGTTAACCGGTGCATTAATGCTGTAATCACCTGTGGAAGTGGTTTGTGCGTATTGCAATACCAAGCCGTCGTTGGCTGTAGAGCCTGTACTGGTTAGCTCTGCATTAATCGTGATGTCGTGATCGGCACGTAAGGTAAGGGTGTTGCTTGACCAGTCGATAGAAGAGTTGACGATGATGTTGCCTTCGTCTGTACCTGTGCCGTTGGTTTCACCCGCCCAAGTAACACCATCTGCTGTAGAGACGGTGACATTGCCTGTGGTCAATGCGGTTTCTATGGCGGTGGCTTTGCTGTCGTCTATGGTGATATTGACTGGGTCAATTAACCATTCGCCGCCGTTGGTGTTGACGGTTAAATTTTCGTTTATGTTTAAAGTCGCCGCTGAGGTTTCAACAAAGTTCGCTTCCAGTGCGCCTTCGGCGTTGATTTCACCATTTTCCATGTCAGCCAGTAAATAAATACGACCGTTCTTGCTGGCAAGAGTATTGGCTTGAATAGTGCCTGTATTGTTAACCACTCCTTTTAATACATCGGATGCACCTTGAGCGGATAAAACTACTAAACCACCATCGGCTTGAATTAAGCCTTGGTTATCAACTAATGTTGATACGGTAGAGCCTTGAACCTCAATTGAAATCAAGCCATCGCCATCAAAGTCCAATAACACATCCGTACCAGCAGAGAGGGCGGCATCACCATTGATAGTGCCTGTTTCGCCATTGGTCACAGACGGTGCGATTAACGCGACAACCGCGCCCGACACATTGCCGTTATTGACAATGGAACCTTCTGAACCCGAAAAACTATAATTCCCCGCAAGGAAATCGTCATTACTCATGTCTAACGTCGAAGCGACAAACGCACCGGTTTGAACACTGCCGCTGGTGCCAATGATGATGCCGTTCGGGTTTAATAAAAACACCTGACCGTTGGCGTTTAAGTTACCCAAAATCTGGCTGGTGTCTTGACCGACCACACGGTTAAGCGCGATAGACGTAGACGTTGGTTGATTAAAGGTCACCGAATTATCCGCACCGATAGAGAAGCTTTGCCAATTGGTAATCAAGGTGTTGCTTGATTGATTCACCGTCATGGCGCTGCCATCGGAGACGATAGACGCCGAGCCAGACACGACAGAGGCGCGGGTTGGTAACTCACTGGCAAAAAGAGGGAAGGACATCAATCCAGATAAAATGGTCAGTGGCGCCAAAATACGATGAGTGCCTTTTTTGCTTTTTGTCGTTTTACCTTTATTTTTAGCACATTCAGACACCGCAATCATGCAACCAAGCGCCGGAGAAAAAATCACTTTATAGATATTGTTCATGGCGTTGTCCTCTTAGAATCTTGCTGTGGCGGATAGCCACACTTGGTAGTTGTCATCCGTACTGTCTGTGTTGAGATTGGTGTCTTCTGTGCGTCCTGGGTTGTCACCCAAGCCTTGGGCATAGCTTGCAAGGAGCGTAAAGTAGCGATTGTCCCAACGGGCCGAAACGCCAGCACTGGTCAGGCTGTAATCATTGCAATCACAAGCGTTGGTGTTGCTCACGCTGGATGCATCTTGATTGAGCCAGATGTGTCCAGAATCAATAAAGGTGGCGAGTTGTATTTTCCCTAGAGATGCGGACAGAGGGACGTCATAGCGTAACTCTATAGAGCCTAATGTGCCCATATCACCACTGGCTTCACCCACAGGCCAACCACGAATGCCAGTCGGTCCACCTAAAGCAAAACCTTCTGAGCTGTCGAGATTTTTGTTTGCCCACTGACCATACATTCGACTAAATAAGGAAAAGGCGTTAGGTAAGTTTTGTACTCGTGCAAGGCTAATATTAATGTGTTGGAATTGACCATTAGTTTTTAAGCTTTGTTGGTCAGTTTCTAATGCGGATGCTACACCAGAAAGGTCAAGGTCACCGTAGGTCCAGTTAGCTGATAAATAGGTTGCACCTCCCCCCATAAAAGCATCGCGAGTATCAGCGCTGACTCCAAATGTAGTGGAAAGGGATTGCTTATCTTGTAAATAGCCTAGGGTACTGTCGTCGACAAATGTTTTGACATTTAAATTGCCGTTAAAGCGAACATTGGCATTGCGACTACGGATAAAGTTGTAATCGACTCCAAGAGTCAAAAAATTAGCATAGCCTTCTAGTTTGAAGAGGCGACCAGTATCATCGATGTTTTGATAATCAAGAAAGCTGTAGCCGGCTTTTGCGGTAAAATCACTTGCCTTAATAGGAAGGCTAAAAACGCCTTTTGCGAATGTCTGCCCTTCGGACGCCACTAGTGAAAATTGCGTCACATCGCCATAGCCGGTTTTGTCTGTGATGGAGGTTTCTGCTCGAACTTGCTCTTTGCCTGTGCTGTAGGAACCAAAATTATCGACTGAAGTGGAGGCAGTAAAAACGGGTTGTTGTTTTACCTCAATAATCAGATCACTTGTGTTGGCTTCTTTCCCTTGAGTCAGTCGAGATTTTGCGATGACGCCCGGATGATCATTGATGCGTAAAAGGGCTTCTTCTAGATCGGATTTTATAACGTTATCTTTTGAAATATGATCAGTGATGATACTGGTCAATCTCTCTTTTTTTGCGCGAACCGATGAACTACGATCAAATCTAGCCTCTTTGAATAAGGCTTTCATGATGGTGGTGTATTCTTGGTTAGTGTAGTCGAGTTGAACCCTAGACAGGTAACCATCCATAATGTTAATGGTTACCGTGCCTTCTGTGATGTCTTGACGCGGAAGCGATGCATACGCTAGAAGATGACCTTGTTGCTGTAAGTGTGTCGTGATGTTATTTGTTAGTCGAATAATACCTTCAATACCAAGGGGGTTGCCTTTTACACTTGTAATCAATTGGGTTCGAAAGTTTTCAGAAAGAAGCTCCTTTTTGCCAGAAAAAAGAAGATTTTGAATAATAACGGTTTGGTTTGTATCTTCAGCTGTTTCGTCTATAAAGTCTGTCGATTGACTGTTTTTGTTTTTTTCTTCAGTCGGTAGTGGTAGGTCAGGAGTGGTTTTATTTTGTTGTTGTTCAAGCAAAAGTGAGCCAGCATCTGCAGCGTGAACGAGGTGTATCGGAGCAAATGTAAGACTAAAAAAAACGCTGTTTTTATTAGGTTAGTGGTTATAAGGGAGGGGTTTTTTTTAGTAATGGGAGAAAATTTGATGAACCGATTAAACTTAGCATTTTTGTCACGCTGATTTTATATAAAAGATGTAAGTGTTCTTACGCCTTTCTATCTGTATTAACTAAAATGTTTATGAAATAAACATTTCCCGTAGTTTAAATAATGTAATTGTAGGGTTTGAGGTAAGGATTGCTATCAACCGAAAGTATGAAATGACATCTGGTTGATTGGTTTTTTTTAAATTAAATTAATTGGGTAACTTTAAATTTAAACAACATAAGTGTGACACTGAGTTTCTAATCTATTTCTAAAAAAACAGGCACAAATAATAAACAATCATGGTATGATTTTTCACACTAAATTCAGTTTTTTGGTTAACAATAATTAGGCCGTAGCGCATGGAAATTTTACTAGTTGATGATCATCAAATGTTTTTAGATGGGCTTAAATCCATTCTAATGACATCTGACCTTGTTAATAATGTTGAATGTGTTAATGATGGTGAGAATGCTTTAAAAAAACTCATAGGAAGTGATTTTGATGTAGCGCTAATTGATTTACGCTTACCAGTTTTAGATGGTTTTCGTCTGCTGGAAGCAGCTAATGATGCTGGCTGTTTAGTACCAATAATTGTTGTCACTGCGTCCAAAGCCCCTGAAGATATTCGTAAAGCAAAAGAGCTTGGTGCTTTGAGCTTTATTTCCAAAGCTTCTTCTAGTACTCAAATACTTGATACTATTTCCAGAGTATTAAATGGAGAACTGGTGTTCCCAAGCGAAGACTCTACTGTGTATAAGATGACACGTGAACTGCAAAGTACTGACTGGGCAGATAAACATAACCTCACAAAACGACAGTTAGAAGTAATTTGGTTAATCAAACAGGGGTTGTCCAATCAAGAAATTGCTGATCAGTTATTTGTTAGTCTTGCTACTGTTAAATCTCATCTTAGTGCGATTTTTAAGGTACTTGATGTTAAAAGTAGAACTGAAGCCATTAATAAAGCTCATCAATTAGGTCTAGATTAATAATCTCTTTTAAGAAGGCATTAACTATGTACCACGAAAAGATTGAAGTAGATAAAGCTATTATTATCTATGAAAATACCCCTGCTACATTACTGGGTAATCTTTGTGGATGTTTGCTTGTGGCTATTGTTCTATGGAGCGAAGAATACTCTACATCTTGTATGCTTTGGCTCAGTGTTATGTATATATTCGCTTTTATTAGATATTTACATTATCGCACATTAAATTTAGTCACCGCGTCTTATCAAAAAATCATTTCTTTTAGTAAAGTTCAAACCATGATGGTTTTTATAACGGGGTCAATATGGGGCTCTGCTGGACTGATTTTTTTGATCCTGAAAAGCTACAAAATGTCGCTTTTATTATTCTGGCTTTCGTGTGTATGATCGCTGGTAGTCTAGCGTCACTTTCATCTCGCCCCATTACTTTTAGTGCATTTGTTATTCCTATTACTGCACCGCTCATTATTAATATGTTTATTCAAGAGCAAAGCTTTTATTTGTGGATGAGTTTTGGTCTCACAGCATATGTATTGGCTTCTTTTACTTTTAGTCTCAATTTGTCGAGAGTTATTCATAATTCTTTAAAACTTAAATATGAGAATCTTGACTTGATTGTTGACCTAAAAGAACAAACCGAAAAAGCGAATACAGCCAATAAAGAAAAGTCGCGTTTCTTGGCGGCAACCAGTCATGATTTACGTCAACCATTGCATGCCGTTAACTTGTTTTATGAAGTATTAAAGCAAAAGATTAGCGAACCGGAACAGCTTGAAGAACTGGAAAACATTCATCGAGGGTTAAATTCCTTAAACTCATTGCTGGATATCCTTTTTGACATATCTAGACTGGATGCCGATGTGGTGGAAGAGAATAAAACGACTTTTAATATAGGTCATACACTGCAAATGCTGAGTCGTCAGTTTGAAATAGATGCGCAACAAAAGGGCATTGAGTTTAATCTAGAGCAGATAAATCATCTTGTTTATAGCGATTCGGCTTTATTAGAACGTGTACTTATTAACTTATTGGTCAATGCAGTTAGATATACACAAAAGGGTTATGTTCATGTTTTTACTACAGAGTGTTCCGATGGACATATAGCTATTCATATTAAAGATACTGGTATTGGTATTCCTCAAGAAAGACTGGAGGATGTCTTTAGTGAGTTTTTTCAATTGCATAACCCCGAACGAGATCGCCAAAAAGGTTTAGGCTTAGGGCTGGCAATAGTGAAGAGGATATTAAATTTGCTCGATCATAAAGTCGAAGTAAGTTCAACCGTGGGTGAAGGTTCAGAGTTTATTATATATGTACCTAAAAGCGACCAACTTCTAGAGGAACTTCCAACAGAATCATCTGAGAGTCCGCATGCATCATTGTTAACGGGACTTAATGTGATGCTGATAGAGAACGAAGTTGATATTATTGGTGCCATGGAAGCCCTAATAACCCAATGGGGCTGTAAGTTTATTGCTGCTACGTCGACCGAAGACGCGTTGGATCATATCTTAGCAGGAGAAAAACCAGATATAATTTTATCCGATTACCGAATGCCTGGGGCTATGAATGGTTGCCAAGTTACTTTAAAAATAAAATCTATCATTGGAGATGACATCCCCGCAATTATTATCACAGGTGACACTGGGAAATCAGTAGTGCAAGAAATTGCTGAAAGTAACCTCATTGCTTTGCATAAGCCTATTAAACCAGCTCAACTTAGAATACTCATGTCTCGTCTACTTAAGTCTAACCAGGATAGATAACCTCTTTAAGGTGTAAAAAGGTCACTATATAAATAGCCTAGTTAAAGCGGATTTAATCCTATTGAATCATCGCACCTTATTTTCTTCCTGCCATCGGAAACAACAGAAAGCCTGATGTTTTCATCAATTTTTGGTTTCTATATTCTCTGTAATACTGTGTTCTAGGGGAAGGGTTTTGTGTTTCATATTTTTTACTAAAAGAACAACTACCATTATTCATAGTTCTTTTTGGCTTTTGTCACTTTTTCTAGGTAATACTGAGATTCAGAGCGAGGGTGATCGTATCTCAATTTTTGATAAACGCTGCTTGCGGAGTTTTGATTGAGCTTTTCCATTGCAATGGTTCTGTCGCTATCAAAGGTTTTTAGTACGTTGCCTGTTCCGCCGTTATAGGCGGAAATCATCGAGTATTCCTGACTTAATTTGTTTGTCACTTTCACTAGGTATCGCGTTTGTAATATGTACAAATAAGCGCTGCCGATGTCGATGTTATTTTCAGGTTGGAAAAGGGTTTCTTTGGTTGGTTCGTCTGATCGTTTCTTTATCAGGTTGTAAACGTCTTTGCCTGCTGTGGCGGGTACTACTTGCATTAGACCATAGGCATTGGCTGGGCTGACGGCATAAGGGTTAAATGAGCTTTCGGTTTCAATGATGCCATAAATAAGTGCTGGTTCTAGGTTGTATCGATTTGCCGCGGCAATGACATACTCACTGTATTTTTCTTGGCGAAGATGCTGATGTTGCTCAACAAGATCAAATTCAACGGCATAGACGGTTTTGCCATTTTCTTGGCTTTTCTTTAGTTTGTTATTCACCAAATATTCCGCATAGCGTCCGGCACGCCAAGCGTATTGAACGACTTTTCCATCATGGTCAATAACCTGTGGGTATAAAAAAGGAACGCCTTCGGTATTTGGTGCAGAACTGGAGAATATGTCCGTTTTGCTTGGGTCTGCAGTAGTGAGTAGTGTGGTTTTTACTGCATCTTTGAGTGCAGCTAGAGGGTCGCTTGCTGCTAAACTTTCAACCCGCACTGACCCCTTATCAAAGTCTACAATGGTTCGTGCTTGGTAGTTATTGACGTATTTTACATAGGTTTTTTTGTCAGGTAGTGCGCTATTGTTTTTACCCCATTTCTGATTCACTTCTTGGTCAAGATTTTTGTATAAGGCTTGGATGGCTTTAATATCCGCGCGGATCAGATCTCTACTGATTTTAGCTTGCTTGGCAATGGCTTTGATATCTTTAACATCATCTGCATTTTTTATTTGATCGGATAGTTGTTCAACGGAGTCAACAGAATCAAATGATAAGAGAGATTGACAGCCACTGAGAGTCAAAGACAAAGAGCACACGAAGATAAAGGCAAATAGTCGAGAGGTATTATTTAGCATCTAATCCATTACTCACTGAAATAATTGTATGAAATGTGTAAGGGCGAAATTATATCAGAACAATAATCTATGGGGGAAAGAAGAGGAGGTTAATATTTTATTTGTGCATTGTTGGTTGAAACTAAACGGAAAAAAGAGCAACCATGAAAGCATGGTTACTCTTTTTAGTGACACTTTTTATGGTTAAGTGCTTTTCTTGTCGCTGACTATTTAAAAGAAATGGACGCGAGAATTCGTCGATCGCCTTCAAATGGTTGGCGTGCGTGCAAAGTGGTGTGATTATTAACCCAAAGTACATCGCCTGCCTGCCATTTGAAATTGACGCAGTTCTTATTCATTTCTTCAATTAGAGCGTTCATTGTCTTGTCATCCATTGGCTCGCCATCAGCTGTAGCAACGGCTTTTTTACCTTCGTTACGAGTATCGTTCCAACCAGAATAAACCGCAACCATAGAGTTGAAGAAGACTTTTTGTTTTGTTTCTTCGTCATAGCGGATGGCTTCTAGGACGCTAGTTTCTGTTTTTAAGTCGCCATCCTCTAACCATTCCCATCGCATGCCAGCGTCCTTCATTCGCTCTTCTGCTTCTTCTCTGGTTTTAACATTAAAGGTTTCTTTCCAAGAACGACCTATAGCTGAACTGGTGTCTGTTTCTTCTGGCATGACTCGAATATAGCGAACGCCTTGTTCTTCAACTTTTTTCGCAAAACTAGGATTGAGATCGAAGAATTTCTCGCAAATTTCACCAGAATGTAAAATAGAAGTAGCGCCGCCAACGGGAGAGGCGATGTCGCAGTAAAAGAAAATGTAACCCGGAGGTGTCGGGACTTGCGCCATTTCATGATGAAACGGAATGGTTTCCGTCGCTGGAGATTCGTTTGCTGTCACGATACGAGACGCGGTCACTTGTGTTCTTGGTGCTGCACCACCTACGTAAGGCATATTTTTGTAGTCAGTATGGTCGAGCATAGCTTCGAAAAGTGTTGATGAGCTAACAGGGAAACCTCGAAATAAAACAGCTCCGTGTTTAATCAATAGATCATGTAATTCTGCTTTATTTTTCTCTACCCATTGTAAAAAGCTGGATTCATTTTCTGCTGTGTCTGCGTTATCTGGTTTAACTAATAACGGAAAATCCAACCCATTTACTTGTTTTTGTTCTTCTAGTTTGGAAATGATAACGCTCATATTTACTCCGATTGTAATCATGGTTTGTGGGTTAATTCCTAGTCTGTTTAAAGGTGACTAGGAATAATCTATAAATTACTCTAATCAGAATTATCTAATAAGTAAATCAATAGTGAATGAATTTACATTAAAAAATCCCTATAAATCACATAAACTATTGATTTTATTTAACTAAAAATATTTTCAAGAGAGTCTTTTAAAAGAAGGTTTAAAATGAAAAACCATCGTCTAATAGCGTCACTGCTTGTCCTGTTTGAGCAGAATGCTGTGCAGCAAGACCAATTACAACCGCTTTTAAGCCGTCTTCAATAGAGACATCTACTGGCGCTCCTTGAGTGATGGCGTTGAAGAAGCCTAGGTGTTGGTAGAAAGTAGAGCCGTTATGATCACCTGCTTCAAGTAAGGCTTCATCAACAGGAATGTCTGCTTCAACTGGGCCTTTTGGATGACGAGGGCTTAAAACGACTTTAGGGATAGGTGCTGGCCCTAAGGTTTTTTCTGGCCAAAAGCGCCCAGGTCCAGGAACAAAGCATTCAATTTTTGCTTGGGGGCCAATGGCACAAATTTCTTCTTGATAACGGGAGCCTTCGGCAAACATATTTAGGTCAAGGCTGGCACGTTGACCGCTGTTGAAGTCAACAACCACAAAGGCATTATCTATGATGTCAGGTGTTTGTCCGTCATAACTTTCATCAAGGTGATTACAGTCTTGTCCTGTGGAAGCGTAAACACGAGTCACTTCAGATTGAGTAAGCAAGCGCATCAAATCGAAGAAATGGCAGCATTTTTCAACTAAGGTACCGCCTGTTTTTTGATTGAAGCGATTCCAGTCTTGGACTTTTTCTAGGAATGGAAAACGATGCTCACGAATATTAAGCATTTTCAACGGACCAATATCGCCGGATTGAATTTGTTTGCGAAATTGAGCCACAGGCGGCATGTAACGGTATTCCATCGCAACCCAAACTGGTGCTGGATGATTTGCTGCTGCCTGTCGAATTTTTGCAACTTGATCCAGATGACTAACAACAGGCTTTTCGACCAAGATTGGAAGTGACGTTTGTTCAAACAGTTGAAGTAGTTGATCTGCGTGCTGATAATTCGGTGTTGCAATGACGAGTGCATCAATTGCATCTGCGGCCAGCATATCTTCAATAGTGTCGAAAAATCGAACATCAGGAACTAATGCTGAGCAGCGTTCGCGCATTTGCTCATCTGGCTCTGTGATAGCAACCACTTGAGCGCCTTCGATAAGGGCAATGTTTCGCAAGTGTTCTTGGCCCATCATGCCGCAACCAAGTACGCCATATCGAACTGTTTTTTTCATTGGGATTTCCTCTATTTTTTGTTTTTATATCTGTTGATGTCTAATTAAACTTAATGCCAGCGCGCAAAGTAGCGGCATTTGGTTGGGTCGTACCAAGTGAAAGAAAACTCTTCAATGTTTCCTTCATTCGACCAGCTACGACGCAATACTTTAGGAAGCATAGATTGAGACGCTAATCCTAATTTTTCAGTGACCCAATCAGGTGCCTCTGAGCAATCAATTTCGTCTTCTACTCGGCTAATCCAAAAGGAAAAATTTTCACGGTAGTGGAGATAAAGAGATTCGTGTAAATCTTTTAGTTTTAATGCTGTGCCATGGGAATGGCGAAACCATATTTGCTCCATGGCAACTAGCTGACGGTTTAAATAGCGAGATCGACGAATACACCACAGCTTTTCTGTTTTGTCGCTGATTTGCAGTTGGTCTAAGACAAAAGGGTCTTCATCGACCTCTAATGACAGTGTATCTGCTGTTGGAACACCACCCCCGCCAAGCAATTCAAGGTGAAAAAATTGATAAATAGCGCGGCTGCCGGACACTCTTTTTATGTAGGTGCCAGAACCCTGTCGTCGTTCTAATAATCCATCTTCTTCTAACTTAGCTAATGACTTTCTTAAGGTGCCAATGGCCACACCTAATGTTGCTGCTAAGCTCGATTCTACAGGTAAACGTTCACCCGGAAGCCAATGACCTGCAGCAATTTCTCTGTGTAATAACTCACCAATTTGGATATAAAGTGGCAGCTGTTTTGTTTTTTTATCCGACACTTAACTTACTCCGATTTTTTAGACATTGAGCCATTCTACAACTGAAATGACTTATCCTTGAGCTTTTAAATCTAGAAAATTATTAAGGAAAGTGCGGATGTAGACTCTTGCTGGTCATGTTGAGCAGAGCTTATTTTTCGTACTTTTCTTGAGTAAAACTATTTAATTAAGATCTAATGGGGCAAATCGAGTAAAATTCATTCACTATTGATTTACATCAATAGAATACACTGATAATGTCAATATACAAGATCTCAAGATTTGTTCTTGGTGTGCTGTTAAGGCAGTTATATTCGAAAGAATGAAGATTGAGATTATTAATCTATTATAAAAATAAACGCCGGCGTTTTTTTGTATGAAGTGCCTGGCTTAGATATCAAAAATTTGGAGTCACTGAATAATGAAACTGATTCAACTTGGTAAATCAGATGTTCAATTAAGCCGTCTTGTTTATGGCGTATGGCGTTTAGCAGATGCAGAAAACACTTCTACTGCTCATGTCAGAGAGAAAATTGATCTTTGTCTTGATCAAGGTATTACAAGTTTTGACCACGCTGATATTTATGGCGACTACGAATGTGAACGCCTTTTTGGTCAAGCATTAGCGCAGGATCCAAGTCTTCGTTCGAAAATGCAGTTAATCTCTAAGTGTGACATTGCACTTATCTCAGACAAATTCCCACAACGCCAAGTTAAGTATTACGATACAAGCGCTGCGTACATACAAAACAGTGTTGAACAAAGCCTTAAAAACCTACATACAGATTATTTAGATTTGTTGTTGATTCACCGCCCAGATCCTTTCATGGATGCCGTTGAAACAGGTAAAACCCTTGATGCATTAATTGATTCCGGCAAGGTGCTTGCTGTTGGTATTTCGAATTTTGAAGTATGGGATTGGCGTTTGTTGCAATCTCATATGAAACACCCTTTGGTTGTTAACCAAGTTGAAATGAGCTTGTTAAACCGTGATGTGTTTACCAATGGTACTTTGTCAGCAATACAGTTGGATGGATTAACACCGATGGCTTGGTCTCCTTTAGCTGGCGGTGCTTTATTCCAGAACTCAGCAGCAACAACAAGACTTGCTCCTATTTTTGAACGTATCTGTAAGCAGCAAAATTGCTCTGTAGATCAAGCAGCGATTGCTTGGTTATTGGCTCATCCTGCTAATATTTTACCTGTTGTCGGAACGAATCATCCCGATCGAGTTAAAACCTTATCAAAAGCAATGGATGTTCATATTGATAGAGAGACATGGTTCGAGATGTTAACAGCGGCTGCTGGACACGAAGTTCCATAATTCTGTTTTATGTGTTTGGTTGGTCACTGTCTATTTAGATAGTGACTGGCTAGTCAGATAAGAGAACAAGAATGGGAACTAGTCTTTGTTTGGAAAATAACGCAAAGGCTTTTATATAATAAAAAGAATATTTTCGTGGAGCAAAAAATGATCATTTTGCAAAGATTAGTTGATTATTTAGCAAAGCTAAATGAGGCGATTGGTTTCATCGGGCGTAATATCGCTTGGGTGCTGGTTACGGCTATGATTAGCGTGATTTTATTACAAGTTTTTTGTCGTTATGTTTTAAACAGTGCCTTACCTTGGCCAGAAGAAGCCGCTCGTGCTTTGATGATTTGGATGATGGCTGTTGTTTCTGGAGAAGCGTATCGAAAGGGCGGTTTTGTCGCTATTGATATGCTTTTGTTTGCCCTTCCTGAACGCGCTTCACGTATTTTGAAATTGGTCCTGTTAGTGTGTGCTGGCATAGTGCTTTATAAATTGGTGACACTGGGTATCGACTTTTTTGAACGCGGCTTCCGCTCTAGGGCAGCGTCTATCCATATTTCTAGAGCTTGGATTTACCTTGCTATGCCTGTCTGCTTTTTCACTATGTTGTTAGCCAATATTGAACTTTGCTTGCGGGAAATTGGTTGCCTTTTTGGTGACAAAAAAATATTTGAACTTGAGCTTCCTAGCAACTCTGCGTCGTCTAATGACACTGAGTAAGTTTGCCATGTTTCATGTGATATATAGCTTAAAACAATAATAAGAGACACATATTATGCTAGCGTTGTTTTTACCTTTATTTTTAATTTTGTTATTGATCGGTATGCCGGTTTTTTTCGCTATGCTGGCTGCGCCTGGAATCATGTTGTTTTCTACTGGAATGGAGCGTGATATCTCCCTGCTGTTTAGAAATATTTACAACGGTATTGATTCCTTTCCCTTGATGGCCATTCCATTTTTTATGTTAGCGGGTGAGTTAATGAATCGAGGCGGTATCACCATGAATTTGGTGCAGTTCTCGCAGTCTTTCATTGGCCACGTGCGAGGCGGTTTGGCTCACGTTAATATTTTGTCGAGTATGCTGTTCGCGGGTTTGTCTGGTTCTGCGGTGGCGGATACCTCTGCGATTGGTTCGATGATGATTCCAGCTATGGAAAAGAATGGTTATAGCCGAAAATTTGCCGCCGCCATTACTGCAGCATCTTCGGTTATCGGTCCGATTATCCCTCCTTCTGGTATCATGATTATTTATGCTTATACCATGGAAGTGTCTGTGGCTGCTTTGTTTGCTGCGGGTATTGTGCCTGGTATTTTGGTCGGTGTTTCGCTGATGATTCTCGTAGCATTGATGGCGAAAAAATATGATTTTCCAGTTGCTGGACCAAAATCGAGCTGGACAGAACGAGGCCACGCAACGCGAAATGCAATATTACCTTTATTTGCGCCTGTTATTATTTTGGGTGGCATTATTGGTGGTATCTTTACGCCAACAGAAGCATCAGCTGTTGCGACAGCGTATGCCTTGATTATCAGTGTTTGGGTAATGAAAACCGTTACCTTGAAAGATTTGCCCGACATCTTTATTAAAGGCGCTAAAGCGTCAGCCGTGGTGCTTTTATTGGTTGGCTCTGCCATTGCTTTCAAAACGGTGGTGAGCCTTTCGCACAGTGCTGAAATTCTGGCTAACTGGGTGTTAACCATCAGCGAAAACCCATTGATTCTTTTATTCTTGATTAACATACTATTGTTTATTGTCGGTATGTTTCTTGATGCTGGTCCTGCCATTATTATTTTAGGACCAATTTTAGGTCCTATCTTTATCAATTTAGGAATCGATCCAATTCACTTCGCTATCATTATGAGTGTGAACTTAACCGTTGGCCTAGCAACACCACCGATGGGCTTAGTGTTATTTGTCGCCTCCAGTGTGTCGGGTGAACGAATCGAGTCCATTTCAAAAGCCATATTACCTTTCCTTGCAGTTGAGGTTGTGGTGATCTTTTTAATAACCTTTTTCCCAGCTATATCCATGACAGTACCTAGGTTACTAGGTTTAGTCGCGGGGTAGTATTAACCATCAAAATGTAAAATAAAAACATAAAAGAGGACAATTCAATGTTCATGAAAACAAAAATAAATAACGTGATTGCCGCTACATTAATCGGTGCTGGTGTGCTGCTGAGTGGTGCTGCTCAAGCCGCAGATTTTAATTTGCCGCGCAGTTGCTAACTCTAATGAAAATGACGAAGACTATGATGGTCTAGTCGTTTTTAAAGACTTCATTGAATCCCATTCTAATGGTCGTATTGCAGTTGATATCTATATGGGTACACAACTTTGTGGTAACGGTGTGGAATGTCTTGAAGCATTAGAATACGGTTCTGTTGATGTGTATATTTCAACAACTGGCGGTGCGGCTTCTATGTATCCTTATGTACAAGTGTTGGATTTGCCATACTTGTTACCAGATGACCGTGTAGCAGAAGAAGTATTGGAAGGAGACTTCACCCGTGAACTACGTAAGCAGATTCTAGAAGATTCTGGTAACAGTGTTCGTCTGATGACAATTGGTAACACTGGTGGCTGGCGTAACTTTGCTAATACTAAGCGCACGGTTAAAACAGCAGAAGATTTGGAAGGTTTGAAAATCCGTACTGTAGTTGCTGATTTACCACAAGAGTTAGTTCGCGCCATGGGAGCAAGCCCAACGCCAATTCCTTGGGGTGATTTGTTTACTTCTTTCCAAACAGGTGTTGTGGAAGGTTCTAAAAACGGCATTACTGATATCATGGGCATGAAGTTTACAGAAGCAGGTCTAAAGTATCTTACACTTGATGGACATGCGTACATGTCTGCGCTTTGGTACATGAATAACGATACATTCATGGATATGCCTGAAGATCTACGTCGTGTAGTTGTGGATGGTTTTAGTGCTCTACAGCAAGCCACTTTTGCATCACCGAAACGTAAGTCGATCAAAGCTTATCAAGACTTTGCACAATCAGGTGGTACACTTTATGTACCAACACCAGAAGAAAAAGCTGGATTTAAACAGTCTGCAGAGCCTGTTTATAACTGGTTTAAAGGCAACATCAAAGATGGCGAGAAATGGTTCAACCTATTGTCTGCATCCGCTGCTCAAGCAGAAAAAGACATCGCTGTAGAATACGCAAAAGATTTGAAATAATTTCAAAGTTTAATTTGTGATTTTTCATCGGCAATAAAAAAGAGACCAATCGGTCTCTTTTTTATTGCGAACTAGTAAATTAGTTGTTTTGGGAATATTTCAATAGGTCTAGAGTCTGATGGACTACTGATCTAAGTTGATGCTTTCCTGTTAGTTTTCTTGTTCTTGCTTATCTCAGGTGTTTCCTTACTATCTGCCGCGATAGTTTTTTGTTTTACCATATTCAGCGGCTTTCTGTGCTTGTTTCTCTCGCACACGTTCTGCATCTTCCAGGCTCAGTTCAGCCGGCTCGCGGGGTGTTTGGCCTTCAGGAATAATCCGATATCTGGGTGGTAGGGCAAATTGCTCAGATGAAACTCGAGGCAGGTTTTTAAATTTATACAGATAAAATATTTCAACCTTCTCCCGTGCCCAGTCACTCTTTTTGAGAAATTTGACACTGGATTCAATGCTTGGATTAGTCTTAAAACAGTTGATATTTAGGTAAGCGTAAAGGATATCAAATCCGTAATGATCGACTATTTGTGTCAATAGATCTTTTAGTCCTAGGCCATGTAGTGGGTTGTTTTCGTAATTGATCTCATCAGTCATAGTCGCGTCCGGGAAAAGTCTAAAAATCTAATAAATTGTATGATGGGCTATCATACCTGTCACAGCCCATACAAAATACAGCAGAGTGTTTTTTAGTTTAGTTCTAGCTGGTTATAGATCACTGATTTTTGCGGTATAAGTCAGATATTGAAAGTCTTAATTTTCCAAAAGAGAGTGGCTCTTCAATCATTAGAGAAATCTAAACTCTTCATATATTGTTCATTTAATCGTCATAACTTTCTTTTATCTTGTAATGAAACTCATAAAAGCACGAGAGTGCACGAATTTTAAAGGCGAGATGAATGAATAGATTTTTGTTAGTAAGCTTGTTATCTGTAAGCATTTTAGGCGGCTGTGCGAGTAATACTGTTGCGGTTAAGAAGGACGATCAAGGCAGTTTGGCCTTTTTAGAGCATTTTCCAAAGCAGGGCAGTGAGTTGCCTTATTCTGTATTACGTGATGATCTGGTTGACGCAAAAACCAATCAAACGTTTGAGATTCGTAATGGTGGTTTTGGGTCTGCGATGACATCTCATCCAAGTAAGGTAAATCAATTTTATGCGCTAACGGATCGTGGCCCAAATGCTAATTACACGGGCGATTATGGCAAAGGAAAAAGTTTCCCTGTTGCGTCTTACACACCACGTATTGGTTTGTTTGAAGTGGCGACTGATGGGACAATCAGTTTAGTAGAGAGTATTTTGTTGAAGCGCCCTGATGGTGGTTTGATCTCAGGCTTGCCGAATACATCAGCATTAGGTGGAACAGGTGAAACGCCTTATCACTCGAATGGTAAACCCGTATTGGTTAACGATAGTCAGCCTTATGATAAAACGACAAATCCAATTAAGTTAGACGATTATGGTTTAGATGGAGAAGGCTTGGTTGCGTTAAAAGACGGTACTTTTTGGGTGAGTGATGAGTATGGACCACACATTGTTCATTTTGATGCTGACGGTGTTGAATTAGGTCGTATTAACTCATTTAAAAATGATGAGCGTGATGTCTTTCATCTTCCTGCTGTTTTCCAGTATCGCCGAGCAAACCGAGGAATGGAAGGTCTAGCGATTACACCAGATGAAAATACCTTAGTAGGCATTATGCAGTCTACTATGGCGAACCCAAATAAAGCAGCACAAAAAAGTGATATTACTCGCATCGTGACAGTGAATTTGGAAAGTGGTGAAACAGAACAGTATTTGTATCGTCAAGAGAAAGCTGAGAATGCAAACTCTGAAATTTCGACTCTAACTGCTAATAAATTCTTGGTGATAGAGCGTGACGGTAGCTTTTTATTAGGTGGACCAGCCAAAGCCAATCCGAATGCACAAAAACAGGTTTATCGTATTGACTTAACGACAGGTACGCCACTATCAAAAATTGCCAGCTCTTCTTCAGTGGTTCGCGACGAAAATCACGGTTTGATGATCGAAGGCCTGACGTTAGAGCAATATGTCGTAAAAAATGGTTGGGATGCGTTAGCACAAAAAGGCATTCAACCAGTTGATAAAACCTTAGTCATCGACATGGTGAAAGAAGTTGCTTACCCACACGATAAAATGGAAGGTTTATGGATCATTGATGAACATCATTTAGGTGTTTTGAACGATGATGATTTTGCAACTTGGTCGACAAAAGGCAAGCTGGAACAAAAATACCTTGATGCCAATACAGTTGATTCAAACCAGCTTTATATTATTAAAGCGGATTTGATGGGTAAATAAAGAGTTAATCATTGTTCATTGCACTGATAAAAAGAGCGCCTTTTGCGCTCTTTTTTTCTAAATCACCAAGCTGTTCCTTCTCTTAAATAAAGAATTTATCTTTTAATTTAATAAGACTCTTGGCAATTGAAAGTATCATTAAAGCAGCTAAAACAGTAGCCGTTGTAAACGTTATCCAATTTGGTAGTAGCTGATGTTCTGGGCCTATTTGTGGTATGACCTGAATATTGAATTGCACAACAAGGAAATCTACCAAATAACCAAATAACAAGGCGCCACCAATTACACCAGTTAAGTAGCTCAGGAGGGCTTTTTTACCAAGTTCTTGTCTGACAACCCCCAAAGTTGCAATGTTAGTGGCAGGACCCGCTAGCATGAATACTAAAACGGCTCCGGGGGAAATGCCTGCCAACAATAAACCCGCGGCAATGGGTGTTGATGCAGTTGCACAGATATACATAGGAATAGAGACCAGCACCATGACAAGCATCGTTATAATGCCGTTTCCCCATTGAAGTAAAAAGTCGTTGGATATATAGGTTTGCACCAAAGCCGCAAAACCAAGTCCAACCAGTAACCAAAGAGCTATATCGTCAATCAGGTCGGCTGCTGAAAAGGTTAATCCTGTTCGAATTTTGCTTATGGTGTTTTCAGATGATTTTCTTTCACTGCTGCAACAGGATGAAACGGATACGGCTTCTTTTGGCACGCAGCATGACTGAATGGGTTGTACTGCTTTAGATGAGCAACAAGAAGCTACTTTTGTTTCTTCATCCTTTTTCTTTTCTTCTTCTTTGCCAACGAGTAAACCGGCTAGAATAGCGCTAAAAACAGCCGCGATAGGGCGGATTATAGTCATGAATGGTCCCAGTAAAACATAGGATACAGCAATAGAGTCGACGCCTGTTTCTGGTGTTGAAACAAGAAAGGAAGTCGTTGCGGCTTTTGATGCGCCAGCACGACGTAAACCAATGGCAGCAGGAATAACGCCACATGAACACAAAGGAAGCGGTGCACCAATCAATGCGGCTTTTATTGTTGCTTTTATGTCATGACCGCCGAGTTGAGCGTTCATCCAAGTTGTTGGAATAAACACTTTTAATAAGCCTGCGAGCAAGAGTCCAAACAATAACCAAGGCGCTGACTCTAGAAAGAGAACATAGAAATGCGTTGAAAAGCTCATTTATGGTTCCTTGCTGTTGTGCTTGTGTTCATGGCGAACATCGTTTGTATCAGATTCTAATGCTTCGAGTATGGTGCAATGTTCGGCGCTTTCGGCTCCACCACAACAGGCATTGGATAAACGTTTTAGGGATGTTTGAAAGCGTATTAATTCGGCCAGTTTTGTCTCTACGTCATTGAGTTTTGTATCAACAAGTATTTTGACATCGGAGCAGGCGTTGTCAGCTTTGCTTACCTCAATTGAAAGCAGTTCGCTGATTTCTGCTAGCGTAAATCCAACGCCTTTGGCTCGAAGAATAAATTGTAGGGTTTCTTTGTCTTTTTCAGTGTAGAGGCGATAACCAGATTCTGAACGAGTAGAAGGGCAGAGCAGTGCGTTTTTTTCATAAAAACGTAATGTGTCATTGTTGATACCACATGCTTTCGCAAGTTCACCGATTTTGTACATTTTTAATCTCTTGATAGGTTGTTATCTGAATAACGCTTAGTATAAACCTTAGATATAAGTCACAGGTCAAGCGTAGATATATTTATTCTTAGAGGCCTCTTAGACGGACTTGTCTTTAAATAGGTTTACACTGGCAAAAGGATGCTTTGTAATAGTTCATTAGACTATTTTTTTAGGAACGAGATTGATGCGTCGTTGTGTTTACTTTGTTTTACAGGCGTTTTTGTTAGCTGGATGTGTTTCTTCAAGTGATGGCACAATGAATCGCTCGCTTGATTCTTTTAGAGGTGAATCCGCTTGTTACAACAGAGAAAAAGAACCTTATACAGCGGTGGTGGATACCCATTTGCATTATCGACCTTTTGACGGCAAGGCGATTCCATTTGATGAGATGAATGCCTATTTATCTCGAACCAGTGTGCGCTTTGCCAATGTTTACGGTATTGGGCAAATGTTGCCGGCGAACTCGTCCTGTTCTGATTATTCGAAATGTCCGGGAGTGCCTGTTTTACCAACGACACGGAGTGATTTTGTTAATGCTGAAAATATGATTTCCTCTGCGCCTGATGATTTGCATTTGACGTTGTCAATGACCTTTACGGATTTATCAAATCCTGAATCTACTATTGCCTTGATGACCCTGTATGAAAAAGAATATCCCGGTTTGTTTCATTGGATGGGGGAAGTAAACCTAGTTAAACAGGCTCAGTTTAATAATCATCATGTTCCTGCGAGTCCTCAAAATATCGAGCAATGGGCGGATTTTATGGCCGAATTACGAGCCAGAGATTACCCAATTACCATTCATTCTGATATTGGTAACGATGCAAATCCAACCTATTATTTGCATTTAATGGAGAAAGCACTGGCCCGTTACCCTGATAATAAAATTGTTTGGGCACACATGGGATTGTCTTATCAGCAAACTAAAATGAAAGCCTCTGAACACATTGCTATTTTGTCTACTTTGTTGGATCAATATCCTAATCTGATGTTAGATATTTCATGGCGAATCCTGGATGACTATTACTTTAGCAAGAAGGAGAATCAGTCTTTGTATGTCGCTTTTATGAATGACTATTCAGAGCGTATTTTACCCGGTTCTGACTTTGTGGCATTTCGGAACAATACCTACGAGGTTTATCAGAACGAGCTGAATATTACTGGCCGTATACACCAATACCTTGATGATGCTTTTCGTAATATTGCATTGGGTGAAAATTATTTTAAATTGTTGAGTTTGGATTATCAGGCTCCGCAGGTGTGTCGCTAAAACTAGTAGGTGAATATCTTGTTAGTTACGCATTTTATTATTTATCTTTCGTTGTTAAATTAAGTGTTTTGAACCATGCTTTAAGCACTCTTCTTTAGAGAAAATGAAATATGTCTTTGGAGAAAATAAACATGGAGAATTCTCTTTCTAATGCTCGACGAGGGCAATCTTTAGGTGAAGAAATCGCCAATAGTATCAGTCATGGTTTGGGATTGATTGCTGCCATCATTGGTACGCCTTTTCTTATTTTGAGCGCCATGGAAAACGCTGATACTGGCTTTGTCGTTGGAGTGAGTGTTTTTTCAGTTACCATGATCTTGCTGTATTCTGCCTCCATGGTGTATCACGCTATACCGACAGGTAAGCTCAAGCGAATTTTTCAGGTTATTGATCATTCTGCTGTGTATTTGCTTATTGCCGGAACCTACACACCTTTTATGTTGGGTGTTTTAAAGGGGATATGGGGGTGGTCTTTATTAAGCTCTGTTTGGGTATTGGCTTTGATTGGTGTTGGACTTAAAGCGTTTAATAAGGCATCACATCCAGCAGTTTCGACTACTCTTTATGTTGTATTAGGTTGGCTTATTCTGATTGCTATTAAGCCGTTAGTCTCATTAATGGAACCAAATGGCTTACTCTTATTGGTATTAGGTGGTGTACTGTATACCTTGGGTGTTGTGTTTTTTGTACTAGACACACGACTACGCTATGGGCATTTTGTTTGGCATTTATTTGTTGTGGCAGGTACTGCATGCCATTATTTCTCAGTCTTCTTCTATGGTGCATAATTAGAATGGTCCAAGTTGGGGTATGCTTGTTAACTTGAATACCTAAATTCAGATAGATAAGTGCTGCAATGTATGAATATTGAATTAAACAATGTATTGGAACCTGAAGTAGCATGTTCCAACTGCCAGGCTTCTTGTTGCCGTATGGAAGTGATGATCATCAGTGATACGGGTGTGCCAGAAAAACACATAGCGGTAGATGAGTGGGGTGGAGAAACCATGTTAAGACTTGAAGATGGTTGGTGTTCTGCTGTGGACAGAGAAACTTATTTTTGTACTATTTATGAGAATCGTCCTTGGATTTGTCGTGAGTTTGAGATGGGGTCTTATGAGTGTCGAGACGAATTTAAGAAGGCTTAAGTTTAAAAGGTAGAGACATGCAAGCGACAACAATCGGATTTAATGCAGAATATTCTGAAGAAGCACCAAGCTTTGATGAAATTAATGGCTTATCGGGTATTGCTTTATTAGAGTTCGGTGCGCCTTGGTGTGGTCATTGTCAGGCGGCTCATGATGTCGCAAAAAAAGTCATCAGCGAACATTTCGATTTGCTTCATATCAAGGTGTTTGATGGAAAAGGAAAGCGATTAGGTCGACAGTTCGGTGTAAAACTATGGCCGACATTAATCTTGCTGCGTGATGGTGAAGAAGTGGAGCGTATTGTTCGTTTCACTTCAGTGGATGAAGTTCGTCAATTATTAACGCCTTTATGAGTGATGTCGTAAGCTGAAGCCATGTGTACAAAAGGTAAGACATAACAAATATGTTAAATTTTATAAGATTATTATCTTTAAATAGCTTAGTAATCCTTCATTTCTCATCTGTTATGGCTGCTAGTGAACCTGAAATTCATACCCTGTCTTATCAGTCTAGATTTTTTCAAGTGATTGAGTCGATTCAGCAAGCAAGTTTGTCTTCCATATCATTAACACCAGAAAAACGAATTGATGCCTTAAGCCAAGTTTTTATGGGAGCGCCTTATGCTGGTGGTAGTTTAGGAGAGGGGAAGCAAGGGATATACGATAAAGACCCTTTAGTTCGGTTTGATGAGTTTGACTGTACAACTTATGTGGAAACTATTTTAGCTGGCGCTATGTCTTATTCCGTTGATGATTTTATGCCAAAGTTAATGAGCTTACGTTACAACGACGGCAATGTAACTTTTACTGAACGCAATCATTTTCCTAGTTTGGACTGGATTCCAAACAACCAAGATAAGCTAGAAGATATTACGAAAAACGTGGCGCAGAGTGAATTAATGACCGCAAAAACGACCATTGATAAAACGTCTTGGTATCAAAAAATGGAGAAGAAAAATCTTCATTGTGATGACGATTCGTCCGCTTATTGCGATGACTTATTAGCTCAATTGCACAATGAAGGAGACGCCTATTTGCCAGAAATCGCTACGATAGATTATCTTCCCCTAACGGCGCTTTATTCCATGACAGAAGATATGAATGGAGAAGGTTTTAATATAGGGGATTTGGATGAAAATAAAGAGACAAACTGGTCTCTTTTGGAACGAATTCCTTCTGGTAGTGTGATTACCATGGTGCGTCCAGATTGGGCATTAAAGAAATGGATTGGCACTAATATGAATGTTTCTCACCAAGGGCTTGCGATACGAAAAAATGGGAAATTGTTTCTTCGACATGCCAGTGTGCTATATCAGAAAGTGATCGATGAAGATTTTGTTGACTACTTCTCTCGTTATTCAACGGCTTCCTCTCTGAAAGGTTTTAATGTTCAAGTATTAAGATATTAAATAACTTAATTATTTTATTTTTTGTGCCTTTTTGTTTTGAAGTTTGTGCTGAAGTGTTGCAGATGCAAATCAAGGGCATCACATGAAATCGAAATCTCTCTAACGGATAAGTACAAAGAATACATTAGGAAGACTAGACTCCCGCCAAAGATATAACTGCCTATTTGTTGATATTCCAAATAAATAGCCATCATTGACATAACACATAAGAAAAAACTGATAACGCCAGCTTCTTGCATTCGTCGAATTAAATAAATTCTCCGACGCAAATTCGTAATTTGCTCAGTTGTATTATCGTCTTCGAGTTTTGGGTCGAAGGTGCGAATAATCGACGCTAAGGTGACGAATCGGTTTGTATAGGCTAGCAAAAGCAGAGAAACAGCAGGAAATAACATAGCAGGTGTTGTTAGAGTAATGATCATAATTTTATATCTAGGTTTAAAGTTACTTCCATTTTACGCTTTTAGAGCCTTATTAAAAGCGGCTTTTCTGTCTTCCCAAAAGTATAAAAAATAAGCATTGTGTAAGCTTAACTTCCTTCTATAATGCGCTCATATTTAGGCGTGATTTTTCCATAAAGGTGAGAAATAAATGAACGATGTGTTGAGTATTGGCTTGTTAATTATTGCCGGTGCCTTATTTGCTATGTCCGAAATTGGCATGGCTGCGGCAAGAAAAATTAAGCTGCGAGTATTGGCTGATGAAGGAGATCTAAAAGCACAAGCTGTGATTAAACTTCAGCAAAAGCCAGGAGCTTTTTTTGCAATGATACAAATTGCATTAAATGCGATTGCTATTTTGGGCGGCATTATTGGTGAGCAAGCGCTTACGCCTTATATCAAGAATGCGGTTAGCTTCTTCTATACAGGGCCTTTATTAACTCAAGTTAGTTTCACGCTATCGTTCTTGGCTTTGACGTCATTGTTTATTTTGTTTGCTGATCTATTACCAAAACGTCTTGCGATGATAATGCCAGAAGCCGTGGCGATTCGTATGGTAACGCCAATGCTTTGGGTAACTTTTTTGCTGACACCTGTGGTGTTCTTATTTAATGGCATCACCAATGTTATTTTACGGTTGTTTAATGTGCCAATTGAGCGACAAGAAGTGGTGACAACTGAAGATATTGTCGCCATGATGGACGCCGGTGCTGAAGATGGTAGCTTGCAGAAGCAAGAGTATCAGCTTATTGGCAATGTATTTGAATTGGAAACACGTAATATTTCCAGCACCATGACGCCGCGAGATCAAATCATCTACTTTGATGTTGATGACAGTAGCGATGTGATTAGTCAGAAAATCATTGATCATCCTCATAATGATTTTTTAGTCTGTAATGGTAGTTTGGATAAAATTGAAGGCATCATTGAATCGAAAGAAATTTTACGATTGGTATTAAAAGGTGAGCCAGCACAGATTAAGCCGGAAAAAGTAGACAAAGATGTTTTCTATTTACCTGAAACACTTACGTTATCGGAAGCTTTGAATGCTTTTCGTGTGGCACCTCAAGCCTTTGCTGTCATCGTAAATGAATACGCAACTATTGTTGGTATCGTTACAGTAAAAGATTTGTTAGGTGGTTTCATGGGGGGATTATTAACACCAGAAGACGAAGAACAGATCGTTCAACGGGATAAAGATTCATGGTTGATTGAAGGCCTAACACCGATTAGTGATGTTATGCGGAGTCTTAATCTTGAAGATTTTCCCGATCGTACTCAATATGAAACCTTAGGTGGCTTTATAACCTACAGTTTGAAACGCTTACCTAAACGTACAGACTTTTATATTTACGAAGGGTACAAATTTGAAGTGCTGGATCTTGAAGGAGTTCGAGTGGAACAACTTTTAGTAACTCGTTTAAAGTAAGGATTGTCGCTAAGGAAGATACGAATAACTCTATTCAGCCTTTTAGATTAGGCCTCATTTATGTATTTGTGAAAGATGACAAACAAGTAAATGGGGACTCTTTTCAAATACTCTTTTTATCCCTCGACTTTAGCGCCTTAACTCTCTATATTCGCACCCCTTTGTGTTTATCTTTTGTACGCTTATTTTAAAGTGGCAATCATAAACGGCTTTCTATTATTTACTCTCAGGACTTTCTTTTGATTTCCACAGCTAATATCACCATGCAATTCGGCGCAACGCCATTGTTCGAAAACATCTCCGCTAAATTTGGTAACGGCAATCGCTACGGTTTGATTGGTGCGAATGGTTGTGGCAAGTCTACTTTCATGAAAATTCTGAGTGGTGCTCTGGTTCCAACCTCAGGCAATGTCTCTATTACACCGGGTGAAAAAGTCGGTACCTTGAGTCAGGATCAATTCGCTTTTGAAGAATACTCTGTTGTTGATGCCGTTATTATGGGCGATGTAGAGCTCTGGAAAGTGAAGCAAGAACGTGACGCGATTTATTCAAAGCCAGAAATGAGCGAAGAAGACGGCATGCGTGCAGGTGAATTAGAAGCTGAATTTGCGGAAATGGATGGCTACAGTGCAGAAAGTCGTGCTGGAGATATTTTGCTTGAAGCTGGTATCGAAGAAGAATATCACTTTGGTTTAATGAGCCAAGTGGCGCCAGGTTGGAAATTGCGTGTGTTATTGGCACAGGCTTTGTTCGCTAATCCTGATATCTTGTTACTGGATGAGCCAACCAACAACTTGGACATTCACACTATCAACTGGTTAGCGGGTGTATTGAACCAACGTAAATGCACCATGATCATTATTTCCCATGACCGTCACTTTTTAAATTCTGTGTGTACTCACATGGCTGACATCGACTTTGGTGAATTGAGAATTTACCCAGGCAACTATGAGTATTTCATGGAAGCTTCTTCGTTAATTCGTGAGCAATTGCTCACAGAAAATGCGAAGAAAAGTGCCGAAATGGATGACTTACAAGCCTTTGTAAATCGTTTTTCTGCTAATGCGTCGAAAGCGAAACAAGCTAGCTCTCGTGCGAAAAAATTAGATAAAATTGAATTGTCAGAAGTGAAGCAGTCGAGCCGAATGACGCCGTCGTTGAACTTTAAACAAGACAAGAAACTGCATCGTCAAGCCTTGATTTTAGAAGAGCTTGGTCATGGTTTTGAAGATGGAATGTTGTTTACTGATGGTAGTATTATTCTTGATGCGGGTGCACGATTGGCGATTATTGGTGAAAACGGCGCCGGTAAAACTACCTTCCTTCGCTGCTTGATGGATGAATTGAAAGCCAAGCAAGGCGAGATCAAGTGGGCAGAAAATGCGGTTATCGGTTATTGTCCACAGGACAGTACAGAAGACTTTAATTCAGATCTTACCTTGTTCGATTGGATGTCTAAATGGCGTACTGTTAAGCATGATGATTTGAAAGTTCGTGCCATGCTAGGTCGTTTATTGTTTACAGCAGATGATTTTAATAAGAAAGTCCGTGTGTGTTCTGGTGGTGAGAAAAACCGTCTTTTGTTCGGCAAGTTAATGATGATGGATCTAAACGTTCTTATCATGGATGAGCCAACAAATCACATGGATATGGAAGCCATTGAAGCGTTGAACAATGCTTTGATCGATTTTGATGGTACGTTGATTTTTGTCAGTCATGACCGTGCGTTTGTTTCTTCTTTAGCGAACCGTGTGATTGAAATCAAAGACAAGAAGATCATTGATTTCCAAGGTACCTATGATGAATATTTAACCCATATTTCATAAAGTACGATTAAGGTTATTCCTTGATAATTTAAAACACTTTATTAAATGCCGCTTCTTAATAAGCGGCATTTTTTATGGGTAGGAAAAACACTTTAACTATCTATTGTTTCTACTTGTTCTGAATCCTTGCTGATTTTGAGATCCAGTACGATTGTGTAAAAGTGATAATCAGCTGTATTGTGCTTTAATTATAAAATGTTATATCATAACATTTTATAAGGAGTATCCTATGCGCAAAAATATTCATCCAAACTACAGAACAGTTGCTTTCCATGACACTCAAATTGATACCTATTTCTTTATCGGCTCTACAGTAGAAACGCAACAAACCATTGTGCGTGACGGGACAGAGTACCCTTATATGGCGATTGATGTGTCGAGCTCTTCTCACCCTTTTTATACTGGTGAGCAGAGGTCACATGGTAATGAAGGCCGTATTGCCCAATTTAAACGTCGCTACCGCAAGAGCAAGTAGACATGAAAATTCTCAGTTCTTTGAAAAGTGCTAAGCATCGTCATAAAGACTGTAAAGTCGTAAAAAGGAAAGGGCGTGTGTTTGTTATCTGTAAATCAAACCCTCGTTTTAAAGCAGCTCAAGGCGTGAAAAGTAAGCGTTAATGATTAAAGTGATTAGATAAAGCAAAAAAATAGCCTACTAGAAAACGAGTAGGCTATTTTTGTTTATTAGATCAATGTTATTGATTCAATATGTTTTCTAAAGTTTGAACGCCGACATTACTTTACGAGTTTCTTTTGACGTTTCTGCTAAAGTTTCGCTGGTAAGGTTGTTTTGTTGAACTTGTAAGCTGGCTTGAGCGGAAAGTTCAGCAACTTTTGAGTTTAAGTCATTCAATCTTTGTACCGCATCACTTTGCATTGAAACACTTTGTATTACTGTGTTGCTTGCCGTATTTATGTCATTAACTGAGTTTGATATTTCTTGTAGATATTGAGCAGTATGTGACATCTCTTCAGTGGTTCTTTTCGACTGTTGATGACTTTCGGTAATACGTGATTCCGCCTCTTTCGCACCACTTTGTAATTTATTAATCATGGTTTGAATTTCATCTGTTGATGCTTGTGTGCGACTAGCTAAGCCACGTACTTCATCAGCAACGACGGCAAAGCCTCGACCTTGCTCACCAGCGCGAGCAGCTTCAATCGCAGCGTTAAGTGCCAATAAATTAGTTTGTTCAGAAATCGCGCTGATCACATCTAATACTGAGCCAATGGTCTGTGATTGTTCTGCTAGCTGAACAACGGTTTGAAGGCCCAATTCCAATTCGTGAGACAATTTATCCAATGACTCAACTGTTTGTTTGATCGAATCTTGACCTGTTTGGGTTTTGCTTGCCGTTGTTTGCGCAGATGTAATAGTAGATTGTGTTGTTTCAATAACCTCATCTTTAAAACGATCGACTTCTTTTATAGTGTCTGTCATCTGAGCAAACATGCCTTCACGTTCTTGTGTAATAGCTTTTGTTCGCGATGAGACCAACTTCAATTCTTGGCTTTTGTTTTCGACTTCCTGATTAAGCACAACGGCTTTGGTTAAGGTTTCTGAAAGTCGACCAATGAAAGAATTATAGTAGGATGCAATTTTGGTTAATTGGTCATTGCCTGCTTCTGGTAAGCGTGCGGTCAAGTCTCCATCACCATGTGAAATATTTTCCATCGCAAGTCTTATTTGACTAATAGGAAGTAAGATGGAACGCATAATTAGAAAAGAAATTAGCAGGGCAATTAAGATAATAGCGCTACTGATGACTCCCAATTTCACGGCTGCTTTTTGAAATTGAGCATCAACATCATCTAAATAAATTCCGGAGCCAATAATCCATCCCCAAGGCTCAAAGCCTTGTACATAGGAGATTTTTTCGATTGGTTTTTCACTGCCAGGCTTGGGCCATAAATAATCTACAAAACCTGCATTTTGTGTTTTTACTACTCTTACAAACTCAGAAAACAATTTTTTACCATTTGGGTCCTCTAGGTTTAGTAGATTTTTACCATCTAATGAAGAGTTGGTTCCATGCATTATCATGGTTGCTGAGTAGTCATTTATCCAAAAATACTCTGTTTCTGAGTAACGAATATCCTTGATGGTTTCCATAGCATACTGTTGAGCCTTTTCTTTACTTAATTCGCCAGACTGTTGAAGTACATAAAAATGATCTAAAACCCCATATGCGGTTTCGATAACGTGTTTAGTTTGTGCGTATTTTTCGTTCATTAGGGATTGTTTGTTGGCTGTCAGGCTCGAATATACGACAAATAGGAGTCCTAAAGAGAAGAAGAAAACCAAACTAATTAAGCGCAAGTTGATTGGGAATTTACGTAGAGTTCTGATCATTGCATTATCCTCAAAGGCATTATTATTTTTATGGTGCGGAGGGTTTTTTAGTTATTGAGCCTTTTTTATTAATCCGCTTTATTATTTTTTACTAATGTACGTATTCCATATAACCATAATGCCATCTAACTGTCATTTTTATGTCACTTGTTCACGATAGATTTAAAAACAACTTCTTTTTTCAAGAGGTGTTTTTGAACCGTCAGTTTAAAAGCAATTCGTTTTTATTAGGTTAAAGCGTGATGGAGCAGCTTTGCTCAGCGACGACCGTCTATTAAATGATATAGGGCAGTATTATGAAAACAGTGCAAAAACATGATCTAAGCTTTGATGAGTTAGATGAATTGGTACGACCAGCGCCAGAAGTCGTAGAGTTCGAAGATGTGTCGAATAAAATGGTTTCACGCCGTGGTTTTTTAGGTGGTGGTGCAGCTGTTGGTGCCGGCGCTTTTGTGATGGGGTCAACTACGTTGGCAGCTGGAAAGGCATTTGCTGCAGGTTCCGAAGAATCTCGTCTTGCTTTTAAAATGGTGAAAGCCAATGCGCTCGATACTATTACTGTTCCAGAAGGCTACAAGTGGGAAGTGTTAGTATCTTGGGGCGATCCTTTATTTAGTAATGCTCCTGCTCTAGATTCAACAACAGGTGGTACTGGTGCTTCTCAGGAGTTGGCTTTTGGTGATCATAATGATGGTATGGCTTTCTTTTCGAAAGGTGGTACTCAAGTTATGGCGGTCAACAATGAATACACGAATATGACAACCTTGTTTGCAAATCGTAAAGATGGCAAACCAGCAACAGCTGATGACATTCGTAAGAGTAAGGCTGCCCATGGTGTCTCTATCGTTGAAGTTGCGAATCGTGGCGGTAATTGGGGGATTGTTCAGGATTCTATTTATAACCGTCGTATTACTGCGGACACAGAAATGGACATTACAGGTCCTGCTCGCGGTCATAAATGGCTACGTACTGAGGAGGATCCTAAAGGTGTTGTTGCTAAGGGGACATGGAATAACTGTGGCAATGGACAAACCCCTTGGGGCACTTATCTAACGTGTGAAGAAAATTTCAACGGCTATTTTTCAGCAAGTGATGAAAATCATCAATTTAGTGAAGGTCATAAACGTTATGGTCTAGGTGTAAAAAGCAGTTATAACTGGGCTTTAGCTGATGATCGCTTTGATGTTGTTAAGCATCCAAATGAACCTAATCGTTTTGGTTATATTGTTGAAATTGATCCGCTGGATCCAACATCTCGCCCTAAAAAACGTACTGCATTAGGTCGTTTTAAGCATGAAAACGCTGAATTAACGATTGCTTCTAATGGTCATGTCGTTGTGTATCTTGGAGATGATGAACGTGGCGAATTCTTGTATCGCTTTGTGTCTAAACATAAGTATTTAGCGGGTGGAAACAACCGTGACCTTCTTGAAGAGGGTACCCTGTACGTTGCAAAATTCCATGATGATAATCGTGGCGAATGGCTGGCATTAACACCTAAAACAACTGGTATGACAGAAGCTGAAATTTCGATTCATACTCGTATGGCAGCGTCTAAAGTTGGTGCGACGACAATGGATCGTCCTGAATGGGTGGCTGCGAATCCAAACAAAGTAGAAGTTTTCTGTGCTTTGACCAATAACAAAAATCGTGGTGTTAAGCCGAATGCTGGTGGTGACGCGACACCTCCAAGTGGGCCAAATCCACGTGTAAAAAATAACTTTGGGCAAATCGTTCGCTGGGAGCCAATGAACGAAGATCATACCAGTGGTGAATTCAAGTGGAGTTTGTTTGTACTAGCTGGGAACCCTGCTGTGTATGATGACGCAAATGCGGGCTCTAAAAATATAAACCAAGACAATATGTTTAATTCACCGGATGGTCTTAAATTCGACACCAAAGGACTATTGTGGATTCAGACCGATGGTAACTATTCAAATGCGAAAGGCTTCCAAGGGCAAGGTAACAATCAAATGTTGGTTGGTGATCCTGAAACCGGCGAAATTCGTCGTTTCCTAGTTGGGCCAAAAGAATGTGAAATTACCGGTGCTGCTTGGAATACTGAGCGTACAACCATGTTCATTAGTGTTCAGCATCCGGGCGAAAAGGGAAATTCTCATTGGCCTGATGGTGGTCAATCAGTTCCTCGTTCTAGTGTGGTGGCGATTTCTCGTGAAGACGGAGCTGTGATAGGTTAAGTCTCTACGAGTATTTAAAAGCGTCTCGCGATAAGTCAGCATGGGATTCATGCTGGCTTTTTTTGTGCAAAAAAACTGCTTATTTATGACCTAGATCACTAGGTAGATAAAATGAAATATATTGAAGTATTAAATCAACTTATACTTTGCCTACTTTACTTTTCTCCAATGTTAGCCTTAAAAAGGTTAACAATCTGACGCAAAAAAACTGCGAGCTTTACTTAATGAAACATATATTGAGCCCATATCACTGTTACTATGAATCCAATTGAGTATATTTTCTTTTTAAAGGATATGAGGTTTTTCGCTAAATTTTATAGAACAAACTTCGTTGAAATGGATGCTGTAAGTGCTGTGTAGTGGGAAATATAAGGGGTTAAGGAAACAATAATGGGCGTTATATTTTCAAAGTCATTATTTATTAAACAGGCTATTTTAACCCTGGTGCTCGCTATTGTCTTAAGCTTGATAAGTAGTGCTGTACAAGTAACTGAAGGTATTCGGTCTCAAAAAAAGCAAATAGATGGGGATTTTGATGAGCTATTGGCAGTTGTTGAAAAGCCATTGGCTGAAGCGCTTTTCCGATTAGATCAGGCTTTTGTACAACAACAGACAGAAAGTTTGTTATTGAGCCCTTCCATTGCGAAGGTGGAAATTCGAGATGAAGCAGGAAAGCTATTTTTTGAGGCCACTGATGATGAGCATGATTTTTCTGTTTCTCAGTCGTTAGCTGATTATTTTTTATCAGACTTACAAAACTATGAACGTCAATTACACATGGAAACCCCAGTTTTTCATGCTGGATCTTTATTCGTTATCCCTGAAAAACGTTTTCTCCTCGAAAATATATTCACTACACATTTGTCGACCCTGTTCTACAACCTATTTAAAGACGTTTTGTTAGCATCGTTAATCTCACTAGTGTTTTACTTTTTGGTAACCCAACCCTTAATGCGTTTAACGGAATCCTTATCAACACTTGATCGCAAAAAAACATTATTACTATCGAAGTCTTTTTATCGTCATCATAGATCAGATGAATTAGGTCATTTGCATTCTACTTTTTCTCAATTGTTACATAAGCTAAATACAGCCTTGAGTGATCTTGAGCGGAGCGATAGCCATACTCGTGCGATGATTGAGCATGCCGCTGATGGCATCTTGTTGCTCGATGAAAACCGTAAAATCATGTTAGCCAACGCGGCTATCGAAAAAATGTTGAAAATGAAAGGGCCAGAGATTAAACAATGTACTTTAGAAGAGTTACATGCATCATCATCTTGGGCTTTTTTTTCCGAGGTGCTAGATACTCTACCGCTTAATTCGCCTTTAACAATTGAAACCACATATCAAAGGCAAGAGGTTGAATTCCCTGTTGAAATCCGTCTAGCAAAATATGAAATCCAAGGTAAGCAAGAAACCTTATTACTTATTCGAGACATTTCGGAGCGAAAAACAGCAGAAGCTCATATACATCATTTAGCCTATTATGATGCAATTACTGGTTTGCCTAATCGCCAATATTTAACAGATAAAATTAATGAGATTTGGACAAATAAGCAGCAAGCTAAGAATTATTCTGCTGTTGTTTTTATGGATCTAGATCGCTTTAAAATTATTAATGACTCCCTTGGGCATAATGTAGGTGATCAGCTTCTCTGTTGTGTCGCTGGTCAACTTGCTTATCTTAAAGAAGATAATGTTATTTTTGCCCGTATGGGTGGAGATGAGTTTGCTTTTCTATTAAAAAATTTGGGTGATGATAAAGAACAAGTTGAAAAAATAGTTTGTGAGTTTTCTAAAAGTGTTTTGTATGCTTGCCAACAGGTAAAAAAAGCTGGGCGTCATGAAGTTCATATTACCGCGAGCTTGGGCGCATCTATGTTTGATAATAGCTGTGGTTCTGCTGAAACTATTTTAAAACAAGCAGATACTTCTTTATATAGAGCAAAAGAATCGGGGCGTAATACCTTTGCTTTATATAGAGCGGATATGCAGGTTATGTCTGATCGCCGTTTAGAAATGGAAAAAGCGCTTCACCAAGCGACAGAATTGAAATTATTTGAGTTGTATTATCAACCACAAATTCATCATAAAGACGGTGTGATTGGTGCTGAAGCCTTGATTCGCTGGAAAGACAAAGACAAGGGTTTTATTTCACCTGCCGAGTTTATTCCTATTGCAGAAGAAATAGGACTTATTGTCGATATTGGTCAGTGGGTTTTAAATGAAGCACTGTCACAAGTTGCTATTTGGTTGAAAAATGGTCAGTGGGATTTGTCATGGCGTATGTCTATTAACGTCAGCCCTATTCAATTTCAACAAGCAAACTTTTTACCCATGTTAAAAAATCAATTGGAGAAACATAACGTACCTACTTGTTGTGTAGATCTTGAACTTACCGAAAATATGTTGTTGAGTGACTTGTCATCCTGTTTGGAAAAAATGAATGCTATAAAAAATTTAGGCGTTCACCTTTCCATTGATGATTTTGGTACCGGCTATTCTTCGCTTAAATATTTAAAATTATTGCCAGTTGATAGATTGAAAATAGATCAATCTTTTGTGCGTGATTTATTAACTGATAAAAGTGATGAAGCTATTGTTCATGCCGTTATTGCCATGGCAAAAGCATTAGATATGAGTGTGATTGCAGAAGGGGTGGAAACTCTTGATCATTATAATCAATTACGAGAAACAGATTGCTTTTATTATCAAGGGTATTATTTTGGTCACCCAGTACCAGCAAAAGAGTTTATTACCTTATTTGTTCACGATTCGTCCACTCTGAAATCTTTACTATAGTGTAATATGGCTTAATGAATTTTATTTGATAATAAGGGCTAGTTATGGATTTTTTGTCTTCATTGGCAACATCGGTAATTCAATGGGGTGCATTGTTATTCGCTTTTCTGTTGTTTGTTGCTCTCATTGCCGTAGGCATAATGTATTGGGTTGATACTCATCAGACCAGTCAGACCATTAGACGTAACTATCCTGTTGTTGGCCGATTTCGCTATATGTTTGAACATATGGGGGAGTTTTTTCGACAGTATTTTTTTGCGATGGATCGAGAAGAGCGTCCGTTTGATCGGGCTGAACGTTCTTGGGCATATCGTGCTGCGAAAAAAGTCGATAGTACTATTGCATTTGGATCAACTCGTTCCCTTGAAACTCCTGGCGACATTTTCTTTCTAAATTGCGCATTCCCAACTTTGGATGAAGATGCTGCACAGCCGAAAGAAGTATGTATCGGTGAATATACAGCGAAAAAACCTTATCGCACTAATTCTGTTGTGAATATTTCCGGTATGAGTTTTGGAGCCTTGTCTAAACCTGCTGTACAGGCTTTATCTAAAGGCGCGAGTAAGGCCGGTATTTGGTTAAATACCGGAGAAGGTGGTTTGTCACCTTATCATCTAGAAGGCGGTTGTGATCTTGTCTTTCAAATTGGTACCGCTAAATATGGGGTTCGTAATAATGAAGGTCATTTAGATGATGATAAATTAGCGGGTATTGCCGCCCATGAAAATGTTCGGATGTTTGAAATTAAAATGAGTCAGGGAGCAAAACCGGGTAAAGGCGGTATGTTGCCTGGAGCTAAGGTGACAGAAGAAATAGCACATACTCGCGGCATTCCTGCTGGTCAAGACTCTAACAGTCCGAATGGTCATACGGATATAAAATCCATTGAGGATTTATTGGATATGATTCATCGTGTTCGTCAGGTTACATCTAAACCTGTTGGATTTAAGATGGTGGTTGGTGATCTAAACTTCTTCAACATTATGTGTGAGTTAATTCATCAGAAGGGGATTGAGTATTGCCCTGATTTTATTACCATTGATAGCTCTGATGGTGGGACTGGTGCAGCGCCTCAGCCACTAATGGACTATGTTGGTATGCATTTGCGTGAAAGCCTGCCCTTGGTCGTTAACACGATAACTTCTTATGGTTTACGCCGTTATATTAAAGTGATTGCTTCAGGTAAATTAATCGTTCCTGGTAAAGCGGCTTGGGCGTTAAGCGCTGGTGCTGATTTTGTTGTTAGTGCGCGAGGGTTTTTATTCTCTCTTGGTTGTATTCAAGCTCTACAGTGTAATAAAAATACTTGTCCAACAGGTATTACAACGCACAACACAGATTTACAACGGGGCTTGGTGGCAGTAGAGAAAGCTGAGCGTGTGGCCAATTATGCGGCTGAATTGTTACATGGTATTGGCATGATAGCTCACTCCTGCGGCGTAAAAGAGCCAAGAGAACTGAATCGTTCACATGTTCGTATTATTGAAAATCAAAGTCGTTCTCAAGTTTTTGCAGAAAGTAACCCAATACCGGACGTACAACCTGAGTACATTAATATGGTTGGAATTCAAGAGAAAACCACTGTGACAGAGGATCGTTTACAGTAGCTAAACGGCTTCAGTCTGTCACTGATTTCTAAATAGCGGCTTGCCGCTATTTTTATTATTAACTTAAGTATCTTCTCTTTACTGGGATGTTCATATTTACTTTTGGATCAAGTGCTGTATTTTTCTAACTTCACTTTGTTGTTAGGAGCCTATTATGTCAGCCTTATTCCATTATGCTTTTCATGTTACTTCGCTGGATAAGACACGTGAGTTTTATACAACAGTCTTAGGTTGTACTGAGGGCCGAAGTGCTGAAACTTGGATAGACTTTGATTTCTATGGTCATCAACTCTCTTTGCATTTAGGAGAGCCATCTCCAACGACAAATACTGGTAAAGTTGGAGATCATTTTGTGCCAATGCCGCATTTTGGATTGATCTTACCTTTGCTTGAATGGCAAAAGGTAGCTAAACGATTAATGGATGCAAATATTATGTTTGATCTTGCACCAAGTGTACGATTTGAAGGTTTGCCGGGGGAGCAGTGGACTATGTTTTTTAAAGATCCGAGTGGTAATGCAATAGAGCTAAAAGGTTTTAAAGACATCGCTCAGGTATATGCAAAATGATTCCTTTTATTGGTCGTATTGAAACCCCGGAGCAAGAAACTTGGATTCGTCTCTTATCTTCTTCTATGCCAGATGAAAGTATTTTGCCTCTGGCTGATTTAACTAAAGAGCAAAAGGAGAATTGTGATATTGCTATTGTTGCGAATCCTGACCCTCGGGATTTATTGACTCTGCCTAATCTAAAGTGGGTTCATAGTTTATGGGCTGGCGTAGAAGGCATGATGAATGAGCTATCTTTGCCTTCTTTTTCTATTGTGCGATTAATTGATCCAGATTTAGCACAAACCATGTCTGAAGCTGTATTAGCATGGACTCTTTACTTACATCGAGATATGCCCATTTATGCCAAGCAACAGTCAGAGCGAACTTGGATACAGCAACCTATGGTCCGAGCCCAAGAACGTCGTATTGGAGTGTTAGGTTTAGGGGCGCTGGGAAAGTTAAGTGCAGAACGTTTGGTTGCTAATGGTTTTTCTGTGGCAGGCTGGAGCCGAAGCGAAAAAAACATCGAGGGGATTGATTGTTTTCATGGTGATGAGGGGTTGGCTTCGTTACTGGTACAAAGTGATATACTTATCTGTCTTTTGCCTTTAACGACCTACACTCAAGGATTATTAAACCATCAAACCTTGTCTCTTTTACCTACTGGGGCAAGCCTGATTAATTTTGCCCGTGGTCCTATTATTGATGATAATGCGTTATTGGAAATGCTTGATCAACGGCTTATATCCCATGCCGTTTTAGATGTGTTTATGCAGGAACCATTGCCAGAAAATCATCCGTACTGGATTAATGATAGAGTTACGGTTTTACCGCACATTTCTGCACCGACACATCCTATGAGTGCTTGCGAAATAGTAGCAAAGAACATAAATCACTATCGATTAACTGACGAAATGCCCACCACAGTAGATCCAGTTCAGGGTTATTAATCATATAATCAAATCAGATAAAAAACTGTATTCAGTAAAACTAACAAAGGAGTCTGAAATGCCACATTGTATTCTCGAATACAGTCAGAATTTAGAACAAGAAGTACCGCCAGTCGATATGCTTGAAGCGATCAAAGAGGCTTGTATTGCGTCAAATGTTTTTACACCAGAAGACATTAAGTTGCGTAGTACTCCTTATAAAAGCTTTATAACATGTGGACAAGAAGATGCTTTTGTCCATGTGATGATTAGACTGTTGTCTGGGCGAACACAAGAAGAAAAGAAAAAGTTGTCTCAATTAATTTTAGACGCATTAACAAAATTTTCATTAAAAAATGTTAGCTTTTCTGTTGAAATGTGCGATATGGATCGTGACACCTACGCTAAAAAAGTTATTTTATCTCAATAATATAAAGTGACTCGTTGCGCTTAAAAAGGTTTCAAATAATGAAAGTCATTATGTGCTCTGTAATGCTACTCCCTAGCTTACTTTGGGCTCAAGCTGAATTGAATGAGTCAGAGAAAAACGCTGTTATTTATGTTACTGAAGAAACAAATGAAGATTCAGTAAGTGGCGAATCCATTGTTGAAGATGAGGCTTTTTTTACACCAGTAGAACCTGCGATTCCAGACTCTATTGCTAAGCGAGCCAAAGAGGCAAATGGTTTTCTTAAGCAAAGAGAAAATAGAGAGCTGGATACAGTAAATAATCCCTTTGTATTAACACCTCATAAACCCAATTATTTTTTACCATTTGCCTATACATCAAACCCTAATGATCGTGCATTTTTAGGTAGTGATGATTCAGATAGTTTGCAAAGTATTGAGTTCAAATTTCAACTGAGTATTAAATTTCCAGTGGCTTATGAAGTGGTGGGGCGCGATACAAGTCTTTGGTTTGCTTATACGCAACAGGCTTATTGGCAAGCTTATAACAGTGATATTTCAGCGCCGTTTCGAGACACAAATCATGAACCAGAAGTCTTTTTGATTACCAAACCAAAACATGGCTTGTTAGGTATTAAACCTAATTATGTGTCCTATGGCTTTAATCATCAGTCAAATGGGCAGTCTGGTGATTTATCTCGTTCATGGAACCGTGTTTATATGGATTTTGTGTTTGAGAAAGGGGATACCGCCTTTTCCTTCAAACCTTGGTATCGAATTCCTGAAAGTTCAGAAAACGACGATAATCCAAATATCGAAGATTATTTTGGTTATGGAGAGTTTAATTTAATTCATATTATTGATGATTACAGCATTGATATTATGCTGAGAAATAATCTAAAAGCCTCAGATAATAGGGGAGCTGTTCAAGTTGGGTTTAATTTTCCTTTGTGGGGAAAGACGCGAGGTTATGTTCAATATTTTAACGGTTATGGGCAATCTTTATTGGATTATAATCACCAAACTCAGTCGCTTGGATTTGGTATTATGTTAACTAACTGGTTGTAGCTTTATTTGTAATTGCGGAATTATATCGATGAATTAGAAAATACCTTCGTCATGGTTTTGTCATTTAAATGTCACGGTTGTGTCATTTTCACCTCTTATGGTAGTTAACTATCTTACCTAGGAGCACGATGATGAAATTAATCTCAATTGTAACAAGCGTATTTGCATTGACGTTATTAACAGCTTGCGGCACTGATGCTGTAAAAAAAGATATTGTTGAACCAGCGACAGAAATGGCTGCGATGAACAATAACGACTTGTATGAAGTCCATCATGAAGGTCGTATTTATATCTTTGATGACCGTGGCGTTTACGAAGATTTTTTAAGTGTTGGTGAAACCTCATACCGTAAAGTGAGAATTGGAGAAGGTCCAAAAGGCGAAACAATTGTTTTTGGTCTAACAAATGAAGACAAGAAAAAAACTTCGGGAATTGCTTCTGTTGATATGTATGATGGTACATTAAAAGGCGCTGATATTTTTTACGGTGAAATGCGTATTGAAGGCCGAATTTATGTGTTTGGATCTTTAGAAGAAATGAACAGTGCTCGTGTTGTCGGTGAAGTTCCATTACGTTACACGGATATTGGTTCTGGTCCTAAAGGCGAAACAGTGGTCTATGCCTTGAATAGCAGCAACAAAAAAGTAAAACCTGAAGCAATGATTGCTTTATTCAATAAAATGAATGGTATGAAGTAATTCTTATACTTCGACTCTTTATATAGAAATTTTAAATGTATTAAAAAATGCCTCGCTATGACGAGGCATTTTTTTGTCTGTGATTTAAAAGTACTTAGAGTGTATTTTTTTATCAATAAAGCATGTCACCAAGTTGTCATATATCTGTCACCTAGATGACATTTTACTCGTCTATGTTGAGAGTAAGACAAATTATTGAGGTGCTAAAATGAGTATACTTCAGAACATCCATACCTTTGATGTCCAGACTTTTTATTGGTTTATGGCCCGTAAACACAGGGTGACATTAACTCGCATCGGGCGAGCTATCTCATTCACTGCCGACGGTCCGTTATATGCAGCGTTGGCTTTTATATTTTGGTTTACTGGTTATGAGACTTTAGTGTTGGTATTGGCATTTGGTTTTTTACTTGAACGCTGTGTGTATTTTGTTTTAAAACGTGGTTTTAAACGTAATCGTCCTGCAGATGCCTTAGATGATTTTAGTAGCTTTATCATTCCATCGGATCAGTTCTCGTTTCCGTCAGGCCATACATCGGGTGCGTTTTTCATCGCATTTTGTTTGAGTGAGTGGTTTCCAAGTTTCAACATGATGCTATATTTTTGGGCAGCCAATGTCGGTTTGTCTCGTATCTTTCTTGGAGTTCATTTTCCAACAGATACTGTCATTGGTGCCTTGCTTGGTACCGCCTGTGCGGCATTTATGATTGGAGTGTTCATATGAAAATACTTTATGGCGTTCAAGGCACTGGTAACGGTCATATTACGCGAGCAAGAGCCATGGCTGCAGAAATGAAAATAGCAGGTATGGATGTTGATTTTGTCTTTTCTGGGCGAGCACCAGAAGACTATTTTGATATGGACGTCTTTGGCGACTATCGTACTTTTCAAGGTCTGAGCTTTGTTGCCCGTAATGGCGCATTAGACTTGTGTGCGACTTGTCGAAATGCCAATTTCTTTAAATTGTATCGAGACATTCGGTCATTAGATGCTAAAGGTTACGATTTGGTGATTACGGATTTTGAGCCAATTGTCGCTTGGGCTGCCAAGTATCAAGGTGTTCCTTGTATTGGTTTTGGCCATCAATACGCTTTTAAGTATGATATTCCTCGTTATAAGAAAAACATCATTGCGCAATGGGTGATGTCGAATTTTGCTCCCGCCGCTACTCAATTAGGCGCACATTGGCATCATTTTGGACACTCAATATTACCGCCACTTATTCATGCTCAAGGTTTGAGTAATGCACCTCATTCAGAGCAGGTTCTAGTATATCTACCATTTGAGAGTAGTGAAGCCGTGCTGGAATGGCTTGAAGGTGTTCCCAATTACCATTTTCGCTTGCATTGTAAGGACATTGAGCCTGGTGTGTACGGCAACGTAGAAGTGTTTGCTTTCAGTCGCCAGCAATTCCAACAAAATTTGGCGGAGTGTGAATCTGTATTGTGCAATGCAGGGTTTGAGTTGAATTCAGAAGCGCTTCAATTAGGTCGCCGTATTTTAGCAAAACCACTAAAAGGTCAAATAGAACAGCATTCGAATGCCATTGCATTAGAAACATTAGGAATTGCAACAACAACGGATGTATTAAATGCTGATGTGATTTTAACCTGGCTGGAAACAAGCCGTGTTGTACAGATATCTTATCCGAATGTTGCTCGTGCTGTGGTGGCTTGGTTGCAATCTAGTAATGATACGAGTGTAGCGGATTTGTGTGAAACGTTATGGAAACAAACACCGAATGTGCAAGGTATTGATTTTACCTATGGTAAGAACAGCGGCTTAGTTTACCCTAAAAGCATTCCTGCTTGAGCAAAAGCCCAGACAGGAATGTTATTTTCGTTCAATTAAATACTAAGTATTTAATGTTTTCTTAAAGAAGTTTATGGTTCTTTTCCAAGCCAATTCTGCATTATCTTCTTGATAGCGGGCGGTTGAATCATTATGAAAGCCATGATTAGCTTTTGGATACACATAGGCTGTGTAATCAACGTTGTTGGCTTTCAAGGCTTTTTCATAATCAGGCCAAGTTGCATTCACACGTTTGTCTAATTCAGCAAAATGGATTTGCAATGGTGCTTTGATCTTATCAATGTTTGATCTTGCTGGTGTGCCGTAATAAGGCGCGCCTGCGTTAATCGTGTCTGGCATGTTGGCAACTAATGCATTGGTTAAGTAACCACCAAAACAGAAACCAACCATGCCGACTTTGCCTGTACTAAAGTCATGATTTTTTAATAGCGTTGCTGCATCCATGAAGTCGCCAGTGATTTTACTGCCGTCTAATGTTTTTTGCATAGCACGACCTTCGTCATCATTTCCAGGGTAGCCACCTAAAGGAAACAGAGCATCAGGAGCAAGAGCAATAAAGCCCGCTTTTGCTAAACGACGGGCAACATCTTCAATGTATGGATTAAGACCACGGTTTTCGTGAACAACAAGAACTGTCGCGGCCTTATTGTTTGCACCCACACCTTTAGGAATAACCAAGTAACCACGCGCTTTGCCATGACCATTTGGTGAGTCAAACTCTACATAGCTTGCTGTAATATCAGGATCGTTAAAAGAGACTTGTTCCGCTAGTACGTAGTTTGGTGTAAGTGCGCCAGCGACGACAGAAAGTGTTAAGCCTGTGATACTAAGCGTTCCAAGACGAGACAAGAAGGTGCGTCGGTCTATGTCGCCATGGGCGTATTCATCGTACCAATCAAATGCTTCTTGAGGAATGTCTTTTGCCGATAAGGCGAGGTCTGTTTTTTCTGTTTGTAAGCTCATTTCAACTCCCTTCTTCACTTCGTCTATTTTAAATTTAAGGTGGGCAAATCAATAAAAATTATACATGCTAATTTTTAGATTAGATTTTCAAATATAAGTTCAATTTATACGATATAGAATGAATATTGGATTAACTTTGTTCTCTTTTGTAACATTTTTTAGATTAGTTCATTAATGAAATTTGTGCCTGTATGATGCTTTCTATCAAGCAATTTGAAAGTTGAGTAAGGATGTACGAATGACAACCAGAATGCCAATTATTATTACGGGTGGTGGACAACGTCTGGGCTTGGCTTGCGCACAAGCTTTGGCCACACAAAACTACCAAGTGATTATTACCTATCGTAAGAAAAGGAAGCATTTTAAAGCCTTGGAAGAACAAGGTATTCGCTGTATCCAAGCGGATTTTTCGAATCAGGCTGGTGTGGATGATTTTATTGCTCTCATTCAAAACGAATATCAATCATTAAGAGGTGTTATTCACAATGCCTCCGAGTGGGAATCTGAAGAAGTGAGTTCAGATACGGCAGCATTGATGGAAAAAATGTGGCAAGTTCATGTATTTGCGCCTTACCGTATAAATCTCGCCTTTGAAGGATTATTATGTGCAGGCTTTGAGCAACATGGTACGGCTGACATTATTCATATGACAGATTATGTGGCCGAAAAGGGAAGTGATAAGCACATTGCGTATGCTTCAAGTAAGGCTGGTTTGGCTAATTTAACAGTTTCATTTGCCAAACGGTTTGCTCCAAAGGTTAAAGTGAACTCCATCGCACCTTCTCTTTTGATGTTTAACGAGGGTGACGACACGGAATATAGAAAAAAAGCACTCAATAAGTCTTTGCTGCGTATAGAACCAGGAGACCAAGAGTCAGTGTTAGCGGTAAAATACATTTTAGAGAGCCGTTATATGACAGGCCGAACCTTGTCACTTGATGGAGGACGACATTTGGCATAGCCCGCTAAATAGAATCTTTTTAAAGACTCCATGTCGAATGACAGGGTTAAGCGAATAGGACAACCATATGAATAACATAGCCGAACAAACGAATGTAAGTCGCCTTGAGTTGTCTGAAGAGGCGATACGGGTACGCGATGCCTTAATATCAAGTGGTTTAGAAACCCCTATGATTGATAACGGTCTGACCAGCGAAGAAAAATATCAACGTATTAAAAGTGCCTTTGAAGATGTTGTGACGACATTAGGCTTAGACATGACCGATGACAGTTTGGCAGAAACGCCACATCGTATTGCTAAGATGTACGTGAAAGAAATTTTCTCTGGATTGGATTACGCTCAGTTCCCAAAAATTACTGTTATCGAAAACAAGATGAAAGTCGATGAAATGGTGAAGGTAAGCGACATTAGCTTTACCAGCACCTGTGAACATCACTTTGTCACCATTGACGGTTTAGCCAAAGTGGCTTATTTACCTAAGACTAAGATTATTGGTTTATCAAAAATTAACCGGATTGTGCGTTTCTTTGCACAGCGGCCTCAAGTGCAAGAGCGTCTGACTCAGCAGATTCTTGTCACCCTACAAGCGCTTCTTGAAACTGATAATGTGGCAGTAAGCATCAGTGCGGTGCATTATTGTGTAAAAGCGCGTGGAGTGATGGACGCGAGTTCATCGACTCAAACCACCGCATTAGGCGGCTTATTTAAACGCAGTGATAAAACTCGCAGTGAGTTTCTTGCTCGGTAATAAGTTGTCACAAGGATTAAAGAAAAAGCCTTTTAACAAAGGCTTTTTTTGTAGATAAAACTCAGGCAAAGTGGCAGCGTAAAGCGAGTTATTGAGCCATCAAGGCGAATGAAATAAGGCGGATAAGATGACAGATAAAAAAACAGTTTGGTTCCCCGCAAAAAAGAATGGTTGGGGCTGGAGCCGCCCAACGGCTTGGCAAGGCTGGTTTGTGCAAATGTTTTATCTATTTGCTGTGGGTTTTATTAGCTTCTGGGTAGATCCAAAAGAAGAGCTTTTTAAATGGATCTTGCTAGTTTCTGTTAGCACTCTGCTTTTACTTGCAGTTTATTATGTAAAAGGTGAAGCACCTAATTGGAAATGGAAAGCAATTGAAAAAGAAAAGCGCAGATTATTCAAATAAAAAGAGTAGTGGTTTTTTATCAGCGTTGATTATAAATGTACTTAAATATTAAGTTCATTTGAAAGTACCAATAAGGATGTCTTCATGCGCACATCAGGCGTGTTGTTATTTATTGCCTATTTAGGCTTTATCAGTTTAGGTCTGCCTGATGCGGCGCATGGTATTAATTGGCCATTTGTTCGTATTGAATTTGGTGTTCCAATTGGATGGCTAGGCTTAGTTATTTTTTGCAGTGGTGTTGGTTATCTTATTTCAAGTTTTTCTGTCGGTTATTTACTGTCTCGCCTAGGTGTTGGGCGCTTGTTGGTACTGAGCAGTTTTCTTGTCAGTCTTGGTTTATTAGGTTTTTACTGCAGCGCCAGTTTCATTGTTTTTGTTCTGTTTGCTATTTTGATTGGCATGGGATCTGGTGCGATTGATGCTGGACTCAATGCTTATGCCGCTGAGAATTTTTCTACTCGGCATATGAATTGGCTACATGCCGCGTTTGGGGTTGGAGCAACAACGGGCCCTATCATCATTACCACAGTGTTAGTTAATTTTTCACAGAACTGGCGCTTGGGTTACGCTGTTCTCGCCGTCATTTTATTCACAATTACGGTGATATTTATTTTTAGTCGTAACCTGTGGGAAAGTGACAAACACCTTCCTCAACCAGTAGAAAATACAATAGACGAAACTCAAACGCATTTTGCTGATTTACCTCAAAAAATCACGCAGCTTCAGGCGTTAAAACATCCAGTTATCCAATATCAAATTGCTTTTTTCTTTTTGTACACAGGTGTCGAGTTTGGTATAGGGCAGTGGGCTTTTACCGTGATGACGGAATCCCGAGGCATTTCATTGGCGAGTGCAGGAACTTGGGTCGCTATTTACTGGGGATCTTTGGCATTTGGTCGAGCGGTTTTTGGCTTTCTTGTTGAGCGCTTTTCGGTTGATGTATTGCTGCGTCTTTGTTTAATTGGCGTAGCGTTTGGCGTAGTGCTTTTTAATATCAATATTACACCTTATACGAGTTATGCTGGTTTAGCGCTAGTGGGTTTTTGTGCGGCACCCATATTTCCTTGCATGATTTCTCAAACAGTTGTTCGAGTTGGGAAATCTTATTCTACTCATGCCATTGGCTTTCAAGTCAGTGCCGCTGTAATGGGGGGGATGACGTTACCCGTGATCAGTGGTTTAGTGGGTGAACAGTTTGGTTTGCATTGGTTGAGCGTCACCTTTCTAATTTACGCATTAGCCTTATTTGGACTCTTTCATCTTATTTCAAAGGGTGCAGTTTCACTTACTTGAAAAGATATAACGTTTTTAGCCTATCTTTCATAACTGCTTTAAAGTGAAATTAGCCTCAGAGATAGAATACAAAATATGTTATTTTTAAGGTCAGGATGATAAAACATGTCGCCTGATTCTTTAGCTAGCCTATATCAAGGACTTACATTGACTACTCCTGACAACTATATCTCTTTTCCTGAACGCCTTTCTCGTGGGTTATTGCTTTTTTGCTTGGCTGCAGTAGGTATAGGACAGTCTTTTATCTTTACCTCTTTGCCGCCAATCGGTCGTGAAATTGGCTTGGCTGATGTGCGAATTAGTACCTTGATTACCGCGGGCGCTGCGACTTTTGTTGTTGCTGCTTTTTTCTGGGGAGGGATTATTAATCGAATTGGTCGTGTGCGTTCTGTCATCATAGGTATGAGTTGTTATGCTGTAACCATTGGGATGACTGGCCTTGTATTACAGGGAGCCTTGGCTCGCGATTTGTCTGCTGAGCAGACTTACTATTTAGTGTTTGCTTTACGTATGGTGTTTGCACTTGGGATTGCTGGTATTTTACCTTCGGTTCAAACTTTTTTGATTGCTCATACAGATATTAAGCATCGTAGTGCAACGATTGCCAAAATTGGTGCCTCTTTTAGTATCGGTATGATTTTAGGCCCTGCATGTGCGTCCTTGTTGAGTGGGTTGGGTTTAACTGCACCGTTTTATATTATTGCTTTTTTGGCAGGTTGTGCCGCTATATTAGTCATGCTTTTTGTGAAGGACAAAAAACACGTTCGTCAATTTGAGAAACCACCGGCCATTAATTGGTTTAAGGAGCCGGTTATGCCTTTTTTAGGTATGTCTACCTTGGTGATTCTGTCTATTACTGGGGTTCAGCAGATCATGGCGTTTTTGATTCAAGATAGATTCCACTTGGATGTTTCTGAAACGACGAAGCAGGTCGGATTTGCCATGATGACTATGTCTTGTTTTAGTATTTTGGTACAAATGATATTAGTACCTAGGTTTCAATTGGGGGTTATTACTTTAATTGTTGCAGGTACGAGTATTGGTGTGTCGGCACAGCTTGCATTTATGTTTTTAGATTCTTATGCCGGTGTGTTATTTGCTATGGGATTATTTGGTACCGGAGTCGGGTTTCTGTTTCCAGGCATAGTGACGGCACAGACACTGTTAGTAAAGGATGATCAACAAAGCCGGTTGGCAAGTATGAATGCTTCTATGCAGGGACTGGGGGCGGCATTAGGTCCCGTTACTTTGGCATCTTTATATCAAATCGGGCAGTTAGTCCCATTTCTTGCTTTGATGTCTGGGCTGCTTTGTATCTTGGCTGTCTTTGGTTATTGTAAATCTAAATTGGGTTATACATTTTAATACCCTGTTAAGTGGATAAACAATGGCTAATTAATCTTATGGGGTTGAGTTACTTGACGTGGTGAAATACCAAAATGCTGGTGGAAGCGTCGACTGAAGTGACTCAAACTCTGATAACCTAACTCATAACTTACTTCAGTAACTGAACACTTCTCTTGTAAGCGTTGATACGCTCGATTCATCCTACGTTGATGTTGATACTCTAATGGGGTGCAAGCTAACTGACGCTTAAAGCTTTCGTAAAACCGGCTGCGACTCATGCAAGCCATTTTAGCTAATAGATTAATATCAAGCGGCTCCGAAAGATTTTGCTCTATCCAATAAATGACACAGGTTAGTCCGTTTGCATCAGGTGAGCTTTGAGTAAATCGTAACAACGCATCTCTGCCATGATGTCTTAGTATACGAGTCACTAATTCACTAACACCAAAATCCACTAATAGATCCCGATCTGGATCGTTTTGAACAAAGTCACTAGTTAAACGATCCAGTACTTGTTGGGTTGCTTGAGTATGGATTGTGTGTAAATGCTGGTTTGGATCAATGACTGCATCGTAAGGCAGAGATTTAAACATGATGTCATTCATGCGATCACAAATTTGGGCCACTCTTTCTTTTGATATGGCAATGGTGAGGCACGTCGTTGGTTGTTCCCATCGGGCTTCTGGGAAGTCAATGAAGACTTCCTCTTCTGGTGCCAATATAAAAGACTCATGAGGGAGAAATGGTACATGACCATTGTGTTGGGTATGCATAACTTTGGCGCCAGTCACCATCCCACAGTAGAGTAGAGAATCGGCTTTCAAGCTGACTTTCTGAGCTTGTTCATAGGTGTCATAAATACTGAGCTCAGAATTAGGCCCAGCAAAACATACGCGGTTTTCGACTAACTGAACAGGTGAGCGTTTATGCTCAAGCCGAGTTTTTTCTGTAGAGAAAGAACGGTTCATTAACACACCTCTTTTATATTTATAGTTGGCGTGGATCATTTTTCTTTCTCCTATCATCACTCTTGCTTGTCTATTGGTCAATACAAAAACATTGAGAGAAATGGATCTGCAGACAAGTATCATGGACTGACAGACAAGTTTTCTTTACGGATTGTTTCTAGAGTGAAGGTTCAGGTAAATACCTTGCTGATTGAACCAATAAAAACAATAAAAGTGGAGAAAATTACTATGATTTATGCAAAACCTGGTACCTCTGGTAGCCTTATTACCTTTCAAGCTGAGTATGGGAATTTCATTGGTGGTGAATGGGTTGCACCTGTTAAAGGCCAATACTTTGATAAAGTCAGTCCTGTCGACGGTGAAGTATTTTGCCGAATTCCCCGTTCTACAGAAGAAGATATCAATCTTGCTCTAGATGCTGCACATGCAGCTCGTGCTGCTTGGGGAAAAACATCAGTAGCGAACCGTTCCGGTATTCTTTTAAAAATAGCTGATAGAATCGATCAGCATTTAGAAGCCCTTGCGGTTGCCGATACCTGGGATAATGGTAAAGCCATACGCGAAACATTAAACGCTGATATTCCTTTAGCGGCTGATCATTTCCGTTATTTTGCTGGTTGCCTACGTTCACAAGAAGGTACGGCTGCTGAAATTGATGAGCACACAGTGGCATATCATTTCCATGAACCGTTAGGTGTTGTAGGTCAAATCATTCCTTGGAACTTTCCTATCCTAATGGCAGCGTGGAAACTAGCTCCAGCCTTAGCTGCTGGTAACTGTGTGGTTCTTAAACCTGCAGAGCAAACACCTGTTTCTATTCTTGAATTGGTTAAAGTTATTCAAGATCTATTGCCACCAGGTGTATTAAACATAGTTAATGGTTTTGGTAAAGAAGCAGGACAAGCTTTGGCATCAAGCAAACGTATTGCAAAAATTGCTTTTACTGGTTCTACCCCAGTAGGTGCAGGTATCTTGAAATGTGCTGCAGAAAATATTATTCCGTCCACTGTCGAGTTAGGTGGGAAGTCCCCAAATATCTATTTCTCTGACATTATGAAGCAGGAAGAGTCTTTCATTAGTAAATGTGTTGAAGGGCTTGTATTGGCCTTCTTTAACCAAGGGGAAGTCTGTACTTGTCCGTCTCGGGTTCTAATCCAAGAAGACATGTACGATGAATTCATGGCGTTAGTGATTGAGCGAACTAAAACTATTAAGCGTGGTAATCCACTGGACACAGAAACCCAAGTAGGTGCTCAGGCTTCTAAAGAACAATTTGATAAGATATTAAAATACATCGACATTGGTAAAGAAGAGGGTGCAGAGCTTTTGATTGGCGGTGGTATTGCGGCTGTTGATGGCTTCAATAAAGGCTATTATGTACAACCGACCTTGTTTAAAGGGTCAAACAATATGCGTATTTTCCAAGAAGAAATTTTTGGGCCTGTAGTTAGTGTGACAACATTTAAAGATGAAGCTGAGGCACTTGCAATAGCCAATGACAGTGAATTCGGTCTAGGCGCTGGTGTGTGGACACGAGATACCAATCTTGCTTATCGCATGGGACGAAATCTAGAAGCAGGTCGAGTGTGGATGAATTGTTATCACATGTATCCAGCACATTCTGCCTTTGGCGGTTATAAGAAATCAGGGATTGGTCGTGAAACCCATAAAGTAGCGTTAGAGCATTATCAGCAAACGAAGAATATGTTGATCAGCTATGACATTAATCCTATGGGATTCTTTTAAGGTAAATTGAGCTATGTTTGTTCCGTCCTAGAGTGTTGACGGTTTAAAACCAAGAGGCATTTGTCTCTTGGTTTTTTTGTATTTTTAATTTTTTGTGTTTAATAAAATGTATGAATGGCCTTATTGCGTCAAATTTTTGCCTGTTTTCGAATTCATATTGAGATGTTAATTATTTTTTAGTTTCTTATTGGAAACTTTATCTCATAAGTGATAATTTCTTTTCTGATTATTTTGATGATGTAATTTAACCGTTACATCGATGATGTTTATGAGGGTAGAGGATTTAGAGTATGGCGATCAGTTTATTTGACCTTTTTAAAGTTGGAATTGGTCCTTCAAGTTCTCACACTGTTGGCCCAATGGTTGCTGCAAATCAATTTGCTCATCAATTGCAGGAAAGGATGTTATTTTCCAATGTTAATCGCCTGAAAATAGATTTATACGGTTCTCTTGGGGCTACGGGGAAAGGTCACGGAACAGGTACTGCTGTTTTAATGGGATTGGAAGGCGAGTTACCAGAATCTATTGATCCTAGCTTAGTGAGTGACCGCATTGATAGGATCGAAAGTACCTCACAACTTAGTCTGTTGTCTCAACATCTGGTTAATATAGATGTCGCGACAGACCTTATTTATCATCGTGTTGATCGTCTTGATTTTCATGCTAATGGTATGGTGTTAGCGGCTTTTGATGAGAATGATCAAGAAATCCACAGTGCCACATTTTATTCCGTTGGTGGTGGTTTTATTGTTGAAGAAGACGAACAGGGGAAAGTAGTTTTAGTTGAAGACACAACAGAGCTTCCTTATGTTTTTCATAACGCAGAGACCCTCATTAAACTTTGTCAAAAAGAAGGCAAAAGCATTGCTCAAATTGTTATGGAAAACGAAAAAACCTGGAGAACGGAAGAAGAGATAAAGCAGGGAATTCTTTCTATTTGGTCAGTGATGAAGTCATGTGTTCAGCAGGGTATTAAAAATGAAGGCATTTTACCCGGTGGATTAAAAGTAAAGCGTCGAGCTTTCAGTCTGCATAAAGATCTAATTAGCAAAACTCGTATGGATATGATTACACCTTCTTTAGGAGCTATGGATTGGGTGAATCTTTATGCGCTGGCTGTGAATGAAGAAAATGCAGCGGGTGGTAGAGTCGTGACCGCACCAACAAATGGAGCCGCCGGTATTATTCCAGCAGTTCTCCATTACTATTGGGATTTTTGTCCTCGTTCTAATGAAGAGGGTATTATCGAATTTTTTCTTACGGCGGCAGCCATTGGCTTTCTTTTTAAAGAAAATGCTTCTATTTCGGGAGCAGAAGTGGGTTGCCAAGGTGAAGTTGGTTCAGCTTGCGCCATGGCTGCAGCAGGATTAGCAGCAGCTACTGGTGGTACTCCAGAACAAATAGAGAACGCTGCCGAAATCGGCATGGAGCATAATTTAGGCTTAACTTGTGATCCTATTGGCGGCTTAGTGCAGGTGCCTTGTATTGAGCGCAATGCGATGGGGTCAATGAAAGCGATTAACTCAGCGTCTATGGCACTTCGTGGTGATGGCAGTCATTATGTTTCTTTGGACAAAGTAATTCGTACTATGCGGGATACAGGAAGAGACATGAACGATAAGTATAAAGAAACTTCTCGTGGTGGGCTCGCAGTCAATGTGATTGAATGCTGATAAGCTTCTCTTCAGGCGTTATTCTGGCTTGTAATAAAACAGTCATATTTCTGTAGTATATTTGTAATCAGTGCCTTTCGAGGGCACTTTTTTTTGTCTATATTTTTGGTTAGTCATTCAAAAAGTTTAGGGGTTTTTATCTAGATAGACCCAGTGTAGAATGGCGCCGAATTTATATTTTACAAAAATATGACGGGACGAATGAACACCAAATTGATTTGAGATACGAGAATTAGGTAGATCATTGTTTCATAAGATTATTTATAAATGATGGTTTGGCATAGATTAATTTATAAAAAGAAGAGCCCATATGGATCTTACAAATACCCCGAAAGAAGAATCCACTTTATTAGGTGGTCATGAGTTTATTCGTGTACTGATTGCTTTGGCGTTCGTTTTGGCGTCAGGCTTTTATGCCTCATACAATGGCATGGGCGTTTCGAACTTATCTATTCTAGCTATTGCAGCGGCCATTGGTGCTTACATGGCAGTCAACATTGGTGCTAATGATGTTGCAAATAACGTTGGCCCAGCGGTTGGTTCGAAAGCCTTATCAATGACAGGTGCTATTCTTATTGCAGCGATATTTGAAGCTGCAGGCGCCTTAATTGCTGGTGGTACGGTTGTCGGTACTATTAAAAACGGCATTATTAATCCCAATTCAATTGGTGATGCATCAACCTTTATTTGGGTAATGATGGCGGCTTTATTAGCTGGTGCCATTTGGCTGAATTTAGCCACTTACCTTGGCGCACCAGTATCAACAACTCATTCTATTGTTGGTGGTGTATTAGGTGCAGGTATTGCTGCTGGTGGCTGGGATATTGCCAACTGGGATAAATTGATTGCTATTGTCGCAAGTTGGGTTATTTCGCCTGTGTTAGGTGGTGTGATTGCCGCTCTATTTCTAATGTACATTAAACGTTCGATTACTTATAAAAATGACATGATTGAGGCTGCAAAAAAAGCGGTTCCTCTTCTTGTTGGCTTAATGGTTTGGGCATTTTCAACCTATCTTATTCTTAAAGGTTTGAAGAAAATCTGGCAACTAGATTTTATCACCGCAGCAATGTTTGCTTTTGCCATTGCTTTGACAGTGTACTTTATCGTTCGCCCTATGGTTGATAAAGCGGCATCCGTTTTGAAGAATGATAAAGATGCGGTGAATAGCTTATTTACTATTCCTCTCATCGTCTCTGCTGCGTTGTTAAGTTTTGCTCACGGTGCAAACGATGTTGCGAATGCTATCGGACCTTTAGCTGCAATTAATGATGCACTCATGACTGGTGCGGTTTCTGGTAAAGCAGCGATTCCTATTTGGGTCATGATGATTGGTGGTCTTGGTATCGCAATAGGTCTTGCTTTATATGGACCAAAGCTTATTAAAACAGTGGGTTCAGAAATTACTGAGTTAGATAAAACCAGAGCCTTTTGTGTTGCGATGGCAGCAGCTATTACTGTTATTATTGCATCTCAACTTGGTTTACCTGTTAGCTCCACACATATTGCAGTGGGCGGGATTTTTGGTGTTGGTTTCTTGCGTGAGTATTTGAAGCAGTCTTATGAGAAAAAACTAAAAGCCATCGTGTCTCATTCTGAATCTGCAGGCCATAATGGACAACAAACTCAAGAGTTTGTGAAGCGTTTTAAATCTGCGGACGTAGAAGAAAAACGAGCTATTTTGAAGGAATTAAAAGCAGCACAAGCTTCTTCACCGATTTCTTCAGCAGAGCGTAAAGGTTTGAAGAAAGCAACGAAGAAAGAGCTTGTTAAACGATCTGCTCTATTACGTATTGCAGCGGCATGGGTGATCACTGTACCGGCCTCGGCTTTACTTTCCGCAATGATTTTCTATATGTTACTTGGTTTTTCTGTTTCTCGTTAAACTGGCATTACTTAATAAAAAACCTAAAAAAGATCAGATATTCTGGTCTTTTTTAGTTTCTAAGGTTTGATCTGTATCGTATAAATATCCAGCATTTCTGTGAATATTTCTAAAAAAGAGCTAATATGTTTAGCCGACTCTATTAATTACCCAATAAAATTAGAAATTAATAACAAATAGGTAAGTCTTATTAAGCTGCTTCTCTAAGAAGATTCAGTGTTATTCGACTATAAATTTTGCCAAGGTAAATTACATATCATATGACTGCTGTTTCTATTAGTGTACTTTTGCTCGTTATTGGCGGCTTTATTGGCTTTGCAATTTTTTTGCAGCTAAAAGAGCAAGCTCGGTTGGCTAAATTACGTAAAATTGCAACATTGAATAACCAGCTGCGCCAGGTTCGTAGATATCTTGATGATATGCCTCCTCAATATCAGCCAAAAGATATGCGGTTATGGTTATTTTCTCGAATGATCGCTATTTATGATGAATTATTGTTGCTTCAGCCTGATGCAACTCTAACTCGTCGACGGGGTCATTTAGCTGAAGAAATGACAGAGTTCCAAACGAGTAAACAAAAGCGACGAGCAAAACCTATGAATGACGAGGTTTTAATCGTAGAAGTGAAGCGTTTATTTGAATCTTTTAAATCATTTCTTATTCTTTCTAAAAGAGACAAAACCATCGATCCTGATCTTGCTCATCGATACAGTCAGTTACTGGATTTTTTTCACTATAAAATCAATGCTGACTATCATGCTTATCTTGCTCGTAAGGCATTTTTAAGTGGTCAAATGGAAACCGCTGTTGAAATGTATAAAGAGGCATTATCTCAGTTAAGTCCAATTAAAGACTCTATCGAAGCCAAATCAACTATTCTTAAATACACAGATCTAATGCAGGAAATTGAAGAAGATTTGGCTCTACAGAGGGAAGAAGAAGAGAAAGTAAAACGGATGGAGGCCGAGTCTAACGGTGAAGAAGATCTCAACGATGAGTGGAATAAATTTATTGAAGATTCCACATTTAAAGAGAAAAAACGCTTTTAATCTTCTTTTTATTAATACCATTCATTTTTTACGCTATTCCTCTCTTTTTTCTTGATACTTTAATAGGAGCATGAGAAGTTTAGCGCCTACTTTTTTTCATTGTCATGAATAAGGACTCTCTGTGAACGTCGCTTTGCTTTCTGCGTTTATTCCAACTTTTTTCTTTGTTTCCATTACACCCGGTATGTGTATGACATTAGCCATGACACTGGGTATGACTATTGGCGTTAAACGTGCGCTTTGGATGATGTTAGGGGAGTTGGCTGGCGTTGCGACAGTGGCAACATTGTCTGCAATTGGTGTGGCAGCTTTGCTTTTGAATTATCCTAGTGTTTTTCTTGTTTTGAAATATCTTGGTGGCGCTTATTTAGCTTACATCGGTGTTCAGATGTGGCTTTCTAAAGGAAAAATGGCGATTAAAATGGAACCAGATGGCGAACCTGCTTCGCGAATAGATTTGGTTTCTCAAGGTTTCGTTACTGCAATTGCTAACCCTAAAGGTTGGGCGTTTTTTGTCGCACTACTGCCTCCTTTTTTGGATGCAAGTCAGCCACTGGCAAATCAACTAGTGGTATTAATAGCCATCATTTTAACCCTCGAATTTACCTGCTTATTAATTTACGCAACAGGTGGTCGAACGCTCAAATCTATTCTTATGCACAGTGGTAATGTTCGTATTATGAATCGTATTGCCGGCTCCTTAATGATTGGTGTCGGAGCTTGGTTAGCAATAGGTTAGCTCCTAAACTATGGTTAACTTTTTGTCGTTGATCGTTTGGCTCTTGTTTTAGAGGTTGAGGTAGAAGGTCTAGATGTTGATTTTCTTTTACCTGTAGTACGCTTTGAAAAAGCTTTCTTAGCTGGCGCAGGCAAATGCTTTAATGAGGCTGAAGACAAGCTTTTCGAGGCATCTAGCAGTTCTACTAAATTACTTTCTAAGTGTGTCATAAAACTCTGATAGCTCGTTTCACCAAGGCTAATCCCATTGAGTGTAGATTCCCACTGAGCTGTCATGTCTGGTGTTACTAATTGACTAGGCAAGCAGTCTGCAAAAGCACGGCCTGTTTCGCTGGCATGTATTTGTTTTCCTTTTCTGATTAGAAAGCCTCGTTTAAATAACAACTCAATAATGCTTGCTCTTGTTGCATCGGTTCCTAAACCGTCAGTATCTTTCAAAATTGCTTTGATATTTTTGTCTGTGACAAAACGATTAATTCCTGTCATTGCCGCCAGTAGAGTTGCGTCGGTAAATGCCGCTGGCGGTGTGGTTACCTTGTCATGGATAATACCTTCATGACACAAAAGTGAATCGCCTTTCTGAAGCTTAGGTAATTCATTTTGTTCATCGTTGTTTTTCTCATCTTTATTACTCGACTGTGGTTTTTGCGGGAGTAGTGAACGCCAACCAAGGGAAATAGGTGTATTTCCCTTTGCCTCAAATTGTCCCCCTGCGATATCAAGCTTAATGTAAGAAGCGAGAAAATCGTAATCAGGATAGAACTGTATTAAATATTGGCGAGCGATAAGCCCAAATATCTGAGACTCCATTTTTCCAAGGGAAGCTGCTTTATGAGCTTGGCTGGTTGGGATGATTGCATGGTGAGCAGTGACTTGTTTATCGTTCCATGCCTTGCTGCGTATTGTTGCATTAGCATTATTAGCACCTTGAGAAAGTTCAGGTGTCGATTTACTTAATGCAGTCAATATTCCTTGGGCGTCTTTATGTTGAAGGCTTGGTAAGTAGCGACAATCAGATCTTGGGTAGGTAATCATTTGATGGCGTTCATACAAGCTTTGACAGGTATCTAAAACCTGTTGTGCAGACAGTGAAAATATTTTTGCAGCATCGATTTGTAAACTCGATAAGTTATAGGGTAGAGGTGGAGCCTGCTTTTTATGCTTATAACTGGCTTCAATCACATTGGCTGTTTGGTTCGTTATACGAGTAGCAACATTGACTGCCAATGCTCGATTTAACACACGATTTTCTTCGTCCATATAAGGTTTACAGGCCTCGCTGGGTAGCCATTTTGCCTGGAACCTTATGCTTTGGTTTGTTTCTAATTGAGCCCAAACTTGGAAGTAATCTTTGGGTATGAAGTGTTCTCGCTCTTTGTCTCTTGCTGCGACAAGTCCTAGTACTGGGGTTTGTACTCGCCCAATGGACAATACACCTTGATAACCTGCCTGACGACCTCTAATGGTATAGGCTCTGGTTAGATTGAGGCCAAATAACCAGTCGGCTCTGGCTCTGGCTAAAGCAGAGCGAGAAAGAGCGGCGAACTCATGATTTGGTCGTAAGTGGTTTAACGCTTTTTTGACCGCAGCAGGTGTTAAATCATTAATCAGTAAGCGTTGAGTATTTTGAAGTTTATCTTTCGGAACTTTTGTGAAGTGAATAACTTCATCTACTAATAGTTGACCTTCTCTATCCGGGTCACCTGCATGGACAAGATGAGTTGCTTTTTTGATAAGCTTTTTTAAAACACCAAGTTGTTTTTTTGTGTTGGCTTTTTCTTGCCATTGCCAATCTGTTGGGATAATCGGCAAATGCTCCAAGTTCCATGATTTAAAGATAGGATCATATTGGTGAGGTTCAGCTTGTTCTAATAGATGACCAATGCACCAACTAATACAGTCTCCATTAGGTAGCCAAATGCAGCCATCCTCTTTTTTTGAGGTGTTGGAAGGGCGGCCGCAATAGCGCGGGCAAGGCTTGGTTTCTCTGCAATATAAAGAATCATAGATACACTTACTGTTTATATATACAGTAAGTGTATCTAAGAGAAAAGAATCTGGCTAGGCTATTTTGGTATTTCACCCAGCCTTGAGGGTTATTTGATTGGTACAACCAATACAGGAATATCACTAGAGTGTATGACTTTATTAGCAGTAGAGCCAAGTACCATTTGCCCTAAAAGACTGTGAGTTCGGCTGTTCATGACAATCAGATCCGCATCTTTTTCTTTCGCAATCTGTTGGATAGAATCTGTTGGAATACCGTTTACGATAAGTGTTTCTGGTGTGGCTGCTAAATTAGTAAGTTCGTCCGCATGCTTTTCCATTAATTCAGATAGTAGTTTATCCATGCGTGCCTTCATCTCTTTTTTACCATCTGCACGCATATTTGCCATGACTTCTTCGGCAATATAACCACTAATCATATTTGCTGTTTGAGTATTGATAGGTTCTATGACGTGTAGGAAAAACACTTTTGCTTGGTGGACACTCGCAAGATTTAAAACGAGTTCTACCGCTGATTGTGTTTGGTTTTCTAAATCGCATGCGTAAATGATAGTTTTGATTTTAGGTAACATGGCAAGATCCTCTTTTGATGTATATCTACAAGCTTAGTCCTTTCAACTTTTACTGCTGTGATCTATATCAACCTTCATAGAGCTTATTTTATCTGTTGCATCTGATAGATGATTCGTCTGTGCTCGGTGAATATGATTAGCAAATAAAAAGCAGCTAATAGACGATAGAAAAACTAAGCCTATAAAAAGCATTGACCAATAATCTGTCGCTTTTTTACTGTTTTTAAATTTTACTACAGATGGAATGAAGCTCTTGGTTTTCATCATGCACTCCTTTATCAATGAGCAAGTATCTAATATGTAAATGATAATTGATATCATTTAATAAATCTATTGATTTAATAGTGGGAATTTTAATTAGGAGATTAGCCATGATGCTTACTTTGAAAAACAAGCCCATGAGATTTGGCTATGTTATGATATGTGTTCAATTTTATATGTAATGAATAAGAGAGTATAAACATGTCAGAACTGTCGTTCGATTCGAATGAAGCAAAAATCGCATACGGTATTGGTCGTCAAATTGGTGATCAACTACGTGGTAGTGACCTTGGAGAATTGTCTCTAACGCATCTTTTTGCTGCGATTGAAGATTCTTTGAATCAAGCTGAAATGCGCGTTCCAGGTGAAGAATTGGAAGCTGCTTTTGCTGAACTTCAGCAAAAAATGGAAGAAAAAGCACGTGCAGGATCTGAAGAAACAGTGAAAGCGGGCGAAGCGTTCCTTACGGAAAATAAAGCGAAAGCTGGTGTTCAAACAACGGAAAGTGGTTTGCAGTACGAAGTACTTGAAGAAGGTACTGGTGCTACTCCTAGCCGTGAATCAACAGTTCGAGTTCATTACGAAGGTCGTTTACTTGACGGTCAAGTATTTGACAGTTCAATCGCCCGTGGCGAGCCTATTGAATTCCCATTAACTGGTGTTATCGCTGGTTGGACTGAAGGTCTTCAGTTGATGAAAGAAGGTGCAAAATATCGTCTAACGATTCCTGCTGAATTGGCTTACGGTGCTCAAGGCGCTGGTGCAATGATTCAACCTTTCTCAGTTCTACAGTTCGATGTTGAGCTAATTGCGGTCGTTTAATTAGTAATTTAGAACGAAAAAAACGAGCTTCTTTTAATTAAAAAAGCTCGTTTTTTTATGTCTACGAAAAATGGTTGTGTTTAAGTATAGGAGAAATCTAAATGTCTCTTTCCATTCGAACATGCATTTTTCCAGCTTCTAGAAATATTTTGCCGTCTGAATGGAAGTTTTGCTTTTCATAAAACTGTTGAACGTCTACTTGTGCATGTAAGAAAACTTTTCGGATTCCCATTTCTCTGGCGACTTTGATGGCTCTGGTCATCAGCATTTCACCGTAACCTTGATGGCGATAAGCAGGTAGTACGGCTAAACGGCCCAATTGTCCTTCTTCTGTTAATCTACAGGTTCCAGTCGGTACCGCTGTTGTGCCAAAAGTCACAAAGTGAACAGCATCTTTATCATATTCGTCCCACTCATCTTTTGGGTCGATACCTTGTTCGATAATAAAGACTTGTTTACGTACAAAGACCAGTTGATCCTTGCTGCTGTTCCAGTCTGATGTTAATACCTTCACCTTGTTTTCTCCTATTATTCTTCTGGTGCAACCAGTTCGATAAGACCTTGCTGACGAATCAAGAATCGTACAAGTGGTTCTAAGTCAGGATTCTGACTAAAATCTAAGCCAGAGAAGTCAAATTCAACTTGATCGGTGATTGCTTGAACAAATGAAGCCAACTCAGTGTCAAGGTTGATACTTTCACCGTTGCAGAAAACAGTCATGCTGTTTCCATTGTTGCCTTGATAATAGCAAATTCTCGCGTCACCTGGACGGATAAAAGTTTGCCCTTGAATAGCATTTTTAAAGGCTTCGTTTAGATCTTTAGTATTTAGAGGCGTTAAGTATTCAGGGTATTTGCTGTCACTCATGGTTTCACCTAACCAGTTGGCTAATACATCTGGTTGGTTTATTAATCGAGCCAATTCTGTTTGCAAGTAAGCAACATCATCAGTATGAATCTGAGCATTATGATCGCGCTTTCCTGTTTCCGGTGCAGCAAAACGATTTTTAACGTTAATGGTGTCGCATAATTTATCGCGTATACCCGTTAGAGCGTCTTGTATGCTTGGCGCGCGAAAACCAACGGAGTAGGTCATGCAATTATCGTCTAGGGATCGGCCATTATGAGCGAAGTTTGGTGGCAAATATAAAATATCACCGGCTCCTAATTCCCAATCCATTTCTGGATTAACAGGGAAGTTATCTAGGATATGCAGAGCGATATTTGCAATACCTGAATCCTGGTATTCATCGGGTGCTAATACTTGCCAGCGACGTTTACCAGCCACTTGGATTAAGAAGACGTCATATTGATCATAGTGTGGTCCAACACTACCACCTTCGGTTGCGTAGCTGACCATTACATCGTCTAAACGCCAGCTAGGTAGAAATTGGAATTGTTCTTTTAGGGCTTGAACTTCAGGGACCCAGTGATCAACGGCTTGAACTAATAGAGTCCATTCTTTTTCAGGTAAGGCCGCAAAAGTATTTTCATCAAAGGGACCTTGCTGTGTTTCCCATGGTGTCTTGCCTTTTTCGATTACAATACGAGATTCGACTTCTTCTTCCATTGCCATACCAGCAAGTTCATCGGCTTCCAATGGCACTTCAAAATCTATCAGGCCAGCACGAATGAGGAGTGGTTTTTTCTGCCAGTATTCATTCAAAAAAGTTTGTGCTGTCATTCCGCCAAGAATGGTTAACGGCGTATTTAGATCTGTCATAGATTTCTCGTGAAAATAAAAAGAGTCAGTTTGGAATGCAAAGACAAAAAAGAGCCGATAAATCGGCTCTTTTTTATTACTTAGAAACGTAGAGCTTAGTTACGAATGGCTTTCGCTTGAGCAACAGCATTACCAATATACGTACCTGGTGTTAATGCTTTTAGTTCTGCTTTTGCTTTTTCAGGCATTTCGAGTGTCTCAACAAAGGCTTCAATGGTTGCTTGATCGATTGTGCGGCCGCGTGTTAACTCTTTTAGTTTCTCGTATGGAGATTCAATGCCGTAACGACGCATTACCGTTTGAATTGGTTCAGCCAATACTTCCCATGCAGCATCCAAGTCAGCGTTTAAGCGAGGCGCATTGATCTCAAGTTTGCTGATGCCTTTTAGGGTCGATTGGTAAGCAATTAAGCTGTGGGCCAAGCCAACACCTAGGTTACGTAATACGGTTGAATCTGTTAGATCGCGCTGCCAGCGAGAAATGGGTAATTTCGCACTCAAGTGACCCATGATGGCGTTAGCAATACCCAAGTTACCTTCGGAATTTTCGAAGTCGATCGGATTAACCTTGTGCGGCATAGTCGATGAACCAATTTCGCCAGCAATGGTTTTTTGCTTAAAGAAGCCCATGGAAATGTAGCCCCAAACATCACGGTCAAAATCAAGCAAGATTGTGTTGAAACGACAAATCGCATCAAACAATTCAGCGATGTAATCGTGCGGCTCGATTTGAGTTGTATAAGGATTCCAAGTCAAACCCAGAGACGTCACAAATGATTCAGCGTGCGCTTGCCAATCAATATCTGGATAAGCAGAAAGGTGAGCATTGTAGTTACCAACAGCGCCGTTGATTTTGCCTAAAAACTCAACGCTTTGGATTTGCTTAAGTTGACGACTAAGACGTGCAGCAACGTTCGCCATTTCTTTACCAACAGTCGAAGGTGATGCTGTTTGGCCGTGAGTACGAGACAGCATTGGTTGCTCGGCGTGCTCAATAGCAAGATCTTGGATAGCTTTAATGATGTTGTTTAGCTCTGGAGTAATGCCTTCTTCCAGAGCTTCACGAAGCATTAATGCGTGAGATAAGTTGTTAATGTCTTCAGAGGTACATGCAAAATGAACAAACTCAGAAACAGAAGCGAGTTCCGCATTGTCTGCCATCTTGTTTTTAATAAAGTATTCAACCGCTTTGACATCGTGGTTTGTGGTTTTCTCAATGTCTTTAATGGCTTGAGCATCGGCTTCATTGAAGTTATCTGCCAACTGATCTAAGAATGTGCTGGCTTGAGCACTAAGTGCAGGAACTTCAATAATTTGTGGGTGACTGGCAAGAGCCTGTAGCCAGCGAACTTCAACTATGACTCGCATACGTAGCAAACCGTACTCGCTTACTGAGCGACGCAATACGTTTGTTTTCGATCCGTAACGACCGTCGATAGGGGAAATTGCATTTAAGCTAGTTAATTCCATTGAGATAACGCCTCGAACATGGTTTTCAGGGAGTCGCTATTATAGGCAAAAGAGGTGGTTACTGCTATGACAGTCTGGGAATTTGAGTCTATTCGATAGATTTTATTACACCATTTTTTATACTTTTTTTGATATGAATCTATTTTTAATAGAAGGCTTGGTATTTTTTTGTAATTGCTCACAGCTTTTTTTATTACTCAGTTGTATTATGCGATCAATATTTAATTGTCTAATGTCCTTGTATTACTGATATTCAGGAAAAATATTTCGTATGAAAATAAGTCGTATTATTAACTTAGCGATAGTCATTGTGTTGATTGCTTTATCTGTTCTCTTCTTTATTACTCAAAATAGTTTGAATCGAAATGAAGAACTGATTAGGCATGAAGTTGTTTTATCAGAAGCTGTTTCTGCAATAAAAGACGCTCGATATTATGTTGTCCAAGTTCAGCAGTTTTTGACTGATATGGGAGCAACGCGAGGTGATGATGCCTTGCCAGAGGCCGATGAAAGTTTAGAAGGAGCAATAAAAAGCTTAGAGGAATTAGCTCAAATTCTCCCAGATTATAATAAAAAAGTGGATGGTTTAAAGCTACAACTTCAAAAAGTATATGATGCAGGTCGAGTAATGGCTACAGCGTATATTAACGAAGGTACTGAAGCGGGCAATAACTTAATGAAAGGCCCTGGTGGTTTGGATGATGAATCTAGCCTTTTAGCCGACTCACTAGAAGTAATTGCTGATGAATTATCCGAAAAGCTTAATAGTAGTGCAAATACATCTATTGGAGCGATCCAAAATGCTGAATTTTTATCTTTGATCAGTAGCTTGATTTCTGGTGTTGTTATTGTTGGTGTTATTGTGATCTTGCGTCGCCGTATTTTACCTAGTCTCCATTCACTGGAAGCTTCACTTCATAACATTTCCGTGGGCGAACGTGATCTAACTGTTCGCTTAGATGATAAAGGCAGTGATGAGCTTGCTTCTGTTGCACGTAGTTTTAACGTATTTATTAAAGGTATCCAGGATCTTGTCGTGAATCAACAAGGGCAGTCCCATCAACTGTCTGTTGCTGGCGAACAGATGATTGTGGCTTCAAATAAAACTCGTATGGGAATGGTTAGTCTGCAAAGAGAAACATCTGGTATTGCAGGTGTCGTTACTGAAATGCAGACAACGGTTCACCATGTTGCCAACAATGCTACTGCGGCAGCACAAGCTGCGAAAGAATCAGATGATGTTGCTAAAGAAGTAGAAGATGTTGTGCAGGCAAGTGTGTCTTCTATCGAAGCTTTGGCTAAAGGCGTAGAAAAAGCATCGAATGTTTTACAGGCATTAGAGAAAGATACATCGGATGTCGGAAGCATACTGGATGTTATTCGAGGTATTGCCGATCAAACTAACTTGCTAGCTTTGAATGCGGCAATAGAAGCTGCCCGAGCGGGCGAACAAGGTCGAGGTTTTGCTGTTGTAGCAGATGAAGTAAGAACCCTTGCACAACGTACACAAGAGTCCACAGAGCAGATTCAAAAAATGATCACACAGTTACAAACTGGCTCTCAAGATGCGGTTCAAGTTATGGTTGTTAGTAAGCAGCAGGCAGAGCAAAGTGTGACTCAATCTCAACAAGCAAGAGACGCCTTGCATAAGATTACCTCTTCCATGGGAAATATATCAGCAATGGCGATCGAGATTGCTTCAGCGATGGAGCAACAGTCTGCGGCTTCTGAGAATATTGATGCTCGTATTCGATCTATACGAGATGAAGCAGAGCTCACCAGTGAAAATGCGGAGCAGTCTAATGCTGCAGCAGAACAAGTGTTGAGCCAATCAAACGCTTTGTCAGGTTTAATTTCTAGTTTTAAAGTTTAGAGAGCAGGGAGGTATAGCATCAAGCATGTCTTCTTATTTATTCTTATGGTTATCTAGTTAAATATAGGTTCATTTTATTTATCGGCAAGAATGAAGAGTAGGCAAAAACAAAAAAGGCCCGAGCAACATAGTTGCTCGGGCCTTTTATTTGCTCTTACTATGCTTTAGTGAATTAAAGCGTAGCCAATGCTTGGTTGAAAGTCGCACTTGGGCGCATTACTTTCTCTACTGCATCAAGGTCGATATTGTAGTAACCAGATAGGCCAGCTGGCTTCCCTTGTACTGCAGCAAGCTCAGCAACAATAGTGCCTTCTTTCTCAGCCAGTACTTTCGCTAATGGTGCAAATTTAGCGGCTAATTCTGCATTTTCAGTTTGAGCAGCCAATTCTTGAGACCAGTACATAGCAAGGTAGAAATGGCTACCACGGTTATCTAGCTCACCAGCTTTACGAGATGGTGATTTGTTTTCATCTAGAAGTTTACCTGTTGCTTTATCTAGGCATTTAGCAAGAATTTTTGCTTTTTCATTGTTGTGCTTGATACCAAGCTCTTCAAAAGAAACCGCTACAGCTAAAAACTCACCAAGAGAATCCCAACGAAGGTGGTTTTCTTCCATAAGCTGCTGAACATGCTTAGGAGCAGAACCGCCAGCGCCTGTTTCATACATGCCGCCGCCTTGAAGCATTGGAACGATAGACAACATTTTTGCAGATGTACCTAATTCCAAGATAGGGAATAAGTCAGTTAAGTAATCACGAAGAATGTTACCTGTTACTGAAATAGTATCTTGGCCACGAATGATGCGTTCCATAGAAAAACGGATTGCTTCGTTGTATGTCATGATGCGAATATCTAGACCGCTAGTGTCATGATCTTTTAGGTAAGTGGTAACCTTCTTGCGAAGCTCATTATCGTGGGCACGTTCTTCCTCTAACCAAAACACGGCAGGAGTATCAGATTGGCGAGCACGAGTAACGCCTAGTTTCACCCAGTCACGGATTGGAGCGTCTTTTGTTTGACATGCGCGCCAGATATCGCCTTTCTCTACAGCGTGCTGCATTAGAACGTTACCTTGAGCATCAACAACACGCATTGTGCCAGCTTCAGTGATCTCAAATGTCTTATCGTGAGAACCGTATTCTTCCGCCTTTTGAGCCATCAAACCAACGTTTGGAACTGTACCCATTGTTACTGGATCGAAAGCTCCATTGGTTTTACAGAAGTTGATGGTTTCTTGATAAATACGAGCATAGGTGCTATCTGGGATAACGGCTTTAGCATCATGTGCTTTACCATCGCGTCCCCACATTTTACCAGAGTTACGAATCATCGCAGGCATAGATGCATCTACAATTACGTCACTTGGTACGTGTAGGTTGGTGATGCCTTTATCAGAGTCAACCATCGCCAATTCTGGACGCGTTTTGTAAACGTCTTGAATCGCTTGTTTGATTTCTTCCTGTTTTGCTTCTGGAAGTGTTTTGATTTTGTCGTATACGCTACCTAAACCATTGTTTGGGTTAACACCGATTTCTTCAAATAGCTCTCCATATTTTTCAAATACGTCTTTATAGAAAACGGTTACAGCATGACCAAATACAATTGGGTGAGACACTTTCATCATGGTTGCTTTTAAATGTACAGACCACATGATGTTGTCTTCTTTGGCTTCTTGTAGAGTTGCCTCGAAGAATGCACGGAGTTTAGCGCAGCTGATATTCATGCTGTCTATAATTTCACCAGCTAAAAGTGGAAGTGATTTTTTCACTTCAACAGAGCCGTCTTTTTTCACAAATTCGATATTAACGGTTTGAGCTGAATCCATAGTGACGGATTGCTCTGAAGAGTAGAAGTCACCATCGCGCATGTAATCGGCATGTGAAACAGAGGTTTTTTTCCATTTACCCATTGAATGAGGGTTTTTACGAGCAAAACCTTTTACTGCTGCAGGCGCACGACGATCAGAGTTACCTTGACGTAAAACTGGGTTTACTGCACTACCAAGCACTTTTGCATAGCGAGCTTGGATGTCTTTTTCTTCATCTGTTGTTGGGTTTTCTGGGTAATCAGGAAGTCCATAGCCATGTGCGTTAAGTTCTTTAATTGCAGCATTAAGCTGTGGTAAAGAAGCACTGATGTTAGGTAGTTTTACGATGTTTGCTTCTGGGGAAGCTGTTAAGTCACCTAAAAATTTAAGGCCATCTTCAACTTGCTTATCAGCAGGAAGAAGATCAGAGAAAGAAGAAAGGATACGGCTTGCTAAAGAAATATCGGTAAGCTTTAGTTCGATATCAGCTTCTTTTGCAAAAGCGCCAAAGATAGGAAGCAAAGATGAAGTGGCCAGTGCTGGTGCTTCATCGGTCAACGTATAATAGATGGTTTGTTTCGACATGTAATTCCCCTAACATTTCAGGCTGTGTTGCCCATTGGATCGAAGATGACTTTTAGCCGCCATTCCCTAAGTTTTAACTGGTTGTACAGATTAATTTGCACAGGTTAAAAATTTGGTCGATATACTACCTAAAAAACCAAGATAGAGATATCGGCTCCAAGATATACTCAAAATTGATTTCAGTTATTCTCGTGTTTATCGACTTACATTTACTGACTCATTTTATGAGAATAAAAAAAGCCCTATAGGGCTTTCTTGTTTTTTTAAGGTTAATTACGAGACTCTAAAGCACTTAATAACGCCTTTCTTTTAAAAATTAAATGCCAGCGTTTTCCACCAAGTTGTCGCCATAACATTGCAGCTCGAATTCCCGACATTAAAATGGTTCTGACCTGGTTAGCAATATGTGGTTGTTGTAAAAAACGGCTGTCACCTTGTACTTGTATTCGAAAAGGTAAAGTACTTAATGTGTCTTGGTACATTCCTGAAATAGAAGCAATGATGTTTTCATGAAGTACGCTATTGTAGTGTGCTTTCTTTTGCTCTATCTGAGAAATTCGCTGACCAATAGTCGAAAGCATCTGTGGGGTTTTTGCGAGCTTATTTTCAAGATGGACTAAGCTGAGTGCGTATCTTAATGTATCAGGGTTGACACTGCTACGCTCTTTACCTAGTGCTTTTTTAGCGACACTGCGACCAAGGGATAAATTACTTTGATAATCCCATTGCCCACCATAAATCTCTTCAGTAGAGGGGGCATTGACGAGCAAAATACTGTCAATCATCGGCTGTAACGCCGTGTTATCTACCTTTCCTGTTTTGGCTAGAATGGCAACCAATTCTGCTGCTTGAAATACAGCGGATAGGGCAATAGATTGTTCTTTTTCTCTACTACTCACGTTATAAACTCTCTATTTGTTAAACGCTTCATTGATGATTCCACCGCCAAGGCAGTGCTCACCAACATAAAAAACAACAGACTGTCCCGGTGTGATTGCTCGTTGAGGTTCAACAAAAGAGACTTCAATTCGTCCATCTTCTAATTCATAAAGGGTGCAGTCTTGATCTGGTTGGCGATAACGACACTTTGCTTTACAGGTAAGCGGAAGTGAAGGCTTTTCACGAGCTACCCAGTCAAAATTATCAGCAATCAAGTGGGTTTTGAATAAAGACTCATGCTGGCCACCTTGTGTTACTACTAGCACATTGCGCGTTAAGTCTTTTTCGACAACGTACCATGGGTCATCTGAATATTTCGCTAAACCACCAATGCCCAAACCTTGACGCTGGCCTATTGTGTGATACATCAAACCATGATGGCGCGCGATAATATCGCCTTCTAAGGTTTCAATATTACCTGGCTGTGCCGGCAAATATTGCTCTAGGAAGTCTTTGAAACGGCGCTCGCCAATAAAACAAATACCTGTACTATCTTTTTTGTTGTGAGTGATAAGGCCAAACTCTTCGGCTAAGCGTCGAACTTCGGGCTTTTCTAGTTCACCTACTGGGAAAAGTGTTTTGGCTATTTCGTCTTTCCCTACCGCATAAAGGAAGTAACTTTGGTCTTTGTTGCCATCAAGACCTTTTAGTAAAAGAGGCTCGCCGTCTTTTTCTCCACGGCGTACATAATGGCCTGTTGCAATGTAATCTGCACCAAGTGCCAAGGCATACTCTAAAAAGGCCTTAAATTTGATTTCTTTATTGCAAAGGATGTCTGGGTTTGGTGTTCTGCCTGCTTTGTATTCTTCTAAAAAGTGCTCGAAGACATTATCCCAATATTCCGCTGCAAAATTGGCCGTATGAAGTGTAATACCCAATGTGTCTGAAACGGCTTGGGCATCAGCAAGGTCATCTTTGGCTGTACAATATTCTGTACCATCATCTTCGTCCCAGTTTTTCATGAACAAACCTTCGACCTGATAGCCCTGCTGCATCAGAATAAGGGCCGATACTGAAGAGTCAACGCCACCTGACATTCCTACTATGACTTTTTTTGTGCTATTTACATTGTTTGCAGCAGTGCTTTCTTTCATGACCAATGGTTACTCATAAGACGAAGAGGCAAGGCCTCAGGTAAATTTAATTGCCATTATTGTATCACTTTCTCTTTATCGATAGGACGAAGAAAGTGATCAGATATAAAGGATAAAGGTATTATGGGGTTGTGAAGTGAATCTTCAATGCAAGCTTTGATTAATGGACTACGATGAGGGAGTGTAAGAATTTCCTCATAAGTGAGCCAATGGCTTGATTCTATGTCTGGGTCGAGCTCTTGACTCGCTTTTTCTACTGGCTCACATAAAAAACAAAGTCGATGGTAGGTGTCTGCCTCTTTAAAAGGAGTAAAGGCGTACATGCCAAGTAAACCAACGGGTTTAACGAGCCAACCAGATTCTTCTAGGGTTTCTCGAATTACTGCTTCAATAGCGCTTTCGCTATTTTCGATGTGTCCGGCTGGTTGGTTTAGTACGAGTTGGCTGTCCTGCCACTCTGCTACCATCAGATATTGTGTTTCCTTGGGGTCGTCCAAACTGTCTTTTTTCACCAGAGCGGCGACGGTTAGATGAGGTAATCTTTCTCTTTCTTTGTTCTTCAAAATTCGTCACCTCTTTTGATAAGTCATCGGTTGGTTCTATGTAGTTCCAGTGCCCCACCTGAGTGTTGTCTAATGTGTATGGACCAATAGCGTAACGTATTAATCTAAGTGTAGGAAAACCAACAGCGGCGGTCATGCGTCGCACTTGACGATTTTTTCCTTCACGAATCTGTAGTGATAACCAGCTTGTGGGAATGTTTTTTCTGTGTCTTACTGGTGGCATTCTTTCCCAAATATTAGGTTCTTCTATACGTGCTGCTTGAGCGGGCTTAGTTAAACCATCCTTTAATTCTACACCTTGCTTTAATTTATTTAGCGCTTCATCTGAAATATTACCTTCAACTTGAACCCAGTAAGTTTTGGGTAATTTGAAGTCGGGAGATGCAATGATATGTTGTAATGCGCCTTGATTGGTAAGTAGTAATAAGCCCTCGGAGTCAAAATCCAGTCTTCCAGCAGGGTAGAATTCTGGGACTTGAATAAAATCAGCAAGAGTGGATTTATCGCCTTCTTGAGAAAATTGACTCAGAACTCGAAAGGGTTTGTTGAACAAAATCAAATTTGAAGGCATGCGCTCAATGTGTCGTTATAGTGTGTGATTAAATTATTGAATTGAAGAGTGGCTAAAAGTATTTGCTGAAAAAAGTATTTTTTTAATTATACAGATCTTACTCCCCATGGTGAGGAGTAAGATAACAAATTCATTCTTGGATAGCGATGTTGCTATATTTATGAACCGATTGGCTTTATGCGGTTTGAGTTTCTTGTGGCTCGTCTTGCTCTGATGTAAGTGGATTGATATCAATAGCATGCATGCCTCGATTTCCAGGTTCAACATTGAAAGTTACGGCTTGGCCTGCTTTGAGTGTTTTATAGCCTTCAACGTTAATTGCAGAATAATGAATAAACAAATCTTCTTCGAAGTCCTCTGAAACAATAAATCCATAGCCTTTTGCATTATTAAACCACTTAACTAATCCGTGATGCATGAGTTACTCCTTATTCACTCTAAATCGCTATAAAAGGTTTCACTATTGTTTGTCTAATTGACCAGTCATGAGTTGTGGTGATCAACATAGATGTATTTAAAAGTATGAACTAAATAATTTAGATTGCTAAATAGGTGCGAATTCTTTGTCTCGAATCAATGTTAGAATCTTTTCTGTAAACATTGATTGCACATTTGACCGCCTCAATAGAAAGCGTAGAAGGTGTTTTGGTATTTGTAAAATCCAAGTGGTAATCTATAACGTATATAAAGGTAGTAATGTGCTGAATTAGGCAAATTACGTGAAAAATTTGGCCTCAGAGGCATGGGATGATTGTAAACCAGAAAATTAGACTAGTATCAGAAGACGAGCAGCAAGGGCATTCTAGTATCGCGATTGCTCCACAGGAAACCGAGCTGCAACCGCCTTCTATGTATCAAGTTGTATTGTTCAATGATGACTATACGCCAATGGACTTTGTCGTATTTGTTTTGCAGCGTTTTTTTTCTATGGATGGAGAGAAAGCGAATCAAGTTATGTTGGAAGTGCATCAAAAGGGTAAAGGAGTTTGTGGTATTTACCCTTTTGATATTGCGGAAACGAAAGTAGCAATGGTACAACAGTTCGTGGAACAAAATGAGCACCCCTTAATGTGCGACCTACAAAAGGTTGACTGATTCAGAGTGAGGGAATAGCAATGTTAGATAAAGAACTAGAGCAAACCCTAAATACAGCGTTCAAAGCGGCGCGCGACAAACGCCATGAATTCATGACAGTAGAGCATTTGTTATTGGCTCTTATCGAAAACAACGCTGCCTCAAGCGTTTTAAAAGCATGCGGTGTGAGTTTAGACACTTTAAGTAAAGAGCTGGAAGAGTTCGTTGATAGTACAACGCCTTTAATTCCTGAAGATGATGAAGAGCGAGAAGTTCAGCCAACGTTAGGTTTTCAACGTGTATTACAACGTGCTGTGTTTCATGTGCAATCATCAGGAAAGCGAGAGGTGACTGGTGCGAATGTGCTGGTGGCCATTTTTAGCGAACAAGAAAGCCAGACAGTTTATCTCTTGAAACGCCATGGTGTTGCTCGTATTGATGTTGTGAATTATGTTGCTCACGGCATCTCCAAAACAGGTGATGCGTCTCAAGAAATGGATCAAGACGAAGAGGCGGAAGATACAACCACGGCTCCTTTGCAAAAGTTTGCAACGAACCTTAATGAAGAAGCCAAAGCTGGAAAAATCGATAAATTGATTGGTCGCGAGTACGAAGTGGAGCGTGTTATACAAACGCTTTCTCGTCGTCGTAAGAACAACCCATTATTGGTTGGTGAGTCTGGCGTAGGTAAAACTGCGATTGCAGAAGGGCTTGCCAAACGAATCGTTGATGGACAAGTGCCAGATGTTATTGCAGATGGCGTTGTGTATTCATTGGATTTAGGTGCCTTATTAGCGGGGACAAAATACCGTGGTGACTTTGAAAAGCGCCTTAAGCAATTGCTTGGTGAATTGAAGAAACTGCCGAATGCTATTTTGTTTATCGATGAAATTCATACCATTATCGGTGCGGGTGCGGCATCTGGCGGTGTGATGGATGCCTCTAACCTACTTAAACCAGTATTAAGTTCTGGTGGCTTACGTTGCATCGGATCGACGACGTTTCAAGAGTTTCGTGGTGTGTTTGAGAAAGATCATGCTTTAGCGCGTCGTTTCCAAAAAATTGATGTGAACGAACCGAGCGTTGATGATACGTATCAAATCTTGAAAGGCATCATAGGTGCGTTTGAAGAACATCACCAAATTAAATACGAAGAGCCTGCTTTGTTAGCAGCTGCAGAACTTGCTCAGCGCTATGTGACAGATCGTCACATGCCAGACAAAGCGATTGATGTGATCGATGAGGCGGGAGCGTTTCAACGCCTTCAGCCTGAAGGTAAGCGAAAATCTGTGATTACTGTGTCAGATATTGAAGATATCGTGTCTAAGATCGCTCGTGTGCCTGTAAGGGCTGTTAATTCTGATGATAGAAAAGTGCTGTCTAATTTAGAACGAAATTTGAAAATGGTGGTGTTTGGACAAGACAGTGCGATTGATTCCTTGTCGGCGGCGATTAAGTTGTCCCGTGCTGGATTAAAAGCGGAGCAAAAACCAATAGGCTCTTTCTTAATGGCTGGGCCAACAGGTGTTGGTAAAACCGAAATCACGAAGCAACTTGCGAAGCAGTTAGGGTTAGAGCTTATTCGCTTTGATATGTCTGAGTACATGGAGCGTCATGCGGTTTCTCGCTTGATTGGTGCGCCACCAGGGTATGTTGGCTTTGATCAAGGTGGTTTGCTAACAGAGGCGGTTACTAAGAACCCTCATAGTGTGGTTTTGCTTGATGAAATAGAAAAAGCACACCCAGAAGTCTTCAACCTGTTGTTGCAGGTTATGGATCACGGTACTTTGACTGACAATAATGGTCGCAAAGCGGATTTCCGTAATGTGATCCTGGTTATGACATCGAATGCTGGGGCAGAAGAGCTGGCTCGTCGTACAATTGGTTTCTCTAATCAAGATAACTCAACAGATGGTATGGAAGTGATAAATAGAACTTTCACGCCAGAGTTTAGAAACCGTCTTGATGCTGTTATTCAATTCCAACAACTTGATGAACACATTATCTTTAATGTGGTTGATAAGTTCTTAGTCGAATTGCAGGTTCAGTTAGATCCTAAAGGCGTTATGTTGGAAGTATCAGATACGGCAAGAGGTTGGTTGGCTAATAAGGGCTATGATCGTCAGATGGGTGCTCGTCCAATGGCGCGAGTGATTCAGGAACATCTTAAGAAGCCATTAGCGGATCAAATACTTTTTGGTGATTTGCATGATGGTGGACACGTAAAAGTGTCTTTAGATGAGAAAAGTGACGAACTGAAATTTGAAGTGATAAAAGAAGCGGTTGTTCATTAGGAATTAATGCAATTGCTGAACATAAAAAAACCGGGCGCTTGAAAGTGTCCGGTTTTTTTATGATTTTAATCTAGCTAATGGCTACTTATTAGGTAACCGCTTCTAAATTAACGAGCTCGATAAACGATACGGCCTTTTGAAAGGTCGTAAGGCGTCAGCTCTACTTTTACTTTGTCGCCAGTCAAAATACGGATGTAATTTTTACGCATTTTTCCAGAGATATGAGCAATTACTACGTGTCCGTTTTCTAATTCGACACGGAACATGGTATTAGGCAACGTATCAATGATAGTGCCCTCCATTTCTAAGCCTTCTTCTTTTGCCACAATATGTGTCCTATGGTGTTTACTTATATAATTTAGTAGACGCCGACCATGCCTTATTCGGAGGTCTACAGACAAAGGGAAAAAATGTTTCTCTATTGTCGATTGAGCGCTAAATAGTTAAATCATGATGCTTATTTAGCGACGTCTGAATTTTGATCGAGCATATTTTGCCTAAAAACTCACCGTAAGGCAAACTAAGTTGCATTCTTACCCTGTCTATTTTTAAGCTAAATTCGTTGTTTTTCAGGTTTTTTGCCAATATTTAAGAGTTCTGTGTTCTTTTTAGTCGTCGGTATAAAGTCTTCTAAAGCAGATAAAAATGTTTCTCTTGGTATTAATTCTGCTCCCAAAGAAAGTAAATGCTCTGACTCTACCTGACAATCGATTAGTTCAATACGACACTCTTTTGCTAAATCACAAAATGTTTTTAGAGCAATTTTGGAGGCGTTTGGCACAAGTGAAAACATAGATTCACCAAAAAATAGATTTCCTATGGCAATACCGTAAAAACCACCGACCAGAGTTTCATTTTTCCATATTTCCATTGAATGTGCATAACCTAGTTTGTGCAATTCTAAATAGGCATTTTTAATATCGTTTGAAATCCAAGTGCCTTCTTTGTCTGCTCGAAGTGCAGCGCAATGATTAATAACCGATTGAAACTCTTTATTTACTGAAAAATACCAAGGTTCTTTTTTAAGTGTTTTTTTAAGAGACTTAGATTCGTGAAAGTTTTCTGGGTACAAAACACATCTTTGCTCAGGGTGCCACCATAAAATAGGATCTGGATCACTAAACCAAGGAAAAAAGCCTTTACTATAAAGATGTATTAATCGTATTGAAGATAAATCACCACCGACGGCGGATAAGCCCTCTGGATCTTGTAGTGCTTTATGTGGATTTGGAGTGTCGTAAGGGGACTCTGTGAGCAATATTAATTCGTGTTTTTCATCTTCGAGGTCAGGCATGAAATGGTGATCACCTTATTAAGTATTTATCGTCTGCAGATTTACATAATGTAATTGTAATTCCTTTGGTAGTAAAAACTATCTATGAATATTTTTTAATTAAAAAATTAAAGAAATTTTTTTCTCCCGATATTTGAATTAAGGATAAAAAAGCGTATGGTTTGCGAGTTGCTGACACATTTGCGTTCTTAATTCCTTGTAATGTGCATGAATGTTCTAAAAAAAATGTAGTTTTATCTCCTTGCTGGTTAGTTTTTACCCAAAGTAGGGGGTAAAATGAAAAAAAGAGAAAAAAGTGCAAGGAATGCTTGACCAGTGGTGGATAACTTGGTTTTAATCAAGTCAGTCCTAAAACGGTAATTCGAAACGATAGTTGAATTCGGTATTGGGAACTACAGGATGATTTGCTTTTTTGGCGATTGTCACAAAAGTGAAACTGAATGGTTTTAAGATACATGAGTCGTTGATTTAACAACGTTTCTTAAACGGATAACATTTTTCAAATGGTCTACAAGACCATATATTATAATATAAAGGGGAATCTTGAATGAAAGCGATTAAACTTGCTTCTATCTTCGCGGTAACTGCTGTTGCAGCTGCTGTTTCTACAACTACTATGGCTGCTGATGCTGTTTTTTCTGGTACTGCAGCACTTAACTACACAATTCAAGACAGCGGTAATGTTCTTGACGGTACGGGTAATGACCCTGAAGTTGAGTTGGCTATTGATACTGGTGTTGTATACGCTGAAATTGAAATTGACGGTAACGCAGGTACTGATGTATCAACTGTTGATTTAGAAGCTATCTATGTTAAAAATGGCGCAGTATCTTTTGGTAAATTTGACGGTTCATTATCTGATGGCGCATTCTTTGCTGATGATGGTGTGATTGGTGGTGTTGCAACCGACTCTGTCTATTCTGCTGTTCGTTATGTTGTAGTTCCTGGTCTGACTGTTGGTCTTGAGGGTTCTGATGCCGTAAATGCTGATGGTGATAGTGAGATCGGTTTTGCTGCTTCTTATGAAATGGAACTTAGCCCAGGTACTTCATTCGGTCTTTCTGCTGGTTCTGTTGGTGATGATACTGCGTATAACCTTGGTTTCTCTACTAATATGGATGCTATGACTATCAATGTTGGTTACGGTGCTGGTGAAGTTGGTGGCGCTGATAAGTCTCAAGCTGTTGTTGAGCTTCAGTTTGCTGCAAGTGATGCACTTCAGTTTAATGCTCAATATGGTATGGATACTGAGGCTGAGCAAAATGGTCTTCAGTTAGCAGCATTTTACACTGTAGATGCTATTACATATTATGTTGAAAATGAAACTGGTGACTTTGCAGAGTACACTGAAATTGGTGCTAAAGCCTCTTTCTAAGACCTTTCTTTAATAGAAGTGTTTTCTTAGTGTAAAAGCGAAAGCCAGCCCTTTGGGCTGGCTTTTTTTATGGTAAGCTTGACGAACTTGTCACTCTGTTTTTTTAGAGTATGTATTTGTTTTGGTTAGCATAAAATAGGAAGGCGTGTTTTGTCAGAAAAAGCGAGTGAGTCAGTACGCTCACCAATTTGGGATATGTTTGCTAAGCAGGCGGCGTTTATTGCTGCATTGTTATTTTTATTCTTTTTCGGTTTAGCAACTTATACTTATAACCCTGAAGATGCTGGTTGGTTTTATTCCGGTACTGGTAGGGCGATTCAAAACTCCATGGGGCCAATCGGCGCGACCATTGCTGATTTAATGTCTGGTTTCTTTGGGTCTTTATTTTATTCTTTACCTCCTTTGTTCTTTTGGGTGGCTATTATCATATGGCGCAACCCACATTCACTGCTTCCGGTTAATAATGCATTACTCTGCACATTAGGCAGTATTTTATATTTGTCATTTGGTTCAGCCTTGTGTTTTTTACATACCGTGGGCGAATTATCACTTCAGTACGGCACTGGTGGTATATTGGGTCATGGGCTTGGTACTTTGCTGTATGGCTTTATTGGTTATGATGGAGCCACTTTAGTTAGTTTAGCCTTAGTTATCTTATCCTTTACCTTGTTATCTCAGGTTCATTGGTTGGGATTAATGGATCGATTAGGTGAAGTCGTTTTTAAATTTGTGGTGTTGGTACGTCAAAAGCATGCAGATAGCCGAGAAGCAAAACTGAATAAAAGAGCCATTGAGGCTAAACCTATCAACTCAAGTTCAACTGATTTACATGCGATTGAGGAGCAAGATGAAGAGGAAGAACCTGCATTTATTCGTAAAAGAAGAAATGCGATTGCTTCAAAAGGCATAGGGAAAGACGAACTTTTAGATACGGTATCTATCGATAAAGATTACTCAGCCCCCTCTTCTGGAGATGTTTTAGAAGAGAGTGAAAAATCTAAATTTAGTTTGTCATCGCTTTTTTCTAAATCTAAGAAATCGAATAAATCATCAGAAGAGGTTGAAGATCAGCCTCATGTAGAGCCTAATTTTGATGGATTAGACTCATTATCGGCTAATGACAAAGACATTGAGTTTGGTGATACGCTTTATATTGAAGAGTCTTGGTCAGAATCGCCAAGCAAGGCGTCTGCCCGTGATATTTCATCTGCTGCAGATAAAGTAGATGTTACAGAGCCTTCTGCCGTTACTAAAGAGCAGGCGGATGCTATTTTGTTTGGTGAAGCGGCTTCTACAACTACAACAGCCCATAAGCCAGCTTTTCGAACTTTGTCGGAAGCGAAACAGTTAGATTCTCTTGGTGGTCCATCATCAAACGAAGATACCAGTAACCGAGAAGAGAAAGCTTATTCTTTGCCAGATCGCTCTGTATTAACCAAGCCTAAGCCAAAACAAGGCGGTTACTCGGAAGATGAGTTATTGGCTCTGTCTGAATTATTAGAGCAGCGTTTACAGGATTTTGGTGTGAAAGCGGACGTTGTCGAGGTGAATCCTGGTCCTGTGATCACACGTTTTGAAATTCAACCAGCACCTGGTGTAAAAGTATCTAGAATTACTAATCTTGCGAAAGACCTTGCGCGCTCTTTAAGTGTGATGAGTGTTCGAGTTGTTGAGGTTATTGCAGGTAAATCCACAATTGGTATAGAAATTCCGAATCAGGTTCGTGACACAGTGTACTTTTCCGAAGTTATCAACTGTGACGCTTACGATCATTCCTCTTCGCCTTTGACCTTGTCTCTTGGTCATGACATTTCTGGTGAGCCAGTTGTTGTCGACTTGGCGAAAATGCCCCATGTTTTGGTTGCAGGGACAACGGGATCTGGTAAGTCTGTTGGTGTAAATGCCATGATTCTGAGTATGTTGTTGAAATCAACACCAGATGAAGTACGCATGATCATGGTTGACCCGAAGATGCTGGAATTGTCTATTTATGAAGGCATTCCACACCTTTTAACACCAGTGATTACAGATATGAAAGACGCAGCCAATGGCTTGCGTTGGTCGGTTGATGAAATGGAACGACGTTATAAATTAATGTCGAAACTAGGCGTACGTAACATTGCTGGTTATAACAAAAAAGTCCGTGATGCGATTGATGCGGGTAAGCCAATTGAAGATCCTTTATGGCAACCTGAAATGGCGATGTTTTCCGAAGACGGTGTGGCACGAACAGTTCCTCACCTAGAACCTTTGCCTTATATCGTTATTGTCGTAGATGAGTTCGCGGATATGATGATGATAGTTGGTAAAAAAGTGGAAGAGCTGATCGCTCGTATTGCTCAAAAAGCACGAGCGGCTGGTATTCATTTGATTTTGGCGACACAGCGGCCCTCAGTAGACGTCATTACAGGTCTGATTAAAGCTAACATTCCAACTCGTATGGCGTTTCAGGTTTCGTCGAAAATTGATTCTCGAACTATTCTGGATCAAGGTGGTGCGGATCAGTTATTGGGGATGGGGGATATGTTGTATCTTCCTGCAGGGCTGCCAACGCCAATCCGAGTTCATGGTGCTTTTGTTTCAGATGAAGAGGTACATGCTGTCGTCGAAGAGTGGAAATTACGCGGCGAGCCTGAATACATTAATGATGTGGTTGTGAATCCAGAAGACTTAATGTCTGGCGACGACAGCGAAGATAAAGACGCGCTTTATGATGATGCTGTGAAGATTGTCATAGAAACCCGTAAAGCTTCTATCTCATCTATTCAACGTAGATTGAAAATAGGTTACAACAGGGCGGCAAATTTGGTAGAGGCAATGGAAGCCGCTGGTTTGGTTGGTCCAATGGGGACCAATGGTCAGCGCGATATTTTAATTCCAGAATAGTCATTTTCAAGTAACTGTATTTTTGGGAGAAATTTTTGATTAATAAATTAGTTGCTGTATGTGTATTTACTTTTGCGGCCATTTTTCAGACTGGTCTAGTTCAAGCTGAAACGGTTGATGTGGTTGAAAGCCTTCTGGAGCAGAATCGAAATATTGAAGGTGAGTTTCATCAAGTTACCTATGATGAAAAGGGTAAACAGTTACAAGTTAGTGATGGTGTTTTTCTTTTAGCGAAACCCAATCAATTTGTCTGGGATAGTGTGACGCCTTTTGCCCAGCGTATAGTATCGGATGGTAAAACAATTACCGTGTGGGATATTGATCTAGAGCAAGCGACTCAGAAACCTTTGTCGGGGGCTGTTGGAAACTCTCCAGCGGCTTTGCTAGGGCAACCTGCAGCAGAGGTTTTACCTTATTATGTCGTGACAACTTTAGGTAAGGATAAGTTTCGTTTGGCGCCTAAAGATGACCAAGACTTATTCCAAACATTGACTCTAGTATTTAAAAACAAAGTCATTAGTTCCATGAGTATTTTGGATGCATTGGGTCAGACTACTGTCATTGAATTTAAAAATGTTGAAACACATGAAGGTGTTACGAAAGACAACTTTATTTTAGATTTACCTGATTACGTGGATGTGATTGTAGAAGGTCAATAATGAAAGATCTTTTCTCGGATGCTCCAACAGGGGCTTATCAGCCTCTGGCTGCTAGAATGCGCCCGACTAGTCTTGATGACTATATTGGGCAGTCGCATCTAGTCGGTCCAGGGAAGCCGTTGCGAAGAATGGTTGAGACAGGGAACTGCCATTCTTTTATTCTTTGGGGCCCACCGGGTGTAGGTAAGACAACATTCGCTCAATTGTTATCCCATGCACTTGATGCTCAATTTATTGAAATATCTGCCGTGATGTCTGGCGTAAAAGAAATCCGAGCTGCTGTTGATCAAGCTAAACAACTACGAATGATGAATGGTACGCAAACCGTATTGTTTGTTGATGAGGTGCACCGATTTAATAAATCCCAACAAGATGCATTTCTCCCCTTTATTGAAGACGGTACCTTTTTGTTTATTGGTGCTACAACTGAGAATCCTGCCTTTGAATTAAATTCAGCTTTGCTGTCAAGAGCTCGTGTTTATCGTTTAAAAACGCCAACAGTAGAAGAAGTTCAACTTGTATTAGTTCGTGCCTTACAGAACAACGAGAGAGGTATCAGCAAGGATTTTAACGGGGATGGCTTCCAAATAGATGACCACTTTCTTTCTATTTTGGCGCAAGCGGCTGACGGGGATATTCGACGAGGGTTAAATTTTTTAGAGATTTTATCGGATCTTGTTGAGCCTGGGAGTAAGGTAACGCAAGAGCAATTAGAGGATGTTCTCGGTGGTAGTGTTCGTCGCTTCGACCGTAAAGGAGATGTTTTCTACGATCAGATTTCTGCTTTTCATAAGTCAGTCCGTGGCTCTTCGCCTGATGGGGCCTTATATTGGATGGCGCGAATGCTGGATGGTGGATGCGACCCATTGTATATTGCGCGACGTCTATTGGCGATTGCTTCAGAAGATATTGGTAATGCCGATCCAAGAGCCTTACAGGTTGGCTTAAATGCATGGGATGTGTTTGAACGTGTTGGTCCAGGTGAAGGTAACCGCGCCATTGCTCAAGCTGCTGTTTACATGGCTTGCGCACCCAAAAGTAATGCGGTTTATCAGGCGTTTAATCAAGCCATGTCTGATGTGGCTGCTCATCCAAGCTATGAAGTTCCTATCCATTTACGTAACGCACCTACGTCGTTAGCCAAAAGTATGGGGCACGGTGATGAGTACCGTTATGCTCATAATGAAGAGCATGCTTATGCTGCTGGAGAAAATTATATGCCAGAAGAATTAGCTAATATGCGTTATTATCAACCGACAGATCGTGGTTTAGAGAAAAAAATCACCGATAAATTGGCTTGGTTGTCTGATTTAGATAGCCAGAGTCTGCGTCAACGCTATGATGATTGATTAAGATAAGACGATTTTTTGCAAAAAAAACATTATCTCAAAGGAATAGAAAATGATGTATTTTATGATTGCGATTGGCGGTGCCTTTGGCGCTTTGAGCCGATATGGCATGACGAGGTGGATTAACAGCTACTGGCAGCATCATTTCCCGTTTGCAACCATGCTTATAAATGTACTTGGTTGTGTATTGATGGGGGTTGCATTTGTAATGATTAGTGAGCGTATGCCAACACTAGAACCTTATCGACCTTTAATTATGGTGGGTTTTTTGGGTGCATTTACAACGTTTTCTACTTTTTCTTTGGAAATTATCTCACTTATTAACATGCAGGCTTGGCTAAGTGCGATAAGCTATTTATTATTGAGTTGTGTTTTGGGTATTGTTGGTCTTGCTGTTGGTATGGCAGTGACACGCTTTTTCTAAACCATTCCTACACTTCGATTAAATACATTTTTTTATTACATTGTTAAAGGATATTGTTGCTCAGATGTTAGACATTAAAGCATTGCGCGCTGACCCAGAGGCCATTGCGGCTCAACTTAAAAAGAAAGGCTATGAATTGGATGTGGCCGTATTTTCTTCCCTAGAAGAGCGCCGTAAAGCGATTCAGGTAGAAACAGAGCATCTGCAACAGACCCGTAACTCTGTATCCAAAGACATCGGTCAGGCGATGAAGTCTGGCGATAAAGACAAAGCGGCAGAACTGAAAGCGCAAACAGCGACATTGGGCGATGATTTAAACGCCGCGAAAGAGCAGTTAGCGGAAGTTCAGCTTGCTATGGATTCTTTATTGGAAGGTATTCCGAATCTTCCTCATGCTTCTGTGCCAGAAGGCAAAACAGAAGATGATAATATCGAAATTCGTCGCTGGGGTGAGCCAAAAGCATTTGAATTTGAGCCAAAAGATCATGTTGATCTGGGTGAAGCAATGCAAATGTTAGACTTTGAAGCTGCAGTTAAAATTACCGGTTCTCGTTTTGCTGTTATGCATTCTGATTTAGCGCGTCTACACCGTGCACTTACTCAATTTATGATTAATACTCATACAGATGTGCATGGTTACTCTGAAGTCTATGTGCCTTATCTAGTAAATGCCCACTCATTAAAAGGAACAGGCCAACTTCCTAAGTTTGAAGAAGATCTTTTCAAGGTGCCTGTCGATAAGGACAGTGGTAACAATGACCTGTATTTGATTCCGACAGCCGAAGTTCCCGTAACTAATTTGGTACGTGATGAAATCCTAAATGATGCAGACCTTCATAAAAAATTTGTAGCTCATACACCTTGCTTCCGTAGTGAAGCTGGCAGTTATGGTCGTGATACGCGCGGTATGATTCGTCAACATCAGTTTGAGAAAGTTGAGTTAGTACATGTTTGCCGTCCAGATCGCTCTGAGGAAGTGCTTGAGGAGCTTGTGGGCCATGCAGAAGCTATCTTGCAGAAATTAGAGCTCCCTTACCGTACAGTCATCTTATGTGGCGGCGATCTTGGTTTCTCTGCTCATAAAACTTATGACATTGAAGTTTGGCTGCCGGGGCAAGGTAAATATCGTGAAATTTCTTCTTGCTCTAATATGTGTGACTTCCAAGCACGCCGTATGCAAGCTCGCTGGCGTAACCCTGAAACAGGTCGTCCAGAATTGGCACATACCTTGAATGGTTCTGGGTTAGCGGTAGGGCGTACATTAGTCGCTGTATTGGAAAACTATCAGAACGAAGATGGCAGTGTGCGCGTTCCTGATGTGTTGATTCCTTACATGGGTGGAAAAACGCTTTTGAAAAAAGCGTAAATTACGGGACTAATAAAAAAGCCTCGCAGGAGGCTTTTTTTGTATGAGAAAATATTATGACGGGCAGAGTCTATTTAATCGGAGCGGGTCCAGGGGATCCAGAATTGCTAACTCTAAAGGCGTATCGTTTGTTAAAAATGGCAGACGTAGTTTTGTATGATCGCTTAGTTGGCAAAGAAATTATTGACCTTATTCCTGAGGCGGCAGAAAAAATGTATGTCGGAAAAGCTAAATCACTTCATAGTCTTCCTCAGGAAGAAATAAACAGTTTGTTAGCTGCCAAGGCGAAAGAAGGGCACATGGTGGTTCGCCTGAAAGGTGGAGATCCTTTCATCTTTGGTCGAGGTGGTGAAGAGCTTGAAGAGCTAATCGAAGAAGGCGTACCTTTTGAAGTCGTTCCAGGTGTGACGGCTGCAGCTGGTTGTGCTGCTTATGCAGGCATTCCGTTAACCCATCGTGATTATGCTCAATCAGTGCGTTTTTTAACGGGTCATTTGAAAGATGGTACAACAGAATTGCCTTGGGAAGAATTGGTTCATCCAGCGCAAACCTTGGTTATCTATATGGGGTTAACCGGTCTTAAAGACATTAGCCAGTCTTTGATGAAATTTGGCATGAAGCCAAGCATGCCTGTGGCCATTGTGGAAAAAGGCACCACAAAAGAACAACGGGTTTTTACTTCAACCATTGAAGATATTTACGACGTGTCGATCAAGAATGAAGCAAAATCACCTGCACTGCTCATTATTGGTGAAGTTGTTACGTTACAAGAAAAGCTACAATGGTATGGGAAATCTTAAAACGTTTGTTTTTTCTTTTATAGACAGTTAGCGGGCTTTGGTAGGCCTGCTATCTTTGCTGCCAATTTTGGTGGGCTACCAGGGAAAAGGGTCATAAGGTAAATGCTCCGGCCTTTTTCTGCACCGAGTTTTTTGCTAACGGCTTTGACCAGTGGACGCATTGCTGGTGAGACTTCGAATTCTTTGTAAAACTCACGTAACAAATAAATGATTTCCCAGTGGGCCTCACTCATTTCTATATCAACATCTTTTGCCAATTGTTCAGCCAGCACTGGCGTCCAATCTTGTAAGTTTAGTAAATAACCTTCTTCGTCTAATGAAACTGCATGATTTTTCATTGTCATTACCAGCTTATGTTTATGTTGGCTGAAAAAGTTATATCTACCCATTCTTCGTCAGATAGTGGCAGGCCAATATCAGCAGACAAACCATAGGCTGCTGCATCACTTTGAAGGTAATAAAGTTTGATTTCTTTCTTTTCAATCATTTTTTTTAGTGCGCTGGAAAAAGTATCGGATTGCTGGGTTCGTAAAAAACCTTCCTCGATGAGAAGGATTTGGTCTCCAGTTTGTAAGCTGTTTTGCCATGTTGCTTCCAGTGTTGATGGGTAGGCAAGTTGATTGATTTGATGAAGTCGCATAATTAAAAACCGAAAAAGTTAAAATCGAAAAATCTGTTTGTAGTTCGAAAACATGGTTTGCCATTGAGTTGTATCAAGTGACCTAATACCTTTCCAAGAGGTCTCTGTATCCGTCCAGTTGCTGTCTTTTTCAATGAAGATGTTTTCTATATCGTAAAACTCTAAGCCATCTAGAAGCTTGTGAAGGTTTTTACCATGCTCTATGGTTGGGTTTTGCTTACCAGTTAAAATGGAAAGTGCGGCACCAGAAAGGCAAAGGTCAACAGATTGTTCAAATGTTGCTAATACTAAGGCGAGATCTAGGCCTTCTTTGCAAGCTAAGCTTGAGTATGGACTGCTGTTTAGGTGGATTAAAGTATGTTTCATATGTTTACCTAAACTGGACGACTTTGTTAGTGGTGTTCATTAAATCTACTAAAGTGCCTAGACCTTCTAATTGGAAATGCTCCGCTAAAGTATGTTGCTCTAGCTCGTAACGGCGGCTTTCGCTTTCGTTAATAATGCCACGACGAACCGCAGCAGCGATGCAAAGGTACAAGGGGATATCATGCTCTTTGGCTATTTCTTGCCAAGCTTTAGTAATGTTTATTTCATCTCTTGGTGGTTGTGCTGTTTGATTGCCGATCAGCACCGCGTCTTCATAAAAAAACACGCCTTTTATGCAATGTGGGTATTTACTGGTGGCAGCTTTAATAAAGCGAAGGGCTGTGTGGCATGCCTTACTTTGATAAGGCGAACCTGTAATGAGTAAAGTGTATTGCATTAAAAATAGCCCTTGATGAAGCAATTCTGATGAAATAAGCAGATTGCAAAGTTTACACATAAAAAAGGCCGCAGTCAGCGGCCTTTTCATTTTCGTCCTATTAAGTGAACGATGTTTTAATCGTCGCGAGCCATGCCAAGCAAAGATAAGATGCTTAGGAACATGTTGTATAAAGAAACATACAAGTTCACGGTGGCGATGATGTAGTTTGTTTCACCACCGCGTACGATTTGGTTTGTTTGCAGCAAAATGATAGCCCCAGAGAACAAAGCAAAACCCGCTGAGATGAATATTTGCAATGCAGGCATTTGAACAAAGAAGCCTGCAATGACAGCAAATAATAGAACGAAGAAACCAACAGTGATAAATCCATTAAGGAAGCTGAAGTCTCTTTTTGAAATCAATGCATAAGCAGATAGGCCCATGAAGGACAAGCCTGTGATGCCTAACGCCGACATGATTAAACTTCCACCACCTGGTAAAGTTAAATACATGCTTAAAATGGGGCCAAGAGTTAATCCCATAAAACCAGTCAAGGCAAAAACGCAAAGGATGCCTAAAGAGCTGTTTTTGAATTTATGAGTTAGAAATAACAATCCGTAAAAGCCAACTAAAGTAACAATTAGGCCCGGATGAGGCCAGTTCATTGATACGCTTAATCCAGCAATTAATGCACTGAACAAAAGGGTTAGTGACAATAGTCCATATGTATTGCGAAGCGTTTTATTTGCCGTTTGTGACGATTGTGTCGAAAGGGCTTCTGTGTAACGCATGGTGATTACTCCTATTAAGTTTATAACCATTACTAGGACATAATATGCGGTTGAAAGTTTCAAACTTCAAGCTCGATTTTCTATCTATAGGTTAAAAGTAGAAAAACGGTATTAAAAAAGTGTTGAAATTAGATAATAAAGACAAGAAAACATCCCCGAAAGGTGATGCTTTCTAAACTATTAATATTAACTTTTTTGCAAAAGTTTATTCAAGCTTCAGGTTTTTGTGCTGTTTTACTACTTGATATGGCAAGTTTGGTTTTGTGTTTTCTGATTTGCCTAGTGAGCTTGTTTATCATGGTGTCTATAGCGTGGAATAGTCTATTTTTAGTAGAGGCCATGACAAAAATTTCTTTTCCCAGTAGATGTATTCGAGCTTCTACTTTTTGATGTTTATTGTCTTTTAATAGGGTTACATTGATCGAGATGATCTGATCTGTAAGTTGGACAATTTTAGTAAGTTTTTCGTTGATGTGTTCTTTGATTGCTGGGGTTATGTGGATATGGTGTCCAGATATTTGTGTGACGTGCATACTACTTTCCTCCTAAATATTGTTTTTCGAGAGAAGCGCAATTTACGCTGGCGCTAGTGCCAAGATAAATATTTGTTGCTATTCCAGCATAGGAGCGTCTCAGTACCCTGTCAAAGAAAACACAGTGCTTACTGAGACTTTGTTTATCAAAATCGACTTGGTTATATCTTTTCTTACTAAGTTCTTGTTGAAGGTTATCGTGCTTATGGAGATGGCTTTTGATAGACTATTGAGCTAATCATGCGAAGCGAGATTTATGTTGGATAACGACTATACATTGCCGATATCATTTTCAATGGCAGCCCAAATTGGCTTAGAAGAAACGGTATTACTAACGTTTCTAAAGCAGCAGGCTTATCTTGTGAGCTCGAACGTTCTACGAGTCGAGATGAGCCAATTAAGTACACAGTTATCATTTTGGACTGTTCCTATTCTCATGCGTTTGTTGACTAACTTACAAATGAGTCAGTTGCTCAGTTTTCAGCGCCAAGAAAAAATTCTAGAAATTCACTTGGCATCAGCACAAAAAACAGCGCAATCGGTTCAGCCAACAGCAGAGCTTGAATCAAAAGACGATGCTTTGATGAGCAAGATGGATCGTTTGCATAAAGCGTCCCGAGAAAAGTCGGAGGAGTTTACCCCTCAACCAAAAGCTTATTCAGTGAAACAGCCTGCTCGTCAATATGATGCGCCTTCTTACTCTGTTGCAAATCAACGTCCAGCGACGAACCAACGATCAGTTGGAAACGGTCACTCGGGGAATATTCATCCAGTTGCAAATGACCGTCGTGGTGTGACAGATTTTGATTTATATTTAGAGCAGAAAGAACGAGCTCGACAGCCCGATCAGTGGCAGCCAGAAGAAGCGACGCTTGAACAAATCGCGCAATCTGGAGTGACTCGAGAGTTTGCCTTATCTTTGCAAACGGAGTTTTTGTTAAGGATCAAAGAGCAGCGCAAGAATGTTAGAACTTGGAACAGCGAATTTTTTAAATACGTAAAACGTCAGTGGCAGTACAAACAATCGGATCGATCTTCATATGAAGGAACCTCAGGCAGTTCAAAATTTACTAAAACCTCTAGAGAACAAGTTAGCGACGCCCTCACAAACATACACGACACAGACTGGTGAGTCAGGGCAGACGAGCCGCGAATCGGGTCCTACTGAAGCTGAGCAACAAACGCGAGTTCTAGTGAATATGCTGTTTGCTCGTTTTAAAGCAATTTATACTCATAAATTTGCTTCAGCTTACAGTAATCCTGATGAGGTAAAGTTAGCGAAACGTGAATGGGCGATTGCCTTAAAAGGATTCCAAGAACCTTTATTGGCCTATGCCGTAGAGCGAACCAAAGAAGTGTATGCTTGGCCGCCGACGATTTCTGAGTTTTTAAAACTGATTAGTACAGCTTACAAAGCCTACGGATTAGCAGATCCTCGTTCAGCGTATCTTGAGGCGTGTTCTTGCCGTTCTGATCCATTGAGTTATAAATGGAGTCATCCTGCGGTATTTTTTGCTGGATCTCAGGCCGGCTGGTACAAGATTAAATCAGAAGAAGAGCGTGTCTCTTGGCCCTTGTTTGAACAAAGTTATTTGAAAATTGTTGATAGGGTAATTGCTGGCGAACGCTTGGTAATACCAAAAGTGATCATGATAGAAGATAAGCACACGTTAAGTATTCAGGACCTAACAAGCCAAATAGCGAAAGACTTATCTGTGGAAGAAGAACAAATAGCGCCCTTGCTCTATTATACCCAAAAAACACATGGCTCTGGTGTGCGTCTTCGTTACCGAGAGATCAGCCAGAAAAAACTGGAAAGCATGGGGTATAAAGGGAAACTGCCAGAATAAAGTAATTGATGGGCTTTCGATATGGTCAAGCTTCATCAGATTGTTTTGTGTAGAGGAAAATTATAAGAGACGATGTCTACTAAAGATTATGTAGCATGTGGGGATTTTGGTGGAGTGGTGATGTTAAAAGTATTGATCGTTGACGACCATGATGTAGTTAGCCAAGGGATTAGTCGCGTATTGCAGGATGTTCAAGGTGTTGAAGTTGTCGGTGTCGTCCATAGTGGCGAAGAGGCCATTATTCAATCTCGAGTTCTGCTTCCCAACATCATCTTAATGGATGTTCATATGCCTGGCATCGGTGGTTTGGGCGCAACAAAAGAAATTAAACGCATCTTACCAAAAACCAAAATCATTGCCTTGTCTGCGTTAGACGATAACCTCTATCCTGTGAAATTATTAGAAGCAGGAGCTTCTGGTTATCTTACTAAGGGAGCCAATACATCTGAGCTATTAGAAGCTATTGATGTTGTATCAAAAGGTGAGCATTACATCTCTAAAAGCATTGCTCAAAAAATGGCTTTGTCTAAGTTTTCTATTGATGGGCAAGGTTCTCCCCTAGGTCAATTGTCTGACAGAGAGCTGCAAGTGGCACAAATGATTGTAGATTGTAAAAAATCCAATGAAATTGCCGATCAATTGAACGTAAGTCCTAAAACCGTGAGTACATATCGCACTCGTATTTTTACAAAGCTTAATATCGAGAGTGATGTAGAGCTTATCCACCTAGCTGTGCGTTACAACGTACTTGGTATGGGCTAGACGAAAAACGAGGTTTGTTTGAGTCATTCTGAATTTGATCCTAAACATTTTGTTAGCAACCTAACGACTCGTCCCGGCGTTTATCGCATGTATGATGACAAAGGTGTGTTGCTATATGTAGGAAAAGCTAAAAATCTAAAAAATCGTGTTGCCAGTTATTTTAGAGTGACAGGTTTAACGACTAAAACCATGGCTCTGGTTAGTCGTATTCATACGATTGAAATTGCGGTAACCAAAAGTGAAACGGAAGCACTTTTGCTTGAGCAAACCCTCATTAAGCAACATCGTCCGCCTTATAATATTCTGCTTAGGGATGATAAATCCTATCCGTACATTCTTTTATCTAACCACCATCACCCTGCTTTATTGTTCCGACGGGGTGATAAAACGGACAAAGGTACCTTATATGGGCCTTTTCCAAGTGGTGGAGCGGTAAAAGAAAGCCTGAATACCATGCAAAAGGTATTTAAAGTCCGCCAATGCGAAGATTCTACTTACTCCAATCGATCGCGGCCTTGCTTGCAGTACCAAATTAAACGTTGCTCGGGGCCCTGTGTGGGTTTGATAAGTGATGAAGAATATGATTTGGATGTACGTCATGCTCGCATGTTTCTTCAAGGTAAAGATCAAGAACTCACGGCTGAAATTACGGCTCAAATGAGTGCTGCAGCAGCAGATATGGAATTTGAACGAGCTGCAGAATTGCGAGATCAAGTCATTCAACTTAAGCATATTCAAGAGCAGCAGCACGTTTACGGTCAAACTGGTGATGCGGATGTTATCGCTTCGATAATTCAGCCGGGCGCCTTGTGTGTCCATGTCATGATGGTTCGCAAAGGCAAAGTTATTGGCAGTAAAAGCCATTACCCAAAAATGCCAATAGAAATTACAGAAGGCGAATTATTATCGTCTTTTATTGCGCAATTTTATCTTGGTGGTATTCAAGAGCTGCCAAAAACGCTCATTGTTAGTCATGAATTAGAAGACGGTGACGCCTTAATTGAAGGTATTTTCGAAACGACACAGAAAAAAATTGAAGTGTTGAACAGTGTCAGAGGGCAGCGTGCGCGCTGGTTAGATCTTGCTAAACTCAATGCTGAACAAGGTTTACAGGCTCGTTTATCTGATAAACGAAATCACTTTAGCCGTGTGACTGCATTGCAAAAATTGTTAGGCTTTACTGATCCTCCAAGCCACATGGAATGTTTTGATATCAGTCACTCCAGTGGTGAGGCAACTGTTGCATCTTGTGTTGTGTTTGGTCCAGATGGTCCAGATAAAAAACGTTATCGCTCATTCAATATCGAAGGTGTTGAACCAGGTGACGATTATGGCGCTATGAAACAAGCTCTGACTCGACGTTATAAGCGTGTCAAAAGTGGTGAGTTAGAAGCGCCAGACGTTTTGTTGATTGATGGTGGTAAAGGTCAATTGACACAAGCGGAAGAGGTTTTAAAAGAGTTAGGGTTAGTCAACATTTTCTTATTGGGCGTTGCTAAGGGGGATACTCGTAAACCTGGCCTAGAAACCTTGTATATTGGTTCAAAAGAAGATGAAGTTGTTTTGCCGCCTGATTCATCGGCGTTACACCTGATCCAACATATACGAGATGAAGCTCACCGATTTGCAATAAAGACACACCGACGTAGACGAGATAAGAAGCGTCGACACTCTGTATTGGAAGAGATTCCGGGAATAGGGCCCAATCGACGCAAAGAATTACTCACAGCTTTTGGTGGTTACCAAGAACTTTCATCAGCGAGTCAGGAAGATATCTCCAAAGTGAAAGGAATTAGTGCTAAAAAAGCAGAAGAAATTTATTTATATCTCCATAAAAGTTAAGCTTGATAAAGTTTTGACGTATTTGAAGTATTTAGCGTAATAATTAGGAATAAAATGAACATACCAAACATATTAACGTCCGTACGTATTTTTATGATTCCTATCCTGGTGGCGGTTTATTATCTTCCGTGGGAAGGGCGTTATTACGCCTGTGCCGTTATTTTTGCTCTGGCAGCGATTACAGACTGGTTAGATGGCTTTTTAGCGAGAAAACTTGATCAGACAACACCCTTTGGTGCTTTCTTTGACCCAGTAGCTGATAAGCTCATGGTGTCGATTGCCTTGGTTATGTTGGTGGCGAGCTATGCGAACCCTTTGTTAACTATCGCTAGTGCGGTCATCGTTGGTCGAGAAATTGTGATTTCTGCACTAAGGGAATGGATGGCCGAAATGGGTAAGCGCGCTAGCGTGGCGGTTTCTTATATTGGCAAGTTAAAAACAACCATGCAGATGTTGGCCATTTTTATTCTGTTAGGAAGCCGACCAGAGACCTTCCTTGCTCATATTGGTGAAGCAGTTTTAATCGCTGCGGCCTTGTTAACGCTTTGGTCTATGTACATCTATTTAAAAGCGGCTTGGCCTGAGCTAATGTCCAAAGAGTCGAACGAAAACTAAACAGATTGGAAAAAAATGCCTAAGTTAGTTATTTATTTGGAATTTTCCCTTGACGTGAAAGCTCAAATACATAGAATAGGCACCGTCTTTTGAGACGCGGGAATAGCTCAGTGGTAGAGCACAACCTTGCCAAGGTTGGGGTCGCGAGTTCGAGCCTCGTTTCCCGCTCCAAAGATGAAAAGATTTCTGATAGAGGCCGGATGGCAGAGTGGTCATGCAGCGGACTGCAACTCCGTTAACGCCGGTTCGATTCCGACTCCGGCCTCCAAAATCAGATATGCCCGGGTGGTGAAATTGGTAGACACACAAGACTTAAAATCTTGCGCTTAATAGGCGTACCGGTTCGATTCCGGTCCCGGGCACCATTTATGGTGCCTTTTTTTATGCCCATACCTTTCTAAAAAGCTCTTATCTAGCTCAATCCCTTTAAATATCTAATCTCCAGCATTTTCTTAGTGTTACTTCAAATTGTCAGCTTTTCCGCTTATATACTATCTTTTCTGAAATTCTGCACCGCACATTGAACCGGAGAATATTCAGCGGCGTCTATTTTTAAAACCAATGATGGAACATGGCGCGCTCAAGTTAGCGTGAAAGGTAAGCGTAAGACGAAGCGTGGCTTCTCTACAAAACGTGATGCACAAGCATGGGCGTCTGAATTAGAGCATGAAGTCAAAGAAAGTACTTAACCTAGTGAAGATATCAGAGCATACCTATCTTAGAATCCTGCAAAATCATTTTGAGTAATGATAAATTATCATTAACTGATTGAGATTGAGCTTTTTGGGTGCGCTATTGGTCCTATTGGTCTGCAGAATTAAAGCTTTAGAAAATAGAATTAACGATATCTGTGAAATAGTGTATTAAGCATATTTTATTAATAGATAATCATAAATAAACCGCTTAATTGGCGGTTTTTTTTGTCTTCATTTTTTCGTCTTCCCCTGTGCACCATTTGTAAGCCTCTTTCGTTATCTTGGAAAGAAGCTGCTATGCTTTTCTTTATTAGTAATATAAGTCCGTAGGATGAGGTTGATGGCATGGCGAAGCGTATTTTTGAATTTCAGTTTAAGTCTCTAGCGGTTTTAATATTGGCTATGTTTTTATTTGGCTGTTCTTCTGGAGCTCATGTGATCACTGGTCGGCAGATGCCTGAGTTAGATGTGGATCAAGTGGAGGTGTTTAAAGAGGCTCCATTATTTGATTATGAAGTCATTGGAACGGTACGAGCATCGAGTGATGGGGGTTTTACGGAAGGCTCTAGACAAGAAAAGGCCACTGAAGAATTGAAGAAGCAGGCGGCTAAGATAGGTGCGAATGGCGTTATTTTAGACGAGGTGGCGCAGCTGTCATTTAGACGTTTAGGAACAGGTGTTGGTATTAGTGGTGGCAGTAGTAGTGGGTTGGGGGCTTCTATTGGTTCAAGTTTTTCTTTTCCGACAACTGAGGCGAAAGGCACAGCGATTTATTATGAGGTTGAGGCCGTAAAATAGGTTGGGCTTTTATTCGCTTTTGTATCTGTGTTTTGTCTTGGCTGTGATAGTATTTTTAGATTCTATTTTGTTAAGAGATTAGTTGAGGCGATTTATGTCAGCGTTGCAAGAAAAGGCAAAAGGTCGTCTTACGACTAGGACAGTTGCTATGCCGGGAGACACAAACCCTTCTGGCGATATTTTTGGGGGGTGGGTTGTATCCCAAATGGATATTGCAGCCGGAATATGCGCAGGACAGAGAGCTCAGTCTCGTGTTGTAACTGTAGCACTGGATGGGATGAGTTTTATTCGTCCTGTTAAGGTTGGCGATATTCTAGGTGTTTATACGAGAGTTGAATCTGTCGGCTGTACGTCAATGAATATTCTTGTTGAAGCTTGGGTACGACGCGGTCGTATTGGACATCGCGAGAAAGTGACAGAAGGTATGTTCAAGTTTGTTGCGATTGATGAGTCTGGGAAATCGACGCCAATTCCAAAAGAAGAAGACTTGCCAGATTACGTTAATCAGGGGTTTGATGATTAGTTTAGGTTAAATAGCCTAGGTTGAGTTGCTAAGTGAAAAAGCATTAGATGAAAAAAAAGCGATTACAAATGTAATCGCTTTTTTAATGTTGGTACCAGTAGGCGGACTCGAACCGCCACACCCGAAGGCAACGGATTTTGAATCCGTCGTGTCTACCAATTCCACCACACTGGCCTTGAAAAAGGTGAAATGTATTCTATGTTTTTTTCTATAGGTGTCAATCGTTTAACAGAAAATAAGTATATTTAATTCAATACTTTTTTAGTTAATAGACTTCATTACATCTTCAGACCATAACATGGCATCAAGGAAAGCTCGATTTAGACCCGCTAAATCATCTGCATTCATAGATTGCATGTTGTCCCAATTTTGCTCTTCACAATTTAATGTATGAGTAAGATAAAGTCCTAACTCTCCAGACTGGTTGAGGATAGCTTCTAATATACTCTGTTCTAAGGCTATTTGTTCTAATGCTGTTTTTTTATCTAGGTTGAGCATGGCATCTATTCCCGATAGTAACCCCACCATGAAAGCAGATTCAGACAGTTTTGAGCTTTTATTTTGAGCAAGTAGCTGGCAGCAGCGTCCGCGTGTTAGCAATATTTTCAATAATGAATCAGGTTGATTGGTTGAAGAGGTAATTGTAATTAATAGAGCCCATTTTTTTAATTGTACCAAGCCTAAATAAACAACGGCTTCTTTAATTGAGGTTACTTTTTTAGAAATGCCGCAAACGGGGCTGTTTAAAATACGCAATAGTTGGTAAGACAATTTTGGGTTTTTAGCGACCAGTTTAGCAATGACTTCAACACTGATGTCTTTATTTTGAAGTGCGTTAACGAGTTCAATTGCGCTATGTGCGGCAGAACTAATTTTTTTGCCTTTGATAACTTCCGGTCTATGTAAAAAATAACCTTGAAATAAATCGAAACCAAGTGTTTTGCAAAACTCAAACATAGCGGCGTCTTCAATTTTTTCCGCCAACAAAATTAAACCTCTGCTTTTTAATTCTGCAATTTGCTTTATGTATTCATTTGGCGGTGTCGCTAAAACATCAATTTTTATAATAGAGATCCAAGGAAGTAGGGACTGGTAGTCGGAACTAAACTGATAATCATCCAAAGCAAAGCGATAGCCTGCAGTGCGCCATTTTTTTAAGGCTGTAAGAAATTCTGGTGTGATTTTTTGTTTTTCAAGTATTTCAATATATACAGTGCCAGGATTAATGGGGAAGAAAGCATCGGACAACATTAGTTCAGTTGTCATATTTACAAAGAATGGTTTTCTTAATTGAGATTCCATTTTTGTAATGCCAATACATAAATTGACTAGGACTTGGCTTGTGGCCGCTTCGCCATCAGATACATTGGCATTTAAAGCGTCTTTTCCACGGAATAGGAGTTCATATCCAAAAATTTCCTTTGTTTTTTTGAGTATGGGCTGTTGAGCCATCATTAGATCATCTAAAGTTGTTGGAAACTCGATCATATGCTTCCCTATAATACCTAGCTGTTTTGAATGAATGCCTAATTATTGTGAGTAAATGCTTTGCTTTATAGGGATCTAAAATATTTAAAGAGCCATATATAAGTAGATCTTTATATAAACACATAGCCCACCACTATAACAATTCATTAAAAGTTATGTGTTGTTTTTTGTACATCTTTAATGAAGTCTCGGATTCTCTGCCCTGAATGGAATATTATCTTTTTTTGGGCTCAAAAGTGTTGACACAAAAAGGCTGCCCTCATAGAATTCTTGGCAGTTTTTTTGGGGGCTATAGCTCAGCTGGGAGAGCGCTTGCATGGCATGCAAGAGGTCTGCGGTTCGATCCCGCATAGCTCCACCATTAAACACTTCATCTCCAGAAAAATATCTTCTCAATGCATTGATTTTTTACTCAATTCATCAATATGCAACTTGAATCTAATGTTTTTAATTTAAGTGCTGTTAATAAGTCATAATCCCTTCTTCTTTTTTTACTCGTCCAAGGTTAGGCTTGTTATCGTTTAGATTGTCTAGTTTGACTGTTTTTTAGGAACTATTTTTCGACGCTGTTTTTAGAAACGGTTCTTTTGGAAGTAAGTAATAGGACTCGTGCATGTTTCAACTTTATACAGGTAATCGTCTAGAGGATTTAGCCGTATTGCTTGCGAAAATTCTGGCTGTGTCTCCACCAGAAAATCCGTTTGATGATGAGCATATTCTGGTGCAAAACCCTGGAATGGCTCAATGGTTGAAAATGTTTTTGGCTCAGTCTCATTCTATTTCGGCAGGCTTCTCTTTTCCTTTGCCATCGACCTTTGTTTGGCAGACTTTTGCTCAGACACTGAGCGATATTCCATCTCAAAGTGAATTTAATAAACCCTTCTTAGTCTGGCGTCTAATGCGCATGCTGGATTCTCGTTTAGGTGATCCTGAGTTCCAGGCGTTGAGTTGGTATTTAGAAGAAGATGATACCCAGATTCGACGCTTTCAGCTGTGTAGCAGCATTGCGGATATTTATGATCAATATCTCGTTTATCGTCCTGATTGGATCAAAATTTGGGAATCTGGTGAATGCCAAGATGATTCTTTAAAAGCCTTGTTTGAACAGCAACCTTGGCAAGCGATTCTGTGGCGAGATTTAGTGGCAGACATCAGCCAACAAGGCACTTCCCTGTATCACCGTGGTAATTTGATTGAAGCACTGCAAGACGCTTCCCAATCATCGTCTCGACCGGTTGGTGTGCCAGAACGTATTTTCATCTTTGGTGTGTCCTCACTACCACCAAATACATTGGAATCTCTGCGTGTACTCGCCGCTTCCGATTGGATTGAAATCCATCTGTTTCTACAGAACCCATGTCGTTTTTATTGGGGTGATGTGGTGGACAAACATTACTTTGGCCGAGAAATTAAACGACAAACCCTTAAGCCGGGTTTGAGTGCCGATACTTTACACCTTGACGCTAATCCTTTGCTGGCCAGTTGGGGACGTTTAGGACGAGATTACATTGCTCAGCTGCAAGACATGGCAGACAACCAGCTAGAAGTGTTTGAAGACTATTTATCAGACACAATGAACTTAACAGCACAATCGCAACAAACAAACGGTTTACTGCAATGGGTTCAACAAGACGTATTAACCTTAGAAAATCACGGTTCACAAGAAGAGCGTGATGTTCATATTTCTAATGCTGAATATCGTCATCTTGTTGCTTGTGATGATCAAAGTATTAGAGTGCAACTTTGCCACAGTCCATTACGTGAAGTGGAAGTGTTGCACGATCAGTTATTGCAAATGTTCGAGAAAAATCCAAGCCTGACACCAAAAGACGTCATTGTGATGCTGCCAGACGTGAATACCTACAGTCCTTTCGTGAAGGCGGTCTTTGGTGCGAGAGGCAGCGCATACAGCAAAAAACACATTCCTTTCGCCTTGATAGACCAATCTGGTGGCATGGAAAACCCTATTGTGGATGCTTATTTGTATTTGCTTGGTTTGGGTGAAAGTCGTTTTACCTTATCTGAGCTAATCAGTGTGTTAGAAGTGCCTGCGGTGTTAGCGCGTTTTGAACTGACAACAGACGAGTTAGAGCGCATTCGTCTTTGGTCGACAGAAGTCGGAATTCGTTGGGGAATGGATGGCAAAACTGCACAACAGCATGATCTTCCTATACAGGAATCTCATACTTGGCTGAATGGCATGCGCCGCATGTTGTTGGGTTATGCAATGGGTCACGACCATATTTGGGAAGGCACATTAAGTTACGGGGATGTAGAAGGTCTCGAAGCCGCTGTTGCAGGGAAGTGGGCTGAGTTTCTAGTGGCGATTGACGATGCGCAATCTCGTCTTATGCAAGTGTTATCACCTAAAGAATGGGTTTCAACCTTATATTATTTATCAGAACGATTTTTTCTGGTTGAAGAAGACGATGCCTTTTCCGTGTTATTGAGCAAGCATTTGGATACGCTCACGTTGCAATGGCAACAGGCGTATTTTGATGAACCTTTGGATCAGCAAGTAGTACGTCAATTGTTATCTCCCTTGTTACAGGAATCTCAAGGCAGTCAGCGTTTTCTCGCAGGACGAGTGAATTTCTGTACCTTGATGCCAATGCGTTCTGTGCCGTTTAAAGTGATTTGTGTGTTGGGTTTAAACGAAGGGGATTATCCACGCAGTGTTGCGCCAATGGGTTTTGATTTGATGGTTGGGCAATACCGCAGCGGGGATCGAAGCCGGCGGGAAGACGACAAATACCTGTTTCTTGAAGCGCTTATGTCGGCGCGGGATTGTTTTTACATCAGTTATGTTGGTCGCAGTATTCAGGATAACAGCGAAAAAAATCCGTCTATCTTGGTAAGTGAACTATTGGAATACATTGGCCAAAGTTGTGTGTTTGATGGTGATCAGCATTTAGCGCCTGATGAGGCGCAATCGACCTTATTAGAACGGCTGATTGTGAAGCATCCTTTACAGCCATTTAACCCTGCGTATTACCTTTCTGGAAAACGTTCTGAAAAAAGTGTTGAAAAGCCTTCTGATAAACGATTCTACAGCTATGACGAGCAATGGTTGCCCGCTTTGTTGAGCGTTCAGGTCGATGACGAAAAGTCCGAATTCATACCTCTAGAAGGATTAGAGCAACCTAGGCTGGAAATGGCGCTAGACGAGTTGTCTCGTTTTGTGGGCCATCCAACGCGCTATTTTACTCAGCGTCGTTTAAAAGCCTATTTGAGTTTGCGGGAAGAGGAAGAAAAAGAAGACGAACCTTTTGCTCTAGACGGTTTAGCTGGTTATCAATTGCGTGAAGCCTTGCTTCAAGCCATGTTAAAAGGCGATGAAGCGAGCTTTGTTGAACGCTTGTCTCTGACTGGGGATTTACCCTATGGCGCATTAGGGCGTTTGTCACTACAGAAAAGTCGAGGTCAATGTCAGCAATTGTTTACGGCTTTACAGGGCTATTCATTGGAAGAGTGTGAACCGATTGAAGTAAATTTGTCATTGGGAAGCATTGTACTGCAAGCTTGGTTAGATCGACCAACAGCGACGACACGTTTGTCTTATCGAATTGGTGATTTGTCTGCTCATCAAAAAATGCAGGTTTGGATTGAGCATTTGGCACTATGCGCACAAGGCACACCTAAGCAACATCATCTTATTAACCTCTCGAAAACAGGTAAGTTACTGCAACATGGTTTTATCTTGATTTCACCTGACGAGGCCAAAGAACACTTAACCAATATGCTTGCCTTGTTGCAACAGGGGTTGTGCCAGCCATTGGCGTTACCTGCGAAAAGTGCTGATGCTTGGTGTAAGAGTTATTGCTCTAGCAAAGCGGAAAATGATGCCGAGATAGCATGGGAGCAAGCGTTGAAAATCTACCAAGAAAACAGCAGCGCCTTTACCAATAGCGAAGTGGATGATGCCTATTGGCAGCGCTATTATCCAGATTTAAGTGAGCAAAAAGACAACTTTGTCTCCATGTGTGAATTGATTTGGTTACCAATGCATCGTCACTTGGAGGTGTTTGAATGAGCTTACTTTCTACTTCGGCGAACATGCAGACACCAGAACGCCTAGATGCGTTAACGTTTCCGTTGTTTGGTAAACGCCTAATTGAAGCCAGCGCGGGAACAGGAAAAACCTATACAATTGCCAATTTGTATTTGCGACTTTTGGTGCCGACAGGACGCGAAGGCGATCTCGACAAACCATTGACCGTTGATCAAATTCTGGTAGTGACTTTCACCGAAGCGGCCACTGCAGAATTGAAGGCGAGGATTCGAGAGCGAATTCGTGTGGCGCGAAAAGCCTTGTTACAAGGCGAAAGCCATGACGTATTTCTGGGTGATTGGCTAGCTCAAATGTCGGATGATCAGCGTGCTGGCGCGATTGAAAAATTGCTTTACGCTGAAAAACAAATGGACGAAGCGGCGGTATTTACCATTCATGGTTTTTGTCAGCGTATGCTCAGTCAGAACGCTTTTGAAAGCCGCATGTTGTTTCAACAAACCATAGAAACTGACGAGCAAGCACCTTTGTCTATGGCGGTAAAGGACGTATGGCGTAGTGTTTTTTATCCAATGGATGACACCAAAGCCGCCTTGATTCAGCCCATTTGGTCATCCCCTGATGCTTTGCTGAAAGATTTGTACTTATTGAATAATCAGCCAGATGCCAAAATTGTTGCACCAGATTACGATTGGGAAAGCGCGTTGGTTCAGTCACAACAAACCATGACGGCAGTCAGAGGCATGTGGTTGACGCAATCCCAAGATATTATTGATGCGCTGGAGCGCAGTGGTATTAAACGGACTTTTTGGCGCAAAGATCCCTCGAAAGACATTCAGGCTATGACACAATGGGCGCAATCCTCCCGTTTTGAATTGGATAAGAGTCTTGAGAAATTTGATACCAACGAACACGCGAGTCGATTAAGTAAAGGCGGCGAATTACCTGCTCATGAATTCTTTAATTTGGTGCAAACCTTACGGGAAAGTTTCCCCGAAGCTGGGCGATTAAAAGCGGTATTGTTAATCCAGCTTTGGCAACAAACCCAAGAACGAATGAAGCGCTGGAAACGTAGTACGCAATCACTAACCTTTACAGATTTGTTGACCTCATTAGATATGGCATTAGGGCAAGATGAAGCTGGGAAACTGGCAGAGCGAATTCGTCATCTTTACCCCATTGCTTTGATTGATGAGTTTCAAGATACCGATGCGGTGCAATATCGTATTTTCTCTAATGTGTATGAGCCCGCTAAGCCCGATCAAAACACCTTAGGTTTGATCATGATTGGTGATCCGAAACAGGCGATTTATGCTTTTCGTGGCGCGGATATTTACACCTATTTAGCAGCAAAAAAACAAGTTGATAGTATTTATTCTTTAGCGACCAATTACCGTTCTTCGGCGGCCATGATTCAGGCGGTCAATGGGCTTTTTTCTACTCAAGAAAAACCGTTCCGCGTGGAAGGTATTCCTTTCGTTGAAGTTCAAGATCGCGGCATCTCAGGTCGTTTTTCTCGACAAGGGGAAACGCAAGCCGCCTTGCAGTTCTTGTATCAACAAAGTGATGAGCCAGTTACCTCGAAAGATTATCGGAACATCATGGCAGAATCTTGTGCGGCCCATTTGCATGAGATTTTGCTGGAAGGTCAACAAGGCCAAGCGCTGGTTGATGAAAAAGGTGTGCGTCCTAAAGATATTGCTTTGCTCGTAACTAATTTCAGCCAAGCTAATGCACTAAAAGCGGCACTGCGTCAGCGTGGTATTGCTAGTGTGTATTTGAGCGATAAAGGTTCGGTATTTGAAACCGTAGAGGCGCGTGAATTATTGATTGTGTTGACGGCCATCTTATCCAATGGTCAGGAAAGTAAACTGCGATCTGCCTTGGCAACTAGCTTGGTTGAATGGTCGTTAGAAGACTTAGACACTTTGAACCATGACGATGTTGTGTACGAAAAATGGGTACAAGCGTTTCGTCATTATCTTGAGCTCTGGGACCAACAAGGTCTTTTACCTATGTTGCGTGAGTTTATGCAAGACGTGTCGTTGGCGGCGAATATGTTGAGTCATATTGGCGGCGAACGACGCTTAACGGACTTCTTGCACCTAACAGAAAAATTGCAACAAAAATCCCTTGAGTTAGATTCCAAGGAAGGGGTTTTACGTTATCTCAAACTGGCGATTCAAAACCCGAACGGCAACAGTGACGAACAGAAAATTCGCCTTGAAACCGACGCTGAATTGGTGCGTATTGTTACCATTCACAAAAGTAAGGGATTGGAATACCCGATTGTTTATCTACCTTTTGCTCTAACGCCGTATCGAGATCAAAGCGGTTCTGCGCTTTATCATGATGATCAACAGCAGTTATGGATTGCGATTGACCCAGATGAAGAAGAAACCGAATGGCATAAAGAAGAATTGTACGCGGCTGAGATTCGTTTAGCGTACGTGGCGTTAACCCGTTCAAAAGAAGCCTGTTTTATTGGTTGTATGGATGTGGGTAAAAAATCCAATAAAACACGCGAAGCTATTTCGGATGTTCATTTGAGTGGTGTGGGCGCTTTGATTGCTGAAGGTGAGCCATTAGAAGCGGGAGCCTTGTATCCTAGCCTTGAGCGCTTATGTGGGCGTTATCAGTCCCATCAAATGTTGATACAGGATTTACCAGAAACGCCATTGAATTTGCCTAGATTTAAAATGGTACAAGCGGAATTGATTAACCCTAATGCCCGTGAATTCAGAGGTCGAATAGAACGTGATTGGTGGGTTGGGAGTTATTCGTCTTTGGTTGTAGAAGACAAAGAATACCATGACGAGAGTGTGCCTGGTTTGGATGAAATGACACGTATCCTTGATCCCTTGTCTGAGCTTATTGATGAACCGGAAGTCTCATTAGAACCTCAAAGTAATCGTTTTACCTTTCCTAAAGGCGCAAAGCCGGGAACATTTTTACACGATACATTGGAAGGTAAAGCATTGCATGATGTGACGTCGACGCCGAGTTTTAAAGACTTACTTAAAACCAGTCATCATAAATTGATGGCCGACTATTATGAACGCCAAGGTTTTGTCGAATGGCAATCTGTGTTGAGCGAGTGGTTGCCGGATATTGTCAATACTGAGCTGGTGGACGGTATGAGCCTTGGGGCATTAACTCAGTCGGCTTGTCGTAAGGAAATGGAGTTTTTTATTCCCGTTGATGGCATGAACGCTTTGCAGCTTGATCGTATTTCCCGTGAACATGATGCTGTGTCGCGTATGGCTCCTATGATTCAAGATCGACCATTAAAAGGCATGCTAAAAGGCTTTATCGATTTGTTGTTTGAATGGCAAGGGCGCTATTACGTCTTGGATTATAAATCGAATTATTTGGGTGATGATTTTGCAGATTACGAGCAAGACACGCTCGTTCATGCCATGGCTGAGCACAGGTACGATCTGCAATATCAACTGTACACGCTGGCGCTGCATCGGTTATTGAAACAAAGATTGCCGGATTATGACTATGATAAACACGTTGGTGGCGTGGTGTATTTATTCCTTCGCGGTATGCGCCCTGAACATCAAACTGGCGTGTTTCAGACTCGTCTTATACTTGAGCATTTGAATGCCTTGGATGCTCTCTTCAGTGGACAGAAAGAAGAGAGCAAAAATAGGGAAAATGAAGAGGCAGTACAATATGGACTTTTCTAAACAGTTAGACCTATTGAGCGAGACGTCATTAACCACAGACAATGCCAATTCGAAACATGCCCCGATGGATCTATCAACTTGGCAAGGTAAAGGTGTATTCCGCGCGATTGATTGCCAGTGGATTGAACAGCTTGCTAAACATATTAACGAAGACGCTGACTCTGTATTAATGGCAGGCGCCTTGTGCAGCGCTTATCTTGGGGCTGGCCATATTTGCATTGATTTAGCGACCGTTTGGCAAACGCCACCAGAAGGCATGGAATTAGAAGAACTTCGTAATCGGTTGAGTTCTAGCGGAGTGGCGAGTGTGAATGACTGGTGTAATGCCTTGGCTAACAGTGCGTTGGTTGCTTTGGCGGAAAGCCTGACTGAACGGCCAATGGTGTTGTCTGGAACGCGTTTGTATTTGTATCGTTATTACCAGTATGAACAGCAGGTTTTGAATTACTTAAAAGGGCAGTTTGATGTGACCCCTTTTGATGTGGATGCTAATTTAATTGCACAGCTTTTTCCTGACATGAACGACTCTGTTGATTGGCAAAAAGTCGCCGTGGTGAATTCGGCGAGCTTGCCTTTTTCCGTGATCAGCGGTGGCCCAGGGACAGGTAAAACCACCACTGTCACTAAGCTTTTAGCTTTGTTAGTCGCTCAAGCAGCGAAGCAAAGTCAGGTGTTGCGCATTGAATTGGCTGCGCCTACAGGGAAAGCCGCAGCACGACTCACTGAATCTATTTCTAAAGCAAAGTCTGCGTTGCCTTTAAGTGATGACATTAAACAAGCCATTCCAGAACAAGCCAGTACCTTACATCGCTTATTAGGTAGTGATTTTGGTCGTAGCCGCTTTAAACATAACAAAGAAAACCCACTGCATCTTGATGTCTTGCTGGTGGATGAAGTGTCTATGGTTGATTTGCCTATGATGGCGAAACTCATCGATGCCATGCCGCCTCATGCGCGATTAATTTTGTTGGGTGATAAAGATCAGTTGGCGTCTGTGGAAGCGGGCAGCGTGTTAGGCGATTTATCCTTTGGTATAGAACAGGCCTATTTTCAGCCAGATTGGGCGGAGCGATTGGCTAAGTTAACAGGTGAAAATCTCCAGACTTTTGCCAATGCATCGGCTCCACCAATCAGCCGAGCATTAACTTTATTAAGAACCAGTTATCGTTTTGCCGCAGACAGTGGCATTGGGCAGCTAGCCACCGCGATGAATGGGGGCGATGCGCAAGGCGTTTTACGGTGCCTCGAATCGGATAAAGAGGATGTGCATTGGCATATTCCAGAAGAAGGACAAACAAAAGCAGACATTGCGACTCTAGCCAAAGGTTATGATGAATACTGGGACGCGGTGCGAGACTTTAATCATGGCAGAGCTCATGACAGTCAGGCTATTGCGGAATTGTATCGAGTGTTTTCTCGTTATCAAATTCTAACCGCCGTGCGCCAAGGTGAATTTGGTGTGGAGAAAATCAATGCTCAACTTGAGCAATATTTCTACCAAAGAGGTCGAGTAAAAGATCCTCACGTTTGGTATCCAGGAAAAGCCGTCATGTTAACCCGAAACGACGCCGCATTGGGTTTGTTTAATGGTGATATTGGTTTGTGTATGCCAGATGAGTCTCAGCGATTAAGAGTGTGGTTTATTCAACCTGATGGCAGTTTTACTGGGTTATTACCAAGCCGATTGAGTGAGTTTGAAATGGTGTTTGCCATGACGGTGCATAAGTCTCAAGGTTCGGAGTTTGAACGAGTGGATTTGTTATTGCCTATAACGCCATCACCAGTGTTAACGCGAGAGCTGCTTTATACTGGCATTACAAGGGCGAAAAAAGACGTCACCTTGTGGGGTTCTAATAGTTTGATTCGCACAGCGGCGAATACACAGATTCAGCGTTATTCAGGGCTTGTCGATGCGCTTTGGTCAGATAATCATGCTTGATATCAGCTTATTTACCCCCATAAATAAAAAGGCATTAAGTCTTTGAATCAGTAGTAAAAAACATTAGATTAAATAATCATTTAGAGTCGTTCTTGCCTTAATACTTTTGTGGTAGGGTAAGCACCAGTATTGATATTGTCTTTTAAAGAGAGAAAATAAAGAGAGAACAGCAGTAATGGCAAAAGAAATTGTTTTAACTGGCGTCACCACAACAGGTACACCGCACTTAGGAAACTATGTTGGTGCCATTCGTCCTGCGATAGAAGCAAGTAATCAAGAAAATACCGAGTCGTATTTTTTTCTTGCTGACTACCATGCTTTGATCAAATGCCAAGATCCGGAGCGTGTTAAGCAGTCTCGACTAGAAATTGCAGCTACTTGGCTGGCCTGTGGATTAGACACTGATAAAGCAACATTTTACCGTCAGTCTGACATTCCTGAAATTGCTGAACTGAATTGGCTACTAACTTGTGTAACAGCAAAAGGTTTGATGAACCGTGCTCACGCTTATAAAGGCGCAGTGGACGAAAATCTAGCCAATGATCAAGACCCTGATTTTGGCATTACGATGGGATTGTTTTGTTACCCTGTTTTGATGGCGGCGGATATTTTGGCGTTTAACGCTCATAAAGTTCCTGTTGGACGAGATCAAATACAACATATTGAAATGGCCCGTGATATTGCCGGCCGTTTCAATCACTTGTTTGGTGAGCATTTTGTCTTGCCGGAAGCGGTTGTTGGCGAAGAAGGCTCTATTCTTAAAGGCTTAGACGGCCGTAAGATGAGTAAAAGCTATAACAACACGATTCCATTGTTTGATACAGAAAAGAAATTACAAAAAGGTATTAATAAAATCAAAACAAACCTTTTGGAACCTGGTGAAGCGAAAGATCCAGATGATTCTGTTGTATTTGATATATATAAGTCTTTTGCAACACCTGAACAAACTGCAGAAATGCGTCAAAAGTTTGCTGATGGGATTGCATGGGGTGAAGCCAAGAAGGAACTTTTTGCTCTTGTTAATGGTCAACTTAGCAAGCCAAGGGAGAAGTATTTGGAATTAATAGCAAACCCTTCTCATGTGGAAGAAGTATTACAAGCTGGTGCAGAAAAAGCGAGAGCTCGTGCCCGTAAAATGATTTCAGACCTACGCAACGCCGTAGGTCTAGTAAATTTCAAATAATAAAAGGAGAGTTTTTGTGAGAACAACAGTATTTGCCATGTTAATGGCATTTGTTTTAGCAATTGGTGCTGGTGGTTATAGTGCCGATGTTCAGGCGAAAAAATTTGGTGGCGGTAAAAGCTTTGGGAAAAGTTTTTCTATCTCTAAATCTAAAACCTCATCTGCCGCAACCACTGGAGCAGCATCTACAACTAAGAAATCTGGATTCATGGGCGGCCTAGGTGGCGGTTTATTAGGTGGATTATTGGTTGGCGGTTTGTTTGCGACCTTGTTAGGCAGTGGCGCTTTTGAAGGTATTTCTTTCGGCGATATTTTGTTGTTCGCTTTGATTGGTTTCTTGGTTTATAAATTTTTCATTGCGCCTAAACGTCGTGCAGCTGAACAGGCGGCTGGAAACGGTATGTTCCGTGATATGCCAGGTCAAATGGGTAGTAACTCTCAGCCTTCTCCAATGGGTGGAATAAGCGGTTTCGGTGGGCAACCAGAAATTCAATTACCACCAGGCTTTAATGAACAAAACTTTGTTACTGAAGCGAAAGATCATTACATCACACTTCAAAAAGCATGGGATGATAATAACTTTGATGAAATCTTAGATTATGTTACTCCTGAGCTTTACAATCTCCTTGTAGCTGAACGTGCTTCTTACGGTGATAACAAACCTCGTACAGAAGTGGTTTCTTTGATGGCTGAGATTGTACGTGGTGAATTGACTGCTTCTACAGCGTCTATTTCATTACAATTTTCTGGTTGGATTAAAGAAGGCGATGAGACATCAGATACCAATGAAATTTGGCATTTGGAAAAAAATCTCTCTAGTGCAAATGGAAATTGGACAATCGTTGGGATACAACAAGACAACTAATTGTTACTTAATTGCGCTCGTAAACTCATCACAGGTCTATTTAAACTAGACAAACTTTGTGATGAGTTTTACATTAAATCTAATTAAATTTGAAATATGGATGTGAGCCATGTCTGAATTAGCGCCTGTTAAAGAAAATGGACAAGCCTTAGCTGAAAGCAATAAAGGTGAATTATTACAGTATCTTACCTTTAAACTGATTGACGAAACCTATGGTATTAACGTCATGCAGATTAAGGAAGTGCTACGGTATAGCGAAATTGCTCCTGTCCCAGGTGCGCCATCTTATGTATATGGCATTGTGAACTTACGTGGTAACGTTGTTACTGTTGTTGATACTCGCATCCGTTTTGGTTTACCTGAGTGTGTTATTTCTGACGATACGCGAATTATTATTATCGAGCATGATGATGAGCAAGTTGGTCTTTTGGTTGATGCTGTGCAAGAAGTTTTCTACTTGTATCAAAATGAAATTGAACAAAGCCCTAGCGTGGGTAATGACGCAGCGTTGAAATTCATTCAAGGTGTTTACCAAAAAGAAGAAGAGTTGGTTATCTTACTTCAACTTGACAGAATGTTTGAGCGTAATGATGCCCTTGGTATCGAAGATATGAATTAAGAGAGTAGTAGACGGTTATTTTTTATAATCACACTGTTCTAAAAAAACCATGCATAGCATGGTTTTTTTATGTCTGGTGTTTTTTAGCGATGATGACGAGTTTTATCTTTCCCAGTAAGCTTCTTCTAAGCTGTCTTCTCGTTCTGGTAAGCCTCGTGATAAACGGGATGCGTTTTGAGCAAGAATCTCATAGCTAACACGATTTGAGTATTTACAGATTTGCGCAAAGGAAGAGTAAGCCAAAAAGGGAGCTGAATGTTTGCTAGAGTTCGGGATGGTTTCTCTGTGAAAATGATTAGCTGAGATATCATGTAGTAAAGCAGATAAAGCACCATCGCCAGCACCGTTTGTATTACGGATTTTCTCTGGCCCACCCATGTATGGATTAATATGTGAAAAGACTTTAATCGGTTTGCTACAGGCTTCACGTATCATAGGACGGCTGAATTCCCAACGATTGAAATCCGCTAAGCCGCCGGATTTAATTGGATTAGTTGTTTCGCGCTTTTGATTATCATCTGTGTGTCCGCATAAATACATGCCATCTGGACCAACGGTTAATAAAACAATATCAACATGATCGAGAATCGCGTTAGCGGCTTGAAGTGGATCAGATAGGCCTGTCAGTGCTTCTGCTTCGAGTTCATTCATTGCCAGCACACTAACGTAATTCTTGATGAGCTCAAGTAGTTCTTCTTTGTGTTCTTCGACTAAATGCTTTGTGCCTAAAGTAAGTACTGCTGGAACATGATGTTTATGAGCATATTTAAGCGCTTCTATCATGGCAGGTTTAATTGGTTTGTCTTGATGTCGTAATGGATAAGCGCAAGTTACCAATGCTGCGGCACCCGCAATGATATTTTCTGGAATATGATTTGTGTTGAGTTCGTCCATATCTCCCGGAGCTATCGCAAAGGTTCTTTCTCCATCGGGTGTTATCAAAGTAATGCCACGACCGATATCCCCAGGCACTCCCTGCAGGTGATTCATATCGACTTTACTGCTCGTATGGCAAATATAATGATAAGCTGGAGAGCCTAAAGTGATATTGGCTGACATGACGCCTAGTAAGACAGATTTATCGTCAGCTAATACGGAGTAGTTATGAATCGTATTGCCAATGGTGCCACCAGCAAAATGATCTGAAATGCAGCCTTGAGCTGTGAGTTCGCTGTAAATTGCGGATGCGGTGTCGGCATCAACAAGATTAGAAAGCCCTTTTTTAATATTGAAAGTATTTAAAAACTCGTCTGAAACATTAGCGACCACATCTACTATAGTTTCATCTAATCCAACAATATATGTGTCTTTGTCTGGCTGAACTTCGGATGTTGGTAAAACAGGTTTTGGTTGAGATGCTGGAAAATAATGTTTGATTTTTCGTTGGCCAGGAAATTTCATGTTGGTGCTCGTTGAAAGGATAATAAGATGAGTTTATCAAACAATTGTCTGATCGGGCAGAACGAACCTAAATAAAGTAAGGTGAAAATGAACGAATCACAGTTAGATCGCTACAGTCGCCAGTTATTGCTACCTAATTTTGATGTACAAGGGCAGATAATGCTTTCTCAAGCAAAGGTGCTAGTAATTGGTTTGGGCGGACTTGGAAATATTGCTGCAACTTATTTAGCTACATCAGGTGTCGGTGAATTAGTGTTAGCGGATGGCGATCAATTAGAAAATAGCAATCTGCCACGTCAAGTACTCTATGATGAAAACCAGCTAGGACAAGATAAAGTGGTCGCGGCAGCGGAACAGATAGCGAAGAAGAGTTTAGCGGTTAGCGTGCGTACTCTTTCTCAAAAGCTATTTGGAGATATTTTATCAAGTGAAGTCGAAAAAGCTGATGTTGTATTGGACTGCACTGATAATTTCTCCGCCAGACAAAGTATTAACCGTGCTTGTTTGACTCATAAAAAACCACTGGTCAGTGCCGCAGCGATTCGTTGGGAAGGGCAATTAGTCAGTTTTTTATACCATCAACAATTAAATCCTTGTTATGAATGTCTTTATCCTTTCTTATCAGATCAACAATTAAGCTGTAATGAAAGTGGTATAGTAGCGCCTGTGGTTGGCATGTTAGGTGTTTTTCAAGCATTAGAAGCATTGAAAATCGTTAGTGGATGTGGCGAAGTAAAACATGGATCATTAAAGCTATTTGATGGCTTTGAAGGACGTTGGCGTGAAATGCATTTAACGCAAGATCCAAAATGCTTGGCCTGTTCGCTTGAAAACTCATAGAAAGCCCCTATGTTAGTAATTAATATTTTTAGCTAAGAATTCCATCAGATTTTCGTTAGAATTTACCACAAGTTTTTCATCGGCATACAATAGATGCCGAGCATTCATTTTCAGGAGCAATAACATGAGCGATGTTAAACACGCTAAATTGATGATTTTAGGTTCTGGCCCAGCGGGTTATACCGCTGCCGTTTATGCAGCACGTGCCAACCTTAATCCTGTGATGATTACAGGTATGCAACAGGGCGGTCAGCTAACGACAACGACTGACGTTGATAACTGGCCTGGTGATGATCAAGGTGTACAAGGCCCTGAATTGATGGAACGCATGCGTAAGCATGCAGAACGTTTCGAAACAGAAATTATTTTTGATCATGTGAATAAAGTTGATTTAGAAAATAGACCTTTTCGTTTGGAAGGGGATGGTGGTGTTTACACCTGCGATTCTTTGATTATTTCGACTGGCGCAAGCGCTCAATATTTAGGTTTGGAAAGTGAAACTAAATTCATGGGACAGGGTGTTTCAGCCTGCGCCACTTGTGATGGTTTCTTCTATCGTAACCAAGATGTTGCTGTTATTGGTGGTGGTAACACGGCCGTTGAAGAAGCACTTTATTTGTCCAACATTGCTAAAACAGTGACGGTTATTCACCGTCGCGAAAAATTCCGTTCTGAGAAAATTCTAGCAGATAAGTTGATGGAAAAAGCCAAAAATGGCAATGTTAAAATCGAATGGCATTCAGAGCTAGATGAAGTGCTAGGTGATGCATCAGGTGTTACTGGTATTCGCATCAAAAATAATGAAACAGGCGAGAGTAAAGAAATTCCTCTTGCTGGTGTTTTTATTGCTATTGGCCATAAACCAAATACGGATATTTTCCAAGGTCAATTGGAAATGAAAGACGGTTACTTGAAAGTTCAGACCGGATCAGAAGGTAACGCGACTCAAACGAGTGTGAAGGGTGTTTTTGCTGCTGGCGATGTAAGTGATCATATTTATCGTCAAGCCATCACCTCTGCTGGTACTGGCTGTATGGCTGCTTTGGATGCAGAGCGCTTTCTAGATTCTTTAGAGTAATTTTTTGATTCAAATAGGGATCTGAAAAAAGACATAAAAAAACCGATCATCAGATCGGTTTTTTTTATGTCTATAAATTATTACGCAATAAACTATTACAAAATAATTAATAAGCTAACGTATTGAGTTAGCTTATATTCTTATTTTGCGTTGTAAGCTTCGATACCTTCAACGATGGCTTTGCGTGCTTCATCAGCATTCGCCCAACCGTCAACTTTTACCCATTTGCCTTTTTCAAGGGTTTTGTAGTTTTCGAAGAAATGCTCGATTTGATCACGTAGCAATTGTGGAATATCGTTCACATCTTGAATGTGACCGTATTCTTTACTTAGTTTCTCATGAGGGACAGCAACCAATTTAGCATCCATACCAGCTTCATCAGACATGTTTAATACACCAACTGGACGACAACGAATCACAGAACCTGGAACCACTGGGTAAGGTGTAATAACTAAAACATCAACTGGGTCGCCATCGTCTGCCAAAGTGTTATTTACGTAGCCGTAGTTAGCAGGGTAAAACATAGGAGCTGTCATGAAACGATCAACAACAAGAGCATCCATGTCGTGGTCGACTTCGTATTTTACTGGATTTGCTTGTGCAGGAATTTCAATGATTACGTTGATATCATTTGGGGCATCTTTACCCGCAGGAATTTTATTATAGCTCATTATCGTTCTTCCAATGTGTTGAATATGGGCGATATTATAAAAGCTAGGTTGCTTCTATGCTAGTTTTGGAAGGCATCGATTCGTAATATTCGCTATTTCGAATGAATAAATTGAGTAAAAGTGTCTCTAAAGTGCGTTAACTTATTGCTTTCTTTCTGAATTTAGCTAGTCTTACACAGTGATCAAAATATAGTCGCGAGGACAGTAATGACAAAATCTGAGCTGATAGAGCTGCTAATCGATCAGCAATCTCATTTACCAGTAAAAGATGTAGAGCAATCTATAAAGGCTATGCTTGAGCATATGTCTGATTCTTTGGCAAATGGTGAGCGCATAGAGATAAGAGGCTTTGGTAGTTTTTCTCTGCATTATCGAGCACCTAGAATAGGACGAAATCCTAAAACAGGTGAGTCGGTAGCATTGGCTGCGAAATACGTTCCTCATTTCAAACCAGGTAAAGAACTAAGAGAATTAGTCAATTTGCCTGATGATGAGATTAATGAACTTAACTAATTTACGTCTTATGCCTCGAAATCTTTGAGCTATCACGGCATAATAACGCCATTATATTTTTGGTAGGTTGTTTTATGCTTAAATGGCTGAAAAGAGTTATATACAGTGTTCTGATTATTTTCTTTCTTGCTGTTGGAGTGCTTTTTGCTATTCGCAATCCGAAGCTTATCGATCTTGACCTCGTTTTTTGGCAAGGCCCAGAATTGAGTGTCGCCCTCTACCTTATTTTATCTTTTACTCTGGGCGCTTGCGTGGCACTCTTGGTGAGTTCTGTTACTTATCTACGAAGTGAGCGCCAAATTAGAGTTTTAAACCGAAAATATGAAAAAGCCCACGATGAAGTGGATGCCTTGCGTAAAGCCTCTATTACCAAAGAGCTTTCTGCAGGCAAGGAGTAATTGAGTTGACGGAAATTGGGTTGTTTTTAGTTCTATTTGTCGCGCTCTTTGTTGGCTGGGCAATGGGCCGTAAAAACTCGACAAAAAAAACAAACAACCTAAAAAAAGCATTCCTAATGATTATTTCCGTGGTTTAAATCATCTGCTTAATGATCAACATTCAGAGGCAATTGATGCCTTTGTTGATTCTCTCGAAGTTAATTCCGATACGTTTGATATCCACCTTACTTTAGGGAATTTATTCCGTAAAAAAGGTGAGATACAAAAAGCCATTAATATTCACCAAAGCCTTCTTGCTCGTCCTGAAATATCGCAACGTGAAATGCGTATGGTTCAGCTTGAACTCGCCAGTGATTTTATGTCTGCAGGTTTGTTAGACAGGGCCGGGCGCTTATTGTTAAACATGGCGTCTACATCACAGAAAAGTGAGTTTCAGCCAAAAATTCTTGGTTTGCTTGTTGATCTTTACGAGTTTGAGCAAAGCTGGGATAAAGCAATCCAAATTGGTACTGAGTTAGTTAAAGAAACTTCGGCTAAAAAAGAAATTAAACGCTTGGCACATTTCCACTGTGAAATGGCTGAGGAGTTTCAAAAGAAGGATCAATTAAAACCTGCTTTTGATCATTACAAGTCAGCTTTGGGAGTCGACCCCAGTTGCGTCAGGGCGAGTATAGGTGCAGCTGATGTGTTGAATAGTCAGCGTCGTTACCGTGATGCCATTAAAGAGTTAAAGCACGCTGCAGAGCAAGATCCTGAGTTTATCTCCATCATCATTCCTAAGTTAAAAGAGTGTTATCAAAAAGTTTGGGGGAGTAGTGGTTACATTAAATTTTTACAAGAACAGAATCAGCAAAAACCATCGACCGCTTTAATTATGGCGTTGGTCCAGCATTATATGGAAACAGACAAAGACTATGCTGAGATGTTCTTAATTGAACAATTAAGACTGCACCCCACCATTAAGGGGTTCAAAGAGCTGATTAATTTACAGTTGGCTGATTCAGATGGTTATAACCAACAACACCTGGTGGTACTTTTTGAATTGATAGATCAACTCATCCAAGCCAAGCATAAATACCAATGTCGCCAATGTGGCTTTCCTGGCCATCAATTACATTGGCAGTGTCCAAGCTGTAAAAGTTGGGGTATGGTGAAGCCAATTCATGGTTTAGAAGGCGAATAAGATATAAGTGATGAATAAATTACACGCCAATAAAGTATACAAAAACGAATTATAAACACTGAACAAAAGAGGACACTGAATGAGCTGTCAATCACCTGTAGTCGTTGCCCTAGATTTCCCAACCATGACGCAATCCATTGAAATGGCAAAACGACTTGATCCTAGTCAGTGTCGAGTCAAAGTGGGAAAAGAGTTATTTACGACTGCTGGCCCTGCAATTTTAGATGAATTACATAGACTTGGTTTCGAGATATTTCTTGATTTAAAGTTTCATGATATCCCAAATACAGTTGCTAATGCAGTGAGTGTCGCTGCGAAAGCTGGTGTATGGATGGTGAACGTGCATGCAACTGGTGGTCGTCGAATGATGGAAGCTTCTGCCAATGCTCTACAGCAGCTATCAGATCAAAATACACTCTTAATTGCCGTAACAGTATTAACCAGTATGGATCGGTCTGATTTAGTTGAAATAGGTATTGATGCTACTCCAGAACAACATGTAAAACGTCTAGCTGCGTTAGCTAAATCGTCTGGAATGGATGGTGTGGTTTGTTCTGCGCAGGAATCCAATATGCTGTCTTCTGAGCTCGGAAAGGATTTTGTCTTGGTAACCCCTGGTATTCGTCCTGTAGGCTCTGATCAAGGTGATCAGAAGCGTATTATGACACCTGCGGAAGCCATGGCTGCTGGAAGTCATTATCTTGTAATGGGGCGCCCTATTACGCAGGCAACTGACCCTATTGCTGTGTTGACTCAAGTAAATAGTGATTTGGGTGTCGTTGCGTAAATTGTTAAATAATGACAGTTGAAGTCTTTTTAAAAAGCTTTTACTCTAAAACCACTTACTGTTTCGGCTTTGAATGTTGAAACGCTAAGTGGTTTTTTTATTGGCAGGATGCCATGGTTTCTTTAAGAAAGAATTGTTAAAAAGGATTTTATTATGATGACTTTAACTCGTATATTCCGTGTTTGCGTTTCTCGTTTACTTCTTGTGTTTTCTTTGGCTTTTATGCCTGTTTCTCTTTTTGCTGCGATGCCTCTTGATATAAACACAGCTACAGCACCTCAATTTGCTGCGGTTATGTCAGGTATTGGTCTTAAGAAAGCGGAAGCTATTATTGCTTATCGAGAGGAAAATGGTCGTTTTGACTCTATTGAGCAATTGTTAGAAGTGAAAGGTATTGGTGCTGGGCTTTTGGAGCGAAATAAAGACCTTATCCAAGTAATACATACGGAAGAAGCGACAAACTAGCTTAACTGTATAGCTAATTTGTCGTGTTCGAAACAAGCCAATTAAGTCTTGGCTTGTTTCTCTTCCAACTCTTCTATGGCTTGATGTTGAGTCAGAAAAACCTTGCCACTTAAATGCTTTATTAAGTCGGAATCTTTTAGCTTATCCATCACTGGACCTTTTACTTCGGATAAATGAAGTTTTACGCCAGCGTCGTTTAAACGGTCAAGAATCTTCTCTAAGCTTTGCAGCGCGCTGGCATCAATCATGTTAACGGCGGTACACATTAGTACGAGATGTTTAATGGCTGAATTTTGTGAAACTAGGCTTTGTAGTCTTTCTTCAAGAGAGCGCGCATTTGCAAAAAAAGATTTTCATCAATACGTATAGTAAGAATACTTGGATGCGTTTCTACGGTAAAACGTTGAACATTTCGAAAGTGTTCAGTACCTGGCACTCGTCCAACAATCGCTATATGCGGATGACTTGTGTGCCATAGGAAAAACAATAAAGACAGCACGACACCAGAAATTAAACCTGTTTGCATACCTTCTACCAATACAACGAAAAAAGTCACTAATAGAAGAACTGCTTCTTTTTTAGAAAAACGCCACAAGTGACGTAGATCTTCTATGCTGACAAGTTGCATCATAGATATCGAAATAATTGCCGCCAAAATAGCTTTAGGTAGATAGAAAAATAAAGGTGTTAGAAAGAGCAAAATTAACAAAATTAAAAGGGCGGAAATAATCCCCGTCATCGGGTTTTTAGCACCACAGTCTGCATTCAGAACGGTACGTGAAAAGCCACCTGTAACAGGAAAAGCGCCAGATAATGCAGAACCTATATTAGCTAAACCAAGTCCGACCAATTCTTGATTTGGGTCGATATCTTGACGACGTTTGGCGGCAAATGATTGTGCAACAGAAACTGATCCAACAAAGCCAACAATGCTAATTAGAAAAGCGCCAGGTAATAACTTCAAGACCATATCTAAATCAATTAATTTTGCATTGATGCTAGGAATCGCATTGGGAACAGCGCCAATAATACTGACACCAAGCTTGTCTAGGGATAAAGCAGCGACGGCTACTGTGGCAAGCACAACAATCAAAACAGGTCCTGACTTTCCAAATAATTGTACGGTTTTTGCTGAACAACCTATGTATTTTAAAAATGCTGAGAAATGACGGCGGACTAGAAGAAGCGAAATAATCGATATAGCACTCAGAATGAATGTTGGTAAATTTATATCGTTTAGATGTTCATATAAGCTGGTGATTAAGGGAATAAGTGTGTCGCCCTCAGATTGGATACCTAATAAGTACTTTAATTGGCCAATGACAATAAGTAGTGCGGAAGCGCTAATAAAACCAGAAATGACTGGATGGCTCAGCAAGTTAGTTAAAAACCCTAAGCGTAGCAAGCTCAGTACAAGTAAAAACACACCAGACAAGAAGGCAAGTAAAATAGCAACGGTAGCGTATTGCTCTGTACCCGAAACCGCAAAAGGCATTACCACAGAGGCTGTCATCACAGAGGTTAATGCTACGGGTCCAACGGCCAATGTACGACTTGTTCCAAATAAGGAGTACAAAATTGAAGGCAAAATACTCGCGTATAAGCCTGTAATTGCAGGTAACCCAGCCAACATAGCGTAGGCTAAACTTTGCGGTATAACCATGATGGTGAAAACAATACTGGAAATAGTGTCGTGCTGTAGATCTAGTCGAGTATAGGTTCTTAGCCAAGTAAGGGCTGGAAGGAGCTTGTTCAGTTTCATTGTATGTTTACGCTATTTATGAAGTGTGAGACGAGCGAATTGATAATTGCCAATTCTTGTGGTTGTAATTTTATTATTCGTTATATGCTTATCTCTTTATGGTATATGCGGAGGGTGAGTGAGTAAAGTTGAATCTTAATTCTCTGCGAATGTCATTTAAAAATCAGACGTGTCTTCTAAGATTTGTTATCCTGTAAAGTCGATTGTAAAGCTTAGGAAAAAATCCGTGTCGCAAGAGTTTCAAGTCGTTTCACCTTACTCACCTGCAGGCGATCAGCCAAAGGCCATCGAGAAACTTGTTCGAGGTGTCGAAGCGGGTTTAGCCCATCAAACGTTACTTGGTGTAACTGGCTCCGGTAAAACCTACACCATCGCCAATGTTATTTCTCAGGTTAAACGCCCAACAATTGTGATGGCACACAACAAAACATTAGCGGCTCAGCTTTATGGTGAATTCAAAGAATTCTTTCCGAACAACGCCGTGGAATATTTTGTTTCCTATTATGATTATTATCAACCTGAAGCTTACGTTGCTGCCTCTGATACTTTTATTGAAAAAGATGCTTCTGTTAACGAGCATATAGAGCGAATGCGACTGTCTGCGACCAAAGCTTTATTAGAACGTGAAGACGTTATCATTGTGGCAACGGTTTCTGCTATTTACGGTTTAGGTGATCCTGAGTCCTATCTAAAAATGATGTTGCACCTTGATCGAGGTGATCGAATTGATCAGCGTGCCATATTACGTCGTTTGGCTGAGCTGCAATATACCCGAAATGACCTTGTATTAGAGCGCGGTAATTTTCGAGTGCGTGGTGATGTGATTGAAGTGTTTCCTGCCGATTCAGAAGACATTGCAGTGCGTATTGAGCTCTTCGATGATGAAGTCGAAAACTTGTCGATGATTGATCCTCTTACTAACAAAACGATTCGCAAAGTACCACGAGTGACGATTTACCCTAAAACGCACTATGTAACGCCAAAAGAAACTGTGGATGCTGCCATTGCTCGTATTAAAGTCGAACTGGATGAGCGTTTAGAGCAATTGAAATCTCTGAATAAATTGGTCGAGCTACAGCGTCTTGAACAACGTACTCGTTACGATTTAGAAATGATGCAAGAGTTAGGATATTGCTCGGGAATAGAAAACTATTCACGTTATTTATCAGGCCGAGAAGAAGGTTCGCCACCGCCGACTTTATTTGATTATTTACCAGCCAATGCGCTTTTAGTTATCGATGAATCCCATGTGACCGTTTCACAGATTGGTGCCATGTATAAAGGTGACAGATCTCGTAAAGAGAACCTTGTTGAATACGGTTTCCGCTTGCCTTCAGCTCTGGATAATCGACCAATGCGATTTGAAGAGTGGGAACAAATTAAACCACAAACCATTTTTGTGTCCGCAACTCCAGGAAAGTACGAAGAGGAACATCAAGATTGGGTTGTAGAGCAAATTGTTAGACCGACAGGGCTTATTGACCCTGTTTTAGAAGTTCGTCCTGTTGCCACTCAAGTCGATGATCTGTTATCTGAGATTAACCTCAGAGTGCCAATTGGTGAGCGAGTTCTGGTGACAACCTTAACCAAACGCATGGCGGAAGATTTAAGTGACTACCTGAATGAGCATGGCATTCGAGTTCGTTATTTGCATTCAGATATTGATACGGTTGAACGGGTTGAGATAATTCGAGATCTTCGTCTGGGTGAGTTTGATGTACTGGTCGGTATCAACTTATTACGAGAAGGCTTGGATATTCCAGAAGTGAGTTTAGTAGCTATTTTGGATGCAGACAAAGAAGGCTTCTTGCGTTCAGAAAAATCTTTAATACAAACTATTGGCCGTGCTGCTCGTAATGTGAATGGTAAAGCCATTCTTTATGCAGATCGAATTACTGGGTCAATGGAGCGCGCGATCAGTGAAACAGACCGTCGACGAGAAAAACAAGTCGCACATAATAAAGAGCATGGTATTACGCCTGTTGGTATTACTAAGTCAGTTGAAGACATCATGGAAGGGGCTTATAACCCTGGAGCGGGCAAGCGCGGTAACAAAACCAAGAAAGTGGCTGAAACCGCAAAAGATTATCAAGTAGAAAGTATGGAAGACGTGGCTCAAGTTCGTAAAGCCATGGTTCAACTACAGAAAGAAATGACCCTTGCATCTGAAGAGTTGAAATTTGAACTGGCAGCCGGCTATCGAGACCAAATACGCCAGCTTCAGAGAAAATTAAAAGATGTTGGTGAATCTTAAATAGACTGGGAACTATAAAAAAATGGCGATTACCTTAAGAAATTACAACATAGTCAGAGTCATCGACAACGGCGTCATTGTTAATTGCACCGTGATAGAAATGTGCTACGACCATGCTCTCGTAAAATTCAAAGGGAAAAAATACAAAGTGCCTTATGACCTGATTGACGAAGTAATAGGGCACGAATTACTCATCCCAACCAATGAGTAATTTATTTGAAATAAAGGCTTCAAAAAGTACAGGCGAGGGCTTGTCAAAACCAACCCCCTGCGTATAATAGCCAACACTTTTAGGACTATAGCTCAGTTGGTTAGAGCGCTACCTTGACATGGTAGAGGTCGGCGATTCGAATTCGCCTAGTCCTACCAAAATTTATACTTACTACTCAGTAAGTTACGAAAGCCGAACCCAGTGTTCGGCTTTTTTGTATCTGAATTGGGACCAAAAAGGGACCAGATTGATACCACTTTGATCCCATCTTTGTTTTTTTGCTGCTTTTTAGTGACCTTTACCCTTTAAGCTAGTTTAATTTTTAGCGTTCTTAATCCTGTAATATTTTTAATATTTTGAATTGATTCGCAAGTTTTTCAATAAATCCATCTACGTGAAGAACTCCCCAATTTCGTGCTACAAAGTAGCCTTCGTTGTTGAAGATAATTTCGGGCTGTTTTTTATAGCGGTACTTAGAATATTTTTTTTCATTGTCTGTTATTTCATCTAAAGTTTTAAGCAACTGAAAACTACAGGACTTATCAGCTCTTAAAAATTCGAATGCAGCTTGATCAAGCAAGCCGTATTCGTTTAATGCCGTAACAGCTATGTAACCTAGATCAGATTTTTTAAACCCTTCTTCATACACTTCATTATTCATCAGCAGTGTATAAGTGGATCTGTCTTTATTTGATTCTTTGGCAGCTTGTATTTCTCTACGTTTCTCTCTAACTGCTATTTGATAGCTTTCAGTTTCTGGTAACGGAATGATCTGTTGAGAGTTTATGATGAGCTCATTATTTAGCTTAAAAAGTTCAAGTCGTATGCAGGTAATATCAAGGTCCATTTGATTCAGCCATAGAACTGATGTTGTAATCTCTTTTGAAAAATCCGCAGAGGTTAAAATAATGCGAATACGGTTCGCGAATTCATCCCTTTTAGGCTCATCCCACTTTAGAAAGTCGAGTAACTTCGTTTCTGCATCTTCTATAGAGTCCAAATATTGGTCGTACGCATCAATGGCATTCTCCCACGTCATATTTGCAATCATTGCAGCGTAACGAATAGCTTGAAGCTCCATATGACCGCCATCAGAAGTGCGTTTGATTTCTATTACAACTAGGTTGGCATCGCTATCAACTGCTAGAAGATCTATGCGTCGGCGCGATTCTTCGAATTCTCCATACTCTTCTGAAATGACTAGTAAGTCATCTTCTAATACTTCAATATTTTCTTTAAGAAGTCGCTGTATATCTTGACGCTCTCTTAATGCTTCCTGTTCGAAAGCTGTTTTTCTGATTGGAGTAAGTGTGTTGTCTCCTATGTGATAAAGTGCCATACAGCTACTCCTTTCTCTGTGATAGATATTTTTTATATGGTGATGTTTCTAAAAGGGCGATTTTTTTAGCTATCTCCCAGCAATAACCGAATTCTTCGTATAGAGGTTGGCCAATGGCTTTTCCTTTATTATTCTCAATCCAGTTTTTTCCATTGTAACTAACTGCATCAAGTAGAATTGAAATATCATGTAATTCATCAGGCTTAATATATCCGCCGGTTAATATACCTTGCATTATTGAGTGATTACCGCCAGTAACCCAGCCAATCATTAAAGGATATTGATAAATCACGCTATGATTTGGTTCTTGAATAAACTTACCCTGCTTTCGGTTTTCACCAATTGAACCTAAATTTCTAATAATTCGGCTCGGCTCCCAAGGAGTAGGTAATACGATATCGGTTGTTAAAGACAATGATGGAATAGCTTGCTTGTTGTTTATAAGACAATACTCTGACCAGCACCACTCACTAAAGGTTTTCGTTATCATTGTGCCATCATTCAGTGTAATTCTAATCGGCGCTAAAAAACCTAGAGAGTCCCTCCAAAGAAGTGACTCGACACCTTCATGGTCATCTTCGATGTAAGCAGACAAAAGGTGATTAGACTGAATAGGGCGTAGACAAAGTTTGATTAGATCTTTTAAGCCATCGAGATTTTTGTTTTCGAGTAGTTCATTAGCACGTCGGATAACATTTTCAAAACGCGGATTTTGTTTTTTATCTTTCCTTAGAAACATCTACTTCTTCCTTTAGAGAATGCAATTGGTGGCATCATAAAGAGCATATTGGCGGTACGTTCCTTATGATGAGACCACTTCTTTAGATTTCTACCACCTTTGCGCTTTTTGTATCATAGCGATAATCCGTTAGTGACCCATCTTTTAGCTTCTCCACAACCTCATCAATCACTGATAAAGGAACCAAAAACCACTCTCTTGGAATAATGGGTTTGCCAAAACGGTCAGTGATAGTAACGCTTAGCTTCGCATCTTCGAAAAAACGATGAAGTAATGCCTCTAGTTTGGTCCTATTAATGTTAAAAAGCTGATATTCTGCAACAATCTCAACCTCGGCCATTAAAAAGGTAGGGTCCTCTTTAGCACTGGATATGCGTCGCTCTACTTTCCCGCTAGTAACCCCTATCTTGTGGATCACTTGGCGATTATCTTTGATGTAAGGGAATTCAGAGAGGCTCTGAAGAACATAAATAGTGCCACTTTCCAAATCACCGTCTTCCTGAGCATTAGAAAAGAGTGGTCCAGCGCCATGATCAATAATTCTTCGACTTCCTTCGTCACGTTCTAATGCTTTTTGCAAAGATCGTAGTAATAGATCACTTTCTGTTTTATTGTCGTAGATAACTCTCAATCTATAATCATTATTATCATAGCCAAACTTTTTTTCTTTACTGAAGCTTGCGATATACGCTTTTTGTCCAAATAAAATGAACCAATCACCTTGCTTTACTTCAGGCAGCTTTTGAACATTTTTAGGTATCAGTAAAGAGTCACGTAAGCCGGCCTTAAGCTCTTTTTGTATAAGCTCGAACATAGGCTCAAAGGTTTCAAAGTCTTCACAAAGCGTTCGTGTAGCGATTTCTTCAGCAGCTCTTACTTCTGCTCTCGTTTTAACATGCTTTAGTAAAGTGACATCACCTTCTTTAGGTGGCATTACCCCAAGAGCCTCTAGTAATTCATCATCCGTGTCGTAGGTTGCTTGAGTTTCGGTTACTTGATTATCTGCAACAAGTAGCCCTTGATGATCCATATCTTGAATAAGCGTAACCGCTTCTTTGTTAGCTCTAATACTATCCAGCCTTGTTGCATAGATTCTTTCGAAAATATCTCTATCTTCACCGTGTAAAGGAGGGCGGCTATTTTCTTCAAAAAAACGTTGAATTTCTTCAAAGCCAGCAATAACTCGTTCTTCTTTTGCGGTTCTCTTAGGTGCTTTTTTAACTTCAATTTCAACACCAAGTTCAGCTAAGAGTAGGTCATCTTCATCGGTAAATTTTGATTTAGCCATTGTTAGCCTCTGCTTTCATTCGTGCCAAATAAGCAATGCCTTCGGCCATTCTTTGTTCCCAAGGATCAGCGGCGTTAAGTGAGGGCAAACGACCTCGCTCTTTCTTGAATTTTAATGCTCTAAGGGCTAAATCTCTAGCTTCTTCAGGAGTTAAGTTAACTCGTTTACCTGTGATGATCGCTTTTACTGCTAACAAGCTTTCTTCATTCATGGCTTTCGCTAAAATATTATAAGCTTCTTTAAATGGGTTAATACTGTCAATTAAGTCCATGTCTAAATCGCGTACATCGGCAAAGCGCCTAACACCATCGATAAACGCCGTACTGCCTACCTTTTCATTTTCTTGGTAAGTATTGAGCACTTCTTTCGCTTGTTGAGTTATATTGAGTGCAGCGATGGCGTGTTGACGAATCGCTTCTTGGTCATCCTCATCAAGCTCTGGGTATTTTTCTTTAACAATTTTGCCCATTCGAGCCTGAGTTAACTCTTCTGGGACGACTTCATCATCAAAGACGCCTCTTTCTAGAACGGTCTTATCTTGAATAAAACTCGTAATTACCTCGTTAATGTCTTCTTCACAGATACGCTTAGCATTGTCACTTTTTGGTTCGACCAACCCATTAATCTCAATATTGAACTGGCCTGTTTCTTGATTAAACCCCACATTATTCCCTGCTGGATCATAACCCGCTTCACCGTAGTCGTAGCCAGACTTTGCTTCATTTTGAGGGTTCTTAGCCGTGAAATTAAAACGAGGCGCTAACACTTGTTCCATTAATAAACTGGCGGCAATGGCTTTTAGTGTATCGTTTACTGCATCGGTCACTGCTTCCTGAGAGGCATCAGGTTCTGCAATTAAGTTAGTGAAACGCGCGTGTGTTTTACCTAGAGCATCACGAGTGGTTCGTCCGATAATCTGAATAATTTCTGTCAAGCTTGCTCGATAACCAACGGTTAAAGCGTGTTCACACCAAATCCAGTCAAACCCTTCTTTTGCCATACCTAATGCAATAATAATATCCACAAAGTCTCTGTCATGTTTCGCTTCTGGCCGCTTCAATGCGGCTGAAACAAGATCACGTTTTGAGGAGTCATCAACAAGGTCAGCAATTTTAATTATTTTACCTGATAATGCTTTAACTAATTGAAATCCCGTATCAGGATCAATGCCTTGCCATTCGCCAATTTGGCTAATGATGTCTTCTACTTCAGCTACTTTGCCACGTCGAGTACTTTCCCGAGAGTTAACATTTGGAATATGGATTATGGTTTTTTCGTTCAAATCTAATACGCTGAGTAAATCGTTCACATACGATTCGGAGTAAAAATAGTAACCAATGTTCAGCGTTTTAAGATATTCATAACCATTTAACTGTTCGTAGTAGGTGTAAGTGACGGTGTCAAAATTGGCTTCATCGTCTGGTGAAAGTACGGCAACAGCATCCCCTCGAAAGTAAGAACCTGTCATCGCAAGAATATGCGCTTTGTCACGAGCGATGAGCTGACCGAGCTGATTGCCAAGTTTGTTATCTGGGTCGGCGCTCACATGGTGGAATTCATCAATAGCGATTAAGCAATCGTCAAAAGCCTCTACGCCAAAATGCTTGATTGCAGAGCGAAAAGTCGCATGAGTGCAAATCAATATTTGATCTTGGCTATCTATAAATGTCTTTACAGAGTTAGCCTTTTTGCCATCTTCTCCCGGCGCATTGCACAAATTCCATTTAGGGATGACTTGCCAATCCCAATAAAAACCATATTCAGATAAAGCTTCATCATTAAAGCTAGCACCAATGGATTTTTCAGGGACTGCTACAATAACTTTTTTAATACCTTGATTATTTAGCTTATCTAAAGCGACAAACATCAAAGCCCGGCTTTTTCCTGAAGCAGGTGGCGATTTAATTAATAAATATTGTTCACCACGCTTTTCATAAGCACGCTCTTGCATGGAGCGCATGCCTAACTCATTAGACTTCTTAGAATTGCCATTTTGTGCGTAATTTACTGTTACAGAAGGAATGTCTTTCTTGTCCGTCATAGTTAAGCGTCCTTTTTCATGGCTTTGCTTTTGTACAGTTTGCCGGTCATTTTGGTATAGAGCTCAAATAGCCTTTCAAGGCGTTCAGTGTCGTTTTTGAATCGTCGACCAATATAAATGCGTTCTAATATCTCGTCGTTACGATCATGGGCACGTCGTAAGTTTTCAGGCATCTTCTCTGGATCGTATAAATCTGCAATCGTTGCGGGGAAATGGGCTTCACGGGCGAGCAGAATGTCTTCGGCACAGCGAGTTAAATCTTTTTTGTTTTTTTCGGTAAGTGTAGGTACTGGAAAAGTATTCCAGCCAACAGTATTAGTATAAGAATAATCAGTTCTCATTCTGGCACAAACAGCACCTACCCAACAGATATTTAGCCGAGAGCAGATTAGAGAGAAAACCCATACATCATCTAACTCTATAGAAAATGCTTTATTGGAAATAATAGTACCTGAAGGCATAATATCTACTGGCAAATAATGTCTATTTTCAGAACTAATAACTGGAATTACAATTATATTTTTTTGAGGAATGGGCTTACGCTCATCAAACCTATAAGACCATGAAGCGGCATTCACAGTAGCTTTTTTATTACTTGATAACCTAAACTCTTTTACTTTCTCTACTCTATCTTTAATCGAGCTAATTGCTAAAGCTTCTTTTACTTTATGATCTTCAATCCATATACAGTATCTTTTTTGACCTGAAATAATTTCTCTTGAGCCTATAAAAACTTTGATAAATTTTTTAGCGTTAAGGCTTGATAAATTTAAATCAGCTAGCTCATGCTTCTCAAAAATTAAGTTGCCCCCATCAGTTGGGGAATTGCCTCTAAACATATCTGGTAATCCTGAAATGTTTTTAGTGAGTGGTGTTACGATAGTATTACTACTATTAATCAAATATGGGCTAATATTTTCAACTGTTTTTTCTTTTGTGTCGTTATTGCGATCTATGGAAAATATTTTCTTTTCTTTTCTTGGAATATTACTAATGCCAACAATTATTACCGTCACACCCGCATTTTGTTTAGCAAGATTTGTCCATTTAAATGATAAATGAGCAAAGCTAATATCAAATCCATTTTCAAGAATTAAGGGCCATAAAATAGGTACTTGCTGCCCCTGACAAATTGAGTTAGTTGCAACGAAAGCTGATGACGTCTTTGTTTTAAGGCCATATTGCATAGCTTTTATGAACCATCCCGAGACATAGTCTAATGACTTCCAGTTTTTAGATAGATGACTCGTCACGTTTGCTAAATCATGTTTTTGTTTATTTGATTGTCGCTTGCTACCTAAATAAGGAGGATTACCGCAAATATAAGTTTCACCACCTTCGTTTTTAAAATCAACATGAGATTGCTCTTCGCTTATGGAAAATAAATCATCTCCATTAATATAAACTTTAGTACCAGTTGCAGGGCAAACAGATAACCAATCCATTTCAAGCGCGTTACCACAGACTATCCAGTTTTCTGAATCAAGTGGTAGAAACGTCATCAAAGCGAGTTTTTGACCACGGTAGAGAACATCACATTGGTATTCGGCGATGATTAAAGCAAGACGAGCAATTTCAGCAGGAAAGTCATTGATTTCAATGCCACGAAAATTAGTGATGTGAATACTTGTTGGGCTGTCCGCTTCACCACGTCGTTTATTGATTTCAGCTTCAATCTCTCGCATTTGTTTGTAGGCAATCACAAGGAAGTTGCCCGAGCCACATGCTGGGTCAAACACACGAATAGTAGAAATTCGTTTACGTAGGTTTAAGAGTTTTCTTGGATTGTCGTCAGCTTCGTCCAATTGTGCTCTTAGGTCATCTAAAAACAGAGGATTAAGTACCTTTAAGATGTTTGGTACACTGGTGTAGTGCATTCCTAAAGAACCACGTTCATCGTCATCAGCAACCGCTTGTATCATTGAGCCAAATATATCGGGGTTGATTTGCTTCCAGTCAAGGTTACCAACATGTAAAAGGTATGATCGAGCAATCTTGGTAAATTTAGGGACATCGACACTGCCAGAGAATAGCCCCCCATTTACATAAGGAAAACCATTTGCCCAAGAACGAATACCTTCTTTCTCTCTGAGGTCTATTTTGGTGTTCATAGCGCGAAAGATTTCGCTAATCACCTCATGGGTATTGGACGAGTCTGACGCACTCATTTGGGAAATGGTGGCAGTAAATAAATCATCGCCATTGAAGATTTGCGTGTCTTCCGAGAAAAAGCAGAAGATCAAACGTGCCATAAAATGATTCATATCGTGGCGGCGTTTTTCGGTTCCCCATTCTGGGTTGTTTTTCAGCAGCTCAATATAGAGCTTATTTAGACGACCAGTAGCTTTTATATCAAAGGCGCTTTCGCGAATTTGCTTAACAGTCGAAATACCTGCCAGAGGTAGAAAAAAACCAAAGTGATCTGAAAATTTGGCATAAGAGCAGGCAATGGTTTCGCCGGAGGTAATTTCTTCTGCTTCTAGATTTATACCATCAGTGGAGAGTATGAATTTCGCTTTTGCTTTAGTGGTGGCTTTACTGTTTTTTAGCTTTTCTAGTGACTCTGTTACGGTATTTTCATCACATACAAGAATATGAATATGATTACGCTGCAACACACCATCTTCGAAGTCTGAAGCATTTGTAACACCACTTTTTAGGCGTTTAATGGTGGTTTCCTTATTGCCAAAAGCGGCTAAAAATTCATAGGGAAAGCTTCCAGCCTCAAATGGTTTTTCGGCTAACTCACTGATGGCTTCTTCTATTTCAACTGCGTTCACTTGGGGGTCTACCTAATCGTCTAAGTATTTATTACTTTGTTTCAAGAGCAACATGTTCTGCAAGATCACTTAATTCACACCCAAAATAGGTACAAAGTTTATCCAAATTCTCCGTATTGGTGTTGTAACCATTAGGGTTTTGAAGCTTTGAAAGGGTGGTTCTGTGAATGTCTGTCGCATCTGCAATTTCTTGCAAACCGATGCGTCTCCCTTCTTCTCTCTCTTTTAGAGCTATGAGCTCTTTTAGTTTGAATCTAATCATTTCTATCTCGCTTTTACGGTATATGGATTATGCCCGAGTTATTCAAGAAAGTGAAAAATAATCTATAAATGTGCTTGCCAGTCACAAAAGATGATGTATAGTGTCATTTATATTCTTCAAATGTGATTGGAGGTCACTTTTATGAGTACTTATTTAACGGCTAAAGAGTTATCTGTTCGTATCAAGTATCACCCTAAATATATCAATGACGTTCTTAGAGACAATAGCTTTATTGAGGGAACGCACTACATACGACCTTTTAATGGTCGCAAAGTGCTTTACGTTTGGGAGCCGATTGAAGCTGAGATGTTTACAACGGCTAAAAGTAATGAAGTGGATGATTTGATCCCAATGGCCTCAGGAGGTGTTTACCGTGGCTAGCGTTGGAACAAGAAACGATAAGCTCTATTTTGATTTTCGGTATCAAGGTAAGCGTTGTAAGGAATACACCAAGTTAGAAAATACGCCTGCCAATATGAAGCGTATGGAGGCGGCGGTTAAGAAGATTGAATTAGCGCTTAAAACCGGAGAGTTCGATTATGAGAAGTTCTTTCCGGGAAGTAAAAAAGTACCGAAAGTAAAAAAGGAGATGGTTAATAACGTTGTCACTGAGGTTCAAAAACGACCCGATACGCCGTTGTTTTCTGAGTTCTCACAAGAGTGGCTTGAAGAGAATGTTTTACGATGGAAACGGTCTTACCGGACTTCTATAAAAGGAACTTTAGATACCCGTCTCGTCCCGTATTTTGGGGAAGAAAGAGTCGGCAACATAACCAAAGCCATGATCCTGAAATTTCGTGCATCTCTCGCCAAAGTGAACCACGAAACAGGGGACAGTGAGCTTTCTAACGATAGGATTAACCACATTATGACGCCACTAAGAATGATTTTAGATGATGCCGCCGACCGATATGAGTTTACGTCGCCTGCTATCGGATTAAAACCCCTAAAAGTACCTCGAATTGATATTGAGCCTTTTACGCTGGATGAAGTGAAGAAGATTATTCGCTATGTACGTCCAGATTTTCGTAATTACTACATAGTGCGCTTTTTTACTGGTTTACGTACTGGGGAAATAGATGGATTGCAATGGCAGTACGTTGATTTTGAAAACCGACAAATTTTTGTGAGAGAAACCGTCGTGCAGGGGCGTATTGATACGACTAAGACACTTGAATCACGTCGTGAAGTAGAAATGTCTCCACCTGTGTATGAGGCATTGTTAGAACAAAAGAAAGTCTCCTTTGGGCATTCTAAATTCGTGTTTTGTAATCGTGCTGGTGGCAGCTATGAACATCGTAATGTAACTCAGCGTATTTGGTACCCAACACTTGAAAAAATCGGTATCAAAAAGAGAAAACCTTATCAAACGCGACATACAGCTGCGACTTTATGGTTAGCAGCAGGGGAGAATCCTGAGTGGATCGCAAGACAAATGGGCCATACCACCACTCAAATGCTATTTACCGTCTATTCACGTTATGTGCCTAATCTGACTCGTCGTGACGGTTCTGCTTTTGAAACGCTTCTTATGTCTAGCGGTTTTGAAGTGAATGGAGGTGAATTATGAGCAATATTGTGAGTGAATTACCTTTGATTCACCGTTCAGTTCAGGATGTTATGTTTGATCTGTTGCACTCATTGAGTGACGATGAATTAAAAAAAGTTGTTGAAAAGTTTGGCACAGGTTTGGGCGTTGTTGATGAATTGGCTTTTAGTTCTTGGGTCTCTGAACAAATAAACCGCTTAAATGAACAAGAGGAGATGGTAGGGCTCAGTTTTCTTCTCGGGAGACTGAATTTAGAGATACACGGTAATCAGGTTTTTTTCAAACCGCCATACCTTAATAATGTAATTGGTTTGTACCCATCTGTGAAAAGTATCCCGTCTTACAATGCTTTTATTGGAAGTTATCGCCTTGAGGGGTTAGCTAATGATACTCATGGTGAGACAACTCCCATTAAAATTTGTGATGCGAGCGGATGCTTGAGCGTAGAGCTAAAACTACCTTATTTGTCATTACGTAATGGCGCAGTTTATTGCTTCAAGGGAGTAAAAAAAGAACGGCGTTATATAATTGAACTATCGTAGAAAATTCATTTGAGCAGTAGTAAAACGCCACTTCAAGGATAGGCTGAAGTGGCGTTTCTTTGTGTTATACGAAACATAAGGTAATCAGCTATTTTACTACTGTTGTGTTCTATAAAAATCAATCACACCAGTTAAAGTTTTATCTTTTATTTGTGCAACGCTCGTTCGTGACTTCATTTTAGGAAAATTGGCTTGAATGAAACCTGTACTCACTGGTAAATCCTCCCATCCACGTTGCGCCACCAGTTTCTTCTGTGCGTGGTTATAGGCCACAAAATAAGAATGGCAATAGACTGCGAAAAACGTATCCACAAAGCGATGCCCCATAGATTTCATAAGATGAACCATGTCAGTTTCTTTTGAGTGGTTGACTGAATTCCCATGACGATAAATATGACGCTGTAATGTCATGGCTTCATCTGAGTAGAACCATTCATTTCTGTCTCGTAACTCATGAATGACATCTGGGTATCTCATCGCATACCAACGTAAGAACATATGTGTGGCATAGCTGTGTCTTAACAAGTATAAATCCGCTCCTTCACCAAGAATCAACTTCATTTCTTCACGAGCGATTCTTGTTACCTTTTCAGCGTTACTAAAAAGTGGAAATGTCCTTAAAAACTGTGCCTGCTCATCGTTAACTTCAGCAATTTCCAATAGCCTTTTTCTTGCTTCACTTGGTTTCCTGTCTTTGCCAAATGCTCTGGTCATTTTTAGTTTGCTGAATAGATTTAAGCGCTGAGAAATATATTCAAAGACCTCTGAACAAACCTCTGGTGGCGCTAATAGATGCAACGGAATGGCACGTCTCGAGGCAGGTGTTTTAAATCTGCGTACTCTGATTAGAATTTCCTCCTCGCTGTGAGCAGATATGTCGCCCAGTGTTAGTCGTGACAGTTCCCCAGGGCGAAGCCCCGCATAAAAGAGGATTTTAAAAATTACTGTCGATACAGTGATATCAGACTGAATACTAGAGTGACATTTAAACGCATCTATAAAAAGATTGAACTCCTGCTGACCAAGGACTTGATGCCTGTTCGTAGTAGTGAGCTCACCACTTTGAGATATAGGAAAGTAAGTATCATTCCATAGATCTAGCTTAGAACGATTAAAGTTCAGCAAAGTTGAAAATTGGGAAAGCCTTGTTTGGTTGGTGTTCGCTGATAAGTCTGGATTGATTAATATTTCATGTATAAATAGGCTTGAGTCCTCTTCATCCCAATCTTCTATATCTATTGCGGGTTCATAGTCGAAAAGACTTCTTGAGAATAGACTGGTGAGTTTAGCTAACACTGTGGTCGACTTGTTCTTTACTACAACGAGTTCATTGTAAGCAAAAGCAAACATGAAGGTTATAGCACAAGAGGCTCTATCTTCATCACTAAGAGGGTACCCTCTAGCCAAAGGAAGCTCTTTAGGTCGAACAGCATAGAGAGATTCCTGAGCTTTGTCATGAATACCGTAAATTAAATCGACAACATAGCTGCGATTGCACTTTGTGCTTTTAGCAATTTTTTCAGACAAAATTTCTGCTTGGGAGCAGGTCAATCTTGACAGCAGTCCTGCTATTTCAATCTGATGACTTTTTCCTCTTAGTGTTTGGCTCTTAATCCAATATCTTAAATATCCTAGGTAGAAATAAGCAACCTCTTGCCAAGCAAGGAATCGTCTGTGCATTTCATCGTCATCTAACGCTTCATCTGAATCAGCTCTCGAATGATTTTCTATGTGAACAGTAGTTAACCTATCGCTTGGAGCAAGAGTTTTTTTATTACGCTTTCTATTGCTAATATGTGTAGATGGCTCTCCGATGATAGAGCCGTGCTTATCAGCCCAAGGGGGAGATACAGGTAACGTTCTTCCAGATAGTCTGCTGTACAGAATTGCTTCTGTCCCATTCATAGTAAAAAAATTAGTGGCAGCAGAATAAAAATGCTTCATCTTAATTTTTGGGATTGCCCTTGCAGTATCAGTATTTTCACTAATGACAGAGATTATATGCCTCTCGTACTTATGAGTTTTCATAGGTGTGTAGTGTCTATTTCGCAAACAAGCACACAGGAAGCGAGCTGTATTGGAGGGAATGATAGACAAACATTTATCAGGCCTTCCTTGTTCACCTGATGGAATTAATATTGTTTTTTCAAAGGGACTTCTCAGAAGTGCTTTAATAAACAACTCAGCTTTTTGAAGTGGAAGCCCAGTGGTTATAGCAATATCTATTAATAACAGAATATAAAGAGCTTCACTTTCAATGTGATCACTTGATTTCAGGATTTCAGGAGATTTTGAAGCAATTTCTTCAATGATTTTTCGAAAGATAGATTGATCAGGCTCGGGTGATATAACAGTTGGCCTGACTGTCTTACCTATCAAATCAAAAAAAACAACGGAGGAAATTACAGCTTCTAATTTTGAGATGACATCGTTGACTGCTTTTAAATGAGTTCGGGTAAGCTTTCTCTCATCAGATAGCTCATGATGTTTAGTTAGACTTTTCTTGATTAACATTAGAGTTGAATTGGTAATACTTTTTTTGTTATCAACAGCATCCAAGACTATCTCAGCTAGTGTGGCGCTTTTTTCATCGTCAAATCGAACATTTTCTAAGTTTGGCCAACGGTTCAATGCATCAATCGAAATCATAATTTAATACCTTTAAACCAAACTCTTTAATAATATTGTTTTGATAAGCCAATATATCTTTATGAATATCGGTGATGTTTGATGATGAAGCCGGTGATGAATAGTAAAAGCCATCTTCATTGTGTCCAAGTAGGGCTCTTGATGTGATTGGGTCATGTCTTAAAGCGTTTCCGGAAGAATGTCTCAATGTATTGTTTGAATCTGATAAGACCTCTATATCGAATGACTTCAACACTTCTAAAATCTGCCTATTTGGCGCAGAGTGGGTTGGTACATCGTTTCCGTTGTCTAGAAAATGTAAAATACAGGTCGTTCGTTCATCTGATATATCAACATAATCAAAGTGATTGTATGTAGCCGTGCGAAGGCGGCTAAGAGCATTTCTTTGCTGTGTGTAAGTATCAGGAATGGGAAGGGCTTTGTACTCTATATAGTTAAGTGAATTCTTGTCTTTTCGAACAAGAACATCGGACAGAATTGTTATCGACTTCTCGCCATCCGGTCGATTTGCAAATAAAACTTGCTCTAAATAATAAGTATATATTTCTTGTAGATTAATTAGGTCTATACGAAGTTGGTCCGTTTTAAACTGGTTAAATTTCGTGTGAGTCTTATGAAACTTATTACGTATGGTTTTGAAAAAATTGGATGCAGGAACTGTAGGCAAACGTTTAGTACCTAAAAATTGCTGATCGAGCGTTGAATCCCATTTGAGTTGTTCTAGTGAATGATGGTTTTGTACCTCTAAACACGTTGATAAGTAATCAAAGCGTTCTTGATAAAGTATACCTATTTCTTCATTTGTCACAGAAATATAGGAAAAAGGTGCACTCATCGAAAAGCCTATTCTTCCTCGTAAATAGTGAACTCTTATGTCATCCCTGTGGGGGGACAGAAGGCGATTAGAGTTGGATGCAATACGATCAAAATGCAGCGTGTTTCCACCGTTGAATTCTGCAAATTGTCTGGTTAGATAAGCGAATTTACCAGCAGTTTTATCGACTATTTGATCTATAGTAAGTTGCTTTTCATCAAGGTGTAAAAAGCTGTTTGGAGCGATTTTTAATTTTATTTCTGAACATAGATCTGAGTCGGTTGGGGTATTAGAGATAAATATGTTTAATGTCTTTGTATCAGTGCTTGAACGTATAGCAGAAAGCGCTTTCTTAAGAGTCAAACCTGTTAAAAAACACAAAATTAGTAAATTATTTAGTTCAGGTTTTTTCTCATCAACGAATGCTATAAAGCCAAGTACTGACTGAAGCGATAGAGAAGAGTAATCAAAATGTGATTCGATCTCCTTTTTAGCCGTGCTCCATGATTTTTTCTTTGTTGATATAAGACGAGGAACATGATTTTCTGAAGTTGTAAGCTTTTTATTTCTTTTCGTCTTTGACGTTGAAGAAGGGTCTTTGGTTATTACCTTTGCTTTATTATTTGTTTCTTCATTATCGTTTTTAGATATCTTTTTACTTGGACTTATTGGAAGGTAATCGAATTCTCTCCAAAAACTATTTTCAACAGAGTAAATTGTAGTATTAATATATTCATGATATCTTTGAATATCTTTATTTAAAGTGGTTTTTGTAGTATCTGGTAATTTACTTTCAGACTTCATTGCATTAACTATGCTTGTGAAAGTAAGCTCACGGGTTGCTAAAATCGCATTATAGATCTTTCTGTCATTTTCTTCATAGCTAATTAATTTTAGTTTTGAGTAGGTGTTTGCTATAAACCTTGAAATAAAACGGGTTAAAAATTCATGCCCAAGATGGCGTTTTGTATTGATTATTTTGTTGATGCCAAAAGAAATTGGGTAGTCTACTCCTTCATCAAAATTGACTGAAGTGGTTTTTACGTAAGAAGTTTTTTCAATAATAGAAAGTAAAAAGTTTAGATCATCTAAAGATAAAATTAGATCTGTTTGGTGATATTTTATGAGTTTATTTATCAGTCCTTTTTGAATAAATATGCATGGCGGAGGAGAACAAAATGTTAAGAATTTTTTTAATATAGGCTTGTTTTTACTCCATATTCCGATCTCGTCCCAGTAATTAATGGTTAGGCCTAATGCTTGAGTGAAGTTACTAGTGCTCATTAATAGTCTCTATCTTATTTGAAAAATAACTAAGAATGGTGTTTTTTTCTTCTTCTTTTTTACCCCATGAATCGATGAAAAAATTATAGTTTTCTATATCCTCATTTTTTTTATTTTCAACGTCTATAATTAATTGAAATAAAAATTTTGCAGGGGGAGGTGATTTTAATTTTTCTGATAATTTAAAAAATAAATCTTTCATTAGTGAGTAGTGAAATGGTTTCGTCAAATTATTTTTTATTATATATTCGGATATCAAATCGATATCGTAAATGCTATTGATTTTTAAATCTATTGAATTCGATATTATTTCATATAGAAAAATTGTGCGGTTTTTTTCTTTTATTCTTTTTAATGTTGCTTTTAAATTGCCTTCTTCTATTTCAAATAGATCTCTTTCATTGATTATTTTCTTGCACAAATCTAAATCTATATCTTTATTGATTCTTGATAGTGTTTGAGATGAGAGTTTTTGGTTTAGAAGATTTTTATTTATGTATCCCAATTGTTTTTGTTTTGATTTACATAGATGGTTTAATGCATAATTTCCATGAACTATTAAGTTTTTAATATTGTTCTCTAGATCTTTGTAAAATCTATTTTTTACATCAATTAATTTAAAGGTGTCTTTCAAATCATTTTTAGACAAATTTGTTTTGGTCACTATTATCGATAAAACTTTATAATTAAATTTTAATGATTTTATAGAATTCATTAAGGTTTCATCGTTATCGTTAAGCAAAATATAATTTGATCTATCGTTGAATAGAAATGGAGTGCGTTCAAGTATAACGTCTTGTTTGCTAGTGTTGAGATGAGAAAAATCTTTGTAGAAATTTCCTATGTAAATATGTTCTATATCAAATTCTGTTTCACTGAATAGTACAGTGAATATTGGATTAACAAAAATCATAAAAAATAAGCCCAAACTTTTTAAAATAGTATTTATTTAATATGGCTTGTTGGTCAATATTCTTTACGATTTATTTACAATAAAAGGTTTTTTATTAACTGGATATGATACAGAGTTAATTGATATGATACAGAGTTGATTAATATGATACAGAGTTGATTAATATGATACAGAGTTGATTAATATGATACAGAGTTGATTAATATGATACAGAGTTGATTAATATGATACAGAGTTGATTGATATGATACAGAGTTGATTAATATGATACAGAGTTGATTGATATGATACAGAGTTGATTAATATGATACAGAGTTAATTAATATGATACAGAGTTAATAGCGCTGTACTGAGTTAATTAATACAGACTAAGTTAAATGCTACTGTATTGAGATCTGGTTAAGATTTTATAGGTTCATCGTATTCAGCTAAGAATATGTTCAAAGAAAAAAGTAATAAAATTCATTAAAATCAGTAAGGGTAGCAATGTTTCATAAAATCATTCTGATCAAGACGCATCGCAACAATTATTGTTTTCTTGAACAATTTTCTGTTTGTTCAGGTGTGGAAAATGTCACGGGAATGATAAAATTGCTATTTCTTCTGCTGAGGTAAAGCTCTGATCTTTGCCGAAATTGAGTTTTATAAAAGCCTATCGTTGTATCGCCACAAATTAGAGCTCAGTTTAAAAAATTTAATTCTATTTATTTGAAGGGCTGATACTAAAGATAATCAGCAGCTTTGATGGACGGTATCTAATATCAGGGATGTCTACCTTGATTCCTAAAAAGCATGCTCTGGTGGTTTTTTCGTCTGAACAAAACGTTTTGATTAAAAGTATCTGTAATTTGTCACTAACAGGTCGCCATTGAGTTGATCAAGCACTTTGCTGTATCTCAATAAAAACAAGGCTCTATATGCAAAATGTCGCTTCATAAGAAGAGAACGACATCGCCAAATCCCAGGGAATAACTAAAAGTATTGTCGTAGTACCCGTCAGCGATATCATGAACATAGTTCACACCTTCCGCAGCTACTAAACCCAAATTACCCAACTCTAAACCAACCTGTTATGTGTCGACCAAAACCATCGAACGCGTGAAAAGTGCCACAGGAGGGACACATGTCCAAGGGTATTATAACCTCTAATATGTTTAATGGGGTTGGACACATGTCCAAGAGTATAACCTCTAATATTTTTAATGGGGGCTGGACACATGTCCAAGAGATTTTAGCTTGATCTTATAGGATGCTAAATACTGTGTGCGTTTACCCTTATGATTGAGATCATATCGATATTGTATCGTCTAAAATTGTTTAGTTATCAATATGGAATTATATCTTCCAGCTGTTTTAGTAGTTGTTTGCCTTTTGCTGTCAGTTTTACTCGTCGGTTTCGGCCTGTGTCTGCATACTCTGCTAATCTTAAGCCATCACTAGAGCGATATTTACTTCCAGAAGAAAGCTTTCGAAATTGCCCTAAAGCAAATTTATATTCAGCAGAGGTTGCATCATCTGTAGAGGCTAGGTCGAGAACGGAAAGGGCCGCTTCTTTTGTTTTGGCTATTTCTAGAAAGAAAATCATCTGATTTATGCTAGTAATACCGAAATTTTGGGCTATATGAAGGGCTTTCATGAGTTTCTTGTGTTCATTCATTTCTGTTTCGGCTCTTTCGCTTAATGAGTATCTGGACTGTCGACTGTAACAGTTTCCATTACAAAAGCTATTTCGTAAACCTATCAGTAGAGCTTAGTTTAACAAATGCTAATTCAAGTTATTTAAAGGGCCAAAATCAGCATATTCCGTAGTTCTGATGAGCTACTCCTAACTCCGAAGTATCCTATTATTTTGGACTTCCCAATAGTTTATAGTCAGTCCTAGTGCTTGAGTAAAGTTACTGCTACTCATAAAGAAGGCCCCATTTTTTGTAAAAAATAATCAACGATTTGAGGTTTATCTGAATTTAGGAATGTCTGATGCAGGCATTTATCTCAAAGAGGGCACCATTGTGGATGAGACTATTATTAAAGTGGCCAGCTCAACGAAAAATAAGCCAAAGAAAGATATCCTGAGATGCATCAAACTCAGAAAGGTAAGCAGTGTTTTTTCGTCCTAAAAGCCCATATTGGTGTTGATGCCAGAACAGGGCTGACACATTGCCTCAGCACAACAGTAGCCAATATTCATGACATCACAGAAACAGCAAACCTTCTTTCTGGATAAGAAGATTTTGTCTCGGCGGATTCTGGCTATCGTGGTGCTCAAAAGCGAGAAGAGTTAAAAGGTGTCAAAGTAGACTGGTTGATTGCAGATATTCCAAGCAAAATAAGACGTTTAAAAAAGTACCCTAGAAAAAATACCCTAGAAAAAATACCCTAGAAAAAATAAACAGCCCATCAAAACGGAATACATAAAAGCCAGTATTCTAGCAAAAGTTGAACGTCCCTTCAGAATCATTAAATGTCAGTTTGGTTTTAGAAAAGCGATTCATCGTGGTTTGGTTAAAAATGACGACAAACTGTCCATGTTGTTTAGCTGTTGCCGACATGTTTCGAGTTGAGCAGATGATTCGAGCGGCAAGGGGGGTAATCTGTTTAAAAACCACTAAACAAGATTTAATTATCTTGTTTAGTGGTAAGAAAGTAATAAATCAGCCTGATTACTGATTACTGATTACTGATTACTGATTACTGATTACTGATTACTGATTACTGATTACTGATTACTGATTACTGATTACTGATTACTGATTACTGATTACTGATTACTGATTACTGATTACTGATTACTGATTACTGATTACTGATTACTGATTACTGATTACTGATTACTGATTACTGATTACTGATTACTGATTACTGATTACTGATTACTGATTACTGATTACTGATTACTGATTACTGATTACTGATTACTGATTACTGATTACTGATTACTGATTACTGATTACTGATTACTGATTACTGATTACTGATTACTGATTACTGATTACTGATTACTGATTACTGATTACTGATTACTGATTACTGATTACTGATTACTGATTACTGATTACTGATTACTGATTACTGATTACTGATTACTGATTTCTATTGGGCTTTTCAGAAGATGAAGGTGTGCAGGACGACTTGATCGCATGTTCCTTAAAGTTCATGCCAGTACAGTGATTCATGTAAATAATGCAGTGTGCAAGATATATATGCTTTTTGTGACACCGGTACATAAAGTTATTGTGTCAGTTAGCCTTAAAAAGCTACCGATCGTATAAGACGAATGTCTGATAAGAGGTTATTTGTTATGCAAAAAATAATCTCTTATCAGTTGGCTTTACCAGTTTGTTACTGAACCATCTGGTCTAACCAGGTGCGGGCACTCAGACTGATTAGGTACAGAAGCTCGTAAGGCTTCCTCATCGACTTCTATTCCTAAGCCTGGAGCATCAGGTACAATATACATTGGGCCTTTCAGCTCAGCTTGGACAGGGAATATGCTGGTATCGTGAAAACCAAGGTTCTCGACAGGAGATTGTCGTGTTTCTAACCAAGATAAGTTTGGTACCGCAGCACACATATGAACGCTGGCGGCAGTGCAGATTGGTCCTAGTGGATTGTGGGGCATTAAGTCAATATAGTGCTGCTCGCTCCAACCAGCTATTTTCATTGCCTCGGTGAAACCTCCAACATTAGATACATCGAAGCGCATAAACTGCGTTAAGCCTTGTTCCAAAAATGGTGCTGCTTGCCATTTTGAAGAGAACTCCTCGCCAACTGCAAAAGGAATATTCGTTAACTCTCTAAGCGTGGCATAGGCTTTTGGGTTTTCAGAGCGAATAGGCTCTTCCAGAAAATCCAGAGTTCCTTCAGGCATCATATTGCAAAAACTTGCAATTTCAGCGGGTGTGTAGCGATGATGAAGGTCGATACCAATGCAGAGGTTAGGTCCGAACTCTTCACGCATGGCTATTAGTTGCTTTGCTGTATTGCCTAATGAAGCACGAGGGTTGAACGTTGTACTTCCATCAAAGCCGCTAGGGTAAATACGGATGCAATCCCAACCAGCATCGACCAGAGTTTGTGTGTTGGCAAGAGACTGATCGATTGAGTCAGCCATAAAGCTTGCAAAGGTAGGGATAGTATCTCTTTGTTTGCCACCAAGCAGCTGATAAACAGGCACTCCTAAACGTTTACCAAGCAGGTCGTATAAAGCGATGTCGATTGCCGATATTGCTGCGGTCAAGACTCGGCCACCTTCGAAGTACTGACTTCGGTAACACTCTTGCCAGATACGACCAATTTGACGTGAATCCTTACCAATAAGGAATTTTGCGTAATGCTCTACTGTAGCCACAACTGCGTTTTCTCGAGTCGATAGGCCAGACTCTCCCCAGCCAACAAGGCCGTCTCTTGTTTCAACACGTATGACTAACTGATTTCTTAAGCCAACTTTGGCTGGGATAGCTTCAATCGACGCTATTTCAGCCGACTTTAATTTATGTAATCCCTTTGCTGGGGTTTGGTTGGTTTCTGTGTGACTTTCTGGCACTGAAGGGCTCCCCTATTAAGTGTTTTGTCGCTTGAGTTGTAGAATTGATATTAAGATTGTACACTATATATTAAATATAATGTACAATTTTATCTTTATTCAAAGGAGCTATCTGAGTTTCGCACTTAAAATTTGGTTAGGAGATTAAAAATGAAAACCCGAAAAAATATGCTGCTTTTTGTTACTGATCAATGGCGCTGGGATACCCTCAACCTTGCGGCTCATCCAGCAAAGCTGCCTAATCTGCGAGCATTTGCCAGCGAAGCGACAACATTTACTAATGCATTTACTACAGTGCCATTATGTACACCAGCACGTGGTAGTTTATTCACAGGTAAACTTCCTCATCAGCATGGCTCTACTGACAATGTGCAAGGCAAGTCCTTCTATCCGCATGGTAAATTGCATCCATCTCAAATAACCTATCTCGAGCGTTTAGCGTCAGATGGTTATAAAGTCGCCTTTATTGGCAAGTGGCACCTTGGTGACGGAACGCTGATCGAAAGAGGGATTAACGATGTCACGTTAAGTGACGGCGGCGAAGTTCCTTTGATGAATACCGCCGATGTGGTGTTTGTCGGACCCAGAAAATCACCGTATTACGGAACGATTATTGAAGGTAAAACACTAGATGAACAGCGAGTAGATAAGGCGATTGAGATGTTGACTGATCTCGGTGGTGCGGAGCAACCATTCTGTTTGGTTGTTTGCCTTCATGGGCCGCATTTCCCACATCATGTCCCTAAAGAATATGTTGACCTCTATGACGACCTGCCTGAAGACTATGTGCCAGATAATTGGTGTGAGCAATTTTCGGAAGCCGGCAAACCAGCTGCGCAAGATGCTTTTTATTGGCCATGTCAGAATACTTCCCACATGAGTCAGCAGGATTGGCGGCGTACAGCACAACATTATTTTGGCTTTTGTTCTCATATTGACAGTATGTTTGGTCGCTTGAGAAAAGCTATGACTAGCTGCGGATTAGATGATAACACGGTGTTGTCTTTCACCGCTGACCACGGCGAAATGCTGGGTGCTCACGGTTGGTTTGACAAGGGGCCATTCTTCTATGAAGAAGTGATGCGTATCCCTATGTTGGTGCGTGATCCGGGAGCGAACATCGGGGAGACGAACGAGACTTATGTTAATATCCGCGATCACTTTTCGACAATGATAGAGCGTGCGGGAGCTGCTGACTTGCTTAATGAGGATGAACTTGCACGTAGCTATTGGAAGTCCGACGCTGACCACACATTCTATGTCTATGATGCCTATCAAGGACGACAATTCCGTTTTAGAGGAATACGGGGCGAGCGCTACAAATATGCATGGAGTCCACATGATGTTGAAGAACTTTATGATCTTGAAATAGATCCCGGTGAGCGTGTGAATCGTGCTGGTGATCCAGCGCTTAGTCAGATCCAGGAAAATTTAAAAGTGCTACTTTTCCAATGGATGGAAGACGAAGGGGATTGGTTGGCAGGGCCCGGTCATCACCAGCCTATTGGTAGTTATATTGATGGTCGTGATCGTACAGAGCAGCACATACACCCAGAGGTGTGATGTATTAAGGCCTATAGCGGCTGATTATTTTCGTAGCAACAGGTTATTTTCAATAGGGTTTAGTTGGATCGATTGCGGGAATCTCGTGCCTGCTTGATCCGTAGTTGATCAATAAGGTATTGTCCAGCATCGCCAATATGGAGTTTAAGAATGGCGAGTGCGCCTTCGACATCTTGTGAATGTATTGCAGCTATCAAAGTACGATGTTCATTTAAAATGGCTTCTTGTCTGCTAAGTGCAATGGGGATACGGGCACTGATAGAGCCAATGATTTCTCTATGTTGTTTCCAGAGTTTGAATGCGACTTGGTTGTAATGATGCTCGTACATGAATTCATGAAACTGATGGTTGAGCTTGGTATGCAAGTGTGGATCAGTGAAGTTCAACGCTTCAATTTGCTCCTGAATAGCTTCAAGTTGATTGATATCATCAGTGCTCGCGGTCTCGATGAAGAAGCGCATCAGATAAGGTTCTAACAGATAACCAACTTCCGCTACATTGCGAACATAGTCCATATCAATAGAGCGAACGCGAGCGCCTTGGTTAGGTGTGAAAAGAACTAAACCTTCACCTCGAAGCTGTTGCAACGCTTCACGAACAGGGTTTGTTGAGGTTTCATACTGCCTAGCCAATTCAGAAACTTTTAGGCGTGAGTTAGCTTCAAGAACATCAGATAGGATATCGTGCCTGATACGCTCATAGATCGAATTTGATGGAGTACCAGTTTCTTCTTTTTCAATAGGTAGAGTGAGTGAACTACTATTCTTCATATAAGAATTATCCGTTTTTTTCTGTACTGGTATCAAGCTATTTTAATCGCTTTAGTACCTGATTTTGTTAAGATAATACATTATTATAAAGGGTTATAAGTAATGAAAAAAGCAATTTGTGTTGATGAGGCAAAAGCGGGCTGTGGTGAAGGGCTGCTTTGGGATGCCGCAAGAGCTTGTATTTGGTGGGTTGATATTGCAGGAGAAGCTTTGCATCGCTTTGAACCAGAAACGAAGCGAACAACAAGAGTGCAACTACCATTTCTCATTAGCGCACTGGCTTTGCACCAAGATGGTCGGTTGGTCATTGCAACAGCTCAAGGTCTTGGGGTTGTTGACGAGGTGAACGGGGATATTGATATTGTGATTAATCCCGAGGAAAAGTTTGGTAATCGTCTCAATGACATCGTTGCTGCACCTGATGGCGCGCTCTTGGCTGGTACTATGTCTGAAGGTGCAAAAGGGGCAAACGGAGCTTTGTATCGTATCAGTCATGAGGGGATTGATACTATGATGAGTGATACTACAATCTCAAATGGTCTTGATTGGAGTCAGGATGGGACGAAACTCTATTTCGTTGATAGCGTGCCGGGTATCCTTTACGTGTTTCAAAATGAGGTATGGCAAGTTTTATATCGCTTTGATGACACTATTGGAAAGCCTGATGGCTTGTGTGTTGATGCTGCTGGAACGATCTGGATTGCCCTTTGTGATCGCGGTCAGGTTATTGGGATGACGCCTGATGGTAAAATTATAGAAAGAATTGAATTTCCTTGTAGGATCGTCACTAATTGTGCTTTTGGCGGAGTCGACTTGAAAACGTTGTTTGTGACGACTGGAACATTCAGTATGAATGATGCAGAGAAAGTGGCTAACCCATTGGCGGGAGGTTTATTTGCAGTGGCAATGGATAAAGAGGGGAAAGTACCGTATTTGTTAGATTGGCCTGCAAACTAATGTATTCTGAAAATGTACAGGGCGGTACGGCTGACCGCCCTGACAGTTGCTTTTTAACGAATACGGTTGCCGGAATGAGAATCAAACAACAGCAATGAAGTCGCATCGATGCCAACGGATATTGATCCTCTTCCCTTAGGGTTTTCTTTACCACGCCATTCGACGATAACTGGCAGTTCGTCTTCATGAGAGTCCGCATAGATATAAGATACACCTCCTAGGTTCTCGACAACATCGACTACTAGTTCAGTCTGAATTTCACCTTCAGGGTCAAAGTGTTCAGGACGTATGCCAACGGTAACGGCATCACCTGGTGAAGTTGAGGCGCCTACTGAAAGTGAAACCTCTATATCATTAAGGCTAGGCAATCTTACGATGGTTTTGCCATCAACTGCGTCGCTAACAACCCCGCTGAAGAAATTCATTCGCGGACTGCCGATAAAGCCAGCAACAAATAGATTGTCGGGGTCCTTATAAAGCTTCATAGGTGAGCCGACTTGTTCAATCATTCCATCCTTAAGAACAACGATCTTATCAGCCATAGTCATTGCTTCGACCTGATCGTGTGTCACATAGATCATGGTGGCGTCTAACTTTTTGTGTAGACGAGCAATTTCGACACGCATTTCAACACGAAGCTCAGCATCTAGGTTCGATAGCGGCTCATCAAAGAGAAACACATCCGGTTGTCTTACGATGGCACGGCCAATGGCAACACGCTGACGTTGTCCGCCAGAGAGAGCCTTGGGTTTTCGATCCATTAAGGCATCGAGTTTTAATATGCGTGCTGCGATATTTACTTTTTCTTCGATGACGGATTTTTCCGCGCCACTAATCTTTAATCCGAAACTCATATTTTCACGGACGGTCATATGTGGGTACAACGCATATGTCTGAAAGACCATTGATACGCCGCGCTTGGATGAGTCGGTGTGGGTAATGTCACGATCACCGATAGTCATATTGCCGTCGCTTATGGCTTCAAGGCCCGCGATCATACGTAACAGTGTAGACTTACCGCACCCCGAAGGTCCGACAAATACACAGAACTCTCCATCAGCTACGGTTAGATCAACACCTTTGATTACTTCACTTTTGCCGAAGCGTTTAATAATATTGTTGATTTCTAGCTTAGCCATTTCGTTTTCCTCTCTTATCGCTCACGCCCAGTAAAGTTGACATCGCTCTATCTGCTAGGATGTCGGCACCATTCAGTGCGCTCGAAGATTCAGACAGCAGAAATACTGCTGCATCGCCGATTTCTTTGACGGTACTGACCTCGTTATCTGCGGCCCACGAACGGAAGTTTTCAGCGTTCTTAGGGTCTTTCATCGCCTCGATAACAATTTCTGTTTGCGTCATGCCGGGGCATAGTGAATTAACACGAACCCTATATTGTCCAAGAGACCACGCCATCGCACGCGTCATGGAAACGATAGCGCCTTTGGTTCCCGAGTAGCCTTCATGTCCAGGATTGGTTGCAAATGCATGGTTTGATGCAATGTTAACGATCGATCCGCTTCCTGCATCAGCCATGATTCGTCCAGCAACCTGAGCGCCAAACAGTACTGATCGCTGGTTAACTGTCCACAGTGTTTCCATTTGCTCTCTAGTCATGTCAAAAAACGGGACGTTGATTGTCACACCAGCATTGTTAACAAGACCATCAAGTCGACCAAAGTGCTTATATGACTCAATAATCGCTGCTTCAAAAGCATCCAGATCTGCAACATCTACCTGTACAAATCGGGCACCGATTTCTTGGAGTTTTGACTCGCCTGTAGTGTGGAGGTCAATACCAGTGACATTGGCTCCAGCTTCTCGACATTGCCGAGCGATTCCAAGTCCGATGCCTGCACCAGCTCCAGTCACAAAAATATGCTTCCCTGATAACGTCATTTGACTGCTCCTGCTGTTGCTCCTGCCATGATTTTGCGTTGGAAAACAGCAAACATGAGTAATAGTGGCAACGATCCTAGTACTGCAGCTGGGAATAGTTTTGTCGGATCGATACCTGTGTTGCCTACGAATTTATATACTGCGATCATTACGGTTAGCTTGTCCTTATCTGTTAGAAGTAATAACGGGTAGATGAAGTCATTCCATACCATAATCATGATGAACAATGATAGGGTTGCTGTCACTGGGGCAAGAAGTGGCCGGATAACATGCCAGAATACTTGCCAATTGGTACAACCATCAAGTCGGGCTGCTTCTTCCAACTCGACCGGTATTGCGGCGATAAAGCTGGTGTAAAAGAACACGGCCAAAGGTAATTTCAACGCAGCAAAGGCGAGTATTACCCCTAAGTAACTATCCAAAAGGCCAATGTCACGGAAGATGACGTAGATAGGGGTGATCGTTACAAAACCTGGCGTGGCAAGTCCTAATGCCATGATCATAACGATCGTTCGACTAAGCCTGTTCTGAATTCGTGCCAGTGGATAGGCTGCCATTGCCCCTGCGAATACCACAATGATAATTACCGAGACTGTAATGCCTAGGGAATTTAATACTGATCGTACATAACCCATGGATGAAAGTGTTGCCATGTAGTTACCCCAATAAAGGCTAGAGGGTAGACCTAGTGGGTCTTGTGCGATCTCAGTTGCAGTCTTGAAAGACATCATTACCATGTAAATTAATGGAAGCAGCATGATGAATACAATTAGCAACACCAAGCCGTGCGCAATAAATGACTTCCCTCGCAATTGGATAAGGTCCCAATTCGGCGACGTCGCGCTACGTTTGGGGATTTTGACAATGGATTTGTTCATGTGACGTTCTCCCTGTTACGTAGTATTTTGTTTTGCACGAAAGCAAATGAAAGGACAAGGATCAACATAACGATCGATAGCGCTGAAGCAAAACCAAATTTGTACTGACCGAAGAGGTTGTCAATGATTTCGAGTGACAGCATACGTGTCGCACCATCAGGCCCACCGTTTGTGAGGATGAAGGGTAGCTCGAATGTTTGGAGTGTGCCGATAGTTGTCAATACAACGGAAACTGTGATTGAGGGTGCAAGTAGTGGTAACTCGATGTCGCGGAAAACTTGCCACGATGATGCACCTTCTAGTTTTGCTGCTTCGCCAATTTCTTCGGGAATTCCAGCAAAGCCAGCGAGAAAAATGGCGCAAGTAAAACCGGTAAACATCCAAATTTGTGTGAAGGCGACTGAGTACAAGGCAAGAGATGGATCACCCAACCAGTTCTGTTCCCAAGCACCAAGGCCCATATCACGTAGGGCGGTGTTGATACCGCCGTTAATTGGTGAGTAGAGGAACTGCCATACATAGCCAACCACGACAAAGGACATCATAGCTGGTGTATATAACGCGGCACGACTGAAGTTTCTAATCGAAGGCATTCTGTGTAGGACTGCTGCGAAAAATAGTCCTGTAATGGTTAGTGACGTCACTACTACTACTGTGTACCAAAGGGTTACCCATAACTCTCTTAGGTAACGATCTCTTGAAAAGATACGTTCATAGTTCCTCCAGCCGACTTCTTTGGCCTCACCTATACCTTGGAAGTTGGTGAAACTCATATCCAAGGTCAGAAAAATTGGATGAATGAAAAAAACACCAAGGACTAAAAGAGCTGGTATTGTAAATATATATAAAGAAAATCTTGTGGACATTATTATTGTTTTCTCCAAGTACTGAGGGTTGAAAGCCCAGCGCTAATGCGCTGGGGATTGGGGTCAGAAGTTGTCTTCGATCGTTTCGTCCCAACGTTGTAGAGTTTTCTTGTTTGGAGCGTCTAAGTTAAGAAGGAATCCTGTGATGCTATTTTCCCACTCAGATTCCAGAGGCTTTGGAAACTCCAAACTAGAGAATGGCCATAGGATCAGGCTACCCTTGTCACGTGCTTGAGTGTAAGGTGTTGCAAGCTCAGGCATATTACTTTTTCCATCAGTGTAAGGGCTATAAGCACCTTCAGCCTTAAGGAACACATTTAGGTTTTCTCTGTCGGCAAAGAAATTGACCCATTTAACAGCTGCATCGGTGTTTCTGGCATCTTTCGGAATTGACCAACCAGGACCGATAAGGTCAAGTGCTAAGCCGTGCTCAGTGAAAGCTGAAGGCATAGGAGTGAACTGATAATTAAGACCTTCGACTGCTGAAAAGCCGCCAATGTTCCATGCGCCTTGTGGCAAAATTGCTACGTTACCTGCACGGAATTCTTGTGGTGCAGTTGCCCAAGGGTCAAGGCCTGCTTGTAGTTTAGGGTCGAAGCATCCTGCTTCTACTAAGTCGCGAACACCATCAAGAGAGGCATTGAAGTTCTTATCATTAACAAATTTACGCTTACCAGAGCCATATTCTCCGGCAGCGATACCTTTTGGATCGAGACCGTTTGCAGCTACGTACAACATGGCAGGGAAGCCGCCAGCGAAGATCATTGGAGAGATGTCTTTGTTTGCAAGTGCTTTACAGGTTGCTTTTAGTTCGTCAAGTGTAACAGGTGCCTTGTCAATGCCAGCTTTGGCGAGAAGGTCCATATTGACGAAATTACCCATGCCGATAATTTCTAGTGGCATCACCATGATCTTTCCATCTTTCGTCATAATGTCACGAACCGCCGGAACCATTTCCTTATACCAGCTGCTCTCGGTACCGAAGTCAGATAAAAGACCTGCGCCTCCCCAAAGATCAACTAAGGAGCTATCGACCATGGTTACATCAGGAGGGTTGCCGCCTTGTAGGCGTGGCGGAATAACTTTATCTACATCTTTTCGTGCAACATAGGTTAGTTCGACATCGATGTCAGGGTTTTCTGTTTCGAATTTTTTAATTAGTTCGGGAAGCCCCGCAGGTTCAGCGTCGTTACCTTTCCAAGCGACGACCTCTAAAACAACCTGGGCTTGCGCTGCTGCAGCTAAGCAGAGCGTAAGAAAGATTACTGTGAATATAGTGCGTATCATGATTGGTCACTCCTCATTATTATTTTATTATTGGTCACTCATTATTATTTTATTATTGGTCACTCCTTATTAAATTAGATCAAATCGTACATTATACATTCAAAGTTGTACATAATTAAATTATAATGCATACTTAAATCCTGATTTACGATACTTAAAACCTAAGGTGAAAAAGGTATAAGATGAACATGGAAAAGAAACCGAATGTCATCCTGATCACCACAGATCAACATCGTGGTGACTGTATTGGACCGGAGGGGCGAGGTGTGCGCACGCCCAATATTGACCGAATCGGAAGCAATGGTGTTCGGTTTTCCACATGCATAACACCGCACCCAATGTGCCAACCAGCGCGCGCTTCGATATTGACGGGGAAGTTGCCTTATAGTCATGGTGTTCGTGATAATGGTCGTGACCTAGAAGAGGCTTTGGGTGAAGAGGGTTTGGGAGGTTTGTTTGCTAAAGCAGGCTACGAAACCTTCTTTATTGGAAAAGCTCATCTGTCGAGTCAGCAGACCTTTGAGCCGTCAGGGCGACCAGAGTGTTATAAAAGTGCAAAGGACTATCCACCAGAATGGCGTGGTGATTATATGGGGTTTGATGATGTGCAGTTGATGCTCCGTCCTCATCACCACACACAATGGAGTGAGGCACCAGAAGGTTTACACTACGAATACTGGCTTGACCAAAATGGCCAAGGTCGTGAGCGTTGGGATCTGGCGAAAGAGCGCTTAAAACCTGATACAGCACACTTCCAAACATGGCGCTCGGCACTTGATGAAGAGTGGCACTCTTCACCGTGGGTTGGTGATCGAGCCGTTGAGATGATTGAAAATAAGGGTGATGAGCCTTTGATGGCATGGGTGTCGTTTCCTGACCCACATCCTCCTTTCCTTGCGCCAAAACCATGGTGTGATATTTATGGGCGAGACGATGTTATCATCGCGAAACACTCAGCGTTAGATCTTGATCAACGCCCTTGGTGGCATAAGGCTTTCGTTGAAGACCGTGCCAAGCCAATTAAGCAGGGTGCGGAACATAACGCTGGCGGAATTGATTGGGGTCAGAAAGGTGACCTAAATGAGGCCGCTTTGCGTGATATCACTGCAATCTATTTTGGAATGATTTCAGCGGTTGATCATCAAGTTGGCCGTATTCTCGATGCGCTTGAGGCGAAGGGTGAGCTAGACAACACTTATATCATTTTTACTAGTGATCACGGTGAATGGTTAGGTGATCACGGACTTCTTTTAAAAGGACCAATGCTCTATGACGGTTTGTTAAGAGTACCGTGCTTGATTCAAGGGCCGGGCATTCCTTCAGGACAAGTTATCCAAGATCCAATTAGCACGATCGACGTATTGGCAACGGCGGCTGATCTAGCGGATATTCCGTTGTCAGAGACACACGGACGGTCGTGGCGTGGCCTGTGGGATGGTTCTGAAACTCGCGACTTCGCACTGGCTGAGTATGAAGTTGATTCGATTCGTTCGGCGGTTGATATGGACCTCATGACAGTCAGAAGTAAGCGCTATCGGATGTCAGTAGACTTGCGAACCAATACGGGCGAACTGTATGACCTACAGGAAGACCCAGATGAAATGGTTAATTTGTTTGATGACCCTGAGCGAAAGGGAATCCGTTCTGCGCATATGGATATGATTCGTTCCCGTCCGGACGACATGGTACCTGTGTCCCCGCGGGTTGGATGGCACTAAGTAGATATTTTTAAAAGCCCGCTGATGCGGGCTTTTTTGAGCGTTTATGGCCGTGTATTAATCTGTATCTTCTGTCATTTGGTCTGCACGGTTTTTTAGTAATGTTATCCCATAAGTATTATTCAATATGGGTACGTGCATAGATCTATAGAGTTCATTGTCAATTTCTATCAATGGCTGGTGGTTTGACATTGATAAGTTCGTTAACTCTATGTGAAGACTGCGAACCCCTTCCTGTGAACTTTAAAAATACTCGAAGTCACATGATGGGGCTGACAGAAGGAGAAGCTTATTAAGGCCGAGTAAGTGTGAAAAAACGCGATATGTCATCAAGATGTGACTAATCACTAACAAACAATAATCTAAGGAAATACGATGATCGATTTTTAAAACTCAGGGGTTTTTAAATTAAAGCCCATTGAGTTTTCAAAAATTAGAGAAGATTTTCACAAGTTTCTAATTGATGGTGAAGAGATTTTTGCGACGTTTAAAACAATAAGAGATCAATTGGTTTTCACGAATAAACGTATTATAGCGGCTAATGTTCAAGGTATTACGGGTTCAAAAGTAGATTATACGTCTTTGCCTTACAGTAAAATATAAGGGAGCATGCGAATAAGTCCCGGCTATGAGATAATTGCACTTTAAGTCTTCGAGTTTCAATCATGTCGCACCAACTTACCTTTGCCGACAGCGAGTCCAACAACAAACGGCGTAAAACTCGTAAAAAAATTTTCCTTTCTCGCATGAATGAGTTGATGTCTTGGGATCAACTAAAAGCGGTTATTGATCCTTTTTATCCCAAAGCAGGCAATGGCAGAAGGCCTTATCCATTCTCAATCATGTTCCGCATTCACTGCATGCAACATTGGTACAACATGAGTGATCCAGCCATGGAAGATGCTCTGTATTAAATTACATCGATGCGTTTGTTTGCTGGGTTATCGTTAGACAGTCCGATACCTGACCACACCACACCACACTATATTTACTGGAAAAACATAAACTCTCTGTCAGCTTTTTAAAGAGGTTAGCGAGTGGCTATCTGCTGGTGCGGGTATTTACCTTAAAGAAGGTGCGATTGTCGACGCGACGATTATTGAAGCAGGGAGCTCAACCAAAAATAAGCCAAAGAAAGATATCCTGAGATGTATCAAACTCAGAAAGGTAAGTAGTGGTTTTTCGTCCTAAAAGCCCATATTTGTGCTGATGCCAGAACAGGGCTGACACATAGCCTCAGCACAACAGCAGCCAATATTCATGACATCACAGAAACAGCAAACCTTCTTTCTGGATAAGAAGGTTTTGTCTCGGCGGATTCTGGATATCGTGGCGCTTAAAAGCGAGAAGAGCTAAAAGGTGTCAAAGTAGACTGGTTGGTTTAAGCTGGTTTTTAGGGAATTGGCCAAGCAAAATGAGAATGTTAAAAAAACATCCTAGAAAAAATAAACAGCCCATCAAAACGGAATACATAAAAGCCAGTATTCTAGCAAAAATTGAACCCCTCTTTATAATCGTGAAGTATCAGTTTGGTTTTAGAAAAGCAATTTATCGTGGGTTAGCTAAAAATGACAGTAAGTTCGCCATGATGTTTGCTCTTGCAAATGTGTTTTGAGTTGATCAAATGATGCGAGCCGCAAGAGGTTAATCCATTTAAAGGTCATTCAATGAGGCTAAATTACCAAATCGAGTGATCAAAAAGGAACAAATCAGCCACATTACTGGCTGCTATTGGGCTTTTCAGAAAATTAAGGCGCACAGCTCAACTTGATCGTATGTTCCTTAGATATAAATACTATATGTTGGTTTTTTAAAATATGGAGTTTAGTAAAGTTGAGGAGGGGGCATAATTTCTAATTGTTTTTTATAGTGAACTTTGAACTTTGAACTTTGAATGTTTTTTCGATTATCAGTTGTCTTTATAAAAAAAATCGATTGACGAATTAAACATCATATGTTTAAGTGTATGCTATGAGTGAATTACTATATTATGATTTAAAGCAAGCAGTAGGAATGGCCCCGAGCTTATCGACTCAGGTAGCCCGTGAACTAGGTCGTCGTATAGTGGCAGGAACCTATGAATCAGGTAGTTTGATAGATGATGAAACTGCATTAACGAAGCGTTACCAAGTCAGTAAAGTTGTTATACGGGATGCTGTTAAGATATTGGTCAGTAAAGGGTTGTTAGATGTTCGTCGTGGTATTGGAACAAAAGTTCGTCCTCGAAACCATTGGGTAATTTGGGATGATGATGTTCTTGCATGGCACTTGTCAGCACCGCCAAATAAAGATTTTTTACGTCAATTAATGGACATTCGCTTAGCTTTTGAGCCTAAAGCAGCCCGTTGGGCGGCTGAACGAGCTACTGAGGATGATGTGATTGAAATTGATAAAGCGTGTACCCGTATGGAAGGTGAGCATAGTTCTGTCGAAGACTTTATTGTTGCTGATGCACTTTTTCATCGTGCAATCTTACTTGCTGCAGCGCAACGAATTCTTGAAAGCTATGGAGGGTGTTATTTATTCTGCTCTGCTGGTTAGTATTCGGATTACTAATACAGACCCAAGAGATAATGCAGATTCAGTTCCATTTCATCGTGCTGTTTATGATGCTATTGCGTCACGAGATGGTGATTTAGCGGAAAAACTTACTCAAGACTTGTTGAGTGATACGAAACATCGATTATCAAAAAATTTACCTTAGGTTGTTCTCGTTAATATAAAATAACTACTAACAAATTATAATTGTTGGTAGTTATTTCTCTTCTAGTCTTGATCTCTTTAGTAATCAAATTATTATGCTTTTAAGCTTGTGTAAGCGGTAACAAATTCTCTCGCATTTGATCGAATTTCAGCATCAGTCAAACTTGGTTTATAAAGTGAACTTCCTAGACCGAAGCCTGTTGCACCAAGATCTATATATGGCTTCATGCTCTCTACTGTAGGATTGATGCCACCGACAGGTAAGCAGTCGATTGTTGCAGGAAGAACTGACTTTAAGGCTTTGAAGCCATCTAAGCCAAGAGTTGAAACTGGGAATAGTTTCAATCCTGTTGCGCCGGCAGCTAAAGCGTCAAATGCTTCTGTTGGTGTAACAACACCAGGAAAAGTTACACAACCAGCATTAATAGCTAATTTCATAACTTCAGCATTATAGTTCGGAGTGACTATTAGATTGGCGCCAGTTGCAATAACAGATTTTGCTAAGGCTGCGGTTGTAACAGTTCCTGCACCAATTAGATAGTTGTCGCCAAATGCATCTACTAAACGTTTGATGCTCAAAAGTGCATCAGGGCTATTTAGCGGCACTTCGATCATAGAGAACCCTTCATCAATTAAGATTTGAGTAACTCTTATTGCGTCTTGTGGCTCAACGCCTCGTATTATAGCGATGAGAGGCAAGTGTTGGTTTAGTTTAAACTCTTTGTTCTTCATTATTTAATGCCTTTTTAATTTGTAACATACCGTTCAAAAATACATCGTCACCATTGATGATAACTGCTTGTATTCCAAGAATTCCGCACGCTTTTTGATATCGACAGCAAAGTTTATGATCTCCGACCAAATAGACATATTTACTCATTAATGTTTTTAATTCTTCGCCTATTAGTAGCCCTGAGAGATACTCTAAAACCTCACCTTCTTGTATATTTCCGAATAGTCGATGGGTTCGTGTGGAGAATAGTTGGCTGGTTAGAGGGTGCTGATTGCTCTCTGAAATTCCTTTTTTAAAAGCATTTAGTGAAACTTTCTGTTCGGGAAGCCCAATTCCTAAAATAGAATGAGTTGATAGTATTGAAAATAACTCTCCAGTCATAAACGTTGTAAAACTTAATAATGTATTTGCATTGACATGCATATGTTTACAATGAGTGCCTGGAAATAAAGCAACAAAATCAGTTTGATTTTCCAATGTTTGTAAGCCAAATAATTGCACTTCTTCACCACGCATTACGTCAACGTTACCCAATGGCGATTGGTAGCTTACTCCAGGAATAATCGTTGCTTGCGCTCCCCATGGAAGTTTGAAATGATGACTTTTTCTGGCTAGTTGATTAATTGATACGGGTGTTTCTACATAAGGGGTATCGATCCACCCTTGTGCAGAACCGACCATTCCGGCCATCAAAATAGGTAGATGTTGGTATTCACCCAGCCAATCTTCTAGTACAACCTTTAAAGAGGAGGGAAATTGATTATTCTTAATTTGAAGTAACCCAAGAGGGCGTTCAGTTTTACTAACAAGAATTCCATCTTTATTCATGGCAAATGCGCGAAAATTGGTTGTCCCCCAATCGATAATTAACCAATCAACATTCTTCATTTAGTTCACCTTGCATTTATTGATGATGGGATGGCTAGTTTTAACTAATTTTATTAGGCGTATTTTTTACATAAAAGATTAACTAAAACATATGATGTTTATAACATATTATGTTTATATGATGCAATTCTATAGTTAGAAAATATTTAATAGGCATGGCTAGATAAGAAGTCATAGATAAAGTGTGTTTAATAGGGGAGTGGCTGATGTAATGCGGTAAATGGCTGTATGCAGTGTAAACCGCCCATGCTTAGGAGGTTATATTGGTTTGATGTTAAGTCTTTAAGATCAGTTATGTGTTCAAGTACATAAGTTGTAATTTTTATCTTTGGAGAAGGTTACTCATCTGAGGTGCTAAATATTTTAATCGTTATAATTGCCATTCTAAAACATCATATGTTATAAACATAATATCTTAATGCTCATTCTGACACATTGTATTAATCTTGATTAATGGTGTTGTTTGGTACCTTTAATATTTTTATCACCTATTTAGTCTATTTCGGCGAAGGTTTAGCTTTATGAAAATTATTGATGTTATCCCTCATGCTATATCGGTTCCTTTGGATGAGCCTTTTTATTTTTCACAGGGTTGGGTATACCAACGTAGTTCATTAATAGTGGAGCTGATAACAGATGAAGGAGTTATAGGGTGGGGGGAATCGCTTTGTCATGGCTTACAGCCACCGCATATTGCCGCTGCTTTTATAGAGCAGGTTTTTAAGCCAATTATAGTTGGTCGGAGTATTTTTGATGTCGAGGTTTTGTGGGAGGAGATGTATAACACTACTCGTCCTTATGGGCAAGGTGGAGCGGCAGTAAATGCGATCAGTGGTGTTGATATCGCTATTTGGGATGCAATAGGAAGAACTCTTAAGAAACCTATACATTCACTCATTGGTGGCGCTTTTCGTACAGAGGTTACTCCTTATGCTACAGGGTTTTATCGGATAGCTAATGGTGTCTATCCAGAGGACTCCATTAAAGAAGCTCATCGTTATATAGATGCAGGCTTCGAAGCGTTTAAACTTAAAATTGGTTTTGGCGTTGAAGAAGATATTGCATTTCTTAAGGCTATTCGAGATGCAGTAGGTAATAAAATAAAAATCATGGCTGACGCGAATGGTGCATATAACGCTGCACAAGCGCGTCGTATAATCAAAGCAACAGAAGATCTAAATCTATATTTTTTTGAAGAGCTGTTGGCGCCAGAAGATATCAAGGGTTATCAGGAAATAAAAAACCTTACCGGTTCTTATATTGCGGCAGGCGAACAGGTTTTTGGGAAAATGGGCTACCAGCCTTGGTTGGAGCAACGAGCCTTGGATATTGTTCAACCTGATTTATGTTCATCTGGAGGTATCACAGAGTGTAAAAAAATTGCAGCGCTTGCACAAGCTAATCAAATGATGATGATTCCTCATGTGTGGGGGTCAGGAATTGGCATTGCAGCCTCTTTGCAATTTATGGCCTCTATACCTCCTTCTCCAATTTCATTGAATCCAACTCATCCATTACTGGAGTTTGATCAATCTTCACACCCATTTCGTAAGGATTTAATTTTTGATGGTATTTCAATGAATAAAGGAAAGGTTCAGATTTCTACAAAACCAGGTATAGGTGTTGAAGTTGATCGATCGATTATTAATGAATATAAAATAAATTAAATTTTTTGGAAATAAAATCCTTACGTTAAATTTTAATTCATGAGTTTTAATTTTTTAACAAGTTATTTCACAGTTTAAGTTGCTGTTTTATAAATAATATATTGAACCTTTACTAGATTTGTAAATATTTTTTAATAAAAATAAAGAAAGGAAGTGAGTATGAAAAATAAAATTAAATCGTTGTTGATCTCTTCATTAGTTATTACTAGTGCGACTGTATCATATGCGGCAAGTAGTTATCCTGACAGTCCTGTACGTATTATTGTTCCTTATTCCGCAGGAGGTGGCTCTGATAGTGTTAGTAGAGCATTGGCTGAAGCTTTGAAGCCAAGTTTTCCAGAAGGTATTGTTGTGGAGAATAGGACTGGAGGGGCTGGTGCTGTAGGTATGTCATATGGTATGCATGCAAAACCAAATGGTGAAACTATTACAATGGTTGCACCTGAATTAGTTATGCTGCCTCACTCAGGTAATGGTGGGGATATTGATTATAAAAAATTCATTCCTTTAGCTATAGTGAATTCAGGATATGCTGCTATTACGGTTTCTGCTGATTCACCTTATACGACACTAGAGAGTTTAGTGAAAGATGCTCAAGACAAGAATTTATTATTTGGTAACTCTGGAACTGGATCTATATGGCATTTGGCTGGTGTTGGAATGGAAAAAGCATCTGAAGTTGAGTTTTCACATATTCCATTTAAAGGATCATCTGCAGCGATTACATCTTTACTTGGTGGACATCTTGATGCTGTGTCTGTGTCATATGCCGAAGTTGCTTCGCAAGTTGAAGCTGGTTTATTGAAGACTTTGGCTGTTCTTGCGCCAGATAGATTAGCTGATGCTCCTAATGTTCCAACGGCAAAAGAACTTGGTTACGATGTTGTTATTGGTACTTGGCGTGGCTATAGCGTACCGGTAGGGACTCCTGATAGTACTGTTAAGTATTTAACTAATGCCATACTTAAAGCTGCGAAGTCTGATGAATTCCGTACTTTCATGAAAGTATCTAATAATGATATTGATATTATTGGTTCTGATGATTTTGCAAAAAAACTTCAAAAAGAAGATGCGTTTTATGCAGAGTTAATTTCAGGTCAATAGGCTAAGCGCGCCTATGTTTTTATATACATGGGCGCTTACTAAGGAGTTATCATGAATAAAGGTGATATTTTTTTATCAACTATATTTATATTTTTTTCTATTTTGTTTGGTTTTTTATCATTTGATTTGAAAAGTAGTTATAGTGGTAATTTAGGTCCTGGTGGTTGGCCTCTTCTTATTTGTATATTTATTGTCCTATTTACGATTTTATTTCTACTGATTTCTTTTCGAAATCGTAATGAAAAAAAGATGAAGGATTTAATTTTTTCGAAAGAAAAAATAAGAGTTTATTTTAGTATTTTAGCTTTAATTATCTATTTTTTTCTATGATAAAGTTAGGTTTTTTTGTTTCAACTTTATTTTTGTTGTTTTGTTTTATTTCTTATTTTGGCCAGTATAAATGGTACAAAAACTTAGGAAGCTCTTTACTAATAACTAGTGTGGTTTATTTTTTATTTAGTAGCGTGCTAAATGTTTCATTTAAATTTGGCATGTTTTTTAGGAATAGTGATGATTGTTGACGTATTAAGCTTAGTTTTACAGCCCTCAGTATTAATTTATGTATTTTTAGGTGTAGCTGCAGGAATATTTATAGGGTGTTTACCTGGATTGACAACAACGATGGGTGTTGCATTGATGCTGCCATTAACTTTTGGTATGGATGCCATTCATAGTATTTTATTGCTTATTGGTGTTTATGTTGGAGCCGTTTATGGTGGTTCAATATCAGCCATTTTGTTAAATACTCCTGGAACGCCTGCGTCAGCGGCAACAGCAATAGATGGATACGCAATGGCCTCAAAAGGAGAGGCTGGCCGAGCTTTGGGGATATCAACAGTTAGTTCGTTTTTAGGTGGTGTCATTAGCTGCGTTTTTCTTATTTTGGTTTCACCGTATTTAGCTAATTTTGCACTAAAATTTAGTGCGCCAGAGTTCTTTATGTTGGCTATTTTTGGGTTATGTATTATTTCCAGTATTTCAGGCCGTTCGATGATTTTAGGGCTTCTAACAGGTGCTTTAGGTATGCTTATTGCCACAATTGGAATTGATGATATATCTGGTGTAGCGAGGTTTACATTTGGAAATGTAAACTTATTTAGTGGTATTAACTTTATTCCAGTAATGATCGGTCTCTTCGCAATGAGTCAGGCATTTTATGCAGTAGAGGAAATATATCAACAACCAGTTTCTACTAATAAAGTCACACAAGTTTTACCCAATAAATCAGATTGGAAACCTATTATCAAAAATAGTGCAGTTTTTGGTTCTTTAGGAACATTCATAGGTAGTATTCCTGGTGTTGGGGCTGATATTGCATCTTTTATTGCATATGGCCAATCCAAGAGTATTTCAAAAGCACCTGAAAAATATGGAACAGGAGTTCCTGAGGCAATTGTTGCTCCAGAATCTGCTAATAATGGAGTCACTGGAGGTGCATTGATTCCAATGTTAACTCTTGGGATTCCCGGTGATGCTGTTGCAGCTATTCTTATTGGGGCTCTTACTGTTCAAGGGCTTCAGCCTGGACCATTATTATTTCAAAATAATAGTACTATTGTTTACTCTATTTTTCTTGGACTTTTAATTGCGAATATATTTATGCTTTTTATTGGTCTGAGCAGTGTTCGTTTATTTACAAAAGTTTTGACTGTTCCAAAATCAATATTAGTTCCAATTATTTTCTTACTCTGTTTTGTTGGATCTTATGCTTTAGCAAATAATTTTGTTGATGTTATTGTAATGTTTGTTTTTGGAGTTTTTGGCTATTTTCTTAAGAAAATCAATGTATCACCATCTCCAATTATTTTAGGATTAATATTAGGCCCAATGGCAGAAAGTAATTTTAGACGGGCATTGTTAATGTCCAGAGGTGATTATGATACTTTTTTTTCAACAGGGATTAGTTTGTTTTTCTTTTCTCTTATATTGCTGACGTTGATTTTTCCAATATTTAAAAAATATATTTTTAAAAGAAATAGATAGTTAAACTTAGATCTCAACAATAACCGATACACTTGGTATAGATAAGAGAGTCAGTTGCCTATAGGCTTCGAGTTCTCACACAATCCACCAAGGTCGTCCAAAAATGAACAACCAATATAAGCAACTGACGCTAAAAGAACGATACCAGATTGAAGGTCTAAATGAACTAGGGTTTTCGGCAAGAGCCATCGCGACCAAGATGAAACGAAGCAATAAAACGATTGCTCGTGAACTCAGACGATGCCTCAATAGTGAATATTGTGCTCAAACGGCTCACGATCATGCTTCCACGATCAGAAAACAGGCTCGCAAGCTTACAAAACGAAGTCAGGAACTGATTGATAAAGTGGAAGGCTCTCTCAAATTGAGCTTCACCCCAGAGCAAATAGCAGGACGATTAGCCAGAGAGATGCCAGCACTAAAAGTCTGTTGTAATACCATCTACCGCATTGTGTTTGAGCAAGGGTGGCGGCATAAACTGGCAAGACAAGGAAAGCGCTATAAACCACGTAAAGACACAGTGGCAGGCGCTCACTTGATTCCTAACCGAGTCGATATCGACCAACGTCCAAAAGAGGTTGATGACAAACAAGAAATAGGCCATTGGGAAGGAGATACGGTTTATGGTCAAGATGGCTACCTCGTCACGTTGACGGAGCGAGTCACCAAGCTTTTATTGACCTGTCGTGTTAAGAATAAGACGAAAAAATTGGTCTCTAAAGCCATTAAAAAATTGTTAAAACCTTTTAAGCATGTTTGCCATAGCATCACGTTTGACAATGGAGGTGAGTTTGCAGACCATCAAAACATTGCCAAAGCGCTGAAATGTAAAACCTACTTTGCCAAACCTTATCACTCGTGGCAGCGTGGCCTTAATGAGAATACCAATGGTCTATTGAGGCGTTTTTATCCTAAGGGATTCGCTATAGGTCAGCTTACTGAGCAGGAAATTGCAGACACACAAATGTTAATTAACTTTAGGCCTAGAAAGACGCTAAACTATCTCACTCCAATTGAAGTATTATTAAATAAGGGTGTGTCACTTATTGCTGCAATCTAGGAAATCTTAGTGGACTTTTTTGTCTCAAAAAAATAGTAAAAACGTTTTTCATATGAAGATAAATGTTTGACATTATTCATTGAGCAATGATACCAATCAAGTTTTTAAAACTCACACTCAGCAGTAGTTTTCAAGAAAAATGCTTAAGGTTTTGAAATTAAAAGTGCCGAATTTGTACTTAAACCTAGAAGCATGAAAACACAGTATTTCATAACTATTTTAAAGTAAGAAGGTTTTTCAGCTAATGAGCATAATTCGTAAATTAAAGGTCAGTTCTCGTATTATTTTTTTAATTCTTATCCCTATTCTTATGTTAAGTGTTTTTTCAATTAATAAGCTAAGCAATTCTTTAAATGATAAAGCGGTTCTAAACGATTTATCATTTTTGATGGAACTATCTGAAGAAGCCGGTAAACTCTTAAAACATGTACAAGAAGAACGTGATTTGTCCAATGGCTTTCTTGCTAGAGAAAATAATTTTATTGGACCAGTAGGAGAGTCTTTTGGCAGCGAAGGTAACGTATTTGCCGACAGATTAATTAGTGAACGAAAAGCAGTTGACAAACAAATTAATATTTTTAATCAATATCTCAATAATAATAAAGAGATACTCACAAAACTACCTTCTGTTATCGAAAGCTTATCTCAGTTGGAAAACGGCCTAACTGATATACGTAATATTCGCAGTAAAATCGATCAATATATTATAAAAGATGACACAGCGACAGACCAAGATTTTATATGGACCTTAACCGTTTACGACCGTGCGACCGAGAATTTTGTACTCATATTTAACGAAATCATGAAGCTCTCTGCTCTTAATAGTGAGTTATCTTTAATGAGTAACGCTCACTCCTCTTTAATCACGTTAAGTAATGTTTACTCAACTGAACGAGGCATTGTGTTAAGGGGCACTTATATGGCATCTATTGACTATAATGTATTCGCACGAGAGAGAACAAATACTAAAGAAGTAAAAAATGCAATTGCTCGCTTTAATACATATGTTTCTCCTACAGTTAGTGAAGAATTTGAAAACGAATACATCGATTCAAAACAGAATCAAGATATACTCGAAATACGACGTGCTTTCACTATATCAGCGGGGAAAAAATTAGATCTTAACCCGGCCGATTGGTATGAAAAATCATCAAGGAATATGGAGAAACTTGAAAATTATCGTGAAAAACTAGCATCATCTATCGTAAAACAAGCAAATAAGTTAAGCGATGATGCCAGCACCACTGTCTGGCAAAGTGTTGGAATTTTGCTCGCTATGCTCTTTGTGCTAGGTCCTATCTGTTTAATTATTATTTTTTCAATTACTCGCCCTTTAAAAAACCTAGTCGCTGAAATGAATTATGTCGCAACCGAAAAAGACTTATCTTATGAGGTTAAGGTGTCTGGTAATGATGAATTATCAGAAGTCGCTGCCACCTTTAAGTCTCTACTAACCAGTTTTAATAGTACATTAGGTGGTGTTAGCCAGGTTGAAGGCGATGTTAAAAAAATGACATCCGTTGTACTGAAATCAATGACGGAATCTCAAAATAAAGCTTTATCTCAAAATCAAAATACCGACAGTGTATCTGTCGCAATGAATGAGATGGCAGCGTCTATTCAAGAAGTATCGCGAAACGCACACCGTACCTCTGAAGCTGTACAGCGCTTATTTTCATCTTCACAGCAAAGTTCAAATAATGCCATAGCAAGTAAAGAAATTATCGAGAGCTTAACTATAGAGCTTGGTGACGTATCCATCCTAGTAGACAAAGTAAACACAGAAAGTTCAGCAATCAGTGTGGTTGTTAATGTCATTAACGATATTGCAGATCAAACCAATTTATTAGCATTAAACGCCGCAATTGAAGCCGCACGCGCAGGCGAGCAAGGTAGAGGCTTCGCTGTAGTGGCCGATGAAGTGCGTTCACTTGCCACACGTACACAAGAGTCGACAAATAGTATACAGACACAAATCCAGGCTCTTCAGCTTGGCGCTGAAAATGTTTCAAAGAGTATGAGTGAGCTTAAAAATAAAGGTATTCATGCTGTCAAGATCGTTGAAGGAAGCCTTGAAACTGTAAAAGAATTGCATTCAGAGCTGGATAATGTAGCTCAAATGTCGACACATATAGCAACAGCCTCTGAAGAACAAAGTTACGTAGCAAATGACATTAACAAACAGATACATGAAATCAAAATAGCGTCTGATGAAATGACGGCTTTCTCTGAAAAAACCTCAGAAATAAGTCTGCAATTAGACAAAAAAGCAGATGTGCTGAATAGCTATGTGTCTGAGTTTAAAACAACGTAATCCTAAATTCAGATAATAAGTGCGACACTGCTAATCAGGTGTAGAAAAAGCCAACTGCTGAAGTTGGTACACTTCTTTTCACCACAAAACTAAGCAGTACCAACATGAATTATCAGCAGTTGACCGAAGGCAAAAGATACCAGATTTCCGCTCTTTTAGGGCAAGAAATATCAGTGACAAATATTGCACGAACACTGAATTGTCATAGAGCTACGATTTATCGTGAGTTAAAGCGGAATAAAAAAGTATCAGAATATTGCCCTGACAAAGCTCAAAGAGCTTGTTCGATAAGGCGAAAGACATCCGCTAAATATCGTATATCATCAAAAACGATTGATTTTATTCGTATTTTAATTGAAATCGACTGGAGCCCTGAGCAAGTCTCTAATGTACTCAAAAACTGTGGTATTCCTGTTAGTCATGAATGGATTTATCAATATATCCATGATGACAAAAGAAACAAAGGGACACTTTATCGCCATTTGAGACAAGGAAGAAAACGCTACCGGAAAGGCCAGCGAACGAAAGCGGAAGTGATTAAAAATAAGGTCTCTATTGATGAGCGCCCAGTCATTGTAGAGACAAAAAAGCGTTTTGGTGATTGGGAAATAGACACTGTTTGAGGCAAACATGGAACGGGTTCTATCGTTACTTTATTGGAAAGAAAGACGCGTTTTTATCTAATAAAGAGAGTGAACTCAAAGTCAGCCAATGATGTGACTGAAGCGACCATAGAGTTATTGATGCCTTTTAAAGATTATGTACACACAATCACAGCGAATAATAGTCTAGAGTTTGCCTACCACGCTGAGATAGCTGAAACATTGGGTACGAAAGTGTATTTTGCTCATCCATATAGCTCTTGGGAGCGTGGAGCAAATGAAAATAGCAACGGCCTTTTAAGGCAATATGTGCCCAAAGGCACTGATTTAAGAAGTGTTACAGAAGAGAGAATAGACTTCGCGATGAGACGAATAAACAATCGTCCAAGGAAGTGTTTAGGGTTCAAGCAGCCAGCCGTTATTTTTAAACAGATGTGCTTGGCTGCTTGAAATGAAAAGTGTCGCACTTCGGACTTGAATTCAGGATTAAGCAGTTGAAGAGAGGATTTTGTTCCTATTTAGGCACAAAAAAAACCTGCTATAAAAGCAGGTTTTCTTTAATCATGGTGCCCGGAGACGGAAGCGAACCGCCGATACGAGGATTTTCAATCCTGCATTTAAACCATAAAATCAATAAGTAAATGTTTTTATCGTGCCTAGAATTTAAATTTAATATCTATATATATCAATGATTTAGTACATTTTTTTACCTATGCATTACTAAGGCAACGATAACGACTTACTTATCACCTTCTTACTTCTAAACCTTGCTTAACAATTCTGAGGAAATTGATTACTTATATGCACCAATAAAATTTTTATTGGTGCATTCCAACTATCGATAGCTATAAGAGTTAAAAAAACCATAAGATTTTCTTCCATTCCCCTATATTTAACTCGAACGGTTTAAACGAGCTAAAAAGCCTCCTTCAGGTGAAGAAAAGTTAATATTAATTTTACTATATAATTTTTAAAAAATAACAGTTGGAGTGATGATCATCATCACTCTGTGTTCTAAATCTTCTTGCAATGATATTTCTGACCATTTAGCCCTACCACGAAACATATAGCTTTGACGCATGTCGTACATTAAGCGAGCTCTCGCAATGGATGGGAAGTTAGTCGGTAAATTCCCTTTTTCTTTTTCAATATCAAAACGTGACGCTAAGCGAACATCAGTCTCGTCAATAGCTTTTTCTACCCGTTCTGCGACACCATCTACCTCATCAATATTTGCAATAGCACACGATGCTAGATAACACCCCCGAGAACCATTTTCATGGGCGGCCGCATAATGAATAACTGCTTTTAAAAAGCCTCTCACTGCTTTTTCAATATCAGGTTCGCTTTCAAACGCAATGATAGGCTCACACGCATCTACGTTAGCGTAATGATCAATCGTTTTTAGATACAAAGATCGTTTATCTCCGAATGTTGCATACATGCTTGGACCACTAATCCCCATCGCTTTCGTTAAATCTTTAAGGGATGCGCCATCATATCCTTTCGCCCAGAATACATTCATGGCAGACAGCAATGCTTCACTCTCGTTGAATTTGCGTGGCCTTCCTATTTTTTTTGTATCGTTCAATATAAAACCCCTTGACTTGCGTGATCTTGTAGTTAAATATATATCGATCGATACATAAACACAAGGTGGATAATTATGAGTACATTAGTTTTACAGCCAGGCCAGAGCTTTCCCAATATTACAGTCAATACATTAGAAGGTAGTTCTTTCAATCTCGCCAAGCCAACGGGTGAGTATGATTGGAAGATGGTTATTGTTTATCGTGGTAAGCATTGTCCACTTTGTACAAGGTATTTAAATGAATTAAATCAAGCCGTGCCAGAATTCAATAAATTGGGTGTAGACGTAGTAGCCGTTTCTGCAGATTCGGAAGAATTAGCTCGATTACACATGACTGAAGTAAATCCTAATTTTCCTGTTGGATACGATTTAAGTATTGAACAGATGCAGCAGCTGGGTTTGTTTATTTCTGAACCACGTTTGGGTATGGGTGCCCAGAGACCGTTCGCGGAACCCGGTCTATTTATTATTAATGAAGAAGGTAACGTGAGAATTTTAGATATTTCAAATGTTCCTTTTGCCCGACCTAGTATCAGTTCTATGTTGATGGGGATTAATTACCTTCGCGGCCTTACTGAAAAATTGCCAATCAATGGCACTTATACCTCTTAATTTACTTATTGATATTTAACAGGAAAAAATATGCGTTTTTTAATATTAGTTATAGTGTTTGTATCCACGACTGCGCTCTCCGTAACAGCATTTGCCAAAGAGACTAATGCTGTTCTAATGAAAGAATTACAGGCTTTTAATGACAGTTTTAATGAAATCGTTGTAGAAAAAGATATGGATGCTTTTCTCTCTCTTTACTCAAAAGAAGTCCTTTGGATTGCTCCAGCTACAGCGCCAGTTGTTGGCCATGGTGAACCACGCAATACATTCCAGTTTATTATCAGTAAACAAGGGGAATTAGTTCATACCATAGACAAGTTAATGGTATCTGATGATGGCACTCAAGCAGTTATGATTGGTACTGCCTTCGTTAAAGTAAAAGAATTAGGTCTTGATGTTGATGGAACCTATCTTTTTGTTATGAAAAAAGAACAGAGTGAGTGGAAAATATTCACTGATATGTGGCACCAACACACTAAAAAGTAAAAGACTGTAATAACCATTATTGGCAGCCAATCATAACTACTTTTGGATGCCAGTATTCGCTTAATTTTATACTCAAGGAAAATTTTTATGACACCTAATTCTTTACACGCTGTGGAAGTAAAAACCACGTTAGACAAACTTATTCATTCTGTCACTGATCAAGTTTTCGATATATTGGAATCGACGTATCACGAAAATATGCGTATTTATATGATGGCCGGTAATGATGTATTGCATCAGATGAACAAAGTGGCCTTTAAAAATCACATAGCAGAATCGATTAAATCGACTAATGCGCCGAGTGTATGGGCAAATTATCATTTAGTGGAAGCAGACGAAAAAAATGGCCATGTAATTATTAGCCGAAAAGTAAATTTAACAGGTATTGAACAAGTTGTTACCCTTAGTATCGATTTCATTTATGAAGACAATCGCTGGCAGATTACACGCGAAGTTATTTTCACTTAAGCAGCCCAGTAAAAGCCTTTGATAAGGCTTAAGAAATATCGAATTAACAAGAAAATGTTCCTATTTAGGAACAAAAAAACCTGCTAAAAAGGCCAGTTTCCTTTAATAATGGTCTCTAGATACAGAATCCTAAATTCAGATAATAAGTGCGACACTGCAAAAGAGGTGTAGAAGAAGCCAACTGCTGAAGTTGGTACACTTCTTTTCACCACAAAACTAAGCAGCACCAACATGAATTATCAGCAGTTGACCGAAGGCAAAAGATACCAGATTTCGGCTCTTTTAGGGCAAGAAATATCAGTGGCAAATATTGCACGAACACTGAATTGTCATAGAGCGACGATTTATCGTGAGTTAAAGCGGAATAAAAAAGCAACAGAGTATTGCCCTGACAAAGCTCAAAGAGCTTGTTTGATAAGGCGAAAGACATCCGCTAAATATCGTATATCATCAAAAACGATTGATTTTATTCGTATTCTAATTGAAATCGACTGGAGCCCTGAGCAAGTCTCTAATGTACTTAAAAACTGTGGCATTCCTGTTAGTCATGAATGGATTTATCAATATATCCATGATGACAAAAGAAACAAAGGGACACTTTATCGCCATTTGAGACAAGGAAGAAAGCGTTACAGGAAAGGCCAGCGAACGAAAGCGGAAGTGATTAAAAATAAGGTCTCTATTGATGAGCGCCCAGTCATTGTAGAGACAAAAAAGCGTTTTGGTGATTGGGAAATAGGCACTGTTTGAGGCAAACATGGAACGGGTTCTATCGTTACTTTATTGGAAAGAAAGACGCGTTTTTATCTAATAAAGAAAGTGAACTCAAAGTCAGCCAAAGATGTGACTGAAGCGACCATAGAGTTATTGATGCCTTTTAAAGATTATGTACACACAATCACAGCGAATAATAGTCTAGAGTTTGCGTACTACGCTGAGATAGCTGAAACATTGGGTACGAAAGTGTATTTTGCTCATCCATATAGCTCTTGGGAGCGTGGAGCAAATGAAAATAGCAACGGCCTTTTAAGGCAATATGTGCCCAAAGGCACAGATTTAAGAAGTGTTACAGAAGAGAGAATAGGCTTCGCGATGAGACGAATAAACAATCGTCCAAGTAAGTGTTTAGGGTTCAAGCAGCCAGCCGTTATTTTAAAACAGATGTGCTTGGCTGTTTGAAATGAAAAGTGTCGCACTTCGGACTTGAATTCAGGATTAACGAAACTGTCTTTTCAATATAAAGGACGGGACACACAAATTAAAAAAGCCCAATAGCTTATTAAACCAATAAACTGTTGGGCTTTTTATATGCTAGCTCATTGATAATATTAGAGCTAACAGTTATTCACTCGCTTTCAAATCAATAGAAGAGATAGTATAGGGTTTACCATGTTCTTTATTAACAATCCCTTTTCCCGCCATTAAATCAAAATTAGAAATAATTAATTGATTACCATAGACAATGAGGTCGGCTGGCTGATCAATTTGTCCATTACTCCCATCATTATCACCATATTTCGCTAGCACAGACACATCGCCATTCGTTTGCACTTTAACAATCTGATTACTGGTAAAACCGGCAAGGTATAAGTTGCCTTGTTCGTCGATAGCAATGCCATCTGGGCCTGTACCCTTTGGCACAGTAGCATATATTTCTTTTTTGTGAACACTTTCACCATCAGGCATTAATGTTAGTTTGTAAATTTCATCGTCCCCTAAATTGGTAACATACAGATGCCCTTCTTTATCGAATATAAGTCCATCTAAACCAAACTGACGATCAAGGTTTTTTGTTTGAGCAGTAAAAATAAGATTAGGAGAACTACCATCATTTGCAACAGAAACCTGCCTATCTGTTTCATTAAAATAATAAATACCACTACTTATAAACTGCGTATTAAACTTCGGTAAACGTAACTGGGTCACATACAACTTGCCTTTATGGTAGCGAATTCCATTCGGGCTACTCATGCCTTGCGCAACGACTTCCGTACTAGCAATAGCATCATTTTCAAACGTCAGTCTTAAGATACGACCCTGATTTTTACCCTGATTATCAACCACAAATAATGAACCATCTGGCGCATATGCAAGCCCCATAGGTTGAGCTCTACCAGTATTGTTTATACCTGCTACTTTACCCAACAGACTATGAGAACCGTCTGGTTTCAGCTTCAATAACACGCCCGGTTGAGCAGAGTCTGCATAATTAGGACAAGAGAGAGTCAAACTACCATCAGGTGCAATCGCAAATGCATCTGGTGTAGGACAGTTTTCAGGCAATTGAGTAAATAGTTTAGCTATTTCCAAATTTACATTAACACTTGCCTGTTGTACAGGCTCTACTGCAGAACATGCACTTAGAAAAAAAGCCGTTAAACCAACAGTAACAACTTTAGAATTACTTAAAAAAAACATGTTATTACACCCTTAATAAAATAACTGCCAGTAGTGACAGAACAATAAGTACCGAGTATAAATAGAAAAAGCTTTAGAAAAATCAATTAAGCTTATCGGAGCAATTGAAATAATGAATATTAGTAGCAAAGATATAAATCTTCTTATTTTATTTAAAGTGTCATTTCAAGAGCGGAACCTAACTAAAGCGGCAAAAAAATGCATCTCAGTCTGCCTGCTTTAAGCCACAAATTAAATAAACTACGTCATGAGTTTTCATATCCACTGTTTGTAAGGACAAATCGTGGTTTAACACCTACACCAAAGGCTGAATTAATCGCCAGTAAAGTAATTAAAATAGTAGAAGAAACCAATTCATTTTATGCAGAACTTGAAAATGAAAACTTTCTACAAACCTAAGATAAAGTAAATATCTACACAACAGACTATGTTGAGTACTTAGTCAACTTATTCCATATAGCTATCTTATAGATTGAGATATTCTTTTAGGAGATAGATAATCATCTAAAGCCAGCTCCGAACAATCACAGCCAATACCGGATTGCTTTAATCCTCCGTGCATTAAATCAATACCATATTTAATGCCGTTAATCTGCACTTCTCCAAACTGTAGCAACTTAGCAAATTTATGAAATTTTTCTTCATCATCTGTAAAAATGAAAGAGGATAAACCAGCTTCTGTAGCATTAGCTCTTTTGATTACATCTTGTTCTGAAGTAAAGGACAATACACTAATTACAGGACCAAACATCTCTTCTTGCGCTATAGCCATATGATCGTCAATATGACTTAAGATCGTTGGAGCATAAAAGCTGCTGTTTTCCATGTTTTTAGGGTAACCACCACCAGTTAGTAGAGAGCCTCCTTCATCAAGCGCCTTTTTTACATTTGCATCTACTCGTTGCCATGCAGCTTTATCGATCAAAGGCCCCATGTCAATTTGAGAATTTCTATCAAAGCCAACTTTAACTCGCTCTGCTCTTTCCACTAACTTCTGACAAAATAATTCATGTACAGATTGCTCAACAAAAACCCGATTAGGTGTAACACAAATCTGCCCGGCATTGGCGAATTTAACGCCACATATGATATCGGCAGCTAAATCAAGATTAGCGTCTTTACAAACAATCGCCGGAGCATTACCACCTAACTCCATTGAATAGCGTTTGATCGATGTCGCGCCAGCTTTCATAACATGAAGACCTGTTTGAGTAGATCCGATTAACGTAATAAGACTTGGAATTACAGAGCTAGAAAGTGTATCGCCAATTACTGCGTCATCTCCACAGATAATATTAATTACGCCCTTAGGTAAACCTATTTCTGCACAGATTTCACCAAAGGCATAAGTAGATAACGGAGCTTTGAAAGAGGGTTTAATTACAATAGGGCAACCAGCAGCCATTGCAGGGCCGATCTTATAAGCTAGATTTAGCAAGGGAAAGTTCCATGCCAAATAAGCAACAACTACACCTACTGGTTCGTAGGTCATTGTATGGCGAAAGGTACCATCTTTATCGTCAAAATGTTTTGGCTGATACTGATAAATGGCCTCTGAGTAAAAATTCAGACTGTCAATCAGCATACTAAAATCTTCTTTTGCTGAGTGCCAAGCTTTACCCATTTCTAAATGAATACATTCACTTAAGTACTCTTCCTTTTTGATCAAAGCATCTCTAAGTTTATGCATCCAAGAAATCCGCTCCTCGATGGGCATAGTTGACCAATGTGGGAACGCATCGTTGGCAGCTCGCAATGCACTATGTGCATCACTTGCGTCAGCCCAGGCTATTTGACCCACCACCTCATTATTTGCAGGATTAATTACTGAAAATGAGCTTTTACTTGACCTAAGTTCGCCACCGATATACAGCTTCTTCATCCAAAACCTCAAACATATTAATCTAATTAAACATCATATGTTTAACTTATAGATGAGACAAAACCCTGTCAAGTAAAACTTAGATCTCAACAATAACCGACACACTTGGTATAGATAAGATAGTCAGTTGCCTATAAGCTTCGAGTTCTCACACAATCCACCAAGGTCGTCCAAAAATGAACAACCAATATAAGCAACTGACGCTAAAAGAATGATACCAGATTGAAGGTCTAAATGAACTAGGGTTTTCGGCAAGAGCCATCGCGTCCAAGATGAAACGAAGCAATAAAACGATTGCTCGTGAACTCAGACGATGCCTTAATAGTGAATATTGTGCTCAAACGGCTCACGATCATGCTTCCACGATCAGAAAGCAGGCTCGCAAGCTTACAAAACGAAGTCAGGAACTGATTGATATTGACAGGGTTTTGTCTCATCTATAAATTAAACATATGATGTTTAATTAGATTAATATGTTTGAGGTGTTGGATGAAAAAGCTGTATATCGGTGGCGAACTTAGATCAAGTAAAAGCTCATTTTCAGTAATTAATCCTGCAAATAATGAGGTGGTGGGTCAAATAGCCTGGGCTGACGCAAGTGATGCACATAGTGCATTGCGAGCTGCCAACGATGCGTTCCCACATTGGTCAACTATGCCCATCGAGGAGCGGATCTCTTGGATGCATAAACTTAGAGATGCTTTGATCAAAAAGGAAGAGTACTTAAGTGAATGTATTCATTTAGAAATGGGTAAAGCTTGGCACTCAGCAAAAGAAGATTTTAGTATGCTGATTGACAGTCTGAATTTTTATTCAGAGGCCATTTATCAGTATCAGCCAAAACATTTTGACGATAAAGATGGTACCTTTCGCCATACAATGACCTACGAACCAGTAGGTGTAGTTGTTGCTTATTTGGCATGGAACTTTCCCTTGCTAAATCTAGCTTATAAGATCGGCCCTGCAATGGCTGCTGGTTGCCCTATTGTAATTAAACCCTCTTTCAAAGCTCCGTTATCTACTTATGCCTTTGGTGAAATCTGTGCAGAAATAGGTTTGCCTAAGGGCGTAATTAATATTATCTGTGGAGATGACGCAGTAATTGGCGATACACTTTCTAGCTCTGTAATTCCAAGTCTTATTACGTTAATCGGATCTACTCAAACAGGTCTTCATGTTATGAAAGCTGGCGCGACATCGATCAAACGCTATTCAATGGAGTTAGGTGGTAATGCTCCGGCGATTGTTTGTAAAGACGCTAATCTTGATTTAGCTGCCGATATCATATGTGGCGTTAAATTCGCCAATGCCGGGCAGATTTGTGTTACACCTAATCGGGTTTTTGTTGAGCAATCTGTACATGAATTATTTTGTCAGAAGTTAGTGGAAAGAGCAGAGCGAGTTAAAGTTGGCTTTGATAGAAATGCTCAAATTGACATGGGGCCTTTGATCGATAAAGCTGCATGGCAACGAGTAGATGCAAATGTAAAAAAGGCGCTTGATGAAGGAGGTTCTCTACTAACTGGTGGTGGTTACCCTAAAAACATGGAAAACAGCAGCTTTTATGCCCCAACGATTTTAAGTCATATTGACGATCATATGGCTATAGCGCAAGAAGAGATGTTTGGTCCTGTAATTAGTGTATTGTCCTTTACTTCAGAAGAAGATGTAATCAAAAGAGCTAATGCTACAGAAGCTGGTTTATCCTCTTTCATTTTTACAGATGATGAAAAAAAATCTCATAAATTTGCTCAGTTGCTTCAGTTTGGAGAAGTGCAGATTAACGGGATTAAATATGGTATTGATTTAATGCACGGAGGATTAAAGCAATCCGGTATTGGCTGTGATTGTTCGGAACTGGCTTTAGATGATTATCTATCTCCTAAAAGAATATCTCAGTCTATAAGATAGCTATATGGAATAAGTAATGATTAAAATATATATTACATAATGTTTTTTACTATACGTTATTTAATTGTTTCGTAAATTATGAGGAGAGTGGTTTTATTTTTTCTAAGCTTTTGGTTGTTTTATATTTGGGCTTTGTTAATTATGAAATAGTATAATTTTTTTTATATTTTTTTAAGAGAAATAGATTATTAATAATTTAAAATTGAATATTAGACTGTTTTTAGCCTAATGTTCAATTTTTATAATAATATGCACTTTATTGAATTTATTTTTAAGTTAAACCTTCCTCCTATCTTCATTTAATATTATTTTCTTATAAGGCTAACTTTTAAGAAAAATATTGCACTTTTCATAAATTAATTGCTGATATAAATTAGCTTATTTACGAGTCATTTTTTTGTATCTTACTTATAGTGAGAAAGTCATTAATGTGTTGATTTTATTTTAATTGGATGAAATGTTTAATGGTAAATTATGATTGAATTTACCCTAGAAAGGTAAAGATAATGCAAAATATCACAATATATTATATTTCGAATTGCTGTTCCTTGGTTGATACTATTAACGCACTTACAGTGTAATACTTTATACCATAAGGAAAGTAATGATGAATAAAATAATAAAAACTATGTTCACAGTTGCAGTCGCTGGTTGGTTTTCTTCAGCTGTTATGGCGGAAAGCAAAATCGGAATGATGCAACATAATCAAAGTGATTCATTTCAGCAAGCTATGCTCAAAGGTGCTGAAGAGATGGCAGGTACATTAGGCTATAAATTTATAGATGCATCATCTAATGATGATCCAGTCAAAGAATTAGAAATCATTCGCAATTTTGCTAAGCGAGGGGTCGACTTGCTTGTATTAGGCTCAACAACTCAGGCTGCTGGAGTGGCTGGCGTTGAATTGGCTCATTCACTTGGCATGAAAGTTATTACAATGGACTCAATTCAGGGGGATTCGAATGCAGAAGGGCAGGTTGGAGGTGATGATGTTGCTGCTGGTTACTATGCCGCTAAACATTTAGCAGAAAGCATCGGTGGCAAAGGTAAAGTAGCAATAAATAAATTCCCTGATCCTATTCCACCATCTGAAGATCGAGTTAAAGGTTTTTATAAGGCGCTTAGTGAATACCCAGAAATAGAAGTCGTCGCTGAGGCTGGTCCTGGCTATGACACAATAAAAGCGATGAATTGGACTGCTGCAATAATACAGGCAAACCCAGATATCAAAGGTTTTCTTTCTATAGAAGACACAAGTGCTCTAGGCATCGTTAGGGGGATTGAGAACGCCAAGATGGAAGGGAAAATCCATTCAGTAACCGTAGTTGAAAGCACTAGTATTTATAAAGAGTTACAAAAAGGTCAAGTGTTATCAGGTGTTTTCGCCATGCATTCCTATAATTATGGTGCCCTAGCTGTCACTTTGTTAGACAGATTAAATCATAACCGCCCCGTTCCTTTTATTGTCAAAACAACAGGTGTTTTGGTTACAAGGGAAAATGTCAACAAAAATTTAGAATATTTAAATTTCGACTAACTCTTGTTCAGCTGTACAGCTAAAAACTGTACAGTTTTTTTTGGCCAAGAAGGAAAAATTATGAATCAATCAGCATTGCGAATTAGCAATATTGTTAAAAGCTTTGATGGAATAAAAGCATTAAAAGGGCTTACTCTAAATTTTAATAAAGGGGAGATAATTGGCTTAGTTGGGTCAAATGGTGCTGGAAAATCAACATTGTTAAATATTATATGGGGAGCCTATGCTCCTGACTCTGGTGAATTGTATATTGACGGAGAGTGTGTTGAAAAAATAACCCCAACTAAAGCTAAAGAATTAGGGATTGGTATTATATTTCAACACAGAAGGCTTATGCCTTATATGACTGTAGCGGAAAATATATTTATTGATAATATGCCTAAAAAAAGAGGGTTAATTGATTACAAAAAAATGCGTTCTGATGCAAAAAAATTATTAGATATTCTTAATTTAGATATTGATTGTGATTGTAATATAGAAGAGTTAAGTGCAGAAGAAAAGCAATTGGTAGAAATTGTAAAAGCATATTCTAAGAATCCAAAAGTTCTACTGATGGATGAACCAACTACAGCATTGAGGCAGGGTGATGTAGAGCGTCTTTTTGATCTCATGAATACGCTAAAGTCCAGAGGAAGTAGCGTAGTGTTTATTTCTCATCGATTGAAAGAAGTAATGGAAATTTGTGATCGAATATCGATCATCCGAGATGGTGAAAATGTAAGTGAAGGTGAAAAAAAGGATTATACGCCTGATAGAATTGTTGAAGAAATGAGTGGAATTACTGCAGCAGACTTTGAGCATCAACGAGATGTGACGGATACTTCTTTGAGTAAAGCTAGTCAAGAGGTATTGCTTTCAGTCAGTTCATTGTCTGTAGCGAATTGCCAAGACATAGAGTTCGCATTACATAAAGGGGAAATTTTAGGTTTTGCTGGCTTAGGAGGGGCGGGTGTAGAAGATATTTTTGAAGCTCTCTATGGGTTAAAAACAGATGCAAAGGGGGAGATAGAAATCGATAATGAAAGAGTGAAAATTAACTCTCCAATCGACGCTATATCTCATGGTTTAGGTTTTGTATCAGAAGACAGGCAACTTAACGGTGAATTTCTGGAGTTAAGTGTTAAAGACAATATTTGTATTCCAAACGGTCAAAAAAAGAGATTGTACTCTATTATCAACCGTAAAGAAGAAACACTTGCTTCAAAAGGCTTTATTGAGAAGTTGAATATAAAAACGGACTCAGAAGAGAAGTTAATTAAAAATCTGAGTGGAGGAAATCAACAAAAAGCCATAATTGCTAAATGGCTTAATTTGCAGTCGAAAATCATACTGATGTGTGAGCCAACAGCTGGAATTGATGTTGCCGCAAAGAGTGATGTGAATAAACTTATTCAACAAATAGCATTAGAAAGTAAAGGAATACTCTATACCTCCTCTTACATTACTGAGCTGATGCATGTGTCAGATCGAATTATCGTAATTTATCAAGGACGAATCTTTAAGGTGTTCTCAAGAGCAGAATACGACCACAATAAAATTTATCTTGCTATGAACGGTATCAATGAACAACTAGGAGCTAATAATGAACATTAGTGATAAGTCTCTAACTCAAAAAAATGAAACTGCAGAGAGACATTGGGTGCAAAAATTACTCGATATAGTTTCTTCTAGCTACTTAGTTAAACTGTCAATTGCTTGTTTGGTACTTGTCGCATTGTTGTCTTTTGCCAGCCCTTATTTTTTCACATTAACAAATTTTAAGGATATTTTGTTAGGTACAGCTGTCATCGGGATTATTTCATTTGGAATGACAATGGTGCTTATCAGTGATGGTATTGATTTATCAGTGGGTTCTGTTGTTGCTTACAGCAGCGTTATTCTTTGCGTTAGCCTCAATGCCGGTCTAGGGTTACCAGTTGCATTGTTTTTAACTGTTGCAGGAGCTATTACCGTAGGTTTGTTTAATGGTTTTTTTGTTTCAGTTCTCAATATTAATCCATTTATTATAACACTAGGGAGCATGAGCTTAGTTCGAGGGATAGCGTATATTATTATAGGTGGACAGCCTAAACCTTTTGATTCAGATATTATTAGATTTATTGGTTCTGGTTCTTTTTTAGGCGTTCCAATTCCGATTTATGCTTTGCTGTTAGTTCTTGTTGTACTTGCCTATATAATGAAATACACGCAGTTTGGACGTAATGTATATGCAATAGGTAATAATCAAGAAACTGCGAGACTATCAGGTATAAATGTTGTTAAGACTCGTATTTTAGTTTATTGCATTATGGGCTTGTTGGCAGGGATCGCAGGAATTTTGCTGGCAGCACAAACTTATGCAGGGATACCGGCAGCTGGAATGGGTTATGAATTGGATGCACTAACTGCGGTTATTTTAGGCGGAACATGCCTAAAAGGAGGGCAAGGAAGATTGGCTGGTACACTTCTAGGTACGCTAATCGTAGCACTTGTCCTTAATGGACAGAATATGCTTGGGGTTCCTTATTTTTATCAGCTAGTTAGTAAAGGGATAATCATAATTTTTGCGATGACAGTGGCAATGAAACGAAATTAGTAACTTTATAATTACTTATAAAATAATTGAATTTAAAAGAGGCTACTGCATAACTCTAGTTATTTTAGACTAGAGTTATGTAGATGAAAATGTCTTTAATAATGAAGAAATGATATCAAAATTCTGTATTTCGATTATAAGATAGTAATTAATCGGTCTCATAAAAAATCAAATTTTAGTAGATTCATATACCTATTTATTCTCCCCCTCTAAATGTGATTGGAGTTTTACCAGTCGTTTGTTTAAAGACTCGACTAAAATATTGGACGTTTTCGTAGCCTACTAAATTTGCTATTTGGTACATTTTTTTATTTGTTGTTCTAATTAAGTTCTGAGCTGTATGTATTTTTTGCTCTCGCACATAGTCTACAAAACACTGTTGGGTCTTTTGGCGAAATAGTCGACTAAAATAACTTGATGATAGTCCCAAGTGCCCACTGACATCCTTTAACGTAATTACTTGAGATATGTGGCTTGTGACATAACGTTTTGCTTTTAAAATCATATAGTTTTTTTCGCAATGGCTTTGAAATACATCACTAAAAATGCTCCTCAGTCGCATAATCCAGTCAATATAGTCATCAGTTTTTTCAATTGGATTTCCTATTAACCAGTTGGATTGAATTTCCTTCCACTCGGGCGTATTTTCAATACTGGACTCTTTAACAAAATCATTTACTAGGTAATGTAGAGTATGACTTCCTCCTTGTAGAGCTAAAGGAGATAAAGAATTATTGTGTTTGAGGTATGTAATAAGTTCGTCAAAATCACTAAGAATTTTTTCACAGTCATTGTCTTTTATATGGTTTGCAATATTTGATAAGTAACTGTCTAAATTAGAGGCGCAATCATTTAGTCCTAGCGTTTGCAGTTCTTCAAATTTACGGAACTGAAGTGTTTCTGTCGTTGTGACTGCTTGAGATGCTTCCAAAAATGATTTTCTCAAGGAGTCGACGCCAATATGTTTTTTTGAAATACCGGCAGAGACTTCTATATTAAAAGATTGTTTGGCTGTTAAAATTATAGATTTGTAGAAATGTGCTAATTTAGATTCAATGGAGTCGGCTGATAATTGATCGTTGAATGAGCAGACACAAATAAAATCGGATTTATCACCTTCTATAACCGTTATTGCTGAAGTAGACTGCGCCTCATTTTCAAGGTGTTGTTTCCAAACTTTAATTGTTTCATTAGAGAGTTTAGAAAAGTTGAACACGCGAAATACAATAACAACAATGCAATGGGAGTGAATGCATAGATTGAAGTCGTTAAACAGCTCTGTTAACTGTTTTTTTATGTAGACCTTTCCATCTAATGCACCCTTAAGCATTACCTTACCAAGCTTAAGTCGTTTTTTTTGAAGTAATATTGAACTTTCTTGTTCTGTCTGTTTTTCTATTCGCAAGTTTTCTATCTTTATCGATATTTTATTTAAGATAGAAAGTAATTCGTCTGGTTCCATATCCAGTTTTAATAAGTAGTCTTCTGCTCCTGCTTGAAGCGCTCCTTTTACAAGTGAAAAATCATCATATGAGCTGAGCATAATGAACTTACTCATTAATTTTTCTTGTTTTGCCAATTTAATCAGCTCTATTCCATTCATCAATGGCATTTGGATATCACTAATAATAATATCAGGTTGATGAGTTAAGGCTAAAGCGAGTGCTTCGCGTCCATTCTCGGCTTCTCCGATGATTTCGTAGCCGTGAGCATTCCAATCAATTATGGAGTGTAATCCTAGTCGGGCGAGAAATTCGTCATCGACTAACAGAATTTTTTTCATATCTCCTCCATTAGCGGTAATTCTACTGTTACTAAGGTATATTGGTTTGGAATGCTTTCTATAACGATACCTGATCCTGTAGGATTATAGGCTTTCAACCTTTCTCTTAGAGTGTCTAGTCCTATGCTATTGAAATGATTTTTTTCTTTTTTAAATGATTTTGCATTAGTATGATAACCAACACCATTATCAAAAACGCTTAACCAGACAGATTGATTGACTTTTTTGGCTTCCACAACTATTTCACCAAATTGATTTTTTGGAAGTACGCCATGAAATATTGCATTTTCAACTAGCGGTTGAAGTATAAATTTTAGACACCTACATTTTTTTGCATCATTATCAATATTATATTTAACATTGAACTTATTATTGTAAGCAACAAGTTCAATGGCAACGTAGTCTTTTAAAACTAAAAACTCCTCAGCTACAGTAATTATACTGTCCATTTTATATGTACTATTTCTTAATAATCGTGCAAGTGCTTCAATGACAGATTTAATATTATTTGCTTTTTGAATTATCGCCATCCAGCGAATGGAGTTAAGAGTGTTGTATAGAAAATGGGGGTTAATCTGAGCCTGCAGTGCCCTATACTCAGCATCTTTTTCTCTCTCTTTCTGGGCCACTTGTGATTTAACAAGGCTATCTATTTTACAGACCATGAAGTTAAAATTTCGAGTCAGTTCAGCCAATTCATCTTTTCCATTATGGGATGCTTGAGCTGTAAGATCACCATTTCGTACTTTTCGTGTTGCTCTCTGCAATTCCTTAATGGGAGCTAAAAGATTTGTCACTGCAGATAACCAGATAAAAGATGCCATTACTAGAAAAACGATGAAGCCCCAAAAAAATAATCAAATAGCTTGTAACTTTTATCTGTTACTGTTTCTAAATCGAGTACACCTACAACCAACCAATTATAATTTGGTATACTTTTAATATAAAGGCTTATGTTTTTTTCTTTTAATGTTACCGAGGTTACTTCATTTTTTTTATTATAATGCTCCATTGCTTTATTAAGTATATATGGTGGGATTTCTTTTCCTGAAAGAGTATTTGAATCTGAATCTAATACATATATATGTCCATTTTCTCTATTATTGTAACTATTTAATACAGTTGAGAATAACTTCAAATCCAAATTTATATAAAGCATTCCAATGTCATCATGATAACTTCTATCTTTTATTACTCTAAATAAAGAAATTGAATTTTCTATATTTTCTATATTTTCTTTACTTGAGCTTCGATAAATGCTAGACCATACGAATTTATCTGGATTTTTAAGAGCATAGTTATATAGTGGATTATTTAATATCCATTCATCACTTATTGAATCACTAAATATAGGGTCTCCAAATGTCATTTTTAATCCATTAAAACCATAAATTTTAATGGAATTTACATTACTGAATTGAGATGATATTCGATAGTTTTCAAGCTTTAAATTAAATTTTTTTTGAAATTTTATACTTTCTAAAGGCTTTTCTATATGATTTTTAATTGCTTTTTTTAGGTCAAGATCTAAGTAAACATAATATGCATTCATTTTAGTTTCGAAAAGTTCGTGTGATAGCTGAGCTTGTAGGTTATCTAGAGAATATTCATAGGATTTAGATGCATTTTCTTGAACGATATCTAGTATATATTTTTTTCCTATTAATCCCGTTAATAATGTAGGTATGGCAACTAATGAGAAAAACAATATAATAGCTTTTCCAACGAGACTGTTTTTAAATTTTAAAAAAATTTTAATCAAGAAAACTCCGTAGTATCGAATTTGATACCAATTTTTATTTTTTTAATGATGAGTTTTATTTTTAACTTAATTTTGACTAGAGTGTTAGTTCTAGGTGTTTTTAATCCTCAGATAGAAATTGAATTATTTTGTATCATTACAATCTAAAAAGCACAGAGTTCTAAAACATGATATGTTTATAACATATGATTTTATTGTGGTGCAACATGAAACTTTGTACAGATGAAAGCTAGAATACTAGGGGCCATGTGAATAAGTGTCTGTCATTAGATAGTCGCGTTTTAAGTCTTTGAACCTAAACTATGTCAAATCAACTCACCTTTGCCGATAGCGAATTCAACAACAAGCGTCGTAAAACACGTAAAGAGATTTTCTTGACTCGAATGGACGAACTGATGCCGTGGGATCAGCTTGAAGTGGTGATTGATTTTTTTACCCAAAAGCCGGAAAAGGAAGAAGATCGTATCCGTTGTTCACCATGTTTCGCATTCACTGCATGCAACATTAGTATAACATGGGCTATTCTGCCATGGAGAGTGCGCTTTATGAAACCACGTCAATGCGCATTTTTTCTGGGTTGCCGCTGGACATCGCTATTCCTGACCACACGACTATTATGAATTTTAGGCGCTTGCTGGAAAAATATAAGCTCTCCCGTCAGCTGTTTAAAGAGGTCAATAAATGGTTGTTCAGAGCAGGAATTTACTTAAAAGAAGGCTCGATTGTCGACGCCACCATCATTGAAGTCGCCATCTCAACCAGAATAAAGCGAAAGCTTGCGATCCCGAGATGCACCAGATCCAAAAAGGAAAGTAATGGTTTTTTGGGTTAGAAGCTCACATTGGCGTTAATGCCAGAAGAGGGCTAACGAACAGTCTAAGCACAACGACGGCCAACGTACATGACATCACAGAAACAGAAAATCTGCTTCATGGTGAGGAAAGCTTTATCTCGGCGGATTCAGAATATCGAGGCGCACAAAACGAGAAAAGTTTAAAGATATCAACGCGGATTGGTTAATTGCTGTGATGCCAAGCAAGTTACACCTTCTCAAGAAACCCCCGAGAATAAATAAGCAACTAATCCGGACGGAATAACTCAAAGCCAATATTCGAGCAAAAGTAGGGCATCTGTTTCGTATCATAAAGCGTCAGTTTTGTTTTAGGAAAGTGGTCATCGAGGTTTTACGAAAAACGACGCCAAACTGGCGATGCTGCTTGTCTTAGCTAATGTGTTTAGAATTGAGCAGATGATAAGAACTGCAAGGGGGGGATCCGTTGAATCGGTTAAAAAGCACTTAAACAAAGCTAATAAACTTGTTTAGGTGTGAAAAGTACCGAAATGGGTGGTATTTTGTACTTTTTTAGCGAACTAGACACTCTAATCACTGTGTGGCTTTTTAATCGCAGATTCCTTAACACCCGATCCTAATTTATTTTAGGAGGATGGTTCAACTGTTTATGCAATTACGATTGGATTGCTATTTTTGCTAAAATAGCATTAATTAACACCTACTATTGTTAATTTTTTTCAGGTGCTTATTCAACTAATAATTCAATGTTTGATGTGTATTTAGCCGCGAATTCAACTCCGAAGTGCACCACTCCCTAAATTACGCTGCACTTCGTAGTTCATCGAACACGACCGCAGGTTGTCTATAGCCAAGGCACTTCCTTGGCCTCAGATTTAGTGACCTTTGTACCTTCGCAACTTCTTCATCTGTCACTGTCCTAAGATCGGTTCCCTTAGGGATATATTGCCTCAGCAGACCGTTAAAATTTTCATTTAAGCCGCGCTCCCAGGAAGCGTAAGGGTTAGCAAAATACACATCGGCCTTCAGTTTTTGAGCAATGCTTTCATGGGCACAAAACTCTGTTCCGTTATCTGCGGTAATCGTATGCACGTGACGACGATAGCGCCACAGCATAGCACCAACCGCTCGACACACATCTTCAGTACTTTTCTTGGGCACTTTACGGATTAAGTACATCTTACTCTTCCGCTCAACCAAGCTAACAATCGCTCCAGTACCTTGCTTGCCTAAAACGGTATCGACTTCCCAGTCACCAAAACGCTGCTTGCTATCCACTATATCAGGGCGTTCTTCGATACCAACTCTATTAGGAATAATGACCCGTTTGGTATGCTTTCCTTTTCGATATCGCCTACCGTTGTGTCGTAAATGCTTGTACAGTTTTCCACCTTGACGCTTGTCTCTTTGCACATAGCCATAAATCCATTCATGACTGACAGGTAAGCCTATTAAATGGCTTACACCTGATATCTGTTCAGGGCTCCATTTTAGCGCTAGACCAAACTCAACATAATCGATGGTTTTCTGTGATATCTGGCTTTTCGCAGCACAGTGTCGTCGATGTTGAGCACGGCGCTGTGCGACATTAGGCTCATAAGTGCCATTGATAGTATGCCGCTTTAACTCTCGACTGATACTGGAATGACTGATGTTAAGTCGCCTGCCAATCTCTCTGTAACTTAAATGTTGGCTCAGATAGGCTTGAATCTGATATCGTTGTCCTTCGATCAACTGCTTATAGCTCATGGTAATACTCTAATTGTTTGGCGACGTTAGAATACCACCTATGGGCAGTTGATCTCTCGTCACCTACTCAACCATGAGTGGTGCACTTATTATCTGAATTTGCGGCGTTTTTCTTTGGAGTTGGTTCTTATTTTACTTGCAAACTTAGTTTTTCCAATTCTAGTTTTATTTTGACTCGTGTTAAGGCCTTTAACTGAGATGAAATTGAGAAGATGTACTACTATGTTTTATGGTCGTTTCTATGTTTTTTGATGCAACCAATTTCATTAATTCTAATTTTATTTCTCATTGCCATTTTCTTATTTTATAAAAAATTTAAAAAATGAATTATAATAGTGGTAAGTCTTTATAGAGGGTATCAATATTATCTATATAAAGTGTACGTAATCATCGAAATTATTATACTTAGACATAGTAATATTTTGCTTTTTTTGAAAAATGAAAGGCTAATAATTAGGGAAAAGATTGTTAAAAATACATATTCTATGATTGAGTTATATTCACTGGATTTTAATATATATGCTATTAATATTATGCATAATGAAATCGTTCTAATCCAAGATAATATAGTTCTTTCATATTGTGTTTCTATTGTTTTTTTCATTTTGTCATCAATATTAATATAACAAGTAATGAGGTGGTTAAAATAGATAAGGTTATATGGATATTACCATATTTAATTGGTTTGTTGTTTCTCATACTTATTTCATTTCTTTTCCACCTTAAGTATCCATTCATTATACAGAATGAACTGATAAAAATAAAAAAATAAAAAACTAACTCTAAGTTTAAATCTTTTTTTAAATGTTGATTAAGTTGGTCTGTTGCGATCGCTCCAACAAAAAAACCAAGACCTGTTCTTACCCAGGCAAGAAAGGTTCTTTCATTGGCTAAAGTAAACCTATAGTCTGGTTCTTGTCCTTCTTCGTACCATTTTTTCATTCTACTACCTATTTATCAGAGATCATTATGAATTATAGTTTTACCTACGATTTCTTTATTATATATTAAATTAAAATATAATAATTTTCATTTTGATTGATTTTTATATCTTTCGGTTTTGTTAGGGAGTATGTGATTAAGTCGGTAAAATGAGACAATTTTGCCGACTTAAATCTACTGTGATTGCTACTCACTATGAACTAGCTTCCTTCGTCGATACCGAATTTACCAGTGGACTTCCCAGACTTTGCTTTACGAGTGTTAAATTCGAAAATCTTCATGAAGTCTCTGCCAATGAGATCTTAGCTGCTGTTTGTGCTCTTCATTCATTGGTAGATTGTTCAAAGACTCAGGCCAAAGGCTTCTCGCTTTTTCCATGGCATCGTCTAGATGTGGCTTGATAGCTCGCCATGGAATATCTGATTTAGTTGCCCAATGTTCAAAGTGTTTATTTGAGACATTATACCAAGCCTTCGTCTTTGCAAGATTAAGGGCAAAGTGCTGTTCGTTTTCAATATAAACACTGGTGGTGACTATGTCGTAAGCAGGAGAGAGTCTGGGGGTTACTTGATCTGAATAGAGTAAGCTCCAGTTTTTTAAGTGTGCGTCGCCGTTTGCTAATAGGATGTTGGCGAGTAAACGACGAGCAAGTTGCTGGACATCACTTAGACTATCACCAGAAAACTGATACAGGATTTTTGCTATTTGCTCGTAGTTGCCTGAATTGTATTTTTCATGTGGGTACTTCACTAGCACTTGAGCAAAGTCTTCCATATGAATACGTTGGTCGTCACGTCGATCAAATCGCTTTATAGCGAAGGCCAATTTTTCATCAGGAAGGTTGATTTGAGGAAGGTTGTCTAACTGGTCTATCTCGACCAATTTTATTTCAGGAATATCTACGCCTATAAGAGAGGCGAGAGTCATGGCTGTGAACTCGTTGGCGGGGACTTCTTTGTGTTTGGTGGACGGTGTTTTCACAATCCAATCGCCAAGCACATTATCTTTCGATAGATTGTATCGACCGTCTTTTTCCTTCATGGAAAACTTCATCTGAACGCCTGCCAAGGAGAACTTATTTTCTTGGCTGAGTTTGTTGAATCTAACCGCTTTTACTTGGCCATGAGATGAGAATAAGTGTAGAGGAACATCTTCAGGCTCCATCGGTTCAGCGACTAATGCACCCGGTAAATCCATACCCAGATAAGACAAAATATGGAACTCATTATCAACATGGGTTTTGAGCCCTTGAGTGATCAGTTCTCGCAATGAACCTTCAGGCAATAGATTAGACAAAATAGAATGCAGGCGTTGGTTTGTCGTCCATGGCTCAGATAGCATTTTATTGGCACGTGGGAAATTTGGATGGGTGGTTAAGCTGAAAGTAGGGCGTGCTATATTAGATTGATAGCTTTCTGCAAAATGTAGAACATTGCGTCCATTTTTTGCCCCTGCCAAATATCCCACTAGATGGCCATGCAAAGTTAACTTAAGAACATTAATTTCCGTTGTCATCTTCGTCTCCATCTTTGTCTTCTAGTAATCCTTTCCATGGATCATCATAAAAAGCTTTTTGCTCATCAGATTGGTTAGGCTGTTGGTGCGGTAAAGATGTGTTGTTACCATCACTTTCAAGAACAGCTAAAACAGCATTCAGCTTTTCTTTTGGAATAAGCATGACGTCGCTATTTAGTCCTTTGGCAATCAATTCAAGAGTATCGAGTCTTGGGTTGCCTTTTGATTCAAGCCGTTGGTACTGCTGTCTAGAAATGCCAATACGCATAGGCATTTCATTTTGCTTTAGTTTAAGCGCTAAACGACGGTGTTTGATTTGTTGTAGTAGATTCATCATAAGGAAACTAATAAGTTGCTTTTTAATTTATAGAAACATATTAGTTGCTATTATAATATAAAGCAATTTAAGAGTTTCTTTTTTGACGTTTACAAGTGCATAAATATGAGGAGGCATTTTTGAGTCTATGGAATGTCCTAGCTAGACAGTAGGGTGCTTGTCTAAGGAGTCTTAAAGTATAATAACTTAGAGTTTTGTGGTTTCAAACTGAGCTTTCGGGATATCGAAGCTTGATTTGTCACCAACCAATGCGAGTCAATGTATTCAGGTATTGGAAGCCGAACGGGAGGAAGCTGTTCCATCGAACGGCACGTGTCGTGAGTTTGACCTAGGATGGACACGTGTTTATTGAGCAGGAAAAGCGCATTTTGAATGATATAGAAGAACCACGTAATGTTTTTAAAGGGGATACAGAAAAGGTTCAAGTTACGTTAAAGATTGCAGTTTCGTCATTTTTTAGTCTTTTTTTAAAAGAGGTCAATCTTCAGAGTGATGGTGATTTTCTATGAGTAACGAGATGCTAAACATTGAGTTTAAAAAAACAAGTTTATTAAAAGTTGGTTTTGAGGTTTTTGATATACGTCAGCTTTATGATAGGGCTGAGACAGGGGAGCTGGCGTATCTTGATCAGCCACATCGAGTGAATTTTCATAATCTGATTCTCTATACAGGAAACGCTGGCGAGCATTTTGTTGATTTTCATGCCTTTCCAGTGGAAAAAAATGCTTTAGTATTGGTGAATAAAGGGCAAATACACGCCTTCGATTTAGTGAATAAGCCATCGGCAACCGTGGTGATCTTTACGGATCATTATTTAGATGAAGTGATGGCGGCCATTGACGCTAGAATTTTCGCACCAACGCAGTTTTTGTCGTCGTATCGTCCTAGCTTTTTGATGTCAGAAAGTCAGGCGTTGTCGTTACACGGTATTTTTGCGTTAATTACGGCTGAATTTGATCAGTCATCGGCAAATGTACAGTATGTCAAAGTGCTTTTTGCCGCAATATTGTGCAAGGTGAGTGAATTAAGGCCAGACATTTATCATTACCAAATGAGTGCATCGCAGATTAAGAACTTCGAGCGATTTGTGACTTGCCTAGAGCGCAATTATGCAACCATCCGAGACGCCAATGAATACGCACAGTTAATCGCAACAAGCTATAAAACCCTCAATAAAGTCTGCAAAATTGCAACCAATTTTACCGTAAAGCAGCTTATTGACGCTCATGTTGTATTAGAAGCAAAGCGGAGGTTGTCGATAGATAATATCCAAGTACAGCAGGTTGCCAGTGATCTTGGTTTTGATGAAGTAACAAACTTTGTCAAATATTTTAAAAAACATACCTTAATGACACCAAGTCAATTTAAGCAAAAGGTTTAGCTTGATCGGTTATCTCGAGCCTTAGATGTTTTTATGTAATTAATTGGTTCAATATTCACCATTTTCTAGCTTTTTTTGACCTCTTCGATTTTTTTATTTTTCCTTACAATGAGCGCCTATTCAACGGAGAGGAAAAAAATATGAAAACAGCACTTTTAACCACAATTGTCGCCAGTAGCGCATTATTGAGCGCATGCACTAGTCCGAGCGTTTCAACTTCAGCCACTGTTTCCAGTAAAGACAAAGCGGTTGCCGTGTTGAACTCTATTGAGACGGGAGACACAAAAGCACTTCGCTATATTGATGGTCAGCACTACACTCAGCATAACTTGGCCGTTGGCGATGGTTTGGCCGGTTTTGGCGAAGTGTTGCAAGCCTTGCCAAAAGGTAGCGCAAAAGTAAACATCGTTCGAGCGTTTGAAGATGGTGATTATGTGTTTACACATACAGATTATAATTTCTTTGGCCCTAAGGTTGGCTTTGACGTGTTTCGTTTCGACAATGGTTTAATTGTTGAACATTGGGACAATTTGACAGTGAAAGCAGGTAAACCAAATCCGAGTGGACGTACTCAATTAGATGGGGCGTTGGAAATTAAGGACCTGGATAAAACCGCTGCTAACAAAGCGCTTGTAAGCGATTTTGTGAACACTGTACTAGTCAAAGGCGAATACCAGAAAATGTCACAATTTTTTAGTGGTGATCATTACATTCAGCACAACACTATGATTGCAGATGGCCTGTCTGGTTTAGGTCAAGCGATTAATGAAATGACAAAACATGGTATTACCATGACATTTAGCAAAGTACATAAAGTACTGGGTGAAGGGAACTTCGTATTGACCATTAGTGAAGGAGAATTTGGTGGAGAAGAGACGTCTTATTACGATTTGTTCCGTGTAGAAAACGGTAAAATCGCCGAGCATTGGGACGTCATAGAAACGATCCTCCCTAAAAATCAATGGAAAAATACCAACGGTAAGTTTGGCAATTTATAAAACCAACTATAGTGTAAGGTCGCTGGTCATTATTTATAATAGCTAACGTAAGGTTAGTTGAGACTAGATAATGGTTCAGCGATGCTATTTAGAAAGCAAGGTGAGCTTTAATGAAGGTTAAAAATGCCTCGATGCGAGATGCTAAAGCTGTATGTTTGTAGTACACCGCATTGACTTGCTCTCTGGGATTGGGTGTTTGTATGGATTCGTTCAGTAGGCTGACCAAGCGTCCTTTTTTAATATCTTCACTCACCATAAAGTTAGAAAGCAGGGCAATACCATTACCTGCTAAACACAATTGACGAATGGTTTCGCCGCTGCTGGCTTTGATGTTAACCGACAGTTGGATAGGTGGCGTCGTTGGTAGTTTGTTTAAATTGGCGATATCGGAAAAGCCGATAATGTCGTGCAGAGTTAATTCACCGACTGTTTTTGGTTTTCCTCGTATTGTTAGGTAATCTGGCGAGGCAACAAGATGCAGACGACTGCGACCGAGCAAGGTGGCATGTAACCCTGAATCGCTTAATCCGCCAATACGAATGGCAAGATCTGTTCGCTTTTCAATCAAATCAATAATGCTGTCATTGGATACTAACTCAAGTTCAATATCTGGGTAAGCCGCTCGAAAAGGTTTAATGAGAGGAATGAGTTGATGGAGCACAAAAGGGCTAGCCGCATCGATACGTAATCGTCCAGAAGGTCTCGTTTTCTGAGCAGTAAGCGCAAACTCCGCACCAGCAATCTGTTCCATGGCGCTGCGAATCGCCACGATAAAGCGTTCGCCTTCCTGCGTTAGGCTGACTTTCCGGGTTGTACGTGTAAATAAACTGCAAGTGTGTTCTTGCTCTAAGCGTGCCACCGCACGAGATACTTTTGCGACTTGAATGTCTAATGCATTGGCCGCCGCTGAGAAGCCCCCATGATCGGCAACCGCAAGTAATATTTCTAAGTCTTCCGTTTTAGAGCGGATGTTATTCATTGATTATTCCATTACATTATTTTTGCATTTATCGATAAAGTAATTTGTCATTTATGCTGTTTTTGTAAATATTAGCAAGCTTCATACTTCACTCCAACAAAACTTGAAATGTTTCTTTTAAGAGTTGCTTTCTTTAAGGAAATGTTTCTTCAACATAGGAGTTCATGATTATGCCACTTGCTCTTTGGGCGCTAACACTCAGTGCCTTTGCAATAGGAACCACAGAGTTTGTTATTGTTGGCTTGATACCGACGATAGCAAATGATTTGTCTGTCAACTTGCCCAGCGCAGGCTTGCTTGTCAGTTTGTATGCGTTGGGTGTTGCGGTTGGCGCGCCTGTGCTAACCGCTTTAACGGGAACGCTTAATCGTAAATGGTTGCTCATTGGTTTAATGAGTCTGTTTATTCTTGGCAACATGCTGGCTTGGGCAGCGCCGGGGTACAACTCACTTATTGTGGCGCGTATTTTAACCGGATTGGCTCACGGTGTATTTTTCTCGATCGGTTCGACGATAGCGACTCGTTTGGTGCCGAAAGAAAAAGAAGCCAGCGCGATTGCCTTGATGTTTACAGGTTTGACTGTCGCCCTTGTTACCGGTGTTCCATTAGGAACTTGGATTGGGCAGCATTTTGGCTGGCGTGCGACTTTTTTAGTTGTCTCAGCATTGGGCTTAATTGCCATGATCGGCAGTGCTATCTTGGTGCCAAATAATCTCAAACAATCCCCGAGTGCCAGTTTGGTAAAACAAATGTCTGTATTGGTTAAGCCACGTTTGCTTTTGGTGTATGCCATGACTGCAGTAGGTTACGGAGGAACGTTTGTGGCCTTTACTTTTCTCGCATCCATTCTTGAATCAGTGAGTGGTTTCCCATCTTCCGCCATTGGTTTGATCATGTTGGTGTACGGTGTATCGGTAGCGATTGGCAATATCTGGGGCGGAAAAATGGCCGACCGCATTGGTCCGATTAGTGCCTTGTCTTATATTTTCTTGGCTCTGGCTGCCGTACTGGTTCTCTTTTACTTCACCGCGCCTTATCCATGGTTGGCCTTGGCAACCGTATTAGTTTGGGGAGCCTTCGCTTTTGGTAATGTGCCTGGTTTGCAAGTCTATGTAGTGCAAATTGCTGAGCGAGAAACGCCCCACGCAGTAGACGTTGCCTCGGGTTTAAATATCGCTGCGTTCAACGTAGGGATTGCTTTAGGAGCGCTTATTGGCGGACACATTGTTGATCAATATCGCTTAATCGATACGGCTTGGGTTGGCGCTGTTATTGTGTTGGTGGCGCTGGCTTTGACACGCTTTAGCGGCTACTTAGATAAAAAAGACCGTTTTGTAGCTCAATTAAATAACGTGTAACAGGAAGAGTATTATGAAAAATATCAATTTTACGCTGGGAATGGGCACTTTTCGTCTGCAAGAGCAAGTCGCTTACGATTCTGTGAAAATGGCGTTAGAAGAAGGCTATCGCCATATTGATACGGCACAAATCTACGGTAATGAGGCTGAAGTAGGGCAAGCCATTGCAGACAGCGGCCTCCCAAGAGATGAATTGTTCATCACGACAAAAGTATGGTTCGAAGCCTTTAGTGAGGACAAGTTCATCGACAGTGTGAAAGAAAGCCTCACTAAATTGAAAACCGATTATGTGGATTTACTTTTAATTCATTGGCCGTCACCGCAAGATGACGTTGATATGGCGTTGTATCTAAACGAATTGAAAAAGTCGAAAGAGATGGGCTTTGCTCGTGAAATTGGTATTTCCAACTTCACCATAGCGCAAACTCAACAAGCGTTAGACATTCTTGGTGAAGGCGAACTATTTACGAATCAGATCGAGGTGCATCCATATTTGCAAAACAATAAGCTAGTGGGCTTTTGCCAAGCTAATGGTATTCAAGTGACAGGCTATATGCCGTTTGCATATGGCAAAGTATTAGCGAACGAGACACTAAAAGCCATTGCTGAAAAACATCAGGTCAGCACTACACAGTTGGTTATTCAGTGGTTAGCTCAGCGCGATATTGTCACGATTCCATCGTCTACTAAACGCAAAAACCTTGCTTCAAACTTTGAGAAAGTAAGTATTACTTTAAGCGATACAGACATGGATCGAATTGCCGCATTGGATTGTAATGACCGACAGGCTAATCCTGACTTCTCTCCGAAATGGGATCTATAGCGTTAGCTTTCTAACAGATATTAGTCTAACCAAAACAATTTTTTAGATCGTTTTATGGTGACTGATACAACCCAGCTTTGGCTGGGTTTTTCTTTTTTGAGTGTTACTTGTGATTTAGTCACCACATACTCTAACGCAGGCATGATGTTACTGACTTAATTTCTTGAACTCCAAAACCATTCTTCATTCTTGTTAAGTTTAGGAAACCATAGGAAAGACATTAATTTTTTCATCTTCAATTACGCTTGAGCTCACTTTTATTAGCTAAAAGTGTATTAAGCATGCTTTGGTTTTTGTCATGGATTGACAGGTCATCTTACCCAATACTTGACATAGTAGAGGTCGGCGATTCGAATTCGCTTAGTTCTACCACTCTTTTTCTAAGGTCTTCCCGTAAAGCAATGCATTGATAACTCCCACTGTAAACCATCTCCGAATCTTTGATACTCGCTACTGATGTACTTTAGAAATTTTGTAGAGCCACAGAGGCTGCTTAAGGCGTTTTTTTATGATTTGAACTTATTGGTGTGTCAAACCAAAGAATTAATAAGAGAATTTTTTAATGTATACATTGATGCCTAATTTATTTATTATTGAGTTATTGATGATTTATGTAATAAACATTTCTTATAAAAATAAAAGGAGATTGTAATGAAAGTATTTACAGTAGCTGTAATGCCTGGAGATGGAATTGGAACGGAAGTAACTCCTCCGGCAGTTGAATTAGTTAAGGAAGCCGCTAGGCAGCAGGGCGTAGAACTTCGCTTTCAGCATATAGACGCTGGTGCCCAATATTATGCAGATACAGGTGAATCATTTCCTGAAGACCATTATAAAGAAGCAGTAAAAGCGGATGCTATTTTCTTATCGGCAATGGGTCATCCAGATATTCGTTATCCAGATGGGACAGAGATAGGACCACAGCATGATTTACGTAAACGATTAAACTTATATGCTGGTGTTCGTCCATGTCGTACTCTTCCTGGTTTACCTTTACCGCTTGTGGATGAGCGTAGTAAATCGTTAGATTTTGTTATTGTCCGAGAATCGACTGAAGGGTTATTTGCCTTTTCCCGTGGACATGAATTGGACGATGACGAATATGCTCATAATCTGATGCGCATATCGAAAACGACGAGTAAAAAACTTTATGATTTTAGTTTTAATTTAGCAAGGCGTCGTGCTGAACAAGGCCGAGGACACAATCTAGTTACTCATATTGATAAAGCAAATGTTTTATCTTCGCAGCATGTTGCAAGACAGTGGTTTTATGAAGCTGCTGAACGCCATTCAGACGTGACTGCGAACCATCAATACGTTGATTTTGCGGCATTAGACATGGTTCGTCGTCCTTGGGTCTTTGATGTTATGCCTACCGAAAATCAATACGGAGATATATTGTCCGATATTGCCGCTGGCTTGATGGGGGGGATGGGAATGGCTCCTTCTGGTGAAATTGGTGATACTCATGCTGTGTTTCAACCATGTCATGGATCGGCTCCAGATATTATGGGACAAGGTAAAGCGAATCCTACCGCAATGATTTTATCAGGGGTGATGATGCTGGAATATTTGGCAGATAAAAATAATTCATCTGAACTGTTGAGTGCAGCTAAAAAACTAGAGTCTTCTGTAGAGGCGGCTTATGCAACTGGCAGTTTACTTCCATATGAATTGGGTGGAACATCTGGTTTACATGATATTAGCGAGTTGGTTGCGAAGAAATTATCTTTATAGCCGACGAATTGTAATAGCTCCTAGTGAGCTTAGATCAATTTCAGTCATCATTCTTGATATCTTCAAAGTTCTAAAAATAAAAGGTTTTTATTTTTTTAATACTAAACGAGGTTAAAAACCTTGTTTGGTATTAATATAAAATATTTATTTTCTATTCTATTCTTATTTTTTAATTTAATGTATATGTTTCTAAAGTTAAATGTATTTCCATATCATAATTTACTATAAATAGGTTTTTTTATGTTTGATATTGTTTTAAAAATATCACCTTTATTTTTTTTGGTGGCTGTTGGTTTTTTTTGTAAGAAAGAAAGTTTTTTTAATGAGAGGGCTCTTAGATATTTAACCCGTTTTGTTATGTATTTATCCCTACCTGCAGTTCTATTAGGGAAGCTTGCTACAACAGATTTTAAAACCTTAATAGATTTTTATTTTTTATTTGCATATTTATCTTCTCTTATAGGTGTAATGCTAATATCTGGGGTAATCGGCTACATAATTTTTTCTAAAAATATCAAATATAATATCATGTTAGGACTTGGTGGTGTTTATGGAAATATTGGTTTTCTTGCGATTCCTGTACTTTCAACAACTATAGGTGAATGGGTATCTGTTCCACTTGCGTTAATGCTTACCCTTGATTTACTTATTTTATTACCTGTGGCCACATTTTTGCTCCAACTTAATAGCGTTGATGAGAAATCGAATACTAGCCCAATGGAAGCCTTAAAGCGTTCTTTATTTAATCCACTTATTTTATCTATTATATTAGGACTTATTTTATCAATTTTTCAAATAACATTGCCAAATAATATTATTTATGGTCTTGATTGGTTAGGTAAAGCTGCTGGTCCTTGCGCAATGTTTATAGTTGGAACAGCTCTTTATGGTAGAAAAATTACCCATAGACCAACGTCTGCTCTCTATATTTCGACTATTAAGTTGATTTTTATGCCTCTTGCAGTTTACTTCTTTATGAGTTTGTTTTCTGTTAATCCAGAATGGATTGTTGCTGCAACATTAGGAGCTGCGATGCCTTGTGCTGCAGTATTAGGTGTCATAGCAGAAGAGCATAAAATACTCCCTCAGCAATCATCTACAGCAGTTTTATTTACGACTATTTTTTCTGTAATAACAATACCACTATTGATTCGTTTTTTTAGTTAAAATATATTTTTAAAAATAGAAATTTTTTATGGGGTGTTGAATAAGAAATGAAAAGAAGGTAGCTATAAAAATATAGATAAGCCTTATTCAATAAATGAAGAATAAGGCTTATCGTTAATTTTGATCTAGGTTTTTTAGAAAATATTTCTATGTAAATATGGATTAAATATTATTTAATCCATATTTTTTTAGTAACTCTATGAGCATATTTCCACTAGCGTCACGATGGTTGTGGTGTATCAATCGTGCTTTCTCAGTGTCACGGGCTTCTATTGCTAATATTAGATTCAAATGGTCCTTATTTGAGTCTGTTGGTTTTGGGCGAAACTTTAATGTCATCATTCTTGCACGGTGAGACTGTTCTATAAAATTACCCACCAAAACATTCAGGCGTTTATTATTACTAAATTCAACTAGGTAACGATGGAAGCGTTCATCAGAGCGAGCCCATTGCTTTAAGTCATCTTGTAGCAAAGCCTGATCCATCTCTTCTACCGCATCTCTCATCAAGGATAATTGGTCTTCTGTCAGTCCTTTTTTTGCACAAAGTGCTGCTGCAGTTGCTTCAATTCCAGTAAGAATTTCATATATCTCCTGCATATCAATAACTGATATAGGCTTGATTCTCATACCATGTCTTGGTTTTAATTCTATCAGCCCTTCATTCGCTATTCTTAACATCGCTTCACGTGTTGGCGTTCTGCTCATGTTTAATAATTCGGAGACTTCAGCTTCAATCATTTGCTGACCAGCATGAAGCTCATTATCTAAAATCTTAGCTTTTAACTGGCGATAAGCTTTGTCTGACAATGACTCTTTGCTTTTTGGAATTTTTATGGCCATATTTATATTGCTCGGTTTTTAGGTTTATTCTCTAAAATAAGTCTAATTTTTGTTTTGACTGTGCTGATCGATATATACTTTCTTCAATGATTAAGTTCTGGATATATTGTTGAGCGCAATTGTGAAGCTCTGAATTATATAACAAATGATCTGCAACATGCCTTTGAAGAGTATAAACACAATCACCGCCAAAGTTATTTGTTGTGTAATTGTAGGTGTGGGGAGTCCAATAACTTTCACCCTTTTGACGTATACTTATTTTGCCATTGCCTTCTAGTTTTAAGCAAGCCTCGCTCCCTTCAATAAGCATTTCACCCATAGTTACACGAGTGTTCTCTGCCGCATGATCTGCTAAACGATTACCGTCAAATGTAGCTCTAACCTGATTGTCAAATTCAAATAGAATGATGCCGGCATCTTCACCTTTAATCACTGGGTTACGCTTCATTAAGTCGGCATAAACACTTTTTACTTCGCCTAAGAGGTAGCGAAAAACATCCACCCAATGAATAGCTGTTTCATGAACTAAAAAGCGCTCCATTTGCTGGAAGTAGGGTTGTCTTTCTAAATAAGCGTCTTTACCTTGCCCATCGCCTGGTCGCATCATGAATGTCGCTTGGTATAGTTGGCCAAACTGTTCAGTTAATAAAACTTTTTTAATTTCTTGGTACCAAGGCTGAAACCGAAAATTTTCATGTATGACAACCAAGGCTTTTTTTCTTCAATTTTTTGAGTCAGTTTTTCAGCTTGACTGAAAGACGGTGTAAAAGGCTTTTGACAAATACAAGGTATGCCTCGCTCAATTGCAGCTGTAACAAAGTCTACATGTGTTTCTGGTGGTGTAATAATGTCTATAAGATCTGGTTTTTCAGAATCTAACATTTCAATAAAGTCAGTATAGATAACTGGAACGGAATATTTTTTTGCTGTTTCAGTTGCTCCAGCACTACTACGGTTGTAAAGGGCTACAATTTCCACATCATGCATCCGATCCCAAGCGTCATAATGGAATTGGCTAAAATAGCCTGTTCCTACTGTTACCACACGAAGTTTCTTTTTTTGCACTTGAGTCTCCTCGGCGACTTATTTCAGTTAATTGATAATTATTTTTTCCATAGCTCTTTTTTATAAGGAGCCAGATCTCTGCATGTTTAACTGCTTCACATATATAGTGCACAGTAATTGAGCGTTCCAATGAGTAGGCTTTATTTACATCTAAAACTTGTCAGCCACGGATAGATTGAATACTGCCTAATAGTCGCTAATGTCGGCAGAAGGCTTTAGGTTTATAAAGGTTCCTCTGTATTATATAACCCAGTACCTCTTCAGAAGTTAGGGTTGTATAAATAAAACTAATATCATCTGTTCTGTGTAGGTATGGTCAAACAATTCAAAATAGAGTGATATAGTTTTAGGTCAAATATAGTCACCGGAAAATACAGTGATCTATATCTATTATATTTTTTTGATTCTGTTGTATGTCTTATTGGTCCTTTAAAGTCCCAATGACTAGGTGCTAAGCCTCTTATAGGTTGTTTTAAAGATGCTACTTGATGTCCTAATAAACAGCCAAAATAAAGAATATTTAAATTTTGACCTCCAAAGGCTAAGCTGGATATATTTTGTAAAAGATTACTTTTTACATTATCTAGGTGGGGTCTACCCATACTATGATTTTGAAAGGCATCTTCGACCCAAGATAAGTGTTGAGTGTCTACATCAATTAGTATGGTTTCTTGCTCGCTACCATCTTTAGATACTTTTATAACTTGGTTGCTAATAATACTAGTGATCCAAAAGTTCTCTTCAGCATCGAGTGCTAATCCATCCGGAAAAATGCCCGCTCCGAATTCCGTAATAACTGTCTTGTCAAAGAGATCTCCATTTTCTGCGATGCTAAATCGTGTGAGACGGCGAGAAAATGTTTCGTTAACAAATAAGAACTTTCCATCTGGAGAGGCTATACATTCGTTCGTATAGCCTAAACCATCTGCGACGATACGAGCTTTATCACCATCACAAAGTATGACAAAACCATCACTAATGTCGGAGCGATAAGCTTTTGCTCTTGGTTTAGTACGAGTGCTTACTGTGATCCAAATTCTACCTTGGAAGTCAAGATGGACATAATTGGTTGGAGGTAGTGGTTGCCCATCAATATCTAATAAAAAAGGTGTGAGTTCTCCGTTTTGCTTTAAACGGTATACACCGCCATCTTCATTGCCTAGATGAGCAATTAAAAAGTCACCGTTCTCTAATAGACAAATTCCGTTAGGTTTTAATTCAAAATTTTGAGTTTTTGCTAATAGAGACCACTGGTCACCATTAGGCTCTATAATACTAACGCCACCACTCCAGTTAGAAGTAAATATCCTGTTATCTGAATTCGTAAGTACACATTCGGGACGTTCAAGTTTCTCCCCAAAAAAAACGATTTGATCTAAAGTGTGCATTACCAAACCTCGCTTGTTATTTTGATTCTATGTCGAAGATTTAATCACAATAGCGAGTTTGAAAAAATATTGCAAAATAAATTTATTAATGTATAAATTAATTTCAATCCTAACTTAAAGTGCTAAGAAAGGATGTTTCAGTCTGACGATAACAATAAAAATCAATTGGAGATGAATATGAAAAACATCATTACAACATTAGCAGCAAGTGTCTTAGCTACAACGATAGCAACAAGCTCGATAGCTGCTGATCGCTATCCAGAACGTGATATAACAAATGTGGTTGTTTGGTCTGCTGGTGGCGGGACGGATGTTGTTAACCGTATGGTTTCTGCCGAAATGGCCAAATCTTTAGGTGTGAATATTAACGTAACAAATCGACCTGGTGGGGTTGCTGGCTCTTTAGGTATGAGTTATGTAAAAAGACAAAAAGCAGATGGATATACACTTGTTGGTTTGTCTGAGTCTGTAGTTGGTTCTGCAGTACAGGGCGGATGGGATCAAAAAATGAGTGTTTGGTATCCTTTTATTGTTGGTGGGTCTCCAGATTTAATTTCAGTATCAGCTGATTCCAAATATTCGAGCCTACAGGAATTGATCGCTGATGTTAAAAAAATCCTCGCTCTATTAAGGCCAGTGCAGGCGGTGCAGGTTCAATTCATCATTTGAACTTATTGGCATTGATGAACGGTACAGGTGCTGAATTTAACTACATTCCATACCCAGGATCCGCTCCTGCTCAAACAGCAGCAATGACTGGAGAAGTTGAGTTGGTTATTACTTCTCTTGCTGAGCAGCAGCAATTAATAAAAGGTGGTAAATTAAAGCCACTAGCTATGTTAGTTGAAAATGATCAAGCGCTAGAAGGTTATGGAACTGTTCCATCAGCTTTTACTGCTTTCCCAGAGCTTCAAAAATACCTACCAATCATGCAAGCAATTGGTTTAGCAGTTAGCCAAGATGCTCCAGATAATGTAAAGGCTAAATTAACTAAGGCGTTTCAGAGTGCCATGGCAAGTCCAGTAATTCATAAATGGGCAAAAGATAACTTTTATGTGTTGTCTGGCTTATCTGGTGCAGAAGCAAGTAAAGAGTTTGCATTCCTAGAATCACTATTTTCTTGGACACTAAATGACCTTGGAGCTGCTAAGGTTGCACCTTCTACGTTAGGTATTCCTAAACTCTCAGAACTAAAATAATTTTAGTCTTAATAAACAGAGGAATGTATCTGCATTCCTCTTTTCTTAGTGTTAAATAGTCCTGCTTTGGACGTCTAGAGGTAGTTATATGCAGCCTGAACAGCTAATGACCTTACGTCGTGCGGATATGAAAACGGCATTAGTGTTAATGATTGTTTCTACTTTCGCGATAATAGAAAGCCTTAGCTTTCCTTTGACAGGGAATTATGCTGGAGTGCAAAACGTTTGGTACGTTTCTCCAGCACTGTTTCCTATTATTATTTCTTGCTTAGTCTTTTTATGTGGCGCCGCGCTACTTATAAAAAGTATTGTCTTTATTAAGAAAAATCCTTCAATTGGAACTGCAAAAGAAAGCCCTGCAAGTTGGTGGCGTTTTTTTGTTCTGATATCTTTAATTGCTGGGCAAGTATATGGCTTCGTCCCTTTAATTGATTTTGCTTTGTCTTCGTTTATTTTTCTCTTTGTTTTTATATTTGCATTTTATTCTGATAACGCGATATTTCAAAAACGCATTTTTACGATCTGGTCCGTGGTCTGTGTTTTTCTAGCTTCCGTGACATTTAGCACAACTTTAACGGATGAAACTCGATCTTTATTTGATTGGGGTGCACTGATTTTTATTGTCTGCATGGTTGTTGTTTTGTACAAATGGGCTAAAAAATCAGAGCAATTAAAAGTATGGAGAGTTAGCTGGAAAACAGCGCTCATGGTTACCTTAGTCATTTGTCCCATGTTCCGACTAGGAATGCTTGTTCCTCTACCAACGGAAGGTATCGTCATTAATCCTATGGTCGACATCAAATATGTTGTCCGTGATATTTGGAGAGAAATGTAATGGATATTTTGGCTTCTTTTAGTGTATTTGGTAGTACATTACTGTCTCTTTTGTCATCACCAACAAATTTAATGATTCTTATGGGGGCATCGTTTTTTGGGATCATTTTTGGTGCATTGCCAGGTCTTACGGCGACATTAGGTGTAGCTTTGTTAACAACGTTGACTTACGGGATGGATGTTAATACAGCATTAATTGCATTATTAGGTTTGTATGTTGGTGCTATTTACGGTGGTTCTTATCCATCAATTCTCATTAATATCCCAGGCACTGCAGCTGCTGCAGCAACTGCATTAGATGGCTTTCCTCTAGCTCAAAAAGGGGAAGGTGGACGAGCATTGGGCTTGACAACAACAGCCTCTTTGATTGGAACTTTGTTGGGTATTTTGGTTCTAGTAATTGCAGCTCCATTGGTCGCTCAAATGGCGTTACAATTTACGTCTTTTGAATTTTTCTTACTGGCTTTGTTTGGCATATTAATCAGTGGGACGTTAACAAGTCCTGATTTGGTTATTAAAGGATGGATTGCTGGCTTTATTGGATTAGGATTATCCACAATTGGCCGAGATCCATTACAGTTTTTTCCTAGATTTACTTTTGATATGCCGGACCTTGATCAAGGCCTAGAAGTCGTGCCTGTGTTAATTGGTGCGTTTGGTATTCCTCAGGTAATTAAAGCACTACGTAATAGGGAAAGCTTGGGCGTAATGAAACAATTTGGGCGTATTTTACCTGAATGGAAAACTCTCTTTAAAAATCGTATGAATATCGCTCGCTCTTCCATGATAGGTATCGGGATTGGTGCTGTACCAGGTATTGGTGAGGATATTGCTGGCTGGGTTTCATATGGTGCTGCGAAGAACACTTCTAAGCATCCTGAAACATTTGGTAAAGGTGAGCCCCAAGGTATTATCGCTTCTGAAACAGCGAATAACGCTTGTATAGGTGGAGCCCTAATACCACTGCTAACACTAGGTATTCCAGGAAGTCCTCCTGCAGCGATGCTGTTAGGCGCATTAATGCTTCATGGTATTACACCTGGGCCAATGATTGTGGTTGAAAGTCCGAATTTCCTAATAGAAGTTACAGCCATTCTTGTTTTATGTTCCATTGCCATGTGGTTAAACGGCATGTTCTTGGCAAAGCAAGTTGTTAAAGTTCTACAGATTCCAGCATCTATTTTTCTTCCTGTTGTTACCTTAATGTGTATTTTAGGATCTTACGCATTAGGCTTAAATATCTTTAACTTATACCTAATGGTGATTGTAGGTGTATTTGCCTATTTTCTTGATGAAATGAAATATCCTATTTCTCCGCTTGTTATCGGTGTGATTCTTGGGCCAATGGCAGATGAAAACTTACGTCGAGCATTAATGGTATCAGAAGGTGATTTAATGCCATTTATTGAACGTCCTATTTGCATCGCATTAATTTCGATTATCGTTTTAATTATTATGACAAAAGTCCCTTTTTACCAACAGTGTAAAAAGTCATTTTTTTCACTATTTAAGAAATAGTGAGGCGTTAAATATTTGATCAAAATTTATTGTTGAGAAAGAGGTGTTCTTTGACCTCATATTAGCCCCTTCTTATTGAAGGGGCATTTTTTACTATTTAATAGCCGAGATTTTTTAATGTATATAATTACCGTTATATTTTCTGTATATAAAAAAATTTGGAAGAGTTTTCCTTATTAGTAAATAAACAAGCATTAGATTCTTTAACGAAAGAAAACGATTGTCATACTTTTGATGTGGCAATAGGAGAAGAAGAAGGTGGAATTGTACCTTTCTTTTTGTACGAAATTTATAGTTCTAAAGCCAGTTTTGAAGTACATCTCGCTTCAGATTACTTTAGCGAATTTAGTCAAAAAACAGCTAGCATGGTTGCAAAAAAAGAAGTCAACTCATGGAATAAAATAAGTTAAAAAACAGCTATAAAATATTAGATTTTTAACATCGAATAACAAGTTAATCCATTTTCTCAATTACGATCCATTAAATGAGAAACTAATAAAGTATGGCTAAAATAAAGATTAAGTTAGGTAGTCCTAATATCGTTAGGAATACTTGTAAATAAGGAGTTTATAGTGAGCGTTTTATTAGGCTGTATTGCAGATGATTTTACTGGCGCGACAGATTTAGCAAGCTTTTTAGTGCAATCTGGTATGAGAACGGTTCAATTAATTGGTGTACCAACAGAACCTGTGGATCTATCTGACACAGATGCAGTTGTTATTGCTTTAAAATCTCGGACGCTCCCATCTGAGGTTGCTGTTTCGCAATCTATCGAAGCTCTTGAGTGGCTAAAAAGTCTCAATTGTGAACAATATTACTTTAAATATTGTTCTACATTTGATTCCACCGAAAAAGGCAATATAGGCCCAGTCACAGATGCTTTACTGGATAACCTTAAAGAGACCTTTACCATTCTCTGTCCTTCGTTACCTGTTAATGGTCGTACTGTATATAAAGGTAATTTGTTTGTGAACGATGAATTGCTTAGCGAAAGTGGTATGCGCAATCACCCATTAACGCCTATGAAAGATGCAAACCTGATGCGAGTCATGGCGGCTCAATCGTCTGGTAAAGTTGGTTTGGTCCCTTTTGATATTGTGTCTCAAGGTGCTGATAGGGTTAAAGAGGCTCTTTCGAAACTGGCTCATGAGCATCGATATGCTGTTATTGATACTTTATCTAATAATGATTTACATGTTATTGGTGAGGCGTGCGCCGATCTCAAACTATTAACTGGAGGCTCAGGTCTTTCGGTTGGTCTTGCTAAAAACTTTGTTGATAAAGGTTTGTTTAAGATTCGTAATAACTCTTCAGAACTTAGTAAAGTAAAAGGTGAAGCTGTTGTTTTATCTGGTAGCTGCTCTGTTATGACACAAAAACAAGTAGCTCGATTTAAAGAAAGTTTTTTATCCATGAAAATCTCTCCGCTTGATTTAAAGTCAGGAAAAAGTTCTTTAGCAGATGCTCTTGCTTGGTTTGATAAAAATCGTAATGTTGGTGCATTAATGTTTTATGCTACAGATACACCTGAAAATATCCGGTGTGCTCAGGAACAACTCGGAGTTGAAGAAGCTAGTGAATTAATTGAAAACTTCATGGCGGATTTAGTTTCTGCATTAGATAAAAAAGGCGTGACTAAATTTATTGTAGCTGGAGGCGAAACATCTGGGGCTGTCGTGAAAGCGCTTAATCCAAGTATGCTGAAAATCGGAGGTAGTATTGCTCCTGGTGTTCCGATTACTGAAATGGTTGGGAAATCATCTAAATTGATGGCTCTTAAATCAGGCAATTTCGGTGATGAGTTTTTCTTTGAAAATGCGCTGGAGATGATGGAGTGAGTACTTCTGAAAGTAAACTTCGTGAACAGATTTGTATTATGGCAAAGTCTTTATTTGATAGAGGCTTAACATGTGGTTCTTCAGGTAATATTTCGGTAAGAACAGAAGATGGCGGTTTATTAGTGACGCCTACCGGAAGCTGTTTTGGCCGTCTTGATCCGGCTATTTTGAGCCGGCTTGATAAAAACGGTGTGCTTATCGGTGGTCATCAGCCAACAAAAGAAATGTCTTTGCATGAAGCTTTTTATACGACAAGATCAAGTGCTAATGCCATAGTACATCTACATGGAACTTGTTCCGTTGCAATGTCAATGATGCCAGATGCCGATGAAGATAACTTCTTACCACCATTAACGCCATACTCCATCATGAAGCTAGGCAAAGTGAAGCTCTTACCTTATTTTATGCCAGGAGACTCTAAAACGGGTGATGCAATTCGTGGACTTGCAGGAAAACGGTCGGCAGTGATGCTAGCTAACCATGGTCCTGTAGTGGCAGGGAAGGATCTTGAAGCCGCAGTTTCAGCTATTGAAGAGTTGGAAGAAACTGCCAAGTTGGCGATGATGATGAGAGGACTATCACCAAAAATGCTCGATGAATCACAAATACGAAACATTGTTACTAAGTTTAATGTGGAGTGGGATTAATATTCTTATCAGAATCAGTCGGAAATATAACATTTGTCACTTTTAATGGTGACATAATAACTGAAGAGGTTAGCGATTCGAATTCACCTAGTCCTACCAAAATTTATGCTTACTAATTTCTTGAATTACAAAGTGTAAGTTACGAAAGCCGAACCCAGTGTTCGGCTTTTTTGTATCTTAATTGGGAGTGAAAATGGATTTTTCTGTCTTTTTATCCTTAGTTAATATTTCCTACATTATTGTTTTTTAAGAAGTAACTCTAATCTTCATAAGCTATATTAGTTGCTAGTCTTTAATATGATTACAATATAACTTGTTTAGCAGTTTTTTGGGCTGATTTGTTGTTTCTTCGTCGTATTTGGTGCGCTGGTTTTCGCGATATGAAAGGCTGTCTTATGCTGACAGATTTCTATGAATACGGCATATATCAACAAGACATGTTTCTAATGAATAAATTCTGAGAGGTCGAATGTGTGTACTGGAGATATGTCTGAGGAATATTTTATATCGGTGACTAGCAAAGCAAATTCATTACTTCACTATAGAATTAATCAATAGCAGGAATTTATAATCAATTATCATTTTTAGGCGTTGACTGTTAGTTTTGCTAGATTGAAAAATATAAAAATAATCGATGAAACTTGGAGTTAGCTATGAAAAGTATAATAAAAAAACGGTATTTACTGCAACAGCTCTATCTATATCTCTATTTACAGCATCTAATGCTCTTGCTGCTACACCTGAAGTCACATTACGCTTTAGTCATTTTTTTCCTAGCGTATCTGGTCAACATAAAGACATTTTTTTAAAATGGAAAGAAGCGGTTGAAAGTGAATCTGCTGGACGAATCGCGGTTGAACTTTACCCATCCTCTACATTAGCAAAACCTCCAGCACAATATGATGCTGTTAAAAATCGAATAGCTGATGTTACTAACACGGTTCAAGGCTATACAGCGAATCGTTTTCCTTTGACTCAGATTGTTGAGTTACCAGGTGTATCAAAAGATGCCACAAATGGTTCTTGTATTGTGCAGACGTTATACGATGAAGGGCTTATATCAAAAGAGTATTCTGAAACTAAACCTTTGTTCTTTTTTACTCATGGTGCAGGAATCATTCATACAGTTGATAAAGCTATTGAAAAGCCAGAAGATTTAGCTGGGCTACGTATCCGTCGACCAACAGCTGTAGTTGCTAAGTTGCTTGAAGGGCTAGGATCTGAGCCTATAGGTATGCCAGCACCTTCAGCCTACCAATCGGTTCAACGAGGTGTTATTGATGGTGTTGCCTTACCTTGGGAAGGGCAGTTGGTTTTTCGTTTAAATGAATTAACGAATCACCATACAGAAGTTGGTGGCTTATACACATTAGCTTTTGTAACAACTATGAATAAAAGGGTCTACAGTGCACTACCTGCAGATCTAAAGAAAGTCATTGATAATAACTCAGGCATGAAATGGGCGATGAAATCCGCTGCTGTTTATAAAGACCTTGATATAAAAGGTCGTAAACAAGCAGAAGAGCTTGGACATCCTATTACGACTGTAGCGAATGGTGTAAATAATCCAGAATGGAAACCGATACTAGATAAGGCCACAGAAGAGTATTTAAATGAGCTAGAGAAAAAACGCTTACCAGCACGTAAGATTTATAAACGAGCTCAAGAATTAGCTATGACATGCTCTACGGATGCTAGTTATTAAGTAATTATTTGCCCTGTTGATATGTAATTATCAATGGGGCGAATGTTATTTGGATGAGTTTTTAAGGTACTGCTGGAGTAATGTGAATGAAGCTGTTAATTCTAATGGTAAAAAAAATATCTTTGCTTATGCACTTATTAGGAGGCTTCTTTCTAGTTGCTATGATGTTAATAACATTGTTGGATGTAGTGACGAGAGGCCTTTTTGGGCTAACGGAAGGTAAGCTAGATATAACTGTGACAGGGGGGATTGAGCTGGTCAAATACAGCTTGTTGTTCTCTATACTTTTCATTTTACCTTATTCGGTTAATCGCTCTCAGGTCGTTGTAGATCTTTTTACTAATCACCTATCAGAACGTAAAAAAGCATTTTTAGAAGCAACCTATTTTATAGGCTTCGCTTTATTAGGCCTTGCTATGAGTTATGGTTTTTATCATTTGGTTGGTGAGGCGGCCATGAGCTATGAGACGACCCAAGACCTATTGATTCCGATGACTTACTTTTACGCAATTGCGAGTTTTGCTACTTTCATGTTGGCTATCTCGGCAATAGTTTCTACCTTTGAATTGATCACACATAAAAAGAGTGTCTTATGAGCACACCAATGATTGGTATGATTTGTATTGCTGGAATGTTAGCGTTGATTGCATTTCGAGCACCTATTTCCTTAGCTATGTCTATTGCTGGTTTTATTGGTTTTGGCTGGATTGTAGCATTTGAACCTGCGTTATCAGTTTTACCAACTGGACCTTTTGAAACGTTATCAAATTATAGTTTCAGTCCAATACCAATGTTTATTTTAATGGGAGTTTTTGCTTCGAAATCCGGTATGTCGAAACAATTATTCCAAGGCGCGAAAGCGATGTTTGGTAGTTGGCGTGGTGGGATGGGGTTAGCTGCGCTTACTTCCTGTGGAATTTTTTCGGCGATTTCAGGGTCATCCATGGCAACCGCTGCCAGTATGTCTCGTGTGGCTTTACCTGAAATGGAGAAAAACGGTTACTCACCATCCCTTGCTTCTGGCGTTTTGGCTGCGGGTGGCACATTAGGGATAATGATTCCTCCTTCGACGGCATTACTTTTATACGGCTTAATTACCCAGCAGTCGATTGGAGACATGTTTATTGCGGGAGTCATTCCAGGTTTATTGGGATTGGTGCTATATGGAGTAACGGTTGCTGTTATCGTTACTATCTGGCCTAATTCTGCCCAGCCAGGTAAAGCAACTTCACTGAAAGAAAAAATCTATGGGTTAAAAGGATTGCTACCGTTCACCTTCGTCTTTCTTTTTATTATCGGTGGTATTTATTCTGGTTGGTTCACTCCAACAGAAGCCGCAGCGGTTGGTGCCGCAGCTACTTTTGTTATCGCTGTTTTTAATGGTATGCGTTGGGTGCAATTTAAAGAGGCTATTGCTGAATCATTATTAATGACAGCCATGATCTTTTTTATGTTGATTGGAGCAGAAATATTTGGATATTTTTTATCTGTATCACGTATATCTTTTTCACTCGTTGAGTTAGTGGATAGTCTTCAGTTAAGCCCTTTTATTATTCTATTGTGTGTGTTGGCTATATTCATGTTACTTGGTTGTGTCATGGATAGCATTGCCATGTTGCTCTTGACGGTTCCTGTTGTTTATCCGTTAATTGAAGCCGCAGGCTTTGATCCTATCTGGTTTGGGATTGTCGCTGTAATTACTGTTGAACTAGGATTAATTACTCCACCAGTAGGGATGAATGTTTTTGTTATTAAGTCTGTAGCGCCTCATATATCAATTAAAGATATGTACAAAGGTGTTATGCCTTTTGTTATCGCAGACTTAGTACGATTATGTCTAATTGTTGCCTTCCCCTTTTTGGCTATCGGTTTGTTGTGATTAGCTTATTAACATAAAAATATATTTTGAAAACGACCTTCGGGTCGTTTTTTTATTCCAGTCAATAATAAAAGGTTATATCAAAATCCAATAAGAGTGGGGGGAAATTGAAGTGGTTTAAAAAAGGTCGGGAGTTAATACTTAATGCAGTGATTGGATAAGAACCAATTAATTGGATAAGTAGAGGACTACGTCATGATTATAGATTGCCATGGACACTACACGACAACACCTCCTGGTGTTGGTGAGTATCGAGATAAACAAAAAGAGCAAGTAGCAAAAGATCCTTCTTTTGTTGGTGAAAAAGGTAAGGTCATTGTATCGGATGACGAGATACGTGACAGTATTATGAATAACCAGCTTCGTTTACAGCAAGAACGTGGTACGGATCTCACTATTTTTTCTCCTCGTGCAAGCTGGATGGGACACCACATTGGTAATGAATACACGAGCCAATACTGGACTGAACATCAAAACGATTTAATTCGTCGTGTATGTGATTTATTTCCTGAAAACTTTGCGCCTGTTGCTCAATTGCCTCAATCTCCTGGTGTGGACCCTGCTAAGTCTGTTGGTGAAATCGTTCGTACAATTGAAGAAATGGGTTTTATTGGCATCAACTTGAACCCAGATCCAAGTGGCGGTTACTGGCAAGATAAGTCGTTGGGTGATCGTTCTTTTTACCCTATCTACGAAAAAATGTGTGAATACGATATTCCTGCGATGATCCACGTGAGCGCAGCGTGTAATGATTGTTTCCATACAACGGGTTCGCATTATCTTGGTGCTGATACAACTGGCTTTCAGCAATTAATGATGTCAGACGTGTTTAAAGATTTCCCTGAATTAAAAATTATCATTCCTCATGGCGGCGGTGCCGTGCCTTATCACTGGGGACGTTTCCGAGGCATGGCACAAGACCAAGGATTCGACCTTGCAGAGCGTGTTTTGAATAACATCTATTTTGATACCTGTGTTTATCATCAGCGCGGCATTGATTTGTTATTGGATATTATTCCAACGAAAAATATCTTGTTCGCTTCAGAAATGATTGGTGCCGTACGTGGTATTGACCCAGAAACAGGTCATTATTTTGATGATACGAAACGTTATATCGACAATAACACTGTGTTATCTGCCGAACAGAAACAAGCAATCTTTGAAGGTAATGCGCGTCGTGTTTTTTCACGGTTAAAAGCATAACGCTCTTGATTAAAGAGAAAGGAAAGTATCATGCGAAATAATATTGTTGTACAAAATATCGAGCGCGCAGACCAAGCTGTGATCGATGGTTTGGCAGAATGCGGCGTAGCGACGATTCATGAGTCTCAAGGCCGTGTTGGTTTGCTTGCGCATTACATGCGTCCGATCCAAATGGACAAGACCATTGCCGGTTCCGCGATCACCATTTCAGGCGCGGCGGGCGACAACTGGATGATGCATGTGGCGATTGAGCAATGTAAAGCGGGCGACGTGATGGTGTTTGCACCAACATCACCTTCTAATCATGGTTTTTTCGGTGACTTGCTGGCGACATCAGCCCAGTCCCGTGGTGTGGTTGGTTTGATCATCGAAGGTGGCGTGCGTGATACTCGCGACCTTCGTCAAATGAATTTCCCTGTTTGGTCAAAAGCCATTTTTTCCGAAGGCACGATTAAAGAAACTGTGGGTTCTGTCAACGTTCCTATGGTGTGTGCCGATGCTTTGGTGAACCCTGGTGATGTGATTGTCGCAGATGACGACGGTGTTGTGGTTGTGTGTCGTGAAAGTGCAGCGGAAGTGCTAGAACTGGCTCGTAAGCGTATGGCCAATGAAGAAGCAAAACGTGTTCGCATGGCGAATGGTGAATTAGGCTTGGACATTTATGAAATGCGCCCACGCTTAAAAGAAAAAGGCCTTAAGTATGTCTAACGCATCTGGCCTCTTAAAAAGTGCGCCTTGTATGTGGATGCGCGGCGGCACGTCTAAAGGCGCTTATTTTTTGGCAACCGATTTACCTGCTGATATCGATGCACGAGCGCAATTTTTATTGCGTGTAATGGGCTCGCCTGATGAACGTCAAATTGACGGTATTGGCGGCGCGGATCCTCTTGCTTCTAAAGTGGCTGTGGTGAAAAAGTCAGAACGCGATGACGCCGATGTCGATTATTTGTTTCTGCAGGTGTTCGTTGATCAAGCGATTGTTACCGACGCACAAAACTGCGGCAATATTTTAGCGGGCATTGCTCCGTTTGCTATTGAACGTGGTTTAGTAACCGCTCAAGATGGTGAAGCCTCGGTTCGAATCTTCATGGAAAACACCGGACAAATTGCGGTTGCTCGAGTGTTGGTTAAAGATGGCGAAGTGCAATATGAAGGTGACGCCCGTATTGATGGTGTACCTGGATTTTCGGCTGCAGTTCCGATTGTATTTCAAGACACAGCTGGATCAAGCTGCGGTGCGTTATTGCCAACGGGCAATATTGTTGATGTGATTGATGGTATTGAAGTCACCTGCATTGATAACGGCATGCCTGTGGTCATCATGCGTGCAGTCGACATGGGTATCACAGGACAAGAGTCTCGTGAAGAGCTCGAAGCCAATGATGAACTAGGTGCAAAATTAGAATCGATTCGTTTGCAAGTCGGTCCGATGATGAATTTGGGCGATGTGAAAGACAAATCCGTGCCTAAAATGACCATGGTGAGCGCGGCGACTAATGGCGGAGCGATTTCAACGCGTACGTTTATTCCTCATCGTTGTCATGCTTCTATCGGTGTTTTGGGGGCAGTGAGTGTTGCAACAGCAGCAGTATTAAAAGGTTCACCTGCTAATGACGTGGCAAGTTATCAGTCTGCTTCTTGCATGACTTTGAATGTTGAGCATCCAATTGGCGCCATGACTGTGATTTTAGATCAAGAAGAAAATGGCGATATCGGCTCGGCGGCGATTCTACGCACCGCGAGAAAATTATTTGATGGGCAAGTCTTTGCACATGATAACGGTCTATAAGTACTGACAATTTAATGAGTTTAAAAATAGGTATTTGAACATGATGGACAAAAATTATATTCCATTTCATCCAAACCCAAGTAAGCCGACTTTTAAGGTACCAGCTGGTGCAGTGGATGCGCATTGTCACGTTTTTGGTCCTGCGGATAAATTTCCTTATCATCCAAAACGTAAATACACACCTTGTGATGCGTCAAAAGAGCAATTGTTTGCACTGCGCGATCATTTGGGTTTTTCTCGTAATGTGATTGTTCAAGCGTCCTGTCATAGCACTGATAACGCTGCGTTGATCGATGCGTTAGAAACTGCAGGGGATTTAGCTCGTGGTGTAGCGTTTGTCGATGACAGCATCACGCATGAAGAAATTGAAAAAATGCACGCTGCGGGTGTTCGCGGTGTGCGTTTTAACTTTGTAAAACGTCTTGTTGATAGTACTCCTCGAGAAGTGTTTTTTTCGATTGCTGAAAAGATTCGTCCTTTTGGATGGCACATCGTTGTGTATTTCGAAGCGGCAGATCTAGAAGAGTTGATTCCTTTCTTAAAAGAACTAAATACGACGATTGTTGTTGATCATATGGGAACACCTAATGTGAAAAATGGCGTTGATCATCCTGACTTCCAGCGCTTTGTTAACTTCATGGCAGACAACGACAATGTTTGGTGTAAGGTGAGTTGTCCAGAGCGTTTAACGCAGCATGCGCCGGATTATTCTGATGTGTATCCTTTTGCGCGTACGTTAGTTGAGAAGTTCTCTGATCGAGTTTTGTGGGGAACGGATTGGCCACACCCAAATATGAAAGTAGAAGCGCCAAATGACGGGCACCTTGTGGATGTCATTCCTCATATCGCTCCAACACAAGCGCTCCAGCAAGCGTTATTGGTTGATAATCCAATGGGTCTTTATTGGAAGTAATCCTAATAACGCGACAAACGTATAAAATAGAGGTTACCGACATGGCTAGTAACTATACAGATCGAAAATTTCAAGGCACGTACCTTTTTGATGGTCAGATGGCCAAAAAAGGCTATGGCTTAAACAAAATGTGTTACTCGTTTAATGATCAAGTGGCGCGCGATGAATTTAATGCGGACCCAGAAGCCTATTGTGAGAAGTTCAAACTTACAGAAGCCCAAAAAGAAGCGATTCGTAATAAAGATGTGATTGGGCTTTTACGTGAAGGTGGCAGTATCTATTATTTGGCAAAATTTACCGGTTTACTAAAGCTAAATATGCAAGATATTGGTGGATTACAAACGGGTATGAGTACGGATGAATTCAAAGCCATGCTAGAAAGAAACGGTCGAGGAGAAGTCTAATGGCTAAAATTATTGGAGCAGTAACGACTTCCCATATTCCAGCGATTGCGAATGCAATGGCTAATGGGTTGGAAGAAACACCTTACTGGAAACCTTTTTTTGATGGTTACCCACCAGTACGAGATTGGCTAAACGAGAAAAAACCTGATGTCATCATTCTTTTTTACAATGATCACGGCTTAGAATTTTTTATTGACAAAAAACCCACCTTCGCCATGGGCGTAGCAGACGAATATTACAATGCAGATGAAGGTTGGGGTATTCCAACTATTCCACCTGTTACCGGTGAATCAGATCTTTCTTGGCATATTGCGAACAGTATTGTCGACGAAGGTTTTGACATGACGATCTGCCAAGAAATGAAGGTCGATCATGGGTTGACGGTTCCGCTTAATTTAATGTGGCCAGGTCATCAATATGGTCATGTTAAAGTGATTCCGGTTTGTATTAATTGCGAACAGTACCCAATGGCTCAGCCTAAGCGTACGTTTGAGCTGGGCAGAGCAATTGGTCGTGCTGTGGCGTCTTATGAAGAAGACATTAATGTGGTTGTCTTTGGTACTGGCGGTATGTCTCATCAACTAGATGGCGAGCGTGCTGGTTTTATTAACCGTGCATTTGATATCGATTGTCTTGATAAACTGGTGTCGGACCCTGAAGCTTTGACAAAGTATTCTAATATGGATTTAGTTGAGCAAGGTGGCGCGCAAGCCGTTGAGCTAAATATGTTAATTGCTATGCGAGGCACTTTATTGGGAAAAGTGACTGAGCGGCACCGTAATTATCATGCGCCGATTTCAAATACTGGCTCTGGGTTAATGTTGTTAGAGCATGAAATGCCAGCTATAAAGTGAGTATGTCATAGACGCTGATGTGGAAAAGTAATCACAAAAAATCCGATGCCTGATAATAGGCGTCGGATTTTTTGTATTAGACGAAGTTGGCAATGGAAGAGGTTAGAACTCTTCGGTATCTATTTCAGCTTGTTGAGCGGTAGTGTAACGAGTGCCATGAACATTGTTTTGATTAATTATTTCATTTAGCAAAGCCATTTGCTTGGCATCCAAGGTGAGTTGTCCTGCTGTGAAGTTATCTCTCATATGATCAATTGAACGAGTGCCTGGAATAGGGATAATGTTTTCACTTTTGGATGTTAGCCATGCCAAAGCTAACTGAGCTGGTGTGCAACCTATGTCTTTTGCAAGCGCCAAGTAATCATGCATTAACTTTAGGTTATTAGAGTAGTTCTCGCTTTGAAAGCGTGGCATGTTATTGCGAATGTCTCCGTTTTCAAGTTTAGTAATGTCTTTTAATGTGCCTGTGAGAAAACCACGTGCCAATGGGCTAAAAGCGACAAAAGATATATCGAGCTGTTCGCAAGCTTTTAATATGGCAATCTCAGGGTTACGAGTCCACAAAGAATACTCGGATTGAATCGCCGTAATCGGGAACTCATTGTGCGCGCGAGTTAGTGTGTCAGCGGAGACTTCAGATAAACCGACGGCACCGATTTTACCCTCTTTAACGAGATCGCCTAAGGCCCCCGCACTTTCTTCGATGGCTACATTAAAGTCTAGACGATGTAAGTAATACAAATCGATGTGATCAGTTTGTAGGCGCTTTAAACTGTCTTCACATTGTTTGCGAATGTTTTCTGGGCGACCATTGATCACTTTTTTTCCATCAACCATTGCCATGCCACATTTACTGGCAAGAAAAATTTCGTTACGACGGTCTTTTAATGCTTTACCAACCAATAATTCATTTTTACCTGCGCCATATAAAGTTGCTGTATCAAAGTGACGGTAGCCCATTTCAAAAGCTTCATGCAGGGCCTTGATGGCTTGTTCTTCTTCGACAGGAGTACCATAAGCGTGCGAAAGGTTCATGCAGCCTAGACCAATATTTGGATTTGATAAATGCGGATGTTTCGACATAAAAAGGTCCTTGTTATCTGTCTAACTAGGTGAGTTTCATATTAAGAGAGTGTAACGAAAACAGGGAGCTTCGGCTCCCTGTTTGTTTATTATTGACTGATGTTTATGCTTCTAGACATTGCTCTAGGCGATGTAAAGTTTCCATAGCTTCAATTGCTTGAGTCACACACGAATTTGGTGCTCGACCTTCTTGGATAGCTGCAATAAATTCGCGATCTTGTAATTCAATACCGTTATTAGAAATCGCGACATCGCTGAGATCTATCTTGTTTTCGTTGCCGTCGTATAGATCATCATAACGAGCAAGGTAAGTTCCATTATCACAGATGTAACGGAAAAAAGTGCCAAATGGACCCTCGTTATTAAAAGACAAAGAGAGAGTGCAAATGGCGCCATTTGGTACTTTCATGCCAATACTCATGTCCATAGCAATACCAAGGTCTGGATGGATTGGGCCCTGAAGTGCTTGTACCTTGCTAGCGGTTTCGCCAGTTTGGTATTGAAATAAATCAACGGTATGGCATGCATGGTGCCATAAAAGATGGTCTGTCCAAGAGCGAGTTTGGCCTAAAGCATTTTTATTGGAGCGGCGGAAAAAGTAAGTTTGCACGTCCATTTGTTGAACGGTTAATTCACCCGCTTTGATTTTGTCATGAATCCATTGGTGAGAAGGGTTAAAGCGACGAGTGTGACCCGCCATAGTGACTAATCCTGTTTTCTTTTGGACTTCTACTACATGACGTGCATCTTCAATGCTATCTGCCATTGGTATTTCACACATAACATGCTTACCAGCTTCTAAACATTGAATGGTTTGAGCTGCATGTATTTGTGTCGGGGTTGCTAAAATGACGGCATCTACGTCATCACGAGCAAGACTTTCAGCTAAATCGGTTGTGTAGTGTGAAACACCACGATCTTCTGCGAAAGCTTTAATCGCATCGATGTTTGTCCCAACGACAGAAACCACTTCTACACCTTCAATGGCGGCAATGGCATCCATGTGTTTCATTCCAAAGGCGCCTGATGCTCCTGCGATACAAATCTTCATTATCTTGCTCCGATTGATGAAATAGTCGAATGAATAAAAAATATATTAGGATGAATCTAGCATTCAGTATGTATGAAGGATAATTAATAAACCGCCACATCTATTCATTTTTTGCATTGAATTAATACTGAATAAGATCAATGAAAGTAATCAGCGGTTTTTCTTAGCATACTTAAGAAATGAGACTGGGTTAAAGTTGGAAGCCAATTTTTGCGTACACACAAACCAACTTCTCGTCGAGTATGTTCAAGAGGGAAAGGTATTATTTCTAATAAATTAATATTAATTTCTCGTTCAATTTGATCTGCAGATAGCAAAGTAAGACGATCACTTTCAAGTAGTAACTCACGAATAAGAATGTGAGAGCTAGACTCAACCAAACGACTAGGCATAGGAACGTTAGCATCATGAAAAATTGCTTCGAATGCAGTACGAGTAGGTGTGTGTTTGGCAGGAACAACCCACGCGTATTGACTAAGCTCACTTGCACTTATGTGTTTTTTACCAGCAAGTGGGTGGTTACTTCGACCAATAATAGACAAAGGCGGTGACCAAAGAGGCTCCTGAATTACATCGTCAGCAGGGGATGGACAACGTAATGCACCGAGAATAATGTCAATATCACCTTGGCGTAAATGGTGTAAAAGGTCGTTATATGGCCCTTCAATTACTTTTATATTTACATCTGGATGACCATCATTAAAGCGTAAAATAGATTTTGGCAAAATTGTTGTGCGCGCTAAAGGCATGCTGCCAACGGCAATAGTACTGATATCACGAAATTGCAAAGCATTTATCTCATACATACCTTGACGCAATTCATTAAATGCTAGTTTAGTTGCTTTAGCTAACATTTTAGCCGCTTTGGTTGCCGTAATACCTAAACTATTCTTTTCAAAAAGGGTGATGCCTAGTAATCGCTCTAAGTCACGTGCTGCTCTGTGCACAGAAGATTGAGATATCGATAAATTACGACTAGCAATACTAAAGTTTTGTGCCTCACATACTGCGATTAAAGCTTTCAGCTGTGTGGTGCTGATCATAGATATTAGGTTTTTTGATGTGGAGTTTAATTGATGGTTTTCTTTGGCAATATCAGTAGTTGCATTCTGTAAGTAGTCTACAGCGCGATGGACACGTTTTTTCCACGCCTCGCCAGAAAGGGTTAGATACATTCCATTAGAGTTACGTTCAAATAAACTGGTTTTTAAACTGGCTTCTAATTTGGCTATGGCTTGCGTGATAGCTGGTTGAGATAGGAAAATAAAATCAGAGGCTTTAGTTATGCTTTTTAGTTCAGAAACAGCTAAAAAAACTCGTAAATGTCGTAAATTTGGAATCGAAAACTCCATAAAGCCTCTCTATCTGATTTTCTGTTTAAGATATTCTATCTCAAAAATGAATAGTGTAAGAGGGATTTTTATTAACCAACATCACTTTGCTAAAAAATAGTGGTGATGGGGTTAACTTGTAAAGACTGGGAAGTTCATAAACTTGTTTGTATTGTGGCTCAGATCCCAATAATCCGAAAGGTCAGCGGGACTTGGAATTAGCGGACGGACATGTGAGTGCAGTGTCATTTATGACCGTTATATAAACGCGGTACACAAAACTCTTGGCTCGGGCATGAGCCTCTAGCGATAGGAAAACCCTCCACCATAATCTTTGATTTGGTGGAAGGAGTATGTCAAAAACAGAATATATTTTCGGAAGATATTATTCTGAATGAGTAGAGATCAAGGTTGTTGCTTGCTGCGATATTAAATATGCTATTCAATAATACAAAAAACATACAACCAAGCTACTATTCTGCGTTCATTCCTAGGAACACCCCATCTGTTTCCAGTTGTGATTGCAGTTTTTTAATATCTAAATCACGTGGGATTGTCTGCAATTGTACAGACAGCGCTGCAGCTGTTCCTGCAGCCTGTCCCATGACGAAACAACCGCCCGATACTCTGGCTGCTGATTGACCAAGATGCGTCATAGAACCACAGCGACCAGCAACCAAAAGATTGTCTACCTTTTTGGGCAGTAGCATGCGATATGGAAGATGATTGTATCCTCGCACATTTGGAATATCTTGCCATTGGAACACAATGTTTCCCGCCACGTGTTCTTCTATCATCCATCCATTTACGCCGATACTGTCTTCAAAACTTGCACACTCAAGCACGTCGGACTCAGTTAGCTGATATTCTCCTATTATTCTCCGTGTTTCCCGTATTCCTATTTGTGGTGCTATATCTAAAATGTACGAAGATTCAAAACCAGGAGTGGATTCGCGTAAAAAATTAAAAAAATCAACAATTTGACGCCTTCCTTCTATTTCAGCATCACTGAATTGTTGAGAGTTGGTACCGTCTACTGGGCCTCCATCCGCATTAGCTATTTGAGTAACATTTGCACGCCATTCCATAGGGTTTTTCTGTGGGCGGATGATAGGAGTTTTGCGTGGAAACTTACGTCCCTTCGCTTCAGCTTCTTCCATTAGACGTTCAATCTGATTGTATGCGTCACCAGCACGAACAGGGTCAACACCGTTGATACGGAACATTGTCGATGGATACATCATGTCATGCCCGCTCGTACCTTTCTCATAGGGTACACCTGCGAAATGCGAAAGGTCGGCGTCTCCCGAACAATCAATGAAGTTATGTGCTCGTATTACTTGGCGGCCCGATTTAGTTTCAATTATTAGTCCGCTTATTTTACTTGGTGACTCCATTATCACCCCAACAGCATAGGCGTGAAATAATATTTTAGCACCGCTAGAGGTAACTAGATTATCAGCTGCAACCTTGAATGCCGCATTATCATAGCATTGAGCAGCGATCTTGCCACCAAACATCACATGAGGTTCACTAAGTCCGCCCAACGTACGCATATGATCGAATAGGTCATCAACAACCCCATGAACAACTTGTTGTATATCACCGTATACATTCGCGTGAAGTCCGCAGAAATTGGTTACCCCAGCGGCCGTCCCCATGCCACCTAGAAAACCATAACTTTCAATTAAAATAGTGCTCTGACCAGCTTTTGCTGCGGCTGCAGCCGCGGCGATACCTGATGGTCCACCTCCCAAAACAACAATATCATAATCACCAATTACAGGGGTTTGACGTGTGGGCTCGGTAATAAATTCTGAACTAACAATTGACATACAAATATCTCCAATACGTAGTTAAAGGTATTAATTAATAAGAACCTCGAACAAATTAGCTGAGGTAAGAACAAGTTAGTGCACGGCACTATTTTTATTTTTATATTGGCTCGAGATGAAGAGCCCATAAAATGAAAGCATTGGTAAAATACCCACTATTGCGAATAATGGATTGGGGTGAATAAGTGCGATAGCACCAATGAAAAAAGTAACCCGCCATGTCCAATTTAATTCTTTGAAAAACCATCCAACTAACGCACCCGCTAGCGAACTGATACCTAGGATTGCAGTTATAGAAACGATAACTATGTCCGCTGTATCACCTATAAGAATCAATGCAGGGCTGTAAATAATGACATAGGGCACTATAAATCCAGCGAGACCTAGACGAAATGCTTGAAGGCTAGTTGAAATGGGGTTAGTTCCTGCAACACCCGCAGCAGCGAATGCGCTTAATCCCACTGGTGGGGTTATGAAGGACATGATTGCAAAGTAGAAGATAAACATATGCGCAGCTTCAATCGGTACACCGAAGTTAGCCAATGCGGGTGCACCAAGAGTAGCTGTAATAATATAGGCGGCTGTTGTCGGTAGCCCCATGCCAAGTATGAGACACGCTATCATGGTTAAACCTGCACCCAACCACAACATACCTGATGACAAATCAACAATAAATTGCGTGAATCTAACGCCTAGTCCGGTCATTGATATAATACCAATGACAATGCCAGCCGTAGCGCAAGCTAGGGCTACTGGAACGGCAACAACAACACCGTCTCGTAAGCCCTCGATAACTTCGCGCCAAGGTAACCGCTTTTCACGAAATAGTGTGAAGAGTCCTGCAATACTAACAAGGCTAGCAATAGCTATAACACCTGAAATAATAGGTGACATCTGTAGAAATACTAGAATATAAACTAGGATCACTAATGGGAGCAGTAAATGAAATCCTTTTGATAGGACATATCTTATCTTGGGAAGTTCTTCTTGAGGAATAGGTGGTATATCAAGGCGGCGAGCTTCTAAATAGACAATTAAACCAACTGATACGAAGTAGAGGATTGCTGGAATTAACGCCATTAATGCAACGCTTGAGTATGAGATACCAAGCATTTCAGCCATTACAAATGCTCCAGCCCCCATAATAGGTGGCATGATTTGTCCGCCAGTAGAAGCGACTGCTTCAACACCTGCTGCAAACTCAGGTCTATAACCGCTTCTCTTCATAAGCGGAATGGTAAACGCCCCTGTTGTTACAACGTTTGATACTGATGAGCCATTTATACTACCCATCATTGCGCTTCCTGCTACAGCAGTTAGGGCTGGACCGCCTCTTACCCGCCCAGCTAATGCGATAGCTAGATCTATAAATACCTGACCTGCTCCTAGCTTTTCCATAAGTGAGCCAAATATTATAAAAACAATAACAAATGTTGAAGATACTGCGACTGGGGTACCGAAGACTCCATTTGTACTCCAAACAAGATAAGTAGTAATTCTCTCTAGGCTATAACCACGGTGTGATATGAACTCTGGCATGTACGGACCAGCGAGGCCATATAGGAGGAAAAATAGAGCTACCAGCACTATTGGAAGTCCAATACTTCGGCGCGTACCTTCTAAAATCAAAAATATAAGGAGTGCACCAACATAAAAGTCTATGTCATTTGGTCCATTGATGCCTCGAAACAAAATATTATTAGGAGAAAATGCAAAATATAGGTAAACGGCTACACATAAAGCTAAAAAGAAAAATGAAAGATTTATCCCTTGTTTGAAAACATGGTTTTCAAACTTCTTATATGAGATAGCAAATCCAATCAGTAATAGTCCTATAAGATGTACACCGCGCTGAATGTACGCAGATTGTGGGCCAGTAGCTGCTGTATATAGGTGAAAAGCAGCGAGTGATATCCCAATCACCCAAATAATTACTACAATGGGTAATATCGGCAGCCCCGTTATTCTAAAACTTGATTTGTTTTGTGACATTTTAGATTACTCCAAGAGTTCTATATATGAAGTTAAGAAGCGTTAGTTAGCCAGGAGTGTTATCTGGCTATTACAGTTATTGTCTAGATACATTTTTAAGCAAAAAAATGCTTCACAGAAGTCTGAGAAGGAATACCGTTTAAGCTAGTTATTGCTCTTTCTGGAATCTCATTTTTTGATTGCTGCGTGAAGATTTCACTATTTATTTTTGTTCTATATATCACTCAGAATTTCGTAGATAAGAAGTGTTAGCTAGCCAGATAGAAATACTACCTGGCTATTACAGTTATTCTTATTGTTCTGATGTTGGTAATGCTAGCCCTTTTTCAGTAAAGAAACGTTTTGCGGCAGGGTGAAGAGGGATACCGTCTAAACCAATCATGGCTCTTTCTAGGGTTACATTATTCTTGACGGCTGCGTGGACATTTTGCCATTCACTTGTATTGTTCCAAATATCACTCAGCATCTCATAGACTTGTTGATCGGTTAATCCAGATTCGTCTGTCGTATACATCACAATGCGACTTGCAGCTAGATTTACGGTTGAGTTTATGTCGTTATAAGTGCCTGCAGGTATCTGAGTTTTTGTGAAATAAGGGTATTCTTTGTAAAAAGAGCTGTCGTCAATTGGGATTAACTTAGTTTTAAAAGTTGTTGTGAGTTCCATTAGGGGAGCTGATCGAAGTGGATGTGTAATAATAAATGCATCGATTTGATTATTTTTTAGAGCTGCAGTCATATCTGCATTCTCCATGTACGTGGGTTGGTAATCATCTGAACTTAGCCCATAATGTTTTAGTAAAGCATTGGCTGTCCTTTCACCACCACTTCCAGGAGCGCCTACCCCGATTCGCTTCCCACGGAAATCTTCGATACTATTCATATCACTATTTGCAGCGGCAAAGACTTGCACGTAGCTTCCTACCGTACTAAATAATGCCCGTAAGTTTTTAACAGGGTGACCTGTATATAGACCCAATCCATTATAGGCTTGGTAAGCTATTTCATTTGCAGCGATTCCCCAGTTTAATTCGCCAATATCAAGTAGACGAATATTCTCAATTGACCCTGCAGTGGACTCTGCAGATACTTGAATCGATTCAGAGTGCCTATTAATCGTTTCTGACATGGCAACACCCATAGGGTAAAGTGCACCGACAGTTCCTGCAGTTCCTATTACAACCCGTGTTTTCGCAAATGCTGGACATATCATTAGCGCGGACAGAAATAGCGCAAACAATGAAGTTCGAATACTCATTTTGGACTCCTTACATTTATTTTTTTTGTTGAATTTTATTCTGACATATCTTATTAGTGTTTATAATAGACTTATTCAGAAGATCATTTAACGCGATATAGAACATAATAGGATGTGGATATTAATGGATACATATTTGAATATGAGGGCTTTTATTGCGACAGCTGACACTGGCAGCTTTTCTGGAGCAGCCCGTGAACAAGGAATTTCTATCTCTGTACTTACCAAGCGAGTTAACCAGTTGGAGCACCAACTCCGGACACCTTTATTTCACCGGTCAACGAGAAGCTTAACTCTTACAGAAGAAGGCAGGGTTCAAGTTCTCAAATGCCGTTCAATCGTTTCTCAGGTTGAAGAAATGATTGCATCACCTCAGTCAAAAGACGAATTGATAGATTTCATTCGAGTACGTGCACCAATTACTTTGGCTCGATTGGTTATAGGACCATTACTTCAAAAATTTATGGTTGCACACCCAAAGGTACGTTTGGAACTTGTGATAACGGAACGTCAGTTAATTCCAGAGGATTCGAGCTTTGATATTTCGCTAGGTGCTAAGCCTATTACAGTCGGTGACGTATCTGATTTTCCGTTGAGCCCTCTAAAAAGAACTCTTTGTGCTTCGCCGAGATATCTTGATCTTCATGGGAGCCCTGGGCATCCGAGGGATCTTGCTAAGCATGAATGCCTTTGTTATTTACCAACAGGAACTGTGTGGACTTTCAATACAGAAAAGGCTCCGATACATATAGAGATACTGCCACAGTTAAGTTCAAATGACGGTCAGCTTATAAGTGATGCTGCGGTAGCTGGTATGGGAGTAACAATCCTTTCTAATTATATTTTGGCTCCCATGCTAGCCTCTGAGCAGCTAGTACCACTACTTACAAATTTTCCACTACCTCAGTTATGGCTTACAGCAACAGTGCCTTCCAATAAAGCGAAACCTCCAGCAGTCGAACAATTGTTGAAATTTTTAAAGTCAGAAACGTTAAAAATTTTCCCATCATGATTTAACTTCATATTTCTAATATTAAGTGTCATTAATAGCTTAAATATTCAGTAAGGTTTCATAGCCTATAATTCACTGAAATATAGGAATTAAAGCATGATTACAAAATGACTCGCAGTATGAGTCGACGGGGGGAGGAGATAATGCGGTTCAAGAGGGTTTTAGTCTATGTGCTTCTGTCTATATCGCCCTGGAGGGATGCTCATTGCTCGCTTAAAAAAACGAGAAAAATAACCCGGGTCTTTAAAGCCAAGTTCATAACTAATCGCCTCAATAGTACTAGAGGTGTAAATCAAATGACGTTTTGCTTCCAACAATAATCGCTGGTGGATTAGGCTTTGTAAGCTTTGGTTCAATGTAGCCTTTGTCAGCCTAGATAAACGACTACAGGATATATTGAGCATTTCAGCATATTGTTCTGCATTCCAATGGGACTTGTAGTTTTGCTCAATTAATAGCTTAATTTTTTTAGCATCAATGCTTGATTTTCTGCGTTTTCGTCATCTTCTTTCTTTTCCAGTTTTTGTCTTTGCAGACGAATTAAAATAGCTTTAATAAGATATTCACTAACTACATCACTTCCTTGTTGGATATTTAAAAATTCATATTCTAATTGCGTTACTAGTTGCCATAAATTTTGGAATTCTAATGGGTCGTTATTAAACCCAATATATGATGGCTCTAAAATAGAGTTCATAAAACGCGAAGCTTTTCCTTGTGAGGAATCTTCCAGTAATTGTTCTTCGAGCGTAATAACACGACCATCAGTGTCAGGACTAAATTCAAAACTATGCACAGTTCCAGCGGGAATGCTAATTACCCAATTACCAGCTAACGTTATGTGTTGTTCATCCAGCTGAATAGTTGTCATCTGTGTATTTATTATTAATAGTTGAAAAAAGCGTGCATGCCTATGGGCATCAATTTTCCAACCTAAGCGACGGCTTCTATGTTCTATGTTCTCAATATGAAAAAATTCGGTGTCGTTATTGTTTATCACCTCTCCGTACAAGCCAAAATGTGGGATTACTGAATTCAGCATAAAGTCTCCAAATTGCATTTAAGAATATTTCAATTGTCTGCTAGATATACTTCTTTTGATTTTTGTTCAAAAAGTACAATTTTCCGTTAAAAAAACACCTAATAATATCTTGGTAGTTGGCTCATTATGAACTTATAGCACGGTATTAATCATCGTGTATGTATTGAACAACAATAAAAATAGGAAAATATATATGAATACTCAAGTGGCTATTATAGGTGCAGGTCCCTCCGGTTTATTACTAGGTCAATTATTATCAAAGCAGGGAATCGAAAACATTATTATTGAGCGAGCATCTGCGGATTATGTTTTAGGTCGCATACGTGCTGGGGTTTTGGAGCAAGGTCTTGCCGATTTGTTACGAGAAGCTGGCGTTTCGGAAAGAATGGATACAGAAGGTGAAATACACGATGGTGTTGAGCTATCATTTAATAACAAGCGAGTTCGGATCGACCTTAAAGAATTAACTGGTGGTGACACTGTTATGGTTTATGGTCAAACGGAAATGACACGTGACTTAATGGACGCAAGAAAATCGGCTCAGTTGCCTACTGTCTACAGTGCGGATAATGTACAACTGCATGATGTTCAGACAGATTCACCTTATATAACTTATGAAAAGGAAGGTGAAGTATATCGAATAGATTGCCTTTATATTGCAGGTTGTGATGGCTTCCATGGTGTTTCTCGAAAAACTATACCTGATAATGTAAAAACAGAATATGAACGAGTGTATCCATTTGGTTGGTTGGGATTGTTGTCGGATACACCTCCTGTCAATGAAGAGCTTATTTATTGTAAAACAGATCGAGGCTTTGCCTTGGCAAGCATGCGCTCAAAGACACGTTCTCGTTATTACTTACAAGTGCCTCTTACTGATAAGGTTGAAAATTGGAGCGACGAAGCATTTTGGGAAGAGTTAAAAAAACGTTTACCTGAAAGTGTAGCCAAAAACTTAGTTACTGGTCCAAGCATTGAGAAAAGCATTGCTCCTTTGCGTTCGTTTGTTTGTGAACCTATGCAATATGGCAATATGTTTTTAGTTGGGGACGCTGCACACATTGTTCCACCTACAGGTGCAAAAGGGTTGAATTTAGCGGCTTCAGATGTTGCAACACTCTACAAGGTGTTGACTCGTGTTTTTAAAGAGGGGGATAAAGGCTGTATCAATCAGTATTCAGAAATTTGCCTTCGACGAGTCTGGAATGGAGAGCGTTTCTCTTGGTGGATGACCAACATGATGCACAATTTCTCTGGTTCAGAAGTAAATGGTACAGAATCCAAAACATTTGAAAAATTCATGTCTTCAGAATTAGATTTCTACATTAATCATAAAGTAGGGCAGCAAGTAATTGCTATGCAGTACGTTGGTTTACCGTATGAAGAGTTAAAATAAAAAATGTTAAATTTAATCGAGTAGTTGGCTTTTTTACACTTACTTTTCAGTGTCGCACTTATCTTAATCTAAACCTTACTAGTTTTTAACTGGTAAGGTTTTTTTAATTTAACAAGTCAATTTAGGCTTTAGCCACTTGTTCCAAACAGGTGTTTGGGTAAAAAGAATAAGGGCGATGCTTATAAATAACACAGTCGATAATGGACTGCTGAATAAGTGAATAAACAAGTCAGTTACACTGCCGCGTTCGGTAAGGATGGCGCGTCGCCAGTTTTCATCAGTTAAAGAGCTTAAAATAACACCTAAGATGACGGGGCCAACAGGGAACCCATAAAGTCGCATAAAGTAACCGAATACGCCAAAGGCTAGCATCCACCAAATATCCGTAATCGCATTGTTAATCGCATAAGCCCCAACAATCGAAAGCAGAAAAATCAGTGGTATCAATATGCCTTTTGGGCATTCGACAATTTTTGAGAACATTCGAATGCCCGTTAAGCCGAAAATTAATACGAAAATATTCGCCAGGGTTAGGTTGCCTACGGTAAACCAGAACATGTGTGGCTGCTCTATCATGAGTAGCGGTCCAGGGTTCAGACCATGAATGAATAATGCGCCGATAAATACGGCGGTCACAGCATCTCCCGGAATACCTAAAGTAAGCATTGGAATGTAAGCGCCACCTACGGCGGCGTTGTTAGCAGATTCTGGCGCGATTAAACCTTCTTTTGCACCTTCTCCAAAAGGCACCTCTGGCTTTTTTGTGACGCGCTTAGCATGATCGTAGGCCATGAGTGCGGCAATGTCCCCGCCTGTACCCGGTAAAGCGCCAATAATAACGCCAATAAAGGAGGTTTGTAGGCTAAGGGGCAGGTATTTTTTGATATCGGACCATTTTGGAATGATACGAGTAATTTTCTGTTTTATTACGGCCTTATCCATATGGTGAAGTTGATGTAAGGCCTCTGAAATTCCAAACATGCCTATCATCACGGCAATAGGGCTAATACCATCCCAAAGTTCTATCACACCAAAGGTAAAACGTTCTTCAGCTGTCATTGGGTCCAATCCAACAGTACCAATAAGTAAGCCCAAAGCGCCTGCGAAAACCCCTTTTGCTAGACTATTTCCAGACAGAGAACCGACTAAAAGAATACCTAATATGCCCAACATCATATAATCACGTGGCTGAAAGGTAATGGCAAACTCACTAATAGTTGGAGCCGCCAGGGCGAGTACAATAATACCGACAAAACCACCGATGACGGACATTACAGTGGATAAACCAATGGCTTCTCCCGCTAGGCCTTTTTTTGCCAGTGGGAAGCCGTCTAGTGCCGTCGCAATCGCGGAAGGCGCTCCTGGGATGTTTAATAGAATCGCTGTTCGAGAGCCGCCATATACGCCACCCATATAAACACCAATCATAAGGCTGAGAGCGTTGTTTACATCCCACGAAAAGGTAAAGGAAATCAAAATAGAAACGGCCATAGTGACCGAAAGCCCCGGAATGGCGCCAATATAAATACCTAAAAAAGTTCCTAGTGCGGTTAATGCCAGCAACTCTGGCGATAACCAGGATATAGCGAAAAAGTTTAAAGAGTCCATGAAATGATTATCTCCATAAGGCTTTTATTAAGGCTATGATTTCGCGCTCAGGGATGATGCCTTCAGGTAATATGACTTGAAACGCAAGGCGAAAAACGATGTAGACCACTATCAGGGAAAGTAACGTAATAGACAGTGTGGTCAACACACTATGACGGTATAAAAATTGAATCGCGGTAAATAAAAATAAAAAACTTGAAAGGATAAAACCAAGGCTTTCGAGTATCACTGCGTATATTAAAATAAGTGTCATGATTATGGCCACCACAGGAGGGAGGCAGTGATAAATAAAATGTAGACCCTTAGTGGCAGGGAGCTTCAAAGTATTAACGAAGATAATACTCGATGCTAAAATCATCGCAGCTGAGGTGGCCATAGGGAAGGCGCCAGCAGAGCTTAATTGGCTAAATCCGGCAATATTATAGGCTTGAAAAAATAAATATACGCTGCCTAAAACTAATAATAGACAAAAAGTACGTTCGCCTGGCTTACGTGTTTTTTGTGAAGGAGATTGACTGGACATTATTACCCCAGATAAAACGAAAAATAGAAGGAAAAAACCAAGTTAACAGTTTTTACCCTTCTATGAGATCCGTGAATAGTTAGATAATTACGGTTTGCTAATATCAAATTTTTCTGGCGAAAATTTACTAAAACCAGCGTCATAAACTAACCAAGATGAAGTCGAGCGGTAAGCTTCAAGGAATGAGCTTGCTTCAGTGCCTGAAGTATTCATTATTGTGTAACCATTCTTTTGCATTAGGTTAACAAACTCTGGATTCACTGCAGCTTTTTCAAAGGCCGTTTGCAATGTTTCAACTACATCATCAGGAGTACCCTTTTTCACAAATACGCCAAAAAATGGCCCCCAAGGTAAGTAAGATTTCATGCCTGGTAGGGTGTCCGTAATAGGAGCTACGTTAGGCAGTAAGTCATTTCTTTTTACATCGACCATGCTAAGAGCTTTCATACGGCCTGCTTTTATATGTTCTATTGCGGCACCTAAAACCGCCGGCATTACATCAATTGCACCACCTTGCAAAGCGGTTAAGGCAGGACCATCACCCTTGTAAGGAATACTGATATAGTCGAGCTTCACTTGAGAAGCTAACATGGCTAATACGATAGATGTTAGGCCACCTTTACCTGTTGAACCAAGTTTGACTTTATTCGGGTTCGCTTTGGCGTAATCGATGAATTCTTGCATGGTGTTATAAGGAGCATCACTTCTAGCCATAATCATTGGCGTGCCACGGGCTAATAATGAAATGGGGATCATGTCGCTGTAATCAATATTAGAAAGTCCCAATACCTTGTGCATTTGTGGGTTTTCAGCACCCATTAATAGGGTATAACCATCAGCCTTTTTCTTATTAACGTATTTCATAGAAATAGCGCCAACACCACCACTTTTATTTGTAAGAATAATATCTGTGCCAAGCTCTTTTTCAACATGGGGAGTAATAGAGCGCATCACGGCATCCGTTGAACCACCAGCTCCCCACATGATAACACCTTGAAGGTCTTTATTCGGGTAGTCGGCAAAACTTGCCGTGGTAGTAAGAGAGAGAGTTGCCAGTAAAGCAAATGTTATTTTTTTCATTATATTCTCCGGTTTACCCTTTCAATAGGGTTGCTCTAGATAAAAGAGAGATTTTTATTGTTAGTAGCATTATTGAGTAGAGGTCACACTTTTTAATCTCAATTACCTTAATTGAGGAAGGGAAGCTAAGGAGGGTGTTATCCACTCCACAGGTTCATTTTTACTCACGACCAGAATGATACTTTAATTTAAAGGGCATGCGAACATGTCTATCATATGAGGTACTTTATTTTAAATTTGATGTCCTAGCATGTTAGGTTTGTATAAGTAAGGTGATACATTGGGAGGATAGGGAGATGAAGTAATGGAAGATGCTTTCAGCAATGCAAAAGCTACTTTTAAAAACTAAACCTTAATGTAGTTTCTGCCTGCATTTTTTGCTTCATACATCAAATCATCTGCACGTTTTAGTAAGGCTTGATAGTCTTCGTTTTCTGCCGATTGAGCTATACCTGCGCTGAATGTGGTGGTTCCATTTTCAAGCTCTATTGAAGCGAAAGTATTTGCTAAAAGCTGAACGCACCGATAGCTTTTCTCTAAACCTAAAGGCAGAAGTAGAACAAACTCTTCACCGCCTAAGCGAATTGCGTGGCCACCATGAGTTTTCGCAATTTCTTTAAGGGCATTAGCAAACTCGCATAACAGGCAGTCTCCGTAATTATGCCCCCATTGGTCATTAATGGATTTGAAATGATCTAGATCGATTAAGGCTAGGCTAAAAGCTTTTCTTTCTATGCGCCATTGATCTAAGTAAGGAGCTAAAACACGGCGATTATGAAGTCCTGTTAATGGATCTTGTTCGGATAATTGTTGGAGTTTTTCTGAAAGGTTATTCGCTTTATCGCGCTCCAATTTGTAGCGTCGAGAATAGTTTTCCATCATTAACATCAAAAAACCACCTGTTGCAATAAAACTAATGGTTAAATCAAGTTGTAAAAGTTCTTGTGTGCCGTGTTTGAATACTAATTCGGGGTACGCACGTTCAAGTAAAAGCAAAGGTACAGGCATTAGTATAGCTAAAGCTTGGCCTAAACGTCGATATAGCCCTAGATCTCTAAAAGCAACCGAAATATAAATAAGTACGCCTAAGTTCATAAAATAGGTTGGCCCACTGTAGCCACCATTACCAACCCAGTTAAAGGGTAAAGATACTAGAGTGACTAAAAGCATGAAAATGACGGCCATACTCTTGAAGTAATTACGCCAACGAGAGAGATACCAAATGAAAAGAATAACAGGAACCAGAGCGAGCTGAGTCAGAATATTTGTCATATTCGCCAGCTCAAAAATATAGTTAGCTACAGCGCAATAAAGGTAAACAAGGGAGCCAATTAATAAAACGGCGTGATGAGTGTATTCAAAAGGTTTATTCTGGCTACCCAGTAACCAAATCAACACTCGTTTTACGATTCCGTTTGTCAAAAAAAATGTCCCTTTATGTCAAATTACATTTAAGATGGCTAATTTATATTAATTTTGTGCATATAAAATGTGTATTTTGTAATCTTATGTTTCAGGTCCTTTATTTGGGGTTAATTGTTTTTTTTTCCAGAAACAGAAAAACCAGCATATTTAAAACTAGTTTTTGATTTAGGTTAGCTACTTTTTTAGTTATTTAACATTATAAGGTCAGTAAGTCGTGCCAGATGTTCTATTCATCACGGCACGATATAAGAAATTATTCAACCAGTTTACTTACCACGACAACATTGCTGTGCAGTGTTTTGTGAACAGGGCATTTATCGGCGATTTCTAAAAAGCGTTCTTTTTGTTGTTCATCTAAATCTCCGGTGAAGCTAATATTTCGAATAATAGCTTCCATACCGTTTTGTTGTTCGCAATTATTACAATCTTCTTTGTAATTTCGTGTATGGGTGAGTTCTACCTTGATATGTTCTACTGGTAGTTTTTTTCGCTCAGCGTACATTCTTAATGTCATGGCGGTACAGGCGCCTAAACCAGCAAGAACGTGTTCGTAAGGGTCTGGTCCAGAGTTTTTACCACCTACTTTTACAGGTTCGTCTGCTAACCAATAATGGCTTGACGTACTAACGTGCTGAGCAAATTTATGGTCTTTTTCTTCGACTAAAACATGACCTTTCGCCACAACGCTTTGATAGCTGCTTTCGTCACTCGGTACATATCGACTTGCCCATGCGGCAATCACATTGGCAGCGTACTCCGAATCGTTTTTATTGCTAAGTAGGTGATCAGCATTGTCCAAACTAACGAAGCTTTTAGGGTGTAGTGCGGTTTGATAGATTTTTTCTGCTTCAGTGATGTTAACGATATTGTCTATTGGTGAATGCATGACCAATAGAGCCTTTTTAAGCTTGCTAATGTGGTTGTTGCCATAGTTATTAATGTCATCCAAAAATTGCTTTTGTATTTTAAAGTGACGACCTGCAAGACTCACTTCTGCTTCACCATTTTTTTCGATATCGTCAATGTGGGCCGCAAAGTTATGTGCAACATGGGCCGCATCAGACGGAGAACCGATGGTGACAACAGCAACAGACTCAGGTACTTTTTGGGCAACTCCTAATACCGCTGCGCCGCCTAAACTATGACCAATCAACAGCTTTGGCGCTTGATATTCATTACGTAGAAAATCAGCAGCGGCAACCAAATCTTGAATATTTGAAGAAAAGTTTGTATTGGCGAAATCACCATCGCTGTTACCTAAGCCAGTAAAATCAAAACGTAAAACAGCAATGCCTTTCTCCATTAATGCTCGGCTAATGCGAGAAGCAGCGGCGACGTCTTTACCGCAAGTAAAACAGTGAGCGAATAGGGCGTAAAATTTAATGTCAGATTCAGGTGTTTCTAATAAACCACTGAGTGTGTGATTACCATTGGTAAATTCGACTTTTTGACGCATAAAGTATTCCTTAAACAAACTGATTTTTATGAGAACATCTTTCTGTCCTTAATTATTTTCAGTATGGCATTAAAAATGCCAATGAAGGCAGGGAACTGAGCAAAAAACTAGAATTCTAAAAGGAAGCTCGTCTTTTAAAAAACACCTATCTAATGCAAATTTTCGAAGGAGCGTGTTGATATGGGAATGGGAAGAGGAATAAAAAAACGGCTCTTGTGAGCCATTTTTATTTATTTTGAAAGCTTACTGTACTGTTTCTTCTTTCATATCTGTATCAACTAAATCACAAGACCAGCCCCAACCTATTTGTTTTTCAACAAAAGCAGCAGCTTTGTTTTCACAGAAACCTGCTTTATTTTGAGCACGCCATAAAGTCTTTGTACCTTCTGCTTTCGTATATTGAACCTCACAAGGGACATTATTTTCACCAGCATACACAATTTCAATTATGCGTGTCTGATTGTCATGTACACATATAGTGGTTCTATTTTCCATTGCGATGGCAGAGGTAGATATTCCAACAAGAAGACAAGTAGAAATAAGCAGAGTTTTCTTCAGTTTTATCATCATGATTTCCCTTTGGTTGATTAAATTCAAGAACAGAGCAGTTTTTTAAAGTTCTTAAAAGTGGTTAGTAGATATGTAACGTAATGTAACTTACGGGAAGAATTCGTTCAAATTTATTAGCCGTATTATGACGTTATTTTTGATTGATACAGAAATGGTTTCTTTATTGATGAGCCTAAAACTTATTTTTTTAAAGGATATTGATTTTATTTAATAAAATATTTCTGCTTTCCTTAAGTTGAAAAAATTAAGCTGGTTTCTATTTAACAATTAGGTGTACATATAGAGCCTGTGGAGGGGGGCGAAAATTCCATAGCAAAGAGCGCTTTCCTGTAAAGCTAAGTAAATAAGATTTATATCGTTGTTGATAATCATTAATATTGATGGTATTTTTCATCCATTCTTTAAGTCTCTCATGAACGCTTAATAATCGTTTTTTGATTAAAAATAGGAAAAACAATAGTGAAAAAGACCATTCTTAGTTTATGTGTTGCGTTTTCTGTTAATGCTGTAGCAGCACAAGACTACGCCTTTGACGTCACGTTAAAAGGTTATAAAGGCGACGCTTCCTCTTCTGTTTCTTATGGTGGTCAGATTGCCCGCCATGCCTTGCATAATTCTTTGAAAAAAGCAGCAGGTAAAGGCGATGTTGATTTGATGTCTGCTTACTTCTCAAGTAAAGAGTCAGGTCTGAGCATTCTTGATCCAGTATCAAAAGATGGTTTCCCTATTAAACAAGCTAATATCGACGAGCTTTCTAAAGGTAAAGATCTGTTATCGAGCGCTTATGATGGCGTCATCACCGGTTGGCCTGGTAATCCAACAGGGCAGGAATTGCTCCAACAATTAGTTAACCTTGCTGGAAAGACCAAACAGGGTTATGACCCAGTTAATGGCTATGATTATGTTCAACTTATCTCTAAATTTGCGATGGGTGCGGTATTTTATAATCGTGCAGTGAACCATTATCTTGATGAAAAATTAGAAGTTGGTCAGTATCCAAACAATAAGCCATATAAAAAAGGCACGGTATACACTGGTAAAGAACATGTTTGGGATGAAGCTTTTGGTTACTTTGGAGCACCTGCAAACGGTTTATCTTTAACTGCGAAAGAAGTTGTTCAGATAACAAAACAAGATCCTGCTGTATTTGCTAAGGCTGACGCAAATGGTGATGGTGTCATTGATCTGACATCTGAAATGGCGTTTGCTCATGCTTATTATGCAGCAAGTATTGATGCTAGCGCTGGTACAAATTACTTCCATACTATTATGCAAGCTTTTGTCGATGGCCGTCAGCTAATTGCGAATGCGAAAGGTAAAACACTAACAAGTGAGCAACATGCCGCACTTAAAGCCTATGCTAAAACGATTGCTACAGCATGGCAGCAAGTCATTGCAGAAGCTGCTTATAAGTATGCTGGCAGTGTTTATGCTGATTTGGAAAAAATTGCCATCATTGAAGAAGCACATGGAGATGTCTCTAAAGCTTACCGTAATTATGTGAAACATTGGGGCGAGTTAAAGGGGTTCGCTTTGGCACTTGAGGCAGCGGGTCGTGATTTAGGAAATGCTCAAGCTGGTTTGGATCGTCTTATTGGTTTTAGTCCAATTTTGTTTGGCAATACACAAGTATTGGCTTTAGATAGTAAAGGTGGCTTTATTCAAAGCGGTTCAATTGCTATGCAAGAATATAAATTGAATATGATCAAAACACAAAATTTACTTGATAAATCGTTTGGTTTAAAAGCAAAGTTGAATGATCGTACAGCTGGTATGAGTGCAGTACTCGATCAAATCAATCAAGCAGGTAATAGTGCTGAAAATGACTAGCTAGGAATTCTTAGGCAATGTTAGACGCCTTTGTATTTTGGTTATTGGAAGAGCTGGCTAATGCCGGCTCTTCCTTGTTTGATTTAAGTAAGCGAGTATCGCTTTTTTATCTTTTGTCTGCTTTTATTGTTGCTTCTGTTTTATTTTTTTTACGTTATGGGAAAGCTGGCTTACATCGCGTTCGAGCTTATTTTTCATGGCGTGTTTGGTGGCATGCATCATCTAGAACTGACTATATCTTATGGCTCGCTAATCGTTTACTGCTTGCTGTTATTATTCCTAGAACCCTGACTCAAACGGTATGGATAAGTTGGTTGTTCTTCTTTTGGCAAGAGCAAGGAATGTCGAGCTTAGGCTTAGATTGGCCGGATATGTTTGTTGTAGCTCTTTTCTCATTTTGCTACTTTCTTACAGATGACTTCTCTCGTTTTTTTGTTCATTGGTGCATGCATAAAAGTCCCTTTTTATGGGCATTTCATCAGGTACATCACAGTGCTACTGTTCTTACTCCCTTTACCGTTTTTCGTACTCATCCAGTAGAAGGTTTATTGTTTTTCTTTCGCTCGTTGCTGGTTCAAAGTGTTGTCATTAGTGTATTTCTAATCTTGTTTCCTTATCAAGTCAGCTTAGTTCAATTGTTTGGTGTACTTGTCACGACCTTTTTATTTAACGCATTGGGAGCTAACCTACGCCATTCTGGTGTAGCGCTGAGTTATGGAAAAAGAATTGAAAAGTGGTTGATTTCTCCTGCCCAACATCAAGTACATCATTCTACTGCTCGCCATCACTATGATCGTAATTTTGGCGTCATGTTAGCGATTTGGGATAGAGTGTTTGGAACTTGGCATATAGGTGATGATGATCAGATTATTCATTATGGTACTGGTCAATCAATTGATCATACGGGAGTTTTTGGTCAGTGGTTTATTCCTTTTAAAGACATAAGATATTTGTTTTTTAAGCGAGTTAAATTTATCTTTAAAACTATTTTTAGTAATAGGGCTGTTTGATATAGTTTTCAGCGTTCATAAAAAACTATAATATTTTTTCTTGTGCGTAGGCTTCGATGAGCACATCAAGCATGGCCGCTGCGGCGATGGATAAGTTTGATCTAGGTTGACAAATAACACCGACTCGGCGGTGTATTTCTGGCTCCACCACAGGGCGACAAATGGCACCTTGTTCTATGGTTTGCTGACGGCAAAGGGCAGGAACAACCGCTACGCCCATACCTTCACTGACCATGCGTCCAACTGTCGCAAGTTGATGAGCATCAAAGGCGACATTCAATTCTATATTAGCATCACTAAGTGTCTTTTCTATCATGGTTCGAACGCTAGAAGGACGCTGTAGGGTGATAAAGTCATACTCTAGTAATGCCTCCCATGTAATATTTTCGTGTATTTCTAAAGGGTGGTTCTTCGGCAGAATGGCAATAAATCGATCGTCATATAGTGGATAAAATGCCAATTCTAATAAACCGGTCGGTTCAAATGAGATCCCTAATTCCACTTGATTGTTACGTACCATCTCAACCACAACATCGGATAAAACATCATTGATAGCCACCTGAATACCTGGGTATGAGGCATGATAATTACGGATGGCTTTTGGTAATAATGATGCGGCAAAAGAGGGCATAGACGCGATAGTGATTTTACCAAGCTGCAAAGCAAAGCGTTGCTTCATCTCATCTTCTGCATTTTCCCACTGAGCAAGCAATCGTCTTGCAATAGGCACTAATGCTTCGCCTTCTGGTGTGAGTGCAATACTTCGAGTCGTTCGGGTGAGTAATTTGCCCCCTAAGTTTTCTTCTAAGCTTTTTATCGACAAGCTTAATGCTGGCTGAGATAGATGTAATTGATTGGCAGCATTAGCGAAGCTCATTGACTGGGCAACAGCAAGAAAAGCTTTAACTTGTTTGATATTCATTGGGAGTTCACTTTTGTCTGTGTGATGTTTTATTTATTTATAAAACTTATTAATAAATATAAAAAACAAATTTAATTAATTTATCTTCTTGAGTCAAACTGAACCACCATCACAATAATAATTAGGAGAAGGGTAATGGCAGGTTTTGATAAAGTGGTCGCCTCATACGATGAAGCCATGGCTGGACTAGAAGACGGTATGACGGTTCTTGCTGGTGGATTTGGATTATGTGGTATTCCAGAGAACCTGATTGCCGAGATTAAGCGGAAGGGTACTAAAGGACTCACCGTGGTTTCTAATAACTGTGGCGTTGACGGTTTTGGCTTAGGGATATTGCTAGAAGATAAGCAAATCCGAAAAATGGTCTCGTCTTATGTAGGCGAAAATGCCTTATTCGAAAAACAATTGCTGGATGGTGAGTTAGAGGTAGAACTAACCCCTCAAGGTACCTTAGCTGAAAAAATGCGCAGCTGGTGGTGCTGGTATCCCTGCCTTTTATACCGCTACGGGTGTTGGAACACCGGTTGCCGAAGGCAAAGAAGTAAAAGTGTTTAACGATCGAGAATACTTACTCGAAGAATCCATTACGGGTGATTTTGCCATTGTTAAGGGTTGGAAAGCAGACCGTTACGGCAATGTTGTTTATCGTCATACTGCACAAAACTTCAATCCACTTGCTGCCACGGCAGGAAAGATCACTGTAGTGGAAGTGGAAGAAATTGTTGAAGTGGGTGAACTTGAACCAACCCATATTCAAACGCCTGGCATTTATGTTGACCGAGTGATATTGGGCACGTTTGAAAAACGCATTGAACAAAAAACCATTAAACCAACAGAATAATAAAGAGGTTTTTTAAAATGGCACTTACTAGAGAACAAATGGCGCAACGAGTCGCCCAAGAACTACAAGATGGTTTTTACGTCAACTTGGGCATCGGCATTCCTACCTTAGTCGCGAATTATGTTCCAGATAATATGGACGTTATGTTGCAGTCAGAAAATGGTTTGCTTGGTATGGGGGAGTTTCCTACTGAAGAAACTATAGACGCAGACATGATCAACGCGGGTAAACAAACTGTCACCGCCGTGAAAGGCGCTTCTATTTTTTCTTCGGCTGAGTCTTTTGCGATGATCCGTGGTGGTCACGTTGATTTAACTGTTTTAGGCGCATTCGAAGTGGATGTGAACGGTAATATCGCCTCTTGGATGATTCCTAATAAATTGGTGAAAGGCATGGGTGGCGCAATGGATTTAGTTGCTGGTGCAGACAACATTATTGTCACTATGACCCACGCTTCTAAATCCGGTGAATCTAAGTTATTGGTAGATTGCTCTTTACCCCTGACTGGTAAAGGTTGCATTAAAAAAGTGTTGACAGATTTAGCTTGGTTAGAAATTGAAAATGGTGCCTTTGTTCTTAAGGAAAGAGCGCCAGGTGTTTCCACAGAAGAAATTATTGAAAAAACTCAAGGTAAGCTCATCGTTCCAGATCATGTGCCTGAGATGGTTTTTGCTTAAGAGCAGGGACTTATTATTCAAAATTAGAAGAATAAACAGAATTGAATTAAGGAGCGGATCAAATGAAAGCTGTCATCGTTGCTGCTGCAAGAACCCCCATAGGTGCCTTTAATGGCGCCTTATCTTCGTTAAGTGGAGTGCAATTAGGTACTCAGCTGTTAACTGGTATTTTAGCCAAACAACCTATTCTAAAAGACCACATTGACGATGTTATTCTAGGTCAAGTCTTAACGGCTGGTTGTGGTCAAAATCCTGCACGTCAAACAGCCATTCATGCAGGGTTAGCCAACCATGTTTCGGCTATGACGATTAATAAGGTTTGTGGCTCTGGTTTGAAAGCCGTTCAACTAGCTGCGCAAGCCGTTCTAAATGGCGACGCAAATATGGTAGTTGCTGGCGGACAGGAAAGTATGAGCCAAGCAGCGCATGTTTTACCAAATAGCCGTTCTGGTAAAAAAATGGGTGATTGGACTATGGTCGACACCATGGTCAGCGACGGTTTATGGGATGCCTTTAATAATTATCACATGGGACAAACAGCAGAAAATATTGCTTCCCGTTGGGATATTGATCGTCTTGCTCAAGATGTGTTTGCAGAGCAATCGCAACACAAAGCAGCACAAGCTCAATCAGAAGGGCGTTTTATTGAAGAGATTTTCCCAATCTCGATTCCTCAGCGTAAAGGTGATCCTGTCATTGTGTCGGCCGATGAACAAATTCGCCCTAATACCAACGCTGAATCACTTGCTAAATTACGTCCCGCTTTTACTAAAGAGGGTAGTGTGACGGCTGGTAACTCATCCACATTAAACGATGGCGCCGCTATGGTTGTTGTCACCACAGATGAAGAAGCAAATCGTTTAGGTTTGCCTATTTTAGCGGTTATCGAAGCGGCAAGTTCTGCAGGTGTTGATCCTGAAGTCATGGGAACTGGGCCAATTGCAGCAACAAACAAAGTACTTAAAAAAGCCAATTGGCAAGTTGCCGATTTAGACCTTGTTGAAGCCAACGAAGCCTTTGCCGTACAAGCTTTATGTGTGAATAAAGAGCTTGGTTTAGACGTCAATAAAGTCAACGTTAACGGTGGCGCTGTTGCGTTAGGCCATCCAATCGGAGCATCAGGTTGTCGAATTTTGGTGACATTGCTTCATGAAATGCAACGTCAGAACCTTAAAAAAGGGCTTGCTACCTTGTGTATCGGCGGTGGTATGGGCGTTGCAATGCTCGTTTCTCGTTAAGAACTAGTTAAAAAACCGGTGTTAAAAAGTGTACGTTAAGTGCGTTAATTAAAAATCGCATGTTATAGAAGAGGGAATTCAGTTGGTGCCACAAGTGCTGATTCTGAATATCTTTCTTTCTATTTTTCTAATAAAAAATATAAAAATAGGAATGTCTCATGAATACAATTGAACAAAAACAAACGGGTCTGCAAAAAGTAAGTCAGTTCTTTGTACTGCTGTTACAGCGTTACCTTCCTGATCCTTTCATCTTTGCCATTATTCTTACCTTTGCGGTGTTTTTATTGGTGATGCCGAGTACGGGCCAAGGTCCAATGCAAGTCGTCAACGCTTGGGCAGGTGGTTTTTGGAATCTATTAAGCTTCTCAATGCAAATGGCAATGGTTGTGGTAACAGGCCATGCTATGGCAAGTGCGCCTGCTTTTAAAAGCAAATTAGCTATGTTGGCCGGTGTGGCTAAAACACCGGGACAAGCGATTGTTCTAGTGACCGCAATCAGCGCCATGGCGTGTTGGGTAAACTGGGGGTTTGGTTTGGTTGTTGGGGCTATTTTTGCCCGTGAAATCGCAGCACGAGTGAAAGGTGTGGATTACCGCTTACTGATTGCCTCTGCCTACAGTGGTTTCTTATTCTGGCATGCGGGTTTGTCTGGTTCTATTCCATTATCGATTGCTGGTGGTGCGAATATTTCGACTGTGACAAATGGTGCAGTAACAGGACCTATTCCAACGTCAGAAACTATTTTCTCGCCAATGAACTTGACGATTCTAGCTGTCATGTTTGTCACTATTCCATTATTGAATCGTTTAATGCATCCAGCACCACAAGATACGATCACAATTGATGCGGAGCTTTTGGAAGAAACTAAGGTAGAAGAAGTTAAAGACCATGCGGACATGAGTCCTGCAGAACGTCTTGAAAATAGCCGTACGTTGTCTTTATTACTAGGTGCAATGGGTTTTGCTTACATCATTTATTACTTTGTAACGAATGGCTTTGCGCTGAACTTGAACATTGTTAACTTCACCTTTTTATTCTCGGCTATCTTGCTTCATGGCACACCAAAAAGCTTGCTGAATTCGATTTCACAAGGTGCTCGTAACTGTTCTGGTATTTTACTTCAGTTCCCATTCTACGCAGGTATTATGGGTATGATGACAGCCACAGGTGATTCTGGTGCGTCTCTTGCTGGTGTGATTTCACAAGGTTTTGTGTCTATTTCTAACGAAACAACCTTCCCATTATTTACCTTCTTAAGTGCGGGTATTGTGAACTTCTTCGTGCCTTCTGGTGGTGGTCAATGGGCTGTGCAAGCACCTATCATGATGCCAGCGGGTGCCGCACTTGGTGTGGATGCTGCTAAAACAGCCATGGCCATTGCATGGGGCGATGCTTGGACAAATATGATTCAGCCATTCTGGGCATTGCCAGCATTAGCGATTGCAGGTCTTGGTGCGAAAGATGTAATGGGTTACTGCTTGATGGCGTTGATCGGCTCTGGCGTGATCATTTCATTAGGTTTCTTAATCTTCTAAATCTCAATTCCTAATTCAAATTAGGATGAGTTTATAAAAACACTACTCAGATTATTCTGGGTGGTGTTTTTTTTATTCAAAAAAGAATTTTTGGTCCTTGATAAGTTCATTGTTATTCAATATTTCTTGGGCTATGTCTCGAGTTATAAACCTTATAATCTCCGCCGTTTTGTTGTTTTAGTGGAATTAGGTAGGTATATCATGGTTGAAATTGGCGAGAAGGTAGGAGGTAAAGAAGGCCATCATAAAGAACTTAAAATAGGATTTAAGAAATATTTTTTAAGTTTGCTTTTACTATATGGTATGCAATCTCATGCTAATGTAAGTTGGATGTCAGCTACATTGGATAACGATTTTTTTGTTAATGAAGATAACGGTTACACTAATGGTATTTATGTTTCCACATACGATGTTTATGAGCATGTGGCATCACAGCAAAAATCAGATGTTTGGGTTAAACCATTAATGTGGAGTATGCCTAATCGCTCTATTGATCAAGCCGTCAATGTATATAGTTTTGGTCAAACATTAACAACGCCTTATGATATTTCTCAAACAGTTCCTTCTAAATCAGATTTACCTTATTCCGCAGTCATCAGCTTTACCAACACCTATATTACGGTTGGAGCAGATTATGCCGACAGAGCAAGCACAACTTTAGGTATTGTCGGTCCGCTTGCATTAGGCGAAGAGAGCCAAAAAGCCATTCACTCGGTTATTTCTGCACAAGACCCGCAAGGTTGGAGCACTCAATTAAATAATGAATTGGTGTTTGAGTTTTCTCGTGGTCGAACATGGCGGCAGTGGGTTTCTGACAGGGGTAATGCCGATATATTGTTAGGCGTAAACGGTAGTCTTGGCACAATCAAAAGCGGTGTTAGCACGGCAGCTATTATTCGTTATGGTGAAAATCTTAGAGACTCTTATGCTACGGTACTATTTGCCGACTCAAGAACATCCAACCCCATTGCGGTAAATGGGGGTGGTTTATCTACTCGGGCTTAGCGTTGAAATACAACTTTAACCAAATCTATACAGATGGTAATACATTCAGCGATAGTCGATCGGTTGATTATGATCACAACACCAATATATTCGCATTAGGTGTTACTTATTCTTGGGGTGAGGGTTCTCTTGCGTTCGCAATTAATACACCTTTTTCATTTAATGAAAATAAAAATACTGATCGTAATTTAGATGAGTTTAATAGCTATGGGACACTCACATTTGCATGGGCGATATAGTTATTCAACGGCAATGTTTTTTTGGTAACTTTAATGCATTGTCAGCATTAGAGAATGCATTTTTTTAGTTATAAAGGAATATAGAAGATTTTTCATAAAAAATCCCACGCCCGATTACTAGGGTAGTGGGATTTTTTGGCTCATGTAAAATGTTAAATTAAAGATGTTAAATACGTTTTCCATTCAGTTGGCTTACCGTAGTAAGAACTGTGAGGTAAGCGAACGAGCTGGCCATCTTTTTCCATGATCAAGGTCGGAAAACCGCTTACCTGTAACTGCCCCATCAGTTTTTGGCTTTCTTGTATCTCTTCCATCATGGTAGATGTCGCTTCAGCCATTTTTACTTTCCAAGTGGCTTCATCCAGACCTATCGTAACCGCTAAAGCTTGTAAGGCTTCTGGTTTATCCAGTTCTTTACCATCTTGGTAATGCGCTTCTTGAATCGTTTTCAGCATCAAATGCGGTTCAATGCCCATCTCAATGCCAACCAAAAAGGCTTGGGTTGGTAAGTATGAGTCAAGATCAAACTCGCTATTGTTTGCTACTCTCGCTTTGTAAGCATCACCAAAGTGGGCTTTGGTCATAGTGGCAATTTGACTATCGGCCTGCAGAATGTGCTGTCTAAAAGACGGATCAATCGCACATTTCGGAATCATGCCACCTGGGTGGTAATGAATTTCGAACTCAGTCATCTCTGCTAGTATTCCAATTAACGATGTTGCTCCATAACACCAACCACACATTGGGTCGAAAAAATAATGTACTTTTACCATTTCATTTCACCTTTATGGACTTTCGCTGCGATGTTTAGGTTCAAAGCACCTTGTGCATTTGGGTATTTCGCTGTCATTGTTTTAATAAATTCCGCGCTGTCTTTGCTGTCTTTCTTCGCTTTTTGGAACGCCGTGATGTAGTTAAGAGAAAAGTTAATGTTGTTTGCTGTTAACTCCGTACCTTGCGTCATATGACCAGGAACTACTGTGGTTGGTTTAAGCGCAAGCATTTCTTTCAATTGTGCTTGCCAAGCTGCTTGAGACTCATCCGATTGCGCATCCGCCATCCACAAATGCATGTTACCGAATATAGCGACGTTACCCAAAATCGCTTTGTTTGATGGAATCCAAAGGTAAGGACGATGAGCTAAAATACCTTCAGTGCCACGAATCTCAATAGTCTGGCCATCAAGCATCAAAGTAGACTTAGTATAAGCCGCTGGGACTATGGGATTTAATGGTGCATTAGCGCCCATTTGAGGGCCCCAAAAAGCTAATTTTCCAGCCATTTTTTCTTCAATAACCTTTTGTACAGCAGGAGTAGTGATGATGTCTGCTTTTGGAAAAATGTTGTGCAATGTTTCCGCACCAAAGTAATAATCAGGGTCTGCTTGGCTAATAAAAATGGTTTTTAGTTCTTTTTTAGAATCCAACACTTTAGCCGCAATGCGCAATGCATCCGCTTTGGTGAATCCCGCATCAATCACCATAGCTTCTGTTTCACCATACACTACTGTTGAGTTAACACTAAAGCTGCTAGGAACAGCATTATAAACATCTAGTGTTAAAGGTTTTTTGTCTGCAGCAAAAGCAGAATGAGCGATAAGAGCAGAAGCGGCGAATGTAATCAGTTTTTTCATTTTGTCTCTCCAAAGAGCTAATGTTTAATTCATGTGGTCATAATAGAGAATTGACGTGCTCGGAAAAATACACAAAAATGAGCATTATTGTTTCTTAAATCGTTCAAGTTGAAGGTGAAATATGGACAGAGTGACAGCTGCCAAGGTGTTTATCGATGTTGCGCAATCGCGCAGTTTTTCTCGTACCGCGGATCGCCTGAATATGTCTCGTCCTATGGTGACACGCTATATAGAGGCGATGGAGGATTGGTTAGAAATACGTTTATTACACCGTACAACACGTAAAATATCATTAACTAGCGCAGGTGAAAGTTGTCTTAAAGACATCGAGCTTTGGCTCGAACAAGCGGATAATATTACGGCATTAGCGAATTCGGATAATAAATTTGCGGGTGGTATTAAGATAACCACTAGCATGTCGTTTGGTTTTTCACAGTTGATGCCAGCAATTCAGAATTTTATGCAGCTGTATCCTAAAGTTCGTATCGACATCGATCTAGAAGACGGTGCTGCGGATCTGACCGAAAAAAGCATCGACCTTGCGATACGCATCGCTTCCAATCCAGCCCCGTCTTTAATAGGAAAACCGATTGCTGTATGCGAATCTGTATTGGTGGCATCGCCAGTGTATTTAAATAAAATGGTTGAAAAATATGGAAAAGATAGTGGTGGGATTTATCACCCACAAGATTTAAAAAAACATGACTGCTTGGGCTATAAAAATTTCGAACGTCACATTTGGCATTTATCTCAGAAAGATCTATTTGAGTCCATTAACGTTGACTGCCGCTTAACTGCAAACGAAGCAACAGTCTTGTTACACGCGGCTTTGAACGGTGGTGGTATCAGCTTGCAACCCACTTATTTGGTGAACCGCTATATAAAAGAAGGCCGCTTGTGCCATGTATTGCCAGAATGGAAACCAAAAGACCTAACCATCTACGCCTTGTACTCTTCTAGAAAATATTTGCCGCCTACAGTGCGAGGCTTGATTGATCATTTGGAACAATACTTTGCTCAGCATCCTTGGTAATTTAGTTTATTGAGTACAAATGAAGTAATTCAATAATATATATTTTTTAAGTGTGGTTATGCTTGAGATATTCTTATATTTGGTTGAACACCTCGACAGCAAGCAGCTGCAAGAATTGTGGTAGTGAATTACCCTTCCGCGTTATTTTACCCTCGGTATAATTTAATAAAAAATAAGTTTTGTGGCTATCGATAAGATATACAGTGAACCTTATGAATGTATGTCACATGGGATCTTTGATAAATGTTTTAGGTAAGGCGCGTTTATAAATTATCGAAAAAATGTCTGATTAAAAAAAGAGTTGAGATTTCTCTAAGCTCTTTTTTTGTTGAATTTATACCGTTTAGCTGTCGTCGTGCGTTATTCGCTTTTTTGTATGGAAAAGAAGGTGATTTCTTATATATGTTTATTTGCATGTTTTAACTGAACTGTCATAAAGCAGAGGTAGAGTTTCGTGATTACTTAATCAGGAGCGACACTATGAAACTGTTATACCCAGTACTTTTGGCGTCAATGTTTACAGCAAGCGCAGCCAATGCAGAATTTTCTTTGGACAGCCGTTACACGGATAAAGACAAAGATTTAATCGCTGATATTCCAACAGATAAGTCTAAGTTAATCGACCCTAGTACTTTGATTTTTGCCTATACACCAGTAGAAGATCCAGCGGTTTATGCGGATGTTTGGTCTGAATTCCTAGAGCACATGGAAGACGTAACAGGCAAGAAAGTGCGTTTCTTCCCAGTACAATCTAACGCAGCGCAAATTGAAGCAATGCGCGCCGGTCGTCTTCACATTGCCGGTTTCAACACAGGTTCTAACCCATTAGCGGTAGCCTGTGCGGGTTATCGTCCATTCACTATGATGGCGGCAGAAGACGGTTCTTTTGGTTATGAGATGGAAATCATCACTTACCCAAATTCTGGTATCAATTCTCCTAAAGACATTAAAGGCAGCAAGTTGGCCTTTACGTCTCAAACCTCTAACTCTGGCTTTAAAGCACCTTCAGCGATTCTAAAAGCGGATTTTAATTTGATTCCTGAGCGTGATTTCGAGCCTCAGTTCTCTGGTAAGCATGACAACTCTATTTTGGGTGTGGCAAACAAAGATTACCCAGCAGCGGCCGTTGCAAACTCTGTATTGAATCGAATGATTGATCGTGACGTTGTGAAAGCCAGCCAAATAAAATCCATTTATAAATCTGAAACTTTCCCAACAACAAGCTACGGCGTGGCTTACAACCTTAAGCCTGAGCTTCAAGAAAAAATCAAAGAAGCGTTTTTCTCTTACAAATGGGAAGGTAGCAAGCTGAAAGAAGAGTTCTCGAAAGAAGGTCAGTTCTTGCCAATTACCTTTAAGCAACACTGGAATGTGATTCGTAAAATTGATGACGCAAACGGCGTTTCATACAACTGCCGATAGGATCTTTCAGTGCTTAAAATTGAACACTTAAAAAAGCGTTATAAGTCTGGTCCTTGGGTTTTAAAAGATATTAGTTTTGAGGTTCCTGACGGTGAAATTGTTGGACTTATCGGCCCGAGTGGGGCCGGTAAATCCACCATGATTCGTTGCGTAAACCGCCTAATCGACCCAAGTGAAGGCAATATCCAGCTTGATGGTGTGAGCTTGAGCAGTTTGTCTTCCAGCAAAATTCGCGAGCAACGTCGTCACATTGGGATGATTTTCCAAGAGTACGCTTTGGTTGAAAGACTGAGTGTGATGGAAAACGTCTTATCTGGTCGATTGGGATATTTGTCTTTTTGGCGTTCTTTTTTACGTCGTTATCCACAAGAAGACGTTGATAATGCTTTTGAGTATTTGGATCGTGTTGGCTTGATTGATCACGCTAATAAGCGTGCTGATGAATTGTCTGGTGGTCAGCGCCAACGTGTGGGGATTGCCAGAGCCTTGGCGCAAGACCCTCGTTTGTTGCTGGTGGATGAGCCAACAGCAAGTTTGGATCCAAAAACGTCTCGTCAAATCATGCGTTTGATTCAGTCTATTTGCCGTGAAAAAGCCTTATCGGCGATTATCAACATTCACGATGTGCCGTTGGCGATGCAGTTTGTGGATCGCATTATTGGTCTGCAAGGTGGCGAAGTGGTGTTTGACGGCAAGCCTGATGAATTAACAGAAGACGTGCTGACGCGCATTTATGGCGACGAAGATTGGACGGATGTTAAGCCAGACGATGAAGACGATGAACAGGAAAGTGAGGAGGCCGCTTAATGCGAACTTGGCAAAGGCCTCATTATCTTGTGCCAGATAAACGCTGGCGCATCGCGCTTTGGATCGCCTTTTTTCTGTATTTGATTGTCGGTATTGGCAGCATTGAAGTGAATTGGCAACGGGTTTACGAAGGTTTGGAGCGCGGTGGTCGTTTTATCGAAGGCTTTTTGAACCCTAATTTTACTCGTCGAGCGGCGGATATTTATTCGGGAATTTATGAAAGCTTAACCATGACGGTGACCTCAACTGTGGTTGGGATTTTGTTGTCTGTTCCTTTTGGAATGGGCGCGGCGCGTAATATTTCTCCAAAACCTATCTATCTGTTTTGTCGATCTTTTATTGCGATTTCTCGCTCTATGCAAGAAGTGATTGTGGCCATTTTTTTGGTGGCGCTTTTTGGTTTTGGAGCCTTTGCGGGTTTCTTAACGCTGACCTATGCGACGATTGGTTTCCTAGGAAAACTGCTCGCAGAAGAAATCGAAGAGATCGATAAAAAACAATTGGAAGCCATCGCCTCAACAGGTGCGTCTTGGTTGCAACGCATGCACATCGCGATTTGGCCACAGGTGATGCCGCGCATGATTGGTTTGTCGTTTTATCGCTTCGATATCAACTTCCGTGAATCGGCGGTCATTGGCATTGTTGGCGCAGGCGGTATTGGTGCGACCTTGAATACCTCGATTGATCGTTACGAATACGATTCTGCGGGTGCCATTCTCATTTTAATTATTCTTATTGTGTTGGCGTGTGAATACCTTTCTGGATGGATAAGAAAATGGGTGAGTTAGAACAAAAATTAGTATGGGAAAGTCATACTAGGCGCAAAGCATGGATCGTTTGGGGATTTTGGTTTGCCATTGTGTTACTGACCGTTTTTTGCTGGTTGGAAATGACGGAAGACACGATTTGGTTTTTTGTTTATGACGCACCTGTGCAAGCGGCGGATTTAATCGATCGCATGTTTCCACCAGAATGGTTGTACATCAATAAGCTGTATAAAGCCCTTTGGGACACCTTGAATATCGCGACTTTAGGCACGCTGCTTGGTGTGATTCTGGCGTTTCCTGTTGCTTTCTTGGCCGCACGAAATACCACGCCGTCCACAAAGTTTGTGCGTCCGATTGCGTTGTTTATCATTGCCTCATCGCGTTCTATCAATTCGTTGATTTGGGCTTTGTTATTGGTAACGATTTTAGGGCCGGGGATTTTGGCCGGTATTATTGCGATCGGTTTAAGGTCGATCGGGTTTGTCGCGAAGTTGCTGTATGAAAGCATTGAAGAGATCAACAGCACCAGCGTAGAAGCGATTGAGTCGACGGGCGCGTCGCGTTTTCAAATCATTGTTTATGCGATTATCCCGCAAATTTTGCCTGCTTTTCTTGGCATCACGATTTTCCGATGGGACATTAACATTCGAGAATCCACCATATTGGGCTTGGTTGGCGCGGGCGGCATTGGCTTGTTCCTGTCATCCTCGTTGAATGTCTTGGCGTGGCCTCAAGTGACCTTGATTATTCTGGTGATTTTGGCGACGGTTGTGGTGTCTGAATACATTTCAGCCAGGGTGAGAAGCTTGTTGATTTAGCATCAGTGAATGCTTGTTAGATAAGATAAAAAGAGCCGCCAATGCATACTCAGTGTATTCGTTGGCGGCTCTTTTTTTAGCAGGTGTTTACGCTGGTTTTTGATTAGCAGCAAGCAACCGTTCGCTCTGGGCGATCGCCCATATTGTTAAGTCGTTGCTGATTAATACTAATAAATTTGGTGTTGTTCGTTGCTGTTTCTGCAAGCGCTGTGAGCGCCCATTTTGGTAGTGCTGCATTGAGTTTGTAGTACACCCATTGCCCTTGACGACGATCCGTCAGGAGCCCGCAGTTTCTTAATAAAGCAAGATGGCGCGATACTTTTGGCTGACTTTCATCTAATGCCACCATTAACTCGCATACACATAATTCGTCTTCTAAATAAATCAGGAGCATACTGCGTAAACGGGTTTCGTCTGCTAGGCATTTGTAAAACTGAATCGGGTCCATTGTTTTCCTTAGGTTTGTTTGGGGAAACCAACCGTGTTTATTCTGTGTAGTTTATTGATCAATATTGGCTAGTTTAACAGATAGTTTCGAAAGGGTGCTGATCTGTTTTAAAGGAAAATATGAAACTTTTCAGTGGCTTTAATATGTGAAATAAAATATATACGAAAAAATATATGTCATACTGTTTTCTGTAATCTTTCTGACATAAAAGTATCGCAATATAGCCTCATCAATTTTATCAATCCAAGTAAATGAGGTGTGTTATGAATAAATCTAAAGTGATTATGTCTGCATTGTTGGGCGCGTCTTTGAGCATGGGAGCTTTCGCATCAGGGTTTGATTTAGATGGCTTTACAACAAAGATCGAAGATGGCCGTTTATGGGTTTTTGAAGCAGGTTCTGAGAACTTAGCATTCTTTGAAAAACACGGTGAGCCAGCGAAACAATTTAGCAATATTGGTGCGGGTCCAAACGGCATGACATTAAAAGCAGCAAGCCAAAAAACGCTGGATTCTTACATTAAAGCGATGAATAAATAATCTTCTAGAAATAGGTTTAAAGCTAAAAAACCGTTACTTTGGTTGATCCAGAGTAACGGTTTTTTGTTATTAGATAAGGCTAATTATTTTCTAAAATGCTCAGCGATGGTTTGCCATTGCTCTTCTGATTGTGCGGTGAGCATTTCTCCATCTAACATAGCTGGTCGGTATTCTGTGCCGTCTAGTAGTCTGCAAACACCACCAGTTTCTGTGTAGATTAGAACACCTGCTGCGTGGTCCCATGGGAGCATTTTGTAGGTCAGGCTGAAGTGAAAGTGCCCAAGAGATAATTGGCGGTAAGCAGGACAAGACGGCAGATTATTGATGCGTGCAAAATGAGTGGCTTTGATGGCGAAGTCTTTTTGTTTGTCGCCAGAGTAAGAGTGTATAGACATGATGCCTGCCAGTCTTTCCATTTTTACTTCGGGCTTGATATGTAAGGCGAGTGGCGCCTGTGCGGGAATTTGCTGAGTACCTCTTTCTGATAGCGATGTGCGTTGGAAGAAAGCACCTTCGCCTTTGTTTGCATAGATCCAGTCGTCATTGACTGGATCATAAAGTAGACCAAAACGTGTTTCGCCTTTTACAACGACAGCGAGAATAATGCCAAAATCGGATAAACCATGGGCGTAGTTCCATGTGCCGTCAATTGGATCGATAATAACGCATGTATCAGTGTTGTCTATTTTGTCTGTGGTGGAGGCATCATCGGCGGTGGCTTCTTCTCCCACAATGGACCAGTCAGGAAAAAAGTGTTGAATTTCTTTTGTGATAAAGATTTCACAAGCGTTGTCGGCAATGGTGACAAGGTCGCTTAAACTACTTTTGGTTTTTACATCTTCGTTATTAAGTTGTCGAAAGTTTGGCATGACGATTTCTTGCCCTGCACGTCGAACGATATCGATGAGTCGGTTTTGAGAAGCGTTGTCGAGATTCATTGTGCTGCCATTCCTTTTTATTTATTCAAACTTGATTAAATTATACGTGATGAAGATGACAATTTGTTGATCTTGTCTTGTATCGTTGAAATAAAAAAGACATCTAATGAAGTATTAGATGTCTTTTAAATTACTGCCTGAGTTTTAGGTTACAAGACAAAAATTATGCGAGTTGTCGCTTGTAGCTTTCTTCATTTTGGTGGTGAAGTAGATTGTCTATAGTTGTTTCTGCTATGTGATTCAGCGCTTCGTCTGTGAAGTAACCTTGGTGCCCTGTTACCACGACATTTGGGAAGGTGAGCATGAGCTGAAAAACACTGTCCTGAATAATATGAGAAGACATGTCTTCAAAGAAAATCTTATTTTCTTGTTCATATACGTCTAGACCTAAATAACCAATCTTTTTGCTATAGAGTGCATCAATAGCTTCTTGTGCATGAACTAATGCTCCACGGCTGGTGTTGATTATCATCACGCCGTCTTTCATTTTTTGCAAACTGTCTTTGTTGATTAAATGATGAGTAGATTCATTCAATGGACAATGTAGGCTGATGATATCACTTTGTTGGTAGAGTTCATCTAATGAAAGGTATTGGCAACCTTGGTCAATTAATTCTTGTGATGGGTATAAGTCATAACAGAGTACCTTGCATCCGAAACCTTTCATGATTCGGCAAAATGCAGCACCAATGCGTCCTGTGCCAATACAACCAACGGTTCTGCCTTCTAAGTTAAAGCCAAGCAATCCTTCTAGGGCAAAGTTGCCTTCTTTGACTCTGTGGTAGGCCCTATGAGTCTTTCTATTGAGCGTCATAATTAGTGCAACAGCGTGTTCTGCTACTGACGTAGGGCTGTAGTCAGGTACGTGAAAGACTTTTACACCTTCTTTTTTTGCAGCGTCTAAATCAACATTATTAAATCCTGCACAACGTAATGCAATGGTATTGACGCCTTGTTGTTTCAAACAATGAATTACCTGAGCGTTAACATCATCGTTTACAAAACAAGAAACCGCATCAAAGCCTTTCACTAGACTGATCGTTTCCATGCTTAATCGACTTTCAAAGTAGGACATTGATAGAGTGGCACTGTCTATGGCATTACCTTCTATTGAATTTTTTTCAGCATGGGCGGAAAGAGTTCTTTTGTCATAAGGCTTACAAGAAAAAACGGCAACTTTCATAAACGCGTTCCTGTCGTTTGGTTAGAAGTGATCCCTAGTTATAACCCAAAAAATATTTTTTTGCTTAAATTCCATAATAGGCTTTGATGTGAGGCAAGGAAACCTAATTTCAGGTTTAAATGTGTTTTGTTGGTCTTGTGTATGGGCTATGGGAAGCGACTGTTTCCATGGTAATGCCTTGAGTAAAAAATTGAAATTATTGTTAGCTTTTTATTATTTATCATTCAATATGACGTTATAAATTGTTCATTCGTCTACACTTATAATTAATTTAATAGGGCGAAAACATACTCCCCCTGTCTTCAAGGTAAAATTGAAGAGAAAGTTTGCTCGGAGGCAAAAGTGAATAAAGTACAGTCTAAGAATATCTACACCCGATGGGTGATATTAACTCTGTTTTTAGGCGTGCTGGTGACGTGTCTCTTTTCTTATCAAATTAAACTCAATAATGAAGAGCGCATTGTTCAAGCGGTTAACCAAGCTTCACAAAAAATATTTAAAGAGGTTGTTGCTCGGGTTCAAACTTACCAATACGGTTTAAGAGGAGCAAGAGGCGTTGTTTTAACTGCTGGGGAAAGTGATGTTTCTAGAGAGGTATTTCGTCAATACAGTTTAACCCGCGATCTAGAAATTGAGTTTCCAGGGGCAAGAGGTTTTGGCTTTATTCGTCGGGTGCCGATCGATCAAGTTGAACCTTTACTGCAAACCATTCGACAAAGTGGTTGGCCTGACTTTCAAATCAAAGAGCTTTCTTCCAATTTTTCAGAGCGATATCTTATTCAATTTATTGAACCATTTGAGACTAATGCTCAGGCGATCGGTTTGGATATAGCATCAGAAAAAAACCGTCGTGAAGCCGCAAGCGCAGCTTTGCGCACTGGTGAAGTTCAAATTACCGGGCCTATTACTTTGGTACAAGCTTCCGGTCAGGCGCAGCAGTCGGTTTTGATTTTGATGCCTATTTATCGAGGCGGTAAAACACCAAGCTCATTGCTTGAACGGGAAAAGGCCGGCTTTGGTTGGAGTTATGCTGCGCTATTGATGGAAGACATGTTGAGTGAATTGGACCTGGATGCAGCCAAGGTTCATTATGAACTTTTTGATATTACCAACCTGGATGATAAAGTCCGTTTCTATGATAGTGGTGATTTAAATGATCGCCACTACGAGCATATTCAATCCACATTTTTATATGGTAGACACTGGGAAAGTCGATTCAGTGTAACGGCTGCATTTATTGAAGACTTACAACTATCTAATCCTTTTATTGTTCTGTTAACGGGAATTCTTATCACCTTTTTAGGTACAGTGCTTGTTGCTATGGTTCGTGTGAATATGGCCAGAAAGCAAGAAGTGATCACGTATCAATCTCGAATTACGGCCGTGGTTGAGAGTTCAGCAGATGGCATAATTAGTAAAAATTTAAAGGGTATTATTGTTAGTTGGAATAAAGGTGCAGAACATATTTTTGGCTATACAAGAGAAGAGGCGATCGGCAAAACAGCATCGGATTTATTGGTACCTGCAGATCTTATCGAGGAAGATCAATCTGCATTAGCTTCTGTTCGTGATAAAAAAGAATCGCTTTTAATTGAGACCCGACGAAAAACCAAATCTGGGTCCGATGTACCTGTTGCACTCACCTTGTCTCCGATTTTTGACAATCATCATACTGTGATTGGAATATCAAAAAGTGTACGTGATATTTCTGAGCGTAAAAAGTCGGAAGCTAAAATTCGCGACCTTAATACCAATTTGGAAAGCCAAGTTAAGACCAGAACATTGGAGCTCCAAGAGCTTAACCTTCTTTTGAATGATGTTCTCAAAGCCTCTTCTGAAATATCCATTATAGCGACTGATACAGATGGCATTATTAAGCTCTTTAATAGTGGTGCACAGCGAATGCTTGGTTACTCGGCGGAAGAGGTGATTGGTCGATTAACACCTGCTGCTTTTCATGATACTGATGAAATAAACCATCGACGGGAGTCAATATTGGAGACAACTGGCTCTTATATTTCAGGTGATATGGAGGTGTTGCTTTTCACTGCTAATACTGATGATTATGAGAGTAAGGAGTGGACGTATAGAGATAAGTACGGGAAAACGTGCCCAGTCTCTTTGGTGATTACACCGATGAAAAGTAATGATGGCCAAATCATTGGTTTTTTAGGTATGGCCATGGATATTACCGAGCAAAAAAATAATCAGAAAGCTTTAGAGTCTGCACGGGATCAGTTACTCATTGCTACAAAAGCCGCGAGACTGGGGGTGTGGAGTTGGCATCTCGAATCAGGAGCTTTGGAGTGGAACGATATTATGTTTGACATCTATCAGTATCCATTTTCATTAAAGGGTCAAGGTGTGTTTTTTGAACATTGGAGTGATCGATTACACCCTGAAGAAAAAGAAGACGCAATATCACAATTAAGTAAAAACATGGAAAATGGCGAATCATATAGCGATGTTTTCCGTATAGTTTTACCTGATGAGAGTATTCGCTACATTAAAGCTGATGCTTATATTGAGCAAGATGGAAATGGGAATGCCATTAGAGTTACCGGGGTTAATCAAGATGTTACTTCTGAGCGAGAGCTTGAGACTTGGTTACGTGAGGCAAAAAATCAGGCGGATGCCGCGAGTGCGTCTAAATCTAGCTTTTTGGCTAATATGAGTCATGAAATTCGTACACCAATGAATGCCATCTTGGGTATGTTGCATTTGGCTAAAAGAACAGAGCTAACTCATCAACAGGATGACTATATTTCTAAGGCACAAATCTCGGCGAAATCCTTGCTTGGTCTAATTAATGATATTTTAGATTTCTCAAAAGTAGATGCAGGTAAACTAAAATTAGAAAGCGTTCCCTTTGAAGTTGAATCTTTATTGTATGAACTTTCCACTGTGTTATCAGGGAGCTCTTTAAGCAATAACGTGGAGTTGATTTTTGATGTAGATAAAGATATTCCTGCTTATTTGATCGGTGACAAATTACGTCTGCTTCAAGTTCTGATTAATTTGGTAAGCAATGCGGTGAAATTCACATTAGAAGGTAATGTGGTTTTAGAAATTAAACAGCTTCCTTCTCCTTCTGCTGATATTTCTCGTCTTAGTGTTTCAGTAAATGATACAGGTATTGGTATCTCAAAAGATCAATTAGAGTCTATTTTTGAAGTGTTTTCTCAGGCGGAATCTTCAACGGCTCGACGTTTTGGAGGGTCTGGTTTGGGGCTAGTGATTTGTCGACGTTTTGTAGAGTTAATGGGCGGCGAATTATCTATTGAAAGTACCCTTGATGAAGGTAGTCGTTTTTTCTTTACTATCGATTTACCAATTGCAGAAACACCAGCCAATGAAAACACCCAAGTAAGACAGTTAAGAAAACCTGTAAGAGTGTTGGTTGTGGAAAGTAACTCAGCTTCTCAGGTTATTATAGCCCGTATGGCTTTGAACCTTGGTTGGTTTTGTCAAAAGGCGGGTAACTTCCAGCAGATTATCAATATAATAAATGAAGAGAATAAAGAAGGACGTTCGTTTGATATTCTTTTATTGGATATAAAAATAACAGATTTTGATGGTCGTAATAGTTTGGAAAAAATGCAGACAAGTTTTGATCCTTCTGTCATTCCTCCTAAAATAATTTTATTAGCGAATGCCTCGAATGGAAAAATAAATGATGCTTTAGATTTTATTTCAGATTATTTATTGAAACCTCTGACATTAAGTCGTCTCTCAGAAACAGTATATAAAGCATTATCAAACGATGAAAATTTACTAGATAAGAAAAGTGGAGCATGGAAGGATGAGGCCAGTTTAACAGGGATAAAACTATTATTGGTTGAAGATAATGCTTTTAATCAACAGGTAGCAACAGAATTATTAGCCGCTGAAGGCGCTATTGTTACGGTTGCTGGTGGTGGTTTAGATGGTGTGGCAGCGGTTGTTGATAATGAAGTAGATACATTTGATTTGGTTCTAATGGATATGCAGATGCCAGATGTTGATGGTTTAGAAGCAACAAGACAGATTAGACAAGATACTCGATTTGACTCCTTGCCTATTGTCGCAATGACTGCGAATGTTTCTGAAGCAGATCGACAATTATGCTTTCAGGCTGGTATGAATGACCACATTGGTAAACCTTTGGATATCGATCAAATGATTTCCTGTATTTTAAAATATGTGAATCCAGTTGCAAAAGCGAATGATACTAATGGTCTTGATAGTGAAATGAAATTAATAGCGCAAGATTTGGCAAATAGCACTCTTGAAAAACATGAAGACATTCAATCAATTGTTAATCGATTTGGTGGGAGTATCGATTTATTTAAAAATGTTGTAGATGGTTTCTTAATCGAATCACAAGAGTTATTGAAAACAATTGAAAAGGCTGCAAATACACAGGACAAAATTAAAACACGTGAGAGCATTCATACTTTAAAAGGTGCTTCTTTAACGATGGGGTTATTACACTTTTCAGGCCAATTAGACTTGGTAGAACAATTACTAAAAAGCTCTAAAGATGAGCAAGAAATTGAACGCTGTCTTTCTTCTATTGATATCTCAAAATTAGATACACTTTTACACAATGAGTTAACAAAAATATTCACAGAACTCGATAATCTGAACTGACTAAATGTTGATTTAGTCTAGACTTGATCAATTACTTTCATAAAACTTTGTACGGCTTTGTATACGTTGAAAATCATTTTTAATAATGAATGGATCGTAAAAGCAGTTTAAGCGTATTTTTTCTTATGGAATAAACTTTAGACCAAGGATTTCAGGAGATCGGTATGTTCAATAGTGCTTTTAAAAAAGAGTGTAGTCTTTTAAAAGAAAATTTGTATTCGCTCAATCAGGTTAGAGAAAGTTTAGAGCAAGAAATGCTGGTAATGAAGTTGAGCCCTGACGGTGTAATAAAATCGATTAATACAAAGTTTATGGATGAACTTGGCGTAAAAGAAGATTATCTTATTGGTAAAAAGCTGGCCGATCTCACTCCTTCTTATTCACGTCAAACTAACCATTACAAAGCTTTATTGAATGCACTGAAAGAGGAGAAACATTGGGCTGGTGCTATTGAAATTGAAAAAGAAAATGGTCAGGAAGTTTGGTTAAGGACTATTTTTCAACCAATATTGTCTGGCTCTACTAATCAAATTAAAGAGTTTTCCCTTCATTGCAATGATTTAACTCGAACCATAACAAGCTCTAGAGAAGATCAAAACATCATAGCGGCATTACAGCGATCTACTGCGGTGATTGAGTTTGATATGTCTGGTCATGTTTTAACGGCAAATGCGCTTTTTTTGAGTGGTATGGGTTATCAGCTGGATCAAATTAAAGGCAAGCACCATCGAATTTTTTGTGCAGAAGAAGAATACAAATCACCGGAATATTCCCTATTTTGGGAGAATTTGAATCAAGGCCAATTTGTTGCTGAGCGGTTTAAGAGATTCGATAGTCGAGGCAATATTGTGTGGCTTGAAGCTTCTTACAATCCCATATCTGATATACATGGTCGTCTTTATAAAGTAGTGAAGTTTGCCACTATTGTTACAGAGCAAGTGAGTCGAGAATCGGCGGTATCTGAAGCTGCAGACATCGCATTTAAAACTTCACAACAAACGGATAGCAGTGCTAAAAAGGGCAGTGAAGTCGTTAAAGAAACCGTGTCTGTGATGCATCAATTATCAGATCAAATGGCACAAGCTGCAGAAGGTATTTCTAAGCTTGATAAGCAGTCACAATTGGTTGGTTCTATTATTCAAAGTATTCAAGGTATTGCGGATCAAACAAACTTATTGGCTTTAAATGCTGCCATTGAAGCTGCACGAGCGGGTGAGCAAGGGCGAGGCTTTGCTGTTGTGGCAGATGAAGTGAGGCAGCTGGCATCGCGTACAAGTGAAGCAACGGAAGAAATTGTTGGTGTTGTATTACAGAATCAAGAACTTGCAGAAAAGGCTGTCGCTTTGATTAATAAAGGTAAAGAACAAGCAGAGCAGGGCTTGAGTTTATCGAATGAAGCGGGTGATGTGATTGTAGAAATTCAAGATGGTGCACAGCGAGTAGTTGATGCGGTAGGACAATTTTCCAATAAAATTGTGAACTAAATAATTAAAACTAGCAGTCATTATTTGTATTCAGGTGTGTCTGCTAGTTTACTTAAATAAATAAGATCAAAGCTTTGTATTTATAGCTTGTCTTGTTTTGACTCAGAGCAAATTTCAATAACCCGTTTACTACTAATGACTAAAAAGCTGCCAACAGTAATAGCTAAAGCAGTCAAAAGAAGAAAGTCTATTAATATAAAATCTTCCATAAATATTCCTTTTATTAAGATGTTTTTAATTATTATTCTATTCTTTATAAAAGCATAAATTGCTCAATTCGTCCATATTTCTTGAAAATTGAGCAATTTTCTTCGTTATCATCCTCTTTAAATCAAACTGCTGAAAAGCTAATGTTGTCGTTAGTTTCTTCGTAAGCTTCTAATTCAATTGCAATACTTTTTGATGTTGGTGTATTACTGAACTCACCTAGACTGTCTAATGGTACTAAGAGGTTGGTCTCAGGGTAGTAGGCTGCAATGTTGCCAGCTGGAATGCTATAAGGTACTAATTTGAAACCATTTATTTTCCGTTCTACGCCATCATCCCAAATAGATCGTAAACTAATACTTTGCCCTTCTTCAAAACCTAGGCGTTGTATATCTGCAGGGTTTATGAAAACTACTTTTCGTTCGCCTTTGATGCCTCGGTATCTATCATTCATACCATAGATTGTGGTGTTGTATTGATCATGTGATCGTAAGGTTTGAAGTATTAGTGTTTTATCAGATAACAAATCTTGTGTACGTTCTGGCAAAATTGATTTTGGTAATACATGATTATGTAAAATCGCTTTGCCTGCTGGCGTTTTCCAGTTTCGTTCTCTTGCACTGTTGCCAAGGTAAAAACCACCATCTTGTAAAATTCGTTGATTAAAGCCTTGGAAGCCTGGTACAACATCAGCGATATAACCTCGAATGATGTCGTAATCGCTTACCGCTTCCATCCAATCAATTGGAAATTTACCTAAAGTGGCCGCTGCCATTTCAGCAATAATAGCTGGCTCAGATTTTTGCTCGGAGCTTAATGGCTCCAATACACCCCCCGAAGCATGAATCATACTAAAGGAGTCTTCTACAGTGACTTTTTGCTGGCCTGTAGCTTGGTGGTCAACATCGGTACGACCAAGGCAAGGTAATATAATTGCTTCTTTGCCCATAATAAGGTGAGAGCGATTGAGCTTTGTACTGATTTGTACTGTGAGTTCACAGCGCTTAAGTGCTTCTTCTGTGGTTTGTGTGTCTGGTGTTGCTGCGGCAAAATTACCACCTAGAGCAATAAAAACACCGACGTTTCCATCTCGCATAGCTCGTATAGTATCAACCACAGCTAAACCATGACTTTGTGGTGGTGTGAAGTTGAAACGTTTTTCTATGGCATCCAAGAAGGCTTGAGAAGGGCGTTCATTAATGCCCATGGTTCGATCACCTTGTACGTTACTATGACCTCGAACTGGGCAAGCACCAGCGCCAGGTTTGCCTAAGTTTCCACGTAATGCCAATAGGTTTACTATTTCATGAATGGTTGGTACAGAATGGTGATGCTGGGTAATCCCCATTGCCCATGTAATGATGACACTTTCAGCCTTGGCATAGACCTTGGCAGTGTGAGTAATTTCTTCTTTAGTAAGGCCGGATTGTTCAAGAATATGTGACCAAGGCGTTTCTTTTACCTGTTGTAGATAAGCTTCTAAACCTTGTGTATGTTGTGCAATAAACTCGTGATCGAAAATGGCTTTGCCTTCTTGCTGAGCTTTTTCTTCCATATCGATCAGTACTTTGACGACACCACGAACGACGGCCATATCGCCACCAATTTTAGGGCAAAAATATCCTGTGTTAGTTGGTTGAGAACCATTGGTAAGCATTTCAATTGGATTTTGAGGGTTTTGAAAACGTTCTAATCCACGCTCCCGTAAAGTATTGAAACTTAATAATTGTCCGCCACGATGTACTACCTCTTTTAAGGTTTCTAACATACGAGGGTGATTGGTTCCAGGGTTTTGGCCAAACACAAAAACAGCATCTGCACGTTCAAAGTCTTCTATCTCGACTGTCCCTTTACCGATTCCTATACTGCTAGTTAAGGCATAACCACTGGCTTCATGGCACATATTTGAGCAATCTGGAAAGTTATTCGTGCCATAGGCGCGGGCAAATAGTTGATAAAGAAAGGCGGCTTCGTTACTGGCTCGTCCAGATGTATAAAAAGCGACATTGTCTGGATTATTCTGAGCCTTAAGTGTGTTTGCTATTTGTTTAAAGGCGTTTTCCCAAGAGATGCTTTCATAATGATCTGTTTCTGGATTGTAACGAAGCGGCTCTGTTAAACGTCCTTGGAATTCAAGAAAGTAGTCACTTTGTGATGCTAACCAAGAAACGCTGTGTTCTTTCATAAAGGCAGCATCAACTTTCTTGGATGTGGCTTCCCAGTTGACTGCTTTCGCACCATTTTCGCAGAAGCGTATCTTTGCTGGATCATGTTTTTCACCCCAAGCGCACCCTGGGCAATCGAATCCATGAGGCTGATTGGTTTTTAACAATGTATTAATATTACGGACAGCATTTTCACTTTTTAGCCAGTGTTCTGTTGTACTTTTTAGGGCGCCCCATCCACCAGCAGGCCCTTTGTACGGAGTATAAAAACGATTTGCTTTATTTATTGTTTTTTTGCTCATGAACGTTGTCCTCTTTATTCTGATGTGATGAAAGGTGCGAATACCCTTGGGGCATCTTTCTTAGGTAAATGAATCAATGTGAGCCCGTAATAGCGTGCTAGTTTTACCGCCAATGTGCTTGGTGATGCCAAATGTACAAGGCGAGATAAACCGACTCTGACAGCTTTCTGTACTAATTCCGTACTACACCGACTAGACATCAATACTGTGTGATTATGCAGATTAATATTGTGTTGCAGAGCATAGCCAATGATTTTATCGAGTGTGTTATGTCGACCTATATCTTCCATGCAACAAATTGCTTCATTTTGTGGTGACAATAACAAGGCTGCATGAATGGCACCTGTTTTGTTTCCCAGTACCTGATGTTCTGAAAGACGATGACGTAAAGGGATTAAGGCACTTTCAGTGATGGCTGAGCTTGGCGTTAATTTAGAAAGTGTTGGAATGGCTTGAGCTAAGGATTCTACACCACACAAACCACACCCAGTTGCACCAAGATGAGTTTGTTTTTTTTGTTTAAATAAAGCGAATCTACGAGGGCTGATATCTAGGTTAATACTAATACTATCTATACTTGGAGGTGTATTTGTATGTTGAATATTTATGTCTCGGATTTCGTTAAGGTGATCAATAATGCCTTCACTTAAAACAAAGCCGATGACAAAGGTTTCTAAATTAATGGGAGTCACCATCATCACAGCATAAGCAATGCCATTAATACTGATGGCCAAAGGTGTTTCTTCTACAAGGGGAGTGGATGATTCTAATTCTTTATGTAAGTTGTTCTGGGTATTATCAACCTGAACGTTTTCTTGGTTAGAAACGCTAGAATGGAATGTACTGTTCTGATAACCAGAAGACGAAATTGGCGAGTTCGACATGAGCTTGAATATAATCCATTAACAAGACATGCATTATACTACTTAGAGTAAACGTGAGCGTCCAATAGTTTTGTTTTGATGTTCTCTAATTAGAGAGGCGCGTAAAATAGCGTTGATTCATTTGTGTGTACTTAGTCGCGAAGTAAGATGAGTTTTTTGGTGATTATTTTCAATAAGTGAACTATTTCTTTAAGCATGAAAATACCGTATTCTACCGTCAAAATTCATTTTCCATCATTTTTTTGTATGGATTTTGTATAAAAATGTACATAAAAAAGTATGAAGTACAGATACTTGCATACCAATACTGGTAAAAGAAATGCATATATTACAAAGTATGGTTTTGTGTTTGTCGGAAGTTGAGTGCAGAGGTGTCGTGCACATTTCTTAGGTTCACCTTGAACCATTTTTTTGTTTAACGAGTTTTTTATTTATGCAGTTTATACAATTTCTCTCGCGTTTTGTGCCAACAGGACCGAGGGCTTGGTTGTCCTTAATCGTTGTCGTTTTTTTCTTTTGCTGTTTGTTTATCAGTCACTTGTTTCACCAACACATGAAATTAAAGACTATGTTCTTCCAAATGATAGTGATCTAGTTGTTAAGCCAAGAGCAAACTCCAATTCAGATGAAGATAATGACTATGCTTCTTTAGTAACAACGAACCCACTTCACAGTGTTGAGCAGGTTTCCATAGCACTTCCTTCTATCGATTATGTTGTTAAATCGGGTGATAGTTTAGCGAGAATATTTGCTCGTTTTGGATTGTCGAGAGAGTCCATGTATTCGGTACTGGAGGCGGACCAAGAGTATTTAGTTCTTGATCCTTTATTACCTGATGACAAATATACTTTTAAGCTTAATGAAAGTGGTGAATTGATAAAGTTAACTCGCCGTATTGATATCAGTAAAAGTGTGTCTTATGTACTACATGATAATGGTGGTTATAGCTACGAAGAAGATATTAAGCCGATTACCTATGAGCAAAGTGCTATTCATAGCAAGGTGGTGGGAAATTTTTATGTTTCAGCTAAGAAAGCGGGTTTATCAGATAATAATATTTTACTTATTCACGATGTTTTAAAAGGGCGAGTGGATTTCCGCAAAGATCTTCGAGCTAATGATGCTTTTGATGTGGTTGTAAAAAATGGCAGCATTGATGGGGTGAGAATTGGTGAAACACAATTAGAAGCATTGCAAATGACAGTGCAAGGTGAAACTTACCGTGCTTTCCTCCATTCTGATGGGCGCTTTTATGATCAAGACGGTAATAGCTTAACGCCAGCACTACGGCGCTGGCCGACACGCAAACACTACAGAATTAGCTCTTCTTTTAATGCTAATCGTTTGCACCCTATTACTGGTCGCCCAGCCCCTCATAATGGTGTTGATTTGGCAACTCCTATTGGAACAGAAGTGCTAGCAACTGGGGATGGTGTTGTGACTCGTGTGGAATCTCATAAGTATGCAGGTCGCTATATTGTTATGGATTATACGGGGCCTTATGGCGCACGCTTTTTACATTTGAGTAAGATACTGGTAAAAAAAGGTCAGCAAGTTAAACGTGGTCAGGTTATTGCGTTATCTGGCAATACAGGTCGTACGACAGGTGCGCATTTACATTATGAGCTGCATATTAGAGGTCGTCCAGTTAACCCCATGACAACAGATATACCAACCACCCAATCGATTTCAGAAGGTGATAAGGCTGAGTTTGATAAAAATGTTATTGACTGGGTGAACTTGATGGCAAAAAAAGATTTGCCGAGTGATAGTGAGAACGTTTAGAGGGTTAGAGGATGAATGGATTCATCTTGATGTATTCTTGCGATGTTTGATATTGATAATAAAAAGGCGTCTCTTAAGTAAAGAGACGCCTTTTTTGTTTAATTAAAAATCTAAAGGTTTTGTCTTACATACTCTTTTTATAAGTTTTATTACCTATGATGAACAAAGCAATAAAAAGAACTAAACCGATGCATTGAATCCAAAGATCTAAATTTGGCCATAGCATCATAATCGACGCAACAAGCATAAGAGCTCTTGGTGCAATAGAAAGTTTATCTTCTAAATACCCTTCCATAGCAGCAACCAGTGCATACATACCAAAGATAGCAAAGAAGGTAAGACGTAATAAGGTTTCAGGGTCTCCACCTATTAATGGGGTGTAAGCCATTAGCAGAGGGACAATATAAAGACCTTTCGCTAATTTCCATGCTGTCATACCCGTTAACATTGGTGGTGTTTTTGCAATTGCGGCCGCAGCAAAGGCGGTTAAACAGACAGGTGGTGTTACGTTACTGTCTTGTGATAACCAGAATATGATCATGTGAGCCGTTACCAAGATCATGGCAACACTTTGTGCGCCTAATGCTTGATCCATCAACATACCTTTAAAGTCGCTAGGTACCTGCGCTAATAACGCCTCAGCCTGTTCCATCGGCATGCCTTGTGCCAGCGTTGCAAGCGCAGAAGGATCAACCAACATGAAAACAGCGCTAGCTGCTTCAGGTAAGCTGCCAGATACCATCATTTCTAATAATTGGCTTTCGGCAATTAAGTTGAATAGTGCTGGAGCAGATAAAGTTCCAAGAACAATGTAGGACGCCGTTACAGGTAATCCCATTCCTAAAACCAAAGAAGCAATAGCGACTAATACGATCGTGAAGAATAAGCTTCCGCCAGCCCAATCAGTGATAAGCAATGAGAAAGTATTACCAACACCTGTTGTACTGATCACATTGACGACTAAGCCAATACCCACCAATAAAACCGCAGTGGTGGACATATTTTTCGCGCCTTGAGCCATAGCATCAACGATAGCGGCAGGTCCCATTCTGTGTTTTTTAGACAGAAAAGAAGCCGCTACAACAGAAATGATGCCCAGTCCAGCAGCGTAAGTTGGTGTAAAACCTTGAATTAATAGGGTGACCAAAATACCTAAGGGGATAACATGATGCCAACCTTCTTTAAGTACATCTGAAACTACGACGGCATCGTCACTTTCTGTTGCAATAACTTTGCTTCGTTTTGCTTCAACTCGAACGAAAAAGCCTACAGAAAGGAAGTATAAAAGTGCTGGAATGGCTGCGACACTAATGATTGTCACATAGGATACTTGCGTATAGGACGCCATAATAAAAGCACCAGCACCCATCACTGGAGGCATTAATTGACCACCGGTAGATGCCGCGGCTTCAATGCCTGCTGAAAAACGGGCAGGGAAGCCTGCTTTACGCATCAATGGAATGGTAATCACGCCAGTAGAAACCGTATTAGCAACAGAAGAGCCTGATACAGAACCCATTAAGCCTGATCCTAATACAGCAACAAAACCTGGCCCGCCAATCATCTTGCTAGCAAGAGAGCGAGATAGGTTAATAATAAAATCACCAGCGCCAGATTTAACGAGAAAGGCACCAAATAAAATAAACATGAAGACAAAGCTCCATGATATGCGAGAGATTGAGCCGAACATACCATCGGTACTGAAAAAGCTACGGTAGAGTAAAGTTTCAAGGCTTAAACCTGGGAAGTTAAAAATACCACCAAGCCATTTTCCCCATACCACAACATAAGACAGTGCAATGAGGATTAATAATGGGATAAACCAACCACTGGTTCGACGGATAAGTTCTAAAGACAATAAAACGGCTACACTGGAGACAACCCAGTCGGCATTATTAAATGTCACGCCTCTAGCATAAAGTGCATCTTCAAAAAAGATAATGTAAAGCACCATGCTGATAAGGCTGAGTACAAGTGCGCTGTCAAAAAACATCGCAACTTTGCTTTCGCGCCATTTTGGGTTGGCTGGAACGAGGAGTGCACATAAAGCACCAAAACCTGCAAAATGAAATGCTGAAACCCACAGCTCTGGCAAGGTTGCTATGGTGTTGATGTAAATATGAGCAATAGCCAAGAAAACCGATAAGGAAAATACCACACGATTTAACCATGTTCCCGAACGGTGTTTTGTTTCGAAATCTTCAAGGTTGATTTCTTGAAAATCTGTTGGTTGGGAGTCGGTTGGTTGTGATGAAGCAGTCATAGACAAGCTACCTTTATATGTACAAACGAATTGCGCAACAAAGCGCCGTACATTAGTACGACGCTATCGTTGGAGTAGAGGTGTTATTTTGCTATCAGGTGTGCCGGAATGTTAATACCTCTTTCGCGGTAATAACGTTCTGCGCCTGGGTGCAGAGGAACTGGAAGTCCTGCAATAGCTTTTTCAATAGACATTACAGACGTCGCTTTATGAATCGCACTTAAGTAAGTTAGGTTTTCATATAATGATTTAGTTAACTCATAAACATCGTCATCTGACATATCAGCACGAGATGCTAGGAAGTTAGGTTGAGCAACGGTATTGATTTCTTTTGTTTGGCCTGGATAAGTGTTTGCAGGAATGGTGTAACGTGTCCATAACTGGTAGTTACCGTTTGCTGCTTTCATTTGTTCGTCAGTGAAGTCTAGAACCTGCACCTTGTCGCCCATAGAAGCATACAGTCTAGTAACGGCACTTACAGGTACGCCAGCAGGTGTGTTCATGCCTTCAATGTTGCCATTTTGCATAGCGTCAGCACTGGCACCATAACCCATGTAAGCTAGGCTAAATTTATCAGGGTCGATGTTTAAGCCTTTAAGCTGTTGACGGCCTGAACCTTCTGTTCCCGAGTTTTTAGGCCCAATAGAGAACTTGTTGTTAGTACCTTCTAGGTTTTTCAAATCTGCAATAGTACCTGTTTTAACAAGATCAGACTTTAATACAAAGTGCTCTACGTTTTGCCATAGCATGGAGATTGAGCGTAATTCAGTTTGTTTACCAGAGCTTGCAACTGGACCTTCGCCGTTCCATGCCCAAGCTCCATAAAGGCCTTGCAGGATCGCAAATTGTGCTTGGTTTTCACGTAGTAGTTTAATGTTTTCGCCAGATCCTGCAGAACTGATGGCGGATACTGAGAAGCCAAACTTAGGTGCAAGTTTTACTTTACTCAATGTCGCGATAGCAACACCAACAGGGTAGTAAGTACCACCGGTTGATGCTGTTGCTAAGATGTAATTACGGTCATCAGCAGCCGATGCATTTGTTGCAGATAGGGCGATAGCTGCGGCTGTAGCTGTGGATAGAATGGTTTTAGTTAAAAATCCCAATTTCATATTATTTTTCTCCTAATTAGGGTGTTGGTCTAATAACTTATAGCGATTATCATGCCAATTAATTATCCCATTGATTTATATGGATTTTATTTAGATCTATACATTTTTTCCTTTTTTTTACATATATGCGCCATTTATTGCTTATGGTTACTGTGCTTGTATAGGCAAAAAGTAGCTTATGATAAAAGTGAGTAAAAACGACGATTAACATGCTATTTTATGGAATACGGCTTTTTATATGAGCGAAATATTGCCGATGGCTAAGGTGAATGAATTATGGAACAGAATCATCCTATTTGCGTTGTATTATTTGATTTAGGGAATGTTTTAGTTGATTTGGGTGATGTATCCGAAATGCATGCCATGTTGAATACTCAAGGGGAAGAGTCTGAGGTTTGGCTCAAGTGGTTACAATCCCCTACAGTGGCTGCATTTGATTCCGGTAAAATCTCTTTCGATGATTTTGCGGTTGGCTTATTAAAAGAAGTTGGTAGTGATACTGATAAAGAGGTATTTAAAGAAACCTTTAAAGCATGGCCAAGAGGTTTGTTCGCCGGTGCATTAGAATTGGTTGATTCTGTAAGGCCTGAATATCACCGAGCTATCTTATCGAATACCAATTCTGCCCATTGGCCCAGATTAATGGGCGAAATGGGGCTTGCTGGTAAGTTTCACAGCTATTATGCATCGCATCTAGTTGGGTTGGTAAAACCAGAAAAAGGAATTTATCAGCATATTATCAAACAACTGCAGGTATCACCCGAAAGTATCTTGTTTATTGATGATAATCAGGTAAATATTGATACCGCTATTTCTTTAGGTATGCAGGCCCATAGAGTAAAAGGTGTCGATGAAGCGCGTGATGTTTTACATCAATATGGCGTATTGTCTGAAGCACTTTAAATACTGAAGTAGTGTAGATAAAACGGCTCTTAATCATGATTAAACTATTAGTTATTGGGCTACTAGTTTTTGTACTACTAAGGTGTTTATGTCACTTAATTCAGAGGTTTTAATGCGTACTTTTGATGGGCACTCTTCGACAATTTATTCTCGTACGAGACCTATGTATCCAGCCGAGCTTTATTACTGGTTGTCTCAACAAGTTCCTTCATCAAGCACCGTCTGGGATTGTGCTTGTGGAACGGGGCAAGCTTCTGTTGATCTTGCGACTTACTTTGATCGTGTAGAGGCTTCAGACATTAGTGCGTCACAAGTAACGGCGGCGACGCCCCATCGCAAAGTACACTATCAAGTATTTCCTGCTGAAGAAACCAATTACCCCGATAATCATTTTGATATGGTTTGTGTTGCCCATGCACTTCATTGGTTTGATTTAGAGGCTTTTTGGAAAGAAGTTCGTCGAGTATTAAAACCTGGCGGTATTTTTGTCTGTTGGGGATATAACTGGCTAGAAATTGGGGAAGCAGAGAATAAAGTGATCACGGAATATGTCTTGTCAGAGCTTGATACTTATTGGCCTATTCAGAGCTTATTACTTCGTAACCAGTATCGAGATATTGAATTGCCTTTTGAACCAATAAAAGTACCAGAGTTTGAGCTGTCCTGTTATTGGTCTGTGACTCAAACACTTGATTTTATTCGAAGTTGGTCTGCTTCTCAATTGCGAATACAGGAGAAGGGTGATGACTTTTTAACTAAAGCATTACCTATTTTACAGACGGCTTGGTCTGAACCGACAAAGAAACAAGAAGTACGTTTGCCCTTTTTTGTAAAAGCAGGGCGAATGTCATGAGCGGCTTTTTTTCATAAGACTAAAGTGGAATAGATTGGTCTGCTTAGCGGGTTATAGTAGTTATTGCATCCGAATAACAAATTTAACAATGGAGCGGGTTATGAAGTCATTATATAGCGCAACCTCAAATGAGGCGGCAAAAAACGCCAATGTAAGTCAAGCAGAATTTGAAAAACGCTATCAGGAATCGATTGAGAGCCCAGATGAATTTTGGGGTAAAGAAGGGAAGCGTTTAGATTGGTTTAAGCCTTATACAAAGGTAAAAAATACCTCATTCCAACGAGGCAATGTTGATATTAAATGGTTCGAAGACGGTGAGCTGAATGTGGCTTATAACTGTATTGATCGACATTTAGCGGATCATGCCAATAAAGTGGCGTATTACTGTGAAGGCGACGCCGAAAGCAGTGAGAAAACTGCCATTACTTACCAAAACCTACATGATGAAGTTGGCCGTTTGGCGAACCTTTTGAAACGTCAAGGCGTTAAAAAAGGTGATCGTGTTGCCATCTACATGCCAATGATACCTCAAGCCGTTTACAGTATGTTGGCTTGTGCTCGAATCGGTGCTATCCATTCCGTTATATTTGGTGGCTTCTCTGCTCACGCTATTGCCGACCGTTTAAATGATTGCAAGGTGAAGTTGGTTATTACCGCCGATGAAGGTCGCCGTGCAGGTAATACAATTCCTCTTAAACATAATGTTGATCTAGCCTTAGAAAACAATGCTTGTCCATCTGTTGAGACTGTATTGGTTTATCGTTATACCCAGAAAGACACCCCTTGGTTTGATGGCCGTGATTTAGATTGGGTTTCTGCTGTTGAAAATGAAAGTACAGATTGTCCTGCCGAGCCAATGAATGCAGAAGATCCATTGTTTATTTTGTACACCTCTGGCTCTACAGGTAAGCCAAAAGGTGTTGTGCATACTACCGGTGGTTATTTGGTTTATGCATCAGTGACGCATGAGCTAGTATTTGATCTTAAACCTGACGATGTATATTGGTGTGCAGCTGATGTTGGCTGGATCACTGGCCATAGTTACATGGTGTACGGACCTTTGGCTAATGCTGCGACGAGCATTTTATTTGAAGGTGTACCGACGTATCCGGATTCAGGTCGAATAGGTCGTGTTGTTGATAAATTCGGTGTGACAATTTTATATACGGCGCCAACAGCGATTCGCGCTTTGATGTCTAAGGGTGATGAAGCTACTCGCTCTAGTAATCGCGATTCATTGCGTATTTTAGGTAGTGTTGGTGAGCCAATTAACCCAGAAGCATGGTCTTGGTATTACAGTGAAATCGGTAAATCCTCTTGCCCTGTAGTAGATACTTGGTGGCAAACCGAAACGGGTGGCATGATGATGACACCACGTATTGTTCAAGGTGATATTAAACCTGGTTCTTGTACTGGCCCTCTATTTGGTGTGCAGCCTGCGCTGGTGGATGCTCAAGGTGTTTTACTTGATGCTCAGGGTGTACAAGTTGATGGTGGATTGGTCATTACGGATTCTTGGCCTGGTCAAGCTCGTACTGTGTATGGTGATCATGAACGTTTTGAGCAAACCTATTTTAGTACTTTCGATGGCATGTATTTCACGGGTGACGGCGCATCAAGAGATGCTGATGGTCATTATTGGATTACAGGTCGTATGGATGATGTACTAAACGTTTCGGGTCACCGTCTTGGTACGGCAGAAATTGAAAGCGCATTAGTAGCCCACCCTTCTGTCGCAGAAGCTGCGATTGTTGGTTATCCTCACGATATTAAAGGGCAAGGCATTTATGTTTATGTCAGTGCCATAGCGGGAGTGACGCCAGATGAAGAGCTTACTAAGTCATTGAAACAGTTTGTTCGTCAGGAAATTGGTCCAATTGCTACACCTGATTTAATTCAGTGGGCAAGTAAAGGATTACCAAAAACACGCTCAGGCAAGATCATGCGTCGTATATTGCGGAAGATTGCGTCTAACGAACATGATCAATTAGGTGACACAAGTACCTTAGCTGATCCAAGTGTGGTTGATGATTTGATCGAAAACCGTTTAAATGTGTGAAGGTTTACACATTTAAAAGGATAGACAGTGATTTCACTTGTTATCGCAGATGATCATCCTCTGTTCCGTAGTGCGCTAAACGGCGCATTACAGGCAGAAATTAAAGATATTGTTATCGTCGAGTCCCATGATTTGGACTCGACTTTACAATGTTTGCAGAATATAAATGATCTTGATTTGCTATTACTGGACTTAAATATGCCTGGTAGTGGTGAGTTATACGGATTAATTAGAATCCGAAAAGACTTCCCTGATGTGCCCGTTGCGGTTATTTCTGGAAGTGAAGACATTGCTATGGTTGCAAAAGTTATTGACGCAGGGGCATTGGGTTTTATTCCTAAAACCAGCGAACCAACTGTGTATGTACAGGCCATTCATTCGATCTTAGCAGGAGATATTTGGCTTCCGGAAGATCTTAAAAAAGAAGTAGCTAACCAACCTAAACCTGATTTATCTATGCAGAATAAGGTGGCAGAGCTAACCCCTCAGCAATATAAAGTGCTTTGTTATCTTCATGAAGGGCTATTGAATAAGCAAATTGCTTATGAGCTTTCTATTTCTGAAGCTACGGTAAAAGCGCATATCACTGCAATATTTCGAAAGTTAGGTATTAATAACAGAACGCAGGCGGTATTAGTCGCCAGTGATTTGAAGTTACATATGACAACCTAATTAGGATTTTTCTTCATTTTTTGTTTTGCAATCACATGGTGGAACGGGATCTAAACCACCTTCATGCCATGGGTGGCATTTCAATAACCTTTTCATGCCCAAATATACACCCTTAATTATACCTTTTTGCTCAATAGCTTGAATCATATAGTGCGAGCAGCTTGGATAAAAACGACAGTTCTGACCTAATAATGGGCTAACAAGAAACTGGTAGCCTTTTACAATTAATATAAATAACGATTTCATCATAAGAGTTCTGTGTCTAATTGGCTGTTTTTTGCTTATCAAGTAAGCATTTCGGTGTATATCATCACGTCTATTTGTTACTGTAAACGGAATATATCATAGAACCGATTTTAATATGCCAGAGCAATATCTAACACTTGATGGGACGCAGGTCGTTGCTTATCAAGGAGAGCCCAGTGCTTATTCGCACCTGGCCTGTAAACATACCTTTCCTGATTGGACTAGCGTTAATTGCGCAACCTTTTTCGATGCCTTGCAAATGGTGGAAAGAGGTGATGCTTATTACGCTATGATTCCGGTTGAAAACTCTACAGCGGGCCGAGTGGAAGAGATTTATCGAGAGTTAAAGCGTACTCAGCTTTATGTGGTTAAAGAGCATTTTGAGCCAGTTAATCATTGTCTTATTGCGCGTCATACTATGACTCTAGATCAAATTACTCGGATCGGTAGTCACCCTCAGGCGCTGGCTCAATGTGATGGTAATATCAAAGTATTGGGTGCGAAAAGCCAAGCTATGTATGATACTGCTGGGGCTGCAAAACACATTGCTGAATTTGAAGAGCCTGGTTTAGCTGTTATTTCTTCTGAGCTTGCTGCTGAACTTTATGGTCTTAACGTTCTTAAAACCTTTTTTAACGATACCCTAGGCAATACCACGCGATTCTTAGTTTTTTCTAAGCAGCAAAAAATGCCTATGTTTGAAGAGGAGCAAATCTACATTACGTCTTTCATGTTTCGTGTTCGCAATATTCCTGCTGCACTATATAAGGCTATGGGAGGCTTTGCGACCCAAGGTATTAATATGCTTAAGCTGGAAAGTTACATGGTTAATGGCAACTTTACGGCGACACAGTTTTATGTGGATGTAGAAGCTCACTTTCAATCCTCGGCTATGCAGGCTGCGCTTGAAGAGTTACGTTTTTTTTCAGAAGAGGTGCGTATATTAGGGACTTACCTTGCGGATGATTATAGGCTGAAATAACCGTTATGATTCGTTGGTTGAGTACCGCTTCTTTGTTGTGTTTTAGTCTAAATGTTTTAGCTGACACCGATGCTATATTATCTGATTTATCTCTTGTGGATGATGGCTTTTCAGATGATTCGTTTTCAACGCTAAATGAGTACGGCGATGTTTTTGACGACATACCCGTGGTTGTTACCCCGTCTAAAATAGCTCAACCAAGAGTGGATGTGTCTTCGTCCTTGTCTGTCTTGGATGGTGATTTTATTCGACGTATTAATATGCAATACGTAGAAGACTTACTGCAATTTGTCCCCGGTTTTTCTGTTGTTCCTTATTATTCTTCCAGTCAAAAAGAAGCGTCTTATCATGGTACGGAGCTAGATAAATATCGCCGAATCCAAGTTTTGGTTAATGGCCGCTCTGTTTATAGTGCTGGTTTAGCTCGTGTTGAATGGACAAGTTTACCTTTAAGTATTGAAGATATTGCACGGGTTGAGGTGAATCGAGGCCCTAATGCTTCTAGTTATGGCATTAACTCTTTTTTCGCTGTAGTAAATATTATTACTCGATCTCCATTAGAAACGTTAGGGGATAGCATAACTGCTTATTCAAGTAGTCGAGGAGATTATCGGCTATATGGCCAGCATAGCGGTATCAATAATGATTGGAGCTATCGTGCATCGGCATCTACAAATTCTATCAGTGGTTTTGATGAATCTTCCGATGGTAGCGAACGTCATGATGGTCATGGTGCAACCATGGGGAATGTGTTTCTTCAAAAAGAAACCGCGACCAGTTTTTTCGACTTGGATATAGGTGCAAGTAGGTTAGAAGCCAATATTGAACCTGAAAATTCGTACGGAGACGCTGGAACCTATGATACGAATAAGCCAGTTAAAACTACGGAACGAGAGCATATTAAATTTGGTTATACTAAACAAATTTCTGCAAGCCATGAATTGAAACTACAATATTATTATGACCAATTCGAATCCAATGAGCAGCATGACGTCATACTAAGCTCTGCTTTTTATACTGGTGTTTTTGGTGGTTCTAGCACGAAGAGTGTTAATCGGTCCTATGATATTGATTTGCTAGAAAAGCGTCAGGATATTGAACTGCAAAGTACATGGGAGGCCACAGAAAAACTGCGTTTAATTTCCGCGATTGGTTATCGCTATGACGAGGCTGAGTCGGAACATTACTTATCGGGTGCTGGTGATGATGAGATATCCCGAATGTCTTCTAATATGGAGTACAGGATAGACGATAAGTGGGTCATTAATACGGGAGTAATGCTAGAGCACAGTAAAAACTCAGGTACGTTCTTGTCTCCAAAATTAGGCGTGACCTATAAGTTATCTGAACAAGAATCCATACGTTTCAATACCTCACAGGCTGTCCGTACGCCTGACATATCAGATAAATACTTCAATTGGCATTATGTTTTATCCTCCGGTGAAAGTTCTCCTTCAACCTATGCTGATGAAGGGGAGGAAGAAGAAACCGTTACCTCTTATGAGATAGGTTATTACCATTACTGGCCAAAAAATGGTTTGTCCTTTGATGTTAGGCTTTACCATGATGAAGTCAGTGATATGGTGATTAGCAAGAAAAACTTCACTTCACTTGGAGGGGATAAGCCCATTGAGGAAGGCATCACGGAAGATGTAACTATCAATGGTCTTGAGGTTGAACTGGATTGGCGCTTTCGATCTGGGGCTATGACTCGATTTACCTACGCTTATCAAGACACTCAAACTGAAGACTCGACTCTTTTGAGAGTTACTGTTCCGGTTATGATGTCATTTTTTTACAGTGTTCCATTAACAGAGCAATGGTCATCTCAAAGTTATTATTGGTATGGAAAAGAGTTAGCGGGAAAAGATTACGAATTATTTAATACTTGGCTTTCTTATCAGCTATCTTTAGGAGGTTATAGGAAGGCAACCATTGGTGTGGGGGTTGAAAAGCGTTTGGATGATAACGCTCTTGTCACATCGAATAATAATTTTAGTGAGGATATGTTTACTTATGTCTTCACTAACATCACTTTCTAACTTGGATGGTATAGAAACGTGAAAAGAATTTGTCTCGCTATATTCTTGATGCTGGCTTCAGTGTGTGTACCAGCTTCTGTGTATGTCATACATGATACTGAAGAGAGTTCGGTACGATCTTTTACATTTCAACTGTCTAAAAAGTTACCAGTTAATACCGATATATTGCCTGTCCGTTATACTTTTTTTGAAGCTCTTTTTTCATATCTGACAAAAAATGATGTTATGGTCACCATAGGTCTAGATAGCTTTCGTGAAGCGTGTTTGTCAGCTTCAGGAGGCGTAATTATTGGGATGTTTATTGGCAAAGAAGAATATTTACATCTTCAGTCACAATGTGTTGTTCCAACTACTGCTATCTTCTCTGGTGGGCCTCTAGATAAACGTTTGAATTTGTTGAAACATATTTGGTTTGATACTAAGCCGCTTTCCGTAATTTATAGTGATCATCTTCAAATGGATAAAGTGGCCATGATGGAAGATGCGGCTCAATATGGTTTTGAACTGCAATTTCTAGAAACTAAGACAGATCGTGTATCCGTTTTAAAATCTGTAAACTTTGCATTAGAAAATTCTGAAATAATTTTTTCATTGGTTGATTCTGAAATGTACAGGCATGGCGTGGTTCAAGATGTACTTCGCTTACTTTTCCATAAGCAGCAAGTTATGATAGGGCCGTCAGCGGCATTTGTTCGTGCTGGATCTTTGTTGGCAATCTATTCAACCAGTGAAGAAAAATTAAGCACACTGGCTGAATATGTTGAAGAGTGGCAAAGGAGTGGCCTCCTTAAAGAGGCTGCTTATCCGGATAGCTTAAGTGTACGTTTTAATCCTTATCTAATTAAATCCCATGGTATTGTCCTGCCGTCAGCTTCCTATTTAAAAGATCAATATGATCTGTGTTCTGATAAACAGTGTTAAACTCCAAATAGGAAAAGATTTTATCTTTATTCTAAAAAACGCTTCACAAGACTTGTAAAAGGGATTGGTTTTTCGGCGTGCAACCAATGACCAGCACCTGAAATGATCTTAAAGCTGGCTTGTGGAAAGGCTGCTTGTATGTTTCTTTGGTAGTCCGCCACAATATAGTCTGAGTTCTCTCCTTTAATGAAAAGCACTGGTAAATTAACTGGCTCTTCTATTAATGGTTTTTTCAAAATGACGTCGTAACTGTTTGCTATATTTTCTACTGATAAGGCTAGGCCGTAACCATTTTCGTTTTTCACAAGATTTTTTAATAAAAATTGTCTAATGGATACATTTGACTCATAGGCTGACAGTAAAACATCAGCGTCTTTTCTTGATGAAATACTTGTCTTTGTGATGGCTTTCAAACCTTCTAGTATTTGAGTATGGCTTGGTTGGTAATCAACTGGTGCAATATCAACAACAATCAGTTTTTCAAGTTGAGTTGGTGCAAGAGAGGCCATTTGCATAGCTACTTTACCACCCATGGAATGCCCCAATAAATTAAAAGTGCCTATGTTATTGGAGGTTACCCAGTCGAGTACAGCTCGAGCCATTTTTGGATAAGTCACATCTGGCATGCTGTCTGATTTTCCGTGATTCGGTAAGTCAACGCAGTATACGGAAAAGTATTCGGCTAAATTTTGAGCGATAGAATGCCAATTATCTGCATTGCCGAATAAACCGTGAATAATAATAAGGTTAGGGCCAGAGGAACTATATTGCTTTACGTGTATCATATTAGCCTTATATCGATAAGTTTTGAGTCATTGTAGCAAGTCTATAGCGACTTCGTCATTTTTGATCAGTGAGAGTTTTCCTATCTATGTTAGATCCATTTTTTATTAAACAACTAAAGACACCTTTGCGAAATGTGGCACTAAAGCTAGATATGACCGGAATTAAGGCGAATCATATTACTGTATTTGGTTTCGTCATGGGCATGTTAGCTGTGCCTTCTTTAAGCCAAGAATATTATGGGTTGGCTGTGATTTTTATTATTATCAACAGATTGATGGATGGTTTAGACGGCGCTGTGGCGAGAGTGCAAGGACCAACGGATTTAGGTGGCTATCTTGATATTACCTTAGATTTTATCTTTTACTCGGCGGTTATTTTTGGCTTTGCATTGGCAAATCCTGCTGACAATGCGTTAGCAGCAAGCTTTGTTATTTTCTCCTTCATGGGGACGGGGAGCAGTTTTTTAGCTTTTGCCATCATGGCGGAAAAGCGTCATATTAAAAACTTGGACTACGGTGGTAAGTCGTTACACTTTATTGGAGGCTTAGCAGAGGGTGCAGAGACCATCGCGTTTCTTGTGTTGATCTGTTTGGTACCAGCACATTTCGTCGTACTGGCTTACGTATTCGGAACTCTCTGTTGGGTCACAACCGTCACACGTATTTACGCCGGTTATCGAACGTTAGGCTAGTTTATTTTAATGTTTGAAAAATCTGATATATAACCTAAAAGATAATCGCTTAAAATTATTTTTTTGAGCTAGAGTCTGAAGTACTGCCTTGGGAGGTTGTACTTGTTCCAGGTGCTTGGCTCATTGGTGGGATATTGGCACTTTCAGTGTCGGCTGTAGTTGCCACTCTTTGCATTGCTGGAATACAAGCACTATTAATAGCAAAAACTCTTGTATCTTTAGACATATTTATTTCTCCAGATTAAAAATTACAAACCCAACGATAAAAGCTAATGCTATTATAAATAGTGCACCAGAAAGGTAGTTCAGTAGTGAGTTAATATACTCATAAATATTAAATTTATTGAATGCTTCTTGTTCATTTTCAATATAGTACTGTTCGGCATGTTTTAGTTGTATCGATATACCTTTGTTACTAATTAAAAAGGAAATAAGTATTACAACTATAGATAGTAAAAAGAATCCCCAAGATAATTTCAAAACTAAGAGGTGCTTGGCTTCTTCTAAAGGTATGACGAACCTAATAAAGGCTAAAGACATAGCTAAACCAGCACTTGATAAAGATAAAATAGCCTTATCATAAGCTTCAGTATTGGATAGTTGTCTTTTGTATAATTCGTCTCTGTAAGAATCGAAAATTTCAGTAGATCGTTTTTCTTCCTCAGGAGAGCGTGTAATCAATTGTTGATTATTTGGCAACGTTCATCACTCCACCTATTTAATATTGGAAAAAACCCTTGTTCAGCCCTACAAAAACTGTATTTCTATATCGCTTTTCACAATGGCACAGCACGCCAGTAAATAACCGCTTTGTACCCAAGCTAGAGGCTCAAACGGGTAACTGACGTTACCCCATAAGAGTTTAATCGAGCAAGAAGAGCAGTAACCCTCGCGACATTGATATTCCACATGAATTCCAGCCCGTTCAAGTTGAACCAATAAAGGCTCTTCTTCTGTTACTAGAATCTGTTTCTTACCGATTAGTACGCGATGTACTTGCTCTTTTTTCTCTGATTTAGAGATCGAAGTCATCGAAGTCTGAGTCGTCTAAACTGTTGTCTGTTTGCCCAACCAAATAAGAGCTTATTTCAGCTTCTTGTGGTGCGACTTGAACGTTGTCACTGACTAGCCAGGCGTTAATCCAAGGAATTGGGTTGTGCTTGGTCTCGAAGTGAGTATCTAGGCCAACAGCCTGCATACGAACGTTGGTAATATATTCCACATACTGACCTAAGATTTGTGCGTTTAGGCCGATCATAGAGCCATCTTTGAATAAGTAGGTTGCCCATTCTTTTTCTTGTTCAGCGGCTTCGATAAAGATATTGCGCATTTCATCTTTACATTCTTCTGCAATGATGGCCATTTCTGGATCATCCTTACCGGATGCCATTAGGTTAAGCATGTGTTGTGTGCCAGTTAAGTGTAGAGCCTCATCGCGGGCGATAAGCTTGATGATTTTAGCGTTGCCTTCCATCAAAGTACGCTCAGCAAAACCAAAACTACAAGCAAAACTGACATAAAAGCGAACCGCTTCTAAAACGTTAACAGAAGCAATGGTTAGGTAAAGTGCTTTTTTTAGCTTAGGCATGGTGATTTCAATATCCCCTTTACCTGGGATACTAAAGGTACCAAAACCCATGGTGTTATATAGATTCACCATTTCAATTAGGTTGTCATAGTATTTTGAAACACTGTCTGCACGCTTGGTAATTTCTTGGTTTGTTACGATATCATCAAAAATGAGCGTTGGGTCATTAACGATGTTACGAATGATATGCGTGTAAGAACGACTGTGGATAGTTTCACTGAATGACCAAGTCTCTATCCAAGTTTCTAGTTCTGGTAAAGATACGATAGGCAGTAAAGCCACGTTTGGAGATCGACCTTGTACACTGTCTAGTAAGGTTTGGTATTTTAGGTTACTTAAGAAAATGTGCTTTTCATGCTCTTCCAATTTTTGAAAATCTTTACGGTCAGTAGAAAGGTCAACTTCTTCTGGACGCCAAAAGAAAGACAATTGCTTTTCGATTAGCTTTTCGAAAATAGGGTGTTTTTGTTGGTCGTAACGAGCCACGTTGACATTTTCACCAAAGAACATAGGTTCTTTCATACTATCGAAGTGCTTACGGTTAAAAGTCGAGTAACTCATTGCTTGGATATATCCTCTGATACGTAAGGTGACTCATTAAATTGAATCGGCCTTAGTTATTAATACTATGTAATTAATGAAATAAAAGTGGCTTGTGATTGTCTTAAAAACTTAACAAGCCTCATTATATGAGGCTTGTTTGTTTTTAGCTTGGATTAAATTTTACAAGCTCCGCCTGCACAATCATCCATATCTTCTTGCTTATCGTCTGCACCATCACGAGTATTATGGTAATAAAGCGTTTTAACGCCCAGTTTATAAGCTGTTAGTAGGTCTTTTAAGATCACTTTCATTGGTACTTTTTGTGATTCAAACTTCTGTGGATCGTAGTTTGTGTTTGCAGAAATTGCTTGGTCGACAAATTTTTGCATTATGCCAACCAGTTGCAAATAACCATCGTTTGATGGAATCGTCCACAATAGTTCATAGTTATCTTTTAGACGCTCAAACTCGGGCACAACTTGTTTTAGAATGCCGTCTTTGCTGGCTTTAACAGAAACAAAGCCACGAGGTGGCTCGATACCGTTTGTCGCGTTACTGATCTGAGAAGACGTCTCTGATGGCATAAGCGCCGTCAGCGTAGAGTTACGTAAGCCATGTTCAACAATTTCAGAACGTAAACTTTCCCAGTCGTAATAAAGAGTCGAAGGGCAAATATTATCGATCTCTTTTTTGTAACTATCGATTGGTAAAACGCCTTTCGCGTAAGTTGTCTCATTAAATGCCAAACAAGGACCAAATTCTTTCGATAATTTGTTTGAAGCTTTTAGTAAGAAGTATTGGATGGCTTCGAATGTTTTGTGAGTTAATTCATTAGCGCTGCCATCTGAATATTTAACACCATTTTTTGCTAGGTAATACGCGTAATTAATAACACCAACACCCAAGGTACGGCGTAACTCGGTAGCACGTTGAGCAGCTGGTATTGGATAGTTTTGGTAATCCAATAGGCTGTCTAGCGCGCGAACGATTAATTCTGCCAATTCTTCTAATTCATCTAAGTTTTCTAGAGCACCTAAGTTGAAAGCAGATAGGGTACAGAGGGCAATTTCACCTTCAGGATCATTAATGCTATTCAAAGGCTTAGTTGGAAGCGCAATTTCTAAACATAAGTTACTTTGTTTAACTGGCGCTACTTTAGGGTCAAATGGACTGTGCGTATTACAGTGATCGACGTTTTGAAGGTAAATACGACCAGTACTTGCGCGCTCAGAAGCAAATAGGGTAAATAACTCGGTGGCTTTTACCGTTTGTTTACGGATTGATTCATCTTGTTCATACATAGTGTATAGACGATCAAATTCTTCTTGGTCAGCAAAGAACGCATCATATAAACCAGGAACGTCAGATGGACTGAATAGTGTGATATTGCCGCCTTTGATTAAACGCTGATACATCAAACGGTTAAACTGCACACCATAATCTAGATGGCGAACACGGTTTTCTTCAACACCGCGGTTGTTTTTAAGCACTAATAAGCTTTCAACTTCCAAATGCCAGATAGGATAGAAAACAGTCGCAGCACCACCACGGACACCACCTTGAGAACAGCTTTTAACCGCTGTTTGGAAGTGTTTGTAGAATGGGATACAGCCCGTATGGAAAGCCTCACCACCGCGAATTGTACTACCAAGAGCACGAATTGCGCCTGCGTTCACGCCAATACCAGCACGTTGGCTGACATATTTCACGATAGCGCTGGAAGTAGCGTTAATAGAATCTAAAGAATCACCACATTCAATTAGTACACAGCTACTAAATTGGCGAGTCGGAGTACGAATGCCTGACATGATAGGTGTTGGTAATGAAATCTTGAATTGAGAAACAGCGTCATAAAAACGGCGAATCAAATTCAAACGTTCTGCCTTGTCATATTTTGCAAATAGACAAGCAGCAACAAGGATGTAAATAAACTGAGGGCTCTCGTAAATCTCACCTGTTACACGGTTTTGAACAAGATATTTGCCTTCTAATTGCTTAACGGCTGCATAAGAGAAATTCATGTCTCGAGAATGATCAATCACATCATTGAGCTGATTGAAATCTTCTTGTGTGTAATCTTCAAGCAGGTGATCGTCATAGCGATTTTGCTGAACAAGATTTTTCACATGGTCGTAAAGATGTGGTGGTTCAAAATCACCGAAGGCTTTTTTACGTAAATGGAAGATGGCTAAGCGAGCGGCTAGATACTGATAATCTGGTGTGTTTTCAGAAATCAAATCAGCAGCAGATTTGATTAACGTTTCGTGGATGTCAGTGGTACGAATGCCTTCAAAGAATTGAATCTGTGCTTTCAGCTCTACTTGAGAAACAGAGACATTATCTAAACCTTCCGCAGCCCACGTGATGACTTTGTGAATCTTTTCCAGATTGATACTTTCGGTCTTTCCGTTACGCTTAGTAACTGTGAGAGTGCTCATGCCTTAACTTCCCATTAGTGCATTATAGAAAAAGAGAATAAGTTACTGTGTAAAAAGAGGTGACTTACTCTATGTAGTGTGCTTTTCGGTCATGACACACTACATGTAGTGTGTCGTTTAAAATCTGTGGTGAACAATAGTGCTCATTTAACTTAAAATCAAGGCTTGAAAAACTATCAAAAACAAGAATTAAATAAAGGCTAAGTGCTTACTCACTTGCCCTGCCACAAAAAGTATAAAGTTGACGATTGGCAAGGTCATAAAAGAGTTTTTAGCTATTTTTTTGTGTATTTTTTGTTGGAGTCAAAGAAAGGCGGGTGCGCACAAAAAACGATCAAAAAATAAATGTAAGCACCATTTTGAATCCAGCAACCAAAGCAAATAAAATTACTTGATGAACAAGGTAAATTGGTAAGGCGAAACGCCCCATGAATGCCAAAATATTGACGAGTAAAGATTTAGGTGTTGGGTATTTATGGCAATTTAAATAGCCCAATAATGGGCCGATTAAGATCACACCGATCCATGGAAAGGGAAAGACGATATCGAGAGTTCTCTGTGGAAGGCCTAGAAAATCAGTTATCGTTGCAAAAGCGTTTGGGAAGGTTAGATAGTTTGTTGTGTGATAGGTAAGCAGAATGCTCCCCCCAATAATGGCCGATATGATAGGCCACTTTGCAAATGGCCGAGTTAGTAATGATGCAATAAAGATAAAGTGAAGTATGCCAAAGTAAATCCATTGGTCTGGTACTGCAATATAAGTGGCTAATGAAATGGTCGATGCAGCAAGGAAAAGCTTAATGTCTCGCTTCCAGAAAGATCGGTAAGCACCTTTTTTAAGTGTCAAATAACTAGACCAGCCAATTGCTGTTAAAAATAGGGTTAGGATTAGGCTTCGAAAATATACCCAGAATGGATCATGTATAGAATATTCCATAAAGCTAAAGTTGCGTAAATCCCAACAAAAATGGAATATCATCATTAATAGAACGGCTAAACCACGGTAAGCGTCTAAAAAATCACTGCGCTTTGCTGGCGAATTAATCGAGGAAGGTTGCATTGAAATCCAAGGTAAGTAGTTGAATGGAAGCTAAGCCATCATACCGATACTCATTTTCTAGCTCAAGTTTGCTAGGTCTCATGACGGAGCTTCAGTCGAGTTTGACTTGGCAAAGGGAGCGTTTGCCAATGTTCGGACGAGAGGTTGAGGTTCCTAGGCGGGTTGCTTTTGTCGCCGATGAGAGGGTTTGCTATCGCTATTCCGGAAAAGATCACTATGGCGTCGGTTGGCCTGAATATTTATTGCCGATTAAAGCTGAAGCGGAACTTTTGGCACAACAGCCTTTTAATTCGGTGTTGTTAAACTGGTATAAAGACGGTGAAGAATATATGGGCTGGCACTCCGACAATGAAAAAGTGTTAGGTCCAGCTCCTATTGTTGCTATGTTGAGTCTTGGTGTGACGAGAAGCTTTTTATTTCGTTTAAAAGCGAATCATAGGGTTAAGCATAGTGTGGAATTAGAAGATTCAAGCTGGATAATTATGAGTCCATCTACTCAGGTGCTATGGCATCATTCATTGCCTGTTAGAAAGCGAATCAAAGAAGAGCGGATTAGTTTAACTTTCCGGCTCTTGCTTTGATGCTTGAATGGCTTTTAATTAAGTGTAGCCCTTAGTTAAGGGGCTTTTCGTGTTCTCTCCCAAGTTTCATCTACTAAGGTATAGCAAATTCTGTCGTGTAAACGACTTGGGCGGCCTTGCCAAAACTCAATAAAGGTTGGCTTTAAAGTATACCCCCCAGTTCTCTGGACAGGGTATATCTTGCCCATTGAAAGCTTGCTCTTCCTCGTCAAAGGCTTTTTCTAATACTCCACGGTTGGCAATGACAGAACTTTGTTTCGAAGTTCGTGCTGCGAGCTGACTGCCTCGTGGGCGACTTGCGAAATAAGTTTTAGATATATCACGAGCCACTTTTTCAATTGTGCCTTCAATGCGAATTTGACGAGAAAGGGCTGGCCAAAAGAAAGTCATGCTGGCTTTATTGTTCTGCGCAAGCTGCTGAGCCTTTTCACTGTCGTAATTGGTGAAAAACGAGAAGCCAAATGCATTACGTTGTTTTAAGAGCACAATGCGAGAATGAGGGCCACCATCTTTGTCTACTGTGCTCAATGTCATGGCAGTTGGATCATCAGGACAAGCTTCGATGGCTTTTTCAAGCCAGATGTCAAAAAGTGCCAGAGGGTCATTACCAGCTTGATCTTCTAAAAGGTCTTCGAATTGATAGTCTCGGCGAATAGAATGGAGATCTCTGTTCATAATTAAATCCGATAAGTGGTTGTTGTCATGACTTTAGAAACTTGCGTCATGATTGCCATAATAGGTCGGGGGAATTCGTAGCCGCCAGCGTCTAACGCCATTTCTTTGTGTCTGGCTTCATCTAGGTGCATTTGTGTCAAAACCGCTTTGCTTTTCTTATCTTGCGACGGTAAAGCCTGCATGTGTTTCTGTAGGTGGACGCAGACTTGATCTTCGGTTGCTGCCACAAAACCTAAGCTTAATTTATCACTGATGAGCCCAGCGCCAGCGCCAATCATAAAGGAGGCACCATAAAAAAATGGATTCAGTAAACTCGGCTTACTGTTTAAATCATAAAGTCGTTGTTCACACCACACCAGATGATCAATTTCTTCGTCTGCTGCATGCTCCATTTCTTTACGTACTGCATCTAACTTGGCGGTAGTTGCTTGCCCGGCGTAGAGTGCCTGAGCGCAGACTTCACCAGTATGATTGATACGCATTAATCCAGAGGCATGTCTACGTTCATCCTTATTCAATTCTGCTTCGTCAATGTGATCAGCAGGAGAAATACGTGACGCCTTTGCAACATGTGGAACCAAAGTCTGTAAAGCGCGATCAAATTGTAATACGGCTTTGTCTAGAAAAGAGATCATTTCTATTTCTCCTGTTAGCCTGGAGGCCATGTCATTTGTCGGCCGCCCAGTACATGCATGTGGATATGGTAAACCGTTTGCCCACCCATTTGGTTACAATTCATAGCGACACGATAACCTGCATCGCTAATGCCTTTTTGCTTGGCTATTTTGGCAGCTGTAATTTGCAGTTTGCCAACAACGGGGGCATCTTCATCAGTTAGGTCATTTAACGTACTAATATGACGTTTTGGGATGACAAGGAAGTGGGTTGGAGCTTGTGGCATGATGTCTTCGAAGGCAATCACATCATCGTCTTCATACAAAATGGTTGCCGGAATGTCACCACTCACTATCTTACAAAATAAACAATCCATATCATCTCCTTTTATTTGTATTATTCAGGGTTCGTTATTGGGCTTCAAGGCGTTATGCGCAAAGGTTTGATGCGTGACAATGTTGTGTTCTTTAATCTATCGCCTTTTTGAATTAGGCGTGAAAGTTGTTGTGTGAGCTGGCTTTCTAGATCAGAACAAGCCAATATTTCGTCAAAGCCCAGTTTTTTCGCGTAATCAAGGGACATTTTAACATTGTTACTTATTAGTAAACACTGATCTTCTGGTCGCATTAGCGGCAATATTCTTTGTTGAGTGATATGTGGAATATGCCCACCATTATCAAATACTAAAATAATTGAGCCTGATTCTCTTTTCTCTGGATGCTCTAAATATTCTAGAACGCTTTCTAATGTTGAAAAGTGTTCTATTTTGTTGGAGTGGCCCTGCAGAATCGTGAGTGCTTTTTGAAGGTCATCATCTTCTTGACCAAAGAATATAAGGTCAAAATGACTTTGTTGAGCTGTTTTATTGGCTCGATGGCGAACATGAGAGTTAATAGGTATTTTAATCGTTATGCTTCGTGTTTGATTGCTTTCTGATAATTGAGTTTGACCTTTTAAATATTGAATTAAAAGGCTGATATAACTCATGCCGAAGTCTACATTGGTTGAGCTTTCATGGACTCTTGCGGGTAGAGGGTAGCAATTAAGTTCTAAAATTGGAGCGCCTTCTCGACTTAACTCATGATAAGTGATGTTAAATGTAAGAACTTGATCCGTAAAATGTTTGAATTCTTGTGTTAAAACTTCAATAAGGTGTTGCAGGGTTTTTGCATGTTGTAACACTTCGATATGGTCCGTATTAAACCTATTGAGTTCGATAACGGTATTGTCTTGATCTAGTTTTTGAAAATTATTATGAGCATTTTCTATTAACTGATTCAGTGCAACAGGTGACGGTTGCTCTGGAGATGTACTGTCTTTTATATCGTTAAGGCAATCGATTCGTTCTACCAAGCTTTTTAAATTATTGTTTGCAGTTTGACTGCTGGTGAGTAAAAGCTTGGTATCTGGCGATGTTGCGGCTTGCTCAAGGTGAGTTAGTCCTCCACCGATAATGTTTATTTGGCGGCGTACTCGGCTTGAAAGATCCGACAGTAAATCAAAAATATCAGCTTTAGTGTAATTGGCGTTGTGGGAACGTTTCTGTAGTAAAGGAATGGTTTGTGCAAACATTCCAGTAAAGTGAATTAAGGCTTCTGTGATAACTGTTAGAGTTACCCCCCATTCAATCCAAAATTGGCTAGGTAGTATACCGTAAACCGCGATTAACCAAGCGAAATATCCAGTGACTATCATTAGTCTGGCCGCTAAAAAATAGCTTGAAAAAGGTACGCTTTTAATAAAAGCGATAATAGCGTGTATGGTTAATAATATTAGAGAACTAGATACAAGTACGGATAGCATCATGATGTTGATACTTTCAGGGAAAAGCGTAAAAACAATGGAAAATAGTGCACTTATTATTCCAGTTGAAATTAATATTTTATCCATCCTGGGGAGATGGTTTTTTGTGTCTAAATAAAGCCGAGAAAAAAAGATAATGGCGCATAGGCAGAACAAAGAAGCTAAATTATAAATACGTTCTTGTATGCCAATCACATTTGGAAAAAATTGCGACATTTGATCATGAATACTTAGGTGTAAAACAGCAATGCCAGCCAATAAGCTTGCATAGATTAAATACATCGCATGAGATGTTTTAAAGTAAAAAAAGATATTGGTTACAAAGATGGTTAATAGAATCCCCATTAAGACACCTGTCAGGGTAAAATCCTTTTGTGTGTCTGTCCCCATTTTTGACAAGGTTTTGAGCTCAATTTTTGCGTTGATAGGGAGGTATGAAGATAGCTTTATATACACGGTGAAAATAGGAGGAGTGTTGGTCGGAATCGGAAAAACATAATTTGGTGTTTTTATCAGCCTATTATTGTACGGGCGTGCGCCGCCAAGCTCTGCTTGTACTTGGCTTTCATAAATGTTTGGTAAATAAATATCTAGATATTGAAGTCTAGGCGAATCTATTTCTAATAAAATAGGTGTGTTGGTGGTCGTTCGTATAGCAATGTCAGTGCGAATCCAAACATTACCTTTGACTAGACCAAATTGTAGGTAATCACGATTTATAGGGCGAAAGCGCTTTGAGTATTCATCTGAAATAATGGTGTTAAAAGAGAGGTTTTGTTCCTTATCGATAAAATAAGAGCCACTTTCTCCAATGTTGAATGAGCTGTTTGAGTCATCAATAATGGCTATCGTATTTGCACTCCATGCAATGTTGGAGATAATGAGTAAAAATAGTAAGATGAATCGATACAACACAATGTTAGCCCGAGCCTATTTAGTAAAGGCTATCATTATTAACTAGATAAGGGATCGAATGCTATATCCAATTTTAGTGGAATATTACGTTTGGTTTAGTTTGTTACTGTTAGCCGTTACTTGGTTTGCTCGACAATCAAAACCAAAAAACCGAACAAATCTCATATATGGTTATGGAATGATCGCGGCACTGGGCTTTGTATTGGCCTTTGATTGGGTAGCTGGTGTGATCTTTGGTTTAATTGTACTTGAGCTTGGTCGTTTACTTAGAGCTTGGTTGAATAAGAAAGAAGCGCAATTAAAGAGTAGTACTAAAGATAAAAATTAAGTTTATTTGTGTACATGGTTCGGAGTAAAACATAAAAAGGCCTCATCAGAGGCCTTTTTATTAATTGAAATAAACTAGATTGATTTTATTTCTGTTCACGAGCTATAGCACGGTGGCCAATGTCGGTACGGAAATACACTTTATCCCAAGATAGTTTTTTGACTACATCGTAAGCACCAGCTTGTGCGTCAGCCACGGTATCGCCAAGAGAGACAGCGCAAAGCACACGGCCACCATTAGTAACCACTTTGCTGCCTTTCAATGCGGTGCCTGCTTGGAATACTTTTTGATGTGCAGGAAGTACGCTATCTAAACCAGATATAACATCACCTTTAGGATAATCGGCAGGGTAACCGCCAGCCGCTAAAACAACGCCTAAGCTTGCTCTCGGGTCCCAATCAGCTTCCACTGTATCTAGTTTGCCATTGATTGCAGCTAAACACATTTGAGCTAAATCAGAACGCAAACGCATCATAATAGGCTGTGTTTCAGGATCACCAAAACGACAGTTATATTCCAGTGTTTTCGGTGTGCCGTCTGCGTCGATCATGACACCAGCATATAAGAAGCCGCGGTAACGATTGCCTTCAGCATTCATGCCTTTTACTGTTGGCATAATGACTTCATTCATAATTCGATCATGGATCTCTGGTGTTACCACTGGAGCAGGGGAGTAAGCACCCATACCACCAGTATTTGGACCAAGGTCGCCATTATCGCGTGCTTTATGATCCTGGCTGGTGGCCATTGGTAGAACCGTTTCACCATCCACCATACAAATGAAGCTGGCTTCTTCACCCGTTAAGAATTCTTCGATGACAACACGGCTACCAGCATCACCAAAGGCATTGCCCTGTAGCATGTCTTCAACCGCTTCAATGGCTTCTGCTTCAGTGTGTGCCAAAATAACGCCTTTGCCTGCAGCAAGACCATCAGCTTTAACAACGATAGGTGCACCTTGTTGTTTGATATAAGCCACAGCTGGGGCAATTTCAGTGAAGTTGCCATAACTTGCAGTAGGAATCTTATGACGTGCTAAGAAGTCTTTAGTGAACGCTTTAGAGCCTTCTAGTTGAGCGGCTGCAGCGGTTGGGCCGAAGATAGCTAGACCTTCTTTTTCAAACGCATCAACAACACCAATTACCAGCGGGGCCTCTGGGCCAACAATGGTTAAACCAATGTTTTCGCTTTTTGCGAAAGCAACAAGAGCTGCGATATCGGTCACGCCAATGTTAATGTTCTCAACTTTGTTTTCCATTGCTGAACCAGCATTACCTGGCGCAACAAAAACTTTTTCTACATCGCTTGATTCTGCGGTTTTCCAAGCAAGAGCATGTTCGCGACCGCCGTTACCAATAATAAGAACTTTCATGATTTGTTCATCCTATATTGTCAATTTTAATGACAGCTTTGTAGTGACTGCTTTTTAATGGCGGAAGTGACGCATACCAGTAAAGACCATTGCCATACCAGCCTCGTCAGCCGCTGCAATGACTTCGTCATCACGCATAGAACCACCAGGTTGAATTACAGCAGTAATGCCTGCTTGAGCTGCTGCATCAATACCATCACGGAATGGGAAGAAAGCATCTGAGGCCATAACCGAACCGACAACTTCTAGATTTTCATCCGCAGCTTTAATTCCTGCAATTTTTGCACTGTAAACGCGGCTCATTTGACCGGCGCCCACACCGATTGTTTGTTCTGCTTTTGCATAAACAATGGCATTAGATTTAACAAATTTAGCCACTTTCCATGCAAACAATAGATCTTTTAATTCTGCGTCAGTCGGTTGGCGTTTTGAAACGACTTTAAGGTCATCTAATGTAATAGCGCCGTCGTCACGGTCTTGAACTAACAATCCACCGTTAACACGCTTGTAATCCAAGGCGGCAGGTTTATCTTGTGACCATTGACCGCATTCAAGTAAGCGAACGTTTTGTTTTGCCGAAACAATTTCAACGGCTGCTTTGCTGACACTAGGCGCGATAATCACTTCAACGAATTGACGGTCAACAATGGCTTGTGCTGTTTTTGCGTCTAATTCTTGGTTGAAAGCAATAATGCCGCCAAAGGCCGATGTTGGGTCTGTTTGGAAAGCTAGATCGTAAGCTTCAAACTGTGTTGTAGCTGTTGCAACACCGCAAGGGTTTGCATGTTTAACGATCACGCAAGCAGGTTTGTCAAAGCTTTTTACGCATTCAAGTGCTGCGTCAGTATCTGCTATGTTGTTATAAGACAGAGCCTTACCTTGAATTTGTTTTGCGGTGCTGATGGATGCTTCTTTTGGATTAGCTTCGACATAGAATGCCGCTTTCTGATGAGGGTTCTCACCGTAGCGCATTTCTTCTTGTTTGTTGAATTGTAGATTAAAGGTGCGAGCGAAGTCTTCGCTACCACCAGCTACTTTTTTACCTAAGAAGTTGGCAATTGCACCATCGTAATGTGACGTATGTTCGAATGCTTGTACTGCAAGGTCAAAACGTTGATCGTAAGTTAAACCGCCATCAGCTTTTAATGAGGCCAGTAGGCTGTCGTAGCTTGATGGGGAAACAACGATAGCAACGTCTTTGTGGTTCTTAGCTGCTGAGCGAACCATTGTAGGTCCACCGATATCAATGTTTTCGATAGCCATTGGTAGGTCACAATCTGGGCGCTCAATAGTCGCTTCGAATGGGTAAAGGTTGACCACAACCATATCGATTTCATCGATGCCATGTTCTTTCATGATGGCGCCGTCGATGTCACGACGACCAAGAATGCCACCATGTACTTTAGGATGAAGAGTTTTGACACGACCATCCATCATTTCAGGGAAACCTGTGTAATCGGATACTTCGGTCGCAGTAACATTATTCTTTAACAACAAAGCGTAAGTGCCGCCAGTTGAGAGGATTTCAACGCCTTGAGCTGTCAGTTCACGTGCGAATTCGACAATGCCTGTTTTGTCAGAAACGCTGATTAAAGCTCGTTTGATTGGAGTAACTGTTTTTTGATTTGCCATCATGGTTCTCGCAATAATTTAACACTAAATAAACAAGGGGAAGGTTAAACGAAAAAAGGGCGAATTCGCCCTTTTTTCTTGTACTCTATAGCATGCCGTATTGCTTTAACTTCTTGCGAAGAGTTCCTCGGTTTAAGCCAAGGATGGTGGATGCTTTTGTTTGGTTATCCTTTGTGTAGCTCATTACAGACTCTAACAAAGGCGCCTCAACCTCTGCTAAGACTAACTGGTATAAGTCTGTTATTGGCTGCCCATCAAGATGAGCGAAATAGTTTTGTAGTGCTTTTTCAACATTGTCACGTAAAGTTTGTGACTGCTCTGAAGAAGCGGCTTGAAACGTATGAGTATGAGTTTGTTCTACCACAGAATGACCTTCTATTTTTAAAGCTAACCATTTATTAATGTGAATTGAATGATAATAATACCGTCTTAAGGGTTTTCTTATTATTCAATGCATTAAGTACAAGGTTTGTTTACCTATTGGTAAACAAAGAACTCTTCTAATTTATCAAGTTGCTCTTGCGTATTATCAATACGGTTAAACAAGCTGCGAAATTGTGATTTATCCGCTAACGTCTGCAAATACCAACCAACGTGCTTGCGAGCAATACGTACACCCAAATAGTCACCATAAAATTGGTGTAGGGCGTTTACGTGGTTGATGACAAGCTGTTTCACCTCAAGTAAAGATGGAGGCGCTAACAATTCATTTGTTTCTAAATAGTGATTTATTTCACGAAATATCCACGGCCTACCTTGGGCGGCGCGTCCGATCATAATGCCGTCCGCGTTTGTGTAATCTTTCACGAATTTTGCTGATTCAGGGTCTTTGATATCACCATTAGCAAAAATGGGAATACTTAAATGACGCTTAATCTCTGCAATTGTGTCGTATTCAGCAGTTCCTTGAAACTTGCATTCTCGTGTTCGTCCATGAATAGCTAATGCTTGAATACCAATGTCTTCAGCCATTTTAGCAATGGCAAGACCATTCTTTTGATCTTGACTCCATCCTGTACGGATTTTTAGAGTGACAGGAACAGAAACACTACTTACAACAGATTCCAGTATTTCTCGGACAAGAGCTTCGTCTTTAAGTAATGCTGAGCCAGCGGCCTTATTGCATACTTTTTTAGCAGGACAACCCATATTGATATCAATGATTTGTGCGCCCAGTTCAACATTTTGTTGAGCTGCTTCAGCCATCATTTGTGGGTCGCCACCAGCAATTTGAACTGACCTTGGAGAAACCTCAGCATCGTGAATTAAACGATGGCGGCTTTTGGTCGAGTTCCACAGACGAACATCAGAAGTGACCATTTCTGATACGACTAAGCCTGCTCCCTGATCATGACAAAGGCGGCGAAAAGGCAAATCCGTTACGCCTGCCATTGGGGCAAGAATAACCGGTTTGTCAACGCAATACGGGCCAATAGCAAATGCCATGATATTCCTGAATACTGGATTGAATGTTAAAGATCGTCGACAGCGTCGAGCGGGCGTGAATAATACCTAGGCAATTGGTATTTTTGAAGTCTTGACAGACTAAAAATTGACTATTTTTTGTTCTTTTTTTAGTTCAACCCTAAAAAACACCAAAACTAGTAAGAGCGAGTATCCGAAGGGAAGGCTTTTAGTTGGTGAGTAACCGCACGTGCACCTGGATCTTGGATAGGAATTACCAAGTGGATAGGGGTATTTGGTGGCATATAGGTAATATCTAGAAAGTCTTTATGTAAATAATCGGTTGGCGAAAAAAGTCTTGCGGCAACAGGTGAGCCATTTAAGTCGAAAAATTCCAGTGCAATTTTTGGCATAGCCTGAGAGAAGTTACTAACGTTTGTAATGATAGCATTTACCAATAATGTATTTGCTATTGATGGGTGGCTTTGAATGCGTACATGCTGAATGGTGATGGTGCTTACATCCTCAAACTTTGGCAAGACGCAATTATAATAAGAGCAAATGCTTTGATAAATGGATCTGAATTTTGCTGAACGGCTACCTTCATCGAAAAAATGGACAGCGACTTGAGTGCCTAGCAAAGCCAGACCTAATAATATAGCCAAAAACCATAGCCAAGGATGTGAATTCTTTTTCTCGGATGATTCGGTTTCTTCCAATAGAGGGGCAAGGCTTTCTTGAGCGGATAACTGTTCCAGAAAGCTATGTTGGTTTTTTATGTCAGACGGTCGTGTTTGTTCTGAAGCTGTTTGTGCTAAAGATTGCAAAGCAACCATATAGTCTGGATCTTTTTCTGGTATTGGATCAGTGTCGGTTTTATCGAGCTGAATACCTGTGTTTTTTGGCTCAGTGACTTTTCTTTCTGATGCCTTTTTGACAGGCTTTCCGGTATTTTCTGATTGAGGTCTAGCGTTTAGAGCGGCTTCTACTTCCGCTAGTTCGACTTCCCAAGGTGCTAGGTCATCTTGTTTACCATCATTCGCATTTATTTCGATTTTAGCTGATTTTGCTCGTTCTTGATAAGACCTAACACGTGCCTGATAATCATTTGGATCGTTTTGTGGCGTTTCAGCTGTATCGAGTTCATCAAATGGGTTTAAATCTCCATCGTCAAATAGGTTTTGCATTGAATCAGGATTAATAGTGTTGTCTTCTGACGTAGGATCAGAATTTTCAGTGGCGCTGACTTTTTCTGGTGGTTTTTTAGATGCAGGTGAAGCTTGTTTCTGTGTGTTTTGTTTTGGCGTATTTTGTTGAGAGGGGCGACTTTTTTCTGTTTGAATCGTTTGTTGGGGTTGTTTACTTGCATCAAATATATGAAAACACTGACCGCATCTTACTTTGCCTTTGGCCATGCTTAATACTTCATCGCTAACACGAAATGCAGTTGAACATTTTGGGCAACGTGTTATTAAGCTATTGGCCATGTGACAGTATCTTCCTGTTTAAATCAATACAAATTGTTAATATAAATAGATCTAAATATTATGCGTTTTTCGTGCCGACAATACGAACCCATTCTTCTTTTTCTGTAATTGAGTCTATGGTGAACCATTCTTCATAGGCTTGAATAACTTCTTGGGCTTGGTTTGCAAGAATGCCAGACAATGCTAGTTGACCATTGGGTTTAACTAGTGCTGAAATGGTTGGCGCTAGATGGGCTAGTGGACCAGCAAGAATATTTGCGACAACAATGTCTGCTTGTAGGTCCGATTCATAGGGTGGTAATTTCACTTCAATGCGGCTTGGGTCTATTTTGTTGCGCTCAGCATTGGCTTCTGTCGCCTGAACTGCTTGAGGGTCGATATCAATACCAACCATGTTATTTGCGCCAAGTAATAAACCTGCGATACCTAAAATACCGGAACCACAACCATAATCTATGATGGTTTTGTTTTGGCAGTCAATGCTGTCTAGCCATTGTAAACAAAGAGCGGTTGTCGGGTGTGTGCCTGTACCAAAGGCTAAACCAGGATCAAGCATCAAGGTGACTGCTTTAGGATCAGGTACTTCACGCCAACTTGGGCAAACCCAAAGACGTTCACCGAATTGGATAGGGTGGTAGCTGTCCATCCATTCTCTTTCCCAATCTTTGTCTTCAAGTATTTCTATTTTCAAATCCACATCAGATTCACCTATGGATTCTGCTTTGTGCTCAATCACAGGACGAATAGTCTCGATATCTGTGTCTGCTTCAAATAACCCAGTGACCTTAGTGTTTTTCCACAAAGGAGTGGTGTTTAAATCTGGTTCATATACAGGGTCATCATGAACGTCTTCGAAGGTGACGACCATAGCGCCACACTCTAATAAAGTGTCTTCGAAAGCAGGAACGTGATCAGGTGTAGTGTGGATACAAATTTGAAGCCAAGGCATAAAGTGGAGTCCAACAATAAATAAACAGGGATAGAATAACGAAGCTTTGTGCGAGAGGCGAGAGGAAAATGATAGTCCCTAGTGATTTATGCAATCACTAGGGACGAAACTACGACCTTTAAAGACCGAGTTTTTTCTCCAAGTAATGGATGTTAACGCCACCAATAATGAAGTTTGCGTCATTTACTAGATCTTTCTGTAGCTCAATGTTGGTTTTGATACCATCGATGAACGTTTCATCTAGAGCGCCTGAAAGACGTTTTAGTGCAGCTGTTCTGTCCGGTGCATGACAAATGATTTTAGCGATCATGGAGTCATACGTTGGTGGAACTGTGTAGCCGCTGTACAAATGAGAGTCAACGCGAACACCCATACCGCCGGGTGCGTGGAAGTAATCCACTTTACCTGGACAAGGCATGAAAGTTTTAGAGTCTTCAGCATTAATGCGAGCTTCAACAGCGTGGCCATTTAGCTTGATATCTTCTTGTTTCAACGACAATGGCAAGCCACTAGCGATGCGAAGTTGTTCTTTAACGATATCAACACCTGTTACCATTTCAGTAACAGGGTGCTCTACTTGAACACGAGTGTTCATTTCGATGAAGTAGAAGCCGCCGTCTTCGTACAAGAATTCGAATGTACCCGCGCCGCGATAGTTGATTTTGATACAAGCATCTACACAAGCTTTTAAACAAGCTTGGCGTGATGTTTCATCTAGCATTGGAGCTGGAGCTTCTTCTAATACTTTTTGATGACGACGTTGTAGCGAGCAATCACGATCGTATAAATGAACCGCATTTCCTTGACCATCAGCAAGTACCTGAACTTCTACGTGACGTGGGTTTTGTAGGAATTTTTCCATATAAACCGTACTGTCACCGAAGTAGGAGCCGGCTTCAGATTGAGTGATACTGATTGATTTTAGTAGGCTGCCTTCGTTGTGAACAACGCGCATACCGCGACCACCACCACCAGCCGCAGCTTTGATGATAACTGGAAAGCCAATTTCATGAGCAATGCGTATACATTCTGCTGGATCAGATGGTACAGGACCGTTAGATCCAGGAACGGTAGGTACGCCAGCTTCTTTCATTGCCTTGATTGCAGAAACTTTGTCACCCATAAGGCGAATTGTTTCAGCTTTTGGACCAATGAAAGCAAAACCAGAATTTTCAACTTGTTCCGCAAAGTCAGCGTTTTCAGCAAGAAAGCCATAACCTGGGTGTATTGCTGAAGTATCTGTTAATTCTGCCGCACTAATAATCGCTGGAATATTCAGATAGCTTTGTGCTGAAGGATTTGGGCCGATACAGATAGACTCATCTGCAAGGCGAACATGTAATAAGTCACGGTCAATTTTAGAGTGAACCGCAACCGTTTTAATACCGAGTTCTTTACACGCACGTAAAATACGTAGCGCGATTTCGCCTCGGTTAGCAATCAATACCTTATCGAGCATGATGAAACCTATTGCTTTGAATTAAATGATAGTAACAAGTGGTTGATCAAATTCCACTGGCTCGCCGTCTTCAACAAGAATAGCGCCAATTGTACCAGATTTATCGGCTTCAATTTGGTTCATCATTTTCATTGCTTCTACGATACAGATAGTGTCGCCGGCATTTACTTTTTGGCCAACTTCAATGAAAGCTTTAGCACCTGGTGCAGAAGATTTGTAATAAGTGCCAACCATTGGAGAGTTAACCGTATGACCAGAAACAGCAGCTGGTGCTTCAGGGGCGGCTGCAGAAGCGACAGGTGCAGCAGCTGGTGCTGCCATTACAGGAGCTGGCATTTGTGCCATAACAGGGGCACCACCACGACTGATTCGAACAGCTTCTTCGCCTTCTTTGATTTCGATCTCGTAGACGTTAGATTCTTCTAAAAGCTCGATCAGTTTCTTAATTTTACGAATGTCCATGATTACTCTCTTCTGTCAATATTAATGATTCAGTGACTTCATTGATCACTGACTATTATAAATTTCTTCGCTTAAATACATTATTGTGTCAAACAGAACTATTTTTGAAAATAGAAATGTAAAAGCTTGTAAACCGAAATTATCGATAAAAAGCAGGATATTGTCCAGTTATGCTGCAAAAAAACCTAAAAATGTTTGTGTTGATTTATTTTTGATCTCTAGTAAACTTTCTATATTGTCGTACTAATTATGTATAACATAATCTAAACGTCCCACTATATCGGCTTTAGTTGGTTCGCCAATTAATGAGAGCTCTTTACGTTCATTTCCTTGGGAATCTAAAAAAACCAAAGAAGGTGGTCCGAACAAATTAAACTTTTTCATAAGTGCTTGGTTGCTTGCTGAATTTTCCGTTACATCAACTCTAATAAGTTGAATGCTATTGAGCAAAGGTTGAATCTCTGGCGACACAAACATCTCTTCTACAACTTTGCAACTGATACACCAATCTGCGTACAAGTCTAAAAGAATAGGGCGACTGTCATTATTGCCGACAATAGCGTCCAATTCTTCCAAACTAGTGATGGTTCCATCAAATGTTGGTGATTTTTGTACAGTACTGATTGATGATGTTGAGCCGAGTTTCTTTAATGGTTCCGTTGGTGTCGTATTTCCCATTGCACCACCTAATAACTCAATGCTGCCAATAATGAAAAAAGCTAAAGCAAAAAACCAACGAACGGGGTGAGATATGCCACTGTTATTACGATGAATAAAGTAACTACTAATGGCAATTGCTAGAGTCCCCCATAAATACAAATGACTTTCCAAAGGTAGCCAACGGGTTACTAGCCAAATAGAAACGGCTAATAAACCGAACCCCATAAGTACTTTAATATCTTCTAGCCATTCGCCGTTTTTAGGTAATATTCTAGGGCCGAATAGTCCGACTAATAGCAATGGCACTCCCATCCCAATCGCCATGATAAATAGCATAATTGCGCCATACCAAGCATCACCTTGGCTACTGATATAAAGTAACGTTCCAGCTAATGGAGCAGAAACACAAGGAGAAACAATTAAAGTTGCTAAAACACCGGCTAAGAAAACGCTACCAGTTGATTGCCATGTAGAACCCGTACTGCTGGTGGACGATTGCAGTTTTTGTTGCCAAGACGAAGGCAGTTTGAGTTCATAAACACCAAACATGGAAAGTGCGAGAAGTACAAATAGAAAGGCGCTGATTGCCAGTAAAATAGGATTCTGTAATTGTGCTTGTAAGTTGAGTTGAGTGCCAAACACACCAACTAGACCACCAATTGCGGCGTACGTTAGGGCCATTGCTAAGACATAAATCAGACTGTAATAAAAGGCACCTAATTTGGAGCGACGTGTGCCAACAACGATAGCACTGACAATGGGAACCATAGGTAAGACGCAAGGTGTAAAGGATAATAGTAGACCTAAGCCAAATAATACACTGATCGTTGTCCAAAAATTACTTGAATCAATCAGTTGACTAACAGATTGAGCCTCAGATAGAGGGACTTTATTAACCGAATTGTTGACTGAAGTGGCACCAACACTTGTTGCTGTTTGCTTGGCTGTGACTTCAGGTGTTGATGTTGCTTGAGATGATAGGGGGACAGTAAAATTAATTGAAATTTTTTGAGGGGCATAACATAACCCAGCATCTGCACACCCTTGATACCCTAGTGTTGCATTTACCTTAGTTCCTGCAGGAAGATTAATGTCATAGTAGATAGGTAACGTTACTTGGTTGCGATAAGTCGTGACTAAACCAAAATAAGGGTCTTGTTTTGTTTTGCCTGAAGGAAATGGTGCGAAATGCAATTTGTCTGCATCTTTACCAGACAAAGTGAATTGTTCTTGGTATAAATAGTAACCATCGTGAATTTGCCATTCAGCGATAAATTTACCGTCTTCAGGGGAGGAAATAGCGAACTGAAAAGCTTGCTCAACGGGAAGAAAGTCGGGCTCTGAAATTTTAGACGTTGGCCCAAACGTAAATGCTTGGACGGAGCTGTTAACAAGCAATAAAAGCAGTAAGGTAAATAAGCGCATATATATCTTCAATCAGGTGGAAGGTGTTGTTCTAATAGAGAACTTATATTTCATCACATTCGTTGTGGCATGTAGACTACCAATCCACTTTAAAGTTGCCAATCACAAGGGGATAAATTGAATAAAAACCTCGTTTCTTTTTTATTTTTTGTGCTTTTCATCACTGGATGTCAGCAAAATGTTGCACCATCAGGTGAAAATTTGTCTGAATCAGAGCTTGAGTCTGAGGTCAGTGCAATAGATGATGCACATTTAGATGATGATAGCTCTATAGAAAATGAAAACCCTGTAGCAAGCGAAAACTTCATAGAAAATGATATATCTACAGATAGTGAATCTAAAAATGTTATTTCTGACATAACTGAAGAGCCACTTACACCGTACGAGCTTATTACCCTTGACCTACTTGAACAAGGTGAACGTGCATTGGCCACTGAAAGACTACTAACGCCAGAAGATGATAATGCCAATTTGTACTTTCAAGCAGCGTTAGGGCGAGATCCCGGTAACTTTAGAGCCACACAAGGTATTGCCAATATAGTGGATGTATATACTGATTGGGCGTGGACAGCAGCAAAAGCGCGAAGCTATCAAAAAGCAGAACGATATTTAGATTATGCCCGCTCTGTTAATCCAGAAGACCCTTTGATTGTTGAAATGACCTCTCGCATAACGGACTTAAAAACACAGCGTAAGAGTATAGTAAAGCAAGAGAAGAAAAAGGTTGAGCCATTAGAATTGAAAGAAGGGCAATATTTATTGCCGAAAACGCTTTTTAGTTTGAGCGAAGATGAGATAATTTCAGAAATTCAGCCTATTATAGACATCGTATCAAGAACGGGTCAGTCCTTAGAAATATACTGGCCAAACGATAAAGAAGCTCGTCTGATTTATCAGATCATTAATAGTCGTATTCCAGAGTTCCGTGTACGTGCGATGACATTTCGTCGTGCCAATTACATGGTCGAGTTACAACAGAATTAAGGTAGGTCAACAATGTCGTGGTTAACCGATAAATTGCAGCATTTGAAACAAAATATTAATTTTTCAGGGCTGGGTAAAACAGCCATGTACGCTATATTGGTAATTGCCATACTCCTTAGCTTCTTGGGCATGTATTGGAGCAGTGAACCAGAGCAATTTGATGTTGTTGCCACAGCAAAAGAAAAAGCAGCAGAAGGTGGTTATCTTGATAACAGTAAAAAACTAGTTGTTGGCTATACAACTGCTAGTACACTACACACCATTATTGAAACCCTATTAGACAAGCCGGGCGGCTTTATTACTAATGACCTTATGCCGCCGGGAATATTTATGGATAACATGCCAGCATGGGAATTCGGTGTATTGGTTCAATCCCGTGACCTAGCCAGAGCCTTTCGAAAAGAGTTCAGCCGTTCTCAATCTCAATCTACCGAAGACGTGAATTTAAAAATTGCTGAGCCGCAGTTTAACTTTGATACTAAAAGTTGGGCGTTACCATCTAGTGAAAGCGAATATCGTCGTGGTAACAAGGAGCTCATGGAATACCTCGATCGCTTAGCAGATACATCAAAAAATGATGCGCAATTTTATGCCCGTGCTGATAATTTATCGGATTGGTTATCAGATGTCAGTACTCGGTTAGGAAGCTTGTCTCAGCGCCTTTCTGCCAGTGTTGCCAATGTTCGTGAAAATACCGATTTAGCAGGTGAGAAAAACGCTCGTCAAACCAGCGATACAGGTACGTATCAATACGTGAAAACCCCTTGGTCAAAAGTGGATGATGTGTTCTACGAAGCGCGAGGCACCAGCTGGGCTTTGGTTCATATGCTCCGTGCAGTCGAAGTGGATTTCTTTTTTACTCTACAAGACAAGAATGCTCTTGTTAGCTTACGTCAAATCATTCGTGAACTGGAAGCAACACAAGCCAGCATCTGGTCACCAATGATCTTAAACGGCAGCGGTTTTGGCGTATTGGCGAACCACTCTCTCGTCATGGCGTCTTATATTTCTCGTGCTAACACGGCCATCATTGATTTACGCACTCTACTTGAGCAAGGTTAAACTCTGATCAAGGTTTTAATAAAGTAAACGAGTTGTGAATAAAGGTATTAATATGGGGAATATTCGGACAGCAGAGCTAGATGATGCTCCCCAAATACTTGCCATTTTCCAGCAATGTGATCCCTTCATTGACAGTATTCAACGAAACAATAACATTGGTCTTCTCGATGTTATGGATTGGTTGGAAATTGCCACAGACAAACATCCAATGCTTGTGTTTGAAGAAAATAACCAAGTGATGGCTTGGTGTTCAATCGAACCTTTCTATGGCTTACCTTCCTTTGACTGTGCATCAGAAATAAGCCTCTATGTTTTACCTGAATATCAATCCAATGGCATCGGAACTCAAATCTTCCAGTATTTAGAAAATCATCGAAACCAGATTGGCTTTACCCATCTCGTCGCTTATATCTACAGTAGTAACTTCAGCAGTCAAGGCTTTTTCAGACGACAAGGTTTCGATGAATGGGGGTTATTACCGAATATTGCCCAAGGCGAACACATGAAAGAAGACGTCTACCTTCTTGGGCGAGAGTTTTAGTATTTCCTGATTTTTTGATCCAGACATCAACTTTTATTGATTAATACTTATTATATGAATTTAGGTTTAACTCCCACTTATTAGAGTCTCCCATCATGCCTGAAGCGAACCCTCAAAAAACGTTAACCTTTTCGACAACAAACGATCTTGCTGATTGGCTTAAGGCGAATCATGCGGTTGAAAGTGAACTGTGGATAAAGATTTTTAAAAAGCAGTCTGGTGTGCTCAGTGTGACCTGGGATGATGTGGTGGTGGAATGCTTGTGCTGGGGTTGGATAGACGGTGTTAAAAAGTCGATTGATGATCAAGCGTACCTTCAAAGAATCACGCCGAGAAAAGCACGGAGTATTTGGTCGAAGAGAAACCGAGATCATGTTGAGTGTTTGATCAGCGAAGGTCGAATGGAAAAATCAGGCCTTGTGCATGTTCGTGCTGCGAAAGCGGATGGCCGCTGGGAGAATGCCTATGCTGTTAGTGAAATGGAAGTGCCTGATGATTTCTTAGCAGCATTGGAAGGAGAGCCGAATGCGAAGCAATTTTTCGAAACGCTGAATAAATCCAACCGTTATGCAATTGCTTATGGATTGTTAAGCGCGAAAAAGTCGGAAACGAGGCAAAGGCGCTTTACTAAATACATGGAGGCACTTTTGCAGGGAAAAAAGCCTACTTGAATTTTGACCAAGTTACCTCCTATTCTTCCCTTTAAAGAAAAGGGAAGAAACTGATATTTTAATCACATTGGTTCAAAAACTGATCCTAAACTTGGAACAAACAATCTGTTGTACATGCGGCTGGCGTAGTCGTCGGTCATGGATGCCATGTAGTCACAGATGATTCTTAGTCCGTTCTCACCTCGTTCTTGGCTTTTACGCCATTCTGTCGCGATCTCTCTTGGTAATAATCTATTCGGATCAGCTGTGTAAGCTTCGAACATTTCTAACAGCATTTGCTGGCCTTTATAAACGAGCATTTGCACTTCTGGTCGTTGGATAATGTGTTGCATTTCGAATTGTTTCAGTAAGGAAAGAGCTTGGCGCTGACCTTCTGGTAGGCCAACTTGAAAGCGCAGCAAAGGATGTTCAAAAGTTGTATTCTCAACAACTTGGCACGAGGTGATAAACCAACTAACTAGATCTCCAATAGCTTCTTTGCGTAGGTGGCTTTGACGACTAAAAAGCTGTGTGCGAATGTTGTTAAGGTTTTTCGCTAAATATGGCGAGGCGAGGGAAGATAACTTCGGCTCGAGGTGTTCGAGCCACATATCTTTGGTGACCATACCAAGCACAATAGCGTCTTCTAGATCATGAACACCATAAGCAATGTCGTCGGCTAGATCCATTATACTTGTATCGAAGCTGGCGTGTTTGGCTTTAGCATGCCCACCAAACTCAGTTTCTTTTACTTCTTGTAATGCGATTTTGTCCGCTTGGCTAAAAGGTTCAATGATCCAATTTAATAGTTCGGCTTCATCTTCATAAACACATTTTGGTGGCGCCCAGTCGGATGCTTTGAATTGACGAAAATTCGTTGGCTTTTCTGGATAAGAACCGACGACGTCTTTGTGTAAAACTGGGTACTTTAAAATGCCAAGCAATGCGCGACGGGTAACGTCCATACCATAGATTGGAGAATAAGAGCCACGTTTACCTAAGATGCGTAACGATTGAGCATTACCCTCAAAACCACCATTGGATTGCATTATGTAGTTCAAAGCGACTTCGCCACCATGTCCAAATGGTGGGTGACCGATGTCATGACTTAAGCAGATAGTTTCAATTAAGGCGTCATCGGCTAGCCATTTTTGGAAGTCTGCATCGGTAGGTGAGCTGTGTTTTAGTTGGTGTACTATGCCGCTTCCAATTTGTGCAACTTCGAGAGAATGGGTTAGGCGTGTGCGACTGTAGTCGTTTTGGCGGATGGCGAGGATTTGTGTCTTAGATTGCAAACGACGAAAAGCTGCGCTGTGAATAATACGCGCTCGATCTCGTTGATAAGGCGTTCGATAGTCATTGTCACGGGATGCTTTATGGCCAGATTGTCTTTCGTGCCAAGGTAGTAGATCGTCATCTTGCGCGTTTGCCATGCTTGTCATCCAACTTATAGTAATCTTTCTAAGACTAAGGAGTTTCACCTATCGAGATTAGCAATCTTTCATCAAAACACGATATAGGTCAATGTTCGTAAAAAAAGCTTTGGGCATAATGGAATTTATTATAAGGAATCTTTATGTTCAATACACAGCATCTCATGACATTTAAAGTCTTGGTGGAAACAGGGAGTTTTACCCGAACAGCCAAGCAGTTAGGGTTGACCCAACCTGCAGTGAGCCAGCATATTCAAAAGCTGGAGTGTGGTTTGGGCGAGCCTTTATTAATTCGACATGGTCGCACAACCGAAATAACCAATGCGGGCAAGATTCTACTTGATCATATCAAAGCGTTAGAGAAGTGTTATGACAACTTTACGGCCTCATGGCAAGTGTATCTAATGACAAAAAATAAAGATTCCGAACCGTATGCTTCCAATCAAAGTGATGTAGAGAAAGTGCATTAGTAGATGGCGTTAGCACAAAAGACCGATACTCTTTCAAGGATCGGCCTTTTTAAATTTTATTGCTTCGGTTAAAACTATTGCTGTGCAGTTGGAATCAAGTTACCAATATGTAGGCCACACTCTTTGTGCTCGGATTCTTCCCACCACCAACGACCTTCACGTTCATGCTGATTTGGCAATACCGCACGAGTACAAGGTTCACAACCAATACTAGTGAAGCCCTTTGAATGTAATTCATTGAATGGCACATCAAACATTTTTATGTAATTCCAAACGTCTTCAGAAGACCAATTAGCCAACGGATTGAATTTGAATAAGTCTTTTTTGTCTGTACTGAAAGCGCTGTCTTTTTCGGCAAATTCTAAAACGTTGCGAGTGCCTGGGCTTTGGTCTTTTCGTTGACCTGTAATCCAAGCATCCAGTGTACTGAGCTTGCGCTTAAGGGGCTGAACTTTACGGATGCCACAGCATTCCTTATGCCCATCCTCAAAAAAGCTAAATAAGCCTTTTTCTTTAGTAAAAGCTTCAAGTGCAGCACGATCAGGAGAAAGAACGTCTATCTTGATGTTGTAATGCTTACGAACTTGTTCGATAAAACGATAGGTTTCAGCGTGCAAACGACCTGTATCTAAAGAGAATACATGAATGTCTTTTTTGGCTTTGACCGCCATATCAATCAGAACAACATCTTCGGCGCCACTAAAAGATATGGCAATATTGTCGAATGATTTCATCGCGTTATGGATGATTTTTTGAGCTTCGTCTTCTTTGTTGTTAGCAACAAAAGACGCTAAATCAAATGCAGGCATTAGATTAGTATCCAATTAATAAGTTACGTTAGCTGTACCATATCAAGTTGCGACGCCGAAATAAAAGACGAAAGAACACTAACCTTATAATGCTTCATGAGGTACTAGCGGATATGTTTGGCTAGGGTTTGATAAAAGCCATAGAGGATGCCCGCTGTGACGCCCCAGATACGAATTTCTTGGTACTCTACTTCAAAGTAGCCACGGGAAATAGAGTCGAGTTTTTTCTTTTTGAAGCGATAGTTTTGCGGAGTAAGTAAATGACGCAAAGGCACCCAATGAACGGATTTTACTTCTTCTTCACACAGGCTTAATTCACTTCTCCGCGTCATTTCAGCAATAACAGGTTTGATGCAATAACCTGATAACGTACAGTAATCGCCTAACTCGCCTAGCAGATCGAAGCAATCTGGGGCGAGTCCAACTTCTTCTAGTGTTTCACGTAGTGCAGTGTATTGAATGCTGGCATCGTCAGGATCATGCTTGCCACCAGGAAAGGCGATTTGTCCTGGGTGATTGCGCATGTGTAGGGCGCGTTGCGTTAAGAGCACATACAGTTCGCCATCTTCTGGCTTGCGCCAGATTGGAATGAGTACAGCAGCTGAGCGGTAATCCAACCCATAACCATTGGGGAACATTTCCTCGTCAGGGTTATGAATTTGTTGCGCATAAGGTTCCTTGTCTAAGGCAGCGCGAATTTCATCCAAGCTCAGGTCAATCGGAGGAGCATTTAAAAACTGCTCTATGTCAGACATGATACGGCCTATTTCAAAAAGACATGTTCTAGAGTATGAGTTAATTTACCTACTTTGGTAAAGGTTTCTTGATATTCTTCTTGGTTTTTTGAGTCCGAAACTAATCCACCGCCAGCCCAACAATGTAGATTTCCATGGTCAGCGACAAGTGTTCGAATGGCAATGCTAGAGTCCATTTGACCGTTGGCACTGAAATAGGCAATGGAACCGCAATAAACAGAACGTTCATGGGGTTCTAGCTCATCAATAATTTCCATTGAGCGAATTTTTGGGGCACCAGTAATAGAGCCACCAGGAAAGCTTTGATGAAATACACAAATGGCTTGATCCGCTCGGTCAATCCGACCTTCTACCGTTGATACTAGGTGATGTACATTGGCGTAGCTTTCTAATGCAAATAGCTTAGGCACCTTGATACTGCCAGTTAGGCAAGTACGACCAAGATCATTGCGTAATAAGTCGACAATCATTAAGTTTTCAGAACGATTTTTCTCCGATGCCATTAACCAGTCAGCATTGGTCTTGTCTTCTTCTGGAGTCCTGCCGCGAGCAATGGTTCCCTTGATGGGTTTTGATTCTACGCGACCGTTATCACACAATAAAAAACGTTCTGGTGAATGACTCAATATGCTTTGTTCAGGCGATATCTCCATGTAAGCCGAAAATGGTGTTGGGCATACGTCTCGTAAGGTCTGGTAAGCAGTAAAGGTATCGCCTTGATAAGTGCTGGAAAAGCGTTGTGCTAAGTTCACCTGATAACAGTCGCCGGACTGAATGTACTCTTGCACCTTGGCAAATTTTTGCGCGTAATCATCTTCTGTCATGTTAGAGACAAAAGGTGTTTGCAAAGCAAATGACGTATTTTGATCTGTCTGAATATTAGAAAGTGAGCTGTCACAAGCAGAACCTAACCGGCTAAGAATATCAGTGCTTTCTTGGTCACTGCACCAAGGAGTGATAATCAGCTCAGTTGTTTTTTTATCATGAGACGTTATCACCGCCCAAGCGTAAAGTCCCATACTTAGTCTATCTAATTGAATATCATGTTTGACAGTGTCTGGTAAACGCTCGACAAAATGGCCACTTTCGTAACTGTAATAACCCAACAAGCCGCCAGTAAATGGCAAGTTTTTTGGTGCAGATATTGCCCAAGGTTCTTGGCAAATTAAGGACATTAATTCACTCAACAAAGACATTGGGTTATCTGCATTGCTTAATGTGTAAAGCGGATCTGTATACCATGTAATAGGTTGTTGGTTGGTGGACGGATAGTTACTGCGAGGGAATATACGCGCCAAGGGGTTTGCTACTAATATATCGTACTTTGTATCGGTAAAATGTTCATGGTTACTGTCAAGCAGAGCAGGAAAAGGTAAGTCTCGCACGGCAGAAAAGAAAGACAGTAACGATGCCTGGTAAGGGAGATTCACCCGTTTAATTTCTGACATTTATTTTAATACCTAGTAAAATTCAATTATCTATCTCATTGTATTCTTTTAACAAAGTTCCTCACAGGGTAATTGTAAGTGTCTGACGTTTTTTTCTTTCTTTACCAAAAGCACGCATTGCGTATCGTCTTTATGAAAATCCGAATGCCCAAACGGACCGTGTTTGTCTGCTTTTGCATGGTGCGGGCGTTGCAGGAGAGATTACCTATTCTCCAATGTTGCCGTATTTTACCCAGTGGCGTTGGATGCTAGTCCCTGACTTAAAAGGCATGGGCGATTCTTTTCATCATCATGGAGAAGAAGATCCAGTAACAATTGATGAACTCACTGACGAAGTAGAAGCCTTATTAGCGCACGTTAAATGGGACGAATTTGATCTGGTTGCCTATTCACTTGGTGGTTTGGTAGCGTTAAATTTGAATTATCGACGTAGTCTGCAAGGGAAATTACATGTAAAAATGGCCCTATTAGAGCCAGCATCTTTTGATAGAGAAGATTTATCAACGCTAATGGAAGTTCGGTTAAAGTATCGTCATGCGTCTAAATTGATTCGAGAAACGGGTGATGTGGAACTGGGAGTAGCGTCTTTTATGGATGGTGTTTCACCAAATCGTCGTAAACATCCAGTAGCGGAAGCAACAACGCAATCTCGCCTTGCACATCGTCCTTTTGGATTTGCCTATGCCTTGGATGCGGTAACAGATCATGTTGAAATTATGTCAACACAGCCGAGTTTGCGAGACGAGATGATAGCGGCTTCGGGTCAGGTATTTTTGTTTTCTGGTGAGTTAAGTCATGAGTCGTTAAAACAGCACTATGAATTATTGAATCAGCGTAATGAAGCGTGGGAACACAAAACCATAAGTGCTTGTGACCATTCGTTGCCTTTTCAAAAACCAAGACAGATTGCGAATCATATTAATAAATGGTTTGCAGAAAATTAGTTCTAATAAAAGAGTAATCTAAAATCAGAATGATAGACATGAGTAAGGATGCTCATGTCTTTTAAGAAATCAAAAAACAAGGAGGTTTCCAATGAACCATCAAGGTGGTTTTTCATTACTAGAATTACTCTGTGTTCTAGCTATTTTAAGTATTTTTGCCTACGTAGGTTCAGCTCAATTTTTAGTGCTTGACCAAGCATCTCAAAATAAAAACACCATTCAAACTAGTATAAAACAATTGTCTGATGCGATTACTCAAGCTCGCCAGTTGGCTGTTATTAGTGGTCAAGTAAGTTACTTATGTGGTGGTACCGAGTGTGATGGAAATTGGTCATCAGGTTTTGTTTTGTATCAAGATGATCTTTCTCATGATCATGATAAAACTTATCAGCGAGTTTCCTTTGATGAGGACTTAAACGTTTATTGGCAAGGTTTCCCTGTTAATAAGCAACAGATTGAATTTCAAAGTAATGGCCTGTCTGGTTATCAAAACGGTACTTTTGAATTTTGCCTAGACACTTGGCAGGCGGGTTTGGTTTTAAATCAAAGTGGTCGTTTTTATTTAACAGATCTACAAGAAAAAGAAGAGGGCATGTGCTTATGAAGCCTCAACCTTCTTTTACTTTGTTTTTTACAAAACAGCAGTCCAAAAAACGATCATCTAAGTCACGGCAACAGGGCTGGATGATGATTGAAATTATCTTATGTTTAGCTTTGTTTTCTGTGGTTATTCACCTTGCTCAGCGGCAAAGCGAAGCCCAATGGCAGTCTGTTCAATTGGCGGAAGAGCAACGAAAACACGTCGAGAATCAGCAAAAGCAAACTTCTATGACGCAACTTGTCGGTGATGTGTCGTGGGTCAAAGATGACAATGTAGAATTGGGTATTACTTATCCGGATTGTGAATCTTGCCGTGGCAGTCAGTTGCAAGACTGGTTTCACGCTTCTCTTCATGAAATGTCTGTTGAGGAGAGTGATGAATGAGGCTCTTTAAAGCGTATCAATTTAAAACACTCTCATTTAAAGCACAGCGCGGCAGTCTTTTGGTTGAGTTATTGTTGGTGGTTCTTCTGGTGTCTTTATTTTTGCCTTTCTTGGTTATGGCGTTTTCTCGGCTACAGGAACGTCATTTATTGGCACAAACCTATCAGGATCAACACAAAATTAAAGCCGCTATCGACGCACATTTTGAAGCTCAATGGACACGTTTAGTACCTTCGAATTGTAGGGATGATGAGGATTTATTTTTGACCATACAAGCAGGATCCTCTAAACCCGATCGTCTTTCCTCTCGTACTGTAATGGAGGATTCGGATTGGTTACGAGGTGTCGATTATGGTTTGTGTCGAGCATCTATGACAGTATCGGAAAATCCCTTTGAAACACCATTGGACTGCCATTGGAAAGCGGGTGATAGGATGATTTTTTCCAATTGCGTCGCGAGTTATTCAGGTCAAGTTTTGTCTGTCACAAGTAATAAGACCACAATACAACTAGACGATAATTTCACCCTTGGTCAACCTGGTGTAATAGAAAGCCAAGATGGATTTTATTGGTATTTGTCACCAGGAAAGGATGGTTGGACTGCGTTTTGGAGAACCCCAGAAGAAAGTGGTAACTCCTTGGAATTATGGAATGGCGTCGAACGCTTGGCGGTTTTCCCCTTGCTGGATGAAGACGATAATGGTTTGGTTGATACGTTAGAGACGCGCTATGGTGATTATGCTTTAAAAAGCGTGCGTGGTTTGTGGGTTGAATATCAATATAGATTGAGTAATTGTAAATTGTCGACTGGCGCTCAGTTGCATCAAGACTATGTTTCTATGCGCGGTGATACTTGGCATTATGTCGCGCCTTGTCAGGGTGTTGGCAATCAAATTATCCTGCTGAAAGGAGGCTAACGTAAATGGCTTTTCCTTTACTAACTTCTCTGGGTGGGTGGGTTTCTTTGCCGATTATTGGACTTCTACTTGCTGTGTCGACCTTGTCGGTACGTTATCAAGATGAATTATTAGCAAGCTATCAATGGCGAGGGCAATTGAGCGATGTGGAAGAAGAGCAACAAATTTGGGCGGCATTTAAGTCTGAGTTTATCATTACGCCTGATTTTTCATCTGCACTAGATAGCGAATGCGTTGGTTTTTGTGATTTGTTTATGGATCAAATTAATGGCCATGAAAGTGAATGGCAATTTGATAACCAAGATGTGTATTATCAATGGTTTCGTTATGAATCGGTAGGAGAAGGGTTGATAGATGAAAGCACAGCGTTATCCGTTTCATATCGACTTTGTGCCACACAGAATCAACAGGATTATCTTTGTTGGTGGTGGAGAGAAGGAAAACTGATATCAAATGGCTGGGTCAGCATTATTGGTTCATAATCCTGACCTCGCTATTCTTTTAAACATTACCCTAAAGTGCTTTTAGCTCTTTTTATTGAAGGCTTTTAAGTGTTCCGGACTACAAAATGGGCGGGCTTCTTGGTCATGAATAGCATGGGAACGAGGTGTAAAAGTTTGACATTCCTCACATCGAACCATTCTTTCTTGGGATTCTTCTTTTTTGAAGATTTCGCTTTTTCTGACTTGGCAGGGGATTGATCACCTTTAAACGTGATAAATTTACGGTATAACCACCAAGCGATGAAAAAAATCGCAATAAAAACGATTAAACGTACGATCATATACTTTACCTAAGTTGGGTAATTCCAGACAATAAGCATCATATTCTAACAGAGTTCATGAGATAGCAACTGTATGACATTACGAATTGCAATGGCCCAGCTGGATATGCTGGTCGGTGACATTACGAAAAATACCCAATCGGTTATTGATGCGGCGAATAAAGCCCGCGATGAAGAAAAAGCTGATGTAGTGGTTTTTCCTGAATTGACTTTAACAGGCTATCCTCCAGAAGATTTATTGTTACGTCCTAGCCTGGACCCACGAATTGAATCTGCTTTAGCGAGAATCTTGGATGAAGTACGCGACATCCATGTGGTTGTTGGTTATCCACGCCGTATTGATGGCGAATTATTCAACTGCGCTAGCGTGATTTACCAAGGCAAAATGCTGGGTGAATATGCGAAACAGAAGTTGCCAAACTTCCTAGTTTTTGATGATAAACGTTACTTTAGCGAAGGCCAAGAAGCGGTTGTTGTTAAAATTAAAGGCGTAAATGTTGGTTTAAGCATTTGTGAAGACATTTGGCATCCAGAGCCAATAGCGCAAGCCAAAGCCGCTGGCGCTGAATTGATTTTGAACCTAAACGCATCGCCTTACCACATTGAAAAAATGGGCGAGCGCGAAGCTTTGTTGCACCAACGTGCAACGGAAGTCAGCTTGCCGATTGTCTATGTGAACTACATGGGCGCACAGGACGAATTAGTCTACGAAGGCGGCTCCTTTGTGGTGAACGTCAAAGGTGACAAAGTCATGCAAGCGCCTTGGTTTGAAGCTGGCTTGTATTGCGTTGATATGATCATCAACGACGACCAACCCAATAAAGTTGAACCTGTTTCTGGCTGCATTGCACCTGCACTCAGCGAAGAAGCCAGCGTTTATCAAGCCATGGTTTTGGGATTGCGTGACTACATTGAAAAGAACCGTTTCAAAGGCATCGTATTGGGTTTAAGTGGTGGCATCGATTCTGCTTTGTCTCTTGCTGTGGCGGTAGACGCCATTGGCGCAGACCGTGTTCAAGCTGTGATGATGCCCTACACTTATACTTCTTCCATCAGCTTGCACGACGCGGAGGAAGAAGCAAAATTGCTCGGCGTGAAATACAGCGTATTGCCTATTGAATCCATGGTGTCAGCGTTTTCAGATGTGCTCGCGCCAGAGTTTGAAGGCTATGGAAAAGACACCACAGAAGAGAATCTACAAGCACGAACCCGTGGCGTGACCTTAATGGCGATCTCGAACAAAAAAGGCTATATGGTTCTTACTACAGGCAACAAGAGTGAAATGGCCGTGGGTTACGCGACACTTTATGGCGACATGGTTGGCGGTTATTCAGTCCTAAAAGACGTGTTTAAAATGCTTGTATTCAGACTGTGCCGATACCGTAATACCCTCGGCTATGTGATTCCTGAGAGAGTTATTACGCGTCCACCATCCGCCGAGCTGGCTCCTGATCAGAAAGACGAAGACTCGTTACCAAGCTATGAAATTCTCGATGAAATCTTACGTATGTACATAGAAGAAGATCAAAGTGCAGAGGCGATTCTTGCTACTAAAAAGTTCGACCGAGAAACCGTTTATCGAGTCCTTCGACTCGTAGACTTAAACGAATACAAACGTCGCCAAGCACCAACCGGCGTACGCATCACCGCCCGAGGTTTTGGCCGCGATCGCCGTTATCCCATCACCAACGGCTGGCACATCGGCGAGTAACCTCTTTATCACAGTTTCTTCCCCTTTTTCCTCAAGGGGAAGATGTGGTTGTACTGTGCAGACATTTAAAAGATGACATTCCTCCTCGAAACTCCCAACTACCTCAGTGGAATGTCATCTTTTTATTCCACCATAAATAGTGATACATCAAGTTTTGCTTAGTAAAAAAGAGTAATGACAAGACAGGTAAGACCGTGACTTGGAACATCTGGGACTAACATCATTTCGTTGAAAATGCCAAAATGATTAAAACCAAGTCAGTACTTTTATTTTCAGGAAAATCATCAGGAATAAAGATAATTAATATCTTACAAAAATTCGAATAGATGGCTGCAAAATTACTCTTGATAATACTTGATTTTCCACCAACACTTGTTCCCATACAATGTACGGCGAGACTGCATATGAAAATTGTCTCTTTTACAGAAGCTAGAAATAATCTTAAAGCGGTTTTAGATGGCGTTATAAACGACGCTGATATTACCGTGATTAATCGCCGTGACTCTGAAGACGCTGTGGTCATGTCATTGGGTTACTATCATAGCCTTATGGAAACCGTCCATTTACTTCGCTCACCCGCCAATGGGGAACATTTAAACCGTTCTATTGAACAGTTTAAAGCTGAAAAAACGTCCCAACGAGAACTTATTGATGAGTAACGAGCTTTTATCATGGATCGATGAAGCTTTGGGGTAGCTAGGTTCATGTCATTTTACTAAAAATTATAATCAACAATTTTTAGTTTGATATTATGGACACTGTACCCCCTAAGATAGTTAGGGAAATCCACTTCAACAAATACTTCCGAGGAAAAACACAATGTCATACGAAAGAATAATGGGTCTTGAGGTTATCGATCAGGATATTTATCAAGAATACCGTGAAGCCATGATGCCTATTTTGGCAACTTTCGGTGGTGCTTTTACGTTTGATTTTAAAGTGTCTGAAGTCTTACTATCTAAGTCGGACGCGAATATTAATCGTCTTTTTACGATTCGCTTTCCGAGTAAAAAACACATGAAAGATTTCTTTTCAAATTCCGATTATTTGGCGGTGAAAGCAAAATATTTTGAGAAGTCTGTGAAAAGTGTGACGATCATTTCTTTGCATGAAGTTAGTGAATAAATGCAGAACATAAAACGACCACAAGACCTCGCGCGTTTACGTCGTATTGCTTTAGCCGCGCAAGGTTTGCTGCAAGCACAGCCTTATGGTCGTGGCTTGGCTGGTGCATGTAAAGCCATTCATCACCTTGGTTATGTTCAAATCGACACCATTTCTGTGGTGGAACGCGCGCATCATCATGTACTTCATTCCCGAGTACCTAATTTTAAACCTGAAATGACCAATCAATTATTGCTGTCTGGCGATGTGTTTGAGTATTGGTCTCACGCGGCAGCATTTTTACCAATGGAAGACTTTCGTTTTTCTTTGCCTTTTAAAGAGGCTGTTAAAAGCGGACAGCATGCTTGGTATAAAAATACCGATAAGACGCTGATGAACGAGTTGCTTGCGCGAATTCGTACTGATGGTCCATTACGATCCAGAGATTTAGAAGCGGCTAACGCAAAAGACAGTACAAAAAACAATACCAAAGACAAAGATACTGCGACAAAGAATGAGGGTTGGTGGAACTGGAAACCGGCCAAACGAGCGCTTGACCAGCTTTATATGGAAGGTGATTTAATGGTCAGTGATCGAGAAGGTTTTCAGAAAACCTACGATCTTGCTGAGCGAGTTTTGCCATCACACGTTAATACAAGTATGCCGAGTGTTGAAGAATTTGCCAAACACATCGTAAACCAGCAGTTGCGTTGTCATGGGTTTGTGTCGTTGAAAGGCTTTACCTATTTACGTCGCAATGCGGAGTTACGCAAAGCCGTTAAAAATCTCGTTAATGATAGGTTGGCGCAAGGTTTGTTAGAACAGATACAAGTTAATGAAGGTGAAACCTTCTTAATAGAAACCGGGGCTTTGGAACGCCCTTTGCCTCGGTTGAATAATCGACTGTTGATTCTTTCGCCATTTGATAACAGCGTTATTCAACGTGAACGACTTAGGTCGCTGTTTCTATTCGATTATCAAATTGAATGTTATGTTCCTGAAGCCAAGCGTCAGTATGGTTATTTCTCTTTACCCTTGTTATATCGAGCTGAGTTTATTGGTCGAATGGATTGCAAAGCACATCGGAAAACGAAGCATTTGGAGATCAAATACTTACATTTTGAACAGCATGATTTTGATGAAGGCGATGTTCTAGACGCTTTTGCTGAGGCTATTAGAGATTTTTGTTGTTTTCAAAAATGTGACACAGTGTCGTTAACTCAGGCTCATCCAAAACACCTCACTCAAGGCTTACGTAACGCGCTAGAAGACAGAGAGTGACAAAGGCGTTTTACTCTATCGCTTTATTTTTTCACGCAAACATAAACAGAGTTTGTGGATTCTCCGCCTTGGAACGGGTTATAAAATGATACTAGGTGGGAATCGACACTTTCAAATACTGTGTTTAATAAAGCAATAAAGTTGTCTTCTGGTGGGTTTTGCGACCACATGGCGAATACACCGTTCGGTTTAAGCTGTTCTGCCATGAGAGATAGGTTTTCTGTCGTATAGAAACCTGCGTTGGAAGGGTTCAAAAATTCTGTAGGGGAATGGTCGATGTCTAATAAAATAGCATCAAACTTTTTGCCCGCATGAGTTGGGTCAAAGCCTGTGCTTGGGTCGGTCGCTAGGTCGAAGAAGCTACCAAGCACATATCGATTGCGTGTATCGGCATTGAGTATTTTCCCTAATGGAACACGTTCATCTTGGTGCCAGCCAATGACAGTTTCTAATGCATCCACCACAAGTTGTTCTGCAATACGTTCGTCTTTTAACGCTTCGACAGCGGTGTAACCTAAGCCTAATCCACCCACAACAACGCTCAAGTTATCGCCTTGAACTTTCGCCAAACCAAGCGACGATAAGGCTTCTTCTGCATCAACAAACATGCTCGACATAAGAAACTCTTCGCCTAGCTTTACTTCATAAATGTCTCTATCGCCAAAGGCAGGAATACGGCGTCTACGCAGGGATATTTCACCTAAAGGTGAATTTTGACTATCAAGTTCTTCGAACAGTAGAGACATGCTGGGTTTGTCCTAAAAGGGTATGTGGACTGTGATTATACATTGAATGAAGTAATAAAAAGCCATCAACTCGTCAATGAGTTGATGGCTTTTATTTCATAAAGAATTAATGAAGAATTACTTATAGTTGGCTAAATAGAAAAACCGAAAATTAATACTATGCCGATTGCTAAATACAAGGCACGCTTTATTTTTTTAAACGGTGCGATAAGCGCCATTGAAATAAAGTAGAGTGCGAGTGCGATTTTTAAGGCGCTTAAGGTGGCTAAAAATGGACTCTCTCCCAGTTGAATAAGAGAAGGGTTGGCGATCATCGCCAAGGGAATTAAATACAAGCCCACGCCTAGCATCATGGCGGTACCCGCTACTTTGAGCCAGTTCTCTTTTACCATTCCTGCGGCAATAAAGACGCTGCCACAAACAGGTGGTGTGATGGTTGATAGTAGAGCGAACCAAAACACAAATAAGTGAGCTTGTAGCGGTGATAAACCTAATTGCGACAGTGCGGGCCCTGCGACAGAAATACAAATCACATAAGCGGCGGTAGTCGGTACTTCCATTCCAAGAATTAAGCAGGCAATGGCGGTTAATAAAATCGCAGGCCAAAGCATTCCAGATGACCCTGAGATAATAAGCGAGGTGATTTTTACGCCTAAGCCCGTAATAGAAAGCACACCAACGACAATGGATGCACATAATATTATTGAGGCTATCATGGCGATTTGTTTGCCCGCGTTGGTGCCAACATCTTCAATACGATTTAAAATTTGCTGTTTATCGGACAGACCTTTTGAATTAAAGAAGAGTAAAAGAGCGGCACCAAAAATGGCAATACTGGCTGCAAATTGTGGCGTATAAGCAGGCCCAAACATTCCCCAAAGTAGGAGTGAAAATGGCACCATAAAAAAGCTACAGGTAATCAATAGGTTTCGGCGACTTGGTTGCTGATCTTTGCTGACAGCTTTTAAATCATGACGCAAAGCGAAGGCGTCGATTCCAACCCACACGGCCCAGAAATACAAAATGGCAGGTAAAATTGCGGCTAACATGATGCTTTGGTAAGGAATGCCCGTAAGTTCCACCATGACAAAAGCTCCTGCACCCATTAAAGGTGGCATAATTTGCCCACCAGACGAGGCGACCGCTTCGGTGGCGCCAGCTAATGATTTTGGATAACCAAGTTTGGTCATGGCCGGCAGAGTAATCGCGCCGGTAGAGGCGACATTGGCGGATGCTGAACCGGAAATAGACCCAAACAAGGCAGAGGAAATGACAGAGACTTTTGCTGCACCGCCTTTTAATCTTCCTGCTGCGGTCAGCGCTAAGTTCATAAAACCTTGACCTGCTTCTCCAGCATTAAGGACTGCGCCAAAAATAACAAAGATGGCGACAATACTAACGGAAACGCCAGTTAGTTTGCCCCAAATTCCGCCTTCGGCAATAGTTAAGGTTCCTAGAAAACTGCCTATTGGTGTACCTGGGTGACCAAATTCTCCCGGTATATATTGCCCAAATAAGCCATAACAAAGGGCAATCGCTGCGACCATAGGTAATGGCCAACCGATACAACGTCGTGCCATTTCTAAAACACAGAGGAGTAACGCTGCGGCAATCCAGAGCTGATAGCTTTGGCTAATATAGCCATATTGGTCTGATAATACATTGGCATTGTAGGCAACCCAGAAGGTAGCGATTAAGCCAAGTAGGGTGAATAAGTAGCCCGTATAACGTTGCAGAGGCGTATTGCTTAAGAAGATAAAAGCCCAAGGTAGGGCAAGTGCCATATGCAATGGACGGCTGACTAAATTAGGTACTAGACCTGAAAAAATCAGAGTTAAATGAAAGACAATACTAACGAAGCCAAAACCGGCCCAAAAATATTTACTAGGCATAGATATGGCCTGTTTAAGAAATGTGATTTGAGGAATAGAAACATAGAGTTAATGTTTTAAAAGTAGAACCCACATTTCATCAAGTGAGTTCTACTTTGTATTCAGTTACTTGTTCAGTTATTTGTAGCTAATTAGCGCGACGTTTATTGATGTTCAGGGCTTAATGTGACGCCCATTTCACGATAATACTTCGCTGCACCTGGGTGAATTTTACCTTGGATATTGCTCAGCATATCGGTAGATACACCGCCCCACCATGGAGACGTATCAGACATTAATTTCTTCTGGCTCCAAAAAGCTTTTGTTAGTGTATAGGCTGTAGCGTCGTCCATTGCTGTGCTCGTATAAGCCACAACAGGTAAGGATGTCGTAGTGGCTTCTGTATCTTGTCCGGCATAGGTTCCTGCTGGAATTGTTAGTTTAGTACGCTTTGATTGTGCAATTTGTTCATCGCTCAAGGACAATATTTTTACTGGCGTTCCTGCTGCGGCTTCAATGACATTTGGTGCAGGAAAAGAACCTGATGTAACAAATCCGTCAATTTGACCATTTTTTAATGCTGAAACCGCGTTAGAAAGCTCTACTTCAGCAAGGTCTATTTTGCCTTCTAGGCCAAACATTTTGATGTATTTCGCGCCTTCATTTGCACCGAAAGACCCTTTGCCTAGCAAGATTCTTTTACCTTCCATTTGTGCAAAGCTATTAATGCCGCTTTTTTCTGATACAACAAAATGCATGGTCAAAGATGGAATAGGGAAAAGCGCTCTGATGTCATCGAATTTAGGATTACTTTTATTTTTAAACATCGCCTGACCGTTTTGGGCCAAACTTACCAAAGCAGGAGGGGTTGTAAAAACATAGTTAGCACCGCGAAAAGCCGATTCCATGACGTTTTGAACAGATCCTTGGCTTTCTTCAACAGTAACGATTACATCACCATTGGTGTCTTTTTTTACCGCTTGTGAAATTTCTACTGCCATTTGGTAATAAGATGAACTTGTCTTGGCTGACTTATAGGTGATTTGAGTTTGAGCGAAGCCAAATTGTGTAACGGCTAAACCAATCGCAGTACTGATTAACGCTTTATAAAGTTTCATTTAAGCTAGTCTCTTTGTTATTTATTTTGTTATTTCCAAATTCTACCAAGATAATTACAGTTATGTACATTTAGGACTAGGAAAACTCGTCAGTAAAACTCCAGCTGTTATTTCCAGCGTTAGGTTTTATCAAACAAAAACCATTACAGCCGCCTTTGATCTATGTTGTATAGTTAAGCTGTTTACGACTGCAGTTCATTATGATTGTTGTCGTTAGCCTTCCTTATTAATGAGAGTTAAGACCAAGTTGAATAAAAAAGAAACCGGTAATTGGAGATCTTGTCCTGAATGTCAGGGCCAAGGCAAGAGAAGCCGGCGACTCCGTAAAAAAGTACGTTTGTTGTATTTAAAACAGTTGGCTGAATTTAAAACGTCAGGCGAAGGTATAGAGCCTGTACGTCCTAAAGGTCATCTTGAATCCTGCTCAAACTGTATGGGCACAGGATTAGTTTCTGCTGAAAAACCTCTTCCTGTAAATATAGATAATTATCCCCATGTTGCCATTATCGGTGGTGGTATTGGTGGCGTTGCTTTAGCTGTAGCCTGTTTGCATCGTGGTATTCCTTTTACGCTTTATGAGCGTGATAGCAGTTTTAATGCTCGTTCTCAAGGTTATGGTTTGACCCTGCAGCAAGCGACGAAAGCCATTGAAGGTTTGGGTATTACTTCATTAACAGAAGGTGTAGTTTCCACAAGGCATTTGGTTCACACAACGGAAGGTAAGGTTGTTGGTGAATGGGGTATGCGAAAGTGGATGCAATCTGACAATAATTCGGCTTCTGATGCATCGAATCAAGCAGAGATAAAACATGCGGTACCAAAGCGAACCAATGTGCATATTGCTCGGCAATCTTTGCGTTTGGCTTTGTTAGAGCAATTAGGCGGATATAAAAAAGTAAAATGGAATCATCTATTGCTTGGTTTCTCTGACGATAAAGATGGTGTTGCGTTGAGATTTTCAGTTGATGGAGAATTAAAAAACGCGAAAGCGGATCTTATTGTCGGAGCGGATGGTATTCGTAGCGTGGTGCGTCAACAGCTGATTGGCGAAGAAACTACGCCTTTGCGTTACCTTGGTTGTATTGTGATTTTGGGGATTTGTCCTTTGAATGAAATTGAAGGTATAGAAAGTGATTTGTTGGATTCCGCGACTGTTTTTCAGACGGCCAATGGTAATGAACGAATCTACATTATGCCTTATTCGTCTGATTCTATAATGTGGCAACTTAGCTTTCCGATGACAGAAGACGACGCCAAAGCATTGAGTGCGAAGGGTGCTCAAGCACTCAAAGAAGAAGCTTGCCGCAGAACGCAATGGCACGATCCTATTCCTCAGATTTTGTCAGCAACAAATGCAATGTATGTGTCTGGATATCCGGTTTATGATCGAGAATTATTGACGTCGGAATTATTGGAGAAGGGTAATAATATCACCTTGATTGGCGATGCTGCTCACCCAATGAGTCCATTTAAAGGTCAAGGTGCAAACCAAGCTTTATTGGATGCGTTAGCTTTGGCGAGAAATATAACTAAAGGTTGTTGGTCTTTGTCTCAGTGGCGTGAAGCAGGTTTAAGGTGCAGCGTTTTAACCGAATTTGAAGCTGAGATGTTAGAGCGCAGTGCAGTGAAAGTGGAAGGTTCTGCTGAGGCTGCTGAGTTTTTACATTCTGATGTTGTATTGCATGAAGGTGACGAACCAAGAGGTCGTTCTTTAAAAGAACATCATAAAACCATGAAGAAAGAGAGTTGTATGAACAAAACCGCGATAGTGATTGGTGCAACGGGTTTAGTTGGTCGTGCCTTGGTAGATCAACTGGCTGATGCTGTACATATTGGCAAGGTGGTTACCCTTACCCGTAGACCTGCGGAACATTTTTCTTCTAAGGTGTTTAATCATGTTGTGGATTTTGATTATTTAGAAAAATACTCTGAACTATTCGATGGGGATATTTTGTTTTCATGTCTTGGTACGACACGTAAGCAAGCGGGTTCCATTGCTGCCCAACGTGTCGTTGACCTTGATTACCAATATAAAGCAGCAAAAATAGCGTCAGAAAGGGGTGTTGATCATTATTTATTAGTGTCTTCTAGCGGTGCAAATGAGCACAGTAAAAGCCCATATCTGAAGATGAAAGGGGAACTAGAAGAGAAAGTGAAGGTTCTACCTTTTAAACGGATTAGTCTTTTTCAACCTTCTTTGTTGATTGGGCAGCGACCTGAATTTCGTATGGCGGAAAAAATTGGCAGTTGGTTAATGTTGATTTTATGTACTCTTCCTTGGTTGCGACGTTTTCGTCCAATAACTGGGGGGCAGGTGGCCACCAAGATGATTTTGGAGAGCCGGCAATCTGATTCATCAATGGTCGTGTTTCGTCTTGATGAATTATTCTAAATTTGTATCAGAGGTTTGATATATCCACTGAGACGTTGAGTTTATTTCCATCAAGATCTCGTACATAAGCACCGTAATAATTTGGATGATAATCCCTAGGTCCAGGTGAGCCCTCGTCTGCCCCTCCATTAAGTAGAGCTGCGGTATAAAAGGCTTTTACGGTGTCAGCATCTTTTGCATAAAACATCACTTGAGTGCCATTACCAAAGGAGGCTTTTTCACCATTAAATGGCGTCAGAATAAATAGGGTTATTTTACCGTCTGCGCCTGCATAGCCTTTTTCATGAGAGTCTGAGTAGACACAACTCATTCCAATAGTGGCTAGGACAGCATCATAAAAAACACCTGCTGCTGTAAGATCATTAGTACCGATACAAACGCCTGAGAGCATATTCTTATCTCTGGTCAATTTAAGTTAATGTGGTAAATAGGATGGTCAGCAAATAATATAACATACTCATCATGTCCAACAGTCAGAGGAGACTCATGTTATTTTTTTCAGAATCTGACCTTTGAGAAAGGTATTTACTTTTACTTACGATAAGTCCTTTTTTCTTGATTTATATAGAAGATATAAGCCCCGCATTAATTGATTTAAATCATCTATTATTAAAACTTATAGGCGTACCATATGGTTAGAATCTCTTACTTAGATTGAGAGAACAACCACTTAGTGAGTTGCCTGTAATGTCTACTAAATATCAAATCAAATATAAGTCTTTATTTTCGTTTTTGCTTCTTTTGGCTGCATGTTCTGTTAGCGCCCAAGAAATAAACTTCACTCAATCATGGCTATTGTTACAAGAGAAGAACAGTTCAATTGCTGCTCAACGGGCCAATGTTGAACGTTATCAGCAATTAGAAAAAGCGAATGATGCTTTAAACTATCCTAGCGTTACCTTAGGGGCGAGTTACACTCGATTAAATGATGAGATAACCTTTACTGGTGATGATCTAGGTATAACTAATGCTACGGCCGCGGCATTATTTGGTTCTTTGTCCTTAACGGTTGCGGAGAAAGAAAGCTTTACATCTTCGGTTCAAGTTTTGTGGCCAATTTACACTGGTGGCAAAATTACAGCAGCTCAATCTTATTCTACAGGCCGTGCCGATGAAGCGGTTGCACAACTTAATATTGAAACTCAGGCGCGTTATAACGATCTAGCACAATATTACTTCAGCGCTGTATTGGCGGAAGATGTTTTAAATACACGTAAGTCTGTTGAAAAAACACTGGCTCAACATCGTGACTTTGCCATTAAGCTAGAGCAGCAAGGGCAAATTGCTCACGTTGAACGTTTGCAAGCTGATGCGTCTCTTGCAACAGCGATTGTTGATAGAAAAAAAGCTCAACGTGATCTGGATATTACCCTGTCAGCATTGACTAGTATCTTGAATCAAAAAGAAAAAATCACGCCAGTCAGCACGCTATTTGTTAACCACACTCTTCCACCTTTATCTGAGTTCACCGATAAAGCTTTGGCTACTTATCCTGGATTAAGCATGTTAAATGCAAAAGAAAAACAAGCATCTAGTTCAATAAAAGCAGAACAAGGGAAGTACTATCCTAGTGTCTTTCTCTTTGGGGACTACATGGTATATGAAGATGATTCAACAGCCAGTGATTTAACACCTGATTGGTATGTTGGCATAGGTGTGACTGTCCCTCTAATGGATAATTCTGGTCGATCTGAGAAGCTTCAAGCCGCTCATAGTGCTGTGTCCCAAATCCAATATTTACGTCAACAGGCCTATCAAGATTTAAGTGTGCTGGTGGAGAAAACCTATTACAGCGCAGAACAAGCAATAGAAGAAGTGGAAGGTTTAGAGTCAAGCTTGGCGTTAGCAGAAGAGAATTCTAGATTACGACAAAAGTCTTTTACTCAAGGATTGGCTACATCGCTGGATGTAATCGATGCACAGCTTTATTTGGCGAATATTAAAACGCAGCAACAAATCGCACGTTACAACTATGTTATAGCGTTAAACAAATTGCTTTCCTTAAGTGACCAAATATCAAGGTTTGCACAATATGAAGCTGCGGCTTTTCATCCAAACCGTATTAAATAAATTCATCAGAGAGTTATCATGAAAAACCTAAAAGCCGTTCTTCTTCTTATTTTGACTTCCCTTTTATTGATTACTTGGGTTGGTTATAGCTTCTATCTTGCTTATCAACCCAAGCCAGTTCGTCTTCAAGGTCAAATTGAAGCCCAGCAATACAGTATTTCTTCTAAAGTAGCTGGCAGAATTCAAGAAGTGATGGTGAAAAAAGGCGATCAGTTAAAAGTTGGAGATTCAGTCTTTACTATCTACAGCCCTGAAATTGAAGCCAAACTTGAGCAGGCCGTTGCAGGTAAAGAAGCGGCTGGAGCTATGGCACAACAAGCTGAAAACGGAGCAAGGTCGCAAGAGATTAACGCTGCAAAAGATCAATGGCAAAAAGCGAAAGCCGCCGAAGCTTTAATGGAGAAAACCTACAAACGTATCGATAGCTTATATAAAGATGGCGTAGTAGCAGAGCAAAAACGTGATGAAGCTTTAACTCAATGGCAAGCATCTAAGTACACAAAAAGTGCCGCTTTCCAAATGTACGAAATGGCACAAGAAGGCGCACGAGTTGAAACTAAACGAGCCGCTGCAGAAAACGTCCGTATGGCTGAAGGTGCGGTTGCGGAAGTGGAAGCCTATGCCCAAGATACTAAAATCAAAAGTTGGTTTGATGGTGAAGTGTCTCAAGTTCTATTACACAGTGGTGAACTCGCACCTCAAGGCTTTCCTGTAGTAACTGTTATTGATATGCAAGATGCTTGGGCAGTATTTAATGTGCGTGAAGATTATCTCAGTGATTTTTCAGACGGAATGGTTTTCAATGCTTATTTACCTGCTTTGGACAAAAGCATTGAATTAAAAGTGACTCATATTGCGGTTATGGGGGATTTTGCAACATGGCGTTCAACCGATGCTTCTCAAGGCTTTGATCTAAGAACTTTCGAAGTGGAAGCAAAACCTGTTATGCCGACTGATGCATTGCGTGTCGGAATGAGTGTAGTGGTCGAGTTATAGTCTATGGAAAACAAGAGATTGTCTCAATGGTATATTTTAAGCAAAGATAAATGGCTATTAATGAGTCTTACTCTCTTGCCAGTGCTGTTGGCTCTGTCTATTTGGTGGATCTTTTCACAGAGCATCGCCCGTGATCTTCCTATCGGTGTGGTCGATCTAGAAAATAGCAGTTTATCAAGACAGTTGATTCGAGAATTTGATGCGACGCCAGCATTGCGAGTAGCGCAAAAATACAGTGATATATTGGCCGCTAAAGAGGCTTTTATAGGCAATGACGTATACGCCTATATGGTGATTCCGAAAAATTTTGATCGTGATGTGACTTTAGGCACTGCACCACAAGTAACTGTATTTTATAACAGCCAATATATTTTGGTGGGAAAGTTAATTAATAGTGCCGCATTGCAAGCTCAGGGAACCTTTAATGCGCAAATTGGCGCGCTTCAGCAATTGGCTAAAGGCAATACAACGACGATTAGTGCGTTGGCAAAAACCGTGACAATTAGCACTCAGATCACACCTTTATTCAACCAGAATTCTAATTACGCACAGTTTCTCGTGTCTGCGATTGTGCCTGCTTTATGGCAAATTTCTATTGTGATTTCGACTATCTTATTTTTTGCAGCAAACTATCGAATTTATGGTTCTAATAAAATATTCGCCCAGCAGCCATATCGCAATGTAATAAGAATGAATATGTTTTACCTGCCTTTTTTCTTGGTCCAAGGTTTGGCTTTTCTACTTTGGTTTTATGTCTCTCTTGGTTGGCCGATGTCGGGCAGTTTATGGGTGCTGTTTTGTGCACAACTGATTACTGTGGCGGCTTGTATGGTTATGGGGAATGTGTTCTTTTTATTGAATTTTGATTCAGCCAGAGCGATGAGTTTTGCCGCCGCTTTTACGGCACCTAGCTTTGCCTTTATGGGTGTTACTTTCCCAGCTTCTGACATGAATATATTGGCAAAAATATGGCGAAGTCTGTTGCCCATTAGTCATTACATTGAAGCGCAAATTAGCCAAGCCAGTTATGGCCTGAGCGCGTGGCAAACATTGAGTGGTTTTACTTTATCTATGTTGGGCTATTTAGTGCCTTTATTTTTTGTTTTCTTCTTAATAAAAAAGCATCTTAAAAAGGGCGAGGTCAGTCATGACACTATTTGATCTCAGTAACCTATTCGAATTAGTGAAACAAGAATGCAAAGCCATATTCAGTAATCCGGCGATAACGTTAACGGTATTTGGCGGTGTGATTTTTTATTCATTTCTATACCCATTGCCTTATGCGAATCAAACACCAGTCGAGCAGGCAATTACAGTAATTAATCTCGACAATAGTTTAACCAGTCGCCAATTAGAGCGAATGGTGGATGCGACGCCTCAGATTAAAATAGTGAATAGGGCGCATTCTATTGAAGAAGCCAAAGAACAGTTTTTTACAGGTGATGTACGTGGGATTTTATTAATTCCAGAGAACTTTCACAGGGACTTATTGCTAGGTAAAAGCCCAACATTAGGTTATGCCGGTGATGCGTCTTATTTCTTGGTGTATGGCACGATAGCGGAAGGTTTAGCGCAAGCAGGTGGAACCTTAGCCGCTCAAACGAAAATTGCTCAGTTACTCGCAAATGGTGTGCCTTTGGATTTAGCCCAAGAGCAATACATGCAAGTGAAGCTTAATATGAAACCAACCTTTAATCCGACCCTTGGTTATGTGAATTATGTTGTACCTGCGGTGTTCGTGTTGATTCTGCAGCAAACTTTGATTATTGGTCTAGGGTTAACGGGGGCGAGTGAAAAGTCGAGTACGGGCGGTTATTGGCGAAAAGAATCCACCTTAAAGATATTGTCTGTTAGAACGGCGATTTTTGTTGCTGTGTATTATGTCATGGCACTTTACTATTTTGGTTTCAGTTTTGATTTCTATGATATTAGCCGACTAGCATCGCCTCTTATCTTACTCGCTTTGTTAGCACCATTTTTACTGACAAGTAGCTTTATCGGTATTTGTTTAGGTGCCTTAGTGCCAAGGCGTGAATTAGTTACTGTGGTGGTGTTAATTAGTTCTATGCCATTGATCTTTTGTGCAGGCTTTATTTGGCCGCTTGATAGTATTCCTCTGCCGATGATTTGGCTGAGTAATCTATTCCCTAGTACGCCGGCAATACAAAGCTTTTTGGCAATGAATCAAATGGGGGCTGAGTTTTCACAAATTCTTCCACAATGGTCGTTATTATGGGCGCAAGTAGTGAGCTGGGGGGATTGGCTTATTTTACTTATAGACGAACTCAGTTGACCATTTCAGGTTAGAGGCTTAAACCTTACTGTTTTTTATAATAAACCGTGCAACGTATGTACAATGGCCTCTATGTGAAGTACTTTCTTTACATTGGTCTTTGGAGCATTAGTTCCGTAGTCTGCATTTACTCTACAGTCACTTCAATACTTACCTTAAATTGGCTCAGAGCTTTTACTCTGTTGACTAGACTTGTACCTTTTCCAGTGAGAAGTTCTTATCAAGAAACTTGGCGTCAGACGGTGATCAACTGATCAAAATACTTAATTATCTAAGGTTATAAATTCATATCATGACAAGAAAAATATTAAGTTTGAAAGGCAAAAGAACCAGTGACACCAATCGGGCTGAAGCGATTGAAGATCAATACCCTAATGACCCACAAAAACGTTTTTTAAATGGTGTCGCAATTCATCCTGCACCTTGTATTTGTTTAGAGGCTGGCTCTAGTGAACGGACTGTGCGGGCGATGGACTTGATTACGCCAATTGGTATGGGGCAACGGGGTCTGATTGTTGCGCCACCGGGTTCAGGTAAAACGACAATGCTAAAACATATCTGTCAGTCAGTCGGTAAAGCTTACCCAGATATAAAACTCTATGCCTTGTTGATTGATGAGCGCCCAGAAGAAGTGACCGATTTCAAGCGCAGTGTACCAGCAGAAGTTCATGCTTCCTCTTCGGATGCGAGTTACGCAGAACATGTTCGTGTGGCTGATAGCTTGCTTGATACTGCACGTAAGGATGCAGGTGAAGGTCATGATGTGATGATAGTGATCGACTCACTGACAAGGCTCTCACGCGTTCACAATGCCGAAACCAAAGGCAGCGGACGAACCATGACAGGTGGGATTGATACGCGAGCGCTGGAAATACCTCGAAAGCTTTTTGGTGCAGCCAGAAATATTGAGAATGGCGGCTCATTAACTATTCTTGCAACGATTCTAGTGGAAACTGGCAGTCGAATGGATCAGGTGATTTTTGAAGAGTTCAAAGGCACGGGGAATATGGAGATCGTATTGTCACGAGAAGCTGCGAGCCATCGCATTTTTCCAGCAATTGATATTGCGAAAAGCAGTACACGCCGTGAAGAGCTTTTGATTGATAAAAAGGATCTTGAAAAGGTTAGGGCATTAAGACGATACCTAACAGGACTTAAGCCTGTGGATGGTGCTCAAAAGTTGGTTGAGTTATTAGAAGAATACCCAACTAATGCTGAGCTATTAAAGACCTTTTAAAGACTTTTTAGGCAATCTAAAAAGCCAAATCCTATGAGTATGAAGGATATGGCTTTTTAATATTTCAATTTAGCGTGTTTCATTGCTAATTAAAGTGACTTTATTGTCTATATCCGAGTCATGTATATCTGAATCATCGAAATTAGAATGATCTATCCCTGATGGGGTGGAATCGGAGCTATCTAAGTTTGAGCCATCTAAATCGGGAGATTGATATTTCGATAACATCTTTTCAGATGGGTTCGTAATACCTGTAAATTTACCGCCTGGCTCAATACTTAAGTTGTCGCTATATACTGTACCGCTTACGCACCCTTGGCTAAGTATTTCAATTCGCTCAGCATGGCATGTGCCTTCAAATTCACCGTTAATAATTAAGCGATCAGTGGTGATCTCACCTGTCACATAACCAGATTCACTGATTTTGATTTGGTTGGATGCTTCTATTTGTCCTTCAACATGGCCATCAATTTGCAGCTGATTTTCTACTTTAATTTGGCCGTTAATTGTGCAGCCTTCTGCGATGAGAGTTGTAGCTGATGACTGACTCTTAACTCTGTTGTTCCTACTAAAGATTCCCATCGTATACCTCTTATGTTCTTAAAAATTTCATCAAAGTTATCAACATTCCATTCCAAAAACGGTTTTGGATTTAATGATTTGCCAACAAATCTTATTTCATAATGAAGATGTGGTCCTGATGATAACCCAGTATTTCCTGAATAAGCGATTAAATCGCCTTTTTTAACGAAGTCCCCTCTATTAACAGCGAACTTACTTAAATGTGAATATGAGCTCGAAAAGCCGTGTGTATGAAGTAACCTGAGGTAATTACCAGAACCTTCGTTACTTGGTCGTATTACTTCTACTGCACCATCAGCTGGAGCATAGACTGGTGTGCCAGTATTAACCGCAAAATCTTGGCCGCGGTGATATTTCTTGATACCAGTAACTGGGTGTATACGTTCACCATAACCTGAAGAGGTTCTTGCATTTTTGACTGGAGGGCCGCTTGGAATTTGGGTCAACATCGCGATTCGTATCGATGAGTTAATTGCAGCAGTATCTAAACGCGATACAAGTTCACTATTTGACTGATTATCCATATCTAGAAGTTTTTCTAGATCATCTAATCGATCTGAGACCAAAAGCATTTTTTCTTCACGCTCTGATAGATCTCGTTCTAAGCTGATTTTTAATTCGGTTAACGAATCGATTTCTCTAGTTAAGGAAGTCGATTTACTTTCTAATTCCTGGAGTTTTAATTTGGAAAATTCAGCTTCATGTACTAGGTAATAGATTATTCCAGCTGTTAGTAATACTCCAATAAAAATCACATAGCTGATGAACTTAAATGTATGACGGCTTCTCTTACCAAAACTAAAATGTTTGGTTCCGTGAATCGAAGAAATGGAGATGGTTATATTGTCTTTCATTAAGTTACTTTCTTACCAACATTATAATTTACTGTTTGAATAGATCTCATATTATCTATTTTTGTATATTTTTGTATGCTTATTTGTTCTTTTTTATAACTTAAATTTGCTTGATAAGCGAGGGGCTTACTGCGGATGGCTTTAGTGTAGAGATGCTTTTTTATCCTATATTTTCTCTTCACCCCTTACTATCAAAGGCGTTTAGGAATTTTTACTGTTCAATAAGAAAACAAGAAATTGTTTTGCCATTGTGTGATTTGATTATATGAAATGAGTGAATTGCTATATTTCAGTAAAGATGAGACCTATTTCACTCTGACTTTAATGTAAACAGAATAAAGAAACAGACACCTAACCTTATTGATTATAGCCTAATAAGACTAGGTGTCTGAGTGCTCGATCTAGCGTTTAACGGTTTGCTTTACGGACATAATTTAAGATAGACACAGGTACGACTTTTCGTACCGGAAAACCGTCGATTTCTTTGCGTTTGATGATGTGTTTCAAACGACTTTCAATGGCACATAGGTTTTTGAAATCACCCATGGCAACAAAAGAAATGGCTTCGCCTGTAGCGCCAGCACGGCCGGTTCGACCAATACGGTGAATGTATTCTTCTGGTTTGAAAGGTAAGTCATAATTGACAACACGACTCAAGTCACCGATGTCGATACCACGGGCAGCGACGCCTGTCGCAACCAGATATTTTAGTTTGCCTGATTTGAAGTCGCCTAGAATTTTTTCACGCATGGCTTGGCTTCTATCGCCATGAATCGAATCGGCTTCAATGCCGCGTTTTGCTAATTGGTCGACAAGTTTGGCTGCACCATGTTTTTTCTCGATAAAGATCAGTGCTTGATCCCATTTTTGTTCTTTAATCAAATGGCTCAGTAAGGCGGATTTTGTGTCTTTATCAACCGTGATTAACCATTGGTTGATGTTCGGAGCGGCTTTGGTTTTTGGTGAGATAGAAATCTCAACCGCTTGATCACTTGCTTTGTCGTCAGAGAAACCATAGGAGAGGGCACGAACGTCATCTGTCATGGTTGCTGAGAAGAGTAGATTTTGACGAGCTTCTGGTAAACGATCGATAATCTTATTGATATCACCAACAAAGCCCATGTCTACCATTCTGTCTGCTTCATCTAGAACTAAGACTTCAAGCTTATCGAAATGCAGAGCGCGCTGGTGAATTAAGTCCAGTAATCGCCCTGGTGTTGCGACTAGAATATCAACGCCTTCGATCAAACGTTGTTTTTGGGCTTCAGTATCAACACCACCATAAATCGCCATAGAGGTGAGGTTCATGTGTTTGCTGTATAGAGCAACATTTGCCTCAACCTGGACTGACAGCTCTCGTGTGGGTGTTAGAATCAGTGCGCGGACACGTTTGCCACGTAAGGTTTGTACTTTACTGAATTTTTCTAAGATCGGCAGTACGAAAGCGGCTGTTTTGCCTGTTCCAGTCTGTGCCGTGGCAATAAGATCTTTGCCTGACATAATGACAGGAATGGCTTGTTTTTGAATTGGGGTTGGCGTGGTGTACCCCAATTCTTTGATAGCTTGTGCAATCGGGCTACATAACCCAAATTTTGAAAATGACATAAAAGAGGCTCGGACAGGTTGTCGTCAGGATGGCTTTATAAAGAGAATCTTAAAATTCTTAATGTAAGTAACGTACAGTGATTAATAAGACGAATGTGGCGCAGTATAGCGCAAAAGCCATCGGTCGTTGTTTTAACTTTGTAAATATTAATGAGCCGTTGATAATTATTGTCGAGAAAGGATAATGTCCAGCATTCTCATCGTTTTAATGTTGCTAAGCATGCGTCTTGATAAATTCCTCTGTAAAAGTACTGAACTCACAAAAGAAGAAGCGATTCAGTGTATTCATGCTGGAGAAGTGCTTGTTAATGGCGAGGTTGCTCAGAATGAAGTGATGCAAGTTCATGAAAATAATGTGATTTCACTCAATGGCGCAACGCTTAAAACGCGTGATTTTCGTTATATCCTCTTAAATAAACCTGCCGAGACAGTGTGCTCAAATATCGACGAAGTTTATCCATCGCTTTTTCATTATTTAGAAGTTGAGAAGGTTTCCGAATTGCACATAGCAGGACGTCTGGATGCAGATACAACCGGTTTGGTGTTGATCACGGATGATGGGCGCTGGTCGTTTAATATCACCTCACCCAAAAAAGCATGTCGTAAGGTGTATCGAGTTGGGTTATCTAGAGCGATGACAGCAGATAAGGCGAATGAAATAGCCGAAAAATTTGCAAAAGGTCTGCAATTACAAGGTGAGGAGACATTAACCTTACCGGCAAAATTGGAGATTATCAGTCCAAAAGAAGTCTTGTTAACCATTACAGAAGGTCGGTTTCATCAAGTGAAGCGCATGTTTTCAGCGGTTGGAAATCGTGTTGTGTCGCTTCATCGAGAGCAAATCGGAGCAGTTTGTCTTGATGTTGATGTGGGACAGTGGCGTTATTTAACGAAAGATGAAGTCTTGTCTTTTAGCGAATAAAGCGTTGGGATAGACAAAAAAATAGATAACCAACTAAGGATGCTGATTATCTATTTTTGACATGTTTATGCCTTTGCTCGTATTAGTCTATTTAGTTGCGACCTGCGATTACACCACCGTCAACATCCCATACTGCGCCAGTTACCCAGCTTGTATCATCGCTTAGTAGCAGGCTTGCCACTTTTGCTACGTCTTCTGGCTGACCAATTCTTCCAATTGGGTGGAAGCCATTAAAGGTCGCCAATGTTTCATCCATCACAGTTGGATCAATGAAGGATTCGAAAATCGTTGATTTAACCAAGGCTGGAGAAATCGCATTTACACGAATGTTACTGTCTGCTAATTCCATCGCCATGTGTTGTGTCAACGAATGCAGCCCAGCTTTTGCCATCGAGTAAGCAGAAGAAGGTGTTGCTTTGATTGCTTGTTTTGCCCACATAGAACCAATGTTCACGATAGCGCCGCCATCATTCACAATCATATTTTTAGCCACGGCTTGCGAGATGAAAAAGATGGCACGATTTAGTTCATGATAAATATCAAAATCATTATTATCATGATCAACGAATGGCTTAGGCTTAAAGTAACCCGCAGAGTTAAGCAAATATTTGATGTGCAGGTCATTGTTGTTAGCAAATTCAATAATGCTTTGAACATCATCTTGATTGTATAGATCTGCTTGTATTGTGCTAACGTCGCCGAATTCGGAAAGCGCTTTGCTGGCTTTGTTTAGTTTGTCTAGGTTGCGTCCGACAATAACTGTCTTAATATCGCGTTGCAATAATAGTTTCGCGCTTTCGAAGCCCATTCCACTCGATCCACCGACGATAAGTGCGATGGGTTGTTTTGTATTTTTCATTTGGTAATCCTTGTCTTCATATGTAAAGTGAAGCAAAGGTTACAAGTAGGAAGCGCTTCAAAATAGTAAGCACAATTTGGTAAGGTAGGTACTAAAAAGTATATCTTTATGATTAATAAGAAAAAAATAGTTCAAATTAATTCTGTACCGGAACGCAGTACTCGTATAGTCGAAGCTGTTTTCCGCTGTAAATGGTCGCTTACTGTGTATCAGCTTTTGGCTGAAGGAGTTAATCGTCCGGGAGAAATGGTACGAAGTGTGGATGGTTTAACGACTAAAGTTCTTAATGATTGTCTGCGTAAAAATGTAGATTTTGGCATTATTGAGCGAATTGAATACAACGAAGTACCACCTAAAGTCGAGTATGTTGCGACCCCTTTCGGTAAAAAATTCATTACGATTATCGAAGAGTTAAAAGAGCTAGAAGATGAAATGGGGGCTTTATCTTAAGTATGAAATAAATACTAGGATAGCTTTATTCACTCCCGATCTGGCTCACAAAAAAAGCGGCTTCTGTTTCCTGAAGCCGTTTTTTGCTATCTATTAGGAAAAGCGTGTTTCAAGGTAACGAATGATATCTGAAGATTCATACATCCATTCAACTTTTCCCTCTTTTTCAATTCGCAAGCATGGGACTTTTACTCGACCGCCGCCTTCTAATAATTCGTCGCGATGAATAGAACCTTCTGAGGCGCTACGTTTTTCGATAGGAAGGTTCAATTTGTAGATGGCTCTGCGAGTTTTGATGCAAAAAGGGCAGGCAAAAAATTGATAAAGCGTTAAGTCTTTTACTTCCTCGTTAACCTGTTTCTGCTGTTCTGGCGTGCGTTTTAATTTTGATCCGCGTGTCACTAAATCAATAAGTACAATGATGCAGCCCACTAGGTTACGGATAAGATTAATTAGTAATTTCATTGAAGCGACCCACTTGAGAGTTTTGTGTTAAAAAGATGAACATCGAGTGGTGTCTATACTAACGGTAAAGTGAGCATGGTTTAAGTATAAACAGTGAATGATTTCAAATGATAAGTGGCTGGAATTTTTCTGATCTTTTTTTGAACTATAATTCAATCTCAATCTACACTCATGGAGCGTTGATTTAGATCATTTTTCTTTGTAGGGGGGAGGCGTATCTTTGTGTGATACTTTTTACATTCCTACTATTGGATGAGGTTTGTCTATGAAGTTTTTACTCTTTCTCGGTACCGTAAGAAACAGTACGCCACCAAAACCTGCTCGTTTGGGCGAGCGTGTAGCAAAAGCTTGTTTGGAGAGTTTTCTTTCTCAACACTCAGGACATGAAATCGAGTTAGTTGATGCGCTAGATTACCCATTAGAGCCTGTTTTTAAGCCTCACTTTTCCTACTCTCAGGCCAAAGTACCGCCAAAGCTGGATGAACTCGCCCAAAAGATAGCGCTTGCCGATGGCTATATTATGGTAAGTCCTGAGTACAATCATTCGATGAGTCCTGCATTGTCGAATTTACTGAATCACTTTGGTAGTTCGTTATTTTCTTATAAACCGAGTGCGATCATGACTTACTCCGCAGGACAGTGGGGAGGTATGCGAGCGGCTATTGGTATGCGAACTTTTTTGTCTGAATTAGGCTGTTTACCTGTATCGTCTATGATCCATGTTCCCAAAGCTCAAAATGTTTTTGGTGAAGATGGTAATTTGCAAGAAGGCCAAAAACAGGACGAGTGGTTTGGTTACTTTGGCCGTACTTTTAATCAATTAGTATGGTGGGCTCAAGCAGCAAATAACCATCGTGAGGTGCTTGATCCTCAAGAAATGATTACAACTTTTAATCGCGATCCCTCACAACGAAATGCACCTTAAGGGAAAGGTATTAGATCGCCTTATTTTAATGTAATAACCCATTAATACCTTTTTGCTTTTCCAAGCTGTTAAAACATCAAGGCGTTTAAACACATGATGGAGAAATACGATGAAAAATAAAAAAATCTTAATGATCACAGGCGACTTCACGGAAGATTATGAAACTATGGTTCCTTTTCAGGCTTTACTGAGCGTTGGCCATACCGTTGATGCAGTTTGTCCGGGGAAATCCGCGGGTGATACTGTAGCGACGGCCATTCATGATTTTGAAGGCGATCAAACTTATACTGAAAAAGTCGGCCATCGCTTTGCTTTGACGGCAACATTTGCTGATATTAAAGTGGAAGATTATGACGCTTTAGTGATCCCTGGTGGTCGAGCACCAGAATACCTTCGTCTGAATAAAGAAGTTATTACTATGGTTAAGCACTTTTTTACAACGAATAAGCCTGTCGCAGCTGTTTGCCATGGCGCACAATTATTAGCAGCGGCTGGCGTATTAGAAAACCGAAAATGTTCTGCTTATCCTGCGTGCCAACCTGAAGTTGAACTTGCTAAAGGACAGTTTGTAGAATTGCCTGTGGATCAGGCCGTAACCGACGGTAATCTAGTTACAGCGCCAGCATGGCCAGCACATCCTGCATGGTTAGCGCAGTTTTATGCGTTACTAGAAAAGTAATCTACTTAGTTAAAAGTTAGAATTAAGAGTTCAGAAAGCAAGACAGGTTTAATTATTGTTCTGAGACAATGGAGCGTTAAACCTGTCTAACTTAGCTGTTTGTTTTAGGCTAAACTGTTTAGCTTGTACCACTTCATATTCCAATTTAGTTTCAAATAATAAAAACAGGAAAAATAAGATGTGTAAGCTTTTTGTGAATTCAGATCCGAGCCTATGGGAAAATGTCACTCGTTCTTTGCGAATTGACGGTATGGTTACCAGTATTCGACTAGAGAGTTTCTTTTGGTTTACGCTAGAAGAGATTGCTCAACGGGATAAAATATCCTTGTCACAGATGATTGCCAAGCTGAACCATGAAGCGTTAGATGCGGGTCATAATCTCGATAACTTCACGTCTTTTTTACGAGTTTGTGCTATGCGATATTTACATTTGCAAACCATAGGTATGCTACCTCACTCCCATGAAATTAGCATAGCTTCACTAAACACTGACCGTATTCTCGAGCAAGAAAAATATTATTTAGAAACGCATCAATAGTCGTCTTAGATTTTTCTAACTGTTCATTTCTGGACTGATAGTCTTCTATTGTTTGGCATTTTAATTTTATCCACTTAAATTGCTTTAATGATTTTCTAGTCCTAATTTCCTACGCATGGTTTCCTGTGTACTGTTTCCTATATAATGTGCGACATCTCGTTTTTACGAACCATTTAGTTTGAGTTATTTCTGTTATAAAGACTCGAAACTTTTAATAATTAAGATCAGACGGCACCTTATGTTTAACGCTTCATCTACTCGTTTAAATAAATATATCAGTGAAAGTGGTATCTGCTCTCGAAGAGATGCCGATCGTTTTATCGAACAGGGTAATGTGTTCATTAATGGCAAACGGGCTAAGGTTGGAGATCAAGTTTCGGCTGGTGACACAGTGCGAGTGAATGGGCAACTAATTGAGCCGCAAGATGCCGATGATTTTGTTTTCATTGTATTGAATAAACCTGTTGGTATTGTAAGTACTACGGAAAGTTCAGAAAAAAATAACATTGTTGATTTTGTTGGTCATGGTGTACGAATTTTTCCTATTGGCCGTTTGGATAAAGATTCTCAAGGTTTGATATTTTTAACCAATAACGGCGACCTTGTGAATAAGGTGTTACGTGCAGGTAACAATCATGAGAAAGAGTATCTGGTTACGGTAAACAAACCTATCACAGATGACTTCATTAAAGGCTTGGCGGGTGGCGTGCCTATTTTAGGGACAATGACGAAAAAGTGTCCAGTTACCAAAGTGACTGCAAACGTATTTAATATTACCTTGGTGCAAGGATTAAACCGTCAAATTCGTCGTATGTGTGAGCACTTTGGCTACGAAGTCATGAAATTAGAACGTACGCGTATTATGAATGTTAACCTTAAAGGTGTACCTGTAGGTGAGTGGCGCGATCTAACAGAAAAGGAATTGGCGGTTTTATTAAAAGCCGTTGAGGATTCATCTTCAGAAAGTACAGCTCCAGCGAAAAAATCTCGTAACGGGCCACGCAAAAGTAACCGATCTAATGCATCACAAAAAACAGGGAATGCAGCAGGTGGCTTTAAAGCTTCAGGAGACTCTAAAAGGCCTAAAGTATCGAAAGGAAATACGAAACATCCGAAAAATGATGATCGTAAACCGTCTGGTTCTTCAAAAGGGAAGAAGGATAAACGGCCTTTTGGTGATGCAAATAAGTTATCCGGAAACAGTAAGTTCCCTAATAGTAAGCCAAGTAGCGGCGGTAAGCCTTCAGGTAAAGGTAGTGGTAAGCCAGTAAGTAATAGTAAACGACCTCCCAAAGGGAAAAGTCCAAAAAGGCCATCTCGACCTTAATATTTTGTAAAAAAAGCATGCTTTACAAATTGGTAGAGTATGTCGTTCCTTCTTATTTTTTTCCAAAGATTAACAAATTAAGAAAGATCAGACGCTTTGAGTTATTGAGCGTATGATCTAGCGACAGGTTATTATGGATCGACGGTTTCGCTGTTGGTCATCCTGGGGTAAGTCTAGTGTTCTCCTCTCACCTTTTCTAATCGTTATCTTTCGAAACGTTTGAAACATAGCGTTTACCTCCCAAGCTGGTTCGTTCATAAAACGGATACTTTGTTGACTCGACCATGCTTTCTGAACTTTTCACTATATTAAGGAACGGCAATATGAACTCTCTAATGGTAGGCGTAATCGGTACTTCCAAAAAAGAAGATGAGAGACGGTTTCCAATCCACCCTTCACATTTGTCTCGTATACCTAAAGCGTTGCGTCATCAGCTAATCTTTGAAGAAGGCTATGGCATTCCTTTTGGCGTTAGTGACGCAGAAATCGCTGCACTAACTGGCGGTATAGCAACACGACATGAAATATTGGCTGATATTGGTATGGTGATAATTAACAAACCTGTATTGGCTGATTTACAAGAGCTCCGCGAAGGTGGCACCTTATGGGGATATGTTCATTGTGTGCAACAGAAAGAAATTACCCAAGCTGCATTAGACCGTAAACAAACATTAATCGCTTTCGAAGATATGTTTGTGTGGTCTCCCAATGGTCAAGTTGGTCGACATACCTTCTATAAAAATAATGAGATGGCAGGTTATTGCGCCGTTATTCATGCGTTGCAGTTGAAAGGTATCGATGGGCATTATGGTAACCAACGTAAAACGATTATCTTTGGTTTTGGTGCTGTAAGCCGAGGTGCCATTTATGCATTGAAAGCCCATGGTTTTAGAGACATCACTATCTGTATTCAGCGTCCAGATCATGAAGTGCGCGAAGAAGTCTTAGATTGTAATTATGTTCGGGTTCAAGAAGGTACAGACAATGAAGCTCGTATGATGGTGATTGAGCACGACGGTACTGCTCGTCCATTGACGGACTTAATTAGTGAAGCAGACATTATTGTAAATGGTACTTTTCAAGATACCGCGCATCCTATCAATTTTGTTACAGAGGCAGAAAAGGGGGCATTGAAGCCGAATGGTTTAATCATTGATGTCAGCTGTGATGAAGGAATGGGGTTCTTTTTTGCCAAACCTACGACGTTCAAACATCCCATGTTTAAATATGAAACAACGGATTATTACGCAGTTGATCATACGCCAAGCTACTTTTGGGAAAGTGCCACACGTTCTATTTCAGCTGCTCTTATTGTGTATCTGCCAAATGTATTGGCGGGACGTAATGATTGGCAGAAAAATGAGACAATTCGCCGAGCGATTAATATTGATGCTGGAAAGATTAAAAATGCTTCAATTCTATCTTTTCAGAACCGTGAATTGAATCACCCTTATGCTTATATCTAGAAGTCTGTTGAGTTAAGAAAACAACGGCCACCATGAGTTAATGGTGGCCAATTGAGGCTTAATTACCTAAAACGTTAGTAGTCGATTTTTTGGTTGCCTTTGCCGCTTTCTTTTCTTTTGCTGTTAGGAGCGGTTTCTTTTTAGAATCTTTTTTACTGTTTTGACCCTTGCTCATGATATTCACCATTTGTTATCACTACATTAACCCAAGCTGTTTGTTATCAGCGAAAGCCTTGTATTGCGTGTGTTTTTTAACGATGTCATCTTGGTGCGCAACCTGCTGAGTATGTTCTTATTACAACATAAGTGGAAGAGATACTTTGTGTTGCGTTGATGTTTGCTTTTTTCTCTGAATAGTCTGTTTTATATTGTTAAACTAGATCACATTCGAAAGAAGTGTGTTCAAGTTTAGATTACTTAAAGTGTAAGTTTCATGTGGAGATTGACTGGCACTAAGGATATTCAAAGATAGTTAAATAGAACTGTTTGTTTCGCTGTTCTTAGGCTTTTATTATTATTTCTTTAGCGTCCATAAGAGGTTTATTATGAAGATGATCAAGTTTTTGGCTCGACCAGTATTCTTAGTCGTTTTGGCTTTTAGTGTGACTGCATGTGTATTTTTACCAGGTGGTCCACATGCTCATGGTGGCGGTGGTGCAGCGGCAGGGCACAAGTAATTTAAAAAGGAATACTTCGGTATTCCTTTTTTATTGAATAAAAATATCACGTTTAGGGATTAAGGGTTGTTATGTACACAGATGAAGACTTAAATCTGGCGATTGAAAAAAAGATTTTTTCTGCTGGTTCAGTAGAGGCATTTCGCAGCATGATGTCTTCAACACATGGTTCGCCTGCTGTTGATGAAGAGAATTTTCGTTTAGTAGGAGGTTTTAACGATATTTTCATTGTTATTGCTTGTGCCTTGTTACTGTTTTCTTCTCTTTGGGTGATGAGCTCAATCAGTGAGGTGATGGGTTATCTTGTTTTTGCCGGTTTATCTTGGGGACTAGCGGAAATTTTTGTTTTAAAACGCAAAATGGCGTTACCTGCGATTATCCTGTTGCTGGCTTTTGTGGGAGGCGTGTTTGCTTTTTCCCAAGCACTGTTTAGTAGTTTACTGGAATTTTCTCCAATTATTTCAACGGCATTATCGACACTGGCTGCGTATTTCCATTGGCGACGATTTCAAGTTCCGATCACGATTGCCGTTGGAACTGGCGCTGCTTTAGCTCTTTTAGCGTCGATTGTAATGAGTATTGTCCCAGAAAGTACTGGTATGTTGATGGCTACCTTATTCTTTTGTGGTTGCATTGCTTTTACGGGTGCAATGTATTGGGATTCTGCAGACACTAGCCGAACAACGAGAAAATCTGATGTGGCTTTTTGGTTACATCTTTTATCTGCGCCTTTGATTATCCATCCGATTTTTTGGAATCTTGGCGTGTTAGATGGCAATGAAAGTTTTAGCAATATGGCACTGGTGGTTCTTTTGTATTTGTTTATGGCTGTGTTGTCTATTTTGATTGACCGTCGTGCTTTTATGGTGTCTTCGTTGATGTACGTAATTTATGCATTGTCTAGTTTAATCGATAATTACGGTGGCATAGGTTATAGCTTCCCATTAACTGGTATGGTGATGGGGGCATCTTTATTGTTGCTGTCAATTTACTGGCAACGAGTTAGGGCTTTGTTTGTAACTCAGTTGCCTGAACGTATTCAGGGTTATGTTCCCGCTATAAAAAAGAAAGGATAAATATGTTTTTTCAAATGAAAAAAAGTGCTCTCTGTACTGGATTGCCACTTCATGTTTTTTCAGTCTTGTTGGTTTTGTTTTTATCTGGTTGTTCTGTATTGCAGGAGACATTAGAAGTCCGTAAACCTAAGGCTTCTATAAGTCATGTTGCTATCGATAAATTATCGACTCAATCGGTTACCTTGTTGGTCGATTTAAAGGTCACAAACCCTAATGAGTTTACGCTTAAAACAGCAGGTTTTGATCTGGATTTATTGATTAATGATCAGCGCATTGCTTCAGTGGAACAACCAAATGCTAGTTTGTCGCTACCTGCGAAAGGAAGCAATAGTATCCAATTACCTGTCACCTTGACCTTTGATCAAATCATGAAAAGTGTTAGTGATTTAGACGACAAAATGGAAGTCAGTTATGGTGTGGAAGGTAAGGTTGCGATTAATTTACCTGTGCTAGGTAATTTCAATATGCCGGTCAGTTTCTCTGGTGTTTTACCTATTCCGAAGCAACCAGAAATTACATTTAAAAACTTTAATGTAGATGCGATTAATTTAAGCGGTGCTAAGCTAAGTGTAGATTTAGAAATCAAGAATCCAAATGTTTTTGATATTGATTTGAATAACGTGAGTTATCAGTTGAAAGCACAAGGTAAGTCATTGGGAGAAGGTGAGATCAGAGCGATTAAACTGCCTCAGGGTAAGACGCAAAGTGTCTCCATACCTTTATCTATAGGTATGAGTGACATGGGGATGAGTTTGTATCGTATTTTATCAAGTTCAGACCCTGTTGCTGTTGATGTAAGTGTGGGAGCAGAAGTAGATACTGGTATCAAAGGCTGGAAGTCCACACCCTTGAGTCTCGAAACTCAGCAGATGATCACTAGATAAAGAGAGTTATTCGTGCTGTTTTCTTATCGTGTTTTGGTTTTAGTATGAGTCATTCACTGTTTCACGAAAATGTGACGACATGTGAAGAATGCGATCATGTAAATAGCATTCCACCGTTAAAAGGTGGCGATCGTTTTCGATGCCAGCATTGCGGGCATATTCTGATCAGTGTTCATAAGCACGCGTCGGCGAGGATTTTAGGCGTTGGTCTATCTTCTTTGCTGATGCTCGCATTGGCGATGAGCTTTTCCTTTCTTGGCTTTTCAAGTAACGGTATTGATCGCACTGTTACCTTGTTTCAAACATTAAGCGTTTTACTTGGCCTTGGGCATTTAGTTCTTGGGGCCATTATTAGTTTGGCTTTGTTTGTTTTTCCTATCGTGTATTTGTCTTCTGCATTATTCCTTGTGTGGTCCTTCCAAAATAAATACGTATTAACATTCGCACAACGCTACTGTGTTCGTTGGATTGTTGTTTTACAGCCTTGGTTAATGGTTGATGTTTTTTTAGTGGGAATTCTCGTTGCTCTAGTGAAAGTAAATAGCTTTGCTGATATTTCGTTAGAATTGTCGTTTTGGGCCTTTTGTGGATATGTCTTATTACTTTTAAAAACAGTGACTCTGATTGATAAGCGTTGGCTGTGGAATAAAGTGGCGGGGCAAGCTCGAATTACTGAGCATGAGGTAGAGAAAAAAATGCGAAAGAACAAAACTTAATTGGCTGTCATTTCTGTGGAGCAACTTTAACGGGTGACGCTCATCATTGTGATCGTTGCGGGCATTCGGTTTATAGTCGTCGACCAAATAGTTTAATCACTACCAGTGCTTTATTAATTGCTTCTTTAGTGATGTATATTCCAGCGAATGTTTTCCCTATTATGCATACGACGTTTTTAGGCAGTACAGAGCCTTCAACTATTATGGGGGGCGTTTTACTTCTTTGGTCTCTGGAGTCGTATCCTGTAGCTCTCATTATTTTGTTCGCAAGTGTGGTTATACCACTTGCAAAAATGTTGGCATTAGCTTGGTTGTGCTGGCAATGCTGCTACCCCAGTCAGCGCTTAACGAAGCAAAAAATAAAACTATATCGGATGACAGAATTTGTTGGTCGCTGGTCAATGATTGATGTTTTTGTTGTGGCGATTTTAACCAGTTTGGTACAAATGGGAAACTTTATCTCTATTTTACCTGGTACTGCCGTTTTGTCATTTACGGCAGTTATTGTATTGACCATGTTGGCTGCTATGTCGTTTGATCCAAGATTATTGTGGGATAAAGATGACAGCCCTAGGGCTGCTTCTTTAGAAGGAGAAAAGGTTGAGTAATTCGAACAAACAAATTGAGAGTATGCGTAAGGTTCGATTTAATTCTATCTGGCTTGTGCCTCTTATCGCTATGTTAGTGGCTGGTTGGATGCTGTATCAGAATTGGTCGAGCCAAGGTCCTATTATTACCTTGATTGCATCAAATGCTGATGGTCTAGAAGCAGGTAAGACGAAACTAAAATCTCGAAATGTTGATGTTGGACGAGTGATTGGCATTCGGCTGAGTGAAGATTACGAGAATGCTATTATTCAAGTTCGAATGAATCAAGGAACCCAGCAAATGCTACGTAATGATGCGCAGTTTTGGGTGGTTAAACCTCGCGTAGGTAAAGCCGGTGTGAGCGGTTTAGGAACCCTTTTATCTGGTGCTTATATTAATATGACACCGGGTGAAAAAGGGGAGTTAAAAACAGATTTTGCGATTTTAAATCAACCCCCACTTTCTACAGAAAGTGATGGTGTTCGTCTGATTTTATCAAGTAAAGAAGGCTCTAAGCTGGAGGTTGGTGCCTTAGTGCATTTTCGTGGCTATGAAGTAGGGTACATCGAAAAGGTTGGTTTTGATGGGAAGAAAAAAGAGATCACCTATCAGGTAGTTGTTCGTTCTCCCTATAATGCTTTGGTAAACAGTAATACCCAATTCTGGATGACGCCTGGATTGGCCTTTAAAAGTTCTGCAAGTGGTTTTGAAGTACGACTGGATTCTTTGGAAACCTTCTTTTCTGGTGGGATTACATTTGGTTCTCCAGAAGGTCAGTCTACAGGTCAGTCTGTTGATGATATGTCGACGTTTCGGCTTTATCCTTCTAAAGAAAATGCAGACAATAACGTCTATAAAGATTTCATTAACTACGTCTTTTTGTTTGATACCAATGTTAGTGGTTTGATTGCTGGAGCGGCTGTTGAGTTTCGAGGTGTAAGAATAGGAACCGTCTTGGATGTGCCATTTAATGGTATTTCTGCGGAAGCATTATCATCTCTCGATGCTCCTTATATCCCGGTGCGAGCTCGTATTGAACCACAGAGGTTGAATGAGTTAGGTACTTCAGATGCTATTTCTTTAGAACGCTGGCATCAATTGTTAGGAGACCGAATTGATAAAGGTTTACGGGCAACGTTAAAAATAGGCAATTATGTGAATGCTGCTAAAATTATTAATATAGATTTTATGGATAATCCACCGCCATTTACACTAACTAAACTTGAAAGTTATAGGCTGTTCCCAACGGCTGCAGATGGTCTTGATAATATTGAGTCGAAAGTTGGAACGATTTTAGATAATTTGTCTCAGTTGCCTTTAAGTAACACATTTGAACAGCTTGGCCGAACAATGGAAGAAGCCAATGAGACCTTACGACAATTGCAAGCCGTCAGTAAAAGTGTGAAACAGCTATTAGATAAGTCAGAAACCCAGCAATTACCTGGTGATTTATCTGCAACGATCAATGAATTGAATTTGACGCTGGAAACTTATCAGGCAAACGGGCAAATTGGCCGACCGTTGCGGGAAAATATGGTGTCATTAGGGCGAGCATTGAATGAATTGCAGCCTTTGCTTCGTCAATTGAGAGAAAATCCAAATACTTTAATTTTCGATAGCGCACCTAGGTTAGACATACAGCCTAAAGCCGCTAAATAGGATAAAGAGATAAAATTATATGATGAAGCTTCGTTTATTCTTGATCCTTGTTATTAGTGGGGGAATGACAGGGTGTGCGACGAATATTACCCCGACCAATGAATATTTGTTAATGGATGACACTTTACAAACTGTATCTACTCAACCGACGAAAAGAGTATCGATACAGTTGCTGCCTATTGTTGTTGCAAGTTATCTGGCTGGCAATGAAATTGTGTTGGTGACACAGCAGGGTGAAGTTCATCGGTCGCAAAGTAATCTATGGGCTGAGTCTTTATCTTCACAACTTACTCGTTTGACTCAGCAGCGTTTAGAAAGAACTTTCCCTAGTGTTACTTGGTTCGGTGGTCAGCGGTTGCCTACAAATCCTATTGGGTTGCTTAACATCGAAGTAGATGGGTTTTACGCAGACTTAAATGGTGCAGTACATATTTCTGGCCGTTGGCAGGTTATTTCTGAAACAGGTCAATTATCTGCTTCAGACACGTTTTATGTTACTGATAAATTGGAAGCTGATGGTTATTCAACCATGGTGAGGACACTTTCTGATAGTTGGTTTAATCGAGTGATTGACCCTATGACAGAAGATATTGCGGAAGTGTTAAATAGATAAAGAAGATAGGATGGATTTTCAAAATACTTTCACCATTTTTAAAAAGCGTCTTATTTTATAAGGCGCTTTTTTATTTATTGCTCTTCGAATCAAGATCAATAAAAGATTAAATTTATCTGATATTGATGACTGTTTTTCGAACGATTTATTGTGTTTTCATGGTAATTAAAATTTAATGAGATATGGACGAAGTATTTTATAGGATGTGAAGATGCTTAATATCTGGAAAGGACAAGGCTGGATTGTACCAGCTATTTTTATTGCTGCTTTTGTGGACGTGCAATTTGCCGTCGATTATTTTATGGGAGATGGTTTTTACAGGGATAACAGATGGGTAAAAATCATTGCGGTGATGATAGTTGCGGTTTTTGTTTTTGTGATTGGCTGCCTATTGAATCATAAAGGGCGTGTAGCAAGCCGTTCAGAATCGAATGAGAAGGATAAGTCTTTTTCACATACCTTGTTGTTCTTACCTATAGAAATATGGGCACTTGTTGTTCCTTGTATTGTTCTAGGAATTGATTATTTTAATGTAGAGCAAGAAAACAAAACCCTAGAATATCTTCAATCACCTAAGGTAAATGATATTTACTCTGTTGATTTTTCTAAGATATTTAAAAATGAAGATCCAGTTTACAAGTATGGGACCATGGTCGTGGTATCTGTTAATATGAACTTGATTGAAGTACAAAGTAGTACTCATGCTTATGATGGAAAAAGCGGTGTAAGAAAAGACATATACAATGGTAAAGCTAATGAGGCGTTTTATTATACAGATGACGTTACGCCATTCAATGTACGTGAATTATTAAAATTTTATAATGAAGATGCCATCTTTTCAGTGAAGCGAGATTAGCTCTGCTTTTAAACTACTCGATCCTGAATTCAAACTAAAAAATCAGCTTAGTGCTGAGTTTTTAGTTTTGAATTTAAATGCCTTCAATTGATTACTTTTTCTTAGTTGCTGCCGCTTGAATGCTTTTTTGAATCAAAGGGGAGATAGTTAACCCTTGCACTATGATAGAAAAAATAACTACCACATAGGTAATAATAACCATCATGTCATGTAAATCCATGCCGCTAATCTGTATTTGATCCGATGGAATAGCTGCGGCCATTGCTAATGCAAGACCACCTCGTAAACCACCCCATGTTAATATTTTCACTGAGTGTTTATCGTATTTTCGGTAGCGTTTGAAAATAATATAAGGGCTACCAACACTAATGAATCGAGCCAGTAAGACCACTGGAACCATGAGTAACCCTAGCCCGATGATTTCCCATGTTAATGGCATAGTAACAATGAGCATGCCGATGATAAGGAATAATAATGCGTTTAAGAAGCTGTCTGTTGCGTGCCAGAAATCTTTTACATAACGAGTACCATCTGGACCACGTCTTTTAGATGCTGTAGCGCGTGTGATGTTTCCAAGTAATATTCCGCTGGTTACCATTGCCAGAGCACCTGAAATTTCCCAAATATTTGCCAGAGCAAACCCAGCAGAAGGAATAGTTAATGTGACCAACAATCGAGTGTTCACATCTTTACAATTTATGATGGTGAAGTGGCCAACTAAGGCAATTACCAATCCAAAGATAATGCCACCAATGGCGTCAGTAAAAAATAATTCAGCAATGTCTTGGGCGCTGGCTTCTGTACCATAGAAGGCTACTGAAAATATGGTGGTAAAAATAACAAGGCCGACACCATCATTGAAGAGTGACTCTCCTTCTACTTGAATAGAGATACCTTGTGGTGCGCTCATTTGTTTGATAATTGCTAACACAGCAATAGGGTCAGTTGGGCTGATAAGTGCACCGAAAAGTAGGCAATAAATGAAAGGAACAGGGAAGCCTAGAAGGGCAAATAAATAGTAACTCAAATAGCCCACAATAAAGGTCGAAACAAGGGTAGAGAAAAGCACTAATATGGTGATTTCCCAACGTTGTCTTTTAAGTGCAGCAAGGTCGATTTCTAATGCGCCAGCAAATAATAAAAAGCCTAGCATGCCTTTTAATAACAATTGGTTAAAATCAATACCTGAAACAACTTGAGTGATAAACAAAGCCGTTTCGTCTCCAAGCATTTTAACCGCAAGAATCAAGAGCAAAGAAATCACAACCGAACCTGTGGTGATGGCGATTGTAGTTTGCATCTTCAATATATATTGGTTTGTAAAAGCAATAAAAACAGCTAATGCAGATAAGAAACAGATGAGATACCAAGCATTCATTTGTGAGCCTTTATTTTAAACAGTCAAAATCAGGTAAGAAAATAATACGCAGAAAGACAGATGTGCGTTAGCGAGGCATTTTATACCCAGATCGTTTGGCTGTCACTGTTTGTTCTGTCTAAAAAACAAACAGTTAGTCGTATAATAATACTAACTTTTGTTCATAAAAGTACCGAGATAAAACTGATCCGTACAATTTCATAAATCATTTAAATAGAAGCTTAGATAGACAATAAAAAACTGTTTGTTTTGAGCATAAAAGGTCAATTTGAAACCGATTTATCTGCCTGTGTTTAAAAAATAGAAAAAGGAAAAAATAGTCATTTTTAATGAAAATAATTATTCAATTAGAAAATGTGACCATTTAGTCAAAGGTTGATGAAGCATGGCTCGAAGCCTTGTATAATGCTGCTATATTTTATAACAGCATTCGAGGTACATATTATGGCAACACCTTCCCAGCACGATTTACGTAATGATTTTCGTGCTTTACTAGCAAGTGGTAAGTGCTATTACACTGCTTCTACATTTGATCCTATGTCTGCACGTATTGCGTCAGATCTTGGTTTCGAAGTGGGAATTCTGGGTGGTTCCGTTGCTTCTCTTCAGGTATTAGCAGCGCCTGATTTTGCCTTGATTACGCTAAGTGAATTTACTGAGCAAGCCACTCGTATCGGACGTGTTGCACGATTGCCTATTATTGCAGATGCCGACCATGGTTATGGTAATGCCTTAAACGTCATGCGAACCATTGTAGAGCTAGAGCGTGCTGGTGTTGCGGCGTTAACGATAGAAGATACTTTATTGCCTGCCAAGTATGGTCATAAATCAACAGATCTAATCCCCGTTGAAGAAGCTGTTGGAAAACTTAAAGCGTCATTAGAAGCGCGTATTGATCCTGTTATGAGCATCATCGCTCGTACTAATGCAGGTCAATTAACCACGGAAGAAACCATTCAACGAGTTAAGGCTTATCAAGCTGTTGGTGTTGATGGTATTTGTATGGTTGGTATTCGTGATTTCGCACATTTAGAAGAAATTGCTCAACATATCTCGATTCCAATTATGCTGGTTGCCTATGACAACCCTGAGTTACGAGATCGTGAACGTCTTGCCGCTAATGGTGTACGTATCGTTGTTAATGGTCATGCAGCTTACTTTGCGGCTATCAAAGCGACTTACGACTGCTTGCGTGAACAGCGCGGCATTGCTGAAGGTACATTGAATGCTTCTGAATTGTCGACTCGTTACTCAACACTTGAAGAAAACCGAGTGTGGGCAAACAAATATATGGATGTGCAAGAGTAAGTAAGCTTTCAGAAAGCGATAAACACAAAAAATCCTGCATAGAGTTTTTATATGCGGGATTTTTTTGTGTTTAGAGGCTATTTTAGATCAGTTCTAGCTCTTCCATGATACGACGAATTGTTGCTTTTGTACTGTCTTGTAATGGCACCATTGGTAGGCGACATTCATCAGTACAAAGACCAAGTAATGATACTGCGTATTTGGGGCCAGCAGGGTTTGGTTCAATAAACAATGCATTGTGCAGTTCGAAAAGTTTATCTTGCAGCTGAGATGCCTCATTGTATTTACCTTCACGACATAGACGTTGAAGCTCAACAACAAGTTTTGGGGCGACATTTGATGTCACCGAAATACAGCCCTGACCACCGCCAACATTATATGCAACTGTTGTGATGTCATCCCCACTTAAAAAATTAAATGGAGTATTGATAAGTGCACATTCACGAATTGGACGTGTGAGATCACCTGTAGCGTCTTTTACACCTATGATGCGAGGTAATTCAGCAAGACTAACTAAGGTATCAACATTTAATCCTACAACTGCACGAGGTGGGATATTGTAAAGAACGATTGGTAGCTTGCTGTTGTCATGGACATATTTAAAATGTTCATATAAGCCTTTTTGACTTGGACGGTTGTAATAACCTGCTACATGTAAAGTGGCATCCGCACCTGCTTGGTAGGCAAACTCAGAGTAATTGACGGCTTCAACTGGATTGTTTGAACCAGCACCGGCAAGCACAGGAACAGCTTTATTCGTTTCTTGAACTGTGATTTCAATAACACGTTTGTGTTCATGTTCACTTAACGTTGGAGATTCTCCTGTTGTGCCCACAGGAACTAAACCATTGATACCTTGATCAATTTGCCAACGCACAATTTTACGTAGAGCATCTTCGTCTAATTGACCGTTACGAAAAGGAGTGATTAATGCTGTTATTGCGCCATGGAACATACTGTAGCCTCATTTTGGCCGGTATGCATTCTGCTGAAAGGGAAGATAAACCGTCAGCGAGAATGCTGCCGGGGGAGTTGTTTTAATCTTAATTCCACACGTCAGCACCGCAAAGCTTTTTTGCCTTACGTTTATCGCCGTTGTGTTTAGATAAGATGACTTTGAGCATAATTTAATTTGTATTTCTTAATAGTAAGTCTCCTTATGCTGATCCTTTTTTTAATAAAGGTCAATATGTTGGCGTATTTTTGTTTGTGGCGGTTTTTTATAGCCATTTTTAAAATGGGGACTTTTATCTATTATCGATATTAGATTTTATTATCGATAATAGATAAAATGACGCCGTATTCTAGATGTGCTTATTTCAAAATTAAGTACATATTTCAACATAATAAGGTGAGAAAAGTATGGAGTTAGCAACTTGGCTGTCTTTAGCTGCTGTTTGTGTTATGGGGGCCATTTCTCCAGGTCCGAGTTTAGCTGTTATTCTTCGTGTTTCTGTTTCTCAATCTGCGCTTCATGGTGTGCTTGCTTCTTTAGCACATGGCGTTGGTGTTGGTTTTTGGGTGTTTCTCACGCTACAGGGGATGGCTGTACTCATTGAACAACATCAACAAGCATTTTCAATATTGACAGTATTAGGTGGCCTTTATTTAGCATGGCTTGGTATAAAGGCATTACGTTATGCTGGTAAAGGCAAAGTAGACGAAGTGAAAGTGGTTAAATCCTCTTATTGGGAATCAATTCGCGATGGATTAATGATTTCGTTAATGAACCCTAAAATTGCTCTTTTCTTTCTAGCTCTGTTTAGTCAGCTTGTTGATGCTGAAATGACTGTAATGATGAAAATCCAATTTTGGACAACGGTCGTTGCGATCGATAGCGGTTGGTACATTCTGGTTGCTCTGTTACTTGCTAGTGGTCCTGTTTTACCTTGGTTACGCCGCAATATGATTTGGGTTGATCGAGTGATGGGGTGCTTACTGATTCTAATAGGTTTAAAAGTTGTCATTGGTTAAGTGCTTTTAATGCCCATATATCTAAGTTTGTGTGTTTAAAAGTATTATTTAAAGAGATATAAAAATCCCCGATAAGTGCGGGGATTTTTATATCAAGTGAATAGTGATTTTTATTTCACCGTTTCTATTATTTATTAAAAATGAAGTCTTCGATTTTTAATAAATGCTTCGTCCATAATTCATAGGCTTTGTTGTTTAAATGAAGCTTATCACCCTCAAACAAACTCTCTTTAATTTCATCTTGCTGATCTAATAGTGTAGAGAATAAATCAATGTATTTAGTATTCGGACGGGTTTTTGCTAAACGTTCCAGTTGTAAATTAGTTTTCTCTATTGTTTGACGCATTTTTAAACGTGCAGGACTGCATTTGATGCTGAGTAGCGTCACAGGAATACCTGGAAGATAGCGATCTACCTTTTGTAAAAGCTCAATATAAAGCTCAACAACTTTATTGCAATCATAATGATTGCCTATGTCATTATCTCCCGCATAAATCACTAAAGAACGAGGTTTATGGGGCAAAATAATGCGCTCAAAGTAGTAAACACAAGCTTCTAACGTCGCACCACCAAATCCTAAATTGATACCATCTTTATCACGGAAGTGACGATGGAAATCAGTCCATAAGCGCATGGTTGATGAACCATAAAATGCAACAGGTTGTTCTTTGTATTCTTGATGAGATAAATGGAACTCAAGTTCACGGACGTCTGACTCAAACTCCACATCGATTTGATTGAGGCTCATGACATTAGAGCGGTAGCCATTTTTTCCACTAAAAATAGGGTACTGTCGGATTTCTCTAGATAATTCAACGGCTTCATTAACATAGCCTTTGTATTCTTCCTGATAAGTCACTAAGAAGTCGTTTAAGGCCTTCTTATCTTTGTAATCGACTTTGCTCGACAACTTGAAAGCAGGTTTTATAATCACTGTATAAATATTATGGTCTGCGCGTTTATCAAAGTTTGCTACGACAATAGGAACTATCCATGGTTCATCACTGCCCATAGAGCCTGCTACTTCAAACGCGTGGGGTAAGAAGCTGCCAGGAGATTGATGAGTGCCGAAACTCTTACCTTCTGGAGAAATCATTAGGGGAAAATTTTGGCTCAATGTTTCTTGAGACTGCTTAATGAACTGCTCGTATTCTGGTGTCTCTCTGGTGAGGTCTTCCCAACTGTTGATAAATAGGTTGCCAAAACGTTCATAAAAATCATCACGCCAGAACTCACTCTCTTTACTACGGCGCACAACACGCTGCCCGGAAATACCGTATTCATTGTCAATAATCATAGAACCAATGAATTGAGCGTCCATAGAGAAACGAAAACCATTAGGTAAGCGGTTGGTTGGCGAGCCTAATAAATGGTTGTAAATAAACAAAGAGCCGGCTTTTTTAGGGAGGTTCTCTAATCCCTTAATAACATAAGGAACTTGTTGGAAGGCCTGTTTAAAAAGTTCTGTTCCCAGGCGTCTTGCGTCTAGGGCAGATGTTTCTTTAGGTAGGCTGTTAATGCTGTCGTAGACATTTTGTAGATGCCGATAAAAGGCATTCTCACGTTGTAAATCTTTCAATATGTCTAGGCACATACCTGAAATGGTTCTTTCTAGTACGCTACCAAAATGTAGGCATTTATAGAGTACACCAAAAGCTTCATCTGTTGTGATTGCGCTTTTAAGTAATTCACTGACTTTGTATAAAGGGGAACTAACAGGTAAAAGAGCAGCATTCTGTTCAATCACATTACAAACAGCCAAGGTTTCGTCATTCGCAATTTGTGAAAGGTAACGCATTCGAGCTGCCAATAAATGTGTGCCAACCAACCAAATTAGTCGATATAGATATTTTACAGAGAATTTAGGGTTATCTTTGAAGATGTCGAGAAGGTCATCTCGTTTAATAAATAAGACACTGCTGTCCCTTGAAGAAATGATTGACGTACGATTTTTTAATGAGACATTTTCTGTAGTCCAAGATAAGACAGTGCCAGCACGAGAAATAGAGCGAGTGGTAATAATATCGCCCGAATCTGTTTGGTAACTAACGACAACCTTACCTTTGATTAGTAAATACAAGCCGTCTGCTGGTTGGTCTTGTTGAGATAAAATATCGCCTTGATGGGCCAATAGTATAGATGATTTTTTAGCCAGTGCGTGAATTTCAGCCTGTGTAAAGGACTCACAAAATGGGGCGTAATTAAGTAGGCTGATGGCATCTTTTAACGCATGAACTTGTGTTTCAGAATCAATTAGTGGGCGGGTTTCTTCAAACGCTAAAGACTCATTGGAAAAGAAAGGACGAGTTTGGTTTTGAATGTTGGTTAAAACAGGTAAAGATTCCTGATAAACAAACTGTAAAAACTGGTTTGCAAAGGCGAAATGAGTATCCAGAATTTTTTGTAATTCAACAATTGGCCAAACTAGTAGCTTAGATGACTTAGTCGCAGTGAATGTGGTTGCGTAACGAGATGGGTGTCGAAAAGCTGACCAACCAATAGGGGACATAGCATGGTTAATTGAGCCGACGTTATAGGATTTTCCTGACTCTTGAAGAGGAACTGATATCGCTACTTCACCTTCTAAAAGAAAGTAAATATGCTGACCTATTTCGAATTGCTTTGCTAATACATCACCCGCTTTGAGTGTTTTGATACTCGCGAGACTTGTTAGTGAAGATGCTAATTCTGCATCGATGTTAGCCATAAAAGGAAAAGCTTGTACTTGTGATTTAACGTCCATCTTTGATACCTCGAAATTTGTGTCGCTCTAGTTAGGGCGTGTAATCGTGATCGTTTCACCTATCAGCGCATAATCGTTACCACCGAGTCGTGCGAGAGGGTTTAGTTTTTTGCTGTCAATGATAGTGCGATTGTTTTCTTCAGAGACCAACTCATCATCAACGTATAAATCCAGTATTTCTAGGTAGATCGCATTAAAGGATGCGTTACCTAATGTGTGTATGTCGAATAATCGACAGTGAAGAGCGACTCTAGCTTCTGCAATACGAGGGAGTGTTTGAGTGAAATCGATAAGCGATATTCCTGCTCGGGATAATTCAGATTCACCATAGGCCAAATTAGCCGCACTTTCGTTTACTGCGCTTATTAGGTCGCCACTTGGAATATGCAAAACACATTCCTTTTCGCGTATTAAATTTTGTTTGGTATCTTTGGCAAGATCATCTGTTTTATTACCAATGGAAACTACCAATAATGCAGGGTCAGAAGACAGGGCGGAAAAATAAGAAAAAGGGGCAAGATTAAAACTGTCGTTTTTATTTTTCGTCATGATCCACGCGATTGGGCGTGGGGTAATAGTTTGAGTTATCAGGTGGTATCGCTGATTGCCACTTAATTGATCAAACTGGAAACGCATAGACTACCCCATAGTTATGAAACATGACTTGTTAAATTACTACAAATACTCATCCATTGTGAACGTTTGAATGTAAACTTATGAAATTTAATATAAAAATAAAGCCATAAAATCGTTTAATAAGCTTCAATAATACTATTAAACGCAATTACGACGCGGTCCTTTTGTCCAAAGTACGGTAAAGCTGAATGCTTTAAATAAGAAGGAAAAATTACGATTTGACCTTCGGTGGGCGTAAAGTCCCAGACACCTTGTCCACCTAAATAGGCAGTACCCGGATCTGCATAATGTTCTGCATTGGCTCTAGGGTCATAAAATCGATTAAGACCACCATTACTTTTGTTTTTTGCATCACCAGGTTCAAGATAGTAAATACCACACCAGGAACAATTTGGGTGAGAGTGTACGTCGTGGTAACCGCCATTTTGGGTTACGTGATACCAAGACTCGATAATATGTGCGTCAACTTCCATCTCTTCAGGCCAAAATGCTTGATTAACTGATGCTGCAATTTCAAGAATAAGCTCTTCAAAAATTCGTTTCGCTTCCATGATATTTGCATCTGCTAACTCTAAAAAATCTAACGTACTTTCATGTAATGCATGTTTAGCTGTAGGTGCAATTTGGCTTTCGATCTTTGTGGTTTGTATTGCTTTTTGTTGGTACACGGCGGCTAACAGGGCGTCTTTTAAAAAGTCGTGATCTGGCATTTGAGTCACGTAAAGTGGTGTTGACCATACGTTGATTTCTTCGATGATGGGAGTATCGATCATATCCTCTAAGCCTATTTAAAATTATATTGGGAGTTGTTTTTGAATCAAATGGGTAAGTCTAGTTCTGTTACAACGGGTTTGTAGCCGCAGAACATCATGACAAGATTACGAAAGCCGGTGTTAATATCTGGACCTTCTAGTCCTTTGATGCTTTTGTCCATTAGAGCAAGGTAGTTTTGCATATAAGGCAGCGTTACTTTGTTGTGACGTGACATAGCGCTTTCATAAAAGGCAACGCGTTTGTCCCAAATTCTTTCTGCTTGGCAAGCTTGACGTAAGCTGGAGGACTGCATGGCTTGTAGAAGGCTGGACAAGGTTTGTATTTCGCGATTGAATAACCAAAGAATAATATTAGGCTCAACACCTTCACCCAGTAATTGATTCAAGCAATGCATGGCGTCTTTTGCTTTGCCCATTAGAAGGCGGTCACTGAGATCATAAATAGAATAACGGCTGCTGTCTGACACGGCGGCAATTACATTTTCTTCGGTGATTTTAGCGCCGGGGCCATGTGAAAGCGCAAGTTTTTCCAGTTCTTGGGAAAGGGCTAATAAATTACCTTCACCACGTTCAGCGATCATGCTGGCAGCATCGCGAGTTAAAGATAGATCAAGTGTCTGTGCTTTTTGTTGTATCCATGCCGGTAAGCGGTTGGCATCGATAGGCCAAATTTGGACGAAAACACCTTGAGACTCTAACTGTGTGAACCATTTTGCCTTTTGTGTGCGTGCGTCAATCTTAGGAATCGTCAGTAAAATCGTATTGTCTTCGCTAAGAGACTGACCAAGTTGTGCCAAAGCTTTACTGTGCTTTTCACCCATTTTATCAATTTGAATATCAAAAAGGCGGCGATTAGAAAAGAGAGACAAACTTTGATTTTCATTAATGACGTCTTGCCAATCAAACTGAGCATCAGCAACAAAACGCTGACGCTCTTCGATTTGATAGGATTGAGCGGCTTTACGTATACTGTCGGCGGCTTCTTGACACAATAGAACCTCATCCCCTGAAATAATATAAAGGGGAGCGAGGTTTTTCTTGAGCTGCTGTTCTAGCTGATCAACTCTAACTTTCATGTCTGCTTACCTAAAAAAAAGCCTAAAAAATAGCCTGAATGGTGCGCTTAAATGAATGCGGGTTAAAGCGGAGCATAGCTTAGGTCACTAACAAGCTGAGTAGCTAATTCCTCGTACATTATTTCTGTCTGTGCGGCGTTATAGGAAAGCTTTGAACTTTCTTCATCGTCTTGATTGGTTAAGGTCTTACTGGTGCTGATCGATCTAGGTCCGTAAATAGACTTCCCATCAACTTGGCGAACAAAATAATGACCTTTTAATGTTCTGTATACCTGTGATGTATCATTTGAAGTATTTGTTGCTAGCTCTGTATCAGAGAGCTCAATCGGATTGATTTTTAGTTCTAACGTGTCTTCGGTTGCATTCGCTTTATCAACAATCGTTGCGCCAGCTTTACTTAATGCTATACGCAATGCACGATCAAAATTATCTGACCCACTTTCAGAGTTGAGTGTAATCAGTTTGAGTTGTGTTGGAAGCTCGACAAGGCCGCGTAAATGAAAGCCACAAGCAACAAGACTCATGGTTAATAATGTGAATAAAAGTAGACGAGAGGTCTGTTTAAATCGGATTACCATATTCGTAGTCTCTATGTTGTCGAGAAAAGTGAGTTGTCGAGAAGGTAACTTGTTGGGAAAAATAAGGGACGACTGAGTCATCCCTTACAAACCTAACTTAATTGGCAACAATATTAACCAAGCGACCTGGGACGACGATAACTTTACGTACTGTTTTACCTTCAAGGAATTTAGTCACACTTGGGTGGGCTAATGCTTCCGCTTCAATGGTTTTTGCATCTGCACTGGCAGACACGGTTAACTCAGCGCGTTTTTTACCAAGTACCTGAACAACGATTGTCAGCTCATCTTTGATCAACGCTGCTTCGTCTAATGCTGGCCAAGGTGTATCAACCACATTGTCTGTATGGCCGAGATCTATCCAAAGCTGATGCGCAATATGCGGAACAATAGGTGACAATAATAAAGTCGCCGCTTCTAGTGCTTCACGCTCAACAGCAAGGCCAAGCTCGGATTGGTCTTCAAACTTACTGACTTCATTACACAGCTCCATTACCGCGGCTATTGCTGTGTTAAAGGTTTGACGACGTTCAATATCATCCGTCACTTTTTGGATGGTTTCATGTGTTTTACGACGCAGTGACTTTTGTGCACCATTAAGTGCTGCTATGTCTAATTCACCGACTTTACCTGCATTAGTATGTCGGTAAGAAAGCGCCCATAAGCGACGAAGGAAACGTGATGCACCATCAACACCTGAATCGTTCCATTCAAGTGATTGCTCTGGTGGCGCACTGAACATGATGAATAAGCGTACGGTATCGGCACCGTATTTCTCAATCATTTCTTGAGGGTCAACAGTGTTGCCTTTCGACTTAGACATTTTTGTGCCGTCTTTGTTAACCATGCCCTGCGTTAACAAACGTTTGAACGGTTCGTCAGAGTTTACAAGTCCTGCGTCACGAAGAAGTTTGTGGAAGAAGCGTGAATACAACAAATGCAAGATCGCGTGTTCTACACCCCCCACATACTGGTCAACAGGAAGCCAGTAGTTTGCTTCTTCCGTTAACATAGCGTCTTTTGAATCTGGACAGCAGTAACGGGCAAAGTACCAAGATGATTCCATGAAGGTATCAAAAGTATCCGTTTCTCGTTCTGCTTCTTCGCCATTAAACATTACTTTAGAAAAATCAGGGTTGTTTTTGATGGGGGAGTTAACACCATCCATGACAACGTCTGTTGGTAATACGACAGGTAGTTGGTCTTGTGGTACAGGAGCCACTGAACCATCTTTTAAATTGATCGTAGGAATTGGTGTACCCCAGTAACGCTGGCGGCTAACGCCCCAATCACGAAGGCGATAGTTTACTTTGACCTCACCAAGTTTATGCTCAGTCATCCAAGTAGCGATCGCATCGAAAGCTTCTTTGAAGGTCAAACCATTAAATTCACCAGAATTACACAAGATACCTTTTTCAGTATAAGCAGCAGCTTCAATATCAAAGGCTTCTTCATCAGCTGGTTTGATTACTTGCTTGATAGGTAAGTTGTATTTTTTAGCAAACTCAAAATCACGTTGATCGTGTGCTGGAACAGACATTACCGCACCAGAACCGTAATCCATTAAAACAAAGTTTGCGGCGAAGACAGGAACCGATTCGCCAGTAATTGGGTGAATTGCTTTAAAACCAGTATCTATGCCTTTTTTATCAACGGTTGCCATATCAGCTTCAGTTGTCGACATAAGCTTGCTTTCAGCGATAAAGTCAGCCAGTTTTGAATTTTTTTCCGCGGCTTCCAAGGATAATGGGTGTTGAGTTGCGACAGCTACGTAAGTTACACCCATAACAGTATCTGGACGAGTCGTGTAGACAGACAAACGATCTGTTTTGCCTTCTACTTCAAAACTGAATTCTAGACCTTCGGAACGGCCAATCCAGTTACGTTGCATAGCTTTTACTTTCTCTGGCCAGCCATCTAGTTGATCAAGATCATTTAATAACTCTTCTGCATAATCTGTAATACGAATGAACCACTGAGAGATTTCTTTCTTCTCAACTGTCGTACCACAGCGCCAACAGGCACCATCTTCAACTTGCTCATTTGCCAATACGGTTTGATCTTCAGGACACCAGTTAACAGCTGCAGTTTTTTTGTACGCTAGGCCTTTTTCAACTAACTGAGTAAAGAACCATTGCTCCCATTTGTAGTATTCAGGTGTGCAAGTTGCAATTTCACGATCCCAATCGTAACCAAAGCCAAGCTCTTTTAGCTGGCCTTTCATATAGGCGATGTTTTCAGTTGTCCATTTTGCTGGAGCCGTTTTGTGTTTAATTGCAGCGTTTTCAGCTGGTAGACCAAAAGCATCCCAACCCATAGGTTGTAGAACATTTTTACCTTGCATACGCTGATAGCGTGAGATTACATCGCCAATAGTATAGTTACGGACATGCCCCATGTGTAGTCGGCCACTTGGATAAGGGAACATAGAAAGGCAGTAGAACTTCTCTTTACCAGAGTCAGCGACGGCTTTGAAGACTTTGTTTTTGTCCCAAAAAGATTGTGCAGTTTGTTCAATTTGCTGCGGATTATATTGTTCTTGCATGATGTAATCGTATCCCATGATCGACGTGAGGTTGGCAGAACTGTATTCTCTTTTGATATAGCTGAAGCATTATAGCGACATAGCGCAAGATAATGCTGAAATTGCCAACAGAGTTTAAAAATATACGCTATTTTATAGAGATGAAGCCTTAATTAGAAGGTGCATAGTGGAGGAGTTATGAAATCTATGAAAAAAGATTCACCAAAAAGTGAAAAGAGTTCTAATTTAGTTGAAGAGGCGCGTAAAACATTGGTAGGGGCGAAGGATTGGTTGCTAGAAGATGTTGCTCTTATGACTGCCTACTGGCATGACAAAATGGGGTATACCGAAGCGTGGGTTGATGCAAATTGGCACCTTGTTTTGGATGAAGGTCATGAGCTAATTGAAGAGTTAGATGAAAAAGAAGATACCGCTCTCTTATGGTTAATTAATCATGCAAATAATAACCCTGTGCCATTAGAGCAATGCCATGTAGTTGGCGATCAAGTTGAGGCAGGAACTTATCATTGTATGTCTTGTGGGCATGACAATGTGTTAGAAGCCAAGCAGCTTTTAGCGCCTTGTGAAATCTGTCATTATGGTTTGATGTCGACACATAACCAATAAATAACCATCACGATAGAAAAACGAGCGGCTCTCAATTGAGCCGTTCGTTTTTGTCACGGTCTATGGCTTATTTTTACGTCTTGTAAATAAACTTCCTAAAAAGGAAAGCACTACGCAGAGTGTAAGTAGGGCGAGAGCCGGCCAATACCCCCAATAAACGTAGGGGGTGATGCCTGTAAAAGCTTTCGCATTAGCGGTTAAGGTTGTTTTTTCGAATTGTGGGGCTTGAGCAACAATCTTTCCTTTCTCATCAATAAATGCGGTAATTCCTGTATTGGTTGCTCGAATCAAATAACGGCCGGCTTCCTTTGCTCTAAATTGGGCGATTTGTAAATGCTGCCAAGGACCAAAAGACGTACCGAACCAACCGTCATTACTGATGGTAATTAAAAAATCACTGTCTCGCACTATGCGTCGAACCTGTTCAGCGTAGACGATTTCATAGCAGATAAAAGGCGCAATACCCCATTCACCGACTTGTAACACAGGCTGGTTGTCATCACCAGATTTGAAGTTGGAAATTGGCATGTCAAACACATCAAGAATAGGACCGATATATTTAGCAAGAGGGATGTATTCACCAAATGGAACTAATCTTTGCTTGTAATAAAGGCCAAAGCCATTACCTGTCGCCCAGATAGCATTATAATAGTCTTTTCCATCGTCACTGACATCAGGAACGCCGGTAATTAGGGTTGTATTGCTGTCTGCCAACTCTTTTCTGAAAGAGGCCAGATGAGGTCTTATCTGTGAATAGGCATAGGTGATTGCCGTTTCTGGCCAAACAACAAGCTCGCTGTCTAAATGTTCTATCGTTGCTTGTTGGTAGTCAGCAAGAGATTTTTTAGCCGTGCGTGCAAGCCACTTCTCATCTTGTTTTACATTACCTTGAACTAAGGTAGTTTTTAACGTACCGGTTTGTTCTACCCATGAAATAGGAAAATAGCTTAAGAAAGCTGAACCAATCCAAATAACAATGACAGTTAAAGCTGGAATGGCTTGATTGGCTCTTTTTAAGAATAGGCTAGCAATGGTGCTGGATGTCAAAATTACACAAACACTAGATAGCCAAATGCCACCAATGGGAAGTAATTCAAACAGCCAGGTGTTTTCAATTGCGTAACCAGGAAGTAACCAAGGGAAACCTGTGAACAAGGTACTTCTAAAAAATTCGCCTAATGTCAGTGCAAGTGTTATCCATAAGCTGCTTGGTAATTGGGTGAAATTATGTATTAAACGCCAGGACAACCATGCTGAAAATGCCCAAAATAGACAAAGTACAGATACAAAAGCAAGGGTAATAATGGCTGCAATAAAAATACCTACTTGGCCATATTCTGCAATACTGACATAAACCCAAGAAACGCCTGCGCCAAAAAAACCTAGTGCAACAGATGAGCCTCTCCAGCAAGCTGCTTTTGCGTTGGGACTGGTGATAATGAGTAAACTGAAAACGATTAGACTACCGAAATAGCCAGGCCAGAAATGGAAAGGAGAAAAGCTCGTAACACCTAATGCACCTGAAATGATACCAATAAGAATTAGCAACTTAGGTGGAAGTGTGGCGAATAGTGAGAAAAAACGAGGCTCCCACCCCGTGTTAGCACTGGTTAGGTCGGAGTGAGATGATGACATATTAATCCGTTAAATCTTGTGCAGATTTCGATACTTGAATTGTTTTGATGCGTCTTCCATCGGATTTAACAATACGGAAATGAAAGTCACTAAAGAACAGCTCTTCATCACGTAACGGGACATGGCCAAATTGTTGGACGAGAATCCCGCCAATGGTATCAAATTCTTCTTCATTCAATTCAGCTTTAAAGTATTCATTAAAGTCTTCAATGGTACATAGGGCAGGCACAAGATAAACGCCTGGCTCTTGAGTAACTTGAATGCCTTCATTATCGAGCTTGTCAGTTTCGTCTTCAATTTCACCAACGATTTGTTCAAGTACATCTTCAATGGTTACCAAGCCAGAGACACTGCCATATTCGTCTAAGACGAGAGCCATGTGGTAGCGCTTAGTTCTAAAATCATTAAGTAACACATTTAAGCGTTTGCTTTCTGGTATAAAATTAGCCGGGCGTAGACGAGCTAAAATATCATCGATTGTGATGTCATCGTCTTTAAACAAAAGAGGAAGAAGGTCTTTAGCTAATAAAACGCCAAGGATTTCGTCCGAGTCTTCGCCAACAACAGGAAAGCGTGAGTGGGAAGAATCTATAACTTTTCGGAGTGAGGTTTTAGGATCATCCTCAGATTTGATAATTACCATCTGGGATGGTGGGATCATGATGTCACGAGCTTGTACTTCAGATACTTCTAGCGCACCTTCTACAATAGTAAAGGCATCACGATCTATAATGTCGGATTTTACGGCAGCTTCTAGGAATTTAACAATATCACCACGGTTTTGTGGTTCATCATTAAAGGCGTGTGTTAAACGCTCAAACCAAGATTTTTGTTGATCGTTGGATACACTCGATCGGTCGTCACTCATTAGGGTGTTAACTCACTCTTTTATCAAATAGGGATCGGAAATAGCTAAGGAAGCGAGTAATTCTGTTTCAATCGCTTCCATTTCGTCTGCTTCATCATCATTTATATGGTCATATCCGCGTAAATGCAAGATGCCATGAATCGTCATATGCGCCCAATGATGAAGTAATTCTTTTTTCTGTTCTTCTGCCTCTTTCTCTACAACTTGAGTACAGATTACTAGGTCGCCTAATAATGGTAAGTCTAAACCCGGTGGTGCTTCAAAAGGAAAAGAAAGTACATTGGTTGATTTGTCTTTGCCCCTGTACTCATGATTGAGAGCGTGACTTTCTTCTTCATCAACGATACGAATGGTTACTTCAAACTCTTCTCCAACAGTGGGCAAGGCTTTCTCAACCCAAAGTCTGAAATCCGCTTCACTAGGTAAATGATTAACGGCGTCTGTTGCAATTTGTAGGTCCAGCTCCAGATGCGGCATTATTGTTCTCCTGCCGTATTGTCTAGTGTCGTTTTTATTGTTGGTGAGTTTTGCTCGGCTTGTGCAGCGCGGCGAGCTTCAGTGCGGGCTTTTTTCTCAGCTTCTTCTTCAACGTCAAAACGGTCATAAGCTTCAACGATACGTTGAACAATCGGATGGCGAACCACATCAGAAGAGCTGAACATTGTCATGCTAATACCGCTCACGCCTTTCAATACATGCATTGCATGAGCTAAACCAGAAGACGTGCCACGAGGCAAATCTACCTGAGTGGTATCACCTGTAATGACGGCTGTGGAGCCAAAACCAATACGCGTTAAGAACATTTTCATCTGTTCTCTAGTCGTGTTTTGACTCTCATCAAGAATGATAAACGCATTATTTAAGGTTCGGCCACGCATAAAGGCAAGCGGAGCGATTTCGATGACGTTTTTCTCAATTAACTTATCGACTAATTCAAAACCAAGCATTTCATACAAGGCGTCATAAAGAGGACGTAGATAAGGGTCTATTTTTTGAGACAAATCACCAGGTAAAAAACCAAGTTTTTCGCCCGCTTCAACAGCAGGTCTAACTAACATGATGCGTTCTACACGATCCGCTTCTAATGCTTCTACTGCACAGGCAACTGCTAAGTAAGTTTTACCTGTACCAGCAGGTCCAATACCAAAGTTAATATCGTGCTTACGGATTTGCTTTACATAACCTTGCTGGTTTTCACCTTTTGGTTTGATGAAAGCTTTACGAGTCTTAATAGTAAGCTGATCATGCTTGGCTTTTTTACTGCTTGCCAAAGATTCAACAGCTGACTCCTGAAGATATAGATGAATCATCTCAGGTGTGATTTGAGTGCTTGCCAAAGATTCACGATAGAGATTTTCTAGTAAGATTTTTGTAGCTGCAACGTGCTCAGAATCATCGCCTGATATGTTGAATAAATCCGCACGATATCGAATGGTAACATCCAGTCTTTTTTCGATTAGCTTGATGTTCTCATCTAATTGACCGCATAGACCAACTAAAGCATCAGCTTCAGCAGGTACTAAACGGATTTGTTGAGTTGTCTGTGTGATTTCCAAGAGTTACCTTTGTCTGTTTAGGTAAAAAATCTATTTAACTGCAAAGCTTACTGAAGTGCAAAATCAGTGTCGAGTTCAGAGCTAACCAATTCACCCAGTAGAGAGTTTGGGTAAGCGTCCGTAATAACAACATCTGCAAATTTACCAATCAATTGAGGATCGAATGCTCGGAAGTTCACGATTCGATTGTTCTCAGTTCGACCTTGAAGTTGTCCAGGATCACGAGGCGAGTAGCCGCTGATTAAGATACGTTTAACTTCGCCAACCATAGCTAAGCTAATGTCATAAGCTTGTTGGCTGATACGGCGTTGTAAAATAGATAAACGTTCTTTTTTAACATCATCAGGTGTGTCATCTTCTAAGTCAGATGCTGGAGTCCCCGGACGTTGACTATAAACAAAACTGAAAGAGTGATCGAAGCCAATTTCTTGAATCAAGTTCATCGTATCCATAAAGTCTTCGTCACTTTCACCCGGGAAACCAATAATGAAATCGGAAGATAGGCTGATACCGGGACGAGCGGCTTTAATACGGTTTATTTTATCAATGTAATATTGGCGGTCGTGGCCTCGTTTCATTGCACTTAAAATACTGTCTGCACCGCTTTGTACAGGTAAGTGAAGGTGACTCACCAATTTTGGTTCAGTACGGAATGCTTCTATTAAGCTATCAGTAAATTCAACCGGATGTGAGGTAGTAAAGCGAATACGTTCAATACCATCAATTAGCGCTACGGCGTGAATAATATCTGCAAGATCTGTTTCGTCGCCTTCTGTGCTTTCACCACGATATGCGTTTACATTTTGTCCTAATAAATGGATTTCACGAACGCCTTGTTCTGCTAGTTGTGCCACCTCAACAAGAATACTGTCGAATGGACGGCTAACTTCTTCACCGCGAGTGTAGGGAACAACACAAAAAGTACAGTATTTGCTGCAACCTTCCATAATGGAAACAAATGCTTCAGCTCCTTCAACACGAGGAGCAGGAAGGTGGTCGAATTTTTCAATTTCTGGAAATGTTACATCCGTAATTGGAATGTGTTTAGCTGCTGCATTAACCATTTCAGGTAATTTATGCAGAGTTTGCGGTCCAAAAATCATGTCCACGTGTTTAGCTCGCTTACGTATCGCATCACCTTCTTGGCTTGCCACACAACCACCAACACCAATGACTAAGTCAGGATTTTTTTCTTTAAGTTTTCTCCAGCGACCAAGCTGGTGATATACCTTATCTTGTGCTTTTTCACGAATTGAACAGGTGTTTAGCAGCAATACATCTGCTTCTTCTGCGTTGTCTGTTAATTCCATTTCATGGCTGTCGCCAAGTAAATCTGCCATACGAGAAGAATCGTATTCATTCATTTGGCAGCCATGAGTTTGGATAAAGAGTTTTTTTGCCATGTAACTTATAAACCTAAAAAAGTGTTCGTCTAATCGACTTTGGGTCTATTATATTGGGCTTTGCTCTCGAATCCCAGAGGTGTTATGAATTCCCTGCATTTTAAATTTAAAAAGTAAGGGTGTAGTCGTCATTTTCCTACTGGAGCTTTTGGTTAATAGCGGTCACAATAGCCATATAATTCATTTAGTGTGAGTGTGTTTTGATCTTTTTTTCTCGCGTTTTAACAAGCATATTGACGACAGCTGTAATGGCGGTAAGTAGTAGCCTTTATGCTGTAGAGGAAGATCCTAATTTTGCGGTCGGATTGGGATATGGCCTTTTTAACGACAAGTCTTTGATGAATATTGATTTTAAGATCAATATTCCTGTCAACCAATACCTTTCTACTCAAATATTATTAAACAGTAATTATTTGATCACAGGTTCTGCAAGCAGCAGTTTTGCACAATCGGAATTTTCTTCGAATTGGTTTGCTCGTAATGATTACGGCCGCCTTGGCATTGGTCTCGGTGTAAGTGAAATAGAGCCGATGGACGAGAGTTTAGATTCCGAGCGTGAAGTGATTGCACAGTTGATGGGGGAATTGTTTTTAGATTCTTTTACTTTGACTACAAATTATATTTCTAATGAATCGACCCTAAGTAATATCACCAGCTCACGAGTTGGCGTAAGTTACTATCTTGATGATGATCAACGTATTTCCCTATATCAAGAAAAATATAATAATCAAGAAGTTGGCTGGCGTTTAGAAACCTATTTTCAGCCTAAGAAATACGATCAAATGGGGAGTGTTGGTGTGATAGCGAGAAGCAGTGATGATTACGATTATCTTGGTGTAATTGTGCAATACTATTTTGACTATGCCGTGTCATTAAAGCAAAGAGAAAGGGAATATAACTAGTATTCTTCAGTTTTCCCGTCTACTTCATCTAGATTCCAAATGGTCCATTTTGATATTGTGATTGGTTTTTGGAGCTGGAACCTTGTTACAACTTCAATACTTACTCGGCGATTTTGCTTTCTTCCTTCTGCAGTCGTATTCGAAGTAATGGGAAAGTTTGAACCGTAGCCTAGAACTTTTAACCTTTTGTATGGAACGGAGTATTGAGTATTAAGCATGTTGGCAATGGTTTGCGCACGTTCTATGGATAGTTTTATGTTTAGAGTTTCGCTTCCTGTGATATCAGTATGACCTTCGATAACAAGTAATGTCCCTGGTTCTTTTTGGAGAAACTCACCTAGTTTTTGTATGACCAAACGGTTATGTTTTGATGGGGTATATTGGTTGCTATCAAAAGGAATGATGATTTTATTATTGTTAATATAAGGACGATCTTTGTTCTTGTATATACCTTGGTTTAAAGGCTCAAGTGGCTTTACTATTTCTCCTGTAACTCGGCGATTGGCTTGTCGACCAGCTTCAGTTTCGTTGGACGCTAAAGGGCGTTGTTCACCAAAACCAAAAGATTTAATACGATTAGGTGTAATACTGAAAACAGTGGTTAACGCGTTAGCAATAGAATTTGCACGTTTCTGGGAAAGGTTTAAATTGTAGTTACTTGAGCCGATATCGTCAGTATGACCTTCGATCAATAGAATAACGTTTGGATAATCTTGTAAATACAAAGCAAGATTTTCTAGTTTAGAGTGGAATTCAGGTTTTAATTCATATTGTCCTACACCAAATTGAACATCAAAGTTGAAGTCAAAAAATTTAAGCTTTGTTAGTTGACAACCGTTATTATCTACATCGCTTCCTTTTGGCGTATTTATGCATACATCTCTGGCGTTTATAACTCCGTCAGAGTCTGAGTCTTTTAAAGACTGAGCTAAACTTTCAGGATAAAGCGATTGGCTTATAGCAATACTGCTGCATAAGCTAAAAATAATCATAGCTATCCTTGCTAGCTTTATCTTCATTTAAACCCTCTTTAACTACCTTATGAATTTAGTTAATCGATTAAGCTTACTTTCTTTAGGTCTATTTTTTCAATATTAGTGTAATAAATTCCCATTCATTTTTTGTAATCGGCATTACAGAAAGTCTTGAGCCTTTTTTAGTTAAGAGCATATTCTCTAATTCAGGTGTGCTTTTTAGTTCGGCCAGAGTGAGTGTTTTTGACCACTTCTCAATAAATTCAATATCAACCATAAACCATCGTGGATTTTCAGTAGTCGATTTAGGGTCAAAATAAGGGCTGTCTTTATCCCAACTTGTATAATCAGGGTAGGCTTTTTTACAGACTTTTGCTATGCCGACAATACCAGCAGGTGAGCAGCTGGAATGATAAAAAAATACTAGATCGCCTTCTTCCATGGATTTCATGAAGTTTCGAGCCTGATAATTCCTTACTCCATCCCAAGGTGATTGTGTTTTCTGTTTTAAATCATCAATTGAAAATGCATTTGGCTCTGATTTCATTAACCAATAATTAGGCATCATAATCTCTTTTTTAGAATGGTATGTTTAAATTGGAAGTATACGAGACTAGTTAGCATATTAGTGAGTTCTATTGAATTTTACTCCAAGTAAAACGAATCTGTTTTATTTATATGTTTAGTAAAGATTGTGAAGTCAAAGGATACATAGAGTGTGGGTCGGAAAAAATTAATAATTCTTGCTAGCATAGTATTTTTTTAAACTCTTCTAAAGGTCTAATAGTCTGTTGTATGAGCGTCGCTTTACTCCCATTGGTATTCCATCCTAACTACAGCATTCCTTTTCCGGAGGGACACCGTTTCCCCATGCGTAAATTTCATTTACTTGCCGAAACATTAAAAGAGCAAGGGATTTTAACCGACAAAAATACCTATCAACCTGAGCCTTTATCTCTTACTAGGCTTATGGCCGCTCACGATAAAGGTTATGTCCAGCGCTTTATTCGAGGTGAACTTACGGCGCAAGAAGAAAGGGACATCGGTTTACCTTGGTCTGAGTGGTTAGTAGAGCGAACTTTGCGAGCGGTGTCAGGAACTTTACTGACTAGTGAACTGGCTTTAAAACATGGCTTAGCCTGTCATCTAGCTGGTGGTACACATCATGCGCAGCCAAATCATGGTGCTGGTTTTTGTATTTTTAACGATCTTGCTGTTGCCGCTTTTCATTTGATAAACACAGATAAGGCGAAGAAGGTCTTAATATTAGACTGTGACGTTCATCAAGGTGATGGCACCATTGCCTTTTGTGAAGGGAGAGAAGACATTATACCTGTGTCTTGGCATTGCGAAGAAAATTACCCGCCAATAAAGCAAACCTCAGGTATTAATATTGCGATTCCTAAGGGCGCAGATAACCAAGTTTATCTTGATATTCTAGAGAGTACTTTACCTGATATTTTGAAAGACCAGCAACCAGATTTTATTTTTTACGATGCTGGGGTTGATATTCATAAAGACGATCGACTTGGTTATCTAAACGTCACAGATGAGGGTATTTTCGCACGGGATAAATACATTATAGAAACCTGTGCTGCACTTGGTTTACCCATTGCTTGTGTAATCGGTGGTGGTTATGACAGGCAAGAAGAGAAGGTGGCTTGGCGACACAGCTTACTTCATCAAGCTGCAAATCAGGTTTGGCAGTCGACTTTTTAATCTAGTAAATGGTTCTCTAATTAGGTGGATGATTTATTGAATAAATGTCTTAAGTAGGTAGTAAATGTGAATGATGGGGCTATTGTGAGCAATTGGGGTATTGTCACTCCTCGGCTAAGCGTATACTGCTTAATATCTTCTAAATATTATTAATATTAGCGTCATTTTAACGAGTGCCATTATGATAAAAAGTAAAATCATTCACCCAGAATTACTGGGCTGTTTGGCAAAATGTGGTCATAAAACCAAAATATTAATCGCAGATGGAAATTACTCATTTGTGACAAACTCTTCCCCTCAAGCAAATATTGTCTATTTAAATTTCATGCCCGGCATGTTGGCCAGTACTGATGTGTTGGCTGGTGTATGTGAGATGATTAACGTGGAAAGTGCCTCAATGATGTCTTACCCTGCAGACTTTGAAAATACTATTATCAGTGAGTATCAATCTATGTTGCCAGATGCGACACCGATTGATTATTTAGATCGCGCAGACTTTTATGCTGCAGCAAAAAGTGATGATACATTGCTCGTAATCGCGACAGGTGAACAGCGCCGTTTTGCCAATATATTGCTGACAGTCGGTGTGGTGTTTTAATAAAAAACATCTACATTCAGATCATAATATGAATACCAAACTGATATTTCTTACACCTCATTATTAAGGAAATACTTTGAAGCAGGAATTTGCTTTTAAAGCTGAACTCATTTTAGTTTTGGTGACTGTTTTGGCGGGCCTAGGTTGGATTTTTTCAAAAGAATCCTTAGCCGGTATGCCACCTTTATTCTTTATTGCAATGCGATTTTCTATCGGTGGGGTTGCCTTGTTACTGATTGGGAGAAAGTATTTTCGCGGAGTGAAATGGAGTGACGTAAAACCTGTTATCTCAATTGGTGCGGTTATGGCATTCGCCATGTTGCTTTGGGTTATGGGGTTGCATCAAAGTTCGAACCTTGGTGTCGGCGCATTTATCACCTGTTTAGGCGTGGTGTTTGTCCCTTTCATTGGACGACTTATGTTTGGTGATCGACCTCCGATGAGTATTTGGGTAGCGTTACCTTTTGCTGTTCTTGGTTTAGGTTTTTTGGCTTTAGGTAATGGTTTAGATTTTGAAATTGCTCACTTGTATTTCTTAGGTACAGCGCTTTGTGTCGCGTTACAGCTTAACTTATTGTCACGTTTTTTAGTCAGCATGCATGCCTTGGTATTAACCAGTGTCCAGTTAACAACGGCAGGCGTTTTGTTGTTGACTGTGTCTTTGGCGGTAGAAGGTGTCCCACAGCTTATTAGTTTGGATATTTTAGGTTGGATACTAGCCAGCGCTTTAATATCAACAAGTTTGCGTTATTTATTGCAAATGTACGCTATGAGCTTAGCGCCAGTCAGTCATGGCGCGGTGATTATGAATTTGGAACCTGTATGGGCAGCGATTTTTGCTGTGCTTTGGTTTAATGAAGTGATGGGGTTAGGTCAAGTTTTTGGCTGTTTCTTGATATTCGTTGCTATGATAGTAAGCCGTTGGTCACAAGTTAGAATGATCTTTAAACGTAAACAATAACCCAACTTAAAATAACCGTTTCAGAAAAATGATTTACAGTGTACTACAAGTCCATGTATCAACTTGGTTTTGCGACAACGAATTTAATATGCATTTATAACATGTAAAGACATTCTCCGTCTCGAATGGATCTTTCGGCCGTGATCCCACTTAGAATCTTTTATTGAACTATTTCTCATAAAAGCGCGACCTTGTCTTTTGTCCGTGATGTTTCGTATGTTCTGTTTTCAAACTAAATTATTCTTTCTCTAAAATGTATTGTTTATTTATGCGATTCTTCAAATTGCATTTCTTCAATTAGGTATTCCAAAAATAATTTTACGACTACAGAAAGCGTTTTACCTGATAGCGTTTGTATTTCAATGTTTCGGATTCCCATCCCTTTGTCTCTAATAGGGACAGAGACTAATTTTTTTGTTGTAAGTATATGACGCATGGTCACCTCTCCAGCCAGATGTATGCCACCCTCAAACATACTGAAATGGCATAAGGTTGCTATATTGTTAGATACAAGAGCGGGTTCAAATAAAAGGTTTAAACGGCTACAGCTAATGTCAAAAAGTTGTCTTATTGTCGTATTTTCTTCTGGTAGGGCAATTGCGTAAGGCAGTAACTGCGTTAAAGAGATTGCTTCTTTTGAGGCCAAAGGGTGAGTCGGATGCATGAACGCGAAAATAGGTGAAGGTTGCTGGTAAGCAACATTAATGTTTTTGGCAGGGGAATAACTTAACGTAATGCCTATATCGGCGTTATCGTGTATTACACGTCTAGTGATATTATCGGGCGTGTTAACGTTAACGTTAAAATTTATTCCATCGTGCTCTTTACGAAAATTTGATATGCATCGTGGCAAAAAATCCATAGCAAACCCTTCATAACAAGAAATTTTAATATGGCCCCTATTTAGACCATCTAATGCAGCAATATTAGATATGACGCGATTCGATTCTAATGCGTTTTTACGTGCGTAAGTCGCTAACATTTCCCCCGCAACACTTAACACCATTCCTCTTGGTCGACGTTCAAAAAGAGTGGTTCCTACTATGTCTTCTAAGTTATTTATTTGTCTACTTATTGCGCTAGATGCCACATTGAGGTGTTCAGATGCTTTACTGATAGATCCATATTTTACAACCTCTAAAAAATATCTCAGAGCGGTATCCTGTAGGCGCAATCCAGATTTCATATTCTATTTTCCTTTCTTCAGAGCAGTTTAGTGTTTTTTATAAAATATTGTTAATTGTGTTTTTTTACTGATCCATGCTTTTTTGGCAACGCTTATGTGCATTTTTTAAAATGGTAGTAATGTTGTTTTTTATTTAATCTGGAAGAAATTTACATTGGCTTTATTCGTAAACAATGAATTCTAAAGCGTTAGGGGAGATGTAGATAGGTCTCCTATATAAAGTAATTCATTTTTAACCATCGAGTATTAGCATACCGCAATCAACGCACTGTCTCTGATAGCAAATGCTTTTCTATGAAGGTGAATAAAGTTTGGTATCCGTAAATTTAGGTTAGTTTAAGCATTTTAAGCCATGTGTAAGTGATGAAGAGCAAGCGTTTTATTGTTATTCACATGACGAAATATTTGAGACCTGCGGGATTAATAAGCTGTCTATCTAAAATAATAAGTTTCAAATAATAACCATAAAAGGAGTCGTTCAATGTTTTCTGCAGTACATGACAATGAATATATATTGTTACGCAAAGACATTCATAAGTTCCCCGAACTTCGATTTGAAGAGCATCGTACCGCTTCTATTGTTACCGATATCTTAACCAAATTGGGCTATGCAGTGACAACTGGCGTTGGTGGAACAGGGGTAGTCGGGTTATTAGATACGGGGTTGCCTGGAGATACTATTGCTTTTAGGGCTGATATGGATGCACTGCCTATTAAAGAAGAGAATACCTTCGACCATAAATCAACCAAGCATGGGTTGATGCATGCGTGTGGCCATGATGGACATACCGCCTCTTTACTTTGTGCCGCCGAAGCCTTGATGAAAAATAAGGATAGATATAAAGGTAAAATTAAACTTATTTTCCAGCCTGCGGAAGAAGGTGGCGCTGGTGCAAAGGCGATGATTGAAGACGGTGTTCTTGAGTCCCCTTATGTTGATGCTATTTTTGGCTACCATAATCGCCCAGGTTTTAAGCAAGGTTATGTTTTTGCCAAAGCTGGCGCTGCAATGGGAGGTAATACCTCGGTTAATATTAAGATCATGGGCAAAGGCGGACATGCTGCTATGCCTCATCTAGCTAATGATCCGGTAGTTGCCGCATCAACATTTGTGACGTTATTACAATCAGTTGTCTCTCGTAGACTATCGCCATTAAGCTCTGGCGTGATTACTGTTGCTTCAATACATGGTGGAGAAGCAAGTAATGTCATTGCAGATACTGCCGAAGTAAAACTCAGTATTCGATATGACGGCGAGCCTACAAAACATGCTTTGCTTGATGGTGTGCGTTTGGCACTTGATTCTGCTTGTAATCAATTTGGTTGTACAAGTGATTTTAAAATAGAAATCGAAGTCATGGCACTTATTAATGATGAGGTTTCCACAAATAATGTTATCGATGCGTGTAAAAAGTATGAAGTGTCTGATGCTATAGAGAAAATTGATTATATGCCTACGATGGGAGCAGAAGATTTTTCATTTTATCTTGCTGAGCGACCTGGGTGTTATTTCTTTATTGGTAACGGTGAAAAGTCAGCGTATCTACATAACGCTCATTACGACTTTAACGATAAGAATATTAAAGTTGCAGCAAAAGTTTACCTATCTATAGCGGAACAATATTTATCTAAGGAAAATACGTTATGAGTGAAATCTCTCCTAAACATGAAACTATTAAAGACAATAGAATTCTAGCAACCATCGAGCGCGTAGGTAATAAACTGCCTCATCCTTTCTTGTTATTTGTTTATTTGGCTGGCTTTGTTATCGTAGCGTCAATGGTGCTAAATTATTATGGATTTCAAACTATAAACCCTAAAACGGGCGATCAAAGCCCTATTCGTAGTCTATTATCCGGCGAGGGTGTTGTTTATATTTTCACCAGCATGGTAAAGAACTTTGTTAATTTCCCTCCATTAGGCACAATCGTTGTGGTAATGCTGGGTATTGGTTTAGCCGATAAAGTAGGTTTACTTTCTACTTTAATGCGTCAAACCGTGGCAAAAGCGCCCAAACATCTACTGACATTCTCTGTATTTGTTGCTGGTATTTGTGGCTCTATCGCGTCTGATGCCAATTACCTTATCTTGATTCCATTAGTTGCTATGATTTTTCATAGTATGGGACGTAACCCTATCGCGGGTGCAGCAGCAGCCTATGCCGCAGCAGGAGCGGGTTACGATGCCAGCTTATTCGTTACGGCAGGTGACGCTATCTTTGCCGGTATTGCAACAGATGCCGCTAGGATTATTGATCCAGAAGCCTACGTTTCTCCGCTTGATAATTACTATTTTGTCGCATCCTCTGTGTTTGTCTTGGCGGTTGTTGGTACATTCGTTATCGATAAAATCGTTGAGCCACGATTAAACCGTTTGCACCCTTTGTCTAGCATGATTATCACTGCACCTAAAATGGATGTAGCCATTACTGATGCAGAAAAATCAGGTTTAAAAGCGGTAGGTCTTTTCACGTTACTATTCGCAGGCTTAGTGTTTGCTATCGTATACCCAGACGCCTCACCATTTCGTAACGAAAATGGTGGACTGATTCCATCTCCTTTCATGAAATCTTTTGTTCCCTTTCTGTTCTTTTACTTTATTAGCATCGGAATAATTTACGGGAAGAAAACTGGGGCAATCAGTAAAATAGAAGATATTCCTGATTTAATGGCAACCTCTGTAAAAGGGCTTGCTAGTACGTTGGTTTTATTCTTTTCTATCTCTCAGTTTATTGCGTATTTTAAATGGACAGGAATCGGAAATTTAATCGCCTTTGAAGGTGCTGAAATTTTACAAAGCACAGGCTTCACCGGTTACTCGTTAATTGTGGCCTTTATCATTGTGACCGCTGTGATGAACGTTTTCATGACGTCCGGTTCTGCTCAGTTTGCATTGTTTGCTCCAATATTTATTCCTATGTTAATGAATATCGGAATAGACCCAGCTTTTACGTTAGCTATGTTTCGAATCGGTGATAGTGCAACGAATATTATTTCGCCAATGAGTCCATACTTTAGTGTTGCTTTGGTTTATATGCAGCTGTATCAACCTAAATTACGCATAGGTACTTTGATGGCGACTATGCTGCCATTATCTGTTGGTTTTATCGTTTTCTGGACGTTATTCCTACTGCTATGGACATGGTTAGGTCTTCCTGTAGGGCCTGGTGTATACATGCACCTAGCGAGCTAATACCTTAGTTAATACGTTTTAAAAAAGGACAAAAAAGCCACTTCATTATTCAATGAAGTGGCTTTTTGCTTTTCTGTCTTAGCTAAATGAATCTTACAACTCGATTGTGGCGCTTTTGCTTGGCATTAATAAGACTACTCTCTATCTTGGCCTATTTTATTTGGTAAGAAGAAAGCAATTGCGATAATAGCCAGCCCTAGAGGAATGGCGATGAGACTGCCATTTGCTGATAGTAGAGATGGGTATTTGTCATTACCAGTTTGTGCAATGGATACGGCACCACCGGCTATTTTATCAAATAAGAAGGTGTTCTCTTTAAGGAAGGCGTAGCTTAGAGTGAAAAAAAGCACCTAATAATCCGCCAACAATAAAAAACAAGGCATCTTTACGCCCTGTTGCTGCAGCGGATAGTCCTGTTCCCGGGCAGTAGCCTGTCATCGCAAAACCTATACCCAACAATGCGCCACCAACTATGACGCCTATGTATGCCGATTTAATGGATATATGCCCTGAATCAATAAGTCCTAATGACATGCCGGCAAACAACAGGGTAGAAGAGATACCAATGGCAAGTAATATACTTTTCATTAGTCTTAAATCAGTAAGACGCAGCATATTGATAATATTATCTGGGTTTGTTGCCCCTGCACGGTTAAGAGCAAATCCGAAAAAAGTACCGATAACAATGGCTAAAAATAATGACATGGTTGTTTCTCCTATTTTCGTTTTTTAAACATAATAAGGGCAAGTGGAATGGCGGTAATAAACACCCCAAGCGAAAACAAATAACCACTTAATGCCGTTTGCATTATTCCGCTCATCATATGGCCACTAGTACAACCTCCAGCTAAACGCGCGCCAAAAAGTACAATAAAACCCGCGATAAAACTCATCATGTAACGTTGGCTATTCGAGTTTCCAAATGTATTACGCCACACATCCGGCATAGCCTTTTGTTGCGAGGTTGGTTTATCACCTTTTGTTCTTGAGGAAAGGAAGGCACCAAACATCATCGCCAAAACAAAGACAAAACTATAATTTAAAGGGTTGGCGGCATTTTTAGCGTATTTAGCGTCGCTTTTATTTAAGTAAGCATTGGATGATGTGTAACCCGTTTCACTTTCGACGATGACATCAGGGTTCACCATGTCCCAAACGGCGGCATCAAAAATAACGAACTGCGTAGAAACGCCGATTGGCTTCACTAATATAATGGCTAATAAGAATGCGGCTGCCAGCAAAAAACCACCGACGTACCACGGAACAACTAATTTTTTCATATTATTTTCCTTCTTTTGGTTGATCAAGATTCTGCAGGATTCTCTAGAGAAGATTGATATAGCCTCTAATTAGGCCTGCTGTTTTAATATCAAAAAATACTATATTATAAAAATCTAATATAAAAGACGACGAATTATAAAATGACTGAAAGATTGATCTGTGTGGGTATTAGTTCTTTAAGATTTTTAACGCCTGATTGTTTTCAAATGGGATAGCTTCACCACAAGAGTCGCACTTCGGACTTGAATTCAGGCGTAAGGTATTGGGGAGCTTGCCGATTGGATAGAGTCATTATTTAATTGTCGATATTGAAAAGGCCACTTCAATCGCTTGAAGTGGCCTTTCGTATTTCTGTCTTAGCTAAAAAGCTAAAAAGCTAAAAAGCTAAATCAATCTTACAACTCGATTGTGACGCTTTCGCCGTCGATGACAAGTTCAAGTGTGTTGCCAACCAGTTTGTGGGTTACGTCTACTTTCGTCTGTCCTGCTTTGCTTGGGACTAACAGGGTTAGGATGTTGTGTTGTTTTTTTGCCTTAAACTTGGTTTCAACATGGCGGTGGATGTCCATGTTTTTGTATTCCGCTGGGTCCACTTCGCCGAAGCCTTCTACGTTTTCAATCGACAATATGTCGTCTTTGCAGTCGTTGATGAAGGAAACGTCAAGTACGGCTTTTTCACCGATAATTTTGAATCTATCACCGCCAGTTTCTGTGCCGAAGGTGGTGTGTAGCAACCAAGTTAGATCTTGTTCTGATTTTAGTGTTGCGGTATCACGCATCACGAAGACTTTACCTTTGGCAAACCAGATTTTACGTTTGTAGCTTTCTAAATCTGGGTTGTGGAATTGGTAAGACGTTGATGCATCACCTTCCACAAACAAGACCTCAGATTCTGTATCGTAATCACTGATTTTACCGCCAGCTTCAATACAGTAACGGTCTTGGTGTTCACCTTCAAACTTGGTCGTTGTGTTCTCTGCATACTGACCTTTACCATCAAATAAAGGTAAGTTTTTAGAGAAAGTACGACGACGCCATTTGATGTGCATGTCGACACCGAAACCACCGTAGTAACCAGTAATTGCGGCTAATGTGTCACCAAAAGCATGCAAGGTGTAAGCGTTCTGATCGCCATGTGAGTGGCTGATAGAACCAAACGGACTACATTTATAAATCATGTGAATGTGTTCTTCACGGTTTGTCATGTTGCTGTGGAATGCGGCCCAACCAGTGATTGGAAAGACTTTTAGCAATGGCTCGTTAGACGGTGCCACTTCAGGCATGTCGTTCCATAGGTAATCGAAACGAAGATCGTCGTAACCAAAATCCCACCAACCGAAGTTGTAGAATTTTGTGTGCGCTTCGGTATCACGGGCTTTCAATTGGTTGTAGTACCAGATGTATTCTGGTTTGTTATTTACACCAGCAAAGTGCTTGATGTTATAAGCCAGTTTTAAACCTGGGAAATCACCGATACTAGACTGATCACAGAAGCTGGCACGTTTAGAGTGAACTGGCATACAGTAGAGAGGGAAGTCGCCCGTGTTCTTGTAGAATTCTTTGTTGAACATATTGATGGAGGTATAGCTTTTCAATAGATCGAAAGATTCACCAAGGAACGCCATTTGCGTATTCCAATAATCTGGACCTTCTGCCCATGCGCCATCTTTACCTCCCCAAGGTGGATAATGGACCGCATAATATTCAATGCCGTATTCGATGTATTCTCGCGCTTTAGGGTATTCGTTGTATAGCGCGATACAGGTAGGAATCACCGCTGAACTGATACTACGAACGCCATGGCTGTTTAGCGGGTTTGCTAACAAGTCTACAGTGACTTGTAGGTGATGCATGATCTCTTCTAAACGAACAATTAAGGCTTGTTTAATTGTTTCGCGTTCTGTATCAGAGAAGTAAGTGTGTAGCCAGTCATAACCCCAAGCCATTGCTGCGATAACACGGAAAGCTGCTTCATCGTTGTAACCACGGGAGGTAACACCTTCTGGATCGTAAGACGCTAATTGCAATGTCCATGCTTTCGCTTTGGTGATGATAGCTTTATCTTCTAAAACAACACCTGCGATTGAAAGGTTACGCGTTGCGTTGAAGGCTTCTTGGCAACTTACGTACATTTGACGCCAGTAAGGACGCCATAATGATGCTTTGCCAACGGTTTCTTCCGGGTAAGCTTGTGGTTCTGAGTAAGGTTCTGTATCCAAAAACTTATTGGTAGAATTGCTCATGAAAGCATCGAACTTGCAGTAGCTAGCATCTTTTTTAAGATTAGCTCGAAAAGTAGCAAGGTCTTTGCTTTGAACCAAGAGACGAGGGTGCTCAGTGCTTAAGTTATCAAGAAAAGAAAGATCAATATTAGTCTCTTCGACTTTAATCGGCATCACATCAACAAGATTACCGGCAGACTTGTCGTTTTCTAATTTGATAGCTTTGATGGCATCAAAAGATTTAGTAGGCATTTAATCGCTCTTATTTTGTTGTGAATAAGCTTGTGAATAGTGTTGTCACCGCTTATATGAAATTTAGCATAGGATGGAATAAAGGTGATTGAATAAGCTATTAATCAAGTCCAATACAGCGCCCTAAATTTGAATATTTTATACCATTTGTATTATTTAAATACAATAATGAGTGATCTATTGATAGGGAATATGCTCGTGTCATTAACTTGGTAAGATAGTAACTTTGCTCGCATACTTAAAAAGTAAAACCACAATTTTTGATGATTGTAAGTGGCTAGGTTAAGTAAAATATAAGGCGTGTAGTAAGCGTGAAACTGTTTGTCGACATAAATAATATTGAGAAATAATGTCTGGATTTAGGTTTAATAATGGCTTTTGATAAAGGGTTGGAGGAGCGACTTTATGATTATTTCCAAGACCGTCATGATTTAGTCGCTAAAAAATGTTTGGTGGACTGTGTTTTATGCTTTCAGAGCATATGTGTTGTGCGGTTATTGGCGATAAGCTTATGGCGCGTGTTGGACTAGAAAACTATATAGATTGCCTAAGTAAACCTCATGTCACAGAGATGGATTTTACTGGTAAGCCAATAAAAGGTTTGGTGTATGTTTTACCTGCTGGTTTTGAGTCTGATATCGACCTCATTTATTGGCTAAATCTTTGCGTCGGCTTTGCTGATTCCTTACCCCCCAAAAGCTCCAAAGTTTTTAAGCAACCAAAAAAGAAAAAATAGATGACAGGTTTAAGCTAATGTATTGCTTTTGGCTACATAGGGACTTCGCTAATTAACCTCATTCAATAGGGTGAGTTCATCAGGCAGTTTTTTTAAGCTGCGTTTTAAAGCCTCAAAGCATTCTATATCAATCGCACTGTGTAGGTTTTCTTCCATAATTTCTAATGCCTTAGGAACAGGAATGGCACCACGGTAAGGTCGCTCTGCGGTAATTGCGTCAAATATATCGGCTGTGGTGATAATTCGTGTCGAAATGGAGATTTGTTCAGCAATAAGCTTGAGTGGGTAGCCTGTACCATCAAGTTTTTCATGATGAGATCCAGCCATGTCTGCTAGGTTCTTGAACGATGAAATTTGTGACAAGATGTCTTTTGTATATTGAGCGTGCATTTGTACCGCTTGCCACTCGTCTGAATCTAGTTTGTCTGGCTTGTCTAAAATCGCGTTACTGACACCAAGCTTTCCTACATCATGCAGCAATGCTGCGCGTTTTAGCCATTTCCTTGTTTCTGTATCAATCCCCATTTCTTGTGCGATCATATCGGTAAATAATGCAACTCGTTCACTGTGTCCTGCCGTATATGGACTTTTTGAGTCGATGATTTTACCAAAGGCAGAGACGATACAATCAAGATAATCGTCTTTTAAAAGTATATTGGCTTGAGCCGGTGCTAACGCCATGACTTCATTGAGAATATTGGGGGAAATGAGAGTTGTGCGAAATGATTCATCCTTAGCAATATCATTAAAGATAGTGACTAGTTCAGGATCAAACCAGCTGCCGCTTCTTTCATTGGCCTCTTCTAAAGCTTTGTCTAGATTATGTTCATATTGAAAAACGTCAATGACTTGTGATAAAAGGGCGATTCTTGAGTTAATTGGAATGTTGGTATTTATGAGCTTTTCCGGTCTACCATTTCCATCCCAGTGTTCATCAAGTGAATGTACACCTAATGCTACATTCTCATTAAACCTGAGTTCACGAGCAATATCCGCTCCTCGGCTGCAGCGAGTCTCAATAAGCTCTTGAGCATAGTTAGTACCGTTTTTTAATACATCAATGGTTGTGCTAATTCGTTTACTCCAGCTTTGTCCTGCTCCAGAGTGTTTAATAACGAAATTGATAACACTGGATAAGCTGGTTCCGACAGTTTTAAAATTACGTTTAAATGCTAAATCATCCGTTAAATAGAGTTCACAAATTCTTGCTGCATTACTGCTACAGCCGGTATCTTTTAAAAGTAGTGTGAAGTACAGATCGTAAAGCTGATCTTCCGTTAGTCCTATTTTTTCGCCAATGTGCATACCAATCCAACAACAACGAATACAGTGCTCTGGCGGCTGACCTTCGGTCATATCAAGCGCCATAGTTAGTGATAACATGAGTTCTGATAGCTGGATGTAATCGGATTCTGGCAGCAATGACATTTAATTTCTCATTCTTTATTCTGGCATTAAAACCATAGAAATATGTTCGATTCCATCTTCTATGTATAGTTCAGATACCGTTTTAAAACCATGGGCTTGATAGAAGTTTTCAAGGCGAGACTGGGCACCAATTTTGATCGGCGTATTTGGCCATGATGCTAAGGCTGTTTGAATTGCTTGCTTGATAAGTGTATGGCCTAGTTTATCTTTTCTATACTCAGCAACAACTAAAACACGGCCAATGCTGCTGTGATCTGGGTAGCTAGCATGTGGTGCAATCACTCTGGCATATGCCGCTGGTTGATTGTTGTCCATAGCAAATAGGTGCTTAGTATCAGGTAATGTATCAATGCCGTCTAATTCCGGATAAGGGCAATTTTGTTCGACTACGAAAACATCAACTCGAGCTTTCATTAAATCGTAAAGGGTACGAATAGTTAAATCATTAAAAAGTAAGCAATGCCAGGTTATCATCGTTATTTCCTTTCGAACCATGGTCAATATGAGATTGCTTATTCTGGCCGAAATAATTAGATTTGGGAAAGGGTAATTGATATGAATTACGATAAAAAAGGAAGGTTAGATGTTGGTGCGCTTATATTCTTGTTTTCGCGACCAATTCAGTTGAGCAAGCCATGGTATCTATTTTTAATGGATTCATTGCATAAATAGACGCTTACTCGATATGTCTTTATAGGTTTTCTAAACTCTAATTAAGCGTGTTTGATCGTATGAGGATTAAGGTTTTTCTTAATCGCAGTAAACACTTTTGTAACCTTCTTAAAGCCAGCTACAACTAACTTAGCGATGAAATCTGCACGTTCTGCATTTGCTATCATAGCCAATTTTTCAGATTCAGACATGTAAGTTGTATTTACAGAGTTGACAAGTTCACTAACCCATTTTTCAGTTTGCATAATATTCTCCAATTTGATTTTTATCAGTTAATTTCTTTATTTCGATAAACAAATGATAGAGCTCACACTAAAGGATGACAAACGATAAAAAATACGCCAAAAGGTGAGAAAAACTAATCTATAGGTTAGTGTATGATTATTTTTATTTCGGCCAGCGTTCTTCATGGACAACCGAATCAATGGTTCGTCTTGGTAGCCACCCGACTCTTTCTAGATCTGGTGCTGTTTGGAATTTTTCCACATAGCCAATGCATAAATAAGCAATAATTTCTATGTGTTCTGGAATGTGAAGCGCCTTTCGTACGGTGTCATCATGAATAATGCTAACCCATCCGACACCTAAATTTTCAGCTCTTGCCGCCAGCCAAAGGTTTTGCACGGCACAAACTGAGCTGAATAAATCCATCTCGGGTTTAGCTGTTCTGCCTAATACAACAGAGTCGGTTCGGGTTCGATCACAAGTTATACAAATTCCTAGGGGGGCTTCTTCAATGCCTTCTAGTTTTAGCTTCTTATATTGCTCTTTTCGTTCGCCATCAAAGAGTTCTGCAGCTTCAGCATGAGCCTCCTGAAAACCTTTTTTGATGGCTGATTTAGTTGTTGGACTTTTGGTGACAATGAAGTCCCAAGGCTGCATAAATCCAACGCTTGGTGCGTGATGAGCAGCCAAAATAACTCTTTCTAACACTTCCTTTGGAATTGGGTCTGATTTGAATTCACGGCGTACATCGCGACGAGCAAAAATGGTTTTATAGACAGCGTCACGTTCTGTGGATGAGATCTTCATAATGTATTGGCTTTTATAGGGGGGAAATAAACAGTATGGTGAGATACGAGATGTTATGCCAATGAGAAAGGATCAAGCCAAGAAGAATATATTTCTAGTTTTGCTTCATATTATTTTGTGTTTTTAACATTCCTAATGTGCTTATCGTCCTAGAATATATGTTTCTAGGACGTCATGGATGAAAATCAATTATGAAGGATTGCCGCAAAGAGCCGTTATTAATGGATCATCGCTTTCAAGAGGGTACCAAGTCGTTGAAGAGTCAACAGGTAAACTTGAATTAGCAGGGTCATTTGATGCACTAAAAGATTGAGTGAAGTCTGTTCTTGCTTTGTTTATGCAATCAATAATTTGTGGGACACGTTTCGCTAGACTACGTCGTTCGAAAAAATACAAGTCGACTAAAACAAGACTAGGGTCAATTTTGTTTGTCGCAGAGTTGGCAACATCTGCTGCAATAAAGCGCATAGTTTGAGGAAAAATATAACTCCAAGGGCGCCATGGTGCTTCTTCTTCAACGGCTTTTACAACGATAACACCATTGGGCAATAAGCTTGTCTGATGGTCATACCAGTCATATTCACCTTGGATTTGAAATCCTAACATGGCCATACCTGCAAACACAGGAACCAACCATTTTGGTGCCATTTGTCTAGATAGCTTTCTGATTAGTAGGGCAATACCCGCGCCACCGATACCGGCGAAAATCGTCGCAATGAGTTCCCAAATCATAAATCTTCTCTTTTTTATTAAGGTTTTTACTAGGTAAGGTATTAAGGAATCGAGCCTTCTATCTTCTAATTAGAAAATAGAAGGCTCGATCATTACAGATAGTGCTTTTCTGTACTAGTGCTTTTTACACTAACTTGATCAATGTGTATTAATGATCAACTGCACCGCCAGCACCTTGAGGATAACGAACGCTCTCTACAAGGTCTTGGATTTCTTTTGGTGGCTCTTCTGTCATTGAAGATACAGTGAAGGCAACGGCAAAGTTAACTACCGCACCAACTGCACCGAAGGACAGAGGTGAAATACCAAATAACCAGTTATCAGGGGTGTTTGCGAAAGATGCTGTGCCTGGAATAAAGAACCAACCAAGGAATAAGAAAATATAAACCAAGGTAGAAATTAAACCTGCAAGCATACCTGAAACGGCGCCCTTGCTGTTTACACGTTTTGAGAAGATACCCATCATCAACGCAGGGAAGATGGATGCTGCTGCAATACCGAAGGCCAGAGCAACTACCTGAGCGGCAAATCCTGGTGGATTCATACCTAAATAGGTGGCTACAACAATGGCAACAAACATGGATATCCTAGCGGCTTTCAATTCACCTTTATCACTGATATTAGGATTTATTGAGCCTTTTATTAAGTCATGACTGATTGCTGAGGAAATGGCTAACAATAAGCCAGCTGCGGTTGATAGTGCGGCCGCAAGACCACCTGCTGCAATAAGACCAATAACCCAACTTGGAAGATTTGCGATTTCTGGGTTTGCCAATACGAGAATGTCACGGTTAACGACTAACTCGTTACCTTCCCAACCACGAGCAGTAGCTTCGTCTTGGAATGCAGGAACATCATTGTAGAATTGCACACGGCCGTCACCATTTTTATCTTCAAACTTGATTAAGCCTGTTGTTTCCCAAGTTTGAACCCAATCAGGGCGTTCCGCATATTCAATAGGTTGTTCTGTTGGACCAGATGGGTAAATAGTCGTTAATAGGTTTAAACGAGCCATAGACGCAACAGCTGGAGCTGTTAGGTACAACAAAGCGATAAAGACTAATGCCCAACCAGCAGACCAGCGAGCATCGGCAACTTTAGGTACTGTGAAGAAACGAATGATAACGTGTGGTAGACCTGCAGTACCTATCATCAAGGATAGAGTAAACAGAATCATGTTTAATTTGTTATCAACATCTGCAGTGTAATCTTGGAAACCAAGTTCACGTACAACTTCATCAAGTTTTTGTAACAAAGGTATACCAGATTCAGCATGAGTCGAGAAAAGACCTATTGCAGGAATGAAGGTATCAGTTAGTTGTAGAGAGATGAAAACCGCTGGAATAGTGTAAGCGATGATCAATACAACATATTGAGCAACCTGAGTGTAAGTAATACCTTTCATGCCGCCTAATACTGCGTAGAAGAAAACTACAATAGCGGCGATGATTAAGCCAGTATTGTTATCTACTTCTAAGAAGCGAGAGAAAGCTACACCAGCACCAGTCATTTGACCGATAACATACGTTACCGAAGCAATGATCAAACAAGCGACAGCAACAAGACGAGCAGTACTGCTGTAGAAACGATCACCAATGAAATCTGGGACAGTGAATTTACCAAATTTGCGAAGGTAAGGTGCAAGTAACATAGCAAGTAGTACATAACCACCAGTCCAACCCATTAAATAGGTTGAGTTAGCGTAACCGCCCGCTGCGATTAAGCCTGCCATGGAGATGAAAGATGCCGCAGACATCCAATCTGCCGCTGTCGCCATACCGTTTAATACAGGATGAACACCGCCACCGGCAACATAGAATTCTTTTGTTGAGCCAGCTCGAGCCCAAAATGCAATACCGAAATAAAGCGCGAATGAGCCACCGACGAAAAGTAAATTAATAGTAAACTGATCCATACGTCTTACTCCTGAAGGCCAAATTCTTCATCAAGTTTGTTCATTCTCCAAGCGTAGAAGAAAGTCAAAATGATGAATACGAGGATAGAACCTTGCTGAGCAAACCAGAAGCCTAGATCAGCACCTCCAATCATAATGCCCGAGAGCATAGGACGAAGTATGATGGCACAGCCATAAGAGGCTAGCGCCCAAACTACTAGGCTGCCTAGAATCAGCCTTAAGTTTGCTTGCCAGTATTTTTCTGCATTATTGTTATGATCTGACATTGTAGATCTCCTTATAATTATTTTTATTTGCACTATCTAATCTATCAGGGGTTTGTTGAATAAGAAGTCAGACTTTAGTCGCATAAAGGTTTTATTTATCATAATGATGCCGCACAGGGTTCAAGCGTAAATTAAGACAAAAAAAGAGAAAAAATGTATGAATTTAAGAATTAGGGAAAAGATTCTGTCGGTATGCACAGAAAAAATAAAACAAAAAGGTGATGGGGTTCAGGTTTCTTTTTATGCTTTTTTTGCGAATAAAAATGATGACCCGGCGGCTCTTATGGAAATTGCTCGTTGGTGGATTGAAGAACATGAGCTAAATCACTTTGAGAAAGCCACAAAAATTCATTCTATGATAACGGCATTAGGCGAACAATTGATGCCTCAAATGACCAGTGTAAATGGTTTTAACCATTTGACCTTAAGTGTCAGCAACCTTGATGTGTCATATGTGTTTTATTGTGATTTTCTTGGCTTTAAAGGTGAAGTCCGTTGGCGTACTGGTGCTTATTTGTCTTATGGTAATTGCTGGCTTTGTCTATCTCTTGGTGAGACAAAGCCGAGTCAGGATTATACTCATTTTGCCTTTACTTTTGATGCCCCGACGATTTTGGCTATCACTCAAAAAGCTCGCTTTTTGAAAATAAAGAACTGGCAAGAAAATACCAGTGAAGGTGACTCATTTTATATAGAGGACCCTGACGGGCACAAATTAGAGTTGCATTCAGGCTCATTACAAACTCGTCTTGAATCCTTAAGAACAGCACCTTATGACGAATTGATATGGTTATCATAATGAGCTCAGTTTCAAATGATTTTTGGGTAATTCGACAAATCACAGCTGAAGAGACTCTACCTATTCGCCATTGTGTCCTGTGGCCAAATAAGACCATGGATGAATGCCGTGTAGAAGGAGATGAAAGTGGTGAGCACTTTGGTATGTTTATCGAGGGTAAGTTAATTTGCGTGGCGTCGATTTTTATTCAAGAGCTTTCTAATGCCAGGCTTTTAAGTAATAAACAACGAATTGCACGATTGCGTAAATTTGCAACGATAGAGGAATATCAAGGTAAAGGTATTGGGAGTTTTGTTTTAAAGCATATAATAGATGTATTGCAGCAACAGAGTGTTGGTATGCTTTGGTGTGATGCTCGGGAAAATGCTATGACACTTTATCAACGTTTTGGCATGAGAGCAGAAGGTGAGCGATTTTTTAAAGGTGATATTCCTTATCAAAAAATGGCCGTCAAGTTACCTGTCTAGCTTTTTAAAGACGCTATGATAAGCATAGTACCTGATATAGAAAGTCCCTAATAGATAGACTCGAGATAAGAAAGAACAGTGCCTTAGGAGGCCATAGTTGATTCAAGCGATTTATGTGGCAAAAAAATCTAAGCAACCTCAGGTTGGTATAGAAGCCGTTAAAGTAGACGCCGGCAAAGGTATTGTAGGCGACAGAAACTATGGAAAACGTAGTGAGGCTGGTCAGAATATTACTTTTGTTGAAAGTGAAGCTATTGCTGCGTTTAATGCGAATTTTGGACAAAGCATTAGCCAATCATCTACTCGACGTAATATCGTCACCCAAAGCGTGCGACTGAATCAGTTGGTCGGACAAGAATTTTCGATTGGTGATGTTCGCTTTTATGGTGTTGAGTTATGTGAGCCTTGTGGTGCACTGGGGCGAGCTCTGTCGAATGATTCGTTAACATCGACCCAAGTTGTGAAGGCTTGGATGCGGACAGGTGGGTTAAGAGCCAATGTCTTAAGTACAGGAATATTACGTGTCGGCATGCAGTTTAATTTATTAACAAACTAATCTTTATGCTTTGTTTTTTTAGAAAGAAAAAAGAAAGCGCCAAACTATTTGTTAGCGCTTTCTAAACCTTCCTTTTATTGTCATTCTTTAGAGTCTTTCCCTTTAAAGAAGATCCTGAACCAATACAAAGCGTTTAAGGTCATTAAACTCATCGTTAAAAGGTTGCTTTTGAGTTGCGTATTGGCCTTCTTGGCAACGCTGAACAACTTTCAACGCTTCCGCTAAATAAGCACTTTTGCTGTCTGTGTTTTTACTGTCTAGAGAACCATTTTCTAGATTACGATCTTCTTCTTTTTTGTCTAACGACTTCCAGAGCAATTCAGTCAATGACATTGGCGTTGAGCTGTTTCCTTGGAAGCGCCATAAATCGGTACTTTGATCGTAAGCATAAAAAGGTAATAGGGCTAAACCATGTTGAGCAACAAAGTCGATGGCATCCAAAATAAAATTGGCTTCTGAGTCTTCTAGAAAGTAATTCAAATTGAATCGAACCCAGCCTGGCTTCACCAATTTTTCGCCTTGCTTAATGGCCTCTTGAATGCGTTTCGACTCTTGCTCATTGATGTTTAGCAATTGATGTCCGTATGGACCAGCGCAAGAGCAACCACCGCGAACCTGAATACCAAACAAATCATTGAGTAGGGCGGTAACAAAACCATGATGCAAATAGCTTTGCTGTAAAGAGTTGCGTTCCGTTTTAATTCGAAATGCCGTAATAGATAAACGACTCGCTTCTTGATGGCCTAAACGCTCAATTAGCGGATTCTTACGCCATCTGTTGTCTATCATCTCAGTCAGTTCATGTTCACGTTTTTCAATAGCATCGGTTCCCACTGCTTGTTTAAGTTGGAACACCAATCCCGCACGAATGGATTCAACGATTCCCGGTGTACCGCCTTCTTCCCGACGTTCGCCTATTGGCAAAAATGTATGATCATTGGGCGTGACAAAAGACACCGTTCCACCACCAACAAGACTTGGTTTTGGGTTTTCGATAATAGCTTTTTTGACGACTAAGACCCCCGGTGTACCTGGGCCGCCGATGAGTTTATGCGTTGAAAAGAATATCGCGTCTTTGGCAAATTTCGGATCAGTTTCAGGGTTCATGTCTAATTCAACATAAGGTGCCGCAGCGGCAAAATCCCAAAACGAGAGAGCATTATAACGATGTAAAAGTTCTGTGATAGCATCTTGGTTACATAGAATACCAGTAACGTTTGAAGCCGCACTAAAGCTACCAATGAGGCGTTTTCCTTGATTGGCTTTAAGTTGCAGCTCTAAATCATTAAGGCAAACGTCACCCTCTTTTGATTCCGTAATTCGAATGACTTTAACATTCAATTCTCGCCAAGGTAATTCGTTAGAGTGATGCTCGTAGGGGCCAATTAAAACGCAAACATTAGATTGCTCTGTAGGTGAGAGTTGGGGTAAACCTAATTGTGTAATAAGTGTATTGATTGCGCTGGTGGCGCCACTGCCACAGAACATGACTAAGTCTTCACTACAGGCATTCACCGCTGAGCGGATTTGCTCTCGTGCTTGTTCTCGAAACGTCGTGGTTTGTTGACCTGTCGCATTGGCTTCTGTATGAGTATTGGCGTAAAGCGGAAGAACATATTGACGAATAGCGTCTTCAATAAAATCTACGCTACGACCAGACGCTGTGTAGTCTGCATAAGTTAATAGTCTTGGTCCAAATGGCGTGGTTATTTGACTGTCTTTACCAATAATACCTTGACGAATACGAGTGATTAGATTGTCTTGATTAGTATGGTTTGTGCCTGTTCCAATTTTTGTAAGCGTTGCCGTTGGCATGTGATGTCCTTTTTAGCACCTGCCATAGCAAACAAAATGTCTAGTATTTACCTTGCAGGTAAAGGTAACTCCGTGGTCCATTTAATCTGTTCCATAGCGAAGTTAGACGTTACGTCTGTTAAAGCAGTTGCGCTGATTAAGCGTTTATAAAATTTGTCATAAGAGGGAATGTCTTTTACTAATACTCGCAGCAAATAATCGTATTCACCCGCCATGCGATAAAATTCCACTACTTCTGGGAATTCAGCCACAATGCCGCGCAAATTCAATGGCCCAGTTTGCGTCATGTTGATTAGTTTTTACCTGTACAAAAACCGATACGCCAAGCCCTAATTTATCCGCGTCTAGCAAAGCGACTCGACGCTTGATGAATCCGGCTTTTTCGAGTTTCTGAACACGTCTCCAACAAGGTGTTTTAGATAAACCAACTTGGTGAGCCATTGCTTCTGTTGAGATACTATCATTGCCTTGAATTAAGGCAAGTAGTTGCAAATCTATGTTGTCTAAGTGCATTTTGTTCTCTATTTATTGGTTTTTGTAGGAAAAAAATTCAAATTTTTGTTTTTTTGTTTGTTTTATATCAGTTGATTCCTCGTTTAGCAAAGAAAGAGGAATAAGGGTTTAAAAAAACGTCGAAAAATTTTAAAAAAATAGTGGAAAAAGATTAAATTAGTGTGGTGAATGGTACTAAGGTGTGAGCTGACCATATTCCAAGTGAGGTGATTTAATATGGTCAGCTATGCAGTGATGCGTTGTTTAAAGTTCAGTTATATTTTGAACGAAGCTGCTTTTTCCTCGTACTCTTGAGTTACTTTATAAATATCATTACTGCTCTGCATTAGCTCTTCCATTAGTTCAGATAAAAGCTGAATTGCTTGTGCATTATCGCTGATTTTTTCACTGATTAGAGCGACAACTTTATCTTGTTCTAACGTACTTTCTGCAACAGTCTGGCTGTTTAAAGCAATATTGCTCACATCCTCAGACCTTTTACGTAAACCGTTAGAGATATTTAAAGCGTGTTCAACATTGATATTGGTACGTTTTTGACCAGATTCCATGGAACTAACCGTTTTATCAACGCTGATGTTTAAACGTTCAAGAACTTTTTCTATGTCATCTGTGGATTCGCTGGAACGTTGTGCAAGGGTTCGAACTTCATCAGCAACAACCGCAAACCCTCGTCCTGTCTCTCCTGCTCTTGCTGCTTCAATTGCTGCGTTTAGAGCTAACAAATTAGTTTGTTCTGAAATACTGCGAATAGATTGTAGTAGTTGAGTAATGGCTTCGACTTCGGAGGTTAACGCCTGAAGAGAATCGGATATTGATGTAGTATCTTCTGCCAGTAACTCCATATCTTGCATGATAGTGAGCGCCTGTTGTCTATCATTGATGGTGTCTTTTTCTAATTCGCGAACAATTTCAGCAGATTGTAGACTGCTTTCTGATACAGACTTCATTGACTGGGACACTTCTTCAGTGGCTGATGCTGTATCTAAAGATCGGTGTTTACTTTCTTCTACACTGGTGCTGGCTTTATCAGTAATACGGTTTATTTGAGTACTTGAATTAACCAGAACTTTTGCAATTTTTTGGTAATCACCAAATAAAGAAGATAATTTCTCTAGTAGTCTATTTAAAGCAACTTCGGCATTTGAAGATGGCTTTTCAATACGAATAGATAAATCATTTTTATTCGAAATTTGCTCAATTGCTTCAGCGATCTTAACGTTCGCTGAAGACTCTTTTGTCATTAGGTGGGCCATGTAAATAAGTACACCGGCTTCTGCAATGGCAAACACACAATGGACGATCATAATGCCCATATTGTGGTGTCCAGAAAATACCATAATAGGCATCTCACCTATATGAACGCCTGCCATTTGAACATACATAAAACCAATGTGATAAAGCGCTGTGGTGACAAGGGCTGCAATAATTGGTTGCCATTTTTGATAAATAAGAAATACAGCCATTGAAGCAAAGATGTGAAAATGCATTTCAACTAACCCTAATTGACTCTGAATTAGGAATGAAGAAACAAACATCATCAAGATGCCGGCCAAAATAGAAAAAGTCAGCTTTCCTTTAAATAAACTATAAATTGCTTGAGTAGCGATAATCAAAAATACAGAAGCAATTAGAGTAAAAGAAAAAAGTTGTTCTCCTATAAGTCCGCTGAGTAGTAATACTGGAGCTTGGGCTAATAAGGCTCTGTATACAAATAAGTCGTTTTTTAAAGTGCGCTGTTTTAGCTGTGTCATGATCATTCCATTTGAGAAGTGGGGGCTTGTTAGGTTTATATTTGATGCTTAGAATAAAACTCTTTAAAAATAAACGCTTTAACAAAAATTAACAAAAAAACATTATATATTTTGATCGAATATTAACCAAGCTTATTTTGGGCGTTTTTTTATCTTTTTGTTCTATGTTGGTGCGAAAAAATAAGCAGAGTTACTTTTAATGGGGATGAGCAGGGTATAATGGCTCATCTTTTATATAATGAGTTTAATTTTGCAGACTTTAGAACAACTTAATAATGGCAAATTACATGGCATTATTCGCCTACAATTGTCCGAAAATCTAACCACCTTTCCTGATGCTATTTTTGACCTTGCTGATAGTTTAGAGATCTTAGACTTGTCGAATAATCATTTGAGCCAGTTGCCGGATGACCTTCATAGACTGAAAAAGCTTCGGATTATATTTTGTTCAAATAATCGTTTTACAGAATTGCCGAGTGTTTTGGGTAAATGTGAAAACCTAGAAATGATTGGCTTTAAAACCAATCAAATTACGCATGTTTCTTCAGAATCATTACCAGACCAAACTCGTTGGTTGATTTTGACCGATAATCAGATTGAAGCATTACCAGATGACTTTGGTCGATTAACTCGTTTGCAAAAACTGGCCTTAGCTGGAAATCGTTTAACGTCTCTCCCTATGTCTATAGTTAATTGTCAGAAGCTCGAACTGATTCGACTTTCAGCCAATAGATTGACCGCTTTCCCTAATCAACTGTTAGGGCTGCCTCGTTTGGCTTGGCTCGCGTTTTCAGGGAATCCATTTTGCGCCAGCCGAGATCCACATAATGAATTTAAAACGGTAGTCTTTCGTGATCTCGCTTTACATCAAGTATTAGGACAGGGCGCCTCCGGTGTTATTTCTTTAGCAACTTGGAAACATAATGAATTTAATTTTCCAACAGAAGTTGCTGTAAAGGTTTTTAAAGGCGAAGTCACCAGTGACGGTTATCCAGAAGATGAATTGGATGCTTGTCTAGCGGTTGGTCGTCATGACAACTTAGTGATGCCATTAGCAAAAGTAGAGGAGACAGATTGTTCTGCTTTGGTGATGGGGTTAATTCCAGCTCATTATACTAACCTAGGAATGCCGCCGAGTTTGGTGTCTTGCACACGAGATACCTTTACGGATGGTTTGTCTTTTTCAATCGAAAAAATTGCTCATATTATTAAGCAAGTTGATAATTTAGTTGCGCACTTTTGTCTGCGAAAAGTCAGTCACGGTGATTTGTATGCACACAATGTATTGATTAGTGAAGAAGGTCATGTTTTGTTCGGTGACTTTGGTGCAGCATCGAAATACGGAAATCTATCAGTAGAGCAGCAACAAGGTATTGAGAAGATAGAGCAGAGAGCACTTGGTTTCTTTATTGATGACATGCTGAGTTTGTGCGAAGAAAAGGATAAGGAGAACTCTATTTTTAAAGTCTTAGAGTCTCGTCGTCTACGTTAAAAGTTAGTTGGAAAACGGTTAAAAGTTGGTCAAAAAAAATGCCCGTTCTTCGAAAGAGGAGCGGGCATTTCCATTTCAAAACGCATTATCAAAAGATAAGGTTTATAAAGCTTTCGCGCTTTCAGTCAAGCGAATCGCTTGGTCGCATGCGTTTGCAAGCTCGGCGCCTTTTTTAACGAAGTGGCGGCTAAAATAGTCTTTGTGCTCGTCATGTTCATGGAAGTTATGCGGAGTCAGTACAGCGGTTAAAACCGGTACTTCCGTTTCCAATTGAACTTGCATAAGTGCATTGCAGACAGTTTGAGCAACAAAGTCGTGACGATAAATACCGCCATCCACAACCAATGCGCTGCCAGCAATCGCAGCGTATTTACCACTTTTTGCTAATAGCTTTGCTTGCAAAGGTATTTCATAAGCACCGGGTACAGGAATGACATCAATTAACGATGCATCGTAACCGCGAGAAACCAATTCACTTTTAAAGCTGTTAACGCAATTTAATACAATCTCTTCGTGCCAAGTAGCATGAAGGATTGCTATGCGTTTTGTTGCAGGTGTGAAATCAATGTGATTCGTTGAGCTCTGATTCATTTTAAAATCCTATAAATATAAGGTGAATCAGGGCGAACGGGCAGGCAAATACACCATATTTATATGGTATACCTTTATACGATGTCGTAAGAATGCGACTCCGTTATAGGTCTTGTCTGACACGCTCTCTATCATCCGGACTGTAACCGTCGGCTCTGGAGTCACACCAGATCTGCTGACCCTTTAATATTAAGTTTCTAGATATTAGAAACGCTTAAAGGCGCTCGCGGGCTTAGACTTTACATTAGGTTCAGTCTTTACCGCCGGTGGGGAATTTCACCCCGCCCCGAGAACGAAATCGGAATTATCCGATGAGGCAAATATACTTGCTTTTATAATTGACTGTCAAAGCGTTATGAGTGTTGAAATGTGGCCTTTTTAAGGAAACTTTACAAATAGCAAACACAGTGGCCTTTTACGTAACAAAAAGTAACTAATTCAGTGGTTTTTTGTGTAGAGGATGGAAACATGACCGATATAGTATGTATGTAGTCTATGTGCTTGATTCAAGTATACATATTATTTAGATGTTCAATGTCATCTTGAAGCTCAATAGCGTTGGATATAATTAGGATGGAGTCTCATACAATGAAGGTCAAAATATTACCTTTTAAAAAACTACTTATCATTTCTTCGATTGTTGGAATTACGGCTTGTACTTCGGCCAATAAAGATGATTTTTTTGAAGAAAAAATATATGAAATAGATGATGTTGTACAAACAAACTCAGCTGTTTATTCATGTGATACCAATCCTCTTGGTATCTTTTTTCATGCAGAACAAGCGCATATAAGTTGGAAAGATAAAACCTATAAACTGAACCATGCAGTAAGTGCATCAGGGGCTTTTTACCTTGGGGAAGGCATCTCTTTCTGGATTCACGATAACGAGGCTGAGTTAGAGCTAAATAGTATGGAAAAAACTACTTGTCGTTTGGTGCGTGTCGATTCTTAATCTATTTTTACCTGAACATATCTCACGTTAAAACTTGGCGTTTTCATCACGTCGAACTGGCAATCCGTGTACAATGCAGCCATTCGCGTTGCATAACGCCAGACTGAATGTAGAGATAGAATGAGTAAGTTATTTGTAATGGGTATGGGGCCCGGTGATTTAGGTTTGGTTGCACCCAATGCAACTAAAGCATTAGCTGTCTGCAGTGATTGGGTAGCCTATGGTTATTATTTAGAATTACTAGGTGAATTGAGCGAAGATAAAACCTTCCACGATTTACCGTTAGGGGAAGAAATAGGTCGAGCACGTTTGGCCTTGTCACTTGCGGCAGAAGGTAAAACAACCGCGCTTATTTCCAGTGGTGATATTGGTATTTACGCCATGGCGACCTTGGTCTTTGAATTGCTCGATTTACAGTTACAAGGCAAAGAGAACCACCCTGAATGGCTGGATGTTGATATTGAAGTGATCCCCGGTATTTCTGCAATGCAGGCTGGAGCCAGCCGAGTTGGCGCTATGTTAGGCCACGATTTCTGTACTATCTCATTATCTGATCTATTAACCCCATGGGAAACCATAGATAAGCGTTTGCATGCTTGTGGGGCGGGTGATTTTGTCGTGTCTTTTTATAATCCAGTTTCCAAAAAACGCGATTGGCAGCTGAATCACGCACGTGATGTCTTGCTACAGTATCGTCCAGCTAGCACGCCTGTGATGATTGGTCGTCAACTAACCAGACCAGAAGAAGACATTACCTTTACCACGTTAGGCCAATTAGATGCCAAAGATGTTGATATGTTTACTATGGTAAGTGTGGGTAACTCGGATTCTAAGCACATTGTAAATGGTGAAAAACACTGGATTTACACACCTCGTGGTTATTCGAAAAAACTCTAATATCTTTTTTAATACTTTAAGAGTGGAGATAAATGACAGTTTATTTTATTGGAGCAGGACCAGGCGATCCAGACCTAATGACGGTCAAAGCCGTTAAGATAATGGAGCGTTGCCCCATCATTTTGTACGCAGGTTCTTTGATTCCGACTGAAGTAATCGACAGTGTTCGTAGTACTGCTGAAGCAATTTACGATACTGCCGAAATGAACCTTGATGAAACCACGGCAGTGATTGAAAAAGCGGCTAAAGAAGGCAAAGATGTTGCCCGTCTACAGTGTGGTGATCCTGCTTTATATGGTGCAATCGGCGAACAAATTCGCCGATTGGAAGCGTTCGACATCGATTACGAAGTCATTCCCGGTGTGAGTGCGGTTGCCGCTTCGGCGGCCATGTTGAAAAAAGAACTAACACTTTCGGGTGTTTCGCAAACCGTCATTATGACCCGTTATGAAGGTAAAACACCGTTTCCTGAACGTGAACGTTTGCCTGCTTTGGCACAAAGTGGTGCAACCTTGGCGATTCACTTAGGTGTGACTCGTATTCATAAAATTGTTGAAGAATTACTGCCTCATTATGGCGAAGATTGCCCTGTTGCAGTGTGTTATCGCACCAGTTGGCCAGATCAAGACTATGTCGTGGGAACGTTAGCCGATATTGTTGCCAAAGTCAGAGAGAAAAAATTCACTCGTACTAGTCTAATATTGGTCGGGAAAGTACTAGATACTGAAGATTTTGCAGACTCCTATTTATATGACAAAGGGCAAGCGCATATTTTTCGACCCGTTCACAAATTGAAAAAAGAACATAAACCTAAAAACAAAAAGTCCAAAGAGCAGGATTAATTATGCAGCTTAATAAGATCCCAACAACGATCGTTACTGGCTTTTTAGGAAGCGGTAAAACCACCTTGCTTTCTAATGTATTAAAGCAAGCCGCAGGCAAACGCATTGCAGTGATTGTGAATGAATTTGGTGAATTAGACATAGACTCAGACTTACTTCGTTCTTGCCCGCTGGATTGCACAGAAGGTGAAGAAAGCAGCCAACGTAGTGACGACGGTTTTTACGAACTGGCGAATGGTTGTATTTGTTGCACAGTGGAAGAAGAATTCTTACCAGTGATGGAGCAGCTTGTTGCCCGCCGTGGCGATATTGACCATATCTTAATCGAAACCAGTGGTTTGGCATTGCCTAAGCCTTTGGTTCAAGCTTTCAACTGGCCGGGGATTAAAGAGCATTGCACGGTAGATGCAGTAATCACTGTTGTTGATGGTGCCGCTGTCGCTGCCGGTCGTTTCGCCCATGATGAGAATAAAGTACAAGCTCAACGTGAAGCAGATGAAAGCCTTGACCATGACCCAAGTTTGCAAGAGTTACTGGATGATCAATTGAGTGCCGCAGATTTGGTTGTTGTAACGAAGAATGATTTGTTGGACGAAGATGCGAGAGCGCGAGTCCAAGCAATCATCACACATGAAGTACCAAGCACGGTAAAAACTGTTTATATCGAAAACGGCGAAGCCGCGTTAGATGTGTTGCTTGGTATCGACGCCGCAACAGAAAGCCGAATCGACGAAGTGCACAATCATCATGATCATCACCATGCACACGGCGAACATCATGATCATGCCCACGATCACTTTGACTCCTTTGTTGTGTCTTTAGGTGAAGTGCAATCTGATCTGTTACAAGAAACCCTTTCTCAGTTAGTTGAAGAGCATAATATTTTTCGAGTGAAAGGATTTGCTGCTGTTCATGGCAAGCCAATGCGTCAGGTTTTTCAGGTGGTTGGGACGCGTTTGGATCGGTATTTTGATCGTCTATGGCAGCCAGAAGAAGTCCGTAAAACGCAACTGGTCTTTATTGGTAAAGGCATTTCAAAAGAACAAATCGAAGGTATCTTGCATGATGCCTTGAGTGCTTAAGCGACCATTAGGTCATGGGTGAAGGAGACACGTAAGTGCATTTGCTGGCAGCCAAACCGGGTGGATTTGTAGACGATGAAGGCATTGTTGATTTAGGACAAACTCCAGCGGATATTGTTGTATTGGCTGCGGCAGATTCTGTGTTGGGTGCGTTAGGAAGCGCCCTTGATCAGCTCACTCTTAACCAAATTTCAATTGAATCATTTCCTAGTGTTCGTCTTGCTAACTGGATGCAATTGGTTAAACCTGCCGCTTATGATCTTTATGAAGACAAAGTATTGGAAAAAACCAAGGTGGTTGTCGTTTCTTTGTTGGGTGGCGAACATTATTGGTCTTACGGTTTTCAGCAGTTAGAAGCTTGGGCCAAAGCAAAACGCGATCGCACATTAATCTTGGTTCCCGGTGATGATACGCCTGATCCTGAATTGATGAAGGCTTCTACTTGCTCAATGGAAGATGCCCATCGAATATGGCGATACTTGCGTGAAAGCGGTCAGCGTAATAGCGAACAAGTATTTCGTTTTATAGCAGCGCAGTTTTTTGATCGTGATATAACATGGCAAGAACCAGCCCCTTTACCGTCTGCCTTGCTTTATCGTCATGGTCGAGCGTCCAGTTTGACCGAATGGCAAAGTCATTATCAAAAAGCTTTATTAAGCCAACCTGTGGCGCTGGTAGTGTTTTATCGCTCTCATCTACAAAGCGGCAATACGGCGATGTTTGATGGTCTGCTAGAGATTATGGAACAAGAAGGTCTTGTGCCTTTGGCGATTGCCGTTAGCTCTCTAAAAGATGACGTTTCAGTCGGCTTGATTGAAACCCTTGCTGAACAAACGAATGCCAAAGTCATTCTAAATACCACAGGTTTTGCCGCTAATCGAGTGGGCAGTCCTGATCTCGCTTCTGAACCTACAGACTTCCAATCCGCGTTTGATTCACCTATTCCTGTTTTGCAGCTTATTTTGTCTGGTAGCACTCAAGAAGATTGGCAAGCACAAACACAAGGCTTACGCAGCCGCGATGTGGCCATGCAAATCGTCTTGCCAGAAATGGATGGTCGTATCATTACTCGCGCTGTCAGTTTTAAAGCGTTAAGCCACTACAACGAAACGGCTCAAGTGGATTTAGTGCGCTATGAACTCCATTCAGAGCGTGCTCGTTTTGTTGCGCAACTAGCAAAACGCTACGTAACCTTGGCAAGCAAACCGAATAAAGATAAGCGCATTGCTTTTGTCTTGGCGAACTACCCAACCAAAGATGGACGAATTGGCAATGGTGTGGGGTTGGATACACCAGCGTCAACGGTCAATTTACTCAAGGCATTAGAACAAGCGGGTTATCCAATCCAAGATATTCCTGAACATGGTAACGCCTTGATTGAGGAGTTACTCGGCGCTGTGACCAACAACCCAAATACACTACACGAACGTGGTTGCTGGCAAAGTTTATCTTTGGAAGAGTATCTTCATCATTTCTATCAATTGCCTTTGGAGTGTCAAAACGCGATTTGGGATCGATGGGGCCCGCCAGAAGATGACCACAAATGTCGAGAGCAAAACGGCCAGCGACGCATCATGTTGGCTGGTATTCGATTAGGTGAAACCTTTATTGGTATTCAACCTGCGCGAGGTTTTAATCTTGATCTTGCTGCGAACTATCACGACCCAGATTTGATTCCTCCGCACAGTTATTTAGCTTTCTATTTTTGGTTACGACACGTCTATAAAGTGGATGCATTTGTTCATGTGGGTAAGCATGGCAACCTTGAGTGGTTACCGGGAAAAGGCACTGCTTTGTCTGATATGTGCTGGCCTGATATCGCCCTTGGGCCAATGCCGAATTTTTATCCTTTTATCGTTAATGACCCGGGGGAAGGTGCGCAAGCGAAGCGTCGTACACAAGCTACAATTATTGACCATCTCATGCCACCGATGACACGGGCTGAAACCTACGGTGACATGGCAGAGTTAGAGAACTTAGTAGACGAATATTATCAAGCCATGGGCATGGATGTTCGACGGGAAACTTGGTTGCGAGAACAGATTCTCAAAAAAGTCCAAGACACACATTTATTAGAAGAGCTGGCCGAAACAGACGTGGAAGACGAAGAGTCTGTTTTAGAAGGGCTTGATACCTATTTATGTGAGATAAAAGAAGCGCAAATACGCCACGGATTGCATCGTCTTGGGGAGTTACCCGAAGAGGATAAACTCGCCGATACACTGGTGGCGTTATTGCGCTTACCTCGTGGCAGTGACATCACCAGCCAAGGTATTCTCCATGCTTTGGTGAAGGATCTGGATCTGAGCCAAGACAATCTTGATGAAGGGCGTTTTGATCCTATGCAGAGTGTACGTTTACCTTGGCTAGGCAAAAAACCAGAAGTCCTTCTGTCTGTTAGTGATGCAGATTGGCGAACCCATGCGGACACCAAAGAGCGGCTTGAGCTGTTTGCAAAAGTTTTGGTGATGAATCACCTTATTCAAAGCCAACCTGTGAACAAAATCGAAACGCTTTTACCTCAAACTGCGGCACTCCTATCACACAGTAAAAAGGCCTTGATGAAAGCCTTAGCAAAAAGCGCGGAAGACGAAATTGGCGCTTTGATAAAAGGCTTGGCGGGTGGTTTTATTCCACCTGGGCCGAGTGGGGCGCCAACCCGAGGACGACTAGATACCTTGCCAACGGGACGGAATTTTTTCTCGGTGGATAATCGAGCAATCCCATCGCCAGCGGCATGGGCGATTGGTCAAAAATCCGCAGAGGCTTTGATTCAACGACACCTTCAAGAACATGGGGATTATCCCAGAGACCTTGGCTTGTCTGTTTGGGGGACGGCTACTATGCGAACCGGTGGCGACGACATCGCCCAAGCCTTTGCGTTAATGGGTGTTCGTCCAATTTGGGCGCCGGGATCGAATCGTGTGACGGATTTTGAAATTCTGTCCTTTATGCAATTGGGTCGTCCAAGAGTTGATGTCACCTTACGAGTTTCAGGTTTTTTTCGAGATGCGTTTGCTAACGTCATGCGATTGTATGATGCCGCGGTACAAGCCATCGCAGAGAATGAAGAACCGGGCAATGGCAACGTGATTCGAGCCAATGTAGAAGCGAGAAAGCAAACGCTAATAGACCAAGGCATGGATGAAGAGCAAGCCAGCCGCCAAGCGTCTTATCGTGTATTTGGCAGCAAACCGGGTGCTTATGGTGCGGGCTTACAAGGCTTGATCGATGAACGTTGTTGGGACACCAAAGCCGACCTAGCCGAGGCTTATGTGAACTGGGGCGGTTACGCCTACGATGGGAATACTTATAACGGCGAACAAGATGGTGTAGAAGCTAAATCAGCGTTTGTTGAGCGCTTGTCCCAATTGGATGCGGTGGTGCAAAACCAAGACAACCGCGAACATGATATTCTTGATTCAGACGATTATTATCAATTTCAAGGCGGCATGACGAACGCGGTGACAACATTCAGCGGTCAAGCGCCAAGTGTCTATCATAGTGATCATTCAAATCCGAGTTCGCCGAAAATTCGTACCTTAAAAGAAGAATTGAATCGCGTTGTACGATCCAGAGTATTGAACCCTAAATGGATAGAAGCCATGCAAACCCATGGTTACAAAGGCGCGTTTGAGATGACTGCAACAGTGGATTATCTGTTTGCCTATGATGCAACAACGGATTTGGTTGCCGACTATCAATACGAACAAGTCACAGATCGTTTGTTACTTGACCCAGACAACCAAGCCTTTATGCGCGATAATAATTCTCACGCATTGGAAGAAATGGGCGAGCGCCTGTTAGAGGCAATTCAGCGCGGCATGTGGCAAAATGCCGACACATACGAAGACAAGATACAGTCCTTGTTGCTTGATTTGGATCAGCAGCAGGAACAAGCAAACTAATTTACTATGGGCGCTTTATTTAAGTTCCCATTACAACAAAACGTTTATTAAGAACACTGGCTTGGGCAGAAGCCAAACAATAAAGAGAGAGATAATGAGTAATACAAAGACAGTCAAAAAAGGCATTATGATTTGTGGTCACGGAAGCCGTGATAAAGATGCGGAGCGCGAGTTTGGCCTAGTGGCAAAAGGCTTAAAAGAACGCTTTCCTGATTTGCCTGTTGAATACGGTTTTCTCGAATTTTCTGCACCCAATATTCACATGGGGTTGAATAGCTTGCTTGAGCAAGGTGTGGAAGAAATCTACGCCGTTCCGGGCATGCTCTTCGCTGCGACACATGCGAAAAATGACATTCCATCGGTGCTCACTACCTACGAAGAAAAGAACTCAGGTCTGCAAGTCACTTATGGACGTGAGCTGGGCTTGCAGGACGACATGATCGACGCCTTCCAAGCGCGTATTTATGAGTCGTTAGGATTGGACCCAGAAAACCCACCTGAAAACTTATACGACACCATGCTAGTCGTTGTTGGTCGCGGAACGTCAGACACATCGGCGAATGCGGAAGCCGCGAAATTGACGCGCATCGTCAATGAAAATATGGGGTTTGGTTGGGCGGATACTGTCTATTCCGGCGTGACTTATCCATCGGTTGGCGTTGGGTTAGAGAAGCTAATGAAGCTGGGTTATAAGCGTATCGTGGTTGCGCCTTACTTTTTATTCACAGGTCGATTGATCAAACGTATTCAAGGTTATGTTGATAAAGTCGCTCAAGCGAACCCAACGATCGAATTTATCCAAACGCTTTACCTGAGCGATCACCCTCGTGTTATTGACGCCTTCCAACATCGCGTTGAAGAAATCATGCAAAACGAATTACCAGCAGGTGAAGAAACCTTGATGAGCTCATTCAAACGCCGCCTTGCTGCGGGCGAAGTAGACGTTCACCATCATCACGCTGAATTCGTTGATCCACAAGACGACACTCAAGGTTTGTCTGATTTTGATATCAAGCATGCCACTGTGATTTCAGCTAATGCTCCTTCAAATGAAACGTCTCATTCTTCAGTATTAATAAAGCCACATACTCACGGCTCCCATAGTCATGACCATTCCCACGGGCACTCTCATGGGCACGACCATTCACATGGACATTCCCATGGGGTATACAAACACATCGGCCATCCAATGGGGCCAAGAACCATGATAGGCGAGGGGATTTGTTGTTGTTTCATGGGGCAATTTACGGAAGAAATCCTAGAAGAAGAAAAACATCGTATTAATGGCGATTGTACTAAGACTGCATTTGCACATCGCAAATAAAGCTCGGTTTTCCTTATAAGGTTAACTACTTAGTAATTTTAAAATAAGCCAGCCTAACTGCTGGCTTTATTCCACCCTTATCCATTATAGTAGGCTTTTTATTGCATCTAAGAATTGCAGCCATTTATAAAAAGGATTTTCAAAATGGATCGCTTTAGGGAGTTTTCAAGATTAAATAGGACTTTTAAGTTTCTATTGCTTATCTTGGTGACTATCAGTGTTTCAACTCTTCTATTTACCAACTCTAAATACAACTCGAACAGACTTGATTTACTTGATGTGGATTCTAAAGCAATTAGAGGTGCTTACCCGTCAGGAAATGATTATGACTTCAAACAGGCTCCTGATGAAACCTCGATAACCTGTAGGGTAAAAGAAGGCAGTCAAAACGAGATCTGTGGTTTGGTGTTTATTCTTCCTGAAATGAATGAAACCAACTTTTCTCTGAAGGAGTTTGATTCATTACGCTTTAAGATAAAAAGTGACTCAACTAATGAAACATATAATGGACGTATTCGAGTTTTTATTAAGAGCTTTTTAGACCCTACACTAGAACAACCAGAACAAGACAATAACTTTAAGTATCAAGCGGTTCGATTAGGCATCAATGGTGATATTGTTGTGCCTTTATCCCGATTTAAAGTGGAAACGTGGTGGGAGGAGATGAATAATGTTTTCTTCGATCTTTCCTATGTTGATATGAGTTCGGTTTTTAGTATCGAATTCTTTATTGAAGATATGCCAATTCAAACCCCTGGTGATTATTCGATTTCACTGGCTCATGTTGGGCTGGTTGGCGCCATGATTGATGCTAACCTGGTTTATAAATTCTTACTCTACACATGGTTATTTTTTTCCATCTTTTGTTATGTCATTTTTAGAGTCAGAGATTTTAGGAAAATTAAAAAGCAGGCTTATTACGATACCTATTCTGGATTATCCAATCTTGCTGGATTTGATGAGAAATATAAAAAAATTGTTGGAAGGCGAGCAGTTTTTTACCGTGTAAGAATCATTAACTGGAATAGTTTAACCCGTCACTTCGGTTTGTCGATGACCAACTATTTACTCAAAGAAGTGATGAATAGAAATATTCGATTATACAAAAATCATTTTTATATCAGTGCTCGATTGAATAATGACGAACTGATATTTATAAAAAAAGGTGATCCGCTTTCCCCAGAAATGGAAGAAAAATTCATCGCTTCGTTTTTCTCCCCTGTCAATGTAGTTGGATTGGGTGAACTTTGTTTAGATGTAAAAATTGGCGTGAGTATAGAAAATCCTCTTTATGAAGATAATCAATTTGCTTTAGAGCGATCTGAAATATCGATTCAAGCCATTTTGCATGATAAAGAAAGGCTTCAAGTTTATAGTAATGACGTAAGCCGAAAAGCAGAAGAGAAAACCTACTTAGAGCAGCAGATCAAAATTGCACTGCAAAAAAATGCGTTTTATCTTTTGTATATGCCAATATACAGCGTCTCAGCTGGAAAAATAATTGGCGTTGAAGCTTTGTTGCGTTGTGGTCTTGAATCCTTAAAACAGGTGTCTCCTGAAGTCTATATTTCTGTTGCTGAAGAAACCGGTTTGATTCGGGATATCGATCTTATGGTGATTGAAACCGCATTAAGAGACATTGATAAATACAGTTTTGACGACGACTTTAAATTATCTATTAATATTTCAGCTAAAGAGCTTCTTGATAGATCCTTTGTCACTAATTTCAAAAATATGGTTGCTAGAAGCAGCATTTCTTTCGAGCGTTTATGTTTAGAAGTGACCGAGACCTTTTTATTGGATATTGACCTTGCTTGTATTAAAGCAATAAAAGACATTCGTGAAACAGGTTGCAAGGTATCACTGGATGATTTTGGGACTGGCTACACATCTTTTCAGCAGCTAATTAATTTTCCTGTTGATGAGATTAAGATAGATAGAACATTTATCTCAGGAATTAGAAATGAAAAAGGCTACAGTGTCATCGTAGACTCCCTTATTTCTATTGCTACAGCCTACGAATATAAAGTGGTTGCTGAAGGGGTCGAAGACCAAGATACTTATCAACTATTAGTTGATAAAGGCTGTGATTTAATTCAAGGGTATTATATTTCTAAGCCCGTCAGTTTGGCCGAGATTTTCTTATTAAATGAAAAAGTCTTTAATGAAAAAACTTAGATTCAAGATGTTTAAAACACAAAATATATAGTAAAAAATAACCCCGTCATTCACAGAATGACGGGGTTATTTTTTGTTTCAATGTAACTTTAAAAGTACGTTTCTAAAGAGTGAAAGGGCGGTCGCCGTCTTCATCTTTAATGCGAGTCGGTAGACCCATCTCGTTCAACAAACCTAAGAAAGGTTTTGGATCAAGCTGTTCTACATTACGCATTTCTTTTGCGTCCCAAGTGCCGTTAGCAACAAGGATAGCGGCCGCAACTGGTGGAACACCTGCCGTGTAAGAAATACCTTGGCTGCCAACTTCGTTGTACGCGTCTTTGTGATCCGCTACGTTGTAGATGAAAACTTCTTTCTCTTTACCATCTTTGATGCCTTTTACAACATCACCGATGCAAGTTTTACCTGTGTAATCTGGAGCCAAAGAAGACGGATCAGGAAGAACCGCTTTAACCACTTTAAGTGGTACAACTTCCAAACCTTCAGCTGTTTTTACTGGTTGTTCAGAAAGCAAACCTAGGCTTTTCAAAACAGTGAAGACATTGATGTAATGTTCACCAAAACCCATCCAGAAGCGTACATTTGGTACGTCTAGATTTTGAGAAATAGAGTGGACTTCATCATGGCCTGTCATGTAAGCCGTTTGCTTACCAACTACAGGCAAGTCATCTGTTCGGCTGATTTCGAACATCTTATTTTCTTGCCATGCGCGATTCTGCCAAGAGTAAACGCGACCGGTAAATTCACGAAAGTTAATCTCTGGGTCAAAGTTAGTTGCGAAGTATTTGCCGTGGCTACCTGCGTTGATGTCGATAATATCGATATCGCTAACTGTGTCGAAATAATCATTGTAAGCAAGTGCCGCGTACGCATTTACAACACCTGGATCAAAACCTACGCCAAGAATAGCGGTTACGCCTTTGTCTTTACATAAATCGCGGCGTTTCCATTCGTAGTTTGCGTACCAAGGTGGTGTTTCACAAATTTTTGCTGGGTCTTCGTGGATCGCTGTGTCTAGATAAGCGGCGCCTGTTTCAAGACATGCTTCCAATACAGACATATTAATAAAAGCAGAACCCACATTGATCACGATTTCAGATTCAGTTTCTTTGATCAATTCAACCGTAGCGGTGACATCAAGAGCGTCTAGGGCGAATGCTTGAATGCGGCCCTCTACCTTCATGCTGCCTTTGTCGAGGACACTGGATACAATATCGTCGCATTTCGTAACGCTGCGCGAAGCAATTGCGATATTGCCCAGTGTGTCATTGTGTTGGGCGCATTTGTGGGCTACAACACGAGCCACGCCTCCGCCGCCAATTATTAGGACATTCTTTTTCATTAAACTATTCTCCAAAGTTTGAATCGGACAGAATTAAGATAAATTCTGTTCAAAGTCGCTGTAATCAAATTCTCTAACGAGTTCAATGCTACCGTCCAATTGACGTATGGCAATAGAAGGCATTTTTACGCCGTTAAACCAATTCTTTTTCACCATGGTGTAACCTGCCGCGTCTTCAAAAGACAGGCGATCACCCACTTTTAATTCTTGCTTGAATTTAAATTCGCCGAAAATATCCCCTGCTAAACAGGATTTTCCGCAGATCATGTATTCGTGTTTACCATCGCAGGGGGCCATTTTAGCATTTTCACGGTAGATCAATAAATCTAGCATGTGTGCTTCAATTGAACTGTCTACAACAGCCAAGTTTTTACCGTTAAACAAAGTGTCTAAAACAGTTACTTCCAGCGTTGTACTCTTAGTGATCGAGGCTTCGCCTGGTTCCAAATAGACTTGAATATCGTACTTTTCTGAAAAGGCTTTTAAGCGTTGGCAGAATTGATCAATCGGGTAACCTTCACCTGTGAAGTGAATACCGCCGCCTAAGCTGACCCATTTCACTTGTTGGATAAGGTGGCCAAAGTGCTCTTCTATCAGAGTGAGCATTTCATCGAAACGGTCGAAGTTATCGTTTTCACAATTGTTGTGGAACATAAAACCAGAAATGTCATTAATGACGGTTTCGATTTTTTCAGGATCCCATTCGCCAAGACGGCTAAATGGACGGGCTGGATCGGCGATTAAAAACTCAGACGTACTGACTTGAGGGTTTACACGTAAACCGCGTGTTTTACCTTCACTGGCGTCTTTGAAACGGGTTAACTGACCAATGGAATTAAAGATGATTTTATCGGAATGCTCTAACACTTCTGCGATTTCATCATCTGCATACGCCACGCTGTACGCATGAGTTTCCCCTTGGAACTTAGTTTTACCCAGCTTCACTTCATACAAAGAAGAAGATGTCGTGCCGTCCATGTATTCCTGCATAAGGTCAAAAACAGACCAAGTTGCAAAACATTTCAAAGCGAGCAAAGACTTAGCGCCAGACTGTTCGCGTACATAAGCGATCTTTTCTAAGTTCTTTAAAAGAGCTGCTTTGTCGATGAGATAATAAGGAGTCTTAATCATGGCAACCTGCCCGCTAGTCAAAGCGCTGTATTCTAGTGAAAGGAGGGGGCTTTTTCTAGTTTAAACCAAAGTATTTTAATGAAGCTTTTTCTGCGCCTTTGTGATGCTCATAGCTGCTTCTGCTAAAGTTCGAATATTCACCAAACAAAAAAATGTAGGTCAAGATAAGGGGGAACGACGACAACCTGACACTGACAGTCGTATTTCCTTTATCAGCCCTTGTATCTACGGTTTTTTCCACTCTAAAGGCAAAAAAAGCCCCGCAAATGCGGGGCTATCAAACTAGAGAGTGACATAACAATAAGGTCACATGCTGTGGTTATACAGCATTCTGATCTAATGAAGTGCCTTTCAACACTTCATCAAGATGCAGCCAGGTTTCGACAACTGTATCAGGGTTAAGAGACATGCTCTCAATGCCCTGAGCCACAAGCCAATCTGCGAAGTCAGCGTGATCCGATGGGCCTTGCCCACAGATTCCCACGTATTTACCTTGTTCGCGGCAGGCTTGAATCGCCATCGTTAGCAGTTTTTTCACTGCTGGATTTCGTTCGTCGAATTTGTCTGCGATCAATCCTGAATCGCGGTCAAGTCCGAGGGTTAATTGGGTTAAGTCGTTTGAACCAATTGAGAAACCGTCGAAGTATTGAAGGAATTCATCCGCCAACAATGCGTTCGATGGTAGTTCGCACATCATGATGACTTTCAAGCCATTCTCGCCACGGGCCAAGCCTTGTTCTGCAAGCAGTTCCGTCACTTGTTGTGCTTCTTCTAACGTACGTACAAATGGAATCATGATTTGTACGTTGGTTAATCCCATTTCATTTCGAACTCGGCGAATGGCTTCACATTCTAGGGCGAAGCAATCACGGAATGAGTCATCGATGTAGCGAGCTGCCCCACGGAAACCTAGCATTGGGTTTTCTTCGTCTGGTTCGAACAAAGGGCCACCAACAAGGTTGTGGTATTCGTTCGATTTAAAGTCAGATAAACGCACAATGACGGGTTTGTTTGAGAATGAACAAGCCAATGTCGCAACGCCTTCAACCAGTTTGTCGACATAGAATTCGACTGGGCCTGTGTAGCCAGCGATTCTGTGATCAATTTCTTCTTTGAGTGCTGGCGTCATGTCTGCGTAGTTAAGCAGTGCTTTTGGGTGAATGCCGATCATGCGGTTGATGATGAATTCCAAGCGCGCCAAACCAATGCCAGCGTTTGGTAGCATGGCGAAATCGAAGGCGCGGTTCGGGTTGCCCACGTTCATCATAATTTTGACGGGTAGTTCTGGCATGTTGCCCACTTCCGAGGTGATGACATCGAATGGCAATTCGCCTTGGTAAACAAAGCCCATGTCACCTTGCGCACAAGATACGGTAACTTTTTGTCCGTCCTTTAAAACTTCAGTAGCATCGCCACAACCAACCACTGCAGGAATACCAAGTTCACGTGCAATGATTGCTGCATGACAAGTTCGACCACCACGATTGGTGACAATCGCAGACGCCCGTTTCATGATTGGTTCCCAATCTGGGTCGGTAATATCAGTAACTAATATATCGCCCGGTTTGATGCGATCCATTTCAGCAATAGAAGACAGAACCTTAACTTCACCTGTGCCGATTTTGTGACCAATAGCACGGCCTGTAATCATCACTTGTGAGGTTTGTTTTAGGTTGTAACGTTCCATGCTTTGAGCGTTACCTTGGCTACGGACGGTTTCTGGACGAGCCTGAACTATGTAGATTTTTCCGTCGATGCCGTCTTTCGCCCACTCAATGTCCATCGGACGTTGGTAATGGTCTTCGATGATACAAGCTTGTCGAGCAAGATCTTGGATCTCGTCGTTGGTAAGGGCGAAGCGGTTTTGATCATCTAGCGCCACTGGAACGATTTTGACAAATTCATCATCGCTGCCGACTTCTGCATATTCCATTTTTTGTGCTTTACTGCCAAGGCTTTTACGTACAACCGATGGACGGTTCGCTGCAAGGGTTGGCTTGTGAACATAGTATTCGTCTGGATTTACCGTGCCTTGCACGACCATTTCTCCAAGGCCGTAAGCTGCGGTAATAAAGACAACTTCATCAAAACCTGATTCTGTATCTAGGGTAAATAAAACGCCGGATGCGCCAATGTCGCTGCGTACCATTTTTTGAATGCCAGCAGACAATGACACGCCTTGGTGCTCAAAACCTTGGTGAACGCGGTATGAAATTGCACGATCATTAAACAAAGACGCAAATACGCGTTTGATAGATGCCTTGATATCAGCTAAGCCGACGACATTTAAGTAGGTCTCTTGTTGGCCTGCAAAGGAAGCGTCTGGTAAATCTTCCGCAGTAGCAGATGAACGTACAGCAAATGATGTGTCGCTGGCGTTGTCATCACACAAAACGGCAAGGGCGTCTTCAATTTCTCGGTCGAATTCAGCAGAAAAATGCGCTTCTTCAATCCAGGTTCGGATTTGCTCACCTGTTTTGGCAAGTGCCTGTACGTCGTCCACATCAAGTGCATTAAGTGCATCATGGATTTTATCGTTTAGGCCGCTTTCTGCTAGGAAGCTTTGATAGGCATAGGAAGTGGTAGCGAAACCGTTTGGTACTTGAATACCAAGGTCTGTCAGGTTAGAAATCATTTCTCCCAAAGAGGCATTTTTTCCGCCAACTTCACCGACATCTTCTAAACGAAGATCTTTAAACCACTTAACAAATTTGCTCACGAAGGACTCCGGTTGTTGTTATAAGTTTGTTTTTGGCTGGTTTGCCAACTAGACATCAAGTGTTTGTTCCTAGATGTTGGATAGCATTTCTCTAGGCAATATTGGTACTTGTCAAAGCCTTGTGTCTGAGTTCATTGTATGTAGAGGTGTTGCTTTGAATAAAATCGATTATTCGATGTAGTTTTATTTCAATCGAAAAAATAAATGTCGTTAGATAACAACAAAATGGGTAGAAACGGATGAAAGTGTATTTTGTTTCAGACGGAACAGCGATTACTGCAGAAGTGTTTGGGTCGGCGATGTTGTCGTTTTTTGATGTGGCTGTTGAGACCAAAAGTGTGCCATTTTTGGTGACTAAAGATCAGGCTGAAGGGTTGAAGCGTCAAGTTAATTTGGAAATGGAACAAGGCATTAAATTGCTGGTTTTTTATACTATTTCTGACGTGGGTATTCGTGAGATTATTCAGTCTTGTGATTGCCATTGTTACAACTTATTTGGTGATTTATTGTCGCCCATAGAGAAGGCATTAGGTGTAAAAGCTCAGCCAACAGCACAAAAAGCCCATGGTATGAAAGAGGGTGTATATGATGGACGTATTGATGCCATTAACTATGCGTTAGCTAATGATGACGGTGTGTCCGTAAAGAATTTCCAAGAGGCTGATATCATTTTGTTAGGTGTTTCACGTTCAGGTAAAACTCCAACTAGTTTGTATTTAGCAATGCAGTATGGGATTAAAGCAGCGAACTATCCGATTACCGAAGACGACTTTGCCTCTTCTGGTTTGCCTAGTGTGTTGAAAGTTCATAAGAAGAAGTTGTTTGGCCTTACCATTGATGCGCAGCGTTTACATGAAATTCGAACAGGGAGAATGGCGGAAAGCAAATATGCGTCATCCCGTCAGTGCCGTTATGAAGTGGACGAAGTTGAATCCATATATCGACAAGAACGTATTCCATTTTTGAATTCCACTAAGCTTTCTGTGGAGGAAATTTCCACCAAAGTGATGGCAGAGATGAATTTAGTACGTCACAGACAGTAATTTTATATCGATAAATGATCGAATAATTCGATAGGTTAGTTGGTTTTGTCTAAAAAATGTACAAAAAAGTTATAAAAAATAATTATTCAATCCAAAATGGCCTAACAAACGGAGATTGGAAAGTACGAAATAACGAGAAATTTGATCATTTTGTTGTGTAATTACCAAATAAATGGATTAGAGAGTGCAGATAATGATAACCCTGACGCTTACTTGAAGAGTATTTAATCAGAATGCTCTATAATAGTGGGTAATTGAACATGTCAGAGGCTTGGCTTAAGTGACAACCAAGCAAGACAGATGTTCTTAATAGTAAGATGTTCATATTTTAATTGTATAAAGAGAGACGTCTTATCGAAAAACCAAGGATAAAAATACATTGAGTAATAAAAAAATTAACGATCCACACATGCAGCGTGAAGCATCTAAGTATGATAATCCGGTGCCAAGCCGTGAATTCATTTTAGAATTTTTAGCTTCCCAAAATAAAAGCTTTGGTCACTTTGATCTTTGCGAAGAATTCAATCTAACGGGTGAAGACGAAATCGAAGCGCTTCGCCGACGATTGATCGCTATGTGTCGTGATAATCAGTTAACTAGTAATAGAAATGATGAGTACCAACCAATTTTAGAAAGTGACCTTATAGAAGGTTATGTACAAGGTAACAAAGAAGGCCACGGCTTCCTCTTACGTCAAAGTGAGGACGATATTTTCCTGTCTGCACGTCAAATGCAAAACGTGATGGATGGCGACAAAGTAAAAGTACGTTTGTCTGGTCGAAGTGTTAAAGGTCGTTTAGATGGCGTTGTGGTTGAGGTGCTAGAACGTAAGCATACTCAAATGGTTGGTCGTTATTACCTAGAAAAAAACGGTCAAGAAAGTGGTGCCGCTTTCGTGACGCCAGAGAATCCACGCATTGCCCAAGATATTCAAATTACAACCGATTCAGGTTTAACACCAAAGCACGGCCAGTATGTATTGGCTGAAATTGTTTCTTATGCAGAACGTGGCAAACCCGCTCAAGGTCTAGTGAAAAAGATCTTAGGTGACTTTATGGCGCCGGGCGTCGAAATTGAAGTCGCTATGCACCGCTATGAAATTCCGAACGAATGGCCGGCGGCTGTTGAAAAGCAAATCAAAAACTTCGTTTCTGAAGTGTCAGAAGAAGACAAAGCGAATCGTGTTGATTTACGCGAAACGCCTTTTGTTACTATCGATGGGGAAGATGCACGAGATTTTGATGACGCTGTGTATTGTGAAAAAACACCGGGTGGCTGGAAACTGTTTGTTGCCATCGCCGATGTTTCTCATTATGTAAAAAAAGACACTGCATTGGATGAAGAAGCGATTGTTCGTGGTAACTCTGTGTATTTCCCAGGGCGCGTGATTCCAATGTTGCCAGAAGTGTTGTCGAACGGTTTGTGTTCATTGAATCCAGACGTTGATCGTTTGGCGATGGTGGCAGAAATTTCCTTAACTTCTAAAGGTAAGATGCGTGGTTTCAAATTCTATGAAGGTTTGATTCGCTCCCATGCTCGTTTAACTTATTCTAAAGTAGCAAAAATGATCGCTGCTGAGCCTGAAGAACAAGGCTTAGAATTACGTGAACGCTACAAATCGATTATTTCCCATATCGATGATTTGAATGGTCTATATCACACATTAAAAGGTGCCCGTGACGAACGTGGCGCGATGGAGTTCGATACAGTCGAAACTCGTATGGTGTTTGATGAAAATTCGAAGATCGAACATATTATTCCGGTTGAACGTAATGATGCGCATAAGCTGATTGAAGAATGTATGTTGTGTGCCAACGTGGCAACAGCTGAACTTTTGATCAAGTCAGATTTACCCGCTTTATTCCGAGTTCATGAAGGACCAAAAGACGATCGCTTGTTAACCTTACGTACTTATCTTGGTCTGCTTGGGTTGGAACTAACAGGTGGTGCTAAGCCAACACCGGCAGATTACGCTTTGTTGTCTGAAAACATTAAAGACCGTGCGGATGCTCGTAGTATTCAAACTATGATGTTGCGTTCTATGTCTCAAGCGGTTTATCAAGCGGATAATATGGGTCACTTTGGCTTGAATTATGAAGCTTATACCCATTTTACATCGCCAATTCGTCGTTACCCAGATTTGCTTGTGCATCGTGCTATTCGTTATTTGATTCGTGGTGAAGGCCGTCCTGATGTGCGTCAAGCATATCGAGTACCAGGGAGTCCAGAGCTTAAAAAACGTAAAATTTACGGCTATGAGCATGCGGATATGGATGGCTTTGGCGATTCTTGTTCCGTTACTGAGCGCCGTGCTGACGAAGCAACCCGCGATGTTGAAGCTTGGTTGAAGTGTCAGTACGTTGAACAGCATCTTGGTGAAACCTTTGATGGTGTTGTGACTGCAGTGACATCGTTCGGTTTATTTGTTGAGCTGCAAGGTTTGTTTGTTGATGGTTTGATTCATATTTCAGGACTTGGACAAGACTACTTTGTTCATGACATTGAGCATCAAGCGATTATTGGTGAGCGTTCAGGTCGAGTTTTCCGTCTTGGTGCAACATTGAAAGTTCGTGTTGCCAATGTGAATTTGGAACAACGTAAAATCGATTTGAGCCTAGATGAAACAACGCCAGCACCACGTAAGAAGATCGCACGTGATGACAAAACTGAATTGGAAATGCAATTGGCGCAATTACCGCCGATTGAATTAGGTGGTCGTTCTAAGCCTAAAGGCTCTGTGAAAGCGGCTGCAAAAAACACGGATGCGAAAGCAGCACCGAAAGGCGAGAAAGCGGAAGCGAGTAAAGATTCTAAAGAATCAAATGGCAAGGCAAAGAAAAAGCGTCGTCCTCCGGTTTCTAAGGGCAAACGCATTAGACAGAAAAAAACCGGCGGCACTGCTGCGAATGGAAAACCGGCTTCTGCGGTTAAAAAACCGAAGAAACCGAAAAAGCCAAAGAAGAGTAATGCTAAGCCGAAAGCGAAAGATTGATTAGAAATACGACGCACGACACATAAAAGAATAGAGTAAATAATGTCAGATTTAGAATGGATATACGGTATTCATGCCGTGGAAAATGCGTTAATTCAACAACCTGAACGTATAAAAGAAGTACGCTTTCAAGAAGGTCGAGAAGATAAGAAAAATCAGCGTTTAGTACAACTTTGTAAAACCAATAAAGTACGTCATAGTATTGTGCCTCGTCGTGACATTGATCAGTTGTTTACTAAGAGCAAAGATCGCGTTGTACACCAAGGTGTTGTGGCTTTTACCACTATGACCAAAGCAGGTAACGAAGCAGATTTGCATACATTGGTTGCAGGTTTGGAAGAAAATCCACTAATCATTATTTTAGATGGTGTAACTGATCCTCATAACTTAGGCGCGTGTTTACGCAGTGCTGATGCGGCGGGTGCCCATGCGGTTGTGATGCCAAAAGACAACTCAGCACCATTGAATGCGACAGTTAGTAAAGTAGCCTGTGGCGCGGCAGAAAGTATGCCTGTTTTCGCAGTAACGAACTTAGCTCGCACTATGAAAAAACTTCAGGACCAAGGTGTTTGGATTTTTGGTACCGCTGGTGAAGCAACGCAAACCGTTTATGAACAAGACTTTACTATCGGAACCGCTATTGTGATGGGCGCAGAGGGTGAAGGTATGCGCCGTTTGACTAGAGAGCAATGTGATTACCTTGTGAAACTGCCAATGGCTGGCGTGGTTTCTAGCCTAAATGTTTCTGTTGCAACGGGTGTTTGTCTTTACGAAGTCGTTCGCCAGCGTGCTGTAAAAGCAAAAGGTTAAGATTAAGGAGAATGTTTTGTTTCCAATATTTACGATTCAAGCGCCTTCGTCTTTAATTGAAGTTGAATTGCAGCAAAAAATTGATAATAAGACCAAGCCCTTAGGGGCGCTGGGAGAATTGGAAAGTATTGCTTTTCAATTAGGAAAAATTCAAAACAGCATTACGCCTGATGTATCAAAAGCAAAAATGATTGTATTTGCTGCTGATCATGGTGTTGTCGCACAAGGTATCAGTTTGTTTCCTCAAGAAGTTACGCCTCAAATGGTGATGAATTTCTTGATGGGGGGGCTGCAGTTAGCGTATTTTGTGATCAGCATAATGTTCCTTTACGTGTTGTCGATGTGGGTGTTAACGCTAAGTTGGACGAGCATCCTTTATTGGGCGTGCGCAAGGTGGCCTTTGCTTCTAAAGATTTTAGTCAAGAAGCGGCCATGACATCTGATCAAGCGGCGCAAGCCATTCAAGCTGGTGTTGATGAAGCGAATCTAGCCATTGATGATGGCGTGAATTTATTGATGTTTGGTGAGATGGGCATCGGCAATACTTGTGTGTCTTCTTGTATGATGACGGCCTTGGTCGGTATTAGTGCTACAGACAGCGCAGGGCGCGGAACAGGTTTAGATTCAGCGGGCGTTTCTCATAAAGCGTCTGTTATTGAGCAATCATTGCAACGGGCAGAACAAGCAACAGGCCAAGCCATGGTTGATTGGAGTGCTCAAACATTGGCTGAGCAAGTTGGTGGTTTTGAAATTTTGGCAATGGCTGGTGCTATGTTGCAATCAGCAAAGCGTCAAACGGCGTTTGTTGTTGACGGTTTCATTTGTTCTGTTGCTTTGTTGTTTGCTCAGAAAATAGAGCCGAATGTTCGTGAGTTTGCTATTTTTGCACATCAATCCAATGAAAAAGCTCATAAAACCCTATTAGAACATCTTAATGCAGAGCCAATTTTGTCTTTGGATTTGCGTTTGGGTGAAGGTTCTGGTGCTATTCTCGCTTACCCTTTGATTCAGAGTGCATGCGTATTTTTGAATAAAATGGCCAGTTTTGAAAGTGCTGGTGTCAGTGACTCTCAGTAGTTATTTTGAGTAGTGACGTTAAAAACATAAGAGTAAGAAGTAAATAAACATGAAAGGCATGGCACTTGGTCCATATTGGCAAGGCTTTAAACGCAGCCTTGTTACCTATACTCGAATTCCTCTAAAAGTAGATTGGAGTGATGATATAAAGCACATCTCACCGGTGTGCTTTTTGCCATGGATAGGTATCGTCGTTGCTTTGATTAGTGCTTGGCCACTTTGGTTTGATTGGTCTTCATCTTTGCAAGCTATCTTAATGTTATTGTCAGCTGTATTACTAACAGGTGGGTTCCATGAAGACGGACTTATGGACACTTGTGATGGCTTGATTGGCGGTTGGGATAAGGATCAACGCCTATCTATTATGAAAGACTCGCGCATTGGCAGTTACGCGGCTTTGTCAATTTGGTTTTCCCTCTCTATTAAATGGCTGTTACTGAGCGAGCTTTTAGAAGTGATTCCCCAGTCATTTTTGGGGCTGATTTATACTTTGAGTGCTTGGTGTATTGTTCATGTGATGGCGAGAATTATGCCTTTGTTGCTGATGAGTACGTTAGATTACGTGACATTAGGAAAAAGCAAAGCATCTGGCATGATTGCTAAGTTAAGTTCCATTCATTGGGCTATTGCGCTTGCACCTTGTTTGGCTATTGGTTTGTTGGCTTTCAATATTATCGCTCTTATTCTGACACTGCTTATTGCCGTTGGTATGGTGGTGTTACTGCGTATGTATTTACGTAAAAAAATAGAAGGTTTTAACGGTGATACGTTAGGAGCTAGCGAGCAAATCGGTGAAATTCTTGTCATTATTTGTTTATTGGCGTCTTATTCGTGAGATTGTTTTTAGTGCGTCACCCAAGGCCTGATGTGAAAAAAGGCTTATGTTATGGCGATATGGATGTGCCTCTTGTCACTGGTTGGGAAGAGAGCGCGAATGCTTTGATTAAGTCACTTCCCTTGGATTTCTCTGAGGCCTCAAATGTTTGTTATCACAGTCCATTAATCCGAGCAGCAGAGTTAGCCGATTATATTAGTAAAGGACGATCTCAAGCTGTATCAGCACTTAAAGAACTGGATTTTGGTGATTGGGAAGGGCTGTGCTGGCAAGATATACCAAAACAAGAAATCGATGACTGGATGGAAGATATTGTTAACGGCGCACCTTATAATGGCGAGTCATTGCAAGTGGTTGCTGATCGTGTCTGGAGTTGGTGGTTATCGGTGAAAGACGATCCTGTTGATACTTGTGTTCTGGTGGCTCATGCCGGCGTGATTAAGGTGTTAGTTAGTTTGCTTTGTCAGTGGCCGCTTACTCAGGCGCATCGTATTGATGTGGGCTTTACTAGCCTGACTGAGTTTATGGTTGAAGGGGATTATGTCACCTTAAAACGCCTTGGTGCTGGCGATTGGGTGACAGCGTAAGGTTTGACGTTCGTCAGATCATTTTAAAGATCATTGAGAAAAAATACATCATGTTGCTATATCTTTTGGGTATGTTTGGCATTGCTGCTTTTGCAATCACGGGCGTTATTTCCTCTGGCAAAAAAGACATGGATCTTTTTAGTGTCGTATTTCTTGGCATGGTTACGTCACTTGGTGGAGGTACGATTCGAGATACGGTTTTGTCTGTCGAAACAGTTTATTGGGTTTCCGACACCTCCTATTTGTGGGTGGCATTTGCTTCTTCTGTCTTTGCTTTTTTCGGTGTGCGCTTTATGAATGACCGACAAAAAGTGTTTCATTATGCTGACTCTTTTGGCCTGGCTTTGTTTACTGTAGTGGCAACAGAGAAGGTGTTAAACCTAGGTTTTGCAGCACCAATAGCCATCACTATGGGTATTATTACTGGAGTGGCTGGTGGCATTATTCGTGACGTATTAAGCCACCGTCCTCCTTTGGTTTTGGGTCGAGAATTTTACGCAACACCTGCTTTTTTAGGTGCTTTGTTATTTGTACTGCTTCAAAAAAATATACCTTCACATGAATTTAACTCCATTTACGCGGTGTCGTTAATCTTTATACTAAGGGTATTCGCTATCCATAAAGATTTGTATTACCCAAGCTGGCTACTCTATAAAAAAGAGATACATTATGACCAAAGAAACGACGACGAAAACACCAACAACACCAAACACTGACCAAGAAGCTCTAGACAAAAATGAAGCCCGTTTGTTGAAGAAGAAAGCAGTTGTCGATAAGCGTATTGCTTCGGCAACAGAAGAGCGCGGTGTAACTATCTTACTAACTGGTAACGGTAAAGGTAAAAGTTCGAGTGGTTTTGGCACCATGGCACGAGCATTGGGTCATGGTCAAAAATGTGCTGTCATTCAATTTATAAAAGGTCGTAAAGCAACAGGTGAACAATTGTTTTTTGGTGAGCATCCTTCAGTTGATTTTCATGTGATGGGGCATGGCTTTACTTGGGAAACAAGAAATCCAGAATTGGAAAAAGAAGCCGCAGAACAGGCGTGGGATCTGGCGAAAAAGATGTTATCAGATCCTAGCGTTCATTTTATCTTACTGGATGAAATAACCTATATGTACAAATACGGTTATTTAAATGAAGTCGATTTGGTTGCTGCCTTAGCGGCCCGTCCAAAGCACCAAAATGTCATAATGACAGGCCGAACAGCGCCACGAGCCTTGCTAGATAGTGTAGATACACACAGTAAAATTGCCGATGAACGTCATGCTTTTGCTAATGGTGTGAAAGCACAAGTTGGTATCGAATGGTAAGTCTTTTTAAAGGCTACCTAAGCAAATAAACATGGTAAGCGATGGATGAAGGTACGCATTGCGAGTTATAACACTGCATTAAGCCGTGCCTCGTCAGGTGAGCTTTTAGCTGCACTGAAATCAACGCTTGCAGCGAAAGACGAATCCGATAAAGACAAGCAAGTGTTGGCGACTGTGGCTTTACTACAAGAAATTAGAGCGGATATTATTTTGCTCAATGAGGTGGATTTTGATGCCTCGGGTGAAAGTGCAGAAACACTAATTAATTTACTGAGACAACCAAAGGATGGTCGTGCTGAGTTAGATTATCCTTTCTTATTTTGTCAGCCAGTGAATACAGGAATACCATCTGGTCGAGATTTTGATAAAAATGGTATTGCCTCAGACAAAGGAGCTGATGCACTTGGTTTTGGAGATTTTCCAGGTCAATACGGTATGCTTTTGTTATCTCGTTTTCCAATCGAGCATTTTTCTTCTCGTACTTTTCAACATCTACTTTGGCGTGATATGCCGAATGCTAATTTACCAAAGCATCCATCTGGCGAACCTTGGTTTGATGACGAAGATTTAGCTGTACTACCTTTATCTTCTAAGTCTCATTGGGATGTTATCGTAGACGTGGAGGGCGAGTCTTTGCACTGTTTATGCTCTCATCCGACACCTCCAGCGTTCGATGGTCCTGAAGGGCGTAATGTCTGTCGTAATCAAGATGAGCTGCGTTTTTGGACGGATTATCTATCGCAAGCTTCTTACTTTGTAGATGATCAAGGGCGCAGTGGTGGATTTTCTGGTAATGGTTTTGTACTGTTGGGGGACTTAAATGCATCTCCTTTTGAAGGTGATTCGTCACGAGCCATCACTCATGATTTATTAATGCATCCATTAATGGCTGAACTAGAATTTCCTAAAAGTAAGGGAGGAATTGCTCATTCTCCTAAAGTTAATAAAGCTCATAGTGTCAGTCATACAGCGGTTTGGCGTATGCAGGCTGACTATGTGAGACCGAGCAAATCATTAAAGGTTATTGAGCAAGCTGTGTTTTGGCCTGACTCTTGTGACCATCAATTTTCTCTTCTAAAAAATACTTCAGATCACCGTCTTGTCTATTTAGATCTAGACTTCACAAAACCTCTTTAAATATAAAATCAGAACTAAATGAGATTAATTCTCAAATTTACTGGATTTATTGCAAGTCTTTTACGATAATGATTCTCATTAAGTTTTTAATCCATAGTAAAAGATTACGGAGGCAAGAATGCAAAACTGGGAACGCTTAACAAGACAAGCCAATAGAGCCTATTCAAATCATGCTTTTACTGATGCTGTGGATTTGAATCGTCAGGCGTTAATGCAAGCTGAAATGTCGTTTGATGATGACTTTCATCGAGACGCAGAGTCTGCTGTTGCTGCCGCGGCGGTCAGTTTCTTGAACATTGCAGAATCTTATACGGCATTGGGTGATTTCGTATCTGCCAACACGCAATATGAAAATGCAGTGAACTTCTTGCAAACCATCATTACCCGCACTGATGTTGATGATGAACAGCACAGTTTGATCATGCGAACTGCAACGCATATTCGTTTCGAATGGGAGTTGTTTACCCAAAGCCACAGCAAAAATATCACAGCTCAGAGCAAAATATTAATGCAGGCGTTATCGAATGCAGTTTCTAGCTCGAAAACTATCGTGCACCACTAGTGCTTTTGTTCTGGTCAGCCTGATTTGAAATGCAATTTAATGACCTATTTATAAGGATGATTATATGAAGTCTATTTTTACCACCCTGTTATTAAGCTTATCTTTTGTGATGAGCCAATTCGCACATGCGCATCCTGGCCATGATCACTCCCATTGGATGAGTGAACCCATTCATATGTTAACTATTTTTGCCGTCGCTGCAGTGATTATTAGCGGCTTGCTTTATAAGCAGCTTTTCCGTCGCCGTAATTCTAATGAAAAGAAGGGTACGAACCATGATGCATAGTGTTATAAAAACTCTAGATAAGGTAATTGGTTTTAAAACCGCGCAAGCTCATTGTGATATTCCTTGTAAAATGTACGATCCATCAACGGCACAACTTGCTGCATTGAGCTGTGTTCGATTATTGGACTTAATCAAAGAAGTGGAAGATAAAGGCGACCTTGATGTTGCGGGTTTTGCACAGATTTCTCGTTTAGTGATAGAAAAAGAAGCCGCTTGTACAGAAGTGAAAGAAGCGGTACGAATCATTTGGGGAGACTATTTTAAAGCACCACAATTTGAACAAGTGCCAACCATTCATGATTTAACCCATTCCATCATGCTTCAAGCATCAAAATGTAAGCAAAGTATTGATCGGGCAGAAGGTGAAAAACTGGTTGAGCTTGTAAATCAATTTGCTGATGCGTTTTGGCTAACGAAAGGCGTGCCAACGTACCGTGCGACTTGTCCTTATCCACCATTGCTGATTGTCACTTACCCTGACTTGAAAAATTAGATAGACAACACTTGATAGTAAAAAAGGAGGCAAAATGCTGAATCTAATAAAAGTACAGGGAGAAAGTATGTCTCCTAGATTACAAGATGGTGATTTTGTTTTTACTAGCCGATGGTATAAACAGCTTGAGGTTGGCCATCTTGTGGTGGTCGACCATGCTTTATATGGCTTTATTGTTAAAAAAGTCTTAGATATAGCGCCGGACGGACAACTTTGGCTGGGTGGTGAGAATAATAAAAGCATGCAATCAGAACGTATTGGTTGGGTATCGGCACGAAGGGTTATTGGCAAGGTGATTTTCTGCATTTGCTCTTCTAAAGTGTACAGAAATTAAGACACTTTATTAAAACGATTCAAAAATGCTTTTTGGTTTGATATTGGTCTTATGCGGGTTTTTCTCTAGAATCCACGCCATTGAACGACCCTTTATTCTATTCCTTTATTGAAGCCAAAGAGATACCTATGTCGACAACAGACACAAAAACATCACAAAAACACACTCGTCTTGAAGATGCCCAAGCTATGATTCTTGGGACCTTGATTATTTCGTTAGGCGTAAACCTTTTTATCCAAACCGGTTTGCTATCTGGCGGTTCTGCGGGGTTGGCATTTCTTATCCAATATTCAACATCCTTTACTTTTGGACAAGCGTTTTTTGTTATCAACCTACCTTTTTATGTATTAGCGATTATCCACTTTGGTTGGGAATTCACCTTAAAAACATTTTTTGCTGTATTTTGCTTATCGGCATTTTCCGATTTAACAGCGATGATGATCTCATTTGAAAGTGTTAACCCTATTTACGCTAGTATTGTTGGCGGCTCATTAATTGGTGTTGGCTTTTTGATGTTGTTTCGCCATAACGCAAGCTTAGGTGGTTTGAATATTTTGGCACGCTATGTCGCTGAGAAATATGGCATCTCCATGGGGAAATTTCAGATGGTGGCGGATTGCTGTATCGTCTTATTATCTGTTTTTGTGGTGGATTTCACCTTGATTGTTATCTCAATTGTAGGCGCCATTGCATTAAATATGATTATCGCAGTGAATCACAAACCGGGACGTTACATGGGGAATGTGTAAACATACCTATGGCTCTTTAAAAGCGACTCAATTGAGTCGCTTTTTTATTTGTAGGTCTTGGCTTTAGCCCGACAAAGACGATTAACTCCTTCAAATGCTTTGTATCTATCCGCATTTTAAATAACTTACTTTCGTTCGTTTACAGTGGAAGAAAAGAAAAAATCATCTTAGTATCAATAAGTAATAATATTCACAGCATAAATAGTAGACTGTGAATGAAAGGAATAACACGCATGCGCATTTTTCCAGTTTTTGGCTTTGTTGGTGATTTTATTTATCACTTTAAAATCAGTAGTTTACAGTTATATTGGGAAGGCCTTGGTAATATGTAAACGCGCATACGCACTATTAAAGATGTTATGTACTTCGAGGGGCAAATGCGAAAGGAACAGATTCCGAAGTTTAAAAAGCAAGTCAATGCAGCGATGATTGGCTATCTAAATCTACTGGAACGAAAAGAGTTATTATCTGCATCAATTGATTTCCATGAATCATTTGTACGCTTGGAACCAGTGGTTCAAAGAAGCATCCTTGTTATACGAGATACAATGTATGCTTCCTTGATTGTTGAAACTCATGCTTGGTTATTTGATAAATCAAATAACTCATCTAATTTGAGCCTAAATCAACTGTTGAGTCTGCTGGTTGATGGAAATTTCAACCCAAAGCATTTGCTAGAGGGATATGTTAAACCACCAAAAACTATTGTTCTTAGTGGGCAAGGTGGGAGCTGGCAGGATAGATTCATTGAAAGCCGAAAGATTGAATTTAATCAAAGCTTTAGCGACTGTGTTACATGTATTAATGAATTACTTTCCTCAGGCTTAGTCGATAGGGTTAAGTTATTAAGGGATGGCATGCTTGCGCATAAAGATGGAAACTATGATATGACTGGTAGTGGAAATACAATTCAAGACATTTTTAATCTGTTATCACATATGAAAGCAATTTTGGTTAGCCTGAGCAAGTTACTTCAACGCGTTAGCTATCCAATATCTGAGTCCGAAAAAAGTGCTAGACATAGTGCTGAAAAATTTTGGAAACAGTTGGCACATACATAACAAATGGATCAAATCTGACGGCTCACATTGTCCGTTTTTTTGCTTAAAAGAAAATGACGCAAAAAAGCGTCCAATATGTTCCGCAATTTATGAGGACGCTATATCCCTGTAATCGCGAAATCGATGGCATCGATTAACAGATCTCTGGATTGACTCAGCGAACCAATGCAATCATGTAATACCTCTTCCGGTATAGAGCTGAGTTGCTGAGCAAGGAATAAGTAAGTTTCCCCTTCGAATTCTATCTTAGGGGTTAATTTTTCCATATAAAGGCTATTTTTGGCATTGTTGGTTGTTAAAGGTACCGTCAGTCTTGTTGCTAATTGATCAATGACAGAATTTTGAACATCAACCAGAAAAGGGTAGGCTTTATTCGTTTTCTTGCTTGGGTTTCTGTATACATCAAACTGCGCCATTAAAAACTCCTGTATTCGTCGCCAATACAACCGTTTTCAGTTATGAACTCGTTATATGCCGCTATTGCAACCTTGTTTTCTTTTTTCCAACTTTCTGCTTCAACACTCTTTAATTTGTCTTTTAGCGCTTGCTCTAATGTTGCTGACAGGTTGATTTTTAAGCTTCTAGATTTTTGCAATAAATCGCTGTTCACGCTTAAGTTTGTTGCTTTTTTGGGGGCATGGATGTCATATAAATCTTGCATATCATCACTCCAATTAATTTTAACCTTAATTATACGCATACATATGCGCATTGAAAACATGGAATATAGCAAAAAATTAAGTCCTCTTTGAACGAGATAACCTGATGTCGCTTTACTTGATAAACAACTTCTTGATCTAATGCGTGCAACTCATTAGTAAAATTCACAACGACTTTACACCCTTAACAAGCGCCAGCAAGCTGATCAATTATTCAGTTGGCGTGGCGTCATATATTTAAAGAGAATTAAGTTGAAAGCGGTCATTCAAGAAGAAACAACAGGCTGTGGTATTGCCTCAGTTGCCAATATACTTGGTAAGACTTACTCAGATATGAAGGGGATTGCTAATGACATGGGTATTTTTGCAGAAGACGAATCGCTCTGGTCTGATACACAATATGTACGAAACATGCTGGCTAAATTTGAGGTGTCGACTTCTTCTGTAGAGGTTCCATTTGAAGCATGGGAAAAGCTGCCTGATCTTGCGCTCTTATCCATTAAACATCATTACGAAAACGGGAAAGCTTTTTGGCATTGGGTTGTTTTCAAGCGTGTCGATGGACAAGGTTTTGTTTTGGATTCAGCCAGCTATTTACCATCGAATGTGCGAACCGATTTTGATGACATGCAGCCTAAATGGTTTATTGGTGTTAATCATTGATAATTGCTCCATCAAATCAAAATCCGTTTTTAATATTCTTTCTTTCATGTTGAACCTGTTCTGTGTGGTGTACGACCTGCAGGGCAAAGATTACTAAATTCAAAGCAATTGCATGGAAGCAGATTAGGTTTGTCGGCATAAATGCCGACCTACAAAAAAGCATTTGCGATCAAAGATCCGTTTCCTAAGTTTTCGCCTCTCCTGTATGATTACGCCAATCAAAAGACTGAGGAAACGAGTTTGGAGTTACTTAAAGTAGACAATCTTAATCCCTACCTAGATGATCTTATCGAGTTGTTATGTGATGCTGTAGATTCAGGCGCTCCGATTGGTTTTTTACCACCAATGAGTGAACCAGAAGCGAAGGCGTATTGGTTGTCCGTGAATGATGACTTACAAGAAAATGCCCGCCAAGTATTATTAGTTCGTGAAGACGATAAAGTGGTGGGCAGTGTGCAAATTGCGATGTCGCCAAAGGCTAATGCATTACATCGTTGTGATGTTGAGAAGCTGATGGTTCACACTCAGGCCCGTGAAAATGGTTTGGGAGGTGTTTTGATGCAGGGCGTGGAACGAGTTGCTGCAGCCATGCAAAGACAGTTACTTATCCTTGAAGTTCGAAGTGATGATATCGCTCACGACATGTACGTCAATATGGGCTATATTCCGTTTGGTGAGGTGCCCGGATATACGCGCAGTGCGAATGGTATGCTGCATAATTCGACTTTCTTCTACAAAGAAATTGAAACCACCCACGAAGTATTCTCTTAACCAGAACAAAGCTATAGGCGATACCCTTGAGACTTGATTTTTATTTATCCCATGTAACAGAGTTGGCTCGTAAAGCCGCGAAAATTGCCGTTGCAAAAAAACGTGTCACTGTGAATGGTGAAATTGTTAAAAAAGCGAATTATACGGTTAAAGAAGGTGATGTAATTTGTTTGGATGGTGAGCCTTTGGCTTGGCCATCGGAAGGTTATTATTTACTAAATAAACCAGCAGATTATGTGTGTGCAAACCAAGATCCGGAACATTCTATTGTGTTGGATTTGTTGCCTTCCCATTTAGGGCAAACTCTTAATATTGTTGGACGTTTGGACAAAGACACAACCGGTTTGTTACTTTTGACCACAGATGGTCAATGGCTACACCGTATTACGTCACCGCGAAATGCGTGTGATAAACGTTACCGTATTACATTAGCTGACCCTGTTAGTGACGCTGATCTAAAACATCTTGAAGAGGGTGTTTTATTGAATGGTGAATCTGATCTTACTTTGCCAGCAGTAACGGAACGGATTAGTGAAAATGAGATCTTCTTGACGATCCAAGAAGGTAAATATCACCAAGTAAAACGTATGTTGGCAGCCGTTGGAAATAAGGTTGAAGTGTTACATCGTGATAAAATAGGCAAGCTAACATTAGATGCGGATTTGGCTGTTGGTGAGTTTCGCGAATTAACAGAAGAAGAAGTTGCCTACTTTTAAAAAGAGATTGAAACCATGAAAGAACCATCTACAAATGAATTAGCTGTAAAAGAGTTATCAATGGACGAGCGTGTTCAGTTGTTGGTTGCTCCTGATAGTGAACGATTGGCGTATTTTGTTGAGCAGGTAAAAGCCACTGAGCTTGTTTGGAGCCTGAGTAATGACGAAGGCTTTGTTATGGTAGAAACAGACGATGGCGATTGTGTCATGGTTTGGCCTGATGCTGAGTTTGCTAGCCAATGGGCAATTGATGATTGGGATGATTGTGAGCCAGTTTCTATCTCACTTGATACCTTTAAAGGCGAATGGTTACCCAGTTTAGCTTTGGATAACATTACAGTTGCTGTTTTTCCGAATATTGAAGATGAAGGTAAATTGTCAAGTGCAGCGGATCTGACTGAGTTGTTTGCATAACACATTTTAAGATTTAGTAACGGGACTGACTAGATAAGGACTTAACTCCCTATGAGTAGTAAACGCCAAAATAACCGTGAAGAAGTGTTTGTTAAAATTCTTGATGCTGCTGAAATTGAATTTGGTCTGAAAGGCTACAATGGTGCTAGTTTACAGCAGATTGCAGAGCGTGCAGGTTTACCTAAACCGAATATCATTTATTATTTTCAATCTAAAGCAAATCTATACAAGCAGGTGCTTGATCAAACTTTAATCGGTTGGAATGATCTTTTTGATCAAGCTACGCTAGATGATGATCCAGCTCAGGTATTGGATGGTTTTATCCGAGTTAAGCTTAAACAGAGTTTTGAGAAAAGTGTTGCATCACGCTTATTTGCTATGGAAGTGATTGGTGGTGCAAATCATATTGGTGATTATTTAAAAGAAGAGTTAAGGCCTTGGTTTATGTCACGAGTGGCATTGCTTCAAGGCTGGATGGACGCTGGAAAGATGCAGCAACGTGATCCCGCTAGTTTGATTTATATGATTTGGTCAACCACTCAACATTACGCTGATTTTGAAGCACAAATTCTAGCGTTAAATGGCTCCGAATCATTAAGCGAGGAAGATTTACAGCGTACAGGAGATACTATAAGCGCTATCATTTTGGGAGGCTGTGGATTGAGTCTTCCAACTCAACCCTAACCTTGATCTTTTACTCAGCGTCTTCCCTTAACTGATGAATGTGTTGAACCAAAGCCCGTAATTTTGCGGGCTTTGCTGGTTTTGCCATATAGGTAATGTTTTGCTGTTTACACTCTTCAACCAGTTGTGGGTCCCGTAGTGCGGTTATTAATACTGCTGGAATTTCTTTCCCTGCTCTCGTTCTGAGGGCCTTAATCAAAGAAACACCATCTTGGTTGTCGTCAAGGTGGTAATCCACCAAGAGTAATTCTGCTTCGCCTTCCGCTTGTAAAGCTTCTTCAAAACGATTGAAGGTACGACAATCACACTTCCAATGACTTAATAGTGTATTCATTGCAGTTAAGTTATTTTGTTCGTCATCAATACACCAGACGTAACAGTGAGCCAACTTATCTTGTGGTTCTGTGACGGGTTGAGGCTCAGGTACGCTTGCAATGATATTGCTCTGGGCCAATGGAATACCTATGCTAAAACAGCTACCTTTTCCTGGAGTGGAGCGAACTTCAGTAGCTAGTCCCAATTGTTTTTGCATACGACGAACTAAGCCAAGGCCCAATCCCATGCCAGGTTCTTGGGTGTTTTCCCAGCGATAGAAGTCATCGAAAACTTTATTTTGTTCGGCTTCAGGAATACCAACCCCTGTGTCCCAAACTTGTAAATACACTAATCCTTTTCTTGGTCGCACGCTTAATAGTACTCGTCCCTTTTGTGTGTATTTCACCGCATTTGAAACAAAATTCTGAATGATACGTCGTAAGTAAATAGGATCTGTATGTACACGTAATGGCCTAAGGTGCGTAGTTAAACGTATGTTTTTACTTTCTGCGATGACGCCGAACTCCGAAACGATAGGTGTGAGTATGTCTTGGAGGTTGCAGTCGACTAATTTTGGTTGAATTGCGCCTTGGTCTAAACGAGCAATTTCAAGCAAGGTTGAAATGAGTGCTTCGGTGGACTCCAAAGAATCGAATAGTTTTGTAATGACTTGATTCGTGTCGTGAGGAAGCTGGGTTGATTGTAGAATCCCCATATAAAGCTTGGCAGCATTAAGAGGCTGAAGGATGTCATGACTAGCCAAGGCAAGGAATTCAGTCTTAGAGGCGTTGGCTTGCTCAGCTTCTGCTTTGGCGCTAATGAGGGCTTTCTCTGCTTGATTACGGCGATCAATTTCTTGCATAAGCTCATTGTTGACGCCTTGGACTTCTTCGGTGCGAGCTTCCACACGTTTTTCCAAATCTATATTAGCTTCTTTCAATGCTTGCTGGCTTTCAATATGTTCGGTGACATCGGTAAAACTTGTGACGAAGCCACCATCTGGTAGTGGATTGCCAACCATTTCAATGACCCGTCCACTGGCTCTACGACGTAAGAAACGATGTGCTGTACCTTTTCTAAGGTGTTCTAAACGTTTGCTGACTAATTCTTCTATATCGCCAACACCACATTCACCTCGTTTAGCATTAAACCGAATAAGCTCTTCAACGGGCAAGCCAACTGTCAACATACCTTCAGGATAAGGGTAAAGCGAAAGGTAAGTTTTATTCCATGCAACGATTTGCAAATCTTTGTTTACGACACTAATACCTTGGTCAAGATTATCCATAGAAACGAATAAAAGGTTCTGACTGAATTGGATTGCTTGAGTGGTTTCATCCAAGTAGGTCACCATTTCTTCTACCTTGATTTGTTTATCAACCAAGATGGAGTTAATGATGGTGCGAGCTGATGAACCCCCTAATACGCCCCCTAAAATACGTTCGCAGTAATCCACAAATAAACGATTGGGCGCAGCATTTGATGGGATGCTTTGACTGTAATCTTGCTCGTAATTTGCTAGAACTTGTTGGCTTTTTTGTTTACCCAAGAAGGTTTCTAATAAGACAAAAAAATCACCATTGGTGGCTTTGCTTTTGGGTTTAAAGAAGCCTTTTTCGAGTTCGGTCGTTGGGCTAACAAAAGCAGTGGCTTGAATACGATCGATTAATCTTTCACTGGATAATAAAGAGCCTATTACATAGCCAAAAATGTTTGCCATTAAGCTAATAAAAGCACCATAACTAATGAGTTCAGAACGCGACTGAGCATTGTCTAGCCCCCAATCTATACCACCAGTTAAGGGAAGCATCATGAGCAAAACCCAGCATAAAAAACCGAAGGTCAACCCAGTATAAACACCATAAGCATGGGCGCGTTTCCAATATAAACCGCCTAATACCGCAGGCATGAGCTGTAAGACAAGAGAGAAGGCAAGGACGCCGGTTCCTGCTAAAGATTCGTTATTTGCCATTTTTTGATAATACAGAAAAGACAACATAAGAATGCCAGCCATAGCCAATCGTCGAATGGTTAGTATTCGTCGTCGGTATAAGGGGAGAGCTTGTTGTTGCGCACTGGCGCGTGCCAACATAATTGGCAAAATAACATCGTTGCTAATCATGATGCTTAAGGCAAATGTCGCAATGATGATCATAGCGGTTGTTGCTGACATGCCACCTAGGAAAATCAACATTTGCAATGGAAGGTTGTCTGAAGCCAGTGCGAATTGAATGACATAAGTATCTGGGTTTATATCAGCAGAAAATAGATTTTGACCGGCAATAGCGATTGGTGGAATGATGACCGCGAAGATAAGTAAATAAAGAGGGAATAACCAACGGGCCATGTTGGATTGTTTATTATTTTGATGATCAACCACGGTGACGTGGAATTGACGTGGCAAGCAGATTACAGCCGCGGCAGACATAAAGGTTTGCATTAAAAAAGGAAAAGATAACATTTGTTCTGGTGACCAAACAGACATATCAACATTGCTACTGAATTCATCAATATTGAGGTCTTGGGTCATAATGATTGCCACTAATCCAACTGCGACAATGGCAATGAGTTTGAATAAAGACTCTGTACCAATCGCCAACATCATGCCTGAACGATATTCAGTGACTTCTACTTTTCTTGTGCCAAATAACATGGCAAATATGCCAATTAGAATGGTTGCCACTAATACTACTAGGCTAGTAGACGATTCGTCTTGATTGACAAAAAGTGCAAAATTGGAACCAATGGCTTTGAGTTGTAAGGCAATATAAGGAATGACTGCGAGCATACTGATTAAAATAACCAAGGGCGCTGTCATTGGGCGTTTTCCATATCGAGAGGAGATGAAATCGGCAATTGAAGTGATATTTTGTTTGCGACTTACAGTGATCATTTTCCGTAAGATGGGAAAGGCAAACAAATAAAGCAGAATAGGGCCCAAAAGAATGGGTAAATAGCTCCAGCCTGAACGGGAAGCTTCGCCGATCGAGCCGTAAAATGTCCAAGCGGTACAATAGATAGCAAGAGACAAACTATAGACTAATGGGTGGCGGGTTAGTTTTTTAGCGGTGGGACTTTCTTTATCGCCCCAAATGGCAATCCAGAACAAACCAAAAACATAAAGAATGGCTAATAGAATCCAGAAAACAGTCATGTGGTAAATCACTTCAATATGGCCCTTATTATTTGATGTTCAATGTAGCATAGTCGAGGTAATAACTCCTCTACGACTTAGGTCTTGACAGTGGAGCAAGATGTGCTGCTTTGTTACTTAAAAAGTGGCATTAATAAATTCCCCTAGGAATGTGACTTTCAATTGAGAGTGTCGTAAATTAAAAGTATTAAAAATTGAGAGCTCAGAAATTTAGGGCTTCTAAAATTAGGATGAACAATGACTCCATTTCCATCACATTATGATATTAAAGCCTTTCATGCCCATCTTTATTATACGGATGAAGCTGGTGTTGAATTGGCGAAGAGAGTAGCGCAAGCAGCATCCGAATTATTTGATATTCGCATTGGACGGTTTCATCGTAAGCCTGTTGGGCCACATCCTGTTTGGAGTTGTCAGCTGTCATTTTCGGCTGAAACTTACGGCGCTATTCTTCCTTGGTTGATGCTGAATAGAGAGACTCTCGATGTGTTTGTTCACCCTATAACGGGTAATGATTACCTTGATCATACTCAAGCAGTAAGCTGGCTAGGGAAGTCTTATATATTGGATACTTCAATATTTACACCTTCAGCCTAAACAATGGAACGCAATGATTCCTTAATTACGGTTAAAAAATCTATTTTTTAAATATTTAATTATCAAACATCCCTTTAAAAATCGTCGAACGTACCAAACTTCTTCGTTATACGGTAGTTATTGAGTTTATGGGACGTTATCATAGTCTTACGAGTTATCGTTTGGGTTCGTGTTGTGGTGGTGTATCGCTTATTGTTTAAATGTAAGGTTTGCTTGTATCAGGCGCTCGTTCCCTCATTATTTATTATTTTTTTATTCAGGAGAATACAATGCAAATTACAGAAAATGCTGTCGTGAGCATGCACTACACTTTGAAGGATGAGCAAGGTCAAGAATTAGACTCTTCCATCGGTCAAGAGCCTTTAGTATTTCTAAGTGGCGCACAAAACATTATAGATGGATTGGATAAGTCTCTTCAGGGCAAAGTGGCTGGCGATAAACTTGAAGTATCTGTTGCTCCAGAAGACGGTTACGGTGCGATTCATGAAGAACTGATTCAAAAGGTGCCGACTGAAAACTTCCAAGGTGTAGATGATATCCAAATCGGTATGCAGTTCATGGCACAAACGCCAGGTGGTCAACAGCCTGTTACCGTAATTGGTGTAGAAGAAGACGGTATTATGTTGGATGGTAATCATCCTCTAGCTGGTAAAACATTGAACTTTAATGTTGAAATCATGGATGTTCGAGAAGCATCTGCAGAAGAGCTAGAACATGGTCATGTACATGGCGAAGGTGGTCATCACCACTAGAAAAGAGCGTAATACGCTTTTTTAGAACGCTGAGTTAATAGAAGCAGCGGCTGGAAACAGTCGCTGTTTTTTTTGTCTTTTTAATAAAAAAACATGATTTTGTAATTTTTTTGTATCATTAAGTGATTTTAAGTGATTTTAAGTGATTTTAAGTGATTTTAAGTAATATTAAGAGGTGATAGTATTACAGTATTACAAATTGGTTTTTGGATTTGTTTATTGTATAAAATTTTCTATTTTTACAGTAGGGAAAATTTGAAAAGTATTTAGTGATGCATAGAGAATGTCATATTGAAGATATGGTGTTTTCGGTAATGCATTTCATAAAAAAATGACGCGCGGAGCAGGCTATGAATAAATTTAAACTACAAGTTATTGGTTCTCTTGGCGCTATTGTTGCTGCGATTATTGTTATTATCGCAATGTTAGACTTTGTGGCATTTAGATCTGAAAGTATGGCATTGAACAAGCAAATATTGGTTGAAAAAAACTTAACATTCGAAGCTGAAATTACAGAAAAATTTGAACGTTATCGCTATGTGCTCTCCTCTATAGATTTAGATGTGCATGAATTAGGTGCAAATAGTTTATCTGAAAAGAACAGCGATAGTTTAAGAACTATTTACAATATTTTAAAAAGTAGCAGTGATGGAGTGTACCTATTTGATAGAGCGGGAGCTTCCTATCAAACCGATGGTTTGAAAATGTCTCTCGATAATAAAGGGCAGGGTTATTACAAAGCACTATTTGAGAAAAATCAAAAATTCTATGTGTCACCTACTATTCACAAAAATAGATCAACAGGTCAAGTATCTATATTGATTGCTTATAAGGTGAATTCAGATATTGCTATAATGACAATGGTTCATTTAGATAGTTTTATTGAAAATACAAAAAGTAGGACTGATTTATTTGTCTATACAGACGATGGCACCATTATAGTTTCGCCTTATGAAGAAATGTTAGGTAAGAAAATATTAGATGTTCGACCTAACTATAAGCAATTTAGTCTTCAGTCTCCTGAGTTAGCTTATACGGTAAATGTGAATGGTAGTGATGTTGCCTTTACAACTTTTTGGGGGAGAATGGATATCAATGGTTGGGATTATGTTTCTTTTACTAGAGATAGTGTAATTACTAGTGGTGCAAATAAGCAGTTGAAATATTCATTATTAATAGGGCTTGTTTGTTTTATCTTCGCAGGTATTATTTTACTTGTTGTGATAAATAGATTGGTTCTGAAACCAGTTGGTGGTGCTCCGGAAGATATTGCTAAGTTAATGGAAAGAATGTCTGAAGGTAACTTGAGACTGAACCTTGCTACATCAGCTAGTGATAGCGGCATTTATCGTTCATTGGTCATTCTTTCAAATCAACTATCTGGCATTGTAAGTAACTCCATAAAAATTTCTGAAAGTGTTTCTGCCTCTTCTGAAGAGTTAAATGTTGTAATGAATGACACTTTGATAAATATGGAAAGTGAAAAAATGCAGGTTGAGCAAATCTCAACGGCAATTTATGAATTGTCAGCCACATCTCAAGAAGTCAGTAATAAAGCCTTGAGCGCTGAAGAAGAGACAAAAATTAGTTTAAATACGATTGGAAGTGGCAAAGCTACATTAGAAAAAAATATTGCTTTGACTCGAGATATTAATAAGTCTGTCGCTGAAACGGCGGTAATTGTTGATGAACTAAGAAAATTCACTATTGAAATTGGAACTGTTATTGAAGTTATTAATAGTATTTCCGAGCAAACGAACTTACTTGCATTAAATGCTGCAATTGAAGCGGCGCGAGCTGGAGAAACTGGTCGAGGGTTTGCGGTTGTTGCTGATGAAGTTCGTACTTTAGCTTCAAAAACTCAAGAGTCTACAGTGAGTATTCAAGAAATTATTTCGAAACTGCAAGAACAGTCTGAGAAAGCCAGTAATAATATGGCACAAAATGTTGAATTGATCGAAGGTTCAGTTGAATTAGCAGGACAAGTAAAATCTTCGTTTGAAGACATTTCTCATGCTATAAAAGCGATATCCGAAATCAATGCCATGGTTGCTACTGCATCAGTGCAGCAAACAGGAGTTACTGAAGATATTTCTAAGAATACGACTCTAGCTTTTGATTTAGTACAACAAAATGTATCAGCAGTTAATCAAACCTTACAAGCGGCGGCAGAATTAGCAGGTTTGGCTCAAACTCAGAAAGATGACATGGGGTTCTTTAAAGTATAAAAAGTATTTGAATACTTTTTAAATACCCAATAATAAACGGCTTGTGTGAAAATATAGGCCGTTTTTTATGAATGGAAAAGAATTAAAAAGGGCAAGGTGCAACGAAGGCGAGCCAAGCTTTAGTGAAAGGATGACGAAACTCCAGTCGGTAGGCGTGGAGTAAAAGTCGTGGTTCGCCGGTGTATTGATCATCGTAGAACTCGTCACCGATGATACCGTGACCAAGGCTTTGCATGTGAACACGAAGTTGGTGGGAGCGCCCTGTGAAAGGTATGAGTCGAATTCGAGTTGTGTTGCCCTCGTAGTTAATTTTTTCCCATAAGGTGATGGAGTCTTTGCTCCATTCGTCGGTACAAACTATCTGTCTTGGACGGTTAGGCCAATCGCATCGTAATGGCTTTCTTACTTCGCCTTTTTCCCCTAAAAGGTGACCGCGCAATAGGGCGCGGTATTCCTTTTTGACTTCCCGTTCACGAAAATGCGCATACATGCGTTTTTGGCATTCATGGGTTTTCGCGACAAGAATTAAACCAGATGTTGCTTCATCAAGACGATGTATGGCAAACGCTTCCCCAAATAAGCATTCAGCTCTATGTAGGATCGAATCAATCTTCTCTGGGCCACGTCCGGGCACAGATAAGCAATTGGCTGGTTTGTTGATTACGGCAAACCAGTCGTCTTCATAGAGAATCTCTAGCGTGGCTTGCCCGACTAAATTAGTCAGTCCGCTCACGCTAGCCTGTTTTGCCTTATTCAGGAGAGCTTGCTCATCTAGCACGGAGACTATTCCGGCTTGGTTGTTAAAATGATGCGAATCGCATCGAGACGAATTTGATGTTCATCAATTCGAACCAAGCCTTCCTGCATGTTGTTTTCCAATAATTGAATATCCTCGTCACGAATAGCATTGTTGAATGATTTCAATTCAACCAAGCGATCGATTTCATTTTGACAGCGATGTTGATAAGAGGTTTTTGCTTCATGAACAATCGGACGAGCTTGATCCTGGGCATTTAGCTGATGAGTTTGCAGGACTTCAATCAGGTTCTTGCGCAATGCTGCGACCCATTGTTCTGCTACTCGGTTTGGTACACCTTTAAGTTTTTCTGCCCATTTATCTGCGGTAAATTGCTGATGAAGAAATTTGCCGTTGGAATCTGACAACTGCCACATTGGTGTCATAGGTAATGATTGGGCTAATTTTAAGCGTGGATGTGCTGTCGCTTCGATAACAAACATACTTTCGACCAATACCGTACCTTCTGGAAGCGCAGCAATTGGTAGAATAGCTGAGGTCAGCTTGCCAGAGTCAAAACCTTGCACCTCATCCATTAGCATGGTGATAAGCGGATGCTCCCATGTAGCGAAGGCGACATTCTCCCGTTGGCTGGCTTGGCGGCGGTCCAGCATTAACATTTTGCCTTCTTCTTCAATCCCAGGCAACGCCTCTAGCATCATGTCAGTAGAAGGGCGTAAGAACCATGCGGCTTTTTCTGGTGTGTCATCCATGCATTCTGCGTAAATATTGAAAGCGTGAGTTACTTGCTCTATGTAATGGTGCAGACCTTTTGTTGCTTGATGATTGATCTGTTCGATTAAGTCTTGCGCTTTTTCTGGACGGCATGAACTCATTTCAAGTAAGCGGTTGCGGCCTTGTTCCATCTTCTTCAATAGGGCTTCGTGGTAGATACGAGCTTCGTTGAGTAAATCTGTATCGTCGTCTTGACCGTGAAGGTAAGCATGTAAACTGTCGCCGAATGCTTCTTCCACTTTATCTCCTGAACCTGTGGTGCGACAGAAGGCATTTAGTGCGTGGTGATACCAATGGAACAAACGTTCTTGAACACTTTTTTTGATAAAAGGTACATGGATTTGGACATCGTTCAGTTGTCCAAGGCGATCCAGTCGACCAATTCGTTGCTCTAATAAGTCTGGATGTTCAGGTAAATCGTACATGACGATATGATGGCTAAACTGAAAATTTCGACCTTCACTACCTATTTCTGAACAGACCAAGATCTGTGCACCGTCATCATCAGCAAAATAGGCAGCGGCTCTGTCACGGTGAATCAATGGCATTTGTTCATGGAAGTCAGCACTTTGGAAACCTGCAAAGGTTAACTGGTCATTTAGCCATTGTGCCATGTCGGCGGTGTGACAAATAACCAGAACTTTGTCTGCCTGACATTCTAAGAATTCTTTTAGCCATAACCAGCGAGGATCTTTTTCCCATAAGCCATCAGCAACTTCTGTTTCTGGTTGCACATGATGGCTTGCAGAAGCAAAAAACTCATTATTTTCCAATGGGTAAGAATGTAAATAACGATCGGGAAAACCACCAACTGCAGCACGTGTATTACGGAACATTTCACGTCCTGTACCATGACGGTCAATCAACCAACTAATGGCCTCTTGAGCTGCTTGTATGCGGTCTTTGTTACTGTCTTTTGTGCTACTGTCATTAGTCAAGGCAACAAACCAATCTTTAGCTTTTACTTCATCTAAATAGCGAGCAAATACTTCTGGCCAATTAAGGGGGCAGAAGTATCGCCTTCTTGTGAAAAAGGCAACAAGGCTTCAGCTAACTCAGCTGCTTGTTTAAATTCTTGTTGTTGAGCCAAGTAGCGATCAAAGTCGTGGTAATGATCCGCATCTAGAAGCTGCAAGCGAGAGAAGTGTTCTCGTTCGCCGGTTTGTTCTGGTGTGGCACTCAATAATAAAAGCGATTCTGTTTGTGCTGCTAAACGAGCTACAACTTGATAGCCAATACTTGGTGTTTCAGGGTGCCAAGCGAGATGATGTGCTTCATCAACAATAACCATATCCCATTCTGAATCCAGCATATGCTGAGTCGCTTTTGGGTGTTGGCTTGCCCAATCGATTGGTGCAATTACGAAAGGCTGTTGTTCGAATGGGTTATCATCACCATCGATAAAGTCTTCGTATACTGATTCATTAATCAATGAAAAAGGCTGATGGAAACGGCGTAGCATTTCAACAAGCCATTGATGTTGTAAGTTGGTTGGTGTCAAAATCAAAACACGCTTACACAAGCCATTTAACAGGCGTTGATGCAAAATTAAACCGGCTTCTAACGTTTTCCCCATACCTACTTCGTCACATAACAGTGCGCGTGCTTTTGGGCGATTGGCGATTTCATGTGCGAGATATATTTGGTGAGGTAAAAGCTCGGCTTTTAACCCCATTAAACCACGAACCTGCGATGCCGCATTTTCGGCTTGATGCTCAAGTGTGTGGCGGCGGAGATCGAACCACATGCGTCGAGCAGGAGACAAAGCCAATAAGGAATCTAGCTCGTTTTTGTCATTACGAGGGAATTGAATCAAAGATTCTTCTAACCAATCATCTTCATCGCTAATACGATATTCAATAAGGTCATCCACATCTTCAACTTCTAAAACAGTAAAGGTTTCACCTTGAAAATGAAGTTGATCGCCGACGGTCAGTGTCCGACGAACAAGACTGGTTTGGTCGTGTGAATATAAACGATCGGTTTCTGCATCGGGGAAGTGTAAGGTAAAAGATTTGTTTTGTTTGTCTACTATCATGCCTACGCCGAGATCAGGCTCGTTGCGGCTACTCCATCTTTGTCCAGTTTGATACATGATTATGCTTTGTCCGATTCAATTAAAGTTAAGCTACCTTGGCACAAGTCAGTCAATATGACTTTTTGTTTAGGCCAAGTACGTTCAATGACAGCAAGATCAATAACGATGCTGTCGCTGTATGTTTTGTTGGTTATTTCTATGTCACTTTGTTCTAGCCAATATTCAACTTTACCTAATAAAGGATAGGTGATTTTTAGCTGAACTGGGCTGCGCGGGTAAACACTTTCATAAATAGTTTGTGAAAGGGCTTCTTGTACTGCTTGGCTATAAGCCCTTACTAAGCCGCCAGCGCCAAGTTTTATACCACCGAAGAAACGGGTTACGACAACTGTCGTCTCTCCAAAATCCGAATGTTGTAATACATTTAACATGGGTTTTCCAGCGGTGCCTTTTGGTTCTCCATCATCGCTTTGATCCCACAAATGAGCGTTGTTTGGAGCGCCAGCAACGAAAGCCCAGCAATGGTGATTTGCATCGGGATAACGTTGTTTTATCTCATCAATGAATGCTTTTGCCGCAACACGGCCTTTGGTTCGGCTTACCGTTGTAAGGAACTGGCTGTTTTTGATTTCTAGATCAAAGCGTTGTGTGTGTGTTGGGCTTAGGTAGTAATCCATGTAAACTTGCTTAACGGTTGTTTTCTCTATAAAAATAGCGAGTTTTAATTTATATGGCAGATTGGCTTTCACAATCAGTTTTGGTGTTATCGGGCTTTTGTATCGGCACGATTCTTATTTCTAGCATTGCTGCCGCTATTGTACAGGCTATGCGTCGCCAGTGGCAGCGTACAGAGGAAAAAATGCAGCAACAAAATGAGGAATTACAGCGTCTTTTGGAACAATCGAAAGATCAGATTCATTATTTGGAAAAAGAGTCTCTGACTTTAGAGCAACAATTCGCTGCGGCGCAAAGTGTTTGGCAGGAAAAAGAAGCTTTTTACCGTGAACAAAAAAAACAAAATGAGACAGAGTTTAAGCAATTAGCCCATGAAATCATGAGCCAACAAGGTCAACAGTTAGCGAAAGAAAATGAGCGCCAGCTTGGAACCTTGCTAACTCCTTTAGGATCACAGATTCAGAAGTTCCAAGAGAGTGTCGAGAAGAGCTATCAAGAAGAAGCACGTGAGCGTTTTTCTCTGGTCAAAGAGATTAAAGGTTTACAACAGCTTAATCAGAAAATCAGTGATGATGCTGCCAGTTTGACTCATGCTTTGAAAGGTCAAAATAAGTTACAAGGCGGTTGGGGCGAGGTGATTTTAGAGCGAATTCTAGAGCGCTCTGGATTAGAAAAAGGCCGAGAGTACCAAGTTCAAACTTCTTATCAAACTGAAGAGGGTCGTCGCTTACAACCTGATGTGGTGATTCATCTTCCTGAAGGTAAGCAAATTATTGTCGATTCGAAAATGGTCCTGATTAGCTATCTTTCTTATATGGAAGCTGAAACGGATGAAGATAGAAGTCGAGCGTTGAAGTCGCATTTAGATGCAATCCGCCGTCATATGAAAGATTTAAGTTCGAAGTCTTATCATGATTTACCCGGCGTGACGTCATTGGATTTTGTGCTTTTATTTATTCCAATTGAAGCTGCGTTTGGTCTTGCTTTACAGGGTGACAACGGTTTATTTAGCGAAGCATTTGAACACAACATTATTATTGTTGGACCGTCTAATTTATTGGCAACCTTGAGAACGATTCAAAATATCTGGCGCAATGAAAAACAGAGTCAAAATGCCATTGAAATAGCTCGTCAAGCGGGCGCCATGTACGATAAGTTTTCTGGTTTTGTGCAAGACATGGATGACATTGGTAGTAAATTGGAAGCCGTAGGACGCAGTCATGATTCTGCTTTGAAAAAGCTTACCGTAGGGCGTGGAAACCTTGTGTCACGGGCTGAGAAACTAAAGCTTATGGGGGCTAAAACCAGTAAGGCTTTACCTGTGGAATACTTGAACGATGATGCACTCACTGATGAATCTAGAGATTAATTGTCATTAAGTGTTTTCTCCAGATTTGGTTGCAGTTGCTTCTTTCTTATTAGAACCGCAAAGTATTTCTTAGCTGGGATCAAAATTCCAGAGCACTGTGGCTTTGTGGATATAATTAGCGTTTTGTAAATCCAATAGAATACCAGCAGTTAGTCGTTTTAAATCTACGCCTTCTGGTGTTTTTTCAGACTGTGCGATGATTTCTAGGTTTAAGTGGTTATTCAGATAATGCAATCTGGTGTTTGGAATATCTACATAGGCGGTGTGTTGGCGTAGTAAGAAGCCTAAGTCTGCCAGTATTTGGTGGCGCGCTGGCAGTTTGAGTTGTGGTGGTTTCTCTGATGTTGGCTCATGAATAAAGCTGTCCGTTTGAATTTTTTCATCTGTGTCTATATGCACCATCACATCTTCAACTTGAGGGTGTGCTTGCTTAATTGTATAAGCGACTAAATCCCCAAGATAATGACCCTCGCTGACACTAGCGTGACTGGGTACATGGATGTGCATATCGAGATAGATTTTTCCAGCCATGGATCTGGCTCTCACATCATGAGGTGCCATGACGTGCTTTAAACTATTTGCTGTTTCTTTGATTTGTGCAATCAATTTTGGGTCAGGGGCGGTATCTACTAATTCGGCAAGATTTTCCCAAACCATACTTATGGCCATTTTACCGATTAATAAAGCAACCACTATGGATGCAATCATATCAGCCCAAGCATAACCAAAATAAACACCGATCAATCCAATAAGAACAGCAATGGAAGACAGGGCGTCGCTGCGACTGTGCCATGCATTGGCGATCAGCATTTTACTGCCAATTTGATCACCTGCTTTTTTTGTATAGTGAAATATGGCTTCTTTAACGATAATTGTGAGTAAAAGAGCGACTAAACCGTACCAGGTAAATTGGGCTTGTATGCCTTCCGCTTGCGCGTCAATGGACTCATAAGCAATACCAAGGGCAACAATGATCAATACCATGCCTAGAAAGACGGTAGTGAGGGTTTCAAAACGGAGATGACCATAAGGGTGGTTTTCGTCAGGACCTTGGCGAGAGTTCGCTGAGGCGAAATACACAAATACATCGGTTACTAAATCGGATAATGAGTGAATACCATCAGCCATTAGTGCTTGAGATTGTGAAAAGTAACCTGCAAAAATTTTAGCAAATCCTAAAATGGCATCCCAAATAGCACCGACAAGGGTTACTCGCTTTGCTACGTCTTGTTCTTGCTTAAGTTTTGACATTTATTCACTCAGAAATGATGCTTTGTTCTATTAGATTGTTTGAGTTGTGGTGCTTAAAGTTAAGTATTTTAGAAAATAATAGGTTGCTTTTTAGTGCATTGCCATCTTTATTGGCTTAGGGATGTTCTCCCCAAGCTTATCCACGATATCTGTGGAAAAGCTTGGGCAAGAAATTGCTTAGTTGATTTCGAACCATAAGCAGTAAGAAGAAAAGAACTCTCTCATAGTTAATGACATTAATGAGAAGTTGGCGTCCATATCTGACAAACCACCGCCTTGAGATTCATTGAAGGCCGCTTCTTTTAAGGCATCATCGAATTTGATTTTACGTAGTGTTAAATCATCATGGAGTACGAAGCTCAATTTGTCCGTCCAGCGAAGTGCAAGGTTTTTCACCGCCATGCCTTGTTCTAGATGGCGTGTTACGTCTTCTGATAAAGGTTCTAACGCTTTAAATCGAATAGTGGCCTTGTCTTCTGAAGAGTCTTGAATTTCACATTCATCACCTGTTTCTAGACTGGCAGGCACTTCGTTTTTCACCAACCAATCAGTCATTAAGGAGGATGGAGCAACTTGTGCTTGTAACGGTGTCATTGGGAAGCTACCTAATGTGGTTTGTAGGTGCTTGAATAATAACTCTGTCATGGCGGCATTAGTGCTGTTAAGAACTAATATTTTTGCTTTTAGATCAATGTACGCCCAAATATCTGTGCGCTTTGAAAATGCCTTAGGTCTAAGTGTGAAAACTAATTCATCTTTCATGTCGGCTTGTTCTTTACGGCCAACTTTACGTCCTTCGATGAGTTCGATTTCAGCCACTTTATTTTCTAGTTCTTCACGAACAACCGCGGAGGGTAAAACCTTTTCTTCTTTACCGGCACGAAAAAGCAAACAGTGATCACTTGCTAGACTCCATTGTTCGCTGTTACGAATAAGAGGTAACCAACCGAAAGAAAACTCTTCCTGTGAGCCACATTCCTTTAGTGGAAATTCAGGTATTTTATTGATTAATTCATTCGTATCGAGTGATTCTGTGTCTTTTAGTTGAAATATTTGGGCATTCTTGAACCACATAATTAGTCTCTCACAGCTTCTTTAAAGTGTTTACGGCAAACGGATAGATAGCGATCGTTACCGCCTATTTCTACCTGTGCACCTTCCTTAACGGGAATTCCTTGCTCATTAAGTCGAATGACCATAGTGGCTTTGCTACCACAATGACAGACGGTTTTTAATTCTATTAATTTATCAGACCAAGCTAATAATGATTTGCTCCCTTCAAATAACTCACCTTTAAAGTCAGTACGTATACCAAACGCTAAAACAGGGATGTGCAATTTATCCACTACTTCGGATAAATCGTATACTTGCTCTTTAGTTAAAAATTGAGCTTCATCAATTAATATACAGTTTAATTTCTGAGCGTCTGTTTCTTCTTTTATTAACTGCATAAGGTTTGTATTTTTATCAAATAGGCTTGCCTCAGCGGAAATGCCAATTCTAGAAGCAATTTTACCTGATTCAAAACGATCATCTATTAACGCTGTCAGCAGTAAAACCCGCATTCCACGTTCTTTGTAGTTATGGGCTGATTGCAATAGAACCGTTGATTTTCCCGCGTTCATTGCAGAGTAATAAAAATACAGTTTGGCCATATAAAGTCTGTTTATGTACGTTGCTTGATAAATGAGCTGGGTAGTATATCAAATCAGTATTAGAAGTGGTTTTTTTTAATAGGTTAGGGGGAGTAAGCATGACTAATGTTTTACATTGATAGGCCACTCTATTTTTTAGATTTGTTTACCTTGTTTTTTTCTAAACTGTTATTAATAGTAAGTGTTAGCCACTCCGAGCGTTTTATGCCTTGAGCTTCGCAAAGTTGATCTAGCTTAGCTATAGTTTCTTGGTCGATGACCAGCTCTAAGCGTTTTAATCCTAATGCTTTTTCTTTTTCTCGTTGAAGGCGCTTATTGATTTTTAGCTGATCTTTTCTCGTCAATATTTTAGAGCGAGGTCGGCCCGGAGATTTACCAAATAAGTCGATTGTATTCCGATCGGATGACGCTTTTGCCATAGGGTTATTTATTCGTGTAGGTGAAAATAAAAGTTTAATAAAACGAAAAGCCGTATAAGACGGCTTTTCGTTACTGTAGTGATTTTTCACTAAGGCTTATATGTGGTTATTTTTTTGCTGTAATCTTTGCTTGTTGCTGTGCTTGTTTTTCCGCCATTTGATTCGTTGCGATAAAGTCTAACAGTATTTCTGAGGCTTCTTTCGCGTACGTATCTTCTTCTACAGCTTCTATATCATCAACAGAAGTAAGTAACTCTAAACCAAGTGCTTCACGACGAGTATTTTCCCGTTCCAGTTCCCTTATTTTAGCGTCTTCTCTTTGTTTTATTCGAGTACTTTCTTTGAGTGACAGTGTTTTATAGGTTTCTACCTGTTCTTTAAACTCTTCAATTTGGTCATTGATAGCAACGAAATTCGGGTTTGCTGCCATTCTCGCTTCATGACGGGGTTCTAGAATAGGTAGGTAAGCTGGAATGTTCCAGTAAACTGGGTAGCGTGTTTCATGAATTTTATCCCAAGGTAGAGGGTTATCTAATGCACTTTCACCAACCGTTTCTTTATCTATAATAGAAGGGAAGGCGATATCAGGCATAACACCTTTATGTTGTGTGCTTTCACCTGAAATTCGATAAAACTTAGCTTGGGTAGCTTTCAGTTGGCCTTTATCTAGTTCTTGTAGTACTTGAACAGTGCCTTTACCGAATGACTGATCACCAAGGATAAGAGCTCGACCGTAATCCTGTAGGGCGCCAGCGACGATTTCAGATGCTGATGCACTCATACGGTTAATTAATACTGCCATTGGGCCGCTGTAAGTGATACTTGGATCCGAATCGCCTAATGGTGTTACACGACCACTTTGATCACGTATTTGAACAGTTGGTCCTGATGGAATGAATAACCCTGCAAGCGCATTGGCTTCTTGAAGTGAGCCTCCACCGTTGTTTCTTAGATCAAGAATCAAGGCTACGATGTCTTCTTTACCAAGTTCTTCAATCAGTTTTCTCGTGTCTCGTGTTGAACTCTTATAGTTTTTATCACCAGCTTGGATTGCTTCGAAATCAGAATAGAAGGTTGGTAGTGTAATAACACCTACTTTGTAAGTTTCACCATCACGTTCTACTTCGACAATTTCTTTTTTGGCCGATTGATCTTCTAATTTCACTTTTTTACGAACAATGCTAATTTTTTTGCTCGTTTGTGTATCACCTTTACTTGGTGTGATTTCTAGAACAACCGTGGTATCTCGTTCGCCACGAATCATGTCAACGACATCATCAAGACGCATACCAACGACATCAACCATGGGTTCGCCTTCTTGACCAACCGCAATAATTCTATCATTAGGGGATAGTTCACTTTGAGTTGCCGCTGGACCACCAGGGACTAGGCGAACTACTTTTGTGTAGTCGTCATCCATTTGCAATACAGCGCCAATACCTTCTAATGATAGGCTCATATTTATATTGAAGGTTTCGGACGCACGAGGAGCAAAGTAGCTTGTATGTGGGTCTAATGCAGCGGTAATAGCATTGGCAAACGTTTGGAACACATCAATGGCGTTCGTTTGATCAACTTGCTTTAGTTGATTTTTATAACGGCGTTCAATGGTTGAGATGATTTTTTCTTCGTCTTCACCATTTAATTTAAGCACCAATGCGTGATTTTTAATACGCTTACGCCAGTAGTCATCTAGTTGAGCCTCAGAGGTTGCCCATTTCTGCTCATCAGGGTCAGCATTAAGCGTTTCGTCAATTTCGTAATCAAATCCTTTGATCATCTCTGGTAGATGCTCTTGGATGTTGGATAAGCGCTTTTCAAAACGCTCTAGATAAAGGTTATAGATAGTATAGGCAACTTGTGTGTCACCGTTTCTTAGAGCGTCATCGAAACTGTTTCTGTATTTAGACAGATTTTCAATGTCATTTTTTAAGAAGAAACTCTTTGTGGGGTCTAGGGCGTCAATATAATGATCAAAGGCTTGTGCAGAAATGGTGTCCCCAATCTGTGGTCTGTTATAATGAATGCCTTCAAGCATCTCGACCAATTCTTTTGATACTTTGTCGTATTCATGAGGAGGCTGTAATTCCTGATAAGCAAACGCAGGAGTTACAGAGAATGTGTAGCCGGTTAAGAGGCAAAGTAAAAGGCGTTTATAGTTCATCCAGTAGGGGTTCTCTCAGTCTATTTAATACGTCATTAGTAAAATCATATTAGACACTGGGCTGGAAGGCTAGCCAAAGTGTTAAAAAGTCACTTTTTTACAGCATTGTGCTTATAGGAAATTATGGAATATTCAAATTTTAATGACTCACTTTTGTCATTTCTTCAATCATCTCCTACACCTTTCCATGCGACAGCCAGTATGCGCAGCGCTTTGGTAGCAAAGGGTTTCATTGAGTTATTAGAAGAAGATAATTGGGTTCTTGACAAAGGTGGTAAGTATTTTGTGACGCGAAATGAGTCATCTTTAATCGCTTTCACTACACCTCAGCTTAATATTAGTCAAATGGGTTGGCGCATGGTTGGCGCCCATACTGACAGCCCATGTTTAAAATTGAAACCGAATGCTCAAGTGGATCGCTTTGGTTATCACCAGTTAGGTGTGGAAGTGTATGGTGGTGTTTTACTGCATACTTGGTTAGACCGAGATTTATCGATTGCGGGGCGCATTACATTAAAAACAACAGACGGAAACATTGTCAGCCGTTTAGTAGATTTCAAAGATCCTATTGCTGTTGTGCCAAATTTGGCAATTCATTTGAACCGAACTGCAAATGAAGGTTTTTCTGTAAATCCTCAAGAAGAAATTCTACCTATTTTATGCGGTGCAGAAAACGAATTTGATTTACATGAGTTATTAAAAACTCAGCTTCAAACACAGTATGCTGATTTATCAATTGAAACGATTTTAGATTTCGAATTGAGCTTGTATGATACTCAGCCGGCTGCATTGGTTGGTTTGCATAAAGAGTATATTTGTTCGGCTCGTTTAGATAATTTACTAAGTTGTTTTGTTGGCTTACAAGCAATTATGAACTCAAAGGATGATCAAGTTGATGCTCGCCCTAGTTTATTAGTCTGTACCGATCATGAAGAAATTGGCAGCTTGTCGACATGTGGTGCAAATGGCCCATTTTTAGAAGATGTATTGCGCCGTATAACACCGAATCCAGAGCAATATGTACAAGCCATGCAGCGCTCTATGTTGGTGTCAGCCGACAATGCTCATGCCCTGCATCCGAATTACGCGGCAAAACATGATAAGAATCATGCACCTGCGATCAACAAAGGTGCTGTTATCAAAGTGAATGCGAATCAGCGTTATGCGACAAATAGTGAGACGGCTAGCATTTATCGTGATCTTGCTGCAGAAGAAGGTTATGAGGTGCAATGCTTTGTTGTACGCAGTGATATGGCATGTGGTAGTACAATTGGACCTATTACGTCTGGTGAAATTGGTGTTCCGACTATCGATATAGGTTTACCAACGTTTGGAATGCACTCGATTCGAGAGTTAGCCGGCAGTCGTGACGCTTATGGTTTGTATAAAGTGTTGGTGAGATTTACTCAGCGTGAAATATTAATCACTCGTTAAGTAGGCTGGTTATTGATCTGTTAATAAGCACAAAAAAACCGTAAAACAAATAATTTTGTTTTACGGTTTTTTTAGGTATTGATTTTTTATGTCAATAAAGAAATGTTGGTTATTTTTTAGCCACCAACCATTTATCTAACTCTTTGATCTTATCTTCTGTTAGATCACCTGTTACTTCTAACAAACTAAGTTTCTTCAATACAAAATTGTATCGATACTGCTCATAAGTATTTTGAGCATTGTAAAGATTGGATTGTGCATCTAGTAATTCTACAAGGTTACGAGTGCCCACATCGTATCCTGCTTTTGTTGCTTCTAGTGCGCTAGTTCTAGAGCGAATAAGCTGTTGCTGTGCTTCTATTTGTGCAACGGATGTTTGTAGATCTAAGTAAAGGCTGCGAATGTTCAACTCAATAGCTTGTAGAGAACTTGATCTTTGTTCAATTGCTGATTCAGCTTGAGCAGAAGCCTGACGTACAGATGCATTAATTGAACCACCACTGTAAAGTGGAATGCTAACGCCTAACGCAACAGAGGCGGAATTTGTCACACCGTCATAATAAGATGTTGAAGTTGTCGTATAGTCATTATCAACACGGGACAATGATCCTGTAATAGCAACAGTTGGCGTACGACCATTGGCTTTTTGAATGTCGATATTATTTTCTGCGCTGGCAACGGAAAGGTTTAATATACGTAGTTCTTTGTTATCGCGACGTGCTTTAGTTATCAAGGAATCAACTGTCATTCCTGGATCTAGACGGATTGGATAATCTTTTGCTAATTCAGGAATGCGGCTTAAATTTTTACCTGTTCTTTGATGAAGTGCGTTTTGAGCAACCGATACGGCAGATCGAGCACTTAGCTCTGTTACTCGAACAGAGTCATATTCCGCTTGTGCATCTTGTAGGTCAGTAATAGATGCTAGACCCACTTCATATTGTTTTTTAGCACGATCAAGCTGACTTGCTGTACTTTTTACCAATGCCTCGGTTGTTTGTAATGTAGATTGGGCAATCAATAAATTGAAATATTCATTTAATGTAGTGAGAACTAAATCTTCTTCTGAGTTCTCAAAAGCAATCCCGGCACTATCAAAATTTAGTTCTACCGCATCAACCGCGTAACCCAATGCTGGAGAATAAATTGGATAGTTCAAAGAAAGAGCCAAAGTATTTGATACATTGTCATAGTCGGCAGAAGGACTACCTACATCATCATAACCCAGCTCACCACTAAAACTGATGCTAGGGTATAAGCTGCCTTTGGTGACATTTACACTTTCTTTTTGTGCTTTGTAAGTTGCTGCAGCCGCTCTTAAACCTGGGTCATTTTGCTTGGCAAGTTTGTAAACTTCGTAAATGCTTTCTGCATGAAGGGGCGCATTGCTTAGGACAACGGTGGCCATTAATGATGATATAATATGCTTTTTCATAGATCTCTGTGGGCTCGTAGTATGAAATATAGTTATAATAGTACCTCAAGTATTTCTCTTACGGCAGTGCCATTCTTGCTATATCTATTATGACTGTTGACAATATCATAATGAAATACTTTAAATAGCCTTACAATGTGGAAAATTAATGCAACAGTAATTTATCTACATTTTATCCTTTTTGTTTTGTAAGACTATTTTTCCATTCTTTTTTTGTATCAATGTTTTGTGTCAGTTTTTCAATTCAATTTTATAAGTGATAGTTTTTTTCGAGTTGGCTTTTATTTTTCCTGAAATTTCTATGTTATTTGCATTCAATTGAGTGACATTATTTTTTTCTAAGACTTTTACAATGGCATTTGTATTTTGCTCAATCGAATAATTCTGCTCTTGATTTGAATGATTTTGAATGGTGGCTTCCCAAGTTTGAATGCTAGGGAGTTTTTTAGATGACGATTCAATTAACGTGATATAGCCTGTGATGTCTTGGCTTTTATTTGTGATAACTTCTACTGAATTATTTGCTCTCATCATATTCAGGGACACTGAATTCCCTGGAATGAGTAGATTATCTCTTTTCCAAAATGTTTTGTATTCCCCTGGGAGCCCGTCTTGTTCCAGAGTAAATCCTAGTTTGTTATAAAAGATAACATCTATTTTTCCTGTGCTGTTGTTGTGGGTGTAAAGTGAGCCTGCTTGGACCTTACTGTCTATCATACTTCGACTGCTTGGTAGTGCATAAAGGGTATTCGAGTAAGGGGCGATCGATAGTATTGGGCCATCAAGGGGGTAGCTTATTTCATTATCCTGATATTCAACAGCTTGTTTTGCTGCATCCATCGCCATTAAGCTGCGTTCTGCTTTGAATGTTTGTGGTGCTGCTGTTCGTGAATAATGCAGTAAGCTGTTTTGAATCTCTATGACGGAGCTTGAGCTGTTATGCAATATAGCGTGTTGTGAAAGTGATACTTGGTTGTTATCGAATATTAAACTGAGTTGTGGGGTCCATGACAGTTGACTCGTTTGATAACTAATTTGGTAAGGAATCGTAGTTGTTTCTGCGTTGGAGTCTTTTTCTAGGGGAATAAGGTAGAAATCATTCAAAGGTAAAGAGGCTAATCTCTTATTGATTGAAATTAAGAAGGTGTGCTCATCATTTTCTATGCTTTTTAAAACACCTGTGTAACTTAAATCTCGCTGTTTGTGCTCGACTCTAACTTTTTGACCAATTTCATCAAACCAATTTTTATTAGTTGCACTCTGTAAGTTACTAATAGGCAGGAAGTTGTCTTGAAGAGGGAGTAATGTTCCAGAATTAGGTACAAGACTAATTTGTTTTCCACTTTCAACTATTTGGCTATTACTTAATCCAATTACCGCATTTATCGGTGCCGCAAAGATAGATGAAGAGGTTGCGCCTAAAAGAATACTAACGCAAAAAAATGAATTCATTGTTTTCATAAGTAGAGTCCTTTTTATTTATATTCAATCACACAAGTAGTCGTGATAGGGGATTACACATGGTACCCTAATAATTTAATGCAGTAGCAGATTAATCTAGTAAAAATAAGGGTTTGGAGTGGATAAAAAATTACTCATTATTGACGGTTTAAATTTGATTCGACGTCTTTATGCTGCGCTTGAATCAGAAAAAGACTTAGATCGTCGAGTTGAGCGGACACAAAGTATTTCAATTGATGCATTGGCAAAGCTGACACATCAGTTTGATCCTACTTATGCCGTAGTTGTATTTGATTCCAATGGAAAGACATGGCGACATGAAGTTTACCCTGAATATAAATTAGGTCGCGTACCTATGGATGATAAACTTCTAGAGTCTTTACCTGAATTCGCTAAAATTTTTCGTTTCAACAACTTACCTTGTTTACGTTTGGACGGTTGGGAAGCTGATGACCTTATTGCTACGCTTGCGGTGAAGGCTGCTCAACATAATATTACCTCTTACATTATTTCTACTGACAAAGGGTTCACTCAGTTACTAAGTGATGACCATATTCTTCAATACGATTATTTTGCTCGGTTAGGCTACGATAAAATCTGGGTGCCCGGTAAGTATGGTGTTGAACCGCATCAGCTAACGGATTATTGGGCTTTGGTAGGTGATACCACTAACCGTATTCCCGGTGTTAAAGGCATTGGACCTAAAACCGCACTCAGTATTATTAATACCTTTTCAACCATAGAAGACATTTATAATAATTTGTCTTCTTTCCCTGAGCGTACTCAGAAGCTTTTAGCTGATGGTTATGAGCAATGCGTAAAGTCTCGATCGTTAGTTGCACTGAAAACAGATGTTGATATTGGTATCCGCCTTTCACAGCTGTCGTATGTGAACCCAAGTATAGCTAAAGCAGAACCTTAACCTTTTTTATGGTGGTTTTTAAATCATCAAATCCAGATAAGATAAATAGGAATACCTCGTCTATGACATGTGTGGCTTCTCGAAAAATCGAGTCTGGATCTTGTTGGCATAATGTCGAATCCTTAACACTTTGTTTTATTTCTTTAATAAACATTGTTAGTCGTCTGTCTGCTGCTCTAGGTAGCGGTGATGTGAGATTTTTATGATGATCTTTTATTTTTCCGAGAGTAAATAAAAGTTGTAATTTCTTGTCGGCACTCATTTCCTGCTTTGCTGCGACTTGTACAGAAAGTGCTCGAATTTGACCTAATGCTTCAGCCAGTTCAGGTAAGGTTTTGACTAGTTGTTGTGCCGAGTTTCGTATGTATTCATGATGATTGGATGTTAACGAGAATTCATCGGACATGTCCCATACTGCATCAAGTTGACGGGCAATAAGGCCTGAGTGTAATTGAAAGCTTTCTGCACTAGTTATCTCATTATTTGCGGTTAAGCGTTGCCATTGTTTAAATGGATAATATGCACTGAGGGATGGTGGGTAGGCATGGTTTTTCTCAAAGGATAGCAGATTAGAATAAAGCGAATTTATACTTGATTCTAATGCTGGCAACTTACTTTCAAATTCTAATTTCCCGTTAAGAAAACCTGAATGCATGCCTCTATGTTGTTGAGTCAGCTTAATTAACTCAATAAACACCGTAATTCCAGAAACGCCCATTAATGTGCGTTCTTTAGAAGCTTTCTTGGACCATATTTGTCGACCTACAGCCATTAAGATAATAGTTAGGCAGGTAAGGAAAAAAGGCTTGTTAATATCATACTTCTGTCTCCTTTTGCTCTAATCGAGAAGAAAGCCATTCCATGTATTTGACCATGTCTTTTGTGTCTTTACTGGCTTGGCTGTGCTGTTCACTTACCACAGCAATGTTCTGTAATCGTTCCCCCATTTTTGTATTAGCAACACCAAATTCAGTGATGAGTTGGGTTGAATGCGTTATTTCTTTTTGTGTTGATTGTGCCGCATCATGAATAGATATCAAAGATGCTGCTGCAGTATCCGAACCTGTTGCTGCGCTGGTGGCAAGCTCAATTAATTTCAAACTGGTTTGTTCCGATGTGTTTACTTCAGAGGCAATTGAGGTGACTAAACGACCAATATCCTGGGCCGCATTTTCTGTGTTCTCGGCCAATAGTCTGACCTCGTTTGCAACAACGGCAAAACCTCTACCTGCATCACCAGCTCTTGCAGCTTCGATGGAGGCATTTAATGAAAGCAAATTAATCTGTGAAGTAATTTGTTCGATCGTGGTGACAAATTCGCTAATGTCTTGTGCTGTCTTTATTAGTTGTGTCATTTGTATCTGATTATGGGCAACCGTGGATTGTATTAGATGGACTTGTTGTTTTAACTCTTCCAGTGCAATTTGACCTTGTTCTGATTGTTGTCGAGTTTGGTTGGCCATTGTTGATGTCGAATTGATTCTGGTGAGAATACTTTCAATTGTGATTGCCATTTCTTGACTGCTTATAACGAGAGCATTTAATGCAAGATGTTCTTCTTGAGCGCCATTGGCAACGACATTAGAGGAGTTTTGAAGTTCTGTGGCTGTGTATCGAGTTTCTTGTGAACAGCTCTGTAGTAGGTGTTCTTTTCGATTAAGGGTGCGTAATAGGGTATTGATATGTTGAGCCAGTTTATTGAACTCAGTGTCGTTGTAAGATAGGTTGACGACATCACTATGTTTGAAATTACTTAGGTGTTGGGTGAGCTCTTTGATACGTAATCGTGTCAGTTCACTAGAAGACATTGCGAAATAAACTAACAAGCATGTTGTTAATAGAATCACAATATTTGCTTCTATAAAAATGTATGGGATGAAAATAGCTAAAATCGTGATTGAGCCCAGTAATAAAACAATCAACAAGCGTGCATAATAAGGCAGTGCGGCTATTAAAATAGCGCCTGGAGTTAGTAGCATAACGATTCCTTCTAATGATTGATCAGTATTTTGAATCCATTTTCTGCGCTAGTGCAAAAGGTTTTAATGGAAAAACATAACACTTTTTCGCTTTATATTTGTCGCCACTACTTGCTGGTTAGAACTGAATCAAATCATTGAATTAGAAGTAAAATACAGACAGACAAGCGCCTTCTGAGGTTTTCCAATTACAAGAAACCTAATCAGATACCACTGCACAATACAGTAGTGGGCGACGTTGCCATTAATGAGATTAGCCGACATTGGCTAACAGCGCTGTTAATACAAAATGAGTATTAAGGCTTTTATCTTTCTTGCAAGAAAAACGCCAAAAAACAAATGCTATGAAAAATATTATTTATCGGTTCCATGACTGTTTATTTTCCGTTTTAGCATTATTTTCAATGTCCAATCTTGAGTTTGTTAATATTTTTTTGATTTAAAGCGATCTTTTTTATTATTCCTGACCTTTTTTGGTGCAACTGTTTTGTCTATATGGCATATGAAAATATTGGTTTATAAAGAAAATATTTATTGAGCCTCTTACTCACAAGCCACGAGAGGCTTATAATGTCGGTATTTTAAGACAACGGATAAATGAGATATTTATGTCAGAGGTAAGAACACGTATTGCTCCATCACCAACAGGTGATCCACATGTTGGCACGGCTTACATCGCATTATTTAATATGGCGTTTGCACGTAAAATGGGTGGTAAATTTATTTTACGTATTGAAGATACTGATCAAACCCGTAGTACGCCAGAATCTGAAAAAATGATTCTAGATGCTTTACGCTGGTTGGGGCTTGATTGGGCAGAAGGCCCAGATGTTGGTGGTGAATATGGTCCTTATCGCCAAAGCGAGCGAGGTGATATTTACGGTCAATATGCGTTGGAATTGGTTAATAAAGGTCACGCGTTTTATGCATTTGAAACAACAGAAGAGTTGGACCAAATGCGTATTGAGCAAAAAGAACAAGGCTTACCACAAAAATACGATGGTCGTGCATTAACTTTGACTGCAGATGAAGTTCAGGCAAAGTTAGATGCTGGGATTCCTTATGTCATTCGCATGAAAATTCCTGAAGAAGGTACCTGTGTTGTTCAGGACATGTTACGTGGCACAATCGAGATTGATTGGACTCAAGTCGATATGCAAGTCTTGTTGAAAGCTGACGGCATGCCAACTTACCACCTAGCGAATGTGGTAGATGATCACTTGATGAAAATCACCCATGTTATTCGTGGCGAGGAATGGATCAACTCAGCGCCTAAACATATTTTGTTGTATCAATATTTTGGTTGGGATATGCCAACCTTGTGTCATATGCCTCTGTTGCGTAATCCTGATAAATCTAAGTTATCAAAACGTAAAAATCCGACCAGTATTTTGTACTACCAGCGCATGGGTTACATGGCTGAATCCGTCATTAACTATTTAGGCCGCATGGGCTGGTCTATGCCGGATGAGCGTGAAAAATTCTCGCTAGATGAAATGATTGAGCATTTTGATATTCAACGGGTGTCATTGGGGGGGCCTGTTTTTGATGTAGAAAAATTGAGCTGGTTAAACGGTATGTGGATTCGTGAGAATTTGACACCAGAAACTTTTGCGCAAAAATATGTTGAATGGGCATTGAACCCTGAATATTTAATGAAGATTCTGCCGTTGATTATTCCTCGTGTTGAAACTTTCTCAGACGTTGCAGACGTTGCAGGATTTTTCTTAAAAGGCATGTTACCTATTACGAAAGAAGATTTCGCTTCTGTTAAAATGGAAGAGGAAACCCTTCGTAAAGCTATGCAGTTTGCCTTATGGCGTTTAGAAGCATTGAATAAATGGGAAAAAGACGAAATATTCAATGAAATGAAAGCCCTAGCGCAAACACTAGAAATTAAGCCGAAAGACTTTTTTGCTCCTTTGTTTGTTGCCATTTCAGGCACAACAGCATCGGTTTCTGTATTCGACTCTATGGCTATTTTAGGCTCTGATATTTCCCGCGCTCGTATGCGTACAGCGGTGAATGTGTTGGGTGGGCCATCTAAGAAAGAAGCGAAGCGTTGGGAAAAAGAATTTGCAACATTATAGGTATGTCTTTCTCTCTCAATAACTGTATGTAAGTAAATCCTTTAGCGAGTTATTAGACAATAAAAAACCGGCTTTAGAAGGCCGGTTTTTTATTGTCATTTTTCAGTATAAGTCCATTATTTTTTTCATATAAAGATGGTATATATTTTCAATACAAACCTTTAATTAATGAACTTAAGACTGAGTAGTGAAAACACTGGTTTTCTTATTCAAACTGCTTACTTGATCATGAATATCACGAGTATTGCCTTCAATGCTATTGATATTGCTATTGTCTCGTTGTAATTGCTGAGCAATTTTATCCATTTCTTCACTCATATGAATCGCTGTTTTCTCAACTTCTTTAATCGACCTTGCCATATCAATAGAGGATGCAGAGCTTGTTTGTGCGTTTTGTTCTATTTCTAGAATCGCTACTTCTGCTTTTTCGCTGAACTCTTCAATTGCATGTAGGCTTTCTTGACCACTGTGCATTGTCTCAATGGCATTTTGTGTTGATGACTGAATAGTGCCAACTATGTCAGTGATTTTTGCTGTAGCATCAACTGTTTTCTCAGCAAGAGAGCGTACTTCATCGGCAACTACGGAGAAACCTCGGCCTGCTTCGCCAGCTCGTGCCGCCTCAATTGCAGCGTTAAGAGCAAGAAGGTTGGTTTGGTTTGCCAAGTCATTGATCATACCGATAACGTTATCTATGTCTTTCGATAGCTGACCTAGCTCATTTAACTGAGTACTTGTTTTGTTCACCACGCTGATAGTGCTGGTTAGGTTAGAAAGTGCTCCTTTGATTGTTTCTGCACCCACTTTTGCTGATTCATAGGTATTTTGAGATTGGCTACTTAAATCGGCAGTAGTAATAGAAATACTAGAGATAGTGGTTGATATTTCTTCTGTTGCTGCAGCTAATGAACTGGTTTGTTGGCTTACTGAACGGTTACTTTCCGCAATATTCGTTACTGAAGTGTTTAGCTCAGTAACCATATTGTTGACACCTTGTGTAGTGTTCACAACATCGCCAATAACAGAGCCAAGTCCGTTCGTCATTTCGTTGACAGAACCACATAAGGAATCAAATTCATCATTACGTTTATCGTTTACATATAAACGTGCAGTTAAATCACCACCTTTTACTTTACCAAGATCTTTGATGATTTGATTAAGCGTATTGCTAACACTTTTGCCGATACTTGCCATCATGATAGATGCAAGAACAGCAACAACGATACTAACAATGATTAAACTGATACTTGCCTGTTGTGAGCTTGATGATGCTTGTTCGCGAGCGTCTAGTACAGCTTTTTGCATATATTCAACAGCAATCAATCGAGTGTTGTTGAAATTCTCTCGTTGAGTAGAGAATAAAGTTTGTAAATTGCTTAATTGTTGATTTTCTTTATTAAAGTTTTGAACAGCGTCGTAATAAGAAATGATGTTCGCACCAAAACGTTCTTTCAAGCCGAAATCTTCTACTCGTTTATCAAATTTCGCAAAACGTTCTGCGAAGACTTCTTTATTAGCTTCGGTTGGCTCGAAGATCAGTGCTTGTTCAGCTTCACGTACAGGTAAGAACTCTTGTTTAACTAGGCTCAAAAAAGAAATTTCTTCAGTGACAGTTTCACCTAAAGTAGCGACTCCTTTTTTAAGGCCAGAAGAACCATTAAAACCAACCTTTTTTCTTTGGTTAACGAGTGCTTCTAAAGCGTCACTGTAATTAACAAGTGATGTGGTTACATTGTTAATATTATCTTTCGCTTCTGGATCTTGAAGAAGGTCCATGTCTTCTTGCAGCATAACCATGAAGTTATCATGGTTGGTATTAAATGAATTTATAAAAGTATCATAGGAACCATCATCAACACTTGATAGTGTTTCGTACTCTTCCATTAAGGTGATAACAAGAGATGCTAGGTCTTTATCTACTTTTGTTAATCGTTCGAATTTAGATGAGGAAGTCTCTTGAACGTTCAAGCCTTGAAGAGCAACGGCTGTTACCACAATAAAGCCAATGATGGCTGCGATAAGTAACGAGAGTAATTTTGTGCGAAAACTAAGATTTGCCAACATATTTTATCCTGTACTCTTTTTTATTATAGATTGAACAGATAGATTTAAGGGCTAGTTATTATTACCCCTTATTTTTTGCTTACCGAAAAATTTCAAAGGCATTACAAAAATTTACTTAATCATTCTATTTCTACTATAGTCTTATTTGCAAATGAAAAAATAGCAGTTAGCACAAAAAAGTGGCATTAAGCACTATTTTAGCTCATGCATATACTTTTATCGAAAATAAGTCTGTTTTAAAAATCATGTGGGCTCATCCACAATTCTATTTGCTGATACCCTAAGTAGGTTATTGTTCCTGGATAGCGAGCAACCCCACTTGAACTGAATTCAAACTTATAGCTTCTTTTTATTTTTATTTGCCCATGACTCCAAACTGGTTTCCATCCTGCCCCAGCTACGCTTTGGTCTAATAATTGTAGGTTTAATGACTCACAATGTTTTTTGACATTAATTAATGCTTGCTCTCGAATGGAAGTGTTTCGCCACCAGGAGTAAACAAAAACAGCGAGTAATAAAATAATAACAATGTCAGAAAGTTGTATTTGCATGTATGCCTACTATATAAAAAATATGTTGTAGCATAATAACTGATGGGAGTAAGGAAAAGAAATTCGTGGCTACCCCCAAGCAGGAGAGAAAGGGGGAGGTAGCCACGCGCTTCACGCATGTAGAGCGAGTCGAATAATCATCTCATCGAAAGAAAGCTAAATTTGGGCATTCAGGGCAGTGAATGTATGGGGATCCAAATTTGAGTCGTTTGCTTTAATCCAATGGCCAGTCAGGTGATGATTACGCGGCTTCTACCGCTCTTTCTGCGTAAAGTTGGATAACCCACTGTTCAATACGTTGATCAGTGAGTTCAAATTGTTGGTCTTCATCTATAGCTAAACCAATGAAATGGCTTTTATCTATAACACAGGCTCTTGATGCCTCGAAGTCGTAACCTTCTGTTGACCATTGTCCAATAAAGGTCGCATTTGTAGGTAGTAGCTTCTCATACAGCCATCCAACAGCATCAACAAAATAATCTCCGTATCCGAATTGGTCACCTAGTCCGTACAGTGCAACAGTAGTGTTTTCTAAAGATAGTTCACTTAAGCTATCGCCAATGTCTTCCCAGTCGGATTGGATACCACCGAAGTCCCATGTAGGAATGCCGAGAATGACCATAGAGTATTGTTCTAATAAGTTTGCTTCTATGTCTGCGATATTGAAGAGTTCGACTGTCTCTCCTAATTCTTCCCATTGTTTTGCTATCTTATGACCAACTTCTTCTGTGTTGTTGGTATCTGTGCCATATATAAGGGCTATAGATGAATGAGCCATGTTGTAAATTTAATCCTATAACTTAGTGAATTTGTCCGTATTGGTGACTGCTGACACCAAAATGTTGAATAAAAGCCGCTTCAAACTGATCATCAGAGAAACCACTTTGAGCAATAATGTGTGTTTTTGCTGTTGGGTCTTGTCTGAGTTTGGCTGCTGCAAATTTAATGCGACTACGAGTCCAATAGCTTTCTATAGATTGTCCAACAATTAGGTAAAAACCAATTGCAAGGGCTTCTGTATTAAGACCAACATCTTGAGCAATACTTGATATATTTAGTGCTTCATGCTCCATAGCTTCTATTAGGTTCTGTGCGTTGAATACTTTACTTTGACAATCCTTACATTGTGATAAATGACTGAGCATTTGTAATTGTTCTATCACAGTAAATATAAGGGCGTAAATGTGTCCTGCTAAACTAATAGAGTGACCTTTGTGGGATAAAACGGACTTGCTAATGCTAGCTGCTTTTTCCGTGAAGGGGAGTTGTATGACGCCGTTATCGTTATTTAACTTGTCACCCATCAAACGAAAATGCTGGATAATCTGATCTTCTGTTTCGCCCAGTACATTAGCAAGATGTTCTGGGCTAATACGCACTTGTAGTAGACTACGCTCTTCACCAGCCTTCATGGAAAAGTAACCATGTATATTCTTTGGTTGATAAGTAATCTCAACAGACTCAATATCATGAACTGTATTAATTGCTCTTGTACCCAAAAAAGAAAAATATAAACCTTGCTTAGCTTCTTCACGAATAGAAACATTCGTTTTACTATGCAGGTGTTGATTCAATAATTGTAGATTTGGAAGCAGAGCAAGAAAACACTTGTGACCTGCGATGTGTGCGGTCATTTCGTCTTTTACTTTACCTGTGTTGTCATACATATCATGCATACATATTTGCATTGAATGTTGCCTCTAATCTGATAATGGTTATCATTAAAGATGCTTTTCGTTATTAATGCAAGTGATTCTCATTAAAAAAATTATATGAGAATCACTTTATTGATATTTTTATATCATGATGAGGTTATATGGAGGCAGGGGAGAATCTAATCTAGGTAATCGACTCGATTGAGTCCATATTTTTGCATTTTCTGATTCAATGTTCGGCGTGGGAGTTGTAGTTGTTCAAGAACAGACTGAATATTGCCTTTTTGTTGGCGAATACTCGCTTCAATTAAGCTACGCTCAAACTCTTGAACTTTCACGCTCAATGGAAGCGGTGTAATTGTGTCTATATTATCTTGGGCTTGATAGCCGGCTAATATTTTAGCCACACTCGTGTTGGGTTCTAATGCGTATCGTAGAGCTACGTTTCTTAATTCACGAACATTCCCAGGCCACCCATATAAAGTTAGTGTCTCATGATCTATTGGGCTCAAGGGTCTAAAATTACCGCCACGCTCTTTTACTGCTATACGACAAAAATGTTCGAAAAGTAGAGGGATGTCTGATCCTCTATTGCGTAAATCAGGTAGATGTATTTGCGAGACATTTAAACGAAAGAACAAATCTTGTCGGAAGTCCTCTAACGTTTGTAAGTCATTCTTGGCGGCAGCCACGACTCTAAGATCTATCTTTATAGTGGTATTGCTGCCAATGCGTTCTAGTTGGTTTTCTTGCAAGACTCGTAATAATTTTATTTGCATAGCAAGTGGCATACTTTCTATTTCATCTAGAAAGAGAGTTCCACCACTGGCATATTCTAGTTTACCGACTCTTTTTTTATTCGCGCTGGTGAATGCGCCAGCTTCATGTCCAAATAATTCACTCTCGAAGAGTTCAGCTGGAATAGCTGCACAGTTGATAGCGACAAAAGGCTTGGTGTTTCTCGGGCTACAATCGTGTAGTGCTCTTGCGACCAATTCTTTACCACAACCGGTTTTTCCGTAAACAATGACGTGAGTGTCCATGTCGGCAAAGGTGTGAATTTGTTGCCTCACTCGAATGATTTGTTCATGCTGACCTATAATAGTTTCTTCTAGACCGTGTAGATCACCAAGGTATTGTGCTTGGTTAGCATGTTGGAGTTGGACTTTACGAAGTTGAATGGCTTTTTCAACGGTTTCAATTAATCTATTTGGGTCGAAAGGTTTTTCTAGAAAATCAAATGCGCCATCACGTAATGAGTTGACTGCAGTGTCTACATCACCGTGACCTGTTATCAAGATAAAAGGCAGTTCAGGCTCTTTTTCTAAGCAATGATTCATCAAGGTGAGGCCGTCAATAGGTGTCATACGAATGTCACTGACGATAATGCAAGATTCTCCTACTTTATAATGGTCGAGCAATTCTTGTGCTTCTTGGAATTCTTTCACTACATAATCTGACAAGCGTAGCCATTGAGCTGTTGTTGAGCGAACAATGTCATCGTCGTCTAGCAACCAGATTTCAATATGATTGTTTATGTTTGGATTAGTTGGGGGCAGATGAGTTTTAGCGCCAATGTTGGCGTTGTTGTTTTCCATGTTAAGCCTTTGACAGTGTAAGTCGGAACACCAGTTGTGACGAATCATTATAACTTGCTATTAATGTGCCATTCATATCTTTTGCTAAGTTTGCACTAATGGCAAGCCCAAGCCCTAAACCTTTACCAATGGGTTTTGTGGTGAAGAAAGGTTCGAATATATGAGCGAGTTTATTTTGCTCGATACCTGGGCCATTGTCCTTATAGCATATAGTTATTTTCTCGCCCTGTTCTTGCAATGATATTTTTATATTAGGTGTTATTTTTGATTCAGAGCAGGCTTGTACTGAATTACTGATTAGATTTGAAAATATACGCTCAAGTCGTGTTGGTTCGGCTGTTACCAAATCTAAATCATTAAGTTGAATCTCCCAAGATACGCCTTGCACTTCCTCTCCAAGACTTTCAATGGCATGTCTGATTGATTCTTTAATGGAAGTGGGTGCCAGTTGTTCAGGCCTTCTATAGGCCAATACTTTTAATTCACTGGTAAGGCTTTGCATTCTTACTACTAAGGATTGTAAATCGGATAATACTTTTAAGGCTTGTTCTGAATCTTGGCGCTTTAATAATAATTCAGCAGTATAAGCGAGTGTTCTTATGCCCGTTAAAGGTTGGTTCAGCTCGTGAGCTATTGCCGTAGACATTTGACCGATTGCTGCCAGTTTTTCTGTACTGAGGAGCTCTTTTTGCGCAGCTTCTAAAGCTTGGGTTCTCTCTAATACTCGTTCTTCTAAGCGGGTATTGGCTTCCAATAGATTAAGTTCTGCTTTTTTACGTTTACTGATATCAATTAAGGTAACCAGATAGCCCTGAGAGTGGCTCCATTCTAGAGAGGAAATAGACAGTAATGCAGGAAAGGTTTGGCCATTGTCTTTCTGTAGAACAACTTCTTGTTCTAGCAAGTTTGAAGTGCTTTTATCATTTTCTGTATTTTGGTTTTGAAGGGCGTTGATAAAAAACAATGCGCTTTTGTTTTCTGGGTGATTGGGTAAAAACTCAGATAGATAGTGGGCATTCAACTTTGAGCCTTGTCCAAAGTAACGTAACCCCATCGGATTCACGAAGGAAATTTCACCGTGCTTAGTAAGCTGGAGTAGACCGACATGAGTGTTTTCTATTAATACTCTTTGTCGCTGTGCACTATCTGCAATCAGTATTTCATTTTCAAGTTTTGATGCGATTTTTAATGAACGTTCACGCCGGTAAAGCCAGAATAGAAAGATGAGTGCAAATGCTCCTAAACTAACAAAAGCAATACTACGAGCTTTTGCCTGAATGCCCTTTAAGTTGGATAAGTAATGTATTTGCCATTTTAAATCGTCTAGGGTGACGTTTTGTAGAAGATAGCGTTCGTTATTTAAACTGTATATTTTTGAACGTGTTTTATTCACAAATTGAACATCGGTATAGTCATCTAGCCAATTACTTTCGAGAATACGATTTAATTTACTGGCTAAGAAAATAAGACTGTTTTGATCTGTCATAACAACAAGGTCATCGAGTAAGTTCCATCGCTCAATTAAACTGCTTACATCAATTCTGACAGCGATAGCCCCTGCAAGCCCTTTTGATGTATAAACAGGCGCAAGGACTAAATGGGCGGACTTATAATGTTCAGGATTATAGCCAGACACGAGTATGTATTCTCCTTGCTGATCTTTTAATACATTACTCAAATCCGCTTTATTAAAATAATCATCGAGTTCAAAGTTCGGTGATTGCTCACTGGACACCATGAGGTCACCCTGAGTGGAAAGGATAAACCAATCCTGTGTTTTGGAGACGTGAGTTAAATCTTCTAGTTGCCTGTGTAAACGATTGGTTAATGCTTCATCTTGAGGGTTATTCATGAAGGCTAATAGAGTTGGATTGTCAGTTAGGGCGTAGGGAAGAATGTGATAGTTTTTTAATTCATTTCTTAACTCAATAACATAATCCAGTAATTGGTTCTGCCCTTGTGAATGCTTGTCAATGATTAAGGTTTGATAGGCAATGGTATTTATACCAAAGTATAAAAGAGTAAGAATTGCGCACCCTAAGGAAAGGAACGAAAGACGATGTTTACGAAATTGTGAAATCAAATAAAGTCTCGCTGTTCTGGTTTGTATTAATCTGATGTTTAAAGAGGTATCAGATTAAGTCTAAACTTCTCAGCAAGGTAACGCCAATACTAGTCGTAATCAAAGAGGTGATAGTGGTGATAACTATAATATTTGCCGCTAATGCTGAGTTGCCATTCATCGCACGAACCATTATGTAACTTGCCGATGCGGTTGGAGCGGAAGACATAAGAAATAGAACGCCGAGCTCCATTCCTCTATAACCAAATAAATAGCCACCAACAGTGAGGATAACAGGGATAAAAATAAGTTTTCCTACTGAAGCAATAATAGAGCCCAACATGCCTGTCTTTAAAGAGCTAAAGCTGAGTGAGGCGCCTGCGCATAACAATGCCAGTGGTAGCGTCATTTGAGCGAAGTAATCACCTGCTTTATAAAGTGTTGTAGGTAATGTAATGCCTGTAATTGAGGTCGAAAAAGCAGCCACAATCGCAATAATAAGAGGGTTTTTTGCGATACCTTTCAAAATACCTTTGATATTGGCATCTCCACCTAAACCACGACTTAGACCAATTACCGACAATATATTGAATAGAACCGTAACACCGCCTAGGTAAATAGAAGCCACTGCATAAACATCATTACCATAAGCGTTAACGCAGTAGGCCAAGCCAATAATACCCATATTAGAGCGAAAAGCGGCCTGTATTAATACTGCCCGTTCTGCTTTATCGGATATCCAAATTGGCATCAATAGTTCTAAAATAATATAAGTGACGATGACAGCTATCATGGCGTAAATTACCAGAGAGAAATCTGTATCGCTAGTTAGATCTGTTTTGGATATGCTAATAAAAAGTAGAGCTGGAAGTGTAACGTTAAACACCAATTTAGACGCGGTATCGATGAAATTATCATTGATAATTTGAATGCGATAAAGAACGATCCCTAATGCCAATATTAAGAATATTGGCATTGTTATAGAGAAAGAAAACGTCAGTACGTCTAAAAAGTTATTCACGCCATTCCTTAAAGATAGGGGCTATTGATCGTTGTTTTCGAAACGATATCCGGCGCCATAAACAGAATGTATAACATTCAATTCAGGAGCAACGGCTGAAATTTTCTTACGTAATTTTTTAATGTGGCTATCAATTGTACGGTCGCTAACAACTCGGCTATCAGCGTAAATGCTTTTCATAATCAAATCACGACCGAATACACGACCAGGTTCTTTGATTAGCAATTGTAAAAGCTGGAATTCTACTGTTGTTAGGTCGATTAATTCACCTTTGTAGGTTGCGCGTAGACGATCTACATCTAGATCAAAACCATCCGTTCTTGGCGACTCAGCTTGATCTAATTCTACGCGTCGTAGATTTGCTTTTACGCCGCTACAATTTCACGAGGACTGAAAGGTTTACAAACATAATCGTCAGCACCCATTTCTAAACCAATAAGACGATCAATCTCTTCTGCTTTGGCTGTTACCATGATAATAGGTACGCCACTGAATTGACGAACTTGTTTACAAATTTCTACACCATCTAAACCTGGCAGCATTAGGTCTAAAAGAACAATATCCACCTGGTTGTTTTTGATGTAATTAACGGCGATGTCGCCGCGATCAAGATGATGATGCTCATAGCCTGCTTGATCTAGATAAGCGGCCATTAACTCAGCTAATTTTGGTTCGTCTTCAATAATCAGTACTTTGCTCATAATATTATTCTTTCCGTATTTAATTTAAAGGGAATTCTATTCTTATTCCTAAGCCACCATCAGCAGAGTGATAAGCGCCAATAGTGCCTTGGTGTCCATCTACAATACTAGAGCAAATGGTTAAGCCTAAGCCTCGACCACCAGTTGCTCTATTTCTTGAATTTTCGACTCGGTAAAACTGCTCAAAAATCTTATCTTTGTCTTCTTCACTTACACCTGGAGCACTGTCTTCTAAAAGAATAATGGCTTTCTCATTATGTTTTGAAAGCATGACTTTTAATTTCCCTGGTGCATTTGTGTACTTTAATGAGTTATTCATTAAGTTTGCAAAAAGTTGGTGAAGTCTATCTGTGTCACCAGTCATTACAATAGGGTGTTTCTGAGTGCATTCAAACTCTAATTCTAAACCAGCTTCTTTAAAAGGAAGCGTCATGGACTGAACTGTTTGTTCAATTATGTCATCAAGTGAGACATCTTCCATTTCATAATTCAAACTACCTGTATCGTGCATTGATAATTGGTTTAAGTCATCAATTAAACGTGCGATATGAAGTGTTTCTTGTTGTAAAGAGGCTAGGCTATCTGGAGACACTTTAATAATGCCATCTTGCATAGCTTCAATTTCACCTCTTAAAATAGCCACTGGCGTTCTCAGTTCATGTGCCGTATCTGCAACCCAGCGTTTACGTGCTTCTCTTGTTCGTTCTAGTGTACTGGCTAGATTATTAAAATTACGACTGAGGTCGGCGAGCTCATCAGAGCCTTTTGCTTCAATTCTAGTTTCAAACTTACCTTCTGCCAGTTTTTTAGTTGCTCTTTGCATCGAGCAAAGTGGGCGGCTTAACCATTGTGCTAGAGGCCAAGTTAACAGTGCTGCAATAGCCAGCATAAAAGCAGAAATAAGTAAAAAAGCTTCACCCTGTTGGCGAACAAAGCGGAGCGTTTGATCCTGTACTAAATCTCTTATTGAGCGTAGACCCACATACCCCACGACTTTTTTATTTACGATAACTGAATGGGTCTCAGCACTGTTGAAATTTGTTTTACCTATTATAGGTTTTTTCTCACCATCAAATAGTAGGAAACGTTGACGGTAATATTGTGATGGATAGATAAGATCCAAGTTGGGTGTGCTTGGTGGTGGTACCAAATCACGTAAGTTTTCAAGTTTAGCTTGATGCCATTCTCTTTCCATTCGGCTTTCTTGGACTAAAAAGTACCAATCATCGTAATAGACATAAAGGTTAGCTGTTCTACTAGCCATTTGCTCTAAAAAATCACGGTCACGTTCGGTCGCGTAAGAAACAAAGCCTTTATCAAAACTCCACTGAAATACTTGCCACATGGAAACGATAAGTAAAATGTTACTTAAAATAAAAACCAAGAAAATTTTATGCCGAATTTTTAACCCTTTTGGGATGGTCATCACTGGGCTTGAAATCCTATGTTAAGTCCTGCAGAAATATAGCTGACAGGTGAATGGGTAATCATCAATATTTGGGTAAGATATTACCCAATATTGAAGCGAGTTCTATAGTCGTTCTAATCGTATGTTTACTATACAGTTTTTATACTAAAGCTGGCTACTTGAGCTGAGTGTAAATAATGAGGATTTCCAATGTAGAGTCACCTTTAGTAATATCTATTTAATTTATATCTATCGAGTTTAGTTATGTCTGTTTTTTATCTGCTGAAAGGTATGTTGTCTTTCCTCTTAATTGTTTTGAATACTTTATTTTGTTTTATTCCTGTGATGTGTCTTGCTCTATGTAAAGTGGTTTTGCCATTTCCTTCTGTACGCGCTGTATTAAATGTTGTTTTGGACTACATAGCGACTATGTGGATCGGTATTAATAACCTCAACCAAAAATACTTAGGTAAGTCTGTTATTAATGTATCTGGAAATCAGGATTTGTCGCTTAAAGATTGGTATATGATCACATCAAATCATCAGTCTTGGGTTGATATTTTAATATTGCAGCGAATTTTCAATCGAAAAATTCCTTTCATTAAATTTTTTAAAGCGTGAACTTATTTGGGTGCCCTTTATTGGTTTGGCCTGGTGGGCACTAGAGTTTCCTTTTATGAAGCGTTATAGCCAAGCGTTATTGCAAAAACGACCTGAGCTTAAAGGCAAAGATATAGAGTCAACAAAAAGAGCTTGTGATAGATTTCAATATTTTCCTGTATCTATTATGAATTTTTTGGAAGGAACTCGGTTTACTAAGAAAAAGCATAACCAGCAGTCTAGTGCTTTTAATCATTTATTATTGCCTAAAGCTGGTGGCTTGTCTTTTGCATTAAATGCAATGGATGGCAAGCTACATTATTTAATTGATGTGACCATTGTTTACCCTGAAGGTATTCCGAGCTTCTTTGATTATCTATGTGGCAAGGTCTCTGAAGTGAGAGTGCATACTCGTATGTTACCAATAGAAGATTCATTACTTGGTGACTATCAAAATGATGCGGAGTATCGCGCTTATTTTCAAAAATGGGTGAATGATCTTTGGCGACAAAAAGATCAGCAAATTGAGCTTTTGTTGCAATCTGAAAAAACATCAACTTCATAGCTGTATCCTTCTGTTTTTTTAAAACTGTATCTTCTTTCTGTGTTTAAAATCCTAGATTCTATTTAATCTGATTTTAACGTTAATGTATCTGGAGCTTTGAACATGGATATCTCTCATTTACTCACATCTCGTTCCAGTGACATGGAAGTGTCTTTGGTTCGTGAATTACTGCATTACAGTCAGCAGCCAGATATGTTGTCGTTGGCTGGTGGTTTGCCCGATGAAAAGCTAATGCCAAATTACCCTGATTTGAATGGATTAACCGACAGCCGACAATATGGTGCGAGTGAAGGCGAAGCGTCGTTACGAGAGCTTATTGTGTCGATTGTTAATGGTATTGGTTTAAGCGCCAAAGTCGATGACGTGTTGGTAACCAATGGCTCTCAGCAAGGTTTAGACATTATTAGTCGACTTATTTTAGATGAGAACTCGACAATTCTAACGGAACAGCCGACCTATCTTGCTGCTTGCCAGGTCTTTAATCTTCAGGGTGCGAATGTACAGGGTGTGGCTTCTGATGAAGAGGGTATGTCTATTTCTGCATTGCGTGATGCAATAGAGGGTATGAACCCTAAAGCAGTTTATTTAATTCCTAATTTCCAAAACCCAGCAGGTCATTGCTATAGCTTAAAACGCCGCCAAGAAATAGCGACGCTACTAGATGAGAAAAACATCTTACTTATTGAAGATGACCCTTATCGGGATCTTTGTTATGAAGATGTAGATCTGACACCGATAACAAGTTTAATTACGAGTGCGCCATGGTTGTATATGGGGAGCTTCTCGAAAATACTTTGGCCAGGTTTACGAACTGGATATGTGGTTTCCTGTCATGCTTTTTCGTCTTATTTAGTAAAGGTTAAGCAAGCCGTTGACCTTCATACAAACCGTCTTGGTCAAAGTATGATTATCGCTTTTATGACCTCTGAGGCTTATCCAATTCATATTAAGAGACTTCAAAAAAGCTACAAAGAAAAACGTGATGCTATGGCGACAGCACTAACAGAAAATCTTGGTGATATTATCGAGTTTACTGTTCCTGCGGGCGGCATGTTTTTCTGGGTCAAGTTACCAGAGGGAATTTCTTCCAAACAAATTATGAAAGAAACGCTCGAAAAGAAAGTGTTGGTTTTGCCAGGCACGCCTTTTTTCCCAACTAAGAATCCACTTGACGACGCTTTTTTACGATTAAGTTTTGCGAGACTTTCAATTGAAGATATACATGGTGCCGTTTCTATCTTGTCGAAAGTGATTCGCGATAGTCTGAAATGATTTGTCTATTCGATGTGTCGTGTGCGTTTTTATGCGTATAAGTAAAGGTTTTATGTGATTTATAAGGGGCTAGCAGTTCCTTCTTTTTGAGTGACACGTTAGAATCTTGTTTTTAAGATTTCATAGAATAGGAAAATGTAATGGGCAGAGCCTTTCAAAACCGCAAAGAGTCCATGGCAAAAACGTCTGATCAAAAAGCCAAGGTTTATAGTAAATACGGCCGTGAAATTTATGTTTGTGCGAAATCCGGTGGTATCGACCCTAATGGTAATTTGGCCCTACGTTCTCTGATCGAGCGCGCGAAAAAAGATCAGGTGCCAACTCACGTTATCGATAAAGCAATTGATAAAGCGAAAGGTGGTGGAGGAGAGGATTTTGACACAGCCCGTTATGAGGGTTTTGGTCCTGGTAATACAATGGTTATTGTGGACTGTTTGTCAGATAACCCTAACCGTACTTTCGGTGATGTGCGTACTTGCTTTAATAAGGTTAAATGTAAAATTGGTGGTCAGGGCAGTGTAAGTCACATGTTTGATCACAGTGCAATTTTTGTTTTTGCTGGTGATGATGAAGAAGTTGTTTTAGAAGCTTTGATGATGGCAGATGTTGATGTCACTGACATTGAATTAGAAGACGGTAAAGTAACTGTTTTCGCACCAAACACGGATTATGGTAAAGCGAAATCAGCATTGGTTGAAGCACTTGGTGAAGTTGAGTTTGAAGTCGATGAAATTCAATTTGTGCCGCAAAACATGACTGAAATTAATGGTGAAGAGGTTGAGCAATTTGAGCGTTTTCTTGATCTTTTGAATGATCTGGACGATGTTCAACGAGTTTATCATAACGCTGAATATTAATGTTTGAGAAAGGCTCTGGTGAGTATGTCTTCAGAGCCTTTTTGATTGCTATTCAAGTGAGAAAAAATAACTAATGGCAAAACCTAAACCTCAATTAAAATCGCCTTGCGTCAATATATGTTCCCTCAATGAAGAGGATGTTTGTACAGGCTGTTATCGAACGGGTAAAGAGATTAGTTTATGGGGAAGTATGAATAAGGCTTCTCAGCTTGCTGTTATGAAGAAAGTGCGAGAGCGCGAAGCGAAAAGCCCATACGTTAGTAATTAATCGATTTTTTGACAAGCCAGTCCTTGGCTGTCTTGATACTATTATTCTGCTAGTTCGTTTTTTAACTCAATCCATTGGGACATGTATTGTGTGCTTTTTAGACTATGATGCCTGAGCATTAATCCTAAAAAGTGCTTCTGTCGTAATTTATTCTTGAGTTTATTCTGCACGGTTAACCTCTGGGTTAACGCCAGCTCCCATTGTGTTGCTTGGTAGCGGTATTCTAGGATTCGATTACCATTTTGTTGCATCAGCTTCCAGCTTCTTTTGTCTTTATAAAGTGACACAGCGGCATCGATAAAAGTATCATTGTTGTCTGCTACCACGCCATTCCAAGGTAGGTTGCCGTGCATGGACTCTGAACCTATGTGGGTTGTTATGCTTGGCGTGCCCATCTGCATGGCTTCAACTAGTTTGCCTTTTATTCCTGCGCCAAAACGCAAAGGCGCCAAACATATTCTTGCGTTTTGCATCACTTGTTGCGCGTCTTCTGCCCAGCCTTTCACTAAGAACCCCTCTTTTACATTATGTAGTTGAGTTGCTTTGGGGGGCGGATAAGCGCCATAAACATGAAGTTCTGCTTTAGGTAGGCGTTTACGTATTTTTGGCCAAAGTTCTGTTTTCAATTGCAGTACAGCATCCCAATTCGGTGCGTGACGAAAATTTCCAATACTAATAAAGTGATCACGCTCTTCAAAAGAAGGAAGTGTATCCATGTTTTTTGGAGGGGGAGCATAAAAGGTAAATGCAGTAAATGTGTTTCTGGCACTTGAAACTCATCCATTAAAAGTTGAGTCTCTGTCTCAGAAATCATCAAAGTGAGGTCACAACGATGGATAGCTGCAATTTCTCGAATGCCATGATCGTTGTAAAGGTCTTCTATTTGAAATTCTCTGTTTTGCTTTAATGCCAAGTGTCTAGCTTGTCGCAATGAGTGAAGGTCTTCTGTGTTTAGTACCCTCAAAGAATTAGGGCTAAACTTTTCAACACGCCAACCAAATTGCTCTTCCATCATGAAGCGATCAAAGATAACTATGTCAGGCTTTTTTTCGGCAATGTAGTGATCGAATGAGGTGTCGTTTAAGTCAATATGATCTGGAGTAATGCCTAATAAAGACAAGTCCGCCATGTGCTCTGTTTGTTGAGCTGGACTGGCAAAAGATATTTGCCATTGTTTGTTATAAAAACAGTTGAGTAATTGCATCATACGGCTGCCAGCAGCCGAAGAATTGGGTTCTGGCCAGACGTAGCCAATAATAAGTAGGTGCACAGTGCTCTCTATAGAAGCTATTTATTGAAAGAAAAAACTTTTTAGATTCAGGATTTAAACGAGAATCAGGACATATTCGTTTGGCTATTGTATCATGGCGAACAGATTTGTGTTGCCTGCCTCGTTTGTCGGGATTGTCAGGCAAGACGTAAGCAAAACATGACGTTGAGAAGATAATTATGATCATAAAACCAAAGATTCGCGGATTTATTTGTACAACAACACACCCAGTAGGTTGTGAGCAGAATGTAAGAAATCAAATCGCTTTTACTAAGAGTAAAGGGAAAGTTGAAAACGGTCCTAAGAAAGTGCTTGTGATCGGTGCATCTAGTGGCTATGGCTTGTCTTCTCGAATCGCTGCAGCATTTGGTTCTGGTGCAGCAACAATTGGTGTTTTCTTTGAAAAGCCTGGTACTGAGAAGAAAACAGGTACCGCAGGTTGGTATAATTCGGCGGCTTTTGATAAAGCAGCGAAAGAAGAGGGTTTGTACTCTAAAAGTATTAATGGCGATGCTTTCTCAAATGAAGCCCGTGCAAAAGTAATTGATTTGATCAAAGAGGATCTTGGTCAAGTGGATATGGTAGTTTACTCACTGGCTTCTCCAGTACGTAAAATGCCAGAAACAGGTGAAGTGATTCGCTCTGTGCTTAAGCCTATTGGTGAAACATACAAATCTACTGCCATCGATACGAACAAAGACGTTATTATCGAAGCTGAAATCGAGCCAGCGACAGAAGAAGAAGTTGCAGCAACGACGACGGTTATGGGCGGTCAAGATTGGGAGCTTTGGATGTCTGCTCTACAAGAAGCTGGTGTGTTAGCTGATGGTGTTCGTACTGTTGCTTACTCTTATATTGGTTCTGATATTACTTGGCCAATTTATTGGCATGGAGCATTAGGTAAGGCGAAGGAAGATTTAGACCGTGCCTCTGCGGCTATTGATAGCAAGCTTGCTTCATTGAATGGTGGTGCGAATGTTGCTGTGTTGAAATCTGTTGTTACACAGGCTTCTTCTGCTATTCCTGTTATGCCTTTGTATTTAGCAATGGTCTTCAAAATAATGCGTGAAAAGAACCTTCATGAAGGTTGTATGGATCAAATCTATCGCATGTTCTCTGAGCGTTTATACAATAATAACAATCCATCTGAGCTTACCGATGATAAAAATCGTTTACGTTTGGATGATTGGGAATTGCGTGAAGATGTTCAGCAAGCATGTCGCGATCTTTGGCCGAAAATTACTGATGCTAACTTATTCGCGGAAACAGATTACCAGCTTTATAAAGACGAGTTCTTGAGGTTGTTTGGTTTTGGTCTCGATGGTGTTGATTATGACGCTGAAGCAGAGCCTGTTGCTGATTTTGATGTGATTACACTTTAATTTCGATTGAAGATAATCAAGAAAAGGAGTTCAGTGTTAACTGAACTCCTTTTTTAATGTCTTTTTATCTCTTATAGTATATGGATTCATGCTTTGGGGTGATTATGAAACAATCTTTTTGGATGCTTTGCTTTGTACCATTAGTTGCCGGTGCTCAGACTGTTGAGCGTCAGCCTATCGATATTATTTATGGGAACCAAATAATACGTACTGAACATCAAGTAGTCGTTAGCTCCCCTGAAGAGGTTTCGGTGATTCCCGTTGATCGCTCTGTTTCAACCTTGGGTCCTAATGTTGTTATTGCGGCAGATGGAAAAGTGTCTTCGTATCTGGAAGAGAATGATATCGCTGAGCGTGAACAGGAAATTTATGATGAAGTAAATCGCCGAACAGAAGAGGCACCTTTTACTGTTTTGTTTACTGGAAATATACCTGATGAGATTCAAGAAAAACGTCTTCGTATGATGCCTGAAATCGGTGTTTTTGGTGATCAAGTTGATCCACCTGACGATATCTCTAATCATGCTATTGTGCCTGATGTAGGGGATTTTTCTCCAGCAGGAAAAGGCATTTCACCAGTTAGGTCTGGCTCTTCCATGAATAATGACGAAAGAGGGAAAAGTGATGAAGAAAGGTTAGAGCAATTGATTGGAGGATAGATTGTTTTAATCTTGTTTAACCTCTTCTATTGCTTCTAAAGCTCCGATTCTATTTAGACTACTTTCGTTAATGGGTAGTAGTGAAGAAGGGGATGATGTCATCCAGTTTTCTTCAACTAATTCCGCTGGAAATGCTTTGTTATGAACGATAATGTTTGTAGATTCAATGGCTTGTAATTTATCTTTCGTAAACTGAATGAAATTTTCTATATTGAGTTTTTCTACCGTGTTAATCCATTCTTCCCTTGTTTGATACTCTTCACCTTTTGCAATTTGACGCCATTCATTTAGTGCATTGTCGCTTAGGTTCTTAGGTTTTGTTCTGAGCTCGCTTAGCAGTGCACTCTTTGCTGTATTGAATTCCTCTTGTGAAAGTGTTTCTAATCTGTTTTTTTGTTCTGTTAGAAAATCTTGTATGGCTGTGATGATGGTTAATGTGTCTTTATTTGGAGATTGAACTAATAAGCCTAAGATAGGGGTATCTCGTGTGCTTAAATTTTGTGTACCAACAATATAGCCGAGTTGTTTGTTGGTTCTGAGTTCTTGGTAGAACGGACTGTTGATGAGCTTTTTGAGTATGGATATATGGGCCTTTTCTGTAATGGCTTCTACTTTTGTTGTTTCTGGGGGTTGTGTACTGGTGCTGATTATTGTGTAAAGCACGACACTATCGTCACTAGTGGAGTCAAATTTATAATGTAACTTTTGTTGAGCGGTTAGGTGCTTTGTTTCAATTTCTATTGGTGTTCTTGGGAATAAACGGCCGTCGAAGCGCTGGTAAAGAGAAGTTGCTAATTTCTCAGTTTGCTCTTTGGTTACGTTGCCAGTGCTGTAGCCAACAATGTCAAAGTGTTCTCTGGCTTGTTTTGTGAAAGCCAATAGATCTTCTAATGATAGTGATGTTAGGGCGCTTTCTAACTCTTCAGTAGTGAAACTGTTTTTTGTTATTAACGTACTAAATGCTGAATTGGCATTGCGGTACGCTTGTCGACTTTTTTGATTGCTCAGGTCTTTTATAAGCTGCTTTTTGGCTAATTCAAATCGCTCTATGCTTGGTCGGAATAGAAAAAGTTGGTCGATCAGCCAAGTGATATAAGTACCTTGTTTATCTGAGTAGCCATTTGTTCTAAGTGTGGCGCCATTTGCATGAGGATAAAAGGTAAAGCCTAGACCTGCGACATAAGGGGCATATGTAGATTCGCTTACGCTGTCATTAAAGAGACGGCTCCATAACCTGTTTAGTAACGTATTTTCTGGAGTGTCTGTTGCATGATCGAAGCGTATGGTGACGAAATTCATGGCAACTGGCTTTTTGAAGCTTGAGTCAGACTTGTTCCAATAGGTGAAGCCTTCTTTTTGGAAAATAATAGAAGGTTCGTCGTCTTTTCCATCAATTAAATTTAGTGACTCTGGAATGAAGTTGTTTTTTTCAGGCAAGCTTACATAAGTGCTTGTGACAGCTAGATTGACAAAATTTAAAAATGTCTGACTAAAGTCATTGTTGCTGTATTGGGTTTGATACCAAGGTTCTGTTTTCCATGTTATTGGCTCTTTGGCCCAGCTCTCGGGGAAATCTTTGTTAGTTGCTATCTGAACTAATAGGTTCTCTGTGTTGAGTTGCTGTAAGAGGCGAGCTACTTGTTCTTTGCTGGCTGTTGTGTCAACACGAAAGCTGCTTAATATGTCTTCGACTGGAATTTTAAGCATTCTCGATGACAGGGATCTAGCGAGTCTTTGTGGATCAACATAGTTTTGATTGTTATACATTAACTGGCTAAGTTTGAGGCCTTCTTCAAGATAGAGAGGGTTTATTGAAGAAGATCTTAATAGGCTGATAGTGGCAAATAATTGTTTGGCTACTGTATCTATTTTTTCCATACCCTCGTTAGTGAGATGCATTTTTACTGAGAAAAAAGCATTGTCGCCATAGTCGGGGCTGGTGCTGGCAGAAATGCTATTGATAAGCCCTTCTGACTTTAAGGATGCAAATAAAGAACCCTTGTTTTCGTTACCTAATATATAGGATAAATAGCGTGTAGGTTGTGTTTTGTAATTGTCACTTTGAGCATCAATTTGATAATAAAAAGACAAGGTGTTGTTGTCGATGAGTGAGCGAACAAATTGTAGGTGAGGCTTTCCGACAGGGATGAGTGTTGAGTAGTGTTCCTCATCCTTTAATGTGTTGCTCGGAATGTCTGAAAAGTATTGGCGAGCAAGCGTTGCTAGTTGGTCTGGTGATAGGTTTGCAACTAAGACTAATGCCATATTTTCGGCAAAATAATTTTGCTTATAAAGTGAGAGTAGCTGTTCTCTTAATGGATTGTTTGGAAGGTCTTTTAGGGTGTCTAAATTACCTACAGTGAAACGGTTGTATGGGTGTTCTGAGTTAATTAGTGTTTTGAATGCTTGATTGTTACGTCGGCTCTCATTTTTAAATTTCGCTTTGTACTCTGCATCTACTGCATTTTTTTCTCGTTGAGTTAGTGATTCACTAAATAGTGGTGTGGTGAAGAACTGAGCAAATCTATCAAGTCCGCCTTCATATGCATTAGGTTTTATATCGAAATAAAAATTAGTGGTGTCTGTGCTTGTGTAAGCATTATGTGAACCGCCATTTGTATTAATGAAAGATTGATAGTCTCCGGATTCTGGGTATTTTTCTGTGCCTAAGAAAAGCATATGTTCTAAAAAGTGGGCAAGACCTTGTTGCTCATCTGGATCTTGGAAGCTTCCTACACCAACGGATAATGAAGCTGAAAAACGTTCTGCCTGAGGGTCGCTGATTAATAGTACTTTAAGTTTGTTTGGTAGCGTTATTGTGTAATAGCTGTTTGTGTCTGTTAGGCTTTTATTGGCTATTTCTTTGATGTTATTTTGTGTGGTTTCGGTGTTTTTCATGTTTTTTTTTGTATCATCGATTTTTGCTGCTCTGCTCTCCACTTCATCTGTATTCAATTGTGTGTTTTTCTCTGTTGTATTGTGGTTTGAGGTTGTGTCGTCAGCATGGCCTGGAAGTGATGCCAGCGCTGAAAGTAGAGTGAAATAGGAAATTGCTTTTTTAAGGGTGTGATTCATCTCCTCAGATTAACTGAAGCATATGAGAAGATGCAATGGACTTCTGAGCTATCCGTTGCATCTACCACATTATTTTATTGAGCGTTTAAGGATTGACCGTTAATTGTAAGGCTGTCTTTACCCATTAGATAAAGATAAATCGGCATAATATCTTCTGGGGTCGAAAGGGTGTTTGGGTCTTCTTCTGGAAATGCTCCTGCGCGCATGTTAGTTCTGGTTGCGCCAGGGTTAATGGCATTTGCACGGATGTTTGGTGATAGCTCGGCAAGTTCGCTGGCGAATAATTGCATCATGGCTTCAGTTGCAAATTTTGAAATTGCGTACGCCCCCCAGTTTGCCCTTGCTGTTCTACCGACTCCGGAAGATGTAAAGATAATGGAAGCATTTTCGGCTTTTTCCATTAGAGGGAGCAGGGCTTGGTTTAGCAGTAGTTGGCTAGTGACATTAACGCGCATTACTTGTTCAAATAAGGCGGGGTCGTAGTTCACTAAAGATGTGCGTTGCCCTAATAGGCTTGCATTGTGAAGAATGCCATCAAGATGTCCAAATTCACTTTTTATTGTATTAGAAAGCTCTAGGTAATCATGCTCTGAGGCGCCGTCAAGGTTTAGTGGCACAATAGCGGCTTGAGGGTATTGGTTTTTGTCTATGAAATCGTAAACAGTCTCGAGTTTTTTTGTAGTACGGCCAAGTAGTATGACGGTTGCGCCATGTTTTGCGTAGGTGATAGCTGCGGTTTTACCGATGCCATCACCTGCACCTGTAACGAGGATAACTTTGTCTTTTAGTAGTTGGCTTGGGGCTTGATAATGAAACATATCTCCTCCTTGCACCTTGCTTAGGTGTTGGATTTTTGAGTGTGCATTAGGTAATTTACAGACACATCTTTATCGTTCAGTTTGTATATCTTTGTTAGAGGGTTGTAAGTCATACCTGTCATGTGGATGACTTCTAGTCCTGCGGACCGTGCGTAATTGTTAAGTTCAGCAGGTTGGATGAATTTTGCATAGTCATGTGTGCCTTTAGGAAGCATGTTGAGGATGTATTCTGCTCCGATAATGGCAAAAAGATACGCTTTTGGGTTTCTGTTAATGGTTGACAAAAATACGTGTCCGCCGGGTTTAACAAGTGTCATGCAGGCTTTGATTACTGATGCTGGATCTGGTACGTGCTCTAACATTTCAAGGCAGGTGACTACATCATATTGGCCAGCTTCTCGCTGCGCTATTTCTTCGGCGGTGATTTTTTCATAATCAATATCAAGCTTTGATTCTTCGAGATGTAGTTTAGCCACCGCAAGAGGTGCTTCGCCCATGTCGATACCTTTTACATTGGCGCCAAGTTTTGCCATTGCTTCTGATAAAATGCCACCACCACATCCTATATCAATAACTTTCTTGCCCTTTAATCCTGATGTGCGTTCGTTGATGTAATTGGTGCGCAAAGGGTTGATATCATGAAGTGGTTTGAATTCATTTTCTGTATCCCACCATTTGCTCGCCAAAGCTTCAAACTTTGCAACTTCATTTAAATCTACATTGTTTTGTTGTGGGTTTGTCATTTTATATGTTTTCCATTTATATACGGCTAAAACTAAAGTGCCCGCTTGGTTTTTTAGCTGCTTTAGGTGTTGGTTGTAGGCTTCTTTGGGTCTATTTATTGGTGTTATTATCTAAAGGACTACGTTGTGACTTTCTCTTTAGATCTGTTTTAAGAATATTACAGAGAAGCTTGCTTTTTTCTAGTATAGCGCCAACCTAATGAGCTGACCAATAGCTAACTTGATTTACATCTAAAGGATGCTTGATTAAGAAGCTAGGGAGGCATAATGAAGTGGAATCGAATAAGTAGCTTCGTCTAAATACAATATTGGGTAACAAAACACATTCTTGAAGGGGTGTTATTTATTTCCTTATGTTATAATGCGGCGCTTATAAAAAGATATTAGAAAGTCTTTTTGACTTTCGCGGCATAAAGGATCGGTTGTACCTATGGGTGAATTAGCCAAAGAAATTATTCCCGTCAGTATCGAAAATGAACTTAAGGGGTCTTACCTAGATTACGCAATGAGCGTAATTGTAGGTCGAGCATTACCTGATGTACGAGACGGATTAAAACCTGTTCACCGTCGTGTTCTATTTGCGATGAATGAACTTAAAAACGATTGGAATAAACCGTACAAAAAATCGGCGCGTATCGTCGGTGATGTAATCGGTAAGTATCACCCACATGGTGATTCTGCTGTATACGACACTATTGTTCGTATGGCGCAGCCTTTCTCAATGCGTTATACCTTGGTTGATGGTCAAGGTAATTTCGGTTCTGTCGATGGTGATAGTGCTGCCGCGATGCGTTATACCGAGATTCGTATGGCGAAAATTTCTCACCATCTTTTGATGGATCTTGAGAAAGAGACCGTTGATTTTGTGCCTAACTATGATGGCACAGAGTTTATGCCAGAAGTATTGCCTGCACGTGTACCGGGATTGCTTGTTAATGGCTCCGCTGGTATCGCAGTAGGTATGGCGACTAATATTCCTCCTCATAATCTTGGTGAGATTATCGATGGTTGTCTTGCTGTTATTGATAATGCAGACATTAGCATTGAAGATCTTGTTGAGCATATCCCAGGACCTGACTTCCCAACAGGGGCGTTTATCAATGGTCGTGCTGGTATTATTGAAGCTTATAAAACAGGGCGCGGTCGTATCTATATGCGTGCCCGTCATCACTTTGAAGACATGGAGAAAGGCAACCGTCAATCCATCGTTTTCACCGAGATTCCTTATCAGCTTAACAAAGCGAAAGTAATTGAAAAAATTGCAGAACTAGTGAAAGACAAGAAGCTTGAAGGTATTAGTGAGCTTCGTGATGAGTCTGATAAAGATGGTATGCGTATTGTTATTGAGCTGCGTCGTGGCGAAAATCCAGACGTTGTTGTTAATAATATTTTTACTCAAACTCAATTGCAGTCTGTGTTTGGTATCAATATGGTGGCCTTGGTTGACGGTCGTCCACAGTTACTAAACCTTAAGCAAATTCTTGAATGTTTTGTTAAGCATCGTCGTGAAGTGGTTACTCGTCGAACTATTTTTGAGCTTCGTAAAGCCCGTGAACGTGGTCATATCCTTGAAGGTTTGGCTGTTTCGTTGGCAAATATAGATCGTGTTATTGAATTGATTCGTACATCTCCAACTTCAGCTGAAGCAAAAGAAAAAATTGTTAGTGAATCTTGGCAGCCAGGTAATGTGGTTGCTATGTTGGAGCGTGCCGGTGCAGATGCGTGTCGCCCTGATGATTTAGAAGCTGGTTATGGTTTTGTTGATGGCGCTTATCATTTGTCGCCAGATCAAGCCCAAGCAATTCTAGACTTGCGTTTACACCGTTTGACAGGACTGGAGCATGAAAAATTACTTGGTGAATATAAGTCTCTGATTGAGCTTATTGCTGAGCTTTTGAATATCCTCTCTAATCCAGATCGTTTGATGGAAGTTATCCGTGAAGAGCTTGAAGAGGTGCGTGATTCTTTTGGTGATGCACGTCGAACAGAAATTTTAACTTCCCGTCAAGATTTAACCATTGCTGATTTGATTGATGAAGCGCCTATGGTTGTGACGATTTCGAATACCGGTTATGCAAAATCTCAGCCGCTAGAAGAGTATCAAGCTCAACGTCGTGGTGGTCGTGGTAAATCCTCAGCTAGCATGAAAGATGAGGATCACATTGAACATCTTCTTGTGACCAGTAGTCACGATACCATCATGCTTTTCAGTAACTTCGGTAAAGTATATTGGTTGCGAGTTTTTGAGATTCCAGTGGCAAGTCGTGGGGCAAAAGGTCGTCCTATCGTCAATTTATTGCCTCTACGAGATGGTGAATCCATTTCTGCCTTATTGCCTTTGCCAGTTGTTGAGGACGCAGGGAAAGAAGAGGGCGATGAAGATGTTGCTGATGACGCAAATGTAGAAGCAAGTAGTTATATTTTTATGGCTACTGCAAAAGGTACGGTTAAGAAAACTGCGATGCAGAACTTTGCTCGTCCTCGTTCCACCGGTCTGATTGCATTGAGTCTTGATGAAACGGATGAGCTTGTTGGAGTGTCGGTTACTACGGGTGAAAACGACATTATGTTGGTTTCTTCTTCTGGTAAAACAATTCGCTTTAAAGAGTCTGATGTTCGTCCGATGGGGCGTACTGCAGCAGGCGTTCGAGGTATTCGTTTAGGTGAAGACGCGAAAGTGGTTTCTCTTATTGTTCCTCAAGAAGGCTCTGCAGTGTTGATGGCTTGTGAAAATGGCTATGGTAAACGTACTGCGGTTGAAGATTTCCCTGTTTATGGGCGTGGTGGTCAAGGTGTTATCGGTATTCAAGTGTCTGATCGTAACGGTCCTGTGATTGGTGCTGCTCAGGTTGATGAAACGGATGAAATTATCTTGATTACAGATCAAGGGACACTTGTTCGTACTCGAGTAACGGAAGTATCTTGCCAAGGGCGAAATACTCAAGGTGTGACTTTGATTCGTTTAACGAATGATGAGCATCTGGTTGGTATTGAACGTGTTGTGGAAGATGATGAAGGAGACGTTGAGATTGATGAGGCGGATGACGTCACAATCGATCAAGTGCCAAATGATGGCGATGAATCTCCAGATATCACAGAAGCTGATACGGAATAGTAAATAAGCGACGCACCTAGGTGCGTCGCTTTTGTTGTAGATAGGTCCTGAGAATACTAGAGGTAATAAGCAGGATGAGCCGAGTATATAATTTTTGTTCTGGTCCAGCAGCGCTTCCAGAAGCCGTTTTGAAGAAAGCACAAGCTGAAATGTTAGATTGGCATGGTGCTGGTGTTTCCGTTATGGAAATGAGCCATCGTAGTGCTGAGTTTATGTCCATATTGGCTTCGGCTAAGGCGCGTTTGTCTCGCTTGCTTAATGTTAGTGATGATTACGAAATTTTGTTTGTACAAGGTGGTGCGTCTACTTTATTTTCTCAAATCCCTGCAAATCTAGTTAATGGGTTTGATTCAGCTTGCTATTTAGATACCGGGGCTTGGTCTTCTAAAGCAATAAAAGAAGCAAAACTCTTTACGAAAGTGAATGTTGTTGGTTCTTCTAAAGAACACAACTACACGAGTGTCCCTGACTTCTCTAGTCTTGAATTAGATGAAAGTGCGGCTTATCTGCACCTTTGCCCAAATGAAACAATTGGTGGTGTCGAGTTTTCTAATTTACCTGAAACGAATTTGCCGATTGTGGCAGATTTGTCTTCAACTATTTTGTCTCGAAAGATTGATGTAAGTAAATACGGTATGATTTACGCAGGTGCTCAGAAAAACGTTGGCCCTGCAGGTGTGGTTATTTGTATTGTACGTAAAGATTTATTGGTTCGCTCTAGTGATGATCTGCCTTCTATTTGGAGTTTTGCTAATTTAGCTGCAAATGACTCCATGATAAATACACCGCCTACTTTTGCCATTTATTTGGCAGATCTTGTGTTTGAGTGGTTGGAAGAGCAGGGTGGTGTTGATGCAATAGAGGCGATCAATATTCGTAAAGCACAAGCTTTGTATGATTTTATTGATTCTAGTGCATTTTATTCAAACCCAGTCGAGCCAGCGTTTAGATCTCGTATGAATGTACCTTTTATTTTAGCGGATAACTCATTAGATGCTTTGTTTATTAAAGAATCTGAAGAGGCTGGTTTGCGAACATTGGCTGGTCATCGTTCTGTTGGTGGAATGCGAGCCAGTATCTACAACGCTATGCCAATGGAAGGTGTAATTGCATTAATCGACTTTATGCGCAGCTTTTGAAGAACGTCACGGGTAATAAATAGCATGTCTAACTCTAAAAATGCGGTGCCAAATACACTGCCGTTATTGCGTGATCGTATTGATTCAATTGATTCGCAAATTCAAATTTTGATTAATGAACGTGCACGCTGCGCTCAAAAAGTTGCTGAAGTTAAACTGGCAGAGCAGAGTGATGACGTTGTTTTCTACCGTCCAGAGCGAGAGGCTCAGGTGTTACGTCGTGTGATGGAGCGTAATGAAGGGCCTCTTGGTAATGAAGAAATGGCGAAGATTTTTCGTCAAGTTATGTCTTCTTGTCTTGCACTGGAAAAACCAATGCGCATCGCTTTTTTAGGACCGGAAGGTACTTTTACTCAGCAAGCAGCATTAAAGCATTTTGGTAAATCTATTATTAGTGCTCCTATGGCTGCAATTGATGAGGTTTTTCGTGAGGTGGAATCGGGCGCTGCAAATTATGGTGTTGTACCAGTTGAAAACTCCACGGAAGGTGTTGTTAATCACACTTTAGATAGTTTTCGAGATTCTCGCTTGAAAATTTGCGGAGAAGTGGAAGAGCGTATTCACCATCATTTGTTGGTGAGTCCTAATATTAATTCCGAAGATGTTACGCATATTTATTCACATCAACAATCATTAGCACAGTGTCGAGCTTGGTTGGATCGCTACTGGCCTCACGCTGAGCGTGTTGCTGTAAGTTCGAATGCAGAAGCGGCTCGTCTCGCGGCTGATGCGGGCAGAAGTGGTCGTGCTGTTGCTGCGATTGCTGGTGAGGTGGCTTGTGAGTTATATGGCCTGTCAAAAGTATCCGCTAATATTGAAGATCGTCCTGATAACACAACGCGCTTTTTAATAGTAGGTAATCAAGATGTGCCACCTAGTGGCAAGGACAAAACCTCTTTGTTAATTAGTGCTAAAAATGAACCAGGTGCTTTGTATCATTTGCTTGAGGCATTTGAGCGTCATGGTGTTGATATGACTCGATTAGAGACTCGTCCTTCATTGATGAGTCGTTGGGGTTATATTTTTTACATTGATTTCGTTGGTCACTATCTAGATGAGGCATGTTGCGCTGTTATTGATGAACTCCGCGAAAAAGCATCTGAAGTGAAGGTGTTAGGTTCTTATCCTGTGGCTGTACTTTAGTCATTAATCACTTTTGAATATTGCTAGGTGTGTTGTACTTTGATAGATACGAGTAATTTTTAGATGCCTCTGGATACTATGCCCCAAGAAAGTAAGAAATTTGGTAATGTTATGATCATTGGTCTTGGCATGATTGGTGGTTCTTTCGCAAAAGCACTTAGAGATCGAGGTCTGGCGACACTTTATGGGGCTGATCGTCGAGAAGGTGAGTTAGCGTTAGGAGTGTCGACGGGGGTTATTGATTACCCCGCTGAATTGTCTGCAGAATATATTGGTAAAATGGATGTTATTATCTTGGCGACACCAGTTCGAGCGATGGAGTCGGTTCTACATGAAATAAAGCCTTTTTTATCTGAGCGTACGTTAATTACGGATGTGGGTTCAACGAAAGGTAGTGTTGTTGAGGCGGCTCGTCGAGTTTTTAAGGAAGTGCCTTCTAATTTTATTCCTAGTCACCCAATCGCTGGTGCTGAGAAAAGTGGTGTATTAGCTTCTAATCCTTTGCTATTTGAAAAACATATGGCGATAGTGACGCCTTTGCCAGACAGCAATCCTGTTTTGCTTGATCGTTTGCATCGTATCTGGCGATCCGTTGGGGCAGATGTGGTGAGCATGGATGTTGAACATCATGATCATGTTTTGGCCTCTTCCAGTCATTTGCCGCATTTGCTTGCTTATACCTTGGTTGATGCTCTCGCTAATGGTGAACGTAGTCAGGATGTTTTTAAGTTTGCTGCTGGTGGTTTTCGTGATTTTACCCGAATTGCGTCCAGTGACCCAGTTATGTGGCGAGATGTCTTTATGGCAAATAAAGACGCAACTTTAGCGACATTAGATCATTTTACTGATCGTCTTGCTGATATGCGTACCGCAATAGAGCAAGGTGATGGTGCGAGTATGTTTGGTGTTTTTACTCGCGCAAAGTCTGCGCGAGATCATTTTCTTCGAGTTTTAGAGCAGCGTACAATTGGAACTACAAAAGAAGTGCGTCCTGTTTCGCTATCTGTTTTACCTGCTTCAGCATTGAAAGGCCGTATTTCTTTGTTGGGTGACAAATCTTTGTCACATAAAGCGATTACTATAGCGGCGCTATCTATAGGTGTTAGTGAATTAGATAACATAGATTTAAATGGTGATGTGCGCATTACTATGCAGGCATTTAGAGATATGGGCGTGGTTATCGAAGAAATGGCGACTGATCAGCTTCGAATCCATGGTGTTGGTCTCAAGGGTTTAAAAGCACCTATTGCGCCTATTAATGTTCATGAGTCTAGAGAGAGTCTGTATTTATTGTTGCCAGTTTTGGCTGGACAGTCTTTTGTGACGTCTGTTGTTGCTGAAGGGGTGTTGTTGAATCAGTCACTGAGTGACTTATTCTCTTTAGTAAAAGATATGGGGTGTGAGGTTACTTCGGAAGTGAGTAATTGTTTGCCTGCGGTATTATCTCCAGGTGAATGCTCCAAAGTTTCTATTTCTTTAAAAAGTGGTTCGGAACGTCTTCGAATGGCGGCATTTTTAGCCACACTGTACACAACTAGTAGTAGTTATGTTAGGCCGTTATCGCTTGGCTTATCTCATTGTGAGGTTTTATTGCGTCGTTTTGGTATAGCAATATCGGAAGCGAATAATGGCTTTAATATTGAGCCATCAGCTCCTGTCGGAACGCATATTGTTTTATCTGGTGATGAGCATGAAACCGCCTGGTTGGTTTTATTAGCAAGTTTATTACCTGGTTCTGAATTGATAATAGATAATGCCGGTTTAGATTCTGTGTCATTCGATTATTTGTCTTTTTTGCAATCAATTGGTGCGGATATTTCAATACCTGAAGCTGGTTCAGTCGGGCTTTATGAAGGTGCTCTTCGTGTTGGTTTTTCTGAGTTGAGTGCTTTTGATTTGGGTTCTGAACAAAGCTATCGGTTTAGAGATGAATTGCCTCTTTTGTGTGTGGCTGCGGCTTATGCAAACGGAGACAGTCATATAAAAGGTATTAATGAATTACCTTATTATTATGAAGATAGAATATTGGCTTTAGTGGATGCACTTGAGCATATGAAGATTGTTAGTGTCTATCAGAATGGCGAGTTAATTATTAAGGGCGGTTTGCCGCAAGGTGGAGAGCTAGATTGCGCCGGTGATGATCGGCTTGCGCTTGCCATGATTGCGTTAGGCGCTAGAAGTAAGGCAGTAACTAAAATTAATGACTGTCAAAAATTGCTAGAAGAATTTAGTGAGTTAGAGAGTGTCGCTTTGCAATTAGGTTTTCATTGTTTAGTGGCGCAATAGTTTTTAAAGAGGAATAGTTATGATCAACCAAGGCCCAGTTATTACGATTGATGGTCCAAGTGGTGCAGGTAAAGGCACTGTAAGTCAATTAATCGCAGAAAAGCTGGGATGGCACATGCTGGATAGCGGTGCGTTATATCGTCTTCTCTCCCTTGCAGTTTCTCATCATGGTATGTCTGTAGATGATGTTGATACGCTCAAAGTATTGGCTGAACATCTGGATATCCAATTTGAGCAATCAGACGAAGGTAAAGTTGAAATTATTCTAGAAGGTGAGAAGGTTACACAAGCCATTCGTACCGAAGAGGTTGGTAATAATGCGTCTAAACTCGCTGCTATTCCTGCTGTTCGTGAAGGTTTGTTACTTCGTCAGCGTGCTTTTTCGCAACAGCCAGGGTTGGTGGCGGATGGGCGCGATATGGGGACGGTGGTTTTTCCATCAGCGCAAATCAAAATATTCTTAACTGCATCTGCTGAAGAGCGTGCTCAGAGACGTTTGCAGCAATTGCAGCAAAAAGGGGAAGCTGTTAATCTAGCGGAACTTATAAAAACGATTAAAGAGCGAGATGAGCGAGATGCAAATCGAGAAATTGCTCCTCTTGTGCCTGCTGCAGGTGCCTTAGTAATCGATAGTACAGATTTGACAGTAGAACAGGTTGTCGAGATTATTTTTTCTGAAACGGAAAAAGCAGGTCTCGTATAATCTGTTCTTTTCTGCGCCTGAAATGTGCTAGAATAGATCAAATGTTATTCAAGTCGATAAAGGGCCAGCAAGCCTTTATCGCAACAACCCAAAAAAACTGACCCGTATTTGCTGGCAATATGGATAAAGGTTTAGCCTAGCTAGACCGATTATATAGGAAATACAATGACTCAAAGCTTCGCAGAACTGTTTGAAGAAAGCCTGTTAACCGTCGAAATGGCGCCAGGCTCAATTGTTACTGGTATTGTTGTTGATATTGACAGCGAATGGGTAACTGTTCATGCAGGTCTTAAATCTGAAGGCGTAATTCCTCGTTCTCAGTTCCTAACGGAAAGTGGTGAGTTCAGCTTAAACATCGGTGACGAAGTTAAAGTTGCACTTGAAGCTGTGGAAGATGGTTTCGGTGAGACTAAATTGTCTCGCGAAAAAGCGAAACGTGCAGAGACTTGGTCTGTGCTTGAAAAAGCTTACGAAGAAAATGCCATTGTTCACGGTGTAATTAACGGTAAGGTCAAAGGTGGCTTCACTGTTGATATCGCTAACATCCGTGCTTTCTTACCTGGTTCTTTGGTAGATGTTCGCCCAATCCGCGATACTTCTCACCTAGAAGGTGTGGATCTAGAGTTCAAACTTATTAAGCTTGATCAAAAACGCAACAACGTTGTTGTATCTCGTCGTGCCGTTATGGAAGCGACAAACAGCGCTGAACGCGAAACATTGCTTGCTTCTCTTGAAGAAGGCCAAGAAGTTAAAGGTATTGTTAAAAACCTTACTGATTACGGTGCTTTCGTTGATCTTGGTGGTGTTGATGGTCTTCTACATATCACTGATATGGCTTGGAAACGCATTAAACATCCAAGTGAAATTATTGCAGTTGGTGACGAAATCGACGTTAAAGTCCTTAAATTTGACCGCGAGCGTAACCGTGTGTCTCTAGGTCTTAAACAGTTGGGTGAAGATCCATGGGTGGCTATCAAAGCTCGTTACCCAGAGAACACTAAAGTAACTGCTAAAGTTACTAACTTGACTGACTACGGTTGCTTCGCTGAACTTGAAGAAGGCGTTGAAGGTCTAGTTCACGTATCTGAAATGGATTGGACTAACAAAAACATCCACCCATCTAAAGTTGTTCAGATCGGTGATGAAGTTGAAGTTATGGTTCTTGATATTGACGAAGAACGTCGTCGTATCTCTCTAGGTATCAAACAGTGCACCATGAATCCATGGGAAGAGTTTGCTACTTCTTTCAACAAAGGCGACAAAATCTCTGGCGCAATCAAGTCTATCACTGACTTTGGTGTGTTCATTGGTCTTGACGGCGGTATTGACGGCCTTGTTCACCTATCTGACCTATCTTGGGAAGAAACTGGTGAAGATGCAGTTCGTAAATACAAGAAAGGCGATATGCTAGAAACAGTTGTATTGTCTATCGACGCTGAGCGCGAGCGTATTTCTCTAGGTGTTAAACAACTAGAAGAAGATCCGTTCCTTGCTTTCGTAGCAGAAAATGACAAAGGCACTATCGTTAACGGTACTGTCTCTGAAGTTGATGCGAAAGGTGCTGTAATTGTTCTTGCTGAAGGCGTTGAAGCTACTTTGAAAGTATCTGAAATTAGCCGTGAACGTGTTGAAGATGCAACATCTGTATTGAAAGAAGGCGATAAAGTGGAAGCGGCGATCATCAATGTTGATCGTAAAGCTCGTACTATTACTCTTTCTATCAAGCAGAAAGATGCAACTGAAGAGAAGACTGCGTTGAAAGCGCATTCTGAGAAACAGCAAGTTGAAGCGAATGGTCCTACCACTATCGGTGATTTGATCAAAGCACAACTAGAAAACCAAAACTAAGTTTTGATTTTTAGCAGTTATAAAAAAGCGGGCTTAGGCCCGCTTTTTTTGTATCTAATTTTAGTGAATTTATTGACAAGAAAACTATACACAAAACATGTGGATAACTATGGGTATAGAGTCGGTGTATGTTTTTTTAGCGTAGTGAGTTGAGTAATTTTTCTGTGTCTTTTTCGTCCCAATCTTCTTTCTCCGATAAGTCTTTTAGTTCTTCGCTTTGTTGAGTGTTATGAAGATTTTTTCTGAATTTTGCATAATGGAAGTCTTTTATCAGGCGTTCGTCTTGTTCTGAGCGATAAAGCGGCTTTTTTTCGATATTTTCTGATTTATTTTTATCCATGGAGTCAATTTTTTTGTAAGTATTTAAGAACTGTTTTTTATTCATGTTCTACTCTCTTATTCATGTTCTATTCGAAGAATTTCGAGATGATCGTTTCTTGCACACCATTTGATATTAATATCCCAAAGAGTGATGCCATGTTCCCTATCAACTTGCTCAGATAAGTATGATGGTCGAGGATCTTGTTCAATAATTTGTTTTATTAAAGTCGTTATTTCTCTATTGTGCAAACTTTCATAATGTTCGCATTGTAGTTTTGCTTCTCTAGAAAAGACTACTGTTTTTGTTGGTGCCGATGTGGGGGCAAAACCACCTTTGGAGTCGGGAATGCTGTCGGCATAAGGTAGATAAGGTTTTATATCTAAAATAGGCGTCCCGTCTAATAAATCAGCGCCATGTAAATCGATAAAAACTTTTTTGTCTTTTTGATATATGCGGCCTATTTTTATAACGGATAAGCCAATCGGATTAGGTCTGTGTGTTGCTCGTGTTGCGAATACACCTAGTTTTTCTTTTCCACCTAAGCGTGGAGGGCGGACTTTTGCTTTCCATTTTTCTGTTAAGCAGGCGTGAAAAATAAATTGAACCCAGATATGAGAAAAATCACTTAGGCCTTCTAACATGTCAACTCGGTTATAAGGAGGGATAAGTTCGATGCGTGCTGTTGATTCAGTGACTAACCCTGGTTGACGAGGAATTCCAAACTTTTCCTTATAACATGAGTGGACAATGCCGATTGTTGAGAGTGTAAAAGAAGTAGAGGCTGGCACTGGAGTTTCCTTTTCGTGAAAATCTGCACTAAATGAATAAAAATATTGTGATAGTATACTGACTTGTTTAGTTGGATCACGATCTATTTTGTGGCCTATTATTTGTTATTTTTACTTTTGTTAGAGATTAAAAATGTCTTTAGAATCTTATATGAATCAAATTGGTCAGCAAGCTAGGGCGGCTTCCCGCCTACTTGCTAAAGCATCCACTCAGCAAAAAAACATGGCTCTGTTTGCTATGGCAGAAGCTTTAGAAGATGCGCGACCTCGATTAATAGAAGAAAACTTAAAAGACATGGAAAATGGTCGGACTAAGGGGCTTGATGATGCTCTGCTGGATCGTTTATTACTTAATGATAAGCGTATTGATAGCATGATTGAAGGCTTGAAACAGGTTGCTTCTTTACCCGATCCAATTGGTGAGATATCAGGTATGGTATATCTCCCATCAGGTATTCAGCGTGGTCAAATGAGAGTACCTCTTGGTGTTGTTGGTATCATTTATGAGTCCCGCCCTAATGTAACCATTGATGCTGCGAGTTTGTGTTTGAAGTCAGGTAATGCAACTATTTTACGTGGTGGATCGGAAGCTTTTTATTCGAATCAAGCTATTGCCGAAGCCGTTGTGAAAGGCTTGGAACTCTCTGGACTGCCTTCTACTGCTGTTCAAGTTTTAAACACAACAGATAGAGAAGCGGTAGGTAAATTAATTACTATGCCTGAATATGTCGACGTCATTGTACCTCGTGGCGGTAAAGGCTTGATTGAGCGTATTAGTAAAAACGCTCGTGTTCCTGTGATTAAACATCTTGATGGTAATTGTCACGTTTATATCGATAATGAAGCTGATTTTGATAAGGCGTTTAAAATTGCCCTAAATGCAAAAACACGTCGCTATGGTGTGTGTAATGCAATGGAGTCGTTATTAATCCATGTTGAGATAGCGAAAGAAGTATTACCTCCATTAGTGAGTGCGTTTGAAGGTAAGGGGGTGGAGCTGGTCGGTTGCGAGCAATCTAGATCTATTTCTGCTTCTATTGGAATTGCGACAGAGGAGGATTGGTATACAGAATACCATGCACCTAAACTGTCTATTAAAATTGTTTCCGACATGGATGAAGCTATAGCTCATATCAATCAATATGGTTCTCATCATACTGACGCAATCGTATCGCAAAATTATTCGAAAACACGTGCTTTTATGACGGAAGTTGACTCATCATCAGTCATGATAAATGCCTCAACGTCATTTGCTGATGGTTTTGAGTATGGGTTTGGTGCTGAAATTGGAATTTCGACAGATAAAATTCATGCCCGTGGTCCAGTTGGTTTGTTAGGATTAACAAGTCAAAAGTACATAGTGCTTGGTGACGGCCATACCCGTGACAATTAAAGCTGATAAGATTTCTAGTAAATCTGGCGTTGCTATTATGGGAGGGACATTTGATCCTATCCATAATGGTCATCTACGAACGGCCGTCGAAGTATTGGATCGCTATCAGTATTCTGAATTAAGACTGATTCCTTGTTTTCAGCCTGTCCATAAAGATAGGCCAAGGGTTACTCCTCAACAGCGTTTGGATATGGCTCGGCTTGCTATTTCATGCCATGAAAACTTGAGTGTGGATTCTCGTGAAATAGAGCGAGAGGGGCCTAGTTATAGTATTGATACATTACGAGAGATTAGGACTGAAATAGGTCCGGATGAACCATTAATTATGGTGTTAGGTATGGATAGTTTTTTATCTCTTCCTACTTGGTATGATTGGTATGCATTGATTGAGTTTGCACACATTTTAGTGGTATCTCGTCCAGGGTGGGAGCCAGATCTGATTTCGGAGTTGAGTGCTTTTTGCGAAAACTATCGTGCCTTTTCATCCCATGAGTTACAATGCGCGCCTTCGGGTCGTATCTGGTTTGAGACACTAACTCCTTTAGGGATATCTTCTAGCATGATTAGGTCGTTGGCAAATAAGCATGAATCTATTGCGTATTTACTTCCAGAGCCCGTTCAAAAATACATAGAACAACATCAATTATATCGATAGGATAACGTAATTATATGAGTCAACTTAATCTCACAGCGGATCAAATTTTAGCTCTTGCCGTTGAAGCATTAGAAGATGTCAAGGGTGATAGGATCACTGTGTTGAATGTAGGAAACCATACCGACATGATGGATTATATGGTGATTTGCACCGGTACTTCTAAGCGTCATGTTAATGGTTTGGGACAGAATGTAATTGAGCATCTTAAATCTAAAGGTCTTCAACCATTAGGGTTTGAAGGTCGAGGAGCAGGAAGTGATTGGGTGTTGGTTGATTTGCATGACGTTGTTGTTCATGTGATGACTGAAGAAGCTCGAGCCTTTTATGATCTTGAGAAGTTATGGGACATTAAACCAGAAACTTTATAAGGTTTTTTTGATGCGAGTTCGTTTGATTGCTGTTGGTAATAAAATGCCCAAATGGGTAACTCAAGGTTATGATGATTATGCAAAACGTCTACCAAAAGACTTTGCGCTCGAACTTATTGAGATACCTATGTCACCACGGGGTAAAAACACAGATATACCGAAAGCTATTCGTAAGGAAGGAGATGCCATGCTTGAGGCTATCCCTTCTGGAGATAAGGTGATAGCTATGGAAGTATTGGGCAAAGAATGGTCTACCGAGCAGCTCGCAGATCAAACAGAGCAATGGCGAATGGATGGTTACAACGTTAGTTTATTAGTAGGCGGTCCCGATGGGCTTGATCCACGATGTACCTCTCGTGCTGATCAGGTTTGGTCATTGTCTCGTTTGACACTACCTCATCCTATGGTGAGGATTCTTTTATCAGAGCAAATTTACCGTGCTTGGACTCTCATGAATAATCATCCGTATCACAGATAAGGTGAATTGATGAGCCGTCAAAACCAACATTTTCGTAATTATCATCAAGAGAAACGACTTACTCAGCGTCGTATAATAGCTGCTGCTATTTTTGTTTTGTCATTAGTTGCCATATTAATGGCAAGGCTATTTTATCTTCAAATTATAGAGCACGAACTTTATCAAACTAAGGCGAATGATAACCGAGTTATGTTGGTTACCAATCCTCCACCCCGTGGTTTAATTTATGATCGTAATGGTTTGGTACTTGCCGATAATCGACCAATACACAGTTTGACAGTTATTCCAGAGCGTGTCGAAAGTCTCTCTCACCTTAAAGAAATGCTTTCTGATATTATCGAAATTACAGACAGTGAGTGGGAGGATTTTGACAGTCGATTAAAAGAATATCGTCGGCCTTATCAGTCTCTTACGTTGAAATCTCAATTAAGTGATGAAGAGTGGGCAAAAGTTGCGGTTGATTTGTATAAGCTGGATGGTGTTCAGGTTGAAGCTCAGCTAACGCGTTATTATCCATATGGAGAGGCTTTTGCCCATGCTATTGGTTATGTGGGGCGAATTACATCAAATGATCTAGAGCGAGTTGATAAGTTGGCTTATCAAGGCGCTTTGTTTATTGGTAAGACTGGTATTGAGGGCTTTTATGAAAAGGAGCTGTTTGGTGAGGCGGGCCTTAGTAAAGTTGAAGTAAATGCTCGCGGACGCATTATGTCTGAATTGGAAAATCAAAGTCCAATGCCAGGTAAAGATTTACACTTATATTTAGATGCTAGATTACAACAATATGCTTATGATTTACTTGGTGATTATACTGGATCTGTTGTTGCAATTGACCCTTCTACAGGGGGGATTCTAGCTTTAGTTTCTAAACCTGCCTTTGACCCCAACTTATTTGTTCGTGGTATTTCAGTTAAAGATTACTCAATACTGCGCCAGTCTAAAAGACTTCCTCTTTTTAACCGCGCCTTGCGTGGTGGTTATCCCCCAGCTTCAACTATCAAACCTTTTATGGCTCTTGCGGGGCTTGAATACGGCTTTGCTTCATGGACTGAGCGTTATTTTGCAAAAGGTTATTATCAGATTAATCCAGATGGGCGTCGATATCGAGATTGGAAGCGAACGGGCCATGGTTGGATTGATTTAGAACGTTCTATTATTGAATCCGTTGATACTTATTATTATCAGTTATCCAATAAGATGGGGATTACCCCTATACATAATTTCTTATCCCGCTTTGGTTTTGGCAAAAGTAGTTTATTGGATTTAAATGGCGACAGTATTGGTTTGTTGCCATCGAATGAATGGAAGCAAGCTAAATATAAAGAACCCTGGTATCCAGGAGACTCAGTTAACGTAGGTATTGGGCAGGGGTTCATGGTTGCGACTCCAGTGCAGATTGCTACTGCAACATCAGCGTTAGCAAGCAAAGGCCACTATTATAATCCTCGTATGGCAAATACCATTGGGGGTGAACCTGCAACTTTTGAGGGTGATCGAGGCGAAGCCCAAAATATTATTTTAAAAGATCAACGAAACTGGGATCGTATGACGAATGCGATGAGAAAGGTAATTACCGATTCAAAAGGTACCGCCAGACGTTTGCGAGGAACAAAATATGATATCGCAGGTAAAACCGGTACAGGGCAGGTTTTTAGTCTACAAGAAGATGAGGAGTACGACTCTGATAAATTAGAGAAAAGGTTGCATGACCACGCCTTGTTTATTGGTTTTGCTCCAGCTAAGAACCCTAAGATTTCAGTGTTTGCCATTTTCGAGAATGGTGGAAGTAGTTCTAAACCTGCAGACTTAAGTAAGCAGCTGTTTGATGCTTACCTTTATGACGATTACCCAGCACAGTATGATTATTTAAAAGGTAAACAATAATGACTGATAGCTTTTATCGTAGAGCGCTGGCTTTTACCAATGCGCGTTTATGGAAGTTGGTTCATATTGATATTTTGCTTATTGGCTCTTTATTACTTTTAATTGGCGGTGGTTTATTTGTTCTATATTCCGCCTCTGGGCAAAATGAAGCCATGGTTGAGCGACAGATTTTTCGTTTAATTATAGGGATGATTGTTTGTCTGACCTTGGCGCAATTACCTCCTAAATATATGCGCCGCTCTTCTCCTGCTTTGTTTGTTTTTATCTCTGTTCTTTTGGTGGGTGTATTGCTGTTTGGTGTCGGTGCAAAAGGTGCTCAGCGTTGGTTGTCCTTACCAGGAGGGTTAAGGTTTCAACCATCAGAAATTATGAAAATTGTCATGCCAATGATGATCGCCTGGTATTTTTCAGATAGGCAGTTGCCGCCGTCGTTTAAGCAAATCGCTTCCGTATTGGGTTTGATTGTTTTACCTGTCTTACTTATTGCTAAGCAGCCAGACTTAGGAACCTCTTTGTTGGTAGCCGTATCTGGTATTTTTGTTTTGTTTCTGGCTGGCCTTGGTTGGCGCTATATTCTTGGTGCTGCTGCATTTGCGCCAATTGCAGGCTATACCCTTTGGCAAGTTATGCATGATTACCAGCGCCAGCGTGTACTGACTTTTTTAAATCCTGAAAGTGACCCATTAGGCTCTGGTTGGAATATTATTCAGTCCAAAACAGCCATTGGTTCGGGTGGCCTTTATGGTAAAGGTTGGATGGAAGGGACACAGGCTCAGTTGGATTTCCTCCCAGAAAGTCATACGGATTTTATTATTGCTGTGCTTGCTGAAGAATTTGGAATGTTAGGCTGTGGTTTATTAATTTTAGCCTATTTACTTGTTATTGCTCGAGGTTTGTATATCGCTGCCAATGCAGAAGATAACTATGCTCGTTTACTGGCTGGTAGTTTGACATTAACCTTCTTCGTCTACATGTTTGTAAATATTGGTATGGTATCAGGCATTTTGCCGGTTGTTGGGGTACCCTTACCACTCGTAAGTTACGGTGGTACTTCTATTATTACTATCATGGCGACATTCGGTATTTTGATGTCGATACAAACACATAAAAGAGCGAGATGATGATTAAACAAGCAGCATTAGCATTTTTTATGCTTGGTCTCACTGGGTGTAGTGGTGCAGATCATAATTCACTGCCTATAAATTCGGGGGTTAGTAACTCCCTTTTAGAAGATATGCCTAAAAGTTTGGCTGACTCTTATGCTATCAATCCGGAAGTGCAGCTTTTTATAAACCAAATGGTGCAAGAGCATAGTTATGATAGAAAACGCTTAGAGCTTGCTTTTTCTCATATTAAAGTACGTCCCACGGTTATTAATAAATCAGATAATCAGCCTGAATCTATTACACCTTATTATGAGTATAAGACACGCTTTGTTACCAGAGAACGAGCTAGAACTGGCTATCACTTTGCCAAACGTAATGAAAAGTGGCTTGAAAAAGCAGAGCAGGAGTTTGGTGTTGAATCTAATGTAATTGTTGCATTGATAGGTGTCGAAACTTATTACGGACGTATAACCGGTTCGAAAGATGTCTTTACTTCTTTAACAACACTTGCATTTGATTATCCAAGACGAAAAGAATATTTTCAAAGCGAACTTGAAGCTTATTTATTGCTCGCTCGCGATGAAGGTTGGGATATTGGTGAGACTAAGGGGTCTTATAGTGGTGCGATGGGGATGGTTCAGTTTATGCCCAGTAACTATAGCAAGCTTGCTATAGATTACGATAAAGATGGCCATGTTGATTTATGGAACTCTGAAGCTGATGCAATTGGCAGTGTGGCTAACTATCTTAAACACCATGGGTGGGAAAAAGGTCAGCCTTGGTTTGTTCTTGCTCAAGTAGCAGACCCTGAGAGTGTTGCTGATGAAATTAACCGTGGCAGAGTCCCTGATACAGATATAGATACGTGGTCCTCTCTTGGGGTGTTACCCACGCAATCATTTTTTCCAGCTAAAACAGGCTTGATTGGGCTAAGGACAAGCTCAGAGGATGTATCCTACTGGCTTGCTTATGAAAACTTTTTTACGATTATGGACTATAACCCTAGTAGACGTTATGCCATGTCAGTATTGGAACTTGCTGTGAGCATAGGGAACTATGAAAGTAATTAATACACTATTTGTTGCTGGTATTTGTTTGCTTACATTAAATGGTTGTCTAAGTACCCGTCATGTTCTAGGGCTTGATGATGCAGATTATGAAAAGGCTTCTGGCGGTGGTCGTTATTCAATTTTACAAGATCATGCGCCAACAGGCGATATCAAGGTAGATCACCTTCCTGATTTAGTTCCTAAGTGGGAGCCAAAGAGTCGAGGAGGAAATAAAAGTACCTATGAAGTTTGGGGTAAGACCTATCGAGTTATGGATTCTGCTAAAGGTTATTCAGCAGAAGGGACTGCTTCCTGGTATGGCAAGAAATTTCATGGTCATAAAACCTCAAATGGGGAAATATATGACATGTATACCTTTTCAGCGGCCCATAAATCCTTGCCAATACCGACTTACTTAAAGGTAACTAATTTAGATAATCAACGTACTGTGATTGTCAGGGTAAATGATAGAGGGCCTTTTCACGGTGACCGATTAATTGATCTTTCGTATGCGGCAGCGGCGAGATTAGACTATCATAAAAAAGGTTTGGCTCGTGTTCGAATTGAGGCTATTACACCAGAACCAGGAGAGGCTTATAACCCTGTGAATCATGTCTCTAAAAACGTTGCCAATTCTTCGGAGAGCTCGTCAGATAAGGCGTTGACGGTAACTTCACAGGATGAACCTGTGATTTCTACAGAGCAAAATTTCACTCATTTGCAGCTTGGGGCTTTCAGTGCTGAGCAGTCCGCAGATAGGCTAAAACAACGGCTGTTTGAATCGTTTGATACGGAAATTAAGATTTTAGTTGTGAAGCAAAATGATGGTCTGTTTAAAGTATTAGTGGGACCTTATTATGATGCTAATGAATTAACTGGTTGGCAAGATAAATTGCAAGAAGAAGGTTTTGGAACCCCTGTTAGGGTTGTTGTGCTGCCTTAGGTACTCTTTGTTTGGGCTAGAGATTCATGTATTGCTCTAGTATTATTTATTCACATTTTTTTTAGAAGACGACATTTTGAGTATGAAAAAACTCCTAGTTACTTTATCCCTTATTTTTAGTTTCGTTAGCAATTCTGTATTAGCTGCTGTCCCATTGATTCCAGCCCCCCTCAATTGTCTGCGAGCAGTTACATTCTTATGGATGCTTACACAGGCGATATATTAGTTGAGCATAATGCGGATGAAGAATTACCACCGGCTAGTCTGACTAAATTAATGACCTCTTATATCATTGAATATGAGATGGCCCGCGGGAACCTATCATTCGGAGATCAAATCAGTGTCAGTGAGAAAGCTTGGCGTATGGAAGGATCTCGAATGTTTATTCGAGAAGGAACCAAGGTTTCACTAGAAGACTTAATGCGCGGTATTATTATTCAGTCTGGTAATGACGCCAGTGTTGCCGCTGCTGAGCATATCGCTGGTAGTGAATCTGCATTTGCTGATCTTATGAATCAACATGCTCAATTGTTGGGAATGACACACAGTAACTTTGTGAACTCAACGGGCTACCCAGCAGAAGGGCATTACTCTACTGCTCATGACATTGCTAAACTATCTCGAGCTAAAATTCTACAATTTCCTGAAAACTATGGAATGTATTCAGAGAAATATTTTACCTACAATAATATTCGTCAGCCTAATCGAAATAAATTGTTGTGGCGTGATAAAACAGTTGATGGGTTAAAAACGGGTCATACAGATGCGGCTGGTTACTGTTTAGCTGCTTCAGCCTTACGTAACGGTACACGCTTAATTACTGTTGTTATGGGAACTAAATCTGATAACGCACGAGCAACAGAGTCTCAAAAATTACTGGATTATGGTTTCAGATATTATGAGACGCGTAAACTTTATAGTCGTGGGCAAGTCGTAAACAATGCACGTGTTTGGGGGGAAGTCAGTCAAGTGTTAAAGTTGGTTTTGCCGAAGATGTGCTTGTTACAATTCCTCGTCAACAAGGTGAATCTATTCCGGCCGTTCTTGATATGCAGAAGCAAATTGTTGCTCCTATCGCCATTGGTGATGTGTTAGGTACCATTGTTGTTGGCACAAAAGATAATGTCTTGCTGGAACGCTCAGTTGTTGCACTCGAAGCCGTCGACGAAGGTGGTTTCTTCAAGCGAATGTTTGATAATATTAAACTTTTCTTCATGAATTTGTTTTAAGCCTTAAAATAGGCGAATGGTAATTTAATGGCATTAATTACAAAAGATGGTGATCAAGCTGAGAAAGCTATAGATGCGCCAAAAATTGAGTTTCCATGTGATGACTACGTTATTAAAGTGGTTTCTCTTGAAGTGGAGGGTATTCATGCAACACTTGGTGAATGCCTTAAAACTCATGCACCTGAAATGAACCCAGATACTGCAAAAGTGAATCGTTCGAGTAAAGGTCGTTTTGTAAGTTATAGTTTTCGAATAGTGGCAAAAAGTGAGGCGCAATTATCTGCTTTACATGGTGATTTAATGGCAATAGAAGCCGTTAAAATGGTCATGTAAATGGAGCTTGACTTGATTTGCCGAGATTTGGGAATGGTCGAATATTCCGAAACATGGAATCGGATGAAAAACTTTACTCAAACTCGTACAAAAGACGATGCCGATGAAATTTGGCTTTTAGAACATCCACCTTTATTTACTCAAGGGCAGGCTGGTAAGCAAGAGCATCTATTAGCACCGGGTGATATTCCTGTAATTCAGGTCGACCGTGGTGGTCAGGTCACGTATCATGGCCCCGGACAATTGGTTGCTTACGTATTAATTGATCTGAAACGCTTAGGAATAGGAGTTCGAGATCTGGTTAACGTATTGGAAAATGCCGTTGTTCAGATTTTGGCTAGGAGTGCAATAAATGCTTACCCTAAACCAGATGCGCCAGGCGTCTATGTCGATGGGGACAAGATTGCTTCATTAGGGTTGAGAGTTCGCCGAGGCTGTTCATTTCATGGGCTTGCTTTGAATGTTGATATGGATCTCACACCTTTCGATCGTATTAATCCATGTGGCTACCAAGGCTTAAAAATGGTTGATATGAAACGCTTGAATAACGATGTAGCTTTATCAAATATTAAAGTTCAGTTGGCGAATCAGCTTGCTGAACTACTCGGATATACGTATCCGGCTATCCAACAAGGGTGGAAATAAAATGACAACAGAACGCAAACGCGTTGTCCAAGGGGAAAAATTACGTGGCGCCGACAAAATGGCACGTATTCCTATCAAGATTGTTCCAACAGAAGAAATTCCTAGAAAGCCTGATTGGCTTCGTGTTCGTATGCCAGCATCACCTGAAATTGCTCGCATCAAGAGCACTTTACGAGAGCATAAGTTAGCGTCAGTATGCGAAGAAGCAAATTGCCCGAACTTAGGTGAATGTTTTAGTAACGGTACGGCGACCTTTATGATTATGGGTGAAATTTGTACCCGTCGCTGTCCTTTCTGTGATGTTGCTCACGGTCGTCCGAATCCTTTGAAAGAAGATGAACCAAAAGAATTGGCCGCAGCTATTCGTGATATGAAATTGAAATATGTAGTGATTACCTCTGTGGATCGTGATGATCTTCGTGATGGTGGCGCACAGCATTTTGTTGAATGTATTACAGAGACACGGGCAGCAAGTCCAAATATCGAAATTGAAACCTTGGTACCTGATTTCCGTGGTCGTATGGAAGTCGCTGTTGATACGCTTTCTATCGCGCCACCTGATGTGTTTAATCATAATTTGGAGTCTATTCCACGTTTGTACCGTCAGGTAAGACCAGGGTCTGATTACCAATGGTCATTAGACTTGTTGAAAAATTTTAAAGACCGTTGTCCTGATGTAGCCACTAAGTCTGGTTTAATGGTTGGTATGGGTGAAACGTTCGAAGAGATCGTTGAAGTCTTAAAGGACTTAAGAGCACATAACGTTGATATGTTGACCATAGGCCAATATTTACAGCCTTCTAAACATCATTTTCCAATGGATCGCTTTGTTCATCCTGAAGAATTTGCACGTTATGAACAAGTAGCAAAAGACCTTGGCTTTAAGCATGCAGCATGTGGACCTTTGGTTCGCTCGTCTTACCATGCAGATAAGCAAGCTCATGGTGAACACGTTTCTTAATTTCTTTGTGTATTGAAGTAAAGCGGAGTTGAGATTTTTCTTGGCCCCGCTTTTTTTATTCTTAAAAATAAATAAGCGATGCCATTATACTTCCCTATGGCATACGTTATTTAATGACTGTGTTACTCACAGCAATTTAGTTTTGGAGATGATATGAAGCCTTGGTCCATTAAAGATTCAATGGAACTTTATAATGTGAGTCACTGGAGTAGTGGTTTTTTTTCTATTAATGATAAAGGTCGTGTGGTCGCTCTACCTGACAGAGAAAACGACATTGACCTTACTGAGTTGTCTAGTGCTCTTAAAGAGCAAGGTATTCCTTATCCATGCCTTGTCCGTTTTCCTAATATTTTGCATTCACGTATTGAAAAAATCACCAACTCTTTTCAACAAGCAATTGAGCATTATAACTATCAGGCTAAGTACGCCATTGTCTATCCGATCAAAGTAAATCAGCAGAGACGAGTTGTTGAAGAGATAGCAGCTTGTCAGCCTGATAATTTGTCTACTGTTGGCTTAGAAGCCGGCAGTAAACCTGAACTGATGGCTGTGTTAGCCATGCATAAAAATGCTGACGGTATTATTGTGTGCAATGGTTATAAAGACCGAGAATTTATCCACCTTGCTTTGATGGCAGAGAAAATGGGACATCAAGTTTTTCTCGTTGTTGAAAAAATGCATGAACTTGATTGGATTTTAGAAGAAGCGGAAAAAATTGGCGTTCAGCCTCGTATTGGTATTCGTATTCGACTGGCTTCAACATGCACAACACACTGGGGAAACAGTGGTGGTGAAAAATCTAAATTCGGATTGACCACATCTCAACTATTACGCGCAGTTGATCGTTTACGCGAATTGGGTTTGCTGCACTGTTTAGAGCTGATTCATTTTCATTTAGGTTCACAAATAACACGTATTCGAGACATTCAGAACAGCTTGAAAGAGTGTGCACGCTATTATGCTGAATTGCATCAAATGGATGTGAAAGTGAAATGGGTTGATGTTGGCGGTGGCTTGGGGGTCGATTATGAAGGTACTCGTTGTCAGAATGATTTTTCAGCTAACTACAGTATTGGTGAATATGCGAATAATGTCGTTTTCGCTTTCCATAATGTGTGTGAGCAATACGATCTTCCTCATCCACATATAATTTCAGAATCAGGTCGTGCAGTGACAGCTCATCATGCCATGATGATTGCGGATGTATTTTCACATGGTGCAGAGCTTTTACCAATAGAAGAACCTGTTGAAGGCAGTGAGCTTGAATTACAGCGGCTGTGGTCGTCTTATCAAAGTCTGAAAAGTGATAATGATGGAGAGAGCCGTTCATTGGTGGAGATCTACCATGATCTACTCGATGATTTTAATGACAGCTTAACCTTATATAACCATGGTCAGCTAAACCTATCTCAAAGAGCGCAAGCTGAAAATCTATTCTTGTCTGCTTGCCGTAATTTATTACCTAAACTTGATAATCGTAACCGTGGACATCGAGCTGTAATTGATGAGCTGAATGAGCGATTAGCTGAGAAGGTTTTTGTTAATTTGTCGGTTTTTCAGTCTATGCCAGACGCATGGGGAATCAATCAGCTTTTCCCAGTTTTGCCATTACAAGGGCTGGAACAGGCGCCTTCTTTTAGAGGTAAAATTCAGGATGTTACCTGTGACTCGGATGGTTGTTTATACAGTTATGTAGATGGTCAGGGTATCGAATCTTCTTTACCTTTACCTCCACCGCCAGCAAAAGGAGAAGACTATCTGATGGGGTTTTTCTTGGTTGGTGCATACCAAGAGACTTTAGGTGATTTACATAATTTATTCGGTGATACCTGCTCCGTAGATGTATATTTAACTGATACAGGTTTTAAAATTGATCATGTTTTAAAAGGTGATAGTGTCCAAGATGTACTGAAATACGTTAGTTATGATGAGCAGGTTCTACTTAAACGTTACCAAGAAAAAATTGCCTTGAGTCCGTTAAGCGAGAGTGAGAAAACCGATTTGCTTATTCTTTATAAGAAGGTTTTGTGTGGCACAACGTATTTAGCATGAGTATTGGTAAGAAGGTTTTAACGTCCAAAAGTTGATTTAATGACTATTTTTTTGAAAGGATTGATTGATGAATAAAGTAAAAGTAGCCTGTGTTCAGATGTCAGTTGGTACTGATTTTCAGGCCAACTTAGATAATGCCGTGGCTCAAGTAAGAGAGGCGGCAGCTAACCAGGCAAATATTGTACTTTTACAAGAGCTCTTTATGGGGCCGTATTTTTGTATTGATCAAAAGCCTGAATATTTTGATTGGGCACAACCGATTAATGACAGCTTAGCTATTCAAACTATGAGTGCACTCGCTAAAGAATTGGGTGTGGTTTTACCAGTTAGCTTCTTTGAGCGTGATGGGAATGTGTTTTATAACTCTCTTGTTATGATTGATGCAGATGGGGAGGTGCTTGATCTCTACCGTAAAACTCATATTCCTGATGGACCAGGTTATCAAGAAAAGTATTATTTTACGCCAGGTAATACAGGTGTAAAAGTTTGGGACACAAGGTTTGGCCGAATTGGGTGTGGTATATGCTGGGATCAATGGTTTCCAGAGTTGGCTCGAGAACTTGCGTTGAAGGGAGCTGAGCTTATTTTTTACCCTACTGCAATAGGTTCTGAGCCACCTTATCCGGAATTGGACTCTAAAGACCATTGGCAAAGAACTATGCAAGGTCATGCGGCTGCGAATATGGTTCCTGTTATAGCTGCAAATCGAGTTGGACGTGAAAATGGTGAGAATAGTTTTATTCAGTTCTACGGCTCTTCTTTTATGACCGACGAAATGGGCGCAATTAAATGCGTTGCAGGTAGAGATGAAAGTACAATTTTGTATGCTGAGTATGATTTAGCCTTTATTCGTAAAGCTCGCCAATCTTTCGGATTGTTTCGAGATCGTCGCCCTGATCAATATCAAGCCATCATCTCAGGGGCTGGTTCTACTTGGGAAAAATAGATGGCTAGTGGATTGGATTAAATGGCTAGCTTAAAAAAATGCCCGCCGAAATAGGCGGGCATAAGCTTTCCATATCCTTATTGATCAGGGGATACTCTCAATAAGGGAGATCTTATTGCACTTGGCTATTTTTAAATAGCCTGACTATTTTTAAATAGTGCACTGTTTGCTCTGACGGTTATCTACAGCGAACCAAATACTCAGTCCTTAGAGTTTGTTAAATACATTTGCCAGCATAGATCTATCCAAATAAACTTTGAACATTAACTATAGTCTGAGATCTTGATAAGTGTGAATATAATCAACTAGATTTTTTATTATCAAAATCCAATCTATCCATTTTAGAGATCCAATGAGCGTATTTAGTTCCCCTCAAGAGCAATCTTATTTTGCCACTATGTTGTCAAGTAAACTGATGTTAGATGATCCTATTCATTACATGATGGCAGCCAAGGTGCGTGAGTTGGCAAGTAATCAGCCTGATTACCTTGGTTCAGAAAGCAGCTCTGGTGAAGTTGGTTTTCTAGTGATTTACTGGAAAACGAAGCAAGCGGCAGAGAAATGGCTGAATCATGATATGCAACGTCGATTTTTATCCCTAGGTGAAAATTTTTGGTACGAGGAATATTCGGTAAAGTTATTTGAAGTGTTAAGTGAGATGCCGTTTAAAGCAGATGCGCCAAGTTTATATGCTTCACGCTTCCCTCGAATTGTGACAAAACGAGGGGTTTTAAAAGTTTTGGATGAGTCACAGGCTGGTCTTTTGCATGACTATGTTAATCAAGAAAAAACATTCTTAACACCGTGGGAACCAACTAGAAGCGAAGGTTATTATTCTCTCGAAACCTGTTTGTTGCGAGTACGTGAAATGCGTCGAGACTTTTTGGAAGATAAAGGTGTGGTGCTTTGCCTTCTTTCACCCAATGAAGATAAGATGCTCGCCTATAGTAATTACTCTAATTTTATTCGAGGTATCTGCCAAGTCTGTAATTTGGGTTACAGTTTACGAGAAAGTCAGCAGGGTAAAGGAATGATGCATGAAACTTTGAGTGCAGGTGTCGAGTATGTTCAAAAAGAACTTAATATCAGCCGTATACAAGCGAGTTATATGCCGAGAAATGCAAGAAGTGCTGGGGTATTGGAAAAAATGGGTTTCGAGAAAGAAGGTATAGCAAAAGGATATTTAAAAATTAATGGTGTTTGGGAAGATCATATATTAACAGCACTGACGGTACGAGAGGGCGATTAATGCTTCACGGTCGGTTGTTACCTGTTAAGTAGAGGTTTTTGGTTTCTTTAGCAAAAGGACGCGTCCTTTAGTTTGTTGTGAAGTGGTGATTGAAAGTACAGTTATACTTTCTTGGCTTGGATTAAAAATGGCTCTTGGTACTTTTTGCTGAATTACCTTGCCTAAATCGGAGCATTTTTCTGGTTGTTTTCTTTCATCAGCAATATAAATAGTGCCACTCAATGGGAGGATATATTGGGTAGCAGTTTTTTGATAATAAAGGGTTTCAGAATATTTGGGAGGGTAGAGTTCAAGAGAAATACTCTCAGACTGACTTTGCCATAAGGGCCAGGTTTTAATGTGGCTTCTGCCTAGTATTGATTCAACCGTACCTGATGAAACCTTCTGTAATAATCCTGATGTTAATCGGTTTGTTGTTTCCTTTAAACGGATTAAACATAATTCTACAGAAGGAGAGAGTAGAGTTAATGTACTTGTTGTAAGAGCTTCTAACCAAATGCCTTGATGCTTTTTTAATGCTATTTCTTGTTCGTTTTGTTCTGAGTTTTGTTGAAGGTATAATTCGCCCTTCATGATAAAAAGGAAAGTATGATTTGGGTGATGGTAAAAACGAGTCGGTGTGGCATCTTGAAATAGGTGTTCATGTGCAATAAATAAATCATCCTGCTGATGGACAATAATACGTTCACTGGATTCCCCAAGGCTATAGTGTATTGGGTAGTGTGTATTTTGATCAGATAAGTTCACTATAGTTGTCCTTTTTGATTATCCAATATATTGAAGCACGAGATTGGTGTCCTTTCCATGATAATCTTATAGAGAGTGTTGCAGTATGTTGCGATCTTTCTTTATAGTTGATCCCATAATACTTTGTGAAATTCGCATGTATCAATAATTTGTACATGTAAATGATTGTAGAAGGAAGCTTTCTTGAGCGAGTTGTCGAATTTTGAGTCTAATGAAACCCTTTCATTAAAAGACTACACAGAAAAAGCGTATTTGAATTATTCCATGTACGTGATTTTGGACCGAGCTTTGCCGCATATTGGCGATGGTTTAAAACCGGTTCAACGACGTATTGTTTATGCGATGAGTGAGTTGGGGTTAAAAGCCAGCGCTAAGTATAAAAAATCTGCTCGTACTGTTGGTGATGTACTGGGTAAGTTCCATCCACATGGCGACAGTGCTTGTTATGAAGCTATGGTGTTGATGGCTCAACCTTTTTCGTATCGTTATCCATTGGTTGACGGTCAAGGTAACTGGGGCGCACCAGATGATCCAAAATCATTTGCAGCTATGCGTTACACCGAATCTCGTCTTTCAAAATACGCAGACATTTTATTAAGAGAAGTTAGTCAAGGTACGGTTGATTGGATTCCTAACTTTGACGGTACCTTGCAAGAGCCAACGGTTTTACCTTCTCGTCTTCCTAATCTGTTGTTGAACGGTACGACAGGGATTGCTGTTGGTATGGCAACCGATATTCCACCTCATAATTTGCGTGAGATTGGTGGCGCTTGTATTCACTTACTTAACAACCCAAAAGCAGAATTAGAAGATTTACTTAATTTCGTTCAGGGGCCTGACTTTCCAACAGGCGGTGAAATTATCACGCCTAAAAGCGATATTGTTAAGTTGTATGAGACCGGTAAAGGTCAAATCAAGGCGAGAGCACGATTTACGGTAGAAGAAGGCGAGATCGTTGTTAACGAATTACCTCATCAAGTGTCGGGCAGTAAAATATTAGAGCAAATAGCAGCTCAAATGCAGGCGAAAAAATTGCCGATGGTTGTTGACCTTCGTGATGAATCTGATCATGAAAACCCCACTCGATTGGTTATTGTTCCAAAATCAAACCGTGTCGATATTGACTCTGTTATGACACATCTTTTTGCGACAACGGATCTAGAAAAATCCTACCGAGTTAACATGAATGTTATCGGTTTGGATGGATTGCCTCAGGTTAAACCATTAAAGAATTTCTTATCTGAATGGTTGCGTTTCCGTATAAATGTTGTTCGTCGTCGTTTGCAATTTCGTCTTGATAAAGTCGTTAGCCGTCTGCATATTTTAGAAGGTTTATTGATTGCCTATCTAAATATTGATGAGGTTATTGAGATTATCCGTACGGAAGAGAAACCTAAAGTTGAATTGATGGCTCGATTCGGTCTGAGCGATGCTCAAGCAGAATCAATCCTTGAGTTGAAATTACGCCACCTTGCGAAACTTGAGGAAATGCGCATCAAGGGTGAGCAAGATGAACTTGAAAAAGAGCGTAAACATTTAGAAGGTTTGTTGTCTTCTGATCGTAAGTTGAAAAAACTTATTACAGATGAAATTCAAGAAGCGATTGATTTGTTTGGTGATGATAGACGCACTCCGATTGTGGCTCGTAAAGAATCTCAAGCATTTAGTGAAGAAGACTTATTGTCTAATGACCCAATTACCGTAGTTATTTCCAAACAAGGTTGGATTCGTGCAGCGAAAGGCCATGACATTGATGTTCATGGTTTAAGTTATAAATCAGGTGATGAATTCTTAATCAGTACCAAAGGACGCTCAAATCAAACTTTGGTTTTATTGGCTTCTAATGGTCGGACCTACTCAATCAAAGCCCATTCTTTACCTTCCGCTCGTGGACAAGGTGAGCCTATTACCGGACGGATTTCATTAGAAAAAGACGCAACCATTGTGTCTGCAGTTCTGGATAATGAAGAAGCCCATTACTTGATCGCAAGTGATGCGGGTTATGGTTTTGTTGCTCAACTTAAAGACCTGTATGCAAAAAATAAAGCGGGTAAAGCAACCTTGAGTTTACCAAAAGGTGCACAAGTCATGACGCCTATGTTTGTGCAAAGCCCAGAAAAAGGTCGAGTTATTGCCATATCAAATGAAGGACGTATGTTGGCATTTGACGTAGCTTCTTTACCAAAAATGGCAAAAGGTAAAGGTAATAAAATGATCAGTATTCCAACTGCGCGTGCGGCTGATCGTGAAGAATTAATGGTTGCTATGGCATGTATTCAACCTGATGATCTTTTAACTGCTTATGCAGGTAAACGCTTTATGTCTTTTGTTGAGAAAGATTTAGAGGAATATCTTGGTGAGCGTGGTCGAAGAGGCTTAAAGCTTCCTAGAGGCTTCCAACGAATAGACTACCTTGAAGTTAAAGTTGGTGAAGGCAAGCTAGTCAAAATTGATGATACGCCTAAACAAGATTTATTTTAAAAATAGCTAAATGATCATTGTGGTCATAGACTTGTGAGTTAGGCCACAATGATCGTCTGAATATACCTTGAGTATAGAATACTCATAATGTGAAGTGGATTCGCGACCAATAAGAGGAAACGAAAATGAAAGGCAGTCAAAAAGTAATTGATAGTTTGAATGCATTGTTGGCTAATGAGTTAGCTGCAATCGATCAATATTTCATCCATTCACGTATGTATGATGATTGGGGCTTAAATAAATTATATGAGCGCCTTAATCATGAAATGGAAGAAGAAACTCAACATTCAGATTGGCTTATTAAACGTATCTTATTCTTGGAGGGTGTTCCTTGTATGACTAAGCGTCGTGATTTGCTAATTGGCTCTGATGTGCGCTCTATGATGAGTAATGACTTAACTCTTGAGCTTGAAGTGGTTACGAGTGTTCGTAGCGCTATTGCGGTTTGTGAATCCGAAGGCGATTATCAAACACGAGAAACATTAGAAAAATTATTGTTTGATACAGAAGAAGATCATGTTTATTGGTTAGAGCAGCAGCTTGGGCTAATGGAAAAAATAGGTATGCAGAATTATTATCAATCACAGATGGGCAATTAAGGGGATACTTTATGAAAGGAGATCGTGAGGTTATTGCCAGTCTAAATAAAGTATTGGCAAATGAGTTGGTTGGTATTAACCAGTATTTTCTTCATGCACGTATGTTTAAAGACTTTGGTTTTAATGCATTAGATAAGGCGGATTATAAAACATCAATTCAAAAAATGAAAAATGCGGATCGTTTGATTGAGCGCGTTTTGTTTTTGGAAGGTTTGCCAAACCTCCAAGACTTAGGTCGTTTACGCATTGGTGAAAACAGTGAAGAAATGATTTCGGCAAACATGGAGTTTGAATTGGACACGCTTCCGGTTTTGAAAGCAGCCATTGATTTATGTGAACAGAAACATGACTTTATGAGCCGTGATGCGTTAGAAAAAATATTGGAAGAGCAAGAAGAACAGATTGATTGGCTTGAAACTCAACAGCATTTGATTAGTGTTTCTGGTATCGAAAACTATCTTCAGTCTCAAATGTAACTCTATAGATATGCTTATTTAAGCAACTTGATATTGAGTTTCAGCTATTTTGATAAGTTCATTATTGAGTACTTTTTTTGCGCACTGGCAACACTTACCGCACTGACTGCCAATGCTGTGTTCTTTATATAAGGCACGCATGGTGGTCGCCCCTTCTTGTATAGACGCTTTAATGTCTTTGTCTGATACCTTGTTACATATACAAACGTACATAAATGAAAATCACTCGCACTAATATTCTATTTCTCCGATTCTATTTTTAATGTGAATGATTATCAATAGATAAAAATTTATCTATTTTTATACTTTAATAGTTTTTCTTGTAAAGGTTTTAGAAGAGAGTTAAATGATCAGAATTTAACTCTCTTCTAAATAGTTAGGAAAGAGATTAGATATCTTTTTGAGCTATGTCAGTAAGAACTTTTAAGAAAGATTCAGGGTCATGGGCACCATGAACCATGAACTTATCGTTAATCACATAGGTTGGAGCGGAATTGATATCTAGGCTACGTAGATGGACCAATTTCTTTTCTGTAATAGATTGGGCTTTGTCACTTAAGGCGTATTCAATATCCGTTTGCTGCATACCGATACTTAGGGCGATTTCCTCAAGAATGCTTTTTAAGCCAATGTCTTTGCCGTTGGTAAAATAAGCGTGAAACAAGGCGAGAACAAAAGGTGTTGCTAAATTGGCCTTTGTCGCAGCGAGCACAAACTGATGCGCCAGTTTAGTATTTGGTACACGATCTTTTTCAGAGAAATTGAACTGTATTCCTGCTTCAATACCAACTTGTTGTAAAGCATGAGTTGCTTCGTTTAGCTTTTCTGGGCTGCCAAATTTTGCACCTAGATAAGTGTCACGATCAGCTCCTTCTATTGGCATATCTGGGTGTAATTCAAAAGGTTGCCAGCGTATATCAATGCGGTAATCATCACCTAATTGCTCGATAGCTTGTTTGAGGCGTGAATAGCCTAAGTAACACCAAGGGCATATTACATCTGAAATAATGTCGATACGTAGATCGGCCATGTTTTCTCCTGAACAATTTATATTGAATAATAGATATTTAGTTAACGCTTAAAGCGATGCACTGGCTAATCTCTGTATAAGATCGGCCGCTTTCTTTGTGCCAATGATTAAAGGCTGCCTGAGCAGCTTTCCACGCTGACTGAGTATCTCGACCTGTACTGATTATTTCATGTAAGCGCAGATAGCCTTCAACATCTTTGGTCAGCATAAAGGTGTCTTTACCCATGGCTCTTAATGTATAAGGCCCTGTGTTTCCACCAAGTCGAGCACCGTTCTTTTTCAAATAAGCCCATAACCCAATAATATTGTCGCTAGGCCAATCCGCAATAAAGCGTGCAAAAGAACCGTGCTTTATCTGACAATCACTGATCATAAGAGCATTTTCTCTTATCGTCATGACTTTGCCAAAATGTCTAATAATTCGTGTGTCTTTGGCTTTTTCTTCCCACATTTCATTATGAATAAGAAGCATTTTCTCTATGTCGAATTTAAAGAAAACTTCTTCAAATCCAGGCCATTTATTGCGGACAACTTGCCAGCTGATTCCAGATTGAAAAACTTTTTGTGAAAACGCTGCTAGCCATCTGTCGTCTGTGTGTTGGCTTAATTCATTTGAGCTTAATGGGTGAGAAAGCCTTTGTTCAAGGTGTTTTGGTCCACCATGTCGCAGTGCTGCACGATCATAAATGGATTGGAAGAGTTCGTATTGCATCTTGGACTCCTGTTTTGTTGAGCGCAGTTTATCATAAGCCTTGCTTTATATAATGGATCAAGCGTGTATCTTGTTCGGTATTTTAGTGATTGAAACCGTCAGTTTGTCTTATAATGCTTGCAAATGACTTAATCGAGAGAAGTGGAATGACACATTTAAGCGTAAACCTGAATAAAATTGGCTTGCTCCGTAATTCTCGAGGAAGAGATTACCCAAATTTAGTAGATATGGCAGAGCGTACTCTCAATTTAGGTGCGTTTGGTATTACTATTCATCCAAGACCTGACCAGCGACATGCAACATATCAAGATGCACATGATGTGAAGGAACTGCTGAAACGTTTCCCAGAAGCTGAGTTAAACATTGAGGGCTTTCCTGATGCTCAGTTTTTAGATGTTGTTTTGGAAGTCGAGCCCGATCAATGCACACTTGTTCCTGATGATCCAAATCAGCTAACTTCTGATCATGGCTGGAATATTGCTCGTGACCAAGATGCCTTGCGTCCAGTGATCGCTAAACTCAAAGCCAAAGGTATTCGAGTCGTTTTATTTATGGATCCGGATCCTGAAAACATGGCGTTGGCAAAAGAAATAGGTGCCGATCGCGTTGAGTTATATACAGAAGAATATGCTAATGCGTTTGGAAAAGTTGGGTTTGAAGAGGTTCTTGAAAATTATCAAAATGCAGCACAAGCTGCTTTAGACGTTGGTTTGGCTGTGAATGCTGGACATGATTTAGACTTGAATAATGTGCAGGCTTTATGTTCGCCAGGTAGAATTATGGAAGTGTCTATTGGCCATGCATTGACTATCGAAGCGTTAGATTTAGGTTGGGATAATGTAGTTAAGGCGTACCTTGCTAAGTTAGTTTAATCTATAGCGATCAACTTGGTCATAATCGATGAAAATAGAAAAAAGAGCGCATTGCGACGATTGTTGTTTTTTAGCTGTGCAGTGTGTTTGCCAATGGATTCCTAGGTTAAAGACAAGGTTAAAGGTGTTGATCCTTCAGGATCCTAAAGAGGCTAAGCATGCTAAGAATACAGTCTCTCTTTTATGTTTAGGTTTGCCATCTATTCGGTGTATTTCTATTGATGATAGGAACCTATTGGAAGGTGCTCTGTCTCAATTAGATACGAGTAAATGGCGATTGGTTTTTCCATGTGATGATGCGATACCTGTTGAATCTATGAATAGGGCATCGGTTTCACAAATAGAAGGTGTTATCTTGTTGGATGCAACTTGGAGAAAAACCAAAAAAATGTATTTAACAGAGCCTTTGTTACATGATTTTAGAGCTATTACTTTTTCTCAAGCACCTGTAGGGCAGTACATTATTCGTAAATCACCTGATGATTTATCCGTGTCTACGTTGGAGGCATGTGCTTACGTTGTTGAGCAAATTACTGCAGATAATATGCAGCCTTTACGTGATTTTATGGTTGCAGCCCAAGAGTGGCAGTGGCGAAAACAACCACTTAAGCATCGGCATTCTAATTAAATAAAGAGACTGACCTTAATGAAGAACCAAACAGAAATTGAAGCGGCAGTATTACGTCGTCTTTTAAAGCATTTAGATGATAATAAGTCAGTGCAGAACATAGATTTGATGAACTTAGCAGGTTTTTGTCGTAATTGCCTAAGTAAGTGGTATATGGCAGAAGCAGAGAAGCAAGGTACTAAAGTTGATTATGATGAGGCTCGTGAATATGTTTACGGTGAACCTTATGAAGATTGGAAAGTAAAATATCAAGCAAAAGCAACGACTGAACAGCTTGCAGCATTTGATGCAAAGTTCCAATCTAAAAAGTAATTTTGAAGTGAAGAAACGATCAAGTTCGTTTTTTTGCTTTTTTAGAGGTTCGAAGCGTTTTGTGTGCGTGCTTCTTATTGTGTTGTTTATACCGCAATGGTGGTTATACGCTGACGTCTCTAGTAAATATCAAAGATTAGCCAAACAAGCTGGGCTGGTATATGGCGCTAATGCTGAAAAGCGTATCTTAGCCTGGCGTCGTCTTATTGAAAATAGCCGATCTCTGTCCGTTGTTGAGCAACTAGTTCAAGTAAATAACTTCTTTAATCAGATGGAGTTCGTTGATGATGACATCTTATGGGCAAAAGAAGATTATTGGGCAACACCTATTGAGTTTTTAGGTATGCAAGCCGGAGACTGTGAAGATTTTACCATCGCAAAGTATTTTACCCTTCGAGAGCTTGGTGTACCGGATGAAAAATTACGTTTAGTTTATGTTAAGGCCTTAACTTTGGATCAGCATCATATGGTGTTGGCTTATTACCATAAACCAACCTCGGTTCCAGTCTTGCTTGATAATATTGATAAAGAATTAAAACCAGCGTCAAAACGCCCCGATTTATTGCCTATCTATTCTTTTAATGCCGAAAACTTGTGGCTTTCTAAAGAAAAAGGGCGTGGCTTGTTGGTAGGTGGCTCATCACGTTTGAGCTTGTGGACAGACTTAAATAATCGACTTGATACGATTACAAATTAGGAGACATTGAATGACGCTGTTCCGCCAATTAATGCTGACAATTATTGCTATATTCTCATTGATGCTGGTCGTTGTTATGGGGATTAATTTCAACTCAACAAAAGGTTATTTAATCGGGCAATTAGAGTCCACGGCTAACGATTCGGCGACTTCATTAAGTATGTCCGTCTCAGATTTTATGGCGCTGGAAGATTATGCTGCGGTAGAAAGTAGTATCAATGCTGTTTTTGACAGCGGTTATTTCTCGGAAGTAAAGATCCATGCTTATAGCGAAGATCGAGAGATTGTTCGCTCAACTGAAGTTAAAATAGAGGGTGTGCCAAATTGGTTTATTAAGCTAATCGATTTTGATGTCCCTGTTGCCAGGGCTGTGATATCCAATGGATGGAATGAACTTGGACAAGTCTATATTACTGGTAATGCCGGTTATGCTTGTCATCAACTCTGGCTTGCCACTCGAGATTTATTAATCTCTTTTTTCATTATTGGTGCTGTTACGCTTATTTTAGGCAGCATTGCATTACGTTACTTATTTAAGCCTCTAGTTGAACTTGAGAAGCAAGCGGAAGCAATACAACAACGTCGTTTTATTAAAACAATTAGTGTGCCAAAAACGCGAGAGCTTAGATCGGTAGTGCTTTCTATGAATCGTATGGCTGAGAAGCTTGAAAAAGAGTTTGCGTCAGAAGTTGAAACAGCTCAATGGCTGCAGGCAAAAGCCTTTAAAGATACAGTGAGTGGTTTGGGTAACCGAAGTTACTTTGAAAGTCGTATGAAGTCTCATTTTGCAGAGAGAGAGCGTGGTATTGATGGTTTGGCTCTAGTGAGTCTGGCGGATTTGGCAAAACTCAATAATGAAAGAGGCTATGACTCAGCGGATATGTTTATCCAATCTGCTGCAGATATATTAGCGAGAAAGGTCACATCGGTATCTTCTCTGGCTACTGTGGCTCGATTGTCTGGCGCGGACTTTGTGTTGTTGGTTCCAAATATTGATTCTCACCAGCTTAAGCTGGTTGTTGATGAGATTATGTCTGAATTGGTTGATTTAAATACGGCGAGTATTAGTTATTCAATTTCTGTGGCGAACATAGGCGCAGTTATGATTGATGGGGATGTTGACCGTTCTAGTGCTATGTCACAAGCGGATGCCGCTTTACGAGAAGCAAAACGTGAAGGTATTAATACCTGTAAAGTTTTTGATCTGAAAATGGGGCAAACTGCTGCGATTAGCCGAACTATGTGGAAAGGTATTTTAGAGTCAGCAGTAAAGAAGCAGTTATTTGGTCTTAAAAAACAAAAAGTAGTGACGTTAGGGGATACACCTGTAACGCTACATGAAGAAGTTTTTATGAACTTGGAATATGATGGAAAAAAATATCATGCTGGTTATTTCATCGGGTTAGCTGAGCAGTTTGGCTTAGGAAGTGAAATTGATCGTGTGATCATTGGAAAGGTTATTGAATACATTAAATCGAAAAAACTTGAGTCGCCACTTACCGTGAACTTATTAGCTTCGTCTTATGCCGAGCCTAATTTTATTGCGTGGCTAAATAAAATATTAAGCCATCTTCAACCTGACGAAAAAAGTAAACTGATGTTTGAGGTTTCTGAATCGGGAGTGTTAGCAGAAGAAGAGCAGACCAATAAGTTAGTTGAAATGCTGAGAAGCCAAGGAGTGCTATTTGGTATAGATGGTGTTGGTAAGCAATTCTCAGCCTTCCAGTACTTACAAACACTTATGCCAGACTATGTGAAGGTAGACTCTTCTTATACTCGTATGGCTGCTGGTAAGGAGTCTGAATCCTTCTTTATGCATACCTTATGTAGAATGTTTAATAGTTTAAACATAGAAGTGATTGCAACAGGTATAGAGAATCAAAAGCAATTTACCTCATTAGAGCGATTTGATGTGGCTGGTGGCCAAGGATTCCTCATTGGGCGTGCGCAAGATATGTAATCTTTGTCACATATCTTGCGGTGAAATGGCATTAGTTGACTAAGCCTTCTTAATCTTAAGATGTTTTTAAATTAAGGCGTCGTCTTCGGTGTCTTTGTCATGGTTTATATCAACCATTAAACTGTCATCATGACCATTATGGACACCACGAACCCATTTCCTGCTTAGTAATTTTTTCTGTGCCGGTAAAGGTAATTCTGTAAATTGAATCAAACGTTTCTCTGATAGGAGATCTATTAAATCTTCTAGAATACGCATCATGTCTATATCAGAGCTTGTCAGCATTTCTTGTGTGCTGGTGCTTGATTCCGAAAATTTACGTTCTAATATGCTAGCAACTGTCGGTTCGTTGGGGGCAACTAATAACGTATATTCCTCTGATTGCGATGTGGCAACATCAAGGATTTCACCGCTTTCATTGACCTTTGCATATAACATATTGTTTTCCTTCTATGTTTCAATTTGTATTGAACAGTGTAGTTCGCTTCCCATCTTACTTAATAAACACTATTCTAGACCAGAATCATCGTATTGTGATTTGTAAATTAGATTTTAGGTAGTTTAGGAGAATATAGAGTATGTCTGACTCTGATCGCCCAGAACAGAACTCTTCGTCACCTGTAGCAAATGATTCCCAGGACGATATTGAAATTATTAATGGATCAACAGAAGAATCTTCAGAAACACCAAGTGAAGAAAATACCAGTGAATTCAATAAACAGTGGGACACGCAAAGCGCAGCGTTAGACTATCCTAACCCTCTTTTAGACTGTCTAGTTTTATTAAGTAAATACTTCCACAACCCTTACACCGCCGATGGTATTGCAGCCGGTTTACCTATTACCGACAATGCCATGACCCCAGAACTTTTTAAACGAGCTGCCAAGCGTATTGGAATCAGTGCTCGTTTTGTTAAACGACCTTTACACAAAATACCAGACATGGTACTGCCCTCGGTTCTTTTATTGAAAGACAAGCAAGCTTGTGTATTGCTTGAAATAGACAGAGCGAAAGGTACAGCAAAAATATTTCGTCCTGAATCTGGCGAAGGCGAAGTCATTGTATCGTTAGATATTTTAGTTGAGTCATTTACTGGGTATTGTTTTTTTGTACGTCCTCTGTATCAATTTGATAAACGCTCTGAAGCCAGTGATGATAAAGCTAGTAAAAAAGGTCATTGGTTCTGGGGAACCATTGCAAGTTCATGGCGTATTTATCGCGATGTGTTTATCGCCTCGTTATTGATCAATCTCTTTGCGGTTGCAAGTCCTTTGTTCGTGATGAACGTTTATGATCGTGTGGTTCCAAATAATGCCTTTGACACACTATGGGTATTGGCTATCGGTGCTGCTGTCGTTTATCTATTTGATTTCTTATTGCGGACACTACGAGCATATTTTATTGATATAGCAGGTAAAAAATCCGATATCTTAATATCGGCGGCTATTTTTTCAAAAGTGAATAATATCACTATGGCATCTCGACCTAAATCGGTTGGGGCCTTTGCTAAAAACCTTCAAGAGTTTGAAAGCATACGTGATTTTATTACTTCTGCTTCGATCACGACCTTGGTTGATATTCCGTTTATGTTTTTAATCATAGGTGTTATATGGCTAATTGGAGGGCCTGTTGGCTACATTCCTATTATCACAATCGCGTTAATTATTCTTTATAGTATTATTATTCAAATTCCATTAAGACGCTCAATAGAAGAAAGCCAAAAAACAGCCTCACAAAAAAATGCAGTTTTGATTGAAAGCCTCTATAACGCAGAAGGTGTTAAGCTCAATAATGCAGAAGGTGTATTACAGACGAAATGGGAAAATGCAGTAGGTAATATCGCAGATTGGGGTGTTAAAACTCGCCAGCTTTCTCAATCCTGTTCTTCTTTTGCAATGGTTGCTCAGCAATTAACAACAGTCATTATTGTTATTGTTGGTGTGTATCAAATTTCCGAAGGCTTAATGAGTATGGGGGCCTTAGTTGCTGCTGTAATGCTCACGGGGCGGGCTCTTGGTCCCATGGCTCAAGTCGCAAGTTTGGCTACCCGTTACAATCAAGCAAAGTCAGCTTTTACTTCTCTAAATGAAATTATGGCTTCTCCCGTAGAAAATCCTGAAGGCGTAAAATTTGTTCATCGTCCTTCATTTAAAGGTGATTTTCAGTTTGAAGGAGTAAATTTTTCTTACCCAGAACAAGAGCAGGCAGCGGTAACCGCCATCAATATTAATATTAAACAAGGTGAGAAAGTTGCCATTATTGGGCGAATCGGCTCTGGTAAATCTACTCTTGGAAAGCTGATGACTGGGCTTTATACGCCAAGCAGTGGTGCAATAAGGATTGATGGTGTCGATATTCGACAAGTAAATCCAACGGACCTACGTAGAAACGTTGGGTCTGTATCACAGGATGTGAATTTATTTTATGGCTCAATTAAAGACAACATAGTAATGGGTGTTCCTTATATGGAGGATGATGCCATTATCCGTGCTGCAGACTTATCAGGGGTATCTGAATTTGCAAACCGTAAACCGAGTGGTTTAGATAGCATTGTTGGTGAGCGTGGGGTGTTGTTGTCTGGTGGGCAAAGACAAAGTATTGCGATTGCTAGGGCGTTATTGTTTGACCCGCCGATTTTAATTTTGGATGAACCAACCGCGTCGATGGATAACACAACAGAGTCTAGAATGAAGCGTCGTTTAATAGACGGTTTAAAAGATAAAACACTGATATTAATTACTCATAAGGCTTCTATGCTAGATATGGTTGACCGAATTATAGTTATGGACAATGGTCGCTTAATTGCAGATGGTCCAAAAGCACAAGTTCATGAAGCACTTCGTCAAGGTAAGTTGAAGGTCAGTTAATTATGAGTGATAAAAATACGATTTCTCAGCATGATTTAGAATACCTGACAGACCGTAATGCGGCTTTAATGTTAAAAACACCGCGTGGCGGGCGAATCATTTTATGGGTGATTTTTACCTTTATTGCATCAGCTTTAGTCTGGGCGAATTACACTTCCCTTGATGAAGTTACTGTCGGTGAAGGTAAGGTTATTCCATCGAGTCAAGTACAACAAATCCAGAACTTGGAAGGTGGTATTCTAAAAGAAATTAATGTTCAGGTTGGACAAGTAGTTGATGGTGGTCAAATTTTGATGACCATTGAGAACACCGAGGCCTTATCTTCTCTGCGAGAGCAACAAGCAGAATATGTTAACTTACACGTGCGTGCAACGCGTTTACAAGCAGAATCTTACGGTCTGGTTCCTGAGTTTGATGCAGATATAGAAGCTGAATATCCCTTAGTTGTAAAGCGCGAGCTCGATTTATACAACAATCGATTGGATTCCTTACGTACTAATCAAGTGAGCTTTCAGCAACAAATAGAACAGAAAAAACAAGAAATTATCGAGCTGCAAGCAAAGCTAGATAATTTAAAGCAAAGCTATGGGTTTTCGAAAGAGGAATTGGATTTAACACGACCAGCTTTTGAGCAAGGTGCGATTTCTAGGGTTGAACTTCTGCAATTAGAGCGCCAAGTGAATCAATTACAAGGTGATTTAGAGGCAACAGAATTAGCTATTCCACGAGCGCGTTCAGCACTTAGAGAAGCGCAAAGCAAATTAGAAGAAGGTGAAGCCAAATTCCGTGTAGATGCCCAAGAAGATTTAACGGGTGTGCGTAGTAAACTTGATCAATTAAGAGAAACTAGTGTTTCTTTAGAAGATAAAGTATCGAGAACGCAAGTTCGATCACCAGTGAAGGGGATTGTTAAACAAATTCAAATTAATACAGTAGGTGGTGTTATTAAGCCTGGTATGAACTTGATGGAAATTGTTCCTATTGAAGATTCATTGTTGATCGAGGCTAAAGTTCGTCCAGAAAATATTGGTTTTATTCAACCTGACTTTAGCGCTGTGGTGAAACTTTCAGCTTACGATTTTGCTATTTTTGGTGGTTTACATGGTGTAGTTGAAAATATCAGTGCGGATACTATCTTAGATGAAGAGGGTAATAGTTTTTATCTGGTAAGAGTCAGAACTGATAAAAACTACTTAGGTACTAAAGAGGCCCCTTTGCCTATTATTCCAGGTATGCAATCGACAGTAGATATAATTACAGGCAAGAAAACTTTATTAGACTATTTGCTTAAACCTATTTTGAAAGCCAAGCAAAATGCGCTTCGTGAAAGATAGTTACAAAAATAATGTAAGTTCTATGAATAGTTACAAAAGTTAACATTTTACTTTTATTTGTTAGATAAAATGTTTATGTCGTATTTGATGAGACGAGACTTATTTTGAAAATACTGTGTTGGAACACTGACGAAGCTGTATGGAAACATTGGAACCAAGTAATTAACGCCAATGATTTTCTAGAGCGCGTTGAAAAGTTTGACGATTTACATAAATCTCTTCAGAAAACATCATTTAAATACTGCTTTGTTTACTTAAGTGATGATGCTTTTTCGAAAAAAGTCGAGGACGTGGTTTCTTTATGTCTAGATTTTCCTAATCAAAAAATTATAGTGTTTCCTAATCAGTCTAGCCAGCAAGCTGCATTACGACTTTTTTCTGTTGGTGTAAGTGGTCAATGTGCGCCTTATATTGGGCGTGAACAATTAGATTTGGTTTTGTCTGTTGTTGATTCTGGTGAGATATGGGGAGGAAAAACCTTTATTCAGCAGCTGATTCTTCAATCAGCAGCAACAGCGATGAATGTTCAGCATAATGATTTAGAAGATTTGTCAGAGCGTGAATTGAGTGTTGCTCAGTTTATTGCGAAAGGTCTATCAAATAGACAAATTGCTGTTGAGATGAGTATTACAGAACGTACTGTAAAAGCACATTTAACCTCCATCTTCAAAAAGACCAACACCAAGGACAGGTTGGCTTTAGGCTTGTTGGCGCAAAGTAATGATCAAACGCTCTGATTTGGTTCTTTCAAGATAGGTGGTTGCACCTATTTTGTTCGTTATTCTTTAGTCGATTAGAAATCCTTCGATCCTTTCTTCAATTAAAGCCTTTTGATAGGGCTTTTAGTTGTCTTTATTTTTAATACCAGTGTTTCTTAATGGCGCATATTTTGCAGTTATCTAAGTGTATTAGTCGCTTTTTTAAGAGAATGCACCATGACAGAGCCCCCGCAAAAAGAATTAACAGTGATGATTGTTGATAATGAACCTGCCCGAGCAGCCATTGTTGAACAAGCAATGACTGACAGTGGCTATCGTGTCATTAGACGGCTTGAAAACGCTAAAAATCTAACGGAAGCTGTTAATCAATATCAGCCAGATATGGTTATTATTGATATTGAATCTCCTGATCGTGATATGTTGGAAAACATGTCACGTCTTACCCAAGATAACCCTCGTCCTATTGTTATGTTTGCCGAAGAAGATGATTCACGACATGTTGAGGCCGCAATTAGAGCAGGCGTCAGTGCCTACGTCGTTGATGGCGTTAATAGCGGAAGTGTAAAAGCGCTGTTGCAAGTTGCTATTGCACGGTTTCGTGAATTTCAGGCGCTTAGGTCTGAATTAGAATCGGTAAAAAGCCAACTGGAAGATAGAAAGCTTATAGATAAAGCGAAAGGTTTAATTATGAAACATCAACAATGTGATGAACCCGCTGCCTATAAAGCATTAAGAAAACTGGCTATGGATCGCAGTCAACGTATGACAGACGTTGCCCGAAATATCATATCAGTAATGGATCTAATGGGAGGTGTAAAGTGAATCTACTGAAAGAAAATTCTATTCTATGTGCGCCTGTTCGCATTGGTTTTATTCCCTTAATTGATTGTGCACCTTTTGTGATAGCAAAAGAAAAAAACTTCTTCGCTCATGAAGGTGTTGATGTGGTGCTTTCGAAAGAAGCTTCTTGGGCAAGTATTCGTGATAAGGTCGCGTTTAACGTGTTAGATGGGGCTCATATGCTGGCTTCAATGCCGATTGCTGCCACTTTAGGAATAGGTACGATTAAAAAAGCAATGCAAACCAGCTTTACGGTTAGTCATAACGGAAACGGCATAACCATTGGTAATGCTTTATATGATCAGCTTCAAGATTATTCAGATTCATCTGCTGATATTCGTACCGGTGCAGCACTTAAAAAATTAATCGATAGTCGTGATGGACAAGCTGCGCCTTTGCGTTTTGCCATTGTTTACCCTTATTCGTCGCATAATTATCAATTACGAGATTGGCTAAGTCGTGTTGGAATTGATCCAGACAATGATGTGCAAATTACAGTTGTGCCTCCGGTTAAGATGCTTGATGCATTAAAATCTGGCGAGATAGATGGTTATTGTGTTGGTGAACCTTGGAACAGCCTTGCGGTTGAACAAGGTGTTGGTCATATGTTGGTAACCGGTTATGAAATTTGGGGGAGTACACCAGAGAAAGTGTTCGGTGTGAATTCTGTGTGGGCAGAGCAAAATGAATCTGCTCATTTGGCGATTATTAGGGCGTTAGAGAAGGCTTGTACTTGGGTCGATAATGAAGAAAATCAGACTGAGTTATTAGGCATATTAAGTCATCCAGATTATTTAAATTGTACGGTTGAACAATTGGTTTATGGTTTTAGTGTTATTAAGCCAAAAGGTCAGTTTGATTGGCCGATGGAAGCGTATCAGCGTTTTTCAGGTAGTGAAATTAATAAACCTTTACCAAGCTATGCTTTGTGGATCATGGCACAAATGTACCGTTGGCAACAATTAGGGAACCTTGACTCATTAAACCATGTGGCTGAACAGGTTTATCGACAGGATCTCTATTACAAAGCGTTAAACCTTGATGTTGAAAAAGATCAAGCTTGGCGCCTTTCTTCTGTAGAGGAATCTGAGTGGTTAGGCGCCGTTTCTCGAGGTGAGATTCGTTTAAATGCTGGAGGTATTTTAAAAGGGTTTGATAAATAACGTGGTTTTTTATGGTGCGCAGTGCGTAAGAAATGCGCAAGAACCGTAGGGCTATATATGCTTATCTCTCTCTTTTTTTATATGGTTTTTATTAAAATTTATATAAATCAGTGTTTTACCTTCATTGGCATAGTCTGTGCTTTGATTTAAATATACATTTTGGTGAAGTTAGCAATGACGCTTAACTGTCACCCACATTATTAACAGTTCAATGTAGAGCTGCTTATGAATGGCAAAGGCGCCTGCGAACACATTTATTGTGATTCGCATGCGCCTTTTTTGTTTTTTTACGTTTCACAAGTGGAGCATAGTTATGAACATGAGATCTTTGAAAACGGTTTTATCTTTGCCGGAGCTGGCACATTCAACTAAAAAAGTAGGTGTTTCTTTATTAGTTGGTTCTGTACTTCTATCCGGGATTGCTCATGCAGAGCTTGGTTACCCAGAGAAAGAAGAGCTTAAATTTGGGTTTATAAAATTAACCGACATGGCACCACTAGCGATTGCCTATGAAAAAGGGTATTTCGAAGATGAAGGTTTGTACGTCACCCTAGAAGCGCAGGCGAATTGGAAAGTATTGTTGGATCGAGTGATTGACGGGCAGCTTGATGGTGCTCATATGTTAGCTGGGCAGCCACTTGGCGCGACCATTGGTTACGGAACAAAAGCACACATAGTGACGGCTTTTAGCATGGATTTAAACGGTAACGGTATTACTGTATCTAATGATGTTTGGGCTGAAATGAAAAAGAACATTCCACATAGCGCGGATGGCAAACCGATTCATCCAATCAGTGCGAGTGCTTTAAAACCTGTTGTTGATGGTTATAAAGCAGAAGGTAAGCCTTTCAAAATGGGGATGGTTTTCCCGGTCTCTACTCATAACTATGAATTGCGTTATTGGTTAGCAGCTGGAGGTATTCACCCTGGCTACTATGCGCCAGCGAAAGGCGATACGAGCGGACAAATTGATGCGGATGCATTGCTTTCTGTAACGCCACCACCGCAAATGCCAGCGACAATGGAAGCCGGAACGATCCACGGTTACTGTGTGGGCGAACCTTGGAATCAGCAAGCTGTGTTTAAAGGCATTGGTGTTCCAGTAATCACTGATTACGAAATTTGGAAAAACAATCCAGAGAAAGTATTTGGTGTGAGCAGTGATTGGGCAGAAGAAAATCCCAATACACACATTCGTGTTGTTAAAGCTATGATTCGCGCGGCGAAATGGTTAGATGAAAATAACAATGCAAACCGTCCAGAAGCAGTAGAGATTCTATCTCGTAGTGATTATGTCGGTGCTGATTACGATGTGATTGCTAACAGCATGACAGGAACATTTGAATATGAAAAAGGCGATAAACGCGAAGTGCCTGATTTCAACGTGTTCTTCCGTCATAACGCAACTTACCCTTATTACAGTGATGCGATCTGGTACTTAACTCAGATGCGCCGTTGGGGACAAATTGCTGAACCTAAGTCTGATGAATGGTTTATGAAAACGGCGAAAGACGTATATCGTCCAGATGTTTATGCACAAGCCGCCAATGCTTTGATTGAAGATGGTTTGATGGTGTCATCTGAGTTTCCTAATTTCGACAAAGAAGACGGCTTCAAAGCACCACAAAGTGACTTCATCGATGGTGTGACGTATGACGGTAAAAAACCGAATGACTACTTAAAAAGCTTTGAAATTGGTTTGAAAGGCAACGACCAAATATAAATAAAGGAATGATAAGGCGGTCATATGACCGTCTTATTCAGTTAACTAAGCGAGACACAACATATGAATATACCAAGCTTATCCATCGCGTCACTGAAAGAAAGGGTTGAAAGCTTTTCGTTGAAAAGTTTGTTGCTTCCACTCTTTGGCATCTTAGCTTTCGTTTTGTTATGGCAAGTTGGAGCAAGCCGAGTTCATACGTCTTTGGGTGAATTTCCAGGGCCGGCTGTTGTATATGAACAGTGGAATAGTTTAGTGGCTGAACACCATAACGAACGTGTAAAAGAAGATAAGTTCTATGAGCGCCAAGAAAAACGCATTGAAGCTAGACAGGCAAAAGATCCTAGTTATGAAGGTAAGTTGAGAGCCTACACAGGTAAACCTACCTTTTTTGATCAGATATTTACCAGTTTATATACCGTATTAGCCGGTTTTGGCTTGGCAAGCTTGATTGCTATTCCACTAGGTATTTTGATTGGCCTGAACAGTTCTGTATACAGTGCACTGAATCCAGTTATTCAAGTATTTAAACCTGTTTCTCCTCTCGCTTGGTTGCCTTTGGTCACCATGGTCGTTAGTGCGAGTTATGTGTCAGATGATCCTATGTTCTCAAAATCTTTTCTAACTTCTATGTTCACTGTGACCTTGTGTTGCATGTGGCCAACCTTGATTAATACCGCAGTTGGTGTCGCCGCCGTTGAAAAAGACTTACTGAATGTGTCTAAAGTGTTGCGCCTTAACTGGATGACTCATGTTACCAAGATTGTGATTCCCTCAGCGATACCTTTGATGTTTACCGGACTTCGTTTGTCACTGGGTATAGCTTGGATGGTATTGATTGCGGCAGAAATGTTGGCGCAAAACCCAGGCTTAGGAAAGTTTGTTTGGGATGAATTTCAAAATGGCAGTTCCAATTCGTTAGGTCGAATCATGGTCGCTGTGTTGATGATAGGTTTTATCGGTTTTTTATTAGATAGAGCCATGCTGACGGTTCAGCGTTTTGTCTCTTGGGATAAAACACAAGTTCTTCGTTAATAAAAGATACGTGAATTGGAGAGTAGCATGTCGACACATTTAGATATTAGTAAAGTTTCTATCGAATTTCCAACGGCGAAAGGGTCATTTAAAGCGCTTGATAACGTCAGCTTGAAAATTGAAAAAGGGGAGTTTGTCTCCTTAATTGGTCACTCTGGTTGTGGTAAATCAACGGTCTTGAATATTGTTGCAGGTCTTTATGATGCCACTGAAGGCGGTATTTTATTAGACGGAAAAGAAGTAAAAGGCCCTGGTCCAGAGCGTGCTGTAGTGTTTCAGAATCATTCTTTATTACCTTGGTTAACGTCTTACCAAAATGTTGAGTTGGCGGTTAAGCAGGTATTTAAGAAAACCAAATCGAAAAAAGAAATGCACGAATGGATCATGCACAACTTAGAGCTTGTTCATATGACTCATGCTGCGGATAAGCGTCCTGATGAAATATCAGGTGGTATGAAACAGCGTGTGGGTATTGCCAGAGCGTTGGCTATGGAACCAAGTGTGTTGCTGATGGATGAACCCTTTGGCGCCTTGGATGCACTCACACGAGCTCATCTTCAAGACTCCTTGATGGAAATCCAAAAAGATCTAAATAACACAGTCATTATGATTACCCATGATGTGGATGAGGCTGTGTTGCTGTCGGATCGTATTGTGATGATGACCAATGGGCCAGAAGCGACCATTGGTGAAATTCTAAAAGTGGATCTAGAACGTCCTCGTGATCGTTTGGCCTTGGCGAATGACCCGAAGTATGTAGATTATCGAGCACAAGTACTGACTTTTTTGTACGAGAAGCAACGTAAAGTTGAACCTATTGTTGCAGACAAAGAAAAGAAATCTGTAACTCACACCAACAAAGTTGCTAATGCTTAACATCATGCAATCTTTTCCTCGCGTTCGCATCGTTATTATTGGAGCTGGAATGGCTGGTTCTAAGTTGGCAAACGATTTGCTAGAAAAGAAGGGTATGAGTTATGACATTACTTTGATTGGTGAAGAAGCCCAAGTGGGCTATAACCGCATCATGTTGTCTTCTTTACTAGCGAATGACATTACAGATAAAGATATGTCATTGGTTGATATCGATAAAATGCAAAATGAAGGGATTCGAATTATTGCAGGTGACCCTGCAATCAACCTAGATCTTGAGTTAAAAAAAGTGTTGTTGGCAAGCGGTAAGAGCCTTGTTTATGACAAGTTAATACTCGCAACCGGATCTCGTGCAAGAATGTTGCCCATTAAAGGTGCTTCCGCACCCAATGTAATGGGTTTTCGAACTTGGCAAGATGTTGATGTCATGACAAAAATGAAAGAGCCACAGCCAGTGTGTGTTATCGGTGGTGGTTTGTTGGGGCTTGAGGCTGCAGTTGGTCTAGCGAAGCGTGGTCATAATGTCACTGTATTTCATCGTTCTGATTGGTTGTTGAATCGACAGCTAGACGCGGAATCGGCTGAACTCTTGCTAACCAGACTCCAAGGGATGGGAATTAACTTTCGACTAGGAGAGTCTCCATCTTCGTTTTTGCAATCAGAAGAGGGTCGAGTGAATCAGGTTGTTTGTAAGAATGGTGAGCAATTAGAAACGCATTTAGTGGTGATGGCCGCAGGAATTTCACCAGAAATAGCATTAGCGAAAGCAGCAGGTCTAGAGACAAGCCAAGCTATTTTAGTTGATCAATCTATGAAGACGTCAAACTCTGATGTTTTCGCATTGGGCGAGTGTTGTGAATTTGATCAACAAACGTTTGGATTGGTCGCACCGATCTGGACACAGATTAAAGTGTTAATGGATGTGTTGAGTGGCAAAGGGGCTTGCTTTGCAATTGAGCCAACACCAACCAAATTAAAAGTATCTGGAGTGAATCTTTTTTCAGTTGGAAAAATTCAACCGACACAAGACGATACTTGCATCCTTTTTAAGGATATCGAAGCAAATCATTACCGCAAACTGGTAGTCAACGACGGCTTACTGGTTGGGGCAATTCTTTATGGCAACGTCGCCGATGGAAGCTGGTATTTCCAGCTAATTCAAAATAAGACCAATGTCTCTGACATGCTTGAACTACTGGTTTTTGGTGAGGCATATTGCCGTCCAAAAGTAGCTTAGGTAATCCGTTATAGACGCTGCTAGTTAAAAAGCAAGGGGAACACGATGACTTCTAATATACCTTTATCGACTACCAAGCCGCATCTCGTTGTGGTGGGTAATGGCATGGTAGGCCATCATTTTGTAGAGCAGGTTATTGCTCTGGGCGGCCATGAGATTTTTCATATTACTGTATTTGGTGAAGAGCCTCATTTAGCTTATGACCGAGTACATCTAAGTGAGTATTTTACGGGTAAGGGCGCCGCTGATTTAGCCATGACAGATGGCTCTTTATACGATGATAATGGCGTGCGTTACTTTACGAATAGCTTGGTAATAGAAATCGATCGAGCTGGTAAAACACTGCTTCTACAAAACGGCAAATCCTTATCTTACGATAAACTCGTTCTTGCTACAGGTTCCTATCCTTTTGTTCCTCCTATTCCGGGTCATAAGCGTGATAACACATTTGTTTATCGTACGTTAGAAGATTTGGATGCGATTCGAGACTGCGCCAAAACAGTGACACGCGGCACGGTAGTTGGTGGCGGATTGTTAGGTTTAGAAGCCGCTAATGCATTAAAAAATCTCGGTCTTGAAACCAGTGTTGTTGAGTTTGCTCCTCGCCTTATGCCCGTTCAGTTAGATGAAAAGGGCGGTAGCGTTCTCAAAGGAATGATCGAAGGTTTAGACGTGAAGGTATACACAGATACGGCGACCCAAGAAATCGTTGATGGAGAAACGGCTTTTCATCGTATGAATTTTGCAGATGGTACACACCTTGAAACGGATTTGATTTTGTTTTCTGCGGGTATTCGTCCTCAAGATGCGCTCGCGAAACAATCTGGTTTGGAGATGGGAGAACGTGGTGGCATCACCATTAACAATCAGTGCCAAACCAGCGATGCAGATATTTATTCTATTGGTGAATGTGCGCTTTGGAATAATCGAATTTTTGGTTTGGTTGCACCAGGTTATACCATGGCGAAAGCCGCAGCAGGCCATTTAATGGGTGACGCAAGTTTGTCATTCACTGGTGCTGATATGAGTACCAAACTGAAATTGCTTGGTTGCGATGTAGGTTCTGTTGGTGATGCTCATGCACAAACTCAAGGCTGTAAAGTCTTCGTTTATCAGGATGAAATCAGTCAGAGCTACCGCAAAATGGTGGTGTCGGAAGATGGTAAAAAATTATTAGGTGCGGTGCTTGTTGGTGACAATAGTTATTACGATACCTTGCTGCAATATTATTTGAATGCGATTGATTTACCTGAGCAAGCACAATCCTTGATATTACCAGCCATGGATGGTGCACCAGCTGCATTGGGTGTAGATGCTTTACCTTCAACGGCGTCTATTTGTAGTTGTCATAATGTATCTAAACAAGACATTGCTGATGCCGTCTGCAATGGTGCTTTGTCCGTTGGTGATGTGAAAGGTATAACAAAAGCAGCGACAGGTTGTGGTGGTTGTGCAGCTCTTCTGAAAAAAGTGGTTGATAACGAATTGTTAGCGCTAGGTGTTGAAGTCAGTACAGATATTTGTGAGCACTTCGCTTATACCCGCCAAGATTTATATAACTTAGTTAAAATCGAAGGGATCAAAAGCTTCGACAGCCTATTAAAAAAACACGGGAAAGGGCACGGTTGTGAAATTTGTAAACCTGCCATCGGTTCAATCTTAGCCAGTGTATGGAATGAGTTTGTACTTAAAAAAGAACACATTAGCTTGCAAGACACCAATGATCGTTTTTTAGCAAACATGCAAAAAGACGGAACTTATTCCATTGTGCCGCGTATTCCCGGTGGTGAAATTACACCTGAACGATTGATCGTTTTGGGTGAAGTTGCAAAAGAATACAAGCTGTATACCAAGGTAACAGGCGGTCAGCGTATCGATTTATTTGGTGCAACCTTGGCTCAGTTACCTGAAATTTGGGAAAAATTGATCGCTGCAGGATTTGAAACAGGCCAAGCCTACGGTAAATCTTTGCGCACGGTGAAGTCTTGTGTGGGCAGTACATGGTGTCGTTATGGAGTAAATGACAGTATGAAAATGGCGATAGATCTCGAAAATCGCTACAAGGGTTTACGTTCACCTCACAAAATCAAATTTGCCGTTTCCGGTTGTACTCGTGAATGTGCAGAAGCTCAGAGTAAAGACATCGGCGTCATTGCAACAGAAGGCGGTTGGAATCTTTATGTTTGTGGTAACGGCGGTATGAAACCACGTCATGGTGATTTATTCGCTACTGATCTTGATGATGAAACACTCGTTAAATACATAGACCGTGTGTTGATGTTTTATACGAAAACAGCCGATCGTCTGCAGCGTACATCTGTTTGGATGGATGGGTTAGAAGGTGGTTTAAGTTATCTAAAAGACGTGGTTATTAATGACAAACTAGGTTTGTGTGAAGAACTAGAAGCCAATATGCAAAATGTTGTTGATACATTCCAATGCGAGTGGAAAACAACCTTGGAAGACCCTGAAGCGCTGAAAACTTTCCGTCAATTTGTGAACTATGAAGGCGTCGACAGTAACGTCATGTTTATTGAAGAGCGTGATCAAATACGTCCAGCGACGGATGTCGAAAAACAGCAATTAATCGCTAAGGTAGGTTAGAAGATGACGACGCAATGGAAATTAGTATGTAAGCAAGATGACCTTGTGGCGGATGCGGGTGTTGCAGCCATGGTTAATAATGAGCAAGTTGCACTATTTTATGTGCCAGAGTCTGAGAATAAGGTTTTCGCGATTGGTAATTGGGATCCTATTGGTAAAGCGAATGTGCTTTCAAGAGGCTTGATTGCACACCTTCAAGATCAATGGGTCGTTGCAAGCCCTTTATATAAGCAGCATTTTGCCTTGTCTTCAGGTCAATGCTTGGAAGAAGAGATAAACGTCCCTCATTGGGAAGCAAAGCTCGAAGGTGATGAGGTTTATATTGCATTAAACCCTAACGCTACGAACTGATCAGTCAAGACGGTTTATTAATAAGCGGCGGTGCATTTTTATTATTTTTTGCACCATATTGGTGCTCATTTTTGATTGGATTAATAACTGTGATGTTAATGAAAGCTGCTAGCTGACTGATAAAGGTGTCTTGTCTTTATATCAACGTTTGTTATTAGTTGGCTTATATATTGCTTTATTATAAATAACTGATGCGACGTAAACCGACGAAGGCTTACACATAAAGTAGTCAGATATTACAAAAGGCAACGAGGCCCAACCATTTTTCTAGAAAAGTGGTTGGGCCTTTTTTTGTTTTTGAAAAAGGCGAAAGGACGTTTTATGACAACAATCGGAAAAACAACCTGCCCATATTGTGGTGTTGGATGTGGTGTAAATTTATCGGTTCCAGATTCTTCGATGGAAGCTATACCTCCGGTTTCTGGTGATGTGGATCATCCAGCTAATTTTGGCCGCCTTTGTGTAAAAGGCAGTAGCCTCGCTCAAACTATTCAGTCTGATGACCGTTTACTCACGCCCATTGTTAAAGGTGAGTCCGTTTCTTGGGAATCGGCTGTTGATACTGTGGGGGAGAAAATTGCTCAAGTAGTAAAAGATCATGGACCTGATGCGTTTGCTTTTTATCTATCAGGACAAATTCTGACGGAAGATTATTATGTTGCTAACAAATTAGCGAAAGGTTTTATTGGTACGGCGAATGTGGATACCAACTCTCGTTTGTGTATGGCATCTGCCGTGGTTGGCTACAAACGAGCGTTTGGTTCCGATACGGTGCCGTGTAATTACGAAGATTTAGAATTGTGTGATTTGTTGATCATGGTCGGATCTAATGCGGCGTGGACGCATCCTATTTTGTATCAACGAATTGCGGCGGCAAAGAAACAACGCCCTCACATGAAAATTGTTGTTATTGACCCAAGAGAAACCGCTACCTGTGATATTGCTGATCTGCATTTAGCGATTAAGCCCGGGACAGACGCCGCTGTATTCTCATTTTTGTTACATCATTCCGTTCAGGCTGGTGTGATTGATCATGGATTTATCTCTCGCCATACCAATGGCTTTAAAGAAGCTTTGGAACAAGCAAATGAGTCAACACCGACACTGTCTTCTGCGGTCAGCTTTTGCGGTGTCAGTGAACAAGACCTGATGCTGTTAGCCAGCTGGTGGAACGAAACCCCGAAAGCAGTGACGTTTTATTCTCAAGGTATTAATCAGTCCTCATCTGGTGTTGATAAATGCAATGCGATTATTAATTGTCATTTGGCAACAGGACGAATAGGCAAAGAAGGCGCAGGGCCATTTTCCATTACAGGTCAGCCAAATGCCATGGGTGGTCGGGAAGTGGGAGGTTTAGCCAATCAACTTGCCGCGCATATGGATTTTGCAACACCAGGTGCGCAGCAGTTAGTGCAAACGTTTTGGCAAGCGCCAAATATGGCCACTGAAAACGGCTTGAAGGCCGTTGATCTATTTCAAGCAATGGAAGAAGGTAAAGTCAAAGTGGTTTGGATTATGTCGACCAATCCTATGGTGAGTTTGCCTGACACGGCTCAAGTAAGACGCGCATTAGAAAAGTGTGAATTAGTGATTGTCAGTGACTGCAAAGCCCATACTGATACGACGGCGATGGCGGATGTTTTGTTTCCTGCTACAGGTTGGAGTGAAAAAGACGGAACAGTGACTAACTCGGAACGCAGGATATCTCGTCAGCGAGGTTTATTACCAGCTCCAGGTGAAGCCAAGCATGATTGGTGGGCGATTTGCGAAGTAGCGAAACGCTTAGGTTATCAATCCGCATTTTCATATCAAAGTGCGCATGAGATTTTTGTTGAGCATGCCGCCTTATCTGCCTTCGAAAATAACGGTAAACGAGATTTTGATATTGGTCATTTTAGCCAAATGACGAAAACAGAATATGACGATTTGATACCTGTACAATGGCCCGTTCCAAAAGGTCGTCCACAAGGGACAGAACGTATGTTTGAAGATGGGCGATTTTTTACGCCGGACGGCCGCGCTAAATTTGTTCCTATTATTCCTGTATTACCGGTTCATGCATCAACACCAGAATGGCCGTTTACATTGAATACGGGTCGAGTTCGAGATCAATGGCATACTATGACGAGAACAGGGGATGCGGCGTTACTAACAAAACACACTGACCAGCCTTATGTTGAAATTCATCCGAAAGATGCCAAACACCTTAGAATTGAAGATAAGACGTTAGTTCGTATTACTTCATCTTATGGCGAAGCCTTATTAAAAGCCAAAGTCAGCCGCGCCGTTTCACCGGGCAATGTTTTTACACCAATCCATTGGACTCGGCAGTTCTCAAATGCAGCGGTTGTCTCAAACCTTATACCTCAAGTCGTTGACCCGTTATCAGGGCAACCTGAATCCAAGCATGCTCAGGTGAAACTTGAAGCTGTCAATGGGGTTAGTTATGGCGTTATTGTTTCGAGCACGCCTTTAGAGTCATTGGATTTTACTTATTGGTGTCTTGTTCCCTCTGAGCAAGGTTATCATTACGAAGTGGTTTGGTCCGTTGGCAAAAATGTTACGTCGATTCTGTCTTTATTCAATCAAAGAGAGCGATCAAATGGTCAATGGCTAGAGTATACTAATCCCAGCACACAACAAATTCGATTGGCTCATCTTTATCGCAATACTTTGACTGCGGTGGTCTATATCCATCCTAAGCCTGAATCTATTTCATGCGATTGGCTGGTGTCCAAATTGGCTGAAGGTGAAGAGCTTTCTGAATTAGATCGGATGGCCATTCTTGTCGGAGCACCTGCGAACGTCGAAGATAAAGGCACCATAGTGTGCTCATGCTTCCAGATTGGCAGCAAGCAAATTGAGAAATCTATTGAAGAGGGTGTGTGTTCTGTTGAAGAGCTTGGAGCGAGTTTAAAATGTGGAACAAATTGTGGCTCTTGTTTACCTGAATTAAAACACTTTATACCGATTATGACGGAGCTCACTGTATGAGTAATACCTTTACACAATATGTCAAAATCCTTGGGCGAGGAAAAAAAGGGTCCCGTACCTTGACCACAGACGAAGCTCATCAGGCGATGTCTCTAATATTGTCAGGGAGTGTAGAGCCGGCACAATTAGGTGCTTTTTGGATGCTGATTCGTATTCGTGAAGAAACCGTTGAAGAAACCGTTGGTTTTACAAAAGCGACACGAGAATTTCTTTTTAATGATGAAGCATTAGAGATAGAAGTTGACCTAGATTGGCCTTCGTATGCTGGTAAGCGAAATGAATTACCCTGGTTTCTATTAGCCGCATTGGCATTAGCGAATTATGGTGTGAAAACTGTCATGCATGGTCATGTGTTTAAAGGTGAGGAAAGAATTTTTGTTGAGGAGGCTATTCGAGCTTTAAGTTTGTCTATTTGTCATTCACCTATGGAGGTGAAGCAGAGTATTGATCGGAACAATTTTGCTTATATGCCTTTGAAAGATATTAATTCCACGTTAAGTGACATGATGAATTTGAAATACACACTTGGATTGCGCTCTCCTGTCAACACAGTGGTTCGTATGATGAACCCATTTTTTGCCGCTCACAGTGTTCATGGAGTGTTTCATACGGGTTATGATATTTTGCATGTTTCAGCGTGTGAGAAGTTAAATGATCCTTCTGTGCTTATTTTTCGTGGTGGCAACGGTGAAGCAGAAGTAAACCCTGAGCGAGAAGTCACCCTATGGAAGTGGCAAAATAGACTGGCGAGTTCGACTAGTTGGGCAAAAGCTGAGAAAGAGCATAAGCGTCTCAAAAACAATTTAGATTTGTCTCGTTTGACTGATCATTGGTGTGGTAAAGACATAGACCAGTTCGGTGATCAAGCAGTAAGACAAACCATCGCATCAGTTGCTGGGCTTATTTATAGTGTTATTTCCCATGAAGAATGTTTAGCCTTAGCGGATGAAATTTGGTCTAAACGTGATAAAAGCTGGTTAGCTAAAAAGGTATAAAAGAGGCGTTATGGTATTTGAATCTCTTACTGGAGCGGTTTTAGCTGGTGGCAAAGGCACACGAATGGCAAGCCAAGACAAAGGGCTTTTGCTTTTTGATGGTCAGTCTATGGCGTTAAGAGTAGTACTTGCTCTTGAGAGTGTCGCTGATGTTGTATTTATCAATGCTAATAGAAATATTCAGCAATATTCAGAGTTAGGCTTTAAGGTGATTTCTGATGCTGAAAAACATCATGACAAAGGGCCTCTTTCCGGTTTATTTACTTGTTTACAGCGTGCAGAATCGACTCATTTATTGATTTCTCCTTGCGATACACCTCAGATTAGTCGTGCTGCATTTCTTGCGTTAAAAGCTGCAGGTATTGAAAAACCACATAAAATCCATTATTTGAAAGATGAATCTGGCAGTCATCCACTGCATGCTATCCTTCCAACAAGTTCATCCTTGTTAAAATTGGATGAATTTTTAGAGCAAAAAAATCGCTACAGCGTCATGGCGTTTTATGATTTTTTTGGTAGTGAATCTGTGATGTGGAATAGGAGAGAAGAGTTATTGAATGTTAATACACCAGATAACCTTAGTCTAAGATATCAATGAGCTTCAATACTGTTTAAAAGAGTCTATGTCTAACTGATAAGATTCGCCATCTTCTTTGTGCTCAAGTTTAACCAATAAGTAATCGAACTTTGGAACAAACCAAAATGCAGTTTGTTTTCCTTTGTTTAAATTATCCACACGAACAATCTTAATTGCTGACACTCGCCCTAGCTCAGTATTGATTGTTTCCCGTTGTCTACGTTCGAATCGCCAGTTTTTAATGTATCCACCATCTGCTATTTGATAGTCAAATTCATTCTTACCCAATTTTAAATCTTGTCTAATTTGTAATTGAATAGACAGCTTATCTAAAGTTTTTGGGTTAATGGCAAGATTCCATGGTTTGTCTTTAACATCGTTGCGAACGAGGTTTTGCTTCCAATCAAAAGTAAGTGTTGCTGAGCGTTTTTTTCCTAATACTTTGCTTTTGTATTGGTATTTTGTTGGAATTATTTGATGGTCTTCAACATAAAAAATTGACGTTTCATCTAATGAGGCAATCATGCTGTCAGCAGAAAAAATAAATTTCCAGAGGTTATCTGATTGTTTGGATAAGGTTTGTTTTCCTTCTACTTTTAAGCTGATTCCTTTTTTCCAGACTGTACTGTAAACCGCAGAATAAGGCGTTAGAAACGGGTCTATATCAGGTATTTTTTCCAGTGTTTCTTGAGAAGACGACTCTGTAGAAATAGGTTGTTTTGTAGCTGTGCTAGATTCTGCAGAAAGAGAAAGTATGGGCGTTACGCTTAAAATAACTGTCAAAGATATTAAAATTTTATGAACGCGCATACTTTTTCCTGAATTATGTTAGTGCTTTGCTATAAAGAATGCCGCTTTCTGGAAGCGTTTCTCCGTCTAAAATGGCGTGGCCTTTATGAAGTGCTAATCTGTCTTCACTGAACCATTTAACAGCCAGAGGGTAGATTATATGCTCCAAGGCGTGAACCTTAGTCGCTAAGGTTTCTGCCGTTTCTTCTGTTTCTATCTTAGTGCTAGCTTGAAGTATTACTGCGCCAGCATCAAGTTCTGAACTAACAAAATGAACAGACACACCATGTTCAGTATCGTTCGCATCAATGGCTCTTTGGTGTGTATTTAACCCTTTATACTTAGGTAATAATGAAGGGTGAATATTTAACATTCTACCTTCAAAGTGTTTCGTAAAAGTTTCAGTTAGAATACGCATAAAGCCAGCAAGTACGACAAGCTTAGGTTTATATTGATCAATAATTTTTTGTAACTCAGCGTCAAACTCTTCGCGGCTATCAAATAGCTTATGATTTAAAGCATGAGTAGCAATGCCTGCTGACTTTGCTCGCTCTAACCCGTAAGCATCTGCTTTATTACTGATGACAGCACAGATATTGATATTTAATTCACCTTGCAAGCTTTGATCAATCAAAGCTTGCAAGTTGCTGCCGCTGCCAGAAATCAAGACAACGATGGGGAAGCTCATGCCTGACTCTCTAAATCAGAAATCAGTACCTCTTTGCCACCGTTACGAGCACAAACTTCACCAATAACCCAAGCGTTTTCGCCTTCGGCTTTTAATATAGCTAAAGCGTCATCTGCTTTTTCAGCATCAATAGAAAGTACCATACCAACACCACAGTTTAAAACACGGTACATTTCTTCTTGTTCAACATTACCTTGTTCTTGTAACCAATCGAATACAGCTGGGCGTTTCCAGCTTGTTGCATCAATTTTGGCAGCAGCGTCTTCGGGAAGTACGCGAGGAATATTTTCTAGTAAACCACCACCAGTAATGTGAGCAAGGGCATTAACAGAAATGCTTTCCATTAATTTAAGAATAGATTTCACATAAATACGTGTTGGTTCCATCAAGGCGTCTTTTAATGCTACGCCATCGATTTTTTGAGTCAGGTCTGCTTTGCTCACTTCTAAGATTTTACGGATAAGTGAATAACCGTTTGAATGAGGACCAGAGGAACCTAAAGCGATTAAGACATCGCCAGGTTTTACATTAGTACCATCAATGATGTTTTCTTCTTCAACCACGCCAACGCAAAAGCCAGCTAGATCGTAGTCACCATCATGGTACATCCCTGGCATTTCAGCCGTTTCTCCGCCCACTAGGGCACAACCAGCCTGTAGACAGCCTTCGCCTATGCCGGTAACGACGTTTGCTGCAACATCGATATCTAGCTTGCCTGTCGCGTAGTAATCAAGGAAGAGTAAAGGTTCTGCGCCAGCGACCACAAGATCATTAACACACATGGCAACTAAATCTATACCAATAGTGTCGTGCTGATTTAAATCCATTGCTAGACGAAGCTTTGTTCCAACACCATCAGTGCCAGAAACAAGAATGGGATTTTTATATTTTGTCGGAAGGCGTGTCAAAGCACCAAATCCACCCAGGCCACCCATTACTTCAGGGCGACGAGTTTTTTTGCTTACGCCTTTAATGCGTTCAACAAGTTGATTACCTGCGTTGATATCTACGCCTGCGTCTTTATAACTAATTGATGGTTTATCTGACTTGGTCATTGCCTATGCCTTATCATGGTACGAGGAAAAAAAGGCATTTTAGCATAGTGACGCATTAGGGCTATGGTTCTTTGTAATTAAGACAGTAGAATAGACAAATAAACGAAGGAAGGGCTATGAATTCTCGTATATTTTTACTACTTATTAGTGTTTTTTGTATTTCAACCGTAAATGCCGTCTCAATTAAGGGATTGTATAACGCTGAAATTAATTTACCTGTGACTCAATCTGAAGCCAAGATGCTGAATGAAGCATTTGGTTTAGCTGCAGAAGAGGTCTTAATAAAGGTATCTGGTGATAAAAATGCCATCACTGGAGATCTACTTAAAGAAGCTAAGAAAAAAGCATCAACTTGGGTGGCGCAGCATTCTGTTTCTTCCTTGAGTGAGTTAATGGCTTCTGAAAACGGTTTTGTTCCTGGTAAGCAAATTAAGGTGACTTTTTATCAAGAGTCTATTGATGGCTTTTTATCTCAAAATGGCTTGCCTGTTTGGGGGGAATCGACCTTCTGTACTTATTTGGTTAGTTAACGAAAATAATGGTGTGCGAGCATTATCTGGAGCAAGGTCGCCTTCCGCAGTTTTGAGTGAGTTTGCTTTGTCGGCAAAAAAAGTGGGCGTGCCAATTTATGCACCTTTACTTGATGATGTTGATAAGCAAAAAATTAGCGCTTCTGATGTTTGGGGGTTTTTCGAAGATAGTATTAGTGATGCAAGTCGACGTTATCAGACTGATGCTGTCGCTGCTGTAAGAGTGAGTAGTTATGCTGGTCATATTGGCGGTAGTTTGTTGGTATTGCTAAAAAGTGGTGAAAGGGAGCGTTTTATCTTAAATGGTGACACGACAACTGAAATCATTGAGCAAGCCAGTACTAATTTAGCCAAAGTGTTTTCTTCTCGTTATGCATCAGTTCGAAATGGAGCTGCGGCAAGTAAGTTAAGTGTTCAAGTGGCTGGTATAAAGAATTACAACGCAATGAACAAGGTGCAGTCATATTTAGAGAGTATTGGTGTGGTTCGTGGCGTTTCTTTGGTTGAGGTGAATGGTGAGAAAGTTGAGTTTTCTGTTGAAATCGACGGAGACAAACAGAAGCTTTTCAATAGTATTTCATTGAGTCGATTGCTGATCAGTGCGCCTTTGAATGCTTTGGATCCTGATGCAAACCGGGTGGCATCTTATCAATATAGTGGAGGCTGAAAAATGACAGAGTTACTCAAAGAAAATGCTATTGAACGAGATTTTTATGCTCGTTCAATAGAGGAGCAAAATGATTTTTTATCACAGACCTGGTGTAATTCTTGTGGTGAAATCGATTTAGGAATGAAGAACCCTAAAGAGTTTGAAACCTCTGATCGAGTTTGGATTGAAGGTGAATGCTTGAAATGTGGTCAGTCAACGATTACTGAAATCGTAGAAGAAGACGAGGAATAATAGTTTTGGGTTCTCTAGATATAAAAAAAATCGCGCTTAATAGCGCGATTTTTTTTATATCTAACTCATTAAGTGTCTACTTGTCAGTAGGGTAATCTCTTTCTGGTTTGCCTACATATAATTGGCGTGGACGTCCAATTTTGTAAGGTCCTGAAATCATTTCATTCCAGTGAGAAATCCAACCAATCGTTCTAGACATAGCAAAAATCACAGTAAACATACTGGTTGGGATACCAATTGCTTTCATTATGATGCCAGAATAGAAGTCTACGTTTGGATAAAGCTTACGCTCTACAAAATAAGGGTCTTCTAAGGCAATTTGCTCAAGGCGCTTGGCGATTTTTAGAAGAGGGTCATTTGACATGCCTAACTCTGCTAAAACTTGGTCACAAGTCTCACGCATGACTTTGGCTCGTGGATCAAAGTTTTTGTAAACTCGATGACCAAAGCCCATCAGGCGGAATGGATCATTTTTGTCTTTTGCTTTTGCAATAAACTCATCAATATTCTCAACATCACCAATTTCTTCCAGCATAGTTAATACTGCTTCGTTAGCTCCGCCATGAGCAGGCCCCCAAAGAGTTGCAATACCGGCTGCGATACAAGCAAATGGGTTTGCACCAGAAGAGCCTGCTAGACGTACAGTAGATGTTGACGCGTTTTGTTCATGGTCCGCGTGCAATATAAAGATACGATCCATTGCTTTAGCAAACACTGGATTTACTTTGTATTCTTCACAAGGTGTTGCAAACATCATGTATAAGAAGTTTTCTGCATAAGATAAGTCGTTACGTGGGTACATAACTGGTTGATCTTTGGAGTACTTGTAGCAAATTGCTGCTAGCGTTGGCATTTTTGAAATCAAACGGAATGCTGCGATTTCACGATGCTCTGGGTTATTAATGTCCATATGATCTTGGTAAAAAGCCGACAAAGCGCCAACTAAACCACACATAATTGCCATTGGGTGAGCATCATTACGGAAACCTTCGATAAATTTATGCATCGATTGGTTAACCATAGTGTGTTTACCAACGGTTTTATCGAATTGTTCTTTTTGCTTTTTATCTGGAAGTTCTCCATAAAGCAAAAGATAGCATGTTTCTAGATAATCTGAATGTTCTGCAAGTTGGGCAATTGGATAACCTCTGTGCAAAAGGATTCCAGCGTCACCATCTATATAAGTAATAGAGGATTCGCAAGAGCCAGTAGACATAAATCCTGGGTCATAGGTGAATACACCGTTAGCACCTAGAGCTCGAACGTCAATAACGTCTGTGCCTAATGTGCCTGAAAGAACAGGAAGTTCGATAGTTTTATCGATCCCATCCACTTTAAGTTGTGCTTTTTTATCAGCCATTTATGGTCTCCTTCATATTCTGGTTCGGGGCTAAGAGGTCGTAAATTGACGCACCTAGACCAGAAGCTGCGGAAAAAATACTGTTTCTCGACTATAAAAGTCAATCTTGACCACTTACAGTCTGTTTACATTAGGGTCGGTTATTTTGTAATTTTATGACAAAACGATATTGTTAAGTGTTTTTTTAGTAAAGTTATATTTAATTTAAGTGTTTGATTTTAATGGTTTAATTTGGTTTTTTTTGATGTAATTTTTATGTAATTTTATACCATTATTGTTTCGGTTTATGGCTACATTCATTTGCTGAATGGCGATCATTGAAAACCTCTTGTTCAGTCTATTTGTCTTAGTATTTTTCACTGGTCTATAATTGCGGTCCCGATGATTTCATTGATTTGCTGACGTAAGCTGATAAAAGAGAGTCGCTTTTAGAAAGTCGTTTGCAAATCGATGAGATTTTCAAAGTAGGCCTATGATGTGTTTTGTCGCTTCCTATTCTTATAGTGAGTATTACACATATAGATATTGGGTCGTGATTGACCATTCAATCGTTAAGATGGTGTAAATGTCGTGAATAAAAAAAGACCAGTCAACCTTGATATTTCTACAATATCAATGCCAGTAACAGCAGTCGTGTCTATTCTTCACCGTATAACGGGAATCATTCTTTTTGTCGGTTTGGCATTCTTGTTTTACGCGTTCGATCTTTCTCTGGAATCTCAGGAAGGTTTTGATCAGGTGGTTAATACACTTCAAACAAGTTTCCTTGCGAAATTTATTATTTGGGGTGTTGTTTCTGCATTGATGTATCACCTTGTTGCAGGTGTTAAACACTTGTTTATGGATTTGGGGCATTTTGAAGAGTTAGAGAGTGGCCGTAATGCTGCTATTGCTAACATAGTAATTGCTGCGATCCTAATCGTATTAGCAGGAGTGTGGATATGGTAACTCAAATTACAAGCTTTGGCCGTTCTGGTCTTTATGATTGGATGATGCAGCGTGTTTCTGCAATTGTCTTATCTTTGTACACAGTATTTATTATCGGTTATCTATTATTGAATCCTGATCTTACGTATGACCAATGGAGTGCTTTGTATGAAGCAACTTGGATGCGTGTTTTTAGTTTAATGGTTCTTTTATCGATTGGTGTCCATTCGTGGATTGGTCTGTGGTCAATTTCTACAGACTATATTAAAGCCACCGGTGCACGTTTTTTCTTTCAATCTATATGTGGTCTTGCGATGTTTGTTTATATCGTATGGGGCGTTCAGGTTATTTGGGGGCTATAAGTAATGGCGAATATTCGTACTCTTTCTTTTGATGCCATTGTTATTGGCGGCGGCGGCGCAGGTATGCGTGCAGCACTTCAGTTAACCGAATCTGGTTTAAATACGGCATGTGTAACTAAGGTTTTTCCTACTCGTTCACACACAGTTTCTGCCCAAGGTGGTATTACTTGTGCTATCGCGAGTGATGATCCTAATGATGATTGGCGCTGGCACATGTATGACTCAGTTAAAGGGTCAGATTATATTGGTGACCAAGACGCTATTGAATATATGTGTTCAGTTGGTCCACAAGCTGTTTTCGAATTAGAGCATATGGGCTTGCCATTTTCTCGTACAGAGCAAGGGCGTATCTATCAGCGCCCGTTTGGTGGTCAGTCTAAAGATTTTGGTAAAGGTGGGCAGGCTGCTCGTACTTGTGCGGCGGCAGACAGAACTGGTCATGCGCTTTTACATACGCTTTATCAAGGTAATCTTAAAGGTGGCACTACATTCCTTAACGAATGGTATGCGACTGATTTAGTGAAGAATGACAAAGATGATGTAGTCGGTGTTATTGCAATTTGTATTGAAACCGGTGAAACAGTTTACCTAAAAGCGAAAGCTACTGTTATCGCAACGGGCGGTGCAGGTCGTATTTTCCAATCTACAACGAATGCACATATTAATACTGGTGACGGTGTTGGTATGGCTTTGCGTGCTGGTTTTCCAATGCAAGATATGGAAATGTGGCAGTTCCACCCAACTGGTATATATGGCGCGGGTACACTTGTTACAGAAGGTTGTCGTGGTGAAGGTGGTTACCTGATCAACAAAGACGGCGAACGTTTCATGGAACGTTATGCGCCAAACGCAAAAGATTTGGCTGGTCGTGATGTTGTTGCTCGTTCTATGGTTCTTGAAATCTTAGAAGGTCGCGGTTGTGGGCCTAAAGGTGATCATGTATTGCTTAAGCTTGATCATTTGGGCGAAGAAACCTTGAATCAGCGTCTACCTGGTATTCTTGAATTGTCTCGAACTTTTGCTCATGTTGATCCAGTTAAAGAGCCAATCCCTGTTATTCCAACTTGTCATTACATGATGGGCGGTATTCCAACTAATATAGGTGGGCAGGCGCTTAAGACAAATGAAGCCGGTGAAGATGTTATTATTGGCGGCCTTTATGCTTGTGGTGAAGCGGCTTGTGTATCTGTTCATGGTGCTAATCGTCTTGGTGGTAACTCATTGCTTGATTTGGTTGTGTTTGGTCGAGCAGTTGGTCTTCAGGTTAAAAAATCTTTGGATGAAGGTTTTGAATTGCTTGATGCTGATAGTACTAATATCGAGAAAGCGATGGTTCGTTTGAATCGCTTGAACAATACCACTGGTGGTGAAAGCGTTGCGCAAGTTCGTGACGATTTACAGAGCGTTATGCAGCTGTACTTTGGTGTATTCCGCGATGGTGATGCCATGCAGAAAGGTTTGACTCAACTTCAAGAGATTCGTAAGCGTGTTGAAAACTTGCACCTTGAAGATAAGAGTCAGGCATTTAATACTGCACGAATTGAAGCTCTTGAGCTTGAGAATCTATTGGAAGTTGCGGAAGCAACTGCTATCCCTGCTGAATTCCGTAAGGAAAGTCGTGGTGCTCATGCTCGTAACGATTTTACTGAACGTGACGATGAAAACTGGTTGAAGCATTCTTTGTTCCACCCAGCAGATAAGAAAGTGACTAAGCGCGATGTTAACTTTGCGCCAAAAACTATGGAAGCTTTCCCACCTAAAGTTCGTTCATACTAAGGAGTTGTGTCAATGTTAGTTAGTATTTATCGCTACAATCCTGAGAAGGACGACGCTCCTTATATGCAGGATTACGAAGTTGATTTACCAGAAGGCAAAGACCTAATGGTACTGGATGTCTTGAACTTATTAAAAGCTCAAGACCCAAGCATTTCTTACCGTCGCTCATGCCGTGAAGGTGTATGTGGTTCTGATGGTATGAATATGTCGGGTAAAAATGGTCTTGCTTGCATTACACCTGTGTCAGAGGCAATTAAAAACGGTAAGTTGGTTTTACGTCCTTTGCCAGGCCTGCCAGTTGTACGAGATCTGGTTATTGATATGGGGCAATTTTATAAGCAGTATGAAAAAATTCGTCCATACCTGATTAATGATGCGCCTGCGCCAGCAATTGAGCGCTTGCAAAGCCCTGAAGAGCGTGAAAAGCTTGACGGCCTTTACGAATGTATCTTGTGTGCGTGTTGTTCTACTGCTTGCCCATCTTTCTGGTGGAATCCAGATAAGTTTGTTGGACCATCTGGTTTATTACAAGCATATCGCTTTTTAGCTGATAGCCGTGATACAGCAACACAAGAGCGTCTTAGTGATTTAGATGATCCTTTTAGTGTTTTCCGTTGTCACGGTATTATGAACTGTGTGAATGTTTGCCCTAAAGGTCTAAATCCTACTAAGGCAATCGGCAATATTCGTACAATGCTTTTACAAAGAGCGACTTAATCATGTTCTGTGTGGTCTTAAATCGTGTTTTAATATGACCACTGAAAGCCGGCGGCTTGAATATTTATTCAATGCCGCCATTTTTGCATATTCTAATGTAGAGAATGCAGTAAAAAGAATTTAAAATTTGATCTTCGTAGGTATGGATGCATCAAGAAAGCCCACTAGCTTAGTGATTATGGATTCAGAACGATTTGTTATTCTTAATAAATTGCTCTTAGTGGTTTAGTATTGAACATGAAGATTAGAAGTAGCTGGAAATAAACAAAAAATCGAGGCTTTAGTAGCCTTACGGGCCTGATAAATTAATTGATCTAAATGTAGATTGATGCCGGGACCCCGGTGGCTGGCTCGAACATAAGGGTGATCGAGAATGCACGAAAGTTTAATGGAGTTGCTGTGGAGCACTTCTCATTTCTCAGGTGGAAACCTGGAATATGTGGAAGGGCTGTTTGAAAGCTACCTCGTCGATCCGAATTCGGTATCGGAAGAATGGCGCAAATGTTTTGATCAATTGCCTCGTGTAAGCGAAGCGCAATCAACTGATCTTCCTCACTCCGTGATCCAAGAACAGTTTCTACAAATTGGTAAGAATAAATTTCGCTCAATGCCTGTTTCTTCAGGTAGTGCTGCGACATCTGACCATGAGCAGAAACAAATCAATGTTTTACAGTTGATCAATGCTTATCGAGTACGTGGGCATCAACATGCAACACTTGATCCGCTTGGATTGCAAAAACGTGAGAAAGTCGCAGATCTAGATCTTGGTTATCATCAGTTAACTGGTGCTGATCTAGACACAGAGTTTAATGTTGGTTCTTTGTTCTTTAATAAAGAGTCAATGAAGTTAGGTGATATAATATCTGACCTCGAAAAAACCTACTGCAATAGTATTGGTTATGAATTTATGCACATTGTAGATACGCAGGAAAAAGCGTGGCTGCAACAACGTGTTGAATCTGTCCGATCTCATCCTGAATATTCTCAAGAAACCCGTGAGAGCTTGTTAGAGCGTTTAACTGCAGCAGAAGGCTTAGAGAAATATCTTGCTAGCCGTTATCCTGGTGCAAAACGTTTTGGTCTTGAGGGGGGGAAAGTTTAATCCCAATGATCAATGAGTTGATACAACGTTCTGGCTCTCTTGGGGCGAAAGAAGTTGTTATTGGTATGGCTCACCGTGGTCGTCTTAATGTTTTGGTAAATACATTAGGTAAGAACCCGAAAGACTTGTTTGATGAGTTTGAAGGTAAAAAGCTGGTTAATACTTCGGGTGACGTTAAATACCACCAAGGTTTCTCATCAAATGTGATGACGTCTGGTGGAGAAGTGCATATTGCCTTGTCTTTTAATCCATCGCATTTAGAAATCGTTTCACCTGTAGTAGAAGGCTCTGTTCGTGCTCGTCAAGATCGTCGTAAAGATGCATCGGGCAAAACGGTTGTTCCTATCTCTATTCATGGTGATGCAGCCTTTGCTGGTCAAGGTGTGGTTATGGAGACATTCCAGATGTCTCAAACTCGTGCATACCGTACAGGTGGTACAGTACATATTGTTATTAACAACCAAGTTGGTTTTACCACTAACCGTCAAGAGGATTCTCGCTCAACTGAATATGCAACGGATGTTGCTAAAATTATTCAAGCGCCTATTTTCCACGTTAATGGCGATGATCCAGAAGCCGTATTGTTTGTTACGCAACTAGCCTTGGATTACCGCTACGAGTTCGGCCGTGATGTTGTGATTGACATGGTTTGTTACCGTCGTCGTGGTCATAATGAAACTGATGAACCTTCTGGTACTCAGCCATTAATGTATAGTGTGATTAGTAAGCTAAAAACTACTCGCACCTTATATTCAGAACGTTTGATTAGTGAAGCTGTAGTTACACAAGAAAAAGCAGATCAAATGGTCAGTGAGAACCGAGAAGATTTGGATAATGCTCGTCATGTTGCGAAGAGCCTTGTTCTTGAGTCTCAAACTGGTTCATTTGTGGACTGGAAGCCTTATCTTGGTGTGGAATGGACGGATGCGGGGGATACTACATACCCATTAGCGAGGCTACAGGAAGTTGCTAAGAAACTAACAACGGTTCCTGATGGTGTTGTGATTCAACGCCAAGTTCAGAAAATATATCAAGACCGTGATAAGATGACGGCGGGTGCGTTACCACTAAACTGGGGTTATGCAGAGACATTGGCTTTTGCTACTTTACTTGAGCAAGGGTACCCAATTCGTATTACTGGTCAGGACTCTGGTCGTGGTACTTTCTCGCATCGTCATGCAGTTATTCATAGTCAAAAAGACGGTAGTACTTACATTCCGCTGAAGCATTTGTCTGATGATCAACCTACGTTGGATCTATATGACTCTTATCTTTCAGAAGAAGCAGTATTGGCTTTTGAATATGGTTATGCAAGCACATCACCGCAAGGTTTAGTTATTTGGGAGGCACAATTTGGTGACTTCGCAAATGGTGCGCAAGTGGTTATTGACCAATTTATTACCAGTGGTGAGCATAAGTGGGGCCGTTTGTGTGGTCTAACTATGTTGTTGCCGCACGGCTATGAAGGTCAGGGGCCAGAGCACTCATCCGCAAGACTAGAGCGCTTTTTGCAGCTTTGCGCTGAATACAATATTCAGGTTTGTGTTCCAACTACGCCGTCTCAAATCTTCCATATCATTCGACGTCAAGCAATTCGTCCAATGCGTCGTCCGCTTATTATTATGTCACCTAAGAGTTTGTTGCGTCATAAACAAGCCATTTCGACATTAGAAGACTTAGCGGAAGGAAGTTTTAAAACGGTATTACCGGAATCGTCTGAAACTGTTACTGCGGATAAAGTAAAACGCATTGTCCTTTGTAGCGGTAAAGTTTATTACGACTTGATTAACCGTCGTGAGGAGCTGCAAAAAGATGATGTCGCTGTGATTCGCTTAGAGCAATTATATCCGTTCCCATATACAGACCTTGAGTCCGTGTTAGAACAGTATAAAAATGTTGAGAGCTTGGTTTGGTGTCAAGAAGAGCCGAAAAACCAAGGTGCTTGGCATGCTAATCGTCATCGCATGAATCGAGTATTGGAAAAACTGTACCCAGAATTGAAAATCCGCTTTGCGGGTCGAATTTCGTCTGCTGCACCAGCAGCTGGTTACATGTCTATCCATGTTGAAGAACAAGAAGCACTGGTCAACGACGCACTAGTTGGTTAGTACCATAGCCTGTCAGAGAGATAAGGGTATAAAATGAGCATTGAAATTAAAGCACCTACTTTTCCAGAATCTGTAGCAGACGGAACCGTTGCTACTTGGTACAAACAGCCAGGCGAAGCCTGTGCACGTGATGAGCACATTGTAGATATTGAGACAGATAAAGTTGTTTTGGAAGTTGTTGCACCAGCTGATGGTGTACTGAAAGAAGTATTGAAAGCTGAGGGTGATGTCGTGCTTAGCGATGAAGTCTTGGCTATATTTGAATCTGGCGCGGCAGCCGCCTCAGCAACAGCTGAAAAAGCACCTGCAGCGGCTCCTGTTGCTGCAGCAGCGCCAGCCGCTTCAGCAACAGAGTCAGTACAGATTAAAGCACCAACTTTTCCTGAGTCAGTGGCAGAAGGTTCTGTTGCTGCATGGCACAAAAAACCAGGTGAAGCTTGTGCTCGTGACGAGCATATTGTAGACATCGAAACAGATAAAGTTGTACTTGAAGTTGTTGCTCCAGCAGATGGTGTGATCGGTGATATTTTGAAAGCCGAAGGCGATACTGTTTTAAGTGATGAAGTATTAGCTAACTTCTTAGTCGGTGCTTCTGGCGCGACAGCGGCACCTGAAGCTGCTGCTCCAGTTGCTGCAGCGGAAAGTGATGAAGACGGCGTGGCAGGACCTGCGGCCCGTAAAGCATTAGCTGAAGCTGGGTTGACTGTTGCTCAAGTTAAAGGAACTGGAAAAGGTGGTCGTATCACGAAAGAAGATGTTGATGCAGCCGTTAAAGCGAAACCTGCTGCGGCACCTGTTGCTGCTAAAGCAGCTCCAGTAGCTGTACCTGCATTAGGTGCGGATGGTCGTATCGAAAAACGCGTTCCTATGACTCGCCTTCGTGCAACAATCGCGAAACGTCTAGTAGAAGCTCAGCAAACGGCAGCCTTATTGACGACTTATAATGAAGTCAATATGGGACCTATAATGGAACTTCGTAAGAAATATAAAGACGAGTTTATTAAGGCTCACAATGGTACTAAGCTTGGTTTCATGTCTTTCTTTGTTAAAGCTGCAACAGAAGCTCTAAAACGCTTCCCAGCGGTAAACGCATCTATTGATGGGAATGACATGGTTTACCATGGTTACCAAGATATTGGTGTTGCTGTATCAACAAACCGCGGTTTGATGGTTCCAGTGTTGCGTAACACAGAAGCGATGGGGCTAGCTGATATTGAATCTAATATCATGGACTTCGCACTTCGTGGCCGTGATGGCAAACTGGGTATGGATGACATGCAGGGTGGTACTTTCACTATTACAAACGGTGGTACTTTCGGTTCCCTAATGTCTACACCAATTATTAATCCACCTCAAACAGCTATCTTGGGCATGCATAAAATCCAAGATCGTCCAATGGCGGTTAATGGTCAAGTTGTTATTCAACCTATGATGTACCTTGCATTATCTTATGACCATCGCATGATTGATGGTAAAGAAGCGGTACAATTCTTGGTAACAATTAAAGACTTGCTAGAAGATCCAGCTCGTCTATTGCTTGAAATCTAAAGCATTAGATTCTTAGTTCTAATTAGGGACTGAGAAACTTAACACTTGAGTATTCGTACCAACTTTTAGGTATGAATTGATCCTGTAGCAGTGTTTAGACAAAACGCTGCTCAGTTTGACTTAAAAATATGGAACCTCTTATGTCTGATAAATTTGATGTTGTTGTAATCGGTGGCGGCCCTGGTGGCTATGTCGCTGCAATTCGTGCTGCTCAGCTAGGTCTGAAAACAGCATGTATTGAGAAATGGTTAGACAAAGACAACAAGCCTCGTCTAGGTGGTACTTGTTTGAATGTTGGTTGTATTCCTTCTAAAGCATTGTTGGATTCTTCTCACAAGTATCATGATGCGAAAGAAGCTTACGGTGTACACGGTATTAGTGTCGGCGAAGTCGCTATGAACGTTGATACAATGGTAGATCGTAAAGATAAAATCGTTGACCAGCTTACAAGTGGTATTACTGGTCTTTTCAAAGCCAATGGCGTAACAAGCTTTGAAGGTTTTGGTAAAGTTCTAGCAAATAAAAAAGTAGAATTTACAGCACATGACGGTACTGTAACGGTTATCGATGCTGAAAATGTTATTTTGGCGACTGGCTCTATTCCAGTAAATATTCCACCTGCACCACGTACAGGTGACATCATTGTTGATAATGAAGGTGCTCTTGATTTCCGTACAGTTCCTAAGCGCTTGGGCGTTATTGGTGCTGGCGTTATCGGTCTAGAGTTGGGTTCTGTTTGGTCACGTCTTGGTTCAGAAGTTGTTGTGCTTGAGGCACAAGATTCTTTCCTAAGTGTTTGTGACCAAGACCTAGCGAAAGAAGCCGCTAAGATCTTCAAAAAACAACATCTTGATGTTCGTTTAGGCGCACGTGTTACTGGTAGCCAAATTAATGGCGAAGAAGTTGAAGTAACTTATCTTGATGCTAAAGGCGAAGAGCAAAAACAAACTTTTGATAAGTTGATTGTTGCTGTTGGTCGCAAGCCATTCACAGAAGGTTGTTTCTCTGATGACTCTGGTGTGAAACTAGATGAGCGTGGCTTTGTATTCGTTGATGAGCAGTGCCGTACTTCGGTACCAGGTGTTTTCGCAATTGGTGATATTGTTCGCGGACCAATGCTTGCGCATAAAGCGTCTGAAGAAGGTGTTATGGTTGCAGATATTATTGCTGGTCATAAAGCGCAAATGAATTACGATTGCATACCTTCTGTTATTTATACTCACCCAGAACTTGCTTGGGTTGGTAAAAATGAGCAAGAACTTAAAGCTGAAGGCGTTAAGTTTAAAGTAGGTAAATTCCCATTCGCGGCATCTGGTCGTGCAATGGCAGCCAACGATACAGATGGCTTTGTTAAAATAATTGCTTGTGAAGAAACAGATCGCATTTTAGGTTGCCATATTATTGGTGGCCATGCCGCTGATTTGATCGCACAAGCAGTTATTGCAATGGAGTTTGGTTCTACAGCAGAAGATATCGCTTTGACTGTATTTGCTCACCCAACAGTAAGTGAAGCAGTACATGAAGCGGCATTAGCAGTAGATGGCCATGCTATCCACATTGCAAACCGTAAAAAGCGTTAATAATTTAGATTTGCCGGCTTCGAGCCGGTAATTTCTGTCTTAGTAGACAGAGCTTATGTCAATCATTCAGATGAGCGGAAGAATCAAATGAACTTACATGAATATCAGGCTAAACAGCTTTTTGCTGAATACGGTCTGCCAGTATCTAAAGGGTACGCAGTCGACACGCCGGAAGCGGCAGTGGAAGCAGCGAAAAAAATCGGTGGTGACAAGTGGGTTGTTAAAGCTCAGGTTCACGCTGGTGGTCGCGGTAAAGCAGGCGGTGTAAAACTTGTTGATTCTTATGAAGAAGTTGCAGCATTTACACAAAACTGGTTGGGTAAAAATCTAGTTACATACCAAACAGATGAAAACGGCCAGCCAGTTGCTAAGATTCTTGTTGAATCTTGTACTGACATCGCGAACGAATTGTACCTAGGTGCTGTTGTTGACCGTTCTACTCGTAAAGTCGTATTCATGGCCTCTACTGAAGGTGGTGTTGAGATTGAGAAAGTAGCTGAGGAAACCCCTGAGCTAATCCACAAAGCGATCATTGATCCTTTGGTTGGCGCTCAACCTTACCAAGCTCGTGAATTAGCATTTAAATTGGGTCTTAACCCAGTTCAAATCAAGCAATTCACTAAAGTATTCCTTGGTTTGTCTCAAATGTTCCACGACTACGATTTCGCATTGCTTGAAATCAACCCTCTTGTTATTACTGATGAAGGTAACCTTCATTGCCTAGATGGCAAAATTGGCATCGACAGCAACGCTGTTTATCGTCAGAAGAAAATGCAAGAGTTCCATGATCCATCTCAAGAAGATGAGCGTGAAGCCCATGCTGCACAATGGGAACTTAACTACGTAGCACTAGACGGAAACGTTGGCTGCATGGTTAACGGTGCCGGCCTAGCAATGGGTACAATGGACATCGTAAACCTACATGGCGGCAAACCTGCTAACTTCCTAGACGTAGGTGGCGGCGCGACAAAAGAACGTGTAGCTGAAGCATTTAAAATCATTCTTTCTGATACAAACGTTAAAGCAGTATTGGTTAATATCTTTGGTGGTATCGTACGTTGTGACATGATCGCTGAAGGTATTATCGGTGCTGTTGAACAAGTAGGCGTTACTGTGCCTGTTGTTGTTCGTTTAGAAGGTACGAATGCTGACCTTGGTCGTGAAGTATTAGCAAAATCTGACCTTGATATCATCGCGGCTACAAGTCTTAAAGATGCAGCTATTCAAGTTGTTAAAGCTGCGGAGGGCAAATAATGTCTGTATTAATTAATAAAGATACTAAAGTTATCTGTCAGGGTTTCACTGGCGGACAGGGTACTTTCCATTCTGAGCAAGCAATTGCTTACGGAACAAAAATGGTTGGTGGTGTAACTCCAGGTAAAGGTGGTCAAACTCACCTAGGCCTACCTGTTTTCAACACAGTAAAAGAAGCGGTTGAGCAAACTGGTGCTGAAGCATCTGTTATCTATGTACCAGCGCCTTTCTGTAAAGATTCTATCCTTGAAGCAGCTAACTCTGGTATCAAACTAATCGTTTGTATCACTGAAGGCATTCCTACTTTGGATATGCTTGATTGTAAAGTTGCTTGTGATGCTTTAGGTGTTCGTTTAATCGGCCCTAACTGCCCAGGTGTTATCACTCCTGGCGAATGTAAAATCGGCATCATGCCTGGTCATATCCATATGCCAGGTAAAGTAGGTATCGTATCTCGTTCTGGTACGTTGACTTATGAAGCAGTTAAACAAACTACTGACGCTGGCTTCGGTCAATCTACTTGTGTAGGTATCGGTGGTGATCCAATTCCAGGTACTAACTTTATCGACGTATTGGAAATGTTCCAAAACGATCCACAGACTGAAGCGATTGTTATGATCGGTGAAATCGGTGGTACTGCTGAAGAAGAAGCGGCTGCTTACATCAAAGCAAACGTGACTAAGCCTGTTGTATCTTACATTGCTGGTGTTACTGCACCTGCTGGTAAGCGTATGGGTCATGCTGGCGCGATCATTTCTGGTGGTAAAGGTACAGCGGATGAGAAATTTGCTGCTCTAGAAGATGCGGGTGTTAAAACTGTTCGCTCTCTAGCAGACATCGGTGCTGGCCTTAAAGAAATTACTGGCTGGTAAGCGATTACTTCTTAGTGCTATTTAATGCACGATAGATGATAAAAATCCCTGTCTCGGCAGGGATTTTTTTTGCATGAAAATAATTAAGTTCATGGTGACCAAAAATGAATTGTCCATTTTGCCAGATAGATAATTGCTGTGCTTTGAATGAAGAACAGTCTTGTTGGTGTTTTACAATGATGGTTCCGAATGGCATGCTTGAACTCATACCTAGCCATAAAAAAGATAAGGTATGTATTTGTCGATCTTGCATTGAACTTTACCTCAAAGACCCTGAAGCATTTTTTGATGTCTATCGATTAGAGTAGATGTACTTTTATTTAGAAAAGGAAAATAACGTGGATAACGTATCAAATAACTTGAAATATGACATTGCTGTTATTGGCGCTGGTATTGTTGGTTTATCAACAGCTTGGCAATTGCTTCAACGTTATCCTGGGTACAGAATAGTGCTGGTTGAAAAAGAAGCTGAAGTTGGTTTACATCAAACAGGCCATAATTCAGGTGTTATCCATGCGGGTGTGTACTATGCACCGGGCAGTCTTAAAGCCGACTTTTGCCAAAGAGGAGCGGTTGCAACCAAAGCCTTTTGTAGAGAACACGATATTGATTTTGATGAATGTGGTAAGTTGTTGGTGGCAACAAATGATACTGAATATGAACGAATGAATGCGTTGTATGAACGTTGCCAAGAAAATAATTTAGAAGTACATAAACTGGATCAAATTCAACTAAAAGAAAGAGAACCAAATATAAAAGGCTTGGCTGCTTTATTTGTGCCTTCCACTGGCATAGTCAACTATCGCAAAGTTTGTCAGAAATTGGCGGAGGTTTTTGTTCAAAATGGTGGTGAGATCCGCTTTGATAGCCAAGTAGTAAAGCTTACAGAAAGCCATGAGCAAGTCATTATTACATTAAATAATGATGTAATTAGTTCATCTTATCTTGTTAGTTGTAGTGGTCTGATGGCTGATAGATTAACCAAGATGTTGAATATACCAACGGACTTCCAGATTATTCCTTTTCGAGGTGAGTATTACCAGTTGCCAGCTAAGCATAATCAAATAGTGAATCATCTCATTTATCCCATTCCTGATCCTGACTTGCCTTTTCTGGGTGTACACTTAACACGTATGATTGATGGTTCTGTTACTGTGGGGCCAAATGCGGTTCAGGGTTGGAAGCGTGAAGGTTATGGTCGAATTAATATTAGTCCACGAGATATATTGGAAATGGTGTGCTTTTTAGGTTTTTGGAAGTTACTTAAAAACCACTGGCGAACAGGCTTAATAGAAACCAAAAATTCTTGGTATAAGCCAGGCTATCTGGCTCAAGTCAGAAAATATTGCGACCAAATTGATTTGGATGACTTACAGGATTATCCAGCAGGAATTCGAGCGCAAGCCGTTCTAAGCGATGGAAGCTTAGTACATGATTTCTTGTTTGCACAAAGTGCCCGCACTCTACATGTATGTAATGCACCATCGCCGGCAGCGACCAGCGCTTTTCCCATTGGAGAGCATATTGTGCAAAAGTTAGAGCAACAAATAGCATCGAAATAATATAAGTGACTGTTAAAAAAGAAAAAAGGAGCCTAGGAAAGGCTCCTTTTAAGATCTACACTTTCTGTATTTAAAAGGGATTAGGTATTAGAAAGTATAATCTGCACTCGCCATGAAGTTTCTTGATTCCCCATAGAAGTTGAAGATAGTGGTTCCACCAACTCGAGAGTAATACTTTTCATCAAGTAGATTATTGATTTTGAAAGACAGTTTTAAGTTATCGTTTACTTGTTTGGTGATAGCTGTATCAACTACGGTATAGCCTGACCCAGTGACTTTAACACTGTCTCTACCTGTAGCAGAGAAGTCGCTCATTGCGGTTAATCCTGCCCCAAGAGTAACGCCTTCCAGCATACCATCAGAGAGTAGAGTGTATTTTATCCAGCTTGAAAGGGTGTGTTCAGGCATTAGGCTTGCAGTTTTTGAATCGCTACCGCTGATTGTTTCCATATTCATATAAGTATAACCAGCAATCAGGTCCCATTGATCAAATTGGCCGCTTAACTCTGTTTCAAAACCTTTGACTTGAATTTCGCCACTTGCTTCGCTGTAACTTTCACCTGTTACTGTCGTTGCACGGTTTTTATCGCTCAATTGAAACACTGATAATCTACTGTTTAGTAGGCCATTGTTATAGGAGCCTTTAATACCAAATTCAAATTGCTCACCAACGCGAGGATCAATAATGTCACCATTTTCATCGGTACTGGTTTGAGGCTTGAAAACTTCCGAATAACTTGCGTATAAAGCTTGTGTATCAGTTATGTCGTATACGGCACCAGCGTAAGGTGTAAAATGTGAACCGTTAGCGGAGTCTGAGCCACTTTCAATTTCATAATTGCTTATACGTGCTCCTGTTATTAGAGCCAAACTTTGAATCGGACGAAAAGTAAGTTTACCGTAAATAGCTGTTTCTGCTTCTGATGCTTCGGACTCTGTAGCGCTGCCGAAACTGAGTAGGTCGTGGGTCAGAAAAGAAGAATCAAATGTGCTTATGTTATAAGTTGTGGTATCGCTGGCATTAGCTTCGGAAGTGGTTGAGTCTTCATTTTTATGATCTATGCCGACAACAAACTCGCTGACATTTCCCATTGCTGCAAAGGGCTGGCTATAACTTGCGTCAAAGGCGAAAGAGCTTTCTTCTCGTTCCACATCATCGGCATATATTCCAGAAAAGTCGCCATTGGTGTCTACAGAACTTAAGATATAGGCGTATTCATAATCTATATCTCGTTCAGACGCTCGTGCCGCAATACGACCACGGCCACCGTTATCGAATTGACGAGTAAGATCTACAAATAAATCCGTAGATCTATAGTTGAAATCGTTCCAATCGGCACCGATGAACGTGGAGCGGTCAATATCGAGTAATGTTCCATCGGCGTATGTTGGTAGACCATTGTTAGGTGCTATGTCTTTAGTTTGGTGCAGAACCGCAATAGATAATTCAGTTTTGGTATCTAGATCAATTTCTACTGTTGCATAAACACTTTGATCAATATTATTACTGTTATCAACTTCGCTTGTTGCATTTGTTTGTGATATGACCATCCTGCCGCGTACACTGCCGTCTTCGTTTAATGAACCAGACACGTCAGCGCTTAAATGATTACGTCCCCAGCTACCTAGACCAGCACTGATCGACGATTGGTTTTCTTCAGTAGCACGTTTACGTACTAGGTTAATAATGCCACCTAATTCACTGGTACTACTGAATAGACCAGAAGGGCCGCGCATGATTTCAATACGATCGAATGGAGTTAGAGAAGGAAGTGAGCCATATTTACTGCTGATTGGAGCTGGAAGTCCGTCAATTAATGCATCGTCATATTCATAGCCACGAGAATAAATAGAAGATCGACCACTGTCATTGGTAAGGGTACGTAACCCCGGTGTTGCTTTGGCCATATCATCTAAATGAGCAAAGTTGCGATCCTCAAGATAATCATTCGTCAATACAGTAATAGATTGTGGTATGTCTTTTAAAGCCGCAGGTGTTTTAGTGCCTACAGTTGCGGCTTCCACATTGTATCCAGTTAATTCTTCACTTGAATCTGTATCATAAAGGGCGTTCCCTTCAACCGTTAATGTGGGTAAAGACGTCGCTTCGGATACTTCTTCTGCTAAAAGTGTTTTTGGAAAAGGAGCTAAAATTAAAGCGATGGAGACGACTTTAATCGATCGAGTTAACAAATATTTTGAGCGTATAGTGAAAAAAGAGTCTGTACGATTATGCATTATTAAGCCTCTATTAAAGTTAAGGATTGATGATTGAATTCTCATTAATAAACGCAAAGGAGAATCAATTGCATCTAAATTATTTGAGGCGTATTATTTCATAGGTTTTGTTTGGTTTTCTTATGATTTTGAATCAATCTTGTATGCGATTCTCTCAATTCTTTATAAAAATACCTAAGTGCCGACATAATAATCAGGAACAGTTCTATTAATGGAAAATTTAGAATTAGAGCATAATGCTCGCTTTTTAAAGCGCTACCAATTAAATGTCAGTGCTGAAGAATTAAGCAGTGCCTCTAAAAAATCTTGCCATCCATCTCTTGTGATGAAAGGGATGATGATCACAGAGTTGCTGCCTTCTGGAATGACCTTTCACATGGTTGATGCGAAAGCAGTTCAGGACTTTGGTTTTGATGCTGAATCCTCCCCAAACTTCAAAATTGCTTTGTTGCTGTCGGGGGATATGCGGTTTCAATTTGGCGGTAAAAAAGAACAAATAGAAGAGAAAAGAAAAGCTGCTAAAGTAATGAATTTTAATGAAATAGAGTCTTGCTCTCTCAATGCAAAAGCAGAGGAGCATAGGTCGGCTATTTATCTTTCCGTCGAGCCGGATTGGTTTGAAAAAAATGAAATAGAATCGCCAAATATTGAGAAGATATTAGGCCAGCATCTTGATTTGAAAGATTGGATATTACCGGATTTTTTTGGTTTCAGGCACAAAAGTTACTTACTCAACATGATCAAAGTTACGTTAGTCGTATGGCAAGAGAAGGTTTTGCCTTGTCATTAATGTCGACTTGGCTAGATGCAACAGAGAGTAAAGAAGCTGAAAGTATCAAGCCTGAAAGCCGTCGTGTTTATCAATTTAGAGATTTAATGAGTAGTGATGACGTGCTTACTATGAGTTTAAATGGTATTAGTAACCAACTTGGAATGAGTTCAGCAACCTTACAGCGTTACGCCCATGAGCACTTGAATATGAGTGTTACTCAGTTCTTGAGAATACGTCGTTTAGAGCTTGCTAAAAAAGCACTTTATCAAGATGGTGTTTCTATTATCGATGCCGCTTTATTGGCTGGGTATAACCATTCAAGTAATTTCACAACCGCGTTTAAACGTCAGTTTGGTGTATCGCCAACAGAAGCCTATCGCCTCTCTATGTAAGGTGAAAGCTATCTAAGATGAAAGCTTTGCGTAAATACAATGACTATGTTTGTACTCCATAGGTGTTTCACTATAGAGTGTTCTAGTCATCATTATTGATAAGGTAAAGCTATGATAATTTCTAAAGCGTTTAGCGCTAACCGAATGAGTAAAACTATCGTCGCAACGCTATTAGTTACCCAGTTAACAGCCTGCGGGACGATACTCTATCCCGAACGCCGAGGTCAAACAAATGGTCAAATTGATGTTGGTGTTGTGGCATTGAATGCAATTGGACTGTTGTTTTTCGTTGTTCCTGGGGTTGTTGCTTTTGGTGTGGACTTTATTACGGGAACCATTTATCTACCCCGTGGAGGTATTGCCAATTTAACAGCTGATGAGCTGGATGAGATAAAAATATCGCCAGATGCTATCAATGTAGAAAAATTTAAAGAAATTATTGCTCAAAGAGATGATATTCAGTTGCCTAAAGATATTTATACAGAAAGACTCACTACAAAAATAATGTTATCTCAACAAGCATTGCAAACAGCAATGAATTTATCTACAGAAAATATTTCTTACGCTTTACGTTAAATATCATTTTTTATTAAAAGTTTTAGCATTTCTAGTTGAAGCTTCAATCAGAATCTATTTATTAGAAAAGGTCGTGATGAATTTCACTATAATGTGTTTTTTTGTACGACTTTTCTATTCTGTCTAGGTAACCTTTTAATCCTTTATGTATAATAGTATGAGTATTTAATAAATCCTCAATATTGTTGATTAGCCTAAATAAACTACATAAATTTTTACTGCTAATATATTTCAATATTAATCACATTTAATAGATGGAATGATTATGAATTATAAAAATAAACTCGTTCGTTTTACTCCAAACCGTGTATGGCGTACCTATACTGGTGGCAAAATTCTAGATCAAATGGAACAAAAAACCATACCAGAAGATACTCATTTTCCTGAAGACTGGATTGGCTCTACAACTCAAGCAGTTAATCCAGACAGAGAGCACATTTTTGAAGGTGTATCTAATGCAACAGTCGGTGATGACACAATTCGTTTTGATGAATTGATTGCTGCCGATCCTAGTTATTTCTTGGGTGAAGAACATACAAAGGCATTTCATTCGAATCCAATGTTGTTGGTGAAGTTTCTAGATTCCTCTGTTCGTTTACATTTCCAAGCGCATCCAACTGCTGAGTTTGCCCGCGAGCATCTCAATAGTGATCACGGTAAAGCGGAAGGTTATTACATTCTTGATGTTCGCGAAGGCATTGACCCTTACGTTTACGTTGGTTTCCAATATCCGCCATCACGTGATGACTTTAAGAAAATGATTGAAGCTCAAGATATTGATGCAATGGAAGCCTGTTTTGAAAAAGTGCCTGTTAAACCTGGGGATTGTTTATATATTCCTGGAGGTTCACCTCATGCAATTGGTGAAGGTATTTTGATGGTTGAAATTATGGAGCCTTCTGATTGGGCGGTCCGTTTTGAATTTTCAAAAGCTGGATACACTATGCCTGAAGAAGCTCGATTCATGAAACGTGACCTTGAATTTTGTATGGATGTATTTGATTTCACTCAATTATCTGTTGAGCAAGCTATTGAGAAATTTTATCAATATCCAAAGAAGGACCGTCATTATTCAGATGATTCATTCCAAGAAAGTTTAATTGATGAAAGTGTTACAGATAAATTTCGAGTGAAGAAATCAACTATTACTGGAACGGTAGAAAAAGCGGAGAAAGACTTCTACATAGGTATTGTGGTAGCGGGGGAGTGCAGCATTAAGATTGGTGATGAAACCACACAGCTTAAAAAACTTGATCGATTTTTTTGTCCTGCTGGCATTGATGCTGTCAGGATCAGTACTGAATCTGGTGTAGAGATTCTTGAGTGTTACCCGCCTGTGGTCAAATAAAAAATTCTGATAATGGCTTAGTTTCGAGAACAGCATTATCTATTTATTGTGAGGAAAGAATGAAAAAATTTAAAATTGGATTTATCGGTCTTGGTTTGATGGGCGCAGCTATGGTTCAGCGTCTACAGTCTAAGGGATATTCATTGACGGTTATGGGTAATGTATCTCGTCCTAGAATTGATGCGGCTGTTGCCGCTGGCGCTGTGGAAGCTTCAACAGCACGCGCTGTGGCAGAAGCCAGTGATATCGTCATGTTATGTATGGACACATCGGCGTCAGTAGAAGGCCGTATGCGTGGTGTAAATGGTGTGATCAGCGGACTAAAACCAGGAACTGTTGTGATTGATTTTGGTACATCATTACCCGCTTCGACTATCGCCTTAGGTGAAGAGGTTGCGGCAGCAGGTGGTGCTTATCTAGACGGTCCTTTAGGCAGAACTCCAGCACATGCAGTTGATGGACTACTTAATATTATGTGTTCAGGTGATGAAGCTGCCTTTGAAAAGGTTCGTCCAGTACTGGAAGATTTAGGTGAAAATGTTTTTCATCTAGGCAAGTTAGGTTCAGGTAACACGATTAAACTGATTAATAATTTCTTTGGTATGACAACAGCGAGTGCAATGGCTGAAGCTTTTGCCATGGCAGATCAGGCTGGAGTCTCTCGTGAAAGCTTGTATGACGTAATGTCTGCTGGTCCTTTGCGTTCTGCTATGATGGATTTTGTGAAAGCTTATGGTGTTGATGGAGATGCAAGTCAACTTGGTTTCTCCATTCGTAACGCTTCAAAAGATGTTGGTTATTATCGCCAAATGTCAGCAGACTTAGGCGCAAAATCTATTATGTCGACTTGTACAAACGAAGCTTTTACTAAGGCTGTAGATCAGGGGCGTGGTGATAGCATGGTTTCGGAAATGGTCGATTTTTTCTCTGAAAACCTTAAGAAATAATCAAAAAAAGCTAGCCCTATTTAATGAGGACTAGCTTTTTTAGAATGTTTATATTTTATAAAAAAGGGAGTGGTAATTAAATATCACTCCCTTTTTTATTTCTTTATATTAAATTTTTTAAATTCGTCTTAATTAAATGAATTTGGCATTACTTTACTTGGTAGCCATAAAGATATTTCTGGAAAAATAATGATAAGTAATAAAATAGCTAGCATCGGTAGTAGTATTATAAATACCTGCTTTAGAACACTAACAACATTCATTCCACCAATAGATGCTGATATTAATAAACAGAGGCCATAGGGGGGTTACTAATCCAAATGCTAAAGAGATAATACCTATCATTGCAAAAACAATAGGGGAGATATCTGCTTGAATTGCTACAGGCAATAATACCGTTCCTAAAATAATGATGGTTGGTATAGCATCAATAAATAAACCAAAAAATAAGAATAGGAAAGCAATAACCAATGCGGTTGCTAAGCTGCTCAATTCCATATCAGTGATTAAACTGATTATGAGGCGAGGGACATTGTAATAAGCCAATAACCAGCCAAAAATAGAGGCAGTACCAATCGCAAATAAAGAGATCGAAGCGAATCGGCCTGTGTCATATAGAATGGTACCGACTTCACGTATTGTTACTGTACGATAAACTACCATTCCAAGAAAGAGTGAATAAGCCGCTGCAATAATTGCACTTTCTGTTGGCGTTACGATACCAGCCACAATACCAAAAATCACGAACACAGGCGTTAACATCGCAAGTGCTGCACCTTTGAATGCTTTGAAAGCCGTAGACCATGTTGGTTTCATTGCGATAGGGTAGTTGTAAACTTTAGCGAAGCCATAAACCGTTGCCATCAGTGCAATACCAATCATCAAACCTGGAATAGCACCTGCTAAGAATAGAGCCCCTACAGAAACCTGCATAACTCCACCCCAAACAATCATCAAGATGCTCGGGGGGATGATAACCCCCATTACTGATGAACAAGCGGTAATGGCAATGGCAAAGCGTCTGTCATAACCTGCGTTTATCATGGAAGGGATGAGGATTTTACCGCAACCTGCAGCGTCTGCAGTAGAGGAACCAGAAATACCTGCGAATAACATAGAAACAGCCACATTTACATGACCTAAACCACCAGGCATCCAACCAGTTAATACCTTGGCTAATTCAATGAGTCTGTCCGTTATTTTACCTGAGTTCATTAAATTGGCTGCTAATAAGAAAAAGGGTACCGCCAATAGAATGAAAGAATTATACGACTGAAACATACGGTCGATGATAAGGAATGGAGTTAAGCGAACGTCCAGAGCTACCACAGGGATGGTAGCTAAACCTAAAGCGAAGGCAACGGGTACGCGTAATATTACTAAAAGAATAAAGACGCCTACTAACAAAGAGCAAGCGAGGCCAGTAGAAAGAATCATGCAGTAACCTTCTTAGTTAATCTGTATTGCTGGAATGCTTCAACCAGGCGGTAAAGAGAGAATATGCACCATAGGAAGCCTGCAAGAGGAACCGTAATATGAATAGCCGCTAAATTTGCTTGCATCATGACTGAGCGCTGGTTATTACCAAATTCTGTGTAATGGATGCCATACCAAAAAAACATGGCACCAAACATAGCGACAAGAGTGAATACAATTGCTTTTTGGAAAAATAAAATAAGAGGGTTCGTGCTTTCAGGGATAACTTGAACATCGAAATGTATGCCGTCCCAAACGGCAATAACGGAGCCGACCATAACAACCCACACAAAAATAAATGTGGCGAGCTCTTCCGTCCAAAGATAAACAGGAATGATACCTGTATAACGAGCTATAACCTGCATGATAACTGGAATTACTAGCGCACCGACTAATATTGCCAGCAAGACTCTTAATAGGTTACACAGTGATTCTAAAATGCTTTTAATCATAAGAAAGCCTTACAATGAGAAATGCTATTAACTGAGAAAAACAGCCCTGTGGCTTTTCAAAAACCACAGGGATATCAGAGACAAAGCAAGAAGACTTATTACTTGTTACGAATTGCTTCTAGTAACTCAGTTGCACCAATGCTTGCTGCAAACTTGTCTTGAACTGGTTTAACCATAGCTAAAAGCTTTTCACGGTTAGCAAACTCAGATACTTGGATTTGACCAGCGTCAGCCATTTGCTTCAATTTGATCGCATCTTCACGAGACTCAAGCTCACGACCGTATGCACCCGCTTCTTTACCTGCTTTCATGATAGCTGCTTGAAGGTCTGCTGGAAGTTTACGGAAGCTTTTACCACTAAATACAATTGGACGTACTGTGATTGTGTGAGCTGTTTTTGTTACGTGTGGAGCAACTTCATAGAATTTCAAGTTTTGGATACTAGCTGCTTCGTTTTCAAGGCCGCTAACAACACCTGTTTGAATGGCGTTATATACTTCATTGTAAGAAATTGCTGATGGTGAAGCACCAATTGCATTAAATACTTGTGCTTGGATAGGAGCCCCCATTACACGCATCTTATGACCGGCTAGCTCATCCATATTACTGATTTTTTTACTAGAGATAAGGTTACGAGTACCACCACCTGCATAACCAACGATAACAATGTCAGCTTTTTCAGATAGTTCTTGTTCTAATGGTGCCATAACGTTACTGGATAGTACTCTGTTCCAATGATCTAGATCACGGAATAAGAAAGGCATATCCATTAAAGGAATTGAAGGTGCGAAACGAGCCATGTTAGATGGTGCTAGAATTGTATAGTCAATCGCCACACCTTGGTTAAGGAAAGTAACATAATCTTTCTCTACGCCGAATTCACCATTCAAGCGTAAATCAAACTCAACATCACCTTTATAATATTGCTCAACTAAATCGCCAAACTTAGCCATGGTTTTAGTGAAAGTGTGATTCTCATCAAACATGCTTGCACCACGAAGAGTCTGAGCGCTTGCAGATGTTGATAATGCTACAAATGCAGCACCAACCAATGTAGCTTTAACGATTTTTTTACGTGTTTGTTAAATATCATCTTTTTTGTCCTTATTATTATGATTACCAAGTTTGCAGTATCTATTTGTCATGCAATAGTACATACAACAAGTTAGGCCACTATATTTAAATATTAATAGTATGTCTACGTCTGAATATTTTTGTTTTTTTATTAATTTTAAAACCCTCTTTCATTATGACAGTGTTATATAGCAGCTATGATAAAATCACTGTAGGGCTGCTTTAAAGGCAATTTATCTGCGTTAATCCTTGATTTGCCGGGTAAATCTAAGAATTTAGACAAACACTGTCAGTTATCTAAATTCGATAAAAAACGATATTTTTTAGCTTTTACTCTATGTAAGTATCTTGTTTCTATTTGTATGTTTTTTTGTTTAGATTTGTACTGGATTACTACTAAACAAATAGCCGTCAAAATTTGGTGCTTTGTGTTCAGATAATATAAGTAAGGTATCTTTTACATTTTCTAAATGTCGCCACATTGCCAGACGTGCAGCATCAGGTTTTTTTTGTTGAATGGCTAATAAGATATTTTCGTGGTCAACAAGCCATTTTTTTCTATAGGTCTGATCAATGATATGGCAGTGAAGTTGTTTCCACATGGAACTGTTTTCACGCCTTTGCCAAAGGTTCTCGACTAAATCTACTAGTACGCTATTTTGAGTCGCCTCAGCTATTGCTAAGTGGAAAAGCTTGTCTGCATCATGATTGTGGTCGAGTACTTCAATATTTTGTTTCTCGAGCTCTAATGCTTCACGCATTTTTATTATGTCTTTCTTGGTTGCTTGTGTTGCCGCAAACTCAGCTACATGGCTTTCAAGTAGCTGCCTTGCCTGCATCATCTCAAATGGTCCAACGTCATCCTTATCTACTGAAGACTCAAACTCGTTATTAAGTGAGTTATCTGTTGGCTGTTTAATTAAATAAATACCACTGCCTTTTCGAACTTCAACGATACCCATTAATTCGAGCATAATTAAAGCTTCGCGAACGACGGCTCGACTCACACCTAAGCGTTCTGCGACATCTCTTTCTGCTGGAAGTCGGTCGCCAATCTTAAAGTGACTTTGTCCAAGTTCTTCATATAACTTAAAGCCAATTTCTTGATAAAGGCGTTTAGGCTTAGTAATTCTTTCGATCATGCTTTATTCACTTCATTCCGCTTGTTTATGGCATTCCAGAAAATATTCTGGTCAGACAGGGAGTCTTTTATTACAAGGTTTAAGAATTATATTGGTTAACCAATTTATCAGATTGGTTGACCTAAAACCACCTTTGGTTCAATATGTTTGCTTGAATTTAGACTAGGTTACGTGCTTATGGTGCTTCTGAGGGTGATTCCTTACCACAGGCTAGTGTTTGTCTTTATGCAGAATACAACTCTAAATAACTCTGCGAGATTAAATAAGCTCTTTGACTGAGGTACTGATATGAAAAAATTTATGACAGATGATTTTTTGCTGACATCTGAAACCGCTAAGCGGCTATATCATGATTACGCTGCTTCGCAACCTATATACGATTATCACTGTCACCTTAGTCCTCGTGAAATCGCCGAAAACCGATCTTTTACAAACCTAGGAGAAATTTGGCTTGAAGGAGATCATTACAAATGGCGAGCAATGCGCACAATGGGGATTGATGAGCGATTAATTACAGGTGATGCGACCTTTAAAGAGAAGTATCAGGCTTGGTCACACACGGTTCCTCAATGTATTGGCAATCCAATCCATCATTGGACACATTTGGAATTACGTCGCCCCTTTGGCATTTCTGATGTTACTTTTTCTCCGGCTACGGCCGATGCTATTTGGGAGCAATGCAACGACATGTTGCAGCAACCCGAATTTTCCGCTCGAGGCATCATGCAACAAATGAATGTTCGTATGGCAGGGACAACCGATGACCCAACGGATGACCTAGCGCATCATAAATTTATTGCCGATGATCCAACGTTTGATATTGAAGTGACACCAAGCTGGCGTCCTGATCGTGCCTTTAAAGTTGATCATGCTGGTTTTAGTGATTACTTGAATAAGTTAGGAGCCGTGGTTGATAAAAACATACTTAGGTTTCGTGATTTATTAGACGCCTTATCTCAGCGATTGGACGTTTTTGATGCCCATGGTTGCCGAAGTGCAGACCATGGCATTGATATCATGCGCTACGCCAGTGAGCCGACAGAAGCCGAGTTGGATCGCATTTTGTCGAAGCGCTTGAATAACACGCCATTAGAAGAGTTGGAAATCGCGCAATTTTTCAGTGCCGTTCAAGTGTGGTTAGGCAAGCAATACACAAAGAGAGGCTGGGTGATGCAGCTGCACATTGGCGCACGCCGTAACAACTCATCAAAAATGTTTAAGCTATTAGGTGGGGATTCGGGTTATGACTCAATGGATGACCGTGCTTTTGCTGAACCTTTATCTGGCTTCTTAAATGCGCTCGATTCAACAGATGAACTACCAAAAACTATCTTGTATTGCTTGAACCCAATTCATAACGAAATGCTAGCGACCATGGCCGGAAACTTCCAAGGTGGCGGTATTGCCGGCAAAGTCCAGTTCGGTTCTGGCTGGTGGTTTAACGACCAACTTGATGGCATGCAACGTCAGCTGACGTCTGTGGCTCAAATGGGCTTGTTAAGCCAATTCGTTGGCATGTTAACCGACTCACGTAGCTTCTTGTCTTATACACGTCATGAATATTTTCGCCGATTATTATGCGACATGATTGGTGGTTGGGTAGAGCGTGGCGAAGCGCCAGCTGACATGGATTTATTGGGTAAGATGGTGACAGATATTTGTGCTGATAACGCTAAAAACTATTTCAATTTACGTGGCTAATGTAAGAAACATCTCCATAAAGGTGAACCACTTAAGGAATGACGATGATAAAAACAACAACTAATAGTATGTATAGTCCAGAAAACGTTGCAGTTGGCATAGTGCATATTGGTTTAGGTGCTTTTCACCGAGCACATCAAGCAGTCTATATAGAAAAAAACTTGAATCGAAACCTCGGTGGTAATTGGGGGATTTGTGCGGTGAATATTCGCTCGAACAGTAAGTTGGTTGATCAACTTAAGGCAAATGACTGTTGCTACTATATTGCCGAATATACAGACAGTGATCATGCGCATTTAAGAGAAGTGAACGCCATAAGAGATGCCTTGTTTGCGGGGGAAGACAAAGAGGTTTTATTTGAAAGGCTGCTTTCACCTAATACAAAAATTGTCACACTCACAGTGACAGAGAAAGGCTACTACGTCACTCCCTCTGATAAAAAATTACGTCTAGAAGACCCAAGTATTCAGCATGATATTCAATATCCAGCCCAACCAAAAACTGCGCCAGGCATTTTAGTTGAAGCCTTGTTTAGACGAAAAGAGCAGGGTCTTCCTGCGTTTACTGTTTTGTCTTGTGACAACATGCCAAATAACGGAGCTCTAACCCGTGCTGCCGTTTGTGAGTTGGCTTCTTATCGTTCAGAAGAATTTGCACAGTGGGTTCAAGATAACGTGGCCTTTCCTAGCTCGATGGTCGATAGAATTGTGCCTGCTATGTCGGGTGAATCACAAAAGCGCTTGCATGATGAACTGAATTGCGATGATCAAAACGCTGTAATGTGTGAAGCTTTCAGCCAATGGGTTGTAGAAGATAACTTTCCATTAGGACGACCTGATTGGGAGCTCGACGGTGTACAAATGGTAGACGATGTTCATCCATTTGAAACCATGAAGCTGCGTTTACTTAATGGTAGCCATTCATTACTTGCTTATGTCGGTTGTGCCGCGAAACTGGAAACGGTTGCTGACGCAGTAGCGGACCCAAAGTTCATTGCCTTGATTCGTCATTATATGACTTTTGAAGCATTACCAACATTAGATATGCCTGACGGCATTGATGTTCAAAACTACATAGAAAGTCTGATTAGCCGTTTTGCTAATGACAGCCTACAACATAAGTTGTCACAAATCGCCATGGATGGATCACAAAAAATTCCTCAACGCTGGTTAGCTGGCGCTGCAGAGTTATTGGTTCAACAAAAAGATCTATCGGCAACGGCTTTAGGTGTTGCTGCATGGATTCTTTATGCCGGAGGGAAAGACCTAGAAGGAAACCCTCATAAAGTAGATGATCCAATGTCACAGACATTAAGTGAATTACATGCGTTGCATAAAACACCAGAAGATCTGATCCGCAGTGTGTTAGCAATTCACGATATTTTTCCTAAGGCATTCAGTGAAGACGAGGCCTTTTTCAAAACCGTTTTAACGACTTACTTAACAATGACATCCAATGGTGTGGCCGCTTGTTTGCAGTTTGACCACCTCAAAATGATGAATCTCGGAGAATAGAATGGAACATACTTGGCGTTGGTTTGGACCAAACGACGATACAACCTTGACGGACATTCGTCAGTGTGGCGCAACAGGCGTGGTAACTGCTTTACATGAAATTCCTAATGGCGATGTTTGGCCAGTCGACATCATTCAATCTCGTAAAGAGATGATTGAAGCTCATGGCTTACGTTGGTCTGTGGTAGAAAGTGTTCCTGTTCATGAAGACATAAAAAAACGCACAGGCAAGTATCTTGAATACATCGAGAACTACAAACAAACTCTGTTGAATTTGTCTGAATGTGGCATTGATACTGTGTGCTATAACTTCATGCCCGTGTTGGATTGGACTCGTACGGATCTTGCGTACGAATTGCCAGATGGCTCGCGCAGCGCTGCGTTTTGATCAAACTGCGTTTGCAGCATTTGAGTTGTATATTTTAGAGCGTAAAGGTGCTGAAGCCGAATACAGTGATGAAGAAAAAGCGGCAGCGAAAGTCTTTCTTGCTAACTTAAAAGAAGAAGACAAAAACCGATTGGTTGCCAATATCATTGCGGGTTTACCGGGCGCAGAAGAAAGCTACACGTTGGAGCAATTTCGTGACAAGCTGGCGGAATACGATCATATTGATAAAGACACTTTGCGTAACCATTTAAAACTTTTCCTAGAGGCAATCGTTCCAGCCGCAGAACAAGGTGGACTGAAATTAGCGATCCATCCTGATGATCCACCGCGCCCAATTCTTGGTTTGCCGCGAGTGGTTTCGGTCAAGGACGATGTTGAATGGTTGTTGAGCTCCGTACCAAGTGATGTCAATGGTCTGACATTATGCACAGGCTCTTATGGTGTGCGAGCAGACAATGACCTAGTGGATATGATTAAGCAGTTTGGTTCACGTATTTATTTCACCCATTTGCGTTCAACTAAAAGAGAAGAGGTGGCAGGCAGTTTCCATGAAGCATCCCATTTAGGTGGCGATGTGGACATGGTGGGCGTGGTCAGTGCTTTGATCCAAGAAGAGCACAAGCGCCAAGACAACACTTCCTTTAAATTGATTCCGATGAGACCAGATCATGGCCATCAGATTTTGAATGACTTAGCCAAAGACGCCAAACCAGGTTATTCAACCTTAGGGCGAATGAAGGGGTTAGCCGAAGTACGAGGTTTAGAGATGGGGTTAAAAAGCGTGCTAAAAGCATCGTCTTAATCTGCTAGTAAATGGTTTTTATAAAATCAAACCTTGATGTACCTTAGTGTAAAAGAAAAACGCCTTCTGTTCTTGATTAGAACAGAAGGCGTTTTTTTAAGCGATTTTGTAAATCGTACCCAATTGTTTTATTTCTTAATCAAAATGGCATCAAAATCAATTTTTGAAAATGAGCCATCTACCTTGCCAGACAACTCAAACCCTTCTTTCGGGAATGTGCCTGCTGCTTGTGGTTTATAACTGATGACCAAATCTTCACGAACACCAAACACTGTATCTTGGTCAAGGTAAGGATCATCATCTGGGAAAACTTCAGTAACTAATGAACGGTAGCCTTCCGCTGAGACAATATAATGTAAGTGAGAAGGGCGCCATGGGTGGCGACCTGTGGCATCAAGAATCTTACCAACAGGGCCATCGCTGGGCACAGTGTAAGAAACAGGTCTTACTGTCGTGAAGCAGTAATAGCCATTTTCATCTGCTGTGAAGACGCCATGAAAACTATTAATGTCTTGTTCATCGTCTTGTGAGGAATACAAACCATTCGGTGCAGTTTGCCAAATATCGACCGAAGCACCAGGGATAACATTGCCTTCAGTGTCTTTTATATAGCCTTCAACCAAGATGACTTCCCCTTCATAATGGCGCTTAAAATCTGCTCCCAAAGCCATAGGGGGGGCATCGGTTACATGGAATGGACCCAATACACTAGAGCTAGTGGCGGCAGGATTAGAGTTAATCATATCGACCAAAGACGACACTCCTAACACATCCGATAAAAGAACAAACTCATTTCGCTCTGGCGTGGTGATTTCTCCAGTCCATTTTAATAATTCTAGAGATTCACGCCATTCGTCATGGGTTAACTTTGTGTCCTTGATAAAACCATGCAAATGATGAGCAAGACTTGTCATGATTTCTTTGATTCTTGGGTCTGTGTCTTTTCCGAAATATCCAAGAAACGTTTCAGTAATATTTTCAGCGGTAACAGAACGCATAAGCGATCTCCTTAATTTAAGATTCCAATGCTAAGTACGGGATAATTGATCAAGAGAATAAGAACGATCAACATGACAAATGCGAAAGGTAATGACCCCATAAACACATCTTTTAGACTGATACGATCATCATCCAAACTGGCTTTAATAACGAAGCAACTGATGCCTAATGGTGGCGTCAGTAAGCCGATTTCTGCGCCGATCACTGTTATGATGCCGAACCAAACAAGACTTAGACCCATTGGTTCGATAAGAGGTAAGAACAGAGGTACAACGATTAGGATAATCGACGCTGTGTCTAACAAGGTTCCTAAGAACAGCATTAGGCAAACGTAAATCACCATGATCATCATAAAACTCATCTGATTCTGCTCTAGTATTACGGCCAATTCGTTTGGTAATCCTGCTAGCCCTAACATACGGCTGTAAATAGATGCAGCGGTAATAAGGAATAGAATGGACGCAGTAATATGCCCTGTTTCAATAAGCGCTTCCCAAAACGCCTTCATGTTCATTTTGCCTCGAATGGTCGCAATGATAAGACCAACGGCCGCGCCTGCCGCACCAGCTTCAACAGGCGTCATCCAGCCTGTATATATGCCACCTAATACAATAGTAATTAAAGTGACTAATGGTGCAGTTTTGGAAAATACCTCTTTAAATGACATCCACTCATATTCAGTTGCTGGTTTGCCACCAACGTATTTCGGTATAAGTTTTCCCATTAACCAAATAGCTGCGATATAAGCCACAGCTAATAAAACTCCTGGTACAACACCTGCTAAAAACATTTCCCCTACGGATTGCTCCGCCACGAAGGAATAAATAATCAGCATGGCCGATGGAGGAATAATCATGCCCAATACAGAAGAACCTGCAACAACACCAACCGCAAAGCGAGGGTTGTAGTCATATTTGAGCATTTCAGGAACAGATACTTTGGCAAATACAGATGCAGATGCAATAGAGGAACCTGTCACGGCCGCGAAGACAGCATTTGCTCCAACGGTTGCCATGCCAATTCCGCCTTTGACCTTTTTAAAGCCTGAATTCATCACTTCATAAATATCGGCCCCCATTCCTGCCTTAGAGACTATAAGCCCCATAAAGGTGAATAGAGGCACTGTGGCAAAGGTGTATTCCATGACACTGTCACCAACAGCGATTTTTAATAAGTTCATAGAAAGCTCGAAGTCATCACGCATTAGCCAAATTGAGACAAACGAGACAACACCAAGCGCAACAGGGATATAAAGACCCAGATACACCAAAACAATAATGGCAATAACTGAGATAACACCAATCTCAATTGGACTCATATTTTTTCTCCTGACGATATGGCTTTATCCTTCATTTCGTCCATGCGAATGAGTCGAATATTGGTTGTAGCAAGGATGACTTTAAGTGTGAAAATTAATGAACACAGGCTTGCACTCAAAAATATAACGAGCTTAATTGGCCACCAAGGTGCGACAAAAACGCCGGGGACACCAAAATAGTCTTTAGTTTCAAACATCTCGATAAACTCTGGCCATATTGCAATGGCAATGAGAGCCATCAATATTGCAGAAACGCTATCAATAAAGCGTCTTACCCACATAGCAATATTCGGGAAGCGTGGTTGCATAATGGCTAAGAAACCGTCTGAGCGAGTGAGTCTATTCACTCGTACAACATCGGGTAATTGTAAAAAAACAATCAATACCATAGTGAATTGCACGACTTCGACAGCACCGCCGAAGGGCTTATTAAAGGCCCCCCGTGCAATGACATCGTAGTCAACAACAAGAACAAGACAAAGCACCATCAAGGTGCCAACAGTGTTGGCAATGACAGCTATGCTGTTGGCTATTCTTGACAACTTGTTGAGACCTTGAAAAATCAGGTTGGACATAGCATTTACTCCATGATTATGAGAGCCGTAATTATGAAAATCGTAACGATTTAAAAATACGGCTTTACTTCAGGCTAGCTGTCCAGTCACGAGCAGGTGTAAATCCTGCTGCTTTTAATTTCGCCATATAAGCACGCAACATTTCAGTGCCTGGTTCACCTTTTTTATCTAAGCCTGCAGCCCATTCAGCCGCTAAGTCAGGCATGGAATCAGCCCACTCTTTTCTTGCTTTTTGGCTCATTGTCACAACAGTACCGCCAGCAGCAACATAAGCGTCTAAACTTTCCTGAGCTCGGTCCATTGCAATATTAGCGATGTGATCACGGTACTCGACGGCAACGTCTTGGATTACCTGTTTGACTTCATTAGGAAGTTTTTTCCAGAAACGACTGTTTGCAGTAACGGTTTTTGAGTTAACTGCACCTAAGTCGGCTTTCAGCATGTAAGGGGCAACTTCAGCAATTTTGAATGTTTTCGCCGCTTCTGGCCAAAGCATGGCATGGTCAACTAAACCTGTTGAAACCATATTATAAAAATCAGTTAAGCCACCTCGAACACCTGCAGCGTTATGAATACCATCTAGATAACGCAGAATGATGCCTGCACCAGCGACTTTTCCGCCCTCAAGGTCTTGGATGGATTCGATGCGTTCTTTACTGAAAATTTGGTAGGTGTCTAAGACAACACCAGTTGCGAGGTAAACTTGCTTTTGCTTATCGAATTCTTTTTCCATGGTTGGGAATTCTTTGGCAATTTCATCCATCGCTTTGGCAACAACTCTAGCGTCCACAGATACAAATGGGGTTACTGCTGCTAATGTCTGGCTTGGTAGTTTTGAGTTGTGAAAAACTGTCGTTACGATACCGATATCACCAAGCCCTAACTTAATTCCATCTAACACACCTTTAGGTTTTACAATGGTGCCACCGTAGGATTCTTGCCAATCGATTTTGTAGTTATTGGTTTTTGCTAGACGCTCATTGACTTGTGGAATAAAAAAGTTGGAAAACTCATCTACCCACATGGATTTTGCCGGATACCCATCAATGACAACTGCTTTTATAGTTTCAGTTGCCACAGCAGGAAGAGATATTAACGAAGCCATGGTAATCACTATGGCTTTTTTCTGAAGTAGTTTTTTTATTGTTATTTTCATTGTTATCTACCTATATTGTTTTAGATTAAATTCGTTTATCTATAGCCAAATCGCCTCAATTTCGGTGCCTGCTTGTTGAAATAATTTCGACAAAGGGCAGTACTTTGTGACGTCTTTAGCAATACGATCTAGCTCCGATTTATCAACAGTAGGGTTTGTCTTCACTGTTAAAGTGACTTTCTTAAACGGAATATCAATTTCTTCTTCCAGTAATACACCTCGACGGTCAAACTCACAGACTGCTGAAATATGTAAATTACCAATATTGATATTCAGTTTTTTTGCGCATTTGTGCGCGATGACATTGGTACAACCAATAAGTGTTGCTACAACTGACTCAGTTGGTGTTGGACCAATATTAGTTCCGCCACGCTCGACGGGTTCATCAATGGTTAACACCACATCACGTATGGATACGTCGCTACGAGCATGAGAGCTGCAATGCGATTCAGCTCGTAATAATGCGGTTTTTTTCATTGTGATTTTCATTCAAAACACCTTTCATTTTGCATTAAATTTTGATTGAGATTTGTGCTGTTACAGGAATGAACACACATCATCAAATGCAAAACGAGGTAGCTTTTGAAATAAGGCGCTCTCGTCGGCATAGCCTAAGTTACATAAAAAATTCGATCGCAATGTTGTACCTGCAAAGAACTCTTTATCAACAATGTCATTTGAGAAGCCAGACATAGCACCAACATCGAGACCTAATGCGCGAGCGGCAATCATCAAATAAGCACCTTGAAGAGTTCCGTTTAAAAAAGCAGTTTTTTCACAGTACTCAGATTTGCCTTCGAACAATGGACGTCTGTCTTCATGTGGGAAAAGGAAAGGAAGTTTACGCCAGAACTCTAAGTCATAAGCAATAATAACGGTGACTGGCGCGGCTCTCATCTTGTCTATGTTTTTTTCTTTTAATGATGTCGCAAGACGATCTTTACCCTCTTTTGAGGTAACAAAAAAGAAACGAGCAGGGCAGCAATTCATGCTTGTCGCACCATTTGCAACAATGTCATAAAGCTCTTCAAGCAAGGCTTTCGGAATAGGTTTGTCTTGCCAAGCATAATGCGAGCGCGCATCACGCAAAATCATATCAATTGAATCTTTATCTAGAGCTGGTTTTCGTTGACGTAATGCTCGTACATTTTCTTGAGCATCACTACGCATTTTTGCCAGTTCAGTACTGCTTAACGCATCGATATTAGAACCACTCATACTCCATCCTTATATTTTTATTATTTAAGTTAAGGTCATAGCGAGTAGCGATTATTTATTGAGAAATCTATAAAAAACCACATCACTTTAACGGTATGTCGAAAGTATAGCTTGATTAAGTTTTAGCGATAATTTAGTTTTATGTCAAATAATATCGATATTATTTGATGGTTTTTCTTACTTTGGAGAATAAAATGGCAGACTGGAACGAATATAAAGCAGCATCAAAAAAGCGCGGATCATTGGCAATGGAGGTGTTTGTTATTGAAAGCACGCCAGCTGGTGATCCAGAATTAGTGAAGCAAACATTAGCGGATCATTTGGCATATCAGGCAGAGCAAGAACAGGCTGGAACCCTTATGTTTGCAGGTCCATTATCCGATGAATCGGGTGAGAATATGAATGGCTCAGGCATGATTGTTTATAAAGCTGCCAGCTTAGAAATAGCCAAAAATATCACTGAAAAAGACCCAATGCATAGCCGTGGCGCGCGAGTATATAAAATACGTCGTTGGTTAATTAATGAAGGAAGTTTGCAGGTCAATATCAAACTATCAGCACAATCGGTTTCTTTATCTGAAGACTGATTTTTTGTTTTTAATTGTTTAGTTTTTAAGAGAAGCAGTTCTGTCTTGGTAGGACAGGTGTTTTTGCTGTCCTACCTTTTTTATCTGTGTTCCGAGACAGTTGAGTCGACAGGAAAAATTGATTAATCAACCAATAAGCGAATCCCAAACGAAGTCAACAACACACCAGTGACCCTTTCAATCCACACCTTTAAGATCAATACCTTCTTTTGTACTCTTTCAGAAGTCAGTAGACAGGCAACCAGAGTAAACCAAACAAAATGCACTAAGGAAATATAAAGTCCATAACCTAACTCTATGGCTAAAGGTGTTTCGTCTGAAATGATCTGACTAAACAAAGAGACAATAAACAACATTGTTTTTGGGTTGAGTGCGTTACAGGCAAAGCCTGTCCAAAAAGGTGATGAATTATTTATAGCTCTGTTATTTTGTTGAGTGCTGTCTTTGGGGTGCTTGTTTATGGTATTTGAAAACAAGTTTTTAATGTCCGGCCAAAGCGCTGAAACACCAAGCCAAATAAGATAGAGCGCGCCAAGATAGCGTAAAGTATTTAATACCCAAATGTTATTGGCAAACACAATGCCTAGTCCGAACAAGGTATAAGCAATATGCACACTAATTGCTGCACTGATACCTATAGAACACAAAATACCTGCCCGTCTTCCTTTTAGCAGTGCAACTTTTGACACCATGGCAAAATCTGGTCCAGGACTGATGACGGCTAATAGGGTAATGATAGCAACTGAATAGAGTTCAAAATGATCTATGTTTAACATAGTAAGCTTCTCTTATTTGTGAATAATAAGAGTATGGTTTGATTTTAAATTCAATAAAAACGATAAAAAGTGGTAAATACTGTGAGTAAAAATCACATAAAAAGAAAGCTTCCGCCTTTAAGTGCATTAATAGCATTTGAAGCGGCTGCACGACATCAGAGTTTTTCTCGAGCTGCTGAAGAGTTGCATTTAACGCATGGCGCGATTAGTCGAGCGGTAGCGCAGATAGAAGAACGAATTGGTGTTGGCTTGTTTGTTCGGCGTAATCGACGAGTGTATTTAACAACCGCAGGACAACGCCTCCTAAAAACAGCAACAGAAACATTAGATGCGCTTAGTAATACGGTAGAAGACATTCATCGTCATGATACAACATCACCTTTTCTTACCGTCTCCTGCGAACCTAGTTTAGCAATGCGTTGGCTCATGCCTCGTTTAGGTGATTTTAGAGAGCAATATCCAGAGTTAAATATTGATCTAAAAATGGCGGGTGGTGCGATTAATTTATTATCTGAAAATTGTGATGTAGCAATTCGCCGTAAAGATTTCGGAATACCTGATGATTATCAAGTGACGCCGATTTATTCAGAGTTAGCGGGGCCAGTCTGCACACAAGAATATTGGCATAAACACAGTCAGCAAGATCTTAATAAAGCGCATTGGTTGCACAGTCGAACTCGTCCTGAAGCGTGGGAGGAATGGATAAGTATCGCTGCTATTGAAAACGCATCACCGAAAAATGAACAATATTTTGATCACTTTTTTTATGCTCTACAAGCGGCTCAGGATAATTTAGGGATTGCCATTGGCTCCACTCCCTTGGTTTCTGATGACTTAGAGAAACAACGACTTATCGCGCCATTCGGCATGCAACCGACAGGTTATGACTATGTCATTCTTTCTTTAAACGACTCAAATCAAGACCCAAGAATAAAAATGTTTTGTGATTGGCTTATTCAACAAAAAAATGAGGCATAAGCTATCAAATAACAGCGTGCACCTTTTTATCATAAAGTACTCCTCTTTTATTTGTTCTAGATATTCATTATTTAATAGAGCATTTTCCTTTTTGTCCAAATACGCAACCCTTCCTCTGTCGCTAATTGTCATCCGCTGGACGCTCTCAAGCATAAGAGCATAAATCATTGTCTTTATTATCAGTGCAAACGCATAACCTATGGCTGTTTTAGTCTATCTAAAACGACACCATTTTTATTCACCACACCACGACGATTATTTGAATCGATTGTATATGTAAAGGAGCTGATTAAATGCAGCATTATTCCGGCTTTGGGTTGTTAAAGCACAGTTTGAGTCATCATGAAAACTGGCAGCGTGTGTGGCGTAACCCTACGCCAAAGAAAAAATACGATGTGATCATCATTGGTGGCGGTGGTCATGGTTTGGCAACCGCCTATTATTTGGCGAAAGAACATGGCATTACCAATGTAGCGGTACTTGAAAAAGGCCATTTAGGTGGTGGTAATGCGTGTCGTAATACTACGATTGTACGTTCGAACTACCTTTGGGATGAGTCCGCGGCTTTGTATGAACATTCCATGCAGCTATGGGAAGGTTTGGCGCAAGAATTAAACTACAACGTCATGTTCTCTCAGCGAGGTGTTTATCATACTTGCCATACATTGCAGGACATGCGAGCAAACGAACGTTTAGTGGCAGCCAACCGTTTGCAAGGTATTGATAATGAAATGGTCGATGCCGAGCAGCTGCAAAAAGAAATCCCAACAATGGATTGTTCGAAAAATGCTCGTTATCCAATTATGGGAGCATCAGTTCAGCGTCGAGCAGGTAACGCACGTCACGATGCAGTTGCTTGGGGATATGCGCGAGCAGCGGACGCCTTGGGCGTTGATCTAATACAAAACTGTGAAGTGATTGACATGGAAATCAATGACGGAAAAATCACCGGCGTTAAAACGAAGCAACATGGCTTAATAAAAGCAGATCGTGTTGGTTGTGTTGTTGCTGGTAACAGTGGTGTGTTAGCGAAGATGGCTGGCTTTGAATTACCGGTTGAATCCCACCCTTTACAAGCTTTAGTTTCCGAGCCAATCAAACCTTTCCTTGATACTGTCGTGATGTCTAACCATGTACATGGCTACATGAGTCAGTCAGATAAAGGCGATTTGGTTATTGGTGCCGGTATTGATGGTTGGGTTGGATACGGCCAGCGTGGTTCTTACGGCATTATTGAGCAAACTGTCCAAGCGATTGTTGAGTTGTTTCCCTGCACCAGCCGAGTTCGTATGAACCGTCAGTGGGGGGGATTGTGGATGCTTGTCCAGATGCGAGTCCAATTATTTCAGAAACATCCGTAAAAAATCTATTTTTTAATTGTGGTTGGGGAACGGGTGGATTTAAAGGTACGCCGGGTTCAGGCAATTTATTTGCTCATACATTAGCAAATGGTAAACCACATCCAATTGCTGAACCTTTCTCTATTAAACGCTTCTATACAGGCGCGCTAATCGATGAGCATGGCGCTGCTGGTGTAGCGCACTAAAAGGGGATTGAAATGTTACATATTTACTGCCCGCATTGTGCGGAATACCGTATAGAAGAAGAGTTCCATGCCGTCGGCCAAGCTCATATTTCACGTCCATTGGACCCTGAAGCTTGTTCTGATGAGGAGTGGGGGGAATATCTTTTTTTCAGAAAAAATCCTCGTGGTCTTCACCATGAATTATGGGTACATGCTGCCGGTTGTCGAAAATTCTTCAATATGACTCGCGATACTCAGAGCTACGAAATTAAAGAAGTCTACAAGATTGGCGAACAGCCATCTGTCGTCGCCAGTCCTGCTCAGCAAGCTATTGATATAAATAAAAAAATATCTCAGGAGCGGAATCATGACTCAACAGAATCGCCTCGATAATGGAGGCCGAATTGATCGTTCAACGCCATTAACATTTACTTATAACGGTAAAAAATACAAAGGCTACAAGGGTGATACGCTGGCATCAGCGATGCTCGCAAATGGTATTGATGTTGTCGCGCGTAGTTTTAAATACAGCCGCCCTCGCGGCATTGTGGCCGCTGGTGCAGAAGAGCCAAATGCCGTGTTGCAATTGGGTGCGACAGAAGCCACTCAAGTGCCGAATGTTCGAGCAACACAGCAAGAATTATTTAATGGTTTAGTCTCCGCTTCAACCAATGGTTGGCCGAGTGTTGATAATGATGTCATGGGGATGATAGGTAAAGTCGGCGGTAACATGATGCCTCCGGGTTTCTATTACAAAACCTTCATGTTTCCAGAATCACTATGGAGCACTTATGAGTCTGTGATTCGTAAAGCCGCAGGCATTGGGCGAGCTCCGAAAGAAGTGGATCCAGACACTTATGATGCGGTTAATCAGCATTGTGATGTGATGATTGTAGGTGCTGGGCCAGCGGGTTTGGCTTCGGCTTTAGTTGCTGCCCGTGGTGGGGCTCGAGTAATCATCGCGGACGAACAAAATGAATTGGGCGGAAGTTTATTAAACAGTACGGAACAACTTGACGGTAAACCCGCGGCTGAGTGGGTTCGTGCCGTTGTTGAAGAATTGAGCACTTATGAAGATGTATTACTGTTACCACGCTCAACGGTGAACGGTTATCACGATCATAACTTCCTGACCATTCATGAACGTCGTACAGATCATTTGGCAGACATTGCTCCTGTTAATCATGTGCGTCAGCGAATGCATCGAGTTCGCGCTAAATGGGTTGTGCTGGCAACAGGTGCTCATGAGCGTCCTCTTGTGTATGCCAATAATGATGTACCGGGTTGTATGATCACAGGTGCGGTATCGGCTTATATCAATCGTTATGGCGTTGTGCCTGGTAATGACTTGGTCGTTATGACCACCAACGATTACGGCTATCAAGCTGCATTAGATTGGGCTGATGCGGGCCGTAATGTGGTGGCTATTGTTGATACACGAGACGCCGCCAATGGCGATCGCATCGACGCAGCCCGTGAGCGTGGATTGAACATTATTTCAGGCTCTGCTGTGATTGAAGTACAAGGAACTAAACGTGTTACAGGCGTTTCTGTAGCTGCATTGAATTCAACTGGTACGCAAATTGTTGGTTCGGTTACTAAATTTAAAGCAGACACGGTTGCCACGTCAGGTGGATGGAGCCCAGTTATTCATCTTTCTTGTCATACTGGTAGCCGTCCTGTTTGGGATGATTCTGTGGTGGGCTTCTTGCCGGGCCCTACGTTACAGAAGCAACTCACAGCGGGTGGTATTAACGGTCAGTATGAAACTGAGATTGCCTTACAAGAAGGTGTAAGCGCTGGGCAGAAAGCATTGACTGAATTGGGTTTAGCTGAAGTTGATATGGTTCTACCAGAAGTAAAAACCTTAAAAATGGCAGCGCCAATGAGCCTGTTTCATATTCCTCATTTGAAACCAACGTCTCAGGCTCCTAAGCAGTTTGTTGATTATCAAACAGATGTGACAGCGGCAGGAATCGAAATCGCCTGTCGTGAAGGTTTTGAAGCCATCGAGCATGTGAAGCGATACACCGCGATGGGATTTGGCACTGACCAAGGTAAGTTAGGCAACATCAATGGTATGGCAGTTGCTGCTAAAGCACTAAACAAATCCATTCCTGAAACAGGTACAACGGTTTTCCGCCCTAATTATACGCCGATTGCATTCGGCGTAATTATTGGACGTAACAGTGGTGCCTTGTTTGAGCCAGAGCGTTATACCGCAATGCATAAATGGCACGTTGAACAGGGCGCATTATTTGAAGATGTTGGCCAGTGGAAGCGTCCTTGGTATTTTCCCCAAGAAAACGAAACCATGCAGCAGACACTTAATCGTGAGTGTATGGCGGTGCGTAATGCAGTTGGTATTTTAGACGCGTCGACGCTAGGTAAAATTGATATTCAAGGCAAAGATGCACGAGAATTTCTAGGTCGTGTTTATTCTAATGCTTGGGCGAAATTGGCGATTGGTAAATGTCGTTATGGCTTGATGTGTGGTGAAGACGGCATGGTGTTTGATGATGGTGTGACGGCTTGTCTTGGCGAAAACCACTTTGTCATGACCACCACCACAGGCGGTGCCGCACATGTTTATGAATGGCTAGAAATTTATCATCAAACTGAATGGCCAGAGCTAGAAGTCTATTTCAATACGGTAACCGACCATTGGTCTACGGCAACCATTACTGGCCCTAACAGCCGCAAGCTGTTGGAAGAACTGACGGATTTCGATGTCACTAACGAGAACTTCCGTTACATGGATTGGAAACAAATCACGGTAGCGGGTGTTCCTGCTCGAGTATTCCGTATCTCCTTTACTGGCGAATTGTCATTTGAGATCAACGTACAGGCAAATTACGGAATGGCTGTGTGGGAAAAACTGATTGAGGCGGGCGCTAAATACGGTCTAACGCCTTATGGCACAGAGACCATGCATATTTTGCGTGCTGAGAAAGGCTTTATTATTGCAGGTCAGGATACCGATGGATCAGTTCACCCTTATGACCTTGGTATGGGGTGGTGTGTCTCGAACCAGAAACCGTTTAGTTACATCGGAAAGCGCGGGATGAATCGTTCAGATTGTACTCGTAAAAATCGTAAACAGCTGGTGGGGCTGAAAACAAAAGATCCTAAAGTAGTGATTCCAGAAGGTTCTCAGGCCGTTCTTGATCCTAATGCGCCAATGCCAATACCGATGGAAGGGCATGTTAGTTCTAGCTATTGGAGTGAAACACTAGGTCATTCAATCGCGATGGGCTTTATTAAAGATGGCCTCGAAAAAATGGGGGAAACAGTATATTACCCAATGGCTGATGGCAGTGTGATTGAAGCTGAAATTTGCAGCCCGATTTTCTTTGATCCAAAAGGGGAGCGTCAAAATGTCTGATTTAAATACTATGACGGCAGCAGAAAACGCAGCCACGAAAGCGGCCGTGATGAACCAAGTGCCGGGTCCTGAAATTGAAGGGCAATCGCCATTGCATCATGCGGATCTTTCTAATTTAGCAAAAGTCGGCCCTAAGAGTGGCGGAGTACATTTACGTGAACTCAAATTATTGGGGCATCTGACATTGCGCTGTAATAGCAATAACGCCGATCAATTAGCTGCAGTGGAGCGAGTGCTAGGTATTTCATTACCGCTACAGCCATTAACTTCAATTGAAAACGAGGATTATTCGATTCGCTGGATGTCACCTGATGAGTGGCTGATTCTGGTCCCAGGTTTAAAAACCTTTGAAATTGAAAGTAAATTCCGCGATGAAATGCCTGGTCACTATTCGCTGGTGAACAGCAGTGGCGGCTCGACGGTATTGGAGTTGTCTGGTGTGAATGCGGTGGATTTACTAAAAAAATCAATGCCGATTGACCTTCACCTCAAGGTATTTCCGGTAGGTAAAGTGGTATCAACCTTGTTTGCCAAAAGTACCACGACGATTCGTCGTACTGGAGAACAGCGTTTTGAACTCGTTATTCGACGTTCATTTTCAGATTACATCTGGCTTTGGATTCAAGATGCCAGTTTGGAATATGGCCTTGTAATCGAAGCCTAATTTTTACTTACCTCACTGCTAAGGCTGGCCGTGTAGCGGTCAGCCTTTTTATTAGCTAAAAATGATATTAAGAGACAGTTTATGAAATCGAAAACTTTACCTTGGATTTTTACTGCAAGTTGCCCGAGCCTTATTGGTACCGTGGATGTTGTTACTCGATACATGGCAGAAGCAGAAAATTACATCGACGAAATTCACTCGTTTGACGACAGAGAATCAGGCCTGTTTTTCATTCGCATTGAGTTCTTTCCCCCTAATGACGATTTTAGCGAAGTGATGTTTTCTGAGCAATTTGCCAGCCGCGCTGCGGAATTCGATATGACATGGGAATTGACTGCACCAAACCACCGCACAAAAGTAGCGATCATGGTGTCGAAATACGACCATTGTTTGAATGATTTACTATACCGCTTCCGTACAGGTCAGTTGAATATCGATGTAACCGTGATTATTTCTAATCACCCTGATTTAGAACCACTAGCAAAATGGCATGATATTCCGTATTACCATTTGCCAATCAGTGCGGAAACCAAACCAGAGCAAGAAGCGAAAGTTCGAGACTTGATCGAGCAATACGACACTGAATTGGTAGTGCTTGCCCGTTACATGCAAGTGCTGTCACCAGAAATGTGTGAATATTTGGATGGTCGAGCGATCAATATTCACCATTCATTATTACCCGGCTTTAAAGGTGCTCGCCCTTATCACCAAGCTTGGGAAAAAGGCGTGAAAATGGTTGGTGCAACAGCCCATTATGTTAACAATGATTTGGACGAAGGGCCGATTATTACTCAAGGTATTCAAACCGTAAACCACGCACATTTTCCAGAAGATCTTGTGGCAAAAGGGCAGGATGTTGAACGTGTCACCTTGTTTAATGCGGTGAAATATCATGTCGAAAAACGTGTCTTCTTAAATGACAAACGCACTGTGGTTTTTGGTGGGTAAGTTGTTTTAGTATTTAAAATAAAAGGTCGCTCTTGAAGCGGCTTTTTGCTTTTTAGAACTTCCCGTTTAAACTCGTAATACCTATTTTTTAGGCTCGCGTGCGCAATGCATAACAGCCAAAAGAATAACGATGCCATCATGTATTTTATACAAAATACCATATGAAAATTTGCTAACTAATGCTCGATGAAGTGTTTTGTGAATAACTGGATAAAGTCAGTGCCTAACCTAATATTTTAGCTTTCACAGTATTCCAATCTGAATCAATATTTTGATCTAATTCAAATTGAGCCAATCTAGTGTTCAATTCGTTTTTTTGCACCGTTGTTAGTTCTATAACGTCCTGTTCATCTGCCACAGAATCCCAAAGCTGTTGAGCTAAGGTTACTTTTCATTCGTATTTAAATTGTCTAACTTCATCATAGGCACCTAATAATATTTGACGTTTAAGCTGTATAAATCGATTTATCGAAAATGTAACTGATCATTGATAATACGTCACTGTTCTCATTTCTCACTATGTAATAAGATGTCAGGAACTAAAAACGACCACTCAAAAGTCGACTCTTGAACAAGCAGAGAACCAGATTATGTCAAACTACGAGCAACTTATTTCCCATTATCAAACCATTAATCACTTTAATCATGCTCAGGCTATGCTTGGTTGGGACGCTGCTGCGAATATGCCTGCTGGTGGCAATGAAGCACGTTCAAACGCCATGGCGGAACTGTCTGTTCATGTACACCGTTTATCGACTCAGCCACAACTTGGCGAGTGGTTTAACAATGCAGAAAACGAAACCCTAACCACAGAACAAACTGCCAGCTTGCGAGAAATGAAACGCCAATGGTTGCAAGCCACACTTTTGCCAGAAGACTTAGTTCAAGCACAATCTAAAGCGGGCTCCAAATGCGAACACGCATGGCGCTCACAACGCCAAGAAAACGATTGGACAGGCTTCGAGAAAAACTGGAAAGAAGTGGTGGCCTTATCTCGTGAAGAAGCAAAAATCCGAGGCGAAGCGCTTGGCTTAACGTCTTATGATGCCATGCTAGACAAGTTTGAACCGGGCACGACGACGGCGTCGCTTGATGTGCTTTTTTCAGACGTAAAAACATGGTTGCCAGAACTGATCGAAAAAGCACTTACCAAGCAAGCGACTGAATCCATCATCATGCCATCGGGCACTTACCCAACCGCGGCGCAAAAATCACTGGGTTTAGAGATCATGAAATTACTAAAGTTTGATTTCGACCACGGCCGATTAGATCAAAGTGTTCACCCATTTTGTGGTGGTGTGCCATCCGATGTGCGCATCACGACCCGCTATGATGAAAGCGACTTTGTACAAGCACTTATGGGCATCGTTCACGAAACTGGCCACGCTCGTTACGAACAAGGTTTACCAAAAGCCTTGGCGGGTTTGCCCGTCGGCGAAGCGCGCTCCATGGGAATCCATGAATCCCAATCCTTATTCTTTGAGATGCAAATTGGCCGCAGCAAAGACTTCATCACACACTTATCACGCCTTTCTGCCGACGCGTTTAACGCACACAAAGACCCAGTATTCGCCGAAGAAAATCTCTACAAACTCTACACACGCGTAGACAAAGGTTTTATCCGAGTAGACGCCGACGAACTGACTTACCCAGCCCACGTCATCATGCGTTATGAAATAGAACGCGACTTAATTAACGGCGTGATTGAACACACAGACGTACCAGACATTTGGGATGAAAAAATGAAAGCGTCTCTTGGTATCTCAACTAAAAACAACTACAAAAACGGCTGCATGCAAGACATCCACTGGACAGATGGCGCCTTCGGTTACTTCCCAAGCTACACACTTGGCGCCATGTACGCCGCGCAATACAAAGCCACCATGACCAACACCGTCGACATAGAAGCCGCCATCCAAAGCGGCGACCTAAGCCCAATCTTCCAATGGCTAAGCGATAACATCTGGTCACAAGCCTCACTTCATACAACAGATGAATTAGTGAAGAGAGCGACAGGTGAAACGCTTAATGCCGCGCACTTTAGAAAACATCTAGAAGGGCGGTATTTGTAACAGCACCATTCAGAGTAAGCCCTCGAACTATCCCTTCCCCTTTTTCTTTCAAGGGGAAGGCTAGGATGGGGTTTTGCTTTAGCTCTGATTTCTTCTAGTTTGGTCGATCATTCTTTTGATGTTTAAGGGATCTGACCCCTTTAAATCGATATCTGTGACTGTTCACGATGCATTCTTGTTCATGAATCATGAACATTGTATTATCGTGAACAACAACTTGAGATAGAGCGATATTAACTATGGCTATGCAATCATCATTAATGGTCAATGCGCTGGCATTGCTTCCTGCTCACATCAAAGCTCAATTCATAGAAAATGATGAATTCAATAATGATAGCTTCACTAACGGTGAATTACGTCTGACGGTTAATAGTGATAATTATTATTTTGATGTTGCGGTAAAAAACATACATCGTAAGGAAAGTTTAGAGCCTTTTTTGGGCGAAAATGCGTCTAATACTTTATTGATTTGTAATCGTCTCACACCTTACTTGATAGAGATATGCACGAAAAATGGCCTTAACTTCATTGACACTGCTGGTAATGTGAAAATTGACAACAATGGATTGCACCTTTGGATTGAGCCACAAAAAAGCAAAGCTCCAAAACCATTTGTTAATGAAGCCAAGTCCAATAAGTTAGGCGAAGGCTCGGCGAAGCTTCTGTTTGCTTTATTGTCTCAGCCTGACATTCTTAATTGCTCTTATAGAGAAATGGCAGAATATGCGAATATTTCATTAGGAATGGTGAGCAAAGGTTTAGGGATTTTAGAAAGTGAATCGCTCGTTAGCTTAGGGAAAAATAGGCGAATACTTGACGCAAAACGCATGTTAGCGATTTGGGTAGAAGCTTATCGATTGTCTATTCGATCTAAGTTGTCAGGCATTCGTCTTGAATATAAAGGCGACTGGCAAGATCTTGCAATGGAAGAAGGGGATTACTGGGGGGAGAAGTCGCAGCAGAAATGCTCACTCAGTACCTTCATCCTCAAGACTTACAGCTATTTACCCGTTTACCTCTTCAAAAGAAGTTGGCGCAATTGAATTGCCGACCAAATCCTGAAGGCGATTTATGGTTAGTTTCTGCCTTTTGGGGAGATAAATTAAAGTGGACAAATAGAAGCCAAGCTTTATTAGCAATGGCCGAACTAGAAGCGAGCAAGGATAGCCGCAATATAGAAACCTCAAGGATGATTTATGAAAAATATCTATACACTGAAGCACCCGCTTAATCCAGCATTTGAACCTGTACTTGATGCCATTATGAATGTGACGTCACAGCTTGGCATTCCCTATTTTATTGCTGGAGCCACAGCGCGGGATTTATTGCTTTATCATGTATTCGACAGAAACCCAGGCCGAAAAACTCACGATATAGATACGGCCATTTTGGTCGCTGACTGGAATGATTTTATTGACGTTAAAAAGGCACTGTTAGAGTCAGGATTAAGCGACACCAAATTACCTCACCGCCTAATGCACGACATAAGTGGACTGCCCGTAGACATTATTCCGTTTGGTTCTATTGCGGATGACACGAGTGAAATTCAATGGCCACCAGAGCATGTCATCACTATGTCTGTTGCAGGCTTTCAAGAAGCTTTTGATAATTCGGTATTAATCGATATTGGTAAAAGCATAAAGCTGAAGGTCTCTTCATTGGCTGGTTTGGTACTGCTGAAATTAATGGCATGGCAAGAACGAAAGCGAGAAACAATCAAAGATATCGCGGACTTTTTAATCATTCTTACTGAATATTCCAATGTTGAATTTGATCGGTTATATGAAGACTTCATACCAGCGGAAAGACTCAATTATAATATTGAGCGTCAAGGCGCGTTTTTATTAGGTTATGACCTAAATATGCTCTTGTTACATCCAAACACCAGCGCTAAAACATTAGACCAGCTGAGAGAGCTCAAAACGTCTCAAATGGAATCATTGATAAACAGCTTACTCAAGATTCCAAGTCCACATAACCCCGATGAAATAGAGCTGTGGCTTTCCGATTTTTGGGATGGTGTAAACTTGGAATCCTCGTGATTGACTATCTAACTCTGAGAACTCGAAGCAAGCCAAACGCCACCGTTCGACGTTACTGTTCTAGATTGCCGTTTGACCTCGCTCTTGGCGTTTGCTTTGCTCTGCCCCCAATTATTTGGTTACTTATTTTAGAAAAGTGACAGTGTCGTGTATCAGGACTACAATGAAAATCTCATAGAATTCAAGAGAACCTCGGAGGGTTGATATGGCGTTGAAAGCAACTTCAGTGAGATTGGATGAAGAGACTTTATCAAGGATAGGTCAAATGGCGGATGCTATTGATAGACCTAGAGCGTGGTTAATGGCGCAGGCGATAAAGCAGTATGTAGAGCGAGAAGATGGTTTTATTCGAGATGTTCAAAAAGGAATTGAAGCAGCAGATGCTGGACGTTTGAGTAACCACGACGATGTAAAAGCGAAATGGGAGGCAAAGCGTGCAAATCAAATGGACTGATTTAGCGCAAGACGATTTAGATCGTGTGGAAGAATATATTAGTAAAACAGAGCATAGCTCTATTGCATTGGCGACGGTGCTGACTATTTTAGATTCTATTGAGTTAATGCTGCCGATTCATCCGAAAGCAGGACGTTTGGGGCGATTAGAAGGTACAAGAGAATTGGTTGTAAGTAATGTACCTTTCATCGTTATTTATCGAGTCGCTCAGTCAAATACAGATGCATTGAAACACGAACTACAGATACTAAGAGTGATGCACGATGCTCAATTATGGCCATTGGACAGTTAAAGCATTAACAATTTACTGTACCACCTATTCTTAAAACCTAGTTATATCTCGTTTCCCGACTCCTTTGTGGAACTTGTAGGCCTGCATGAGGGAGGCACGACCGTAATCAGGCATTGTTCATAAACGAATACCCCAAAGGGTCGAACCCCTTTTTATACCCCAAACCTGTCGTACACATATAAAGCTTATTCAAAAAGGGCTTTCACCCTGGCTGTCACCTAGGCATTCGGGAGCAAACCAAACACCACCGCTAGACGTTACTTTTTAGATAACCGTTTGACCTCGCTCTAGGTGTTCGCCTTGCTCTTTGATTTATTGATATGGGGCAATACTCACTAGAAATTCAAATCAACTCACGCTACATTAACTTCACGATGGAATGAAAATAAAGTGACTGGCGGATGATTAAATCTTTATAATTCCTTTCTTTTTATTTCAACACTTAATTTCATTTTGCTCCAAATTAGATGAATAGAAGAACATAAGGAAGTGAGATTGGATAGCCATCAGAAAACAAGAGAACATAATCGATTTGCACGTAAAATAAGCTCTAAACTAATTCAGGAAAATACTAAAGCTGGTAAATGTACTAGAAGCCAATCGAGAAAAAATCCATGGGCTAAAAATAAAGCTAAAAACTCAAAAGGCAAACGCATAGAAGCCCCAGAAGTCATTGACATATACCGACCAAAGGCAGCTGCTAAAGCCATAGGTTTCATTAATGACCTGAAGTCAGCAATCAATAATGCAGATAAAAGCCAAAATCCTAGAAAAATCAGAATTAGTTTTGAACACTCATGGTACATTAATGCTCCTGCAGCAGTTCATCTCTACGCCGAATTAGATAGGGTAACAAAAAAATGCCCTAATGTTAGATTCTCTGTATCTTTTCCCACAAGGATTAAGACTCCTAAAGGAGCCCCAAACTTACTTGATGCGGTTCTAAATCAAATAGGGATATATAAACTACTAAACATTAAGCGTACAAAACCAAAAAATGCAGAAGCAAAAAATGTAAAATGCTGGAATATTGATTCTAGTGAACAATCAAACATGGAAAAGGTTTCAGCTATAATTCAAACTACATTGGGTGAAAAAAAGCTAAACTCAAAAGTATATCGGGGATTAAATGAAGCTATCGGCAATGCAGCTGAACACGCTTACAATCCAGCTATTGAAGGCAGTAATGCAGACCTAAACGACAAACGACATTGGTTTTTGTCATCAATACAAAACAATGAGCTTTATATTTATGTGTGCGATCTCGGTCATGGGATTCCTTATACCCTTGGCAAAACAGACACAACAAAAGACACCACACTTTTAGACAAAATTTTTCTAAAAGTAGAAGAGCAAAGTAAAAATAAAGGAAGTGAAAAGCTATCCAACAACTCCCACGCAAAACGAATACATGCGGCTACACTTGTTAAAGAGACAAGAACACAATTAAATTACAGAGGCAAAGGCGGTGCCGACCTAAAAAGAGTAGTAGATGACTCTAAAGATGCAAGAATGTTGATAATTTCAAGGAAGGGTATGTACGAATATAAGAATCGTTCGGTATCATCCCCATCTAAGAATAGGAAGCACGAAAGAAAACTTGCCATCGACGGGACTGTAGTTGGTTGGTCAATACCGCTTTCTGGAGAAAATAAATGATGACAGAATTAAAAGTAATAAACTTTACGCGATTCCCAGGGCCTAGATATAAAAGTTTAGGGTTAGGCAGTGGCGAAGAATTTCGAGACGAATTTTTATGGCCAGCCTTCCAAAAAGATAAAGAGCTTGTTGTAAATCTTGATGGAACCGCAGGCTACGGCTCATCATTTCTTGAAGAGTCATTTGGTGGTCTAATAAGAGAGCATCATTTGTCGAAACAAGATGTTCATTTCTTAATGAATAACATTAAATCTAATGATGACAAAACCTTGGTAGAAGAAATTATAGAGTATATGCAGGATGCATTGAATGACGCCAACTGAACCAACATCTATTTGGGGCTATGCAATAATTACAGCCCCCTACTTAGGTTTTTTTATTATACCTTTCCTTACACACGGCTATGCATCACTACGTGAGAGAGAGGCAAGAATAAACACTATTATCTCATCTTTAGAAAGCCAGTTTGAAAAGATAAATACTGTTTTTTTTGAGAGTGTTGAATATAATTCGAAAGAAAATAGCAGCGCTATAAATGACGCTGTGCACGAACAACAAATAATCATTTATTTAGATCAAATAAGAGTTACATGTCTTAGAGTATCGTCCATTACAAATTTGAGCGAAACTTTTCCACTAAAAGAAATCTCTACTATGCGCCGAATAGCAACCAATGATAAACGGCGCAAACATGAATTTATGACAATATCATCCCGTCAATTAGCAAACGCTCAAAATGAGATTTTAGAAAATATTCATGGAGCAACTATTAAAAAATATTTCCATATTTTCAATTAATAATCAGTGCCAAAAATGAAGAGTTCAATGTGTCATGGTAAGACAAAAAGGCCGACGTTCTGAAAGTGTATAGGTCTTTTTTGCTTCAAACTGTTAACACTCCAACACCATTTCTGTCATTTTTACTGTATTTTCAAATGAGGCACAGCCTGCGATAAACAAGCCGTTATGGCAGAGTAGGGCATTATCTAAAGTGGCTGAAATGGCTCGGGTTGAGCATCCTTTTGTCTGTCTTCCTTCACTGTTTATTCCTAGTGCTCAAAAAAAACATCAAACAAGTGGGAGCTTGTCGGTTAAACTCTCTCTCTTTATGTATGCGGTAATAATACTAATTGGATCAAACACATGGCTCACAACGACACACCGACTTTTAAAAACTGGCTTTCTCTGCTGTTACTCATTCTTCTGTGGGGGACGTCATTTATGTTTACTGCTGTCTCACTAGAAAGCTTTAGCCCTGTGGCGATAGTCTCTCTCAGAGTCTTGATTGCAGCGGTTATTCTTACGCTTTTTATGTATGCCAAAGGGTGGCGTTTGCCTTCGGAACCGTTGGCTTGGGCGATATTTTTGCTGTTGGGTGTTATGGGAAACTTATTGCCATTTTTTCTGATCTCTACAGGTCAGAAGGATATTAGCTCGGGCATTACGGGATTGTTGATGGCATTTATGCCGCTGGCGACCATGATTTTAGCGCATTACTTTGTGGTAGGGGAAAGCCTTAATCGCTTTAAAATCTTGGGTTTTGTGTTGGGTATTACTGGCGTGGTGGTTGTGCTTTGGCCGTCGTTGGTAGGCGCTCATAGTAACTTAATGAGTGGTTTATTGATTTTATTCGCCACGTTTAGTTATGCGATAAATGCCATTTTGGTGAGGCGATTGCCTTCCTATAATCCCGTTGTCAAAGCGGCTGGTATGATGATTATTTCCAGCATCGTTATTGTGCCATTGTGGTTGTGGCATGATTTACCCTGGCAACAAAGTTATTCTTTAAAAGCCACATTATCCTTGTTGTGGCTAGGTATCGGCCCAACTGCGTTTGGCACCATTCTGTTATTTGCCGTTATCGCCACGGCAGGCCCTACGTTTCTTTCGTACATTAATTACATGATTCCTATCGTGGCGTATTTTACTGGCGTGCTGCTTTTGGGTGAAGCCTTTGAATGGCAAAGCCTAGCGGCGATGTTATTAATCATTTTAGGGATAGCACTAACGCGAAAACGGGTTGCTGATTAAATAAAGACAGCCTTTATTATCATTGCTGTTCTGTTTCTACTCGACGAGTTCGCAAACAAAAAAAGCAGATACCGACAATCAGTATCTGCTTTTTGATCACTCAAGCGTGACCATTTAATTGTCACTATTTCTGAGGTGTGATTAAGTATTTCTCACCGGTCGCTTGTTTAGAATAGCCCGCGATAGATTGCAGTTGTAATGCTTCTGCCAATGACACTTCGTGTGTGTAGTGACTTGCAAATGTGGTTGTGATTTCTTCTGCAACACGTTTGCGCATCGCTACGACGGTTTCTGTGCCTAATTTACCTAGCGCATTGAATAATAAGAATCCATTAACCGCCCAAGCAAAACCGAAGTCACGATTTAGAGTGATAGGGCCACGGTTTAATGCACCATAAATGTAAACTTGTTTGAACGTATCAGAGCCATAAATGGTGTGTTCTTTCATATCTCGTGCGGCAGCGACTTCCATACAGTTAAGAATATCACTGGTTAATTCACCGCCACCAATTGGATCAAAGGCTATCGTTGCACCTGTTTCAATAATCGCTGCGGTTAAGTCTGCAAGGAAAGAGTCACTGCTTGAGTTAACAACATATTTTGCACCCATGTCGCGTAATAGTTTTTCCTGCTCTGGTTTACGCACTATGTTAATTAAATCTACACCATCAGCAATACAGACTCGGTTTAACATTTGCCCAAGGTTAGACGCCGCTGCAGCATGAATAATGGCTTTGTGGCCTTCTGCGCGCATTGTTGCCACCATTGTCAGTGCGGTAAGCGGGTTAACAAATGAAGAGGCACCTTGTTTAGCGGTTGTACCTTCTTTTAATGGTAAGCAGCTTTGTACATTGGCACAGTGATATTGACGATAAGTGCCACCACCAATAACGGCGACGGTTTTGCCCATTAACGCTTGTGCGGCAGGCGACGAGCCAGCTGCTACTACGGTTCCAGCTCCTTCATTACCCACTGGCGTTGCTTTACCAACACGAGTTTTAAGGGATGGCATCGCTTGAACGGGCACATCTGCTGTAATGACTGGGTTTTCTGGAGTGCCTGATTGTGTTGCTGTAGACATATCAGCCGCACTGAATAGAACACCTAAGTCAGATGGATTTAATGGTGCCGCTTCAATGCGAATAACCACTTCATCTGCACCCGGTTGTGGCATGTCGATGTGTTGTAGAGCCAGTGTTAATGTGTTGTCTTCATTGATGGTTGAAGTAAGTTGGATGTTTGTATTGGTCATTTGGGTGTTCTCCTGTAAATAATTAAATTCTCGGTGCTTTATCGCTCAGTGCTATTTAGTCTTTGCTGCTTGCATCTGAGCGGTTACCTTTTGGATAAATTCGGGCCAGTTTACCAAGCGATCTGCCTCCACGTTTTGGGCAATGACAGATTGACTCATGGACTCATTCCACGCTTTCATTCCTGGTATCTCTGCCAGTACATCCCAACCAAGTTGACTCGCGCCAAACTTACTGACAATGCTGTTAACGTAATAAACGTAGATGTCAGCCATGGTGAATTGCTCGCCGGCAATCCAAGGTGAAAACTGACCTAAACGGCGTAAGGCGGTAATACCACGAGTTAATACTTGGCGTACTTCCGCTTTAACCGATTCAGGCGCTTCAGTGCCTGAGAAGGCATAAGGGATAAACCGTCTGCTGGGCAGTTCAAAATACAGCTCTGCTATTTTCATAATTTGGCGCACAACCGCGCGTTCCCCCGAATTTTCAGGGTATAGCGGAATGGCTGGGTAAGTTTCTTCAAGAAAGTCACAAATGACACTCGACTCTGAAAGATGAAGACCTTCAGCCGTTGTGATGGCTGGCACTTTACCCGCTGGGCTGATGGCCAGTAATTCATCACTACCACCGTAGAGAAGGTTTTCTTGGAATGGCAGATCTTTGTAGAGAAGTACATGTTTCACTAGGTTGTAATAGTTGCTAGCGGCAAAACCGTGCAAAGTAATCATAAGTCAGTGTTCCATCATTAACGTGAAAGTTGGCCTTCTGTATTTAACACACTACAACAAGGACCAAGGTGTAGTGTTTAAGTTAGACATATTATTACTGGTTTTAATTTGCTTATATATAGGGGTAAAAGCGAATCACTATTGCTATTATGACAACAATGAAGCGAAAATAATTAGATGTTTATTGGATGGAGAAGTGAGTGGATCAACTACGAGCAATGCGATATTTCAGTAAAGTCGTCGAAACGGGCAGTTTTACCAAAGCCGCGAAGATGTTTAATGTACCGCCATCCTCCTTGTCGAGACGGGTTGCTGATTTAGAAAAGAGTTTGGGGGCGACCCTATTAAAGCGTTCGACCCGAGTCGTTAAACTGACGGAAGTAGGTCAAATTTACTATAACGATGTACAGCAAATATTGAATCAACTATCGCAAAGCAATGAGCATGTCCGTAGTTACCAAACAACACCGATGGGGCGTTTACGGATCAGTTCGATGGTAGGGTTTGGTGAGAAAATATTGCTGCCTTTGCTGGATGAATTAAGCGCTTTGTACCCTGAAATTGTATTAGATGTCAGTCTAAGCGATGAGTTATCAACACTCGGACGTGACGATGTCGATATTGCTATTCGCGGTGGTTATGCACCCAATGAACGGGTGTTAGCAATAAGGCTGATGGATAACGGTTTTATTCCTGTCGCGTCACCCAGTTATTTAGAAAAATACGGTATGCCTTCGAATGCGATGGAATTAAAGCACCGAAGCGGCCTTTATTTTAGAACGCCCACTGGGTCAACGCCGTGGTTATGTAAAGTAGATGAGCAATGGCATGATGTTTCAGGGCCTGCGGTCGCTATTTCAAATAACGGATCGTGGCTTGCCAAAAAAGCGTGTAATGGGGAGGGGATTTTAATGTCAACGCGATGGGCATTAGCTTCCTATCTTGAGTCTGGAATGTTGCAAGAACTTAAATTTGAACACGAATTAGCGATCACTCAACATTCTGATATGGCTGTTTATTTGTTGTATCAAAAGCAGCGCTACTTAGTACCAAAAGTAAAAGTGGCAGTCGACTTTTTAGTTGAAAGAATACGGCAGAGAGCCTAAGAACAACTAGGGGAAGCATATTAAGTTCCTTGTCACAAGATCACTCTCATAATATAAAAGACCGATGCTATAAAAATGACATCGGTCTTTTTTATTAGAGAGTTTTAATAATCCAATGCCATTTTTGCCATTTTCATTGTATTTTCAAATGATGCACAGCCTGCGATAAACAAGCCGTTATGACAGAACATGGCATCATCTAATCCCGTTACGTCTTGTAGTTCTTGATCAGACAATCCAGCCCACGGCGCGGGGAGTTTTTTACGGTCTTCAAAGGAGCCTAGCTCCACTGGCACTGTCTGTATGCGCCATTGTCCGGTCTGAGATGGGTAAACCATAAATAAGGCGTCTTGGGATAACCTAAGCACAGTGGTTTTCCAAGGTGTGTATTGTTCTAACACTATCACTCTTGGGTCTGCGGCTTTTTCGATGGCGTTAGCGACGATTGTTTTTGCGTTTACACCACCGCTTGCCGCGGCAATGAAGCGAGTTAATATGCGTGATGCAAAGGCGACGGCTTCATTAAAGCCGGCATCAAAATCGCCTTCTTCTTGCCATGTTGGGTTAAACATTGAGATGGTTTGACTTAGGCTAATGCCTGTTTGTATACCTTCTACGTGTCCGCAATCTATTGCATCGATAGCGGATACTAAATTTTTATCCAATGAGTTAGCGACTTCTTGATTGCCAGCACATATTTCTAAGCCGTATTTTTGCCAAATCAACCCAAATGATGAAAACGGGGTGCCGTTTTCTCGTGCACCTGCGCCACCTTTTTGGTGATGGTCAAAACGGTCTTTTTCTGGGTCGTATATACCACCTACATCTAACACTATGTCGGCTTTGGCGATGACATCTAAGTCTCGTGTGCGTATTAATTCTACAGATGGAAAAATGTTTTTAAGTGCCGCTACCGCAAATACATCGTCTGCGTGAAAGTTGCCATTGTGCGTTGCGATTACTTTAACTTGTTCGGTCATTCTATAGTCTCTTTTATTGATGTCATTTCACTTAACAGCACACATGTACTAAAGGTTGAGATTTTACTGGGTTTTAATGATAGGTGACACCGTTCATTTTAGAAAAACTAAGATGGGTATGGGGGAAAGCGAATAAGAATAGTAGACTTTTGGTTATCCTGAGTTTACTAGACTGTGATAGGACTGAAATACGCCAGGGATTTTTCGTATCATTATGCTAACCGTGCCGTTTTTTTCTTCTTAAATATTAAGTAATTCAGTTGTTTTCTAGATTAGATTCGCAAGCTATAAACTGAATAATATGTCAGTTCGAATAATGTACTTGACCCCGCTAGAGATTTTTTGTGAAGCATGTAGGCAGTGTAATGGATGCGAACCGTGAGGAAAGCACAACATGCCGCCAGCAGGTGTACGAATACCCTTTAATTGGCTATTTTTAGGTGTTCTAGCCGGCTGCGTTGGGTCATCTTTATCCACTAAAAACTGTGTTTCACCATCGACGAAGTTATCGTTTAAAAAAATCAAACAGGTATATAAGCTATATCGATCGCCAAAGGCATCAGTAACCAGGTTGCCATCTATTATACGGCTACCAGGCCATGCCCCATCCGTATGAATACCGAAAAAATCTTCTTGCTCATAGCGATAAAAACGAAAGCGTTGGTTTAACCCTAACCCAACTTTATCTAAAAAATAAGGGGAGCTTATGTTAAAAAATGACGCAACACGATTCCAAATGAAACGTTCCGTTGTATTGTCTGTGATCCAATTAAGGTTCATGTTGTGGCGGATATGACGGCCAAGAGACACTGCGGCGTCTTCTGTATATCCCATATTTTCAGCCGCTCGAATTATGGTTGTGCATTCAGTTTTGCTGAGAACATTTAATAATTGAAATGCACCCGGTACGTCAGTCACATCAACATGCTCTACTTTTTGTATCGAGTGTTCTTCTAGCTGTAATGGGTTTTCAACGCGGCTACCCCACAATGGTAAATTCATTGATGTACTACCTGATTCGTAGGTGGCAATGTAGAAAGGATTATTTGTTGAGATTGTCATTGTAAGGAATTGCCTGTATTTCGATAATAAGATTTTCTGGGGCACGCACAAAAATTTGCTTCACTGGTGAATCAGGAACATTGTTTATATTGTAACGCAGACCCATTTGAGCAATTTTCTGCATTACTTCATCGTAGTTATCACTAAAAAAGCTAACATGATGGATAATATTAGGCACAAAACGTTTTTCTAGGTTGTGCGCTTCAATACCTGATTGCTGAGGAAAAATATGAATAACATCTTTATCACCGGCAAACAAAAAGTACCCAGAAAAGGAAAAATTAGGTCTAGTTTTTACTTCTAAATCCAAAAGTTCAATGAGGAAGTCTTTTATTTTTTCCGGCTCTTTTGCGCTCAATGAGAGATGATCGAAACGAATATTCATTCTTATTTCCTGAGTAAGTGTGTGGTGGTTGTGTTTACTCGCATTCTTAGAAAATCCTGAATACTGCAAAATAAAGACATAAATAATAAGAAAAATGGGTTGACCATAAAACGATCAACCCATTAGATGGCTTTTACATATATAAAAAAATCTATCAAAAAAATAGTTTGGGCTTTATATGTAAAACATTAACCAATCTTAGTCATTTCGCTCAAAGTGAATTCAGCAACAGCACCATCCGTCGCTGCCATGTAGTCAGCTAAATGAGTGTTGCCCATGTGTGTTTGCCAAAGGTCACGTGTTTCCCAGTTTTCGTAAAATGTAAAATGCGCTGGATTCTCGTTATCTTGGTGTAGATCATAATTAATACAACCTTTCTCTGCACGAGTAATATCAACTAGCTTTAGTAGCTCTTTTTTTACTAATTCAATTTTGTCTGGGTTTGCTAGAATGTTTGCAACAATAGTTAATGCAGCCATGTTTGTTTCCTTTATTTAGTTGAATGTTGTCTTAGTCATAATTAACTGGAATGAATAATAAGTCTTTAAATTATGAATTTAAACGAGGTAATTGTTGAGTAATTATCAAATATAATTTGACAATGTGATTGTGTAAGACCTCAGTCGCTCTAACGCTAGCTGAATTTCAAAGTGTTACTGCTGCGATCGCAAGTCAATGTCTGTAGGTCCTAACTTTGCTGAAGTCCTACGCGCACTTGATGCATTGCAAGCGAGCTATGGTGTACCGATTGCCATGCCTGCAAACTGGGAACTAGGTCAAGACGTTATTGTTGCTTTATCACTAGATGACAAACAAGCAAAAGATAAATTTGGTGAAGTGAAAACTATTTTGCCTTATTTGCGCACAGTTAAAATGCCATCTAAATAATGGAGTGACATCTTAATGTTAGGCATTTCGATTAATGTAGCTTGCAGAGCTGATTTAGATATTTGGCAGTAGCTGAATAATAGCGTTTAACTCTAAAAAAAGTCTATGAATTGAAGTGACCATAAATTTGGACGCTTTATGAAAGCGCTAACAATGCCTGATTTCGGTACTTTACAGGAGTCAGGCCCATTTAACATTTCAGATTACTTTCCATTTTACACTCTCGCTGTGATGTTCGCCGCGCAATATAAAGTCACCATGACACAAATCGTAGACTCCGACACTACTTTTTAAACTGGCGATTTAAGCTCAATTTCCCAATGGCTCATCGATAACACTTGGTCACAAGTTTCGCTATATACCAGAAGCGAATTGGTAAAATGGCCACAGACGCAACGCTTATTTAGAAAGCATTAGGAAGAGCATTACTTGCCATGAATTAGATTGGTTTCGACTTAGTTGTATTTTTTGGGAAATAGCTAACATTTATATTTTAGCCATAAGTGGCTAAATTTTCACAATTAGCCATAAAGGACTAAATTTGTTCCAGTGTACAAAAGGAGTTCTACTATGGAACCTATCGATAAGCCTATTGCTGTGATAAGTGGCGATATTGTCAGTTCAACCAAGTTAACCTCTGATCAGTTTGATTCGCTGCTTAAAAGAATAAAGGATATTCAGGCATGGATCACGGAAGGTAACTCATTTAACGCACACAGTATTGAGCGTGGCGACGAGTTTCAGACAGTGGTGCATGGCTTTAAAAGAAATCTTCATAAACATCATTGTGAAACGGCCTTGAAAACTGCATAGACTGTTGAATATGAATGCCATTATAGAGAAGGGCTTTCATTGAAAGCAAATGGAGACGAATTCAAGCGAATGTTTGTATTTAGCTCTCTTCTACGAATAGTTCTAAACTTTTACGACTCATTTTAATAATACCATTGGATTTTTCTAAGTTAGATTCTGTTTTTTTATTGGGGCCTAAAACTTTAAGGGTGTAGTCACCATCAAAATAGTATCGCCACTCTTCTACTGTTGATTTATTAGGATCAAATGCTTCGTACTTTATATCTTCTTCTTTGCTTAAACGTGCTGCTCGCTCGGACGTCATCGTGATGGGAGCGTTATAGCTATAATCTTGTTCAAAAACAAAAAAGGCTTTATTTCCCTGATAATAAATCTGATAACTGTGTTTTCCTGTTTCACCGAGATGAGTAAGGTTGATGAGTCGCATGTCACCCCATCCAGTTTGGTACGCGATGGCTTCGCCTCCTTCCGTGGATTCTGCAAGCTTAATGGACTTTCGTTTATAGTCGTTTAGATTACTTCGAATATCCTTATATTCTCGTTTTATCCAACTAATACGATTTGGTGAGCGCATTGCTTCATCATGAGGTGTACTTTCTATCAATACGTTACTGGGTAATATATCTACATAATCTTCCACATTGTAATCAAGTTCTCTGTCGAGTCCCGAATGCAGTTTCGTGAGTCTCTTTCCTTTTCTAAAGACATCTATAGAAATACCACTCCCCATTCCAAGGGCTCTGCTAATGTAATAGTTAATATTCCCATTGTTAAAGAAAATCACCTCATTGCCTAGTCGGCCATCGATACGATGATACGATGAAAAAGGCGCGTCTATAGTGGCGACTTTCTCGAATTCCACGTCACCAATTTTACCGTAACGGTAAACAATCATTGGGGTAGTGTCGTGCAGTTTGCTATAGCACAAAGATAAAACTTTTCCTGTTGGTTTTAATTCGTACAGTGCACCACTACTAGGAGAGTTAATGACTTTTTGCATTTTTGCATTTAAGTAGACATTTTCACTACTGTGGCAATGTGAAGGAAACTGAGCCTGACCTTCTGTCTTAACTAAATTCTGGTCATGTGCGAAGAGTTGTGTGGGGAGCATGAGCAAAATCAATAATCTTTTAATCGTAGTAATCATTACTTCTTTAGTCCTTGTGTATTAGTGCTTATTGATCCTGCAAAGGAGTAGGGTATTTGCTTTAATGCTGATTCTATTTTAGGAATTGAATTATTCAGCTTAGCAATAATATAACGCAATTTTTTAAACAATTAACATGCCACTGTCAATGAGAGAAAATAGACGGGGGTGTCGATTCAAGGCCCTTTTGCTACCACTGGAAGGAAAGGAACAAGGAAACGATTGCTTTCTTAGTCGACGATATTGGGATGACATTCATAAAATCTTGTGGCACTTCTCACTAAAAACACTGTCTATATACTTCCTTGTGCGTTTTTCCTTTATGATAGTCGGCATTAATATTTGAACTTAAATTGGAACCTTTAAATTATGAATAGCTCTCCTACACATAAGCCACGACCTATGGTTGATTTGCTCGTCAGTGTTATTTTGCCGTCTCTTATTTTGATGAAGCTAAGTGGTGAAGACGCATTAGGCGTTAGTGGCGGTTTGGTTGCTGCGTTGGCGTTTCCTCTTGGTTGGGGGATTTTTGAGTTAGTTAAGTACAAGAAGTTTAACTTTATTGCTTTGCTGGGTTTGGTGAGTGTTTTGATGACAGGCAGTATTGGTCTGTTTGAACTTGATAATCAATGGTTGGCAATCAAGGAAGCGGCCGTTCCAGCAATCATTGGTATCGCGGTTTTGGTGTCTACCTTTACGCCTTATCCTTTGATTCGTGCGTTGCTTTTTAATTCCTCTGTGATGGATACAGAAACTATTAAGCAGAAGCTGGAAGAGAACAACAGTACAGAAATGTTTGAGAAAAAATTGATGAATGCGACTTATTTTATCGCAGGCTCTTTTGCTTTTTCTGCAACGATGAATTACGTATTGGCTAAGTGGATTGTGACCAGCCCTGCTGGAACTGAAGCCTTTAATGAAGAGTTGGGTCAGATGACGTTATACAGTTACCCGATGATTGCCATTCCTTCTATGATTATGATGATGGCGATTTTTTATTATCTGTGGCGCAGTATTAACAAAGCGACAGGGTTAAAACTAGAAGATCTGTTGATTAAGAAATAAGCTTTTGCAAACCTAATGATTGAAAACTAAAAAAACCAAATCCAAGTGAACCTTAAAGTGAAATGGATTTGGTTTTTTTATGCTTTGAAATCGCGCCTTACAGGACAGTAAGGAGCAGGACATTACATGTTGTAAACGCCGCCGTTGATATCAAGCGTCGCACCCGTGATAAAACCATCGTATTCAGATGCTAAATAGGCAACAGCTCGTGCTACATCATCTGCATTGCCTGCACGTTGAATTGGAATTCCTGTGATGGTTGCGTCGGCTGACTCTTTTGTTGTATGGGTGTTATGGAAAGAAGTACCTAGGATAAGCCCTGGAGCAACAGCGTTTACTCGAGTGCCTTGTGGTCCTAATTCAGCAGACAGTGCTCGTGTTAACGTCAGGATAGCGCCTTTGCTTGTCGAGTAGGCAAGCGATCCTGGGTGACCACCTTTGCGACCAGCAAGGGAGGCTAAGTTAACAATACTACTGTTTTCCTGTTTCGCAAGATAAGGCGATGCAGCACGGGTAACAAACATCATGGACGTTAGGTTGATGTCCATTACCTTATGCCAAAACTCCGCATCCATTTCGTTAAGTAATCTTCTCGCCACCAAAGAACCTGCATTGTTAATCAGTATGTCCAAACTACCTAGTACTTTAACGGTTTGCTCAACCAATGCATTGGCTTCCGCTTCATTTGTTAAATCACCACTTATCGCAACGGCTTTCTGTCCTTTGCTAGACGCGTATTCGATTAATTTGTTGGCGGTATCTGCACTAGAAAAGTAGTGGATAGCAACATTTGCGCCACTATCAATAAAGTGTTTTGTGATGGCTTCGCCAATGCCTTGAGCACCTGCGGTGATGAGGACGTTTTTACCGGTCAATTTATTATTCATATTCTTCTCAATCGATTCATTTGAAAGCTAAAAAAAACGCTGTAGATGTTTTTTACCATACCATATTCATTACGCTTTGCGCATATCTTACTGCCTTTAATACGTTTAGAAATGTGAACTAGACAGAACTGCATTTGGTCCTGTATTTGGAGGGGAGTTCTTATGTCATATTTCTATCTGTTTTTTTCTTCATAGTCGCTTTTAGTCTTTCTCTAGTCGTTTACAGCCTGCTTCCTTTCTTCGTGAAAAATTACACTGAGTTCATTGATGATGACTAACTTAAACGCCTTGATTTGATAGGTAAGGAAGAACAATGAACGCATCAGAGCTACATGATAAGGCGATTGTGATCGACGGTTTGATTTGTGCTAAGTGGAACCGATCTCTATTTGAAGATATGGCGAAAGGTAAACTTACAGCGGCAAATTGTACTGTGTCGTTTTGGGAAAACTTTGAGGGCACGGTTCGTAATGTGGTTGAAATGAACCAGTTGATCGAAGCGAACAGCGATTTACTTTTAAAAGTCTACACAACAAAAGACATCCATCGCGCCAAAGCCGAAGGCAAAACAGGGGTGATGATGGGGTTCCAAAACGCCCATGCTTTTGAAGACCAAATTGGCTATGTTCAAGTTTTTAAAGATCTTGGCGTTGGTATAGTACAAATGTGCTACAACACGCAAAATTTGGTTGGCACTGGCTGTTATGAACGTGACGGTGGCTTATCTGGTTATGGTCGCGAAATTGTTGCAGAGATGAATCGTGTCGGCATGTTATGTGATTTGTCGCACGTTGGCCCCAATACTGCCAAAGAAGTCATTATCGAATCTAAGCAACCAGTCGCTTATTCCCATTGTTTACCCGCAGGCCTAAAAGAACACCCACGTAACCGTACTGATGAAGAATTGAAGTTTATCGCGGATAACGGCGGTTTTGTTGGGGTGACTATGTTTGCGCCTTTCTTAAAAGCCGGTATCAACGCCACCATTGATGATTACGTGGAAGCCATTCAATACATTTACAACATAGTGGGTGAAGACGCGATTGGTATTGGTACCGACTTCACACAAGGGCACGGTGAAGATTTCTTTGAATATCTTACTCATGACAAAGGCTATGCACGTCGATTAACCCGTTTTGGCGAAATTATTAACCCTCTTGGAATGCGTACGGTTGGTGATTTTCCTAATTTGACGGAAGCCTTGTTGAAGCATGGGTTTAGCGAGCGTCAGGTGTGCAAGATTATGGGTGAAAACTGGGTCTCGTTATTAAAAGAAGTTTGGGGAGAATGAAGATGACAACACATGCGCCAGAGATGCCAATTCAAGTCGATGACGAAACCGGTGTTTGGAATACCGATGCTTTACCTATGTTGTATGTGCCTCGACATTTCTTTGTGAACAATCACATGGGAATTGAAGACGAGATTGGTGCAGAGCGTTACGCCGAGATTTTATATAAAGCCGGTTACAAGTCCGCGTATTTCTGGTGTGAACAAGAATCAGAATGTCATGGTATTTATGGTGAAGACATCTGGAATCATTATCTAAAACGTCTATCTCAGCGCGGTTGGGGCTTTTTTATTACTGAAGAGTTAGACATTGAAAAAGGCACTGCGAAAGTTCGCTTAGAGAATTCTGCCTTTGTTTATCACTATGAAAAAATTCACGGTAAAAAAGTGAATCGCAAAGTGGATTATATGTTCACAGGTTGGTTTGCAGGGGCATTGGATCAGATTTTAGACAGTCAAAAATCAAGTATGCGCACGAAAGCGGTTCAAACTCAAAGTGGTGCGGAAGAAGGTTGTGATGTGGGGTATTTCGAGGTTCTTCCTCTTTAGGTTTTTCTTTATTTAGATTTTTCTTTATTTAAATTGTAGCCAGTTATGACAAATATACGCTGTGTGGGCAAGGCAGAGCGTTTTCTTTATTTTTTACGTTTTAGCTAAGTAGAGCGGGAGTTCTTTTTATGTCCCAATATGATGTGTTGTTCGAGCCTCTTAATATCAACAAACTTACGATCCGCAATCGAATAGTCAGTACGGCTCACGCTGAAGTGTATGCAACCGATGGCGGTATGACGACAGATCGCTACGTGAAATATTACGAAGAGAAAGCCAAAGGCGGCTGTGGGCTTTGTATCTGCGGCGGTTCAAGTGTTGTATCGATTGATAGCCCGCAAAGCTGGTGGAGCTCAGTGAATTTATCCACTGACCGTATTATTCCTCATTTCCAAAACCTTGCTGATGCTGTTCATAAACATGGCGGCAAGATCATGATTCAAATTACCCATATGGGACGTCGTTCTCGCTGGGATGGTGAAAACTGGCCAAACCTCATGTCGCCATCAGGCATTCGTGAACCTGTTCATCGTGCGACCTGTAAAACCATTGAAGTAGAAGAGATTTGGCGCGTTATTGGCGATTTCGTACAAGCGGCGCGACGAGCAAAAGAAGGTGGTTTAGACGGTGTTGAATTGTCTGCTGTGCATCAGCATTTGATCGATCAATTCTGGTCGCCTCGTGTTAACAAACGTACTGATGAATGGGGTGGCACTTTTGAGGGTCGCATGAAGTTCGGTATGGAAGTGCTAAAAGCGGTTCGAGCTGAAGTCGGCCCAGACTTTGTTGTTGGTATGCGTATCACAGGAGATGAATTTCATCCTGACGGTTTGAACCATGACGACATGAAACAAATCGCCCAATACTACGATGCGACAAACATGGTGGATTATTTTGGTGTTGTAGGCTCGGGTTGTGACACGCACAACACCTTGGCGAACGTGATTCCTAACATGAGTTATCCACCAGAGCCTTTCTTGCATTTGGCGGCTGGCATCAAGGAAGTAGTTAATGTGCCGGTTATTCACGCACAAAACATTAAAGACCCGAATCAAGCGAAACGTATTTTAGAAGCGGGTTATGTGGACTTTGTTGGCATGACGCGTGCACATATTGCTGACCCGCATTTTATCGCCAAAATTAAAATGGATCAGGTGGATCAAATTCGCCAATGTGTTGGTGCTAACTATTGTATTGACCGTCAGTATCAAGGTTTAGATGTCTTATGTGTTCAGAATGCGGCCACGTCTCGTGAATACATGGGCTTGCCTCATATTATTGAAAAAACCACAGGTGCGATTCGTAATGTATTGGTGGTGGGTGGAGGCCCTGGTGGCATGGAAGCAGCACGAGTAGCTGCCGAACGTGGTCACAAGGTTACCTTGGTTGAAAAAGCCCCAGAGCTTGGTGGGCAAATTACCTTAGCCGCGAAAGCCCCACAGCGCGATCAAATCGCCGGTATTTCCCGTTGGTTGATTATGGAATTAGATCGTTTAGGTGTAGACGTTCGCTTGAATACAGAAGCCGACGAAAGCCTTGTTCACGAACTCAATCCTGAAGTGTGCATCTTAACCACTGGTGGTCGTCCTTTCTTGGAACAAGAACCAAAATGGGGAGCGGCTGAAGGCCTAGTTGTCTCTACTTGGGATATTTTAAGTGGCAAGGTAGAACCCGGTAAAAACGTTTTAATCTACGATACGATTTGTGAATTCTCAGGTATGTCAGCGGCGGATTATCTTGCTTCTAAAGGCTCGTTGGTGGAATTGGTTACCGACGATATCAAACCCGGTGTTGGCATTGGTGGTACAACTTTCCCAACTTATTACCGTTCCTTATATGAAAAAGAAGTCATCATGACATCGGACATGTTGTTGGAAAAAGTATACCGAGAAGGTGAGAGCTTAGTAGCGGTATTAGAGAACGAATACACAGGTCAAAAAGAAGAACGAGTGGTCGATCAAGTGGTTGTCGAAAACGGTACAAGACCGAATGAAGAGCTCTATTATGCCTTGAAAGAAAGCTCAATCAACAAAGGCCAAATTGACAATGAAGCCCTGTTCGATATCAAGCCTCAACCTGTTTTAACGGAAGAATCAAAAGGCATGATTTTGTGGCGTCTGGGAGACTGTGTGTCTCAACGAAATATTCATGCGGCTATGTATGATGCTTTGCGCCTCTGCAAGGATCTCTAATCGAGAAGGGGTAAAAAATGATTCTTGATTGGTTACTTCCCATTCTGATTGCTGTTCTTCTTGTTCTTGCGGGGATTGGTGCGGTACGTCGCATGAACCTGTGGCGTGCTGGCCAAGCAGATAAAGTGGATATGCTCGCGGGTTTGTTGGCGATGCCGAAGCGTTATCTTCACGATTTGCATCATGTGGTGGAACGAGACAAATACATGTCTCGAACTCACGTAGCAACGGGCGGTGGTTTTGTTCTTGCTATGGTATTGGTGGTGTTTGTTCATCTATTTGGCATTGAAAGCAAAATTCTTGCTTGGATGTTATTAGGCGCTTTAGTAATGATGTTTTGCGGTGCCTTGTTTGTTTTCAAGCGCCGACTGAATCCACCTGCGCGTTTGTCGAAAGGACCGTGGATGCGGCTGCCTAAAAACCTACTGATCTTTTCGGTTACCTTCTTTGTTTTAACCTTGCCTGCTGCTGGGGTTCTTCCTGTTATTGGAGAGGTACCAGCAAGCTTTACATTGGGTGTTATGGGCCAATGGTTTTTGACTCTTGTGTTGTCTGCATTGGTATTGATGAGCCTAAGTGAAATGCTGTTTGGCATGACATGGGGTGGCCCAATGAAACACGCTTTTGCGGGAGCTTTGCATTTGGCTTTTCACCGGCGTCCAGAACGTTTCGGTGGTGGTCGATCAACAGGGTTGAAAGCAGCTAAGTTAGGTGCAGAATTAGGCGAAGGTGAAATGCACGGTGTTGCCAAACCAACAGACTTCAAATGGAATCAACTGCTTGGTTTCGATGCCTGTGTTCAGTGTGGTCGCTGTGAGGCGGTTTGTCCTGCATTCGCGGCGGGTCAGCCTTTGAATCCAAAAAAACTGATTCAAGATATGGTAGTGGGCTTTGCTGGTGATACAGATGAAAAATACGCTGGTAGCCCTTATCCAAACGTCGAAGTAGGCAATGCGAAAGGCGGTCCAGATCAAATCATTACTGACGGTTTGATTAACCCTGACACGCTTTGGTCTTGTACGACGTGTCGTGCTTGCGTGGAAGAATGCCCGATGATGATCGAGCATGTGGATGCGATTGTTGATATGCGTCGTTTCTTAACTTTAGAAAAAGGCGCAACACCGAACAAAGGCGCAGAAGTTCTAGAAAATATCATAGCGACGGACAATCCAAATGGTCACTCTCCAGCGAGTCGAACCCACTGGGCAGCGGATCAAAATTTAAATCTTATGAAGGACGTGAAAAAAGTCGATGTACTTTTTTGGGTGTCGGATGGCGCGTTTGATATGCGCAGTCAACGGATTCTACGTGCCTTTGTAAAACTACTAAAAGCCGCGAATGTGGATGTGGCAATTTTGGGAGATGAAGAGCGAGACAGTGGCGATGTGGCAAGACGTTTGGGTGACGACGCGACCTTCCAAAGTTTGGCAAGACGCAATCTAGCGACTTTATCTCAGTACGAATTTAAAACCATAGTAACAACCGATCCTCACGCGTTTCATTGTTTAAAAAATGAATATGGCGATTTTGGTTCAGATGCATTGGAAGGTGTTTCTGTAATGCATCACACGACTTTTCTTAATGGGTTGATTAAAGAAGGTCGTTTGAAGTTGGATGCTTTCAACGGTGGCAAAGTGACTTATCATGATCCTTGTTATCTTGGTCGTTACAATGGCGAATACGAAGCACCGCGAGAATTGTTAGAATCATTAGGAATTGAAATCGCCGAAATGGAACGCTCAGGTTATCGGTCACGTTGTTGTGGCGGAGGCGGAGGCGCTCCCATTACCGATATTCCAGGGGAAAGACGTATTGCCGATATGCGCATGGAAGATGTGGTGAGCACTGGCGCGGAAATGGTCGCAGTAGGTTGTCAGCAATGCACAGCTATGTTGGAAGGCGTTGTTGAACCTCGCCCTGTTGTCAAAGACATCGCAGAGATATTAGTCGGACAGTTGATTGAGGAGGTGCGCGCATGAGTGACGCTTTTTCTCAAATTATTCGTCGAGACCCAAGAGCGGAACGTATCGCTCGTAACCGTCTGCATCCTCTTCACGACATTATGACGACTAATAATAACGTTGAAGTGCGTGGGCCTTCTGGTTTGATTCGTAAAAATCCCCATACGATTGGTTTTATTGGGCCAAATGGTATTAAACGCATTGATCGCCTTTCGATTAATACGAAAGGTATGCTTGGCGGACATGATAAGAGTCGTCAAAAACGATCTTCATCTGTTCAAGAAATCGTTTTACCTTTGCATCAAGTCGTCGATCCAGATGGTTATATCATGGTGGTACCAGACATGGTTGGTGGGCGTTTAACGACTCATGATAAAGACGTGATTGGCTTGGCGCATCAATTGATTGCTGAGGTTGGTTCTAAAACCAGTATGGCGGTTGCTGTGGTATGTTTTGGCGAAAATAAAGAAACACAATTTGATGTGGCAGGTGTGGATCGTCTTATTCATCTATCCAGTGCTAAATACGATGGTTTTGCACCTGAAGCTCGTCTAGTAGCATTGAATGAAATCGAAGCGCAATATCATCCCGAACATTGGTTGTTTCCAGATACGGTGAATGGCGGTACGGATTTGGCGTCACGTTTGGCGGCACGTCTTGGCGAACGACCAGCCACGCAAGCGTGGCAAGTATCGAAAACCAGAACCGTTTGTCGTGGTGCTTCCACAAGTCTTGATATCACCAGAGAAACACCTCGTATTTTGATGCTGTTGGAAGAGTGCGGTCATGCCATTGATGAAACTCGTCATGAAGTTTTGCCCTTATTTTTAGACAATATGGATGTATTAGAAAAGATTGAAACTCGTTTAACCGATAAAGGCTTGATGGCGGTTGATCCAAATGCAGTACCTCTTGCCGAAGCCGAGTTTATTTTATCTGCAGGTAATGGCATCCATAACTGGGAGCAATTTCATCAATGCGCGACCGTATTAGGGGCAACCGAAGGGGCAAGTCGTGTTGCCGTAGATGATGGTTTTATGCCGCGTATGCGACAAGTTGGCGCATCAGGTACCTGGGTTACTGCGCGAGTGTATTTAGCGGTGGGTATTTCGGGTGCGATTCAGCATATGCAAGGGATAGGTCAGTGCGACAAGATTATTGCGATTAATACCGATGCTGGCTGTGACATGGCGAAGCGTGCTGATTTGGCTGTTATTGAAGACAGCGAAGCAATTTTAGCGGAATTGATCACACTCGCTCAGCAACATGCATTAGAGCAAGGAGAAAAAAGCAATGTCGCTTAATGACTCTCAAAAAACGAAAATCATCAGTTTAGTCTCTGTGGGTCGTCATCCTCAATCGGGGCGGGCGCGCCGAGCGGAACAAGATGGACGAGCTGTAGAACTGGGTTTGAATTTGCAAAATAGCCTCGAAGGCGAGTTATCGGTTGTACATGTGGGGGATGCCAAAGAGCCTGTGTTGCGCCAATATGCAGGAATGGGATTGGATACCTTGACCGTGTTGGCCCAAGATTCTGGTAGCGATGCTTTGCCTTTGTTAGAGACATATTTAGCAAACAGTGAGCCGAGTATTGTTCTTATGGGGGGGCGTGCAGAAAGTGGTGAATCTTCTGGTATGTTGCCTTATTTATTAGCCGAAAAATTAGGCTGGCCGTTACTTTCTCGGGTTGCGGATATCGTGAATGTTGAACATGGTGAAGCTGACGTCCTATTAGCTTTGCCTCGTGGTCAACGCCGTGCTATTACTGTTACCTTGCCTTTCATTGCAACGGTTGATAATGCCGCGACTGAAGCTCGACAAACCGCTTATGGTCCAGGATTAAGAGCGCAAATCAATGTTATCGGAAATGATTATGTTGCAGACGAGATGGCAGCAAGCTGGCAAGTTAATCCAGCTAAACCTCGACCGAAACGCATGAAAGTGGTTAAAGCCAAAACAGCTGCTGATCGTTTTAAAGCGGCGACCGCGAAGCCTGTTGGTAGTGGCGGTAAAGTGATGAAAGACGAAACGCCAGCTGAAAAAGCCCAAGCTATTTTTGATCTTTTATTAGAAGAAAAAGTCATTCGCTAAAGTAAAGGTTTAAGATCTTATGATGATCGTAGATTTAATCGACGAAGTGGATTTTAAAGAAAAATTGATCGCTATTGGTGTTCCGCTAACAGTAGATCAATCTATGGCAGAGGTTCAAGAAATCTTACTGTCATGGTTGAAAGAATACCCAGAACAACACCCATTTGTAGCGGCTTTATTTGATGAGATGCAAGACCCTAATACAACTATTCTACCTGATGTGTCGGCAGTAATAAAAGCCATTGATTAGACGAGTTCTTTTTCTACTGTCTTACGTTAATAGGTGCCTTCTTTAATTATTCGCTTTAAAATAAGACAGGATATAAAAAGAATAGGTTGATTTTATGCGTTACTTTGTACTTTTTTTAATGACCTTCGCGCAATTTTCTTTTGCAGGTATGGTTATGATGTTTGTTATTTTTTCTGCTGCAGGTGTTGTAAATAACAATGAAATCAGTGATTTTCAGAATTTTATATTTACTCTTTCTTTTATATTAATTCCCTTGTCTAGCATCATTGTGGCATCAATGCTTTTGTATTTAGCAATAAAAAAATCTCCGAAGTTGTCTTATTGGTGGCATTTGTTTCCCGTCTTTCTCACCATCATTTATTGTTTTTACGTCATTCAGTTTGATTAGGTGTTTTAAACACCAATATTAAGTAACAGACCAAAATAGCCGTACAAACAAAGTGCGGCTATTTTTTTGGATTAAACCGTTTTTATAGATCGCTTCATACTGAGGTAAACTGTGATCATGGCGATAAAGATAGCGGGCAGCATCAGCATATTTAATATCTCCCATCCAAATAAACTCTGCCAATAACCCGCCAGAATACTTGCCACGGCGGAAGAGCCAAAAACCAGAAAGTCATTTAAACCTTGTATTTTTGCTTTGTCAGCAGGCTGGTAAGTTTGTGTGAGCAGATTGGTTGCGCCAATAAAAGTGAAGTTCCAACCTATGCCCAAGAAGACTAACGCGGTCCAAAAATACCAATAAGAAGTGCCAAATTGGTTTAATAAAATGCAGGCGATAAGTAATATACAACCAGCTTGGACAATACGACTCGTACCGAACTTCTTAATTAAATGACCGGTGAAAAATGATGGTGCAAACATACCTAATACATGCCATTGAATGACACTGGCGGTATGTCCAAAATGAAACCCATGACCATGCATAGCGAGCGGTGTGGCCGTCATGATTAATACCATTACTGCATAGCCAATTGCGCCTGATGTGATCGAGGCAATTAGAACGGGCTGACGAAGTAATTCAGCGTAAGAGCGCGGTGTTCCTGTTTGTTCTTCGATGCTAGCTTTTTTAAGCGGTAACACAGCAACCAGAACTGTGGTTATAGCATATAGGATGAAGAGAGCGGCAAACGCACCAATGTATTGTGTATCTGGAATAATGTACTCGGACCAAACTGCTAGATTAGGACCAAGTACAGCCGCTAAAATACCGCCTCCCATAATCAAACTAATGGCTTGTGGGCCTTTACCTTCCGGACAGTTTTCGACTGCCGCAAAACGATATTGTTGACCAATACCAATGGCAACACCCAATAAAAAAGTTGAAGTGCAGAACAGCCAAAAGTCACTGTGTAATAGGGCGTAATAAGCTAATGCTGCACCAAACAGTCCAATAGTGTTACCTATTAAAAAAACGACTTTTCTGCCCAGTAAACGAACCAATAAAGCGGCAGGCAAGGTCGCACTCATTAAACCTATAAATTGCAGGGCGACAGGAACCGTTGCTAAATCCGCTGATGGACTGATTTTGTTACCAATTAATGCGGTGACAGAAACGAGTAAAATATTTCCTGTAATTAATAGCGCCTGCCCAAGGGATAACCCCCAAACTGTTATGCCTAACATATGTATTCCTTTGGTGAATTAATTTTGCGCTTAAAACGAAAGTTTAGAATTAGCCGTTAGAGTTTTATTAATAATCTTATGCTATCACAGCAAGGTTAAATAATTTTGATGACTTTCATTCTTGTGATGATGAATCTATTTAATGAGGAAGTAGAAGCGAATAAAAAATACCGCCTCACTTTTTCTTTAGATAAGTGAGGCGGTATTAGCTGAGATATTGTTTATTTATTCAGAAAATAATTATAAATTACGTAAATATGAGTTGATAAACTGTGGTTGGTTAGGCTCTGTTGGTGCTATTTTAAAGTTAAGCGTTTTGTCATTTTGGCGTAACTTTAGTGTATCTGTAAATTCACATTGAACCACTTGGAATTGAGATACTTGCGTTTTGAATTGATTGTTTTGTCCGCACATTTTTGCTATTTCGTGACCTACTTGAGCGCAAAATGAACCAACTGAATATTTTTTTAGATCTGCGTCAGAGACTTTTTTCCAATCGATACTTGATTGAATAGGAAGTTCGCATTTTTCCAGAACCTCTTTATTTGCCCTAAGAATATTTTGTTGTTGGCTTGCAACATGCTTTTTACGGTTAAAAGTTGCTAGTTTTGCTTGAACTCCCTTATTTAGTTGCTGTTCATACTGAGCCAGTAAATTCTTAGTAATGACAGGGTCTGTATTCTCCGTTTTTTCTAGGTAAATGCTTTTTCGGGTATCAGGTAAATATAGTTCATATGAGCAGCAGCCATAATGATCATCCACACTGACTAAAGCGCGCTCGCTGCCGTCGAATGTGTATTTATAGGCTTTTTTGTTGCCATGTTGTTTGTAAGTGGTCAGAAAAACCACATCATCAATACTATGGTTTATTCCTGTTATTTTTAGTAAGGCTTGTTTTTTATCTGATGTCGGAGCGATAACAACAGTGATGCCTTCGTAAGAACTGAGTTCAATTGGGTATTTTACTAAATCTAATGCTGCAACAGTATGAGATAAAAAAATACCAATAATGAGCAAGAAGCCTTTCATGTTTAACCCTTAAATTTGAATTTCAGTGGACGCTTTATATCACTGATAGCCTTACATGAAAAGGACCTATATCATTGATATATCTATGCTTTGTAAGGTTTTAGAGACTTAGGGTAGCTTATGCAAACAACTAAACTTAGGTAATAAATAAGACGGGGAAGCACTTTTTGAACCGTGGTTTTTATTTTATATGGAGGGTTATTTTATATCATAATAATTTTCCAATGAAAGCTCGAAACATGCCTTCACTGGAAAATGAAGACAGGTAGAAGCGTATTCTACCTATCTAGACTATTTAGATATGGAATCTAAGACTTTATAGTTTAAACACATCAACGGATTTATCTAATGTTAATGCCAGATTAGTGAGGTTAGATGCCATACCCTTGTTACGGTTTGAATTCTCATAGGTTTCTTTCGCAAGGTCATTAATTTCAAGAATACTAGCGTTGATCTCAGAAGCTACATGAGTTTGTTCTTCTGCAGAGGTGGCAATTTGTACATTCATATCTTGAATCACAGAGACGGCATTTTGGATTGACTGTAATGCTTTGCTTGCATCATTTGACTTGGCTGCAGTCGTTCTCGCATCTGTCATATTGTTGCTCATTAACTGAACTGATTGCAGAGCTTCATCTTGAAGCTTGCTTATCATACTTTTAATTTCGTCCGTATTTTCCTTTGTACGATTAGCTAGACTACGAACTTCATCTGCGACAACGGCGAAGCCCCGACCATGTTCACCTGCTCGCGCGGCTTCAATTGCAGCGTTTAATGCAAGTAAGTTAGTTTGTTCAGAAACGGCGTTGATGACTTCTAAAATACTGTCAATACCTTGAGTTTCCTTTTCAAGTTTAGTGGTTACAGCCATGACCTTTTCAAGATCAATCAATAAGGTGGAAATGCTGTCATTCATTTCTTGAACAACGTTAATACCTAAATCAGAGAACTCATTGGCCTCTTTCGCAGCGGTTGATGCTTGCAATGCATTTCGCGCCACTTCCTCAACTGTCATGGTCATTTCATTCATCGCAGTAGAGGTTTTCTCTAACTGAGCCATTTGCTTCTTAGAACTGCTGTTTGTTCTATCTGCAGAGGTCGTAACGTTATCTGACGATAATTTAAGTTGATCTGTGGTTTCACTAATATTGTTGATGATGGTTGTTAGGTTGTTAATCATCAAAATAGTTGCAGCATAAATCCCCGTTTCTTTTCCTGTTACCGAAGCTTGTAAACTTAAGTCACCATTGGCTACACGTTTTACTAGCTCTTCAATTTCTTTTGGTTCACCTCCAATTGGTTTATACATAAGCTTCATCACAAACAAATAGATGATACCTAAGGCGATTAGAATTAAAAAAATAGAAAGGGTAAGGCCTTGAATCAGGTTTGAGTTGGAAGGTGCATTAATGTGACCTGCTGTATCTAGCGACCAAACATTCCAACCTAAGGATGCTATTCTTGCGCTGCTTACAACATATTCTTCACCAGAGTCATTATAGTTATGTTGGCTGTTTTCTTTGTCTTTATAGGCTTCAAATGAAGGTTGAAGTTTAAACAAGTTTTCACCAATTTTATCCGCTTCAGGAGCAGCAAGAATAAAGCCATCGGCTCGGCTTACAATAAGCTGGTTTTTTTCAGAGAGGCTTTTGGCAAACTGTGTAATGCCAAGTACTTTGGTATTGATAAGTAAAGTGGCTACGATCTTGTTATCGCGCATAACAGGAACCGCAAATGCCATTACTAGTTCCCCAGTATCGGCGGTTTTATATGGTTTGGTAATGATCTGTTTTTCGCCCGCAAAAATTCTTTCATACCACTCTCTGCCAAGTGCTTTCGCATTAAAATTAGCTATCTCGCCAGTCGCGATAAATGTCTTTCCACTTTCAAGGGCAACAACCGTTGCTACAACATCGAGTGCTTTTGTTGTTTCTTTGAGTTTATTAACTACGACGTCTACATCAATGTGGCCGTCTTTATCTATAGGTAAATCACCAGCAACAATACTTAAACTGTCAAAATAGCGTTGGACTCGTTGTTCCAATGCATTAGAAATCAAAAAAGACTCTGTTTTTAGACTCTCTGTAGAGTGGGTAACAGAAGCTGATTTAAAATTCAAATACCCCGTAAGAGATACAATTAATATAGCCGCAGCAAATAATGCTCCGACATAGCTTAATAATCTTATTTTCGCGCTCATAATATTTCCTGTCCATCCTTTAGACTGTTAATGAGATTAACTGCGAAATTATATTATTTTATGTGGATGAAATTATATAATTTCGTTTCATAAATTCATGTAAATATTAAGGGTTATTAAGATGATATTAAGGGTTGGCTTGTTCAATTGGTATTTTCTGTCTTGATAAATGGAGGGAGGGAAATGGTTTAAACCCTTGAACAGAATTTAACTTGAAAAAAAGAACTGTTGTTTCAATTGGCATTCTTTGTGGTTCATAAAAAAGGTCACCTTTAAATGTGACCCTTGATAAATGTTAAATAACTTATTTGTTATTAAATATTGAGATGAGCAATCAATTTAATGGACCATTCACAATTGTATTTCGAATGCCTTCAATGATGTTTTCACCTTTTTCTACTCGTAGATCATCGTACCAAGCCTGAGTTTCTTGCATGTCTTTACCATGAGTCACGTCACAGCGCTTACGGGCTTTTAAGACAAGATCTTGAACACGGAAACGACGTTTTTCTTCGTAGTTTTTAATGGCAGCATGGATGTCTTTAGTTTCAGCAAAGCATTGGCCTAATACAACCGAGTCTTCTAGTGCAGAGCAACCGCCTTGGCCTATGTCGGGTGTGGTGCTGTGAGCAGAGTCGCCAAGTAGGGCGATGTTGCCTTTCACTAAGGTATCAAATGGTGTGATGTCATGTATCTCTATACGGTTTGTGGTTTCTGGATTAATGGCGTCAATAAGGGTTTGGACCGGTTTTGTCCAACCTTTGAAGTAACCTTTTAAATCACTAGTAACTGTTGTTCTGTCTTCTTTAAGGCCCAATGGTAGTGGTACGTCAAAGAAGAAGTAGAAGCGGCCACCTGCAATTGGCATGATGGAAACACGTTTACCTTCTCCAACAAAGGTAGTCCATTGATCAGCTGGTGCTATGTCTGTGTTTATATCCACTAAGCCATTCCAGTTGACATAACCTGCGTAACGACGGTCTAGTTCTTTGCCCAGTACATGTGCTCGAACAACAGAGCGTGTGCCATCTGCTGCTATCATCATATCGCCTGTAGCGCTGGTGCCATCAGTAAAGTAAGCCGTTACACTGGTGTCGGTTTGTTCTACTTTTTCAATTCGTTTACCAAATTGGACTTTATCACGACCCCAGAAATCAATCATTTGGCTTTGTAAGTCAGCTCTGGAAACTGGGCAAGGGCGTTCAGAAACTGCCTCTAATAAAGGTTTAAGACTGAACTGTGTCATTATGTTTCCTGTGAAACCGTCTTGATAAGCGAGATTGTGCATCGGGCCTCCAAGTTCGTCCATGATGTGGCCCATGCCAAGGTGTCTCATGCATTTCACACCGTTTTGCCAAATAGATAAAGCAGCGCCAACAGGTTTCATTTCTTTTACGGCTTCAAAAATTTCGCATTCAATGCCTTGCTGTTTTAAAGCCACGGCAGCGGACATGCCGCCAATGCCTGCACCAATGATTAATGCTTTCATATCAGTTCCTTAAATGTCTAATTACTGACTGAAACGCAAAAAATGTACCATGAAACAAATGTGCCTATAATTTTTTTTGTGAAACCTTTGTTTTAGGCTTCTTCAGAAGGAGAAAAACGATAGAGATAAGAATTAAACCTGTTTGAATGATGAATTATGTTTGCTTTATTGTGGTGCGCGGTTGGTTTTGTTGGTGCGTTTTTTAGGGGGATTGCTAATGAAAATAAAAGAGCCTGAAGTTTTCAACTTTAAAGGAGTTACTTCAAAAATAGGCTCTTTTCTTTATCACTTAATTATTTTTAGCTGCCGCGGTAAGTGCTGTAAGAGTATGGAGAGACCAAAAGAGGAATATGGTAGTGTGCTTCTTCATCACTAATTCCAAAGCGGATAACAATTGTATTGAGAAAACTGGGTTCTGTTACTTCAATGCCTTGTTTTGCAAAATAGTCATCAATAGCAAATTCAAGTTCATAAACCCCAGCAATGAAGTTTTCAGCGTCTAACAATGGCTGGTCGCAGCGTCCATCGTCATTGGTTATCGTAGTGTGAAGCAATTGACGCTGGCCATCTTTATCGTGTTTGAATAGTTGTATCTTCACATTGGCTGCGGCAACGCCTTTGGTTGTATCAAGAATATGAGTGGTTAAATAGCCCATTGTTTTTCCTTAACTGTTGAAACGAATTTGAGTATTTTGCCCGTATATTGCAAAAATGAAATATTGAACTGTAAATCTAAGGTTGAAACTATTGTTTCATATAGATCAATAACTGTGCCATATGTTTTAATGATTTTCTGGATTGTGAATTTTATACTTAGAAAAGTAAAAATGAGTGAGCCTTTTCTTAATTCATAACGCGAATATTTTGGAGACCTGTTATGCAGAACCAACAAGCCGTATTTCACTCACAAGATGAAGCCGATTTTGTTTCATTGTTAAGCGGTATTTATGAACACTCGTCATGGGTAGCCGAGCAACTATGGCGTCAAAAGTCTGAGCATCCTGCTGGCTACTTCGATGATATTGAAAAAGTCCAACGGGCAATGCGAGATATCGTGGATCAAAGCAGTGATGAGCAAAAATTGATGCTATTACGTGCACACCCAGATTTAGCCGGAAAAGCCGCGGCTGTGGGTGAACTGACTGATGCTTCGAAATCAGAGCAAGCTGGGGCAGGACTGGATCAGTGTACCGATATCGAGCTTGCCCACTTCCTACAAATTAATGATCAATATCGTGAAAAATTTGGTTTTCCTTTTATCATGGCTGTAAAAGGTGCAACTAAAGAACAGATACTTGCAGGTTTTGAAGAAAGAACACCAAATGATTGGCAAACCGAGTTTGACCGAGCACTTAGCGAAGTTCATAAAATTGCAGGTTTTAGATTGGCTGATCTTTAAAATTGTCAGCTTTGTATCATTGAGTTAATAGCGGAAAAATTACCATGGAAATCAGTCATACATTAAAACCTCAAACTTATGGCTTTATTTTAGTGGGCGACTTTTCTCTGTTGCCGATGACATCGGCAATTGAAACCATGCGAATGGCAAATCAGATATTAGGTTTTTCGGCTTATCGTTGGTCAACCATTACGTTTGATGGTAAACCAGTTAAAGCCAGTGATGGTCTTGGTATTACCGCAGATTTGGATTTCTCCGCAGACTTTAGTGACTTTGATACTATTTTTATTTGTGCAGGAATTAACGTTAAACAACAGGTGAATGCCCAAGTTCTGCAATTCCTCACTGGTTTGAAAAAAAGCATAAAAAACTGGTCTTGGGTTCGCTGTGTACGGGAACCTACCTATTGGCTCAGGCTGACTTACTTGAAAATACCCGTTGCACCATCTCTTGGGATCACATGGAAATGTTCTGTGAAGCATTTCCTGGGTTAGAAGTAGAGACGTCATTGTTTGTTATAGATAAACAACGCATCACCTGTGCTGGAGGCACAGCGCCACTGGATATGATGCTGAATATTATTTATCAAGATTTTGGTCGAGATATCAGTACGCAGATTTGTGAAGTTTTCCAAACAGAGCGTATGCGTAGTGAACATGAACTACAAAAAATTCCATTAAAAGTCGCTTTAGGAAACAGCCATGAGTCATTAATCAATGCGATTACGATAATGGAAGCCAACACAGAAGAGGTCATCGACCTCGACTCATTGGCAGGATATGCAGGGCTTTCACGTCGTCAATTAGAAAGACTGTTTAATAAACATCTTAAAGATTCACCATCCCGTTATTATTTAAAAATCCGATTGAATAAAGCCCGTCGTTTACTCACCCAAACCAATATGTCGATTACCGATGTAAGCATCTCTTGTGGCTTTTCTAGCTCTTCTTTGTTCAGTAAAAGTTATCGAGACTTTTTCAAAACGCCCCCTAGCAGTGATAGAAGACAACCCAGTCCTATTTAATCACTTAAATCTTTAGCACTTATTATTTGAATTTAGTTTTCTCTTAGATGAAATTCGAGAGTGAAATTAAATGAATAAAACCAAAATAGGTTACTGTGAATAAGCGATCATAAAGGGAAAGTAGGAGAAAACTGGTAGTTAGAGAGCAGGCAAAAAGGAAATGATGTGATTGCTCCGTTCTATAGGTTTTTGGGCTTATATTTAGTGACTAAGTATCTGGTTTATTAATAATAAAGATCTATAGTATCTTAAATATTACTTATCTTTAGGTTTGTTGGTTATGAAAAATAAGGTCTTACTTAGTATTGCAGCTTTATGTGTGGTGACTGCTGCTGCCGTTCAGTTTACCGTCAGAGCTGGAGGTGTTGATACCGCTTCAGCGGTAGTTAATGCCAATTGGGCGGACAATGTCACTATTACCGTAGATGATCAGGAAGATACCTTCCGTTTTCAGTCAAATGGTATTCCTAGTCACGGTTTCGCTGAGAAGTACTTAATCCCGAATGATGTTGGCTCCATGCCATTTTCAGACAATGCTGCAGATGAGTTTACCGTTGTTAAATCAAGTGAATATTTTACTGAAACGGATGTAGATACTACCATTACTACGCGTCCAAACTACGTGGATAAAGTGACAGATACTTCTTTGGGTCGTATTGGTGTGGCTATTACGGGTGCACAAATCTTTAATGACTATGAAGACATGCAGCGTAGTATTACCGCGCTAGATGATAATGTGATTCATGATCACGTACCTTTTGTGGATGAGTGTAATGGGCATACGCTAGTGGACGGCACTAACTACCATTATCACGGTATTCCATTGTGTATTACGGGTGAACTCGATCAAGAAGGGCAGCACTCCACCATGATTGGAGTATTGGAAGATGGCTTCCCAGTTTATGGTAATCACGGTGTTAATGGTTCAACCGTAACGAACAGTGATTTAGATGAATGCAGTGGACACTTTGACGTAACGCCTGAATTCCCAGATGGTATTTATCATTATCATCTAACCGCCGATGAAGCGCCTTATATGATCAATTGTTATCATGGGGAAGTGGGTGAAATTTCGGGTCAAGGACAACCTCAAGGTCCAGATTTTTCTGAAGCTGCAGTTGCTCTGAATGTATCGCAAGATGAAATTCGTCAAGCATTGGGTGCTGATATGCCGCCTAATTTTGCAGAAGCAGCAGAAAAGCTGGGTGTAACTGAAGACGCTTTACGTGACGCTTTACCTCCACCGCAGCAGCACTAAGTGGATGATGATTGAGCGTTATTATGATTGAACGAATTGCTTATTTTTTGATTGGTGGTGCCCTTGCGGTGACTCTAATGACATTTTTACCTTCTCAACCATTTGAAACACTGAATACTAGCAAAGCCTCCGAAAGCAGTATGTTGGATGTGATGGAAATGCACGATCATCCTTTGTTGGCTGTTTCGGAAAGCTTACCAGTACCATCGGTAACGCACTTGATGTTTCCTGATGTGATGGGTGGTTTTAATATTCAAATATTAGTGCGAAATTTTGAATTCACGCCAGCGGCGATTAATCGTGAACCTAAATTTAATTCAGGCCACGCTCATGTGTATGTTAATGGTGTGAAGTACGCTCGAGTTTATTCTACTTGGTTTCATTTGCCGACTAGTGCTTTAAAATCTGGAGAGAATTTCGTGAAAGTAACGTTGAACGCCAATAACCATAGTGAATGGGCAAACAATGGAGAAACTATTTCATCGGTTGTTAAAATTGTCATTCCAGAATAAATACAATGTTTAATGTTTAATGTTTAATGTTTAATGTAAAGGCGACCTTGAGTCGCCTTTTTTTATGTTAGATAAATATCATCGGCAAAGTGGTTAACAGTAAAAACCCCATTAGTAGGTTGAAGTTACGATGAAAAGTCGGATTTTGTAGCTTGTTAGAAACCAGTTTTCCTATGGTGATCCACATAAAAGTTCCGGGTAAAGTCGCAGTGTTAAAAGCAATAAGACACATCAAAGCGGATGGCCAGAAAAGATCTCCTGTTAAGGTGAAGACAGAACTTGCGGTGATTAACATCGACCAAGACTTTGGATTGATGGTTTGAAAAAGTGCCGCTTCCTTAATGCTCATAGGCTGTAAACTGTTTTTCGAGTCATGAGGTTTTGCCAAGGCAATTTTGGCAGACATATAGACAATGTAACCTGCTGCGACAAAGGTGAATACATCGTGCAAGATTGGCCAGTGTTTGAAAATCTGACCTAGTCCTAACAAGATAGCAATGTGAAGCAAGGTCATGCCAATACGAATGCCTATCACATGAGGTAAGGTTTTTTTCATGCCGAAGTTGGCACCAGAATGGGCTAATAAAATATTGTTTGGTCCGGGTGTTATCGTTGCAATTAGACAAAAAAGCACAAGCGCGGGAATCAATTCTAACAAAGCCGTATTCATTGTTTTATTCCAAATAGGTAAGCAGATAATTTAAAATTGTATCAATACGATTTACGTTGTATTGTACTAATTAAGATTCTCACACAATACAATTATGGGCAATTTATTTATTGTTATGAATACAATTTTGACGGTTAGTAAAATAGAGTTCGATGAGGCTTGTTTGGCTCTGCCAAAATACAAAGCCTTGGTGTTGTTAATTGAGCAAGCTATTGTGGCGGGATCCTTATCTGATCAACAAAAGTTACCTGCACAGCGATTACTTGCAGATCAGCTGGGTATCACTCACGGTACAGTGACCAGAGCTTATGACGTGTTGGAAAAGAAAGGGCTCGTTAGTGCAAAGCTCGGCGCTGGCACCTATGTCAACTTGCCTAGTTCGACACATAAGGTAAGCGGTCAATCAGATCAAAGTGCTCAGGCCGCCAAGGAATACGACTTTGCATCCAGCATGCAGCCAATGCTGGGTCAGCAGATGTTAATGAAGAAGGCATTAAGTGAACTTGCTCAAGATATGGATGCGGTTACGCAAGTGATGACCTACTCGCCTCAAGGTGTTGCCAAACATAAACAAGTGTTCACAGATTGGTTAGCCAGAAAAAAGATCAAAATAGAAACTAATGATATTGTTTTTACTCAAGGCGCACAGCAGGGCATTTATACTTGCCTGCAAATCCTCACCAAAGAAAACGATTACATATTGCATGAAGAATTGGCGTACCCAGGTTTTTTTCGGGCTGTAGATGCAAGTCGAGTAAAACCCTTAAGCGTACCCATTACACCGCAAGGTTTGGATTTAAACGTCTTAGAGCAATATTGTCAGCAATATAAACCTAAGCTGCTTTACATCACGCCCAATATGCAAAACCCCACCAACATACAATATTCACCTGCTCAATTAGAAAGTATTGTGACGCTTAGTCGTAAATACGATTTTTACATTGTTGAAGATGATGTGAACTATTGCTTGTCAGAAAGCTGGCGTTTGCCTTTGCAACAAAAAGCACCAGATCGTGTGTTTTATATATCAAGCTTATCCAAATACGTTGCGGGTGGATTAAGAGTGGCATACACCATAGTTCCTACATTATGGCAGCAAGCCTTTAATGGAAACATTCATAGCCAATGCTGGATGGTGTCAACGTTAAACTTCGAACTTGCAACGAGATTTCTAACTAGCGAAGGTTTTATTCATAACCAATCTTTGTTGGAAGGCGAAATGCGCTATCGCCAAAACGCCTTTAAAACGATGGCTGAAAAACAAGGCTTAACCGCTCGTAGTGGTGGCTTGAATGTATGGCTCAGTTTGCCGAACCATATAAACGTAAACCAGTTTAACGCCTTTTTACTATCCAGAAACGTGAAAGCCAGAACAGCAGATTTATTTTGTCATTCAAGTTCGCAAGCGATTTCTATCAGCCTCAACGCTTTACGAATTTCCCTTGGTGGATTTAATACGAGAAATGAATTTGAAGAAGGTATAGCAGAATTTAAAAACGCCTTGATGGCCTTTTCAAATCAGCAAGATGTAGTGATTTAAAAGGTAGTGGTTAATAGTTAACATCAAAATAAACAAAAAGACCGCAAATTATTTGCGGTCTTTTTTATGATTTTAGTCGTTCATTATAAAAGATTAAGCTGATGGTCTGCCTGTTTCCTTATCAACAAAATTGGCTTGAATTCGTTGGCTTAAGAAGTCAGCGGCGCTGATTGGTTCGTAACGTTTTTCTGGGCCTTGGATGATTTGTTTTTTGTTGGCTTGGCAAAAGAAGGCGATGGAGTGTCGGCTGCCGCAGTATTCGTCGATTCTTGGTTGACGGACGCGATGTAGGTTTGAAATGAGTTTGTCGTCGCTCCAGCGCATGAGCATGTCACCTATGTTGCAGGTGATAACATTGGGTAGCGGTGGAATATTCGTCCAACGTTTCGTGCCTGCTTCGGCGCCAGGGCAAACTTGCAAGCCGCCATGACCTTCGTGTTGAAAGAGCAGAGTTAAGCAATCAAAGTCCGTATGAGCGCCTGCACGCCAGATGTTTCCTTGTTCAGTGACGCCTTCTGTAGGAAAGTAATGTAGTAAACGTAAGGTGCTTTGATAGTCGTCTTGCTGAGGGTCGTGAGCCTTGGTAAAGAAGTCTCGATCAAAACCTAATTTATCCGCGAAACAAGAAAGCACCTTCATACCGACTTCCCAACATAACTTCTCAAAACGCAATGTGTTAGCTTGGAAGTTTGCCAATTCTTGTTCGCTCGGCCATAAATTATCCATATGGTATTGAGTGATTTGGTAGGATTCTTTCTGATCTTTTGTGCCAGTAGACGGGCGAATTTGACTGCGGCTTTCCCAACCCGCATTGACGCCTTTTGGCCTTGGGTATTGGCCTTTGATATTCTCAGGTAGGTTAAAAAAGCGATCTGACTCATTAAAAGCAGCGTCTATCTCTTCAGAAGGAATGCCGTGGTTAGTGAGTTGAAAAAAGCCCGTTTCTGTCGCGGCAAGCCAAAGTTGCTCAGCTATTTCTTCACGACGATGATTGAAGTCGCTTAGATCTATTATACGGATTTCACGGTCATTGGTTTCTTCGCCAGTGCCACCAAAAGTGGTCTCTCTTTGTAGTTCTTTGAGTATTGTTTTTTTTGATGAATCAATTGTCATTGCTTCCTCCATTTATGAAGTTAGGTGGAGCAATGACCTGGCAAAGCCTGACTGCTTCTACTCCGTTTGTTTAATATTTTGTATGAATTACCAAACGCCTTCTTGTAGTTCTGCTGCTTCGTCTTCAAGACAGGGGCCGATTACTTCCACTTTACGTTGGCCTGAATCAAACACGGCGCGACAAGGTAAATCTAGCGTTGGGTTTTCAGGGTGATTTCCCGTGATCTCTTTTAGTCTTGCTTCACTTAGTCCATAGATGACTCGACCTAATCCTGCCCAATAAGCAGACCCTGCACACATAGCGCAAGGTTCAGCAGAGACATACATGGTGCATTTGGCTAGAAAATCAGGACGATAGGCTTTACTGGCACGAGTCATTAATTTGCGTTCAGCATGGCCTGTCATATCAAAGTCCGGTAAGTAACCGTTCACTTGTGACATGATTACATTGTCTTGGTCATCAACTAATATCGCTGCGAAAGGATGAATACCTTGCTGCTTTGCCTCATCAGCAAGGGCAAAGCTTTGGCGTAAAAAATCAGTGTCTTTAGCATTAAGTTTCATATTTTTCTCTTTTATTACTTCTTCTTAGGAAGGCTCCAAGGGAACAACCAAATTTGTACCCATTGAACAGACTTAAATAACAGGAGGCTGATAATAGATAGGAAGATCAAACCAGCAAACGCCTGTGGGATCTTAAAGAAAGACGTGGAGAATTGAATGAAATAGCCCAAACCTTCTTCTGCTGCCACGAATTCGGCCACTACAGCGCCAATAATCGCCAAGGTGATTGATACGCGTAAACCACTGAAAATATGGGGGATCGCATACGGAATACGAATTTGCCACGTTTCACGGTAACGAGGTGCGCGTAAAGATTGGCTCAGTTCGATCATTTCTGGTGGTGTTTCCAACATGCCTGTTGTGGTTGAAACCACCAAAGGAAAGAAGGTGATCAAACAAGTAATCAAGACGCGAGATGGGTCATCAGTGCCAAGCAATACAATGATCAAAGGCGCAACGGCAACCACTGGTGTTGATTGGATTACAATCAAAGCAGGGTAGAGTATTCGGTTCATCAATTCAGAGCGCATCATGCCAATAGACAAAGGCAAAGCGATACAAATTGACAGCACAAAACCCATTAAAGCTACACGTAAGGTGGCCCAAAGGTGGGTTATCCAACGGGAAAATTCTACATCAAAAAAAGCGGTAATAATCGCAGAAGGCGAAGGTAAAATATAATTCGGTACATTACCAAACTGACAAATAAGTTCCCATAAACCAACTAAGCCAATAAAAAACAAAGCTGGTGCAAAGCGGTTGGCTTGATATTGAATCCAAGACTTAAGCGGGAGTGTTTGGTTCATAAATATATCCTCGGATTAAGTCAGTTAATTCAGCAAAGCGTGGCGAGTTAATGGTTTTTTGTGAGCGTGGGCGAGGCAGATCAACATCGATCATATCCAATACTGTGCCGGGGCGTTTACTCATGACCAAAATACGATCTGACAACAACACGGCTTCAGTGATTGAATGAGTGATAAACAATACGGTTTTAGGATGCTCTTTCCAAATATCCAACAAATCGAAACCGATCTGTTCACGGGTCAAAGCATCCAACGCAGAGAAAGGTTCATCCATTAATAATATGTCTGGATTCAGTAGCAAAGCACGAATAATACCGACACGTTGTTGCATACCGCCGGATAATTCATCAGGCATCTTGTCAGCGAATTGTGTTAAACCTGCCATTTCGAGAAGCTCGTTGGCACGCTGCTCGTCACTGGCTGAATAACTGCCGTATTTGTGTTTCAGTGGAAACAACACATTTTTGCGTACGGTTAACCAAGGCAGTAAGTTGGCTTTTTGAAAAACAATACCAACGTCATCACGAGGTTCCGTTACTGGAAGGTTAAAAACAGAGACATCGCCATGGGACGGAATTAAAAGTCCCGCCACCATACGTAATAATGTGGACTTACCACAACCAGAAGGGCCAACCACCGCCACGAATTCGTGGCGATGAATGTCAAGATCAATGTCTTGCACAACCATTGGCGTATCAGGGCTAGGGTCATATTTATGACCCACACCTTTCATACTCACATAAGCGGCTTTTTTGTCGTCGCTTGAGCTACCTGAAAAACCGTCTGAAGTGTTATTTGAAACTTTATCCATTCAGTTATTACTCCGGTACAAACTTGCTGTTTACAACAGTTGATGGATCAAGAGCATCAAGTGTTAAGCCATTTGCTTCAGCAACATATTCCCAAGTTTTTTGAATACGTGCTGGAGTGAAGTTACCAAAACCATCTTTTTTCGTGACATCGTTATAAACCAAGTTGGTGATGCTTTTTAGCTGAGCAGAAACAATCTCGGCATCGACTTCTGGTACCATTTTATGAAGATCTGCACCGGCTTTATTTGGGTATTGATAAGAGAACTCAATGGATTTAGCAAAAGCTTTGATGAAGCGCTTTGCAACATCTGGACGTTCTTCCAAGAATTTTTCTGATGCTAATAGAGAAGAACTATAAAGTGATAAACCAGAATTAGACCAAGGCATCTCGATAATTTCTTTACCGGCCTCTTTTGCTTGTGCTTTAAACAAGGCAGTATTTGTTACCCATGCGATGATGGCATCAGTGTTACCTGTGATCATCATAGGAGAAAGTGCGCCTGGATCAGATTTTACTAGTTGGATATCGCTTTCTTGCAAACCGTTTTGCTTCAAGACTAAAGGTAGAAATGCGTTAGAAGAGGTAAAAGGTGACGTAGCTACTTTTTTGCCTTTCAAATCAGTGATGGATGTAATACCACTGTCTTTCAATACGAAGAAAGCGTGAGGTGCTTGAGTGAAGTACGGCAACACTGCAACCACTGGTACATCATCTTGTGCTCTTGCGGCCATTAAAGCGCCAATGTCTGAACTACCAATGTCAGATTGACCGGTCGCCATTTTCGTTAACGCATCGGTAGAACCACGACCGCTGGCAATTTTGACTTCCAAGTCTTCATCAGCAAAGAAACCTTGTTGAATACCCACATAAACAGGAGCCTTGTCGCCACCTGGTAACCAATCTAATTGAAAAGTGACCTTGTCCGCAGCCATAGCAGAAGTGCTGGCGATGAGGCTTGCTAATAAAGAAAGACGAAGAGTGGTTTTCATTGCTGTTTTCATAAAATTCTCCAACAGAGATAAGGGGTTAGAATCTTTTGTTTCACATGAAATGTATGTAGCAACAAGTGTTCCATGTTTTAAAAATACAATTAAAACAATTGGTTATGTTTATATTTTGAGAGGGTGGTGCGTGTTTTTAGTGAAGTGGTGCGACCTTGTGATCTAAAATGGTGCAATAAAATGAAGCTATTTAAGTGAAATATATGGTGTGATGATGTAAATGTTTCATAGGAGGGAGAATAAATGACTTTTTTCTTAGATCATTCTATTCCTGATTGAATAAGGTTATTTTATTGGTAAATAAATATCGGTGAGTAATTCATGTTCATTCACATCATGGCTGAAATTTACATAATGAAAAAACACGGGAAACTCTCGACATTCTGCATTGTTTTTCGGTAACCATTCTCGATATAAATAATAAACGCTTTCGCTCAAATTATCTCGATCTCCAGTATGACGGATAACAGCGCAGCGGCCTGCGGGAATGGTTTTAGTGGTAATGCCATAATTATTTTCAGGAACGTCTTGATCAATAGAACCACAGAGATCGAAACGAAAGTCTTCAGGTTTTACCGTCTTAGGGTCGGAGTAGGGAATACCGTAAGTGTTGCTGGATTTGATAGGCGATAATTTACTTTCTTTACGCCATGTCATAAATTTCATTGAGGTTTCATAATGTAATTCAGGTCTACCATGATGTCTTAGTGCGGCTACCTTGGTGTCTTGGAAGTCAATTACTCTTACTTGAAACTCTCTTTTTACTTTACCAATTGAGATAAGGGTTTTCTTATGCCATTCCTCCCATTTGGGTGCGGTTCTGAACTGAGAAGGTGTTTGCCCAAATTCTCGTTTAAAGGCGCGAGAAAATGCTTCGGCACTTTCAAATCCTGCTTCAAAAGCAATATCGATGATTTTCATATTGGCTTTAAAAACCAGCTTATAAGAAGCACGTTTTAGGCGAGATATTTGTATGAATTTAATTAGACTGAAACCAGTATAAGAGGAAAAAATACGATGAAAATGATATTTAGAAAAGCCAGACACTAGGCTTAAAATGTCCAACGACAGTTCCTTATCAAGGTTTTGATTGATGTAATCGCATACTCTTGTAATGTTTTGATTATAGTGACTCATTGAGCTTGTTTTATCTTTTTTTATCATTTAAAAAACAATCCTAACGGATTCCCATCTTGTTTTTTACGCTGATACAAAACTCCTATTGTTAAAAGTAATGCAAGTACTTCAGAGCTAGGGCCTGCTAGCCAAATACCTAGTTCATCTATTTCTATCGGTAAGATAAAGATGAGCGGTAGGGTAAATAAATAGATTTTAGACAACCTTAAAATTGCTGCTCGTTTAGCGTCTCCCATTGCTTGAAATACCACACCAATCATCATCAATGGCCCCATAAGAAATAGTGTGGTGGTCATGATGGGTAAAATCCGGCTTACCTCAGCATTCACGCTATGACTTTCGACAAACACAAACCCCAACTGTCCCTTAAAAACAAAGATAACAAGCTGACACAATAGGCAATAAGATAATGCCATGATCATGGCGATTTTAATGGCGCTGTTTGAACGTAACCACTCTTGCGCACCTATGTTATTCCCCAAAATGGTTTGAAACGCCATGCTCATTCCCAATAATGGAAGAAAGATAAAGGTGGTTAAACGAGTGATAATTCCATAAGCAGCAACGGTCGTACCGTAATTACTGGAACCCCAAATTTGTAGATTATATAAAATCGAAGCTGAAACTAATGCGACACCAATATAGGTTAGGCTGACAGGTGTCCCTAAAGCTAAGAAGTTCGACCACAATGTCCGTTGAGTCGTGAAATGAGCAACAGAGATGTTCAATGCATTAGTGGTATAACGACGGAAAAGATATACAGCAAATAATGATAATGCCTGTGCTAAAAGCGTCCCATAGACAGAGCCTGCAACGCCAAACTCCAGCTCAGCAATAAAAATGTAGTTAAATAAGGCATTTAGTAAGACAGACAATAAAGGAATCACTGCCATAAAAGCCATTTTGCCTTCGCAGCGTAAGCTGTCGCTGTTTACGGTAAGAATGAAGAGTAAAGGGGAGCAAAAGATTAGTAAGGATAAGTAGTCGTAACTCATTACAGCAAGGTTTGTTGAGCCATTGTTAACAAATAAGATCAATTGATCTCCAGCAATAATAAACAAGATGATTAAAACCATACACACAAGAATAGAGAGCGTGATGGCTTGTGCAAAAGCATTTTTCGCTTCTTCTATTTTGTTGGCACCTAGTAATCTTGCCATTACGCTAGAAAAGCCATTTGAAACCAAGCTAGATAAAGCCACCAAAATCATAAAAGCAGGAAAAACAGACGTCACCGCTGTTAAAGCTTCAGCTCCTACATATTTACCCAAAAAATAAGCATCGACTAAAGCAAAGGAGCCGTTTACTAACATCATAAAAATAATGGGCGCAGCGGTTTTTAGAAACACGGAAGGCAAAGACCCTGTGAGGAAAAGGTTGTTCGAAGGTGCAGTCATTATTTCTATCCCTGATTGAATATAGTTATTTTATAGGCAAATAAATGTCGGTGAGCAATTCATGTTCATTCACATCATGAGCAAAATTTAAAAATTGAAAAAACACAGGGAAGTCGCGGCATTCTACTTCTGTGTTGGTTTGTGGAAGCCACTCTTTATATAAGTAATTAATGCTCTCACTCAAGTTTTCATAGCTTCCTGTATGACGGATAACAGCACAGCGACCTGCTGGAATGGTTTTAGTTTGAATGTTATAAGCGTTTTCTGGCACATCGTGCTTAACCGTGCCGCAAAAATCGAAATAGAAATCCTCCTCTTTTACCACGTTGGGATCTGCATAAGGAATACCATAGCTAAGGCTTGTTTTGACCGGTGAAAGTTTACTTTCTTCTCGCCAGGTCATAAATTTTTTCGATGTTTCATAATATAGATCAAGGGAGCCATGATGCTCCAGAGTGGCAACTTTGGTGCTTGGGAAATCGACAATTTTCACATCAATTACTCTATCTGGTTTTGACACAGGGATTGGTGTTTGTGCCTTTATATACCATTCCCGCCATTTAGGTGCTTGTCTAAATTGCGAAGGTGTTTGTCCGAATTCTCGTTTAAAAGCGCGAGAAAAGGCTTCTGAGCTTTCAAACCCGGCTTCCAAACTGATGTCGATGATTCTCAAATCAGTTTTAAAAATCAGCCTAAAAGACGCACGCTTAAGACGTGAAATACGAATGAAGCGTATGACACTAAAACCAGTGTAAGAAGAAAAAATCCGATGAAAATGAAATTTAGAAAAGCCCGATACTGCAGTCAAAATATCTAAGGATAATTCGTCATCAAGGTTCTGGTTGATGTAATCACATACCCTAGAAATGTCTTGGTCATAGTTAGCCATTTAGACGGTTTACCTTTTAAATTTGATACAGATGTTATTGCCAATCAATATTGGCAGAAAGAATGAGCATAAGCTTGATTGAAATTGCTTTCTATTAACTTCATGAAATCAAGCTTTGGTAGACGCGAATGAGTGAAGTATGGGGATTGACGAATAGTGTTATTATATTTGCCGCTAACATAATTTTTCTTTTCAAGGCGTTTTGTTCATGTTTTACCTTAAAAAATTGTTATTTTTGTTCGACTTTTCGGCATTAAAATCTACGGAATTTCGGCACTATTTTTTTGCTTCTTGGTTTTCTACGCTTGCTGTCTGGATGGGACGATTTATGTTTGGTTGGCTGGTTTGGGAAAAAACCGAGTCATTTTTTTGGGTGGGAATTATCAGCTCGGCATTATTGGTTCCGACTTTGATTATTACGCCTTTCTTCGGTGTTGTGTCGGATCGTATTGATTTGCGAAAAGGCATGTTGGTTTGGCTTTCTAGCCAGTCGTTGGTATCTCTTGCTGCGTTTGTCTTGTTTGTTTTTTTCTCGCCTTCTTTATGGAGTTTGTTATCACTGGGTTTTATTTTTGGTTGTGTTGCATCAGCAGGTTCGCCTTTACGTATGTCTTTGATTCCTCGATTGGTGAGTAAAGATGTTTTACCTAATGCCGTTGGTTTAGGGGCGATTATTTTCAACTCGTCTCGAGTTATTTCACCTGCTCTTGCAGCGGTGTTACTGACTGTTATCGCGCCAGAATATATTTTCCTTATTGCTGCTATGTTGTTTTCCATAGCTGTTCTTTTTAATTCGCGCCTGAGTAATTTGCCACCCGCTAAGCGTGAGAAAAAGCAAAGTAAATTTGAAGATTTAATCAAAGGTTTTCGTTTCGCTTATCAATCTGATTTTATTTTTTTAATGTTAATAATGACATTGATTAACAGCCAAGTAGGGCGGGCTTTGCTGGAGTTACTGCCGGCTTTGTCAGGAACTTTTACTCAAGGTCAACCAGAAGATTTGGCACTGTTAACTGCTTGTTCGGGGGCAGGGTCCATTTTTGGTGCTTTGTTTATCTCACGTCAAAAAGGCGATAAACAGCGTCTGATGTTACTCATTATGTTTGCGATGTTGGGCACAGCGTTAGCGATTCTCCCTATATTACTAACACCGCCAATTATAATTTTAAGTGCTTTAATTTGTCTGGTTAGCTTATTAATGACAGTGGTAGGTGCTGGCTCACAAATACTTATTCAACTCTCTACTCATGATGAAATTCGCGGTCGAGTAATGAGTATCTGGATTATGATTGCCCTTGGTGGACCTGCAATCGGCGCATTTTTCATGGGCGCAATTGCCGAATTTGTTAGCTTTAATCTGATGTTACTACTGATGTTCAGTTTGGCTTGTTTTGGTGCTATTTGGTTGGGGTATAAACGGAAAATAGTATTGTTAGAAGAGAGTGTTATTTAATCGTCTGACTGTGAAGCGAGTTTCTTATAGATGGCATCTTTGTCTCGTTTACCTATGGCAAGCATATAAATCACGATTTCATCATCTATCACTTCGTACTAATGTTTATTTGCAAAAAAAGAAATAAAACAAAGTTTGTACGATTGGTCAGACTTTTGCATAATCAAGTCAAATAGTTTTGAGGAGAATGCTTTGAAGTTTGTATTGAATGATAAGCTGATAGAAGATAATACGCTGCCTAGCGACTTTACAGCCTTGCGTTATCTACGCGAGAAGCGCGGCTTAACAGGCACAAAAGAAGGCTGCGCATCCGGTGATTGTGGTGCGTGTACGCTCCTTGTTGGTGCGCTAGAAGACGGCGAGTTGAAATACTCGACTTTCAATTCTTGTATTACACCGATTCAATCTCTTTCTGGTAAACATCTAGTTTCAGTTGAATATCTGTCTGAATTAAGCGGCAAAGCGAGCGGTGAATTGCATCCTGCTCAACAAGCCATGGTTGAACACCACGGTTCCCAATGTGGTTTTTGTACACCCGGGATTGTTTTGTCTCTCGCTGGGCTTTATGAAAATAGCCAATCTTCTGATAAAACCATAGACCGCGAGTCTGTGTGTGATGCCATTTCTGGTAACTTGTGCCGTTGTACGGGTTATCGTCCTATCATCGATGCTGGTTTGGATATGGTGAAAACCGCTGAAGACAATCAGTTTGTCGAACTCATGAGTAAAAACGAGAAGATTAAATCTCAACTCTCAGCGATGAAAGAAGCGGTCTCATCTGAAAAACACCTATCTGAAAATAACAGCGCAACTTATTTACAGCCAACCACATTAGCAGAATTGCTACAGGCAAAAGCTTCCCATGCTGACGGGACTATGATTGCTGGTGGTACGGATTTGATGCTGGAAAACACCCAACGCTTCCATGACTTTGCTATCTTGATCGATGTGTCCCAAGTCGCTGAGTTAAAACAAATTCAAGGCAATGGCAGCACGTTAACCTTGGGGGCATCTGTCACTTACAGCGAATTAGAAAATTTCAGCAAAACTCGCTACCCACACATTTACAACTTGCTTAGCCGTATTGCCTCTCGACAAATTCGTAACCGTGGCACCATTGGTGGCAACGTGGCGAATGCCTCGCCAATCGCTGATTTACCTCCTTTGTTGTTGGCGTTTGATGCAGACATGCAATTAGTCAAAGTCGATGGCAGCAAACGCGTCGTAAACATTAACGACTTCTACCAAGGCTACAAAACCACTCTGCTAGCAAAAGATGAGTTGATCGAATCCTTCTCGATAGATTTGAGCAAACTCAATGCGTTCCATCGCTTCTATAAAGTCTCCAAACGTATGGAAGACGATATTTCCAGTGTGATGCTGGCAGTTCGTTTTGAATTAAACGATGACAAAATCAGTGACGTTCGATTCGCCTTTGGCGGCATGGCAGCAACGCCGATTCGTGCTGTAAAAGCAGAGCAATCCCTGATCGGTCAAAGTGTGAATGACGAACCAGCGTTAGCGCAGGCTATTGAAAACCTAAGAAACGAATTAACGCCATTAAGTGACATGCGAGCCAGCTCTCGTTATCGACTTGATATGGCCTGTAACTTGATCAAAAAAGCATGGTTAGAATTAAACGGCACGCAGGTTCCGACTTTCTCTGGGCACCCTGTATCTGACTCCTTGTTAACCCTTGGTTATGAATTGCCCTCTAATAAGGGACAAGGAACACAAGAAAAAGGAGCGTCTCATGCGTAAACTTCCAAATAATTTAACGCTTAATAACCAATCGACTGATACGAAAGGCGCGCGCTTGCCCATTCATGAATCGGCGATTAAGCACGTGACAGGCGATGCGGTTTATATTGATGACATGCCTGAATGGCCAAACGAATTACACATAGCGACAGGTAAATCCACCGAAGCGCACGCGGACATCGTGAGTATCAACCTAGACAAGGTGCGTGCGCATCCTGGTGTAGTCGATGTGATAGTACAATCTGATATTCCAGGTGAAGTGGATGTATCGCCTGTATTGAGTGGCGATTTATTGTTGGCTGGGGATTTTGTCCATTTTATTGGTCAGTCTATTTTTGCGGTAGCGGCAACCAGTTTACGAGCAGCCAAACAAGCGGTTGAATTGGCGGAAATCGTCTACAAACCCAGAATAAGCACCTTGCATCCGAAGGAATCTCTTGAACGCCAAGAGTTCGTTTTGCCAACCCATACGATTCAATGTGGTGACGTAAAATCTGCGATGGCGTCTGCGCCTCATAAAATCAAATCAGATCTCTACATCAAAGGCCAAGAGCACTTTTATTTAGAAGGCCAAATCAGTGTTGCCGTGCCAAACGAAGACGGTGGTGTTTTAGTCTACGCTTCCTCCCAGCATCCTGCGGAAGTACAAAAGTTGGTCGCGAAAGTACTGGGTTTATCTGTAGCACAAGTCTTGGTCGAAGTTCGACGTATGGGCGGTGGTTTTGGCGGTAAAGAATCTCAAGCGGCCGTGTTAGGTTGCATGGCGGCGGTGCTGGCAATCCGTAATCGTTGTCCGGTTAAATACCGTATGCCGCGTCAGGATGACATGGTGCAAACCGGTAAACGTCACGATTTTTGGAACAGCTACGAAGTTGGCTTTTCCGAGGAAGGGGAAATCCTTAGCGCCGAATACGACATGGTCGGCAAGTGTGGTTGTACGGCGGATTTGTCCGATGGCGTAGTCGATCGCGCCATGTTCCATGCAGACAACGCTTATCACTTACCGAATGCACGCATCAGTGGATATCGAGGCAAAACTCATACCGTTTCAAATACCGCATTCCGTGGTTTTGGTGGACCCAAAGGCGTGTTGTTGGCCGAAGCCGTTGTAGAAGAAATTGCCTGTACCGTCGGTAAAGACTCACTCGATATTCGGAAGCTAAATTGCTATCAAGAAGGCAAAACGAAAACCCCTTACGGACAAGAAGTTGAAGAAGATGTCTTGTTAACCTTGATCGAAGAGTTAGAAGAAAGCTCGGATTATCGAGCGCGTCGTCAGGCGATTAATGAATTCAACAAACAAAGCCCTTTCCTTAAAAAAGGCTTGGCGTTAACGCCGGTTAAGTTTGGTATTTCTTTTACCTCAAAACACTTAAACCAAGGCGGTGCTTTGATTCACGTTTACACCGATGGCAGTGTTCAAATTAGCCACGGCGGAACGGAAATGGGCCAAGGTTTGTATACTAAAGTCGCGCAAATCGTCGCGAAAACCTTTGGTATTGATTACCAGCGTGTCAACGTTTGTTCAACTCGAACGGACAAGGTACCAAATGCTTCGCCAACCGCTGCATCCGCAGGCACAGACTTAAACGGCATGGCAGCGCTGGATGCAGCGAGAACCATCAAAGGCCGTTTGCAAGAATTCGCCATGGAGCATTTTGGTATCGCAGCAGACGAATTTGCTATTGAAGATGACTCCGTGATGCTTGGTAATGAAACGATGAGCTTTCCTGAATTCGTCAAACTCGCTTACATGAACCGCGTGTCTTTGTCGTCTACTGGATTCTACAAAACGCCAAAAATTGGTTATGACAGAAAAGCCGCGAAAGGCCGACCATTCTTGTATTTCTCTAATGGCGCGGCAGTGTCCGAAGTCATCGTTGATACTTTCACAGGCGAATACAAGGTCACGCAAGTGGACATCTTGCACGATGTGGGTGATTCCATAAATTCTGACATCGACATTGGTCAGATCGAAGGGGCCTTTGTTCAAGGTATGGGTTGGTTAACATCGGAAGAACTTAGCTGGGATGAAAAAGGTCGTATTACCACAAACAGTCCTGCGAACTACAAAATCCCAACGTCGGCGGATGTTCCAGAAAAATTCAATGTGAAATTGTTCGACCGCGCCAACAGTGAAGAATCGGTTTACCGTTCTAAAGCCGTTGGTGAACCGCCATTAATGCTGGGTATTTCGGTTTGGTGTGCATTAAAAGACGCATGTGCATCTGTGTGTGATCATAAGTTTTCGCCACCTTTGGCAGTGCCTGCCACACCAGAAGCCGTGTTTTACAGCATGCAAGCGGCGCAAGAATTTGTCGCTAACGCTTCCACTAATAAAGCCAAAGCTGAAAACGCCTAAGGAGTCATACTATGATGTCTTCAATGAGTTGGATTCAAGCATTAGCCGAAGTCGAGAAAGCAGGGCAGGCGTGGGTGATTGCGACTGTCATTGGCACGCAAGGTTCTGCGCCACGGGAATCGTCCAGCAAGATGATCATCACGGCTGATCACACATTCGACACGATCGGCGGCGGACAGCTGGAATACCTTGTCTGCCAAAAAGCCCGTGATATGTTGAATGGTGGCCATACTGGTGCTTCCCACGTATTGGAAAACTTTCCTCTAGCGGCGAAAACCAACCAATGTTGTGGCGGCGCGGTGAGCGTGTTGTTGGAATACTTCCCAGAACCCGCCACCAAAATCACTATATTTGGAATGGGACACGTAGCGACAACCTTGGTCACTGTTTTAGGTGAAATGCAGGCGAAAATTTCATGGGTAGATAGCCGTGAAAACTTAGCGAATGAACGCAGTCACCAAGCTTTATCATCGAACACGAATACACATTTGTATCCGTCCATGCTCGATCATATTGAAAAAATGGCACCAAACGAAATTGCCCTAGTCATGACCCACGATCATGCGTTGGATTTACAATTAGTCGAGGCTTTATTGGATCGAAAAGACTGCCGGTTCATCGGTTTAATAGGTTCACAAACCAAAGCCTTGCGCTTTAAAAAACGCCTCGCCAGCGCATCGTTCAGCCCAGAAGAAATTGAATCAGTGCATTGCCCAGTTGGCTTACCAGAAATCGAAGGCAAAAAGCCCTTCGAAATCGCCATCTCCATCGCTGCGCAAATCATCCAAATCACCCAACAAAATAAAACGGAAACGAAAAAACGCAGCGGCCTAACGTGGAAAGAAATCAACAACACCCTAAAACAAGAAACCGTAATCTGACATCTATCCAGTTTCTTCCCCCTTTTCTCTTCAAGGGGAAGACGGAAGATGGGGTTGTGTCTTGACCCAGACTAGCGCGGGAGTTATTTGAAAACACCATTTTCATTTTTCGTAATATTACTTTGTAGGTCGAGCTTTAGCTCGACACTGGAAATCTAAATCCCTTCTTTGTATTTAATTGCTTTATTTTTATACATCATAATAGCTGATCAATTGGACTGTCAGTGCCAGCAAAATGCTGCCCAATAACATGAGTATAGATTTGAGTGGTAGAAACATCGTTATGGCCAAGTAATTCTTGCACCGTTCTAATATCTCGTCCTGCCATTAATAAATGAGTTGCAAAGGAATGACGAAATGTATGGCAGTTCACTCTTTTTCTAAAATCTTCGCTTCTGCTACGGCTTTTTTTAATGCCTTACGAGGAACTGAGTCATGCAAATGGTGACGGCATAATTCGCCAGTAACAGGGTGTGAGCAGATTGATATGGATGGAAATAAAAACATCCAATTGAGTTGACGAAAAGCGTTTGGGTATTTTTTACCTAAAGCGAAAGGTAAAGAAGGGCCATAACCTTGTGAATTATCTTCTTGTTGGATTTTCTGAACATGACTTTTCTGCTTATTGATCGACTCTGTTAATTTACGACTTAAGATTGTCGTCCTATCTTTATTTCCCTTACTGCATCGAACAATTAAGCTTCCTTGATCTAAGTTGATGTCTTGAATACGAATCCTTAAACATTCGCTGATTCTCAGCCCTGAGCCATAAAGCAGAGAGAATATTAAATGATCTCTTTCATTTAAAACGCTGAGTATGTTTTGAATGTCATTAGCCGCTAAAACAATAGGCAAGCGACGACCTTGCTTAGCATGCTGAAAGCCTAAATCTCCTAATGGTTGATCCAACAGCTTGTTATAAAGAAAAGCCAATGCATTTAAGGCGGATTTTTGAGTGTTAATCGCAACATTTTTTTCTACAGCAAGGAAAGAAAGAAAAGTACGAACTTCTTCTGCACCCATATTGGCAGGATGCTTTAGCTGGTGAAAACGTATGAAATACTTAATCCAATACAAATATGTTTTTTCAGTTTTAAGACTGTAGCCTCGTAATCGAAGTTCATTACGAATAGAGTTAAGAAAAGGGCTTGAAGACATCACACACTCCTTGTGGATAAAAATAAACAACTGTATAAATATACAGTTTATTTTTAAGGTAGCCAAATTTATGCGCGTTTTGTCTAAAAAATAGTCACTGTTTTGCGCGTTTGTACTGGCCTGTAAACAAAAAGTCTTTTAGTATCAATGGATAAGAATTTTCAGTGCAGGGATAACGCGCTGTGAATAAAAACAATAACGCGCACGCTCGTTTATCCATTTTTGAATTTTGTGAATAGCTTTATAAAATACTAAGAATTCAGTTAGTTATAGGGATATTTAGGCAGTTTTTGAAATGTGTAAACGCGCATGCGCACTATTAAAATGTTAAATGCCCAAGGACGCTCGTGGATATTCTAAATAATCGAGAAATTGCAATTGCGTTATGGCTTCTGGCAATTTCGGTTTACATTTTTTCTTCCTCAAAAATGGCGGAGGTCAGAAATGCCTTCAAAGGAGTCCTGGCAGCTTTATTTGTTAGACAAATAATGTCCGTCCTTTGTTTGATGGTTGCCTACATGGCAATTGTCATTTACTGGCTTTCTGAGTTGGAACTATGGAATTTTGAACAGCTAAAAAATAGTGTTTTTTGGTGCGCTTCTGTTGGTTTCATGTCGCTATTTAAGCTTGAAAATATCAAACAAGATAAGCATTTTTTCAAGCAGTCAGTTTTAGATAACTTGAAACTACTAGCGATTCTTCAATTTGTCGTTGGTGTATATACTTTCTCTCTTTGGGTCGAGGTTCTGTTAGTTCCTGTTTTGGCATTATTGGGAGCGATGCTGGCTATTGCTGAAACCGACAGAAAACATCATCAGGTAAAGGTTTTTCTAGAATATTGCCTATCTTCTTTCGGGGTGGTCTTAATCGTTTACACTTTGTACATGTTAATGACCAATTTTGGTGAGTTTGGGAAAGAAAAAACTGCATACGACTTCTTTGTTCCACCATTGCTGACTCTCTGTTACTTACCATTCGTTTTCTTTATGTTGGTTTATTCAACATATGAGCAGGTCTTTGTTCGTCTTAGGTTTTCAATAAAGAGCCGATTCCATAGATATGCGGCTAAACTCTATGCATTTATATTGTTTAATGTTCGGCTCAGTCTGCTTGAGCGATGGTCATTTGAAGTCACCAAAGCAAACATAGAGTCACACTCGGATCTGATTGATACCTTTAAATATATATTTAAAGTGAGATATTCTGAGAAAAATCCAAAGGAAGTACCAAAAGAGCAAGGTTGGAGCCCTTACAAAGCCAAAGAATTTCTCGTAAACGAAGGGTTGAGCACTGGATTCTATAATAGATCTTTCGAAGAAGAATGGTTTGCATCATCCCCAATGGAAGAATTTAGCGATGGTATTATCCCAGATAATATCGCTTATTATGTTGAAGGTTCTGAAGACGTTGCAAAAGTACTGAAGCTTAAAGTGAACGTGAATGATGCTTCCAGAACCCATCAGGCATGTGAAAAGTTAGGAGCTATGGCAGAAGCTTTGAGTATTTCTAGCTTAAGCCTACCTTTATCCAATGAGATGAAAAGTGCTATTTCAGGTTGTAATTCATATTCTGAGAAAGTTGATGATAAAACAATCGCCTTGGTTGTAGAGCATTGGCCAAATCATAAGTTTAATGGGTTTGATCTCAAACTCCTGATATCAAGCATTTAACAAAGCGCTGCTGCCGGACAAATTTTCCGCTGCGCTCCAAATTTGCCGCAGAGCGAGGCGTTAAGCATCACAAGGAGAACAGATGCAATCTTCACATATAATAATAGTATCACTACTAATCGCAAACCTTTCAGCAACTATTTGGTTTGGTGTAAACAAGTCAGTGGAAGTAAATAGATCTAGTTACCAAGGTGAACTAAATAGTTCCTTGCCTTCAATACTAAATGAGAATGTTCGCAACAGCTTATATACCAATATTAAAGAGAATTTTAACAATCGTGATTATGATGCCCTCTATGATGTGTTTGGCGCAGCTTCAAAAGCGCAAATGGATAAAGGTGAATCTATTCAGGTGTTTGAGAAGCTAGCGTCTTACTTTGTTAAAATAATTGATGGAGCTTATTCAAACTCCGAGTTTATATCTCAGCGCGGAGATACGAAGTACTACAAACTTAATTATGCAATCAAATTATCAGAAGAAAGTAAATTTGGACAGTCGGGTACTTTAACTGTGACAGTTGCAATAAGAAATGATGGATATGAAGTATATGCATTTAAAATTAATGCTGGCTGATGCTTAACAAGCACATTAAATCGGAACAAAAACAGCGTGCCATGTTTCGTTCCTCAACAATTTTGGCACACAATTTTTGTCCGCTTATGTGGGCGTTATGTGAAAGTCAGTTTCTCAAAAGCTCAAATTGAAATTCTGAGAAACGATTAAGGTGCACTAATTGTCTAGTACACCACTTGCAAGGTTATCTATTTCTTTAATTTCTTCACGAACTTGTAAAGGATTTTTGTGCAAGGCGGCCTTAACTTCTCGATAGGTAATCCACTTTTCAATGGTTAAGCCTCGATCTTGGAGCTTATTTTGAATAGCACGTTGAGCACCTGTTTCACCGATTTTATTTACGAGCTTATCGTAATCACTATTGTCACGAAGTTCGGATGCAGTGCCTTTTAGGTCATTAATATCTTTTTTGATTTTATCTAGCATTTTGTTTACCTTTTTATTGAAATGTTGGAGTTCAAATTGAACATTTCAACTTTATAGAAGATGGGAAGTAGAGCCCACCGGAAATCTGATTAGACACTTGCTTTCGGATAAATTTTAAGACTTGTAAGTAGGGATTATGTATACGACACCAAAATTTACGTCACTTATCGAGTTCATTGTTATTTCACTAGATGTATTTGAGGGGAGAAATAGAAAAAAACTATTCTCTGAATTGAAAACATTTTCCGCTAAACAAGTTTATTTTGATGAAGTCTTCGATAAATTAAAAATTGTACTTGATCTATCTGATTCTGATATTGATCTAATTTCTCAATCTTTCATTAAAATTGAAAACGTTCTTTCTCAACTGAGAAGTATTCCTCTGTATACAGATATATCTAAAAGTGAAGGGGAAGGTTATTTTTTTAATCAATTTACACTGCCTTATATAAAGCAGTTTTGTTATTTTGTTTCTACTAAAACAAACTGCGATTTCTTTTTAGCTTTAGATATGTTTTTATTTTCTAACAATCAGTGTAATGACTTAGATGCTATTATTTCACTTTTAAAAATAAAGGTTACTTCTGAAATAAAAGATGTTGATGAACAGTGCTTAAAAGAATTTAAGGGTATATTAACAAAAATTGATAGCCGTTCGTTCCCATCTAGGGCTACAATTGATAAATATGTCGGTCAACTTAGTCAGGAAATATTGACTATTGAAAATGAAAAAATAGCGCATTGTATTTCATCTAAAATATACTTTACCTTCCTTTCCGCCAAAGTTGCTTTTTGTATATCTAAGTACAATTGTCGCCTTAATTTAGAGGGAGTAGAAGTCGATTTCACTATTAACCAAAAGAGTATTTTGTTTAATAATGAATATACATTCAATGTTGGAATTCCTGGTACAGATGATTCATATGTAAATAATGTTAACTTTGAAGTTTGCAAAAATAGTTTTCTAAGTAAAGTAAATAATAATGATCCAGTATCTTTTCTAAAAAGTAATGGAACAAGAGCTCTTTGGAATTTCAAAGATGGAATATTTTTTTCATATGCCTTTAGAGAACAATTAATGTGGGACATCAATAAAAATCGAGTTGATGAAAAGCAAATTGATAGTGCGATTAAATTAATTATTCCCGAGTTGAGAAAACGGCAAATAGGTCATGATGGTGTTAATATTGGGGTAATGTTGATGGCAATGAAGATCTCATTATCTAAAACGATCGTTAATAACTCCCTTGAGCCTTTGATTAATTTGATTATCGATAATTTACAGAAGCATAGTATAATTAATCGAGTGGCTAACACACCTTTCGGTAAATATGTTCAACCAAGTTTTAATGCAAGCCTGATAAATATTTATTTGGCTGTTCGTATGTTTAACGAAAGCATATCTAAAGGAGTATTAAATACTAGTGTGTGTAACCCATTGTCTCCACTAGATGAAAAGTTAAATATATATTTCGAGAAAAGCTATTTAACGAAAAAACAAATAAATAGCAAATCTGTAAAAACAGAAAAAATAACAACTTATGATGCATTAAAAAATATTAGTTATCTTCTTTTGTCTTTTGGCTTAGACGATAGCACTAGTATGACTATGGAAGGTTATACAGATGTTCTTGTATCTAAAGCTGGTAGCGGAATTAATAAATATCTTTCATTATCTAATTTAGAAAAGAAAAACGTCTTAAAGTCAATTAGTCCAGACGAGTTTTCTTTGGACACTAAAGCCGTATAAGGGATATTAGTAATGTTTGCTGAAGTTAGCGAGTATTACAATAATTCACATAACAAGAACTTTAAACGGAACAAAAACAGTTGGCTATTGTTCGTTCCTCACAAAATTATAGCCAACAATTTTTGTCCGCTTAAGTGGGCGTTATAAAGTAGGGGAGAGTTATGGCTTCAGATAAAGATAGCATGAAGAAAGAGCTAGATGCTCTTTTATTGCAGGGAAATCATCTTTATCTTTCGATGATTGATGATGTTCAGGGTCTTCCTGATGATTTCAAAGAAGATTTAAAGAATAAGAAGATCAAACTTCCTGACTTTAAAAAGGATTATGATTCGTGGTATTCCGAGTCGTTAGCAATTATTAAACAGCTTCTACCAGATCGAGCTAACGATTTCATAAAGCCTGTACTTATTACTGAGCATGGACAGCCTTCTGCCTATCTTGTCGATGTTGATGATTTCGAATTTATGCAAAAACGAATGCAAATACTCGAATCTCTTGCTAAAGGCGAGCAAGCAATAAGCCGCGGAGATATGGTGTCTCATGTTGAAGCTAAAGAAAAAATGAATAAATGGCTGAAATAATTTGGATAAGTCCTGGACTAGAGGATCTGAATGATATCGCTGACTATATTGCTTTGAGTAATACGGCATCAGCCAAAAAATTAGTCGCTAACATATTCGTAAAAGTTGACCGTCTTGAAGATTCCTCTAAATCAGTTAAGCAACCAACCAACAGGGTTAAGTGGCTTTAACCACTGGAAGTGGTCGTTAATCCATGTCGCATATTTTATAAAGTAGAAGCTGATAAGGTTTTTATCTTACATGTCATGAGTGAAAAGCGTGACTTACGGAAATTCTTATTACAGTCGTAGCAAGATATTTAAAAGTCGATTACAAACTACCATTGCATCCGTCTAAGTGATGTTCGTTTTCAAATGCCAAAACCCTTATGCAGTCTTTGCCAATGTTGAATCAGCTGTTGTTTGTGCTTTTCGTTCATTGGTAGATCTTTTAATGCAGTAGGCCAAAGGTTTCTGGCTTGTTCCATGGCATCGTCTAAATGCGGTTTGATGGCTCGCCATGGAATATCTGATCTTTTTGCTCAATATGCAAAATATTATAGATTTAGGAGAAACAGAAGGCGGGATTATTTTGTCATCTATTTAACAGAGGAAAACTGGGAGATTTCTATATTCTGCCCATCTGGAAAGGTCGCATGTATTTCTAATTTTCCACCCAAGGCTTCAATATATTGATTTAACGTGCTTATCAATGCATCAGGACGGTTTTCAATTTGAGATATGTTTGGTTGCGCAATGGACATGTTTTTCGCCAAAGCGGCTTGATTTTGACCTCTGGCTTTTCTCACCTCAGCAAGAGACATTTCCGTTACAATTCCAACCGCTTTGGCTCTCGCCGCAGCTTGAACCTCTGGTTTGATTTTCTTTCTTAATTCGTTTAAAGGTTTAGACATATCACGCTCCTATGTGTTTTATGAGTCACTTTTTAAATGCTTCAAAAACTCTTTTTCAGCTAATGGAATGTATCGCTCATAAAAGGTTTTGTCTTTTTTGCCATCCTTCCTGCCGCCGCAAAGTAAGATGGCTCTTCTTATAGGGTCAAATGCATAAAAAACACGGTACGGTTTTCCTGAGTGTTGGATTCTTAATTCTTTTAAGTTTTTTACTTTATTTGTTCCCTTTAAAGTATCCGCATAAGGCCTGCTCAATAGAGGGCCTTTAATTTCCAACACATCAACCATTGCTAGTACATCTTCCTGTTCAGCATCGGTCAATTCAAGGAACCAACGCTCATACTCGTCAGTTACTAATATTGCCCACATCATCAGCATCCTTGCTGTTACAAGAGTAAAAATATACTCTTGAGAGTATATACTGTAAAGCGTATTTTTTATCTACTTATCTCACTCTTGGAGCTATCCTTGTTCTAATTCGTATTTAGATATTTCTGAATTTAGATTTAGAGTCGGATCAAAAATTACCATTGCATTCGTCTAAGTATTATCTCCTGATGTCCGTTTTTAAATACCAAAATCCTTATGTAGTCTCTGCCAATGTTGAATAAGTTGCTGTTTGTGCTTTTCATTAATTGGTAGGCCTTTATTGCTATTTATTTACTCCATCACTAATGAGTTATCTGACTCAATTATTACTAGGAGTGGTCTGTTAGGTTGCTTTTCATCTGTTGAGCAACTTGGGTGAAGATCTCCAGATCTTCTTCTTTGATTCCCTCAATCATCCGACTTTCCATCTTATCTGATAAGGCTTTTAATTTTTTTGTAGGGCTTCTCCTGTCGCGGTTAACTCCAGAAACTGACTGCGTTTATCGTTCGGGTTAGGTTTTTTTGTAATCAACTCTTGATCAATAAGGTGATTCACTAAGCGTGTGATTTGCGCCTTGTCTCGCTTAAACAAGCCCGCAATGTCCATTGCGGTTGATGAGTGTGTTTGACCAATAACTTTTAAAACCCGAACGTGCATAGGGCTAATGCCTAGATTTTGGATTTCCAGCTGACTACTAAGCTCTTGTTTGATTGCGTGAGCTAAATGAAAAGTCGCCTCGATATTGATGCCTTTAAACATGATACAAACCTTAATCTATATGGTTGACATTATCATCTAGTTTCATTATTGTTGCTATTATCAACTAATTGCAAAGCAGATTCAATCTCTGAGGGAAATACATGTCAAATACCACCATAAAAACGGACTCAATGAAAAAACCACTCTATCAAAAAATTCTAATCTTAGCCTGTTTGATGAGCTTTGTTGGCGGCACGCTGACAGGAATTATGACCTATATGAATGTCGGTTTTAGAGAGAGTTTCTGGATTGATTGGCTTTCATCGTTTGCCATTGCGGTTTTGGTCATGGCACCTGCTGGTTTGTTGTTTATGACTCTCATCAGTAAACTTCTTCAGATGCTTTTCCCTAACGCGCGTAAAATCTTCCATCAAATTATGACTGGGGTTTTTATGGCCTTTGTTATGGAGTCAATATTGGCGGTAAGTACTACAGCAAATTTAACTGGATTTACAAATACGGAAGCCTTTATAACGGCATGGCAACAGGCTTTTATTGCGGCTTTACCGTTTGGATTATTTATGGGGTTAATGATGTCACTGGTATTGAAATCCAAACTTGAAAAATTTATGGCTAGCTAGGTAAAGCACTTAGAGAAAAATTATTGGGGGAGAGTGATAAGCGCTTTATAAGGTGCTTTTTACTTTGTCCCTGAGTTCTTTGTGTTTGCGCGTTTATACTAGTAGAAAAAGAGAAAGCGTTTTAGTATCAATTTACAAGACGATCAATTTGACAGCCTTACTCTGTCGCCTCAGATCGTAAATTATTGCGTCGTTGTACATAGGTTCATCATGAGATTGTATTTCCCATTATTATTGATTTTCACTCAACTTGCTTGGGGGGGCGATATCTCAGAGTTAAAACAAACTATTAAAATCAGATCTGAGCAGGTAACGGAACAATCGATATCGATTGAATACAGAAATCTTAATATAGATGGGATGTGGGCTCTGGCTTATGGAAAAATCTATCGAAACGATGGTTCAGAGATTGATTGGGAGCAAGTAGAAGCCTGCGATTCCAATCTCGATAAGAACTTATGGGCAGTACTGAACAAAACTAACGGAAAATGGAGGTTCGTTGAGTATTCTTCTTGCTCTATTGAGCCTCCGTACTGGTATATCGATCTCACAAAAACAAAATGGCCATGCGGTTTATTTTCAGGTTTATATCAATCAGCAGGTAGTTCAATGCGGGCTCAATGTTTAAGTACAAGTAACTAAACATTGTATATAAGGCTTTAAAATCGGATTCTTAACCGTTTACTGTTTTCGTCTCTCAATATTGTTGCCAACAATCTTTTGCCTCTGGAATGAGGTGTTACTGACAGGATCACATGAAGACTTTATCAATCATCGTATTTTTGTGCGCTGCCTTCCCACTTTTCGCTCAGCAAATAAGTGTCAGTTCAGGAAAGTATTCAGACTATTACCATATACAATATGATCTGACGCCAAACCAGTATTCAATCAACGCGGAATACGGTTTTAATGAAGGGGGCAATTTGAAGTATTTGTTCCGAAGCAGTATTTCCCTATAGACGCTCCAAATTGTAATGAAAATATTGTTATTCGTATGCCGTATTCAGATAATGAAAAGCGTAAGCGTGCTCTTTATGATGAATTATTGTTGTCTAAAGCCGTTACTGTGACGCTAGAGTTAAATCCCTATGTTAACGTTTTGAGCAAAGCGCCATTAAATGTTGAGCTTGAGTACTGCAATGTGTTTTTTAGACACAGAGCGGGCGATTATTACGATAAGCTTTAGGTTATAGTTTAATTCAGACCTAAATTTAGATAATAAGTTATTCACTAAGGCGTGAAAATATATGCGTATCTCTTTGTCTTATCTGACAAAAATCGCGTTTATTTTCAGATATCAAAACTCCCTTATGTTACTCTCCATCCATATTTATTTAATAAGATTTTGATTGCAGAGGCTTTTGTATGCGAAAAATTTTAGCGCTTCTTGTTGGTAGTTGCCTATCAATGAGTGTTTTAGCGGCTGGATCTGGGTGGTTTTCTTCTTTATTACCTTCGTTCTTTTCTTCAGATGAAGAAGATATTTTAATCTATGTACCTGCTGATACGGCTTATTACATAGGTGGTGATTCGACAGAAAAACTGACAGACGTTATGGACAGCTTTTCTGTCTTAGAATCTTCCCCGCGATTTTCAGGTTGGTTAAATGAATCACTGTCTTCATTAAATGAATATGATTCGCCAGAAGCAAAATTTTTCACCTATTTTTTAGGCCAATACAAAAGCGCTAATGAAAGTGGTTTAGTGGATTTAGCTAAGTTAACCGGTATTCCTTTAACCGGTGCTTATGCTGTATTTAGTGATGGTCTTTTTCCTGTAATACGCATTAATGTTGGCAATGTTGAAGCCGTTGATAATCTAATTGAAGAAGCTGTGAAAGACAGTGGCTGGAAATACAGTTGGGAAAACATAGGTGATGAAAAAGTACGCCTATGGATGCTTGGTGAAGGCAACGAAAACGAAAAGATGTACCTTACTGTATTGAATAATGAAAACGGTGTAGTGATTACTTTTTTAAACAGTAATGATGAATTAGAAGAGAAACAACAGCGTTTAGGTATCACGAAACCTGAGTCGTCATTGGCAACAAATGGAACCATCGAAACGCTTAAAGAGCAGTACAGCTATACGAATGACATGATTGGTTTTATTCAAATTGACCGTATTGTTGATGCCTTTTTGTTCCCAGAAAAAAGTCGCTTAGGTCATGACTTAACGGAATTTTTACCGAAAAGAGATATGGCTCGATTACAACGTGAGTTATCGACAGAGTGCCGCGTTGAATACTCTGAACTGATTGCTTCGGTACCGCGTTTTGTCACGGGTTATCAGGTATTAGAATCGGATTCAGAATCCGCTTTTTATACAACGCATTCGGTTCTAGAGTTAAAAAATCAAGCGGTTAGTTTGTCTCTTCAAAATGCTCAGGGACATCTATCAGCTCACAGTATGGTCGTTGATGATAAGTTGTTTGCATTCGGTCTAGGATTGAACTCTGATGATCTAAGGAAAGAGCTTGTATCTCTTCTTGTTCAGTTCCAAGGCACTGAGTTCAAATGTGCCCCCTTACAATATATGAAAGAAGACGTGATGAGTGCTATGCCAGTAGCACTTCTAAATGAAGCGTCGGCGGCTGCTGGAATGAAAGGCATTGGTATATCGCTTTTTGATCTGAAAATGAAAGAAGGCAGCGTACTTCCTGAATCTATCGATTTCTTAATCAGTGTTGCTGCAGAAAACCCTGTCGCATTATTTGAGCAGGCTAAAAAACTCCCATTAACACCTCAAATTACCTTGTCTGAAAATGGCAATGAAGTGTTATTAGACTTGCCTGCGGAAACTGATGTCGATGTGAAGGCTGCGATTAAAGGTAAGCACTTGGTTGTTTTCTCAGGTGAGCATTCAACTCTGATAGCAAATAAGTTAGTAACAGAGCCAATTAATAATAATGGTTTGGTTAGCATCTCGGCAGACTTTCATAAATTGGGTGAGTTGCTGGGGTCCGGCGAGCTAGATCCTTTGCTTGCCGAAACCCATGTTGATAATGCTTGTACAATGAAATATGAAATGGCTCATATGTTTCAAAGTTTGGACATGAAAAGCAGTTTTATTATGAAGATTGATCAAGCTGGTTTGACATCAACATCGGATGCTTACTTTGATAAAACGACATATCAACCTCTGGATTTGATTGGAACATACAATTTGGTATTCATGGGGGAAGATGAAGGATGCGATGTGGATGACACGCCCGGCAACCAAGACAATATCAAAGAAGATGGTACCGGAGTCTATTCTTTCCGCGATGAAGAGAATATGTGTGAATTATATGTTTCTAATTATGTTTGGAAACATGAAGGGAATAGCTTATTAATCAACGGTCAGGATCAAGACAGAGATTCCTGTGATGTGGCCTTGTCTGAACCAGAGGCAGAGGATTACACCTGTTATTTGGTTAATAACAATAAAGACGGTAATTTTTCGTGTCTTTATTATTTTGATGGATATGTATCGGTAGAAAAATATAGCCGAGTAGCGGATTGATATTACGAATTAAAAATTAAATGACCAAGTATTAAAAAGAGCGCGAATTCAACTCCGAAGTGCACCACTCCCTAAATTACGCTGCACTTCGTAGTTCATCGAACACGACCGCAGGTTGTCTATAGCCAAGGCACTTCCTTGGCCTCAGATTTAGTGACCTTTGTACCTTCGCAACTTCTTCATCTGTCACTGTCCTAAGATCGGTTCCCTTAGGGATATATTGCCTCAGCAGACCGTTAAAATTTTCATTTAAGCCGCGCTCCCAGGAAGCGTAAGGGTTAGCAAAATACACATCGGCCTTCAGTTTTTGAGCAATGCTTTCATGGGCACAAAACTCTGTTCCGTTATCTGCGGTAATCGTATGCACGTGACGACGATAGCGCCACAGCATAGCACCAACCGCTCGACACACATCTTCAGTACTTTTCTTGGGCACTTTACGGATTAAGTACATCTTACTCTTCCGCTCAACCAAGCTAACAATCGCTCCAGTACCTTGCTTGCCTAAAACGGTATCGACTTCCCAGTCACCAAAACGCTGCTTGCTATCCACTATATCAGGGCGTTCTTCGATACCAACTCTATTAGGAATAATGACCCGTTTGGTATGCTTTCCTTTTCGATATCGCCTACCGTTGTGTCGTAAATGCTTGTACAGTTTTCCACCTTGACGCTTGTCTCTTTGCACATAGCCATAAATCCATTCATGACTGACAGGTAAGCCTATTAAATGGCTTACACCTGATATCTGTTCAGGGCTCCATTTTAGCGCTAGACCAAACTCAACATAATCGATGGTTTTCTGTGATATCTGGCTTTTCGCAGCACAGTGTCGTCGATGTTGAGCACGGCGCTGTGCGACATTAGGCTCATAAGTGCCATTGATAGTATGCCGCTTTAACTCTCGACTGATACTGGAATGACTGATGTTAAGTCGCCTGCCAATCTCTCTGTAACTTAAATGTTGGCTCAGATAGGCTTGAATCTGATATCGTTGTCCTTCGATCAACTGCTTATAGCTCATGGTAATACTCTAATTGTTTGGCGACGTTAGAATACCACCTATGGGCAGTTGATCTCTCGTCACCTACTCAACCATGAGTGGTGCACTTATTATCTGAATTTGCGAGTACTAAAAAAGAGCATAGAAGTTGGGCGTTAGTCTTATTTCGAATTGTGCTCTTTTTTTGTATCAAAATTTAGTGATGTGATAAGAATATGGTTGTTTGCAATATATTGTCATGAGGCATATTGAGAGTCCATTTGCAGATGATAAAAGCTTTTAATGCAAGTAGGGCCGATATGGCAAGTTTCGAAGCGCACTGTTAGTGACCCAGAAGATGGTTTAGCCGTCGATTGGGATGTGTGTGTTTATACGGATGAGCCTGTCGACTTTGATGTGCCTAATTGCTAATTAAAAGAGCAGAGTAATGAAATGCCTTTGATAAGTATAGACGTTTGAATTTTTTATAAAAAAACCAGTGTCTCGAAGGGGAGAAACACTGGTTTAATCAAAGTGACCAAACTATTTTAGATATAGACAAAAACTGAAGGGGAACAGTCCCCGTCTATCAATGCTCAATCATTAACGTGGATTAGCCATTTTTTGCTTTTGCTTCTGCAGGTGTTAAACCTTTTAGTTCTGGCCAGTTGTTTTCTGATGTAATTAGGTTGCCTGGAACATCTCTCAACCACGCTTTTTGAACGTCTTTGTTAAGGTTCAAATACAATTTACCGTCAGCAATTTTCCATGCAGTTGGGTCTGTATCAAACTTCAAGTTCATGGCAACACCCATTGCGCAGTAACCGCCGTACTGAGGTGCGTATTTTGATTTGTCTGCATTAAACAAATCTCTGTGTTTTGCAGACACAAAACGGAAGGTCGCATTTTTGTAATTAGACGTGAATTCAGGGCTGCCTAGTACTGGCTTACTCATTGTAAAGTAAGCAACCGTGTCATAACCTTTAATCGCTAAGTCATTGGCATCTGCGTTTGCATCTATGTCTGCTGCAAAGCTTGCTGCGCTGGCAAAAAGAACCGTTGCTGCCACTGTATTTTTGATCAAGTTAGAAATGTTCATGTTTTTTTCCTTTCGTTACTTTCAATAAGTTGTTAAAAACCACACATTAAGAGACGTTAGCGAAAAGCCGTTGAACTTATGGCTTGTTGTGTTTACTAACTTATTCCCCTAAGTGAATGAGATCAGTTTATGTATTTCTTAATCATGAAAGGCATCGAGATAGCCATAAAATGAAACCAATCGTCCAAATCGGCAAATTAAGTAGGTATTCGTGAACAAATTACAAAATATTATTGATAACTTTTCGATTCAATCTGAGGTTATTTTTAGTGGTAGTTTTTGTGGTGGGAAAACACTGGGTTCATTAGAAACGGAAAAGGGCGGCCATTTGCACTACCTTCGCTCAGGCAAGTTAACCGTCTTGAGTGATTCTGGTCATAAAATGTTGTTTGATAAACCTGCGGTTATTCTTCTACCGTTCGCGACGAATCATCAAGTCATTGGCGATGAAACCGAAGGTGCAGAATTGATTTGTGCGGCAATCAACTTTACGGCCTTAGAGCAAAAGCAATTAGTGTCTAGCTTACCGAAATTGGTTTATCTCAATCTAGACGATGGGCCAATGGCGAATACCGTAGATTGGATGTTCAGTGAAATTGGCGCGACGGGGCTTGGACAAAAAAGCATTGTAGGCAAAATGTGTGACATCTTGCTCATTCAAATGCTGCGCAAACTGTCTGAAGAAGGCTTGGTCATACAAGGTATGTTGGCGGGGCTGAGTCATCCTGCTTTAGCACCGACCTTGGTGAAATTACAAGAAGCGCCAGAAGAAGCCTGGACGTTGGACTTAATGGCAGAAAGTGCGGCTATGTCTCGCTCCAAGTTTTCAGAGCTATTTCGAGATACAGTAGGGCAAACACCGAATGACTTTCTAACCGACTTACGTATTTCCACCGCACAGCAACTTTTGATTCAAGACAAGCCCGTCAACCTAGTGGCAAACAAAGTGGGCTATGAACACGGTTCTGTGTTAGCGAGAGTGTTTCGTAAGAAAACAGGCTTGTCACCAAAAGAGTGGGTGCAGCAGTTCCATGAAAACGAAAGTCATGAAAACTAATTAACATGTTTGAAAAATGACATTCCTCTTAAATGCGTTTTTTGGGGAATGTCATTTTTCATTACTAATGGTTAATTGACTCAAACATTTTTTGCGATCAAGTCCGCTTTTAATAGTCCGCCTTTAGTGAATAATTTAGCTGAAAATTTTGGATTTCTTCTTGCTTTGAAAGCATCTAGTATTTGCTTTAACCCCGCGGCTTCAAGCAAAGAGATATTTATTTCTGTATCCATCTCAGCAGATTCTACAAAATCATTTGAAAATGATGGTGCAATGATTAGTACTTGAGCAACACGTTTACCAGATGATTCACAACGACTCACGTAAGCTTTTACTTGTCGAGATGTAGTCGAATATTTAGCAAAATCTCCATTCTTGCAAGTCTTAGCTTCGCCTATAATGACATCATCTTCACTCAACGAAAGAATAATGTCGGCTTTATCTTTTGCCGTATTGATAGAGCGACGTAAATCTTCATCAACTTCAAGGCCAAGCTGTTCAAATATAGCTTTAGTAACTTCTTCGAACTTAACACCTATATCTGCTTCGCTTATTTCTATCCCTTCATTTTTTAAACCTGCAAGATCTCTCTTAGCGAGTAAGGCATAGTTTTCTATTAATTTGTCTGTTGCATCCGCAAAACTTTCCAAAATGACTAGACGAGGGTTTCCTCGCTTACTCATTCCCATACTGTCACGAACTAATTTAATGTCTTCGTTTGATAGCATATAAAGAATGTCGTGAGGTGTAATACTTAAGGCTCTGAGCTTGTCTACATCTAACTCTTCATTGTCTTCAATTTCGAAATCTTTATGTAGAACGGACGTGAGGGTTGGGAAGTGAGTTTTTAATGTTGAAAATAATTCTTTAAAGCCTGTTGCACTAAGTGCATTAAATTCATTCTCAGCAGAAGAGTTAAGAGATGAAATAATTAGATCGGTTCTTTCGTCTAATGTTGTCCCGATTTTTTCTAGACCTAAATCTAAATCAGAAATAAGCACTTTTAACCGTTCTTTTCTGTCGTTTGTATTTGCGTCAGGGCTGCTGATATCTTGCTGTAACATTTCAGATATAGGTAATCCCATCTTGATGATTTCTTCAATTTTTTCTGTTCGCTCTACGCCTCTGATCCGTTTACCATGAGCCTTGAGGATATTTGATAACTCGGAGTCACTTAAGGTTCGTAAAATGCGTAGTTGATGTTTATCGGCAAGCTCTTTTCCCTGCATTCGATTTAGCATGGTAACTATTTCATCAGCCACATAAACGGTAAGGTTTTTACGACTAACAAACACAAGTCCAACTTCTCGTAGAGTATTAAGGCAGTCTTGAACACCCGTTTGAGGGATAGTATTCACTAAATGTTCAACTGCTGACTTTTGATCGGCAGTAATATCGAGCTTATGGGCTAAGACATTTAAAATACTTCTTTCATCGTCTGTTATTTTTGCTTCTCGATTATTCTTTTCATCATTTAGATAGGCTTCTTTGAGACAGGCATGATAAATGTTTAGGCGCTTGGCCTCATTAAATGTCTCTCCATCTAATGTTCCTTCTATTAAGCTTTTTACTTCTTTCGCTTTAGAATCAATAGCTGTCCATTCTTTCGTATAAAGTGTTTCGATCCAAGAAAGGCGTGCAATACAATTCCCATCACGGCTAACGATATTAGTTAAGAGAGAAGCCTGTGCGCCCAACATCGCTAACTGTTCTTTAACGCTTTTTTCAAAATAAGGGAGAACGAGCTCAAAAAGCTGAATAATTTCTCCACTGGAAGCATTTTTGATCTGACCGTCAAGGTTGTTGATGCGTTTTGCTAACTCTTTATCGTGTAAAATTGCTTCACTGCAAATACGATCTAGAAAGTTAATAAACTTGGATTTTTCTACCTGATTAACTGTGGACAATATATTTGATAGTTTCACCTTACATTCCTTTTTCCATGGCTTTCTTCGAAGTTACCACCAAAATTCAGATAAAGCATTGGAAATGTATCAATTTATTAAGAACTCAATTGACTGATAGCATACTTTTTCGCTTATCATAAAGTTCAACTAAAGGGATCAAAATATGACCTATGATGAGTTCAATCAATTTTGTGGCTCTTTGCCTGTTACAACCCATGTTGTTCAGTGGGGAAACTCTCAGGTCTGGAAAGTCGGTGGTAAGGTATTTGCCATCGGCGGCTGGAATAAAGACAAAGGGCCTGCTTTTACATTCAAAACATCGGATTTGAACTATGACTTTTTATCTAATAAAGAAGGTTATAGGCCTGCGCCTTATCTTGCTTCCCGTGGTATGAAGTGGATTCAACAATTTGAAGGGTCAAAAGAGTTGGACGAAGAGTTAACCTATTATATTCAAGAATCCTATCGTATTGTGTCGTTGGGTTTGACGAAGAAAAAACAAAAAGAGTTGGGTTTGAATCAATAAGAATTAAACCAATAAAGAGAATTCATACAGCATAAAACAAACAAATTTGTTACAGTTCGCTGTTGTTTAAAAAAGGTAGCACTTCCGTATCATGCCCATTCGATATTCTCTTGGCACATTGCCCACTTTTTCGGTTGATCCCCACCAGTTTGATGTTTTGCAATCGGCTCGTCATTTTCGCGAATATTTATTAGAAGCCATTAATACGGCCACCACTAGAATTTATCTTGTTACCCTTTATCTTGAAGACGATGAAGCAGGGCGAGAAGTGCTAACGGCACTTTATGAAGCCAAGTTGCGTAACCCAGACTTAGATATTGCCGTGTGTGTTGATTGGCATCGTGCTCAACGAGGGCTTGTCGGTGCTGAAAAATCGAAAGGCAATGCGGCATTTTATCAGGCTTATGCTGATAAATACGATGTGACGATTCCCGTTTATGGCGTGCCTGTGCGTAATCGTGAAGTATTTGGTGTTTTGCATCTAAAAGGCTTTGTTGTTGATGACACCGTAATTTATAGCGGTGCCAGTTTGAATAACGTTTATCTGCATTATCAAGACCGTTATCGGTTTGATCGTTATCATATAATCCATAATGCTTCCTTGGCGGACAGTATGGCGGATTTTGTACGTCAGGATATGATTGACCAAGCAGCAGTTCAAAATCTTTCACAAACAGGTTTACCAAGCACCAAAGATATAAAACCGTCAATCCGCAAATTTCGTATTGCATTGAGTCGATCCTTTTATCGAGGAAAAACGGAACAGATTCAAGAGGGTCATGTTGCTGTCACGCCTTTAGTCGGTGTTGGGAAACGTAATAATATACTCAATAAGCAAATTCTTACTTTATTGGCGAGTGCGAAAGAAGAAATCGTTTTATGTACACCTTACTTTAACCTTCCGAAATCTGTGTTACGAGAAGTAAAGCTGCGCAATTAAACGGGGAGTAAAGGTTGATATTGTCGTAGGTGATAAAACTGCCAATGATTTCTACATCGCACCTGATCAGCCGTTTAAAGCCATTGCCGGCTTGCCTTACTTGTATGAAATTAATCTGCGAAAATTCTCTGTGATTAATGAAAAATTCATAAGGTCTGGTCAATTATCGATCCATCTGTGGAAGCACGATGTTAATAGCTATCATTTGAAAGGTTTGTGGGTTGATCGCTGTGCCATGCTACTGACAGGGAATAATGTGAACCCTAGAGCTTGGTCGTTAGACTTAGAAAATGGTTTGTTGATTAATGACCCTAAGAAGCTTTTAGAGGCGAAATTTAACGCAGAATTTGAGAACATTTTTTTGCATACTCAACGTATTGCTACATGCAGTCAGCTTGAAACACTGCAAGATTATCCATCTAAGATTCAGCGGTTGTTGAAAAAGGTCATTCGCACAAGAGCAGATCGATTGCTGAAGCGGATTCTGTAAAAGCTGTTAAAGCATTTAGCGATAAATAATGAAGTGTAAGTAAGCCCGTTTGAGCATTTTAAGTTTCAGAATTAAAAAAGCGAACCATTTTGAAATGGCTCGCTTTTTTATTTGAAGAGGCTTTATTGAAAAATTATAACTGGTCTAGTCCTAGTTTAAAGCCTTCTAGTAAATCTTCTGTATCTTCAATACCGATAGAGCAGCGTATCATTTTTTCACTGATACCCGATTTCGCTCTATTTTCTGATCCCATTTCGTAAAAAATAGTTCCAGCCATTGGAAGCGCCAAGGTACGATTATCACCTAGGTGTGTAGCATTAATAATAATATCAATGGAATCTAATAAGGCCGCGCAATCGTAATCCGCTTTTAGATCAAAACTAAGAATCGAACCATAGTGTTTGAACCAATTGCTTGCTTTGTCATGTTGAGGGTGAGAAGGCAGACCGGGATAATATACAGCTTCTACTTTATCGTGGGCGTCCAGCATTTTTGCTAAAGCGAGCGCATTGGCGCAAGAGCGATCCATACGTAATGCCATTGTTTCAGCACCAACTGCAATTTGGTAAGCTCCGTCTGAACTTAGAGTACCACCCATATCACGTAATGCTTTTTCTTTATCTGCGTAAGCGCCCATTTTCGATTATCACCCTGTCGATAGGCTTCGAAAATATTAGGGTAGTTAGTCCAATCGTATAATCCTGTTTCTGTAATAGCGCCACCTAATACAGTGCCATGACCACAAAAATATTTAGACAAGCTGTTCATGACTAAGCTGGCTTTTACTCTGATTGGCTGGAATAAATAAGGGGATGTCATAGTGTTATCAACAACATAAACTAATTCTTGCTGCTCACACCAATCACCAATGGCGGCTAAATCAACGATTTGTGTGCCAGGATTTGCAATGGTTTCTACAAATACCATGAGCGTATTATCTTGTTTGGCCGCAATCACATTATTCACATCAGTAGCATCGACTAATGTCACTTCAATGCCAAAGTTTTCTAAAGTAGTCATCAGGCTATAAGAATTGCCAAACAAGAACCGGCTCGCAATCAAATGGTCGCCTTGCTTCAATAGACTCAAGAAAACTGCGCTTAATGCACCCATACCTGTGGCAAAAACTAAACTGCCAATACCTTGTTCTGTTCCTGAGATCATGTTTTGTAGACTGTCTGTTGTGGGCGTTGACTGTCTTGCGTAGCTTTGGCCTGAAGCTTTACCTTGGAATACATCCATCAAGTCTTGTGTGCTGTTATAGCCGTAAGGAACAGAATTATAAATTGGTGTATGAATTGGATTATCGTTGTAACCTTGCTGGCGGTCATGATGGACAATATTACTGGTAAAACCTTTTAACTTTATCATTTGCGTATCACCACATTAAATCATTTGAATGACAGTAGAGAGTTGTCTTTAATGTCGGTCATGATAATACCCTTCTAAAAGCTATGCTAGAAAAGATAAAAAAAAGCGAACCTCATGGTTCGCTTTTTTGAAGTTTGGAGCGGTCGCATATTGAAGTGATTTATGTGATCTTCATGTTTTTCTTGATGGTGTTTGAGTACCAATCTAAGAAGTTGATGACACCAAACTCATAGGTTTCGGAATAAGGACCGGGACGGTAACCTATGGAGTTGATACCTAGCTGATTACGCTCGCCGAGTATCTTGTCTTGTTCATTGGTTGCGTCCCAGACTTTGCGAAGATTTTCTGGTTCATAATCGACACCTTCAACGGCGTCTTTGTGAACAAACCATTTGGTAGTAACTATGGTTTCCTGAGCAGAAACAGGTAACACACGAAAGACGATAAAATGATCGGATTGCATGTGGTTCCAAGAGTTGGGCAGATGCAATATTCGCATTGAGCCAAGCTCTGGATTTTTGATGCGGCCGAGCATTTTATTGCTGGCGGCGGAGCCATCGATTGTCATAACCTTGGTGTCTTTTTTTAATGGCATGCGCACGATTCGGTTACGTTGTACTTCCCCAAAGCTTTTCAGCTTGTGAGGAATGCCTTCTGCGTCCCATTGACCAGATTGTTGAGCATAATGGTCTAAGAAGTCCTGAGTCGCCCGTGGGTCTTCTGTGTCATCCCATTCTAGTAATGTGTGAAGCAATTCTGGGTGACTGCCAGAGCAGTGATAGCATTCGCGATTATTTTCTAATACCAGTTTCCAGTTAGCTCTTTCGAACATGGTTGATTCAACAGCCAGCTTGGTATTTTCAACGTCGTAGGGTTCCATGTAAGTTTCGAGTGTTTCTAGAAATTCGCCAAAACCGTCTTCGGGTGCTTCTTTGCCAAGACAGACAAAGATAAAACCGCCTGCCGTTTTACAAAACGCGGGTCTTAGACCGTGTTGGCCTTTGTCAAAATTTTGGTTCATTTCTGTGCCAGCAAACAGTAAATTGCCTTTTAAATCGTAGGTCCACTGGTGATAAGGGCAAACGAGATTAGCGACCTTGCCTCTGTGTTCTGTGCAAATAAGCGAGCCACGGTGAGAGCAGGTATTGTGGAATGCATTCACGTTACCTTCGGCATCACGCACAATTAATACTGGATTTTGCCCCACTTCAACCGTGATGTAATCGCCTTTTTTAGGAATTTCACTGGTCATGCCGACAAAAAGCCATTCTTTTTGGAAGACCTCTTCCATGTCGACTCTGAACATATGTGGATCGTTATACAGTGGTGCGTCTAATGAGTAATTGCTAGGACGTTTGTCCAGCATATCGGACATGGCTGTTTTGGCTTCATCAAGTGAAGCATGTCGAACATTAAGTAGGTCGTGTTGATTCATCTTTCTGGGCCTTCATGACAAAAAGATTGATTGGACTGTTTTTCAGCGTGTTTGATTACGAGGCTATATTGGCTTAATTAAAAGGGAGATAAATGACCGTTAGCGACATGAGTTGATACATAAATCGACTCGCAACGGCTTGTGTCGTCTAGGCTTGACTGCCATGAGCAACAAATTGTCGGTTAGGGTTAACTCGGATTGAGCAACTGCCTCCAAAATGGCTCGAAACGGTGCGATAACTAATTTAATTTATGAGATCTTATTATGACCGACTCTTCGACGCCTTTGGTGAATGCTGACTACTTGGCACCCGTCAATACTCAAACTTGGATGAATGGCCGCCACAACGTACGTTGTGTGAAGGTGATTCATGAAACTTGGGATGTGCGCACTTTTTGTTTTATGGCGCATCAGCCTGTGATGTTCTTCTTTAAACCGGGACAGTTCGTCACTTTAGAGTTGGAGATTGAGAACAAGCAGGTAATGCGCTCTTATACTATTTCGAGTTCGCCTTCCGTGCCTTACAGCTTTTCTATTACGGTAAAAAGGGTTGCTGGCGGTGAAGTGTCTAACTGGTTGCATGATAATTTGACCGTGGGCTCGGAGTTGGCTGTTCATGGTCCGGTAGGGAATTTTAATTGCATTGATTTCCCATCAGACAAGGTGCTTCTGTTATCTGGTGGTGTAGGTATTACTCCTGTTATGTCTATGGCTCGTTGGTTGTTTGATACTAATGCGGATGTCGACATTACCTTTATACACAGTGCTCGTTCTCCACGAGATGTGATATATCCTCGTGAGCTGGATCACATGGCAGCTCGTTTGGATAATTTTGGTTTGTATTTAATTGTTGAGCGCATGGAAAACGGTTTACCTTGGCAAGGTTATCGAGGTTATTTGGATGAAGCCAAGCTGGATATGATATCACCTGACTTTATGGAGCGTGAGATCTTCTGTTGTGGACCTGCGCCTTATATGAAAGCGGTAAAAAAACTTCTTCAAGAAAGAGGTTTCGATATGGCCCATTATCATGAAGAGTCCTTTGGCGAAACACCAGTTAGTGTTGTGGAAGACGCGATTGAGCAAGCAGAAGTAGCACAAGCCGAAGCTGATGCCGTTAACCAAGCCGATTTATTACGTATAGAATTTTCCGGCAGCGGTAAGAGTGTTCAGGTTACCGCTGGTGAAACCTTACATACGGCAGCTGCGAAACTTGACTTAATGATTCCGAAAGCCTGCGGTATGGGAATTTGTGGTACTTGTAAAGTCTTAGTGAAAAGTGGTGAAACTCAGATGGATCATAATGGTGGCATCACAGATGAAGACGTTGAAGATGGTTATGTTTTATCTTGTTGTACTGTGCCGAAATCAGATGTCGTTATTGAGTATTAAACTATACCTAGCCTTACTTTGCGGTTGTTTGAAATAAGGATATGCGTTTTTTATTAAATAAGCGTTCAATAAAAGCGCGTTCTTGTTCTATATTAGTGCATGGTGTTCTGTTTTTTATGTGCCAGATATTGAGCTTTAATTGTCGGAATACGAACTCAAATCGGCTTATTCTCTAGTGTTCGCTTTATTGAGTGTATAAAAATCAGTAATACCATAAAGACTTTGAGTTTCCTTAAAAATAAGAAAGAGTTGCTTAATAAATGGTCTGTATTTTGCTTTGTCTTATTCGTATATCTAACGGATAGATAGAAAATGGTAAGCAAAACAGCAGGCATAAATTATCGCTAGGCGGTAGACGTAAGCAGCACACATATGAGGACATTAATATGGAAATGGCGACAGACTCAACTCTCGCTTTTGGTGCCAAAGGCAAAACAAAAGTAGGCTTTTTATTGCTCGATCATTTTACTATGATCGCCTTGGCTTCTTCTATTGAGCCATTGCGCATGGCTAATCAGTTGTCTGCTGAAGAACTTTATAGTTGGAGTTTAATTTCTGAAAACGGGCAATCGGTTACTGCCAGTGATGGATTGAGCTTAACACCGGATTATTCGATCCAAGATAATACAGATTTTGATCTGATTATTGTGGCTGGCGGTGTTGATATCACCCGTGGGTTTTCTGCAAAACAAGTTTCTTGGCTCATAAAACAGTCTCGTAAAGGGGTTCAGCTTGGTGGTATTTGTACCGGCGCTTATGTGCTTGCTTACGCTGGCTTGTTAGACGGTTATCAATGTAGTGTACATTGGGAGTGTTTAACTGCGTTGCAAGAAACCTATCCCAAAGTGAACTGCAATAACCGCTTATTTTCCATTGATCGAAATCGAATGACGGCATCAGGTGGCAGTGCGCCAATGGACATGTTTTTAAACATGATGACAAAGCAGCATGGCCCTCGATTATCTAATGCCATTTCCGATATGTTTATTTGTGATCGTATTCGTAATGAGTCAGATCAACAACGTATGCCAATGCGTCAATTTAATAGTGTTGGTATGTGTACCCCAAAGTTAGTGGATGTGATCGAGTTAATGGAAAATAACTTGGAAGAGCCTATTGAGCTGGATGAGTTAGCCTCCTTTGTTGATGTTTCTCGTCGACAAATAGAGCGCATGTTTCATCGTCATTTAGATTGTTCACCTTCCCGTTATTATCTTCGTTTAAGATTGGAAAGAGCACGTAAACTGCTCAAGCAGTCTAATATGTCGATTGTCGAAATATCTATGGCTTGTGGCTTTATTTCTACACCGCATTTTAGTCGTTGTTATCGAAAGCACATTGGCGTCTCGCCTCGTGATGAACGTAAAATTGCTTGGAAAGGGGAGACTGAGAAACCACGCTCTATAGAGAGTAATGAAGCGGTTATGTACATTCCCCATGCTCAAGAAGCGTTAAGCAACTCTCATTCTGAACCAAGTTATGGCTCTGTCACCATGTGACTTTTGTATTATCCTTATAGTGGTCAAGTAGATGTAAAAGGGAGCTTCCAATTCATTGGGAACTCCCTTTTTATTGAGGTAACGCCTTTTCACTTGCTAAGTTCAAAAGGAAAGCCATTTTCTAGCATGATTTGCATTTCATCATGCTGAATGCGCATTACGAAGCTAGGCGATGCGGCCACGAGTTCACAAGGTAATTGAATTTCACTTTGGTGGAACCATGTCTTTGTATGATTTTTTTCTTTTGAAACATTCTGTTGTTGGCAAATAAGTTGCCAGCTTCCATCAAGAAGCAACCAGTAGTCTGGTGTGCTTTGGTTTGTGGCAATAACACCGCCTTTGTCTATTTCCCATTCTTTAGAGTGCCCAATTACCCAGCGTAGCTGGGTATTGTTTAGTTGTTTAAAAAAGGGTGTATGACGCAATAAATATAAATAGGTAACTGAAGGCTGCATGGTTGGCTTTCCTGCTGCATCGAGAGTATAAGGCTTGGAGCAAGCGCTTAATAAGTAGGCTAAACTTATCGACAATAGCTTGGCAATAAATCGTATTTTCGTTGCTCTAGCTACCATTTAGGCAATGCCGCCATTAGCTCTTATTATTTGTCCGTTGATCCAACTGCTTTCGGGACGAGTAAGAAAAGCAGCAATTTTTGCAATGTCATGTGGTTGACCTAGACGTTCTAGTGGTGCCATTTTTGCAAATGTCTCAATCGTCACTTTACTTTTTCCAGACAAAAATAAATCCGTTGCAACAGGGCCCGGAGCAATAGCGTTTACCGTAATTTTGCGGCCTCTGAGCTCTTTAGAAAATACTTTGGTGAAAGCTTCAACGGCGGCTTTGGTACCGTTGTAAATCGCGTAACCAGGTAAATTAAGGGCCAGTGTTGTGCTGGATAGGTTAATGATTTTTCCGTCATTGTTTATGCGAGTGCTTGCTTCGCGTAAGGTGTTGAATACGCCTTGGGTATTGATGGCAAAGCTTTTTGTGTATAGCTCGTCTGATGTTTCTGCGAGTGATTGAGTCTGCAATATGCCTGCGTTATTTACCAAAACATCGATTTTTCCCAGTGTCTTTTCAATTTCATCAAAAAGCGCTTTTACTTGGTCTGACTTTGATACGTCCGCTTTTATGGCGATGGCAGTTTTGCCTTCAGCAAGCAGTTTGCTGACTAAGGCGTTTGCTGCATCATCATTGGAAGCGTAATTGATTACAACGGCAAAACCGTCGTCGGCAAGGTATTGAGCAATGCTCGCACCAATGCCACGGGAAGCACCAGTAATCAGTGCAATTTTTTGATTTTTTGTGGTCATGGTTTTCTCTCGTTTTATTGATGTTAGGAGTTAAGTAACTAAATATGGGTGATGATTTTTTTATCTTGGTTCACGAGAGATAGACTAGATTGTTTCAATGGAAAGATAATCGCCGTATATTTGATTTAATAATTCCATTTACATTAATAATTGGAGCGATAATGGATCGTTTTCAAGAAATGCAGGTGTTTGTTCGTATTGCTCAGTGTGGCAGTTTTTCTCAAGCTTCAGAGGATTTACACATTCCCAGAGCGACGGTTTCGAATTTGATTAAACGATTAGAAAAACGTTTGGGCGTACGTTTATTAGAGCGCACCACTCGTCAGGTGAGGATGACTGAAGAGGGAAAAGCCTATTACCGTCGATGCTTAAATATTCTCAGTGACTTAGAGGAAGCGGATAACGCCTTTCAAGACAAACCACCGAAAGGGTTACTCAGGGTTAACTTGCAAGGTACATTAGCAAAGCACTTTGTTATGCCTCATATTCAAAATTTTGTTGCACGTTACCCTGATATTTCTTTGCATATAGGTGAAGATGATCGTTTGATTGATTTGGTAAAGGAGGGGGTTGATTGCGTATTAAGAGCCGGTAATTTACAGGATTCTTCGCTGATCGCTAAACCGCTTACAAGGTTGGAGCAAGTTACTGTTGGCAGTCCTGAGTATTTTGAACAGTACGGTAAGCCAACAACACTGGAATCACTCAAAGAACACCATGTAGTGGCTTATTTGTCGACATTAGTCGGTATGGATAGCCATTTGGATTTTATTGTTGAGGGTGACGTTGTAGAAATTGAGTTGTCTCATAAAGTCTCAGTTACTGGTGCTGATTTGTATACAGATGCCGCATTGGCGGGACTTGGTTTAATTCAAGTCCCACGTTATCGAATTGAAAATCACTTAAAAGAAGGGCGGCTGGAGGTTGTTTTACCAAACATTCCTCCTCCCATTATGCCTGTTTCTGTCTTGTATCCACAAAACAGGCAGGTCTCGCTTAGGGTTCGTGTTTTTATTAACTGGTTAAGTGAAATTATTTCAATAGAGGACTAGTTCAGTTGTTCATCTATTCAATTCAGGACGGCAATACAGTAGCGTGCTTTTTTCGGTATGTGTCCTTTCTATGCATGACCAGTTTTCATATTTTGTATGCTTGTTAATGGGCTGTACTATGAAAAATGGCTTGGTTTGTGAGGGTAGCCAAGAGTCCAATTTTGTTGAGCGTTGTTTGGCTTTACCAGATGAATAATATTGGCCTGAGAAAGGCCGTTTGTGCAGATAGAATAAATCGCTTTCTGTAGCTTCAGGTTGCTGTTTCCAAACGTTTAAAATCATGTTTTCAGAGCGTGGATGAATCCAATTAAAATTCAGTGTACACACTAAAGTAATAAGTAGGAATGGCGTAATGACACCCACTTTATATAGCCACTGTGCTAATGGTCTTTGTTTGTGAAGATGAACCAAAAGCAATGCCATTGCAGGTAAAGCAGGCATGACGTAGCTGGCTAATATGTTTCCTGAAAAACTAAATAGAAGCATGGGTGAAAGCATCCACAACAAAAGGAAACTGCCAAAGCCATCGACGCTTTCCTCTGTATCTTTTCCTTCTTTGATTGAGCGAATCCATTGCCAGATTAATAACGGGCTCCAAGGTAACATAGCGATAAAGGCATAAATCCAAATAGTGCCGCGTGCTCTTTCATGAGCTGTGCCATATAAGTCCCCTTGCCAACCACTGACAATGAAACGCTTAATGTGTTCGCCCACAATAAAGTAGTCTAAGAAACCAGGTGTTTTGTATTCAGCAATGGCGTACCAAGGTACTGAAATAACAATAAAAAGTAGAGTTCCATAACCCCACGGTAACGCGTGCCATAGTTTCTTCCAGCGACCATTTGGAATGAGCCAAATAGTTAGGCTAATACCAATCAGAGCTATGGCTAATGGGCCTTTCGATAACATTCCTAACGCTAATCCTATAAAGAACAAATACCCCCAATATTTACCTTGATTGCTTTTAAAGTGTCTCTGGGCTTGCCAAAAGCTAACCATGCTTAAAGTAATAGAAAAAGTCAGTGCAGTATCTGTCATGACTGCACCAATTAGTAAAATGAAAGAAATTGTTGAAGCTAGTAATGCCGCTGCGAAAAGCCCCATAGGCTTAGATTGAAATTTATCTCGCGCCAACACATAAACAAGGCCAAGAATGGCTAATCCTACAATAAGGTGTGGAACCCGTGCTGCAAATTCGTTGATACCCAAAAGACTAAAACCTAACCCACTTAACCAAGTGAAAATGGGTGGTTTTCCCCAAAATGGCACGTCATAGTCAAACATAGGTGTGATCCAGTTACCTGTTTCAAACATGATTCGTGCCATTTCGCCGTATCTTGCTTCAGTGGTATCCATTAGTGGGTACAAGCCTAAGGATATAAAGCGTATAACCAAGCTGCTACCTAGTATAAAAAGAAGGAACTTAACGGAAGGTTGCGAGTTAAGCGATGGTCTAAAAGGTGTCTTAGGCATTACTTTATTCCTGTATTGAAAACGATGCATTTTGAAAAGTATCTGTCCGAAGAGGCTTGGTTGTCTGAAAGGTGGGTTTTGTCGTGGCTTCTTCCATGAGTACATATAAGGGGCGTTGTTTGGACTCAATAAATAAGCGGCCAACGTATTCACCAAGAACACCAATAGAGAGTAACTGTATTCCTCCCAAGAATAAGATGATCAAAATAGTAGAGGGGTAGCCAACAACAGGATCCCCCCAAACAAGGGTTTTAGTTAAAATGATAATGGCCATAATGAAGGCGATTGCAGATGTCATCATGCCTGCCATTGTCGCCCAACGTAATGGCTTGGTACTAAACGAAGTGATGCCTTCTAGTGCTAGGTGGATCAGTTTTGGGTAATTCCATTTTGTGTTTCCGGCGAGGCGAGGGTCGCGGTCGAACTTTAAAATAATGCGTTTAAATCCTGGCCAAGCAAGTAAGCCTTTCATGAAACGTGTTCGTTCTGGCAAGGTGTTAATAACCTTCACGACCTTTTGATCCATCAAGCGAAAGTCACCAACGTTTTCCGTAATCGGGTGATCGCTTATTTGAGACATAAAACGATAAAAACAATGGGCAGTGGCGCGTTTTAACCAACTTTCACCATGACGCTCACTGCGTTGCATTTCGACAATTTGTGCACCGTTTTCCCAAGCTTTTACCATTTCTGGGATGTACTCAGGCGGATCTTGTAAATCAGCATCAAGTAAAATAACGCAGCGTCCAGATGCCGCTTTCATTCCTGCGCTCATTGCAGCTTCTTTGCCGAAGTTTCTGCTTAAACGTAAGCTGCGAACCTGATGTAAATGATGTTTGAATTGGCTAACTAAACTCCAGCTGTCATCTTGGCTGCCGTCGTCGATATAAAGAATCTCACAATGCTGGTGTAATTTAGTGAGTGCTTCACAGACTCTTTGGTGGCAAATAGCCAAAACATCGGCTTCATTTAAGAATGGAATAATAACTGTGACCAAAGGTTGTACGTCTGCTGAATGTACCTGTTGTATATCTGGTGAATGAATACCTGTTGAGTGCATATGTTTTCTATATGGAATAGCGTTCATGGTTAGAGTTCTCCTAACGCGGAAAAGGTTTATGGAGGCATCTTAAAAGTTGGTTTGTCGCAAAAAGGTGATTCACTTTTTTTTCATGTATTTATGGGACAATATGGCGTATTAAAAAGAGTGAATTATTTATTCTTAGTCGACAGTATTTGGCTGGCGATTTTTACGTAGTGGCAGCAGAGACAACTATGAAATTACTCTTAGTGGAAGACCATAAAGACATTGCCGGTATAATCTTTGATTACTTTGAAATCAAGGATTACGTTTTAGATTATGCGAGCAATGGCCTACAAGGTTATGAACTGGCTAAGACCGAGCATTATGACGCCATTATATTAGACGTGATGTTACCTAAAATGGATGGTTTGACAGTGTGTAAATCTTTGCGTGATGTTGGGGTTGATACACCAATATTGATGCTGACCGCACGGGATACTAAGGACGATATTCTGGCTGGTTTTGCGAATTTGGCTGATGACTATTTGGTTAAACCATTTGATTTAGAGATTCTAGATTCTCGATTACAAGCTTTAGTTAGACGACGTAAAGGCAGTGTGGCAAATCGTGTCTTAAGTTACGGTAATTTGTCTTTGGATATGAGTACACGAGTTTTGCAACGGGAAGGCAGTCGCTATTCATTAAACCCTTCCCAATACACTATTTTGAAATGTCTGATTCAGAAAGCACCAGATGTCGTATCCAAAGATGAAATTTGTGATGCCTTGTGGGGCGATGAAGAGCCAGACAGTAAAGTACTGCGCAGCCATATTTATCAATTACGCAGCCTGATTGATCGACCCTTTGAGCATGCTTATTTGAAAACGGTTTCCAAAGTTGGCTACCGCTTGATAGCGGAAGGTGAAGAATGAAGCGTATTAAAACGGCTAAGCAGCTGACCTTTACTTATTTTTCTATTGTTGCGTTTGCCATCATTGCGTTCCACTTTTCTATGTTTGAGTCTCTGATTGAAGATATAGAAATGATTTACGCTGAAAACCGTATGTTAAAAGATAAAAATACGGCAGTTAATTTACTAGAGGGCACAGATCTTACTTATATGGCTGTGCCACCATTTTCTGAGGCTTATGTTGGAAAAGACAATTTACCAGTAGGTGTTGTTCTAAATTCCAGAATGACAGATGACAAGCCTTATGAGTTGGATGAGGCATCAGAGACAAGTTTAGAAATGTTCTCTATGCGCTCTACTGTGATGTTAAACGGTGAGGAAAAAACACTGTATTTACTCCATTACGATGAAATTTATGAAACCAGCGAGAGTCAGATGTTCGAAACTCAGAGTACCCAGTTGGTGTTGTCTCTGTTGTTGCTGGTGGTAAGTTTGTGGGTTGTAATGCGTATATCAAATCGTTTGACTCACCCATTGTCTGAACTTTCAAGGAGCCTTGGAGAGAGAAGCCCTAGCAACCTTTCTGCGATCAAGTTACCAAATGGCGCGACAACAAGGGAGGTGCATCAGTTGGTAGAGCGCCTTAATGATTATCAAGATCAGATTCGTTCTTTGATTGAGCGTGAGCGGGCATTTAATCGTTATGCAAGTCATGAATTACGAACACCTCTGATGGTGATGAAGGGGGCGGTGACATTGATAGGAAAGTCCGACTCGAAAGGTTTTTTAGAGAGGCAGCGATTGCGTATGAATCAAGCCTGTCAGGAAATGGAAGACTATATCACCACCTTATTGTCATTAACCCGCGAAGATGATTTATCGACCATTCCCCAGCGTTCTGTTGAAGTAAGTGAACTGGAAAATATCCGCCAAATGCATTGGGGGTATTTATCGGGTAAATCTGTAGAAATAAAAATCATCAATGAAGGTCTGGTTGCTACTAAATTGCCTATTCCGACTTTAAATATCTTGATTGGAAATTTACTTAAAAATGCCTTGGCTTGTACAGATGAAGGTTGTGTGACTATGCTAATGTCAGATGGTGTAATTAGTATTATTGATACTGGTTGTGGTTTGAAGGGAAAGCCTGGTGGCGAAAGTTATGGTCTAGGGCTGATGATAGTTCGTGATATCTGTGCGAAATATCATTGTGAGTTTAGTCTATTTGATAATGATGACGAAGGCTGTACATCGAAAATTATTTTTCCTGTGTAAATTGATGGTGTTGGTTAGTAGGCATTTTTCGCTTTCTGAGAAAAAGACTCGTTTTTACTAGAAGTGTTTATTGGAAAAGTTGATAGGTTTGATCCAATAACAGCATAAATCAATTGTATAAGAGAGTGCTATGATGATTTCAATAGTGACGGATTTGTGGAGAAAGTGATGAGTGATTCTATTTTAAAACGTCTGCCGTTGGATATGTTTTGGCCAACCTTTGATCCTTTCTTATTTTGTGCATTTCATAATGATAAATACCCTAAAGGTGATGGCAATATGGGGCCTGCGTCATCTTTGGTGGGGCGTATGTTAGGCCAAGATTTTGTTGGTATGGATGGTTGGCGAATGTATCACGGGAAAAAGATTCCGGGCTTTCCTGCGCATCCCCATCGTGGTTTCGAAACGGTAACTATTGTTAATAAAGGTTGGGTTGATCATGCGGATTCTATGGGGGCCTCTGGTCGCTATGGTGAAGGTGATACTCAATGGATGACCGCAGGAGAGGGGATTCAACATTCAGAAATGTTTCCTTTGCTAAATGAAGAGGGCAATAATTTCCTTGAACTTTTTCAAGTTTGGTTGAACCTTCCTAGTAAAAATAAAATGGTTCCACCACATTTTGCTATGTTGTGGAATGAGGATACACCAATTGTTAAAGTGTTAGACACTAAAGGTAATGAGGTGTCTATTAAGGTGGTGGCAGGGACTTTGGATGATGTGATAGCAGCACCTTGCCCGCCTAATTCATGGGCTGCTGAGAATGACAGCCATGTGGCAATCTGGATAATCGATCTGCCTGAAAGTGGAGAATGGACATTGCCTGCCGCGGTTTCTGGGTTGAATCGAAGCCTTTATTTTTTCGAAGGTGAAAAGGTTGAGTTAGATGATGTGGAAGGCTCGATCAATGAAGCTTTTGTATTAAAAAGTGATGCCTGCGTAGTAATAAAAAACCTTGGTAAACAGGCTCGTTTTCTTATGCTACAAGGTCGTCCTATTGGTGAGCACGTTGAGCAGCATGGACCTTTTGTGATGAATACAAAAGCCGAACTACAACAAGCCTTTAATGACTATCAAGTGACGAAATTTGGTGGTTGGCCTTGGCCTCGTCATGATCAAGTGCATGATAAATCCGCTGAACGTTTTGCGGAATACGCTGATGAAAAGTGAAATGAAGTATTATGGTTTTATTAGTGTGTGATTAGAGAATATCCAGAAGCGGGCTAATAGATAGTTCGCTATCATTCCAATTAATACACCGGGAATCATAGCGAGATAAGGCCATAGTAAAGAAATAGTTGGATTGGATATCAAGGGTTGTAGGGTTAAGAATAAAACATAGCACCCCCAGTTTGGAATAAATGCCAAGATAGAGCTGCCGAGAAATTGCATCCACTGCAAAATGGCGGCTTTTTTATTGCTTACTTTATTATTTGTGGGGTGGATGAATGTGAAATGCCGGTTCCACCACCAATTTGAAGTGGCGGCGAACCAAAAAGCTAAGCCCCTAGCTACTGTGTGAGGTAGCCATAAAGAAAACATCAGCATACAGGATAAATCGATAAGAAAGCCGACACCGCCAACGATAGTGAAACGAATAAAACGATACTTTAAAACTGTATGATTAAAAAAGGTATTCTTTAAAGTTTTTTTCATGATGGTACTTTAAAAAAATAGGTGTCAAAAAAAGTGAAATAAATCGTTTATAAATAAAAGGAGCTTTCAAAGAATTCCTTTTAGGAATCTGAAATATGCTATTTATTCCTTTTACAAATATATCTCTTAGTCTCATGCTTACGCGGTTTCTTGTTTTAATTCTTTTTAGGATTTAGTCACTATGTGGATTTTCATTACGTTGTTTGCTGCAGCTTGCCAGTCTATTCGAACGGCGTATCAAAACACCTTGGCCCGTGATGCGGGATTTTTGCATGCCACTATGTCGCGTTCACTTTATGGTCTGCCTTTGGTGAGCGTATATTTATTAGTGTGTTATTTTATCTTTGGTTGGGTGTCACTGCCTGATGATGGTTCGTTTTGGCTCGCTGTTGGCGTCTGTACCATCGCTCAGATAATGGCGACGTATTTGATGCTAAGAGTTTTCCAATCTGGCAGTTTTGCTTTGGGTACCTTGTTGGCAAAAACGGAAGCGGTATTGGCAGCATTAATTGGCTTACCTTTACTGCATTATACGTTGACCTTAGGTTCTTGGTTGGGGATTGCATTGGGTGTGTTGGGCGCTTTGGTTATGAGTATAAAGTGGAAGAATTTAAAGTTGGTTCATAAAGATACATCGTTAATTTTTGGCTTGGGTAGTGGTTTATGTTTTGCCATCACATCAGTCAGTGCTTCCATGGCAAGTCATACTTTAAATGGTTCTATTATTACCAGTGCTGGAGTAACGCTTTGGTGTGTGTTTGCATTTCAATCTGTGATTCTGTGCAGTATTCAGATTATTAAAAGCAAAGACTTACTGGCACCGTTTCGTCATAGCTTAGGTTTGAGTGTGAAGGTGGGAGTGTTGAGTTCTTTGGGCTCTATTGCTTGGTTCACTGGATTTGCTCTTGTGAATCCAGCTTTGGTCAAAACCCTAGGGCAGCTAGAGGTATTGGGCGCCTTGTATTATTCGAAACGACGCTTTGCTGAAAGTATCAGTAAACAGCAGTGGGTTGGCGGAGCTATGATAGTACTTAGTGTTATCTTAATTGTTACATCAACTATTAAATAGAGTCGGTTAGGGAAAAGTGTATGACATCCAATAAAATTAATTATGTGGAATTACCAGCCCGTGATTTGGCTTTAAATAAGGCATTTTTTAGTCGGGTATTTGGTTGGGGGTTTAAAGATTACGGTCCTGAATATACAGCATTCGAAAATGCCGGTTTAGATGGTGGTTTTTTTCAAGCGAATTTTTGTTCACGACCACAGACAGGCGCCGCTTTGATTGTTTTATTCAGTGATAATTTGGAAGTAACTTTGAGTGACGTTAAATCAGCTGGTGGAACCATAGAGCAGGAAATATTTGAGTTTCCTGGTGGTCGCCGATTTCATTTTCTAGACCCATGCGGAAATGAATGGGCTGTTTGGAGTAAGCTGAGTTAATTCAGCTTTTTTATTAGGTTATTAGAGAGCTAACTAAGCCTTGTTTTCTTCTGTGCTTTCTATTGATGACGGTGCTGTATCGATTGTTGATTCAGTTGCGGCATCAGCTTCCATTTTCGCGCGCTCAGCTTTTGAAATATATTTAGGCTTTGCTTTTTTGGGATTTGCTTTCAATGTGGCTTGCTTATTACGTTTAGTCAGAATGTCTTTAATCTTTTTGCGACGGTTCATATGTGTTCCTAAATGATTTAATGGTCTGTTGTAATGTCCAAGAAGGTCATTCAAGGAACGAAAAAAAAGCCCTGATCTCAGATCAGGGCTTTTTTTATGTTGGTACCAGTAGGCGGACTCGAACCGCCACACCCGAAGGCAACGGATTTTGAATCCGTCGTGTCTACCAATTCCACCACACTGGCCTTGAAAAAGGTGAGGCGTATTCTAGGGCAATTTAAAGATAAGTCAACGGGTGGAGGTGTTATTTTTTATCTTTTTAAGATGATGCCTCTTGGAAGTACCTTTTTACGTGGATTTTCGCTAAAATGCCGGGTCGTTTTTTCTAGGTAGTTTTCTTTTCATGCTCGTTTCCGATTATCACTTTGATTTACCTGATTCGTTAATCGCGAATTATCCAACGCCAGATAGAACGGCTAGTCGACTGTTGCATCTTGATGGCCCAAGCGGTGAGCTTGCCCATCGTCAATTTCCTGATGTGTTGGACTTGGTTCAGCCCGGTGATTTGATGGTGTTTAACAACACTCGAGTTATTCCTGCCCGTGTATTTGGTCAGAAAGAATCAGGTGGTAAAGTTGAGATCTTGGTAGAGCGTGTCATTGGTACTAATGAGGCGTTGGCTCATGTTCGTGCCAGTAAATCTCCGAAGGAAAACACTAAGCTATTTTTAGGACAAGACAAGGGAGAGCAAATTGAAGCGACTATGATTGGTCGCTCTGGTGCTTTATTCCATCTTGTCTTCGCTGAGCCTGTGCTGGATGTTTTGTCGCGTGTTGGTCACATGCCTTTACCGCCTTACATAGAAAGACCTGATGAAGAAAGTGATCAGGAACGTTACCAAACAGTTTATAATCAAAAACCAGGTGCTGTTGCTGCTCCGACGGCAGGTTTGCATTTTGATGATAAGCTACTAGAAAAGCTAAAGGCAAAAGGTGTTGAAACAGCCTTTGTTACATTGCATGTTGGCGCGGGAACCTTTCAGCCAATGAAGGTAGAAAATGTGAAAGATCACATTATGCATGCTGAATATGTCGAAGTAGAACAGAGCGTCGTGGATCAAGTGAAAGCAACGAAAGCTCGCGGCGGTCGAGTTATTGCTGTCGGCACAACCAGTGTTCGTAGTCTTGAATCAGCAAGTCAGAGTGGTGAAATTGCACCGATGAAGGATGATACAAGTATTTTTATCTATCCAGGTTATGAATTTAAAACAGTAGATGCTTTGGTGACAAACTTTCATCTGCCTGAATCAACTCTGATTATGTTGATTAGTGCGTTTGCTGGATACGACCATGTTATGGCAGCTTACCAAGCTGCAGTTGAACAGAAGTACCGATTTTTTAGTTATGGCGATGCCATGTTTATTACACGAAATGCGCAGGCTAAAGGCCCGCAAAGTGAGGAATAAGACGAATGTCTGATAAGCGTCCAGAATGTTTTATGGATTTTGAACTTCACACGACATCAGGAAAGGCGCGTCGTGCAACCTTGACCTTTCCACGAGGTAAAGTTGAAACGCCAGCGTTTATGCCTGTAGGAACCTACGGCACAGTGAAGGGTATGTTGACCAAAGACATCGAAGAAATCGGTGCGGATATTATTTTGGGTAATACGTTTCATTTGTGGCTTCGTCCAGGTACTGAGGTGATTAAAGCTCATGGCGATTTGCATGACTTTACCCAATGGAAAAAGCCTATCTTGACTGACTCTGGTGGCTTTCAAGTGTTCTCTTTGGGAGAGATGCGTAAGATCACAGAAGAAGGCGTAAGCTTTCGTTCTCCCATCAATGGTTCTAAAGTGTTTTTGAGCCCAGAAATTTCAATGCAGGTTCAAAGAGATCTTGGTTCTGATATTGTAATGATTTTTGATGAATGTACGCCTCATCCTGCAACAACAGAAGTAGCCGCGACATCGATGCGTAGAAGTTTACGTTGGGCGAAACGCTCTAAAGATGAGCATGGAGATAACCCTTCTGCTTTGTTTGGTATCATTCAAGGTAGTATGTACGAAAACCTGCGAGATGAGTCTTTAGAAGGTTTGGTTGATATTGGCTTTGATGGTTACGCAATCGGTGGTCTCTCTGTTGGCGAACCAAAAGAAGAAATGATGAAGGTGTTGGATCATACAACACCGAAAATGCCTGAAGACAGACCTCGTTATTTAATGGGTGTGGGCAAACCTGAAGATTTAGTGGAGGGTGTACGTCGCGGCGTTGATATGTTCGACTGTGTTATGCCAACACGAAATGCACGTAATGGTCACTTGTTCACATCGGACGGTGTTGTGCGTATTCGTAACTCTCAATATCGTCATGATGTTGGCCCTTTAGATAAAGAATGTGATTGCTACACTTGTAAAAACTTTTCTCGGTCTTATCTACATCATTTGGATAAGTGTCAGGAAATGGTTGGTGCGCAATTAAATACCATTCATAACTTACGTTATTACCAAACACTCATGGCGGGATTGCGTAAGGCGCTCGATGAAGGTAAATTTGACGCCTTTGTTGATGAGTTTTATGCAAAGCGTGGCTTAGAAACGCCTGCTTTGAGTGAATAATAAACAAAAATAAGCGAATCCCTTTATTTAGGGGTCGCAACAGTTTCATAAACCATTGGAGAGTTAGCACATGATCGCATTGATCTCACCAGCTTACGCTGAAGGCGGCGCAGCTGCAGACGGAGGTATTTTTAATTTAGTACTTCTTGCAGGTTTCGTTGTTATTTTTTACTTCCTTATGTGGCGTCCACAGGCGAAGCGTACGAAAGAGCATAAAAACTTGATCGCTTCCCTAGCTAAAGGCACTGAAGTAGTAACAGGTGGCGGTGTACTAGGTAAAGTATCTAAAGTAGATGATAACTATGTTGTACTTGAAGTGGCTGAAGGCGTTGAAATGAAATTTCAAAAAGCGTCTGTTGCTGCAGTACTTCCTAAAGGAACGTTAAAGTCAATTTAACCTTCTTAGAAAAGCGCCTCTGTTCCTAAACAGCTGGCGCTTTTCTTCTTTATCGATCCATTTAATTTTTTAGGTGTAAAGGATTTTTCATGCTTAACAAGTACCCCTTGTGGAAGTATTTGCTAATTCTTCTTGTTTTGGCTTTGGGGCTACTCTATGCCTTCCCAAACCTTTATCCGGATGATCCAGCTCTACAACTATCTGCCCAAAAAACAACCACTGTTGTTGACGAGCAAACGCTACAACAAGCTAAAAACGCGCTCGCAAAAGCAAATATAGAATTAAAAGAAGCAGAGCTTACCTCTGCTGGCGGTACCTTACGTTTTAATAGCGGTGAGGACCAATTAGCGGCTAAACCTGTTGTTGCTGCCGCATTGGGTGAGAATTTTGTTACAGCACTTAATTTAGTTCCTACTACGCCAGACTGGTTGTCTTCTCTAGGCGCAGGACCTGCAAAATTAGGTCTTGATTTACGTGGTGGTGTTCACTTTTTGTTAGAGGTTGATACGCCAGCAGCACTGAAGCAGCGTCTTGAAGTGACTTCAAGCGAGATGAAAGCAGCATTGCGCTCAGATCGTATTCGTTACCGTAGTGTGACTGTTGAAGATGGCGTGCTTTCTATTCGTTTCCTACAAGAAGCGGATTTGTCTTTGGCTGAAAACTTGTTGGAAGATGATTTCCCTGAATATCGCTACGACACTCGTCAAGAGGGTAGTGACTTTTACTTGGATGTTGCTTTTACTGAAGCAGCGACAAAAGAAATCGAAGCTTATGCATTACAGCAGAACTTAACGACGCTGCGAAATCGTGTAAACGAGTTAGGTGTTGCTGAGCCATTGGTGCAGCGCCAAGGCAGTAATCGGATTGTGGTTGAGTTGCCAGGTGTACAAGATACAGCAGCAGCGAAACGTATTATCGGTGCAACGGCTAACTTAGAGTTCCATTTGGAAGCTGGCTTAGACGATAACGGTGCGGATGTTGAAACATTAACTTTCCGTGACGGCAGTGGTCGTACAGCTCGTTTAGAACGTGATCTTATTATCACTGGTGACAGTGTTTCTGACGCGAGTTCATCATTTGATGAAAACGGTCAGCCTCAAGTTAATATCAGCCTAGACGCCAAAGGCGGCAAGCAAATGAGTAAGGTTACTCGTTCTGCGGTCGGTCGTAATATGGGGGTTGTGTTTATTGAGCATAAATCTCGTAGCCGCTTTGTCGAAAATGAAGAAGGCAAAATGGAAGAGGTGCGTCGAAGCTACAGTGAGAAAGGTATTATCTCATTGGCGACAATCCAAACGACGCTTGGTAATTCATTCCGTATTACGGGTTTAGACAGCCCACGTGAATCTTCTGAATTGGCTTTATTACTTCGTGCTGGTGCTTTGGCTGCACCGATCTACTTTGTGGAAGAGCGAACTATAGGTCCGAGCTTGGGTGCTGAAAACATCAAATTGGGTGTGAGCTCTGCGCAAATCGGTCTATTGGTCGTAATGCTGTTTATGTTGCTTTACTACAAGGTATTTGGTCTTTTTGCGAATGTGTCTCTGGCTTTAAATATCATTTTACTTATGGCTTGTATGTCTTTGCTTTCAGCAACACTTACTCTGCCAGGTATTGCAGGTATCGTATTGACCATGGGTATGGCGGTGGATGCAAACGTGTTGATTTTCTCAAGAATAAAGGAGGAATTAGCAAACGGTGTGCCGAGTCAGCAAGCAATACATTCTGGCTTTAACCGTGCCTTTACGACAATTTTCGATGCCAATATCACAACCTTATTGGTCGCTGTTATTCTGTTTGCTGTAGGTACAGGGCCAGTTAAAGGCTTCGCCGTGACATTGTCACTGGGTATTATTACTTCGATGTTTACGGCGATTGTAGTGACTCGTGCACAAGTTAACCTTGTGTATGGCGGCCGTAAAAACAAGAAACTGTACATTTAGGAGAAAGCCATGAAAGTGACAAATATTCCATTTATGGCTTTGCGTAAAGTCGTTGCTATTTTTTCGATTGCGCTGATCCTGATATCTATTGGTTCTTTGGCAACAAAGGGTTTACAGTTTGGTCTAGATTTTACAGGTGGTACTCTAGTTGAGGTGGCTTATAAAGATGCACCTAAACTGGATGACGTCCGTGAATTACTAGCTCAAAGTGGTTACGACGATGTTGTTGTGCAGAGTTTCGGTTCGCCTACTGATATCGTTGTTCGTATGGCAAACTCTTATACAGCAACATTAGGTGATGAGGTGCTTACGACACTACAAGACAGCGGTGCTGCTCAGGTTTCTCTGCAGCGTTCTGAATTTGTAGGGGCTCAAGTTGGTGAAGAACTACGTGAGCAGGGCGGCTTAGGTATGCTTCTCGCGTTGATTATCGTTATGCTTTATGTCGCAGTGCGTTTTCAGTTTAAGTTCTCTGTAGCTTCTGTCATCGCTTTGACCCATGATGTAATCATTACATTAGGCTTCTTCTCCATATTTGAAGTTGAGTTTGACCTTACTGTGCTTGCTGCTTTGCTTGCTGTTGTGGGTTACTCCCTTAACGATACGATCGTAGTATGTGACCGTATTCGTGAAAACTTCCGAATTATGCGAGACACGACACCTTACGACTTGATCAACGAATCTATCAACCAAACTTTAGGTCGTACATTGATTACGTCTTTAACAACTTTGTTTGTATTGGTTGTGTTGTTTGTAGCGGGTGGGGAAGCCATTCATAATTTCTCTATGGCCCTGCTGGTTGGTATTGTCATTGGTACATACTCTTCCATCTTCGTCGCGGCAAATTTATTGCTTGCTTTGGATGTGAAAAGAGAAGACTTGGTGCCAACACCGAAAGAAGAGTTTGAAGACGATTTACCTTAAGTGGTTTTCATGCTGCTGCTTTTATATTTGTAGCGTCAATCAATTAGAAGGTTTGCTTGATGTAGTGTAAGTAGACTTAAATTGCTGATAACCCCTAGTATTATTTACTAGGGGTTATTTTTTTTGGGAGAAATAATAGTTTTTAAGGGAAAGGGGTAATAAAAAATCCCCGCCGTTTGGTGAGGATTATTTGGTTGTGGTTTGTTGGTGACTTAATGAATTACAGGTTGTTGTTTTCAGCAATAGTTCTTGCACAACCCGCAATGGTAGAGCGTAGCCAAATATGGCCTGGATCATGTTGTAATAAGGGACTCCACAGCATTTTTAATTCCACTGGCGGAATATCGAATGGTGGAGGTAACACGACAACATTTTCATTGTCTTTCATTAAGCGTGTAGCTAAAGAAGGTAGGGTTGCAATTAGTCCTAACTGTTCGGTTGCTCGCATGGCGACATTATAGTTACGAGTAAACAGACGAATGTTACGTTTGAAGCCTAAATCAGCCAAAGAACCATCTACCCAACCTAATTTTTGAACTTCTTCTGGTTGAATACCGACACCAACACCGAAACCAGTTTTACTGACCCAAACATGGGGGGAAGCAAGGTAGGTTTCTAAATTGAAGTTTTTAGCAAGATCGGAATTGGCTGGAACAAGGCAAGAAAAATGGTCGACCCAAACAGACTTTTGGTGGAATGACTGCGGCAGGGTTTCAAAGCGGTTGATAACTAAATCAACCTTGCCTTTTTCTACGTCATGAAAACTCACATCACTTGGGTTCATAACGTCTAAAATGACATTTGGTGCTTCGTTTTGTAGTTTCTCCATCAAAGGAGGAATGAGTGTAGCCTCAGCGTAATCACTTGCCATAATCCGAAATACACGAGAGCTAGATTCTGCTTCGAAGCTTTGGCCCAGGTGTAAGACTTCATCAACAGCCTGAAGAATACTTTGCACTCGTGGCTGTAATTGAATCGCAAGTGCCGTTGGCATCATACCATCGCTGGTTCTTACTAATAGCGGATCATGAAATAAATCTCGTAAACGTCGTAGGCCATTGCTCATTGCTGGCTGCGTGATACCGAGCTGGTTTGCGGCGTGAGTAACATTTTGCTCCCGTAGTAAGGAGTCTAAATAACGAAGTAAATTGAGGTCTATTTTGTCTAACTGCATAAAGTAAGGGGCCCGTTTCCACTAGCGTAGGGGCTGCATCATACTGTATTTTGACAGTGAATAGAATGACAGCCCCTAATTCTGTAACGGATTAAGGTTATTTAGTGAGTAAGCTTATCACTTCATAGCAGGCGCCCATGGTGTGATAGTCTGTTTTGCCAGCAGGGCTTTTGTTGTCATCGAATGCTTTATTGTCTTGAGTAAGAATCCGGAACCAAGCGCCATATTGATGATCTATCATGTGTGACCAGCTGTATTGCCAAAGGGCGTCATATTTATCCCAGTAATGTTCTTCTTGAGTCATGACTGCTAATAAGGCTGCAGCGGCAAAAGATTCTGCTTGAACCCAGAAGTATTTGTCGCCGTCACAGATTTCACCTTTTGTGTCGTAGCCATAACAAAGCCCACCATTATCCTTGTCCCAAGATTTATCCCAAGCTTGATCAAAGAGTTTTTTCGCAGTTGGAATCAACCAATCAAGTGGTGATCTTTGGTGAATTAGCAGTAATAATTTAGCCCATTCGGTTTGATGGCCCGGTTGAAAGCCCCAAGGACGGAATAAATGTTTAGGGTCGTGTTTGTTGTAATCCCAATCAACTTGCCAGTTCTCGGTGTAGTGTTCCCAGATCTCGCCATTAGCAAGCTCTGCTTGGCGAAGACAAATATGTTCAGCTAGTAAGGTTGCACGTTCTAAGTAGTGATCTTCTTGTGTCGCATCGTAGGCAGCAAGAAGGGCTTCACAGGTGTGCATGTTAGCATTTTGACCTCGATATGCGGATATCTGTTGCCAGTTTCCAGATATTTCATCCTGGTATAGGCCGGCATTTGAATCCCAAAAATGTTGCTCCATCAAATCAAATGTTTCTTTGATCCAAGGCTTAGCTTCTTCTACACCAGCTTTGTAGGCCGTAGCATAAACGAGTAATACAAAAGCCAATCCATAGCAGTGATTAGTTTCATCAAGGTTTTGGTCTTTATTTAGTAGCCAAACGTAGCCGCCATTTTCTCGACGATGACGTGTTCGCAAGTATTCCAAACCATGTCGAGTTGCATCTAAATAAGCAGGATTCCCTTCGGCTTCATAGGCTTTGGCGTAATTGAAAACAAAACGAGTGCTGCTTACAAGATGTCGAGTATCCTTGTCGTAAATATCGCCATTGTCTTTGAAAAATTGAAAGTAGCCACCTTCTGGGTCGATGCAATGCGGGTGATAAAAATTCATTGTTGATTGAATGTGTTTTTTTAGGAACTCAGGTGATTGAAACGCTGGCATGTTTTGTCCTTCATTGTTGGCTTTACTTTCTTTGTTGCTATAGAAAGTTAAATACAGAAAGCCTCGTTATTTTTATTGATACTTTTTTGATCGTCATTTCATGATAATGAGGTTATAGTTTTAAATCAATTAGATTTATTAAATACAAGTGGTTAGTTTACAGACTCCAAAATAGAGTAGGGTTATATGAAGTCATCAGGCAGTACCTCTGAGCAAAGCCGTATCTACAATGAACGAATTATTCTTCATCTGGTGAGACAGTATCCTGAAATTTCTCGAGTGAGCATTGCTGAATCCACAGGCTTAAGTGCTCAGACAATTTCAGTCATTACTTCTTCATTACTGGAGCGACAACTTCTTTGTGTCACTGGTAAAGTGAAAGGTCGTCGTGGACAACCTTCTATCAAGTTAAGTATCAATAAAAAAGGAGCTTATGGGCTAGGCATTAATGTCGATCGGGATCATATTAGTGCGGCTCTGTTAGATTTTAGTGGTGCTTGTGTTTTGTTGTTAGAACGCTCTGTTTCTTTTCCTTCCGAGGCGTTAGCCAAAAGCATTGCTCAAGACTTAATTGAAGAAGTAAAAAATACACTGGGAGATGATTGGAATAAGATTCAAGGTATTGGGTTTGCTAAGCCGGACTATATGGATTCTTGGCTTGATACACTGGTAACAGATTCAACCCAGAGAGCTGATCTAAATGCTTTAAAAGCGGCATTGGAGTATTGGCAGTCAGATGCTTTTGAGATTTGGTTAGCTGACTTTACTGGTATGCACTGCTTCTATCAAAACGATGCTGTTGCGGCTGCTACCAGTGAATTGTTATTGGGGGATTCTCCTCAGCGTCACTTTTTTTATCTTTTTGTTAGTACCGCTTGTGGTGGTAGTTTTGTTGCAAATGGCGAATGTTATTCCGGTGGTCATGGCAAGGCCGGTAGCTTTGGCTTGATTCCTTCTGCCTCAGGGAAGCACGGCAAATGGATTCTAGAAGCTTTATCGCTCTCTTCATTACGACGTTTCTTTGCTGTAAATCAGATTGATTTCCCAGAATCAGAGGAGGCATGGTTAGGCGATGAATACGCAAGATTAATTGATATATGGGCAAAAGAAGTCTCGGCAGAAGTAAAATATGCGTTAGCTTCTGTGATTGCCTTATATGATCCCGAAGCAATTCTAATTGGTGGGCGTTTACCTGAAGCGGTTTTAAAGGTGCTTATTCACCATATCGAATTGACCTTAAAATCCCACAGCATGTTGCCTGTACCCATGATTCGAATTGCTCAAACCAGCTATACTGCAGGGGTTTTAGGGGCGGCTGTTTTGCCTCTTTACGAAACCTTTGCTCCGCAGCAAAACCTATTGTTGCTTAGCTCAAAAGTGAAAGGCTCAAAAGTGAAAGGCTCAAAAGAAAAATAGCCTCCCTTTAATGATTGATGTTAAACGTCTGGGAAAAACATGAGATTAGAAATACAGTGTGAAGATCGAATCGGCATGATACGGGAAATTCTCGATTTGTTTATTCCTCATCAAATCGATATGCGCCTAGTAGAAGTGGATTCGAAGCGGCGTTGTATTTATTGTGGTTTTTCAGATATCCCTTTTTCTCAGTTACAGCGTTTATTGGCGGAGATTCGTCGATTAGATAGTGTAGAAGATGTTAAAACTGTTATGTTTACACCATTCGAGCGTGAGCATAACTCGCTTTATACATTATTAGAGGCTTTACCAGACGGCGTTATTTCAATTGATCTGAAAGGTAATATCACCATGGTGACAGAACTTGCTGCAGAGGATTTAAATACTTCTGCCGCGAATTTACTCCACAAGCCTTTGTCGTCGATTATCAAAGGCATTAGCTTTTCTAAAGAAACATGGGCCAATCCTCAAGAAGGAATCAGCAAACGCATTAGGGTTCGTAATAAAGCCTTGTTACTTGAAATGAAACCTATTTTTGTGTGTGATGACGATGGTGTTGAAAACCCTGCCGGAACGGTGATTTACTTAAAATCGGAATTACGTCTTGATAGACAAACTGCGAGTTTGAAGCAAGCGCCGAATGCCGAAAATCATTTAGAAACCTACTTTCAACCAAGCGTAATTCAAAGTGCAGCTATGGCGCGCACTTTAACTGCTGCTAAAGCCTTTGCTGAAGCAACCATGCCCTTGTTTGTTCAAGGTGAAGTTGGTACTGGTAAACGGGATTTTATCGAAGCCTTGTTCCAATATTGGTATAAACACCAAGCAGACAGAGACGCTCAACTTGTGATTCGTCATGCCAGAGAGCTAACTCAAGCAGATATTGTGGCATTGGATAAAGCGTCTGGCTGGTTTGTTATAGAGGGCATCGAATGCCTAGAGGAATCGGTACAAATGGATTTGGCTAATTGGCTAAGTCGCCAGCCAAGTTCCGCTTCTAGTTTTAATCCATCTGTGCGCTTAGTTAGCATTTCTTCATTAGACGCGAAAACCTTATCCAGCGGAAATGTATTATCTGATGGTAGAGGCTTACATAAAGGGCTTTACTTTTCTTTGGCGACGTTAGTTTTGTCCATGCCTTCATTGCGAGAAAGAAAAGAAGACATTGAAGGATTGGTTCAGCAAATCGTGTTAGCACAATCTGAGCGGTATCGATTGCCAACACCTTCGATTTCAAAAGGCGCACTTGTTAAGTTGAGCTTGTATTCTTGGCCGGGAAACTTGAAAGAGCTACAAAACTGTTGTCTACAAACCTTATTAGCTGTGAAAAAAACAGAGTGGCAAGCCAATGACATACACTTGGTCGATTGTGATCATTCGGCAAACTTTGAGCTGATTAATGGTTCCTTGGATGAAACCATGAAGCAGTGGGAAGCGAAATTGCTCATGCAGTTGTATCCACAGTTTCCGAGTACACGGCGTTTAGCGAAAGCGGTTGGAATGAGTCACAGCGCGATAGCGAATAAACTTAAGGAATATGGCATTAGTACTTAACAGCTAAATTCACTGGAAGTAAAAGCAAAAGGGTAAGGTAGAACTGAAAATGCCAGATTGAAGCAGAAGTTCAATCTGGCAAATAGAAAGAAGCGACCTTATTGATTAAGAGTCACGTCGAAAATAAATGAAAGCGGTATTAGTAAGGGCGTTTCTGGCGAGGCGCAAGGCGTCGTTTTTGTTCACGCTCAATTTTAATAGGCTGCAGCTTTGTTTTAGGCTGATTAACTTGTTTCTGGATATTGGCTACCAAGAAAGCAATAACCGCACAAGCAGCTACGAACAGTAAAAATTCAAACATGGCGTTTCTCCAAACTAATTATTATTGTAACAATCATGGTTTATTATGATTGTTGGGTAAAGTCACATTTTGTAACGGCGCGTTTCTTAAAGTTTTCTTTAAGCTTATTGAAAATAATCAGTTACCTTTTTAATAATGGGGGAGGCTGATCAAAAAACAACCCTTCACTATAGATTAAAGGTCATATCGTTTTCGTAAGTACCTTGCGACACCATCTTCATCGTGATGACCAATGACATTGGTTGCCGCTTCTTTTACATGAGTTGAAGCGTTTTCCATGGCAAAGGCTTCATCAGCCGTACCGAACATGGAAAGGTCATTATCACCATCCCCAAACACTAGCATCCTTTCGGCACCAATTTCATCCTTTAGTTCCTTCAATGCAGAGCCTTTACACACATTGCTATGATGTATGTCTAACCAATAGGCATCAGGATTGTAAATTCCACCTCCAGAGTATGCAGTTAGGTGCTCGTGCTTATGACTTTCTTGAATGATGTTATCGATCAAACTAGGGTTTCCCATGGCGCTGATATTAGTAATTCTGGCATCGTGAGAGAGCTCAGCTAAAGGGTGAAGGCTCATGTGTTTATGATTACCTAATTCGTTCGCGATATGGTCGCTCATATGCCCATTTAATGGTGCGTGGAAAACACGGTGGGAACCATCGTTTTCTAAGCAAAAAATGAAAGGAGTCACCTGATTTTCTTCAAAAGCAGAAAGAAGGTCTGTAATGTGACTTTGAGATAGTAGGCTTCTATGGCGATATTGGCTGCTTTCGGGATGCCACCATTCCACACCGTTTTTGAAAATTTGCCAGTTAGGAAAGTCATGACCTTGGATACAAGGCATAGCCGCAAAATGAGTTCGGCCAGTGGCAACCGTATAAAATATCCCTGCGGATTTTAAACGTTCGAGTGTCTCTATTGTATATTCAGAAAGGCGTTGATGTTTGTTGAGTAGAGTACCGTCTAGATCAAATGCGACTAATTCCATAACTACCTCATATTTATGGTGTTTGGCACTATCGCACTTTGTGCGTAGTGAATTCAACCGCTGGAGATCATTTAACCAAAGGGGCGATTGGGAAAGATGAAGGATTAACTTGTTTTGAAAAGATAGACTGCAGTATTTATAGATGACTGTAGCCTGTATTTTATGTCTATACGACTTGTATTTATACTATTCCAGATTATGGAATTAGTGCTTTCCTACCAAAGCAGGGGAACTGAAAGAAACACCAGACCAGCCATTCAAAATAAATTGACGAATGTTTTGGTGATCGCTTGCTTCAGGATTTTCAAGAACATCAATACGATAGAAATCACCAAACAAATGCAGGGTTTCTGCTTCTGTTAATTGGTTAATTGTGGCAAAGGAAAAAATCTTACAAGAACCATTGTTTTCGTTTACCGCATTATTCTGCTGGCCATTAAGAAAAGCTGTTGGTGTAAAGTCGTATTCACGTTCAATGACGTCGATAACTTCTTTAAATTGAACTTGTTCTGGTGACTGTTTGATTTTTTCTATAAGTGTTTGTGTACTTAACATTGGAACTCCAAATTTTGATAAAAATACTTATACAGATTCTTTCTATGTCTTGGTATCAGATTTAAGCTTCTTTTAATGCGTTTTTGTTCACGTAAAAGGTCGTCACTTTAAAACAGATAAAGGCGATGATTCCACAGGTGGCAATAGTGGTTAGCATAGGCACAAAAGTATCGTCATGGAAAATACTAACAATTGCGCCGCCTAATGCACCAAAGGCAAACCGAGATGTTCCTGCCAAGGCTGTTACGCTGCCATTGTGGTTACCTGCATGATTAAGTGCGCCGGCCATCAATCCACTGCCTAGAATTCCCATAGGCCCCATAAATAATGTGCTCGTTATGATGATTAATATTAATGGTGGATTTTCAAAAAAGGTAAGTATCAACATACATAATGATGCGGTAAGCGGGATGTAAAAAGCGTATTTTGACATAACTTCTGTACCGAGTTTTTCTACATAACGACTGTTTATCGTTGATGCAATCATCATGGCAACGACGTTTACTCCCACTAGAAAACCAAAATACGCAGGATCAACACCATAGAACTCAATATAGACAAAAGATGCGCCAGTAATAAAGCTCATCATGCCGCCAAAATAAAAAGCAGAGGCGGCGAGGTAACCCACTACTAATTTATTTTTAAGCAGAATATGGTAGTTACGAATAGCATTACCAAAGGAAAAAGGCGTACGTTTTTCAATGGGTAATGTTTCAGGGATGGTTCGTAGAAATAACACCATAGCCAAAATAGCCATGACACTTAATAAAACGAAAATATAATGCCAGCTCCAAATAGTTAAAATGGCGCCACCAAGAATCGGTGCGATTAACGGAGCGATAGCCATCACTAACATTACCATCGACATGGTTTTTGCAAACTGGTTAACCGACATACCGTCTTTTACTAATGCCGGAACACATACCGCAACGGCTGCACCACCAAGAGCTTGTACTGCTCGGCCAATAAGCAGAATTTCATAATTTTGCGCCAATGCGCATACTAGACTACCTAATGCGTAAACGGCTAAACCACCAACAATTACTGAGCGTCGACCTAAGGCATCGGAAATAGGTCCGAAGAGGATTTGCATAAAGGCAAATACTAATAAATACATACTTACCGTCATTTGTATTAGATCAGTATTTGTATTCAGTTCTTCGGATATTGTAGGAAGGCTGGGTAAATAAGCATCAATAGCTAATGGCGTGAGTCCGGCCAATAGTCCGAGAACTAAAATAATAGAGAAAGTAGGCTTCATTATGGTCGCTTATTAAAAAAGAGTGAGTCGGATTTTATTAGAATAAAAGTAAAACAGTCTTAAATTATAATAGTTTTGAACTCCATTAGCAGAATAAATTATGCAAACACTAAGTAAAGAGGCTGGATCATTTTATGGACCCTATCTTTTCTGGTTTTCAATTATAGAACGTGTTTCAATTTCGCCTCTTGTTTTAGTCTATTGTGGGTTTATATTGAGTCCGACAGGCTGTTATATTTTCTTACCGATTTTTGCAGTTCAGCGTTAAGGTTTAATAAGGAATATTATGTTACGTTTTTTTGAAAAGTGGGTGTCAGCTTATCCTGATATTGAAGCCGTCCAAGCGCCAAAAACGTTATTTGCGTTTTGTCGTTATTATTCAAAAGGTGTTGAGCTTCCACTCTTTCTGATGTCTCTTTTAACCGCAACGATTGCCATACTGGAAGTCGCATTGTTCAGTTTTATGGGGCAATTGGTTGATTGGCTAATTAACAAAGACCCGGATGCTTTTTTTGCAGAAGAAGGTTCTCACCTTCTATGGATGTCTTTGATGATTCTTGTCGCCATGCCTTTGGTGACTTTTGTGCATTCGGCCATTATTCATCAAACGCTATTGGGCAACTACCCAATGCGAATTCGCTGGTTGTCTCATCATTATATTTTGCGCCAAAGTATGTCGTTTTTTCAGGATGAATTTGCAGGGCGTATTTCGACCAAAATAATGCAAACTTCTTTGGCTGTTCGTGAAACGGTTATGAAGTTATTGGATGTTTTGGTTTACATTGGAGTGTATTTTATTTCCATGGTGGTTTTGATCGCGAACGCGGATTATCGCCTTATGTTGCCAATGTTGGGTTGGCTTGTTTGTTATGTGTTGTTGCAAATGTATTTTGTTCCAAAACTTAAAAAAGTATCAGCCGAGCAAGCTGATGCACGTTCAACCATGACAGGTCGAGTTGTTGATAGTTACAGCAACATTTCCACGGTGAAGCTTTTTTCCCATCACAGTCGGGAAGCGGAATACGCAAAAGACGGCATGGACGGTTTTTTGCAAACAGTGCATAAGCAAATGCGTTTAGTAACCTGCTTAAGTGTTGGTGTCCAGACCTGTAATTATGTATTGACCTTTGTGATAGCGGCTTTATCTATTTGGCTATGGACTGACAGTATCATCAGTATTGGAGCCATCGCTATTGCGGTTAGTTTAGCTCTTAGATTAAACGGTATGTCCCAGTGGATTATGTGGGAAGTCAGTGCCTTGTTTGAAAACATAGGTATGGTAAACGACGGCATGAAAACCCTTTCTCAACCGATTGAAATAGAAGACAAACCAAATGCTCCAGCATTGAAAGTGTCGAAAGGTACTATCGATTACGATACCGTTAATTTCCACTATGGAAAGACCAATGCCAAGGTTATTGAAAATCTTGTGTTGTCTATCAAGGCAGGTGAAAAAGTCGGTTTAGTTGGTCGCTCTGGGGCGGGTAAATCAACCATAGTGAACTTGTTAATGCGTTTTCATGATATTGAATCTGGGCAAATTCGTATTGATGGACAAGATATTAGTGCGGTTAAACAAGACTCATTGCGTGCGCAAATCGGTATGGTGACGCAAGACACCTCTTTATTGCATAGAACGGTTAGGGAAAATTTGTTGTATGGGCGCCCAGATGCAACCGAAGAAGAAATGATTGCCGCTGCGAAAAAAGCTGAAGCTCATGAATTTATTCAAACCTTAACTGATCCATTTGGTAATTCAGGTTACGATGCTATGGTCGGCGAACGAGGTATTAAACTGTCAGGTGGTCAGCGTCAACGTATCGCCATTGCCCGTGTCCTACTAAAAGACGCACCTTTGCTTATTTTGGATGAAGCAACATCAGCACTGGATTCTGAAGTAGAAGCCGCAATACAAGACAGTTTGTATAAATTAATGCAAGGTAAAACCGTTATTGCCATTGCTCACCGTCTTTCTACGATTGCTGCGATGGACCGTTTGATAGTCTTGGATAAAGGTCACATAGTAGAACAGGGTAGTCATGAAGAGCTGATCAAACAATCTGGTATTTACGCATCACTTTGGGCGCATCAAACCGGTGGTTTTTTAGCGGAAGATATTGATCTTGAGGAGGCTGACCTTGATAACATCGGCCCAAGCGTCGATGTCGAAAAAGACTGAAAGCTTTTATAAAGCGCTTTTATAAACCAAAGAGTGAGAGAGTAGATGGTATATTTTCTTTTATTTTTAGCCATATTAGCTGAAGTGATTGCGACAACTGCATTGAAAGCGTCGGACTCTTTTACCAAGTTAGGCCCAAGTGTACTTCTTGTGCTGGGTTATGGGGTGTCTTTTTACCTGTTAACCATTGTTATGCGCTCAATGCCAACAGGCGTAACTTACGCAATTTGGTCTGGTTTAGGTGTTGTTTTGATTTCTATCTTTGGTTATTTATTTGCTAACGAGAAATTGGATGCGGCGGCTTGTATTGGTATTTCTTTGATCGTCGCAGGGGTTGTGGTGATCAATGTGTTTTCCAAAACCGTCAGTCATTGATATAGCTGAATTAAGTTTTAGCGAGTCGAAGCTTAACCTTGTTATAAAACATGACTTTTTAGAGTACATAAAAAAACGCCCTTAGTATTTAGAGTCTAAGTGCGTTTTTTTTGTTTTCAGATGAGGTTAACTGGTTTTGTTTTTACCTTTCTTATTCGCAAGCCAAACGAACTGATAGGGCATTAAAGTGACCTTGCCTAAGTGATCTTCATAGACTTGTTCTGACACAAGATCCGTCCAATCGTCTGTTGCAATTAAGTTCAGCTCCGAAAGATTAAAGCTCTGTGGTTGATCCGTCATATTATAGACAGCGAATAAACTTTGTCTCCTGTCTAAACTCTGACGCCAGAAGGCAAATAAATTTTCGCCCATGTGCAAAATGTATTGTGTTGCATTTGGATGGAAAGCTGGTTGTGCTCGGCGAATCTGAGTGAGTTTAGTGACACTTTGAAAGACTTTTTGATGATGCGTATTGGTATTCAGTGCATGATCTAAGTCTTCCATATCCCAAATGTGGCGATTGATGGAACGAAAGTGTCCAGTGTTCGCTACACGTTCCATGTCGTTTTCAGTTCCAAATAAGCTGTGAATGTATAAGGCAGGAACGCCTTCTAATGCCATCATCACGCCAGTAGCACATAGGAAACGAGCAAACTGCCATTGATCTGGCCCTTGTTGAGCCGAACCAGACAAGGCGTTCCAAAGACTGATGTTTATCTCATAAGGTTTAGACTCGCCTTGTGGCGTAGTACGAGCGCTAAGCTTACCGCCAAAACGCTTCATGGTATTAATCAGCGTTTCCAGTTCCCATTCAGTTAGCAAACCTTCTGTAGGTCGCAAGCCGATCCCATCGTGAGAAGCCAAAAAGTTTAAATAAGTCGTGCCTTGTTGAGCTGGCGGCATACTCATTAGCCATTGTTTTAAATGGCTGCAATTGCCTGTTACCAAGCTGTTAATTAATAGTGGTGGTAAAGAGAAGTTGTAAATCAAATGGGCTTCGTTGGCGTTACCAAAATAGGTTAAGTTCTCTTGGTTCGGAATATTGGTTTCCGTAATGATCACAGATTCTGGCGCGTAATGTTCAATCATGAGCCGCAATAAACGGATCATTTCATGGGTTTGCGGTAAGTTAATAGAGCTAGTGCCCGGGATTTTCCAAAGGAAAGCGACAGCGTCTAGGCGAAACCAACGAATACCTTTTTCAAGGTACAAACGGATGATTCTTAGAAACTCCAAAAGTACTTCAGGGTTCTCGAAATTTAAATCTATCTGGTCATGACTAAAGGTACACCAAACGTGTTTTTCACCATTTTTGGTCTGCACTTCACGTAATAGAGGGGATGTTCTAGGGCGAACAACAGCACTTAAATCTGCATTTGGGTCCGCTTCATAAAAGAAAGACGCACCCGGATCAACACCCGCTTTGAAATTTTCAAACCACATGCTTCGGCTTGAACAATGGTTAATAACCAAGTCGCCCATGACTTTAAAGTCTTTCGATAAGTTAGAGACATGGTCCCATTTACCACAAGATGGATTGACCGTGGTGTAGTCCATGACGCTGAAACCATCGTCCGAACTGTAGGGGAAAAATGGCAGTAAATGCACAGCAGAAATCGAGTCGGATAATTTGTTTTTAACAAACTTATGCAGCGTTTCTAAAGGCGCTTCATCATCATTTTTGCTGCGTAACGTGTCTGCATAGGTGATTAACATAATGTCAGACTGATCCCATATATTTCTATGGGGGCGGGGTGCTTCTGTCATTGGGTCTAAATGAAAGGTAGCTAAGCATTTCTTAGCAAGCTCTACATTATCTAGGTTGGGATAAAGCAATTGCAAATGGGCGATGAGTCGCTGTTCCAGGTGCGACAAAGGTACATTTTCCATATTCACCTACCTTTCTTATTTAATGAGTAAAAAACAACGAGCCTAAATCTAACTTAATGAGAAAAAGGCCGTTGCTTATCGATTTTTATAGCGTTATTCATTTCGCCCTGACTTTTTATTTAGGGCCAAACTCTGCCATATCCAATTCAACGGCTTGTGATAGCTGTGTCATCACACCTGGAAATGCGCTTTGTACGCGGTTCCAGCTAGGAATGAAAGGTGTTTCCATTGGGTTATCTAAATACTGTTCACCCGCTTTCATAATGTTACTTGCGAATAATTCTACCGCTTGTTCTTCGGAATGAACGTCTAGTTTGAGGCCATTGATTTCGGCATCGTTACGGTAGGTTTCAATAAAATCCAAAGCCACACGGTAATAGGTCGCTTTAATCGTACGGAATGTTTCGTGATTAAAAATCGTTCCGTTTGTCGCCAGTTTTCGGAAAATTGCTTTGGTTATGTCGATCGACATTTTAGACAAACCACCATCGTCGTTATCAGCCGATAGATCTTGGTGTTTATGGTCATAAATGTCAGCAATATCCACCTGACATAAGCGGTTGGTTGAATAGTTACGGTACATTTCACTCAATACACCAATTTCTAAGCCCCAATCACTTGGAATGCGTAAGTCCGTCATAACATCGCGGCGGAAAGAAAACTCACCAGCCAATGGATAACGGTAGCTGTCTAGGTAATCCAAATAATCGAGCTGACCAAATACCTTTTTCAATGAATAAAGCAATGGGGTAACTAACAAACGACTGACGCGACCATTCATTTTGCCATTGGCAGCACGGGCATAGAAACCCTTACAGAATTCATAGTTAAAGTTTGGATTAGCAACTGGGTAAATAAGACGCGCTAATAGTTCGCGATCATAGGTAACAATGTCACAGTCATGCATGGCGATGGATTCCGCTTTACCCGCGGCTAAGTTGTAACCCATACAGAACCATACATTTCGACCTTTACCCGGATCAGATGGTGACAAATGCTCACCTTTCAAAACACTGTCGATGGCTCTTAAACGCGGGCCGTCATTCCACAGTACCTTGTAGTTTTGTGGTAAAACACTGAAGAACTCTAACGCGTGTTTGTATTGCTCTTCTGTTGCTCTGTCTAATCCGATAATGATTTCAGATAGATAAGGAACTTGTTGTAAATGTTTAAGGATATTTGGCATGGCGTCTGTTTCTAATTCGGAATACAGACAAGGAAGAATCAAAGACATTGGGCGGGTTTTAGCGAATTCGCACAGCTCTTTTTCCATTTCTTCTAGTGGGCGATGTGCCAAATTATGAAGTGTGGTGATGATACCGTTTTGATGAAAGTCACCCATAAAATTCTCCTAATGTAGTGGTGTCATTATTTTTTATATTTTGTGTTTCTTAAGTATTCAAATGTATGTTTTAACTAATCCCTTGTTTACTGAGTACTAAATCAATGGCCTGAGCCCAACCTTCAGGGCCATAAGCATCCGTTAACCAAGCGTCGCTTCGATTTGGTACTTCTGGCGGTGCATGAACTGGTGAGCGAATCACCACTGGAATGTCTGCTTTACTCAACATACCAATGTCATTTTCCCCATCGCCTAGTGCCATGGTGGTGATTTTCTCCTCTGCTTGGCTTTCGTAAACGTCTGTTAACCAAAGCATGGCGTTCGCTTTATCACAATGTTTTCCCATCATGTGAGAGAAGCGACCGCCTTTTTGAATCTGTATGTCAAACTGAGCAAGGTACTCTCGGAATTCAGTAAGTGCGATATTCGAATCCGTCCACACCATAGGTTCAGTGAATTCTCTTTGCATAGCGAGCGTAGCGTTTTCTTCATTTAACCCAGTGATAGCCATCAGTTCTTGGCAAGTCATATCGCTGAAACGATTAAAGGTGTAATGGTTTTTTTGATCGTTTGTGAGTTCGATGAGGGTTTTTCGTTTTGGGCCAAAGGCTTTTAGCCAATAGTCGCCGCAGTCTTCCAAAGGCTCATCAATAATAAGGTTTAAATCTTTAGGAATATAAACGGCAGAGCCATTTTCAACGATAAAAGGATCTTGATGCTGGAGCGCTTTTCTTAGTAATAGAAGTTCATTAAACGTCTTACTGGTATTGATGACGCAAGGAATAGAAAAGGTCTTGAGCGACTGCAATGCCGCCAACGCAGGTTGAAAACTGTATGTGTGATGGTCGAGTAACGTACCATCTAAATCTGAAAATACTAAAAGACTCGTCATGTAGGTTCCATATATAGGCAGATCAAAATGTTATTGGTCTGCGTTAGAGTTAAGCTTGCAAATCTGGTGCCAGTGCGTGAGACTGACTTTTTTCTTACCTAAGGTATCTGCTCAAGTTTAATTGAGCTTTTAAACAAATTGATGACAAGTTCGCTACGTTTACCTTTTTTAATCACACTTGCCTTGTTAGCGTTCGCTGCCAACTCTGTTTTATGCCGATTAGCGTTAGCTGGTGGGTTAATTGACCCTGCTAACTTTACCCTGTGGCGACTACTCAGTGGCGCTATCACATTGGCGTTACTTTGTACTTTTCAAAGCATGAAGCAAAGCGTGGCTTCTTTAGAAAAAAGCCCATTTAAAACCGTATGGTTAGAAGGTAGTTGGTTATCTGCGCTGTCGCTGTTTATTTACGCCATCGGCTTTTCCTATGCGTATGTCACATTGGAAACGGGCATCGGCGCCCTGATACTTTTTGGTGCTGTTCAGCTAACGCTGATTCTGTTTGCCGTTTGGGCAGGACAGAAGCTTAGAATGCTTGAATGGTTAGGCTTACTGGTGGCCTTTGGTAGTTTTGTGTATTTGGTGCTTCCTACCTTATCTTCCCCGTCATTAATCGGTTTCATCTTAATGACCTTCGCAGGTATCGCGTGGGGCTTGTATACATGGCGAGGAAAGATCTCTTCTAAACCTTTATTCGCCACCACATCGAACTTTATTCGTACTTTACCTATACTCGTAATTGTCTTGATTGGTATCCATTTTAGCGGCGCTTACAGCTTAAATGGCGCGAGCTTTGACGGCATTTTATTCGCTGTTTTATCTGGTGCCGTCATGTCGGGAATAGGCTACGCACTTTGGTACGCAGTACTGCCTTCATTAACCGCATCGTTAGCCGCTGTACTGCAATTATTAGTACCCATAATCGCCACAATAGGTGGCGTTATCTTCGCCAGTGAAGCCGTGACTTTACACCTAATAATCGCAACCAGCGGTGTATTAGGCGGCGTGTTATTGGTCATCATGGGAAGAAAAAAGATAAGCTAAATTGCTCATTATTGGTGCGTTTTTATTCTGGTGCATCAAAATAGACAACCCCGTGAATCAAAATAGGGTGCTTTCAGAGCGGCCACCAACCCTATGAATAACTCAAATTCAACGACGTTATAAAACCTGATCAAGAAGGCTATTTGTTCCGGCAAAATACTGGCCGATGATATGAGCATAAATTTGAGTTGTCGGTATGGACGAGGTTTATTCCGCCATTGACAAATGAGTCACAAAAGAATGATAGCTTACTCTTTTTTATTAATTTCAATGTTATGACAGTTTCTTCAAATATTTTTCTAGGCGCTGACTCATGTAAATGGTGTCTGCATTATTTACCAGCCAAAGGAAATAGTCTGATTGACCTAGATGGAAATAAAAACATCCATCTTAATCGACGGCATACATTTTGATATTTTTTAAACCGTGCAAAAAGTAATGAAGACCTATATCCTTATTTCATTTCAGTATCGAGTTTTTATATAGGGTATAGCCTAAAACCTCGTACTCTTTATTGAGCATTTCGAAAACAGGTCAACCATTCACACTCGGGACTCGCCTCGAATAACCGATTTCAATCCTCATGCTGAGGCAAGAGGATTAGTTCATATCCTTCTTATGTATTTATGAAGTCCAAATAAAATTAAATACAGAAAATAAATTAAAGCGTAGAAAATAAGCTTTTCAAGCATAACTAAATGAACTAGGTATTGTGTTCAATAAACGATATTTTTTTGTTCTTATAGCCAATAAAAATCTGCCTAACGTTAAGTTTTGGTGGTTAAAATCAAAAAAGGCATAGATTTAATGGAAGAACGATTGTGGATGACGTTTGTATTTTTGTTTTCGTTAGGTGGTATTTGTGTTTGGTATTTGAGTAAGGGAGGAGCACAAGGCAGTAAAGATATAATGCGAGGGAAGTATTTAGTCTACCTTTTTATATCATTGTTGATGTTTTTAATTTCCATTTATTCAAATATCTACTTTATGATTTGTCTAGTGATTTGCCTGCTTGGTTTAATTGAAATATATAAGTTGGCTTTACCAAACCGTATAAAGTACCTTTCCATCATTTTATTTCTGATTTTATCTCTGTTTTTTATATATTTTAGTTATATAAGCGCTTTATATGATGGAACATTATTATTGTGTTTAGTTCTCGCATTAGATGGTTTTGGTCAAATATTAGGGAAAATATTTGGGAAAAACTCAATAGCGAAAAGTATAAGTCCAAACAAAACGTGGGAAGGGTTTCTAGGAGGGTACTTCTGTGTAGTGATAGGATATTTATTTATTCGACAGATGGATGTTAGTTTGGTTGGTTTTTTTATGATCACAATGTTAGTTGTGGCGGCATTGTCAGGTGATTTACTGGCTTCATATTTAAAACGTAAAGCTAAAGTGAAAGATTTTAATGGACTTATACCATTTCACGGTGGTGTTTTAGATCGATTTGATAGCCTGATTTTTGCTTCAGCAGTTGCTGCTCCTTTTTATATGATGGGATTTAAAGTATGACACAAAACCATTTGCCAAATATGGTTTCTAGCTTACGTTTCTTGATGATGCCTACCGGCATTTATCTCGCTTTAAACGGCCAGCGTGATTTGTTTTTTATTACTTTAATTCTAATGCAGGTGACTGACTTTCTGGATGGATATCTTGCAAGAAAGCTTAATGCACAATCTGAATTAGGCTCTAAGTTGGATATATTAGGAGACGGCTGTAGCTACATTACAGGAGTGGTGGGTTTGTTCGTTTTTTTACCGGACAATTTAAATGCCGCAAATTCAGATAATAAGTGCACCACTCATGGTTGAGTAGGTGACGAGAGATCAACTGCCCATAGGTGGTATTCTAACGTCGCCAAACAATTAGAGTATTACCATGAGCTATAAGCAGTTGATCGAAGGACAACGATATCAGATTCAAGCCTATCTGAGCCAACATTTAAGTTACAGAGAGATTGGCAGGCGACTTAACATCAGTCATTCCAGTATCAGTCGAGAGTTAAAGCGGCATACTATCAATGGCACTTATGAGCCTAATGTCGCACAGCGCCGTGCTCAACATCGACGACACTGTGCTGCGAAAAGCCAGATATCACAGAAAACCATCGATTATGTTGAGTTTGGTCTAGCGCTAAAATGGAGCCCTGAACAGATATCAGGTGTAAGCCATTTAATAGGCTTACCTGTCAGTCATGAATGGATTTATGGCTATGTGCAAAGAGACAAGCGTCAAGGTGGAAAACTGTACAAGCATTTACGACACAACGGTAGGCGATATCGAAAAGGAAAGCATACCAAACGGGTCATTATTCCTAATAGAGTTGGTATCGAAGAACGCCCTGATATAGTGGATAGCAAGCAGCGTTTTGGTGACTGGGAAGTCGATACCGTTTTAGGCAAGCAAGGTACTGGAGCGATTGTTAGCTTGGTTGAGCGGAAGAGTAAGATGTACTTAATCCGTAAAGTGCCCAAGAAAAGTACTGAAGATGTGTGTCGAGCGGTTGGTGCTATGCTGTGGCGCTATCGTCGTCACGTGCATACGATTACCGCAGATAACGGAACAGAGTTTTGTGCCCATGAAAGCATTGCTCAAAAACTGAAGGCCGATGTGTATTTTGCTAACCCTTACGCTTCCTGGGAGCGCGGCTTAAATGAAAATTTTAACGGTCTGCTGAGGCAATATATCCCTAAGGGAACCGATCTTAGGACAGTGACAGATGAAGAAGTTGCGAAGGTACAAAGGTCACTAAATCTGAGGCCAAGGAAGTGCCTTGGCTATAGACAACCTGCGGTCGTGTTCGATGAACTACGAAGTGCAGCGTAATTTAGGGAGTGGTGCACTTCGGAGTTGAATTCGCGGCTTTTTCGCTGTTGCTTATTGTTTTATTTTCTTTAAGTTATTTACTTCGTTTCCTTATTAGTAAAATCGCAGTAGATATTTGGATTTATTCAATTAACCATGTTACAGGTAAAATAACATTTTACAGTCAAAGTATATTGATTTTTTCAATGTATTTATCATGGGAAATCACCCCTTGGCTTCTTTATATAGCATTAATTTCAGGTCTAATAGAGTCAACTTATTATATTGTCCTTGCGTTAGCTGAAAAGAAGAGTAGAGATAAAATAAAGGCCGAGACCTCATATTTGAAATGTACAGGTTCAAAATAATGGCTTCCTGTTTTACAAACTATTTTAACGACGACAGATTTCTAGTTGCTAGTTTTTCGGTTTGATAATATTTAACAGGATAGGAACTCTAAGAATCTCTTATAATTGCAACCAGCGGTGTATTATTTGGGAGGGATTAGCGGTCATCATGGGAAAGAAAAAGAAAAAGTGCTCCTTGTTGGTGTGTTTTTATTCTTGTGCATCAAAATCGACAGCCCCGTGGTTCTTTCCACAAAATCACCCATCATCAGAACGGAGACATTATCTTTGAAAACAGTCGAAGCATTGCTGGTTCACTCTTTTACAAAAGAAGGTTCTGGCGGCAATCCTGCAGGTGTTGTGTTGAACACTGATGGCTTATCGAATAAAGAGAAGTTGTCGATAGCTCAAGCGGTCGGCTTTTCTGAAACTGCATTTGTTTCTCTGGATGATACCGCTGATTTCGAGGTGTCTTTTTTTACTACGACAGATGAAGTGGATTTTTGTGGCCATGCAACCTTGGCTGTTTTCTCAGTCATGCATCAAGAGGGAATTATTAGTGAAGGCAAGTATCTCCAGAGAACCAGAGCTGGCTTGCTCGCGGTGTCTGTTGAGTCAGATGGTCGGGTGGTGATGGAGCAGAAGCTACCTGAGTATGGCAAAGTGCTAGATGCTGAATGTGTGTCCGAACTAATTGGATTGGATTCGACAACGCTTGGGTCAACTCAGTTACCTATTGAGATTATCTCGACAGGGTTAGCCGATATCATAGTTCCTGTTCCTTTGGGTTCGCTAGATAACATTCAGGTCAATGAAAAGCTCACTATCGAATTTTGTGAACAGCACAATGTTGTGGGAATTCACGCTTTTGAGTTATGTGATGTTGTCGATGAAGTAACAGCGAGTTGTCGAAATTTTGCTCCATTATTTGGTATCTCTGAAGAGTCAGCCACAGGCAGCTCAAATGGTGCGTTGGCCTGTTATTTAACGAAAAATCTAGCGGACAGATATTCAGGAGATTTCATTTTTGAGCAGGGTCGAGCAATGGGGAGTACTTCGAAGCTCACAGCATTTATCGATTCCAGCGAAGCTGGTATTACGAAAGTCAGGGTTGGCGGTTTTGCTCATAAAGTTGGTGTTCAGAAAATCTCTATATAAAGCACTGTTCCTGCGAGAATCTTTCATGTGTAGTTAGAATCAATGATCGGGCTGAATGCAGAAATGTTCCACGGCATTATAGCCACTTTATGATAGCCTCCATGATATTTTGTTTGAATAACGTTTAATGTAATCAAAGAGGAAACAAGCTGTTACATGTGGCTGTATAGCATCCGCAAGGTGAGCGAAAGGTCATACTCATTGAAACATATAGAAGAGAAGGGTTTTACCGGTTTGCATCAATAATGGTGTTAGGTTTTTTTACGAGATCAGCTATTTGGTCGAGAGTGACATGTTGAAAGCTCTTCAATAGTAATGATTGAGCTGAATTCATAGATTCTGATAAGACTGTATTAACCGCTCCTTCAACCTTGCAGTTTGTTTTTTCGTTTCTGAGTCCGAAAGAAAATACATTCGTATGTCCTAGGGCTTCGAATACATCCAATAGGGTAATCTGAGAAAGTGGCTTTTTTAAGGCCCACCCCCTCCATGCCCCTTACCTGATTGAACATAACCAGCATTGCGCAGGCCGGCCATTGTTCGCCTAAATACAGCGGCGTTAGTCCCCATTGTTTTTGACAACTGATCCGAGGTTAATGGACCATCTGCTTGTTCTAAGTGGAGTAATACATGTAAAACGCCTGAAAATCGAGTGTCTTTGTTCATTGAATAACCCTAACTATAGTGTTTGCTTTTTATTATATACAAACTTTACTTAATTTCTCTGTTGATATATCTTTTCATGTATCAGTTAAAGATACATTAAAGGTTTAGAAGGGAGAATAGTATGAATACTCACCACCTCACCAAGCTAAATACTCCGGTGATTGATAAAAACCAGCGTCAACGATTACTGTTAGCTGTATGCATTGCACTGATGGCGGTGATTGCTTCGGTAACAGGACTTAATGTCGCGCAACCTATGCTAGCGAATGAACTAGGTGCTACCCAAAGTGAAGTATTATGGATGATTAATGTCTATGCGATTTCGCTTGCGGCATTGTTACTGCCGCTTGGTGCGGCAGGGGATAAGTGGGGACGAAAATCCATTCTTTATACGGGCCTTATGATTTTCGGAATCGCAAACTTTATGGCTGCATTTTCTGAATCAACAACCCATATGTTGGTGGCAAGGTTTTTTTGTGGTGTTGGCGCTGCAATGATTATGCCTGTGACTTTATCAGTGATAACCACTGCCTTTCCTGATGAAGAAAGGTCTAAGGCGATAGGAGTATGGACGGCAGTAGCTGGAGCTGGCGGTATTTTTGGAATGTTTTTGTCTGCTTTGTTGGTGGATACGATTGGGTGGCGCTGGCTATTTGCTTTACCCATTGTACTTGTAATCTTTGCAGCAGTGATTGGTCAGAGATCAGTGCCCAATAGTAAAGATAACTCAGCGCACCACTTTGACTTCTATGGTGTTGTTGCGTCTATTATTACCGTCGTCGGTATGGTGACGTTTCTTCATGAAGGGCCAGCGCGAGGATGGTTAGATTTTATAACCCTTATTGGATTAGCCCTGAGCGTTTTAGGTGGGATTAGTTTCGTTATATTAGAGTTACGTCATCCGTATCCACTTTTGGATTTTAGATTCTTTGCAAAACGCAGTTTAACAAGTGGTTCACTTACTATTCTGGTTTGGTTTGGCGTTCAAGCAGGCGTCTTTATTGTACTGTATCCATTTTTTCAGTCTGTCCTTGGTTGGTCAGGACTGCTCGCTACAGTGGCTCTCATGCCTATGGCTATTTTAATGATGTTGTCATCTGCCCTTGCTCCTAAGTGGGTTGAGCTGATTGGCATACGGTTGACAATGGTAATTGGCATAATATTGGGTGCATCAGGTCTTGCCTTGATGGCAAGCTCTGTGTCTTTAGCTCATGGTTACCTTTCTATTTTACCGGGAATGATTTTCATGGGGTTAGGTATGGGGACTTCTATGACGCCTGCTACAGAGGCAATAACCTTATCGTTGCCAAAAGAGAAGCAAGGAGTAGCATCGGCCTTAAACGATGTGACACGAGAGTTGGGAGGTTCACTAGGCGTTGCACTTCTGGGGGCTGTCTTTGCAACTGGCTATTCTATAGCCGCAGCGAAAGAACTTGATGGGTTATCCATTGCAGAAGCCGAAGCATTACAGCACGGAATTGCTGCAACGCACGCTTTGACCAATACCGCTGAAGCCCAGATTATCTACCGAATAGCTCAAGAATCCTTCATACAAGGCTGGCAACAGGCAATGTGGGCGGGAGTTGTTACTCTTATCTTTCTACTTGTTTATGTCCTCATAAGGGGCCCCAAAAAACAAGCTAAGGACATAGTACTATGACGTTAGGAAAAAGCTTATTCGATGCTGAAAATTATCATGATCGGGTCAAAAATCAAATTCCTGGACTAGAGAGCTTACATCAAATGGTTGGGGTTCTTTTAGCAGAATCTATCCCTAAACAGGGTAATATACTTGCTTTAGGAGCAGGCGGTGGACTGGAGTTAAAAGCCATGCATCAGATGAACCCTAATTGGCGGTTTGCGGCAATCGACCCGTCTGCCGATATGATTGCCCTGGCTAAAGCAACGCTAAATGAAAAGTTTGATTTCGTTAGCTTTACAGAAGGCTATATAGATGATTCACCTGAGGGACCATTTGATGCTGCAACGGCAATTTTAGTTCTGCATTTTTTAGATCCTAAGAGCAGGTTAAAAACCCTTGAGGATATTCATAGGCGTTTATATGCTGGTGCGCCACTTGTTGTAGTTCACCATAGCTTTGAGCCGTCAGAAGCAGATAAGTGGTTACATAGATATGCTGACTTTCAAATAAACAATGGAGCTGACCCAGTTCAAACTAGAGCTGGAGTGCTTAAGATGAAGGAGAAATTGCCAGCGTTATCACCTAGTAATGACGAAGCTCTTTTTCATCAAGCTGGATTTACAAATACAGAGCAGTTTTACTCTGGATTCTCATTTAAAGGTTGGATAACTTATGCTTAATCTTCGATTTCTACTCACCTTGTGAAGATTTACCCCAATTAAATTCATTTCTGTTACCGAAGCCCGTAATTGACTCAAAGCTTTGTTGGATGATGATTAATCAGGTACGTAATCACTCATCGAGACTCCGAGGACAGAGCCATTACTAAGCCGGTTTTGCTCTGGACTTTAAGATCGTCATGGTAATGCCTGTGAGCATGATGCAGATTCCTATCACTTGAACCACAACAATATATTCATCAAACACTAACCATCCCCAGAAGATAGAGAAGGCTACACTGAGCAAAGATAATAGACTTACAAACCAAGCGACAGCATGTTTGTAGGCCATTGTTTTCGTGACATCAGACAATAGCCCTAATACGCATAAAATAATTAGAAAGAAGACGTTGTCTTCTGTTGGCATTTTTAAATCTGTTATTACGATTGCGCTGGCTCCAACTAGGTTGGTCAGGGAAAACCAGAAGACAACAATACTTGCTCCCACTTTTTTTAATGCAGACCTCATTGATAGAAATGCAATAGCAGTTAAAAAACTACCAAGAAGACCGATCGCAGCGGGGAATAAAGGAATGTTGGTTTGAATGCCGTCTGAAAAATTGAGATCAAAGATGAGTGAAATTCCAATTAAGGTTAAAAATACTGGCATTAATTGGCTAGGTTTCATTTTTTCATTCACTGAAAAATGACCGAGTATCATGACGAAAACGGGAGTTGTGAGGGTTAAAACCATAGCAATGGCGAGAGGGAGTTCAGACATCGCATAGAAAATACTACTCGTGCCGAGAAAGCCAAAAATCCCACGACTGACTAAACTTGGAAGTGCTTTCGTTTTAAAGCATTCACTAAATGCTGGTCGATAGATAAGAATAACAACAATTAGAGAGAATGCCGCGCGATAGAATACTTGTTCAAAAACTCCGATTTCAGGGGAGAGTATCTTTATAAATATACCAGACAAGGAAAAGATCAGAGCATGGGCAAGGGTCCAGCAAGTAGCTTTGTAATAGTTATCCATTAGATCTGCATATCCTTTTGATTGCTCGAATTCCCGTAAAATGGTACGTCAAATTTATACCGAGAAAGTTGCTGGTTATTTTGTATGGGTTTTGTCTAGCACGATAGTAACATTTGCCTCGCTTGAAGCGTTCTCTATGGAAAATATTTAATCTAAGGGAAGCTAACAGGTCAATGAGATAGTTTTTAAACCATTTCACTACTCCTAATGGTGGCAATTTAAAGTAGTAGTAATTTAAAGAGATAATAAAACAGTTGGTTTGCCTCACTTCGTTCGTTATTGTGATGGGACTATTCTTAACTATTTATTAAGATAATAAAATTAACTACTTCATCGTCGTTATTGAAAGGAAAAAATGGCTAAATGAATACTTATATTACCTACTGTGTCGCTGTCCTTATTGCTTGTTTGGGAGCAGCGTTGTCTTACGTTGAATTCCTTGATGATATCGACTGGTTTGCACGAAGTGGGTCCCTTATTGTGATCGTTGGTATTTTGTACACGATTTTAGAGTTTTATGAGCATCAATATGACCATAAAACCCTTAAACGTCAGGCTCCGAATTTATATGCCGATATTAAACATGAGCATAAGCACCTTGATGAAAAGAAAGTCAAAATTTGGAAAAAGAATGCTGAAGAGTTAGAGGATGATTTTAAAAACAGCATTGAAAAAACCACCATGAAGCACGAAGGTATTTTTCTCATGACGGGAACATTTATTTGGGGGTTTGGTGATTTGCTGTTTAAGTTCTAGTTGTCATATCAAGTATTCTTTCTTTTTTTCTGTAAATTGAAATACAGTGTCTACTAAGATGATATTTTTACTATAGCACTGTTTACTAAAAGGCCTTTCCTTGCCACATTCCTCAGAATCCAAAACACCGACAAACGCTTATCAAAGCTTGTTGCCTATTTTTAGTTTTATTAAACCTTATAAAGGCACGGTTGCCTTGGCGCTGTTTTTCCTTATGTTCACGGCGGGTATTAGTCTGTCTTTGGGGCAGGGTGTGAAAATGGTGATTGATAGTGGCTTTATTTCAGGCTCGGTTGATCAACTCACCAGTACCATTTTGATGCTGATTGGCATGATATTTCTGTTGGCTTTCGGTACTTTTTTTAGATTTTACCTAATGTCATGGATTGGTGAGCGGGTCAGTGCGGACATTAGAACCGCTGTGTTTAATCAAATTATCCATTTGCACCCAAGTTATTTTGAAGAAAACCGCAGCGGCGAATTGATGTCTCGGCTCACTACCGATACCGCTTTGCTGCAATCTATCATTGGTTCGTCTTTTTCAATGGCCCTGCGCTCGTTTTTCATGTTGCTTGGTGGTTTGGTGATGTTGTTTGTCACTAACTTCAAGCTCTCTATGATTGTTGTGGTGTGTGTTCCGCTTATTTTGATTCCTATGGTGATCTTCGGTCGTAGGGTTAGAAAACTGGCGTCTAGTAGCCAAGATGCTATTGCCGATATTGGCACTTACGCTGGCGAGATGATTCAAAATATAAAAGTCGTGCAAAGCTATAACCATGAAATTCTTGAGCAAAAAGCCTTCGGTGATGAAGTAGAAAAAGCCTTCGATGTTGCTAAAAAACGCATCAAACAGCGTTCGTTCTTGTTTGCGGCGGTGATTTTATTAACCTTCGCGGCGATTAGCGTCATGTTGTTGGTTGGTGGTATGGATGTGATTGAGGGCAAAATGACGGGCGGTGAACTCGGTGCTTTTGTTTTTTACGCCATCATGGTCGCTATGTCTGTGGCAACTGTCGCAGAAGTGTACGGTGAGTTGCAACGCGCCGCAGGATCAGCCACACGTTTGTTAGAGTTGTTAGACATTGAAAGCATGATTACGTCTCCTAGCAACCCGCAGCACTTCTCTAAACAAGAGTCGAAACAAGAGTCGAAACAAGGCACGGTAGCGATTGGCTTTTATAACCTTGATTTCTATTATCCTTCTCGCCCTGATGTGGCGGCTCTGCAAAATATAAACCTCACCATAGAGCATGGACAAACCGTTGCCTTGGTTGGCCCGTCTGGCGCAGGCAAAACGACCATGTTTGAAATGTTACAGCGCTTTTACGATCCGCAACAAGGTCATATTACTTTGAATGACGTCTCTATTGAGCAGTTACCATTGTCTGAATTACGAGACGTGATGGGCATGGTGCCACAGCATCCTGTGCTGTTTAGCAGTGACGTTATGCATAACATTGGTTACGGTAAACCACTTGCGTCACAAGCTGAGATTATCGACGCGGCCAAACGCGCTAACGCACATGAATTTATCGAACAATTACCACAAGGTTATGAGAGTTTCTTGGGGGAACAAGGTGTGCGCTTGTCTGGTGGTCAGAAACAACGGATTGCCATTGCTCGCGCCATTTTAAAAGACCCTGATGTCTTGTTACTTGATGAAGCGACGAGTGCGCTTGATGCGCAAAGTGAGTTTCATGTGCAAGAAGCGCTTAACGAATTAATGGCCAATCGAACCACCATCGTCATTGCCCACCGTCTCGCTACGGTGATTCATGCAGATAAAATCGTGGTGATGGATAAAGGGCGAATTGTCGACACAGGCACGCATCAATCTTTGTTGATGTCATCGCCGCTTTATCAGCGTTTGTGTGAATTGCAGTTTGATCAGGCGAATAAATAAGGCTGTTTTGGGGATATAAAAAAGCGGGCTTAACTAATGTGCTAAGTCCGCTTTTTTTGTTCTGTGTTTTGGTGTTGAGTTAGAGTTTATTCTTCAACTATGTGTTCAGACAAAGCAGCATAAGCCACCGTGAAAGCGCCTTCTTGAAACGCCTTTAAGCCAGTGGCTTTGAACGGAATCGGCATTGGGTTGTGTTGAAGAATGTCTTTGATTTTAGTGCTGTTGAAAAGCACGACTTCAACCGTGTCGATCAATTGGATAACCGCTTCGATTTTAAAGCCGACAGAACTGCCCGCAAATTTACCTTTTGTTAGGCGTTCACGGATAACCGCTTTTTTGACTTTGTAGTCTTCAAACAGTTTTTTAAGCATAAATTGGAATTTACGCACGCTGTCTGTGTCGTTCGGGTTGCTTAATGTATGTCGTATTTGACGACATTCCGTTATTTGAAAAAGTCCGTCTTCTTTCGATAGAAGGCAAAGAATGACTTCACTGCCTTTGATTTCGATACCGCAAGTAATCATAAAAAGATCCTGAATAGGGTGGTTTCGCGCATTATCGCACAGTTTACTATGATCGCGCAGAGTAAAAAATACTGCATGTTAATAGACAAACGAGTCAGATCTAAGGTGAAAAGGAAAGCTTTTGGTTTATTGCACTGTTTTCGTTTTACTGTCTCTTATTCTTGATAAGGATATTGTACTATTTCAAAATATTATTTCGTTAAAATTTAAAACACGATATTTTCTACTGTAAAATGCTTGATAACTGTTTTTTATAGTTGAGATATTTTTCTTTAGTCCTTGCTAATAAGGTTGCATAAAATGACTGCTTCATCGCCAATGGGAATTCCTCGTCCCCAGGTGAAAACTTTAGATGAAATCCTTCCTCACGAACCTTTGTTGATGATGGGAGCGGGTCCTGTACCTATTCCTGAACGTGTCGCCAAAGCCAACTCGGTTGTTATTAACCATCTTGGTAGCGTAATGGCCGAAGTAATCGGTCAAGTAAAAGCCATGGCGCGTTATGTTTTTCAGACTGAATCTAAATGGGTGATTGGTGTCGCCGGTCCTGCCTCGGCAGCGATGGAAATGGCTGTAGCAAATTTGATGCAGCCAGGTGAAAGAATTTTATGTATTAACAATGGTTTTTTTAGCCATCGTATGGCTGAAATGGCACTACGTGTTGGTGCTGACGTACATGAATTGCATGTGGGTGTCCTTGAAGCGGCAGATCCAGAGCGAGTCCGAAAAGCCATTGAAGAAACACGTCCTAAAGTATTAACCATGGTGCAAGGTGAAACATCTAATACTGTGTTCAATCATAGTTTGCAAGAGATTACTAAAATCGCGAAATCTTACGGTTGCTTAGTGGTGGTTGATGCGGTTTGTACATTAAGTACCATGCCGTTGAAAATGGATGAGTGGCAAGTAGACGTTGTGATTACAGGCGGTCAAAAAGGCTTGTCTTCGATCCCAGGTGTATCGCTTTTGGCATTCTCAAATGAAGCATGGGCAGCAGCAAAAGATCGTGAAAAGCCACCAGCACAATGGTGTTTTGATATACAGTTGGCAGAGAACTTCTGGCATAAAGATGGTTATCATTATACAGCGCCTGTTTCTGGCATTATGGCATTACATGAAGCGTTGAAACTAGTGTGTGATGAAACTCTAGAAAATCGCTTTGCTCGTCATTTACGTTGCTCGAAAGCGCTTCAATCAGGTATTGAGGGTATGGGGTTGGAACTTTTTATACCAACCGAATCTCGCTTAAATTCTGTTGTTGGCATTAATATTCCTGAAGGTTTAACCGCAGGGCAAATTTGTCGTCATATTTCTGATGTGTATCGAGTAGAAATTGCAGGTTCATTTGGTCAGCCGATTGTTCGTATTGGTCAAATGGGTGAGCAGTGCCGTGAACATAACTTGTTCCGAACTTTACATGCCTTTGGTAGCACAATGCGAGACTTAGGTGTAAAAGTCGATCAACCTAACGGTATGGCAGAAATGGAATCCTACTTACAAAAGGTGCCGCGTACCTTGTATCAAGTCGCCTAAAATCATCTTAAAGTATATCTAAGACAGAATGCCTTCTACTTAGTAAGTAGAAGGCATTTTTTCGTTGGGCATCTTTTTGTTGGGCATTAAGCTGGCAAATAAAGCGCCAGCAGTAATCAGAGAGCAAGCAATAATTTGTCCTATGGTTAATTGAGCCTCGGTAAATAAACCAAGCCAAACAGTGGAAAGTGCTGGCGCGGTATAAGCCAAAACACCAAGCAATGATAAGTTGCCTTTCTTTACGCCAAAATCCCAACAGAAAAAAGCAACACCAACAGGACCAAGTCCTAATCCAAAAATAGCGATCCATGTAGTGATAGGAAAAGATAAATTTTGCTCTTCCAGTGCAAGGTGCGAAATACCTGCAAGCAAGGTAGTGAGTAGGCAATACCAAAGTACAGCGCTAGATGGAACGGATTGATAACGTCGATTTGCTACGGAATAGCCAGACCAAATTAGAGCACACGCAAACGCCGCCCCATAACCTGTCCAGTTATATGACTCATTTATTTGCGAATCACCAGCGTAGCCTTTCGACTGCAACATGACACCAGTCCCAACAAAAGCTATTACAGCACCTGTTAAATGAGTCCAAGAAAGAGAATTTCCTTTTGTCATACCTGCCATTAATACAATTAATAAAGGCCACAGATAGGCTATCAATCCGGCTTCAACGGGTGGCGCGTGTTGAAAGGCATAGAAATAACAAAAATGATAAAAGTAGAACCCTAAACCGCCCATAAGGATGGCACTTTTTGGTGTTTGTTCCCAAGAGTGTTTTAGTTCGCCTTTTAGTGCAGATACGAAAAAGAATAACAAACTGGCCACAGCGAATGTCAAAGTGAGTAATAACATTGGGGAGACTAAATTCGCCTGTGTGGTGAAAAGGGCGAGCATGCTCCAAAGTAAAACCGCAATACTTCCAACCAAGGTGGCTTGTTGGTGGTTTGTTTTCATAGTTCTATTTTTTCCTGAATGCAAACGTAAGAGGTAAGAGTGTACTCGTATTTTTAGTCTATGCGTTGTCAATATGACATGATTTAAATTGTCAAAACAAGGCATGTCTGATGATTAAGCTCCGTTATCCCCTTTGTTTATAAATAAACTTTTTCGCTTCAAAATGGTGCAAAAAAAGGCTTTGTCATGATTAAGTCAGAAAAAAATGCCCCATGACAGGGTGGTGACAGGTTTGAGGGTTATGGTTTATGCAATCTTGTATTACTGGAATCCTCATTTTCGTAATCTGATTATCTTACAAAAAAAATAACAAGCAGGAGATAACCATGCTTAATACCTTTTCTTTAAAGACCGTTCTTATTTCTAGTGCCGCGGCGCTAACTATTGCTGGACAGGCTTACGCCTACGAACCAGCTCGCAGTGCAGAATGTATTGCTCCAGCAAACCCAGGTGGTGGATGGGACTTTACTTGCCGTAGTGTAGGTAAAGTATTAGTAGATCTAGAATATATTAAAGGCAACGTTCAAACCGTGAATATGTCCGGTGCTGGTGGTGGTGTTGCTTTCGCTCACACAATCAGTAAACGTGCTAAAGATGACAACCTAATTGTTGCGGCTAGTACAGCGACAACAACTCGCCTTGCTCAAGGCCAGTTCCCAGGAATGAATGCAGACCAAGTTAAATGGGTTGGTACGTTGGGCGCAGACTACGGCATCATCGCAGTAGGTAAAGACTCAAAATACACGTCTCTTACTCAAATGATGGAAGCATTGAAGAAAGACCCAGGCGCGGTTAAATTCGCTGGTGGTAGTGCTTCTGGTGGTTGGGATCATTTGAAAGTATTGATGACAGCGCAAAAAGCAAACGTCGCAAACTTGCCGAAAGTTCGTTACCTAGCATTCAGCGGTGGTTCTGAAGCCTTAGTTCAAGTTGTTGGTGGTCACGTAGATGCGTTCACTGGTGATATTTCTGAAGTAAAAGGCTTTATGGATTCTGGTGATTTACGTGTCATCGCTGTGCTTTCTGAAACGCGTTTACCAGCACCATTTGATTCTATTCCAACAGCTATGGAGCAGGGTATTGACTCGATCGCACCTAACTGGCGTGGATTTTATGTACCGGGTGAAGCAAGTTCAGACTCTTACGACTGGTGGGTAAATACTGTTGATGAATTGTATGAAACTCAAGAATGGAAAGATGTTATGACTAAAAACGGTCTAATACCATTCCACAAATCTGGTGCTGAATTCGCTCAATTCGTGAAAAATCAAACACTAGAAATCCGCACTCTTTCTCAAGACATCGGTTTGATTAAGTAATTTAAAACCGCTATTTGGAGGGGGTAACCCCTCCTGTTTTCTTTCTTTTTCACCCCTACGATATACTTACATGGAGCAGAGACATGCGTATAAATGATCGTGTGTTTGGCATGCTGATGTTGATTCTTGCCGTTGCATACGGCTGGGAAGCAACCCAGTTCCCCGTCCCTTTTGGTGGACACGAAAGTGTTGGACCTGAAACTTTTCCTATTATGCTATCTGTCATTTTAGGCATTAGTTCTATTTACATGATTGTTCGTCCTGATCCAGATGAGAAATGGGCGCCAATGACCATGCTAATTGAACTTAGCGTTGTTGTTCTTGCCATGCTTGCTTTTGCGTGGGCGATTGAGCCAGTTGGTTTTATGCCAGCAGCCGCATTGGTTGTGAGTTTTTTAAGTTGGCGTATGGGAGCAAGTATTACTAAGAGTTTAATCACTGGTGTGAGTAGCTCTGTAATCATCTTTTTCCTATTCAATAATGTGCTTGAATTAGCACTGCCTCTAGGTCTATTGGAGTTTTAACATGGATACTATGAGCTTATTAATGAACGGTTTTGCCGTTGCATTAACGCCTGAAAGCATTATGTTTGCAGTGATTGGTGCCATTTTAGGTACCTTGATTGGCGCATTGCCGGGTCTTGGCCCTGCAAACGGTGTGGCTATTTTGATTCCTCTTGCATTTAGCTTGGGTTTATCGCCAACATCATCATTGATTTTATTAACCTCTGTTTATGCGGGTGCCATGTATGGTGGTCGTATTTCTTCTATTCTATTGAATATACCCGGTGATGAGCCTGCCATGATGACCTGTTTAGACGGTTATCCTATGGCGTTAAAAGGGAAGGCGGCTGAAGCCTTAGCGATTTCCGCAATCGCCTCTTTCATCGGCAGCTTTATTGCGACGATTGGTTTGGTTATCTTAGCGCCTATTTTAGCGAAGTTCGCTTTGAAGTTTGGCCCTGCAGAATACTTTGCTTTATTCGCTCTTGCGTTTGCGACCCTTGGTGGCATAACAGGTAAAAACCAGTTCAAAACATTAATGGCCGCAGCGATTGGTTTAATGATCGCTAGTGTCGGTATTGATATTTCAACCGGTGTACAACGTTTTACCTTTAACACACTTGAGTTGTTTGAAGGGGTTGATTTCATTATCGCTATTGTTGGTTTGTTCGCGATCAGTGAATTGTTGTTTTTCTTGGAACGTCACGCTGGTGATGGCCTAAAACAAGTAGCAATCAACAAACTAAAACTGTCTCCAAAAGACATCATCAAAGTGCTTCCTGCGTCTTTTCGCGGTGCGGTATTAGGCTTTGTTGCGGGTGTTCTTCCGGGCGCAGGCGCTTCTTTGGGTAGTTTCATTAGCTACACATTAGAAAAACGTGTATCCGACAAAGACGGCACCTTTGGTAAAGGTGATTCTCGCGGTGTTGCAGCTCCAGAAGCTGGGAACAATGGCGCGGCATCCGGTGCTTTAGTACCTATGTTAACCTTGGGTGTACCAGGAAGTGGAACAACGGCTGTACTGTTGGCCATGTTGATTTCTTTGAACATTTCTCCTGGGCCTATGTTGTTCCAACAAAATGCAGATCTTGTTTGGGGCGTTATTGCAGCTATGTTTGTGGGTAACCTTGTTTTGTTGCTACTAAACATCCCAATGGTTGGCATCTTTGTTAAATTGCTGAGCATTCCACCTAAATACTTGATGCCTGTGGTCACCTTGATTGCGTCCGTTGGTATTTATTCAGTGAGCCATAGTGCCTTGGATTTGTACTTCATGGTTGGTTTTGGAGTGTTAGGTTACATCTTCCGTAAGGTGGATATTCCATTAGTACCGATTATTTTAGGTATGTTGCTTGGGCCAGAAATGGAAAAAAGTCTGCGTCACACTCTCGTACTTTCCGATGGCGACTGGACAGCATTGTTTAGCAGTGGTTTGAGTATTGGACTTTGGACTGTTGCAATATTAGGCCTTGTATTACCTATCATTGTTGGCCCAATCGTACGTGCTAAAATGTCTAAATCAAAAGCCGCTACGAAAGAAGATTAACGCTTTCTAAATTAATCTAATTATAAGATTCGAACAGTTTAGGCTGTTCGAATTTTTTTCGTTTATAGTAGAGTTAAGCTAATTTTTAAAAATAATAATTAATCGAAATCTTTAAATAGCACCATTAGTTAATGGTGCTATTGATTGAAGGTTTCTAACCATAATATGGCTGATCTTATATGCGAATTTTGGTAGTAGAAGATACTCAGGTTTTAGGGCAAGCGATCTGTGATCGATTAACAAGTTTGGGGCACGGCGCGGATTTGATTGCGGATGGTAAAAGTGCAGACGAATTACTTAAATACCAACCCGTTGATTTGATTCTATTAGATTTGAATTTACCTGGTTTGTCTGGATTACAGTTGTTGCAAAAACTTCGTCAGCGTGACGACGATACGCCTGTCTTGATTCTAACAGCGCGGGATAATATCGAAGATCGTATTCGACTTTTAGACGAAGGTGCAGACGATTACCTTACTAAACCGTTCGATTTTGGTGAGCTTGAAGCCCGCTGTCGAGCGTTACTGCGCCGCAAGCAAGGCTATGCGGCCAACACCACAGAACATGGGAATATTTTGGTTAATCGAGACAGTCGACAAGTCTTTATTGATGGTGAACTTACTGCTATTACTAACAGAGAATTCCGCTTGCTAGAAATCTTTCTTGGGCATCTTGGTCGAGTATTAAGCAAAGACGAAATCACTGATCATTTGTTTAATTTTAACGAGACACCTGGTCCTAATGCGATTGAACTTTATGTTGGTCGATTACGCAAAAAAATGATTAAAGGAGATTTAGTTATTAGTACTTTGAGAGGAATTGGCTATGTGGCAGAAATCGCTCAACATCAATGAGGAAGAAGAAAAGAAAGCGTTAAAAAAAGCCCCATCATTGCGTTTTCGTTTTATTTTAACCGGCTCATTGGTGATTGGTGTGATTGCTTTTCTCGCTGTGAATCTGATTTTTGACTACAGTCAGAAATTGGCCGATTTATCCTATGATCGATTATTGCGTAGCGCCTTGTTACAAATGGATGAAAACATTGGTTTGATTCGGAACGAGGTGAGTATCGACATCCCTTGGTCTGCTTTTGCAACCTTAGCGCAAGCGGATCAAGATCGTGTCTTTTATAAAGTAGAAAGCTTAGAAAAGGGCTTTATTACAGGCTATCAAGATTTAAATAGCATTCCACCAAATCCACCAGTATTAGATCAAGTACAATTTTATAATCAAGAATATTCAGGGGAAATGGTTCGTTTTGCTTGGGTTGAACGTCATCTTACAGATCCTGAAACCGCGCAAACAGTGCGTATTATATTAGGGCAAACTCGCCTTTCTCGGGAAGAAATGGCTTCTGCGGTTACACAAAAAGCGGTTCAAGTTGTACTATTTATTGCCTTGGTTGCTATCACGCTTATTATCATTGGTAGTCATCTAGTGCTCCGTCCATTGCATCGTATTGAGTGGGCATTAGAGGAGCGTGCTATGGGGGATTTAACGCCAATTGATATCAATACTCCAAAAGAAACACACCATTTAAAAGTCGCCATTAATCATTTTATGGTTCGGCTCCAAACTAACCTAGAGCAGCTCGAAAATTATACAGCCGATGCGGCCCACCAGCTTCGTACTCCATTGGCTAGCTTGCGCGGCTTTAGCTGAAAACGCCCGTGATGACATTTTTGCCGACAAAGGTTCTTTGGATGGCTCAAGCAAAAAATTAGATGACTCAAATAAAAGAGAATCAAAAAGCTCTCCAGAAAAACAGTATCAAGCACTGGAAAACATCGTGAAACAATGTGATGCCTTGAGCCAAACCGTTACTTTATTACTTAATCAAGCCGTTGTTTCCCACAGATTACAAACTCATCGTTTAGAGCATATAGATTTATTGGCACCTATTACTGCGTCATGTCGAGAGCAAGCATTAACCGCCTTACATCAAGGGGTTCATCTTTCGTTAGAGTGTGATTTAAAACAAACCTTGATTTTGGGGGACAGTTTTGCGATTCAACAAATGATGCAGAACCTCATTGAAAACGCCGTCCGTTATAGTTGTGTAGACATAGAGCATGCTACAGAAGTGATTGTACAAGTAAGTGAATTTGAGCATTTCTATCGTATTAAGGTGATTGATTATGGTGGTGGCATTCCGGACTTAGAAAAAGAACGTGTCTTCGAGCGTTTTTACCGAGGCCGTTACGATATTGCTGGCAGCGGCGTTGGGCTTGCCATGGTAAAAGATATTGTTGACCATCATGGAGCTCGAATTGTTATTTTAGACACAGAACCAAAAGGCACTACGTTTCAGGTGGATTTTGCCAAATTCAAATATCAAGAAGGTTCCGTATGAAGCTCATTAAATCAAACTTGTTAAGGCCTAAAGTATCTAGTCTATTAATGGTGCTGATGATCAGTATGTTTTGTACCAAGCTTTGGGCCAAAGAGCCTGTGTGGTTTGGAAATGAGAATGCTCCACGGGTTTTGTATATTAACTCGGCCTTAGATTTAGCTTCGTTTGAACCTATTTTGAATACCTTCGCAGCACTTCATCCAGATGTACGAGTTGCATACCGAGACGTCAACACCCTTGATTTGTATTTTTTAACAATAGAGCAACAAGAGCATCCAACTGCCAGTTTGGCCATCAGCAGTGCTATGGATTTGCACTTAAAACTGGTAAATGACGGTTATGCGAAAACTTATCAATCTAGTTTTACTGAACGTCTGGCGGACAATTTTAAGTGGCGAAACCAGTTGTTTGCGTTTTCGCTGGAACCTATCGTCATGTTGGTGAATAAAAAGGACTTTCCTGGGAGCTTGCCAGAAGACAGGCAGTCTTTATTGCAGACCATACGACAAAACGGCGACGATATAACTAAGCGCATTGGCACCTATGATATTCGTCAAAGTGGTGTGGGTTATTTATTGGCAAGCCAAGACGCTCGTCAAGCTGATGCAACATGGGGACGGTTATTAGAAGCTTTTGGTAGTCACGATGTACAAACCTATTGTTGTACTCATGAAATTATCGATGACGTTGCCAGTGGAAAACTGGTATTGGGTTACAATTTACTCGGCTCTTATGCGTCACAAAGAGCCCGTGATGACGATAGACTAAAAATGATCTTGCCGAAAGATTATACCTTGATGTTAATGCGTGCCGCCTTGATTCCGAAAAATGCGCCAAACGCAGAAGATGCGGGTGTTTTTATAGATTTCTTGTTATCTGATACCGCACAAAAAATGATGCAAGATCAGGGGCTATTGTTTCCGATTCGGCCCGATTTGAATCATCCTGATGATCCTTATGTAGTGAATGCACCGGGGCCAACAGGTGTTATTGAATTGGATCAGCAGTTATTGGTAGGGCGAGACCATGCCAAACAAAAGCGCTTTATTCATAATTGGGAAATCGCGCTAGAAATCAGCAAAGAAGAGTAAGTCAGCTTCTTAGTTGTTCATAATGTTACAGAAAATAGGGTTACTTTATCTCGGTTTGGTTGTATTTATTGTCGTCTATTTTAATTTTTAATACTGAACTCATAAACGTTTATTTAAAAGAACATTCATCTAAAAGGAAAGATCATGCGTTACTTATTTACTCTATTGTTGGTTTTGGCTGTGCCTAGCGCATGGGCAGACGTGACATTGACGATTGTCGACCAAGATAATGAACCTGTCACAGACGCGGTTATCTTATTACCAAATAGCATGGTCGATACGCCTGAGAAACTGGCCATCATGGACCAAATCGATGAATCGTTTGTACCGCGCGTATTGGTCATTCAAAAAGGCCAATCTGTTACTTTTCCGAACAGCGACGATATTCGTCACCATGTTTATAGCTTTTCAGAGCCAAAGAGCTTCGAATTAAAACTTTATAATGGCAACGAAATCCCACCTATCGAATTTGATAAATCTGGCATCGTCGTACTCGGCTGTAACATTCATGATTCTATGATTGGTTACATTTTGGTTGCCGATAATACCTATGCGGTACAAGCTGATGACAAGGGGCAAATCACATTACCAGCGAAAGCAGGTGACAAGATCAAACTGTGGAGCGAACGATTGATCGAAGGCACAAACACAGTGAAAGAGCTGGACATTACTAGCAGTAGCGCACAAACCATCAAGCTTGAACTATTGCCGCCTATCGAGCATGACCACTACATGGATTACTAACTTTCCTTTAAGGAAGCAGCTGCAAAGTCGGACTTTAGTCCGACATTGCTTTATTGGGACAGAATAAAATCAAATCTATTCCTTAAGAAACCTTTCTTCGCGTTATTGTTTTTAATGCTAACTATTTACTATATAGGATCAAAATATTTTGCTCCTATATTAGTTCTCTCAATAAAATGCCTCTCCTCTCATAATAATCGACAGAAATGTAAGTCATTTATTACCATCAATGAAATTTATTCTTCACAAACTTACTTGTCTTTTCTCTTAGTGTAATCGTTTTAAAGATCCGTTTAATGAGTGTTGTATTTGAAAACAGCTCTTCAGAATTAGAACAAGGGAGAGGGAGAGTTACAGTGGTTGAAAAAGTATTTTACGATTTAATATTGTAAAAAAAATCAAACTATGTAATTTTACGTAATTAATTGTAAGCTTTATGAGTTGATTAAGGAGAGGCTTAGGTTTTCTGCGCGATTTTAAAAACTCAAGGAATAAGAGTGTTTCTACAAAAAATCATTTGTCTCAGTGTTTTATGCTTTTCTCTAGAGTTAATGGCGACTCAAGATGAATCAATTGCAAACGAAAATGAATGGCGGTTACGAGATAAAGCTGTGCAGGATGATTTAAACCAAAAGCTGAATCTAGCAGCACCTTCGATACAGTTACCAGAAGTTCAGCCTTTACCTGGAATTGCTGAAGAGGCTGTGTGTTTTGTTATCAAGAAAATTGAAATAACAGGTTTGTTATCTGATTGGGCAAAAACTGAAGGGGGGCGTATATTGGTGAATGCGTTGGATTTGACAGTATCCAAGCCTATGTCCGCCTAATTAATCAAAAGTTATTAGCTGAAGGTTATATGACCTCCAGAGCGGTATTGCCAGAGCAGAATATAGCATCGGGTATTTTAGTTATTAAAATACATGAAGGCGTTATCGAAAGGATTGAGTTACCCAATGACTATCGTTTCTTTTGGCAACATGCATTACCGCTTAAAGTCGGAAACGTATTGAATCTTAGGGATATGGAGCAAGCGGTTGATCAGTTAAGTCGACTGCAATCTCAGAGCGTAGAGTTTAAAGTCGAGCCGGGTAGTTATAGTAATGCAAGTATTCTTGTAGCAACGGTTCAAAGTAAAAAACCATGGCAGATGACATTTTCTGTTGATGATAGTGGAAGTGATCAAACCGGTGAATATCCTCTTTCATTAAGTGGCGTGTTGGATAACGTGATAGGTGTTCAAGATTCCCTGAAGTATTCACTGTCTTGGGCGAGGCAAGAGGAAACAGGGGCGTCAAACAGTAGTTCTTTTACATGGAGTTTACCTCTTGGCTATTGGTTATTCGAATTTACGAACAGTGGATCTGATTATCGGCAAGAAACCATAGGTAGCGTGACGAATTTTGAACTGACCGGCACAAGTTATGACAATAAGCTTGCTTTGAAGTATGTGCTATTACGAGACAATAGTTCAAAAGTGTCTCTGTCGAGCTCAATTAAAACAAGGCAAAGGCGCAGTTTTATTGACGGTACGGAAATCGAAGTGCAGCGACGTAATTTAACCGAATTTGAATTTGGGGGATCGTACCGAAAATATATTCAACGTTCAGTATTAGATTTTTCGGTCAGCGTTCATCAAGGGTTGGTATGGCTTGATTCTGATAAAGCAGACCCTGGTGCAACTAGTGATATGGCTCAGCCTAATTATCGATTCTATTCATTAAGTGGATCGATAAATCAGCCCTTTTCATTATTTGGTAGCAAGATGAACTATCTTGGTCAACTTTCTGTGCAATATGCTGAAACGCCTATTTATTCGCTTGATTGGTTTTCAAATGGTGGGCGCTATACGGTAAGAGGGTTTTCTAGTGGCGAGTCATTAAGCTCAGAAAGTGGGTGGCGTTTAAAGAATGATATTTCGTTGCCTTTTAGTGTTAAGCGATTTTCAGCCACCAGTTATTTAGGTTTAGATGTCGGTCAAGTCTATGGTGATGATGATTCTGGTGAAACCTTAATGGGGATTAGTCTTGGTCTTAAAGGTAGGCTTCTTGGTGTGAATTATGATGTTTTTGTCTCGGAGCCATTTTTAGAATATGGCCCTTATGCAAAAGCCCATTCTTATATATTGAACGGAACTCTGTCGGTTCAGTTTTAAAAATATAAGATATTCTTAGGGAAAAGGTGAATATGTTGGATTTTTTACGTTTGATTATGAAGTTTGTGCAACTTTTTTCAGAACGAGGTTGCCAAAGTGTATCAAGAGTAAAGCAACGTCCCTGGGCATCACATCATTCTAATATTTCTCTTTTACAGCCTTGTCGTAAATATCAAAAATATATCGCTCAAATTATGTTGGCGTCTTACCTTTCTGCACCGGGTGTATTGCTAGCGCAAGGTGTATCTGCCGCAGTCGGCAGTGCCTATGCTCCAACTTTTGATGTCGCTGCCAACAATGTCCCTATTGTTAATATTAATGCGCCGAGTGACAACGGTGTTTCGCGTAATCAATACAATGAACTGAATGTTGATTCAATCGGATTGATTTTTAATAACTCTACTGACATCGTGAGCACTCAGTTGTCGGGTTACATCGATGGTAACAGTAACCTAAACGGTAATAGCGCTAACATCATATTAAACGAAGTGATGGGTAATAGTGCCAGTGCGTTAAATGGTTACATGGAAATTGCTGGGCAATCGGCAGAATTGATTATTGCTAACCAAAACGGTATTACCTGTAATGGCTGTGGTTTTATTAATACTACACGCGGGACACTAACAACAGGATTGGTGGCATTTGATAACGGTGCAATAGAGGGTTATGACGTCTCTCAAGGGCAAATTAACATTGAAGGCTTGGGGCTGAATGCCACGAATATAGAGCAAGTGGATATTCTAGCTCGTAGCGTTCAATTTAACAGTGAGTTATGGGCCAATAATCTTAATGTGATTACAGGCAAAAACACCATTGCTCATGATGATCTATCTATTACTGGAACTGACTTTACTATAAACAGCTCTGATATTCCCAATTTTGCTTTAGATGTTTCCGCTATTGGTGGTATGTACGCGAACCGTATTACCTTAATTGGTACTGAAAAAGGTTTAGGTGTCAATTTTAACGGAGATATTAAAGCGGCCGATAGAATGGTGCTGGATACCAGTGGAAATATTGTCAACAATGTTACCGTGAGTGCGGACAGTGTGTCGATATCAGGAGCAAATATTGATAACAAGGGTAGTGTACTTGGTAATACAATCGATATTAATGCAGATCAGTTAATTAATGCGAATGAAAATTCGAGTATTGTAGCCACAGAAACATTGTCTGTTAATGTGCAAAGTGCGTTGGAGAATCGAACTAGCGCGGAACTTTTGTCTCAAAATGGTTCAATCCTAATTAACTCAGGTAGATTGTCAAACCAAGGGTTAATTGCATCTAATCGTATTAATATTAACTCTGCCTCACTAGATAACAGTACAGTTGATGGTCAAGTTTTTGCAACAGATACTTTAGACTTAACTTTGACAGGTAACTTAACCAATATTAATAGCGGGTTAATACATTCAGACAATACCTTGGCGATTGATGTTTTAGGTAATATTACCAACACGGATGCAACGATAGAAGCTATTGATTCTGCGACGATAAACTCTGGGAGGCTAACTAATTCAGGGACCGTCTTAGCTCAAGACAACCGTCTGTCGATTACAACTAATAAACTAGATAATCAAGGTTATCTTGTTGGTTCGGGTCTTAGTATTAGAGCTACACAGCTGAATAACAGCACTGAAAATGGAATGATTTTTTCTACGGAAGAACTTGTTCTCAACATTGACGGTGATATTAATAATACAGACGCTGCACTAGTTCATGCAGACACAGATGTCACGCTTGATGCACAAGGTAATGTTGTCAATACAGGTTCCACGATTGAAGCAATCAATTACGTTGATATTGACAGCCAAAACCTCACGTCAACTGGAACTATCTTAGCGCAAACTGGTGAGTTGACTCTTGATTCTACAAGTATCGACAACCAAGGAATATTGGCAGGTAACGGCATCACGATCAACACCGATGAATTAAACAACAGTACTGTAAACGGAAAAATTTATTCATCGGATAATGTTGATCTAAACATCGCCGGCGATGTGAACAATACAGACGGCGCACTAGTTCACGCTGGAACAGATGTTACGTTGGATGTAGGTGGGGATCTATCTAATGAAAATTCAACCATCGAAGCGCTGAAAAGTGTTTGGTTATCTGTGACTAATATCTTCAGTTCAGGAACGGTTCTGGCGCAATCAGAAGAGCTCACTATTGATGCAAGTACCGTCGATAACAGCGGTACGTTAGCCGGTAACGGCATCACGATTGACGCCAATGAATTAAATAACAGCACAGCCACAAGCAGTCTCTATTCCATTGGTGACTTAGATATTGCACTGACCGGAAATTTGAAAAACACAAATGAAGCTCTGATACATGCAGGTAATAACCTCATGTTAGACGTAGGCGGTATTTTAACCAATGTCAGTGACATAGAATCGGCTGCCGATACAGATATTACAGCATCCATTTTTGTTAATTCAGCGGATTCCACTGTAAATGCAGGGCAAGGTTCACTAACGCTCCACCTTACTAATAGTGTGCTGGATAACCAAGGTATTCTATTAGGTAATGGCTTAAACATTACCGCACAAGAAATTATCAATGGTAGTGTAAACAGTGAACTCTTGTCTTCAGGGGGCTTAACACTGACCACTACTCAGGGTGATGTGTCGAATACCAACGGTGCGAATATCCAAGCGAATGACACCTTGTCGATTGACTCAGCTGGAGACATCATCAATACAGACAGTCGTATTAGATCGGTTAACAGCATCACTCTTAACGGTCAGAATGTTAGTAACAATACTGATGGTGTTATTTCGGCTCAAGATGGAACCTTAACGATTAAATCGGACTCTGTCAGCAATGAAGGCGGCATAGCAGGTTATAAACTTGATGTAGATACAGGAAATTATCTAAACACAGGCAGCAGTGCGTTAACCCTCGCAAGAAATTACCTAGACATTAACTCAACTGGAGGTATTGAAAACTTAGACGGTGGTGTTTTATACAGTTTGGGTAATGGTTACCTAGAAGCCCAAAATGAGCTTTTAAATAGTTCAGCGACCATTGAAACGGTGGGTGATCTAAGTATTAATGCAGATCAGATAACGAATCAAAAAACTGAATTTGAAGTTAAAAATGTAGTTACAAAGAATAGTTATACAAATGTCAAAATCAACACCCCAAGTGGTTATGATAGCGCGACAAGAACGTATACAAAAACAGTTACGGTTCCTACAATAGTTACGAATAGTGAGCAAGGTTATATATTGTCAGGTGGAAATGTTTCACTTGTTGGTATGATTGATAACATTTACTCAACAGTCAGTGCTGCGGGCAATATAGAATTTGTTGCAGCCCAAAAAAATGATGTGTCTTATGGTGCAGATATTACGACAATTCATACAGGTAGAGATACTTTAAATGGCCATTATAGAAAATGTGTCAGAAAGATAGCTGGACATTGTACTGGAGGTAAGAAAACGGTATATACGACAGACTTTAGGAATTATACTTATACCGATAATTCTGAAGTTATTCTTGCAGACTCTACATTCACTGCCAACGGCAATATTACTGGTAGAGCGGGTACAATTAATAATGTAGGTAATGTTGAAGATATTATTGCTAGCAACGTAACAACGGAATATTTGAATGCCACAGGTACGATAGATACTCAAACCACAGGCGAAGCAGACACAGAAACCACAGGTGAAGCCGATACTGAATCCACAGGCAAAAATGACGGTGAGATGCTGGCTGTTGAACCCGTTGTAAATACCATTGATCTTAATGTCGTCGCAGCACGTCGAGATGATATTTTTGACAAAAATATCCTAGAAGACTTTGTATCTGGTGCGCTCTTTAATGAATCTGATTCACCAGAGCAAGGTTATCTCATTGAAACCAACCCTTTGCTTACCAATTATGCTTCTTTTATTTCCTCGGATTACCTATTAGATAAACTGTTTGCCGACAGTAATGATGACAGTGGGAACACGGTTGCGCGATTAGGTGATGGTTATTTAGAACAGCAGCTCGTTCGTGAACAAATTCTTGCCTTTACTGGCAGTTTAACCTTACCCGATTCAGTAGATGTTGAATCCATGTACGCGGCCTTAATGGATAACGCTGCGGATACTTATGAAGACTTAGGTTTAAGTGCTGGTATTGAATTAAGCGCGGAGCAAATCGCAGAGCTACAAGAACCGATTGTTTGGATGGTGACAGAAACCGTTGAGACAGCAAGTGGTCCACAAGACGTTCTAGTGCCAAAAGTCTACTTATCGTCTGCATCTAACTTTGAGCTAAGAGAAGACGGCTCTTTGATCGCGGCATCGAGTATTTCCATTGAAACGACAGAAGGGTTTACCAACACAGGAAACATAGTTGCGACTGAAAACCTCTTTATAGGCAGCGACACGTTGAACAATACAGGCAGTATTGCCGCGGGTGGCAGTGCCTCCTTAACCACAACAGGCGATCTATTCAACAGTGGCAGTTTAGCGGCAGGGGAAACCTTGTCGATTGTGGCAGGTGGTGACTTCATCAGTGAAACTCAAACCACCGTATTTGAATACGATGGTGAAAACTACGCAGAAACACAAACGCTAGTAGGTGATATCGCAACGATCTCGGGCAGTGATGTCTTCATCAGTGCAGGCAATGATATTGCATTAACAGGTACAGACATCTTTGCCAGTAGCGACCTTGCTTTGACGGCAGGTAATGACCTGATAATTGGAGCGTTGGAAATAGAAAACAGCAGTACTAATGGTAACTTCCAAAGCGATAGCGACATCAGCTTCCAAGTGTCTTCTCTATCTGGCGATAACGTCTTCCTAAGTGCAGGCGATACCATCACCAGCGAAGGTGCGCAAATAAACGCATTAGGTAACTTGGGGTTATCTGCAAGCAATATTGACCTCTTTGCTGTCACCGACACCACTGATTCTTACAGTAAAATCGGCAGCGGAAGTAACTACACAAAAACACAAAGTCACTCAGAAACGTTGACGACAACCAGCTTAACCGCAGGTGGTACTTTATCGTTGAATGCGTCCAATGACATTTTCTCAGAAGGGTCTTTATTATCGGGTGATAACGGCATTAATTTAGCGGCGGGAAATGACATTTTCCTCACGACCGCTACGTCGATCAATACCACAGATTCAGAAACAAAGTCTAAAAAATCTGGTTTCTTCGGCAGCACGACAAAAGTCACCACCACGTCAACAGAAGACATTACCAATGTAGGCACAGAACTGGTTTCCAGTGCCGGCGGTATTAACATTTCTTCAGGTGATGACACCATTTTCTATGGTTCAACAGCCACCGCAGCGGGCAATATTGCCGTGGACGCGGGCGGTGAAGTGCAGCTTCTTTCTGCGGTAGACCAAGCGTCTGAAAGTTACCAATATGAAAGAGAAGGCACGTTTACCGTTAAGGCCAAAAGCTCAGGATCTGTAACACAAACTGCGGTTGAAAGTGCCTTAGTCAGCACAGGTGGCAGCATCGGGGTTAACGCTGGTGAAAACATCACCTTAGAAGGGGCGACACTGTCCGCGGCCGAACTCTTATCATTAGGCACGAATGGCGAAAGCACTGATGTGACACTGAACGAAAACGGTGACTACGTGAACGCCGATGGCGAAGTCGTTGGCAACATCGTCATCGCCACGCAAGAGCTGGTCAGTAAATCATGGAACGAATCGTCTTCCGGTTTTAATGGCATCTTAAAAGACGTGGTGAAAGGCATTGCTGCTGTGGCTTCCGTTTTTAGTGTGAATGCTGAATTCAAAATAGGCGAATCACATTCTGTTGAAACCGAAGCTATGACGCAACAAACATCGACAATTGTTGCGAATGATCTCGTTATTGATGCAGCCGATTCAGTGAGTTTTGTGGGTACGGATGTGTATGTTGAAAACAGCGCAGTGATCAATGCGCAAAATGTCACGATTGAAGCAGCCGAAGAACGAACCACAGTGACGGAAACACACAGTACAACCACTGTTGCATCAGGCGATGGCTCTAATCACTCAGACGTTACAATGGAAGGTAAACTGGCTGACAATCAAGACGCGAAAGATACCAAAAAGGGAGCACATGGTGATTTCGAAGACGATAGAGTCAGTGGTGGAGAAGTCACCATTGCTGAAGTCTCCATCGTCGAACAAACCCAAAAGACGACAGTGGATACGACTACGCTACTAGGTGCTAACTTTGATGTGGGTAGCCTCTCTATCAATGCAGACGAAAATGTATCGATCATCGCCAGTGACATTAGTGTAGTAGGCGATGCCAGCATAGAGGCTGATAGTATTTTAGTAGGAGGGGCTCAAAACACCACTACGAAGACACAAGTAAACACCACAGATGTCACGACATTAAGCATTGGTGTGAGAAACGCTTACGCCGATGCGGCCTTGGCGGTTGCGGCCTTAGACGATGCGAAGAAAGCCGTAGATGAAGCGAATAAGGCGTATGATAAAGCGAAGAAAAAGGTAGAAGCCGGCACGCTTCCGGAAAGTGATTTAGAATTTTATGAAGTGAATAAAGTTGCTGCAGGTGTTGGCGTCGTGAATGCTACCTTGGCGGTGACCAGTGCAGGCAAAGCCGCTATGGCCGCGGCCGCAGCAGGAGGAACTGGGTTCACCCTTTCAGGCAGTGTGAGCCATCAAGTCGATACGACCGAAACAACCAATACGGCGAACGAGTGGCAAGGTTCCACCATCAGTGTGGGCGGGAATACACGACTAACCAGTGACAATGAAATCACGGTGGAAGGTTCAAATATTGCGACTGCAGGGGAACTCGCATTGGATGCAGACAGCATCAATGTGATTGCTGGCACCAACACCTATACAGAGAGCACAGAAAGCCACAGTGAAGGTGCGAGCGCAAATATCAGCACAAGTGGTAGCTTTGGAGGCAGTGTTAACGCCTCTCAGAGTTCCAGCGAAAACGAAAGTATGTCTTACACCAACAGTGGTTTAAGTGCAGGCAGTATCGTCAGCAACAGTGACAGCCTGACCATCAGTGGCGGTAATGTTTACGCCAATGAAGTTGACATCACCACAGGCACGCTTCTAGTAGAAAGTCTACAAAACACGTCAAGCGGCAACAGTAACAGTGTTGGATTGAATGTTGGCATAAGTGGTGATAACGATAAACCATCAGAATCAGGCGTTTCTGGTTTTGGTGCAGATTTCAGTAAAGGAGAATCAGAGCGAGCTTGGGTTGACCAACAAAGTGGCATCACAGGTGGCACGGTTAACATTACCGCGAAAAATACCTCGCTGACAGGGGCTGCTATTGCCGCAGTAGATGAAAACGGTAATACCACAGATAATCTCACATTGACTACAGACACTTTAACGGTTGCCGATATTCAAGACATCGACACCAGCTATAACGCTAGCCTTGGTTGGTCTGCGAGTGGGCTATCAACAGAAGAGGAACCGACGTCCGCGAACAGTAAGCCTCAGCCAGAGAAAGCGGATACCAGCAGCCGTACTTACAATATGGGATTCAATGGGCACGAGAAGGAACAAAATACCCTAGCCACAATTGGCCTTGGTAACGTCACCGTGGGAGGGGCTTCCATCGACGACCAAGGAGAATACGACGACCTAACCCGAGACGTAGCAACCAGCCAAGAAGTCACCAAAGACGTAGAACGTGGTGGGCTGGATGCCAGCGTGACCGTGGATCAACGATTGACCAGTGTTGCCGGATTAAAAGACATTGCGCGCGATGCGGTTGAGACTGGCACACTCGTGGTGAGTGTCGCTAAAGCGGCAACAGATGGAGAAAACTTCTTCACAGGCGTGCAGAACTACGCCATTGAAAATGAAGCAGTCAAACAACGGGCAGCGGACGAAGCTGCGCAAGCGTTACTTCGTGGTGAAAGCGGTGTAGAAGGTAGCATTGATGGCATGCAATCTATGAGTGATGCGCTTACCAAAGCACAAGGACTGGAAAACGGTACAACCGTTGCTGCTTACAATGGCAGTAAGATTGATGATGACACTGTCCCAGAAGATAAAACAGCAGTAAACAAGAAAGAAGTCGCGGGTACTTATTACGAAGATGGTAAAGCCATCCTCGTAAACATAGACAAAACCAACATGACAGACAGTGCGGAGGTTACTGCGACCGTTGTGCATGAGCAAACTCGTCATCGATTAGCGGAAACGGGTGCAACCGAATCATTAACACGAGATGAACAAACGGACATCGCCAGCAGTCATGGTAATCAGGCTGAATCTCTCATGAATATTTACAGTGGTATAGCTGGAGTGAGTACTACAAACACCACAGCAAATACCACACAAACCAGCTGGAATGCAGCGAACAGCTCAAGCAGTGCAGTGCAATCTGGTACAACTTACATAGCGAGCATCGACAACAGTGATCTTAAAGCAAGGCAGGTTAACAATGCTGAGCTTGATTTTATCAACTTTACGGCCGCAGAATCTTACGCAGAAGTGAGAGGGATTACCGCTGAAGAAGCGAAAAAAGAGCTTATGCGTGGTGCCGCCCTTGAAGCGGATACGGATTGGGAAGAGGCTTATAACACCTATACTGAAGAAGAAGTCGAAGCATATAAAGCGGCGAATGAATATTTAGTCAATGCAGCGAGTGAAGAGGGCTTAACTTTTGAAAACGAAGACGGAGAAGTGCAAGCGGCCTTTACTTCGACAGAGGAACAACGAGAAGACCATGATTTATATTTAAATGAAGCATTTAGTAATAGCGATTATACAGATAATGTTGCTATTGACGACTCTGAAAAAAGTGTATGGCAGCTAACTCAAAAAGGAATTGAGTTAGCTGCTGGCACAGTTTCTGGTACAGGATCAGGTGTTTATGGTGGCATTGTTACTGACACTCTTGACACGGTAGATACTTTTACAGATAAAGAAACATATGAGGCAATAAAAGAAGGTACTGAAAAAGCCTACGCTTTACTGAATGATGATCCAGAAAAATTTGCTGAAGTGATGAAAGCTGCAGGTATTGATGGATTTGAAAATGCATCAAAAAGTCTACTTACTTATAAAAACCAAATTGCCTTGCTTAGTATGCAAGGGCAAGATTATGAGGCCGCTGAAAAAACCAGTGAAACGGTAGCGCATGAAGGCGCAGGCTTTATTAACCCAGTTAAAAAACTTAATTATCTTGGGGCAATAGCCGCAGTTGGTAAATACATAGATAAAGTAACGCCAGATAAATCTGGAACGGATGTGCCGACATCAAATAATGATATCAATACTCCTGTATTAAATGAAGAAGGCTTCGATGTTCCAAATAAAGTCACTCGTGAATCAGTTCAACAGCAATTGGATAATCTATCAGACGGGCAAGGTGATAATTACACGGTGCGGGAATTATCGGATGGTTCGTTTACTACTGTCAGAAAAGATACGGGCGTAAGTGAGCAAATCCAAGTTACGGATGAAGGAAATCTTGTTAGTCCGATTGAAACACAATCAAGCTCTACAGGTGCGACTAACCAAGCCAAAGGAAAAGCTTCAGAAGATTATGTTGCTGAGCAATTAGGTGATGATTTTGATTCTCAGCAAGCTTATATTAATGGAGAAAAAGTAGATGGACGACCTGCTGGTAGTGTTGTTCCAGACTTCTGTTCATTAGATGGCAGTTGCTCTGTGGAAGTTAAAAATTACGATTTAAGCCGTACTGGTGGTGAAAGTAGTTTGGTGAAAAATATATCAGACCAAGCGATAGTACGTGATACTCATTTACCTGATGATATGACTCAAACAGTCGTTATTGATATACGTGGGCAAAATGTTTCGGCGGCTCAACAACAAAATATAATTGATAAAATAGTAGATAAATCAGATGGAATAATAGATGGCGATTCTATAAAGTTCATTAAAGATAATGATTAGAAGGTATTGTATAAAATGAAAAAGATTGGTTTTTCTGGCGCGTTTACAACGTTTCAAATTGGTAATAAGGCTGAAATGCAATTGTTTTTTGACTGTATAGAGCAATATGCGGTGAAAGGTAATGATGAAAAATGGATGTTATTAACAAATCGCTTCTATCGTAAATATCTTAAGCTAGAAGAGCTTGATACTGCTTTATTATTAATGGAAGAGGTGAATGATATTTTTAAACGTATAAATATAGCTGATGTCTATTTTATAAGTGAATTACCAGCAACCACTAAATTAAAACTAGACGGAGCAATAACATTATCTGATATATTTTCTAGTTACTTTATAGGTTTTAAAGATGTAGTCGAAAGTGCAAAAATATCTTATGCGAGTTCAGGTAATTATAGGTCAGTTAAAGTTATTGTTGCTGATATACTTGAAAGTCTAAAATGGGACAAATTACCTGATGAAGAATACGAAGCGGTAGTTGGTGAGCCATTATGGTCTCAGCATGGATAATGCCAATTTTTAGATTTTATTATAAGGAAAAAAATGAGTTACGATTTATTGTTGAAACCTAAAAATGGTGATTTAACCGTTGAGCAATTCAAAATATACTTTGCGACTAAACCTCATTATGACTTGAGTCTAGATGGGGAAAAATTGCAGGCAATATATCAAAATAAAACAACCGGCGTGATTTTTTATTTTATATATCAACACCAATCTGAACATGAAGAAGCTGAATATTACCCGATCACGTTTAATATTAGTTATTTCAAGCCCTCATACTTTGCCAGTGAAGCGGATGTTGAATTAAAAGCATTTGTAGATACTTATGATTTAATGGTCGATGATCCACAAATGAATGGAATGGGGTTTGGTGATTACCAATCAGATAAATTTATTAGCGCTTGGCTACGTGCTAATGATTTGGTTTGTCAGTCCGCTATTGTGAGTAATAAAGAAATACCGACTTTACCATCAGAAAAAATAGAAAGGGTTTGGTTATGGAATAAACAAAAAGATACGCTTCAAGAAAATGTAACTGATGATGTGTTTGTTCCTACTATTATGTATTTCCGAAAAGACGGTGAAGTGCTTACGGGGTGTGTTTGGGAAGATGGAATTCCTATTGTAATACCTCCCGTTGATATTGTTGTTATTGTAAGAAAAGATGTAGTACCTAAAGTAAATGATATAACGGTAGCACATTGGAATGACGTTCAGCCTATTTTAGAAAACAGTAAACTGATGATGCAAGGTGATGCATATTATTTATTTTACAAACGATTGCCATTTCCAATAAGAAAATTTATTATAAATTTACCTAAAGTAGATATGAAATTGTATCAACGCATTCCACCTGAATATGTTTTAGATAGAATTTTAACAGGACATATATGGACGCTCCCGTGCCGTCAAGGCGTAGTTAACTGAATCACTCTATTTAAGTGATTTTTTCTTTTTCTATTAACCCTTTCTTACCGTTTTCGATCTACATGAAGTAAGAGGTCGTACTGACATATATCCGGCCTATATGAGAGCACTCTGTGTTCTCTGGCCCTGAATTTAATAGGACATATATGGACGCTCCCGTGCCGTCAAGGCGTAATTTAACTGGGACATATATGGACGCTCCCGTGCCGTCAAGGCGTAGTTAACCGAATCACTCTATTTAAGTGATTTTTCTTTATCTATTAACCTTTTCTTACCGTTTTAGATCTACATGAAGTAAGAGGTCGTACTGACATATATCCGGCCTATTATGAAAACATTGTTTGTTTTCTGGCCCTGATGAGATCCGCACTTAACTGTCTCAAACAGGCACTCGGCTTACTAGAGCCTTGTCCGGTACAGACTGTTGCTAAGTGCGGAAAACCCGCTTTAATCATCATGTTTTCATCGACCAAGGAAAGAGTATTTCTTTGGGTATTACTTCTCTGTATTACTTGTTGTATTTATTGCTTTTCTTACGCTGCAATCACTCGGTAATCTTCATTACGATGTAGTAAAATCCATGCGAGCCTTGCTAATCGATTAGCGATGGCAACAACCGCTTTGTTTTTTCCGCGTCTTTCGACTATCTGTTGAATCCACACAGATAACTTGTCTGTTTTCCCTTTTGTTCTATGAAGCAAAGAACGAGCACCGTGAATTAATTGCTTTCGTAAGTACGGGTTACCTCGTTTCGTGATGCCGACATGCATTGATCTTTCGCCACTGGCGTATTGCTTAGGTGTAACACCTAACCAGACAGAAAGTTCTCTTGGGTTGTTAAATTGACTGCCATTACCAATAGAAGCAAAGAGAGCCGTGGCATTTAACAAACCCACACCGGGTAAGGTCATTAAACGCTGGCATAAAGGGTTACTTTGTACGTAGAGCTTGAGTTCTTTTTCAATAGAAAGACACCGCCTACTTAAGTTGTCATACTCCTCTTTCGCCTCCGCGATTTGTTGCTTCATACGAGAGGTTAAGCGTGATTCATCAGGGTCTATTAGAATAACAATATGCTTTTGGAAATGAGCCAATCCCATTGGGATAATGACGCCATATTCACTTAATAGCCCACGAACTTGATTCACAATACTAGTACGCCGAGAAATCAACTTATCTCTAATACGATGCAGAGCTTGGATGTCTTGCAGCTCAATACTTTTTAAAGGAACGCATTTTAAATTGGGTCGCCAAGAGGCTTCTGCTATTGCTAAAGCATCGTTGCGATCATTTTTATTACCACGGACAAACGGTTTTACATGTTGTGCTGGAATGATGTGAACATCATGACCCATTTGAGAAAACAGCCTAGCCAAATAATGACTAGAGTAACAGGCCTCCATCGCCACCACAGCAATGGGTTGATTAGCGATGAACTCAGGAAGTTTATGGCGAGATAGCTGTTTATTCAAAAGTACTTTTCGGTCTGGAGAAACCACACATACCTGAAAAACATTTTTTGCTAAATCAATAGCGATAGTATTAAACTGATTCATAGGACGCTCCTTAGTTTTAACTGTTTTGTCATATTCAGTTTGGCGCATTATGACGCCGATACCAACTTTGGAGCGTCCATCCCATCAGGCACCCTAAGATATCTGATGATTCATTGTCATATGTTACATTTCAAATTGGTAATTATACTGCAGCTTTAGGGGCAGATTTAAATGAATGGCGTGATGTAGCGGGTGACGCATTAATGAATTCAGGTTTTGAAAATTTTAGTAATTTATATAATCAAACAATATCTGACCCAGTTGCTTGGGATATTAATCAATTGAAAACCGAGCAGGCAATATTGCAACCAATACATGAACAATATTTAAGCGATGCACCGTTGTTTACATGGCTTTCTGGGTATATTACTAATACAGATAACACATTAGGTGTTGGGAATTATTTTGGAAGTGAACGACAAGGTCAATCAGGTGGTATCGATATTCTTAGTTATGAATCTAGAGTTCAGTTTGGTTGTCAGTTAATGGGGTATACCGCTGAGCAAGGTTGTGCTCCATGAATAATAATTATCCTTTTAAAAAAGTTATAGTTGGCTTTACTTCTTGCTCTGGGCTGGGAGGTTTTTTTGTAGGCTTATATTTGCTTTTTTTGTTTTTTTACGAAAAAAACATTTTAGTTAAATTGAGCTTAAAAGATATACCTTCTTTATTTGGTTTGATTTTACTTACAACTATATTTGGTTTTATTTTTTTTGTATTCCTGCGCTTATTTCTGCTTTAATCTACTCATCCATGAAACTGTACAAAACAGTATACGGTTATTTACTTGTCACAGCGATAGGCGGCGGAAATGCATTCTTATGGAGTTGTATGATGGCTATTTTTACTAAAGGATTTGTAAGTGATAAAGTCGTAATCGAGTCGTTGTTATATACTTTTCTAGGTAGTATAACTTCACTGATTGTGGCGTATTTTGTATTGCCAAAAGATGAAAATTTGTCCCGTCCACACGTCCATTAGACGTTTCTTGTTTATAAAATCACTGTACTCTACTGAGACAGGCACCCTAAGAATCAAATCTGATGCAATATAAAAAAAGATTAAACCAACACCCTTATTCTTATGTTTATATGTTTTATGTGTAGTATCTCTTTACTATATAGGTTATACCGAATTTAATTTTGACTTTCCGTCGTTTTCAATTGGTTGGTTACTTATGAATCTTTGGTTTTTGTTACCATATATTGTAGGGGGAGGTTTGGTTTTTTTCTTGGTTTTTCTAATATAAAACGTTGGCTTAACTGGGACAGGCATCCTAAGAACCTAGTGTTCTCAATGGCTCTAGCATTTTCTTGACCATATTTAAATATACTGTATATAATTACAGTATATTTTCTCAAGGAAGAGAGGTTGGATATGCCAAGGTCAAGAAAACAGCAAATCAGTTTAGAAGATACTCCTTATTACCATTGTGTGGCTCGCTGTGTTCGGCGGGCTTTTTTGTGTGGTGAGGATGCGATTACTGGCAACAGTTATGAACACCGGCGCGGATGGGTAGAAGAGCGCTTGTTATTCCTTTCTTCTTTATTTTCTATTGATATTTGTGCTTATGCTGTAATGAGTAATCATCTTCACGTTGTTTTACACGTGGATTCAGAAAAAGCGAAATCGTGGTCAACATTAGAAGTTCTACAGCGTTGGCATCAACTCCATAAAGGCACTATGTTCACTCAACGATATGCAAGAGGGGAGAACTTACCGAGCTACGCTGTGGTATTGGCCGAAACAGCAGCTGAAACCTACCGAGATCGCTTGATGGACATCAGTTGGTTTATGAAAGAATTAAACGAGCCCATTGCCCGAAGAGCGAACAATGAAGACAACTGCACAGGTCATTTCTGGGAAGGCCGTTTTAAATCTCAAGCATTATTAGATGAAGCGGCGTTAATGGCTTGCATGGCCTATGTGGATTTAAACCCACTGCGAGCGAACATTAGTAAAACACCTGAAGACTCTGATTTTACCAGCGTGAAAAAACGCGTTACCTCTGCAAAAAGAAAACATCAACCGAAAACCTTATACCCCTTTGTTGGTAACCCAAGAAAAGACATTCCAAATGGTTTGCCTTTCAAACTGATAGACTACCTTGAACTGGTTGATATGACAGGCCGAATAATACGAGAAGACAAACGTGGCTCCATTGATGCTTCATTACTTCCGATCTTAAAGCGCCTAAATATTTCCTCTGAAAACTGGCTTTGTATCGCCACTGAGTTTGAGAAAAGAACAGGGAGCGTCGTTGGTCAAGAATATTCAATCGATCATTATTGTGAGAGAAACCATCGGCAAAGAAAACCCAAAAGACAAAATCTTCAACGAACCGCTTAATCAGTTATAAAAACTCAATCAAAAAGCAGTCACTATAATGGTGGTTTGGCTCAGTGTGCTTCTAACTCAGACTTTTACTCCCTATCTGTAATATTTTCCCTTCAAACACAATAAAAGAGACTTTTGAGTAAGCGCTTTGATCCGTTTTACTGATTTCAAGTATTGTGTTTTTATGATGTCTGTCCTATTAATACTGATACAGATATAGAGGATTATAAGAAAATCCACGTAACGGATGAAGGAAATCTTGTTAGTCCCGTTACGATTACAGACCCAAACAAAATACATGGGAACTCAGTTGATAGTCCAAATCCAGCTATGCAATATACGATTGTCGATGACCAAGGCAAAGTATATTACGGAGTTGGTGACGTTGATGGTGTCAGAAGCAATCAGTCACTTAAAAATTTAGAACAAGCAAACACTGACAGGACATTCACTATAATTGAACAAAATATAAAACCTACTAAAGCAGAAGCATATAAAGCTGAAGATATAGGTATTGATAGCAGTGGTGGTGTTGCTAGTGACAATAATTATAATATAAAAAATTCACCGGGTAAGAAATTAAATGCTGAAGAAAAAGAAAAAGGAAAAGAATAGAATGATAGACCATGAACGATATAAATTGATGCCCGTTACCAATGAAGGTTACTTTTGGTTGAATTCAAAAGATATTGAAAATGATATTGAATATATTAAAAAATATAGTATTTCTAATATAGCACTAAGTTATAACTATGGTGATTACTTATATCAAGACCTAGCAATGCTTAAGAACCTTACTATTAAAAAACTAAATATAAATCCACATTCTAGTATTAAATTTAATTATGACGGCTTGAAATATTTCACAGAGTTAGAAGAACTTATTATTAATAACGAAAAAGCAGACAAAATAGATGTATCTAACAATGTAAAACTTAAAGAGTGTTTTATATTTAATGCCAGTAAATTAACAGGATTAGAAAATTTAGTAGAGTTAGAATACTTAAAACTCACTAAACCAAATAAAGCATTGTTTAATATTGATATATGGAACTCGCTTAAAAAATTAAAAAAACTAAGGATTGCCCGATCTTCATTATCCATTGATTTTAAATTTTTATGCAATATTCAAATCGAAGAGCTTGATTTATATATGCTAAAGGGATTGGACTTGACTTATATTGAGCAGTTGAAATTAACTAGACTTGAAATTAATAAATGCAAAGATGTGTTAAACAGCAATGCAATCTACACAGCTTCTAGCCTGAAAGAACTTAAGATTATAGACTCTTTTTCAGTACCATCCGCTAAATTAATAACTCAACTACCTAACCTTGACTTATTGGCGGTTACAGGTAAATCCACCTTTGAAGATGGAGACCTTTCACCTCTTAAAAATAAACTAAAGCATTTTGGTTTTACAGCCAGAAAACATTACTCATTAACAATGAAAGAGTATAAAGAAAGCTATTCAAGGGAATAACACGCGAATTCAACTCCGAAGTGCACCACTCCCTAAATTACGCTGCACTTCGTCAACGGCTTAACTGGGACATATATGGACGCTCCCGTGCCGTCAAGGCGTAGTTAACCGAATCACTCTATTTAAGTGATTTTTCTTTATCTATTAACCTTTTCTTACCGTTTTAGATCTACATGAAGTAAGAGGTCGTACTGACATATATCCGGCCTATTATGAAAACATTGTTTGTTTTCTGGCCCTGATGAGATCCGCACTTAACTGTCTCAAACAGGCACTCGGCTTACTAGAGCCTTGTCCGGTACAGACTGTTGCTAAGTGCGGAAAACCCGCTTTAATCATCATGTTTTCATCGACCAAGGAAGAGTATTTCTTTGGGTATTACTTCTCTGTATTACTTGTTGTATTTATTGCTTTTCTTACGCTGCAATCACTCGGTAATCTTCATTACGATGTAGTAAAATCCATGCGAGCCTTGCTAATCGATTAGCGATGGCAACAACCGCTTTGTTTTTTCCGCGTCTTTCGACTATCTGTTGAATCCACACAGATAACTTGTCTGTTTTTCCTTTTGTTCTATGAAGCAAAGAACGAGCACCGTGAATTAATTGCTTTCGTAAGTACGGATTACCTCGTTTCGTGATGCCGACATGCATTGATCTTTCGCCACTGGCGTATTGCTTAGGTGTAACACCTAACCAGACAGAAAGTTCTCTTGGGTTGTTAAATTGACTGCCATTACCAATAGAAGCAAAGAGAGCCGTGGCATTTAACAAACCCACACCGGGTAAGGTCATTAAACGCTGGCATAAAGGGTTACTTTGTACGTAGAGCTTGAGTTCTTTTTCAATAGAAAGACACCGCCTACTTAAGTTGTCATACTCCTCTTTCGCCTCCGCGATTTGTTGCTTCATACGAGAGGTTAAGCGTGATTCATCAGGGTCTATTAGAATAACAATATGCTTTTGGAAATGAGCCAATCCCATTGGGATAATGACGCCATATTCACTTAATAGCCCACGAACTTGATTCACAATACTAGTACGCCGAGAAATCAACTTATCTCTAATACGATGCAGAGCTTGGATGTCTTGCTGCTCAATACTTTTTAAAGGAACGCATTTTAAATTGGGTCGCCAAGAGGCTTCTGCTATTGCTAAAGCATCGTTGCGATCATTTTTATTACCACGGACAAACGGTTTTACATGTTGTGCTGGAATGATGTGAACATCATGACCCATTTGAGAAAACAGCCTAGCCCAATAATGACTAGAGTAACAGGCCTCCATCGCCACCACAGCAATGGGTTGATTAGCGATGAACTCAGGAAGTTTATGGCGAGATAGCTGTTTATTCAAAAGTACTTTTCGGTCTGGAGAAACCACACATACCTGAAAAACATTTTTTGCTAAATCAATAGCGATAGTATTAAACTGATTCATAGGACGCTCCTTAGTTTTAACTGTTTTGTCATATTCAGTTTGGCGCATTATGACGCCGATACCAACTTTGGAGCGTCCATCCCATCAGGCACCCTAAGAACCTAGTGTTTTCAAGGGCTCTAGCGTTTTCTTGACCAGATCAAATAGAATAATTAGGGTCAGAGTAAAATTAAATAAACTCTTCCATTTAACAGGGCAGGAATTTTAAAATATTTTGGCTGGACAGAGAAAAATACAAGTAAAGCGAGAAAGGAAAAAGGATGGTGTAGAGCTTAGTGTCGATTTGATTTTACTCTGACCCCAATTATTCAAAACTTCAGAAATTATGTGTTTTTTGCCCCCCTCAACACCTTGATCTTGATCAATATCTAGCCATATCTTCATGGTTTTATCGCGTCTACAGGCGTAATGTAAAAGTGACTCAAGGCGTATTTAAACGGCTACTCTTATAAGAGGTTTTTAAAAGATCTTTTTGAAGCGTCGCCATGATCCTTGAAATTAAAATGAGAAGAGAAACAAGATGCTTGCGATGTTCACAGAACTGGCCAGTTGGCTGACGTTTGTTGTGTTTGGATTGTCACCAAATTCAAAACTTGGTGATGCGATGCATTTCTTTATCGAAGACACCACTAAAATATTTTTCCTGCTGATCGTGATGATTTATTTTATTGCGCTGATTCGAGCGTCGTTAAATATTGAAAAAGTACGTGACTACTTAGCTGGTAAGAATAAATTTATCGGTTATTTAAGTGGTTCAATGTTTGGTGCGATTACGCCGTTTTGTTCTTGTTCAAGTATTCCTGTTTTTCTTGGTTTTACCTCTGCAGGTATTCCTGTTGGCATTACCATGTCGTTTCTTCTTACGTCACCATTGATCAATGAAGTGGCCATATTACTTTTGCTCAGCCTAGTCGGTTGGGAAATTACTTTGATGTACGTTTTAGTTGGGATAGCTGTTGGGGTTGTGGGCGGAATACTTTTAGATTTGATCCATGCCGAGAGGTTGCTTAAACCTTTTGCGCTGAAGGCATATGAATCGGCTAAGCCTTCTGTATCGATAGATGATGATCAACCACACCTTTCTTTTAAAGAGCGACATGAATTTGCAAAACAAGAACTTGGTGAAATTTTTGGTCGAGTATGGAAATGGGTATTTATTGGTGTTGGTTTAGGGGCGGCTCTTCATGGTTATGTGCCTGTGTCTTGGTTGGAAAACAATCTTGGAAGTGGTCAATGGTGGTCGGTACCTCTTGCTGTTCTGATGGGTATTCCGCTTTATTCTAATGCAACAGGTGTGATTCCTATTATGGAAAGCTTGATAACAAAAGGCCTACCAATAGGAACAGCATTGGCTTTTTGTATGAGTACTGTGGCAGCCAGTTTTCCTGAGTTTATTTTGCTGAAACAAGTCATGACGTGGAAGTTATTAGTTATTATTTTTGCGTTACTTCTTACGTCTTTTACGCTCGTTGGATGGATTCTAAACATCATCAACTAAATTGAGAAATAATCGGAAACACAAAGCAAAGGAAGATCAAATGAAAGAAATTAAAGTGTTGGGCAGTGGTTGTGCTAAATGTGTGAAAACCGCTGAAGTTATTCAGCTAGTCGCCGATATGCTCGCTGTTGAAGTCAATATTATTAAAGAAACTAGTCCAGAAGTCATGATGTATTATGGTGTTATGAGCACACCTGCAGTGGTGATTGATGATGTTTTAGTGCATAAAGGCTCTATTCCAGAGCAAAAAAATACAGGATTGGCTACAAGAAAGTACTTAATATTGGTTAAACTTTTTCTTGGCAGTACATATGAATTTAGTGGTTTTCTATTCCTCTTCATAGTAGTGTCGATTTGTTGTAAGGGAAGAAACTACTGTTTGAATAGAACTGAGAGGGAGTTCCACTATGCAAATCGACATGCATTATTACGGCACCTATTGTTTGGCTCGCTCTGCAGGACTAACGCGCGAAGCGGCTAGAGTTATTGCTAATGCTACTCAATTTGTTGATGATAACGCAGAACAATCTAGCGACGCTTCTTTCTGTGATGTCGCTGCAACTACTCATCATGCTCCTGATTTAAGTGGCATAGATAAAGACAATCAGCGTCAAGTGTGGGTACCATTTCATTTTTTACCAGGTAATGAAGGGGAGGAGTTGGCTGCTAGACTTGTGTGTCGTAAAGACAGCGCTATTGCTCGTGAAATGTGTGAAAATCATCTCCAACAATTTGATAAATCTTATTTCTTACCTTTAATCGGTATCATGGCTCATGTCTATGGTGATACTTTTGCACATTATGGCTTCTTTGGTGTGAGCTCACAAAAGAATAAACAAGTTAATGGCCCGCTTGAACTTCAAGAAGATTTAGACAGAGAAATTAAAGATTATATTTTGAACAAAAAAGCTCTTTTTGGATTTGAGCACATATTAGACAGCATCAAATCCAAATTTGCCGAAAATCTACCCGATGTGGCAACCACTTTACCTGATCAGTCTTATTTTGAGCGACACTTTGATTATGAAGATAATAAAAATTCGGAATGGCATAAAAGCCCAGAAGTTTTTTTAGAATTCTCTGAAAAAATCCATAACCTCTTTAAACGCATCGCAGACCAACATCTAAATTTTTCTGACCCTAGTGCTTACATAGCTTGGTCTGAACTTGCACCTAAAGTGAAATCTATTTTACGAGTACATGGTAAGCTTCAAGATAGAATCGATGCCTGGAAAAAAACGCTCAATATGGAAACTTACTGAATATACAAGAAAGTATTCCAGACTATCAAAATTGGAATGATGGTTTTCAAGGTCAAACTCTAAGCAGTAGTGACGTAATTACGGAACACCCGATTTATGAATTCAATCAAGCTGCTTCTTACCATCGCTGGTATGTGCTAAGAAAATTATTACCTTCCCATGGCTTAACAATGGCTTGAAGGTTCTTATTAGATCAGTCACTACTAAGTACATAGTTATAATGATACTTGAATCAAAGAGATCAGAGCCCTTATAGAGTAAATACTAAAGGAATCTGATCCTTTTAATGCTCAAGTTTTACTTGTTGCAAGTTCTATCTCCATAGTAGTTATTACTGTAATTACAGATTGCCTCTGCAGTAATTTTTCCTCTATGGACTTCTTTTGGTGCATACTTTTTTTGTAGTTTTTGAATTATTTTCTTCATGGTGTTATACCCGTTTATTGTGTGATGTGTTTACATTAGTACAACAAATAAAAAACATTAAATTGATTAAAAATAACAATCCTATAGTTTTTTACTATTCATTATTTTTATCTTTTATTTTACTTAATAAAGTATCCGTTTAAATTCTCTAACTCCTTGTAGATTCATTGCTTTTTTATCATACAAAATCTTTTTATATTTCTTGTTTTAACTCCATTCCATTGCTCTAAATAAAGCATCATTTCCTAGATACACCTATCATATTGCTTTGTACTGACAATTTATTGTTTTTATGTCCTTATTTCTTGCATTTTTTAGTACTTTTTTAAAACTTATCTTTTAGTAAGTGGTTATGTGGGCTTTACATTTTTAAATTGTAATACAATAAGATTTAGGTTAATTTATCGCACCATTAACTTACACACACAATAAATTTAGCTAGGAGTTAGTTATGACAAAGCCAGTTATCGGTTTTATCGGTCTAGGCCTTATGGGCGGCAACATGGTTGAAAACCTACAGACGCGTGGTTTTCAAGTAAATGTAATGGATCTTAATAAAGATGCTGTTGCAGCAGTTCTTGCTCGTGGTAATGCTAGTGAAGCTGCTACAGGTAAAGAACTAGCTGAAAAAAGCGACATCGTTATGCTTGCTCTTACGACTTCAAATGTTGTTGAAGCTGTTGTTTACGGTGACAACGGCGTTATGGCTGGTATGAAAGAAGGTTCTGTTTTAATCGACTTCGGTACTTCTATCCCGGCTTCTACTCGCAAAATCGGTGCTGACCTTGCTGCTAAAGGTGTTGGTATGATTGATGCTCCTTTAGGTCGTACTCCAGCTCACGCTAAAGATGGTTTATTAAACATCATGGCGGCTGGTGATCTTGAAACTTTTAATAAAGTTAAACCAGTACTAGATGAGCAAGGCGAGAACGTATTTTACCTTGGTGCATTGGGTGCAGGTCACACAACTAAGTTGATCAACAACTTCATGGGTATGACTACTGTTACTGCAATGTCACAAGCATTTGCTGTTGCAAAAGCTGCTGGTGTTGATGGCCAACAGTTGTTCGACATCATGTCAGCTGGTCCATCTAACTCACCATTCATGCAGTTCACTAAAGCTTATGCTGTTGATGGCGAAGAGAAACTAGGTTTCTCTATTGCGAATGCAAACAAAGATTTAGGTTACTTCTTAGAGATGGTTAAAGATTTAGGTACTGAATCTTTAATCGCTGAGGGTACTTCTAAAGGGCTACAAGCTGCAGTTGATGCAGGTTTAGGTCAACATGATGTACCAGTTGTTTTTGATTACTTTACTAAACTTGCGAAGTAATTCGAACTTGTAATTCAAGGTTTGATCGGTTCATAGGTTGAATCTTGTTTACAGTAAGAAAGGCGACTCATTGAGTCGCCTTTTTTGTTTTCAAACTTTTTGTTTTCAACTTTTTGTTTTCAAATACGGTTTGTAGTATCGTGATTCTTAGTCAAGGATGGCGTGTGTGGCTGCATTTTCCAACTGTGCACTGCTTCTTCTTTGCTTCTATTTCATACATTTACTTTAAACATCGCTAGAGAATCCTATGAAAAAATTACTATTGAAATTGAGTCTATCTTGCCTTTTCCTTGCCGGAATTGTGGCCTGCAGTAGCTCGCCGTCTTCTGATACGGCTATTCCTGCAATTGAGACGACAGAGCAGTTTAGAATTAATAATGTGTCATTAAGTATCGAGCAATTTGTGACGCCTGACATTCAGTATCATACCGATAAAGAAATTCAGACACTGGTTTCTGATAGTATTAAGAGTAATTTGATGGCGGCTGATTTGTTATCAACAGACGCTTCTATGGATATATTGGATATTGTTATTACTTACCAAAGACGGTTTGTGGGTGATAAAACGCCAATTCCATCTGACTCTTTAGCTTATCCGTTTTTTGATTATGTAATAAAAATCAAAGGTGGCGATAAGCAGATAACAACGATTTCGAAAAAGAACCTGACTTATAGCGGTGGGTTTGCAATGAACCTTAAAGTCGCTGGCGGTTTGTTAAGAGATAAAACAGATGAGCTAACATTTATTAATGCCTTGTCTGAATCGGTAGCGAATACGATTAAGTCCCTGAAAAAATAACAGGTTTGCATTACTGAAAAAGCAATTGATAAAAAAGGCGGCTCTGAAATGAGCCGCCTTTTTTGCGTTTTGATTCTTTCTAGTAAAACTCGAATCAGCTTGGTGTGTTGCTGCGTTTCATCTGCATGCGACGCAAGAATTCCGACATGATGTGCATATAGAGTTCGTCGCCTAGGTATTTGTCTTCTACGCCTCGGTCGATGCTTGGGTTGTCGTTTACTTCGATAACGTAACCACGGCCATTAATTTCTTTTACATCAACCCCATACAAACCATCGCCAATCGGTTTGGTTGCAGCAATCGAGGCCTGTAAAACACGCCTTGGCACTTCAAACGTTGGCAAGGTATCAAAACCACCACTTTGGCTTTTGGTTTCGCTGTGTTGGTAAATCTGCCAGTGGTTTTTCACCATGTAATAACGACAAGCAAAGATAGGTTTGTTGTTTAACACGCCAATACGCCAGTCAAACTCTGTGTACAAATATTCTTGCACCAATAACAAAGACGATTTTTTAAATAGTGTATTTAGACTTTCTGTCAGCGCCGCGCGATTTTCCGCTTTGATCACGCCTTTTGAAAACGCGCCGTCAGGAATTTTCACTACCATTGGGTAGTTGATGACGGCTTCTAATGCTTCTTCTACGTCTTTTTCACCCTTGTGTACGATGCGCGTTTTTGGGCATGGCACTTTATGAGTGTTAAACAAATCGGCCAAGTACACCTTGTTGGTACAACGCATGATGGATTGCGGATCGTCCATGACGACCAAACCTGCGGCTTCGGCTTTTTTCGCGAAGCGGTAAGTATGGTGGTCGATGTTGGTGGTTTCACGAATGAAAAGACCATCGTATTCTGGCAAACGCATGATGTCTTTTGGCCCAATCATGTCGACTTGGATACCTAGCTGTTTGCCAGCTTGCACGAATTTTTTCAACGCTTGTGCGTCACTTGGCGGCATGTCTTCGTCTGGGTTTACCAGCATAGCCAAGTCAAACTTCGCGGTACGCAAGGCACGGCTTTTGTTCCATACCTTGGTACTGAAGGCTTCTAACGATTCTGCGAATAAGGTTTCTTCTTCGTCGTTTAAATTTTTATGGGACGTGATTTGCAAATCGCTCACTTGCCAGGTTTTACGGAATTTCAATTTTACTTCCAATACTGGGCAAGCGAAGGCTTCGAACATTTTACGTGCGAATTCTTTCATCTCTGGTTGCGTACTTTTGCCAAACACACAGTGGAAGCTCAGTTCAGTTGGTGTTTCTGGCGTGCCCAGTTTTTGCGCAAGAGCTGGCAGTAATTGCGCGACTTGCATTTCGTACAGTGCTTTTTTGCTGATGTCGTTTAAGACACGAACAGAAGGCATAACGTGATGACCACGACTTTCTGCCAACAGAGAACAGTAATATCCATCAGATAGATATTTGCTGCTTTTACATAGGTTGATAATGCGTGTTCGTCCTTGGCTTTTGGTCGCCAAGTTTAGATATTGTGTAAATGTGATCACTCGATCACTGGGTAAAAACGCGGACCAATCTTTGGCCTGATCAACAACAATGTACGTCTGTGACATTGGCTTTGCTTTTCCTTCTCAATAGGATCTATTTGATTTGCCTGTATTGCCTTGTTGAAGGGCGTTTCAGCGGTTTTTATGCGCTTTGAATTTAAGCGGATATTGCGCTTGTTTTTCTCTTTTAACAATCGTTTTTATCGTAAAAAATAAATATATTTTTGATTAAATATTAAGCTATCTTTTTATTAACTTTGATCCTAGAATGCGCGGAAATTTCCATCGTTCTTTTCCGACTTATTCCATGTTTTAACGGAACGATTCTAGCGACTCTTAGCCCTTTTCTGAGGCGATCTAATGACAACAAACAGAACGACCAATAACGCAGCAAACAGCACGACCAATAACACAGTAATGGCTTCCACTCTGGTGAATATTCGCTCTGCAACAATAGAGGATTTAAACGCTCTGTTGGCGTTGGAAGAAAACGCATTCTCTGGCGACCGTTTGAGTCGTCGTAGTTTTCGTCGAGCGATTAGCAGCGCAGGCTCATCATTATTAGTTGCCGTTGGAGAAGAGCTGGATTTATTAGGTTATGCTTTATTACATCTCCGTCAAGGAACAAGGTTGGCGCGTTTGTATTCCCTTGCTGTATCGTCACAAGCCCGAGGCTTGGGCATTGGTAAAACCTTGATCCAAGCGTGTGAACAAAAGGCCATTAAAAAAGGTAAAAACTTACTGCGTTTAGAAGTCAGTGACGTAAATAAAAACGCCATTGCCTTGTATCGCACAATGGGCTATCGCGAGTTTGGTCATTACGATGCGTATTACGAAGACCAAACCGACGCGATTCGTATGCAAAAACCGTTGCGTCATGTGAGCAGCGAACAAACGGCTCGACCTTTGCCTTGGTTGGCACAAGGGACACCTTTTACCTGTGGGCCTGCTTCACTGCAAATGGTGTTGTCGGCGCTGCATCCTGAGTATCAAGCCACACCCAATGATGAGTTGGAAATTTGGCGCGAAGCCACAACGATTTTTATGACATCGGGCCATGGTGGTTGTCATCCGATGGGATTGGCGTTGGCGGCTCAGAAACGCGGCTTGTCAGCCCAAGTCTGGTTAAGTGAAGACGGGCCGTTGTTTGTGGGTAGTGTACGTGATGAATTGAAGAAAGAGGTGATTACTAGGGTACATAAAAGTTTTACTGAACAGTGTGAAGTATTAAAGATAGCAGTGCATTATTCTGTTATGCCATTAGAGCAATTGATTAGCGCCTTTGATTCTGGTGCGTTGGCGATTATTTTGATCAGTACCTTTCGAATGGACGGTAAAAAAGCGCCACATTGGGTGGTTATGTCGGGCTACGATGAACACTGTATTTTGGTCCATGATCCAGACTATGAAGTCAAAGATGACACGCAAAACCCATTGGATTGCCAGTATGTTCCAATTGCTCGGGATGAGTTCGAGAAGATGTCTCGTTTTGGTCAAAGCCGTTTGCAAGCGACGGTTGTATTAAATGCTATTGAGAATTGCTAACTTTTCGCTTTTTTGGTGACTTTTGATGGTAAAAAGTGCCTACTAGTAGGGCGATTTGTTGATCGCTTTTCCTTGTGTTTTTTGGCGATTTTTTCGCAAGATACAAGTTTGATATTGTTTTAAATGAATAAAGGTTAGATTTATGGAAGAAATACTTCACTATTTATTAAGCATACAAACATTGGTTTTAGTGTTGGTTGTGCTAGCACTAAAAAATTCAATTAAGTTTGTGCCTCAGAATCAGGCATATGTGGTTGAGCGTTTTGGTAAGTACCAATCAACGAAAGAAGCAGGGTTGAACTTTATTTTCCCGTTTATCGACCGTATTTCTGCGGATCGTTCTCTTAAAGAACAAGCTGTAGATGTGCCTGAGCAAAGTGCTATCACGAAAGATAATATTTCTTTGCATGTCGATGGTGTGTTGTATTTCCGCGTACTTGACCCATATAAAGCCACGTATGGTGTAGACAATTATGTTTTTGCTGTTACTCAGCTAGCCCAAACAACCATGCGTTCTGAGTTGGGTAAAATGGAGTTGGATAAAACGTTCGAAGAGCGTGATCTTTTAAATACTAATATCGTTTCGTCAATTAATGATGCCGCTGGTCCTTGGGGGATTCAGGTTCTACGTTACGAAATCAAAGACATCATTCCACCACAATCTGTAATGGAAGCGATGGAAGCTCAAATGAAAGCGGAACGTGTGAAACGTGCGCAGATTTTGGAATCAGAAGGTGATCGTCAAGCAGCGATTAACCGTGCTGAAGGTCAAAAAGCCTCTGTTGTCTTAGCCGCAGAAGCAGATAAAGAAGAACAAGTGTTGAGAGCCGAAGGTGAAGCAAAGGCGATTGTTGCCGTGGCTACCGCTCAAGCAGAATCATTGCGTCAAGTTGGTGAAGCCGCAGCGACAGATGAAGGGCAAAAAGCCATTCAGTTGGATCTTGCGACGAAAGCGATTGAAGCGAAACACGCAATTGCGAAAGAATCTTCCGTTGTCTTGTTACCTGATGGTGGTACAGACGCGGCGTCTGTTGTTGCTCAAGCGATGACAATTATTCAGAAAATGTCTTCTAAATAAAGGAGCTAGCCATGGATTTGTTAACCAATAACCTAGCGGAAAGCTTGTTTATTATTGGTTTGATCTTGCTGGTTGTTGAAGTCGTTGTGTTGGGCTTCTCGACCTTTGTGCTGTTTTTTGTCGGTGTCGCTGCTATCACAACAAGTATTTTGTTGTATATCGGACTTCTTCCAGACAGTGTACTGAGCGCGTCTTTGTGTACAGGTGTGATTACACTTGTTGCTGCTGGGTTGCTTTGGCAACCATTGAAACGCATGCAAGCGGATGTTAGCCCTAAAAAAGCACAAGGCGATTTGGTCGGCCATCAATTTATCTTACAAGAGTCTGTTTCGCCTACGAAAGCTGTGACTTATCATTATTCTGGTGTGAATTGGAAGCTGATTTGTACGGCGCCCATTGAAGCCAGTTCCCGTGTTGAAGTGATAGATGCCGAGGTCGGTGCTTTTCATATTAAAATCGTTGAGTCTTAGTTTTTCATATTGAGAACAATGATTTGATCATAAAAAACGTCAAGATGGAGCTGTCCTACTTGGCGTTTTTTTGTTACTACTAAATAGTTTTAGATAATGATGAATGACAAAGAGACGGAGACGAATGGATGAAGGTTACCTTTACCAGTGACAATACAGCAGGCGCATCGGAGTCTGTTTTTCAAGCAATGATGGAGGCGGCGCAAGGTGACGCAATGCCTTATGGAAATGATGAAGTAACTGCGGAAGTCACAGAAATGTTGTCTGCTTTGTTTGAATGTGACCTTGATGTCTTTATGGTGTCGACAGGAACTGCTGCAAATGTGTTGAGTCTTGGCGCAATGACGCCTAGCTGGGGCAGCGTATTGTGCCATTCAGAAAGTCATATTTTAAATGATGAATGCTCTGCACCAGAATTTTATACAGGTGGAGCGCGTTTGGTTGGAGTCGATGGGCAAGATGCGAAAATCGATCCAATTAAATTGCAAGAACTTGCCCATCAAAAAATAGGTGATGTCCATTCTTGCCAGCCTTCTGCGGTTAGTATCTCTCAAGTTACGGAAGTGGGTAGTGTTTATAGTTTAAAAGAAATACGAACTATTACCGATATCGCTAAAGAAGCAGGTTTACCCGTTCATATGGATGGTGCTCGTTTTGCGAATGCTTTGGTTTCCTTAGGTTGTACACCAGCTGAAATGACCTGGAAAGTGGGGGTTGATATATTATCTTTTGGAGCGACTAAAAACGGCACAATGGCATCAGAGGCAATTGTTGTATTCAACAAGGGCTTGTCAAAAGACTTGGCTTTTCGTCGTAAGCGTGGTGGGCATTTACACTCAAAAATGCGTTTGTTGTCATCTCAAATGAAGGCGTACCTGACGAATGATTTATGGCGCAAAAATGCCGAGCAAGCCAATAGTATGATGATGTTGTTGCAAGATGGCTTGGCTAAAGTTTCGGGTGTAAAAATCAATACGCCGGCTCAAGCGAATATGTTGTTTTGTACTTTTCCAAAAGGCATGGCAGAACATCTAACTGCGCAAGGTTTCACTTTTTACGGTGGTCGTTGGGGGGAAGGTGTGGTGCGTTTAGTAACTTCGTTTAGGACGCCGAAAGAAGGTGTCGAGGCTTTTATTGCTTCAGCAAAAGCCTTTGCTGAAAAGTCTTAATAATCGCTTTATAAAAGAGCTTTAATATAGGTTCTGACACAAAGAAAATAGACTTCACTATAGTCTTATACTCTTTAATAATGAAACCGGATAACTGTTTGTTTTCCGGTTTTTTTCGATTCTATTAACCTTACTTAACATTCATTACAAAACAATACGACTAGCTGTACCAAGGTACAATAGAGCTCCTACCTGCATTCTCTTACTCTTGTCATTATCGAAAACATTTTCTCTACTTAGGAAGCACCACTATGAGCGACAGCCAAACACATTTTGCCACTTTAGGCGCTCCAGTTGGTTATATTACTAAGCTCAACGGCTCAGCTATCCTTCAGTCTATTGATGGTCAAGATCGCTTGAGTAACCTAAACGCACCTGTTTTTTTTGGTGAAACGGTTGTTACGCAGGGTGGTGACAGCCTTATTATTACTTTTATTAATCAAACAGAGATTATCATTGGGCCTCATTCTTTCGTTGAACTATCCGATGAAATTAATAGCCTAAGTAATATGGATACATTGTTTCAAGGGGCTGTTTCTTTTGATGATACTTTACTTTCTCAATCCACGATCTCAATCGAAGCGTTACAACAAGCTATTTTAGATGGAGTAGACCCGTCAACTCTGCAAAACGCACCAGCGGCGGGAGATGAGTTTTCAGATGAGCAACATAGGGTGGATGTGAGGATTGATCGTAATAATGATACGGCTTTGCCAACTTATGGCTTTAATACCAGTAATAGTTCTTTAAACTCCACTGTAGAAGATACTTTAGTATTTGATAAAAATTCTAACGCAAGTCGGGTTTTAGCTGCTGATACAGATATTCATGTTGTGGCTGATTCTAGTACTGGCACGACGGGCTTCAGTATTGTTGAGCCAACTCAACCGTCTCCTTATGTTGTTGATTTACCTGTTCAGGCTCCGACTATTTTGATTTCTGGTGATGTTAATGATGATGGTGTATATAACGCTGTAGAACTTGATACAAAGGATACAGTCACCGCAACCATTAGTTTACCAAGTGACTTCGATGCGGCAACGGATAGTTTGATGATTAATGGTACTGCTTATACTTTGTCAACAACGCAAATTATTGCTGCTAAAGTCAGTCTTGAAATTTATCCAGGAGAGACCATTACTGCTCAAATTATTGATGCCGCGGGAGATGTTTCCACAGAGACAAGAGCGACAGCCTTTGAAGCAGATATAACTGCCGATGCAGGAATCGTTATTATTGATGACATCACTCCAGACGATATTATCAATTTAGTAGAAAGCACGGATACGATCAGGGTAACTGGTACAGCGACTGGTGGAGATATTAGTAAAGACGATATTGTTACATTGGTGATTAATAACGTCACCTATACAAGCATTGTTGATACCTTTGGTAATTGGGCCGTTGATGTTGCTGGTTCAGATTTAGCGAAAGACACAAAATTTAATGCAGTGGTCAATTCGAGTGATGATGCTGGCAACACAATCACGACTGTTGGGAGCTCGACACATACGGTAGATACCAAAGCATTTGGCCAAATTGATGTTTACAAGATTACTGGTGATTCAACGATAAGTGCAAGTGAATCCGTGGCTGGTGAGAATATTGATATTACAGGATATGTAGGTAATGACGCCCGTCCTGATGATGTAATTACCGTCACTTTAGATGGTATCGATATCGGTCAAGGTATCGTATCAAGTACTCAGAATTTTGATGGTAAGTATTTATATACTGTTACTGTTCTGGGAGCGGATCTTATTGGTTCGAATCAAACGACATCTTATATCACAGTTACCGTCTCAGGTTTGGATGAGGCAGGAAACGCCTTTACAACTCATAGTACAGAAGCATACTTTATTGACTCCACTACAGCGCTTGCTGATGTAGATGTCTTTCTTGTTGACACAAACTACGATGGCATTATTACTGAAGGTGAGGCGGAAAACTTGTTAGTTGGTGGTTGGATGGCATCTGGGAATACCATTTCTTCTATTACGATTACAGATAGTAAAGGGCTTGTATTAAATATTGCGACAGGTATTTTCATTGATGATGATGGAAATTGGATTTATTTTGAAGACTCGGTAGATGTATCTGGGTTGGCGAATGGTGAGTTAAGTATTGTTATCAATGTTGCAGATTCCAATGGCATTGTTACCTCTTCAGAAGAGAAACTAATTACTAAAGACACAGACGAAGATACAGGCGTAACCTATTTAAGTGATACGGTTTCTGTCGACTTTAGAATATCTGACATTAGCAACATTCAAAGTGTCTCTACTACAGATGGTTCCATAGAGGGTACTGCGTCGGATGATGATTTGAGAGGTGCGACAGGCAATTCTCAAGACACTCTTGATGGGAAAGAAGGTAATGATGTGCTCATTGGTGGTGATGGTGCTGACATACTTATTGGTGGCACTGGCAACGATATATTAGTCGGCGGAACTATTGGAATTGATGATGACAGTGTTGATACGTTGACAGGTGGTGCCGGTGAAGACACTTTTGTGCTAAATGAAACTAGCACCCTTGATCTAATTACTGATTTTAATGCAAAAGATGATCGATTAGATTTAACAGCGTCATTGACCGGTTTATCTGATAATCCTGGAAGTGGTGCAAATACAGATGCTGTCGCTGAGTTTTTATCTACGAATGTTAAAGTAATGGATCAAAGTGTAGAAGTTAATGGTTTTGCTGTTGTTGCTTTTGGTATGGATTCCAATTTTGATTCTGACAATAGTGGCGAAGTGTCGGTTGCAGATATGATTAAGGTAGTTTTTAATGATCAAGAATACAGTATCAGCATTAATGGATAGTTTATTTTTTAGAAGTGCTATTTTAGGTCCTCTGTTTTAGGAATTTCTTAAAGTGTTTACCGGTACTATAAAAAACCAAACAAAGGATGAGTTATCTAGTTCGGTTTTTTATAGTCTTTTTGTCTCTCATACCACTCATAAATTCTAGACTAGAAAGAGGGTTGTTCTTTGATTTGCTTAGGCAGCCAAAGTGAAATGGCGCTGGTGAGAAATAAGAACCCAAATGACACCCACAAACAACTGATCAATCCATATTCTTGGTAAATCCATCCTGACAATAAAGTTCCTATCAACCGTCCCATAGCGTTGGCCATATAGTAAAACCCTACATCCATAGACACGCCTTCTTTACTGGCGAATTGAACGATAAGGTAACTGTGTAATGATGAATTAACTGCGAAAACAGCGCCAAACACAATAAGTCCACCTAACAGGATAATTTGCGGATAAAAAGATAACTGCAAACCGATTGCGATGCCTGCTGGCAAGACGGTTAATGCGAGTGCCCACAAGGTGACGACATTGGCGCTGGGAATCTGTTTACTGCGTTTGCCTGTAATATGCGGTGCAAGACTTTGGACTATGCCATAGCCAATCACCCAGAGTGCGAGAAAACCGCCAACCGTCCAATGATCCCAACCAAATTGACTGCTTAAATAAACGGGCAGTGCGACCACAAACCACACATCACGCGCGCCGAAAAGAAACATGCGAGCGGCAGAGAGAATATTGATTTCTCTGCTTTTCGAGAAGATTTCAGCGAATTTTGGTTTGCTCTTTGATTTACCAAGATCTTCTTTTAATTGCCAAAGACTAAACGCCCACACCAAGCCAAGAGCCAGCGTCATAATCAGAATCGCTTGATGAAAACCAACGGTGGTTAACAGTAAACCGCCAAGAAAGAATCCGATGCCTTTTAAAGCGTTCTTCGAACCTGTCAGTAAGGCGATCCATTGGTACAGTTGTCCACTTTCGCCTTTTGGTACTAAAACTTTGATGGAGCTTTTGGCGCTCATTTTATTGAGGTCTTTAGCAATGCCGGACAAGGCTTGTGCGATCATCACCCAAATCACGGTTAACCAGGTTGAAGGCACTAACAACATAGCGAGGGCGAGAATTTGCATGCCTAGGCCGATGTTCATGGTTCGGTTCAACCCCCATCGTGCGCCCAGCCAACCGCCAAATAGATTTGTTACCACGCCAAAGGCTTCATAGAAAACGAAGAGTAGGGCGATGTCTAATGCGCCGTAACCTAATTCGTAAAAATACAAAACAACCAACATGCGCAATGCGCCATCGGTAAGGGTAAAACACCAATAGTTGCCTGTGACGATCAAATATTGGCGAACGCTCTGGGATAGTTGTGAAAGCATAGTCTCGTCTTCTGCTTTGATGTTGTGGCGAAGGAAAGAAACGGTCTTGCGACCGTTTTTAAATTGTTTTTTATCTGAGCTTATTTATCCAAACGACCCACTTTACGCATTAGTTCTGCGGTGCGGTTGGCGTAACCCCATTCGTTGTCATACCAAACATACAGCTTCACTTGTGTTCCATTGATGACCATGGTGCTTGGCGCATCGATGATGCTAGAGCGAGGATCGGTTTTGTAATCGATAGAAACTAATGGGCGTTCTTCGTAGCCAAGGATGTCTTTTAATTCGCCTTCGCTGGCGGTTTTAAGTAATTGGTTGATTTCTGTTTCTGTGGTGGCGCGGTTCATCTCAAAAACGCAATCGGTCAGTGACGCATTGGTTAATGGGATGCGAACCGCGTGACCGTTTAGTTTGCCTTTTAGCTCTGGGAAAATGTGTGTAATGGCGGTCGCAGAACCAGTCGTTGTTGGGATTAAGCTACTGCCGCAAGCACGGGCGCGACGTAAATCTTTGTGGGGCGCATCGATAATGGTTTGTGTATTGGTTATGTCATGAATGGTGGTCATGGAACCGTGTTTTATACCGATGGATTCGTGCAGGACTTTTACTACGGGGGCGAGACAGTTAGTGGTACAAGAAGCTGCCGTGACGATTGGGTGTTGGCTTGGGTCGTAGTCTTTATCGTTTACGCCCATGACGACATTCAGCACACCGTCTTCTTTTACTGGTGCGGTCACGACAACACGTTTAACACCTTGGTCAAGATACGCTTGTAGCAATGCTTTGGTTTTCATTACGCCAGTGGCTTCAATGACCACGTCACATTGGGACCAGTCGGTTGAAGCTATGTCTCTATTTTTCGTACATTTGATTTCGTGACCGTTAATTAAGATAGTTTCACCGTCGCTGGTGGCGTTGTGGTGCCAGCGACCATGAACAGAGTCAAAATTAACTAAGTGAGCAAGTGTTGCTGCATCGCCAGCAGCATCATTGATTTTGACAAATTCTACGTCGTCCCAATCAAAAGCGGCGCGAAAAGATAGTCGACCCATGCGGCCGAATCCGTTGATTCCTACTTTAATTGTCATTATTCGTCTCCGTGTTATGAATGTGTTTACTCTCAAAAAATTAGCAGCAAGTTGTGAGTCGTTCTGGTCGACTACCCATATTTTCGAGTTGATTAACATTTTGTTGCAGCCATTGTTTTTGGCTATGTAAAGTGGTGTTTAATACCTGTTGTGCCCACTCTGGAAGCTCTGTATTAAGCTTGTAAAACACCCATTGACCTTGTCGCCTGTCGCTAAGCAAGCCGTTTTTACGTAATTGAGCAAGATGTCGCGAGATTTTAGGTTGCGATTCATTAAGTGCCGCCATGAGTTCGCAAACGCATAACTCTTCTGTTTGTGTAATTAATAAAAGACAACGTAAGCGTGTATCGTCTGCCAGTGCTTTAAAAAAGAAAGTTGGATCCATGTTAGTCGCCATTTAATACATTTTGATGTCTATTGGATTTTATAGTAGGAATTTATATATGGAAAGTCATATATTTGTTTTTTCATATGTTATGGTGTTGTTGATTGAGAGACAATAAAAAAGACGAGATCCTAAGGGCTCGTCTTTTGAGATGATTGGTGTAGCATTTTAAATTAGAGATTAATTAGCGAAGGATCAAAAGAGGGATATCACTTTCAATAATCATCTTGGTTGTATTGCTACCAACAAAGAACTGACGGACTTTTGAGTGGGCATATGCTCCCATTGCCATCAATTCGATATTATGGTCTTTGCGATACTGGGTGAGCACAGGGTAGATTTTACCTGGCTGAATAACCGAGGTGACTTCAAACCCTTCTTCTTCAAGTATGTTTTGAGCTTCTTCTAGTTTGGCGCGTCTTTCTTTTGAGTCGTCTCCTGCCATGACTAAGTGGCAAGGTAAACCTAATAGAAGTGGACTTTGGGCAATGCGAGCAATGGCATTGTCTGCGGCTTCACGGCCATCGTAGGCGATCATGAAATTTTTAGGCGCTTTGAATTTATCTACACTAATTAAAATGGGTTTATGTGAAGTGCGTGCAACTCGCTCTATGTGTGATCCAATTGTATGGGCGTTCATCGCATGGTTATCACCAAGTCGACCAATCACAATAAGACGAGTTTCATCCTCAAGATCAGCAAGTGTTTCAATAAGGTCGCCATGACGTTGTAGCAATTCTATTTGTTTGGCTCCGGCTTTTAGTGCAAATGCTTTGGCGTTTTCAAGTACCAACTTGCCATGTTCCAGTGCTAACTTAGCTCGTTGGGCGTCAAGCGCAACAAGCTCATCTAATAAATGCTCTCGACTACCAAAACCGATGGAACCAGATAGGTCCTCATCGGTTCTAGTAGCTTCTTTCTCTAAGGAATGCAGCAATGTCAGAGGGCAGGCCATTTGTTTGGCCGCCCATACAGATGCTGTGGTGACGTTTTCTGATAATGCAGAACCATCGATACAGGCGATTATATTTGTCATTGTTGTACTCCTTATCTCATTATTAAAAAAGAAGAGGGAGAACGTGAATCGCGGCTTAGTTGTTAATGGCCGCCCATCACTTTTTCAACTTCTTCTGGATTATTATGAACACCAAACTTGTCAACAACTGTCGCACTGGCTTCATTCAATCCTACTACTTCAACTTTAGCACCTTCACGACGGAATTTGATCACAACCTTATCTAAAGCAGATACGGATGTAATATCCCAGAAGTGTGCATCAGATAAATCGATCGTAACCTTTTCAACCGCTTCTTTAAAATCAAAAGAAGCATTAAATTGATCTGATGACGCAAAAAAGACTTGTCCGATTACTTTGTAAGTGCGGTGTCCGGTATTTTTGTCTTTATCATTTGTGACTACCATGAAGCGGCCGATTTTGTTGGCGAAGAATAATGCAGCCAATAGCACACCAACAAATACACCAAGTGCAAGGTTGTGAGTTGCCACAACAATAGAAACGGTCGCTAACATAACAATATTAGTTGATAGAGGATGTTTCTTCAGGTTAGTAATGGATTCCCAAGAGAAAGTACCGATAGAGACCATGATCATGACAGCGACGAGTGCTGCCATTGGAATTTGGCCAATAAGGTCGTCAAGGAAAACAACCATGATTAATAGTAGTAAGCCTGCAATGAAGGTGGATAAACGACCGCGTCCACCTGACTTTACATTAATAACAGACTGTCCAATCATGGCACAACCTGCCATACCACCAAATAAGCTTGATCCTATATTTGCAATGCCTTGACCTTTGCACTCACGATTCTTGTCACTGGTTGTATCAGTAAACTCGTCGACGATAGTTGCTGTCATCATTGACTCTAGTAAACCAACAAGTGCAAGACCAATAGAATAAGGCAAGATAATTATTAGCGTTTCTAGTGTCAATGGAACATCAGGCCATAAGAATATTGGTAAGGTGTCTGGAAGTTCACCCATATCTGAAACGGTACGGATATCTAATCCGTAAGTCATGGCAAAAATAGTGAGCACAACAATGCAAACCAATGGAGAAGGGAGCGCTTTACCAATAACAGGAATCAAAGGGAAAAGGTAAATTATGCCCAGACCTGCTGCTGTCATTGCGTAAACGTGCCAAGTGACATCGGTTAACTCTGGTAATTGAGCCATAAATATGAGGATGGCTAAGGCGTTGACGAATCCTGTTACGACGGACCTCGAGACAAATCGCATCAAAGAGCCGAGTTTTAAATAGCCAGCAAAAATCTGAATAACACCAGTTAATAAGCTGGCTGCCAATAAGTATTCTAAACCGTGATCCTTTACCAATGTCACCATCAATAAAGCCATTGCGCCGGTTGCTGCAGAAATCATCCCAGGGCGACCACCAACAAACGAGATGATAACAGCGATACAGAAAGATGCGTATAAACCCACTTTCGGATCTACGCCCGCAATAATAGAAAAGGCAATTGCTTCAGGTATTAAAGCAAGCGCAACAACGGTGCCAGCGAGTGAATCGCCCTTTATGTTTGAGAACCAATCTCGTTTTATCGAATCGATCATTTATTACCTTCTGAATTCATAAGAAAAATAAGCCATCGCTTTTTATTACAAGAAGCTTGTGGTTATTGCGCCAGAGTATGGCAAATGCATGACGTTCCCATACAGGCTTGATGAGAGAGTCAGGAGTAGACTTTGACAAAGGTTGTTGAAACAGATTATTGGAAGCAGAAATCTGTGAATGACTGAAGTCAAAGTCGAAGTGGCGGAAATTATAAAGATTTGAGTTGTGTATAGCAATATTAAGGCACGGAAAGCCTTGATAGATAAGGGAACTGTTTTTAAGCAACAAATAAATACAATGACTGTACCAAGGTACAATAGAGATGTTGCTTGCATTGCTCTACTTTATACACAACTAATAAATTATTCCGTCTTGTTTAAAGACGTCTAGGAGATCCACCATGAGCGACAGCCAAACATCATTTGAAACATCAGGTACAGCCATTGGCGTTATCACTAAAATTAGTGGTTCAGTGACAGTACAATCTATTGATGGTCAAGAGCGATTGGTCAACTTAGGCGATTCAATCTTTTTTGGCGAAACCGTTATTACTGGTTCATTAGGAAGTGTAACGATCACTTTCATTGATGGTACCGAAGTAGTTATTGGTGCTGACTCCGTCGTTGAAATGACAGACGAAATTTACAATACAGGCGATGCAGAAGATCTAGTAGCCGACTCGTCTAGTGAAGTGGAAGCATTACAGGCTGCAATTTTAGCGGGTAATGACCCGACTCTTGTTCAAGAAGCTCCAGCCGCAGGTGATGAGACACCAGCCCAAGATCGTGTCGATGTTTCTATTGAACGAACTGATTCAAGTGTTAGTGCAACCTTTGGGATTAACACAACAAGTTCTTTGCCTGCCTATGGCTATGACACTGGTAAGAGTTCTAGTAGTTCCTCAATATTAACAAGAACCACAAGTGAATCGGGTTCCAATGTCGATGCAGTTGCTGGCGTTGTTACAGTTAATTCTATTACTGCAGATGGCATTATTAACGCGGAAGAAGCTTCTGGCACAGTTGCTGTGTCTGGTCGTGCAAGTGGTGGTGATATTTCTACAGGCGACTCTGTCGTATTAGTTATCAATAATGTTACATACAGTACAACAGTATCTTCAGATGGTACTTGGTCCGTTGATGTTGAGGGTTCTGATTTAGCTGCCGACACATCATTCGATGTGGTTATCACTTCAAGTAATAATGATGGAAATACTGTTGAAAGTACTTCGACTGTAACTTATGACGTTGATTTAGCAGCTGAAGCAGGTGTTGTCACTGTAGATGATATTTCTGGTGATGACATTATCGATGCAGAAGAGGCTAGTGGTGATATTACTGTAAATGGCACGGCAACAGGTGGTGATGTTAAGCCTGGTGACCAAGTGACTATGACCATCAATGGTGTTTTATATGAAACGGTCGTGAATGATGATGGTTTATGGAGTGTTGATGTCGCCGGTACTGATTTAGCTGCTGATACATCATTTGATGTGACAGTTTTATCTAGTGATAGTGCTGGTAATACTGTCGAGACAACAACTGAATCTACTCATTCAATTGATCAAAGTCCATTGCTTGTAAACCTTGATATTGATTTTGTGACTGCTGATGCAACAGTAAATAGCAATGAAGCAGGAGGGGTGGTTACGTTAACTGGTTCTGTTACTGGTGATGATTTTGATAGTGGAGTGGTTACCCTAGTTATAAATAACGTGACTTATACAACGGAAGTGAACGAAGACGGTACTTGGTCTGTTGACGTGGCGGGTTCTGATTTAGAGGCTGATGAGAATAAAGAAGTTGAAGGAAATGTTGTTGTTGTAAATAGCATTGGTCAAGAAGGGACGGCAGAAACGACAGAGGGGTATCGTGTCGATACTGTTGCGAGAGCGACAATTCAAGTTAATTCAATTACTAATGATGATGTGATTAATGCTGAGGAAAGTGAAGGCACAGTCACTGTGTCAGGAAGAGTAGGCATCGACGCGTCTACAGGTGATAAAGTGACAATGACAATCAATGGTACTGTGTATACAACATTAGTATTGTCAGATGGTACATGGAGTTCAGAGGTGGCCGGTAGTGATCTAGCTGCCGATCAATCCTTTACAGTAAGTGTTATAGGTGAAGATGTTGTAGGTAATTCTTTTTCAGCCTCAACTGTTTCAACTCACACGGTTGATACAGCAGCAACAGCAGGCACGGTCACGGTTAATGCGATCACAGAAGATGACGTGATCAACGCAACAGAAAGCGGCGAGACAATCGCGGTATCTGGTTCGGCAACAGGTGGCGACATCGCGGAAAATGACGTCGTGACACTGGTTATCAACGGCGAGACTTACACAACAACCGTTGATGAAAACGGCGAATGGTCTGTTGACGTGGCGGGCTCAGACTTAGCAGAAGACACCGCGTTCGACGCGGTTGTTGAGTCAAGCGATGCGGCAGGAAACAAAGTCGATAGCACAGGATCTTCAACTCACACGGTTGATACAGCAGCAACAGCAGGCACGGTCACGGTTAATGCGATCACAGAAGATGACGTGATCAACGCAACAGAAAGCGGCGAGACAATCGCGGTATCTGGTTCGGCAACAGGTGGCGACATCGCGGAAAATGACGTCGTGACACTGGTTATCAACGGCGAGACTTACACAACAACCGTTGATGAAAACGGCGAATGGTCTGTTGACGTGGCGGGCTCAGACTTAGCAGAAGACACCGCGTTCGACGCGGTTGTTGAGTCAAGCGATGCGGCAGGAAACAAAGTCGATAGCACAGGATCTTCAACTCACACGGTTGATACAGCAGCAACAGCAGGCACGGTCACGGTTAATGCGATCACAGAAGATGACGTGATCAACGCAACAGAAAGCGGCGAGACAATCGCGGTATCTGGTTCGGCAACAGGTGGCGACATCGCGGAAAATGACGTCGTGACACTGGTTATCAACGGCGAGACTTACACAACAACCGTTGATGAAAACGGCGAATGGTCTGTTGACGTGGCGGGCTCAGACTTAGCAGAAGACACCGCGTTCGACGCGGTTGTTGAGTCAAGCGATGCGGCAGGAAACAAAGTCGATAGCACAGGATCTTCAACTCACACGGTTGATACAGCAGCAACAGCAGGCACGGTCACGGTTAATGCGATCACAGAAGATGACGTGATCAACGCAACAGAAAGCGGCGAGACAATCGCGGTATCTGGTTCGGCAACAGGTGGCGACATCGCGGAAAATGACGTCGTGACACTGGTTATCAACGGCGAGACTTACACAACAACCGTTGATGAAAACGGCGAATGGTCTGTTGACGTGGCGGGCTCAGACTTAGCAGAAGACACCGCGTTCGACGCGGTTGTTGAGTCAAGCGATGCGGCAGGAAACAAAGTCGATAGCACAGGATCTTCAACTCACACGGTTGATACAGCAGCAACAGCAGGCACGGTCACGGTTAATGCGATCACAGAAGATGACGTGATCAACGCAACAGAAAGCGGCGAGACAATCGCGGTATCTGGTTCGGCAACAGGTGGCGACATCGCGGAAAATGACGTCGTGACACTGGTTATCAACGGCGAGACTTACACAACAACCGTTGATGAAAACGGCGAATGGTCTGTTGACGTGGCGGGCTCAGACTTAGCAGAAGACACCGCGTTCGACGCGGTTGTTGAGTCAAGCGATGCGGCAGGAAACAAAGTCGATAGCACAGGATCTTCAACTCACACGGTTGATACAGCAGCAACAGCAGGCACGGTCACGGTTAATGCGATCACAGAAGATGACGTGATCAACGCAACAGAAAGCGGCGAGACAATCGCGGTATCTGGTTCGGCAACAGGTGGCGACATCGCGGAAAATGACGTCGTGACACTGGTTATCAACGGCGAGACTTACACAACAACCGTTGATGAAAACGGCGAATGGTCTGTTGACGTGGCGGGCTCAGACTTAGCAGAAGACACCGCGTTCGACGCGGTTGTTGAGTCAAGCGATGCGGCAGGAAACAAAGTCGATAGCACAGGATCTTCAACTCACACGGTTGATACAGCAGCAACAGCAGGCACGGTCACGGTTAATGCGATCACAGAAGATGACGTGATCAACGCAACAGAAAGCGGCGAGACAATCGCGGTATCTGGTTCGGCAACAGGTGGCGACATCGCGGAAAATGACGTCGTGACACTGGTTATCAACGGCGAGACTTACACAACAACCGTTGATGAAAACGGCGAATGGTCTGTTGACGTGGCGGGCTCAGACTTAGCAGAAGACACCGCGTTCGACGCGGTTGTTGAGTCAAGCGATGCGGCAGGAAACAAAGTCGATAGCACAGGATCTTCAACTCACACGGTTGATACAGCAGCAACAGCAGGCACGGTCACGGTTAATGCGATCACAGAAGATGACGTGATCAACGCAACAGAAAGCGGCGAGACAATCGCGGTATCTGGTTCGGCAACAGGTGGCGACATCGCGGAAAATGACGTCGTGACACTGGTTATCAACGGCGAGACTTACACAACAACCGTTGATGAAAACGGCGAATGGTCTGTTGACGTGGCGGGCTCAGACTTAGCAGAAGACACCGCGTTCGACGCGGTTGTTGAGTCAAGCGATGCGGCAGGAAACAAAGTCGATAGCACAGGATCTTCAACTCACACGGTTGATACAGCAGCAACAGCAGGCACGGTCACGGTTAATGCGATCACAGAAGATGACGTGATCAACGCAACAGAAAGCGGCGAGACAATCGCGGTATCTGGTTCGGCAACAGGTGGCGACATCGCGGAAAATGACGTCGTGACACTGGTTATCAACGGCGAGACTTACACAACAACCGTTGATGAAAACGGCGAATGGTCTGTTGACGTGGCGGGCTCAGACTTAGCAGAAGACACCGCGTTCGACGCGGTTGTTGAGTCAAGCGATGCGGCAGGAAACAAAGTCGATAGCACAGGATCTTCAACTCACACGGTTGATACAGCAGCAACAGCAGGCACGGTCACGGTTAATGCGATCACAGAAGATGACGTGATCAACGCAACAGAAAGCGGCGAGACAATCGCGGTATCTGGTTCGGCAACAGGTGGCGACATCGCGGAAAATGACGTCGTGACACTGGTTATCAACGGCGAGACTTACACAACAACCGTTGATGAAAACGGCGAATGGTCTGTTGACGTGGCGGGCTCAGACTTAGCAGAAGACACCGCGTTCGACGCGGTTGTTGAGTCAAGCGATGCGGCAGGAAACAAAGTCGATAGCACAGGATCTTCAACTCACACGGTTGATACAGCAGCAACAGCAGGCACGGTCACGGTTAATGCGATCACAGAAGATGACGTGATCAACGCAACAGAAAGCGGCGAGACAATCGCGGTATCTGGTTCGGCAACAGGTGGCGACATCGCGGAAAATGACGTCGTGACACTGGTTATCAACGGCGAGACTTACACAACAACCGTTGATGAAAACGGCGAATGGTCTGTTGACGTGGCGGGCTCAGACTTAGCAGAAGACACCGCGTTCGACGCGGTTGTTGAGTCAAGCGATGCGGCAGGAAACAAAGTCGATAGCACAGGATCTTCAACTCACACGGTTGATACAGCAGCAACAGCAGGCACGGTCACGGTTAATGCGATCACAGAAGATGACGTGATCAACGCAACAGAAAGCGGCGAGACAATCGCGGTATCTGGTTCGGCAACAGGTGGCGACATCGCGGAAAATGACGTCGTGACACTGGTTATCAACGGCGAGACTTACACAACAACCGTTGATGAAAACGGCGAATGGTCTGTTGACGTGGCGGGCTCAGACTTAGCAGAAGACACCGCGTTCGACGCGGTTGTTGAGTCAAGCGATGCGGCAGGAAACAAAGTCGATAGCACAGGATCTTCAACTCACACGGTTGATACAGCAGCAACAGCAGGCACGGTCACGGTTAATGCGATCACAGAAGATGACGTGATCAACGCAACAGAAAGCGGCGAGACAATCGCGGTATCTGGTTCGGCAACAGGTGGCGACATCGCGGAAAATGACGTCGTGACACTGGTTATCAACGGCGAGACTTACACAACAACCGTTGATGAAAACGGCGAATGGTCTGTTGACGTGGCGGGCTCAGACTTAGCAGAAGACACCGCGTTCGACGCGGTTGTTGAGTCAAGCGATGCGGCAGGAAACAAAGTCGATAGCACAGGATCTTCAACTCACACGGTTGATACAGCAGCAACAGCAGGCACGGTCACGGTTAATGCGATCACAGAAGATGACGTGATCAACGCAACAGAAAGCGGCGAGACAATCGCGGTATCTGGTTCGGCAACAGGTGGCGACATCGCGGAAAATGACGTCGTGACACTGGTTATCAACGGCGAGACTTACACAACAACCGTTGATGAAAACGGCGAATGGTCTGTTGACGTGGCGGGCTCAGACTTAGCAGAAGACACCGCGTTCGACGCGGTTGTTGAGTCAAGCGATGCGGCAGGAAACAAAGTCGATAGCACAGGATCTTCAACTCACACGGTTGATACAGCAGCAACAGCAGGCACGGTCACGGTTAATGCGATCACAGAAGATGACGTGATCAACGCAACAGAAAGCGGCGAGACAATCGCGGTATCTGGTTCGGCAACAGGTGGCGACATCGCGGAAAATGACGTCGTGACACTGGTTATCAACGGCGAGACTTACACAACAACCGTTGATGAAAACGGCGAATGGTCTGTTGACGTGGCGGGCTCAGACTTAGCAGAAGACACCGCGTTCGACGCGGTTGTTGAGTCAAGCGATGCGGCAGGAAACAAAGTCGATAGCACAGGATCTTCAACTCACACGGTTGATACAGCAGCAACAGCAGGCACGGTCACGGTTAATGCGATCACAGAAGATGACGTGATCAACGCAACAGAAAGCGGCGAGACAATCGCGGTATCTGGTTCGGCAACAGGTGGCGACATCGCGGAAAATGACGTCGTGACACTGGTTATCAACGGCGAGACTTACACAACAACCGTTGATGAAAACGGCGAATGGTCTGTTGACGTGGCGGGCTCAGACTTAGCAGAAGACACCGCGTTCGACGCGGTTGTTGAGTCAAGCGATGCGGCAGGAAACAAAGTCGATAGCACAGGATCTTCAACTCACACGGTTGATACAGCAGCAACAGCAGGCACGGTCACGGTTAATGCGATCACAGAAGATGACGTGATCAACGCAACAGAAAGCGGCGAGACAATCGCGGTATCTGGTTCGGCAACAGGTGGCGACATCGCGGAAAATGACGTCGTGACACTGGTTATCAACGGCGAGACTTACACAACAACCGTTGATGAAAACGGCGAATGGTCTGTTGACGTGGCGGGCTCAGACTTAGCAGAAGACACCGCGTTCGACGCGGTTGTTGAGTCAAGCGATGCGGCAGGAAACAAAGTCGATAGCACAGGATCTTCAACTCACACGGTTGATACAGCAGCAACAGCAGGCACGGTCACGGTTAATGCGATCACAGAAGATGACGTGATCAACGCAACAGAAAGCGGCGAGACAATCGCGGTATCTGGTTCGGCAACAGGTGGCGACATCGCGGAAAATGACGTCGTGACACTGGTTATCAACGGCGAGACTTACACAACAACCGTTGATGAAAACGGCGAATGGTCTGTTGACGTGGCGGGCTCAGACTTAGCAGAAGACACCGCGTTCGACGCGGTTGTTGAGTCAAGCGATGCGGCAGGAAACAAAGTCGATAGCACAGGATCTTCAACTCACACGGTTGATACAGCAGCAACAGCAGGCACGGTCACGGTTAATGCGATCACAGAAGATGACGTGATCAACGCAACAGAAAGCGGCGAGACAATCGCGGTATCTGGTTCGGCAACAGGTGGCGACATCGCGGAAAATGACGTCGTGACACTGGTTATCAACGGCGAGACTTACACAACAACCGTTGATGAAAACGGCGAATGGTCTGTTGACGTGGCGGGCTCAGACTTAGCAGAAGACACCGCGTTCGACGCGGTTGTTGAGTCAAGCGATGCGGCAGGAAACAAAGTCGATAGCACAGGATCTTCAACTCACACGGTTGATACAGCAGCAACAGCAGGCACGGTCACGGTTAATGCGATCACAGAAGATGACGTGATCAACGCAACAGAAAGCGGCGAGACAATCGCGGTATCTGGTTCGGCAACAGGTGGCGACATCGCGGAAAATGACGTCGTGACACTGGTTATCAACGGCGAGACTTACACAACAACCGTTGATGAAAACGGCGAATGGTCTGTTGACGTGGCGGGCTCAGACTTAGCAGAAGACACCGCGTTCGACGCGGTTGTTGAGTCAAGCGATGCGGCAGGAAACAAAGTCGATAGCACAGGATCTTCAACTCACACGGTTGATACAGCAGCAACAGCAGGCACGGTCACGGTTAATGCGATCACAGAAGATGACGTGATCAACGCAACAGAAAGCGGCGAGACAATCGCGGTATCTGGTTCGGCAACAGGTGGCGACATCGCGGAAAATGACGTCGTGACACTGGTTATCAACGGCGAGACTTACACAACAACCGTTGATGAAAACGGCGAATGGTCTGTTGACGTGGCGGGCTCAGACTTAGCAGAAGACACCGCGTTCGACGCGGTTGTTGAGTCAAGCGATGCGGCAGGAAACAAAGTCGATAGCACAGGATCTTCAACTCACACGGTTGATACAGCAGCAACAGCAGGCACGGTCACGGTTAATGCGATCACAGAAGATGACGTGATCAACGCAACAGAAAGCGGCGAGACAATCGCGGTATCTGGTTCGGCAACAGGTGGCGACATCGCGGAAAATGACGTCGTGACACTGGTTATCAACGGCGAGACTTACACAACAACCGTTGATGAAAACGGCGAATGGTCTGTTGACGTGGCGGGCTCAGACTTAGCAGAAGACACCGCGTTCGACGCGGTTGTTGAGTCAAGCGATGCGGCAGGAAACAAAGTCGATAGCACAGGATCTTCAACTCACACGGTTGATACAGCAGCAACAGCAGGCACGGTCACGGTTAATGCGATCACAGAAGATGACGTGATCAACGCAACAGAAAGCGGCGAGACAATCGCGGTATCTGGTTCGGCAACAGGTGGCGACATCGCGGAAAATGACGTCGTGACACTGGTTATCAACGGCGAGACTTACACAACAACCGTTGATGAAAACGGCGAATGGTCTGTTGACGTGGCGGGCTCAGACTTAGCAGAAGACACCGCGTTCGACGCGGTTGTTGAGTCAAGCGATGCGGCAGGAAACAAAGTCGATAGCACAGGATCTTCAACTCACACGGTTGATACAGCAGCAACAGCAGGCACGGTCACGGTTAATGCGATCACAGAAGATGACGTGATCAACGCAACAGAAAGCGGCGAGACAATCGCGGTATCTGGTTCGGCAACAGGTGGCGACATCGCGGAAAATGACGTCGTGACACTGGTTATCAACGGCGAGACTTACACAACAACCGTTGATGAAAACGGCGAATGGTCTGTTGACGTGGCGGGCTCAGACTTAGCAGAAGACACCGCGTTCGACGCGGTTGTTGAGTCAAGCGATGCGGCAGGAAACAAAGTCGATAGCACAGGATCTTCAACTCACACGGTTGATACAGCAGCAACAGCAGGCACGGTCACGGTTAATGCGATCACAGAAGATGACGTGATCAACGCAACAGAAAGCGGCGAGACAATCGCGGTATCTGGTTCGGCAACAGGTGGCGACATCGCGGAAAATGACGTCGTGACACTGGTTATCAACGGCGAGACTTACACAACAACCGTTGATGAAAACGGCGAATGGTCTGTTGACGTGGCGGGCTCAGACTTAGCAGAAGACACCGCGTTCGACGCGGTTGTTGAGTCAAGCGATGCGGCAGGAAACAAAGTCGATAGCACAGGATCTTCAACTCACACGGTTGATACAGCAGCAACAGCAGGCACGGTCACGGTTAATGCGATCACAGAAGATGACGTGATCAACGCAACAGAAAGCGGCGAGACAATCGCGGTATCTGGTTCGGCAACAGGTGGCGACATCGCGGAAAATGACGTCGTGACACTGGTTATCAACGGCGAGACTTACACAACAACCGTTGATGAAAACGGCGAATGGTCTGTTGACGTGGCGGGCTCAGACTTAGCAGAAGACACCGCGTTCGACGCGGTTGTTGAGTCAAGCGATGCGGCAGGAAACAAAGTCGATAGCACAGGATCTTCAACTCACACGGTTGATACAGCAGCAACAGCAGGCACGGTCACGGTTAATGCGATCACAGAAGATGACGTGATCAACGCAACAGAAAGCGGCGAGACAATCGCGGTATCTGGTTCGGCAACAGGTGGCGACATCGCGGAAAATGACGTCGTGACACTGGTTATCAACGGCGAGACTTACACAACAACCGTTGATGAAAACGGCGAATGGTCTGTTGACGTGGCGGGCTCAGACTTAGCAGAAGACACCGCGTTCGACGCGGTTGTTGAGTCAAGCGATGCGGCAGGAAACAAAGTCGATAGCACAGGATCTTCAACTCACACGGTTGATACAGCAGCAACAGCAGGCACGGTCACGGTTAATGCGATCACAGAAGATGACGTGATCAACGCAACAGAAAGCGGCGAGACAATCGCGGTATCTGGTTCGGCAACAGGTGGCGACATCGCGGAAAATGACGTCGTGACACTGGTTATCAACGGCGAGACTTACACAACAACCGTTGATGAAAACGGCGAATGGTCTGTTGACGTGGCGGGCTCAGACTTAGCAGAAGACACCGCGTTCGACGCGGTTGTTGAGTCAAGCGATGCGGCAGGAAACAAAGTCGATAGCACAGGATCTTCAACTCACACGGTTGATACAGCAGCAACAGCAGGCACGGTCACGGTTAATGCGATCACAGAAGATGACGTGATCAACGCAACAGAAAGCGGCGAGACAATCGCGGTATCTGGTTCGGCAACAGGTGGCGACATCGCGGAAAATGACGTCGTGACACTGGTTATCAACGGCGAGACTTACACAACAACCGTTGATGAAAACGGCGAATGGTCTGTTGACGTGGCGGGCTCAGACTTAGCAGAAGACACCGCGTTCGACGCGGTTGTTGAGTCAAGCGATGCGGCAGGAAACAAAGTCGATAGCACAGGATCTTCAACTCACACGGTTGATACAGCAGCAACAGCAGGCACGGTCACGGTTAATGCGATCACAGAAGATGACGTGATCAACGCAACAGAAAGCGGCGAGACAATCGCGGTATCTGGTTCGGCAACAGGTGGCGACATCGCGGAAAATGACGTCGTGACACTGGTTATCAACGGCGAGACTTACACAACAACCGTTGATGAAAACGGCGAATGGTCTGTTGACGTGGCGGGCTCAGACTTAGCAGAAGACACCGCGTTCGACGCGGTTGTTGAGTCAAGCGATGCGGCAGGAAACAAAGTCGATAGCACAGGATCTTCAACTCACACGGTTGATACAGCAGCAACAGCAGGCACGGTCACGGTTAATGCGATCACAGAAGATGACGTGATCAACGCAACAGAAAGCGGCGAGACAATCGCGGTATCTGGTTCGGCAACAGGTGGCGACATCGCGGAAAATGACGTCGTGACACTGGTTATCAACGGCGAGACTTACACAACAACCGTTGATGAAAACGGCGAATGGTCTGTTGACGTGGCGGGCTCAGACTTAGCAGAAGACACCGCGTTCGACGCGGTTGTTGAGTCAAGCGATGCGGCAGGAAACAAAGTCGATAGCACAGGATCTTCAACTCACACGGTTGATACAGCAGCAACAGCAGGCACGGTCACGGTTAATGCGATCACAGAAGATGACGTGATCAACGCAACAGAAAGCGGCGAGACAATCGCGGTATCTGGTTCGGCAACAGGTGGCGACATCGCGGAAAATGACGTCGTGACACTGGTTATCAACGGCGAGACTTACACAACAACCGTTGATGAAAACGGCGAATGGTCTGTTGACGTGGCGGGCTCAGACTTAGCAGAAGACACCGCGTTCGACGCGGTTGTTGAGTCAAGCGATGCGGCAGGAAACAAAGTCGATAGCACAGGATCTTCAACTCACACGGTTGATACAGCAGCAACAGCAGGCACGGTCACGGTTAATGCGATCACAGAAGATGACGTGATCAACGCAACAGAAAGCGGCGAGACAATCGCGGTATCTGGTTCGGCAACAGGTGGCGACATCGCGGAAAATGACGTCGTGACACTGGTTATCAACGGCGAGACTTACACAACAACCGTTGATGAAAACGGCGAATGGTCTGTTGACGTGGCGGGCTCAGACTTAGCAGAAGACACCGCGTTCGACGCGGTTGTTGAGTCAAGCGATGCGGCAGGAAACAAAGTCGATAGCACAGGATCTTCAACTCACACGGTTGATACAGCAGCAACAGCAGGCACGGTCACGGTTAATGCGATCACAGAAGATGACGTGATCAACGCAACAGAAAGCGGCGAGACAATCGCGGTATCTGGTTCGGCAACAGGTGGCGACATCGCGGAAAATGACGTCGTGACACTGGTTATCAACGGCGAGACTTACACAACAACCGTTGATGAAAACGGCGAATGGTCTGTTGACGTGGCGGGCTCAGACTTAGCAGAAGACACCGCGTTCGACGCGGTTGTTGAGTCAAGCGATGCGGCAGGAAACAAAGTCGATAGCACAGGATCTTCAACTCACACGGTTGATGTTAAGGCTGGGGCTTTTATTGATATTGATAAGGTTTCTTCTGATAGTGTTATTAATGCTCAAGAAGCTGCAGAGGGCAATTACATTTCAATTACAGGATATGTTGCAAATGATGCCAAGCCTGGAGATGCTATTACTTTGAGTGTTGATGGTGTTGTTGTAGGTACAGGTACTGTTTCTGAAATGCTGAATGAAAATGGTCAATACACATACTCTATTGATGTTCTCGGTTCTAAGCTGGTTGAAGTAAGTGGCGGTAATTATTTTAATAAATTGACCGCTACTGTAACGGGTGAAGATGATGCTGGAAACTCTTTTAATGAAGACACTACTGAAGCCTATTTTATAGATGCAGTAGCTGATGAAGGCATAGTGACTGTTGATGATATCACTTCTGATAACGTGATTAATGCATCTGAATCGGATTCCACAGTAAGCGTCACGGGAGCCGCGAGTGGTGGTGATGTTTCGGTTGATGATGTTGTTACTATGACAATCAATGGTAAAGATTATTCAACAACTGTTGATGCAGATGGTAAATGGACAGTTGAAGTTGCAGGTAGTGATTTAGCTGCGGGCACTGAGTTCGATGTCAATGTGACTTCTTCAGATGAGGCTGGTAATAAGGTGACATCTTCAACGACGGCTACTTACTCTGTTGACTTGTCTCAGAATATTACATTAAGTGCTTCTGAAGGAGAGACGCAAATTCTGACTGGTTTACCTGAAGATTTTGCATTCCCAGATGGTGTTACTCATATTGAGACTGAGTTAGGCGGAACAATTAGCTTGGTTGATGGGCAATACATTTATGATTCGCCAGTGGTTGATCATGAAGGTAATGACACTGTTGCAGATACTGTCACTATTACTCTTGAGGATGGCCGATCTTTTGATATTAGTGTTGATTTGGAAGACTCTGCGCCTGTTGCTAAAAATGATACGGGTAGTGTCATTGTTCAGCACGAAGAGTTTCAAGTTTCAGGTATTGAAGCGAGTTGGAAGAATTATTCAAACGGTGAAAATGTTACTGCTTTTGATGGTACATCTGATTTAGGTGGAGTTGATAATGATTCAGCTAATGACCAGTTACGTTGGGGGCGTGCTGTTGATAATGACCTACAATCTGGTTACGGCTTTATCGATAATGATAGTAATCTTGATGGTCGTTTTGACCTAAATGAAGATATTAGTATAGGTACCTTTACTCACTATAATTACCCTGTCTATGCTGGCGGTGCTATTACTGCTGCTGAAATGAATATTGATTTTGCAGTATTGGATCATACAGGTGTGAGTACTCCAGTTACCTTAACGGTTAATTTTGACCATAATGAAACCACTAATACTAATGACGCTGAAGAGTCTCGCGATATTGTTACGGTTCAGAATACATCTGTTACGTTTGAGCGAGATGGTGAAATTTATACGCTTCAAGTTGTAGGCTTTAGAGAAGTTGGTAATTCTGATGGTGAAGTTATTACTTCTATTCATACCTATGAGAATGCAGCAACCAGTTATGAGCTTGTTGTCCGTGTAGTTGAGGGTTCTGGCTATAGCTTACCTTCAACAACAGGCAATGTTCTTGACGATAACGGTTTGGGTGCGGATGAGTTAAGTCTTGACGGTGAAATAACCGTAGTTGGAGCAAGTGTTGAGGGAGGCGTTGTTTCAATTTCTGATGCTGATTCTTACACTGTAGTTGGAGAATACGGTAATTTAGTTTTAAACAACGATGGTAGTTACAAGTATGAGGCAACTGCCAGCATTTCCAAGATCCCAGATGGTGCTACTGATACATTTACTTATGTTATCCAGGACGACGATGGTAGTACTTCTAGCGCTAACTTAACTATTAATGTGGGAACTAACTCTGCTCCAGTTGCCGTTGATGATAGTTCAAGTACTTTGGACTCTGCGTTTGCTGGGCTTGTGGGAAGTTACTATGGTACAGACAGTCAAATTGGTAGTTTGGCTGACTTCCTTGAAATTGTAGAGAATAACGATCCTACAGCGACCTTTAATGCAACAAGCATTGATTATTCATCTGTTGATTCTAATTATGATGTTGCGAATGGAACAAATCTTCAGTCGTTCCTTGGTGAAGATGCGAATTCATTAAGTTCTGACCCAGGTAATAATACAGATGGTGGTATTCATCTGCAGGGTTACATCTACTTGGCAGCAGGTACTTATAACTTCCAAGTGAATGCTGATGACGGCTATCAGATTTTAGTTGACGGTCAGGATGTGGCTTCCATTAGTTATAATCAGTCGCCAAAATCAACGACTCATGATGAGTTTACGATTGCTGAAGATGGTTATTATTCAATTGATATGGTTTGGTGGGATCAGGGTGGTGATTATGTCTTCCAGCCAACCATTAGTTCTGATGGCGGTGATACTTATGTAACGCTCGATTCAAGTATGTTAAGTAGCAGTAAAGGCTCACCTTTGTCGACGACGGATGAGCAATCTATCGTTATTAGTGCTGATACTTTATTGGCAAATGATATTGATACAGATGGAGATACTCTATCAATCAGTAGCGTTGGTAATGCTCAGAATGGTTATGCTTACTTAAATAGTGCAGGTAGTGTGGTATTTATTGCGACAGCAGGCTTTAGTGGTACAGCAACTTTTGATTACACCATTACTGATGGCAAAGGTGGTTATGATACCGCTACGGCTTCCATTGAAGTGACTGCATCAGCAATCTTACCAACGGTTACTATTTCAACATCTGCAATTGATGTTATAGATACTAATGTATGGAAAGGCCATGAGAGCACTTTTGAATCTCAAGTGTTAACTGATTCAACTAACTCTCAAGGGAGTAATCGTTCTTATTATGTCAACGGAGACTTGAATAATAGTGGAACAGCTGGCGATGGTAATGACGATGTGGTTATCACTGGTAATGTAAACGCTAAGTTATATCTCGATGATAGCTCGAGTAATGGCGATGATAACCTTCTTGTTAAAGGAAATACTAATAGCGGAGGAATTGTCTATGCCGGTGCAGGAGATGACTCAGTAGAGGTTAGTGGTAATGTAAATGAAGATATTAATTTATCTTCTGGTGATGATCGTTTAGCAGTTGGCGGCAGCATTAATTCAGGAGTAAGTGTCGAGTTAGGTGAAGGGGATGATTCTCTATATGTTGCTAATGATTTAAATGATGAGGTTTATGGTGGTAGTGGTGATGACACTATTGAGATTGCTGTAGATATTAATTCTGGAGGCGATTTATATTTAGAATCTGGTGATGATACTGTGTTAGTACATGGAAACGTCTCGGGAAATATCGAGGGCGGAAGTGGTGATGATGCCATCATAATAGAAGGCAAATTATCAGGAAGTATTGATACTGGTACTGGTAGTGATTTGGTTCATGTTAAGAGTCAAGTTTGGGCTGAGGCAGCAATTGATCTTGGTAGTGATGATGATATTTTGATTGTAGATCATAGATTGTATGGGACGGTTAATGGAGGAGATGGAAATGATTCTATCTACTTAGCCTTCTACACGATGGATGATTATTCTAATAATAAAGATGGGATCAAAGATAACATTACTAATTTCGAAAATATTATGCTGAATGATGGTGTTGTTAAAGGAGATGCAAGTGCTTTTAGTAGTTATAACTATAACTCTGAAGCTTTTGCTTACAATGTTTCGGTTAGTATAGATAACAGTACCGAATCTTCTATTTTAACTTTAACAGGAATACCATTAACAGCTTCTCTTACCTTAGGCGGAGAGTTACTTACTGCTAATGACGATGGTAATTATAGTATTGATATTGCAGCAGGTCAGACATCTATTGATGATTTGAAGATTTTAAGTGAAATTGAATTACCTGACTTAGAAATAACAAGTACTGTTACAAATAAAGTCGATGACTCAGGGGTAGATGATATTATCGTCACTGACAGTTATTTAGAAGGAACTGATGGCTTAGATACTCTTGTTGGTGATCTGGGTGATGATGTTCTGTTTGGTGGAGATGATGACGTATCTGACATTTTAATTGGAGCGGACGGTAGTGATATCTTCATTCTAAATGAAGTCACAGATCAAATTAATATTGATACTATAACTGACTTTAATGCAGCTGAAGACATTCTCGATCTAACCGACTTGTTGGTTGGAATTGAAGGAAGCCCAAGCAAAGATGCTGATGCAGATGACATTATGGCGTTCTTAAATGAACATGTTGAAGTCAAAGACGGTAGTGTCAAAGTCAAAGAAAATGCCGGTGATGAAGGAGACGATGTTGCTAATTTCATTGATGAAACATCATCATTTGATTCAAATGGAGATGGTACTGTGAGTTCACTTGATAGCATTAAAGTTATCTACAATGATCAAGAGTACAGTATCAATATTGATGGCTAGTAAATAGCACCGATTAAAAAGCCGAGCTGGAATTTCTAGCTCGGCTTTTTTATGTCTGAAATTCTTGAAAAATAAAATAGTTAACGAGCAAGGCCAATAGGGCAGCTAACGCCTGTACCATTTAATCCACAGTAACCATTTGGATTTTTGTGTAGGTATTGTTGGTGATATTCTTCTGCGAAGTAATATACATTAAGCGGTTCGATTTCTGTGGTAATCATGCCATGGCCAGCAGTAATCAATTCTTTTTGGAACGTGGCTTTACTGGCTTCTGCTGTAGTAAGGTCTTGATCATTTTTTGTATAGATAACGGAGCGATATTGACTACCTACGTCGTTACCTTGTTTCATACCTTGTGTTGGATCATGATTTTCCCAAAATACCTTTAAAACACCTTCTAATGAAATAAGAGAGGTATCAAAAACAACTTGAACCACTTCGCTATGTCCTGTTTGGCCAGAGCATACTTCTTCGTACGTAGGATTTGGAGTGTAGCCGCCAGCATAACCGACTGAAGTGACTATTACACCTGGCGTATTCCATAGTTTTCGTTCGGCTCCCCAAAAACATCCCATACCTAAAATCACCTCTGCTTCATTCTCATTTCGAGTACGAATAAAAGGTTCGTTATTAATTACACTAATGCCTGAGATGGTTAATGGAGTGTTTCTACCTGGAAGAGCTTGCTCTTTTTCTGGGATCATAGATTTCTTCAAAATGTCGATAATACTGTCTGACATACTTGGTTCCTATAAAGTTTAATTAAAATGATTTGATGGCTATCTTTTTACAGTCTGATAAAGGTCGATACAAGTACTTTGAAAATTTAATATAGATAGATGCACAATAAGTAAAAAAGATGATTCTTAAAACTTATCTAATGTTATTTGTTAACTGGTATTGACTCCTTATTTAATCTGCCTATAATACGCACCTCGTTAACACGGGCTCAGTTATTTTTTTGGGTCAATTGCTATTACTTAAATAGTGAAAGTTAGCGAAGATTAGTCGCGGGATGGAGCAGTCTGGTAGCTCGTCGGGCTCATAACCCGAAGGTCGTAGGTTCGAATCCTGCTCCCGCAACCATTTAAGAAAAAGGTCGTAGGTTCACTTTTTAATCAAGATAAGTGCTCCCGCTACCATTTAAAGAAATTTCTAAATGGTAGGTCATAGGTTCACTTTAGTTTAGAAAAGTGCTCCCGCAACCAACTAATCGAATGAAATTGTTAGTGATTACCTAGAAAATAAATTTGTCGCGGGATGGAGCAGTCTGGTAGCTCGTCGGGCTCATAACCCGAAGGTCGTAGGTTCGAATCCTGCTCCCGCAACCAACTTAGTCTCATATAAGTTGCTTACTTAAAATTTTCTAATTATATCAATAACTTATTTGTCGCGGGATGGAGCAGTCTGGTAGCTCGTCGGGCTCATAACCCGAAGGTCGTTGGTTCGAATCCGGCTCCCGCAACCAAATCTTAGATTTGGTCATACGAATATTCAGAAATACATTATCAAAAAGTAAGCTATATCAATAGTTTAACTTGTCGCGGGATGGAGCAGTCTGGTAGCTCGTCGGGCTCATAACCCGAAGGTCGTAGGTTCGAATCCTGCTCCCGCAACCATTTCAAAAGAACAATCCAAAGAATCGTAGGTTCACTTTTAAGTTCTGATAAGTGCTCCCACACCATTGATTAAGAAAACCAATTCCACAATTCGTAGGTTCACTTTTAAGTTCTGATAAGTGCTCCCACACCATTGATTAAGAAAACCAATTCCACAATTCGTAGGTTCACTTTTAAGTTCTGATAAGTGCTCCCACACCATTGATTAAGAAAACCAATTCCACAATTCGTAGGTTCACTTTTAAGTTCTGATAAGTGTTCCCACACCATTGATTAAGAAAACCAATTCCACAATTCGTAGGTTCACTTTTAAGTTCTGATAAGTGCTCCCACACCATTGATTAAGAAAACCAATTCCACAATTCGTAGGTTCACTTTTAAGTTCTGATAAGTGCTCCCACACCATTGATTAAGAAAACCAATTCCACAATTCGTAGGTTCACTTTTAAGTTCTGATAAGTGCTCCCGCACCATTGATTAAGAAAACTAATTCCACAATTCGTAGGTTCACTTTTAAGTTCTGATAAGTGCTCCCACACCATTGATTAAGAAAATCAATTCCACAAGTCGTAGGTTCACTTTTAAGTTCTGATAAGTGCTCCCGCACCATTGATTAAGAAAACCAATTCCACAAGTCGTCGATTCACTTTTAAGTTCTCATAAGTTCTCATAAGTGCTCTCGCAACCATTTGTGTATTACAGTCCTTCTGAAAAATATGATCCTTTGATCATCAAATAATGAACTTAAGTTTTTTGTATTTATGAGATGATAATAGAGTCCTAGGTAAGAGGTTTTACTTTCTCTTTGCTTGTCGTTGTAAAACTCTTTGAGACTTTTTCTGCTGGTGTGTGTCTAAGGTGAAGCAGAAATTGCTCAGATGAAGCTCTAGGTAGGATTTTTTATAGGAAGTTGTAACTCTTTCCCGAGAGCTGTCTGCTTTTTGAGAAATTCCACGCTAGATTCAATGCTCAGGCTGTTGGGTTAGTCTTAAAGCCGTTGAGGTATATAATTTCAAAACCGTAAGGGTCAACTATCTGTGTGATAAACCAAAGAAGGGATATTTTTTACGTATCAGCAATGAAGAATCTATTATTTGCGTAGGTGTTTAGGTGAGTGGCCATAATTACGTTGGAATGAGTGTGTCATGGCACTTTGGTTACTAAAGCCTGTTTCTTCTGCAATGATCGAAAGGGGTTTGTTGGTTGTGATAATTAAGTCATAAGCCTTTTCTAGACGCCTTTTTAAGATAAATTGATAAGGTGTAATAGACGTTTCATTGGTGAAGAGTTCACTGAAATGACCTGAGCTTACGTGGTGCATTTCTGCTAGTTGTGTGACTGATATTTTTTGATCTAGGTTCTCGTTAATAAAATGGGAAATCGAGTTAATATTGAGTTTCGAACGGATTTTATTGTTTGGTTGGTCTCCTAGGATTCTATGATGAAGGGAGGCCATTAAACCAAGGGTACAGCCATCTAAGGCTTCAGGAAAAAAATTAAAATTATTCGATTCTTTGTGTAAATAAGAAATAAGTAGCTTCAGATTGTCATCGATAGTGAAGTAGTGAGGTTGCTCGAACAGATTTTCTAACCGGCTGTTCAGTTGCATATTAGGAATATCGATGATGATGTGGTTGTTGTCACCTATACCTTCAAAGTAGTGAGTCTCACTAGCAGGAGCTATGCAGCCAGTTTGGCTGTTCACGACACCACCTTTGCCATCAATTTCAAACAGTGCATGGCCTTTTACAGCAATAATTAACTGATGGTGATTGTGGTTATGCTGGTCGCATTCATTCGGCAAGATAAGGTTTCTAATCTGCATTTCATACCTAATATTTCATAAAATGATAACAGTGTTACATTTCCTTTAATTAAGTCAATAAAATTTATCTCCTATTAGATTGAGATAAAGGTTTTTGGGAGTATTTGGGTCTATTTATGGCATAACCCAGATTAATGATGTTACTGGGTTATGCCTTGATAAATTACCAGTTTGGAGCGCCAAGTACTTCTGGTAGCCAGGTCGCTGTTTCTGGATAAATGAGTATGACAAACAAAACAAGTAATTGTATGGCGATGAAAGGTATAACACCGGCGTACATATGTTTTAACGTGATGCTTGGTGGTGAAATCGCTCTTAAATAGAAGATTGAAGGCGCCAATGGTGGTGTTAGGTAACTGGTTTGCAAGACAACCAAGAACGCCACACAGAACCAAATGTCATCAAAACCCAGTAAGCGCACAATAGGAATGGCAACTGGAATAATGATTAAAACAACCGACATCATATCTAGTAAGAAGCCTGCGATGAAAGCGATAAACAAGATCAAACCAAGTACGGTATGTGGGCTGAAACCAGACCCAGTAAGTAATGATTGAACTGTTTGCATGCCGCCAGTCGCAAAGAATATTCCCGCAAACATATTACCAGCCATTACGATCAGCAGAATCATTGCGGTAATGTTGACCGTTCGTAGCATGGATTCCCACAATACTTTAAGTTTGCAGCTTTTGTAGCAAATAGACAAAATAACCGCGCCTAAGGCGCCGCAAGCAGAGGCTTCTGTTGGTGTCGCCAGACCCAATAAAATGGTACCTAATACGGTAAATATCAGAGCTGCTGCTGGCAAAATAGCCGTCGCTGTAATTTTTAATCTTTCAGCAAGCGGTACGCCAACTTCACCTTGTTCGCGTGGTGCCATGTTAGGTTTAAAATACGCCAGAGCAATGACATAAATAATAAACAAGGCTGCCATTAATAAACCGGGAATAAGCAAACCATTAAATAGTTGACCAACTGAGATTCCTGCAACCGGCCCTAATACAATAACGGTGATAGACGGTGGTATCGCTGTACCTAATGAACCACTTGCGCAGATCACACCGGATAGTAAGCGTTTGTCATATTGGTGTTTGAGCATGATAGGAATGGTAAGCAAACCAATGACGGCTTCGGTTGCGCCAACAACGCCACTTGATGCTGCGAATATAGCGCCAAGTAAAATGGTACCTACACCGATTCCACCAGGAAGGCGTTTTGTCCATAAATGTATAGCATGAAAGAGTCGTTCTGCTATACCTGATTTCTCTAACATGGCGCCCATGAAGATAAATAATGGCACTGCCGCTAATATGGAATTGGAGGCTGTCTCTTCGATTTTTGTTAATAGTTGATACGCCGTTACATCACCAAACATCATTAAGCCGAAAATAGTGGCGGTCAGTATCATGGCAAAGGCAATTTGTACTCCTAGGAAAATAAATAAGATGAGTACAGGAAACATAAAAATAGACAGGAAATCACTCATGCAAAGTCATCCTCTTTTCCACTGATCATGGTAATGATGGCTTTAAGAAGCTCGGCAACAAGTTGCATAACGAGCAATAAGAAACCTAAGAACCAAGTAAAGTAAATAGGCCAAACGATAGGGTTCCATGCAGAACGTCCGGAACGTTCGCCACTTTCATAAGCTTCATGAAAATAATAAGCTAGTTCCCATGTTAGCCAGATAATGATTGGCAATAACATGATGTAAAAGATGGCTCGGATGGTTGCCGCTACTCTGTTTGACATTTTCATGGTGAGTAGATCGACGCTTACATGTTGTTTAAGGCGTAAAGCATTGGCCATTCCAAGTACGAAAAGCGTCCCCATAACCATGTAGCTGATTTCAAATGCCCACACGGTTGGAGTGCCCAGAATATGACGGCTGAATACTTCGACAATTAATGCACCGATCAGCGGTAGTATTAATAAGGCGGCAATGCTACCGAAGAAACGTGTTGGCATTTCTAATAGTTTAATAAGAGTCATTGTGTTCCTGATAAGACAGATCTGAATAGAAGGAAAACAGAAGAGAAGAGGCGAGTTTATCGCCTCTTCTCTCATTCATTAAAGTTCAGATTCACCAATAGTAAGGCGGTATTCTGACCAGTTTGTCATTTCTGCTTTGAATTGACGTTGAGAAGTCAGCACTTTGGAAAACCAAGGGTTTTTCGTAGCATTTTCGTCTTCCCATGCTGTTGTTTCTTCAAGAACTTTAGTGATAAAGCTCGGATCTAAATTAACGATTTCATTTTTACCATTTTTTAACTCTTCATAAGCGGCTAAATCTGCGTATGAAGACGCAAGCCATGAGTCAAATACAGACAGTTTAGCAGCAGTACGTAACATATTTTGCTCTTGATCTGTTAATTTATCCCATTGACGTTTGTTCACTTGACACTCAAGAACACCACCTGATTGGTGTACACCGGGAACCATTACGTACTTGGCAACTTCATGAAAACCGGTTGGTTTGTTCATTTCAGGACTACCCCATTCCGCAGCATCAATCACGCCACGTTCAAGTGCGCTGTAGATTTCACTGCCGGCCATAACAACCGTTGATGCACCTAGACGAGAAGCGATTTCGGCCCATGCACCTGATGTTCTAAGGCGTAAGCCTTGGAAGTCTTCAAAGGTTTGTACTTTTTTGCTTGAGTGAAGGAAAATTTCAGTGCCTAAAACAGAACACGGTAGGGCAACAACTTTGGATTTTTCTAAACGAAATTGTTCGTATAGCTCAAGACCACCGCCTTGGTATATCCACAACATAAACTCTTCTGGAGTTAATCCACTTGAATGTCCAGCAAGCAATGCTGCAGTAGGGTCTACGCCATAGTCGTAGTTGATATAGTTGTGGCTTATTTGCGCTACGCCAGATTTGACCGTTTCAGTGACTTTTAATGCACTACCCAAGGTTCCACCTGGAAATACTTTGATATCAAAATCACCATTGCTCATTGTTTTAACGTGATCAGCAAAGTTTTGAGCATCACGTTCTAGCCAAGGGCCACCTGACCATGGTGTTGCCATGCGCCATTCTTTTTCAGCCGCGCTAATGTTTACACTGGCTGACATAACAGCCGTAGCGATTAGGGTTGTTGATAATATTTTTTTAAGTGAGTTCATGTTCGTTCCTTTGTTTCTTGTTATTTCAGTGGATCACTGAAGTTAGAGCAAAGTCCGTGCTGATAATTGATATCGTCCTTGAATGTATTGTTGTTTTAATTCATTGGTTAATGTGCAAATTCTTTAGTTCTTCTATGGTGAGTTGCGCTCAAGTCCACATAGCACGATAAATAGTGTCTGGCCGTTTTTGTATTCGAAACTCAATATTGCTGTTCTGTTAAATTCTGCAGTGGCATAAGGTTCTTTTTTGTTGAGTGATAAAGGCATCTTTAATTACTTAATGAAGTGCCATTATGTGGACTCTGGGTTATATGAATAGTGTTGCTATCCTCATAAATGAATCTTCTTCTCAACTCGAACCATATCGATTGTAGGGGAGTTCTAGGGAATCAAATTGTCGAAAAGCCTGATCTTTTTGTGATAAACACGGTTTTTGCAAGAAAGGTGTAAGAAATTCTTTTGTTTTTGTTTACTTTGTAGGTGCTGAAGAGAGGTTGAAAGGTTGTACGCTAGCTTTAAAGCTATCGGCAACAGATTCTCTTATCTATACCAAGAGTGTCGGTTATTGTTGAGATTTAAGAATGTCTTTAAGAAAAATTGACGAGTAAAAAACAATTTTAGGAAATTAAAGTGAAAAATATTTTCGTACAATATAAAGAAGGTTGTCTGCCTTACGGAAAAGTAATATCAGCACTTGATGATGCTTTTAAATTAGATATTCATTGCCCAATTAGGCATCACCATCACTTGAGCGTACCGGGTAAAAAAGATGCTACATTGCTTTTAATGCCAGCTTGGTTAGAAGGTGAGTATTTAGGGGTAAAGCAAGTGAGTGTTTTCCCTAGTAACAGTGAGGTAGGTTTGCCTGGTTTGAATAGCATTTACATTCTTAGTTGCGCCAAAACTGGCCAGCCTCTTGCGCAATTTGATGGAAACATCATTACTGCAAGACGAACAGCTTCAGCCGCAGCGTTAGGCGCAAGGTACTTATCTCGACCAGATTCTAAAACCTTATTAATGATTGGCGCTGGTAAAGTAGCAAGCCAAGTTGTACAAGCTATGTGTGAAGTACGTGATATAGAAGAAATTAAAGTCTTTGATATTTATGAAACTTCGGCGGCACGTTTAGTTGAACAAATTCAAACAGAAATGAACATTAAAGCCAGCGTTGTGAGTAAGGGCGATTTGCCTAATACCGTGACTTGGGCTGATATTGTCAGTTGTGCGACGTTGAGCGAAGAGCCTTTGGTGTTTGGCGAATGGGTGACACCGGGTACTCATGTGGATTTGATTGGCAGTTTCACTCCTAATATGCGTGAAGCCGATGATGCATTGATGCAAAAAGCTCAAGTATTTGCTGACTTTAAAGAAGCGGCGTTAACGGAAACGGGGGATTTTATTTCGCCAATCAAAAGTGGTGCAATAACACCAGACCATATCATCGGAGACTTTTTTAGTTTGAGTCGTGGTCATCACGCAGGGCGCAAGCAGTTTAACGACCCTGAAAATGATATTTCAGTATTTAAAGCGGTTGGCTCATCTATTGAAGATCTTGCAACAGCAATGTTGTGGTTTGATACGATTTAGATAATCGATTTTAAAAAGGCTCTTCAAAGTGTGAGATTTGCGTTGGTCTTATACTTTTAGTGCAATGAGCTTTTTATCAAAAAGAAGGAATTAGCCTATTATAAGGCTAATTCCTTTACGAAAGCGTCAAGCATTTTAACTAGTTATAGATCTCAAAAGTGGTTGGAAATGATATTGCTAAACAATTCCTGAACCAGTCTTGTTTGGATCTGCAGGTCTGTTTTTGTCACATGTTTGACGATATTGGCTGGCGCGATAACAGGTTACCGGTGAAATTGCTCCACCTTCTTGTAAACGAGCCATTTGTAAAATAGGCTCTATATCCAAGTTATAGGCTTGTTTTAATGTTGCTTGAGCCATCATTGCGTCGTTTGTGTTTTGATGGTGCGTTAAGGCCTCACGATCCACTAATAGACTTTTTACGAAGGCTCTTTGCACTTCTGCCGCGCTGTACATCAAACTCTCAATTGGGTCGGTAACATTATGCGACTGATCCAGCATGTAGAATGGACTGTACGTCGTATCTTGGCTACGAATATCCGTTAATTCATTGAAGATCAAGAACAGCTGATAAGGGTTAATAGAGCCGCTGTCGAGGTCGTCATCACCGTATTTACTGTCGTTGAAATGGAATCCACCCAGTTTGCCAAATTGCGCAAGACGACTGACTATCATCTCAATGTTGACGTTCGGTGCATGGTGTCCTAAATCCACAAGGGATAAACAACGCTCGCCCGTTTCTTTTGCTGCAAGATAGCTGCTGCCCCAATCTTGAATGACAGTAGAGTAAAAGGCTGGTTCAAAGATTTTGTGTTCTAGCAGCATATTCCAATCGTCTGGCAGGTTGTTGTATATCTCTTTGATGCTTTCTAAGTAATGGGTAAAGCTGTTTTTAAAATGCTGTTGACCAGGAAAGTTCGAACCATCACCAACCCAAACCGTAAGTGCTTTAGAGCCTAGTTTTTCGCCTAGTTCTATCACTTCAATATTGTGAGCAATAGCTTGATCACGTGCCGCTTTTGAGCTGTGGGCAAGGCTGCCAAATTTATACGATTCTTCCTGGCCTATTTGATCTTGAAAGGTATTGGAGTTCATCGCATCAAAACGAAGGCCGTACTGTTCAGCGTACTGGCGTAACTCGCTTGGATCTTTTGGTTTGTCCCAAGGAATGTGCAGCGAGACGGTAGGTGTGGCTTGGGATAATTGTTGAATCACAGAACAATCATCAAGTTTCTCGAAAATGTTGCGAGGTTCGCCTTTCCCCGGAAAACGAGCAAAGCGAGTTCCGCCAGTACCGACACCCCAAGAAGGGACGGCTACAGCAAATTGTTTCGCCTGCGCTAAAATGGAGTCAATGTCAAAACCGGAACGATCAAGCTTCTCGGCTAGGGCATTATAATCACTCGTCAATGCAGATTCTTGTTTTGAGTTGTGTTCTTGTAGAAAATTTTGATCAATTAATTGTGTCATGACCGAATCCTTTATTATTTTTGTATATGATCTTTATCATTTCATTAACGGGTAAATGATGGAGCATGTCCAGCATCAACATTTAAAATGTTGCCAGTCGATTTGGATGAAGCATCTGACGCAAAGAAATAAATTGCTTCAGCGATATCTTCAGGAAAAACATTTAATTTCAACATGCTACGTTGACGATAGTGTTCTTCTAAATCATCGGTAGAAAGTTTGTAAGCACTGGCTCTTTCTTCTTTCCATTTACCTGTCCAGATTTTGGAACCGCGAAGAACCGCGTCTGGGTTGACTACGTTAGAGCGAATTCCAAGCGGTGCACCTTCTAATGCCACACAACGAGCAAGCTGAATTTCTGCAGCTTTGGCAACACAATACGCGCTAGCATTGGCTGATGCGACAAGACCATTTTTACTGGCGATAAATACCATGTTGCCACCCATGTTTTGCTGTTTGAGTAAGGCGAACGCTTCGCGTGCAACAAGGAAATAGCCAGTTGATAAAATGCTTTGGTTCTTATTCCACAAAGCAAGAGAGGTTTCTTCAAGTGGAGCGGAAGAAGCAATTCCGGCGTTAGAGACAACAATATCCAAGCCACCAAAAGCCATTGCACAATGATTAATGGCGCGAATTACATCCTCTTCATTAGTGACATCCATTTTAATGCTGGACACAGTATCTTTGCCAAACTCATTCGTTAGATTTGTTTGAGCTGTAGCCAAAGCTTCTTCATCTATATCCATCAGTACAATGTTTGCACCTTCTTTTGCTAGGCGTTTTGCAGTGGCAAGACCAATGCCGCCAGCTGCACCAGTAACCAAAGCGATACGACCAGCTAAGGACTTAGGTTTTGGCATACGTTGTAACTTGGCTTCTTCTAATAACCAATATTCAATGTCGAAGGCTTCTTGTTCTGGTAAGCCAACATATTCACTGACGCTATCTGCGCCACGCATTACATTGATGGCATTAACATAAAATTCGCCTGCGATACGTGCTGTAGCTTTGTCTTTGGCAAATGACAACATACCAACACCTGGAATCAAGTAAATAACAGGATTAGGATCCCGCAACGGGGGGCTGTTATCGCGTTTACAGCGGTTGTAATAACCTGCGTAATCTTCACGATAATCTGCGATATCTTTATCTAAAGAGGCAATAACTTCATCTAAATTGTCTTTTTCTGGATTATAGGTAACCACAAACGGACGAATTTTAGTACGCAAAAAATGGTCTGGGCAAGAAGTGCCAAGTTTGGCAAGCCGGTCCAAATCATTTGAATTGACGAATTGAAGAACTTCGTTCGATTGATTGAAGTGGCCAATTTGGCGTTGTTTTTCACTGGATTTACCACGTACTAAAGGCATAAGGCGAGCAGCCACCGATTGGCGTTTGCCTTCAGGCAATGAATTAAAACGTTCGCCACCAAAAATAGCCTTGCCTTTACTTTTTTCTTCTAACCATGTTTGAGCTTTGTTGATGATGCTTATTGAATTCAAATAACATTCTTTGTTGTCATTGGCCCAGGTAAACAAACCATGGCTTTCTAATACCACACCTTTTAAGTGTGGGTTCTCAGTGGCGATTTTATGTAAGTCCATACCAAGCTGAAAACCAGGTCGACGCCAAGCTAACCAACCAATGTCGTTACCGAAAATATCTTGAGTCAACTGCTGACTATTTTTACTGGCAGCGATCGCAATGACAGCATCAGGGTGTAAATGATCAACATGTTTATAAGGAAGATAAGCATGTAATGGTGTATCGATACTGGCAGCGCGTGAGTTCAAATTAAACGTACAGTGAGGAAGGTAGGCAACCATTTCATCTTCGTGTTCTAAGCCACGGTATAAATCGGGGAGCTGATTAAGCTTGTCCATATAAAGAGTCGAAAAACCATCTAATCCCATTGAACCAATATCACCGCCGGAACCTTTTACCCATAAAACGGATGTTTTTTTACCTGTAAGAGGGTCATCCATTTCGAGTTTTGCAGAGGTGTTCCCACCACCGTAATTGGTTACACGCATATCAGAACCAAGTAGGTTCGATCTGTATTGTAATAATTCTGGAGCAGTTAGACGCGACGCTTCTATGTCGTTCCAAAGATTGGGTAGTGAGTTGTTCTTAGACATTGTTTAACCTCAAAGTCTGTCTTTAACAAAGCATAAGCAGAGAGTTAAAGACTTCAATTTTATTTTTGTTATGCGCAATCAGCGGGTTAGAATGATCGATAGATTTCATGTTAAAACAAAATCAATCATTTTCAAGCATTATTTATCTTTTTTGATATATTTTGACTGATAGTGCTTGATAATGATTGAAAAATACTTATATTGATTATCGAGGATGAATCATATGCACGAAATTGAACGGCATAGAGTGATCTTATCGGAAGTGGAAGCTCGTCCTATTGCTACTGTAGCGCATCTAGCTGATGTGTTAGGTGCTTCAGAAGCAACTGTACGACGAGATATTAGCTTTTTAGATAAGCAGGAGAAACTTCGTCGAGTAAGAGGTGGCGCAGAAGCGATCAATCCTCCGTCAGACGTGAGTTTGTTGGGACGACCCTATTCGGTTAATCAAACGATTAATACGGATGTGAAGCGGAATATTGCGAAGGCGGCGGTAGATCTATTGTTGGACAATATGTCAATTATGATCAGCGGCGGCACGACAACATCGGCTATGTCGGAATATATGCGTGGCTTAAAGCTGCAAGTATTAACTAACTCCTTCTCTATTGCGGATCAATTGATTAAGAAGAGTAAATGCAGCGTTACAGTGCCGAGCGGAAAAATTCATCGGGAGCAGAACATTATTTTGAGTCCGTTTCCGAATGATATATCCAATCATACTTACGCTGATATTCTTTTTATAGGTGCTTATGGTGTGAGTTCTCATGGTGTGATGGAGACAGATCCACAGATTGTACAAGCGGTAATGAAATTAATAAATCGAGCCGATCAGCGGGTGCTTTTGGTTGATAGTACAAAGTTTCAAAACCGATCAAGTATGATCATCTGCCCTTTATCACAGATAGATATTGTCATCACTGATGACGGAATAGATAACAAGAGTAAAGAAGTGATTGAATCGGCAGGGTGTCGTTTAATCATTGTAGAAAAACAAAAACAATAAACCGCGTCTCTGATACGACAAACTCTTTGTTGTGTGATGATGAGCGCGCTCTTGGAGATAATTATGAAGAATAAATTCATCACAGCCTGTGTATTAGCTTCTGCAACTTTGTTTGCTTCTAGTTCATATGCAGAAGATCAAGTTCGTGTCGCCTTGTTAGTTAAAGCATTAGGTATTGGTTTTTTTGAAGCTGCATATCGTGGTGCAGAGGAAGCCAGTAAAGAATTAGGTGATGTTAAAATCATTTATACAGGGCCAACATCAACCACAGCAGAAGGGCAGATTGAAATCATTAATTCTTTAATCGCTCAGCGTGTTGATGCGATTGCTGTATCAGCTAATGATGCGGATGCGCTTGTGCCTTCTTTGAAAAAAGCACAACAACGTGGCATTAAAGTCATTTCTTGGGACTCCGGCGTTGGTAAAGCAGGACGTCAAATCCATTTAAACCCTTCTAGTAATAGCTTAATTGGTGAAATGAATGTTCAGCTTGCTGCTGATGCGATTAAAGCCAAAGGTAAAAAATCTGGTACTTTTGCGATTTTAAGTGCTACCCCAACTTCGACCAACCAAAATATTTGGATTGGCGAAATGAAAAAATCTCTTAATAAATTTCCAAACTTGAAGCTAGTTGATACTGTTTATGGCGATGACTTAGCAGATAAAAGCTTTCGAGAAGCAACTGCATTGATTAAAAATAATCCTGATCTCGATGTTATCGTAGCGCCAACTACAGTAGGTATTTTGGCTGCGGCTCAAGCGGTTAGCGATCTTGGCTTGACAGGAAAAGTTTATGTTACGGGTTTGGGTTTACCTTCTGAATTAGCTGGTCATGTGCACAGTGGTGCTATCCATAGCTTTGCAATATGGAATCCTATCGATTTAGGTTATTCAGCAACTATGTTGGCGTATAACCTTGTTAAAGGACAAGGTACTAAAACAGAAGTGCCAATGGGGCGCATGGGTACATTGCAGTTAGATAAAGACGGTGACGGCGCGATGGCTAAACCTTTTATCTACGACGCATCTAATGTAGATGAATTCTCTTCAATCTTTTAGTTAACATTTATAACTCTCTCCCAGCCTACCCCTTAACAGGGGGAGGAACAGCTGGTTTGTTCCCTGCCCTTGGATCTTTGAAGGGCAGGGCTAGGGTGGTTATGACATTTAACTCTCTCCCAGCCTACCCCTTAACAGGGGGGAACAGCTGGTTTGTTCCCTCCCCTTGTGTCTTTGAAGGGGAGGGCTAGGGTGGGGTTAGATTGTCACTCAATAATTTCATAATGAATAACAATAAGAGCAGCCGTTATGAACAATGCAATTTTCAGCCTAAAAAAGGTGAGCAAGGTCTTTCCCGGTGTAAAGGCGCTTGATGGTGTAGACCTACAACTGTATCCCGGCCAAGTGACTGCCCTAATTGGTGAAAATGGTGCAGGAAAATCCACCTTGGTAAAAACCATGACTGGCATTTATCAGCCGGATGGTGGCGATATTATTTTTAATGGTAAATCTGTGCAGTTTCATTCTCCACATGATTCTCATGCTTTAGGGATTACTGCAATCCATCAGGAAACGGTTTTATTTGATGACCTGACAGTCGCTGAGAATATTTTTTTGGGTAATTACCCAATGACTAAATATTTTTCGATTGATTGGCCGACCATGGTGACACGTTCACAAGAAATATTATCGTCAATTAATGCATCTATGGATCCAAATCAAATATTGCGCGAATTAAGTATTGGCCAAAAACACATGGTTGGTATTGCTCGTGCTTTGTCGGTTGACGCTAAAGTGGTTATTTTGGATGAACCAACGGCAGCTTTATCCCACCATGAAATTCATGAATTATATGAATTGGTTAATACATTAAAAAAACAAGACAAAGCCATTCTATTTATTACTCACAAATTCGATGAAATTTTTGCTTTGGCAGATCGTTATACGGTGTTCCGTGATGGTCGTTATGTCGGTGAAGGTTTTATTAACGATGTGAACGAAGCGCAGCTAGTGGAAATGATGGTGGCGCGTAGCATTGATGAAACCTATCCGAAAAAAGACGTTGAAATCGGCGAGACGTTATTGGAAGTGACTGACTTATGTCATACCACTGAATTTGCCAATATCTGCTTTAGTTTGAAAAAAGGCGAAATTTTAGGCGTCTATGGTCTGGTCGGTTCGGGTAGAACCGAAGTAATGCAAGCCTTATTCGGTACTTCAAGACAGGTAACGGGAACAGTAAAGATGGAGGGTAAAGAAGTCATTATTCGCTCTCCTAAAGAGGCGATTGATAACGGTATTGTGTATGTGCCCGAAGAGCGACAAAAACAAGGCATCGTATTGGAGTTACCTATTTACCAAAATGTCAGTTTGCCACAAATAGAACGTTTGACGAAAAATGGGCAAGTTGATCAAGAGGGTGAAATGGTACTTGCACGTCAATATTGCGAACGTTTACAAGTGAAAGCGTCTAGTTGGAATGAAAAAGTAATGAACCTATCTGGTGGTAATCAACAAAAAGTGGTTATCGCCAAATGGTTGGCGACCAATCCTAAAGTCATCATTTTGGATGAACCAACAAAAGGCATTGATATCGGTTCTAAATCTGCGGTACATGCATTTATGTCTGAGTTAGTGGATTCCGGTTTGTCTGTGATTATGATTTCGTCTGAATTGCCAGAGATTCTTGGTATGTCTGATCGTATTTTAGTAATGAATGAAGGTTTGATTGTAGGAGAGTTGTCACGTGCTGAAGCGACGCCAGAAAAAGTTGTTTCTCTGGCTACTGGAGGAATGGTTTCATGTTAAAACGTTTTATTTACTCCCGTGAAGGTGTGTTGAGTTTCATTGTATTAGTAATGTTTTTCGGTGTGGGGACGATTAATCCTGACTTTATTAGCTTGTCTAACAGTATCAGTATTTTCAATGATACTTCTATCTTGATCATGCTGGCATTGGGTCAAATGATGGTTATTTTAACTCGTTGCATTGATCTTTCAGTTGCAGCTAACGTGGCTTTCACTGGCATGGTGGTGGCTATGGTGAATCAATATTTTCCTGAGATGAGTATGGTGTTTTTGATTCTACTGTCGTTATTGATTGGTGCATTTTTAGGTGCAATTAATGGGTTATTTGTTTGGTTATTAAAAGTGCCTTCTATTGTTATCACTCTTGGCACTATGAGTATTTATCGGGGGGCGACCTTTTTACTTTCAGATGGGGCTTGGGTTAACTCCCATCAAATGAGTGCCTCTTTTATCGCTCTTCCTCGGTTTGAAATACTATCTATGCCTGTGCTTGGTTGGCTGGCGATAGTCGCAATCATTATTGTCTTTTGGGCTATGAAGTTTAGTGTCTGGGGGCGCAATTTTTATTCCGCTGGTGGTAATCCTATGGCGGCATTTTATTCTGGTGTCAACGTCGGCAAAGTACAGTTCTACGCTTTTTTAGTGTCCGGTACATTAGCTGGCTTATGTGGTTATTTATGGGTTTCGCGGTTTGCTGTGGCTTATGTGGATGTAGCAAATGGTTTTGAGCTTCAAGTGGTTGCAGCTTGTGTTATCGGCGGCATCAGTATTGTCGGTGGTGTAGGGACTGTTGTTGGTTGTGTCATTGGAGCTTTATTTATTGGTGTGGTGAATAATGCCTTACCCATTATCGGCGTTTCTCCTTTTTGGCAAATGGCAATTTCAGGGTTGGTAATTATTGTAGCTGTCATTGCTAACGCGAGTTCAAATAAAGACAAAGCTCGTATTATTCTTCGTAAACCGGATGAGTCTGTCGACTCTGCACAGGCATAAGCATATTAAGAGGCTTTCATGGATACAATAATAAAAAAAACAGCCACACCGGATGCGCTGTTAACCAGTAAATTACAGAAATTTTTCCGTTGGGAAACCTTTTTAATTTTGATTGTAGTATTAGTGTGTGTGATGAATTCCTATTTATCGCCTTACTTTTTAGATCCTTGGAATTTGTCAGATGCGACCTTTAATTTCACCGAAAAAGCATTAATCGCTTTGCCTATGGCTATGCTGATAATTGCCAAGGAAATTGATATATCCGTGGCTGCGATCATCTCGCTTTCTAGTACCTTGATGGGATTGGTTGCGCAAATGGGGGCACCTGTTTATATAGTGGTTTTGGTTGGTGTTTTTGTTGGTGCTGTTTGTGGCTTGGTGAATGGTCTCTTAGTGACGCGTTTTAAGATCCCTTCGATAGTTGTAACCATAGGCACGATGAGCCTATTTCGTGGCATTAGTTATATTCTATTGGGCGATCAAGTAGTTCGAGACTATCCAGACGGCTTTGACTTTTTTGGCCAAGGTTATGTGTATTGGGTATTTTCTTTTGAATTAGTAGTTTTTACCTTCTTTGCTTTGATGTTTTACTGGCTATTGCATCGTACCAAGTTTGGTCGTTACACCTATGCCATTGGGAATAATCCAGATGCGTCTTATTTTTCTGGTATCAAGGTGGATAAACACCGTTTGATTCTGTTTACCTTGGTTGGCGTTATGTCTGGTGTTGCAGCTGTCTTGTTAACTTCTCGCTTAGGAAGTACACGCCCGAGCATCGCCATGGGATGGGAGTTAAGTATTATCACCATGGTGGTATTAGGCGGTGTCAGTATTCTTGGTGGGAGCGGTACTATTGGCGGTGTTGTTTTGGCCGTAATATTAATGGGGTTAGTGACTTTCGGCATGGGGCTGTTGAATATTCCAGGCATTGTGATGACTATTATTGTCGGACTTATGCTGATTATTGTAGTGAGTCTACCTGTGTTGATTACCATGTATAAAAGTAAGAAGGCGAAAGTGTTATGAGATACGCCTCGGTAATGTATTTACATAACGGTTGTGAAGAAGAATATAAACAACGCCATAATGATTTATGGCCGGAATTGGCAGAGCATCTTAAACAGCAAGGGATTCGTAATTATTACATTCACTTGGATCGAAACGAGAGCGGCCATAACGAGAAAAATAAAACCGAATGTCGACTTTATGCCACTTTTGATGCAGATGATTTAGACACGGAAGCCTTGGCTAATCATCCGGTGATGCTGCGCTGGTGGGCATTTATGGCGGACATCATGGAAACCAAAACGCCATCCTTTGAGCCTGTGGCTGATGCTTTAGAAGAAGTATTTCAGTTTAATATTCAACAACCTGATAAGTATCGAGTGGTAGCAGTATTAGATATTGGTAAAACTAACATTAAAATATGTTTGATGGATGGCCAAACTGGGGCGTTATTACATATTGCTAAACGTAAAAATGTTGTTATTGATGCTCCGCCTTATCCCCATGTAGATGAGAAGTCTATTTGGCGTTGGATCAAAGATACCCTAGCTGATTTAGCGCAAGGGTATTTTATTACTAGTATTGCCATCACTACGCACGGAGCAACCATTGCTTGCATGAGTGGTGATGAACTGGCTTTGCCTATTTTAGATTATGAGTACGATGGCGTATCCGAGTTTAATGATCTATACGATATGACACGTCCTAATTTTGAGGAATCCTTTAGTCCAAAATTACCTCAAGGATTGAATTTGGGCGTGCAATTATTTTGGCAGCAGAAACGTTTTGCAGATGAATTTTCAAAGATTGATTCGTTGCTTCTATATCCTCAGTATTGGGGCTTTAAACTCAGTGGAAATAAAGCATCGGAAGTCACTTCGCTAGGGTGTCATACGGACCTTTGGAACCCTACCAGTTGTTACTTTTCTGACTTTTGTGAGCAGCAAAAATGGGCGGATCTTTTTCCTGAGGTCATGGAAACGGGCGCAAAACTTGGGGTGATATTACCTGAATTAGCTGAAGAAATTGGCTTGCCAGCGAGCTGTACTATTTTTAATGGTATACATGATTCCAACGCCTCTCTTGTACCGTATATTGGACAACCTATGGAAAAACTTACGGTTGTCTCAAGTGGCACCTGGACTGTAATAGCTACCATTAATGGCAAGTTAGATTTATTACGGGAAGACAAGGATATGCTTGCCAATGTGGATGCACTTGGTCGTGCTACACCAACAATCCGCTTTATGGGTGGACGTGAGTGGGAGCAACTTCGTAGCGATACTAAGGCAAATTTGTGTGATATCAGTTTTATTTTGGAGCATGGCATACAGGCTATTCCTGCATTTGCTAAGGGTGGGCCATTTGCCCATAGTGACGGTCGTATTATTGATCGTGGCATAAAACTAACGCCTGCCCAACAATCAGCTTTGGCTGATGTGTATGTGGCTTTGATGACAGATTATTGTCTCGACTTAATGGACACTAGTGAAACGGTGATTGTTGAAGGGGCCTTTAGTAACAACATAAATTTCCTTACTTTACTTGCTTGTATGCGTAGCCAAAATGAAATCTATGCGTCTCGTGATGTGACAGGAACATCTGGTGGCGCAGCTTTACTTTCTAATAAAAGTTTAAAGTTAAAAGGTCGTCTGAGTCTGGCCATATGCGATGCTCAAATCAAACCATTATTGAACCTTTATCGTCAGCAATGGCGTGATTTAATCCTCTCCTTATAAGCAATTGTACTGGGATGTTTTTATTCCTAGTACACATCATTACGGATCTTTTTATGTGGTATTGGTTTAGAGCTCAGGTAGACAGTTGTTATGTTTTTACATATGTGTTTGATCACTTGAAATGATAAGGGGCGCATTTCGAATTTGAATTTGGGCTCAAGCATATTAGTTTCTGCCATACGCCATGTTTGCCTCTTCTCAGTTTGATATAGGTCAGTATGCTCATGAATAGAAAGGACTACTCTCTTTAATATTGAAAGTCAAAAAAGGTGAAGATATGAAAAATAATAATATTCCTACTTATCAAAACTTTATCGATGGTGAGTTTTGCGATACTGATGACCATATTGAAGTGAGAAATCCTGCTACGGAAGTGTTAATTTCTTATTCGCCAGCGTCGTCACAAAATGATGTTGATAAAGCGATCAATGCCGCTCGGGCTGCGCAGTCGTTATGGTCGCGTAAAACAGCCATTGAACGAGCAGGCTATTTAAAAGAAATAGCGTCTAAAATTCGTGAACATGTACCTCGTTTGGCAAAGGTTATTTGTGAAGAGCAGGGGAAGGTTATGCCTCTCGCTGAAGTAGAGGTCAATTTCACTGCGGATTATTTGGATTATATGGCTGAATGGGCGCGACGTATTGAAGGCGAAGTTATCACCAGTGATAGAGAAAATGAGAGCATATTTCTATTCCGTAAGCCTCTTGGAGTCGTCGCTGGAATTTTGCCTTGGAACTTCCCATTTTTTTTGATTGCTCGAAAAATGGCCCCCGCTTTGGTGACAGGTAATACTATTGTTATTAAGCCGAGTGAAGAAACGCCGAATAACTGTTATGAATTTACTAAGCTTTTAGCGGAAACATCCTTGCCTAAAGGCGTATTTAACCTTGTTTGTGGAACAGGTCAAGTTGGCGCTCAACTTAGTGAGTCTCCTAATGTTGATATGATTAGCTTTACCGGAAGTGTCGCTACTGGTGAAAAAATTATGGCAGCCGCAGCTAAAAATATCACTAAGGTGAATCTGGAGCTTGGCGGGAAAGCTCCTGCAATCGTGTTAGACGATGCAGATTTAGATTTGGCTGTAAAAGCCATTTGTGATTCAAGGGTTATAAATTCAGGTCAGGTTTGTAATTGTGCTGAACGAGTATACGTTCAGAGTGGTATTGCTGATGAATTTATTAAACGCATGACCAAGCAAATGGAACAAGTCTCTTTTGGTGATCCATCAAAGGGAAAAGATATAGCTATGGGCCCTATCATTAATGAACTGGGGTTGAAAAAAGTAGCGGAGAGTGTTGAAACGGCACTTAAACAAGGTGCTAAATTAGAATGCGGTGGAAGTGTCGTTGATCTTGGAAAAGGTTATTTCTTTCAACCGACGGTATTGAGTCAGTGTGATATGACGATGGACATCATGCGTAAGGAAACGTTTGGCCCTGTTTTACCGATTCAAATTGTTGAAAGCTTGGATGAGGCTATCACCCATGCCAATGACTGTGAATATGGCCTTACTTCTTCCATTTATACTCGAGACTTATCTAAAGCAATGCAGGCGATGCGTGAGCTGGAGTTTGGTGAGACTTATATCAATCGTGATAACTTCGAAGCAATGCAGGGTTTTCATGCAGGCGTTAAAAAGTCAGGCATAGGCGGAGCAGACGGTAAACATGGTTTATACGAATATACCAGAACGCATGTTGTTTATTTGCAGTCTTAAATACCTACTTTTTATCATAGGGTATTTATCTTCTTAGCTGTATGTAAATTAGGCATTAAGCAGCCATGGTGGCGTTTTATCACCATGGCTGAATATGTTAAAAATGTTTGTCATCTCAACAGGTTTGAATAGTCTTGTTATCCCGAAGTTGAAGGCATTATAGGGTTTCGCTCTACAAACCTAGTTGATCTTTCACTATATCTCCGAGTGATGGCAGTATGTCACGTGATTGAAAGTTTTCTGGTTGCCAAAGTTTTGAAACTAACATGGATTTTGGACAATGAAAGAATATTTCTTCAAGAGCTATTTTTATTACAAGTTTTGGTTTTTTTCCATACTCAGAACAAATATTTAATAACTCTTCATCATCATGAATACTAGCTGTCCCCCTGAGGCGAACCACTTCATTGATACCAGGAATTAAAAATAAAACTCCGACATTTGGTGAGTGTAGGATATTGCGCAATGTATCGATTCTGTTATTCCCTGGTATATCGCCTATAGCAATATTTTGATCATCTAATATTTTAACAAACCCAGTCGATCCACCTCGTGGTGATGCATCAATGTAACCTTTTTGGCCTGTGCTAGATAAGATAATAAAAGGGCAATGGCTAATAAATGTTTTAGTGTGCTTTTCTAGTTGGTGAATGGCTTTATTCTCGATCACTGGATGGGGGGATTTATAATAGCTCTGTAACTCTTCTAATGTGGAGATGGTCGCCATATTATTTTCTCGCATATAAAAAAGAGCCAGCATGATTTTCATGCCGACTCAAAAAGGGAAATCATCTTATTGAAAACAATTGTTTGATTTTACCAACTGTGGTTCAGTGTAAGTGTTATATCTCTACTTGGGTTGTAGAAGTCCGTAGTAAAGCTTCCTACTACATACTGTTCATCAAGAATATTGCTTATATTCAATGAGACATTTGTCGCTTCAGATAGCTCATAGGAGAATGACGCATCAAAGATCACGGCGGCTTCACTTTTTGATGTATTGGCTGAATCGAAATAGTAAGAACCTATATATCTCGCGCCAAGGCCAACAGACATATCTTGTCTAGGTAAAACATAATGACTCCATAAAGATGCAGTATGGTTCGGAGCGGTTACAAATTCATTGCCTTCATAATTATCATCCTCGATAACTTTCGAATTCATAAAGGAATAGCCTCCGGTAATGCTCAGGCTGTCAGTCAATTCTGCTTTTACTTCAAAGTCGATACCTTGAGTTTGTGTTTCTCCAATCGTCTCACGGCTAATTTCAGTACCATTATTGGCAGCTATTTGCATGTTACTTTTCACTAAGTCATAGATTGCTATAGAGAATAAAGCATTTATATTGGATGGTGCGTATTTTACGCCTATTTCATTTTGTTCGCCTCGTATCAGTTTTGTGCCACTAGAAGGTGGGGAAACAGATTCTACTTGGCTTATGTAAGTCGACAACTCTTTATTGACCTTATAAGTTAGAGCTGCGCGCATAGATATTTCCGAAAAATCACTGCTGCTTGTGGTATTTGTTAAGTAGTTCTCTTCTTCCAGCGTTACATCATCTTGTCGAATGCCAAAAGTGGCAATGTAGCGATCGTCTAAAGAGATGTTTTGCTGTAAGAAAAGTGCTTTGTCTATATAGTCAGTTTTTTTATGACTATAAGTAGTTAGGCTACTGGGCGCACCACTATAGATAGGGTTGGCAACATCAATGGTGGTTGCTGCTCCATACACGGTTTCGGCTGTAGATGAAGAGTTAAGGTATTCAACACCAAATAACGTGCTGCTATCAAAACGTCCAAAGTGCTTATCATATTGACCGATTAGGTTGCCAATAAATTGCTCTGCCTCGGTGTCAGCACCATAATAACTGCGCTTTTGAACTGTACTACCATCGCTGATTGCGCCATTAAGATAAATGTACCCAAATTCATCCGTTGCATCACTGTATCTAAGTCCTCCTTGTACTTTGAAGCCATTGTCGAAGTCATGGAGCATCTGGGCTGTGATATTCGTTCGGTCTACATCATAGTCATTGTAATCTGGTTCACCATAGAAATTATTACGGCTGTATTCCTTATTCGAAGGATAACCACCGCCGTTTGGAGTGGAGTCTGTTTTCAGATAATCAATTAATAAAGTAGCTTTGGTGTAATCCGTTGGTTCCCAAGTCAGTCCACCTATGAAGAATTCGGAATCATCTTGTGAGTAATCGTATTCTCGGTCGCTGTCTTTTACTTTTCCTGTAACTCGATAAGCAAGGGTTTCATCTTCGTTTAGAATACCGCCGACATCAATGCCGACTTCTTTGTGATCATTCGATCCATAAGTGATGAAAGCATTACCAAATTTATCAAATTTAGGTTGTCTACTAACAAAGTTCACGGAGCCACCGGGGTCGGCAGGGCCAAATAGAGTAGAGTTTGCACCGCGAATTACTTCTACTCGCTCAAAAGCATAGGCATCTTCTCGTATGCCGCGCATAGAACCAAGTGTTAAGCCATCCCGATAAGTGGTGGCTTGGAAACCGCGGATTAGAAAATAATCATTACGGTCATCTGTACCATAGTAGTCGGTTACCAATCCTGGAGAATATTCTAAAACTTCTTCTGTGGTGCTGGCTTGGCGTTGAGTTATTTCTTTTTCGGTAATAACAGAAACCAATGCGGGTGTATCTTGAATGTTGGTGGCAACTTTGCCTCCAACCGATAGTTCTTTTGCGACAACAGATTCAGAGTCGTCATCAGTTATCGTTTGTGAGTTCACTATGATAGGAGAGAGTCGGAAGACTTCCTCATTATTGTTTGTTTCTGCATAAGCCAGAGTTGGAGTGATGATGGAGCCGCATAAAAAAGTCACGGCAGTACAGTGATTACGCTTTAGTTTGAAAGTCATAATACTTTTTTCTTTCATGCTATTTTCCTTAATGGTTTACGGTATTGAAAGTAAAGGGTTATATATTTTAAATAATTTAGTTTTTAATAACGCTAGTACTAATGATTATCAAAAAAATACAAATGGAAAATTATGGTCGTATTAAGGTGCTTCGAACCTTTTATGGCGACCGATAGGTAGTATTAATGGTGAACCAGAAACAGGGTCCGTCACGATCTGATTATTCAAGCCGAAAACGCTGTGTACGGTGTCTTCGGTTATTACTTGTTTTGGGGGGCCATGGGCAAAAACTCGACCCTGTTGCATGATAATAAGTTTGTCAGAATAGCGAGCTGCTAAGTTAAGGTCATGTAATACCAATACTATGGTCGTGCCGCGAGTATTGTTTAAGTCAATCAGCAGATCTAAGACTTCGACTTGATGAGCAATGTCCAAAAACGTAGTGGGTTCATCCAATAATAAAATGTCAGTTTGCTGGGCCAGAGCCATCGCAATCCAAACTCGTTGGCGTTGACCTCCTGACAATTCATCTAAATCACGGTCAATTAATGCAGAGGTTTTAGTCACTTCTAAAGCTTGTGCTATGGCGTCATCATCTATGCTGCTCCATCGAGAGAAAAAGCTATGGTGAGGGTGACGGCCACGGCTAACTAAATCACCAACAGTAATGCCGTCTGGTGCTATAGGTGATTGAGGCAGCAAACCAAGAGATTGCGCTAGTTGACGACTTGGATATTGATGTATTGATTTTCCATCAAGCAATACTTGACCCTGTTGTGGAGAGATTAGCCGTGACATTGTTCGTAATAATGTAGATTTACCACAGGCGTTTGCACCAATAATGGTGGTGATTTTTCCTGCAGCAATGTTTAGATTTATGTCTGTTAAAATTGTTTTATTACCATAACCTGAACAAAGTTCAGCGACATTTATTTGCTGTTTCAACGTCATAAAGCGCCTCCTTTTTGATTTACACGGATAATTAAATAAATAAGGTAAGGCGCGCCTAATGCCCCCGTAATAATGCCAACTGGATAGCGGTTAGGAAGCAAAAATTGGCCAATATAGTCACCTCCTAGAACAAGGCAAGCACCAATAAGCCCTGCAGGAATCAGTAGAGAACCGTTGTGTTGCACAAGTCGCATGGCGATAGGCCCAGATAAAAAAGCGATAAAGGCAATCGGGCCAGTAATAGCGACACCCACAGAAATTAAGCCGACAGAACAAATAATGACTGTCATACGTGTTGTAGTGACTTTCGCTCCTAGAGCTTGAGCTGTATCGTCTCCTAAACGCATGGTGTCGAGGTCTCGAGCACGGCTGAGTAAAGTGCCACCAAATATCAATAGAGATGCGAGTAAAGGAAGTGCTTGTTTTGATTGAGCGGAATTGATGCTGCCAGTTAACCAGCGCATGGCTTCTTGCAGGTCCCAGGCTTGAGCTTGCGAAAGTAGGTAGGCGATAAAGCTTTGGATCATGGCGGAAACACCGATACCGACTAAGATCAATCGCGTACCTGAAACGCCTTGGCGATAGGATAAGCCATATACCAAAAGAGCGACCAATAAACCGACGAGAATGGCGAACAGCATCACATTGAGTCCATCCATATGAAGTACGGTAATAGCAAAAACGGCCGCCGCTGTTGCACCAGAACTAACACCAATAATGTCGGGACTGGCTAATGGATTTCTTAACATAACTTGAAAGGCGACACCGGCCATTCCAAAGCTGATGCCAACAAGAACCGAAATCATCGCACGCGGTAAGCGTAAATGACCGACGACAAAAGACGCACCTTGTACATTTTCACCCAGTAGCACATTCAATACATCTTGCGGTGGAGTAAAGGATTGGCCAAGCATAAGAGTAAGAAAAAACATAGCAATGACAAACATAGACAGCAATGTAACGAGGCGAGTCCATTGTTTAGCGCGTTTTTTACGACCATGTTGAATTTGGCTAAAGATGCTTTGTTTATGGTTCATTACAGCTCCTTCACTCGCTGAGAACGTACAATCCAAATGAAGAAGGGGGCACCGATGAACGCGGTTATAACGCCAACAGGCAATTCACTTGGTCGAGAAATGATGCGGCCAGTGATATCGGCCATTAACAATAAACAAGCGCCGCCCAAGGCAGAAAATAAGAAAAGCCAGCGATTATCGACACCAATAAGTAAGCGGCATAAATGAGGAATAACTAGACCAATAAAGCCAATAGGGCCACAAATTGCGGTTATTGCGCCAGATAATAAAACAGCTGAAAGCCAAGATGCGCTTCGTGTCCAGATAACACTTTCACCTAAACCTGCAGCAATATCGTCTCCTAATACGAGAGAGTTTAGCTTTCTGGCAAGGATCGCACTGATTAACAATCCGATAATAAGAAAGGGGAGTATGAATTGAATGCTATCAAAGGTAGCTCCACCGACACCACCAACTTGCCAAGATTGTGCGCTGCCTGCTATGTCATTTCTTGGTAGTAACACAGCTACTGTAAAGGAAGATAAAGCTATAGACGTTGCAGTACCTGCCAATGCGAATTTAAGAGGCGTTGGTCCACCTCGACCAAGCGAACTGAGAATATAAACGAACACGGCGGTGATGCCGCCACCCAAAATAGCGAGCCAAATATAGTCTTGTAATTGATTGATACCAAACCAAGCTAAACCGATCACGATAGAAAATGCAGCGCCAGTATTAATGCCTAAAATACCTGGGTCGGCTAACGGATTACGAGTTACACTTTGCATAATAGCACCAGCTAAACCAAGCGCACTACCGGCGAGCACAGCTAAAACCGTACGTGGAAGTCGCATGGTAACCGCAGCTTGCCCCATGGTTTCTATCTGATTTTGTAGCGCACCAAAAATGTCTTGCCAGCCCACATCTCGAGCTCCTACCGCTATCGATAAAAAGCATAAGAAGAGCAGAGCGACCACTGTTATTAACAAAAGTACAGATAGCGCAAAAGGGCCTTTGATTGTACGTACTTTTATCATTTAGTTTTACGCGCAGCTTCAGCAAGCGCCTCAAGGTAATCGTCTAGCATCCAGCTGATAGACAAAGGAGTAGGGTTAGCTGCGGTGGCAATTTGACTGTTGCCTAACAGCACAACAGCACCATTTTTAATTGCGCGCATTTTCGATAATAAAGGGTTGCCCGTTAATGGAGTGAGTAGTTGCTTGCCACCATAGGTGACAAAAATATCAACGTCGTTGAAGTCGTCGATTTTTTCAATACTGCTTTCACCAGAATATTTACCGTGCGCGCTAATTTTTTTAACGCTGTCAGGGGAGTGAAGGCCTAGGTCATCAAAAAAACTTACCCGGGTATCGTTAGCACTGTAAAAGCGTATGACACTCAAATCGGTTGGATCTAAATGAGTGATAAACATAGCTGATTTATTAGCGAGCTCCGGGTATTGGGAAACTCGTTTTTTAATATCGGCTTCAATCTCTGCAATAAGCGCATCGCCTTCCTTCATCATGCCCAAACCTGCGCTATTTATGCGGATCATTTCACGCCAGCTTGTTGACCAAGGAGTACTTGGATAGGCAATGACTGGGGCGATTAAGCTAAGTGTGTCGTAATCGGATTGGCTTAAATCTGAATAAGCCGCCAAAATAATATCTGGTTGAGTTGCCGCGACAGATTCAAAATCTATTCCGTCACCTTCATCGAACAGAACCGGAGTTTTGGCGTCAAGTTCTTCTAATCTCGCTGCTACCCAAGGCAGCACACCGTCACCATCGTCATCACCAAAGTTAGCGGCAGCAAAACCAACAGGAATGACACCAAGTGCTAATGGGACTTCATGGTTTGCCCAAGCGACAGTAGCAATACGGTTTGGTTTTTCTGTTATTACTGTTGAACCAAAAGCATGCTTTATCATGATGGGGAATGACGGTTCGCTTCCAGTAAAAGAAAAACAGTTGTTAATGCTAAATATAGTAATGATGATAATCATTATCTTATTCATTTTTTCACCATGCCAATTAAATTCATAGGGGTTGGGTATATTAGTGATTAAGTATTCGAAATAGAGCCGATTCTTGGAAGCGACTAAGTTTTTATGTTGCTACTTTTCTGAGGAAATAGATGGTAAGGCTAAGAGTCAGAAGATAATTGTATAAATCGGTCGTTTTTACCTTGAGCTAATTGCTTTGGTGTTAGATTCGAGTACTTTTTTATTAATTTTATATAATGAGATTGATCCGTGAACCCTTCTTCAGGAAAGAGTAGTCCCATTTTGAGTGACTCAAAACTGTTACAAAAACGTAAAATGTCGCAATAGGTTTTTAAGGGTAAACCTAACCATTTATTAAAATAGCGATTGATTTGTCTGCTGCTCCAGTTAGCTTGTTCAGACACTTCAGTAACAGTCGTAACACCTTTAGATTTATAGACAAGTTCCGACATTTTGAGTTTTCTAGGATCAATTTTCTCGGAAAGTTGTGATAAAAAATATTGCTCTAGTTTTTCGCAAAATGTTTCAAAGCACACAATGTCAGTTTGGTTTAGCTCCGCGTAATCATTCAGGACTGTTCGGGAGTTAATCAATTCAGCGATAGGTGCGTGTAGTAAGTATTCAGCTGCAAGCAACTTTAAACGAACACCACATAGTATTGAATTATTTGGCATGAAGTTAATTTGTGAGTGTGTTTCTAAGCCCACGAGAGAAATGTGAATAGGAATATGACTATCATGAAAAAAGTATAAATCAATTCCGCCATCAGGAAAGGTTATAATTTTTTCATCTATATCGCTTGGATTTTTCATCATCCAAAAGCTCTCGATAAAAGGTGATAGCTTATCACAAGGCAATTTGGAAGTTATTTGAACTTGGTTTGTCATAGTTTTTAGCATGGGGTATATAATTACATACGGCCTTTAAACTAGCATACCCAGATGATTTTCACTACAGCAAAAAAGGAACTTTAATCTACAGGTTTTATGTTGTCTAAGATGTTTCTGTGACAATCTAGAGTCTAAAAGTTGTTTCAGTTTGACTATATGCGATGCTCAAATCAAACCATTATTGAACCTTTATCGTCAGCAATGGCGTGATTTAATCCTCTCCTTATAAGCAATTGTACTGGGATGTTTTTATTCTTAGTACACCTCTAATTACGGGTCTTTTACTACTTTTTTTTATTTGGTAATTTTCTATTGTTGTTGGTTTAGTATCAAAAAATGTCGAATAGGCAGAATTTTATAAATAACTATGTACAATAGCGTTTTGTTTTTTGACCAACGAATATGCTCTCGGTGTTAGTGAGAGCTTCTTATGCTGAAACTAGTATTTCAGAATAATTTAAGGAGTAAATTATGTGGATTATCTATGCGCTATTAGCGACTCTATTTTTTGGCATGAGGGGGGTGATGTATCAGTGGACATCGCAAAAAAATATCAATCGAAACTTAATGTTATTCGGGGTATTTTTTGTTGGTTTTGTTATTAGTTCTATTGCGATGCTGGTATTGGATCAACAGTGGTATGCATGGACAGATGTTTCCGTTGGTTTAGCAATGGGCTTTGGTTCTTTCGCTGCGAATGCAGCGTTACACAAGGGCTTTTCTGTAGGTAAAGCTTCTCTTATTAGTGTTTTGTCAGGGCTGCCACCTCTTTTTGTGGTACTGCTGGCTTTCTTATTCTGGGATGAAACGCTAACAACTCAACAGTTAATTGGTTTTATTGTTATTTTTGTTGGGCTTTATACTATTCGTTATTCAAATGATATTTCGTTTAGTAATTTGCAAGGCGCTGCAATGGGGGTTACTTGCAGCAATCTGTTTTGCACTGAATGATTTGTTTGGTAAGCAATCAACTCGCCTTGATGCCGATATGTTCGCGACCTTAACGCTAATGTTTGGCTTCGGGAGTTTCTTGTTCGCGATGAGTTGGCTGAAGAATCGTCGAGTCACGGATCATGATGATAATGATGTTGTTCCTCATTGGTCTAATCTCAAAACATTCGGTTGCGGCATGCTTGTGGGTTTAACCAATGTGGCTGGCATGATGGCAATATTGTCTGCTTTTGCTATTGGAGCTACAGGCTTGGTTTCTGCTATTGCGGCGATGAATATTGTAATTATTTTGTTGTATTCACGCATTTTTTTAAAAGAAACGTTCAGCCGCCAAGAAATTATAGGGTTAGTAGCCGCGCTTGTCGGGATTCTGATTTTACGTTTAAGTCAGTAAAAATAATGATGTTCATCATTTAATATTTTTCCATTTCAAGTTTTGTCTTTTTAATTCGAAAATCTCAACGAGAAAGGCTCAAATTTATGAGCCTTTCTAATATGACAAATTTGTCATATTAGTTGCAGATCCAATGACTCAGGTGACATACTTTCATTTGTTGCTAGAGGATAAAATCGAATGAATATATTGCTTGTTGAAGATGAACAAAAAATCGCAGATTTTATCTGTGAAGGTCTACAAGCAAAAAGCATTCGCGTCATTCACTGCACTAATGGCCATCAAGGCTACGACGCAGCAATTAAAAACACCTTCGACGTTATTATTCTCGATATCATGCTTCCGGGCCGAGATGGTTTGGATGTGCTTCGTTCACTTCGTCAAGCCGATATTGAAACACCTATTATTCTTCTTACGGCTCGTAATGAGCTTGGTGATCGTGTTCAGGGCTTAGAAATGGGTGCGGATGATTACCTAGCCAAACCTTTTTATGTAGAAGAATTGACGGCTCGCATTTACGCATTGCTAAGACGACATGGCGGCACACCACAACATAAGATCGAGGCAGGATCTCTGCAACTCGATTGCATCAACCGAAGCCTTCAGTGTCATGGACAAACGGTCGAATTAACCAGTCGGGAGTTCAGCTTGTTAGAGTATTTGATGCGTTCTCCAAACCAAACCCTCACCCGTGGACAATTGTTAGAACATGTTTGGGGGTATGATTTCGACCCTTGCACCAATGTTGTTGATGTTTGCATTAAACGTATTCGCCATAAAATTGCATCATTGGAAAAGGCAGGGGAAATGATTGGGGCTATCGAATCTGTTCGCGGTACGGGTTATCGGCTGAACCTACGCTGAGATTATAGAATGTATTTTCGTACTCGTATTTTTGCTATATCGATTCTAACGGTGAGCACTGTTCTTGCTGTTGTCATTAGTTTGAGCTGGTCACGTATTATGACCTTAGAATTAGATCACCTTGATTCGCGATTATGTATGGAAGCCAAGCGTATCGTCCCAACGCCAAGACCGTTAGAACAAATAGCTGCTAGAAAGGACTCCGGTCTTTTAGATAGTCAGTTTTTAGATAGCAAGTTTTTAGATGGCAAGCTTATTGATGATTTGGTTGATAAGTTGCGCATTAATTCTCCCAGCCAATTAATGCTATTTGTAAAATCGAATGGAAAAAGTGATCCGATTAAGTCAGAAAAAACAGACTTACAATCGATCATATCCACCTTAAATTGGACGAGAGAAGACCCATCAGAAATAACGGGTAAAAACCGATCTCATCCTATTTGTCAGTTTTCTTCTTTTGACTATGAACAAAAACAATGGCGCATTAGTTCTTTTCAAGCTCCTAACTATGAAAGCTTTATTGCCGTGGATGTTGCAGCCACAACCACGGAATTAAAAAGCACCTTATGGTCAGCGCTGGTTTTCATTATTCCGTTTTCTTTATTATTGAGTGCACTTGGTGCTTGGTTTATCGCGACTAACACGATTAAACCAATCAATCGCTTACATAAATCCATGAACACGGTGACTCAAAAAGATCTTCGCCACCGTTTATCTGAGGATAAAGAAGACAAAGAATTCAAAGTGCTGATTGATGCCTACAACACCATGTTGAATCGACTCGAAAGCAGTTTTCAACAAACGTCTCGATTCACCGCGGATGCTGCCCATGAATTGAAAACACCGCTTACCGTATTAACAGGAAAGCTTGAGCAAGCCGTTGTTGCTGAAAATTCCTCGTCACTGGATCTTAATGCGATTCTTGATGAGGTCGGACACTTGTCGGCAATTACCCGTAAATTATTGCTTCTATCACAAGCCGATGCGGGTTCCATGGCGCTTCATCTTGAACCCATTGATATGACCGAGCTATTGGACGAATTGACCGCTGATATGGCGTTATTGTCAGAGGATCTAGTGCCAAATTGTTCAATCGAACAAGGTTTGATAGTCAACGGTGATCTCACCTTGTTAAAGCAGTTGTTGAATAATTTACTTGTGAACGTGATGCGTTATAGCCTTCATGAAAAAGGTGTCACAGTTCAAGGCAGCCAAAATGACTCTTCTATTGATGTGTTGATTCGAAATGATTGTCAGCCCATTTCAAATTCAGTCCGACAGCAACTATTCGAGCGTTTTTACCGTGGTGAGCCAGAGCATACGCAGGGCATTTCTGGTAGTGGTTTAGGTCTAGGATTAGCGAGAGAAATCGCTAGAGCTCATGGTGGTGATCTTATTCTTGAGCAGAGTGAGGAAACAGTGTTTTCTGTACGACTATGGCTTCCTACTAGACTCTCTTCTGCCTCATAAAATCAAACTCTCTCGTTAAATGACAAGATTGTCATTCATCTAAGACGACGAATTGGTAAGGTGAATTCATACCGATCCATTATTCGAAATCTGTATCTTGAGAGAGACTATATGAAACCTTCAATTCTAAAAAACGGCGCTGTTTTTTTACTCTTTATGACCAGTTTTATCTCCGCTGAGCTACAAGCTCATGGCACTGATGTGTTGGATGAAAGTCAGCATTCGCACGAGGAGATGCATTCGCATTTTTCTCATTTCTCGAATGTTAAAACCAGCGAAGATTCTACTTATCTGAATATTGAATCTAACGGTATGCCAGAACATAACATGATGGAAGGCATCACCAGTTGGCAGCAACAAGTTCCATTGCCTCAAGATTATACTGGCAGCAACAGTTGGCAAATCCCGCTAAAGCCCGTTTTGGCTGAGACTCCATTGTTAACCAAAGAACACTTTCACCGAGGCGCTATTGCCATTGCGATAAATGGCGTACCTATTTTTAATGCGTACAACAATCGTGGAGAATACGCGGCAGATGTTGGTGAATTAGATGAATGGGGCGGTCATAGCGGTAAGGCTGATGACTACCATTATCACTTAGCGCCTGAGCATTTAGAAAAAATCGTTGGTGAAGGTAATCCTATCGCTTACGCACTGGATGGTTTTCCTTTGTATGGACAAACAGAAGAGCCACTCGACGAGTATTTAGGGCGATTTAATGAAGATGGTTCTTACGAATATCATGCGGTTGATTATCCGCCGTACTTGATTGCTGGGTTAAGAGGTGTCGTTCAAGTGGATTCATTTGCCAATGCACCTGAAGATCAGATCATGCCGCAACCAAGATCTCATCCTGTACGACATGGTGATTATGGTCCATTGAAAGGGGCTGAAATTACTGAGCTAAAGAACATAGAGGAAAACAGCTATTCATTGACCTATACACAGAATGGCAAGCAGTATCAGGTTAATTACAGCTGGAATGAAGACGGACAATACCAATTTGACTTTGTTGACGAAGAGGGTAATCACACCGTCGAAAAATACGAAGCTAAGCAGGGAGGACGTTAATATGAAACTAACCTCCTCTATTGCTGCTATTGCCATAACTTCAACATTGCTGGTGTCCGCCGTTGCAAACGCTCATGACGATCACGAACCTCTTACACTCATGAGCTCTGCATTTGTTGACGGTGATTCATTACCGGTTCGGTTTACCGGTGACGGAGAAAGAATCTCTCCACCATTAAGCTGGCGTGGTATTCCAGAAGGAACTGAATCTTTGGTTGTGATTATGGATCATATACCGAGCCATAAACCAAAACCAGACGTGGCTCGTCATACAGAAAATCCATCCTCGCCACCACAAACCACAGCAACGCCTAAACCAAGAGCACCCGAAGGGCTGCGCTGGTATTGGGGGATGTATAATATTCCAGCACAAATTTCTGGAGTAGGGGCAGGTGAATCCGTTGGTACTCTTGGCAATAATGTCGTCAATAACAGAAATGAATATACGCCACCTTGCTCAAAAGGCCCTGGAGAAAAGAGTTATACTTTTCACCTATATGCACTTTCAGCACCTTTAGAAATTATGCAGTCAGATAATGTATCGGAAGCCGTATTAAGAAAAAGTATGGATGGTTTGGTACTGGATTCTGATTCTTTAACGGTTAACTTTGAGAGAAGTTATTCCGCATCATCAAAAAATCATATTGAATGATCCCGAAGCATTTTTGGGTGTGAACTGAAAAGGCTGAAAAGAGCAGCCATTGGAAGACTTCATAGTCGTGGAGAACGTAACTATTCCCTTTTTAAAACAATTTTTTAACATTAATGGGAGGTTGTTGTGCATTAGCAAGCGATACAATAAGTTATTTTTTATGTTGGCTGTACAGGAACATGGAATAAATCTTTGCTATAGATTACGAAAGTTTAAAATAAACACTGATCAGTGGTACTGTGTTTAATGGCAGTCCCCATTCTTAAAGGCAATGAAGATGATGAATTTCGTGAAGTGCAATCGAGATATGTTAGCGGTCATGTTTTTGATTCTGATTTGTTGGTTTGGTTTTATTGATCAATATGCAGAGGAATATATTAATTCCTCTATCGCGACGTCTTTGGTGTCATTTGGGATTGCAAAGGCATTTAATGCGACGGTTTCCGTGTTGTCGACTATTACACTGCAAGCACCGTTTGTCGGTTCTATTCAGATCGGTGAGTTGCTTGATCCTTTGAATGATTTGGTAGAAGATTTTTCTACTATTATGAAATATTCCATTTCCTCTTTGTTGATTCAAAAGCTTATTGTCGAAATACTGCAAACGATTCATTTCAAGATTTTCCTCACGCTTGCTGGGCTGGCCTTTATTGCCACAAAATACATTTTCAAAGAACGTCGAGTGCTGACTTACAAGGTGTTTGTGTTTGCCTTGGCATGCAAGTTTTCCATTGCGCTGGTGGCGATTGCGACGAGCTTTGTCGACAGTGCGTTTTTGAATGAATCCATTGAAAAAGAAAACAACACACTGAATACCTTTCCTATTTCTTCTTCTCAGTTAAATCAAAACCTAGATTTGACCAGTGAAATTAGACAGCAAATTAAGCTCGATATGGATCATAAGGAAGAGCAAATAGAGCGTCTTTCTATCGACTTAGACACTTTGAAGAAAGATAAACTGAATACTGAGTCCAATTTAGATGAGGTTGAGCAGCGTCTTGAAAAGCAATCTGCAAATACTTCTATGATCAATAATCTGATTAACCCTTCCGATGAACTGAAACGATTGCAGCAACAACGTAATGGGCTTCGCCACGAATTATATATGATAGAGGGTGATATAGAAGATCTTCGAAATGAACTAGATAATTATCGAGGTGATTACGAATCCCTTAAAGAAGAGTATGACAATGATAACATCAGTACTTTTCAAAATATAAAAAATGGTTTCAATAACTTAGCTTATGTCGCGAAAAATAAGATTGTTGGTTTTGTTGATTCTCTAAATTTGGCGATGGATAACTTTTTGAATCTTATGGCCTTGTTTATTTTTAAAACCATGTTGATACCCGTCGTATTCTTGTTGGGAATGTATAAAATATTTAAGACAGTTTGGAGGATAGAGCCTATGTCTTCAATAAGGCGTTTATGAGAGTTTGAACTATGTCGTCAATGAAGCTGCTATTTTTGTTATTTTAAAAAACACCCGCTTTCATGAAGTTGAAAGTGGGTGTTTTGGGTTGAGATTCGAAAATTATCTATTTGGTGGCTCAGGTAATGCAGCTTTTAATTCAGCTTCAGTAATTCCTAACGTTTGAGCTACACTTGCAAGATCGGCTCTTGGTCCACCGGCATCTTGCATCGCATTTAGAAGGGCTTCTGTTGATATACCTAGTTTTTCTGCTGCTTGATCAAATCCAGGCGGTGTACCGTTTTGACCCTGCATATCTTGCTGTTGACCGACTTTAGATTGACCTTGAGGACCGCCAGCTGGTGGTCCATTTCGACCCGATTGTGCTGCACCAATACCTGCTTCTGATGTAGTAGAAAAATTATTTTTAGCTACAACACCGACTAAACATTCTGGCAAATTTGGAAAGTTTTTTGAGGCATGGTAATGATAAAGCTCTTTTGACTTTCCTGGAACATAGCCTACATGACCATGACAAGCATCGAGGTCGGTTGGTGTTTTTCCATTCTCATCTGTACTACCGTAAATACCAAAACCATCAAAAGCATAGCCAAATAGGGCGGATGAATTTTGAGGTAAATCACAGTCGGCTGTTACATCTTCATGATCATAAACCGTGTCTATATCACTTGCTGTTCCATGGTAGTGGTACCAACCACCTGGATCAACATGACCTGCACAGGTATCAAGTACTGGCATGTGTCCTGTTTGTAATACGCTGGGCGCATCGGAAAAAATCGGCACGCCAGAAACAGAAACACCTACTTTACTAACGACGCCTAGATTACTGACTTCATCGGCCATAACCGGTTCTGTTGGAATAAGTAGGGTCATAGTGACTTCTTTGTCGGCAACGACATTAATACAAGAGTGATCATATTCAGGTGGCGTCGTAGCGTTGTCAGTGATGTGGACTTTTCCATCTTCATCATAAAAACTATAACCCTGCGCATCTAGCATATGTAAAAAGGCTTCATCAACACGGTAAAGGCCTTCTTCATCCCCGTCCCATTTCCAAATACCACCTTCGTCACTTAGTGTATCTGGGCAAAAAGGGCCCATCGATATGTTATCAGGTAAGTATTTTACAACGAGTTTGGCACATTTTGCTTTGTCTCCATTTTCTAATGTACAAGAAACTACTTCAGGGTCTTCTACCATAGCACTTCGGTTGAATAGAGATAGATTGATTTGTGTGTTAGTTGATGTGGTCTGAGTTGGGGCTTGATGGCTGTGACTATGAGATGTGCCGTCATGAGTGTGCGCGTCATTTTGATTATTCGTCGAGCTACAGGCAGTTAAGAGAGCTATTGTGAAAAGGAGTAAGGAACGGTGATGTAAATTAGATATTACTTGCTTGAATAAGCATGTCGTTAGTAAGCGCTCAGATGACATTATTAACCCTCTTTATACAAAGTAAATTATATTTTTATAGAATCAACGGACCAACGCTAATCCTTCTCGGAAGTGTAGGTAGGAGGGGAACCATACTCAAAGAACTTTAAGCTAATTTACTTATAGGCTTTGTATATGGCTTAAAAGAGACAAATGAGGAGAAAAACACACATTCTAATTTGTTTTTACATCCTTAGGATGTGTGTTTTTGGGTTCAATTACTTGCGTAGCTCAATTATTTTTTAGGGTAAAGATCATTGAAGCGCTCCCTTAGAGCCAGCTTTTGTACTTTCCCCATAGTGTTTCTTGGCAGTTCATCTAAGAAGATGATTTTTTTAGGTTGTTTGTAACCTGCTAACTGCTGTTTAGTTGCGTTTTTAATAGCGTCTTCCGCTACTTCGCCTTTAGTTATTACGACAGCAACAACCGCTTCACCAAAGTCTGGATGAGGTACACCAATTACAGCGGATTCAACGACATTAGATACTTCATCAATGACTAACTCAACCTCCTTCGGATAAACGTTGTAACCACCAGAAATAATTAAGTCTTTGGATCGGCCTACAATAGATAAATAACCGCTAGCATCTAATACGCCAATGTCTCCTGTTAAAAACCAACCATCAGCGCTTAATTCTTCCGCGGTTTTTTCTGGCATTTTCCAGTAACCAGAAAACACATTTGGACCACGAACTTGGATGTGACCAATGCCATCAACCGGTAAGGTTTCACCAGTATCTGGATCAGTGATTTTCACTTCAACATCAGGAAGTGGTCTGCCAACGGTTCCTGGACGACGTTCACCTACATAAGGGTTTGATGTGTTCATGTTGGTTTCTGTCATGCCGTAACGTTCTAAAATCGCATGTCCCGTTTTATCTTGCCATTGGGCGTGAGTCTCGCTCAGTAGTGGTGCAGAACCAGAAATAAATAGGCGCATATTGCTAACCTTGTCCTGATTCAATTGCTCGTTTTTGAGAAGACGTACATAAAAAGTTGGTACGCCCATCAAAACAGTAGAATCAGAGAACAGGTCTAGAATTTTCTCAGCATCAAACTTTGGTAGAAGGTACATGGAGGAGCCCGCGCTCAAGGTGACGTTTATGGCAACGAAAAGCCCATGAGTGTGGAAAATCGGTAAAGCATGAATCAGTCGATCGTTGGATGTGAAATGCCAGACTTTCGCCAAGGTTTGCGCGTTTGACGCCAAGGCTTTGTGAGTTAACATCGCACCTTTAGAGCGGCCGGTTGTGCCAGAAGTATATAAAATGGCAGCTAGGTCATCCGCAGCTCGTGCAATGGCTTTGAAGCCTGCTTGTTGACGAGAAATTGATTCTACAAAGGAACCTTGCTTGCCATCTGTTGATAAGGTGAGAACGCAGCCTACGTTGGCTTTATTTGCAACTTCTCTTAATGACGTTTCTTTTGTTGTATCGCAGATGAAAATGGCTGGGCTAGCATCCACTAGAAAATATTTAACTTCTGATGGTGTGTAATCTGTATTGAGCGGTAGAAATACACCACCTGCAATCACGCAACCTAAATAAAGCTGAATGGTTGTAATGGATTTTTCGACTTGAGCTGCAACACGATCACCTGGTTTTAACCCTGCTTCTACTAAAGCTGCTGCGACTTTTTCTGCGTTTTCAAATAAGCGCGCATAAGTGATTTCTGAATGATCAGGTAAAATAGCAAATAAACTTTGTTTATTGTTTTCAGAGGCATTGCTAAGTTGGTTAGCTAAATAATTAGATTGATACAATGTTCTTCTCCACTATGAGTTTGTGTATAAACGCTTAACGGTTGGTGAAGTGCTGATGGTGCCTTCACGTAAGAAATGTTCATGGTTTATTTCGATGCTGTTGAGGTCATATTCATAATTCACCATGATGCCCCAAGATCCAGAGAATCCTCGTTTCGATTCATCTGCCCATAAATTGATTTGCTCAAGCCTTGCACCATTACCTAAATGAAATTTAGAAACTGGATCGAATGGACCGCCTTTTTTATGCTTTGCTTCAAGTAGATAATGAGCTGCGAGTTTGTACAGAACACCCTGACTCTCTTCAATGAAGGCATCATTAGGCTTGCTATTCATTGGTATTAACTCGTTTACGAGTTTCTGCATATTTGGTTCTAGGTTTGGTTTTGAGTCTATCCAACGACGTAATCCCGGAACCGGTGACATGGTAACAAAACGTTTTAAGTTAGGGAGTTCTCGTTTTAGTTCTTCAACCACTTGTTTTATAAGGAAATTACCAAAAGAAATCCCTCGTAAACCAGTTTGACAATTTGAGATAGAATAAAAAACAGCCGTACTGGCTAAGTGAGGATCGAGGGTTTCTCGCTCACCAGATAAAATGCTAGAAATATTATTTGGCATGTCATCGGTTAAGGCAACTTCTACGAAGATCAGTGGCTCATCAGATAGTGATGGGTGGAAGAATGCATATAAACGACGATCATGAGCCGCAACTCTGAGTCTTAATTCGTTCCAACCTTGGATTTCATGGACCGCCTCATAAGCAATGATTTTTTCTAAAATTGAAGCGGGTGTTGACCAGCTGATTCGTTCTAAGCGTAAGAAACCGTTATTGAACCAAGAAGTGAATAAATGCTGGAAATCCTTATCTAATGCAATAAGACTTGGGTCTGTTTTAGTGTGCTCAAGTAGATCTTCGCGCATTTTAACTAATGCAGGCGTACCACCATAAGCTAGGTTTAGTCGTCGAATAAGTTCTTGGGAGCGTGGCTCTGAAATCGAATGAATGTATCTTGCTTCAACTTTGTTTGGGTGTTTCAGCCATTCATTGACGGTTTTGCGTAGTAAATCTTCATTTACTCCGCAGTCTGCGTAGATTTGTTGGAAGAAGGCAAGTTGCTCTACTTTATCCAATTTTTTGTAGTCTTCTAAAATATCTCGGGAGCGTGCTAGTCCAGTTGCTTCACCCACATTCGAAAGCAGTGCCTTGCATTTTTCTGACAAGGACAGTGTTTCAGAATCGGTATTAGAGTTAACGAGTATTGTGTTGCCTATATCAGTAACCCGAGACAGCAAATCTTCAATAATATTCGTCCAGCGTGACATTTTTACCCTCCACATTTTTGGATAGAGGTATTGACCATAGCAATAGCCAAATTGCCTTTCAGGCTTTGGGTACTGTATTGAGGCTCACCATTTTATAGGAAACTCAATTTATAAATGAAGCTAGGGCAATACTCTCTTTTTATTTTTGTTATCTAGAATGCATCGAGATCAAAGGTTTTTGAATCAGTGCAATAGACTAAAAGTAGCGGTTTAAGATGTTTAAATCAAATAATATCGCTAAAATTATAAAATAAAACAAAATATCGATTATTTTAAAGGGGGAGATTTGGTTTTATTTGGATTATTTTAAGTTAAAGAATGGTTGGATAAATCACTTTCTATAAAGCTAATAGTAGGAAAGTATGGGGACTGAATAATTTAAAAAAGGCTACCACCACAGCTTTATAAGCTATGGTGGTGATTGGTTATTCTAACCTAGTTGTTAGCGTCTAACTGTTTAAAGACCTGCTTGGGACCAGCTTTCAGAAGGCGTTTCTGGATGAGACGTAAATTGGCAAAGATTGATAGCGGTAATCGCACAGTATTCGTCTTTGTCTGATGCGTCGCCACTTACTCCAACAGCACCAATGACTTCTTGGTTGGCATTACAAATAAGTACGCCACCAGGAACAGGAACAAAGCGGCCTTGTGAAGCGCTGCCTAATGATGCTTGAAAAGAAGGGCGGTCTGCTAGGCGGTCTCGAATAGTACGACTAGAAATTCCCATGCCGAGTGCGCCCCATGCTTTACCTGTTGCGATATCAACACGCATTATACCACTGCCATCTTCACGCTTCATGGCTAATAGGTGACCACCGGCATCCAGTACAACCACGGTTAAAGGTAGCATTCCCGCTTCCTGTCCCACCTTTAGTGTCGTGTCAAGAATTTTAGATGCATCGTCTAGCTTTAAGGCCACTGATAATTTTTTTACGTAGTAATCTGACATGTCTTTCTCCGAACTCGGTTCTTTTTAAATGATGAAGAATTTTATACGGCAAAATCGATATTAATTCAATTGCATTAAAAAAACGTTTTTATTTGCATTTTGTTTGTAATACTCTATATTTATAAATAATAATATAAAAAATCGATAATAGAGGAATAGATATGAGAATACTTTCATTTGTTCAAGACGGTGTTAGCAAAATTGGCTTGCGTAACCAAGACGAAGTGATTGATTTGAGTATTGCTTTACCTGATCTCCCACAGGACCTATTGGAAGTATTACAAGCTGGTCCTGAATTAATGAGCAAAATTGAAGCTCAAATCAAAGATGCACCACAATCTGCTCGAAAAGCCTATAAAGATATAGAGTTTGCTCCTCTTATTGCTCGACCACCTAAAATCATTTGTATTGGTCGAAATTACGCAGCTCATGCTGCAGAGGGTGGTGCAGAGACGCCAACTTATCCAGAAATTTTCTTCCGTGGTGCTGAATCATTAATTGCTCACAAACAAGACATCATTAGACCAACCTGTTCTGATCGATTAGATTATGAAGGTGAAGTTGCCGTCGTTATCAGTAAAAAAGGTCGTCATATCACGAAAGAAGATGCATTCGATTATATTGCAGGATATACCATTTTTAACGATGCAACGATTCGTGATTATCAGCGTAAGAGTTCTCAGTGGACAATTGGTAAAACATTTGATGGTACCGGTGCTTTCGGTCCAGAATTAGTGACTAGTGATGAATTACCTCTTGGTATGAAAGCGGTACAGATACAAACTCGCCTAAATGGTCGAGTGATGCAGGATGCAAATACAAGAGATCTTGTTTTTCCAGTCGACTACTTAATTGCAACCTTGAGTGAGTGCATGACATTAATGCCAGGCGATGTGATTGTTACAGGTACGCCTGCTGGTGTTGGTTACGCTAGAACACCACCTGTATTTATGAAACCGGGCGATGTATGTGAAGTGGAAGTTGAAGGCTTAGGTATTTTGGTTAATACCGTTGCAGATGAATAAGGTTACAGTGTCATAAGTAGGTTAATGTGAGCAGTGGCACGTGTTTAGGTGTAACTAACTGTGATAATAGTGCCATTGCATCACAATTAACTTGTTTAAAATAGAAAACATTAGAGTTAAAAAAACAACAATAATATGAGAGACAGTAATATGCAGAAATGTACCAAAATAATCGCTGCCTGCATTCCGATATTAAGTATTATATGGGCGATACAGCTGCCCTTGCTGCTCGAAATAGAAGTAGCTAGAACACAGTTCTTATCTCTTTTATTAGGTACTGGATGTACCTTGGTATACTTAACACAGAAAAAAGGCAATAAGCCTCTACAATATTTTTTCGCATTGGTTTCTTTTGTCACCTTTGCTTGGATTGGACTGGAATATCAACGGTTTCAGATGGATTTTCCTTATCTCACTACTGAGATGCAAGTTTTATCATATCTTTCTCTTTTAATTATTGCAGATACCATTAGACGTACAACTGGCTGGATTTTACTTAGTGTAGTTGGTGTCTTTTTTCTATATGGCATGTTTGGACAATACATTCCATCGCCTTTAACTGGCAGTGAAAATACATTAACTGAGATTGCTGTGTATCTGACATTCGATCCTAATGCATTATTAGGTACACCTATTAGTGTAGTCGCAACGATTGTTATTGTCTTTATTTTCTTCGGAAAACTTCTAGTAAAAACAGGTTGCGGCGAGTTTTTCATTGACTTAGCAATGGCTTCAATGGGCAAGCGACGAGGTAGTGCCGCGAAAACCTCCATTGTTGGCTCCGCTATGTTTGGTTCTATTTCTGGTAGTGCTGTGTCTAATGTGGTTACAACGGGAGTTATGACGATTCCGTTAATGAAGCGTTCAGGATACACCGGGGTTCAAGCTGGTGCGGTTGAAGCGATAGCTTCTACTGGTGGGCAATTGATGCCACCTATTATGGGGGCTTCTGCCTTTTTAATGGCACAAACATTGGAAATTCCTTACAGCGAAGTGGTTGTCGCTTCTTTGTTGCCTGCTTTGTTGTACTACATTTCTGTATTTATTCAAGTTGATTTAATTGCTGCGCGCGACAACATTACGACCAGTGATGTGGAAGTGAAATCAGTAAAGCAAGTATTAGTAGAAGGTTGGCATTTTATACTGCCTTTTGTAGTACTTTTATACGCTATGTTTGCTCATAACTCGTCTGCAGAATTAGCCGCTTTGTATGGTTCTATTACTGTGATTGTTTTGGGGTCTTTGCGCAGTTATCAGGGACATAGATTATCAGTTAAATCGCTTGTGTCGTCTTTTCCTGAAACAGGTTATACCGTGATGGAACTCATCATGATTGTGGCGGGTGCGGGCCTGGTTATTGGTTTACTTAACATTTCATCTGGTGGCTTTGCTCTGACCTTATCCTTGGTGCAGTTGGGTGAAAATAGTTTAACTATCCTGTTATTAATATCGGCGTGCGTATGCATGGTATTGGGTATGGGAATGCCAACAACAGGTGTGTATGTGTTATTGGCGGCATTGGTTGCCCCTGCATTGGTTGAAGCTGGCATCCCTGCGTTAGCTGCACATATGTTTATTTTATACTTTGGTATGATGTCTATGATAACGCCTCCAATTGCTCTTGCCGCTTTTGCTGCGGCGACCATTACAGAAGACAAACCGATGCAAACTGGTATGGAAGCCATGAAGCTAGGTTGGTTGGCTTATGTCGTGCCTTTGCTATTTATCTTCACACCTGCTTTGTTGATGAATGCTGATGTTATCGACATTATTTTGACCTTTGCAATTATAGTCGTCGCTGTACATTTTATCTCCGTCGCTATGGTTGGTTATTTTGCCAAGCGGTTGAAAACATCTGCACGAGTCTTATTAGTGTTGATCGGAATAGTGGCAATCGCTCCTCAATCCTTGATTGATCTTGGTTATCTACCTTCGTTGATGGCGATCGTATTAGGGGTGATGTTTCTATCCTGGTTAGCATATGAGAAAAAGCAAACCCCATAAACACTAAATTCATAAAAATAAATAAAATGAGGTGATTGATATGAAAAAAACATTAGCAATTTGCGCTACTACTTTGGCTATGACATGCTCTGGCTTATCTATGGCGGAAACCTATGGAATAGGTACAAATCAGCAGGGATCGTTGTTTTATTCAATGGGTGCTGCATTATCTAAAACCATGGTTGAAATAACAGGTGACCAGTATCGAGTGTCGCCTTATGCAGGTTCTTCAACTTATATTCCTATGTTGAATGCAGGTCGTTTGGCGTTTGGTTTGTCGAATGGTGGTGAAACGACATTTGCTTATTTAGGTATGGAGAACTTTGAAGGGCGAGCTAACAAAAACCTACGTTTAGTCGGTGCGGTGATTCCAACACAGACATCTTTTGCAGTGCCAACGAATTCTGATATTAAGACTATTGAAGATTTAAAAGGTAAACGTGTTCCATCAGGGTATAATTCGGGCCGAACATTTCATTTTTATTCCAATGCGGCTTTGGCTTCAGGTTTTGTGAGTATTGATGATACAAGAAAGGTACCTACGCCAAACTTTGTGACGGCTTTATCTGCTTTGGAAGAGAACCGTGTGGATGCAGCATTGGTTCCAATGAACGTAGGTGCAGGTAAAAAAGCTATGGCGACAATGAGTGATGGGTGGCGCTACATTAGTTTAAATGATAATGAGCTAGCAAGAGCAGAAGTTGAGAAAAACCTTCCGTCTGCACGTATTGTAAGTATGAAACCATCGCCTTCTTTAACTGGTGTAGTTGAAAATCCAACCAATATGATAGAAGTCGACTTTTTCTTGATTACTGGTGCGGATGTATCAGATGATGTAGTGTATAAATTAGTTAAAACAATGGCATCGAACAAAGCTGCTTTAGCTAAATCCTTCGGTGCATTTAACCGTTATGTCCCAGAAAATATGGTCCAAAAGAACGTAGTTCCATACCATCCTGGCGCTATTAAAGCATATAAAGAGATGGGTATTTGGCCAGCTGACAGTAAATAAAATCTTTCGGCCTGAGTGGGATCTTATGGATTTCACTAAGGCCGAATCACTTTGAGAATTAGAGATAATTATGGATGTAGACATCATTCAAAACGGCGCAAAATCAATGACAAAAACTGCCATTGATAGGGTGTATCAGGAGTTAAGACAAAAAATCATCAAAGGAGAGTTCTCTCCTGGTGAAAGGCTTAAAGTAGAAACATTAAAGCCACTTTTCGATACTGGTGCTTCTCCTATTCGTGAAGCTTTGAGTCTTTTGACATCCAATAAATTGGTAGACAGAATCGATCAGAAAGGATTTCGTGTTTCTGCAGTGAGTGCAGAGAACTTTAACGAAATCTTTATGCTACGTTGTAACTTAGAAGATCTAGCTTTACGTAAAAGTATTGAGCTAGGTGATGATGCTTGGGAAGAAAAACTTGTTTTGCTTCACCATCGTTTATCAAGAACCAGTATGGTTGACTTTGATGTTTGGGAACCTATGCACAAATCGTTTCATATGTGCTTGTTAGAGGCTTGTCAGTCGCCAATTTTATTAAGCTATTGTAATAATTTATACGATCAAAATATTCGTTATCGCTTTTTGGCTGAGAAAAATTCGAATTATAACTCTCGTGATGTTCGACATGAACATGATGAGATTTTTAATGCTACGATAAACCGCAAGGCTGATTTGGCTGTAGAAATATTGTTGAGACATTATACGGATACTGGTGCTTTCCTGCGAGAGTCGTTTAAAACGAGTGGTATGGCATCTCGTTAAATCTAGTTTAGTTACAATATCAATAGAGAGGGCCAGTTGTTTCAATAGCTGGCCTTTTTTATGGGATTGTCCCGTCCTGAAATAACAGAGTAAGAAAACTAGTTATTATGTATAAGATAAGTATCGACTAGATTTACACTTCCCCTAAGATGGACTTCAGAAAATACTTTAATGGCAAGTATTTGATAAGAAAAGACCAACTCGATTGAGCTGGTCTTTGGTTTTAATAAAAAGGCAGTTTATTTAGCTTATATTCATTTTAAGAAAAGGGGTTAACTTAGAAAGAATCTGTTTCTAAATAAGCCATACCTTTCTATTTATTATGTCTGATTAGAAATCAACACTTAGAAGCATGGATACTGCTTGAGAATCTTTCTCAGAAAGTTTAGCTCCAGTGCTTTTTCCTGACACATAAGAGCCTTCTTCTGTTCCCGCTTCTACGTATAGCTTGACCAATTTACTAAAGGCATATGAAGCACCAATACCCATACCTACGTAGTTGTCAGTACCTGATACACCATTATCAATGGTTTCATAACCTACATATACGTCAAGTTTGTCGTTAACTTCATAGTTTACGTTAAACTCAAGACCTGTTGAATCATAGTCTGTAGCGGAAGAATCTGTTTGGTCGACACTCATTGAGCTATATAGGGCAGCAAGAGTGAAAGGTCCAGTGAAGTATTCAACTTGTGCTTGCCAGAAGTTAACCGTTGCTGTGTCATCAATGTCTGATTCTTGGCCAATACCTGCTTCGATCTGGAAATCACCAACTTTCGTTTTGGCATATAAAGCCAAACGATCAACGACTTCACTGTCGGCTTTATAGACGGCGTCATTATCATCATCAGTATAAGAGCTTCCTTCAGAAGCCATGGCATAAGAAGCAAGAAGTTTAAAATCATCATGGTCATAACCTACTACGATGGATTCGGCGAACTTAGTACCACTACCATCTTGTTCACCAGAAGCACGACCAATACTTTCTATTTCAAAAGTATCAATGCCTAATGGGTCAATGGCATCTTCTTGAAAGCCCGCACGCATCATAAAGTTATTATATGTAAAACCAGCCCAAGATTGATCATTGTAAACAACGTTATCGTCATCAGACTCCGTGGTCCAATCAGTCGCAGCGATAAAGGTTAACGAATCATCAATCTTCCATTTAAAATCGAAATCTATGTCGTCAAAATTAGTTTCGATTTCAAGGTCAGAATCTGAGCCGTCTTTCTTTGAAGAGTTTTTGATTAAAAGATCAATGTCACCATTCATATTAATAGTAAGATCATCAGATTTCACTATATCGAAGGCGAAAGAGGTTGGGGATACCGCTGCGGCAACAGTTGTTAGCGCGAAGATTGAAGCAAGTTTGATAGCTTTCATTCAGAATTCCTCTGTTATTTATTTTTGTTATACAGTAACGATAAAATTTCTTTTTTGCTCTTTTATGGTGCGTTTTCACTCAAATAAAGAGTAAATTTAATATATCATACAATAATAGTAATGCAAGATTCCATATTGTTGTTCTAAATTATCTTAAGGTATATTTTATTGTTATTTTTCAGTGTTTTATGTTTTATTTTCTTGTTTTTTAATATTAAAAATTAAGATTGTTAAGAATAAATGCCTAATTTGTATTTAAGTAATACAAATAAATCGTCTGTTTTTAGATCTTTTTTGACCACTTTTTTTATGTTTAGATGGCTTAAGGTAATCTTTTTATAAGAAGAGAGATTCTATGAGGTATGACGTGCTTATATTGAAAAACTTAAGACTTTTTAAAGTTATAAACTGAACTTATTTGATAGTGCTTTAGGTTTTTTGTAAGACTAATGTTCAAGTCTGATTGTGTCTAAAAGTTTGTGTTAGTGAGAATAGGACAAATTCGAACGATGTTATCTTCTGATCGTCGTCATGAATAAGATGGATATTTGGGGACTGCTAAATAGAGGTGTTGCTGAGAGACATAATAGGAAAACTGGTTAAATAAAAAGGGGCAACCCGTTCTCATGAACTGCCCCTCCTTTTTATTTGATGTAGGTTTTCTTTAAAAGACTTAAAAGTCGGTAGAACAAAAAACTATTTAGCTTCTGATTTATTAGCTTGTTGTTCCTCATAGCGTTTTTCCCAGAACTCTGCGCCTTTAATACCTAGGGCCTTGGGATTAAAGGTGTAATCTGTTACACCTGATGCTTTTTGATCTTCGTAATCTTTTAAAGCTTTCATCGTTGGTTTCGCCATAAAGAAGATAGCGAGAATGCCAAGGATGTTCAACCATGCCATAAGACCGACTCCGACATCACCTAGATTCCAGATATAGCCAGCAGTATTTACTGTGCCATAAGCGACCATAAACATGATAAGCAGTTTTACGATGGTCAATGAAATATTTACCTTCAATGCTTTACGCAAGTAGGCCACGTTGGTTTCAGCAATGTAGTAATAAGCTAAAATAGTTGTGAAGGCAAAGAAGAAAAGCGCAACACCAACAAAGATTGGGCCTGAACTTCCGAAGACACTTGCCAATGCCATTTGCGTAAATGCTGGTGAAGAAATGATAGTTGACGGATCAACATTTTGAACAATGAATTGACCGTCAGCCAATGAACCTTGTACGTTATATTGTTGAGTAATTAAGATCATCAGAGCTGTTGCAGTACAAATGAACAAGGTATCAACATAAACAGAAAATGCTTGTACTAAACCTTGCTGTGCAGGGTGTTGCACTTCTGCCGCAGCTGCTGCATGGGGTCCAGTACCTTGTCCTGCTTCATTGGAATAAACACCTCTTTTAACACCCCAGCCGATGGCTGCGCCGAAGCCTGCTTGTGCTGTGAAAGCGTCAGAAAAGATTAAACCAAAGATTCCTGGGACTTTGTCCATATTTAGGAAAACAACGATCAAAGCCATAACAATATAGCTGAGTGCCATGAAAGGCACAACAATTTGGGTAAAGTTGGCGATGCGTTTGATACCACCAAAAATGATGAAGGCAAGAACGACCAAGATGATAGCTAATGCAACAAGCTTAGTTGAGCTGACTTCGCCAAATGAACTAGAAACAACAGTACCTTCACCGAAAATTTGTACAACCGCATTACCAACTGCATTTGCCTGTATCCCTGGAAGGAAAACACCACAGGCCAAAATAGATGCTAGAGCAAATACGACACCTAACCAGCGGGAACCGAGACAGCGTTCAAAGTAATAGGCTGGACCACCACGATACTGTCCGTTATCGTTTACTTTGTAAAGTTGTCCTAAAGTTGATTCTGCATAAGCAGTACTTGCACCAAGGAAAGCGACAACCCACATCCAGAAAATGGCACCAGGACCACCAAAACCAATAGCTGCAGCAACACCTGCGATATTACCAACGCCCACACGACCAGACAGAGAAACAGCGAGTGCTTGAAAAGATGAAATTCCTTTTTCAGACTCATTTGAGTTAAACAGCAAAGAACACATTTCTTTGAAATGGCGTACTTGAGCAAAACGAGTCAAGATGGAATAGAATAGGCCTGCTCCTAGGCATAGATAAATTAGAGCAGGGCTCCAAATGATCCCGTTTAAGAAATCAATGAATGCTTGCATAGATAGTCCTCGAATAAATTAGCTCGATGAGCTTTATTAGTTTTTATATTAATAGCTAAGTTTTTCTATACGTCACGAGCGCCTTTAGTTTAAGTATGTTTTACCTCAATTTCGGAAAAACTAAATACTGAAATGCACTGTGACGGTGCGAATCTAGCATGAAAAATAAACGGGATCTATTTCTAAATTTTGAGAAGACTAATATTCTGTATGTTTTTAATTTTTCAGTAGATTTTTGATTTATAATATTTATTTATAGTTTTATATGCTGATATTGTCGATCTATTAGATATATATCACTTGTTAATGCTTTGGTATTAAGGCTCAGTAAACATGAATGATCAGATACAGCAAGATAGTAATAAAATGACGTATGGCTATGCTTATGCGTTAGTTGCAGTTCTTATTTGGACTGGGTTTATTTTGATTTCACGTGCTGGCGCACTGGCTTCTTTGTCTTTATCAGACATGATGATGGTAAGGTTTGGTACTGCATTTTTACTTTTTTCGCCCTCTATTTGGATAAACCGAAAAGTTGTTTTTAAATGGCGAATGATGGTTTTAGGAAGTGTAGGAGGATTAGCATACTCATTGTCTGTCTTTCATGGATTCCAATATGCTCCTGCGACGCATGGTGCTTTGTTATTACCCGGTTTGATGCCAATCATGATTGCGGTTTTAGCGTATTTTCTAGCAGGAGAAAGACATTCTCGATTTGCTTGGATGGGGATTGGAATTAGCAGTTTGGGTATTCTTGTTTTGCTGCTTGAAACAATTTTTTCTGATGTATCATATTTATTAGGAGATATCAGTTTTGTGGTCGCTTGTTTCTTTTGGGGGATTTTTACAGTTCTACTAAGACGTTGGAAATTCGCACCTTGGCACGCAACATTAGGCGTTATCACCATTACAACTTTGGTGTTTACACCTTACTACTTAACGCTACTTCCAACGGTATTTGAAGATGTTTCTTACGGCATGATTGGCTTACAGGCTTTCTATCAAGCCGTCATGGCCATCGCAGTACAGTTTGTTTGTTATGGTAAAGCGGTTCATATTTTAGGCGCAACTAAAATGGGGGCTTTAATGGCACTGGTTCCTTTATCTGCCAGTGTTTTAGCTGTCCCTTTATTTAGAGAACAGATCACAACCGGTTTGATTGTCGCTTTGGTGTGTATTGTTCTAGGCACGATTGTTGGTACTACTTTTCCTATCAAGCGAGCTATGTTGAAAGTGAAGTAGCCAAAAAGCAGCAAGAGAATATTTATCTTTTGCTGCTTTTGATTCTTTAGTTAATCTTTTTTTCTATGGTGATTTCAAGTGATTTTGAATTCCCTGCAAACCACTTTTGAACATACAGTGTTCCCATAATCGGCGCTTTGCCTTCTTCTGGTACTTCTTGGTAGCGTACGCTATTTTTTGTTTCTTTTTCATATTCAAAGGTGACTGTCGTTTTAGACATGATGCTTTCCTTATTAATTAAATCAGTGGTCGTTTTTAGTCTTTGAACTAGGGATTTTCGGTTAACGGTATTTTCTTGAAAATGAGTGCTTTTAAACCACTTTCAACATCGATATCTTCAAATTCTGGTGGGTTATCAAGGCGATATTGATAAGCCAAAGTAGGAGCTTCTTCCGTCATTCCGTCAATAAGAAATTGCGCGGGTAGTGTTGGATCATTAACGCAAGCGAGTACCTGACCATTCTCACTAAGCAATTCAGGCAGGCGGCGTAATATTTTTTGATAGTCTTTTGTTAGTGCAAAACTGCCGCGCTGGAAAGTGGGTGGATCTATGATGATAAGATCATATTCCCCGTATTTTTTGATTTTCCCCCAAGATTTAAAAATATCATGGGCAAAAAATTTTACATTAGTGAGGTCGTGTTTGTTTAGTCTGTGGTTTTCTCGACCACGGCTAAGTACCGCTTTTGCCATGTCTAAATTGACAACGAAATCGGCTCCACCTGAAATGGCAGCAACTGAAAATCCACAAGTGTAAGCGAATAGATTCAGTACACGTTTGTCTTGGCTATTCTCTTTTATCCAACGACGTCCATATCGCATGTCTAGAAAAAGACCTGAATTTTGGTTTTTTCCTAAATCCAGTTGAAACAGTAGTCCTTCTTCAGAAACGATCTGATGTTCTTGGTAATTTCCCCATAAACATTCAGTTGGGCTTCTGTCACGGCTTCTGTGTTGTAATAATAAAGACTGAGCCGCGCTGGTCGTCCATTCACTTTTCGTTGTCCAACTGATGATTTCTTTATTTAAAGTATCTAATTCATCTGAAGAAGGTTCTTTAAACAGAGAGACCAGTACTTGTCCTTCTAGCCAATCAACTGTGATGTGCTCTAAACCAGGGAAGCATTTACCACGACCATGAAACAGACGTAGAGCACCTTGTGGCTGCAGATCTAGTTTAAGGATAACGTGTTCTGTGAGGGTTGATATTGCGTTTGTATCCATAAAATTCGTATTCTAGCAGCAAGTAAATAGAGTGTTTTGGTGTTTTTATTTTGCCAGAAGATCTGCAGCATGTTCTTGCGCTGAAGAAACAATGCATTCTCCTGCTAAATTGGGTGCGATACCCACCATGAAGTCATCTTTTTGCATTCCTGGAAGCCATTTTTCTAGCCAGTCAATAGCGCTAATTTCTAATGCATTGAATCCTTCGTAGTCTTTTTTCCCCCAGTCAGTGGCAAGGTCTTCTGATGGCCAAACAGGCAATACTTTGTCACTGCCTAGGTTGATGATTAAGCAACCTTCTGCATCGGCCAGAGCCCATATAGATTGGCCTTTTTTGATAGCTGCAACAACTTGGTCGTAACGTTCATTACTTGGTAGGCGGTAGAAAGTATCATTAAAAGTTGTCATTGCGGTCATTGGTTCAGCTCAAGTTAGAAAAAAGAAGGATCTTAGCATATTGAAAAAAATAGATTTAAAAAAGAATGGCGATAGGGCCATTCTTTGATATTTTTTATTAAATAGGGGGTAAAACGGACGTCATTAATGAAATAAATTGTCTAAGTGTTTCAAGTGGATTTCTTTCGTTGCTTGATTCATCCAGCTGCAAGTAATGCCGTTTTTAGCCAGTTGAAAAAGTTCTTCTTTGTTGATGCCTGTTTTTTCTATTAGAGCGGTGTAGTTGTCGTTCATATAGCCACCAAAATAGGCAGGATCATCTGAATTTACCGTGGCGTTTAGATCAAGCTCTAGCATGGTTCTGATTGGGTGTTGTTTCATATCTGTGACGACGCACAGCTTTAAATTTGAAAGAGGGCAGACAGTCAAGGTGAGGTTACGTTTTTTTATTTCCGCTATTAAGGCTTCGTCTTCTAAGGCTCGGTTGCCATGATCAATACGATCTACCTTTATGATGTTAATCGCTTGCCAGACGTATTCTGGTGGTCCTTCTTCGCCTGCGTGAGCCGTTATTTTTAAACCTAAATCACGGCAGGCCTGAAATACGTTAGTGAATTTTTCTGGTGGATGACCAAGTTCTGAGCTATCAAGGCCAACACCATCAATCCATTTCATAAAAGGTTTTGCCTGTTCTAATGTTTTAAAGGCACTTTCCTCACTTAAATGGCGTAAGAAAGACATGATGAGTTTAGATGTCATTCCCCATTTTTTTTCTGCGTCTTGTAATGCGTTGTAAATACCTGTGATTTGGGTTTCAAATGGGACACCACGAGATAAATGTCCTTGAGGATCAAAGAATATTTCTACATGAACCACGTTTTCATTGTGTACTTTGGATAGGTAGGCCATGGTAAGGTCATAAAAATCGGTTTCATGTAACAGTACTGACATGCCTTGATAGTAGAGGTCTAAAAAATCTTGGAGCTGTGTGAACTGATAGGCTGCTTTTAGTTCATTAACTGTTTTGTATTTTAACTCAACATTATTACGCTGTGCGATGGCAAACATTTGCTCTGGTTCAAAGGTGCCTTCAATATGTAAGTGAAGTTCTGTTTTCGGCATTTGCTTTGATAATGTGACCAGGGTCTTTGTTGTAGCCATTACTTTCCCTTTTTTAGTAGATTTTACATGAAGTACTTTAATGCAGTGATGGAAACTGCAAAAGCTTGAATTAAGAAATGTGTTTTACTCTATATTAGTTTTTAGAAATCGCTTGATGTGAATCGATTATATAAAAACGTACATGTTTAGCTTAGAAAAACAGAAAGGAATATACAGCCAGCTGAGCTGGCTGTATACAAACAATTAACGAGGAATTTCGTCAGTAATACCTTCAACATACCAGTTGACTTGAGCAAGTTCTACGTCAGTCAACGAATGGTTAGCTGGAACTACGATATTGCCTTTGTTGTCTTTGATTGGACCAGTGAATGGTTTAAATTCACCTGATTTAATTGCTGCAAAAGTAGCGTTAATTTTCGTTTTAACAGCTTGTGGTAAATTAGGATTAATTGATTCGATGGTTAAAATCTCATCAGCAAATCCACCCCAATAATCTTTTGGCTTCCACGTCTTTTCCATTACAGTTTTAGCGATATTTATGTAATACGGAGCCCAGTTATCGCGAACAGAGAAAATGTGTGCCTCTGGAGCAAATTTACTCATGTCAGATGCTTGGCCAATTGCACGTAAACCACGTTTTTCAGCAGCAATAAGTGGTGCAGGACTATCTGTATGTTGGATTAAAACATCAACGCCTTGGTCCATTAGAGCATTGGCGGCATCAGTTTCTTTACCTGGATCATACCAAGAGTTAACCCATACAATTTTCATTTTCACATTAGGATTAACGCTTTTTGCGCCCATATAAGTCGCGTTAATGTCACGAATTACTTCTGGAATAGGGAAAGAGCCGATGTAACCGATGGTATCAGTTTTAGTCATCATGCCGGCAGTTGTGCCTGAAACGTAACGGCCTTCATAAGTACGTAGTACATAAGTACCTACATTCTTAGTGCGTTTGTAGCCTGTAGCATGTTCAAAAGTCACGTTAGGGAAGCGCTTTGCAACTTTAATGGTTGGGTTCATGAATCCAAAAGATGTAGTGAAGATTAAGTCGTTACCAGCTTTTGCTAGTTGAGTAATAACACGTTCAGCATCAGCACCTTCAGGAACATTCTCAACGAAAGTGGTTTCTACTTTATCACCAAAATATTCTTCTAGGCCTTTACGCCCTAAATCATGCTCATAGCTCCAGCCTAAATCGCCAACAGGACCAACGTAAACAAATCCAACTTTTAATGGATCTTCAGCTAGAGCAGCACTTGCTCCCGCTAAAAGTCCTAGACCAACTAGTAAACTTTTAAATTTCATTTTTAGCTCCTATTTGTGCCCGAAGGCTTTTTTCTTCAATAATGAAGTGATTTTAAAAAAGCAGGCGTTATGCCATGTTTCTTGGATTAAAAGGCTTGCCTAGAGATCGAGGGGCAAGCAGCTTTTCTTTAAAGTGATCAGCACCGATAATAACCATTACAACAACGGTAGCGACATATGGCAGCATAGCTAATAAGTTTGGTGAAATAGACCAACCTAAACCTTGTAAAACCAAATGCATAATACTTGCCAACCCGAATAGATAAGCGCCCAACATGATGCGACCTACGCGCCATGATGCAAATACAACAAGAGCGAGTGCAATCCAACCACGTCCAGCCGTCATGCCTTCAACCCACATAGGTGTATAAACCAAAGACATATAAGCCCCAGCTGTTCCAGCCATTGCTCCACCAAACATAACGGCTAAATAACGGACTCTTAATACCTTTATGCCGATCGCGTTAGCGGCATGTGGATTTTCACCAACTGCTTTTAGTGTTAAACCCATTCGTGTTTTATTGACCACATAGACCAACAAGGCGGTCATGAAAAAGGAGAAGTAAACTAAAATATCATGACTAAAAATGATACGACCGATATAAGGGATATCAGAAAGTAGTGGAATAGCAATTGGTTGGAAGCCTTGAATGGTTTGACCAACAAAATCAGCACCAATAAATGCACTTAAACCTGTACCAAAGATGGTTAAGGCAAGACCTGTTGCCACTTGGTTTGCACCAATGTGAAGAACTAATGCGGCAAAGATTAGGCTCATAATAGAACCCATGGCCATGGCCGCAAGAATACCAAAGCCCATATTCCCTGATCCATATGCAGCAAGGAAGCCAACTACCGCACCCATCAACATCATGCCTTCTTGACCAAGGTTTAATACACCAGATTTCTCACAGATTACTTCACCTAGAGCAATAAAGAGTAAGGGGGTGCCAGTTTTAATGGCGGCAAACAATATTTGTACTATTAGATCGGCGTCCAAAATAAACTCCTAATTTGTTGCTTGGTTAGTGAAGGTGAGGCGATTATTAATAAAAAAATCACATGCTAGTAAGAAGAACAATAAAACGCCTTGGAACATGCTAATAACAGCAACCGGAATACCCATTTCGATTTGAGCTAAATCGCCTCCCATATAAAGTACCGCCATGAACACGGCGGCAATAATGGCGCCAATAGGGTGTAATCTACCTAGATAGGCAACAATGATGGCGGAATAACCATAACCAGGGGAGATATTGGGAGTTAGTTGACCTATTGGGCCTGTGGTTTCACTTATCCCTGCTAAACCAGCTAAAGCGCCAGCGAACAGCATGACAACCCAACTTAATTTTTTGCTACTAAAGCCAGCGTACTTTGCGGCAGGTTCATCTGCGCCGAAAACACGTATTTGGAAACCAAGGTGTGTTTTGCTCAAAATAAACCAACCAATGACACCGGATAGAATAGCGAAAAGAATGCCAAGATGAATTCGGCTGCCTTCAAACAGCGTTGGTAGTAGAGTTATATCTGAAAACAGTGCGGACTCTGGGAAACCATAACCATCAGGATCTCTTAATGGGCCATGAACAGACCAGATAAGAAGATACAGTGCGATATAATTAAACATAATCGTGGTTAAGATCAGATTTGAGTTGTAGCGTAACTTTAAGAAAGTTGGAATCGCGGCCCAAACCATACCGGAAGCAATACCGGCCAATAAGGTGATTGGCAATGCGAATGCAGATTCTGAATCAATAAAGTAAAGTGCCATAGCCGAACCGCCTAATGCGCCGGCTAGAAGCTGACCTTCAGCACCTATATTCCACATGTTAGCGCGATAGCATAACGATAAGCCTACTGCACAAAGTAGAAGGGGCCCCATTTTTACGAACATCTCGCCAATATTGTAGCTGTCTGCTAATGGAGCAATAAGCAAAACATGCAGAGCCTGTACGGGAGATTTTCCGATAGCAGAAAATAAAATGGCACCAAAAATTAAAGTCAGTACTATGGCTAGTAGTGGTGAAGCTACTTTCATTAAAGAACTTGGCTCTGTACGAGCTTGAATGCGGATCATGCCTGAGCCTCTTGAACTGCTGTGTTAATAAAGGTGCCAGCCATCCATTGGCCTATTTGATCTATGTTAGTTTCTTCCGTTTTTACTAATGGTGATAAATACCCATCACAAACGGCAGCCATTCGATCGGCTAATAGAAAAAGCTCATCAATGTCTTCTGAAATAAGTAAAATAGCCGCACCTTGATCACGAAGCTCTAGTAATGCTTGGTGAATAGCAAGCGCAGCCCCTACATCAACCCCCCATGTTGGGTGAGCACAAATTAATACTTTTGGGTGCTGGCCAATCTCTCGACCCATGATGAATTTTTGTAAATTACCACCACTTAAGCTTTGAGCTTCTGAAAATTCGCCGTGGCATTTAACTTTGTATTTACTGATAAGTTCAGTGGTATATTCCTTGATGCTTTGCCATTGCACTAAACCGTTTTTAACGAATCCAGTGCTATGAGTTAACAGTGTGTTTTCTGTCAAGCTCATATCTGGTACTGCGCCACGACCTAGTCGTTCTTCAGGTACATAGGCCATACCTAGCTGTCGCCTTTCTCCAGCGTGTAAATGTCCAATCTTAAGCTTGCCTAGCGTTAGAGAGTTTTTAACATTTCGTTCGTCTTCACCGCTTATTATCGCCATTAATTCGTCTTGGCCATTACCTGCAACACCTGCAATGCCTAATATTTCGCCAGCCTTTAGGTCGAAGTTGATATTTTTCAGTGCTGTACCAAAAGGTTGTTTAGAAGGTAAAGATAAGTCGCTGACATTAAAAACTTCAACGGTTCCTTCTTTTTTGGAATAACCAGCGTCTTGATCTGCTAGATCACCGACCATCATTTTTGCAATAGTGGCGGGGGTTTCGTCACTCGGAACACAAGTGTCAACCACTTTGCCGCCACGAAGAATGGTTGCTTTATGGCAAACTTCGGTAACTTCATGGAGTTTGTGGCTGATAAATAAAATGCTACAGCCTTCTTTTGAGAGTGTACGCAAAACGTTGAACAGTCCTGCGACTTCTTGCGGTGTTAAAACGGAAGTTGGCTCATCTAAAATAAGCAGCTTCACAGACTGAACAAGGCAACGCATGATTTCAACACGTTGTCTCTCGCCAATAGATAGGGAGTGTACATATCGACTTGGATCAACGTTTAAACCGTATTCTTCGGATAATTGAGTGATTTTTATCGCTAAATCCCCAATATTTTTTAACTGCACTTTACTGAGGCAAAGCTCAATGTTTTGACTGACAGTCATGGTTTCGAACAAAGAAAAATGTTGGAAAACCATACCAATACCAAGATCTCGGGCAATAGATGGAGATTTAATGCTAACTTCTTTTCCATCCCAAATGATATCGCCTTTGTCTGGGGCAACAACGCCATAGATTGTTTTAACTAATGTACTTTTACCGGCGCCATTCTCACCTAATAGTGCGTGTATTTCTCCAGGCATTAATGTGAGGCTGATATTGTCATTCGCGAGACAGCCAGGATATTGCTTGGTGATATTCGCAAGCTCAAGGCGCGATATCGGATTGTGTTTTTTCAATGTCTTGGCACCTTGTTTTTTAGAATTAAGTGTCATGTAGAAATAGTTTAATTTTTATTGTTCTAAACTGAAATAATCGCCTATTTAATGATGGATATACTCCATAAAATATGGATTGCACCATTTTAATTCCTCACCAATCTGTTCTGTTCTGTTTTGGTGCGAAAGATGCTTTATTGACCGATTAGTTAATGTTTTTTTATCTTTTATTTAAGATACAATTGTTATAATCAATATCCATGCCAATGCATGATAGATTTTTCAGTTTTGATTACTTTGCTTACTTTATTAGGGGGCGTAGGATACGAGAACTGAGTGCTCTTGTCTCTAGGGACGGTGAGAACAAATTTGTTTGCTTACAGTGAGTGGCGTAAATCTATTATTTGAAGCGAGCGCTAAATGTAAACGTACGCCTGTCGTTGAATTGGTTGTGTGCTTCTATTGAGGATTATTTAGTTACTACTTCAAGAAAGATCTCTCTGTGTCTGAATTGATAGAAAAATTGAGTAGAATTCGGTAGAATCCTGAAGAAATATATTTCATAAAAATTCATATTGCATTAAATGCATCGCTATGTATTTGATTTTAATTAGGAATGTCGTGTTTTCTTCAATAAAAAATCTAATAGAAAAATCACTTAACCTTGGTTTTGTCGATGAGTTCGATAATGACTTGAATCAAAAGCATGTAGTGAATTTTTCTTATTTATTGTTTTGTGCCAGCTCGCTGTTGATGCTTTCTATATTTTCTTTTCGTCAATTTTTTTCTGTTATTACCCTTATTTTATTCTTGGGATTTATTTTGGGGCTCATAGGGCTGCGTTATAACTATATTGGGCTATTTACTCGTGCTCAATTATTAATGCCAATTATCAAAATTATATCAGTTTCTATTTTAAGTCTATTCTACTTTGGTGCTGATAGTGGTTACCACTGGCTTCTTGTTAGTGTAATTGCCTATGGTGTTATTGTGTTTAGGGTTGATCAACGTCCTATTAAATATTTGATTGTTGTGAGTTCGGTTGTTTTGTTTTTAGTTTGCGAATTTGTAGACTTAAAAGGCTTTTATCTATCCGATCGACATCAAAGAATTGTGGTGAGCTTGGTATTTCTATCTGTAGCTTTTGATTTTGCCATTATGATTAACTTAGTTATGAGTCGTTTAAAGGCAGTAAATCGACATTTACGAACTTTGGCCGAAAAAGATGAGCTTACAGGGTTGCCTAATCGTCGTAAGGTTTTGGCGGATGCCGTTAATACGTTTGCTGACTCTATAATGAATGGAGAGTCTTGTGTTTTTGGTATTGTAGATCTAGATCACTTCAAAAAAATCAATGATACATTTGGTCATGAGGCTGGAGATTTAGTCTTGAGACAAGTTTCTACTATGATGGATTCAGCCATAAGGCCAAAAGATGAAATTGGCCGTTATGGTGGTGAAGAATTTATTGTCATTATGCCTGATACTAATTTAAAGCAGGCAAAAGTGGTGATGGAGAAGATCAGAAGTTCTGTTGAAGATATGTTTATAGAGACAGAGCAAGGGATTGTGATTCCCGTTACAGTTAGTGCTGGTTTAGCCGCTATTACACCAAGTATTTCTCGTTATGAGGAAATATTGGCTCAAGCGGATAAATGTTTATATTTGGCCAAAAGAAGTGGGCGTAATCGAATCGCTGTGCAATCTGACCTAGAAAATTAAAATATATTTGTTTCTTTATATTGACATATGAGTTGTCCACTTTCTCTGTGGATAAGCTTGTTGGCTAATCCATTTTCCCTTTATTTATTCGTAACGAGGTAGGTTTGCTCAAGATATTATTTCGTTGTGATGATTATTGGATTCTTGATAAACCTGCAGGTATGAGTTTTCATGCAGAGGCTGTAGAGCTTGGTGTGATGCAGACTCTATTAATTTCCTACCCCAACCATACTTTTTTTCCTGTACATCGTTTGGATAAAATGACTTCTGGCTTGTTGATTGTTGCCTGTCATGCTCATGCAGCCTCTTTATTTGGAAAAATGTTTGAGGCGCATGCTATGGAAAAGCGTTATTTGGCTTTATCCAACCGTAAACCGAAGAAAAAGCAAGGAACTGTATCTGGTGGAATGATACCGAGTAGGAGAGGTCAGTGGAAACTGACTCAAGAAAAAGAAAATTTTGCGATGACCCAGTTCTTTTCTGCTTCTTTTGGTGAAAATAGGGTTTTTATCATTAGGCCTTTAACTGGTAAAACCCATCAGATACGAGTTGCACTGAAAAGTATAGGTGCGCCTATTTTAGGTGATGCTAGATACGGTGGTGAAATATCTGATAGAGGTTATCTGCATGCTTATTCTATAGAGTTTGAATGGGGTGGAGAGACGCAAAAATATCTTTGTCCTCCGGCTTTAGGTGAATGTTTTTCATCCGAATTGTCTGATTTTGTGGTTACTCATTTTGATGAGTTGCTATTGAAATGGCCTTTTAAAAAGGTAATTAATGTAACTCAGCATCCGTTAGCTCGGACTGGGAAGGAAATTTAATGAAGAATGTATTGGTATACTGTCGTCAAGGTTTTGAAAAAGATTGTGCGGCAGAGCTATCAGAAGTTGCTAGCAATAAAGGTTTTTATGGTTATGCGTCAGTAGTGCCTGATGCGGGTTATATTGTTTATAACTTTGATCAGGCGGATGCGGGTGAATTGCTAATTCAGCAATTGACATTTAATCGCCTTATTTTTGCTCGGCAGATTATTGCCGTAAATGATGTTATTGAGTTAGAGCCAGGTGAGCGTGTAGAGTCTTTGCTTGAAGCCGCTAGGGCTTTGCCTTTAGCGGAAGAGATTTGGATTGAAACGGCAGATACTAATGAAGCAAAGTCTTTGTCTGGGTTGATTAAAAAGCTTGATAAACCGTTAAAAGAAGGATGGAAGAAATCAGGTGTATTGCGCAATAAAGCTATTGGTGTAAGGCATCATGTTTTCATGTTAAGTGGGGAGGCTGCTTATTTAGGAGTATCTTATGCGGCTTGTCGTAGTGAGTTTCCTATGGGGATTCGCCGTTTACGTTTCCCAGCTGCTGGCCCGAGTCGATCAACTTTAAAACTTGAAGAGGCTTTCTTGCAATTTGTTCCGGAGCAAACGCTTGAAGCAGATTTGATCGAAGGTATGACGGCTGTTGATTTGGGGGCGGCTCCAGGTGGTTGGACTTATCAGTTTGTTAAAAAAGGCATCCATGTTATTGCTATTGATAATGGTCCAATGCAAAAAGAATTGATGTCTACAGGGTTGGTGGAGCATGAGAAAGCTGATGGCTTTAAATACGAGCCACCTTATACCGTAGATTGGTTGGTGTGTGACATGGTCGAGCGGCCAATTAAAGTTTCTGAGTTGATGGCTAAGTGGTTGGCGAGTGGCTGGACACGACGCGCGATCTTTAATTTAAAATTGCCCATGAAGAAACGTTACCAAGAAGTAACTCTATGTTTGCAAACAATGGATGATTTATTGAAGAAAGCAGGTGTGGGATATAGTTATCAAGTTAAGCACCTTTATCATGATCGTGAAGAAATTACGGTTTGTATTATGGTTAAGTAATGCAATTATTGAATGCTTTTTTGTTCTATTTTTGCATAAAATAGTTGAATAAATAGAATGGAAAGCCCTATAAATTGAGATTTATGGGGCTTTTTACTTTATATAGAAAGGCGTTATTAGCTAAATGGAGTCTCTTGCCTTGAAAGGTTGGTATCCCATAGCTTCTTCCATCAAGGAGTCTCTTTCATAAATATCATTACGGAATTCAGGCATTCCGTTTGAATTAGCAACAGCTGTGAAATAGATTAGATAAACAGGTATGTAAGTTGGTAGCGAAATAACTGAATTACTATCTTCTTTTAGCGTTTTTTTCATTTCATTGAATTGCTTACTTCCCTTGGTTATCTTCTGTGCAAATTCCGCAGGGTTCTCTAATCGTACGCAGCCCGAACTGAAGGCTCTATCAGATTGCCTGAATAGGTGTTTCGCAGGTGTGTCGTGCAAATAAATTTCATTCTTGTTAGGGAACATAAATTTATATTGGCCCAGTGCATTACCTTCATCTGGTGTTTGCTCAAAACGATAGCGCATTTTGCTTTCGTCTACGGCTTTCCAGTTAATTTGCGTTGAGTCTAGCTCTTTTGCACCAATGCTCCAGCTAGAAAAAACTTTGTAACCATGTTTGACCAAGTAATTTGGATCGGCTTGTAATTTTGGCAATAAATTTTCTCTGGCTATACGATGAGGTACACGCCAGGTTGGGTTGGTGACCATGTAGGTCATCAGGCCTTTAAACACAGGTGTTTTGCGCTCTGGTGTGCCTATGATAGCTTTCATTGAAGTAACTTCGCCATTCAAATGCATATCTACAGTGTAGTTTGTTAAATCAACCCAGACGCGGTTTGCTTCTAGCTCGCTAGGTAACCAGCGCCATCTTTCAAGATTGTAGGCTATTTGTTTGGCTCTAGTCTCGAGTGAGACATTAAGCATTTCTATTGTTTGTGAGCCAGCTGAACCATCTGCAGATAAATGGTGGCGGCGTTGAAAGCGCTTGAGGGCATCTTTTAAACGAATATCAAATTGCTCTTCGTTAATTTTTCGAGTAGAGAAGCGAATATCTCCAAGTTGAACAAGACGTGCTCTTAATTGTGCAACTCGTGGACCTTCGTCACCGGCTTTTAAAAGTTCGCCAGGAGTAACAAATATGTCGTTCTCTTTTTTAGCTAAATCTTGGTAATAGACTAACCACTTTTGAAGGATTTGATATTGCGGACTACGAGGTGCTAGTAGTTGGAGGTAGTTCACCATATCTGTTGCTGAATCAAGGTGGAGTAAATCTCGCCAGTTGTTATTTGGTGCATCTAACTGCCAATTAGGGTCGATAAGCTGTGGCTCGTAGCGACCATTGCTTAAGTCGTGGGCATAACTAGCTAGTGCAATAGTAGCAATAACATCCATTTCAGCTAATTGTTGTGGGGTTGGATTTTTAAGCTCTAAATATTCCTTGATAATCTCTGCATGATAATGGATTGGACTTAAGCCATGGGTATAAGATTGTTCAAGAATGTCGACTAATTTATAGATCGACATGTTAAGTTTTTTATTTTTTATCCAAATCGGGTCGTAACCGCGTGCTTCATAGGCGCTAAGTACACTGTTATTTGGAAGAGCTTGACCTGCGACAGGTGTGAAAGCGCTTAATGTGAGTGAAACTTGCTCTTTTACGCTGCTTTCTATTTGAGACTCGCTTGGTGGTTCAACAATAAATTGTTTGCTCGAGTTGGATGTGGAGCAGGCGCTAAGTGTTAAGCTGACACAGAGTAGTAAAAGTAATCGCTTCGCCGATATCATGGATGTTCCTTGTTTATGAGCTTTTTGCATTGGTTGTGCATGTGTAATCTTCTAGAAAAGCCAAAATGGTTATAGCTTCTTCTTTATTTTTTCCGCAAATATATTCTTCAGGCATAAAGTTTTTGCATACTTTAGGTCGAGATGGATCTCCAAATATGGCGCAGCTAAAATCACTGAGCAGTTGTATGCAGGGGTCTCCAGCTGGTTTTCCATTTGGCATCCCAGGTATTGGAGATGAAATAGAAGGTGCTGTGCAGCATGCGCCACAATTTGGTCTGCATTGCATAGTTGACAACCTTGTATAGTGTCAGTGAGTATAAATAAAATATTACGCTTAATGTATGACTTATTTATAAAATAACATCCCAACTGACTATTTTAGAGTATCGTAATCATGGGTCATAGGGGATAATCAAAAAATGCACATAAAAAGTTAAAGATACTGTTTTCAATATAAGGTTTTGCTAATGAATATAGAGCGAAAGATATTAGTGGTTGAAGACAGCCCAGTGGTTTTAAAGGTTCTCAAGCATTTACTGTCTCAAAATTCGACTTTTGTTCCCGTGTTGTGCGCGTGTTATCAGGAAGCAGAAGATAAGTTAAAAATTGCGAAAGAAAAGTATTTTGCAGCTATTGTCGATTTAAACTTGCCTGATGCCGAAAATGGTGAAATTGTTGATCTTGTGCTGTCTTATAAGGTTCCTTGTGTCGTATTGACCAGCAGTATAGATGATACCTTGCGGCTTAGCCTTTTAAATAAAGGTGTTTTGGATTACATCACTAAGGATAGTCGCTACTCTTTTAATCACGTTATCAAGGTTGTTGAGCGCCTTAGTAAAAACCAAGATATAAAAGTATTGGTTGCAGAGGATTCTTCGACGAGCCGGCTTTTTATTAAAATATTACTTGAGCAGTACCGTTTTAATGTAGTTGAGGCTGTTGATGGTCAAGAGGCATTAGCAAAGTTGGAGTCGGACCCTGAAATTCGAATGCTTATTACTGATCATAATATGCCTTTAGTGAATGGTTATGATTTGGTTCGCATGCTTCGTTATAACTCTCGTTTTCAAAATTTAGTTATTATTGGTCTTTCTGCTGAAGGTGATAACACCTTATCTGCTAAGTTTATTAAGGCTGGAGCAAATGATTTTTTAAAAAAGCCTTTTTACCATGAAGAGTTTCATTGTCGAGTTATTCATAATTTAGAAGCTCAAGAGATGCTTGAAACAATAAAAGATTTGGCTAATATCGACTCTTTGACTCAGCTAAAAAATAGACGTTATTTATTTGATGAGGGCGAACGTTTTTTTCGTAAACACTCCCCTAATGTAGCGTTAGCAATGTTAGATCTAGATGGCTTTAAACGTATCAATGATACTTATGGTCATATCGTTGGTGATCAGCTACTAGAGGCTATTGGTGCAGAAATAAGATCTTCGTTTCCAGGTGTTTTGGCTTGTCGCTTCGGTGGGGAGGAGTTCTGTATTGTCACTAATATGGGGGAGCGCGAATTTAAAGACATGTTAAATGCTTTTCTTGTCAAAATACGCGCAAAAGAATTAACAGAAGCTAAGATACTTATCACTTGTAGTGTTGGTATCTGTTCTCGGTCGATAGGCTCTATTGAGGATGCTATTCGAGTGGCAGATGTCAATCTTTATGAGGCAAAACGTTTAGGACGAGATCAGATAGTTTCAGATTCTTAATAATATGGTGGTTTTAGTTTAAAAAAATCCGCTGAGCTGTGAGTAGCTTAGCGGATTTTTTGTTTCTTATATCTAGAATGAAAAATTCTAACCCTTTAACATTTTAGCGAGTATTGGATTAACTAATCCTGGGTTTGCTTTACCCTGAGACGCTTTCATTACTTGCCCAACAAAGAAGCCAATCATTTTTTTCTGTTTATCTTCATCTGCTGCGCGGTATTGCTCAACTTGTGCTGCGTTTGCATCCAATATTGTTTGGATCATGGCTTCAATGGCACCGGTATCGGTTACTTGTTTTAAACCTTTAGATTCAATAATATCGTCTGCCGAGCCTTCGCCTTCCCACATTGCTTGAAAAACATCTTTGGCTGTTTTTCCGTTAATTGTGTTGTCTTTAATGCGAATAAGTAGTTGACCAAATTCTTTGGCGTTAACGGGAGCATTTTCTATTTCTAGTTGTTCTTGATTGAGTAACTTGCTTAATTCACCCATTACCCAATTGGCTGTTAATTTTGCGTCATTGACTATAGCATTTGCATTTTCAAAGTAGTCTGCTAGTGGGCGAGTAGAGGAAAGGACATGTGCATCATATTCACTTAACTTGTATTCGCTTTCAAAGCGTTCAGCTTTTTGGCTAGGAAGCTCGGGAAGACTTGCTTTGATCTCGTCTACATAGTCTTGCGTCAGAACGATTGGCAGTAGATCCGGGCAAGGGAAGTAGCGGTAGTCATTGGCGTCTTCTTTAGAGCGCATGCTACGAGTTTCGTTTTTCTCTGGATCATACAGGCGCGTTTCCTGAATGATTCTTCCACCATCTTCTAGAATATCAGCTTGACGCTCAATCTCGGTGTAAATTGCTTTTTCAATAAAACGGAATGAGTTGACGTTTTTAATCTCTGTACGAGTTCCGTATTCTTTTTGTCCTTTTGGTCGCAATGATAGGTTGATATCACAGCGCATTGAGCCTTCGGCCATGTTTCCATCGCAGATGCCAAGATATGTCACGATAGAGTGAATCATTTTAACGTAAGCCACAGCTTCTTTTGCAGAACGAATGTCTGGCTCTGATACAATTTCAAGTAGTGGTGTGCTAGAGCGGTTTAGATCTATCCCTGTCATGCCTTGAAAGTCTTCATGTAGAGATTTGCCTGCATCTTCTTCAAGGTGAGCGCGAGTGATGCCTATTCGAGATGTGGTTCCGTCTTCCAGTGTGACATCAAGGTGGCCGATGCCAACGATAGGGTGGTCCATCTGGCTGGTTTGGTAGCCTTTTGGTAGATCGGGGTAAAAATAATTTTTACGCGCAAAAACCGATGTCATGCCTATTTCTGCATTAATCGCGTGACCAAACATAACCGCCATTCTCAATGCTTCTTTATTGAATACGGGTAAAGAGCCTGGCATGCCTAAATCGACTAAAGTAGTTTGAGTATTTGGTTCTGCGCCAAAACCAACGGCTGCACCAGAGAATAACTTTGATTTTGTGGTGAGTTGAGTGTGAATCTCAAGACCAATAACGACTTCCCAGTTCATGTTTATGCTCCTTTTGCCATTGTTGGTGATTGTAGGTGCCAGTCAGTGTGTTGTTGATACTGATGCGCTACGTTAAGTAGCTTGGCTTCGGCAAAATAGTCGCCCATTACTTGAAGACCAACAGGCATGCCATCAACAAAACCAGCTGGAACGGACATGGCTGGAATGCCAGCAAGATTCACAGATAGTGTGTAGATGTCTTCTAAATACATAGCGACTGGGTCGCTTGTCTTGCTGCCAAGGTCAAATGCTGTTGTTGGGGCGACTGGGCCCATAATCACGTCAACTTCGCTAAGCGCTTTAACAAAATCTTCTTTTATTAGTCGACGGATTTTTTGAGCTTTCAGGTAATAAGCGTCGTAGTAGCCTTCAGAAAGCGCGTAAGTTCCGACCATGATTCGCTTTTGTACTTCAGAACCAAAGCCTTCGGCACGAGAGCGCGTGTACATATCTAGCAAGTCTTTTGGGTCGTCACAGCGATGACCAAATCGTACACCATCAAAGCGAGATAGATTTGATGATGCTTCAGATGGCGCAATGACATAATAAGAAGGAATGCTAAGTTGCAAGTTTGGCAATGAGATCTCTTTTACTGTCGCTCCAAGTTTTTCGAACTCTTTAACGGCGGCCATAATGACATCCGCTACTTTCGAGTCTAGGCCATCACCAAAATATTCTTTTGGTAGGCCGATTTTTAAGCCTGTAAGAGGAGCGTTTATGTTCGCAAGATAATCGTCATTCTGGGTTTCTGATGACGTTGAGTCTTTTTCGTCAAAGCCAGCCATGGCTTGCATTAAATGTGCGCAATCTTCGGCGCTCTTTGCCATTGGGCCGCCCTGATCTAAGCTAGAAGCATAAGCAATCATACCAAAACGAGAGACTCGGCCATAAGTCGGCTTTAGTCCTGTGATTCCGCAGAAAGAGGCGGGTTGGCGAATAGAACCGCCTGTATCTGTGCCAGTTGCTGCAACAGCAAGCCCAGCGGCAATTGCCGCCGCAGAGCCGCCCGATGATCCACCTGGAACTGTGTTTAGGTTCCAAGGGTTTTTAACTGCACCGTAAAAGCTATTCTCATTAGAGGAGCCCATGGCAAATTCGTCCATGTTGGTTTTACCCAGCATGACCGCGCCAGCCTGCTGAATACGACTCGTAACCGTGGATTCATAAGGAGGAACGAAATTATTGAGCATTTTTGATCCGCAAGTTGTCAAAGTACCTTCAGTGCAGAAAAGATCTTTATGAGCAATTGGGATTCCCGTTAAACTGGTGCCTTTTCCGCTTTGTAGTAAAATGTCAGCAGCGGCGGCTTGTTTTAGCGCCAATTGTTCAGTAACTGTAATATAGCTGTTTAGTTGAGGGTCAAGTTTTGTAATACGGTCTAAAAAATGGCGTGTTAATTCAACGCTAGAAATGTCTTTGTCGCGCAGTTGTTGCGCTAATGTCGAGATACTTTGTTCAAACATGCCTGTCTCTCTTAATCGATCACTTTCGGTACTAGGAAAAGACCAGCTTCGGTCTGAGGGGCGTTCGCTAGGAAGGCGTCACGACGGTTTTCTTCGGTTACTACGTCGTCTCTTAGTCTCTGCGTCATTTCAAGTGGATTGGATAGTGGTTCTACACCATCTGTGTTCACTGATTGCATTTGCTCGACTAATGATAAAACACTGGATAAAGAGTGTTGGTATTGATCGGCATCTTCCTCTGTGAGGGCGAGGCGAGCCAAGTGTGCAATCTTTTGCACGTCTTGTTTGTCTATGGACATGTTCCACCTGATTTTTTGATTGTCATGAAATGGTTAGTATTGTATATGTTCATTCACGGCCTATAAAGCTAACAGCGTGAAAAACCTAACTTATTTTGAGAATATTCTAAAAAAGCAGCAAAGAATGAAAAACATAGGAAGTTTTTTTAGATTTACGTTGAATCAACTTGCCCAATGGGCAAGTGATTGATACATTTTGTTACTGTTCGTATCGTATTATCAGGGTGTAAGAATTCATGTTTAAGAAAATCAGGGGAATGTTTTCAAGTGATTTGTCCATTGACTTAGGGACGGCAAATACCCTTATTTACGTTCGCGACCGCGGAATTGTGCTTGATGAGCCTTCTGTGGTAGCCATTCGTCATAATGGAAATCAAAAAACAGTAGCGTCGGTTGGCTCGGATGCAAAGCGTATGCTTGGTCGTACTCCGGGTAATATTACGGCGATTAGACCAATGAAAGACGGTGTTATTGCCGATTTTCACGTAACAGAAAAAATGTTGCAGTACTTTATTTCTAAAGTACATGAAAATAGTTTTTTAAAGCCAAGTCCTCGAGTATTGGTTTGTGTACCTTGCAAATCCACTCAAGTTGAACGACGTGCAATTAAAGAGTCTGCTTTAGGTGCTGGTGCGCGTGAAGTGTATATCATTGAAGAACCTATGGCGGCGGCTATTGGTGCAGGACTTCCTGTCGCTGAAGCTTCAGGTTCAATGGTTATCGATATCGGTGGTGGTACTACTGAAATCGCGATTATTTCTTTAAATGGTATTGTGACTTCTGAATCTATTCGTGTCGGTGGTGACCGCTTTGATGAAGCCATTACAACTTATGTTCGTCGCCAATATGGGAGTTTGATTGGTGATGCAACGGCAGAACGTATTAAGACTGAGATCGGTATGGCTTACCATACAGGCGAAGAGTTACAAATCGATGTTCGCGGTCGTAATTTAGCTGAAGGTATTCCTCGTTCATTTGTTTTGAGTAGCACGGAAATATTAGAAGCTTTGCAGGAGCCATTGGCTCAAATAGTTCAAGCTATCAAAGGTGTTCTTGAGCAGTCTCCACCAGAACTCGCAGCAGATATTGGTGAAACTGGTTTAGTCTTAACCGGTGGCGGTGCTTTATTACGTGAGATTGATCGTTTAATTAGCGAAGAAACAGGTTTACCTGTAATTATTGCTGATGACCCTCTTACTTGTGTGGCTCGTGGTGGCGGTATGGCATTAGAATTAATGGATAGACATGCTTCTGAACTTTTTACTGCAGATAATGAGTAAAGGTTAGGGGTATACCATTAATAAATCGCTTCAATTCGGCGGCAAGGTTTCCAGTACTCGGTTTGTTGTACTGGTTATTGTTTCTGTTGCAATGATTTTTGCAGATGTTCGGTATTCAACCTTTTCACAAGTAAGGCCATATTTGACCTTGCTTGTAGCGCCTATACAAATTGTGGTGAATACACCTCAAAAAGTCTTGTATTGGGCTGGTGAACACCTTGCTAGCAGAGAAGGCTTGGTTGCTGAGAACCAAGCCTTGCAATCTGAGATTTTGTTACTACGCAGTCGGCAGCAATTACTCGACTCTCTACAAGCTGAGAATGTTCGCTTACGGGAGCTGCTTGACGCTTCTCAGCGTGTTGATGAGAAAATTGTTATGGCTGAGGTGATTGGCTTTGATCAAAATGCTTACAGCCATAAATTGATGATAGATAAAGGTTTTTCTTCTGGGGCTTATGTTGGTCAACCAGTTTTGGATGCGACTGGCGTTTTAGGTCAAGTTGTTGAAACTGCCGCTTATAGTAGCCGAGTGTTGTTAATCGCAGATGCCAGTCACTTTGTTCCTGTTCAGTTGTCTCGTACTGGTTTTCGAGGCATTTTGCGAGGAACAGGAAGTCTAAAAGTAATGGAGTTGATGAGTGTACCTCGATCTGTTGATATTAAGAAAGGGGATGTATTGACGACTTCAGGACTTGATAACCGTTTTCCAAGTGGCTATCCGGTTGGTGTAGTGCGAAGTGTTAGGCATACGCAAGGCAAATCTTATGCTGATGTTGATGTTGTGCCATTAGCTCAGCTAGGTCGTAGTCGACACGTTATGTTAATTGACAAGTCAAAAGCAGACCGATAATGAAACCTATAGTTGTATTTTCTATTACTTTACTTACTGCTTTAATGCTAGAAGCCGTTCCTTTTCCTGAAGAGCTTGTCTGGTTCCGTCCTGAATGGGCTTTGTTAGTTATTCTATATTGGGTTATTGCTTTGCCATATAGAGTTGGTGTTGGCTTTGCTTGGTTTTTAGGTTTGATGGTTGATTTGCTACAAGGTGGGATTGTTGGTCAGCACTCTCTTACTTATGTAATTATTGCCTATACTTGTGCTGTTTTTTATCAACGACTAAGAATGTATCATCCTTGGCAACAAGCTTTTTTTGTCGGTGTGCTAGTGAGTGTAAATCAGCTTGTAGATTTCTGGGTTGACCACTATCTTGGTTATGCAGAGCCTACTTTGATGATCTTTATGCCGGCTGTTATTACAGGACTGTTATGGCCTTGGTCTTTTATTATTTTACGTAGTGTTCGTCGTATGTACGCAATTCGTTAAGTCCTGCTTTAGGAATAATTTATGCTTGTTTTGGCTTCTGCTTCGCCGAGAAGAAAAGAGCTACTTAGTACTTTGGTAAAGAAATTTGATGTTTTTCCTGCTGATATTGATGAAACTCCTTATAATCAGGAAAAGGCTGAAGATTATGTCATTCGAATGGCGTTTGAAAAAGCGACAGCGGTTGCTGATAAGTACAAAAAGCAACCAAATGTAAGTGTCGATTCTATTTTTATTGCTTCTGATACCAGTGTTGTTATTGATGGTCAGATTCTAGGAAAACCTGCCTCACTTGAAGACTCTAAAGGTATGTTGAGGCTTCTTTCTGGCCGTTCTCACCAGGTGATTACTTCTCTTTGTTTATGTGATTTAAATTATGAGCATGTTGCTACCAAATGCGTTGTGAGTGACGTGTTGTTTCGTAGTATTTCAGATGTAGAAATTGCGCAATACTGGGGAACTGGAGAGCCACAAGATAAGGCTGGTTCTTATGGTATTCAAGGGCTTGGTTCTGTTTTCGTAAAATCTATTTCAGGTTCATATTCGGCGGTAGTTGGGTTGCCATTGTTTGAAACTGCGCAATTATTAGCGCAATTTGGAATTCATTCACTAGAGGATATGTCCCATGAGTGAAGATGTACTCATTAATGTCACTCCTATGGAGATTCGTGTTGCTCTTGTTGAAAACGGAGTGTTGCAGGAAGTATACATTGAGCGTTCAAGTAGAAAAGGGATTGTTGGTAATATCTATCAAGGTAAAGTCGTTAGAGTGTTACCTGGTATGCAAGCTGCATTTGTTGATATTGGACTAGAAAGGGCGGCTTTCATTCATGTCTCTGAGGTTGCTGATCGCGATGCGGTTAACCCAAGTGATCAAATAGGAGATTATTTACGTGAAGGTCAATCACTTGTCGTCCAAGTAACGAAAGACCCGATCAGTACCAAAGGTGCGAGGTTAACGACACACTTATCGATCCCATCTCGTTATTTGGTTTATATGCCTGATCAGGCGCATGTTGGTGTGAGTCAAAGAATTGAAGATGAAACTGAAAGAGAGCGTTTAAAGGCCCTTGTCTCTGGTGCTCTTACTGATGCTGAAGAAAACAGCGGTTATATATTACGTACCGCTGCTGAAAGGGCTGGAGAAGATGAAATTCTTGCTGATATCAAGTTTCTAACTCGTCTATGGCAATCTGTTAAGCGTCGTATGAAAAGTGCGAAAACCCCTTCCGTTATTTATGAAGATTTGCCTTTGCACTTGCGCACAATGAGGGATTTAGTTGGGCTGACGACAGAAAAAATCCGTATAGATTCTAAAGAGAATTATGCAAAGTTACGCTCTTTTGCTGAAGATTTCATTCCGGAGTTAACGAATAGGATTGAGTATTACCCTGGTGAGCGACCTATATTCGACTTGTATAGTGTGGAAGACGAAATTCACAAGGCGCTAGATCGAAAGGTGCAGTTAAAATCTGGAGGTTATTTAGTCGTTGAGCAAACGGAATCAATGACGACTATTGATGTTAATACGGGGGCATTTGTTGGTAGTCGTAACCTTGAGGAAACGATTTATAAAACGAACTTAGAAGCGGCGACCGCAATAGGCCGTCAACTTAGGTTGCGTAATCTTGGTGGTATTATCATTATCGACTTCATTGATATGGAGGATGAAGAGCATAAACGTCAAGTTTTGAGAATGCTTGAAAAAATCTTAGATGTTGATCACGCTAAGACAAAGATTACAGGGGTTTCTGAACTTGGTTTGGTTGAGATGACAAGAAAGAGAACCCGTGAAAGCCTTGGTCAAACCTTGTGTGAACCATGTCGTTCATGTCGTGGTAGTGGTTTAGTCAAAACACCTGAAACTGTTTGTTATGAGGTGTTCCGTGAAATTTTACGAGCAGACCGAGCTTATGACTCTCAAACCTATACTGTGTTGGCTGCGAGCTCTGTGGTTGAGCGTTTTCTTGATGAAGAAAGTGCAAGTGTAGCTGAACTTGAAGCGTTTATTCGTAAAACAATTCGATTTCAAGTGGATTCTGTTTATACACAGGACCAATATGATGTTGTTCTTCGTTAACAACAATTAGGCCTCAAAATGAATTGGTTATTGCGTAAAATGATCCTCGTTTTGTTTTGGGGGAGTGTTGTTTTTTCTAGCTTAATTGCAATTTTTGCAGTGAGCGTTGGGCAGCTACTTCCTTATTTGGATTATTATCGTCCGCAAATAGAACATAATTTACAGCAAATAACGGGATATCCTGTTACGTTAGAGCAGATTGATGGCCGTTTGGAAGGTATTGATCCAACTGTGTCTGTTGGTGGCTTTCAATTACAAGTAAACGGTAAGTCAGCCATTTCGATTGATGAGATGCGAGTTCGAGTTGATCTAATACAATCCCTTCTTAATTTAAGTCCTCAATTTTCCTATATAAGATTCGTTGGTTCTAATGTTGCTTTAGAAGAAAGTGATGGTCAATGGCGTCTTAATGGCGCCAAACCACTTCGTACCGTTCGTAATGAAGTAGGGGTTGAGCGAGTTTTAGATTATTTGTCTGCGCAGCGAAATTTTTCTATTTTAGATGCTAATATTGACATCCACAGTGCTCAATTTGGTGAGCATAAAATACAGATTCCTCATATCTATATATTTCAAAAAGAATTTGGCTCTCTAATAAAGTCTGCTCTTTATTTAGATGGCTATGAAGCGCCATTCCAAGTGGACGCTCGCATTGAAGAGGCCCGTTTGCTAGGTAATTATCGCGTTAAAGCGTCAGTGCAGGCTCCGATTATTTCTCTTCCTTTGCATGAGATGCTCCCATCATTACCTTACTCATTATCAACGATCGAATTGGGTGGCGATATATGGTTAGACGCTTTAATAGACAAAGAAATTGAGGTGCGAGCAGAGTCTGCTCATATGAAAATTGCTTTTAATGATGGTCGAGCATACGAAACCTCGTCTTCTATAAAGCTGCGTTATGCACAGAAAAAGCCTAACTTGCATGTTGATATACATGATGTAGAGATTAAAGATCAGGCAGGAAATGTCTATCCAAAGACGAATTTAGCGTTTGATTGGTCATCTGTTACGAAGCGTTCAAGTGTTAATTTTAATGAAGTGGATCTTGGATTAACACACCAAATATTGTCTTATTTTTTGCCTGAAGAGTCTGATGGCAAAATCTTGTTAGATGGCCTATCTCCTAGTGGCGTTGCAAAAAATGGCTCTTTTCAATTTTGGCACGAAAATAATGAGTTGGCGTTTCAATTACTGAGTAATTTAGAGGCAGCTTCAGTGAATGCTTACAATGGCATTCCAAAGGCTAATAACATAAATGCCATCTTCAGTTTATCCAATAGCAGTGGCTATATTGATTTCAAGGGAAAGGGAAGTGAGATTGGATTTGATACTGTTTATAAAGATTCTTGGGTTACAGAGTCTTTATCTGGCTATGTTGATTGGCGTAAACAGCAGGATGTTTTTTTATTAACAGGGCGAGATTTACATATTAAACGCAATGGCGCGGATGTGAGTGGTGGGTTTCGGTTAGAGATTCGAAAAGATTTGCCTAGTTGGATATCTTTAGACTTACATGGAAATAATATACCAATAACAGATCGACTAACTTATATTCCCGATAATGCACTAGGTAAAAATTTACGATCTTGGATACAGGATGCTTTTTTAGAATCTGGTCAAGTTGATGTGGCGGATATATTGATTCAAAGTGATTTGATTGAAAATGCTGATCCCCATGTACGGGTTCGTGTAATGGCAAAAGACTTAGATGTTGCTTTTCATGAGGATTGGCCCATAGCCCAAAAAGTAACTGGCATGTTTGAGTTTAATGATTCTGGTGTTTTGGTATCGGTTGATTCGGCTTCGTTATTGAATTTGCCTGTTAATGACATATTAATTACAGTGCCGGTTAATAGTGGTTCAGCAGATTGGCTAAATTTACAGGGACAACTTAATGGTGAAGTATCTACTATTGTTTCGGTGCTTAGGCAAACACCATTAAATGATACTGTTCTTGCACCTTTTGAAAACTGGGAGGCTAAAGGTAAAATTACAGGCGAATTTGACATAGAAATTCCTCTTTCTAACGGCGAGGACCCCATAGTGCGTTTGGGGTTGGATTTTCAAGAAAATCATTTATTGATAAATAATATTGCTCTGGCTTCATACATAAAGAAAGGACGCTTTAATTACAGTTCAAGTAAGGGAATTACGAATTCAGTCTTTGAAATACAAACATTAGGTGGAACTTCTCAGTTGCAATTATCTTCGGTAGACAAAGCAAATGGTGGTTTGGCAGTTATTGGGGATATTGTTGGTACTGCAGACATTGCTCAAGTTGCTGCTTGGCATAAATTACCTGCGTCTATCATAGATAAAATATCTGGGAATCTTGCTTATAATGGTAAGTTACTAATTAATCAAACTCAGGATGGTCAGGTAGATTTGACGATTGATAGTGACTTACTTGGAGTCAGTGTTGATCTACCTGAGCCTGTAGGTAAAACTGCACAGGAAGTGAAAGAGCTACGCCTTAAAGTAATGCAGCATGAAAGTGATATTGTTATTGATACGGATTATAACCAGTTATCAATGGCTCGATTTCTTCTTCAAAATGGCGAGTTTATAGGTGGGGAAATGACCTTGAATGGTGGTCGAAATCAAGCCTTAAATTCAAATATATCTAAGGGGTTGCTACTGACAGGAAGCTTTGAGAGGTTTGATGTGCAGGAGTGGTGGGCGGTCTTTTCTGACTTATCCGCTAATGATTTAAATGCTACAAAGAATGTCGAAATGCCTAAGTTGCCAGAATGGCTTAATCGAATCGATTTAATTGTCGATGAAGTTGTGGTTAACCCTCAAAATATATTCAATAATTTTAAAATTACTTACAACGCTACATCAGATAAATCTTTGTATGTAAGTTCGGATGAAGTTAATTTCTCTTTTGTTGATAAGGGTGGTATTCCTGATCTTCATTTTAATTTTCTAAGTTGGAATACTGCCTCATCAGAGGCTGATTCGGATATTACCCTGTCAGATCTCGTCCCAACGGCTCCAGTTGCAGCTAATCAAATTCCAGATATGACATTAGCTGCGGATCAGCTATATATTAATGAGCAGCCTTATGGTGATTGGCAGTTAAAGGTTACTCGAGATGGTAATTATGTTCGTATAGATCCGATTTCTACTGAATTAAAGAAAGGTGACTTGAAAGGCAGCCTTATTTGGTTAGACCAAGGTGAGGACTCCCATGTGACTTTACGCATTGCTGCTATGGGGGCTGATTTATCTGAGCTGACTGGTAAGTTTTCTAGTGAGGCCTTTGTATCTTCGAAAAAATATCAAATTGATGTGGCTCTTGATTGGAAAGGACATCCTTTTTTCCTTGATAGGCCATCTATTGATGGACGTATTAGTTTTTCTGCTGAAGACGGTAATTTTAGTAAAGTGGATGAATTACCTGCTTTTTTGAAGTTCTTGGGTGTTTTTAATGCTGGGGCTTTAACTAGGAGGCTATCACTTGATTTTTCTGATATGTATCAACCGGGACTTACTTATGATGATTTTAGTGGAGAGCTTTCTATAAGTGCTGGTATTTTAAAAACAACTTCACCTATCACCATAGACTCGCCTTCGGCTATACTTTCTTTAACTGGTAAGGCTAATATAGTGGACGAAACCCTAGATGAAACATTAACTGCAACCTTTCCTCTCACGGGAGCTTTGCCGATTGCTGGTCTTTTGTGGGGAACTCCACAGCTTGCGGGTTTGCTTTATATAACTGATAAACTGATTGGTGACCAGCTGTCAAAAGTAACCAGTGTACAGTATAAAGTGGAAGGCTCTTTTGATAGTCCAACGATGACGCCAATAAAATACAAGCCGTTAGATAAATCCAAATAGTGAGAGTTTTTTTGGTTTGGAAGTGTGTTAACGGTTATTTTCTGTAATGATCATTGTTGTGTTGAATGGCGCTTTATCTTTTACTCTTGGATCTTAATAAAAAGGCTCAGCTTGTATAATTAGCAAGCTGAGCCTTTTTATTAAGATTAATGTCGCTTTAAAAGCTCTATAGCCCTAAGCGTTTTTCTTCTGCTTCACGTAAAAAGCGAAATAGTTTCTTGCGATTTGTTGTTGTACTGCCTTCTTGTGATGCTTCTTTTTGAGATAGTCGAATTAATTGTCTAAGAAGTTGAATTTCTTCAATTTCAGGGTTTTCATCTAAATACTGGGACAAAACCTCTTTACTATTTTCACCAATCAAAGCATCTCGCTTAACTTCTAATTGATGGAATAACTTATTGTATGCCGCTGATGTGGAGTCAAATAGTGCTACACGCTGAGCAATGGCTTCGTGATCTTCCGTTCTCATGACTTTGCCAATGTATTGCAAATGTCTTCTCATAGCTTCATGTTTCTTAATGCGGCCAGCTTCAATGAATGCATCGCGAAGTGTTTCTGACATTTCGACTTTTTTGAGTTGGTTTTTACTAAGTTCAAGCATTTTTTTACCAAGATCTTGTAACGCTTCTACTTCACGTTTTATCTGGGTTTTGCTTTTAGGGATTTCGTCTTCATTTTCAAGTTGATCGAAGTCTGTCATGGGAACCTATATTAAAAAGATAGTAGCGAGGCCGAGAAAAGATAGAAAACCTACCACGTCGGTCACTGTTGTCAAAATTACGCTGCCAGCCAATGCGGGATCTACGCCAATTTTTTTTAAGAAAATCGGCAGAAGTGTACCAGTGGTCGCCGCAAATAGCAGATTTATTATCGTAGCAGCAGCAATGATATAGGCAATCTTTATGTTGTCAAACCAAAGTGCAGTAAGTGCGGCGATAACTGTTGCCCATAATAGACCATTAAGAAGGCCAACAATAAGCTCTCTGTTTAATAGCCAGCGAGTATTGGTAGCACCAATTTGATCTAGGGCAATACCGCGAATAACGAGAGTTAATACCTGTGATCCGGCAATCCCTCCCATACTTGCCACAATAGGCATCAAAATAGCTAGGGCAACAACTTGGTCAAGGGTGTTTTGAAATAAGCCAATCACATAAGAAGCGATGAAGGCTGTAATTAGATTAACACCAAGCCATACGGCGCGCCTTTTGGTTGTTTTCATGATGGGGGAGAAAGTATCCTCATCATCATCAAGTCCAGCCATACTTAACATGGAGTGTTCAGCTTCATCACGAATGACATCCACCACATCATCAATAGTAATACGACCTAATAGTTTCTTGCTTTTACCATCAATTACAGGAGCTGAGACAAGATCCATTTTTTCAAATAGTTGTGCTACTTCACTGGCTGTGGTTTCTGCTTCTATAACGGTAAACTCTGTTTCCATGATGTCGCGAACGGTCGCGTTAGCATCTGACACTAATAATTTTGTAAGGGGTAGCGTTCCTAATAATCGGTCGGAACGACTGACAACCAATAGATTGTCTGTCATATCTGGTAATGTGTTATGCCTACGTAAGTAGCGAAAAACAATGTCTATGGTAATGTTGGGACGGATAGTGATGGTGTCCGTGTTCATCAAGCCGCCGGCAGAATCTTCTGAGTAGCTTAATAGTGCTTCTACTCGCATCCTGTCCTGCGTGGTCATTGACGCAAGTACTTCTTTTACAATCGTTTCTGGAAGGTGTTGAAGTAAATCGGCGAGGTCATCACTCTCAAAATTTTCAGAGACAGCAATAAGTCGCTCAGTATCCATGCTTTTCATGAAATGAGCGCCAATATCTTCACTTAGATACTGTAGGACTTCGCCTTCGTTTTTTGTGTCTATTAGCTCCCAGAGAAGTTTTCGCTCTTTTGGTGGGGAGGACTCTAATAGTCTAGCAACATCTTGTGCGGGTAAGGCTCCGTTAAGTAAATAACGGATCTGCATTGTGGTACCGGATTCGAGTGATTCGGTGACCGTTTGAAGGTGGGCTAAAGTCGTTTTTTTCTGACATGTAGGTTTTACTCGTCTTCACCAAAACGATTATTAATTAGCTCAATAATAGCTTTAATAGCTTCCTCTTCATCTTCTCCATTTGTTTTTACTAATATTTCCGTGCCTTTACCAGCAGCCAGCATCATCATTGCCATGATGCTTTTTCCATCTACATTACGGCCTTCTTTTTCAATGGTGATATCGCAAGAGAAGCGAGTGGTCGTTTCTACAAGTTTCCCGGCGGCACGGGCATGCAAGCCTAATTTATTGATGATTGTAACAGACACTTCTTGCATGTATTTGTCCTATATTAATGACTCAAATATATTAAATAGATCTTCATTAGTTTGAGCAGTTCGTAATTTATCTAGTGCCTGAGGGGATTGGGCAAGTTCAGCAATCTGGGCAAGCGTTGCTAAATGTTCATCACATTCATGGGGGGGAACAATTAATGCAAAAATGAGATCAACAGCTCTTTTGTCAATTGAATCAAAATCAATAGGATTTTGTAGTGACATAACCACAATTGCAGTATGGTTTGCTGATTCTAGGCGGCAGTGTGGAATGGCTATACCATTACCAATGCCTGTGCTGCCAAGTTTTTCTCGTCCTAATAGTGCATCATATACGGCTTCATTATCGCAATGGAGGCGATTTGATGCTACTTCAGACAAGCTTTCTAGAACGCGTTTTTTACTAACAATATCTTGCTTTGCTAAAACTAGCTCAGCTTTTAATAATGATTTTAATGACATATTAAAATGGTATCCGTTTAGATCAATCGCTTACGTTCATTGGAAGGAGGGATGTTCATCGCCTCACGATATTTGGCAACAGTTCGTCGTGCAACCTGTATGCCTTGGTCAGCCAATATAGTGGCTAGCTTATTATCACTTAATGGTTTTTTCGCAGGCTCATCAGCAACAAGCTTTTTAATCATAGCTCGTATTGCGGTAGAAGAACATTCTCCTCCAGATGCTGTATTAACATGGCTTGAGAAGAAATATTTAAGTTCAAAAATACCTTTAGGGGTGTGCATATATTTCTGTGTTGTCACCCTGGATATTGTCGATTCATGCATGCCAACTTCTTCGGCAACATCATGAAGGACCATAGGTTTCATTGCTTCTTCACCTAATTCGAAGAAATCAATTTGTCTGCTAACAATGCAACTGGCTACTTTTAATAATGTCTCATTTCTGCTTTGTAAACTCTTCATAAACCATTTGGCTTCTTGAAGAGACGTTTTAATATAGCTTACATCTTCAGTTGTTGCGGCTGATGTTGTGGCCATTGCAGAATAGGTTTCGTTAATTTTAATCGGTGGGAGTGCGTCATTATTTAGTTCCACCTGCCAAGTCCCATTGCGTTTTTTCACCGATACGTCTGGGATAACATAATCTGTATCGTCTACATCAATGACTGAACCCGGACGCGGATTAAGTTGCTGGATTAAATCAACAACTTCTTTTAGTGCTTCATCTTTGAGTTTTGTTTTGCGGCTTAGTTGGACAAAGTCGCGGTTACCCAGTAAAGGTAAATAATGGTCAATAAGGTTGTGAGTGCTTTTATAAAGCGGATGATTTTGAAATGCTTCTAGTTGCACTAATAGGGAGTCACGTAAATCAATCGAGCAAACACCAACAGGGTCAAAACGTTGTAATCGATGCTGCACGGCAACCACTTCTTCTATATCTAAGTCTTCTAGCTCAACGCCAAGTGATTCCCAAATTTCATCTGTTGATATACTGAGATAGCCATCGGGTTGAACACATTCAATAATGGCATAGGCGATTTCAATGTCTCTATCAGACATATGAGTTAGGTTTAATTGCCAGATTAAATGATCTTGGATGCTTTCTGCTGGAGCATTACGGCTTTCAAAATCACTATCACCCTCATAACTATTGTTATCACTTACTGCAGCTGAACTTTGATACGTGTCATCCCAGTTACTATCGATGGATAATTCTTCCGGAATGTTTTCCGTCCATTCAGACTCTACGCGAGCTTCTTCACTGGTACTTGCATCAAGGACAGTGTCAGTGCTTTTAGATTCAATGCTGGCTGGTATTTCATTATGAAGTTGTTCGTCATCATCTAGTTCAAGAAGAGGGTTTGATTCAAGGAATTCATGTATTTCTTGTTTTAAATCTAACGTAGAAAGCTGCAGCAAGCGGATGGCTTGTTGCAGTTGTGGTGTCATGGTCAGCTGTTGACCGAGTTTTAATTGTAAAGACTGCTTCATAGAGCAACTCTTCTTGTTTGAGTGAATTGGAACAAGTTATGCATACTACTCCCTTTCTATAGTAATGATAAGGGGTTACAAGCGGAAGTCGTCACCTAAATAGACCTTTTTGACTTGTTCATTATTGATGACCGTATCCGCATCTCCTGACGCAATGATATAGCCGTTACCAACAATGTAGGCCTTATCACAGATATCGAGTGTCTCCCGGACGTTATGATCGGTAATTAAGACACCGATGCCACTTTCTTGAAGGTGTTTGATTATCAGTTTGATATCACCTACAGAAATTGGGTCTACACCGGCGAAAGGCTCATCCAGTAATATAAATTTGGGGTTCATTGCAACAGCTCTTGCAATTTCAACTCTTCGACGCTCACCACCAGACAGTGCCATACCTAGGTTTTTCCGAATGTGAGTAATGTGAAATTCTTCTAAAAGGTCTTCCAGCCTAGAATGTTGTTCAGCTGTTGTTAATTTTTTACGAGTTTCTAATATGGCTAAAATGTTATCTTCGACAGACATTTTGCGAAAGATAGAGGCTTCTTGAGGTAAGTAGCCAATACCTTTTTGGGCTCGAGTGTGCATGGCGTTATTAGTAATATCATTACCATCAATAAATATGCCGCCAGCATCGTTGGCGACCATGCCAACTATCATATAAAAACAGGTCGTTTTGCCTGCGCCATTAGGGCCAAGTAAGCCAACAGCTTGTCCTGATTCAACAGATATGGAAACGTCTTTTACGACCTGTCTCTTTTTATAGCTCTTTGCTAGGTTTCTTGCTTCTAGTAAGGCCATCTATTTTGTTGCCTTAGGTGCTTGAGGTTGTAGTGTCATAGATACACGTCCTGTGTCTTTTTTCTCAGCATTAAACGTACCATCATCTATCATATAAAGAATGTAGTCGGCTGCAATAGAGTTTTGCATGCGACTTAAATAGCCGTTACCCATGATTTCAAGTTTGGATTCGCTAGTTGAATAATGGATTTCATCACCTTTACTGATAACTATGTTGCCGCTCCAGTCTACCTGTTGGCTGAATTTTGCAGGTGAACCGCTTGCTTCTAGGCTGGTGAATTTGCGAGAGCTTTGATCTGTTGAGACTCTTAGATATTGAGCTTCGATCTCAATAGAGCCTTGTTTAATGAATACATTGCCTTTATAAATCGCTTCGCCTGTATTTTGGTCGAATGAAGCTTCATCAGCTTGAATTTCTAATGGTTTATTCGTGTCATCAGGAAGTGCGTAAGCATATTGGCCGATTAAAGCTGAGGTAAGCAAAGCGCTAAAGTTAATAAGCTGTTTCATATTTTCCTCGTACAGATCCTGTCATGATGACTTCTTCTGAATTTATAAAAGTGGTAATTGTATCAGCAGAGGTTTCTCCTTGAGTAGAGAAAAGCTTGGCATTTCCACTGCTTGTTAGTGATTGTTTTTTATCTAGGTAGTGAACGCTATCTGCACTGAGAGAGATATCTTCAGATGTCAGGTACTTTTTTGTCGCGTTAGCATTTTCTGTTAATAGGATATCATTACTTCCGTCTTCAATAACCCCTTTATCTGCTCTTGCACTCCAACTGCCGGACTTTGAATTGCGTTTTGTGTCAGGTTTTTCTAATAAAGTCTTCGATTCGTTGATGTAGTGAAGAGTCTGATCCGCATTGGTTTCTTCTATTAAAAAGCCATCATTATCAAACCTTTTTACTGTTACCTTTGTAATGAAGTAATCCGGTGAGCTTTTTAGTGATTCTGTTTTTACCAAATTTTGTGTTGGTTTCGAACCATACCAAAACAAAAAGGCAGCCAATGCAAATACAATGACAAAAAGCGAAAATGATTTTAATGAAAATAATTTGTTAATGTTGAACATTACATTGAACTACTTGTACTAATGATGAATAAATACATGGCATAAGAGGCTAGTAGTGGTAAACCTATCCATTTGGGTATGCTATTGTTTTTACTTTTCTTAAATAAATAGATAGCTAAAGCCAACGCTACAGTTAGTCCTAGTACCCATGGATAATCCCTGCTAAGGATATTTGCGTCAACTAGACCTGGAGCAATTAAAGCTGGCAAAGGCAATACCGTAGCGAGGTTGAAGATGTTAGAGCCTAAAATATTACCAATTGCAATATCGTGGTGACCTTTTCTCACGCTGCTTACTGATGCTGCCAACTCAGGAAGGCTGGTGCCAATAGCGACAATTGTTAGGCCAATAACCAGCTCACTAACGCCAAGGTTGGTTGCAATGCCAATTGCCCCCCAAACTAATAATTTAGAACTGCCTATTAGTACTACAAGGCCAATAAGGGCCATGATTAAAGACTTTATGATAGATGTTCCATCATCTTCAGGTAACTCTTCTTCTAGTTGGCTTTTTAAATCTTTACTGCCTCGTAATAAGATACTTAGCACAATGACGAAGGCGATAATTAATATGGCACCATCCCATACAGTGAGATGCTGGTCGTAAAGTAGAAAGCCGGTGAGAAATGTGACAGCTAAAACAAGAGGAACTTCCTTTGTTGATAATCCAGGTGCAATTGGGATAGCTGAGAATAATAAAGTGACGCCCAAAACGAGGGCGATGTTCGCAATATTTGAACCAAGCACGTTTCCAACTGCGATTTCTGGTGCATTATCAAATGCAGCTATAGCGGAAACAACCATTTCTGGTGCAGAGGTTCCTAGAGCCACTAGTGTTATGCCAATAACCATTGGATTGACGTTGAGCTTTTCGGCTACTAGAGCTGAGTTTTCTATAAATTTATCGGAGCTAACGACTAAAAGGATTAACCCTGAAATTAGGGCGATTGAAAATAGCAACATGGTATTGAAATTACTCATAAAAACAGAGGCTACCATTTAATGAGGTTTGAGGTTGAAATTCAAGACTTGATCGAAGAAACAAGTTGAATTTAGCCAGCGTGAGATTTTATTTGTGAGAGGGCGGTGATAGTATCTGTTGATATTAGACAAGGATTAAAAGGTGTATCAGTGGTAGATGCTTATATAAATGTCCAGGATCTGAGTTTTTCTAGAGGGGATCATGTTATTTATGAAAACATTTCTCTTACTATTCCTCGTGGTAAAATTACAGCCGTTATGGGACCGAGTGGTACAGGTAAAACAACGTTATTACGATTGATTGCCGCGCAGCTCATGCCGGATCAAGGTACTATTTTAGTTGATGGGCAAAATGTTCATGAATTATCTCGCTCTGACCTTTATAAGGTTAGAAAGAAGATGGGTATGCTCTTTCAGAGCGGGGCCTTGTTTAGTGATATGTCGGTAGAGGAAAATGTGGCTTTTCCTATGGAGGAGCATACTAAATTAAGCCGAGATGAAATCCATCGGATCGTGTCTGAAAAATTACAGAGTGTTGGTTTGCGTGGTGCTGCTAAATTAATGCCTGCAGAATTGTCTGGAGGCATGGCTCGTCGTGTAGCTTTGGCTCGGGCGATCGCTTTAGATCCTGATTTAGTTATGTATGATGAACCTTTTACTGGTCAAGATCCTATTTCTAAAGGGGTTTTAGTTAAGCTTATTCGCCAACTTAATGATTCTGCCAAAATTACGTCAGTTTTAGTGTCCCATGATGTTGATGAGTCCTTGTCTATTGCTGATCATGTTTGTATTTTGGCTGGTGGGGGGTAATAGCAGAAGGTTCAGCGGAAGAAATACGAGCATCTAATGATCCTCAAGTCAAACAGTTCTTAAATGGTGAGCCTGATGGTCCGGTTCCTTTTCATTATCCTGAGGCAGAATTTTCCAATAAGGTGGCGATATGAGGGCGATTAGTTTTTTGGGGGGATGGCTTCTTGATTGGTTAGAGGCTGTTGGTCGAGCAGGGATTTTTTTGGCGCAAAGTGTTTTTAGGTTTCCTGTACGTCTTAATGAATCGATTAATTTATTAATAAAACAACTTTACTCTGTTGGCGTTCTTTCATTAGTTATTATCATAGTGTCGGGTGCTTTTATTGGCATGGTGTTAGCGCTTCAGGGGTACAGTATTTTATCTAAGTTTGGATCTGAAGAGGCGGTAGGGCAGTTGTTGGCGCTTTCTTTGTTGCGAGAGTTGGCTCCAGTTGTGACGGCTTTGTTGTTTGCTGGTCGAGCGGGCTCTTCATTGACTGCAGAAATTGGTTTGATGAAAGCAACTGAACAGTTATCAAGTTTTGAAATGATGGGTGTTGATCCTCTTCGTAGAGTGATAGCGCCTCGATTTATTGCAGGTGTCATCTGTTTGCCTTTGCTTAGTATTATCTTTTCAGCAACGGGAATTATTGGTGGTCTTGTAGTATCTGTTGGTTGGCTGGGTGTTCATGATGGCGCTTTTTGGTCTTTAATGCAGCAGTCGGTTTATTTCGATACGGATATTGTTAATGGCTTTATTAAAGCTGTGTGCTTCGCTGTTGTTGTCACTTGGATTGCTGTGTATCAGGGTTATGAGTGTGTTCCTACTTCTGAAGGGATAGGCAAGGCTACAACACGTACTGTTGTTTTGGGATCGTTAGCTATTTTGGCGTTAGACTTCGTGTTAACTGCCGCCATGTTTGGAGATTTTTAGGATGAGAAATAAACGTACTGAATTGTTTGTCGGATGTTTTATTGTGTTGGGTGTTTTAGCTTTCGTGTATTTGGCAGTTCAGGTGAGTGGTCTTGCCTTTGCAGGTAAAAAAGATACATATCAAATAGTTGCTAGGTTTGATGATATTGGTGGTTTAAGTAATCGTGCTAAAGTCACAATTGCTGGTGTTGCGGTTGGTAATGTCGAATCAATTTCATTTGATAAAGAGCTTTATATGGGCTTGGTAAAAATGAATATTGTATCTGATGTCGATAATATTCCGGTTGATAGTTCTGTTGCGATTCTGACGAGTGGGTTGTTGGGGGAGAAGTATCTCGGGATTTCAATTGGTGCTGAAGATGACGTTCTGACAGAGGGTGATGAAATTTATGATACGCAATCGGCACTAGTTTTAGAGAATCTTATTAGCCAGTTCCTGTTTAAGTCTGATGACTCCGAGGAATAAATAAATGTTCAAAGTTTTATCAAGTTTACTGTTGATTTTTGCTATTTTTAGCTCTGGTTCTGTATGGTCCCAAGAGGGGGTGGAAGGAGCAAGGGATGCTGTTATTTCAATGGTTGATGCGTTTCGTACTGAAATTGTTGAAGATAAAGAGCTGTTGTCTCAAGATCCTAAGTTATTAGAAGAACGAGTTAATAATATTTTAGATAAAATTATTAATTTTGATGATTTTTCTAAAAAAGTTATGGGTAAATACTATAGACGTGCATCACCAGAACAACGTGTGCATTTTGCTAGTGTGACGAAAGATACCTTGCTTAAGACATATGGTACTTCTTTACTTGAACTGGATGCGGATCGCATCAATGTGTTGCCCTTAGGGCCTCAAGGGCGTGGAAAAGAAACAAAAGTTGATGTGGACTTTCAGATGGAGTCTGGTGGTTTATTGAATATCACTTTTTATATGCAAAATACGAAAGAAAATATCTGGATGTTGAGCAATATTATTATCAATAATATTAATTTTGGCTTGACGTTCCGGAAGCAGTTTGCAGTTATGATGGAACAGAATAAAAACGATATAGAATCTGCTATCGGTGCTTGGCAAAAGTCTTTAGCTAAAAAGTCTTAGCTCTGCTAAAAGTTGTTTTATAGAATGTTAAAAATCCGGTTTCATGATATGAAATCGGATTTTTTGTTTTTACAGGCAGGTTTTGTTGTTTTTTTTACCTTATGGAACTGTCAGTCTTCGATAAAATGTTGGAAAACATATAGTTTTTTATTAAGAGTTGGCTTAAGGGTGTTAAGTAGTTGGCTTTACTAATGTAGAATATAGATAACTAAGAATTTTTTACCTATTGGAGCGACTGTGAACGCAGGTGAAGTTAAAACACTTTTAGAATCCTCTATTCCTCATTGTGAAGTGATTGCAGAGGGTGAAGGTTGTAATTTTCAAGTGGTTGTTGTGACTAGTGAGTTTGAAGGCCTGTCTACTGTTAAGAGGCAGCAACTAGTGTATTCACATCTTCAAGATGCGATTGCAAGCGGTGCCATTCATGCCGTGACAATGAAAACCTATACACCAGAACAAAAAAATAAGCTGTAAAGCGATTATTAAGAGATTGAAAATATGGATAAGCTTCTAATTACTGGTGGTATTCGGCTAAATGGAACTGTTCGCGCTTCTGGTGCGAAAAATGCCGCATTGCCTATTTTGGCAGCCACTTTGTTAACGAAAGAATTAATTACAATCAAAAATTTACCTCATTTGCATGATATTACAACCATGCTTGAACTCTTAGGTTCTATGGGGTGTGGTGTGGTTGTTGACGAAAAAATGAGTGTGCAGTTAGATGTCTCAACACTTAATAATTGTGAAGCGCCTTATGAATTAGTTAAAACAATGCGTGCTTCCATTTTGGTTCTTGGACCATTAGTGAGTCATTTTGGTAAAGCTGTTGTTTCTTTGCCAGGCGGCTGTGCAATAGGTAGTCGTCCAGTTGATTTGCATTTACGAGGTTTAGAAGCCATGGGTGCAACGATTTCTGTAGATGGTGGTGATATTGTTGCTAGTGTCGATGGTCGTTTGAAAGGTGCTCGTATCTTTTTTGATAAGGTAACGGTAACCGGTACTGAGAATCTACTAATGGCTGCAACATTAGCTGATGGCGAGACAATTTTAGAGAATGCAGCTCGGGAACCTGAAGTTGTAGATCTTGCTGAGTGCTTAATTGCAATGGGTGCCAAGATTACAGGTCATGGTACAGATACTATTGTTATTGAGGGTGTTGAAGCTCTACATGGCGCTACTTATCCTGTTATGCCTGACCGTATTGAAACGGGTACTTTTTTGGTCGCTGCGGCAATTACCGGCGGCAAAGTAAAAGTTATTGATACTGATGTTAAGTCACTTGAAGCTGTTCTTGCTAAGTTAGAAGAAGCGGGTGCTAAAGTAACTTGTGGTGAAGATTGGATTGAAGTAGATATGGAAGGTCGACGTCCTAATGCTGTGAATATTAGTACAGCACCTTATCCTGCCTTCCCTACCGACATGCAAGCGCAATTTGTTGCGCTGAATTCTGTTGCAAATGGTGTTGGTCGAGTAATAGAGAATATTTTTGAAAACCGATTTATGCATGTCGATGAAATGCTCCGTATGGGGGCAGATATTGAAGTGAACGGGAATACCGCTATTGTGCGTGGTTGTAAAACACTAAAAGGCGCGCCAGTTATGGCGACAGATTTACGTGCATCAGCAAGTTTAGTGCTATCTGCTTTAGTGGCAGACGGTGATACGAAAATTGATCGTATCTATCACATTGATCGTGGTTATGAGTGTATTGAAGAAAAATTTGGCTCATTAGGTGCGAAAATTTCACGGGTTTTAAATTAATATGAGTAAGACGTTAACGATTGCGCTATCAAAAGGTCGTATTCTTGGTGAGACTTTACCTCTTTTAGAGAAAGCAAATATTGTTCCTGTAGAAGATATTAGTAAAAGTCGTAAGCTGATTTTTGATACGAATCATGAGCATATTAAATTGGTTATCTTACGTGCTACTGATGTCCCTACGTACGTTGAGCATGGTGTTGCTGATTTTGGTGTTGCAGGTAAAGATGTTCTGATGGAGGCATCTACTAAGAATCTTTATGAATTGCTTGATCTTAAAATTGCGAAATGTCGTTTAATGACTGCCGGAGTTGTAGGTCAAAGCCTTCCGTCTAGACGTTTAAAAGTGGCTTCTAAGTTTACTAAAACTGCGAAGGCTTATTTTGCCGAACAAGGTATTCAAGCTGATGTTATTAAACTGTACGGTGCAATGGAGTTGGCTCCTATTATGGGGTTGGCTGATTTGATTGTTGATATTGTTGATACAGGAAATACTTTAAAAGCAAACGGGCTTGAAGCTCGAGACTTGATTGCTCCTATCAGCACTCGTTTGGTTGTAAATAAAGCCGCATATAAAACCAAGTACTCCGAAATTGAACCAATTTTAGAAATGATACGGCATGCAGTTGAAGAAAGTGAGGGTAAATAGTTGAATCTTAATATTCGAGAATTTTCTTCTAGTGCTAATGATTTTCGTACTGAGTTAAATGCCTTGTTAGCATGGGATTCTGTATCTGATACAACGGTGCAAAAATCGGTAGCAGAGATTGTTGAGCAAGTAAGGTTAAATGGTGATAGTGCTGTTATTGAGTTTACAAATCATTTTGATCGACGACAGGTTGTTTCCTCTTCCGAGTTGGAAATATCTAGAGAGGAGCTTGCGCTTGCCAAAGAGCGAGTAAGTCCTGAATTGGTATCAAGTCTAGAGGCTGCTGCCAAACGAGTTTATGACTATCATGAGCGCCAAAAACAACCTTCTTGGAGTTATCAAGAAGATAACGGCACTTTGCTGGGGCAGAAAGTGACACCTCTAGATCGCGTTGGTGTTTATGTGCCTGGTGGTAAGGCCGCTTACCCATCTTCTGTTTTAATGAATGCCATGCCAGCTAAGGTTGCAGGTGTTGGCGAAATCATTATGGTCGTGCCTACTCCTGATGGTTTTGTGAATGATATTGTCCTTGCTGCTGCTTATATTGCTGGTGTGGATCGTGTATTTACTGTAGGTGGTGCGCAGGCTGTCGCCGCTTTAGCTTATGGTACAGAAACTATTCCTAAAGTTGATAAAATAGTTGGGCCAGGCAATATTTATGTAGCAACGGCTAAAAAAATGGTATTTGGTGTCGTTGGTATTGATATGATAGCTGGGCCTTCAGAAATTTTAGTTGTTTGTGATGGCAAAACGAATCCTGATTGGATCGCAATGGATTTGTTTTCCCAGGCAGAGCATGATGAAGATGCTCAATCTATTTTGATCTCTCCTGATTTAGCTTTTATTAAAGAGGTTAGATCATCAATGGAGCGCTTAATTGAGACGCAAAGTCGTAAAAATATTATTAAGGCTTCTTTAGAAGGGCGTGGTGCTTTTATTCATGTCAAGGATATGGATGAGGCAATGGATATTGCTAATGTAGTCGCTGCTGAACATCTTGAATTGTCGATTGATGAGCCTGAAAAATGGGCAGAAAAAATACGCCATGCTGGCGCTATTTTTATGGGGAGACACACACCTGAAGCATTAGGTGATTATTGTGCTGGCCCAAATCATGTTCTTCCTACATCTGGTACGGCTCGATTTTCATCACCTCTTGGTGTTTATGACTTTCAAAAGCGTAGTTCGTTAATTTATTGTTCTCCTGAAGGGGCGAGTGAATTGGCTAAAATAGCATCTCCTTTAGCACGAGGTGAGTCCCTTGAGGCTCATGCTATGTCAGCAGAATATCGCCTTTTAAAGGGTGATTGATTGTGAGTAATGCCGCTCATCCAGCAGCTCTTTATCAGTTAAGAAAAGTAACGCGGATTTTAGCTGTTGTTATTTTGACAGTGATCCTTGTTGGTTTTTTCTTACCTACAGATTACCGAGTTGAAAGGAGCATTGTAATAGATGCTCCTAAAAGCGAGATTCAACAAAAAATGTTTCGAGGTGATTATTTACCTGTCTGGATGTTTATTCAGAATGGTCAGGTTGATTCGTTTGACGGAGCTTTGGGTGAGGGTGATGCAGTTGTTTTATCTTATGATAAAACTGTAGAAAAGGGCATGTTATCTTTAGTTGAATTGACTCATCAATCTGTGCTTTTTAATGTTCGTCCTAAGCCAAGGGTGAATCAAGTTCATAATGAGATTTCATTACAATCTAAAGATGGTGGGACAGAAGTTACTTGGATTATTGAGGGTAACCTAAGTGCTGGGTTATTGGGGCCTTATTTAGCTTTACTTGCAAATGATATTGCAGGAGATAATTTTGAAAAAGTTTATTGCAATTAAAAGAATTAATAGAGCTTCAGCCTTAGTAATTAATTCTTTGCATTGCAGGCTGTTTTTCTAAAATGATGTCCGCTTGATAGGACTGTTGCCCGCGAATTCCTAACAATGAGATATTGGTCCCTGGTTTGAGTGATGTGATTAAACGTTTGATCTGAAAGGGGTCTTCACTAGGGTTGTTGTTGATTGTAAGTATTATGTCACCAACTTCTATGCCAGCTTTTTCAGCTGGACTTTCTTTCGTAACCTCATTCACTAATACTCCGTGATTTGTTGGTAAAGATAAATTATCAGCTAAGGATGGCGTTATTTTTTGTGCCTCCATTCCTAAATAGCCTCGTACTACTTCTCCATATTTTATGATGTCTGTCATGACTGCAATAGCATCATTTACTGGTGTTGCAAATCCTATCCCTTGTGAGCCACCGGTGCTTGAGTAAATCGCCGAGCTAATCCCTATTAATTCACCTTTTAAATTCACTAAGGCGCCACCAGAATTGCCTGGATTAATAGCGGCATCTGTTTGTAGGAAGTTTTCATAAGTATTGAGGCCAATGCTATTTCTACCTTTTGCACTGATAATACCGGCTGTAACGGTTTGTCCTATGCCAAAAGGGTTTCCTATAGCAAGAATTCGATCGCCGATGGAAATGCCGTTGCTTTCACCTAGCTTGATATTAGGTAAGTTGGGAAGGTTGATTTTTAAAACAGCAAGATCTGTTGCTGGGTCTGATCCTATGAGTTCAGCTTCAATGCGTCTATCATCATTCAAGGCAATAACGATACTTTGGGCGTTTTGGATTACATGATGGTTAGTTAGAATGAAGCCATCCTTAGTTGCGATAACACCAGAGCCAAGGTTGATGGTATGTGCTGGGCTATTTGAACCATTAATGGTTTTTTTCTGTTTGACTTGAGTGTAAATGTTAACAACTGAGGGGGTGGCGATTTTAACTGGAATTGAGTATCCAGAATCTACCGTTTTTTGCTTTTCTTGTATAAGTAAGGTGGCTAAACCTATACAAGTGCCAGCTAGAATAGAGATAATGACTGTTGTTCCGTAAGTCTTTTGCTTCATAAGGTTAAGGAGTTGTTTTGCTACGCAGTGAATTTGAGTTGTTGCTTAATCAAACATTAAGCCCACATCGTTTTAAAGATTATGCGCCCAATGGTTTGCAGGTGGAAGGAAAAAAAGAAATTAACCGAGTCGTGACAGGTGTCACAGCAAGTCAGGCGTTAATTGACGCTGCTATAGAATATAAAGCTGACGCTATTTTTGTCCATCATGGTTATTTCTGGAAAAACGAAACGCCGCAAATTATTGGTATGAAATATAGGCGCATTGCAGCACTTATTAAAAATGACATTAATTTATATGGCTATCATTTGCCATTGGATGCGCATCCCGTTCTTGGTAATAATGCTGGTTTGGCGAATGGGATTGGCTTAGTGAATCGGCGCGGTTTGCAGTCAGGTGTTTTACTTGAAGAAGCGATAGGCTTGGTGGGTGAATTGAATAAGCCTATGACAGTGAGTGCTTTCCAGAGATTGGTTGAGCGGGTTGTTGGACGTGAAATTCTGTTTGAAAATGTAGATGATAAGGTTATTCATCGAGTAGCTCTTTGTACTGGTGGGGCGCAAGGTTATATAGAGCAAGCTGTTGCTGTGGATGCGGATGTTTTTATAACTGGTGAGGTGTCGGAACAAACCATACATATTGCACGAGAATTGGGGATTCATTTTATTGCTGCAGGCCATCATGCTACGGAACGATTTGGAGCACAGTCGATTGCTAAGTTTTTAGCAGAGAGGCATGGTTTAGATGCTGTGTTTATTGATATAGATAATCCTGCCTAATAAAGTATGCTAGATAGAAAAAATGGACCTTCAGGTCCATTTTTTATTTGATGACTTGTTTCTATTTTAAAGCGATTAAATTGAGCGCTTTGGTTCGAGAGTGTCATCTTTATTATCTAAACCAAAGCTTTCGCTTAGCATTCCAGGTTCTTCACTCGTTTTAAGTGCATAATCCCTTGGTGGCGCAACAGTGTCAGGTGTTTCTGTTGTGTCTGCGTTATTTGCGCTTTTCTCTATGACTACATTACTTAATAGTTTCGAGTTATCTGCAAGGTGATTTCTTAGATTTTCTATACGTTTTTCAATGATTACTAGTTGCTCGTTGCTGTCAGAAAAGAGGTTGTCAATAATAACCTGTTTGTTATCTAACTCTTGTTGTAGTGACTTCATTGTCACCAAGCTTGAGTTGGAGTGAGTCTGTTTGCTTGTTTTTTTAGCATTAAAGCGTTTAAAAGCATAAGAGACAATGCAGCCAGCAATGATGCCAGTAATAAATATAATGATATTAAATTCTTCTAAGTTCATGACTTTCTCCAAAAAACAGTCATTACATTATAGCCGAAACATTGCCTTCGATAATAGCTTGATAGGTGTTGTTTAATGTGCAATTTGCTAGAATATGAATAATTCATTTATTCAAGCAAAAGAGCGACGATGACACCGATTACACGTTATAAGCAAGATTTAACAAGAGATGATTTTAATTATGATCCAGCTCAAGAGGAAGCGGTAGAGGCTCTTCAGGATTTATTTGACCGTTTAGTGGCAAATCAAGGGGATTCATCTCCTGGTGGGTTCTTAAGCAAATTCCGAAAAAAGAAAGCGCCAACTGTGGAAAAAGGACTGTATTTCTGGGGGGAGTGGGTCGAGGCAAGACTTATTTGATGGATACTTTTTTTGACTGCTTACCAACAGATAAAAAAATGCGTTTGCACTTTCATCGATTTATGCAGATGGTTCATCAAGAGTTGCGTAAGTTGAATGATGTAAAAAATCCTTTGGAAATCGTAGGTAAAGAAATTTCATCTAAAGCGCAGGTTTTGTGTTTTGATGAATTTTTTGTTACTGACATTACAGATGCAATGATATTGGCTGGTTTATTGGAAGTCTTGTTTGAAAATGGAACAACCTTAGTTGCGACATCAAATATAGAGCCTGATGGCTTGTATAAAAATGGTTTGCAGCGTGCTCGTTTCTTACCAGCGATTGCTCTTGTAAATAAGCATACTAGGGTTATGAATGTCGACGGTGGTGTGGATTATCGGCTGCGAACATTGAAGCAGGCTAAGCTATATCATTATCCTTTAGGTGAGGCTGCAGATAGTCAACTTCATGAGCGCTTTATGAGCTTGATCTCTGATGCTTCTCATATTGTTGAAGGTGGGGTAGTCGAGATAGAGGGACGAGGAATACCGCTAATTCGTAGTTGTGAGGATTTAGCATGGTTTGATATTAAAGCCTTGTGTGATGGTCCAAGGAGTCAGGTGGATTACATTGAAATAGCACGTTTCTATTCAACTGTTATTATTTCAAATCTACCGCAAATGGATTCATCAAGAGATGATCTTGCTCGACGTTTTATCAACTTGGTGGATGAGTTTTATGACCGCCATGTGAAAGTTATTTTCTCGGCTGAAGTGGCTATCCCTGACATCTATACAGGAACGCGACTCAGCTTTGAATATGATCGAACTGTCAGTCGTTTACTTGAAATGCAATCTGAGGAGTATTTATCTTTAGAACACCGACCATAAGAGTATTTCAGCTTTCTTCTTATTAGGTGTTGTTGTATACTTCGCTCGCCTTTTTAAAGGTAAGTGCACGTTTATTAAGTATCTGATATTTAATAAACCAATAATAATAGGTATAGCGTGTCATTGAACACGCGTATTGAAAGGGTTTTTTGATGAAAACTTTTACAGCTAAACCTGCTGAAGTACGCCGCGACTGGTTCGTGGTTGATGCTGAAGGCAAAACTCTAGGCCGCTTGGCTACTGAAATTGCTCGCCGTTTACGTGGTAAGCATAAAGCTGAATATACTCCTCACGTTGATACTGGCGATTACATCGTTGTTGTTAATGCAGAGAAAGTTCATGTTACTGGTAACAAAGCAGCTGCGAAACAATACTACCGCCACACTGGTTATCCAGGCGGCTTGCGCTCTATGAATTTCGAGAAGCTGATTGATCATGCTCCTGAGCGTGTTCTTGAACTTGCCGTTAAAGGTATGTTGCCAAAAGGTCCTTTGGGCCGTGCAATGCACAAGAAAATGAAAGTGTACGCTGGTACCGAGCATCCACATGCTGCTCAACAGCCTCAAGAACTTAACATTTAATACGGAAGATCATTATGTCAGCTACTCAATACTACGGTACAGGTCGTCGTAAAACGTCTACCGCTCGTGTGTTCCTTAAAGCAGGTTCTGGTAACCTAGTTATCAATAACCGTACACTTTCTCAGTACTTTGGTCGTGAAACAGCTCAGATGGTTGTTCGTCAGCCTCTTGAGCTTGTTGATGCTACTGAAAAATTTGACGTTTACATCACTGTTAAAGGTGGTGGTATCTCTGGTCAAGCTGGTGCGATCCGTCATGGTATCACACGTGCATTGATGCAATATGATGAGACTCTACGTCGTACTCTACGTTCTGCAGGTTTCGTTACTCGAGATTCTCGTGAAGTTGAACGTAAGAAAGTTGGTCTACGCAAAGCACGTCGTCGTCCTCAGTTCTCTAAACGTTAATATTCGTTTTGGAGTTACTATTAAACGCTTGGTTTGTTTGCCAAGCGTTTTTTTTGCTTGAAATAAAGCTTATTGCTACTTTCATTGCAACAAAATGATTTTTCTAAGAAAAATTATTTAAAAATGATGTTAGAATAACGGTCTCTTAGAAGTTCATGGCTTCTTTGGTGTTGTTTTTGATTTACCTCGCTTTATTGGGTGACCTGTCTGATCTGAATAGATAGGTTGTATATATCCATGGACAAAGTTGAAGCCTTTTATGTAAAAGGTGTGCGGTGATTCATATTTATGCCATGAAAGAATTTTTGGCGTTGAAATGCTGGTTTAGTATTCTATCGTTTCAAGGTTATATTATAGTTTGTCCTCATAAATAGAGGGCGTTGATGTTTTCAATATAGGGGTTAGACATGGGTGTTATTGCAAAGCGCTCCTCAATGACGTTCTTCTCTGATGGAGAGGATCATTACAGTCACCGAGTTCGTATTGTATTGGCTGAGAAGGCCGTCACAGTGGACATCATAGATGTAGACCCGTTTAACAAGCCAGCTGAATTGGCAGATGTTAATCCATACAACGAATTGCCAGCATTGGTTGATCGTGACTTAGTTCTTTATGAGCCAAATGTTATGATGGAGTACTTGGATGAGCGCTTTCCGCATCCACCACTTTTGCCAGTATATCCAGTTGCTCGAGCAGAGAGTCGTTTGTTCATGTATCGCATACAGCGTGACTGGGCAAAACTAGTTGATCTTATTCTAACGAGTAAGGATAAAGAGGCGGTTGCTCAAGCGCAAAAAGAACTTCGTGAAGGTTTGATTAATGTTTCTCCTATTTTTGAGGAAAAACCTTACTTTATGAGTGATGACTTCACTATTGTTGATTGCTGTTTAGCTCCAATTTTATGGCGTTTGCCTGCATTAGGTGTGGATGTTCCTAAAGAGCAAGCAGCGGCTCTACATAAATATATGGATCTAGTGTTTTCTCGTGAATCTTTCCAAGAAAGTCTTTCGGAAGCTGAACAAGAAATGCGTTTAGATTAAACTGAAGAAAATACTTTATTTTTTATCAGTATCAAAAGAGGAGCTTATGGCTCCTTTTTTTTACAAAATATTAAGTGGGAGATGAAATGTTACCAAAACGATCTTATTTATTGAATGCAGCATATGCATGGGTTGCTGATAATGATATGACGCCTTATCTTTTAGTGGATGCTGAACAGGCTGATGTGGTTATTCCTACTGAATTTGTTAAAGATGGGCAAATAGTGTTAAACGTCAGTATGTCTGCTGTACGTCATTTGATTATGGATCAAGAGGCTGTGTCTTTTGAGGCGCGCTTTGGTGGTAAACCTATGCAGGTTTACGTACCAATGAGAGCGGCGCTCGCTTTATATGCCAAAGAAAATGGTGATGGTTTTGTATTTCCTGAAGAGGAGTTTTTTGACGAACCGACACCAACGCCGCCAGAACCTAAAAAAGGCTTTCAACTTAAAGTTGTAAAATAGGGAAGCTGTACTTAGATATAAAAAGACCCCCCAAATATTGGTTGTCTAATTATTGGGGGTTCTTTTTTATAAATAAGTTTCTTTAGTCCTCGTAACCAAACAGTTGGCGCTCAAGTAAATCTACTAAGGTGTGAATGACCGTCATTTGGCATTCATGGACTCTTGCTGTACCAAGAAGGTTTACTTTAATTTCTGTATCATCTTGAGAGGTTAGAGATGAGACGTTTTTTGCTTCAGGGCTAGTTAGAGCAACAATATTCATTTTGCGTTCGTGGGCTGCTTGAATAGCTTGAATGATCGAGGATGTATTTCCTCGATTGGCAATGACAAACAGAATATCACCTTGATTTCCTAGTGCTGTAATTTGTTTTGAAAATACATCGTGATAGCTGTCATTGTTGGTTATTGCCAATAACGCAGCGCCATCCCCACTTAAATTGATTGCTGGAAGGCCTGGTCGTTCTCTGTCCATTTTATCTAGCATTAAAGTGCTAAAATATTGAGATAGGTGAGAGCCTGTGCTGTTCCCTATGCAAATTATCTTTCCGCCTGAGGCGATGCTTGAAAAAATGACTTTAGCTGCATGCTCTATGTAAGGAGGTAAGCTTTCCAGTGCTTGTTGTTGAGCTTCAAAACTCTGGGCAAATTGTGTGTAAATTGCTTCTTGAAAATCCATAGTGATTAAAATACTGCTTTAAGCCAAGTTAAATGTTGTTTATCTATTTCTTTATCAAATAGTACCGCATCGAAGCGACTGGCATTGCTTAGTTTGTTGTTCTTTTGTAACCATAATGCGGCACTATTTCGTACTTTTTTGAGTTTGGAGTGTCCTAGGCTTTCAGCCGCACTACCATGTGCAGCATTTTTACGAAAACGAACTTCTACAAAAACATAGGTTTCTTTATCGAGAAAAATTAAATCAATTTCCCCTAAGCGGCAGAAAAAATTTCTTTCAATTAGGTGTAGGCCTTGACTGACTAGAAAGTCTTCTGCCTCTTGTTCTGCTTTTTCGCCACTATTCTTCGGTGTTTTCCTTTTGTTGAAAAAATTGATTACTTGTTGCATATACCAAATTCCCTTTTCGGTAAGTCATGATTTCAGGTCTTTTATGAAAAATTCCGTTTTCATCTATTGTGATAATGCCAGTGTTTGCTGAAATCCGTGAATTTGGTAGTAAGGTGAAGAGTGGATATTTATTTGCTAGTAAATAGGCGTCCGCTCCAAGTGCTTGTAATCGGCGTAAAATATTTGAACTTTGCTTTTTAGATAGGACATCAAGAGTTCTGCTTTTTGGTGTTAAGGCAGAAATTTCAGTAAAAATTATACGCTCAATATCACTTGGGTTTGTTGATTTTTCTGGGGCACTGTCATTAAGTGTACTACTTGCAAGCATTGGGATTTTTTCAGCAAAGTAAAAGTCTAATAATGGCCGAATTTGTTTCGCATCAGTTAGTTTGCCAATGTAATAAACATAGTCAAGATCCTCACGTGATCGTGCAATGCTTTCTACCTTTGTCCCAGTCCATTGTTCAACTAGCTTTTTACGAGCATAGCTTTCATTTACTAAGAGTAGTTTCTGTATCGCATCTTGTCTGCCTCTTGGGGTGTTGGCATAGGCTTGGTTTGATGTGATGTTTACATTTTCTTTTTCGGCTGCCGCGCGGAATTCGTCGCTTTGTTTTAACGCCCATGTATCTTGAGTGCTTAAGATAGCAGCATTAATGGCACCTCTTTGTTTTGCGAAATTAATTAGTTCATGAATTTCATCTTCTGCATTCAGTGAGAAGTGATAAAGATTTTTAGGATGCTGGTTAATATCAAGCTGATTTAAAGCGATAACAGGGTAAGGTAGGTCTAAGTGACTAATTTGAGCAACGTTATTTTTTTGTAGAGGGCCAATAATAATATCTGGTTGCTTTTCGTTGGCAGCATTGAGGGCGCCTTCGATATCAGTATAGTCGTCAATATTGATAACGTACACGTGTGGTCTAGCTTCTTTTTGATTGTAAAAATTTGCAAAGAAGCCATCGATGATTGCTTGAGAGGCACGACCTAAATTACCGTTCATTGGTAACATTAACGCAATTTTTTGTGGCGCCATTTCCCCAAGAGATGCCATGATTTGGAAATCTTGCGGTGGTGAAAGTGCCGCAGGGTGATCTGGGTTTTCTTGCTGCCAGCGCTTAAACGAAATCAATTGTTGTTCAATAGAGAGAGATTGATCTCTTAAAATATCACTTATAATTAACCAGCCATTTAGTAGTGGTCTGTTTTGCTGATAAAACTCATCTTCTTCATTTTGCGTTAGGTTCTGAACGGCTAACCATAGTTTTGACTGATTTTCTTCACCTTGGTCAAGTGGCAAGCTGTATGTCAAATCCATTCGGATATCAACAACTTCTGGCCAATTGCCAAAGTGCTCAAGTACTGTTGCTCTGGTTTCTTTAATTGCGTTCTGATTGTCAGGATGACGAGCAACTGAAAGCAGTTCTGCTTCTTTTAAATAAAGAAAAGACTCATTGGTTTTATCTAAATTTGAAGCAGCGAGAGCAGCAAGTAAATATGCTTCTAATTGAATGGGGGATGACGAATATAATACGTTACTTTCTAGCCTATCAATAGCTTGTTGATAGTCACCTTGCTCGTAAAGAGCAAGAGCAAGTTTATAAACTATTCCAGCTTCCTCAGATAAAGTCGGTTTTTTATACGGGTGGTATATACTTTCGAGGGCTGTTTTTCCTTGTGAATCCTCTTTGTTTGAGTTTTGTGCCGTGGTTTGGGGTTGATCCACATTTAAATTCATGGAATTACAAGCACTCAGCAGAAATGTACAAAGAGTTAATGATATGATGCGGTAATTGATTAGGCTCATAAGCTTATATAAATGACAAATAAAAGAGGTCACATGGTACCACATAGTTCTGAGGATGTGAGAGGGTCGCTGTACATAGTTGCGACACCAATAGGTAATTTAGACGATTTTAGTAGAAGGGCTGAGCAAACTTTACGTGAAGTTGATTATATAGCCGCAGAAGACACTCGACATACCCGCCGTTTATTGAATCATTTTGGCATTGAAGCTAGGCTTTTCTCTATTCATGATCATAATGAAAAAGACAAAGTAGACTATGTTGCAACCTTATTAGATGAAGGCAAAAGTGTTGCTTTAGTATCAGATGCAGGTACTCCTTTAATCTCAGATCCAGGTTATCATGTGGTGCATGCGTTACGAGATAAAGGTCATAAAGTGCTACCGATTCCGGGGGCTTGTGCCTTAATTTCTGCTTTGTGCGCCTCGGGTTTGCCCACCGATCAGTTTTTCTTTGCGGGTTTTGTTCCTGCAAAATCCAAAGGCCGTTGTGATTTATTTGAATCGTGGAAAAAGCAAACTGGGACGGTTGTCTTCTATGAATCTACTCATCGCGTTTATGATTCCATAGCAGATGTTCAAAAAGTTTATGGTGATGATGCTCAGCTTGTACTGGCACGAGAAGTAACTAAAACTTTTGAAACCTTTTTGACAGGCACTGCGACAGAGATTTTGGCTATGTTCGATGCAGATGCTAACCAGTTACGCGGTGAGTTTGTTGTGATGTTAAGTTTTACTCAAGTGAGTGGTAATGAAACCGAGCTAGAGGTAAGACGTATTTTGTCGATATTGTTAGAAGACTTACCGGTTAAGCAGGCTGCTGCAATGGCGGCTAAATTAACTGGTGAGAAGAAAAACTATCTTTATAAAATGGCACTGGAAATGCAGAGCTAATAACAATTTGAAATGAGTCATGAATATCTGCTGAAAAGTTTCCGTAATGATTCGATCATAAATCTGCAATGTTATTTGTTTTGACTGAGAAGCGGCTTCAACGAATCATGGCTAATTATCAATACTGATAAGTTATGAGTTCAACATAAATAAGTGCTGTTTTCTGACAGGCTTATGACACCCTTTAACCTTGATTCCTTTCTCTTTAGAACTGTTTGACATAGAAAAAGACATAATGATTGTCATTGAAAGCAAACAAATTCAAAGCAAATGAATCAAAAGAGGAGTGTTTATGTTGGATCGTAAAAAAGCAGGAATGTTTAGTGTTCTTGCTCTTAGTACGGCTATTATAACGGGGATTACAGTAAATGCTTTTGCAGATGATGGGGCGGTATTAACTGGCAGTAAACAGGCAGAAAAAACATCGCAAACATCTTCTGATGTTCCTGCTATGAAAACGCCAAGCCATGCTCAGCTTGTCGATCGTCTGACACAAGAGCTTAATTTGAATGATAAAACGCGCGATAAAGTGTCTGATTTATTTGAAAAAGACGGTGAAGAAATTCGTGATATTCAAGAGCAGCTATATAATACACAAATGAAATTAAGCAGCCTGTCACCAAGCTCAAAAGACTACTTGAAAAAAGTAAATGTATTGGCCAGAAAAAGCGGTGATCTTACAACAGATCTAACCATAGCGTACGCTGAAAACCGTGCAGAATTGTATGGACTGTTAACGCCAGCACAAATTTCTCAGTTAGAAGTCGTAGATAAGCCACAGCAGTAATATCAACTTTAGTAAGCCTATAAATGAGAGTCTTGCCTCCAGTCGTTAAATGTTGGGGCTTTTTTTGGTCAAAATGCCTTGCTCTAGTGGTACTAGAGGCAAGGCGATTAGTTTTAATATTTGAAAAAAAATCAGCTTGAGACTGTTTTGAATAGTTCAAAATAGGTCGGGAAGGTTTTCGAAGTACAACCTGGATCGTTGATCGTCACTGGTGTGTCAGAAAATGCGACTAAGGAAAAGCACATGGCAATTCGATGATCATTGTAAGTATCGATTGCTGCATGTTGAAGTTTTTCGACTGGCGTTACCTTGATGAAGTCTTCACCTTCAATGACATCCGCGCCGAGTTTTTTCAGCTCTGTAGCCATGGCGTATAAACGATCCGTTTCTTTTACGCGCCAATTATAGATATTACGAATTGTGGTTGGGCCTTTGGCGAAAAGGGCGGTAGTTGCTATCGTCATAGCGGCATCTGGGATGTGATTCATGTCTAAGTCTACGCCATTTAGTTCGTTGTGCTCGGCTTGAATCCACGTCGGGCCGTAGGTGATCTTCGCACCCATTTTAGCCAATACATCGGCAAACTTAACGTCTCCTTGTACACTGTCTGTTCCCACGCCATGAACCTTGATTTTTCCACCAGCAATGGCAGCAGCGGCAAGGAAATAAGACGCAGAAGACGCGTCGCCTTCCACCATGATTTCGCCTGGGCTTTGGTAGGTCTGTTGACCTTTTACAACGAAGGCTTGGTAATTTTGATTTTCTACCTCAACACCAAACTGTTTCATAGCATGAAGCGTGATATCTATGTATGGCTTAGAAACTAACTCGCCATCCACTTTGATTGTTAGATCTGCTTTGGCTAATGGTGCGCTCATTAGAATAGCGGTTAAGAATTGGCTTGAGATGTTGCCTTTGATGGATACTTCACCACCAGATAGACCGTTTGCCTTAATGCAAAGAGGAGGGTAGTTTTTTTCACCTTCGTAAGTAATGTCTACACCTAAGTTTTGTAGTGCATCAACAAGATCGCCAATTGGGCGTTCGTGCATGCGTGGTTCACCGTGTAGATGAAACTCACCTTTGCCTAGACAAAGTGCAGCAGTGAGAGGGCGCATTGCTGTCCCAGCGTTGCCCAGGAATAAATCGCCAAATTTAGCCTGAATTGGGCCGCTTAAACCTTCTAAAATACAGGTCGTTCCTTGATCTTCTAATGTGTAAGAAACGCCTAGCTTTGTAAGGCTCTCTAACATGTAACGAATGTCATCACTGTCGAGCAGGTTAGTAATTCTTGTAGTACCCTTTGCTAAAGTGGCAAGTAAAAGGATACGGTTTGAAAGGCTTTTTGAACCTGGGATTTGGATTTCACCTTCTGCTTTTGAAAGTGGTCCTAATGTAATTGAATTCATTGTTTAGTCCATCACAGTAGTTTTTGTTTGTTGTAGGCGTTGTGCTGCGGTTAGATATTACTCAAAAATAGATTCGTCTGAAAAATATGTCCGTTTGTAAGTGGTCGCGTCACTCTGTGAGAGGTCGGTCTTGAATGTAGACTAGTATACATTCGATAAAGTGCTATGTCAGTTATCAGTCGGTTTAATAGGGTTGAAAAATGAGGGTGGTAAATGGGGGGGATGTGTGGTTTCTTTCATTGGAAAGAAATGTTGTGCAGTTAATTAACTGCACAACATTTTTTAAATTTTTTGCCAGATCCGCATGAGCATGGATCGTTACGTCCTATTTTCATCTCTTCAGAGTTAACCAGTGGTGTGTTTTTTTGTACTTCATGCTCACCTGAAATATAAAACCACTGTCCTTTGGTCTTCTTGAATATAGAGCGCTCACTTAAGCGGCCAATGTGCTTGCCTTCTTTAAAGTGGGCTGAAAATGCAACAACCCCTTGCTTGTCTTTTTCTAGGCCTTCTTCAACTGTGTCGATTTCTAGTTTGATCCACTTCGTATGTTCATTGCTGTCTTTAATATCCGCAGCGGTCTGCTTTGGCTCGTCTTTTATTTTCTGAGTCGCTGCAATGTAATCAAAGTCACCAATGGCAAAAGCGGTATAACGGGAACGCATTAATACTTCAGCAGTAGGTGCAGTGCCAGGGTTGTTATGATACATGCCGCAACACATCTCATAAGGGGTTCCTGTTCCGCAGGGACAATTTACCGGGATTGGCATAGATAAACTCCTCTCATCGCCAAATACACACCAAGATGCGTATAATACGTTTTTTATTTAATGGCTAACAGGAATTATTTGTGACTTCATCGGGCCCTACTTCATTTTTTTGGTTTGACTTTGAAACAACCGGAACGGACCCCGCGCGTGATCGTCCTATGCAATTTGCAGGTATTAGAACGGACTTGGACTTTAATCCTATCGGCGAACCTACTATGTTCTATTGTCGTTTGGCTGAAGACGTTTTACCTCAGCCTGATGCGTGTTTATTAACAGGTATTAGTCCGCAAGATGCCAATAGAGAAGGGCTGTGCGAAGCCGAGTTTATGCAAGCCGTAGAGGCTGAGTTATCTTTACCTGGCACCTGTGCATTGGGTTACAACACCATTCGTTTCGATGATGAAGTTGTGCGTCACGGTTTTTATCGTAACTTTATTGATCCGTACGCACGTGAATGGCAAAACAACTGTTCTCGTTGGGATATGATTGATCTTGTGCGAATGACGTACGCTATGCGTCCAGAGGGTATTGTTTGGCCAAAAGGTGAAGATGGTCAGGTTTCAATGAAGCTCGAAGCCTTAACTAAGGCTAACAATATCGCTCATGAACAAGCGCATGACGCTTTATCTGATGTGTATGGAACAATTGAAATTGCCAAATTAATACGCAGTAAACAACCAAAATTGTTTAGCTATTATTTGAAGATGCGTCAAAAACATGAGTTGCAACAATTTATTGATGTGGCTCGTTTGAAGCCTTTTTTGCATATTTCAGGGATGTTTGGACAAGCTAAGCATTATTCGGCATTTGTTGTGCCCATTGCACCACATCCGACAAATAAAAATGGTGTCATCGTTTACGACTTAATGGCGGATGCGCAACCGTTAGTTGATTTGAGCGTGGAGGAGATTCGCCATCGAGTTTTTACTCGGCAAGACGAATTGGGGGGCTTAGACCGATTACCATTGAAAGTTATCCATTACAATAAGTCACCAGCGGTAGCGCCCGCAACTTTTCTTAAAGATGCGGATGTAGTGAAACGCCTAGAGTTGGATGGTGCCAAATGCCGTCATAATCTTGCCATTATTAAAGCGCAAACTGGGTTGGCTGAAAAACTTAGTAGCGTATTTATGCAAGAAGATCGCCCGATATTAAAAGATCCTGATCTTATGTTGTACTTTGGTGGTTTCTTCTCTCGCGAGGACAAGATGAGGATGGAAACGATCCGCTCTACACCTATTGAAGCGCTCTCTGAATTGGCCATGTCATTTGATGATCGTCGTTTACCTGAAATGTTGATGCGTTATATTGGCCGTAATTATCCAGATCAATTAAGCGAGCAGCAGCGCATTGAATGGGAAGAATATCGACAAGTTCGTTTACTTGAAAAGGATGGTGGTGGTTCCATCAATATGGAACAATATTTTGACCGATTAAATGAGATTGCTCAAACCCCAGATTTACCTGCTGCAAAACAGGTCATGTTGCAGGATTTAGCTGATTATGCACAAAGTATTTATCCAATAGCATTATAAGGAAAAGACATGAATGAACAGCATAAAGGAACCCATTGGCTCGTTGGCTTTGCAGCGTTCATAGTTATTATTGCCGGCTTAAAAGCTGCGTCTCAAATTGTCGTTCCTTTTATGTTATCTGTGTTTATTGCCATCATTTGCGCGCCCGCTATGTCGAGCTTACGTAGACGTAAAGTGCCAACTTGGTTGGCTATTATATTAGTGGTATTTTTAATATTGATAGGGGTGAGCTCTGTTGCTTTGTTGGTGGGAGCTTCTTTAGATAGCTTTTCCAGTCAATTACCAAATTATAAATTGCGTTTTGCTGATGAAATGTCTGGTTTTGTAGAAATCATTAATAGCTTTGGTTTGCACATATCTTACGATCAGATAAAAGGCTATGTCGATCCCTCAGCATTAATGCAAATGGTGGCTAATGCATTGCGAGGAATTGGTAGTGCGTTAACGAATCTTATTTTGGTTGTCATGATAGTAATTTTTATTTTGTTTGAGGCCGTTGAGCTACCTAAGAAACTCTCTCTAGCATTCAGTGACGCTTCACAATCACTGGGACGATTTGAATCTTTTATTAAATCAGTAAATCGTTATCTAGTAATAAAAACCTTGGTGAGTATTTTAACTGGAGTCTTGATTACCTGTTGGATGTGGGTGTTGGGTGTTGATTTTCCAATACTATGGGGTGTTTGTGCTTTTCTATTGAATTTTGTACCGAACATAGGGTCGATAATTGCTGCGGTTCCTGCTGTATTGTTGGCATTTGTCCAGTTAGGTGGGCTTTCTGCAGGTTTGACAGCATTGGGTTTTTTAGTTGTTAACCTTATTGTGGGAAATGTGATTGAACCTCGTTATATGGGGAAAGGGCTAGGGCTTTCAACTTTGGTGGTATTTCTTTCCTTATTGTTATGGGGGTGGGTCTTTGGTCCAGTGGGAATGTTACTTTCGATACCTCTTACTATCATCATGAAGTTGGCTTTTGAGGCGAATCCTAAAATGCACTGGTTAGCCGTTATGATTGATTCTGAAAGCGATGATTCAAAACGCTAATTTCTTTCTGAATTGAAACTTAATAGTCAATCTTATTTTTAATCTGTCTGGCTTTTTTTCTTTTTTCGCCTATACTTCGCCATCGGATTTTCGTCCGAAGAATTCTAAGGAATTTTATTAAGGCATGTAAATGATTACAGGCCTTATACTCATTTAAAAAAAGGTACTAATTTACATGTCCGATGCTGAAACTCAGCCTACATTTGATTCGTTGGGTCTAATCGCCCCTGTTCTTAAAGCGGTTGCTGACTTAGGTTACGAGCAACCATCTGCTATCCAAGCGCAAAGTATTCCATATTTATTAGAAGGTCGTGACCTTTTGGGACAAGCGCAAACGGGTACTGGTAAGACGGGAGCGTTCGCGCTTCCTTTGTTGTCTCGCATTGATATTACAGATAAAACGACACAATTACTTGTTCTGGCTCCAACTCGTGAACTTGCTATTCAGGTCGCTGAAGCATTTCAATCTTATGCTCGCCATCTTCCAGACTTCCATGTTTTACCAATTTACGGCGGTATGTCATATGACACTCAACTTCGTCAGCTAAAGCGTGGCGTTCAAGTTGTTGTTGGTACACCTGGTCGTGTTATGGACCATATTCGTCGTAAAACATTAAAGCTAGACGGCCTTAAGGCATTAGTTCTTGATGAAGCTGATGAAATGCTACGTATGGGATTCATCGACGACGTCGAGTGGGTCCTAGAGCAAACTCCTCCAACTCGTCAGATTGCTTTGTTCTCTGCGACAATGCCTAATGTGATTCGTCAAGTGGCTAACCGTCATTTGAATAATCCAAAAGAAGTTAAAATCGTTACAAAAACTTCTACTGCAATGACCATTACTCAGAAGTACTGGCCAGTAAGTGGTCTACATAAACTAGACGCTTTGACTCGTATTCTTGAAATGAACGAACATGATGGCATGATTATCTTTGTTCGTACTAAAGCGGCAACAGTCGAATTAGCTGAAAAGTTAACTGCTCGTGGTCATGCTTGTGAGGCCTTAAATGGTGACATCAGCCAAAATTTACGTGAACGTACTGTTGATCGTATTAAGAAGGGTCAAATTGACATTCTCGTAGCGACTGACGTTGTGGCGCGTGGTTTGGATGTAGAGCGTGTAAGTCACGTTGTTAACTACGATATTCCATATGATACAGAATCTTATGTTCACCGTATTGGTCGTACTGGTCGTGCTGGTCGTTCAGGTACAGCAATTCTTTTTGTTGCTCATCGTGAGCGTCGTATGTTGCAAGCGATTGAGCGTGCAACACGTCAGCCAATTGAAAGTATGACGCTTCCAACTGCTTCAGATATTAATGCTCATCGTATTAATCGCTTTAAGCAAAGTATTACAGATGCAATGGATAATGAAGATCTTGATTTCTTCCTAGAGCTTGTTCAAAGCTATCAGAAAGATAATGACGTTGATCCATTAAAAATGGCAGCGGCTTTGGCTCATATGGCTCAAGGTAAAACACCATTATTATTATCTGAGATGGAAGTTCGCCAAGAACGCAGAGAGCGTCGTGATGAGCGTGAAAACTCTCGTGGCGATCGTGGAGATCGTGCTCCACGCGAACGTAAAGTTCGTCCAGTAACTGCTGAAGCTATGCCTTTGAAAGATGATCCAAGCACGTCTATGACGCGTTATGTTGTCCAAGTAGGTTACAGTGCAGGTGTTAAACCTGGAAATATTGTTGGCGCGATTGCAAATGAAGCGGAAATCGAAAGCCGTTACATCGGTCATATCGAAATTTATGAAGATTTTGCAACAGTTGATTTACCAACTAACTTGGAAGCAGGTGTGTTGGGTAAATTAAGTAAAACACGTATTTGTGGGCAGCGTACTGATATCGCTAAACTAGAAAATGCAGACGAATTGAATAAGCGTGCAGCAGCACCTTCGACTCGTAAGCGTCCTTCTGGTGGTGATCGTCGTCCATCAAATGGCGGAGAGCGTAAGCGTTCTGCTGGTGGTCGTGGAGATAATAATCGCGGCGATCGTCGCCCAAGAGCACCACGTAAAGACAGTTAATCTGCTTTGCTAGTTTTTGATCTAAAAAGAGCCGGATTTCTAACAGAAATTCGGTTTTTTTATGTCTATGTGTTTTAGGCTTCGGAAGGCTAGGAGCTTGTTTTACTCTGCTACTTTTTATTAGATTCTGTTAATATGATTTTGCTTTTTCCCCTCTAAACCAAAAAGGCCAATGATGAACGAAATTACTATAATCAAGCCAGATGATTGGCACTTACATTTTCGTGATCAAGACATGTTGCTTGAGACGGTTCCTGCAACAGCTCGTTGTTTTGAGCGCGCTGTTGTGATGCCTAACTTGGTTCCGCCAGTGACAACTGCCGAGTTAGCATTGAGCTATAAAGAACGAATTTTAGCAGCACGTCCTACAGGTAGTACTTTTACCCCTATTATGACGATTTATCTGACTGATAAAACCAGTGTTCAAAACATTATCGATGCGAAGGCTGCAGGTGTGCTTGCTGCCAAAATGTATCCAGCTGGTGCGACAACAAATTCTGATTCAGGCGTGAACTCACTTGAGTCTCTTTATCCTGTGTTTGAAGCTTTAGCTGATAACGATATGCTTCTTTTGATCCATGGCGAAGTAACACAGAAACATGTTGATATTTTTGATCGTGAAAAAGAATTTATTGATCAGCATATGGTGAAAATTGTCGAGCGTGTTCCAAATTTAAAAATCGTGTTTGAGCATATTACAACAAAGGATGCCGCTGACTTTGTATTAGCTGCTCGTGAAGGGGTTGCTGCAACGATCACACCACAACATTTATTATTAAACCGTAATGACATGTTAGATGGCGGTATTCGCCCACATAATTATTGTTTACCAGTTTTGAAGCGTAGTACTCACCAAGAGGCATTACGTGCAGTGGTTAAGTCGGGTTCATCGAGGTTCTTTCTCGGAACCGACTCTGCACCGCATGTTAAGCATCGTAAGGAGTCCGACTGTGGTTGTGCTGGTTGTTACAGTGCTTGGTCTGCTTTGGAGTTGTACACGCAAGTCTTTGATGAACTAGGCGCGTTAGACAAGCTAGAGGGGTTTGCTAGCCTTTACGGTGCTGATTTCTACGGTTTACCTCGTAATACAGAAACGGTGACTTTGGTGCGAGAAACTTGGGAAGTGCCAACAAGTATTAGGTTACCAAGTGGTGAGCCTATTGTGCCATTTTTTGCAGGAAAAGAGGTTACTTGGAAACTCCTGTAAATATTGAATAATAAAATTATATATTAAAGCCGGATTTTGCTACATAAAAGTTAATCCGTTTTTTTTTTGCAAATTTTAACGAGTGATATTGGTAGAGGTTAGGCTTTTTAAAAGCTGGATAAGAGATATCCTAGAGGGCATATTTTACTTAGAAGTAATAACTAATATGGCTTCTGTAAATATATAAGTAGGGATTAAGCCGAGCTTGCTAAATTAAAGCGAATTCGGCTTATTGGCATTCATTTGATTAATCAAAATATTGTTATTCATAAGTGTGGCGGGAAAGGTTCTACTCTTGATTAGCAAGTCTCGCCGAGAGGTGTACTAACTTGACGTTAATTCTGCCGCTTCGGCTTTAATGCGATTGTAAATTTCTTCACGATGTACGCTAACACCTTCAGGAGCTTGTATACCTATACGTACTTGGTTACTTTTAATGTCCAATATTGTGATTTCCGTATCATCCCCAATATTAATTTTCTCTCCTGTACGTCGAGTAATGACTAGCATAATTCCGTCCTTTGGTTATTAGTAGACAATAAATACAACTTAAATTGTTAATTTTGTCAACATTTTAGTTATGTGTATTATTTTTTTATGTAAAGGCTAAAGGTAGTACGCAAGTGAGCTTTTGTAAATACCCTATAATAGAACTCTTGCTTCTTTAACTCTTCCTATAATAGAAAAATCAGATGTCATCTCGATGGGGCGGTAATTAGGGTTTAAAGAAGTAAGGTAAGTGAGATTTACATCTATGACTAACTTTTTGAAGGCGATTTCATTGTTTGTTTTAAGTTGTACGACAACCATATCACCATTTTTTACGGTTTGTTGAGGTTCAACAAGTATTAAATGGCCTTCAGAAATACTTATACCTGAAGTAGATATCATACTGTCTCCTGATACAGTGAGCCAAAATGCATCCTTTGATGTTCCTGATGAAACTTCCAGATATTCTTTTTGCTTATGTAATTTATAAACTTCAGTTAAGTCAATATTTCGAGTATCTCTGATGACGGGGCGCTGGTTGATAATATTCTGATGTATGGTGTGATTGAGGTACTCTGAGGCGTTTTCTCTGATGGTACAAATTGTTCCGAATTGTAGCCATTCAGGATCGCAATTAAGTGTCCTGGAAAGATTTAGAAGCTTCCTTGGGTTTTGAGTCTTTCCGTCTTCAATTTTTTGTAAGGACTGTTGCGAGATGCCAACACGTCTTGCTAGCTCAGCTTGAGTTAGGCCTAATTTAATCCTTCTTTCTTTAACTCGATAAGCAATAGTCATAGTTCGATAATTACAACTTTATATGTATCTGACAAACAATAAAAACTGTTATAAATACAATAAAAATTGTTATTAAGTCACAATAAAAATTGTTAATAGATCGGTTTGTTTTACCTTGTATAAAGATTTTCCAGTAGTAAGTATCGCTAGTGTGCTTGCATGTCTGTAAAGATGTTCTTTGTGGGTGATATTTAGTGATTGAATATTAGACAATAATACGTGATGTGTATTTTTGTGCTTATTTTTTGTCGTATTTGATAAATTCTTTACGAAAAGTTACTAGTCAAAAAATGCGTTTTATAGCATACTGTATAGATATACAGTAAAGGATTTTATATGCGCGTTTCTTATCTTGGTACCTCCGAATCTGCTGCATTTATTGCGGCGAATAGTGTTCGAGTGCCTTTTTATTCCCAAGTCACAGATTCTGCTTCCCTTAGCGAAGGTTCAGAGCAGTCTTCTTTGGACTTGAATACCTTGTTTATTAACAATCCATCAGCAACCTTTTTTGTTCGAGCACAAGGTGATTTTGTTCGTGCTAAAAGTGATGTAATGGAAAAAGGCGATATTTTTTCTGGCGATGTTTTGGTGGTTGATCGATCTTTAACCGCCCGCCATGGAGATACTGTCATAGCCCGTGAGCAGGGACGAATGTCGGTTGTAACACTGAAATTAAATCCTGATGTTTTATTACGTCCTAAGAATAAAGCATATTCTGCTACTACCACACCAGTTATGACAAAAGAGGCGTCTAGTCTAGAAGTATTCGGAGTTGTAACTAGTGTTGTTCGCCAAATTGACCGAGGTTAATTACTCATAAATTTATCGGTAAAAAACAATTGTTTTAAAATGCAACTAGCATAAAAAAGCGCCTTTCTTTGTCTACCAAAGAAAGGCGCTACGGCTTTACAGGCCTGATTATTTACCGTCACTTTATATCCTTACAAAATGACGATGATATTATCCGTCGCTCGGTTGTTCTTTGGGCGGCATCTGAATATTCTCTTTTATCTCCTTTTCCATCTCTTGGCTGCCAGCCAATGGACGAATGCGTCCGTTGTCGCGGTGAAAGCCTAGGTCTCTCAAATAGTGATCGTCAAGATGACGAAATACTTGGTTAGTGCGACGTGTTTCAAAATAGTCTTTAGCGGCATTAAATAGGGCGATGATACTCATAAGTTTTCTCCAAAATAATCATTAAGGCGGAACTTACGAGATTTCTAAGGGAGGAGACCGCGTAAATTCCGCGGTCAATAGTGTGTTTACACAGGCATTGAGCGCAGACAAATAGATGAGCATGCTCGGGTGTATCGAGTTGTCATCGAAGAAGCGTAATGATCCAGCGTATATGTGGTCATGGTACTTCTCCTTTATTTGTTTACGTCAGATCGAATGGTTCGATTTGGCCTTTTACTGTGTAAGGTTTGCTTTTTAAGCTCCTTGATTCCTCCTCTATTGCTTCGTCATGTCAATTAGTTATATGAAAATATCCGTTTGAATTATTAAGTAGCGGTAAATTGTTAAGGTCTTAAAAAAACAGTTTGCCCATAGACACATAGTTGGTGTTTTTTACTGTACAATTTATCGCGAATTTTATTGTCCTTTTCTTAAATTTAATAAGTGTAGTAAGTGACTCCCATGGTGACTAAAGCAACTGTTTACAAAGCATCGGTACAAGTATCCGATATGGATCGAAACCATTACCAAAGCTATGAATTAACCTTGGCATTACATCCTTCCGAAACAGAAGAGCGCATGATGGTGCGTTTGGCCGCGTTTGCTTTGTTAGCCGATGAAAAAGAAGGTGGCGAGCAACTTAGTTTCACAAAAGGAATCAGTACAGAAGATGAGCCAGATCTATGGCAAAAGAACTATTCTGATGAAGTGTTACTTTGGGTTGAACTTGGGCAGCCTGATGAAAAACGTTTACGTAAAGCCTGTGGTCGAGCTCATAATGTGGTGGTGGTTAACTACAATGACAAGTCCGATATTTGGTGGGATCAGAATAAAGGCAAAACCAGCCGTTTTAATAATCTTCGTGTGCTGCAGTTTCCAGAGTCGCAAGTACAAGCATTGGCTAAAATTTGTACCCGTTCTATGCAACTTAACGTCACCATTCAAGACAGTGAAATGTGGATTTCAGGTGAGCTTGGCGAATGCGCAATGACACCAATGTGGCGAGGCGAGCAATAAGCTCGCGTCACCCTATTAAGTTAAAACTGAGACTATGCTTTATGAAGTGTGCGCAGAAAGAAGGCAACGGCTTTACTGTAGCATTCTAGAGCCAGTGCTGGATCATAACGATCACCTTCATCACGCATAAAAGCATGTTGACCGTTGAATTCATGCCAAGTGAATGAACGGTCAGTGTCGATCAATTGTTGGTAGATTTTCTGACGACCTTGGGTTGAAACGTGCGGATCTTGTTTCCCCCACACCATCACAACTTCCCCTTGAATCTCTTTTGTACGAGTGAAAGAGTCATTACCTTCGTTACAAGGAATCGTGTTTGAATGAATGTCTGTTGCGTACAAGCAAAAGGCACCTTGAATACGAGGGTTCAACGCTGCACGATAAGCCAAATGTCCGCCTAAACAAACCCCCATAGAGCCAAATTGGCCTGTGCAATAGTCTGCTTTTTCGAAATGCTGAATCATCGCTATGGTATCAGTGTCATGGGCTTCAAGTTTCTTGGTGAATTTATCCGCGTTGCCTTTGTCTTTTCCTTCATCGTCATAACCTAATACGGTGCCGATTGGGTTCAACTCATGAAAGACTTCAGGGACGATAACCACAAAACCATGGCCCGCCATCATCGCGGCAGAACGAGCAATAGGGGCCGTTTGTTGGAATATTTCAGAATAAAAGAAGAGGCAAGGAAAACGACCTTCAGCTTGAGGGCGATAAACAGTGCAGCGCATGGTGCCTGTTGGCGTGTTAATATCTTCGTCGTGTTGTTGAATAATCATGAAATACCTTAATAATTCGTAATTTTCAATCATGATATTCGACCCATGCGGCAGTGACAAATAATGAATAAAAAAATTAAGAGAGCAAACTGTGCGAATTTTATTAATTAGTGCCTATGAAGCAAGCAGTCACAGAGCATGGGCGAACACCTTAATGAATGGTTTGAGTCAGCACCGTTGGGAATATTTGTCTTTGCCCGCGCGTCATTTTGCCTGGCGAATACGTGGCAATGCGATGAGTTTTGCTTTTGATCCTAAATTCAAAGCGGCCTTAGAAAAACCGTATGATCTTGTGATTGCGACATCCATGACTGACTGTGTTGGCTTAAAAGCGTTTTGTCCTGATTTACAAAATATTCCTTGGTTGCTGTATTTCCATGAAAACCAGTTTGCTTATCCAGCCAGTGATAAGCAACAAGGCTTGATTGAAATGCAAATGGTCACCTTATACAGTGCTTTGGCAGCAGATTTATGTGTCTTCAACAGTCAATTTAATAAAGATTCTTTTTTTGATGGTGCTCGGGCGCTATTAAAGAAACTGCCTGATTACGTATCGCCAGATTGGCTCATCAGTACAGAGGAAAAATCCCAAATATTGTCAGTTCCATTGGAAGTAATTGAGCCAAAAACCAATAATGAAGAACCCGCTAATGACAAGGTTAGACTGGTGTGGTCGGCACGTTGGGAATTCGACAAAGGGCCGGATCGATTATTAGCTATTTTAGAAGAATTAGAAGCTCGTTCGATAGAGTACGAAATTGCCATTCTTGGTGAACAATTTCGTTCGATTCCAAGAGAATTTGAGCAGATAAAAATGCAGTTTTTTCACCGTATTCGGCAATTTGGTTTTGCTGAAAGTAGGGCGGATTATTTAGCGTTTCTTGGCTCATCAGATCTTGTGTTATCTACTGCATTACACGAATTTCAAGGTCTTGCTGTATTAGAAGCTGTGGCTCTGGGTTGTGTTCCTGTTTTACCGAATCGCCAAGTTTATCCAGAATTATTTGGTGATGAATATTTATATCAAAGTGACATGAGTAATCCAAAGCAAGAAGCCAAATACGCCGTAGATCTCATTCAAAAACTGATTGAAAATAAAACGCCTGCTCCACCAGTGAATCAATATCAATCTGACGTGTTGCTTTCTGAATATGAACTTTTGGTTCAAAGAGTAGTGGGCCATTAGCCAATGGTTCGCTGTTTTTAAGATGAATCGTTTTTAGGGTGAACTGTAATTTTTGAAGTTCTTTAACGTCTAATAAACATATCGCTGTTTTGTGATCTTAATCTAATGAGTAAACACTTCCATGACGTTTAAACCTAGCTGTTACCGTATAGGCGTTCTTGCCTTTGCTGTCTTTGTTATAAGTGCTTGTTCTGTCGATAGCGAATTGGATAAAAATAATGAAATTGACAACAATCAAATTATTACTGAGCGTGTGATGAATGCGCCTAGCTTGGTTACGACTCACATTATCAAAAAAGACAATTACCAGCTTCATTATGTTGCCAGTCAGCCTTTATCTTTTGAGCAAACAGATTTAGACAATAAAAATACAAACATAAATCTAGATGAACAAAAAACCAGTCTTATGTTTGTGCATGGTACACCGGGAAGCTGGGGAACCTTTGCTCGATACTTTGAGGATTCGGCTCTTAGAAAAGACTTTCACATGCATTCAATTGACCGACCAGGTTGGGGTGAATCTAGCTATTCTGACGGTGAATTTCCTGTTTCGCTTAACGATCAGTCCCGTTTGATTGAGCCTATCTTAGAAGAAATCTGGCAGGCAAATAATCAACAAAAAATAATCCTGATTGGGCATTCCCTTGGTGGTTCGTTAGTCCCTAAGTTAGCGGTAGATTATCCAAATTATGTAAAAGCTGTGGTTGTCTTAGCTGGAGATCTAGATCCTGTACTGTCTGAAGCCCGATGGTTTAATTATGTGCTAGATTGGGTGCCGGATTTTTTACTCCCCAATATGTGGATGAACTCTAATAATGAAGTGTTGGCTATTCGTCCAAGCTTAGAGAATCTACAAGCCCAGTTTGCTGCTATTACTATGCCTATCACGATTCTGCAAGGAACAGATGACACCTTGGTTCGCCCTGGTAGTGCGACCAAAGCGCCTGAAATTTTTAAATCATCGAAGGTAGAAGTTATTATGTTGGAAGGAGCCAGTCATATTATTAACCTGACGCATGTAGATGATGTAAAAAAAGCCATTTATAAAATAGATCAGAGAACTAAAGTGTCGCTTTAAGTATTGTCTCTGAATCCATGTTTAAGGGGTGGTTTATCTTAATGAACCGATGCATTGTTTAAATACCAAATGCCATCTTTTTTATGAATGCCAATTACGATTAGGGCTTCACGTTTTTCGTAAATACCTTTCCAGATAAATCTGAAGCCCTCGTAGTGACCGTTCGCACTTGTGCTGTCTTCTCGTGGCGCCTTTAACGAGCCAAAATATTCATAGCCGACATTTAGGCCATTTCTTTCATGCATCTGCTTAACATCACGGTCGAATCGTTCTTTGGTGAAACCAATCAGATCTTTTGATTCAAAATGTTTAATATACAAATCATAATCTCCAGAATCATCGGCCTCTAGCATTTGTTTTAGGTAGGTCTCTGCGATTGCAAACTCAGTGGTTAATTCAGGCATGAACATGGCTCCTTGCTTGTTTTAGTATTAACCCTATTTTTAATGCTAAAACGTTTTTCCACTTATGATCAATGGTAAGTTTGCTTTATTCTGTCCCATCAATTTCTAAACATTTTCCTGCCATGGCTTTTGCGTCTTCTGAATCGTGTGTTACGAGCAGAGCTGGAATGTTAGCCTGACGGATTTCTTCAAGCACAAAAGCTCGTACATCACGTCTAAGGGCTGGATCAAGTTTACTAAAAGGCTCATCCAGTAAAAGGTAATCGGGTTTAGCCAGTAAGGTGCGAAGCAGGGCAACACGGGCTTGCTGACCACCAGACAGCTCTTTAGGTAGGGCGTTGGCTTTGTCTGACATGCCTAGTTTCTCTAAGGCGTTTCGAATCAGCTTACGGCGTGTTTCTTTTGTCACATCAGCGGGAATGGCGAAGAGTAGATTTTCAATGATACTCATGTGAGGAAACAGCAGGGGCATTTGTTGTAGCAATCCCACTTTACGCGCTTCTGTCGGCTTGGTATGAAGTGGCTCATTATTAAGGAAGGCTTCACCTGTCGCCGTTAGGGAATGAGACAGAGTGCCACTTAGAAAATGCAATAAGCTCGACTTACCAATACCGCTCGGGCCCATAATGGATAAAACTTGGCCGTCAGCAATATCAAAGCTTAGGTCTTTAATGAGTGTTTTGTCGGTAGATGACAGAGTAAAACTTTTTACGCTGAGCACAATTTATCCTTTTTGAAAAAGTTCTTCATGGCAAGTCGCCATTTTGTCCAACGAGTTGGAATGATTTGAGCTAACCAAAATACAATGACAGGAAAGAAAGCCTGTAATAAAGCCATACTGCCAACTTGTTTTCTATCGCCCGATGCGGCTTGTGCAATGGCTTCTGTTGTTAGTGTGCTGTGTCGACCTTCACCGGCGATAAGTGTGGGCAAATACTGGGCGATACTAACCGAAAATCCCATAGCGAAAGCAGTAAACAGCGCGGGTTTTAGCATGGCTATTTTAATAACAAAATAATGACGCCAAGGACGGTTGTTTAATCGATTGGCTTGCAATAAATAGTTTTCATTGTACGCCAAGTAAGGGCCTTTCAATGTTAGATAAACATAAGGCAGTACATACATAAGATGGAGTGCGATGATGGCGCAAATACTGCCGTTTAGATTTAGATAAATGAGTAAAACATGCAACCCAAATAAAAAGCCAATTTGTGGAAGTAAGATAGGAACATAAATCAGCCAATCAAAAGTATGTTGTTGGGATACTTTATTTGATTTGACCATACTTTGGCGCTTAGTTTCTAGCATAAATAAACTAGCCGCACAGGCGATCAAGGTAGCCGAGAAAGCAATCAATAAGGTATTGGATGTTAGTTCTATCAATAATGGTGTAGCACGTTCAATGTTGTCCCATGTCCATGTTGATGGCAAAGCGTCAGGGAAGCGCCAACGTTTCGCTAGGGACCAAATAGGCAATAAAACCAAGGCCGCAAAAGCACTGATTAGTGTAATTAAACCAAATACAACACCAGCACCCAATAAAATATCGGTGATTCCTTTGCGTTTACCATCACTTCGTTCGCAGCGTGTGAAGGAGCTGAATGCTCTATGAGCGATTTCCCATCCACCTAATACAAGAACAATGGTCACCATTAAAAACGTGGCTCCTGCGCTTGCCATAAAACGCATGGATAAATCTGGATCATTGAACCAGCGGTATAAGGTTACCGCTAAGGTTGAAGGGGTGTTTGGTCCGATCACCAAAGCCAAGTCTACAACCGTAAGGCTAAAAGCAACCACGATAAAAATCGGTAAACGGATAATTGGGTAAAGCTGAGGTATTAAGACTTTTCGCCATAAAGTGAATCGGCTGTAACCAAGTGCTTGGCAGGCTTGAATGTTTTCTCTTGCCTTGATGCTTTTCATTGCTGCCAGCATCACAAACAGTAAGTAGGGCATTTCTTTGATAATCAAAGCAAAAATAAGAGAAAAGCCATAAGGGTCTTGTACTGTGATCCAATTTGGCGGTCGATCAAAACCGGTTAACCAAGGGCTAAATATACGAACTAACCAACCTGATGGACTTAATAAAAATAACAAGCCAATCGCAATCGCTGCATGAGGAACCGCAAGGATGGGTGACAGCAAGGCTTCTATTTTACGAAAGAAAGGTCGCTCATAACCCCAAGCTAATAAAGATAATGCCAACCAGAGTGACAGTAATGGGCCGCCAATACCTGTAATCAGAGTAAGTTTTAAGCTGGAGTAAAACTCCCCTTGAGCAAAAATATTTTGCCAAGGCGTGATAGAAAATTGGTATTCGCCAAGTGGTGGGAAAAATTGAAACGCAGGAAGCAAGGTGCCAATCAAACCAATGATAACCGGTAATGTGAGCAGAGCAGCGATTAAGGCTGTAATCCATTGTGTGTGTTTTAGTGGCATTTTACTTCTTAATTTTTTAGCGAATCAACAGGTATACAGAAACGGTTCTGATAAAAAATACTTATGCCGTGATTGTCTACCTAGTTAATTGCGCTGGCCAATCACGGCTTTGACAGGTGTTTAATCGCTATTGAGCGTAGCGCTGACGCCACTCTGTTTCCAATGCATCAACCCAACTGCTATGTGGTTCAGGCAGTGTTTTTCCCAGTTCTTCAATACTTAATGTTGCAATGCCACGAGGTAAGTTATCAAACTGAGCTTGTTCGTCAGTGGATAATTTGTCATAAGACAACACACTTAAATCGCCCCAAACAGTCGGTTCTTGCTTACGAACCTGAGCTTCAGGAGACAGCATGAAGTTTGCTACAACTTGCGCACCAGCTTTGGCGCCACTGTTATAAGGAATGGCGAGGAAGTGAGTGTTACCAATTGTACCTTGATCAAACACATAAGAGCGAACCGTGTCTGGTAGGTTGCCTTTGTCAATCTGAACTGACGCCGCAGAAATATCGAAGCTAAGAGCGATATCAATTTCTTGGTCGTCTAATAGGCGCATCATTTCTTCTGCACTAGAAGGGAAGTTTTGACCGTTACGCCATGCAACAGTATGAAGTTGATCAAGATAAGCCCATAAAGGCGCAGTTATTTTATCAAAATCGACACTGTCTACAGGTTGAGAAAGTGCTTTGCGATGTGGTGTTAATTCGTACAAAGCCTGTTTCAAAAAAGTAGAACTGAGAAATTGTGGTGGCTCAGGGTAAGTGATTCGACCAGGGTTGGCTTTTGCGTAAGCTAGCAATTCATTCATGGACTTTGGTGGTGTGTCTAAGGTGACAGTATCATACATGAAGATAACTTGAGCCATGCCCCAAGGGGATTCCATGCCTTCTACTGGTGTACCAAAATCGAGTGTTAAGCTTTGACGAGCGTTTTCATCAATGTATTTTTTGTAGTTAGGTAAAGATTGGCTAAAAGGTCTAGACAATAATTGATTGTCTTTCATTGCTCGAAAGTTTTCGCCATTAAGCCAAATCAAATCAATTGAACCATTATTGTTTTTGCCTGCGGCTTTTTCAGCAAGTACGCGATTAACAGCGTCAGATGTGTCTGTTAATTTAACCTGTTTAAGAGTGACATCATATTCATCTTTAATACGATTTGCAGCCCATTGAATGTAGTCGTTGATATTGTCAGCACCGCCCCATGCATTGAAGTAAACAGTTTGACCTTTAGCTTCTTGTAATGTGTCTTGCCAAGAGGCTTGAGCGGGTAGGCTGCCTAACACTAATGCTGCTGTGATAGATACGGCTGCGAACGACTTTCTCATTCGTTTCTCCTAAAAATATTAAGTTATGAACCTTAGACGTTGATAAGGTTCAATTTATTACAAAGTTTTTATTACTGAGAAGTTTTTTATTAACTTTCGAATTTAGCGTACCATGTCGCACACTCAAATAAGGCGAGTAGTTTAACCCAAAACATGAGGTGTTATGTCTTACCAAATTTATTCTCACGTATTGCCTAGCGCCACGCCTGGTACTCAACGTATCTTAAAAGCTCATCACTTTGGTGAAGCCGGTGCTCGTCCTAAAGTTTATTTTCAAGCCGGACTTCATGCGGATGAATGGCCTGGTTTTTTAGTGTTAAACACGCTTATTAAATTACTAAAGGAAGCTGATGACGCAAACCTGATTCAAGGCGAAGTTGTCATCGTTCCTGTTGCGAACCCTATAGGTTTAGCGCAAAATTTTCATGGTTATATACCAGGGCGTTTTGCTTTTTCTGATGGTGGAGGAAATTTCAACCGTAATTGGCCTCAACTAGGGGCGAAAGTTGAGAAACGGATTAAAGACGATATCACAGATGATAGCGTCGAGAATTTACTGCTTATTCGTAAAGCGATTCAGAATGAATTAACTTTGTTACCGGAAACGACGGAACTACAAGGCATGAAAAAAACCTTGTTAGCCTTGTCTATGGACGCGGACGAAATTATTGATCTGCACTGTTCTGGTGAGGCGGGTATGCACGCCTATGTGGCACAAGAGTTTGAATCCCACTTTAAACCTCTACTAGCATTGCTTGGTGCAAGAGTTGGTTTGTCTGAAGAGGAGACGGGTGCGTTTTCTTTTGATGAAACCAATGTCAGTGTCTGGCGAGATTTAAAAGCCCAATACACAGATCTCATTCCCTGGGGAAGTCGTTCTTTGACGGTTGAGCTGCGCGGCGAGAATGACATTTCTAATGAGTTTGCTCAACAAGATGCACAAGCTCTATTTTCTTATTTGGTGCTGCGTGGTGTAGTAGGTGGTGATTTACCTATTATTGATGACAGCCAAGTAGAATATTTTCCATTAGACGCCATGGACTTAGTAAAAGCACCTTGTGCCGGCATTGTTTGTTATCACAAAGCGATAGGTGAAGATGTTGAAGTCGGTGAATTAATTGGCGAAGTGGTTAATTTAATGGACGATGATGTAGACACCTCTCGTTACCCTTTAATAGCCCGTACCAATGGCGTGTTTTTTGCTAGGGTACAGCGACGTTTAGTCGTGTGTGGTGAATCTATTGCTAAAATCGCAGGCAAAGAGCATCTTGCTTTTCGTGAAAGCGGCCACTTATTTGAAGACTAGGCTCTATTATTTTGATGCGAACGCACGATGAAACACAGACTCAAACAGAGCCACATGGAAAAGGAAACCATGCTTTGTTAACCAATGAGCAAGCACTGGTTGTTAATCATGACCTTGTTACGCCAGCCAAAGTCATCGCCGTGGCGGGGGCGGGTAAAACCACTACACTGATTTCTCGGATTGAGTATCTGTTGGCGCAAGGTGTTGACCCTTCTCACATTGGTGTTTTCATGTTTAACAAAAGCGCTCAGGAGGAATTCACCGAGCGTTTAAGTCAGCAGTTAAAGGCAAAAGGACATTTTCGTTCGCCTAGCGTGATGACGTTTCATGCGTTTGGTATGAAGTTTTGTAGGCGATTAGAACAGCAAGGTTGGTTAGTGCCTGCGAAATTGATAACGGATGATTTCAGTTTAGTAAAAATGCTCCGTGAAGCTTTACAGCGCTTAGTGCGAAAAGGTGAGAAAGTCGCGCTGCAAGATGAAAAAGATTGGTTGGAAGACGTTTTATTATTTATTGATCAGGTAAAAGCGTCTGACAAACCAGCTAAAGTGGTTTTCGATGCGTTAGGTTGGTCTAAAGAACGACAATTTTTCCCTGCGTTATTTGATGAGTTAGAAACACTTCGAAAGCGTAATAACTGTCGTTTTTTTGCCGATTTATTAAGCGACCCTCATGATTTGATTAATGAGCTTGCAGAACCAGAAAGAATGCAAATTCGAGGCTTGGTACCGGATTTTCGTTATCTGCTGATTGATGAGTTTCAAGACATTAATCCTTGTCAGTATGAGCTTTTGAAGTCGCTTTATCCTATGCCGTGCCAATGGATGATTGTTGGCGATGTACAGCAGTGTATTTATGAATGGCGAGGCGCAAGCCCTGACATCATGGCGACACAATTTGATGAAGATTTTTCTCAAGTTGCAACTTATCCATTGAGTACGAGTTTTCGCTTCGGTCACTCTGTTGGTTTGATGGCATCAAGCGTGATCAGTGAAAACGATGCAGATGCCTTAGTAATTGGCGCTGGCGAGCAGACGAAAGTGTCTTTTGCGCTGAGCACCTAAAACAGGGAAGGCTTTATTAGGAGAGTTGAAGGCTTGGGTTGATGAAGGTCGAGCACTAAACGATACGGCCGTTTTAGTTCGTTTATATAGTGATATGGTACCAGTACAATTGGCGTTGATGCACAAAGGTGTGCCTTATCAATTACACGGTGATTCGCCTTTATTAGAAAATCGACAGATTCGTATGTTGATGGCGTATTTGGCGGTTATGGCTGGTGGACTGGAAAACGCTAAATCCTTTTTTCACCCAGATGACATTGAATATTTGTTGATGATTCCCAGCCTTGGTGGATCAATGACGCAACGTAAGACATTAATTCAACAGGCTAAGCAATCACCACACTTGTTGCCACAGATCATTGAAACATTGGCAGATTCATCGGATGGTTGGCGAGCAAAAAAATTATATGAGCGTGCTGATTGGTTACGTAGTTTGGGGATGTACCGTACTGATCCTGCGCAGGGTTTAGCTCATACTTTAGAAAAATTAGGGATTTACCGTTACTTCGAAAGTACAAGTAATAAAGATATTCAGACACAAGAAAAAATCGCTACATGTGATGCCTTTATGGCCTATGTTCGAGGTGTTGGCGGTGATGCTCAATCGATTCTAGAGCAACTTGCCAAACTGAATGAACGTCAGGCGGATGTGAGTCACGGGGTTCATCTAATGACGATACATAAGTCAAAAGGGTTGGAGTTTGATCAGGTCTTATTAACAGGCTTACAAGAAGGGCGTTTCCCTTATTATGATGAAGACTTAAGTGCGATTGATAAACAAGCTGCCAGTGATTTAGCGTCAGAGCGACGCTTGTTTTATGTGGCAATTACGCGAGCGAAAAAGAAGCTTGTTTTACTAGAAACGCCAACACCAGACGAATATAACTATTTGAAGCAAGGTGACATTCCTAGTCAAGGGTTTAAAAGTTTGTCACTCTCTCGATTTGTGTTTGAGGCTCAGCCTTATGCGGTACGTCGAATTTGTGAGGCTTGGCGTCTTGATTTGCAAAGTAGTACAGGCGTCGAAGTGACGTCTATTGATACAGCTAGAGGTGCTGTTTTTCAGCGTTATTTAGCAGCGACAACACCTTCACCTAAGTTGGCTTTTAAACAGAAAGTAGAAAATACCAACCAACTAAAACCAGGTGATAAAGTACGTCATGATCAATTTGGTCAAGGTGTTGTCGTACGACAAGAGCAAGGTAGCAAACAAATGATCTTTGTTGATTTTTGTGAAATCGGGTTAAAGCGTTTTAATCCAAAACACACGCGATTAGTGAAAATTTCTTCACGAACATAAACTCAATTAGGAGAGAAAAGTGTCTATTCCTTTAATAGATTTTACAAAGTTAACCCACGAAACTGATTCTATTCGCCAACAAGAAATTCACATGCTAGATAAAGCGTGTCGCGAAATTGGTTTCTTTTATCTTGTGAATACCAGTATTCCAGTGTCTTTGATGAACGCTTTAATGCGTGAAGCAAAACGTTTCTTTGCACAGCCTCAAGATGTGAAAAATGCCATTGATATTAGAAACAGTGTCAATCACCGTGGTTATGGCAACATAGGTGAAGAGCAGCTTGATGAAAATGGGCATGCTGACTGGAAAGAAACCTTCGATATGGCACTTGAGTTTCCATCGAATCATCCTCTGGCCGTTAAATATCCAAAGATGTACGGTCCGAACCAAAATCCAAGTGATCCTAAAACCGTTGAAGTTTTACAAGAGTATTATGTGGAGGCGTTTTCTGTTGCACAGAAACTATTAACGGCTATGGCTCAAGCCTTATCATTAGAAGATGATTTTTTTACCAGCGGCTTTACTAATCATGTAACAGTATTGCGTATGATCCATTATCCGCCACGTCCAAATGTAGAGCATGATAACGGTGCAGGCGCACACACAGACTATGGTTGTGTCACTTTATTACTGCAAGATCAGATTGGTGGCTTACAAGTGAAAAACCGTAACAACGAATGGGTGGATGCGACACCAATTGAAAATGCTATTGTCGTCAACATTGGTGACTTAATGCAACATTGGACGAACGACGAATACGTGTCTACGGCTCATCGGGTACGTGCATCAACGACAGACGTACATCGTTATTCTTTCCCATTTTTTGTTGAGCCAGACTATGAAACCAAAGTGGAATGCGTACCGACCTGTGCTACGCCAGAAAATCCAGCCAAGTATGAACCAATACTCGGCGGAGAGTGGATTCAATATCGACTGAACGCCACCTACGCCTATCGCGCTAGCGAGTAGATCGTTGTAGTTAATAGTTATTGAAGGGCGCTTATGCGTCCTTTTTTATTTGATGCTCAATAATAGATAAGTCCAAAGCCATTTACTCAACGCTATCCTTTGATTTCACATCATTGTTCCTCATAGGTTGTGCCTTTAGAACGGCAAGTTTTATTAGAGCAAAATGCTTGATGTTTTCATTCATGTAAATTAGAAGCCCATTTATCTTAAAACATCATATTCACCAAATTTAATATTTTTAAAGGAATTAAACTCAGAATGAATCCATTTTGTATTTCCTTCTAAAACTATAGACGCAAACAATTTATTTCTAATCTTGCTGGGAAGTGCATGTTTTACTTGAATTTCTTTCATATTTTTTCTGTATATATTGGCGAAAAATGAAAAACAGTCCTAATATTTATGGTTAAGAATTCTCCATGCTGAGATTTTTAAAAATACAAGTCGTACTTTTTTATAAAAAGAAGAGATAACCTACGCTCGTTTATTCCACTTTTGATTTTTTGAATGTGTCTTATAAATAGTTGAACTGATTATTTAGAGTAACCTCAATAGACATCTTAAGTAGTAGGGAAACGCGCCTAAATATCATTTTTCACTACACAGTAAAAATCAAAGGTTGAGGTGTGTCTATGTCCAAGAAAGCAGCGCTGTGGTTTCTTGCTATGGTTGTTCCATTGTTCATGTTGTCGGGTTGTATTGGAACGGCTTCGCAATTGACTAAAGCGGCATCTAATGGTGATGATCTAGCTGTTGAGCAATATTTAGCCGAAGGTCGAGAGGTTGATGCTAAAGACTGGGACGGTGCTACAAGTCTTTATTATGCAGCCCTCTCTGGTCATATAGCTGTATTACAGCGTTTGTTGGAGGCCGGTGCTGATCCAGACGCATTAAACCTGAAATATAAGAAGACTGCGTTACGAGCCGCAGTGGATGGAGATAGCGTTGATGCGGTTGCTTTACTCTTGCGTGAAGGTGCTGACCCTAATATCCCTGACAAAAATGGAAAAACACCGTTTCATATATCTGTTGAAGGTTTTAAGTTAAAACTGGCTGAAATGCTTTTGGCTAATGGTGCTGATGTCAACCTTCGTGCTGAAAGCTACACACCTTTAATGATGGCAGCTAGGGCTAAGAATACGGATATGGTTAAGCTTCTGTTAGCCGAGGGGGCTGATGCGACCTTGTTAAGCGAAGGTGATCGTTTGAAAAATCTCAATGCGCTTTTCTTTGCTGTTGATGGGTTGGTGCGGGTTAATGATGTTCCTCTGTCTTTTCCAGAAGATCTGGATGGGTTCCCTTCCAGCATGTCACAAATTACAGCGGAAGAATTTTCTGATAAAAAACTTAAAATGATTGAATGGTTAGCGCTTGCAGGTGCTGAAGTAAGTGGCACGGGGGGGATGTTTCCTCCTCTTCATATGACCGTTACTGATAATGAGAATTTGAAAGTCTCTGAAAAACTATTGCTGCTTGGGGCGGACCCGAATGAGAAAGGTAGTAATGATCAAACTGCTTTATATTGGGCGGCTAGCAAGGGTAATGCAGAACAAGTGGCTTTGTTGTTAGCCTTTGGTGCTGAAGTGAATGTAAAAAACCGAGACGAACTTAGAACGGCACTTCATATAGCGGCTCAAAACGGGTATACGAAAGTTGTGGATATTTTATTGGCTGCAGGTGCTGATGCAAATCAGAGGGGGGAATAGGTTACACGCCATTTTATCTAGCCAGTTACGGAGGTCATGTTGATGTCATCAAAAGCATGATAGCTGCGGGTGTAGATCTGGATACGAAAAATGATAACTCTGGATGGACCGCTTTAGCTACTGCTGCAGAGAAAAATCACTCTGATGTTGTTAAGCAACTGTTAGCCGCTGGCGCTGATGTTAATGTTCGTAGTCATGACGGTTCGACAGCGCTTTACCTTACGGCCAAAGCTAATAAATCAAATGATGATGTTATTAAAATGTTGTTGGCGGCAGGAGCAGATCCAAACATTCCAACATATAAAGGTGATTACCCTTTACATTACGCTGCTTATCTTGGTTATTACGACACGGTTAAACTTCTTTTACAAGGAGGAGCTGATCCTAATATTGTTGATAAGGATGATGAAACGGCACTGGATATTGCTAAGCGTCAAGAGTTCTCCAAAACCACAGCGTATATACAGCAATATGGGGGGCGAACCTATAGTTATAGAGCACAGTCCAGCTCCAGTGGTGGTAATTTGTTTGGGCAAATATTCTCCACCGTTGCGATTGCCGGTATAGCGGTTGGAGCAGATATACCTATCGAAAATACAATTGATGTAATGGGGGCTGCAGTCAATGATATCTGGGTTGAAGATGGTCACGGTTCGCAATTAGCACAGATGAACCAAAGTCTTATGGAAGGAACTTATGAAATTAAAGACCCAGCTTTGCGAGAGTTAGCACAAACTCGTGTTCAGATGAATAATCAGAATGAACAATTACAGCAACAGATTGCTCATATTCAGGCCCAGCAAAAGCTTGAACAAGAGTTGCAGCAGCGGTTGGTAGCTGAGCGTCAGGTTCAACAAGAACAGCAGCGATTAGTATATCTTCAGCAACGTCAAGAAATGATGAAGGAGCAGCAGCAACGTGCCCAGAAAATTTCGGATGCGCGCTTATTCACTGAGCAAGAGCGACGAACTCGTTTGGTTGAACGACAACAAGTGTTGTTAACACAAAGTACGTCGTCTGAAGAGGAGGTAGACTCTGCTAGCCTTGTTTCTGTACCACCTAACCTACCTAAAATTCAGCCGAAAGAAACTAATGGCAGCAAAGTTTTAGCTAATTTAAACATTAGCGAAAGCAAGGAGGTTGAATGTGACTGTGAAGGTACGATTACTAAGCAAAACCTTCAGGTGGGTAGTTGTAAAATTGAATCAATGACGCTGGCCTATGATATTAGTGCTTTTATGGGGGAGCCTGTGGTTCGAGGTGATTATAAATGGACAGCGCCTAATGACGGTGAAACAGATTGCCTGCCTTCAGGTTTAACTCTGTGGTTGAAAATGCAGAATAGCAGCAGCTATGGTTATATTGGCACCAGTCCAGTAGTTCCTAAAGCTGGTGGAGTGTCGTACTCAGGTACGGCAAGTAGCCCAAACTGGGACAGTTTTATCTGCAGTTATTCAGGGGCGGAAGAAGTTAGTTGCTTTGACGCAGCCACAGCGAAGAATATTTTGAAAAAAGGGCGCATCGTTGATTTCCATTTGTCCCATCAATAGGGGTTTTAACTAGAGTTTGCAATGACTGAACTAGTGAGTTTTTATTAGAGGTAGAAATTGAAAAAACACGCACCTTTAAGATTCAGTGATTACTGGGTTTAAAGGTGCGTGATTTTTCTTCTTCAATTCCCTTTTCTTATTTCTCCGCGTTTTCTTTACGAGCTTGATGCAGTTTTTTGTAGCTTTCTATCAATCGTAAGTGCGGTTCGATGCCTTCAAGTTGCATGCTGGTTTTGGTTAAGCCGTAAAAACGTACATCGCCCGTGACGGAGCCTACGACATTTTCCATGAGGTCTTTACCAAACATACGGTTGAAGTTGTTAATGAAGTCACCCAGTTCTAGTTCTTCATCTAAAGTGACTTCTAGTACGGCATTTATGGCTTGATAGAAAAGGCCGCGTTGAACCGTGTTGTCGTTGAACTGTAGAAACTCTGCGACTAATTCCAAAGCGTCTTCGTGTGCACCGAGAGCTAAATAAATTAGGATTTTGAGTTCCATAATAGTGAGTTGTCCCCACACAGTATTGTCATCAAACACAATGCCGATTAGCGTCGGGATGTCTGTGTAATTATCGAGTTGGCTTTCTTCTAAACGACTAACTAACATGGCCAGTTGTTTGTCGTTTAAAGCGTGTAGATTCAAGATGTCTTCGCGATAATCTAAGGCTTTATTAGTGTTGTCCCACACTAGGTCTTCAACTGGGTAAATTTCGGAATAGTCCGGCACTAGAATACGGCAGGCTGAGGCGCCTAAATCCGTAAATTCAGCAACGTACACTTCTTTTTCTAAGTCTTTTAAGATACCAAATAAGCTGTTTGCTTCTTCTTCACTGGTGCCAGAAAAATCCCATTCACAGAATTCATAGTCGTGCTTATCACTAAAGAATCGCCATGAAATAACACCTGTTGAATCAATGAAATGCTCTACGAAGTTTTCAGGTTCGCTAACCGCCATGCTGTTAAAGGTTGGTTTTGGTACATCGTTTAAGCCCTCGAAACTACGACCTTGTAGTAATTCCGTTAGGCTGCGTTCTAGTGCAACTTCAAGACTTGGGTGCGCACCAAAAGAGGCGAATACGCCGCCGGTTTTTGGGTTCATTAAGGTGACGCACATGACAGGGAATTGGCCACCGAGGGACGCATCTTTCACGACGATAGGAAAACCTTGCTCTTCTAAACCCTTAATGCCAGCAAGAATGCTAGGGTATTTTTCCAGTACGTGCATTGGCACATCGGGTAAGACAATTTCTTCTTCGATGATTTCGCGTTTCACAGCGCGTTCGAATATTTCTGACAAACACTGTACATGGGCTTCTTGTAGGTTATTCCCCGCGCTCATGCCATTGCTTAAAAAGAGGTTTTCGATCAGATTTGATGGAATATAAACGGTTTCGCCATCGGATTGGCGAGTATAAGGGATTGTACAAATACCACGTTCTTTATTGCCTGAATTGGTGTCGATTAAATGTGAACCGAACAATTCATCGTCTGGGTTATAAATACCTAAGCAATAGTCATCTAAAATACCGATTGGTAAAGCATCATCTTCTGTCAACGCAAACCATTTTTCATTGGGATAATGGACAAACTCACTGTTGGCGATGTCGGTGCCAAAGAATTGATCATTGTAGAAAAAGTTATTGTTCAAGCGCTCAATAAATTCCCCAAGAGCTGAACATAACGCGCTTTCTTTTGATGCGCCTTTACCATTGGTAAAACACATTGGCGAGGCTGCGTCACGAATATGCAGAGACCAGACGTTCGGTACTATGTTACGCCATGATGATATTTCAATTTTCATTCCAAGATCGGCCAACATGCCAGTCATATTGGCAATGGTTTGCTCTACTGGTAGATCTTTACCCAGTATAAAAGTGTTTGATGTATCGGATTGCCCCATCAGCATGGCATTGGCGTCTGAGTCTAGATTTTCAACGGTTTCAATTTTAAATTCTGGGCCTGTTTGCACGATTTTTTTTACTGTACAACGATCAATAGAGCGTAAAATACCTTGGCGATCTTTGTCTGAAATATCGTCTGGAAGCTCCACTTGAATCTGAAAAATTTGATTGTAACGGTCTTCTGGATCGACAATGTTATTTTGCGAAAGACGGATGTTGTCTGTCGGGATATCACGGGCTTTGCAATAAACCTTCACAAAATACGCCGCACACAAGGCCGATGACGCTAAAAAATAATCAAATGGACTTGGCGCCGAACCGTCGCCTTTGTAGCGAATCGGTTGATCCGCGGTGACGGTGAAATCGTCAAACTTGGCTTCAAGTCTGAGGTTGTCGAGAAAATTAACTTTGATTTCCATTGAATTTGGGGTCCACTGATTGGGCAGGTTGTTTGCAATAATCTATCAAGTTAGATTATTGCAAACACATGATTTGGCGTAATTATCGGTGATAGATGCTGATGAGTAAAACGAAATCGGTTTTTCTCAAAAACTAAAGCGGTCAGGATAGTAATACTTGGTTATGCTGATTTTTTAATGTAACAGTTAATTCTAAGATGAAAGGCAATTTATTCTTGTCAGCGCCATTTCCTTCTTTATTCTTTCAGAGAGAGAACCTAGTATTATTTAATGGTTTCTTGGTAAGACTTAGGCGCTCATTCTCAATGTCTCAGGTAAGGGGACAATTTCATACGTCTGGTTTTTAATTTTAGCGATATGACCAGCTGGAATTAAATTCCATTCTTTATGGGAAAAATCTAAAGGTTCAGAGCCAACCACAATATGATCATCAAACTCTTTGTAATAAAGGCTTGGCGCACGATCATCACTTGAAAAACGAATCGCGATCATTTCTTTTCCATCAGATACAACCGAGGTAAAGCGTAATGGCTCAGTGATGTCTTTCTCTTTCATCAGATCCAAAATTTGTGTCAGAGTCGTAGATATTGCAAGTTCGGGGTTCTCTTCTAACCCGTTCGCAATCATCAATAAGAAAATCACTTCAGAATCCGTTGCACCGTGACGTTCACTATACAAGTCTTCTGGGATTAATCGATCCAATTGCCAGCGTAAAGATTCATAGCCGCCGATTTGACCGTTATGCATAAATAGCCAGTTTTTATAGCTAAATGGATGGCAGTTTGAGCGGTTAGTTGCTGTACCTGTTGATGCTCTTACATGAGCAAAGAAGAGGCCGCTTTTAATATGTCTTGCTAAACTTTTAAGGTTACAGTCGCTCCAAGCAGGTAAGATTTCATGATACAAACCTGGTTCTTCCCTTTCGTCATACCAGCCAAGACCAAAGCCGTCTGCGTTTACTGTTACTTCTGATTTTTTGGCACTTAAACTTTGATGAACTAATGAATGTTCTTGCTCGAACAATAAAGACTCAAGATAAACAGAATCACCTTGATAGGCCATCCAACGACACATGTATTTCTCCTAGTGACAAAAAAGGGAAGCTGATCAGCTTCCCTTTTTATTCTACTTTAAAGAATGTTTTTTCTGTAGGTCTATCTAACAGTTTTAGACATTGAAGTAGCTGATTTTTGCAGACAGTTGTGTCGCCAGGGCCGCTAACTGTTCAGCAGAGTTACTGATCTTATGAATTGAATTTGTTGTCTTTGACGTAATATCAGTAATGTTAGAAATGTTTCGACTTACTTCTGCAGTAACAGACGCTTGCTCTTCTGCAGTTGCTGAAATTCTGTCGTTCATATCTCGGATTTTAGAAACGGATTCATTGATATTTCGTAGCGCTTCCTCTTCGTGTTTAACTTGGTTTACAGCATCAGTTGATCTTTCATGGCTAGATGTCATGGCCTTCACTGCCGAGCTCGTGCCGTTTTGTAATAGGGTGATCATTTTTTCAATTTCTTGTGTCGCATCTTGGGTGTTTTTAGCTAAATGGCGCACTTCGTCTGCAACTACCGAGAATCCTCGTCCATGCTCACCTGCACGGGCAGCTTCTATCGCAGCATTTAGAGCCAGAAGGTTAGTTTGGTCTGCGATACTGAGAATGACATTTAAGAAGTTACTTATTTCACCTGTATTAGATTGTAGTTCATTAATGGTTTCTGCTGATGTGGCAATATCAGCAGCTAACGCTTCAATACTATTAATTGTTTTGACAACAATGGCAGAGCCTTCATTCGCTGCTGTTTCTGCATTGTATGCGGCTTGACTTGCATCAGCAGTCGATTCAGATACATGCACCGCTGTGCCTTGGATTTCTTGAATAGCATGTGAGATTAGACTCGTCTCTTCTTGTTGACGATCTACCATATTAGATGATTCATCTGTTATTCGGTTTAAGTCATTAGCAGCGTTAGTGAGCATGGAGCTGGATTTTGCTACGTCATGTAAAATGCTGCTTAATTGAATAACAAGTTTGTCCATGGCTATTTCAAGCATGCCAATTTCATCTTTACGAGTGCTGCTTACTTTAGACTGCACTAATTGGCCTGACGCAATTTCTTCAGCTCTGCGTACTGCTTTAATCAAGGGGACACAGATGCCATTGACGATGAGAATACTGATCACTATTCCAGCTAAAATAAGTGCCGTTGCAATAAAGCCGCTAGTATAAATTGTTTGGTCTAATTTACTGTTTTGATTTGCTGCAACACTATTATTATATTCATCAATAGAAGTGATGATTTCTTCCATCTGTTGATTTACTGCAATTAAACTCTCATCCGCCGCACGTCGAGATCTGTTCGCTTGCATCGTTTTAAGTTTTACCCACCAGCTGTAAGTTACTGTGCTGGCTTCTAGAAAAATTGCCTGTTGTTCTTCAAGTGCATTAATTTGTTCTAGTAATCCGTCTAAACCTTTGTTTGCTGGCATTGTAGCTAAAATGTCTTTGACATTTTCTATACTGGTTAACAGCTCTCCAGTGTAGGTTTTGAATTTTTCTTCGGATTCAGCAACTTGCTCTATACCGTACCCACCAATAGATTTTGCAATAGATACCTGAAAGAAACCTCGCTCAAATTCAACGGATTGTTGAAGTAATAGTTGACGGCTTTTTTCTAGGTTTTTCATTAGTTGAAGGCTTTGAGAAGAGAGGTTTTGTAACTCTGAAGAGACAGATTTACTAGTGAATGCAGAGCTGACACTGATGCCAATAATAACGATTGAAAAAAGTGCAATAAGAGAGAGAATTTTTGTGCGTACAGAAAAATTAAACATACTTAAATCCAGTATAGTGAAATGGAGTTGATTCGTCTTTTAAACTACAGCAACTTTTGTACCAAAAACATGTAGGTTCTTTTCATGAATGGTGGCTTGTAGCCACACTTTCATGCTTGTTGTTTTTTGACAAGAAACATTCTTTTTGTAGAGTACTCAAAGAAAAATATCACTTAGTAATAATTATGTATTATATGTATATAATTATTATTTATAACTTTAAAGATAGCCTAGGAATCGTGTCAAGATATAGATGAATTTAATTAGTTTGCACTGTTTTTGTGCGCGCTATTTTTTTATTTTTCAATAGAAGGCTCTGAGCTAATCACGACCTCTTTTCCATCAACTGTGAAGAAGAAACAGTCACGACGATTGGTATGGCAAGCAGGGCCTTTCTGGTCAACTTTTAAAAGAATGCAATCACCATCACAATCAAACGACATAGAAACTAATGATTGTCTGTGCCCAGAGCTTTCACCTTTACGCCAATAGGTCTGGCGGGAACGAGACCAATAGCAAACTTGTCCTGTTTCTAAAGATTCACGAATGGATTTCTCATTCATGTAAGCAAGCATTAAAACTTCGCCAGTATCATGTTGTTGAGCAATTGCGGCAATTAAACCTGAATCGTCTGTTTTTAAATTAGCCAATACTGTGTCCAAAGCTAAACGGTCGCCCTTAGAAAGATTTTCGTACTCTTTTAAACTCATGTTGATGCCTTCTTTTTGTATCGCGACTTTGGTCACACCTTAATGATTACTTACATCCTTAATTCTAAAGAATAGGACACTGAATAAAGACTATGTTACTGCAAATGATGTATGTCTTGCTAACGCAAAGTGCTTATTTCTAAATTCAGCTTGACGTTGCGAATAAGAGAATCGTTAAAAAGGAGTTGTAGAGAAGGGCGTGGATAAGGAAAAAACTAAGTATTTGAAAAACGTAAGAAAAGCTTGTTGATATTTCAATTTCTCTGCGTATAATTGCGCCCTAAGGTCACAGGCCTCCTTTATGGTGTCTCTGCTGGTCCCCTCGCAACGATAAACCGTTAATCTGGTCAGATCCGGAAGGAAGCAGCCACAGCGGTGGACTTGTGTGCCGAGGTGCGGCTGGTAGAGATGCCACCTTAATCTTTATCTGAATAATATCTTAAAACCTACTTCCTAATACTCAGAATATTAAGCTCATTTTTTTGAAGAGTATTAACGTACTTATTAATAAAATAAGTACGTTAGATGCTCATTTAAATTTCATTGCTTTTAAACTTCATTGAAATTGAGTTAACACAGTGACGAATGTTATTTTCCGTTAGTCTTTCCCCTTCAAAAACATGCCCAAGATGGCCTTCGCAATTGGCACAAACAATCTCTATACGATGACCGTCGGCATCAGGGACACGCTTTATTGCACCTTTTATTTCATCATCAAAGCTTGGCCAACCACAATGTGAGACGAATTTATGCTCAGACGTATAAAGTGGAGCATCGCACTGGCGGCAAACATATAAACCACCTTCCATAGTGTCTGTGAATTCACCTGTAAATGGACGTTCTGTGCCTTTATGTAGAATGACATCAGCTTCAATCGGGGTTAGTTCGTTGTATGGCTTGCTCATAGGAATTTATCTCTCTTGTTGCTTATGTTTTTTATTAAAATAAATTATGACATGTCTTACCTGTGGATACTAAGGCAATAAAATGAACAAAAGGTTCTCTCGTTTTTTATTAAACCCTTGAAAACAAGATTCTTTGAGGGATGGGGGTAATAAAGTATTTTGCATAAATAAAGCGCATGATTTATTGGGCAATGATCCCTTTCTTGCACTCTTCTTTAGCAAAAAGATAGAATACGTCTCGTTTATTAAGCTTCTTTGCAGAAAAGATTTTTTCTTTTTTAGGTGAGATAGGAAGTTATAACAAAAAATCGTATTTCATATTAGATAAAGGATGTTCTTATGACACTGTTTAAATGCGCTCTTTTAGCTTCATCTCTGATTTTTTCCGTTAATGCTTTTGCTCATGGAAAGATAACAGAAACCTATCCAAGGGATGGGGATATGTTGATGTCACAAGCTGAACGTGTGGAACTTCATTTCGAAAAACCTATGAAGGTTATAAGCTTAAAAGTAGAAAACTATGCTGGAAAAGAGATGGAAGTTAAGTTTGACCGCAACGCTCCAGAGACAAAAGTTTTTAAAGCTATGCTACCCAAGTTAAGACCAGATAATTACTTTGTTGAATGGCGAGCTATAGGTAAAGATGGTCATACTGTTAAAGGTAAGTACGGCTTTATGCAGCACTAATTGATTGATTTGATGTGCTAGAGAATAGGCAGTCAAAATAGACTGTCTATTTGAATTATAAGGAAGCATTATGGCGTTAACACATTGGGAAGTTGCGCAACTGCTGGCACGATGGTTGATGTACTTTGGCGTTTTAAGTGTTGTTGGTGGCTTATTTTCCTTCCATTTGTTGCGACACCAATCAGCTTTACTAGGTCAGGTAAAATTGTATGTTTTGACTGGTGTAATCGTTGGTGCTTTTGCGTCGGTTGGGTATTTCTTCGTTCTTGTTGGCGCAACAATGGAAGAAGGTGTGTTGGCTATGTTTGATCCTGATATGGCTGCTATTTATTGGGAGTCTCCAGCAGGAAGTGTTTTGTTGGTTAATTTGATCGCTTATGCGTTTGTTCTTTTTGCCTTGTCTGTCTTAGGTAAAGAACGAACAGAAAAATCTTGGCCATTCTCTGTTTTTTCGTTATGTATATCCGTAGCGAGCATCGCTAGTTTGCTGTATTCATTTTCCCTTGCAGGGCATTCAGTAGGGCAGACTTGGTACTATCAAATTATCTTCTTCACCCATATTTTTATCTCTGTTTGGTGGTTGGGATTATTATTCCCTTTATGGTTGGCTTCTAAGACTATGACGGCAAAGGATTCAAATAAGGTATTAAGTTATTTTAGTCAGTTGGCTGCTTATGCGGTATTGGTATTAATTCTTTGTGGTGCGTGGTTGAGTTATACCTTAACTGGCTGGAAAGGTTGGTTCTCATCAGATTATGGTTTTTGGTTATTAATTAAGCTTATTTTAGTTGCCGTAATTTTAGCTATTGCGACCTATCATAAATGGTATCTTGTGCCGTTAGTATTAGAGAAAAATAATACGGAAAAGCTTCAAGGGTCTATTTTAATTGAGAAGTGTGTTGGTGTTTCGATTCTTATAGTTACCGCTATATTTACCACTTTTGTTGGTCCATCGAACCATTAAAAAGACAGCTCATAACCTATTGAATACATTACGAGCTGATTTATCTTTACTTTATTCTATTAAGCGACAGGGAATTCTTCATGTTGAGGAATGTCGTCACAGATGTTGTGCCATTCAGCCTTCGAACCAACAAAGATATGGAATGCAGGTGTTTTGTCTAGCTTGGTATCAAGCGTGCCTATTCTTAGACGAAGGATATCTGGCATGCTAGGTCGGCGACTGTAAAGCGGCGAAGCGCATCGTTGGCAAAACACACGAAAGACGCCGGGTGTTGATTCGTATTCTGTTATAAGTTCTTCGCCTTTTAACAAAGAGAATGCCTTTGTCGGAACGCCTGCATTCGCAGCAAAAGCCGCGCCGTTTGCTTTACGACAATTCTGACAATGACATTGCATAATATCACCTAGTTCACTTTGTATCTCGTACTGTACACCGCCGCACAAACAGCTTCCTGATAACATAGCTAACTCCTATTTTGGTTATTTTTATAGATCTTAAACTTACATAGTAATTGCAAACTATTCAAAATGTATCAGAGATATGTGTAAGAAAGGTGGAGGTTTTGCAGTTGTTATAAAATCTTTGAAGTAGTTGAAACAAAGAGAAAGCCAGCGCTGAGCCAGCACTGGCTTTTTGATAACTATAATGATTAACCTAATCTGGGGGTTATCGAGTAGGTACTGGTCGATTCACTAGGCCTGCGCCATTTTTGTTGAATAAGTAAACATCTTCTTTTTTGATACCGACTTTAACATTTTCACCGTGACGGGTTAGGTTTGAGCCACTTACTTCAATGGTTAATGTATGGTTTTCGAATTGACCATAAAGATACGTTAGCCCACCTAAATGCTCTGCAACATCGATCATTATTGGTAGTGTAATATCCGCTTCTTTAAGGTTTTCTTTTACATGTTCAGGGCGAATGCCAAGTTTTACGATCTCATTTTGAGAGACGCTTTCTCCATTTAGTTGAAGTTCGATACGTTCTCCATGAACCTCAATAACGGCTAAGTTTTGATGGTCGATATCGATGATTTTACCTTCGATAAAGTTCATTTTTGGTGAGCCAATAAAACCAGCAACAAATTCATTGGCAGGGTTGTGATAAAGCTCTAATGGCGAACCAACTTGTTCTATTCTTCCATCCCGTAAAACAACGATTTTATCCGCTAATGTCATCGCTTCTACCTGGTCATGGGTAACATACACCATGGATGCTTTTAATCTATTGTGCAATTTTGCGATTTGAATGCGCATATCAACACGTAATTCAGCATCTAAGTTTGAAAGTGGTTCATCAAATAAAAACACTTCAGGTTGACGAACAATTGCACGGCCAATTGCCACCCTTTGTCTTTGACCACCAGATAGTTGCTTAGGTTTACGATCAAGCAGCTCATTGAGTTGTAATATGTTTGCAGCATTAGATACTTGCTCTTTAATTTGTTCAGGAGCAACACCATTCATACGTAAACCAAAGCTCATGTTTTCTTCTACCGTCATATGAGGGTAAAGAGCATAGGATTGAAATACCATCGCCACACCACGATCAGCGGGGGCAACATTATTCATATTGATACCGTTTATCTCTAACGTGCCATCGGTGATGTCTTCTAATCCTGCAATAAGTCTAAGAAGCGTTGATTTACCACATCCTGATGGGCCAACAAAAACAACAAATTCTCCGTCTTCTAGGTCTAGATTGACGCCATGGATTGTTTCTATTTCATTAAATTTTTTGATGACATTTGTTAATTTTATTGTTGCCATAATTTTTCCTAGTCTCAAGCGGAGGCCATGGCCCCCATTCTGGTGGATACTTTCACACAAGCCTCTTTGACTAATGCTTGAAAGTGTTGAAAGCGTGAATCGTCTACTCTAAATTTTGGAGCTGTGATGCTTAGTGCAGCAATAGGTTCGTTTCTATGATTTAGAATGACGGAAGCCGCACATTGAATTCCTTCTTCATGTTCCTCTAAGTCTAATGAAATCCGGCTTTCGCGAATTTTATTAAGTTCATGAATCATGTCTTCTTTATTGGTGATAGTTGTACTTGTGTGTTTGAAGAAAGATTGTTCTTTTAATGCTTTTGCTAGGGCTTCATCATCTAAAAAAGCCATCATGGCTTTACCGACACCAGTACAATAGGCTGGACCTTTTTTACCAACAGCGGAGAAGAGGCGTAAGCTCTTTTGACTTTCTAATTTATCTATATAGATAACTTCACCTCGATCCAGTACTGCAAGGTGAATGGTTTCACCTGTTTCACTCCAAAGGTATTTCATTTGATCTGCAGCTATATCCCTGACATCTATTTTAGACCAGGCTTGATGGGCTAATTCTAAGAGTCCGTAACCAGGATGATAAAGTTGAGTTGTTTCATCAAAACGTATTAACCCTTTCTCGATTAATGACATTAAAGTTCGGTGGGCGGTTGCTTTCGGTAAATCCGTTTTTTCTACTAAGTCAGCAAATCGCAAAGGTACGGAAGCCATGCACACTTGTTGTAAAAGACTTAGAGCTTTATCTAATGATGATCCTCCACTTTTGTTTTCTGGGTCGGTCATGACTTTATCCTTTTCCTATCTAATGTTTGGTTCTTTATTTTGGTTAGGAGTGGCGAGCCAAAATAATAATTTAAATTGAGTATTGCAAAAAATGGAACTTTATTCCATTATTTTATTCGTTGTCTGAATTTAACGATCCAAACTAATTAATATAATAAAAATAAAGAGGTACGTGAGCCATGCAAAATTTGCATAGCAAGCAGCAAAAATGGATGCCAGTGGTTTTTCTCGCCCCTGCAGTTGTCTTATTTACTGTTTATGTGATGTTTCCTATTCTTCAAAGTATCTGGTTGAGCTTTTATGAGTGGGACGGTCTCGGTGAAAAAACTTTTATAGGTTTTAGTAACTACCGTGAACTTTTTGATGATTATCAATTCTGGGTTGCATTAAAAAACAACCTATATTGGATGGTTTTCTTTATGCTAGCGCCACCAATTGGTTTGGCCATTGCGCTCTTTCTAAACCAAAAGGTTATGGGTATACGTTTAGTTAAATCAATGTTTTTCTTTCCTTTTGTCCTTTCTCAAGTGGTTGTCGGTCTAGTTTTCTCTTGGTTTTATGATCCTTCTTTTGGTCTTTTTAACAAGGCGATTGGCTTGTTTGGAATGGAGCCTGTCGCCGTATTGTCTGATGAAAATTGGGTGACATTTGGCATCATAGTGGCAGGTCTATGGCCACAAATAGCCTACTGTATGATTTTGTACCTCACGGGTTTAAATAATCTCAGTCCCGACCAAATTGAAGCGGCGCGTTTAGACGGTGCGCATGGTTGGAAAATGCTCCGATTTGTCATTCTCCCGCAGTTGCGACCAGCTACCTTCATTGCCGTTGTGGTTACTGTTATCGGTGCGTTACGTAGTTTTGACTTAGTAGCAACCATGACCAGCGGTGGACCATTTGGTAGTTCAAGTGTGTTGGCTTATTTCATGTACGAACAATCTATCTTTAACTACCGAGCTGGTTATGGTGCTGCGATAGCAACCGTTTTGTTCGTGATTATGGATATTTATATTGCCTACTTTTTGTGGCGCATGCTGAAAAGTGAGAAAGCCTAATGTTTCCTACACCTATAGAAAAAAAATCTTTGCCATTTAATATGACCTATCGGGTTGCCATTTGGGTTGCCTTGTTCCTTTGGTTATTGCCACTAATTGCAGTTTTAATGACATCGGCTCGCTCCGTTGCAGATATTAATGCTGGTAACTATTGGGGTATTCCATCTGAATGGATGTTGTTTGAAAATTACACCTTGGTGTTTACTGAAACCCCCATGCTACGGTACTTATTGAACTCCATTTTAATTACGCTACCTGCTGTATTTGGTGCTGTGGCTTTATCTACCTTGGCTGGCTATGCATTGGCAAAATTCAAATTTCGCGGAAGTTTGGCATTATTCGCTGCCTTTATTGCAGGTAATTTCGTTCCTTTCCAGATTCTGATGATTCCAGTACGAGACCTAACGATTGGTATGGGCTTGTATGACACGGCTTCGGGACTCATTCTGTTCCATATCGCTTTTCAAACAGGCTTTTGTACCTTGTTTATGCGGAATTTTATCATCGGTTTACCTGATGAATTGATTGAAGCAGCAAGAGTCGAAGGTGTGAGTGAATTGAAAATTTTCTGGTACATCGTATTACCTCTTGTTCGTCCTGCTTTAGCTGCTCTGTCTGTGTTGATTTTTACCTTTATTTGGAATGACTATTTTTGGGCATTGGTATTAGTCCAAAGTGATGAAGTCCGTCCAATTACAGCAGGCATTAGTGCTTTGAAAGGTCAATGGTTGGCGTCTTGGCAACTTATTGCAGCGGGTTCGATTGTAGCGGCTTTGCCTCCGGTTATTCTATTTTTTGCTATGCAACGTCATTTCATTGCAGGTCTAACACTGGGCGCGACGAAAGGTTAACGATGATGAAAAATGAATCACATGTGAGCTTTTATCGACAAGATCAGCAAGGTAAAACCTTGGTGGTGGTATGCCCACAAGAAGGGGCGCCAGAGCTTGTGTATTGGGGAGATGCGTTACCTGATAATACATCACTTGGAAATTTGTATTTAGCTAAACAAATGGCTATTCCACAAGCGATGCTAGATCAGCCAGCGACGATGAGTTTGGTTCCTGAAGCTGGCAGAGGTTGGCTGCAATCGCCTGGAGTGGAGGCCAGTTCAACAGATCGTCCAGTTTGGTCTGCTTGTTGGTCATTGGTGGCTGTTGAAGAACAGGCGTTAGGCTTTTCTATTTACTTAGATGATAAGGTCGCCGCTTTGTCATTAGTTTTAGAAATCGGTTTGCTCTCTTCTGGTGTGTTGCAGCAAAAGCTAATACTAACGAACCAAGGTGAAGGCGATGTGATGGTTCAGCGTTTAGCTTGCACTTTGCCTGTCATGAGCCATTTTACAGAACGTCTGAGCTTTTATGGACGATGGTGTCAGGAGTTTCAGCAAGAGCACAGTGATTGGCAATCAACTTGGTTGCAAGAAAACCGCAGTGGACGAAACTCTCATGGAAATTTTCCGTCCGTTATTGTGGGTGAAAAAGACTTTGGTGAACAGCTGGGTGAGGTTATCGGAGTACATCTGGCTTGGAGTGGTAATCATAGGCTGAAAGCAGATTACACCATAGAAGGTCATCGTTATTTACAGGCCGAGGCTTTATATTTACCCGGTGAAGTTGTCTTATCAAAAGGTGAGAGTGTATCAACGCCTGCATTCTTGGCAAGCCACAGCAGTTCAGGCTTAAATTTGATGAGCCAGTATTTTCATCAAGAAGCGCGTCAGCGTTTACAGGTAATGAAACCTCGTCCTGTGCATTTGAACACATGGGAAGCATTTTATTTTGATCATGATGTTGTTCAGTTAAAAGCATTGGCCAAAGAAGCGGCTGACGTAGGGGTTGAACGTTATATTTTGGATGATGGTTGGTTTCGTGGTCGTAATGATGACACTTCAGCATTAGGGGATTGGTTTGTCGATCAGGCCAAATACCCTGACGGTCTGATGCCTTTGATTGATTATGTGAAAGGGTTAGGAATGGAATTTGGTCTTTGGTTTGAGCCTGAGATGGTGAATCCTGATTCTGACCTCTTCCGAGCCCACCCAGATTGGGCGTTGCAATTACCACAATACAAAGCTGTTTTAGGACGCAATCAGCTGGTGCTGAATTTAGCAAAACCAGAAGCCTATCAATATATTCGTGAGCGTTTGTTTTCTCTCTTTAATGATTATCCTATTGATTATGTGAAGTGGGATATGAACCGTGATTACACTCAACCTAGTAGCGATATTGCGCCACAAGCTCATGCTCAAATAGAGGCATTGTATCGATTACTTGGGGAGTTAAATCAAGCATTCCCTAATATGGAAATTGAAAGCTGCTCATCGGGCGGTGCTCGAGTCGATTTTGGTATTTTACAGTTCACCAAACGTTTTTGGGCTTCAGATTGCAATGACGCATTGGAGCGTCAGAGTATTCAGAGAGGCTTTAGTTATTTTTTTCCACCAGAAGTGATGGGGTCGCATATTGGGCCTGACCAAAGTCACACTACCAGCCGAATTCACGATGTGGCTTTTCGATCTGGTACGGCGATGCTAGGTCATCTGGGTATTGAGTGGAATCTATTGACTGCAAATGCAGAGCAAAAAGTAATTATTGCTCGTTGGCTGTCTCATTACAAGACATGTCGTGAAGTGTTACATGAAGGAAACAATTGGCGTTTACCCAGTGCTGATGGTCGAGCTCAAACACAATGGGCCCTGAGCCAAGACAAGTTAAAAGGTGTCGCTGTTTATACCCAGCTTACTATGCCAAAACAGGCGCAGACCTTGCCAATACGTTTACCTGATTTATTACCAAACCAGCTCTATCGCATTGAAGTGTTAGAGCATAGTCCGCTTCCTAACCATCTTATGAAAGCTCTACCTAAATGGTGGGGGAAACCTCTTATTTTAAATGGTGCTAGTTTGAGTAAGTTTGGCTTGCAATTGCCAATCTTAGATCCTGAATCCCTTATTTTATTAACAGTTCAAGCTGTAGTTAGCAAACTGTAGCCGCGGCGGAGAATACCTAAATGAGTAATAGTGAAGATAAAAATAAAAAACCATTACGCAGTCAACAATGGTACGGAAAATTAGATAAAGATGGTTTTATTCACCGCAGTTGGATGAAAAATCAAGGCCTGCCAGACCACAGTTTTGATGGTCGCCCAATCATTGGTATTTGTAATTCTTGGAGTGAATTGACCCCTTGTAATTCACACCTTCGCGAGTTGGCGGAGTATGTAAAACGTGGTGTGTGGGAAGCGGGCGGTGTGCCATTAGAGTTCCCTGTTATGTCACTTGGGGAAACTCAAATGAAACCGACAGCGATGCTTTTTCGCAATTTGATGAGCATGGATGTGGAAGAATCCATGCGTGCTTATGGCATGGATGGTGTGGTGCTGTTAGGTGGTTGCGACAAAACTACACCCGCTCAATTAATGGGCGCTTGTTCGGTTGATCTACCGACCATTGTTGTGTCATCTGGTCCTATGTTAAATGGTAAATATCGTGGTAAAGACATTGGTTCCGGTACTGATGTTTGGAAGTTCAGCGAGGCCGTACGTGGCGGTAAAATGAGTTTAGACGAGTTCATGCGTGCGGAATCTGGTATGTCTCGTTCTCGTGGTACTTGCATGACAATGGGTACCGCATCGACCATGTCTTGTTTGGTTGAAGCCTTGGGTATGTCATTACCAGAAAACGGCACTTTGCCTGCGGTAGATGCACGTCGTCAGGCGTTGGCACATCTTACCGGTGGACGTATCGTTGAGATGGTTAAAGAAGACCTTAAACCTTCGGATATTTTAACCAAATCTGCGTTTGAAAATGCCATTCGAGCGAATGCGGCCATTGGTGGCTCGACGAATGCTGTGGTGCATCTATTGGCGATTGCAGGTCGTGTTGGCGTCGATTTAACCCTAGACGATTGGGATCGTATCGGAGCTAAAATCCCTTGTTTAGTCGATTTGATGCCTTCAGGTCGATTCTTAATGGAGGACTTCCATTACGCTGGTGGTTTCCCTGCTCTGATTCAACGTTTGAGCCATCTTTTTGATATGACAACAAACACAGTCTGTGGTGCCAGTCTTGGTGAAATAACCCAAGGAGCGGAATGTTTTAATGAAGAAGTCATTCGTCCTCTTGATAAACCACTACGCGATAATGCTGGTATTGCGGTATTACGCGGTAATTTGTCACCACAGGGCGCGATTATTAAGCCAAGTGCAGCAACCCCTGAATTGCTACAGCATACTGGCAAAGCAGTCGTCTTTGAAAACATCGAAGATTATAAAGCACGTATTGATACGGCTGAACTGGATGTTGATAAAGACTCCATTCTGGTGTTGAAAGGTTGTGGTCCGAAAGGTTATCCCGGCATGCCAGAAGTCGGCAATATGGCGCTACCGAGCAAGTTACTAGAGCACGGTGTCACGGATATGGTGCGTATTAGTGATGCGCGCATGAGTGGCACTGCATTTGGTACGGTTGTGTTACATGTCGCGCCTGAATCGACAATGGGTGGACCCTTGGCTTTAGTAGAGAATGGCGACGAAATTACACTGGATGTTGAAGGTCGTGGTTTGCACTTGCATATTTCAGATGAAGAAATGACACGTCGTAAAGCAGCATGGCAACCAGAAGAAAGTGAATACCATCGAGGTTACGCAAAACTCTATATCGATCATGTTATGCAGGCCGATCAAGGTGCCGATTTGGACTTCCTTGTAGGTAGCAGTGGTTCGAAAGTGAGTAGGGAGTCTCATTAAATGACAAATAATAAAAATAATACGGTTTATCCCAGTTTGGTCGGGCGACATGCATTAGTAAGTGGTGGTGCTTCCGGAATTGGTGAGGCGTTAGTCAGAGCATTAGCACAGCAAGGTTGTTTAGTCAGCTTCTTTGATATTGATCAAGTGGCAGGTAATACCTTGATGGAAACGCTAAATAAGCAAGGTTGTCAGGTGCATTTTGATCTCATTGATTTGACTCAAATCGAGACGCTTAAAGACACCATCCATAGCCGTATATCCGAATGGGGTGCAATTCGTATTCTGGTGAATAATGCGGCAAATGATCAGCGTCATACCTTACAAGAAATGACCTCTGAGCAGTTTGATTTATGTATGTCCGTAAATTTGAAACATCACTTTTTTGCTGCGCAAGCGATTGCCCCCACCATGGCGGAAGCTGGCGGCGGGAGCATCATCAATATGAGTTCTAACTCATGGATGTTAGGGCTGGCAGGTTACCCTGGTTATGTGACGGCAAAAGCTGGTATTTCAGGTTTAACGAAAGGCTTGGCACGAGAACTTGGCCCACAAAAAATTCGTGTTAATACGGTATTGCCCGGTTGGGTTATGACGGAAAAACAAAAACGTTTGTGGTTAACGCCAGAGGCTGAAGCCGAGTTGATGATTCAGCAGGCGTTAAAAGAAAAAATTGAACCAGAAGATGTGGCAGATTTGGTTTTGTTTTTAGGTTCTGATGACAGTCGCATGATTTCAGGTCAAAGCCTAGTTATTGACGGAGGACGATTATAATGAACTCGTCGAATTCTGTTTTATGCGCTACGGCGGATCAAGCTAATTTTATTGCTGTTGATTGGGGAACGACCAACTTGCGCGCCTTCTTGATTAATAAAAATGGTCAAGTACAGGCTCAACGTGACAATGATCGCGGTATGTTGGAACTGGATACCTGCGAATTTGAAGCGGTATTGTCCGATTTATTAGGCGACTGGTTAACACCTGATTTGCCCATTTATATGGCTGGCATGGTGGGTAGCCGTGGTGGTTGGGAGGAAGTTCCTTATCAGCAATGTCCTATTCAGTTAGGTGATTTATCAAGACATCTTTATTGGCTAAAAACTTCTTTGCCTAATCCTATTGCCATTGTTCCTGGGTTGCAGGGCGTGGGTGTTGCAGGGCTACAAGATGTCATGCGTGGTGAAGAAACTCAGTTGCTAGGGGCGATTGATTGGCTTGAAGCTCGACATCCTAGTGACGATAATCCGGTTTTCTGTTTGCCTGGTACCCATTGTAAATGGGTTCAAGTGAAAGACGGTACAGTGTCACAGTTTTCGACCTCTATTACTGGAGAGTTGTTCGCTCAGTTAAACAATGAGTCCAGCTTGGTGAAAGGGTTACCAAAATCTGATGCTTTTAATGAAGACGCTTTTAATAAGGGCGTATTAGCCAGCAAGCAAGCGGGTGGAATATTACACCATTTATTCAGTGCGCGTAGTCGTTTTGTGTGTGGCGAATTAGCCTCAAATGAAGTGCGTGATTATCTCTCTGGTGTGGTTATTGGTCACGATGTAAACGATGTCTTGTCTTCATTAAGTATACCGAAAAGCCCTGTCATTATTATAGGCAGCCAAGAGTTAAGTGAACGCTATGCATTGGCACTGTCATCTCGTGATCTAAAGTCTGAGTTTCTATCCGCAAATGACGCCAGTATTCGTGGTTTAAAACGCTTGGCAAATAGCCAAATTATCTCTGATGCTGTTTCTAGTGGAGCCAAATAATATGAAGCATTCTTTTGATTTGTTAATGCAAGAATTTCCTATGGTTGCCATTTTACGTGGTGTCGAAAAGGATGAAGTAGTTGAGCATGCTCGCGTTTTGATTGACGCAGGTTTTCGTTTGATTGAAGTGCCACTGAACTCGCCAGAACCTTTTGACAGCATACGATTATTACAAGAAACCTTTGGTGATGACGCTTTGATTGGCGCTGGAACTGTTTTGACCATGGCGCAACTCACTGAGCTGGTTGCGACAGGAGCTGGCCTGATGGTTAGTCCTCATACAGACCCTGAATTGATAAAAGCCGCTAAAGTAGCTGGTTTGTATGCTATGCCCGGTTTTTTTACCGCCAGTGAAGCGTTTGCAGCCTTGCATGCTGGTGCTGATGCGGTGAAGTTGTTTCCAGCGGAAGCCTTGCCAACGATTAATGTTGTGAAAGCATTGGGTGCGGTTATTCCTGCTGATACTTGGTTGTGTCCTGTGGGTGGCGTGACACCAGAAAATGTTGCCGATTATTTAAATGTGGGCGCTCGTGGCTTTGGTTTGGGTTCTGCCTTGTATAAAAAAGGCCAATCTGTAGCAGCAACCAAAGCGAATGCACAGGCATTCATGATGGCGTGGAAAGCTTATAAAAATAACTCTTCTAATACTTTAGGAGAAAAAATATGAAGAAAATAAGCGTTCAGCGACATCAATTAGCAGAAGGGCCGTTCTGGAGCCAATCTGAACAGGCTTTATATTGGGTCGATATTCCTGCTTGCCAAGTCTGGTGTTGGCATCAAGATACAAATATAACTCAGCATTGGAATTTGCCACAAAAAGTGTCTGCCGTGTTTACGACACAAGGTGACCGTTTGTTGGTGGCGTTAGCGGACTCTGTTGCTTATCTAGATAAAACAACTGGAGAATTAGAGAACCTGTGTGAATTAGACACAGATGTCGTCGGTAATCGTAGTAACGATGCTAAGTGTGACCCAAATGGAACACTTTGGGTTGGCACTATGGACGATGCTGAAAAATCAGCTTCCGGTCGTCTTTGGAAAATTACTTCTGATGGGCAGAAAACGCTTATGCTAGAAGGTGTTGGTATCGCTAATACCTTGGCTTGGGATGAGATCCGAGGCCGATTTTATTTTGGTGATTCTATGGCTCGAAGAATCCACACTTTTCCTTATCCTGAATTCTATGATGTACGCAGTCAAACGCCTTTTTTAGAAGTTGAAGAAGGCGTTGGGCCGGATGGCTCTTGTATCGATTTAGAGGGGTGCCTTTGGAATGCTCACTGGAATGGCTCCCGCGTTGTACGTTACAGCCCTGAAGGTGAGGTATTGCAAACGATTGAATTGCCTTTCTCAAAACCGACGAGTTGTGTGTTGGGTGGGAAAGACGGTAAAACCTTGTTTATCACTTCTGCGTCGGTTGCTACGAATGCAGATGATCTGGTGAATCAACCTCTCGCTGGTCATGTTGTTGCTATTGACGTTGATGTGTCAGGTGCACCAAGTCAATCGTTTGCAGGAGCATAAAAGATGAAATTAGGTGTTTGTTATTACCCTGAGCATTGGTCAAAAGATCGGTGGGTTGAAGATGCACAACATATGCAACGCATTGGTATTGAATACGTTCGGATTGGTGAGTTTAGTTGGAGCACAATAGAACCGCAGCCAGATCAATTAGATTGGGAGTGGTTAGATGAGTCGTTAGAGATTCTTCATGCTCATGGTTTGAAAGTGATTTTAGGCACGCCAACGGCAACACCACCAAAATGGCTGGTGGATCGTCATCCTTCTATGTTGGCAACAGATGAGCAAGGTCGTGTACGTGGTTTTGGATCTCGTCGACATTACACTTTCTCCAGTCTTGAATATCGTGAAGAGTGTCGTCGTATTGTAACCATCATGGCAGAACGTTATGGGCAGCATCCTGCGGTAGTGTCTTGGCAAACGGATAATGAATATGGCTGCCACGATACTATTTTAAGCTATGGAGAAACGGATTTAACGGCATTTCGTCTTTGGCTATCAGATAAATACGGAACAGTTGCTGCATTAAATAAAGCGTGGGGGAACGTTTTTTGGAGCATGGACTATCGATCCTTTGACGAAATTGAACTGCCTAATTTAACCGTGACAGAAGCGAACCCTTCTCATCGATTGGATTTCCAACGCTGTTGTTCAGATCAAGTGGTTGCGTTCAATAAACTGCAGGTCGATATTTTGCGTAAATATTCCGCTGACCGTGATCTGGTTCATAACTATATGGGATTCTTCACCGCATTTGACCACCACAAAGTCGGTCAGGATTTAGACGTAGCGAGTTGGGACACTTATCCATTAGGTTTTCTAGATCAAGAATCCATTTATACAAACGAAGAAAAACAGACCTATTTACGTGTCGGTCATCCTGACTTTGGTGCTTTTCACCATGATTTGTATCGAGGTTGTGGTAAAGGGCGTTTATGGATTATGGAGCAACAACCAGGGCCTGTGAATTGGGCGCCACATAATCCGACGCCAGCTGATGGCGCGGTACGTTTGTGGACTTGGGAGGCTTTTTCTCATGGGGCTGAGATGGTGTCTTATTTTCGTTGGCGCCAAGCTCCGTTTGGGCAAGAGCAGATGCATGCTGGCTTGTTGAGACCCGATGCCAAGGAGGCTGAAGCCACACAAGAAGCCGTACAAGTTGCCAAAGAAATTAACACGTTATCAGCAGCAATGGGGATGGATAAAGATGAACTGATGTCTCTTCCTTGTTCAGGAAAGGTTGCCTTGATGTTTGATTACGATGTCTGTTGGTCACTGGATATTCAGCCTCAGTCTCGTGCCTATCGTTATCTTTTCTGGTGCTACCGAATGTATGAAGCTATGCGCGAGTTAGGTTTATCTGTAGACATCATTTCCAGCCATGCACCATTGGATATGTATGAATTGCTCGTATTGCCTGCGCAAGCACATATTTCACCGGACTTGGGGAATAGGCTTCATGCTTATAAAGGCATTTTATTAGCCGGCCCAAGAACAGGAAGTAAGACAGACAGCTATCAAATCCCTGAAAATCTTGCACCGGGACCGTTATCCACTTTATTGCCTTTAAAAGTCGAGCGAGTAGATGCCTTACCTGAACACACTCAACCAGCAGTATCTGGTCGTTGGGGCAAAGGGAATTTAAAATATTGGCATGAACAAATTAGTACAGATTTGCCTTGTTTATTAAAAGACGATTCTGGCAATCCTGTATTGATGGGCTCGGAACGTCATTTTTATCTTGGATCTTGTTTAGATACTAGTTTGTTAAAAGCCAGTTTAGCAAAGTTAGCTGAGAAGGCTGGTTTATCTACTCTCTATCTACCTGATGGAATACGGGTTCGAGAGAGAGGTGATGTAATTTTTGTTTTTAATTACGGTACACGCTCAATATCTTTTGAACCAGAAGACGCTGAATTGATTGTCGGTAGTAAAAATATATCCACAGCAGGAGTGGCGATTTGGAAAAAATTGAAAGGTCAAAGAAATCATATAAAAAAATAAACTGAAACTAAGTTTCGGTTCTTGATTATATGAGTTATTTGTTTAATACTGAAACTCTGTTCCATTTAATAATAATAAGAGGACTTGTCTAAATGAAAAAACTACAATCATTATTGGTTGGCGCTATTGCTAGTGCGACCATATCGATGGCTAATGCTGGAACCTTGGTGATCAACTCGGATCAAGCTGATCCAGCGCCAAAGAAAGCATTTACTGAAATTGTTCAAAAATTCGAAAGTGAGAACCCCGATATTACTGTTAAATATAACCTATATGATAAAGAAGGTTATAAAACGGCGATTCGTAATTGGTTATCTACAAGCCCACCAGATGTTGTATTTTGGTATGCTGGTAATCGCATGAAAACCTTTGTAGACCGTGGCTTATTTGAAGATGTAAGTGATATTTGGGAAAAAGAAGGTCTTAAGGCAAACATGCCGTCCGCTACACCTGCAATGACTATTGATGATAAACAATGGGGGTTACCTTATACCTATTATCAATGGGGGATTTATTATCGAAAAGACATTTTTGATAAGCTAGGTCTTTCTGAACCTAAAACATGGGATGAATTTTTAGCTGTTAATGCTAAATTAAAAGCGAATGATATTGCTCCAATTGCAATTGGTACTAAGTATTTGTGGACTGCAGCAGGTTGGTTTGATTACTTGAATATGCGTACAAATGGTTTGGATTTTCATATTGACTTAATGGATGGCAAAATCCCTTATACTGATGCTCGTGTACGTAAGACATTTGAGCACTGGAAAGAGTTGGTAGATAAAGATTATTTTCTAGATAATCATGCCTCGTATTCTTGGCAGGAAGCGCAACCATTCATGTACAACGGCAAAGCGGCGATGTATTTGATTGGTAACTTCATTACGCCTAACTTCCCTGAAGAGCTAGATGGCAAAATGGGCTTCTTCCAGTTCCCACAAATTGATCCTGCTGTGGGTATGGCTGAAGATGCACCTATGGATACTATTCATATCCCATCAAAGGCAGTTAATAAAAAAGATGCACGTAAATTCTTAGAATTTATGGCTCGTGCAGATAATCAAACTTTGGTAAACGCCGCATTATTGCAGATACCACCGCACAAAAAAGCGCAAGCACCGGATAATTTCTTTTTGAATAAAGGTGTCGATATGCTAAATAATTCTTCTGGTACAGCTCAGTTCTATGATCGTGATACCGAACCAAGTATGGCTCAAGAAGGTATGAAAGGTTTCCAAGAGTTTATGGTAAAACCTGAACGTCTGGATGCTATTCTAAAACGTTTAGAAAATGTTCGAAAACGCGTTTTTAAATAATATTTACAGTTCTAGCTTAGATTGCTAGGTATAAGCTTAAAGCCAGTATGAAGTTCATACTGGCTTTTTTATGTTTAACTTTAAGTGGTCACTTCACTATGTGTTTTTTAGAAGGGGGATATGCCTTTTTCTAAACTTCCAGAAGAATAGTAAGTAAGTAAGGTCTCTTTAGGTTTATCTTTCTGTTGGCCTATGGTCTAATTTTTAAAATATATTTCCATTTAGACTTTTACCTAGGTACACCTTATGTTCTCTAAGCTTTCCCTGTCTACTGCTCTGCTTTCAAGTCTTATTGCAATGACATCTACAAACGCTTTGGCGATTGATGATTACTGTACTCCTAAGCTGAACTCGTATCTTGAGAAGGCAGAAAAAACAGTTGATTCCAAATATATTAGCTCCCGTCAAAAAGAGGTTGCTCAAAAGATTATTGATAAGGTAAAAGCAAGTCGTAATGAAACAAACGATTGCATCTTGGTTGATAAATTACTTCCATAAATATCCGTGTTTTATAAGGTAAATTTTCTGTTTTCTGTTATGTTTTATATGCATTAATACATTGGATCAGAGTTGATAGAGGATTCTGTATACAACATTTTCAAGAAATTAATAAAAAGGGTAAACAAATGGAAGGTTTAGTTGCTTCTTTAAAGGTGGCAAGATCTCTTTTAGGAATGCCCTGTGTTGGTTTGGTTTCCAGTGATGGATCCATATTACTTTCTGGTGGACTTGATGGCATTTCATCAGAAGCCTTGTCTGATGTATTTTTACGGTTGTCTTTATTACCAGAGACACGATGTCTTGATGATCAAACGCCTCCGACAGAGCTGGTTACGCTTTTAGAAAAAAAACACATATCAAGTTATATTGTTGAGCCTTTACCTAAGACTGAAGCAAGTTTGATTTTTCTGAGTGACAGCTACTGTCTACTAGACCTTGCGGAGGTTGAGGAGTACCTTTCTTCTTTTGTCGATATGTTTTCCGCACTAGTTTCCTCTACAACTAGCAACTCGTCCTCTGTTTTTAGTGGTTCAAATAAAGTTAGTCATACAGACCTCTTAAGACTAAGCAATAAAATTCCGACTTATATTGCACTAGTTAGTCAGGATCTACGTTACGAATTCATCAATGATGCTTATGCTCAGCGCTTTTCATTATCTAAAAAAGACATTGCAGGAAAATATGTAAAAGATTCCATACCTACTGAAATTTGTGACGCGACTAAAATATATGTCGCAAAGGCTTTATCGGGTGTTGCCGTTAATTTTCAATATACCTTACGACAAGGTATTGAAGGTGAACTGAGATTTATCGATGCGTCTTATGTTCCTCGAATAGCAGATGGGGAAGTGACGGGGCTGTATTTATATATGCAGGATATTACGTCCCAGAAGCGAACGCTTAATACATTAAAAAGGCTTCATGAAGTAACGGCAAATTTTGACTTGTCGTTAGATGAGAAATTGCAAAGCATTTTACAGGTTGGTGTGGAGCAATTCTCTTTACCTATCGGTCTAATTAGTCGTATTGAAGATGATGACTATTATGTTGAATACAGTCACACACCGGGTGGTGAAGTATTACCAGGTGCAAGATTTGATTTAGGCAGTACCTATTGTACTCATACGCTTAAGAGCGACTTACCAACTTCTTATTTTCATACGGCCATCAGTGATATTAAAGAACATCCTTGTTATAAAGCCTTTGGTCTAGAGGCTTATATTGGCATTGTTATTTATGTTGGAGGCAAGCGTTGGGGGACGCTGAATTTTTCAAGTCCGAATCCTAAAGCTCAATCTTTTGGTGATGATGATTATGAGGTAATGAAATTACTATCCCAATGGGTTGGTAATGAAATGACTCAGCACCAAGACGAAACGAATCTAAAAGTTGCGGCAAAACAACAGCGTTTAATTTTAGAAGCAGTACATGAAGGTATTTTCGGTGTTGATATAAAAGGTAATATTACTTTTGCTAATTCGGCCGCTTGCCATATTTTAGAGTATTCAGCAGAGGAATTACTTGGTCGTAATTTGATCGAGTTGCTTTCCCATCGAGATAAAGATGGACGGATATTTTCATTAGAAACTAACCCAATTCAAGAAAGCCTCTCTAGTGGTGAAGATTGTCGAGCGCGAGGAGAGTATTTTAGTAGAAAAGATGGCGCTGTTTTTGTGTGTGAATACACCTGTGTTGCTATGCACTCCGAAATGGGGGATGTTGAAGGTGTTGTTATTTCATTTCAAGACAAAACAGAGCAAGTTCAAGGCGAGATCGAGCTTATCGAACAAAAAACCTTGTTTGAATCATTGTTTATTAATGCACCTGAAGCGATTGTTTTAGTTGGAATTAATCGCGAAATCAAAATGATTAACCCAGCCTTTACAGAATTGTTTGGTTACCAACTGAGTGATGTTATAGGTAAAAGCACTCAGATGCTTTATGCAGAAGAAAATGATTATATCGAGAAGGGGAGCGCTTATAGCGGCATCTCCCAAGATATTTTAAATCGTTATAGAGTCAGTTATAAAAATAGCCAAGGTAAGATTTTTCATTCCGAAACTATTGGTAGCATGATTCATAATTCTGATGGAAGTTTTGGCGGTTATATTGGTCATATACGAGATGTGACTGAACGGTTAAAAGCCGAACAAAAAATGATCGATACTAACATTCGTTTATCTATTGCAACGGAGGCTGCGGGCATTGGTGTTTGGGAGTTAGACATAGAAACAGAAACACTCCACTGGGATGAGTGGATGTATCGGTTGTATGGTTTTTCCAAAAATGAGCGTCATCTACCAAATGAAATGTGGGAAGAGTGCGTTCATTTTGAAGACAGAGAAAGACTAAAAAATACACTTGTGCGTTTAGATGATGGCGGAGCGTATTTCAAAAATGAAAATGATGAGTTAAACCAGTCTAAAAATTTAGACACCGACTTTCGGATCACTCGTAAAGATGGTCAAATTCGTTATTTGAAATCAAATGCCACCGTTATATTTGATAGCGATGGCTGTGCTTCTCGTGTTGTTGGTGTCAACATGGACATTACATCTCGTAAAGAGACCGAAGTCGTGTTGCAAGAAGCCAGTGATCAAGCTGTTGCAGCGAGTAAGGCAAAGAGTAATTTCCTTGCCACTATGAGTCATGAAATCAGAACGCCTCTTAATGGCGTACTTGGAATGGCCGAGTTACTTTCTGGCACTAGATTAGATTTAGAGCAGCAACAGAGTTTGAGTGTTCTTAGAGAGTCCGGAGAAGGGCTTTTAGAGCTAATTAATGGAATACTAGATTTTTCTAAAATAGAAGCAGGGCATCTTTCTATTGAATTAGAGGATTTTAATTTAGAAAAAGCCATTTATGATGTAGCTCGTTTGTTGATGCTTAAAGCTGAAGAGAAAGGCATTGATTTATTAATTGAGTACGAAGATGACTGCCCTCGTTTTTTAGTTGGCGATGTGTTCCGCATTAAACAAATTCTGACAAACTTAGTTAGTAACGCGATCAAATTTACTACTACTGGGCATGTTCTGATATCCACAAAAGGGGTGGTTGATCAACAAGGTCTTGTCTCTATCACAATAAGCGTTATTGATACTGGTGTGGGCATTGCCAATGACGTTCAACCTTATTTATTTAATGCATTTGTACAGGCTGATAGTTCAACAACTCGAAGATTTGGTGGAACGGGTCTAGGTCTTGCAATCACAAAACAGCTTACCGGTTTAATGAATGGTGAAATTTCGTTATCCAGTGAGCTCAACGTCGGTTCTACTTTTTCAGTAACATTGTCTTTACCCGAAAGTCACGCTATTTCTAGTATTGAAAAAATGACGGATGAAGTTTTATTAATTGGTAAGAAAACCCTCGTTATTGATGACAATGAAACAAACCTAACGATACTAAGAAATCAGCTAAAATCTTGTGATATCTATGCGGATATAGAATCAGACCCTTTACAAGGCTTAGCTCGAATAGAGAAGGCGATTAATGATGGCGTGCCATACCATATAGTCTTGCTGGATTATATGATGCCAGAGATGGATGGCTTAATGTTATCTAAGTTAATACGAGAAATTAGTGGTTCCATTAATCAGCCAACCATATTAATGGCCTCGTCAGCGGATTTTTTACCTAAAGAGTCATTGTCTTCAGCGGGTGTTAATGTCTGTATCTCTAAGCCTATGAGTGGCTCTGCCTTAAAAAAAGGGTTGATTGATGCAACCTCTTCAAATTTATTGGGACATCAGATTTCTTATTCTGAACTTAATGACAGTGAAGATGCTCGATACGAATACATTAAGGGACAATCAAAGCGCGGCCTTGTATTAGTTGTTGAAGACATGAAAGCCAATATGGCTGTGGCTTGTGGGATCTTAACAAAAATGGGGTTTGATATTATTGCTGCAGAAAATGGTGCTATAGGTGTTGATATGTGGAAAGCGCATCAGCCAGATCTTATTTTTATGGATTTGCACATGCCAGTAATGGATGGTCTTTCTGCAATGCGGCGTATTAGGCAAGCGGAAAAAAATAGCTATAACAAACGGGTTCCAATATTGGCTTTGACTGCTGATATTCAGCAAGAAACTCTATCAAAAGTTTTCCGTGCGGGTGGTGATGGTCTTGTTCCAAAACCATTTACACAAAGGGAGTTCATCAGTATGTTGGAAAAATGGTTACCAAACGATGAATCGAATGGGGGGATGAGTTGGAAAATAGAATAGCCACTCCTCAAGGCTCGGCTTTTGAAACTAATTCTGACATTATCGTTGATGAATCTGTTCTTCATGAATTAAGAACATTGCTGGGTGATGATTTTCTATTGCTCGTTGATGCATTTTTTGGCGATGCAGATCAAATCACTGGCTCTCTTAACGGTATGTTAGAAACAAGTGAAATGCCTAATTATGAGGCGATATCCCAACTGTCCCATAGTATGAAATCAATTAGCTTGAATGTTGGTGCTGTGATTTTATCTGCAATGGCAGCTCAGATTGAAAAAGAAAGCAGGCAAGAGAAGGTGCCGGACCTTAATACGAAACTACGTGAATTAATTACTATGTACCATGATGTAAAAGTTGAGCTTCAACGAATAGTGGCCACTCTATGAAAGTATTAATCGTAGATGATACCAACACTGATCGCTTGTTATTAAAGCTATATTTAAAAAAGCTGGATTATCAAGTCATTGAAGCCAGTAATGGGCAAGAAGCGATAGATCAGTTTATGGCGCACTCTCAAGATCTGGATTTGATCTTGATGGATGTTCAGATGCCAAAAATGAATGGTTTTGATGCTGTTAAGGCGATCCGAAAAGCGCAAGAGGTTCAGAAGCAAGAATGGCTGCCTATTATTTTTTTAAGCGCCAGTGCTGAAGAAACGGATGTTGAAGAAGGTATTTTAGTTGGGGGAGATGATTACCTAATTAAACCTATTAGCCAGAAGGTATTGTCTGCCAAGATGCTAGCGATGCAACGTATTGCTAATATGAGACGTCGTTTAGTTGAATCAAATATTCTTCTTGAAGAATTAGCGACTACGGATCACTTAACGGGCGTAGCGAATCGCCGTGCTTTTGAAGCGATGTTAGAGCGAGAAATGACCTCTACGCGCCAATATGGAAAGTCTTTAGCTTGCGCAATCCTTGATCTAGATATGTTCAAAGTGGTGAATGATACCTTTGGTCATGATGCAGGTGATGCTGTTTTGATTGATGTGGTTGAGCGAATTGTATCGGTTCTGGGAGACGGTGACATTATTGGGCGTTTAGGAGGAGAAGAGTTTGGTATTATTCTTCCTAATATATGTGAAGAAAGCGCTTCATCTGCTTTTGAGCGCTTCCGAAATATAATTCAGAAAGTGCCAGTTATACATGAAGGTCGAGAAATTTCAGTAACTACGAGTATTGGTGTGACTTTTTTCACGGGTGGCAGAGAAAAGAAAGAAACGCTATTGAAGCGGGCTGATGAAGCTCTATATGAGGCCAAAGAGACTGGTCGTAATAAAGTAGTTTATCGTCCTTAATGGTTTTAAAATAAAGAACCTAGGTGATTAGATAATAACTAGAAAGCTGAATGTTATAGGTTTTCAGTTCTTATTCATTTTATTATTTACTTCTTAAATTTGATTCCTTAATTGAAATCGTTTAGCGTAATTAAGTGCTACGGATAGCACTTTTATGATCAAAGGAGTGAATCATGACCTATCTTAAAAAATGGCTGTTTATCGGCTTATTACAATTCCCTATATTCCTTTTCGCACAAGTGGATGTGCAACTAGCGACCAGTTTTTCTGACGATACCCATGCTGAAGATTATTTAATAAGTGAGAAGTATGATGGTGTTCGTGCTATTTGGACGGGAGAGCGTCTCATAACCCGTCAAGGCAACCCGATTCATGCGCCAGCTTGGTTTACAGATAAATGGCCTAATGTCTGGTTAGATGGTGAGCTTTGGTCTAAGCGAAATGATTTTGAATTTATCATGTCGACGGTAAGAAAAAACAAACCGATTGATAGGGAATGGCAGAAAATTCATTACATGATATTTGATGCACCAGACAAAGAAAAAGCCATGCCATTTGAAGAACGCTTTAGACGTTACACTCGGATCGCCAACGGAATGAACCTTCCACATGTTATTCCCATTAAACAATTTACGGTTGCTAATAATCAGGCACTGCATCAATTGTTAGATGAGTACGTTAAAAAAGGCGCAGAAGGTTTAATTTTGCATCGTAAATCAGCTTTATTTGAAAGTGGTCGAACAGATAACTTACTTAAGCTGAAACCCTATCTGGAAGCTGACGCCAAGATTATTGCAATATTAAATGGGGCAGGGAAATACGACGGCATGATGGGGTCTATGTTAGTGGAGACACCATCTGGTTTACGCTTCAAAATAGGAAGCGGTTTTACTGATGAAGAACGCCGCACTCCGCCTTCAGTGGGTGAAACTGTGATATATAAATATCATGGATTGACTGAGCGTGGAATTCCAAGGTTTGCGAGTTTTGTAAGGCTTAGAGATCAAGGGTATTAATCATTATTTAGGTCAAAGTAGCCGCTGTTTTTAAATCCTATTGGAAGTGAAAATAGCGGCCTTTTTGTCTGTATTTGGCACAATTTCTTATAACGTTGGACAAAATAATACATGCAGTGTTTGAATCAAGGTTTTTACTCGTTCATCACCTAGACTGTAAAAAATGGTTTGAGATTCACGTCTTGTCGTTACCAAACCATCTTTTCTCAATAGAGCAAGATGTTGAGAGAGAGCAGACTGACTTAGCGGTAGCTTTTCATTCAATGAGGTTACAGAAAGTTCCTTGTCTAATAAATAACATAAAATCATCAGACGGTTTTCATTGCTCAAGGCTTTTAAAAACGTCGCAGCCTGAGAGGACTGTTTTAGCATGTCTTCCATAGTGAGCGCTTTATCATTCATTGATATTTCTCATCTTTATTTCACAAGTCAAATACTAGCTTATGCTTGTATTTATGGCACAAAATAAATTCATCCACATTGTCTGTGGATAAATCTGGGGGTAGTCATGACTAATGGTGTTCCTCATCAAGTAAGGCGGTCGCTACATGTCTCTGTACGTTTTTTAACCATTAGTCGTCTTTTTGATTTTTGGCTAATCCAGTCCGAAGCTCGTCCAAATTGGTGCGTGATCTGACGGCTTCTCTAGTGCACGTAAGTCGTAATCAACATCCGAATCTTGCAAGTAGGGGGTCAAACCGTTGGAAGACATAATAACATCGATTCTTAGTCCACGTTTAGGCGTATCGTCAAAGCCTTTTGAGCGATAATCAAACCAACTGAAGCGATCGTTTTTTTCTGGATTAAGCTGGCGATAAGTGTCTGTCAGTCCCCAATTTACAAGGGTTTTGAACCATTCTCTTTCTTCTGGTAAAAAGCTGCATTTTCCCGTTTTCAACCAGCGTTTTGCATTTGGTTCACCAATACCGATATCTAGATCCGTCGGGGAAATATTAATGTCACCCATGACAATGATTTTTTCATCAGGAGAATGAGAAGCAAGGTATTCCATCAAGTCTGCATAAAACTTACGTTTAGCAGGAAACTTAGTTTCATGGTCACGGCTTTCACCTTGTGGAAAGTAGCCATTCAGTACTTTGACTGGACCCTGTGGCGTATCAAACGTGGCAATGATCATACGACGTTGGGTGTCTTCATCATCACCTGGGAAACCGTATTCTACTTTTGTTGCTTCTTGCTTACTAAAGATAGCCACACCATAGTGAGATTTCTGACCGTAGTAATAAGCATGATAACCAACAGATTCAGGAATTTCATGGGGGAATGCGTCATCATGTACTTTGATTTCTTGTAAGCCAATGACATCTGGTGAGTGTTTTTCTACTAATGCTTCTATTTGGTGTGGTCGAGCACGTAAACCATTAATGTTAAAAGATACAAACTTCATGAGAATCATTCCACGTTTAATTTCCTTAATCATACCTAGATGTTACAAACTCATAAAGCGCTTAACCCGTTAGAATTAGTTAGTTTTTTTTATCAAGCTAATATATTCATAATTTTTAGCATTTTTAAAAAGCCCTGTTACACTCAAGGGATAATTTTTAATGAACATACATTGGAGAGCTTAATGGCTTATCAGTACGATTTATTTGTTATTGGTGCAGGTTCTGGCGGCGTGCGTGCTAGCCGTGTTGCGGCATCTAAAGGGTATAAAGTGGCGGTTGCTGAAGGCAGCGCGTTAGGTGGCACCTGTGTCAACATTGGTTGTGTACCCAAAAAATTGTTTGTCTATGCCTCTGAATATGGTCATGGCTTTGGCGAAGCAGCAGGATTTGGTTGGACAAACGAAGGAACAAAGTTTGATTGGTCAGTATTAAGAGACAACAAAACCAAAGAAATCGAACGTCTAAACGGCATTTACGGCAACATGCTGGGTAATGCAGGCGTCGAAGTTATTTCTGGTTTCGCGAGCTTTGTGGATGCTCATACCGTTATGGTAAATGGCAAAACCTACACAGCAGAACGTATCTTAATTGCCGTGGGAGCAAAACCTTTCATTCCTGAATTTCAGGGCAGTGATTTAGTGGTTAGCTCTAATGAAATGTTCTACCTAGACTCGTTACCTGGCAAAGCCTTGGTAGTCGGCGGTGGTTACATTGCCGTTGAGTTTGCTGGCATTTTAAATGGTTTAGGTGTGGATACATCGCTTGCTTATCGTGGTGATCAATTACTACGTGGCTTTGATGAAGATGTCCGTGCTTTTGCCAGTGAAGAATACAAAAAATCAGGCATCGATGTTCGTTTGAATACCGATGTGGATCGCATCGAATTGGTTGATCCAGAAGATCAAGTAAGCGAACGCATGGTTCACTTTAAAGACGGCACTTCTGAACGCTTTGGTTTGATCTTGTATGCTACAGGTCGCGTACCAAACGTTGGTTCGTTAGAGCTGGATAAAGCTGGCGTTGAATTCGGCAAAAACGGCGCAGTGAAAATTGATAAGAATTTCAAAACCACAGCCGACAGCGTGTTCGCCTTAGGCGATGTGACTGATAACATTCAGCTAACGCCTGTTGCGATTAAAGAAGCCATGGCGTTGATCGATTATTGGTTTGATGGAAAAGAAGTCGACTTTGACTACGACAACATCCCGACGGCTGTATTCAGCCAACCAGCTATTGGTACAGTCGGTTTGTCTGAACAAGAAGCAGAAGCTCGCGGTATCGACTTCCGTGTGTATCAAACAGACTTCCGTGCGATGAAACATACGTTAAGTGGCGCAACATCAAGAACATTGATGAAGATGCTGGTTAACAATGCGGATGAAAAAGTCATTGGTGCTCACATGGTAGGCGACTACTCTGGCGAGATCATCCAAGGCTTAGGCATCGCGTTAAAAGCAGGGGCAACGAAAGCCGATTTTGATGCCACAGTGGGTGTTCACCCAACCAGCGCAGAAGAGTTCGTTACCTTCTCTGCTGGTGCGCTAAAAGAACGTAAGTAAATGCTTGAGTAATTAATTTACTCGATTTACGAAATAGCCCAGATTCTGTCTGGGCTTTTTTTTGTTTTAATTTTAGGGGAGTTCAGATGGGTTATTGGGTTATTGGGTTATTGGGTTTTTGAGTAATTAGAGCAAAGTAAATTCCCCCGTTCGATACTCTCGCAAGATATTATCGTTTAACCTCGTTCTTGGTGTTTGCCTTGCTTCTTTGATGTCACCAGAAACATAGAGCCCAGTTTAAAATGTAAATGATGTACCGTTTATACAGATGGGGTTATTCTTTTGTGCATGTAAAACGTTATTTCGACGCAAAGAGTCGAACCCCTTTTAGCTTCAAAACCTTCTGATTACAGAAGAGCTTATTAAAAAGGGCTTTGACCCTGATTCGGAATTCGCCGACCTAAACATGTATGCATAAACAATTTATTCTTCATTCAAACCATTTCTTGCGCGTTTAGACATTTGAGATGATTTTATTTTGCGTGTTTGTACTGGCAGGAAATAAAAAAGCCTACTAAGATCAATGAATAAGAGAAAGCGCTGTTACTCTTTAATTAGGAATGAACGTGATTTTTTTTAATGAAAATAAAGAATAACGCGCATGCTCGTTTTTCCAGTTTCAGATTTTGTTAATATCTATATTAATTTCATTAAATTTAACAAGTTTAGCCAGCAGGACGCGTAAAATGCCGCGCGCCTTTGCTAAAAGCATTAGACATCGATTTAGTGTGGTCCAAAGCTAAAAACGGAGACCGTTTTCACATGAGTATCATCTATGAGGAGTTAATATGACTATTGCTGTTACAGCTGCTAGCGGCCACCTTGGGGCTGCGATTATCAAGGCTCTGCGAGAACTCGGTATGGATTCAGTGGTGGGGCTAGCGCGAACACCTGCGAAGGCCAAGTATTTGAACGTGGAGATACGTAAGGGAGACTATAACTCCCCGGATGACCTCACTGCCTCATTGCAAGGTGTTGATTCCGTGCTTCTGGTTTCCGGCATGGATGCCCCCAATAAACGTATTGAACAACACAGGAACGTCATTCGTGCCGCAAAGGCAGCTGGTGTGCGTAAGATCGTATATACCAGTGTCCAAGGAGCAGAATCGGGAACCGCGTTTTCACCTATCATCGCAAGCAATCGCCAGACTGAACAAGATGTTCGTGAAAGCGGATTAGACTGGGCCATCGGGCGCAATGGTATCTATATCGAACCGGACGTAGAGTACATCGACGCATACAAGAAAGCTGGAACCATAGCCAACTGTGCTGGCAGTGGCCGCTGCGGGTACACGACGCGCCCCGAGCTTGGATACGCGTACGCCCGTATGCTTACTGAAGATAAACACAACGGACAAACATACAACCTACACGGCAACCTTCTTACGCAAAGTGAACTGGCCAGCCACTTCAACGATGTATTCGGCACCACGCTCACTTACGTACCGATGACAGTAGATGAGTACCGAAAAGAGCGAATTGCTGAACTTGGTGATTTCATTGGAGGGGTCATTGCAGGTATTTACGAAGGAATTAGCATGGGTGCAAATGATAATCCAAGTCAATTTTCCGAAGCCGCGGGGCGAGAGCATCAGTCATGGAGTGATTACTTTGCTAATTTCCGAAGATAGTAAGTTTTTTGAAAATTTAGGCTCTAGGGTTGCTTCAATGCTTAACAAATCATTAAAGGTGGGCGGCTTAACTGGCGCACGGCTTAATTCAAATGTTAGCTACAAAAAGGATTAGAGCAATTCGACTCAAAGTAAAATTAAATTTCATAATCATAGGCAACCGAATTGAAGTGTAGAGTTTAATATCCGGTATATTACAACTGACTAACGAGAGGAAGGGTTATGAATTAAACCTCCCACATACGTTTTCTCTATCAGCCTTGTCTTTATTTCGATTGCCTCAATCCTTGCTCTTCTTTACTGTTGTTTTCATATTGTTTTAACGATCTGAAGGGCGTTCCATGAACGAAGTATTGAATACCTTACAACCCAGTGCAATTTGGCGACATTTTCAAACCTTATGTAACACTCCAAGACCGTCTTATTATGAAGCACAGCTAAGAGATCATCTTATTCAATGGGCGACGTCTTTAGGGTTGGAAACCTACGTTGACCCTGCTGGAAACCTGTTGATTCGTAAAGCCGCATCGAAAGGCATGGAAGACAGGGAAACCGTTGTCCTGCAAGGCCATTTGGATATGGTGGCGCAAAAAGACGCCGATGTGGATCATGATTTCACCAAAGACCCAATCGTGACTCAGGTTATCGATGGTTGGGTTCATGCGACAGGCACAACGCTGGGCGCAGACAATGGCATTGGTGTCGCGGCGGCGATGGCGGTATTGGAATCGACCGACTTGGCTCACGGGCCAATTGAAGCGCTTTTTACCATAGAAGAAGAAACCAGCTTACGTGGTGCTTTGCAGTTAGAAGAAGGTATTTTAAAAGGCAAAATCTTACTGAATTTAGATTCCGAAGATCGTGGCGATGTGTACATAGGTTGTGCTGGTGGCGTGGATATCAACATAGAAAAACGCTACAAGGCGTTGCCTGTGACAGGTGATAAAAAAGCCTTCGACATTGTTGTTTCTGGTTTGCGTGGTGGTCATTCTGGTTTAGATATCCATAAGGGTCGTGCGAGCGCGAATGTTTTGTTGATTCGTTTGTTGAATCTGCTTAAAGAAGAATGTGATTTTGGACTGAGTGGTTTTACTGGCGGCACTTTGCGTAATGCTATTTCTCGTGATGCCTGCGCAACCATTAATCTAGATTCCACTGACGAAACTAAGCTATTTGCCTTTGTTACTGAATTTGAAAGACGTACTCAGGCTGAATTTGTTAGTACTGAACCTAAGTTGCTGGTTTCTCTTATTCCCTCAGAAGTTGATTCTGAATTAGAAGCCGATGCCAAAGACGCTTTGTTGAATGCTATTTACTGCGCGCCTCATGGTGTACATAGAATGAGTGCTGATTTGGAAGGTGTGACAGAGACATCTTGTAACCTTGGTGTAATTAACCTTAAGAATTCCAAAGACGGCGAAAAGGTGTTTGACGCTTGTTTGCTGGTACGTTCTTTGGTGGATTCTGCGGTTGAACATCTTGCTTATGTGGCGAAATCGGCTTTTTCGTTGATTCATGCTGATGTGAATTTAGAAAATGGTTATCCAGGTTGGAGACCAGATCCAAATGCTGGTTTGCTCAAGCATTTCCTTGATGTTCATCAAGAGGTTATGGGACAAGAAGCTAATGTGAAAGTGATTCACGCAGGATTAGAGTGCGGCATCATTGGCGCGAAATACGCGGGTATGGAAATGGTGTCTTTTGGTCCGAACATTCGAGGTGCGCATTCACCGACGGAACGTATGGAAATTGATTCCGTAGGGGATTTCTGGCGATTGCTAGAGGCTTTATTGGCGTCAACACCGAAGACGGATTAGAGTTTATTGATCGTAAGTTGGCCTGCGACACCCAATGAAAAAGGGAGCTGATAATACAGCTCCCTTTTCTAAATATTTTCTTCGTTATCTAGGTAAGTGCTATTGAGAGAGTATAATCTCAGTAATGCCTTCTGCTGATAGGATCTCAATCCAATAACCGTCTGGGTCTTTGATGAAAGCCAATCCTTTCATTGAACCATCGTCTGGCTTTTTGACAAATTCCACATCGTATTTGGCAAAACGTTCACTGGCCGCATACACGTCTGGTACACTGATGCCTATGTGTCCAAATCCACGTGGGTCTTCATTGCCACTGTGATAGCCTGGAAAGTTTTCATCTTTCTCGCTGCCCCAGTTATGAGTCAACTCGATCAAGGCTGGACGACGGAAAACCCATTCGGTTTTAGTTTTATCATCGCCTTCTGGTATTTCCTTTTCATAACCTAAAAAGTAAAGCGTAAATTGCATCGCTGGGAAGTCGTATTTGCCTAATAGCTTCATACCTAATACTTTTTGATAAAACTCTAATGACACCGCAGGGTCTTTAATACGCAACATAGTTTGTTGCATGACATAGCCTTCAGTGGCTTGAGATATTGCTTCTGGGGATTCGTTATAGCTAGACATCGTACAATCCTTGATGAAAGTGAATAGAATCTAAATAGAGATGTGTTGAATAGTTTGCTCTATGGTAATCATCTATAGCCTGAATTTAAACATCCTAATGCAGTTTTAAAAGCAGCTCGATGATCAGAGTGTGGCATAATAGCAAGATCATAATATGGTTAGGTTTGGGTGATGGGGTATCAAGGATTGACGGTTAAATTGGATGACAATGTCTTCGATGTAGATGGCGGAGACAATTTACTGTCGTCTTTATTGTCTCAAGGGGCGGATGTTCGTTACGGTTGCCGTGCTGGCGCGTGTGGTGCGTGTCGTCTTTATGATTTGAATAACTGTGAATCCCTTTTGTCCTGTCAAACATCGATATCGTCTAATATGGCGTTAAGTACACAAACGCCTGCCGCTTCGGCTGTATTTTCTGTCATGGCGTTGAATTCGATTGATGAGTCTAATGTCGAAATAACGCTGTTAGGTCCAAGTGATGATTCCTTTGGTGATAGAGTTTTTCTGTCTGTGTTCTTAGAAGATGTTTTTGTTGACGACTTATTAGAGCAGAAAAGCCACTTTGTTGAGTGCATGGCTTTGAATCAGGCGGGCGCACCGCTTAAGGTGATTCTGCAGCAAGGCGCGTTTTCTAAGGCTGAGTGGCAAAAAGTAACAGCGCTTGCTATTAACGACTCATTGCATGTTCAGACCTTATCTGGTGTTAGGAAAGGTCGTTTGCTCTATGAAATGGATTTGAGTGACAGTGTCATTGTGGTGGTTTCTTCATTTGATAATGGAGTTTTTGAACCTTATTGGCGTGATGCGTTACAAGACTTCTCCAATCACAAAATTGAATGTTTTAGCTTTTCTTCCATAAATAGCATTAGTAATCCATTACAAGACGATACCTTTACTGCTTTTCTTAAAGATGCCGTTGCTGAATCGGGAACGGCATTACATATTATTTATCACGGTCAAAACTTGTCAGAAAAAGGCTGGGAGCAAGCGCTTCGTCCTTTGAGAATCCGAACCACACAATTGCATTTTGTTCGTTAGTTTTATTGCCTGAATGGCTCAACGGTTTGATCGTTCGCTTGCATAACAAATACCGCTTTGGAGAGCATTGATGAAAATCCTACATACTTCTGATTGGCATCTCGGTCAGCATTTTATGGGAAAATCCCGCCGTGATGAGCATAAGGCGTTTATCGATTGGTTATTGGCGCTGGTGGACAAAGAAGATATTGATGCGGTGATTATTGCTGGTGATATTTTCGATACTGGCTCACCACCAAGTTATGCCCGTGAAATGTACCATCAGTTAGTCTTGGACATGAAATCGCGTCACTGTCAGTTGGTAATTGTGGCGGGAAATCATGACTCTGTCAGCATGCTTAATGAATCCAAAAGTTTACTTTCCTATCTGGATACTCAAGTGTCGAGCCAAGCCAACCTCGATGATATTGAATCCCATGTTATTCCATTGATGAACAAGCAAGGCGAAATAGCTGCTTGGGTTTGTGCTGTGCCTTATCTTCGACCGAAAGATGTGATGAAGAGTTTATCGGGGCAATCTGAACAAGATAAAAAAATGGGTTTATTGCAACACATAGGCGATTTTTATCAGCAGGTTTATCGTGTTGCCGGTGAAAAGAACAAAGCCTTAAAAACACCTGTGCCGATTATTGGCACTGGTCATCTCACCGCGATGGGTGGACAAGTCAGTGAATCGGTTCGTGATCTTTATGTTGGTACGTTAGAAGCGTTACCAACGTCTGTATTTCCTGCCTTTGATTATCTCGCGCTTGGGCATATTCACCGAGCGCAGGCGATTACCAAAGACGGTCGCTTTCGCTACAGCGGCTCGCCGATTCCATTGAGCTTTGACGAATTAGGACGAGAGAAAACCTTAGTTATTGTTGACACGGATTTATTTGAAGAAGAGGCCGTGGCAGAAAAAGCCACTTTGGCAGAAAAATCTCCTTTGATGGATGACCTTTTTGCAGACGACCTGTTTGAAAACAAACCATTTGAAGGCGACCTGCTTAAAGAAAAAGTCGAGCCGATTCGTTTGGTGAAAATTCCTATGTTTCAGCCTATGGCGAGTCTCAAAGGCAATTTGAAAGAGGTGATCAAACAAATTACTGAGCTGGATTTGGTGAAAGGCTTAAAAGACGGTAAAACGCTTTGGCTGGAAGTGACGGTGATTGCGGATGATTATTTGAGCGATGTGCATAAGCGCATCATGGAAGTGATCGACGATAAACCGATTGAATTGCTTAGAGTGATGAGAAGAAGCGCTCTAGAGAAAAAGACCGACGCTTTTGAATCACGCCAAACCTTGTCAGAGTTAACCGTTACGGATGTGTTTGAGAAAAGCTTGCAAACAAATTTAGACATAGAGCAAGAAGAAGCGGCCGCATTGACGCAACTGTTTAATACTTGCCTGGTTGAAATGGAAGCGTCTCAGCAAATGCTTTCTGTTGATGTCGACATGAATCAAACAGACAGCGTAAAAAAGACCGAAAAAACGATTGAAGAAAAAAGCGAAGAAAAGAATAAAGACATTAGCGAAGGAGAACAAGCATGAAAATTTGTAAACTTCGCTTGAAGAACTTGAACTCTTTAAAAGGTGAATGGGAAATTGATTTTACCAAGGCGCCTTTTGATGACGCTGGGGTGTTTGCCATTGTAGGACCAACAGGGGCGGGTAAATCTACCTTGCTCGATGCTATCTGTTTGGCTTTGTACCATGAAACGCCACGGATGAAGATCTCACCTAGTCAAAATGAATTGATGACACGCCATACGGCAGAATGTCTTGCGGAAGTAGAATTTGAAATAAAAGGTAAAGGTTATCGTGCGTTTTGGGGGCAACGTCGTGCGCGAGGCAGCAGTGAAGGTAAATTACAACCAATGACCTGTGAGTTATGTGAGCGAGACGGCACCATCATCACAAGCAAAATCAATGAAAAAATAGATAAGATCGCAGAGATCACTGGCTTAGATTTTTCTCGTTTTACAAAATCCATGTTATTGGCCCAAGGTGGTTTTTCTGCTTTTCTTAATGCCACGGCTAATGACCGTGCCGAGTTATTGGAAGAACTCACTGGTACGGAAGTTTACGGCCAAGTTTCTAAATGGGTTTTCGAAAAGCACAAAGCAGAACGAGCGAAGATCATTCAATTAGAAGCGATTAATACACAGCGTCAACTCTTGAGCGACGATGAATTGCAATCCTTGGTTGAGCAAGAAAAAGAGTATGAACAACAAGATAAGACACTGGTTAAAAATCTAAAACAACATCAACAAAGTTTAGAGTGGCACCAAACGGAATCTAAGCTGACGCAACAATTGGTTATGGCGAAACAACAAAGTGCCGATGCTATTGCATCGTTAGAGAGTTTCAAGCCTAAATTGGCTTTGTTGAGTAAGGCTGAAGTCGCGAATGGCTTGCAGGCTCAATATGATTCCCTTACTAAGATGGTTCATCGTGCAAGTGAGCTGGAACAAGAAAAAAGCGATGCGCTTCAGCAACAAGCAGAACAAACGGTCATTTTTGAAGAGCTTGAAAAACGCACGCAAGTGGCAAAGTCTGCATTTGATCAGCAGACTGAATCTTGGAATAAATTGAATGATGAGATCACCAATACCATTCAGCCTTTGGTTTCCCGCCGAGAAAGTGTCAGTGAACAGTTGATTGGCGTTAATAAGCGACATCTAGAGCTCGATCAAAAATACCAATCTAGTTTTAAGGAACTGAAAGCCCTGAAAACACGGCTTAAACAAGGTCAATTGCTTTGTCAGCAGAGCGAAGCCAGTTTATCTGAATGGCAATCCCCTGAGCAAATCGAAGCACAGTTATCGAACTGGCAATACCAACAAGACTCTATTCAGACGCAAGATCAAGCTCTAATGAATTTAGCGACTGATATTGCTACATCTAAAAACGACCTAGACGCCGCACTTAAAACCTTTGCCGCTAGTAAAGATCAAAAAGAACAACAAAGTCATCTTGTTGGTCGTTTGGATCAACAGGTAAAAAGTATCCTTGAAGACTATTTTCGCCTTTCCTCCGGCCGTGAACTGAATGAATGGCAAGAGTATGTTCGTGAGCTGGATTCGCAACAGCAGAAAGCTCAAGAACTGGTTCAGCAATATCAACAGTATCAAACGAAGCAAATTGAACTTGGCAATGTGAATGACACGATTCAAGAGTTGGAAAATAAAGTCATTCAGCAAGAAGAGCAGCTTGCACAACAACGACAAGCCTACAAAGAGAAAAGCCATCATTGCTCAGACCTTGCTAAGCTGGTGGACGCAGAACGCCATATTGTGGCGTTGAATACTCTAAGAAACGATTTGAGTGAAGATGATTATTGTCCTTTGTGTGGTTCAAATGAACACGATTTTAATCATGCTTTGCATCAGGAAACGAATTTAGAGAATCAACAGCGACTTGAATTATTGCAAGCAGATCTTGAGGCTCTGAAGCAATCAGGGCAGGCGTTAAAGTCGGACCAACAAGTGCTTGCCAGTAAGAAAGAAATGCGTCTTGAACAACGTCAGTCATTGATGACGGTGTTGGCGGATTTAGACGTCACGTTACTTGCCTTATTAAATCGTTTGGACCCTAGTTTGATAAAGGGTTTGAAAGATGGTGCGATAAATACGCTAGATGAAGAACAAATAATGTCTTCTGTGACTGCTGTGCAAAACGCTTGGAGTAACGTTTGTGAGATCAATAAAGCTGTGTTGGAAAAACACCAACAGCGTTTGGTTTTAGAAGACGAGTTTAATAAGGCGACGCTTCAACTGCAAAATATAGAGCAGCAATTGCAGCAGCAAGAGTCTCAAGGTCGTTTGCTTCGCCAGACTTATGATAGCAAAGTAGCTGAACAGCAAAAAATCACCCAAGAAAGGGAGCGAGTCGCTCAATCTTTGATGGCGTCAATGAAAACAACTGGCGTCCCTGAACAATATCTAGAATCGCCTTTGGGTGAGTCTCTCTCAGCTTTACAGGCTTCTTTGCAATCATGGAGAACGGCAAAAAATAATCTAGATACGCAGCGTCAGCAAGTTGAACAGCTTGGCTATGAAATTGCGTCATTAGAATTGCGCGTGAACGACGGTGCCACCGAACTAGAGCAAGTACTTCGTCAGTTAACTGATCTGAAAACAGAATTAGCGAGCATTGATTCAAGTCTGTTTGAAGTGTTAGGTGAAAAAACTTTAGTTCAATATCGCTCTGAAGCTCAGGTAAAACTGGAAACCAGTCGATTAGCATTAGATTCGATTTTAAAAGAGCGTGAGCAGGTTCAAAAAGAATTAGCGGCGTCAGAGGCGACGTTAAAAGCGATCGATAAATCATTGAAAACAGTGAAGGGTGAATTAGAAACGGCAGAATCTGCTTGGCATCTTTTGCTTAAAGAAAAAGGTTTTGAAGATGTTTCGTCTTGGCAAATAGCGTGTTTGTCCCATGACGAGCTGATGGCTTTGCAGCAGACGTATAATGAATTAAAAGATATGAATACGCGACACACTGCCTTATTAAAACAAGCAGAAGAGTCTTTAGCATCGCACATGGATAATAAACCTGTGAATGAAGCCGTGACAACAGTGTCTCTTGATGAGTTGTTGGTATTGGTTGAGCAATTAGAAAACCAGCGACAATTGCTCAATCGACATTGGGGTGAAGTTGCGCAGAAAATTCGTGAAGAAAAGCAACGTCGAGAACAGGCAAAAGCCTCTGTAGAGGAATTGCACGCATTGCGTGAGGGTTTGATTCATCTTGATCGTTTGAATCATTTGATTGGCTCGGCGGATGGCGCGAAATTTCGTCGTTTTGCGCAGAGTTTGACCTTGGACCATTTGGTGTATTTAGCGAATCAGCATTTGAATGTATTGCATCGTCGTTATCAATTAATGAGACAAGAAGAGGCTTTATCATTGGCGGTTGTGGATACTTGGCAAGCCAACGCGTCTCGTGATACGAAAACCTTATCAGGTGGAGAATCTTTCCTTGTGAGTTTGGCGTTAGCGTTGGCGCTTTCTGATTTGGTGTCCCATAAAACAAGCATCGATTCTCTGTTTTTGGATGAAGGTTTTGGTACATTAGACAGTGAAACACTAGAGTCTGCCCTTGATGCTTTGGATAACTTACATTCGTCAGGTAAAACCATTGGGATTATTAGTCATATAAGTGCATTAAAAGAGCGCATTCCTGTTCAAATTAAACTAACAAAGCAAAGTGGTTTAGGGGTGAGTCGTTTAGCGCCTGAATTTGCTGTACATTCATCTGATTAAACTTGATTTATTGAACGAGTTTTAATGGTGCAATAGTTTTCCCCAGAAAAGTGGGAACAAGTATGTAAGTAAGTTGTAAAATATTAATTAAATCAAAAGGTTAATCTTTCGTTTATTATTGAGCATTTTACGTTATTCTTAGCACTATAAGAGAGCAGAGCAAGTATCCGGTGGAGTGTAAAGACAGTGTTTTGATGTCTTCCTTTAATCATTCAGCTTGATAGAATAGATTTCTGTATGCTAATTCGAGGCATATATTGTCTTTTATATGATTAGCACTACTAAAGTATTTAAAAAAGGACTGTTTACATGACAGACTCAGGCTTCCGACTAAAAGGAAGTGTTGTTACGACGATTTTGTTGGAAATTCAGACTTTTTCGTTAGATGACATTATTTTTCATTTAAAGAAAAAGATTGACCAGGTGCCACACTTTTTTAATCAGGCTCCTATTATTATTGATATTTCGAAAATGAAACGTGGTATCACGGTAGATGAATTTGAAGCGCTTATTCAGTCCGTAGGATCGCTAGGTCTTGGTGTGATTGGTTGGCGCTGTGATCCTGAAAATTTACCTGTCTGGAAAGCTTCGGTGACTATTCCGCTTTTACCTGCTAGTAAAGCGAGAGCGATTCAAGTCGTTCCTGAGGTAAAAGAAGATGCAAGCCCAGATGTTGTAGTCAAAACAGTGGTGGAGGAGCGTCTGGTTCCCCAAGCAACGAAAGTCATTACTAAGCCGATTCGTTCTGGGCAACAAGTTTATGCTGAAGGTGATTTGATTATCTTGGCTCAGGTTAGTGCCGGAGCTGAAGTATTAGCCGATGGTAATATCCATGTTTATGGCACATTGAGAGGCCGAGCTTTGGCCGGTGTCAAAGGGGATGTGGAAGCACGAATTTTTTGTAAAAGCATGGAAGCGGAATTGGTTTCCATTGCTGGTAACTTCATGTTGAGCGACGCACTTCAAGATATTGTTTGGAAAGACGGCGCGCAAGTGCTATTAGTTGACGATAGTTTAGAAATCGTACCGCTTTAATATTTATTATTCATTTGATTATTTAGATGCGCTCTGTATGAGTTTATCGGGGGATATAACATTGGCAAAAATTATAGTAGTCACCTCAGGCAAGGGCGGTGTCGGTAAGACAACGTCCAGTGCTGCTATTGGGACTGGTATTGCGTTAAAAGGTCATAAAACCGTTATTATCGATTTTGATGTAGGTTTGCGTAATCTCGACCTAATCATGGGGTGTGAACGTCGTGTAGTTTATGACTTTGTTAATGTGATAAACAAAGAGGCAACTTTGTCTCAAGCTCTTATTAAAGATAAACGTACGAAAGATTTGTTTATTCTTCCTGCATCCCAGACTCGTGATAAAGACGCATTAACGACGGAGGGTGTTCAAGAGGTCTTGGAAGAGCTATCTAAAGAGTTTGACTACATTATCTGTGATTCGCCAGCTGGTATTGAGAAGGGCGCTCAAATGGCCTTGTATTTTGCCGATGCTGCGATTGTTGTAACAAATCCTGAAGTGTCTTCTGTTCGTGACTCTGATCGTATTCTTGGCATTTTACAGAGTAAGTCTAAACGTGCAGAAGAAGGTAAAGAGCCGATTGAAGAATACTTGCTTTTGACCCGTTATCATCCAGAACGTGTTGCTTTGGGTGAAATGTTGAGCGTTTCTGATGTTGAAGACATTTTGGCTATTCCTTTAATTGGTGTTATTCCTGAGTCTGTTGCTGTTCTTAAAGCATCAAATCAAGGAACACCAGTTATTCTTGATACTGAGTCAGAAGCGGGTTTGGCTTATACGGATGCGGTTAATCGTTTACTTGGTAAAGAGTGTCCTTTGCGTTTCTTAGAAGTTCAAAAGAAAGGCTTTATGAAACGTTTGTTGGGAGGTTAGAGTGGGAATTTTTGATTACTTTAAAAGTAAGAATACGCCAAGCTCTGCTTCTGTTGCAAAAGATCGCTTACAAATTATTGTTGCTCATGAACGTAGTAAGCGACATCAGCCAGATTATTTGCCTCAAATGCAGCAAGAAATTATCGATGTGATTCGAAAATATGTGCAAATCGGTAATGAAGATGTGCAGATACAGCTAGATAATACCGATGATTGTTCAGTGTTAGAGCTAAATGTAACCTTGCCTGAACAGAGTTAAAGAGTAGAGCAGTTTTTTAAAATTTTATTGATTTGTTATATAAAAGCGTTAAACGAGACTTTTGATATAAGTCTTGTTCAACGCTTTTTTGTGTCTAAGTAAGTGAGAATGATTTTCGGTGTTTTACTCAAATTCGGCATAGGTGTATTATTCGCTCACTTATTTTTTTGATGGCTAAAATACAATGGTACGCTATTCTCTTGGTTTAATTGCTGTCTCCTTGCTTGTTTCTGCATGCAGTGAACCTAAACAAGTTCTAGATCAACCTAAAGTAGGTAAGACTTCACAAGAACTTCCTGTCCCGATGTCTGACTCTAAGGCGTTATTGGGATCCCAGTTATTTTTTGATACAAACTTATCAAAAGAGCGAAATCAATCTTGCGCAACTTGCCATGATATTGCGAATGCATTTGTTGATAAAAGAGATGATGTTTTCTCTGGCGCTGTTTCTTTGGGCAGTGACGGTCATTCTGTTGGCACGCGTAATACGCCAACTGCTGGTTATGCAGCGTTTTCACCTCCTTTTCATCGTATGTCTGATGGTGAATATCGTGGTGGTCAATTCTTAGATGGACGTTCATCTGGTTTGGTTGAGCAAGCGCAAGGGCCTTTTTTAAACCCACTTGAAATGGCAATTAAAGACGGTGCTGGGGTTGTTGACCGTGTAAAAGAAAATGAGCGATATCAGTCATTGTTCAATAATTTATATGGTGAAGGGATTTTAGATGATCCTGAAAAAGGTTATGTGGCTATCGCTGATGCAATTGCTACTTTTGAAAAGACGGCCTTGTTCATGCCTTTTGATTCAAAATACGATCGTGTTCTGAGAGGTGAAGATAAATTCACGCCAGAAGAAGAATTGGGTAAGACGTTATTTTTCTCTCAACAGTTTACTAATTGTAATGCTTGTCATCAGTTAAATACGTCTCCATTTTATAAGCAAGAAACCTTTACTAATTATGAGTATCGTAATATTGGGGTGCCTGCTAATGCGGCACTAACTGCTCATAATGGTGGGCTTGTTGATAAGGGCTTGTTGGATAATCCTGAAATAACTGATGCATCACAGGCTGGTAAATTTAAAGTGCCTTCCTTAAGGAATGTCGCAGTAACAGGCCCTTATATGCACAACGGTGTATTTCAAGACCTACGGACGGTTGTGTTGTTCTATGATAAATACAATAACCCAACCCGTACTATTAACCCTGAAACGGGTAAGCCATGGGCTGAACCCGAAGTGGCTGAAAATATTGATTTCGAGAATTTAGAAATTGGTCCAGCTTTGCCTGATCAACGGGTGGATGCAATTGTGGCATTTCTTAAGACATTAACAGATAAGCGTTATGAGCCTCTGATTGATGGTAAATAAATAATATATGAGAGGGAGTATTAGATAAAAATCACAAGCTCCTTATTGTTTTCATTGATAAAACTAGCTTGATGGCGCAAATTTTATTACATTGACCCTTTAGTTTATTTTGTGGCGCATTTTTCCGTGCTACTCGAATATAAAGGATATGAATGATGAAATATGCGCCACTTGGCCGAACAGGTTTAGAGGTATCTCGAGTCTGCTTGGGTACCATGACATGGGGTACTCAAAATAATCAAGCTGATGCTGACATTCAAATTGAATATGCTTTAGCGAACGGTATTAACTTCTTTGATACTGCTGAAATGTATTCGGTTCCACCTACGCCAGAATCCTATGGTAAAACAGAAGCCATTATTGGTGACTGGTTATCTCGTAATCCATCTCGACGTGACGAAATCATTTTGGCAACAAAAATAGCTGGCCCAGGGTTGCATTACATTCGTGATGGCGGACCTATTACTGGTGATGCGGTTGTTGCCGCCGTAGATGCTTCATTGAAACGTTTACAGACTGATTATATTGATTTGTATCAACTTCATTGGCCTAATCGAACGTCTCCTCATTTTGCGAAACATTTTCCAGGGCATATTTCTTTTTCAGATGTAGATAGTAAAGCCCACTCTGCTCAAATGCTTGATATTTTGCAGGGGATTGCGAGATGTCTAAAAGCAGGAAAAATCCGTCATTTTGGCTTATCTGATGATACGACTTGGGGTATTAACGAATATATTCGTCTAAGTGATAAATATGATTTGCCGAGGGTGGCTTCAATACAGAATGAGTTCAGTTTGTTGCACGCGAAAGATTGGCCTTATTTGATTGAAAACTGTGTCCATGAAGATGTCGCTTATTTACCTTGGTCGCCTTTGGCTGCGGGTGCATTAACAGGAAAATATCTTGGTGGTGCTCGCCCAGAAGGTAGTCGTTGGAGTTTTGCGCAACGTAATGGGCTTTTCCGTGATACGGACTTGGTTGATAAGGCTGTTTCTGGTTATGTTGAAGTGGCAGCTAAGCATGGTTTAAGTGCTGCTCAGTTGGCCTTAGCTTGGTGCGATCAGGTTGATGGTGTTAGTTCAACTATTATTGGTGCAACTTCTTTAGAGCAGCTTAAAGAGGATATGAGTGCTTTTGATCTAGCTTTGTCTGATGAAGTATTGTCGGATGTAATGTCTGTCTTTAGAGAGTACTCGGCACCATTTTAGAATGCCGAATGAATAGAAAGGGCGCTTTTAGCGCTCTTTTTTTGCTCTTATTTTTGAGTATAAAAAAGCCCGATACACTTTCATGTATCGGGCTTTTAAAAAGAAGCTAGATATTATTTATCTTTTTTCTCTTGTTCTTTCTTATCTTTCACTGCTGCAATTACAGTTTCAGCTACGTTAGAAGGACATGGTAGGTAGTGAGAGAACTCCATAGAGAACTGACCACGACCAGATGTCATAGTACGTAGTGTACTGATGTAACCAAACATTTCAGAAAGAGGTACGTCCGCTTTAATACGAACACCAGTTACGCCTTTCTCTTGGTCTTTGATCATGCCACGACGACGGTTAAGGTCACCGATTACATCACCGACGTGGTCATCAGGAGTAAATACATCTACCTTCATGATAGGCTCGATCAATTGAGGACCGGCTTTCGGGATAGATTGACGGAAAGCGCCTTTTGCAGCGATTTCAAAGGCAATAGCAGAGGAGTCAACTGCGTGGAAACCACCGTCGAACAACTGAACTTCAACGTCTAATACTGGGAAGCCAGCTAGAACACCTTCGTCCATCATAGACTTAAAGCCTTTCTCTACAGCTGGGAAGAATTCTTTTGGTACGTTACCACCAACAACTGTAGAAGAGAATACGAAACCAGTACCTGGCTCACCTGGTTTGATGCGGTAATCGATTTTACCGAATTGACCAGAACCACCAGATTGTTTCTTGTGCGTATAAGTATCTTCAACTTCTTTTGTGATTGTCTCACGGTAAGCAACCTGAGGTTGGCCAACGATAAGATCAACACCGTAAGTACGTTTCAAGATATCTACTTTGATGTCTAGGTGAAGTTCACCCATGCCGCGAAGGATTGTTTCACCAGAATCTTGGTCTGTTTCAACACGGAAAGTAGGGTCTTCTGCAACCATTTTACCAATCGCAACCCCCATTTTCTCGTTACCGCCTTTATCTTTTGGTGTAACAGAGATAGAAATTACTGGCTCAGGGAAGACCATTGCTTCAAGGGTGCAAGGGTGCTTAGGATCACAAAGAGTATGACCTGTTTGCACGTTTTTCATGCCAACAATTGCAATGATATCACCAGCTTGTGCTGTGCTGATTTCTTTACGGTCATCTGCATGCATTTCAACCATACGGCCCACACGTTCTGTTTTGCCTGTGAAGCTGTTTAGGATTGTGTCGCCTTTGTTAAGAACACCAGAGTAAACGCGTACGAAAGTCAAAGCGCCGAAACGGTCATCCATGATTTTGAACGCAAGTGCTTTAAAAGGTTCGTCAGCAGAGACAATTGCTTTCTCGCCGTTTGGATTACCTTCTTCATCAGTCAGATCTTGTGGGATAACATCTGTTGGGCTTGGTAGATAATCAACAATAGCATCAAGAAGAAGCTGCATGCCTTTGTTTTTAAAGGCAGAACCACAATATGTTGGGAAGAAAGCAAGATCGCGTGTACCTTTGCGGATGCACATCTTAATGTTATCAATAGAAGGCTCTTCACCATCCATGTATGCCATCATGATGTCGTCGTCTTGTTCAACAGCAGTTTCAATTAGTTTTTCACGGTATTCTTCTACCTGATCAGCCATGTCAGCAGGAATATCTTCAACGCTGTAGTTTTCTGGTAAGCCAGAATCATCCCAAACATAAGCTTTACGAGTTAGTAGATCTACAACACCGCTGAATTCATCTTCAGTACCGATAGGAAGAACCATGATTAATGGTACTGCACCTAATACTTTTTCTACTTGCTCAGTAACACGGTAAAAACTAGCGCCTAGACGATCTAGTTTGTTTACGAAGATCAAACGTGCAACTTCTGACTCATTGGCATAGCGCCAGTTAGTTTCTGATTGTGGTTCAACACCACCAGAACCACAGAATACACCAACACCACCATCAAGAACTTTAAGAGAACGATAAACTTCTACTGTGAAGTCAACGTGACCAGGTGTGTCGATAACGTTAAAGCGGTGATCTTTCCAAAAACAACTAACCGCAGCAGATTGAATGGTAATACCGCGCTCGGCCTCTTGTTCCATGAAGTCTGTAGTGGATTCACCTTCATGGGTTTCACCAATTTTGTGTATTCTACCCGTAAGTTTAAGGATACGTTCTGTAGTAGTAGTTTTACCCGCGTCAACGTGAGCAAAAATACCGATGTTTCTGTATTTTGATAAGTCAGCCATTACATTACTCTAAATAAGTGAGGACGAAATTTGCGCGTTAGTATACAAGACTTTTTTCATTTATAGCCAAGTATTTCGCGCTATTCTATTATATTTTATGTGATTAAAGGAAGAGCATAACTGAAAGCATTTTATAAATACCCAATAAGTTCTTTTAAATAAACGAAAAGAATCATGTATATGGGGATTGTTGTACTGTTTTTGAGTAAATAAAAGGTGTTTGAAAGGGGGTAGTTGTGAGTGGTTTCGAGAAGGGTACGAAATAATTGAATAAACACAGATGCTTGGTGTTTCTAAACTAGAAGCTACAATAGCCTATCTCTGAAATATTATTGCAAAGATAGGCTCTTTAATATGTCATTTTATTTGATTGTTTAAGACCAAGATCCTGAGCCATTTTTCTTGCGGCGTATCATAGGAATTAAAATGCCTAATAAGAGTCCACCAAATAATGTTGCAGCTCCAATCATGAACCATTTTTGCTCAGTCGTATCTCTTAGTTTCTCTGCTTGTGTAATTGCTGTATTCGCTTGTTGTTTTAAACTTTCAATTTGGTAACTTACGTCTTCATTTTGAGCGACAATTTCTTGTGCTTTTTCTGACAGTTCGGTGTTGCTTACGATTTTTTGTTTCAGTGTGCTATTTTCATTTTGAAGTGATGAATTGAGCTCATTAAGCTCTTTTATCTTTTGTTGGCTTGCCGTTAATGATTCTGATATATCTGCCCGACTTTTTGTGAGCCTTTCTATATTTGTCTGAAGTTTATCGAGTTGGTCTCTAGTTACTGCGTCTTCACTTAGAAAGTAGTCTGCAACCCAGCCTTCATTTCCATTTGGGGTACGAACCTTTGTATAGCCATCACCTTGCTCAATAACTTCCAGTGGGGTTCCGCTCTTAATACCTCTTTCTACTGCTCTGGTACTGTTATCCAAACCTTCTCGAATGGCAACAAACTGAATGTCAGAAACATAAACTGTCGCAGAGTGTGCGGTTACAGAGAGTAATGTGCCTGCAATTAGGCCGATAATTCTTTTTTTGGACACGTTAAGTTCCTTTAGCAATCAATCACTTTAGTCTGTTTCTTACGATAGTCATGAGGAGGGTAATACGCAATAGAAAAAGGCCATCGTAATGGCCTTTTATTGGTGTTTTATTGTAAATGTTTTGTCTAGCGGCGAAGGAAAAGGGGTCTAGGGTCCGAAACATCACCTTGGTAAGCAATAGAAAATGGAGCGTGTAGGGCTAATGCTTTATTTAAATCAATGTCTTCATTGAATTGAAAACTATTAAATCCAACACGTAATAAATACCCCAGTTGATCAGGAATGAAGTTGCCAAGAGCTCTTATTTCGCCTTGATAATTCAATCTTTCTTTTAATAAACGGGCGTAGCTAAAGCCTCGACCATCTACAAATATAGGAAAGTGAATGCCAATGACTTTAAATTGCGTTAAGTCAATCTCTTGGAGGCATTCTGTACCGTCTCCTGCATCTAACCAAATGCCAGCAACTTTACCAATTGAGTCTTTTTCAGATAGCCACTTTTGAGCCGCAATAATGCTGTTTTCTGTGATTGCTTGCTCAGCATCTTGCACCCAAACATATTTGTTTTCGGTGATTTCGCCGTTCTTAATTAGCTTTGGCATAAGCAGCCTCTTTAAATGGTGTGATGCCAACGCGGCGATAAGTGTCAATGAAACGTTCTTCTTCAGAGCGGTTTTCGACGTATACATTCATTAGTTTTTGGATAACGTTACTGATTTCTTCTTGAGCAAAAGAAGGGCCGAGGATTTTACCTATGCTAGCGTCATGGCCCGATGCGCCACCAATAGATATCTGGTAAAACTCTTCCCCTTTTTTGTCGACCCCTAAAATACCTATATTGCCAACATGGTGGTGACCACAAGCGTTCATACAGCCAGAGATGTTTAGGTCTATGTTGCCAAGGTCATAAAGGTAGTCAAGATCACTAAAAGTGTCTTGTATTTGTGCTGCAATAGGGATGGACTTTGCATTTGCAAGTGCGCAAAAGTCACCGCCAGGACAGCAAATCATGTCTGTTAGTAAGCCAAGAGTCGGAGTTGCAAAGCCCGCTTCTTTCGCTGCTTCCCATAATTCTTCTAGCTTGTCTTGGCGCACGTCAGATAAAACAAGGTTTTGTTCATGACTCACACGAAGTTCGCCAAAACTGAATTTGTCTGCTAAATCGGCGGCTTTTTGCATCTGTTCTGCTGTTGCATCACCAGGTGCTTGGCCAGCTTTCTTTAAGGTAAGAGTGACAATTCGGTAGCCAGGTTTTTTATGCTCAAATGTGTTGCGTTCAAACCAACGGGCAAAGCCTGCGCTGCTGGCTAGTTTGTTCATTAAGCTTTCTGGTTGGTTTGTTAATTCTTCATAGGCAGGTTCAGAGAAAAAGCCTGCAAGGCGATCGAATTCACTCATTGGAACTGTGCTTTCTTTGCCTCTAAGGTGAATCCATTCAGCATCTACTCGGCTACGAAACTCTTCAATGCCTAGGGCTTTAACGAGTATCTTAATACGGGCTTTATATTTGTTGTCACGACGACCGTGCTGATTATAAACGCGTATAATGGCGTCTAAATAGGTCAATATGTCCGCACGTGGAATAAACTCACTGATTGTCACTCCAACCATTGGCGTACGGCCAAGTCCTCCACCGACAATGACCTTAAAGCCAATTTCGCCATCATTATTCTTTTTAATGTGAAGACCTATATCGTGAACTTGTGTGGCTGCACGATCTGCGGATTCAGTTGCATTAACGGCAATTTTGAATTTACGTGGTAGAAATGCAAATTCAGGATGGAAGGTTGACCACTGACGAATAAGTTCACAATAAGGGCGAGGATCAACAACTTCATCAGCAATAACGCCAGCGTACTGATCTGTTGTTGTATTACGGATGCAATTACCGCTTGTTTGTACTGCGTGCATTTGCACTTCAGCTAGCTCTGCCAAAATATCTGGTACATCTTCAAGTTTTGGCCAGTTTAATTGTAGGTTCTGACGAGTGCTGAAGTGACCATAAGAGCGATCATATCTACAGCTTATTTCAGCTAGTTTTCGTAGTTGAGTGCTAGAGAGCATTCCGTATGGAATGGCAATACGCAACATTGGTGCATAGCGTTGTACATATAGTCCGTTTTGAAGGCGTAAAGGTAAGAATGCTTCTTCACTTAATTCTTTGTTTAAATAGCGGCTTGTTTGGTCGCGGAATTGTGCGACACGCTCTTCAACAAGCTGTTGGTCAATGGCGTCATATTGATACATAGAGAAATGAACCGTAGTTGATAAATTTAGTTAAATTTATAATAGCAAACATCCTTTATTCTAAAAATGAATATTTACCTATATCTTTAGCGGTTTTTCTAATAAGGCTTATTTGCTTCCATTAATTGTTCAAACGTTGGAGGTAGGAATGATAGATAGAAAAAGGAAAAATACCCTACTTTTTTACTTGGTCTTTGGCATTGTTGATTATCTGCTGTAATATAAGCGCCATTAATCGTCATGTAGATTTAGAAAGGCTTATTATGAATATTACAATTACTGATGGTGCCCAAGAGTATCTTTCGTCGTTATTGGAAAAGCAGGATGTGGAAGGTATTGCTGTGCGGATTTTTATTCAACAGCCAGGTACTCCTTATGCTGAAACCTGTCTCGCTTATTGCCGTCCAGACGAAGTAAATGAGACTGATGAAATTTTAAACTTACCTAAGCTGAAAGTGTATATTGAAAAGAACTCAGTGAACTTTTTAGATGAGGCATTTGTTGATTATGCTACTGAAAAAATGGGTGGCCAATTAACTATTAAAGCGCCTAATGCAAAAATGCCCAAAGTAACAGCGGATAGTCCGATCGAAGATCAAATTAATTATGTTCTTTATTCTGATATCAACCCAGGCTTAGCTGCCCATGGTGGTGAAGTGAGTTTGTTGGAAGTGATAGATGGTCAAGTTGCGGTGTTGAAATTCGGTGGTGGTTGTCAGGGTTGTAGTGCTGTAGATTTAACTTTAAAAGAGGGTGTTGAGAAAACACTTCTGGAGAAAGTTCCGGGCTTGACGGCTGTAAAAGATTCAACTGATCACACGGTTACAGATAACGCTTTTATGTAAGCGGTACATGTGGTTAGACGTTTAATAAAAACGCCAGTGCGGAAATGTTCGCACTGGCGTTTTTTTATCTAAATCTTGTGTGCTTAAGCGATTAGTCTTTTGTTACTTTTACAGCAAGGACATCACACGGAGCGCCATGAAGTACGCCATTTGCTGTTGAGCCAAGTAATAAGGCTAAACCATGGCGACAATGGCTTCCTACAACGATTAGATCTGCTTTCTTTTCTTCTGCAATTCGGTGGATTTCACTTTCTATTCCGCCTTGTGTTATGCAGCTTTCTTGAAGTGGGACGTCAAGTTGAGCTTCTAAAATGGCAATACGCTCTTTTGCTGTTTCTTGCAATTGAGTCTGAATATCTGTGATGTCTATTGGAACATCTCCGCCATAAGCATAATTAAGTGATTCAATGACGTGAACTATGGTAAGTTCAGCGCCGGATGATTTGCATAGCGTTACGGCCTTATTAGCCACCTTTATACTTTCATCAGTTAGATCGACAGCGAGTAGAATTCTGTTATACATGGTGGAATACCTCCGAATTTAACTTTATTCGTTAATTTTAGCTCAAAATTAGAAACTAGAGAGAAACATTAAATATGACTGCTCTAATCGTTATTTTTATTACATTGTCTTTAATGGGATCGGCTTTGTGGATCTTGCCTCCGAAAAAAGAGCGTCAACGTATGGCTTTACGTATGCATGCTCGTAAACTTGGTCTTACTGTTCAGCTTACATCAATTGACCTTCCTGACAAGTGGGATAAGTCAATGAATAGTCATAAAGTGGCAGCTTATTCCTATTATCGCTTGAAACCCCTTACTTCATTGCCTGATAAGGTCTTGTTATTACCTTATGAAGTATGGAAATACCATAATTTAGCTGGAGATTGGTGGGCGAGTGAATTTTTTGACCTTACCAAGGAGTCCAAAACAACACTAAAAAAGTACAGAGAATTATTGGTTGGGGTCAAAATTACACAGGATAGTGTTTCTCTTTATTGGAGTGAAGCTGGCGATGTGGCGATGTTGGAAGAGTTAAGTAAGCTGATTTTTGAATTAATAAAAATCGATAGTGTGCGCCATAAAGAAGGCTAGCACTATCGATGGTGTTGGTTTTTTGGATTAGTGTTCTTCGGGTATTTCGATATTTTTAATCAGGTCACTTAATACCTTTTCTGGATTGTCACTTTCTTTCATGGCGGCAATAGTAGGGGACAATATTTCTTTCATTCTATCGGTAATAAACGTTTTTAATGTGTTTTTTTCTGGGCGTTCTATGCTGTCCGACTTTAGATGTGACAATACGACGCTATAAAGTGTTTGTGCCACCCGTGAATCACCACTTTCGAAATTTTTATTTGCTTGAACAATTTGTCTGTTTAATTGAATCCATAAGTTTAGCCAGCGCAAATATTCGTAACATTCTTTATAGTGAGTGCTACTGATTCGACCTTTTCGACGTAAATATAATAGCATTTTCGCAAGCTTGGTTAGACGTTCTTTATAATTGGTTTTCTCTTGAAAGCTAAGTGTGTCAGGCTCTGGATTAAATGGTATAGGATCATGATCCCTACCTTCTTCTGCTTTGGCTATACGGATTTCAACTTTTTCAGGATCATCAGAATATTGCAGAAGTTCTCGAAGTGTGTCTAGATAGAAGTCATATAGGACGTCGGTGGCTATTGTATCTGTATTGATATCTTTTAAACCGCGTATATGTTGTTCTACACGATCTGCTCGATTTGAAAGTTGTAATTGTTTTACACGGCGTGCTGTTATTTCTTTTTCTTTTTGGTGTGCACGTGACCCAATAACAACAGATAAAATCACGATGATGATTAAAAATGTGATTGTTAGTATTTGAAGCGTAGCCATGATTGTCCTTAAGCAATGAATTCAGTATGTTAAATAAGAAATACTAAGTTCAGCAAGATTTAATATGTGAAACAATACAGGGATCGCTTGTCATATAAAAGGTGTTTGCTTAATATCAGCGCCCATACAGACTAAACTTCGTGCAATGTGGATTTTTGCAGACCTACTTTATATAAGGCTTACACAGTTCAATGGGAAAATCACTGGTTATCGTGGAATCGCCAGCTAAGGCGAAAACCATCAATAAATACCTAGGCAATGACTTTATTGTTAAATCGAGTGTGGGACACATTCGAGACTTGCCGACAGGTGCAACTTCCACCTCTACGCCTCAGGAGCGCGCTAAGCAAGCAGCATTGACGCGTAAGATGAGCCCGGAAGAGAAGGCTGAATACAAAAGTAAGAAGTCTCGTAAGCAGCTAATTTCTAGAATGGGTGTTGATCCAGAAAGTAATTGGAAAGCTCATTATGAAATTTTACCTGGTAAAGAAAAAGTCGTCGACGAACTAAAGCGTTTAGCAAAAAATGCTGACACAATCTATCTCGCAACCGATTTGGATAGAGAGGGAGAGGCTATTGCATGGCACCTTCGTGAAGCGATTGGTGGTGACGATAGTCGTTATAAGCGTGTTGTTTTTAACGAAATAACGAAAAAAGCTATTACTGCGGCATTCGAAACACCTTCCGAATTGGATTTAAATAGAGTCAACGCACAACAAGCGCGTCGCTTTTTAGATCGTGTTGTTGGTTTTATGGTGTCTCCTTTACTATGGGCTAAGGTAGCTCGCGGTTTGTCTGCGGGTCGAGTCCAATCTGTCGCAGTTCGTTTGATTGTTGAGCGTGAAAAAGAGATTCGTGCATTTGTTCCTGATGAGTTTTGGGAATTGGATGCCATGTTGGCAACGCCTTCTAAAGAAATTATAAAATTCGAAACCGCTAAATATCAGAATAAAGAATATCGGCCAATTAATCAGGCCCAATCTGATGAGCATGTTGGTCGTCTTAAAGGCGCTAAATATTTAGTTAGTAGTCGTGAAGATAAGCCAACCAGTAGTAAACCCTCTGCACCTTTTATTACATCAACACTTCAGCAGGCAGCAAGTACACGCTTAGGTTACGGCGTTAAGAAAACTATGATGCTTGCTCAGCGTTTGTATGAAGGTGGTTATATTACTTACATGCGTACAGACTCAACAAATTTGAGTGTGGATGCGGTAGAAGCGTTGCGAGCTTATATTTCTTCAACATACGGTGATGCTTACTTACCAGATGAACCTATTCGGTATAGCAGTAAGGAAGGTGCGCAAGAGGCCCATGAGGCGATTCGTCCATCTGACGTTACGGTTCGAGTTGATGATTTACTTAACATGGAAAAAGATGCGCATCGTTTATACGATTTAATTCGTAGTCAATTTATGGCTTGTCAGATGACGCCTGCAGAATACACTTCAACAACGATTACTGTTACAAGTGGTGAATATGAGTTTAAAGCCAAAGGGCGTATCTTGCGTTTTGATGGTTACACTCGAGCAATGCAGACCGTTGTTAAAAAAGGCGAAGACAATATTTTGCCTGATGTGGGTAAGGGTGAATATCTTGATTTAAAAGAACTCTTGCCTGAACAACATTTTACTAAACCAATAGCGCGTTTTAGTGAAGCGAGTTTAGTGAAAGAGTTGGAAAAACGAGGAATTGGGCGACCTTCTACATACGCGTCAATTATTTCAACGATTCAAGATCGTGGATATGTTCGTGTTGAAAATCGTCGTTTTTATGCTGAAAAAATGGGCGATATTGTCACAGAGCGGCTAGTTGATAGTTTTAGCTCTTTAATGGATTTTAGTTTTACAGCCCAAATGGAAGAGCAATTAGACGATATAGCTGAAGGTCATAAAGACTGGATTAAAACGCTAAATGCGTTTTATAAAGACTTTAGTGGTGTGCTAGCAAAAGCAGAGTCGCCTGAAGGTGGTATGATGCTAAATGAGCCAACGCCGACAGATATTGAGTGTCCAACGTGTTCTCGTCCTATGCAGATCCGTACGGCCAGCACTGGCGTATTTATGTCTTGTTCTGGTTATGCTTTGCCACCGAAAGAGCGTTGTAAGGCGACAATAAATCTTGTTCGCGGTGATGAAGCTGTCGCTGTCGATGATGAAGAAGGTGAGTCTAAGGCGCTAATCAATAAACATCGTTGTACTATTTGTGGTTCAGCCATGGATAGTTATTTGATGGATGAACATCGTAAACTTCATGTTTGTGGTAATAACCCTGCTTGTTCAGGTTATGAAGTCGAACAGGGGGTGTTCAAAATCAAAGGTTACGATGGCCCTGTTATTGAATGTGACAAATGTACGTCAGAGATGCAGTTAAAAACAGGTCGATTTGGTAAATATTTCGGATGTACAAACGAGGAATGTAAAAATACTCGTAAGTTATTGAAGAGTGGTGAAGCTGCGCCGCCTAAAATGGACCCTGTGCCTATGCCTGATCTTGCTTGTCAAAAAGTAGAAGATCATTATGTTTTGCGTGATGGTGCGACAGGGCTCTTTTTGGCTGCCAGTCAGTTTCCTAGAAAACGAGAAACCAGAGCACCATTGGTGAAAGAACTACTGCCTTACATGGACCAAATTGATCCTAAGTATCATTTTTTTGCTAAAGCACCTGTTGCCGATTCTGAGGGTCGCCCTACAGTTATTCGTTATAGCCGCAAAACGAAAGAGCAATATGTTATGACGGAAGAAGAAGGTAAACCAACAGGTTGGAAGGCTTACTATGTAGGTACAAAGTGGGTGATTGAGGAAGGCAAAAAAAATGAGTGGCGCTAGTTTAGCGAGCCTGACAAATCAAAAAATAGATACCGCAAGACGTCTAATTCAACAGAGTCAAGAAGATGAAGAGAAATGGCTGAATGTGGGATTAGAGAGCTCGGCTATTTTTCAACTGAGAAGTGCTCTTAATGGTTTATTGAAAGAAGTTTGCCTTTCTTATTCTTTGTCTGGGTCGTTGGATGTGGATAAGCTTTTAATTGAAGCTGAGAATAAGCAAATGGTGGTTCCAGTATTAAGTGAATTGTCGAACTTATTATCTCAGCCTAACTCTTGGTGTAGTCAATTGAATCAAGCTTATTTGGTGCAGCTGGAGTGTCGTGCTTCTATGGTTGCGATTGAAAAGGGTGATAATCTAATTGGCAGAGGGAGTGACGCTGGAGCTTCAGTAAGTTTCTATTTGGCCAAGTTAGTTGAGTTAGTGTTGCGTTTTAGAGAAGAGTCATCAGAGTATTGAGTATGAAAGAGTCCTACCTAGAAATTGTTGAGCTGGATAACGGCGATATTGTTTTACGTCCAGTCAGTGAGAGTGGTGAGGAAACGTTGCCATTAGCAACATTGAATATTTCGGATGATACTAAATCTTATTTGAAAGATCGTTATTTTGAGTTGGCAAAATGCATGTTTCATGCTGGCATTGATTTTGTGTATTCAGAAGAAACTCTCTTTGATGAAGATTTTGAACACCCAGAAGAAATAGAAGAGCTTAGACCTAAAATTTTGCATTAGTCCTTTGTTTTTTTACAGAATAAATAAAAGTCGAAATATTAAAAAGGCGAAGCATCTGCTTCGCCTTTTTAATGATTTTAAGATCAATTTTTAGCGTTAAAGGCCTTGTCGTATTACACCAACAGAAAGGCCTTCAATTGCAAAATCTTCACTTTCTAAATCGACAATAATATCGTTGAACTCTTCGTTCTCAGGAATGAGTCGAACAATGCTGCCTTTTTGCTCAAAACGTTTTACAGTGACTTCGTCACCAATACGAGCGACAACAATTTGTCCATTATGGACAGTGCTGGTTTTATGAACGGCCAATAAGTCGCCTTCCATAATACCGATGTTTTTCATGCTGGTTCCTGAAACAGACAGAAAATAATCTGCTTGAGGGGAAAACATACTTGGCGGTATGTTGACATGAGAGGCGATGTTTTCCTGAGCTAAAATAGGAAAGCCTGCAGCTACCTTTCCAATGATAGGCAAGCCTAGATCTTCTGCTTGCTCATCGTTAGATGCTTGATCGACTACACGTATGCCTCGTGAGGCGCCAGATAGCATTTCTATTGCCCCTTTTTTACATAGGGCTTTTAAATGTTCTTCGGCAGCGTTGGGGGATTTGAATCCAAGGCGGCGTGCGATTTCTGCTCTAGTAGGTGGAAACCCGGTTTCACTAATAAATTCGCGAATGGTTTCTAGTACGTCAGATTGTCTTTTGGTTAATTTAATCATAAGGAGTCTGGTTGTTTATACAGTAACTGTTATTATATACAGCTTTCTTAACTAATCTCAATAATATAAATGCTTTCAGACGAACTAAAAAAACAAATTCAACTTGCGTACCGAGCTTCTTTGGATGCGAAGTCCCATAAACCGAGAGCTGGACAGCGCCAGATGATAGGCGCTATTGCTCGTACATTGGGAAATATTAAACAAGGTTCTGAAGGTGAAAGGCTGGATGAAAAGCATGTTGCTGTCATTGAGGCAGGAACAGGGACAGGTAAAACCCTCTCTTATTGCTTAGCGACAATACCCATTGCTAAGGCTCGCGGCTTAAAATTGGTTATCTCAACAGCTACTGTTGCATTGCAAGAACAGATTCTTCATAAAGAGTTGCCTGATTTGCTTGAGCATACAGAATTAAATTTCAAATACACTCTCGCTAAAGGTAGAGGGCGTTATTTGTGTTTGAATAATCTGGAGGGCTTTTTAGGGGCAGAAGAGCAGGCGATAGACGATATGTTTGCCGGGCTTTTTGAGCAGCATCTGCAATCAGATGATGTTAATACAGTCTTGTACCAAGAAATGGATGCGGCATTAGAAAAAGGCGATTGGGATGGCGATAAAGATAATTGGGCTGGAATTATTCGTGATCAAGATTGGCGCCGTTTAACGACTGATCATCAACAATGTACTAATCGTAATTGCGCTAACTATTCCGCTTGTCCTTTCTTTAAAGCAAGAGCAGAGATTGAGGTGGCCGATGTAATTGTTGCAAACCATGACTTGGTTTTAGCTGATCTTTCACTTGGTGGTGGGGCAATTTTATCTGCGCCCAAAGAAACTATTTATGTATTTGATGAGGGCCATCATCTCCCAGATAAGGCTATTGGTCATTTTCGACATGAAGTACGGTTGCAACAAAGTATTGCTTGGCTTCGTCAGCTCGAAAAAAATCTAGTTAATTTAAAACAAGAACTAACAGACGACGTCAGTTTGACTGGGCAGTTACTGTTAAAAATTCCTCAGCAAATACAGAGTATTGTGAATTTCATCCAATACGCGCAGCAAGGCTTAGCACCTTATATACAAGGGTTGGGTTTAGATCAGGAGAATAATCAGCATCGTTTTGAATTTGGTTTGATCCCTGATGAACTGCGCCAGCTGGCTTACAGTTTGCAAACTTCTTATCAGAAACTATTTAACAACATCGAAAGTATTCAAGATGAATGTAAAAAAACCAAACAAAATGAAGGTATGGGGGTAACGCCAGAAACAGCGGAAACATGGCAACCTATTTTGGGTGTGATTCTTGGTCGATTGGAGCAGTGTGTTGGTTTGTGGCGCTTGTATTCTACAGTGGATGATCAGAATTATCCGCCGAATGCGCGTTGGTTGGTGTTGTCTGGGCAAGGGATGGAGCAAGATATAGAGCTTGGTGGGTCACCAATTCTTGCTGCAAACACCTTAAGGCAACAGTTGTGGGATAAATGTTTTGGTGCTGTTGTTACCTCTGCAACTTTAACCGCATTAAACCAATTTCATCGCTTCAATATGCGCTCAGGTGTGCCTCGTGAAAGTGAGTATTTGCGAGTATTGAGTCCTTTTGATTTTCAAGCTAATGGTTTATTAATTGTTCCTGATATGGAGTATGAGCCTAATCGAGTTGAACAGCACACAGCAGAAATTATTGCCTACTTGAATAAGTTGGTGAATATTGAAAAAGGTAGCCTAGTTTTATTTTCTTCTCGTCGACAAATGGAAGAAGTGTCTTTGTCACTTTCAGATAAGTTAAAAGAAATTTTACTTATGCAGGGCGAGCAATCTAAACGAGTTATTTTAGATTCTCACAAGTCAAGAATTGATGACGGTAAGGGGAGTTTATTATTTGGTCTGGCAAGCTTTGCGGAAGGGGTTGATTTGCCCGGTGATTATTTGTCTTGTGTGTATATTGCCAAAATACCTTTTGCGGTGCCTGATGATCCGGTTGAGGCAACCTTGGCTGAGTGGATTCAGAAACGTGGTGGTAATCCTTTCATGGAAATTACCATACCAGATGCTTCTTTACGTTTAGTTCAGGCGACTGGTCGTTTATTGAGAAATGAAAAAGATTCAGGCGAAATACATATTTTAGATAAGAGATTGAAAACGAAACGTTACGGCACGCAGTTAATAAACAGCTTGCCACCATATAGATATCAATAAGTTGCTTTAACAAAGCGTAAGCAAAGGGTGATAAAGCCTTATCAATTAGGTACACTCTTTGCACAGTTGATTAATTTCAAACACATAAAACCTTAAAAACATAATAGAAGCGTATAGATTCCAATATGGAAAACCAAATTCAAGAAGTGCCATCAGAAACGACTACAAAACCAAAACGTGCCCGTCGCCCAAGTAAGCGTCCTCGAAATAATGATGAGAAATTAGTCAGTACGCAAACTAATCTAGAGTCTACGGCTGTTGAGGTAGATAAAGTAAAAAGCGACGCGAAAGCCGGTGTTTGGTCTATAGAAGATTTTCCGGTTGCAGAAGTTGAAGGAAAAGTGCGTTTTCATGATTTAAATATTCCAGATCGAGTTATCAAATCTATTGCTGAAATGGGCTTTGAATACTGCAGTGAAATTCAAGCAGAAACTCTGCCAATGACATTGCAAGGTTACGATATTATTGGTCAGGCTCAAACAGGTACAGGCAAAACCGCTGCTTTCTTGATCGCTATGATCAGTGATTTCTTAGATTATCCATTAGAAGAAAAGCTGCGCTAACAATTTGGCTCGTGGCCTAATTATCGCTCCAACACGAGAGTTGGCGTTACAGATTGCAGATGAAGCTGAAAAACTGACTTCTAATTGCCATTTGAATGTTGTTTCTTTGGTAGGTGGTTTGAGCTACGAAAAGCAAAAAATCGCATTAGAAACCGAGAACGTGGATATTTTGGTTGCTACGCCAGGTCGCTTGTTGGACTTTGCGCGAAACCGTAAAGTCCAATTGGGCAAGGTTGAGTGCCTTGTTCTAGATGAAGCTGACCGTATGTTGTCTATGGGCTTTATTCCTGATGTAAAAAGCATTATACGTATGACACCGCAGAAAGAAGTTAGACAAACTATGTTGTTTAGTGCAACTTTCCCAAAAGATGTACAGGCGCTTGCCCAGCAATGGACTTATTTTCCAAAAGAAGTATCAGTGGTTCCTAAAGAGGCAACGAACCAAAATATCGATCAGGTGATTTATACCGTTGAGGCGGATCAAAAATGGCCGGTATTGAAGCAGCTTATTGAAAAAAATGGTGGTCAACGCACTATTATATTTGCTAATCGACGTGATGAAACTCGTGATCTGTATGAGCGTTTGCGTAAGGCTAATATCAACTGTGCGATTCTGTCTGGTGAAGTTGCCCAGGATAAGCGGGTTAAAACACTGAAAAACTTTAAGGAAGGTATTATCCAAGTTCTCGTTGCAACGGATGTTGCTGGTCGAGGTATTCATGTGGATAATGTTGAGTTGGTTGTTAATTACGCCTTACCTGAAGACCCTGAAGATTATGTACACCGTATTGGTCGTACTGGTCGTGGTGGTGAAATGGGCAAATCTGTAAGCTTCGCAAGTGAAGATGATGCTTTCATGATTCCAGAGATTGAGAGAGTCGTAGGTGAGAGTATTCGCTGTGAATATATGGTTGATATATCTCAATAAACATCGCTTACTTTTTAAGTGAGATAAGATGAATTTAGAACATCACTTTTCAAAGCTGGGCGATATGTTTTCTTCAAAAACAGTTGTCCAGCCACTTCTTGAGCAGCGATTGGTTGAGTTTAATCAATCGCTTGCTACATTTTTATCTATTAATATTAAATCCCCTCAGACTAAGCGCTTATTAAGTGGTGAAGAAAAGTTACCGAATACTTTAAGCATGGTTTATGCAGGTCATCAATTTGGCGGGTTTTCACCTCAGCTTGGTGATGGTCGAGGTGTGCTGTTGGGCGAAGTGCGAGGTCGAGATGGTCTTTTATATGATTTACATATGAAAGGAGCGGGCCCTACACCTTATTCCCGTCGTGGCGATGGTCGTGCTGTCCTACGCTCTTGTATTCGTGAGTATCTAGCAAGCGAAGCTATGTCTGCGTTATCAATTCCTACATCCCGTGCGTTAGGACTTTACGATAGTCGCGAAGCTGTTTATCGCGAACAACCAGAAGCTGGTGCTATGTTGTTAAGAGTTGCTCAAGGGCATATCCGCTTTGGCCATTTCGAATACTTTTTTTATCAGGGTAAACAAGAGCAGCTTGATGAGTTGATTGATTATTGCCTTGAGCATTATTACCCAGACTGTTTGGCGACAGATACCCCATTAGAGAATATGCTCAAGGAAGTTGTGAAGAGAACAGCTCGAATGATAGCGAAATGGCAGTCAGTCGGCTTTCAACATGGCGTTATGAATACGGATAATTTTTCATTTACCGGCGAAACTATCGATTATGGCCCTTATGGTTTCATGGAAGACTATGAGCCAGATTGGGTATGTAACCATTCGGATCATGAAGGGCGTTATGCTTTTTCTAGGCAGCCTGGGGTTGGATTATGGAATTTAAATTGTTTGATGCGGTGTTTTTCCAAACATTTGGAAAGGGATCAATTGATTGCTATTTTGCAAGGTTATGAAACTGAACTTCAGGCGCATTATGATACTCTAATGATGAGTAAGTTAGGCTTAAACTCATCTCAAGATATGCACGCATTATTACCTTTATTGTTCACAATTCTAGCCAATGAGAAAATGGATTATTCTGTGTTTTTTAGATTGCTTAGCCATTTTGAAAAAAACAGCTTTGACCTTTTACTTGATGAGGCAATAGATCGTGAGTTACTTCTGAATTGGCTTGAAAGGTATCAAATGGCGCGTGTCACGAATGATCTGGATTGGCAAGAAACCAGTCACTCTATGCTTCAGGTTAATCCGAAATTTATACTAAGAAACTATTTGGCCCATGATGCAATACTTGCAGCAGAACAGGGAGATTACTTACCTTTCAGACATTTATTGAATGTTCTTAGTCATCCGTTTGATGAGCATCCTGAATCCAGTCTACTTGCTCAACGTGCGCCAGAATGGGGTAAGTCATTAGAGGTTAGTTGTTCGTCTTAATTAGGTTTAAGGTGACATTGATGGAAAAAGAGAATTTATTGTTATGAAGCATTCTGTATGTGTATTAGGTGGTGGTAGTTTCGGTACTGCGTTGGCAAATATTATGGCAAATAATGGTCATCAAGTAAGCCAATGGATGCGAAACGAAGAGCAAGTTGAAGAAATTAACCTAACAGGGTTGAATAGTCGTTATTTGCCCAATGCGCCATTGCATCGTGAATTATTGGCAACTAGTAATTTAGAACAAGCGATTCGTGAAAGTGATACGATTTTTGTATCTATTCCTTCTAAGTCTTTTGAGCAGGTTGTAAAAAGAATTGAACCATTATTAACGGCTGATAAATTTTTAATTAGTACAACTAAAGGGTTTAATCCAAACAGATTTGAACTTATGAGTGATATTTTGCGTCGAAACCCTACAACGCAAAAAATTGGTGTGTTGAGTGGTCCAAATTTGGCAAAAGAAATTGCTGCGGGTCAAATGACAGGATCCGTCATTGCAAGTTCAGATGATGAAGTGCGACAGAGGGTGATTGAACTCCTTAAATCCCCAACATTTCGAGTTTATGAAAATAAAGACACTGCAGGTGTTGAGTTGGCCGGGGCTCTAAAAAATATATATGCGATTGTCTGTGGTCTCGCAAAAGCTCTAAATGTGGGTGAAAATACAATGTCGATGATTATGACTCGTAGTTTGGCAGAGATGAGCCGTTTTGCAGTGCATTTTGGTGCAAATCCAATGACTTTTTTGGGCTTAGCTGGAATGGGAGATTTAATTGCAACTTGTACTTCACCGTTAAGTCGTAATTATCGCGTTGGTTTTGCTATCGGTTCTGGGCAGAATTTAGAGGAAACAATTACCGCTATAGGTGAAGTGGCGGAAGGTGTGAATACGTTAAAGATGGTAGTGGAAGAGGCTCACAAACATGGTTTGTATATGCCACTTGCTGACGGTTTGTCTAAGCTATTATTTGATGATGCAAAGTTGGAGTCATTAATTGGTTCAATGATGACAGGCGAGCAAAAATGGGATGTCGAATTCGCGACAAATGAGGAGAATGATAATGTTTAAACCAGGTTACACAGATCAAGGTTTTTGGTTTCGTCTGATTTTTATGGTGTTGTATTGGTTGGTATTGAATGTTGCCATTACTGTATTTGGGATTCTCGTTATCTTAGTTAGTTTAATGAAGCTAGGATCAAAGCATGAGCCTGTTACCTTGGTGGTTTGGCTAGGAAGCGTAACTTTATTTCTTCGACAAATTTTTGCCTTTTTATCTTTTGAAGAAGAGGAAAAACCATTTCCCTTTCAACCGTGGCCTCAGGTGAAATCGGATGAAGAAGCTTAAGCGCCTTTATATCTTACGTCATGGGAATGCAGAGCCTTATGGTTCTGGGCAGGACGAATTACGTAAATTGACCGATTTAGGTAGGAAAGAAGTTGTCTCTATTGCAGAGAAATTTCGATTGAAGAATGAAGGCTTTGATGTGGTTTTTGTGAGTCCATATGTTCGGGCTCAACAAACAGTTAACATCTTTTTAACTAATCTTGATGCTTCTGTTGAAGTGAAAGACTGCCCTTTAATTACGCCAGATGGCCGGAATTCGGATGTGGCGCTTTGGTTAAGTAAGCAACCTTATGATTCTATTTTATTGGTAACGCATCAGCCTTTTGCACATCAGTTTATTAATTATATGATTGATGAGCCTTTACCAATAAGCTTTGCAATGACAACTGCAACACTGGCTTCGATTGAAGGTGAGGTCTTTGCTGGGGCTTGTTGCCAATTCCGTTGGCATATTTCTCCATCTCAATAGATGTTATTAAACTAAAAAATACAAGATAAAGAACGAATATGGGAAATGAAATTGTTTATCAGCTTCCTCATACGGAAGTTGCCGGTTTACAGTGGCTATCGAGAGATTCATCTGCATTAAAGGTAATGTCTTTACATGGTTGGCTTGATAATGCCGCTAGCTTTTCTAATCTATCTTCACATCTTTTTGATTTTTCTCACGTTGCTTTAGATTTGGCAGGTCATGGTTATTCTAAGCATCGTCCCGCAGGTAGTTTTTATCATTTATGGGATTATGTTCTAGATGTGGTATCTATTTTAAATCAGTCAAAACAAAGTGTTTGGTTGATTGGTCATAGCATGGGAGGAGCTGTCGCTATGTTAGTGGCAGCTATCGCACCAGATAAGGTAAGAGGTTTAATTATTTTGGATAACATGGGGCCATTAAGTGGTTCCCCGCATAATAGGGTGGCTACCTTACAACGAGCAATCAATAAAATGATTAAGCATCGTTTAAATAGAGAAACCAGTTATCCAACAAAAGAAGCCATGGTACTTGCTAGGATGAGCGGTTTTACAAAACTCTCAAAAGCCGCTTCAGAGCCTCTAGTAAAAAGAGGAGCAAAGGAAGGTAGTGACGGTGTTTGGCGTTGGTGCCATGATGGGAAGCTTACTTTTCCATCACCATTTCGTATGGATGAAGAGAGTATTGAGTCTTTTATAAAAGAAATTAAGTGTCCAACACTGGCGCTAATGGCAAAAGATGGTATTTATAAGGACGATACTTTGCTTGTTGAAAAGCGTGCTGCAGAGTTTCCTTGGATCAAGTTGAAGTGGCTAGAAGGAAATCATCATTTTCATCTTGAGCCAGATACTTGTTTTTCAGTGGCTACTGAAATACAGAAATTCATTGATCAAAACTAATGCGTTAATTCATTCTTAAGGGAATGACCGAGAGGTTTTATGGTTCAGTTTCGTAAAGTGTTCTATCTGTTTGCATTTTTTAGTGGGGTTTCTTTTGCTGGCGTTTTGGATATTACCCCTTATCGAGATGCACAGTTAATAAAAAGTAATTCGCAAGCTGAGCAGTTGGTTGAAATTCCCCTAAGTAAAATTCGTAAGGCAGGAAGCGGTTGGGAACCTGAATCTGTGATTCGATTGAAAGGGGATTATTTTACATCGCTCTATAAAATTGATAGAAATGCTGTGTTGTCAGATGTGTATGCGCATTATCGTGCGCAAATGCTGAAACAAGGGCAAACGGTTTTATTTGAGTGTGAAAGCCGTAGTTGTGGCAGTAGTAATGCTTGGGCCAATAATTTTTTCAGCGATTATTTGTTGTATGGCGCAGATCAAAATCAATATTTACTTGTTGTGAAAAATGCACAAGATATCTATCAAACGCTTTACCTTAATCGTCGTGGAGCGGGTGACGTTATTGTTCGCCTGGATGAAGTGAAGTCAGTCGATGGACGAGATACAGAATTTAAAATTGTTGCTCAAATGGATGCTCAAGATCTTCCTAGAATTCGACGCTTTTTAAGAGACTTACCACTAGGTCAACATGTTGTAGGGTTTGTTACTAGTCAAAGATCAGGGCCACTAGATGCTATTGAGTCTGGAGATCAATTAATTTCTAGTTTATCCGCTGGATTGGGTGATCAGCTTAACGAAAAGGTCCGTTTTATTAATTTGGCAGACCTTGGGCGTGAATCTTTAGGTGTGAATCGAATTTCTTTTATTTATGTCCGTCCTTAGGTGGTATTCGTGAATCCCAAAAAAACTGTTGCTCTTGTATTAGGTAGTGGGGCGGCTCGTGGTCATTCTCATATTGGTGTTATCCAGGCAATTGAGGATCGTGGTTATGACATTATTAGTATTTCAGGGTGCTCTATAGGGGCTATTATTGGCGGTGTGTATGCAGCTGGTAAGCTGTCAGAGTATCGTGAATGGGCATTGTCTTTAGATAAAGTGAGTGTGATTCGCTTGTTGGATATGTCCTTATTTAATGGTGGATATATCAAAGGGGATCGCTTCTTTGAAAAAATCCAAAGTATCGTTGGTACGCCTGATATTGAGTCCTTACCGATCGATTATACTTCTGTTGCTGTGGATTTGTTGAATCAAAAGGAGTTTTGGTTTCAGCGTGGTAGCTTGATAGACTCTATGCGTGCCTCATCTGCCATACCTTCTATTATTTCTCCTGTAAGCTTGAACGGACAGTTGTATGTTGATGGTGGTATTTTAAATCCTTTACCTATTATTCCTTCGGTATCGGCTGGTGCGGATTATATTATTGCTGTGGATCTTAACGGTCCTGCTGATGGTTTATTGAAGAAAGAAGCGGAAGAGCGTAAAGGGAAGGAGCCTAAAGAAAAGGAGTCTGATGATGGTCCTGCTTGGTGGCAAACTGCGAAAGACCTTTTTAGCAAAGATGATGATGGGGAAAAGCCTAAATATTCAGCAGAAAGTTGGGGGCGATTACAAACAATCAATATGATGTTTGAAACAATGCAGGAATCTTTGACCCAGTACAAGCTTGCTGGTTATCCGCCTGATTTATTAATTTCGATTCCAAAAGATATTTCCGGATTCTATGAGTTTTGGCGTTCTAAGGAGTTAATTGATTTCGGCTATGATGTTACTCAGAAGGCGATTGATGATTTGGAATCGCCTACTAAGATTTATCACTCTTTTCCCAAAAGTTATTAAAGAAGGCTTTAAGGGAAGTGAGAAAGTTTATTTCGTAAATACCTTTAGCCGATTGGGTTTATTCCTTGTTCTTTTAATAACTGGCAAAGAGATATTAAGGGTAAGCCTATTAGGCTGTTAGGGTCATCACCTTCCATTTTTTCAAAAAGACATACACCAAGCCCTTCACATTTAAAGCTTCCTGCACAGTCGAGGGGTTGCTCAATTGTCACGTAGCGTTGAATTTCATCATGCTCTAGTTTTCGAAAATACACATGGTATTTGTTTAGTTTGTATTTATAAGTGTTGTTTTGTTGATTGAATACACAAAGTCCGGTTAAAAATGAGACTTTTTTACCGCTAAATTGAGTCAACTGTTGTATGGCGTTTTCTTCTGTTATAGGTTTTCCTAAAATTTGATCATCTAGAATGGCAACCTGATCTGACGCTATGATGATGGCATTCGGTGTATTGTTGTTTTGTAGACGCTCATTATGAACAGCAAAGGCTTTTGCGATAGTTAGGCGTTCGACTAAGTCTGTTGCTAATTCTTGCTTAAAAGGGCTCTCATCAATATTTGGTGAGTGACATTCAAATGATAAGTTTAAGCGCTCCAGAAGTGCTTTTCGGTATGGTGATGAAGATCCTAAAATGAGTTTTGTTTGCATGCTTTTTAAGCCATTTTATGAGAATAGGTGAGGATTTTACTTTTTTTTGCCTTGAATGCCTTAAAAGAGTGAAAAAAAACGCTTTAACCGCACTTAGACTTTGACAATCAACGCCCTTGGCAATATTATTTGCCGCCATGTTGAATGACACATTACCTAAATATTTTGACCCTCGAAAATATGCTTTTAATGAGCAGGCTTTTGAAGGGTACGTGCCCCTTAATCGATTTGAGGAGCTTAGTGCTATATTAGCCTCTGATGAGGGTAATGCTTTTATTCATCTAGACTTTAGAGTTGATGAGGATAGGCGATATATTGCTACTGGATCATTAACAGCTCAAGTACAAGTTGTTTGTCAACGTTGTCTTGGACCTGTTCCCTATGATTTGGCGTTAGATTTATCGTTGGGGTTCGTTTATGACGAAGACCATGCGAAAAATCTACCAGCGAGTTACGATCCTGTTGTCATGACCGATGGTGAAGTAATTCTGGCAGATATGGTTGAGCAAGAAATTATACTTGCCTTACCTATTGTAGCCTATCACGAAGAAAGTGGTTGCAACCCAACAGCTGTAAAGTATGCATCGTCTACCGATGACGCACCGGATGACGAAAAACCGAATCCATTTAGTATATTGGCCCAATTAAAGGTCAAGTAAAGTTAGGAGCTCCAAAAATGGCAGTACAAAAAAGTAAAGTTACTCGTTCACGTCGCGGCCAGCGTCGTTCACACGATGCTTTGACTAGCGCAACTCTATCTGTAGAAAAGACTACTGGTGAACTTCACCGTCGTCACCACATTTCTGCTGATGGCTTTTATCGTGGTCGTCAAGTTATCACCCCTAAAGGTGAGTAACTAAGGTACCCATGATCAGGGTAGCTTTAGACGCTATGGGCGGGGACTTAGGTCCCCGCATTGCATTTGAGGGTGCACACGATGTTCTCTCTCGGCTACCAGATGTCGCCATCACTATTTATTACTCCCCAAGTTCTGGTCTGGATCTTCCAGTACCTCACGAACGTTTGTCTCTGGTTTCTTGCTCTGATGTCATTGATGGAGATGAAGAAATAGTGTTGTCTTTATTTCGTCGTCGTAATAGTACGCTTTATGAATCACTAAATTCATTGGCCAAAAAGACGTCGGATGTGGTTGTTACTTTGGGTAATACTGGTGCTATGGTTGCACTTGCTCGCCATATACTGGGAGTAATACGACCGAAATTATATCCTGCGTTAATTCGAGAGCTGTATTCTAATCCTTTGCGTTGTTTGGTGGATTTAGGGGCAAATGTCCATTGTCCGCCTTCTATGTTAGTTGGGTTTGCAGAGTTGGGTGCTGCTTATGTGGAAGCATTAAGCAAGGAGACGCCAAAAGTAGGTTTGTTAAATGTTGGGGTGGAAAGCTCAAAAGGTAGTATGGTTATCAAGGAAACAGATCGCCTTTTATCGAGTAAAGAGTGGCCTAAATACCTAGGCTATGCTGAAGGGACTGAGTTATTTAGTGGTGAGAAAAATGTCATTGTGTGTGATGGTATGGTAGGTAATGCGGTTTTGAAGGCCTCTGAGGGGTTGCTGTCTTTCTTGATGAGCCAGTTTAAAGGGCTTGAGGGTGCATCATCTTTGTTTGAGACTTTTTACCAAACTGAACGTAGACATGGGGCTTGTTTAGTCGGTGTGCGTGGCAATTTGGTAAAAGGTCACGGTTGTTCTGATTTATCGGCCATGATAGGTGCGATTGAATATGGAATTGATATTGCGCGAGCAGACTTATATGCTGCGATTGAAGCGCGACTTTGTAATGATGCTTCATAGTTAGGAGATAAAATGAGCACTGAATTAGCTTTTGTTTTTCCAGGTCAAGGTTCTCAGCAGTTGGGTATGTTGACTGATTTAGCAGAGAAGCACGATATAATCGGGCAAACTTTCGCAGAAGCATCTGACGTTCTAGGTTATGATTTGTGGGACCTTGTTCAGAATGACGCAGAGAAATTAAGCCAAACAGATAAAACACAGCCTGCATTGTTAACAGCTAGTGTTGCATTGTGGCGTCTTTGGGAGCAGCAAGGCGGTGAAAAGCCAGCTTATGTTGCTGGGCATAGTCTTGGGGAGTATTCTGCATTGGTTTGTGCTGGTGTAATTGCTTTTGCAGACGCTGTTGCTTTGGTAAAGTTGCGAGGTGAATACATGCAGCAAGCAGTTCCTGCTGGTGAGGGTGCGATGGCTGCTGTTATTGGATTGGATGATGATAAGGTTGTTGCTGCTTGTTTGGCTGCGCCTGGCATTGTTAGTGCGGTTAATTTCAATTCGCCTGGTCAAGTTGTAATCGCTGGTCATGTGGCTGCTGTAGAGGTCGCTATGGCAAATGCAAAAGAAGCTGGAGCTAAGCGCGTTTTACCGTTGCCTGTTAGCGTACCATCTCATTGTGAGTTAATGATTCCAGCGGGCAAAAAATTAGCAGAAAAGCTTGAGTCTATCGTATTTAATATGCCAACTTGTACACTTGTGCAGAATGTTACAGCTGAGGCGGTTTCTGACCCTTCTGTAATTAAAGCCAATTTAGTCTCTCAGCTGAGTGAGCCAGTATTGTGGACTCAATCAATTATGTTGCTTGCAGACCTTGGTGTAACGACCACTTTAGAGTGTGGTCCAGGTAAAGTATTAAGTGGTTTGAATAAACGAATTGTTAAAGGATTAGCAGCATCGTCTCTAGGTGATTTGTCTGGTTTTGAGGCAGCTTTATCTGCGTAAGTAGTATTTATACAATTGTTCGAATAGATCGTTGGAGACAAATATGAGTCTTGAAGGAAAAATTGCTCTAGTAACTGGAGCTACTCGTGGTATTGGTAAAGCAATTGCTATTGCTTTGGTTGAACAGGGTGCTACAGTTATTGGTACGGCTACAAGTGAATCTGGTGCACAAAGTATTAGTGAGTATTTAGGTTCAAATGGTAAAGGCTGGGTCTTAGATGTATCATCTAGTGAATCAGTAGATGCTGTTATAAAAGAAATTACTGCTGAAGTTGGTGCGCCAACAGTTTTAGTTAACAATGCAGGTATAACTCGCGACAATCTTATGATGCGCATGAAAGAAGATGAGTGGGATCAAGTTATCAATACTAACTTAACTTCCGTTTTTCGTGTGACGAAGGCTTGCTTACGTGGCATGACTAAAGCAAAATTCGGTCGTGTGATTAGCATTAGTTCTGTTGTTGGTTCTATGGGCAATGGCGGACAAACAAATTACTCTGCAGCAAAAGCTGGCTTGGAAGGTTTTAGCCGTTCTTTAGCGGCAGAAATTGCATCGCGTGGTATCACTGTAAACTGTGTTGCTCCGGGATTCATTGAAACGGATATGACTAAAGTACTTCCTGAAGAGCATAAGGCTAAATTGGTCGAAAAAGTGCCTTCATCACGTCTTGGTCAACCAGAAGAAATTGCGGCGGCAGTCGCATTTTTGGCGTCGCAAGGCGCTGCTTACATCACCGGTGAAACATTACATGTCAATGGTGGCATGTATATGTCGTAATTTGAGTTGAATTTTATATTTAATTCGACGAAAATACGTCTCCGGTTCATGTTGAGAATCACGCCTTTTATAGGTGAACGAATATTATAATATGCTCACACTGAGCTGTTAATGAGTAGAGTAGGAACTTCTAATGAGTAGCATTGAAGAACGCGTTAAAAAAATCGTTTGTGAACAACTAGGTGTTAAAGAAGAAGATGTTGTTGCTTCAGCATCTTTCGTCGATGACCTAGGTGCAGATTCCCTAGACACAGTAGAGTTAGTAATGGCTCTTGAAGAGGAATTTGATACTGAAATTCCTGATGAAGAAGCTGAAAAAATCACTACCGTACAAGCAGCGAACGACTATATCAACGCTAACTTGTAAGATATTGGTTAACTGAGTTTCCCGAAAAGCCGCTTGTATTTTTTTACAGCGGCTTTTCTTATTGATAGGCCTTGAGAGTTTTGGGCGAATTGTGGGAGGAATCTTATGTCTCGTCGTCGGGTTGTGGTCACAGGGATGGGAATGGTGACACCCCTTGGCAATAATGTGAAAGATACGTGGGATAATATATTGGAAGGCAAAAGTGGTGTATCTGATATCACTTACTTTGATGCCAGTCAGTTTTCTACTCGTTTTGCGGCTCAAGTTAATGACTTTGATGCAACTCAATATATGAGTGTGAAAGAAGCTCGTAAAATGGATCTGTTTATTCAATACGGTATAGGTGCAGCAGTACAAGCGCTTGAAGATGCCGACTTAAATGCTGACACAGCGGATTTGACGCGTGTAGGTTGTGCAATAGGTTCTGGGATTGGTGGATTACCAATGATTGAAAAGAATCTAGAGCTATTGAAAGAATCAGGTCCGAAGCGTATCTCTCCGTTTTTTGTTCCGGGCGCGATTATTAATATGATTTCCGGTCATGTTGCTATACGTTTTGGCTTCAAGGGCCCTAATATTTCTATTGTTACTGCTTGTACTACAGGCACTCATAATATAGGTATGGCTGGCCGTATGATTTCTTATGGCGATGCGGATGTTATGATTGCCGGTGGTGCTGAAATGGCCGTTACTCCTTTGGGTATTGGTGGATTTGGTGCTGCTAGGGCTTTGTCTACCCGTAACGATGACCCTAAAACAGCTAGTCGACCATGGGATAAAGGCCGAGATGGTTTTGTCATGGGGGAAGGTGCTGGTATCCTCGTATTGGAAGAATATGAACACGCTGTTGCACGTGGCGCAAAAATATACGCTGAGCTTGCAGGTTTTGGTATGAGCGATGATGCGTATCATATGACTGCTCCACCAGAAACGGGCGAAGGTGCCGCTTCAGCTATGAGTGCAGCGTTGAAAGATGCCAAGCTTGAGCCGAGAGATATTGATTATATTAATGCTCATGGAACATCAACACCTGCAGGAGATTTGGCGGAGACACAAGCAGTAAAATCCTTGATGGCTGAAGATGCAGCGGATGTAGCCATGAGTTCAACAAAATCAATGATAGGGCATTTGTTGGGGGCTTCTGGTGCAGTAGAATCTATTTTTTCTATTTTGGCTATTCGAGATCAAGTCGCTCCTCCAACGATCAATTTAGAAGAGCCTAGTGAAGGTTGTGACTTAAATTATGTTCCTGGAACTCCTCAAAAGCGCAAAATAGAAGTTGTTCTAAACAACTCATTTGGCTTTGGTGGAACTAATGGCACTCTAGTATTTAAGAAAATGTCTTAAATGCGAAAGCGGGCGAAGTATCGCCCGCTTTTGTTCCATTAATGTACTTGAACCGGTACACCACGTAACATATTAATTTCTTTAGATATTTCGTAGCTTTGATTTTTGCTGTCTAGTTCATATAAATGATCTTCAAGTTGTTGGTAGAGAGTGATTTCTTCATCACCCAGAAAATGTAAACATTCTCCACCAATAAACCATAACAATTCACGTTTGATGAGCGGAACTAAATTGGCATAACAGCGAATGAAGCGTGACAATATTTCTTGAGCTTCAAACGAATAATCGTGCGTATTGTTTTGTATGCGTGTTATCAGGTCATCCCATTTTTCCAGGAAGTCTAGTTCTTCTTCAGCCAAATCTGGCTCATTAAAAGGGGTATGCTCTGCGATGCGTTGGCGTAGATCTGCAAAGGCGTCAAGTATGTACTGTGTGCGTGATTCCACAAAAAAACCTATTTAAAAAAAGTAACTAATATAAGTCGGCTGCTGCCGTACGAGAACTTCAATTATGACATATGCAATCGAAATTAGTGACCTTAAAAAGCGTTACGAAGGTGGCTTCGAAGCGTTAAAAGGAATCGACTTAAAAGTTAAAAAAGGCGATTTCTTTGCATTGCTTGGGCCAAATGGAGCTGGTAAGTCTACAACTATTGGTATTTTGTGCTCTTTAGTAAACAAAACATCAGGGACTGTTTCTATCTTTGGTACGGATATTGATAAAAATTTTGCTAAAGCTAAAAAATACTTAGGTGTTGTTCCGCAAGAATTTAATTTTAATGTATTCGAAACTGTTTTTAATGTGGTTGTTACGCAGGCTGGATTTTACGGTATTAGTAAAACTGTTGCGATGGAGCGCGCAGAAAAATATCTAAAGCAGTTAGATCTCTGGGATAAGAGAGATGTTCAATCTAGAATGCTTTCTGGAGGAATGAAGCGTCGCCTTATGATTGCTAGGGCTCTTATTCATGAGCCTGAAGTGCTTATATTGGATGAGCCAACAGCAGGAGTAGATATTGAGTTACGTCGTTCAATGTGGGAGTTCATTAAAACATTAAATGAACAGGGCACAACAATTATACTCACAACCCATTATTTAGAAGAGGCGGAACAATTGTGTCGAAATATTGCCATTATAAATGCTGGTGAAATTGTCGAAAATACTAGCGTGAAAGCTCTGTTGAAAACACTAAATCAAGAAACCTTTATTTTAGATTTAGACTCAAATCTTCCAGATGATTGGTCTTTACCTGGCTATAAGGTTATGAAAATTAATGATGGCAGCTCTATCGAAGTGGAAGTTATTAAGGGGCAGTCTGTTAATGCTATTTTTCGTGCGTTAGACACAATATCCATCAATGTTGTCAGTATGCGTAATAAATCCAACCGACTCGAAGAACTCTTCGTTAAATTAATTAAAGGTTAAATTGATGAAAAATTCAGAAATTTGGATCGCATTCTATACCATTTTAACTAAAGAAATTCGCCGTTTTACTCGTATATGGCCACAAACGTTATTGCCGCCAGCTATCATGATGACATTGTATTTCGCTATATTTGGTAACCTAATAGGTGAACGAATTGGAGAAATGGGTGGTTTTAGTTATATGCAATACATAGTGCCAGGACTGATTATGATGTCAGTAATTACCAATTCATACTCCAATGTAGCTTCATCATTCTTTTCTGCGAAGTTTCAGCATAGTGTTCAGGAATTGTTGGTATCACCAACGCCTAATTGGATTATTTTAATTGGGTATGTTCTTGGTGGTGTTGTGCGAGGATTATTAGTTGGCCTTATTGTAACTGTTTTATCGCTATTCTTTACTCACCTAGCATTAACTAGCTTACTTTTAACTGTGTTGGTTGTATTCCTAACGGCTGTGATGTTTTCACTAGGTGGTTTTGTTAATGCGATTTATGCAAGAAGTTTTGATGATGTATCCATTGTACCTACGTTTATCTTAACGCCACTCACTTATTTAGGTGGTGTTTTTTACTCCATCGATTTATTGCCTGATTTATGGCAATCCGTTTCTTTGTTAAACCCTGTTCTTTATATGGTTAATGCCTTTCGCTATGGTATTTTAGGCGTGTCTGATATTAATATTTATTGGGCGTTGGTGATTATCTGTGTATTTATTGTAGTGTTATTTTCATTCGGCCTACGTTTGCTTAATCAAGGCAGAGGCATTAGAAGTTGAGGTTGTATAGATGGGCTTTTTACCCTTAGGTCAGCAAACAGAATATGTTTCTGAGTACGATTCAGGGTTGCTTTACCCCATAGCAAGAGTCGATAAATGGATTGAAATGAATATTGAGTCTGAACGACTTCCTTTTTATGGGGAGGATGTTTGGAATGCTTATGAATTGTCATGGTTAAATTTGAAAGGAAAGCCGGTTGTTGCTTTGGCTGAGTTTCGTCTACCTTGCGATTCTCCTAATATTATTGAGTCTAAGTCGCTTAAGCTTTACTTGAATTCCTTGAATCAAATGCGTTATGAGTCCGAGATTCAGGTGCAAGCTCTTCTTGAAAAGGATTTATCTAACGTGGCAGGTGCAAATGTCACAGTTATTATTCGTGATGTGGACTCAATGTCATCTCTAGTGGTTTTAACTCCTGATTATTGTGTTGATGAATTGGATGTGGAAATTACTGAATATCAGCCTAATGCCGAACTGCTAAAGGTTGATGAAGAATTTGTTGTTGAAGAGCGCCTTGTAAGTCATCTTCTCAAGTCTAACTGTCCTGTAACAAATCAGCCTGATTGGGGATCCGTTTTTATTGACTACAAGGGGGCGCAAATCAGCCATGAAAATTTACTTAAGTACATTATTTCTTTTAGAGAGCATACGGACTTCCATGAGCAATGTGTTGAGCGAATTTTCATTGATATTATGCGCCAATGCCAGCCCGAAAGTTTAACTGTCTATGCTCGTTATGTGAGGCGAGGAGGTTTGGATATTAATCCTTATCGTTCTTCAGCTCCTTTAGTCTTAGGGAATGATCGTTTAGCCCGCCAATAAAACTATACCATTAAAAAAGCTCCAAGAGAGTTACTTATGAAGTGACTCTCTTGGTGCTTTTTTATTATTTATTACGATGACTTTAAATAACGTCTAGCTCTGCATCGTTGCGTTTTTCAACTTTGTGCTGGTCTTCATTGCTACCTAATTTCCAATAGCTTGAAATGTATAAGTACTCTTTGGGTATGGCTTTTTCTTTTTTGAAGAAATTACGTAAAATTTTCATGCTGCTAAATTCACAAGCGGCCCAAACTGAAGCTTGTCCATCTAGCCAATCTAAAGATTTTATCTGATCGAGTAGTGCTCTTGAGTTTTGTCCGGGGTGAGGGTTGATGACCCATTTTAATGTCATACCGCTGGGGTATTTTAGGTTTTGGATATCTGCTTTGCTAATAACTTCTATGACCGCATAACCTTGGGTGTTATTTGGTAATTCAGCTAGGTTGACACTGATTGCCGGCAGTGCTGTCATGTCACCAACTAATAATTTCCAATCCGATGATGTTTCGATCATTTTCTTAGGTCCAGGACCACCGACAAGAAGAGAATCATTTGGTTGTGCTTGTTTTGCCCATGTACAAGCAATACCACTGTCTTCATGTAGCATGAAATCAATGTCTATTTCATCTGACCTTTGATGGCGAATGGTGTAGGTTCTAAGTAAAGGTTTAGCGTCTCCATTAGGGAAAATTAGCTTTACATAACCGCTCTCTTGATTGTCAGGAATAGTTGTTATGTTTTCACCGCCAAAAGTAATACGTAGCATATTTGGAGATATTTGCTCTTTTCGGATGACAGTTAATTCTCTAGGTTGAGGTCTGCTCATTTTAAGCTCCATATTTTTTCGATGCTTGTTGAAGGTTGTTTGCCATTATGTCTGTAGTATGAATGAAATCTTCGATTTGCTTATCTGTTAATCCAGTTGTCATTTTTTCAATAACCTGTGTATTTAGTTTGGTTATTTTTACTAATAACTGATCACCTGTACTGGTTAGGCTAAGTAATTGACTGCGGTGATTCTTTGGGTCTCGAATTTTTTCTACATGTTTTTCGTTTACTAATTCTTTTAACATTCTAGTGATTTGTGATTTATCAAGAGAGAGTCGATGTGCAATGTCGCTAGCGTTGCAGTCATTGATATGCTTTATGCACTTAAGTGCTCGGATGTGACTTACTGAAAGCGTGATTTCAGATGTCTCGATAATTCCTTTTATTTGGCTACGGTGAAGGTGCATTAGTTTGTGCAATGAATCCGCTATTGAATCTTTCACTGTTAATTCGCTCTTATTTGAGAATGGTTATCAATATAGAGTTGTCAGTTGATTAAGTCAACTAAGGTTTTTGTTGGTGTCAGAAAAGACACATTTTGTCCTTATTCGGCCTATGTCTATTCCAGACGCTTCCTTTATCAAACTGAACCTCTACAATGTCTAAATATAAAATAAGATAGATGAGCATATGGATAAGAAAGAAGTACATGATGCAATCACATCTGCATTATTGCGTCGTTTCGAAACGGCTAAATGGGCTGCGAAGCAAGCGCATGATGCAGCGACGAATGAAGAAAGTGTTGCTGAAAACAAATACGATACATTTGGTTTAGAGGCGTCTTATTTAGCACACGGGCAGTCCCAACGAGTATTAGAGTGCGAAAAAGACTGGTTATTTTTTAATAAAAAACCATTTGTCCAATTCGATGAGAATGATTCAATAGGGTTGTGGTGTTTGGTTGAGTTAGCTTTATTGAACTCAAATTATATTTCAAAATATTTTTTTGTCTCTCCTTGTGCCGGCGGGCTTACCGTTGAATTTAATGATCAGATGATTTACTTGATTACGCCTTCAAGTCCTGTTGGTCAGATATTGATGGGGAAAGTGATCGATGATGAAGTCGATCTACGTCAAAATGGTCAAAAAATGACCTATAAAATAGTCACTATTGGATAAAGTAGTAACCTTGTTAGGGACAAATTTGGCTCAGACTCTAGAGAGTCAGTCTCTGTTCGCATATAATGCTTTGCCTTAAAATATTCAGCTTCTCTGTTTGGTGCGAAAATACATATTAAGTATGTAGTTAAACAGAAAGCACTCTAAGAACACATCACTCTCTTACTGAGACAGTAATAGGAAAGAAATTATGCGCAGCCATTATTGCGGCGAGTTAAATGCTTCTAACATTTCACAAGAAATTACCTTATGCGGTTGGGTTCATCGTCGTCGTGACCACGGCGGTGTTATTTTCTTAGATATCCGTGACCGTGAAGGTATTACTCAAGTTGTTTTTGATCCAGATCGTGCAGATAGTTTTGCGCTTGCAGACAGCGTTCGTAACGAATTTGTTGTTAAGCTAAAAGGCTTGGTTCGAGCTCGTCCAGAAGGTACAGTAAATCCGAATATGAACACGGGTGAAATTGAAGTACTTGGCACAGAGCTTGAAATTCTGAATGCAGCACAAACACCTCCATTCCAATTGGACGATCATCAAAATGTTGGTGAAGATGTTCGATTAAAGAACCGTTTTATCGATTTACGTCGTCCTGAAGTTCAGGCAAAAATGCGTTTTCGTTCTAAGGTGACCTCTGTATTGCGTCGTTACTTAGACGATAATGGCTTCCTAGATATTGAAACACCTATTTTGACTCGTGCAACGCCTGAAGGTGCGCGTGATTACTTGGTACCAAGCCGTACACAGCAAGGTAGTTTTTTTGCTCTGCCTCAATCACCGCAATTGTTTAAACAATTGTTGATGGTGTCTGGTTTTGATCGTTACTACCAAATTGCTAAATGTTTTCGCGATGAAGATTTGCGTGCTGATCGTCAGCCAGAGTTTACTCAGGTGGACATTGAAACGTCTTTTATGAGCGAACAAGAAATCATGGCAATGACAGAAAACATGATTGTTGGTTTGTTTAAAGAATTGATGGATGTTGACTTGGGTACATTCCCACGCATGCCTTATTCTGAGGCGATGGAAACATATGGTAGTGATAAACCAGATCTTCGTATTCCATTAACAATCGTTACTGTTTCTGACTTAATGGCAGATGTTGACTTCAAAGTCTTTTCTGGTCCAGCAACGGATCCAAAAGGTCGTGTTGCTGCATTAAAAGTGCCTGGTGGCAACGCTTTGACACGTAAGCAAATTGACGAATATACTAAATTTGTTGGCATTTATGGTGCTAAGGGTTTGGCTTATATCAAAGTTAACGACAAATCTAATCTTGAAGAAGGTTTGCAGTCTCCAATCGTTAAGTTCTTGCCAATTGAAGTGCGTGAAGCGTTATTAACTCGTCTTGAAGCGCAAGATGGCGACTTGATCTTCTTTGGTGCTGATTCTGAAAAAGTAGTAAATGAAGCTCTTGGTGCATTACGTTGCAAACTTGGTGAAGATTTAGATCTTTATACTTCTAAATGGGCGCCTCTTTGGGTTGTTGATTTCCCAATGTTTGAAGAAACAAGTGATGGCGGGATTACTGCAATTCATCATCCATTTACTGCTCCTTCATGTTCTCCGGAAGATCTCAAAGCGAACCCTTTGACTGCATTATCCCAAGCATACGACATGGTTCTTAATGGTACAGAGCTTGGTGGTGGATCTATTCGTATTCACCAGTCTTCTATGCAAGAAACAGTGTTTGAACTTCTTAATATCAGTAAAGAAGAGCAGGAAGAGAAATTTGGCTTCTTACTGGATGCACTAAAGTTTGGTGCGCCACCACACGGTGGTTTGGCTTTCGGCTTAGATCGTTTGGTTATGTTAATGACAGGCTCGCAATCTATTCGTGATGTTATTGCTTTTCCTAAAACCCAAAGTGCGACGTGCTTGTTGACGCAAGCTCCGGGTGAAGTGAGCGAGAAGCAATTGAAAGAATTAAGTATTCGCGTTAGAAAACCTGTTGTTGAATGATAATGTTTTTCTCTTAAACTTATTTTAAAACAGTATGTTATGTTAAGAGATCGAAAGAAAAACGTAAAAGGCCGCTAATAAGCGGCCTTTTTTATACTTTAGCATTGCATACTTATGTAAGGACTGCTGAAATATACAATAATTTCAAAAGGCAAAAAAGAATGGCCACTACTAGAGTGATAGGGATTGATCCAGGCTCAAGAATAACTGGGTTTGGTATTATTGATGTTTCAAATGGAAAATCCGCTTATGTAAATAGTGGCTGTATTCGATTACCTGATGAGGCGCTTTCTGTCAGGTTAAAACATATATTTCAAAATGTTTCCGCTTTGCTGGATGAATACAAGCCGGATGAATTTGCGATTGAAGAAGTTTTTTTAGCTAAAAATGCAAATTCAGCACTAAAGCTGGGTCAAGCAAGAGGTGCAGCGATTGTTGCGGCATCCTTGCAGGATTTAATCGTGCATGAATATGCCGCCCGACGCGTAAAACAGTCGGTTGTTGGTAATGGCAATGCAGATAAAGAGCAAGTTCAGTCAATGGTTCAGTTGTTGTTAGCATTGTCGTCTAAGCCTCAGGCAGATGCGGCAGATGCTTTGGCTATCGCTTTGTGTCATGCTAATACACGAACCTCTGGTGGCCTGGAGTATGGTGTTGGTAAGCGAGCAGGGCGTTCTTCGAAGCGTTGGACTGAACAAGATGTAAGGAAGACTTTGTGATCGGGCGAATTGTCGGCACTTTGATTGAAAAAACACCACCTGAATTACTTGTTGATATCAGTGGTATTGGTTATGAAATTAGCGCATCTATGACGACGATTTATGATTTGCCTCAAGTCGGCGAAAAAGTGACGCTGTATACTCATTTTTTAGTAAAAGAAGATTCTCAAACACTTTATGGGTTTATCGACAAAAGTGAACGTGCTTTGTTTCGAGTATTGATTAAAGTGAATGGTATTGGACCTAAAATGGCCTTGGCTGTGTTGTCGAGTATGTCCGCTGAGGAGCTTATTTCAAATGTACAAGATTCTGATGTGACTGCCTTGACTCGTATTCCCGGCGTAGGGAAGAAAACTGCAGAACGACTTATTATTGAATTGCGTGACAAGCTAGGGCAAGCAGCCAAGACAGACTTGTTTTCTGCTCCAGCGGTATTAAGGCAAGTTCAAGCAGATCCTAGGCAAGAAGCTGAAGCGGCATTGATTTCTCTTGGATATAAGCCTCAAGAAGCAGCTAAAGCCATCGCTGGTGTTCCTACAGATGGAGCCAGCAGTGAGGATGTAATCAAGGCTGCGTTAAAAGGAATGTTGAGGTAATAAACTATGATTGAACAAGATCGCATTATCTCAGCAGAACCTAAGGTTAATGATAGGCAAGTGGATCGGGCAATACGTCCACAAATGCTTTCTGAGTATATAGGTCAGCCTGTTGTTCGAGAGCAAATGGAAATATTTATTCAGGCGGCTAGGCAGCGCAATGAGCCATTGGATCACACGTTAATATTTGGTCCGCCTGGATTAGGTAAAACCACTCTTGCCAATATTATTGGCAATGAGATGGAGGCTGATGTTAAAACGACATCAGGTCCTGTTTTAGAAAGAGCAGGAGATTTGGCTGCATTGTTAACGAATTTGAATGAAGGGGATATCCTCTTTATTGATGAAATACATAGATTGAGTCCAGCCATTGAAGAGGTCTTGTACCCAGCAATGGAAGACTACCAGTTGGATATTATGATTGGCGAAGGGCCTGCTGCGAGGTCAATAAAAATTGAACTCCCACCCTTTACTCTTGTCGGAGCAACAACGAGAGCAGGATTGTTGACGTCACCACTTCGAGATCGCTTTGGTATTGTACAAAGATTAGAATTCTATGATGTCGCTTCATTGACGACCATTGTTGCCCGATCTGCTGGAAAGATGGGGATGAAGTTAGATGACTCTGGTTGTTTTGAGGTGGCCAGACGTTCACGAGGTACACCGCGAATCGCAAACAGATTATTGCGTCGAGTAAGAGATGTTGCTCAGGTGAGTGGTGAGGAACTTGTGGGACAAAAAGTTGCTCAAAGAGCACTAGATATGTTAAGTGTAGATAGTCAGGGTTTTGATCACTTAGATCGACGTATGTTATTGACCATGATAGAAAAGTTTGACGGAAGACCAGTTGGTCTGGATAGTGTTTCTGCTGCACTAGGTGAAGACAAAGATACAATCGAAGATGTCATTGAGCCATTTTTGATTCAGCAGGGCTTTGTAATCAGGACACCAAGAGGTCGTCAGGTTACAAAGCGTGCATATGAGCATTTTAATTACCAGTTACCTTCGGATTTTAAATAGAGGTTAATAATGTCAATTTGGGGACTTATCGCCAGTGCCAGTATTGTTGTTCAGCTTGTTATGTTGACACTGCTAGCTGCTTCCATATTTTCATGGATTGTAATATTCCAAAAAATTAGAATATTAAAGCAAGCCAAGAAAGTGAGTTCTACGTTTGAAGATCAATTTTGGTCTGGTATCGATTTAAGTCAGCTTTATCGAAAGCTTACTCAAGATGGTCGCATCGCTGAAGGTATGGAAACTATTTTTACATCAGGGATTAAAGAATTTACTCGACTAAGGCAGAATCATAATATTGAGCCCGATGCCGTGATGGATGGGGTGCAGCGAGCAATGCGTGTTGCACTTTATCGAGAAGAAGAAAAACTGGATCAACATTTACCTTTTTTGGCGACAGTGGGGTCTACAAGTCCTTATATCGGTTTATTTGGTACGGTGTGGGGAATAATGCATTCTTTTATTGGTTTAGCAGAAGTGCAGCAAGCCACATTGGCTACCGTTGCACCGGGTATCGCTGAGGCGCTTATTGCCACGGCAATAGGCTTGGCTGCGGCGATCCCTGCAGTTATTGCTTATAACCGCTTTTCTTCTACAGCTGAGTCTCTTGGATCTAGCTATGAAAATTTTGCGGATGAATTTACAAGTATTTTACATCGTAAAGTGCATGTTAGAGAGGGAGGCGCTGAATAGTGGCTCGCTCTAGAAGACGAAATAAACGTCGCCCAATGGCGGAAATTAACGTTGTTCCATACATTGATGTAATGTTGGTGTTGTTGGTTATTTTTATGATAACCGCACCCATGTTAACTCAAGGGGTTGATGTAGAGCTGCCAAATGCAAATGCAGCACCAATACAAGAAACAGAAAGTGACGTCATGATTGCATCTGTTGATTCGTCTGGTAAGTTTTATTTAGATGTCGGCGGCAAGCAAGAGTCAATTACCTTGGGGCAATTGCAGGATCGAGTTAGAAAAGTATTGAGCCAAAATCCTAAAATGTCAGTATTAGTAAGAGGGGATAAAAATGTCTCCTATGGTGATGTGATTGGTTTGATGGTCGCTTTACAAGGGGCTGGTGTTCCTAATGTTGGGTTGGTTACTGAGCCGGATAATAAGTAATGAAATGGCTAAGTAGTGAGAATTATAGTATACCGACATTATTAGCTCTTGGATTGCATGGTGTAATCATAGTGGTGGGTTTGGTTGCTGTTGATTTTAGTGATAATGAAATACAAGAACCTAAACGACCTGTTATTGTAAATGCGACAGTTATTGATATTTCACAAACAATAATAGGTAAGCGCGAGTCCGAAGAGCGAGCGGCAAAGCAGCAACAGGCCGCTTTAGCGGAGAAAAAGAAAAGAGATGCTGAGCAAAGTAGAAAAAAGAGGCTCAGCGAAAAGCATTAGAGGATAAAAGAAGAAAACTTGCTCAAGCTAAAAAGGCTGAAGAGAAAGCAGCAGAAGAGTCTCTAAAAAAAGAGCAAGCAAAGAAACAAGAAGCTGAGCAAAAGCGTTTAGCGCAAGAAGCTGAGAAGAAACGTTTAGCTCAAGAAGCTGAAAAGAAACTTCAAGCTCAAAAAGCAGCTGAAGAGAAAAAACAGAAAGAACAGGCCCGCAAAGCTGAAGCGGAACGTTTAGCGGAAGAAGAACGAAAGCGGCAAGAAGAAGCGGCTAGACAAGCTGAACAGAAAAAAGCAGCTGAAGTAGCAGCTAAGGCAGCAGCAGAGGCTGCAGAGCAGCGTGCAGTGGAAGAAGCGAAGATGGTTCAGTCTATTAGCGGATTAATTAATAGTAGAGTTACTCAGGCTTGGATTCGTCCCCCAAGTGCTCGAAACGGTATGAAAGCCAAGTTGCGTATTTACTTTTTACCAAATGGTGAAGTTATGAATGTACAGGTCACCGAAAGTAGTGGTGATGCCTTGTTTGATCAAAGAACGCTTGATGCTGTTAAAAAAGTAAGGCGTATTGAAGAGTTGGCTGATGTGGATTCTTATACTTTTGAACGTAATTTTCGTCAGGTAGATTTGATTTTTAACCCGCAAGATTTGAGAAATTAATGATGTTAAAAAAATGGTTGGGTATTTTTGTTGCCAATTTGTTATTTATGGGGTCAGCCAGTGCTCAATTAGTTATTGAAATAACCAGTGGTGCTGATCAACTTCTTCCTATCGCTGTGGTACCTTTTGGTTATGATGGTGTTGAAGCTCTACCAGAAGATATTGCTCAAATAGTAGAGGATGACCTGGCTCGAAGTGGTTTGTTTCAGGCTGTACCTCGCTCTAGTATGTTAAGTATGCCATCGCAAGAATCAGATGTTTTTTATCGTGATTGGCGTCTTTTAAAGAGTGATTATGTTGTTATTGGTACAGTTAAAAAAGTCGCTAATGATCAATATAGAATTGGTTTTGAATTGTTAAATGTTTTAAGTCAAAGACCAGTGCAAAAACACAGTTCAATTGATGTTTCTTCCCGTAATTTTAGAGACGCAGCTCATTACATTAGTGATAAAGTATATGAAATTTTAACAGGTACAAAAGGGGCCTTTAGTACTAGGATTCTATACGTAACAGCGGAAGGAGATAGAAGAGCGCCTTTATTTAAGTTGCAAGTTGCTGATGCTGATGGGCATAGACCTCAAGTCGTTGTAGAATCGAAAGAGCCTATCTTATCGCCTTCGTGGAGTAGTGATGGGAAAAATATTGCTTACGTTATGTTTAGGAATCGCCGTCCTAGTATTTTTATTCAGGAATTGGCAAGTGGTAAGCGTCAGCAAATTGCCCAGTTTAGAGGCTTGAATGGAGCGCCTGCTTGGTCACCAGATGGTAAAAAACTAGCATTAGTGTTGTCTAAAGATAATAATCCAGAAATCTATACTTTAGATATTACGACTCAAAAACTACAGAGAATGACAAATCATTACTCTATTGATACAGAACCAAGCTGGGAACCAGATGGTAAAGGAATAGTATTCACGTCTGATCGAGGCGGTAATCCGCAAATTTATCGATTGGATGTAAATAGTAAGCGTGTTGAGAGGGTTACCTTTGAAGGTGATCTAAATACCAGAGCAAGAATGACTCCAGATGGACGATACCTTGTGACGGTTCAGAAGAATGATGGTAGTTATCATGTTGCCTTACAGGATATGAAAACTGGACGAGTTCAAATTCTCACAGAAACTTACTTAGACGAGTCACCAAGCATTGCACCAAATGGAAGCATGGTGATGTATGCCACAACCTATAAAGGAAAGGGCATCTTAGCTGTAGTATCCGTTGATGGACTTGTTAAATATAGGTTACCATCAGCTGAAGGTGATGTGCGAGAGCCATCTTGGTCCCCGTATTTCAAATAAAGACATTTAGGAGTGAATAATGAGCGTAAACAAACTAGGTAAATTTGCTGTAATCGGTTTATCTGCAGCTTGGATTGCAGGTTGTAGTACAACAGCAACAGATACTGATACTTCAACTGTTGCTGAAGATGCGACATCTGTAGAACAAGCTACTGACGAAACTACAGATGCTTCTTCTGATCAAGCATTCGGTGCTGGTGAAGATGGTGCTTTAACTAGCGTTATTGTTGATGAAACAGCTGTAGTAGAAGAAACTGCAGACACTGACTCTTTGGCTGGTGTACAAACTGTTTTCTACTTCGACTTTGATAAATCAATCGTGCGTCCAGAGTCTCGCGAAGCATTAGCTAAGCATGCTGCATACCTTGTATCTAATCCAGATGCTCGCATTGTATTGGAAGGCCATGGTGATGAACGCGGTACTCGCGAATATAACATTGCACTAGGTGAGCGTCGCGCTAAAGCGGTTAGCCGTTATTTGACTATTCAAGGTGTTGCTGCATCTCAAGTTGAAAGCGTAAGCTTTGGCGAAGAAGTTCCAGTTGCATTTGGTCATGACGAAAATGCTTGGCAGTTAAACCGTCGTGTTGAAGTTCGTTACGAAAAATGATCTTTAAAGACGTGAAGATTCGCTCTTTTGCAGTGGTGCTGTTTTTTACAGCACCACTTGCATCAGCCGAAATTCAACAAGTAAACGGTGGCCTTTCTTCAAGTGCTGCTGCGGACTTGCTTTTTCAATTGGAAACGTTGCAGCAAGAGGTTCAAAGCCTCCGTGGTCAATTAGAAGAGCAGGGACACGAATTAAAAATAATGAAGCAGAACCAAAGAGATCGCTATATCGATCTTGATAAGCGTATATCTTTGCTTATGTCTTCATCCCTTTCTCAACCGGTGCCTTCTATTCCCACTAGTTCTCAAGTACAACAGCCGATAAATCAAGAACCACCAGTTGTTATAAAAGAAGAAGATAGTGTGCCGAATGCATTGGCTCCACCTTTGTCTCCTGTGACTTTACAACCGCCATCGGCTCAGTCTCAGCAAGCTTATAGCAATGCATATAACTTGATTCGTGAGAGAAAATTTGATGAATCTGAAGTGGCATTTAGTCAGTTTGTGCAAGATTATCCAAATAACACATTGACAGGTAATGGTTATTATTGGCTCGGTGAAGTTAAGCTGGTCCAAGGGAAGTCTAGAGAAGCAGTGGATGCTTTTTCAACTGTGATTAAGAAATTCCCTGGTCATAGCAAAGAACAAGATGCGCTATATAAGTTGGGGACAGTTAGTGACCAACTAGGTGAGACGGCAAAAGCCAAATCTTACTTACAGGATGTGATTCGACGTTTTCCTAATAGTAAGGCAGCGAAACTAGCGACGGGTTATTTAAGTAAAGTTAAATAACTTGCATTCCTCAACGGGCTCTGTATTATACGCAACCCGTTGGGTCGTTAGCTCAGTTGGTAGAGCAGTTGACTTTTAATCAATTGGTCACTGGTTCGAATCCAGTACGACCCACCAACATCTTTTTTATTCCTTTTGTGATTTTTGGGTCGTTAGCTCAGTTGGTAGAGCAGTTGACTTTTAATCAATTGGTCACTGGTTCGAATCCAGTACGACCCACCAAAAACACTCATTTAACTCCCAGTTTTTTAAGGGGTAATGAAATGTCCGAACTTCTTAATAAAGCAGCTCTTCGTGATACTGTTCAAATGTATCTTTCAGAAGCAGAAAAAAATCTCGATAAAGATCCTGTAGACAATTTACAACTTCGTGATGAAATCAAGCTATTACTAAAGCAAAGAAACGCTGTTTTAGTGGCTCACTACTATACAGAAGATGCTATTCAAGAGCTTGCTGAAGAAACGGGCGGAATTATCGCTGACTCTTTGGAAATGGCGAGCTTTGGAGCAAACCATGAAGCAAAAACTTTGGTTGTCGCTGGTGTGAAGTTTATGGGCGAAACGGCAAAGATATTAAGTCCAGAAAAAACAATTTTGATGCCTACTTTAGAAGCAACCTGTTCATTAGATATTGGTTGCCCAATAGATGAGTTCTCTGCATTCTGTGACCAGTATCCTGATCGAAAAGTTGTTGTATATGCAAACACATCTGCAGCAGTTAAAGCGCGTGCGGATTGGGTTGTTACATCTAGTATTGCATTGGATGTTGTGAATCATTTGGTTGAGCAGGGTGAGAAAATCATTTGGGCGCCTGATCAGCATTTAGGTGGATACATCCAGCGTGAAACAGGTGCAGATATGATTCTTTGGGATGGTGCTTGTATTGTTCATGAAGAGTTTAAAGCAAAAGGGATTTTAGACTTAAAAGCCATTTATCCTGATGCAGCTGTACTTGTGCATCCAGAATCACCAGAGTCTGTTATTGCTGTTGCTGATGTTGTTGGTTCGACATCACAATTGTTGAATGCCTCTAAAGCAATGAAAAACAATACTTTCATTGTTGCAACAGATAGAGGGATTTTTTATAAAATGAAGCAGGCATCGCCAGAAAAGCGCTTCGTTGAGGCTCCTACTGCAGGCTCAGGGGCAAGTTGTCGGAGTTGTGCGCATTGTCCTTGGATGGCTTTGAATAGTTTAGAGATGCTTCGTAACTCACTCAGAGATGAATCTGGAGAAATTCATATCGCCGAAGAGACTAGAGTTAAGGCGCTTGTTCCTCTGCAGCGTATGTTGGATTTCAAAATATAATTGTCCTTAAGTGTTTTAATATTTAGGGAGCTTATTTTAGCATCCCTAAATATTTCATTTCCAAATCTGAAGATGCCAATTGTAAGCGATCGTATTCAAGGCTTTTCTTATTATAAGCAACTCGTAACTCCTGATAATCTTTACCGGAAGCCATATCCAGCATTTTTGTTTTTAGTTTAGTGGTTATTTGGACAAGTTCTCTGTTTCTTTCTCTCTGCACCTGTAAAGACTTCGAATAATGTGAATTCTTTCCGTCTTTATGTGTTATCGATGTTTCGACTTTTTGCTTTAATTCTTGATTTACTTTTTCTATTGTATCTAGTTCTTGTGCTAATAAAGCTACGCAGGTTTCTGACTCTTGTAGTAAACGCTCCAGCATCTTCGTATCTTTTTCTTGCTCTATAAGGCTTTCAGATGATCGACTTTCTAGTGCGCTGCTAAGCCCGTCTCGTAGAGAGCTTAATGTTTCTTTTTTGTTTACATTAAGTGTATGAAGATTGCCTATTGCCGTTTCATTACTTTCAGATAGCTGTTTTTCCATTTCTGCCAATTTACTGTCTTTTAAACTAATGTCTTGTTTCAGCGAGGTTATAGATAGATTTGATGTTTCAAGTTCTGTTTCAAGTTGGATAATTAAAGTTTGAGTCTCTTCTGCCATTCGTTCCATTTTTGCGATGGCAATTTTTTGAGTCTCAATTGAATTGTGCGGATTCTTGTGATTTGAGTTTTTTTCTATTTCATTTTTGAGTTGGTCTATCACCATCTCTTGTCGATCAGACAAATGATGTAATGAAGAAATTTGTTTGAAAGATGTATTTCGGAGCTCTAGGCTCAACTTTTGATTATCTGGTAGAGTCATTTTAAATGGTACAAAACTGTTTGAGTTTTCCGTTTGGCTTTTTTCTAAGTTATTAATTCTACTTTTTAGTTCATTGACTTCGAGTTCTAGTCTCTGCTGCTCTTTTTGTTTAATTCTTAATTGTGCAAGGTGTCTATTTGCTTTATCTATGCTATCTCGTAGATCTTCGTTCAATAAGATCTGATTTTTTGTTAATGATTCTTTAACAATCAGTAATTCTGCAGTTTGAAATAATTCCGTTTCCATTTTTTTTAGACTTTGATTTAACTCGTCAGCATTAGCCATCTGTAATTTTGGTGCGGATAGGGCATAGAGAAGGCTTGATAGAAACCGAGTAAGAATAGGGGTTGGTTCTGTGCTCGCTTGATTTAGAATAATGGCTCTTTCTGCTCTAAGAATGGTTCCCCATAGCTTTATAGTATTTGTTTCGTGTTGATTTTCTAGCTCAGGACGAATAGCACTGACAGCAAAGCTGATTTGTTTATCTAAAAAGTTAGCAAGGCGTTTATAGCTTTTAATGTCTTGCTCTTCTTTTGTTAATTCGATGGAGTCTGTTTTCGTTACACTGGCATCTTTAGCTTTTTTCTTAAGTGAATGAGATAGCCATATGAAGACTAAGCTTGCGACAAAAAGTAATGTTGTGAGCTCAAGTAGTGTCCAGATTAACCACTTTGACATAAAATCCTCCTAGACCCCAAAGTAATAGGTATGATATCCATTGGCATTAATATACAACAAATCATAATACAGGCTGCTATTTCCTCTAATGTTAACGGAATAAGAAATTTTATGAGTAAAGAATTTATAACATTTATGCGTAATCGTGTATCTCAACCAACATTAAAGGCACCAGCACCGTCTGAAGATGAATGGCTATCTGTTCTTGGTGCAGCAAGCCGCGCAGCAGATCATGGCGGGCTAAAGCCTTGGCGTTTTCGAATTTATGAGGGTGAAGGTAGGGCGCGGTTGGGGAAAATTTATTGGCATCACGCTATATCTGAGGTGAATTCCATGCCGGACCATAAAGAAGAAGCTTTTATCAAAAAGGCATTTCGTGCGCCGGCAGTTTTATTGGTTTATGCGCATATACAAGAGCATCCTAAAGTCCCTGAAATAGAACAGATAATGGCTGTATCGGCAGCGGCTCAACAAGTACTACTTGGTCTGAATGCCCTTGGTTATGGTGCAATCTGGCGTAGTGGTCCAGCTTGCTTTACTTCAAAAACAAAAGAGCTATTGTTTTTAGAAGAATCAGACCAAATTGTTGGTCTGATTTATGTTGGAACTTCAAAAGAAAAGCAGCCATTAATTCCTGAGGTTAATCTGGAAAACTGTTTGGAATGGGTAAGAGATTAATTTTTAAGGTTTATTTAATAAAACAAGTTGCAATCTGAGGTCTTGATCTCTAAAATACGCGGCACAAATTACGTACTACGTAAAAGATATTGGTGAGCTGTCCGAGTGGCCGAAGGAGCACGCCTGGAAAGCGTGTATGTCGAAAGGCATCAAGAGTTCGAATCTCTTGCTCACCGCCATATTTTGTTTATTAGTTATTGGCTAATGAACCATAAAAAAACCGCTTTTAAAGCGGTTTTTTATGCCTAAAGTTTATCTTAATTAGCCATCAAGTAATAAGCTGGCTTGCTCAAAAACAATAGGGCGACCTTCTTTGGTTGTTGATGTTACTGTCATTTTTGCAGTTAAAATAAGTTGATTGTCATCTACTCGGTAGATTCTTTGATGGAAAGCCAGTTTTAACCTAGATGTTTTTTCAGTACTGGTTTGAATGTAAAAGGCATCGCCACTTTGTAATGAACGTTTATAGTCTAATTCTGCTTTAATTAAGACAAGATGTATGCCTTGATTAGTGATCTCAGCAAAATCTAGACCTCTAGATTTTATGAATTGGTGACGGGCATGTTCTAAATAATTTTGATATATGGCATTGTTCACTATGCCTTGCATATCACATTCGTAATCTCGCACTTCAAAAAACGTACGATTTACTTGTGTTTTATTACTTTCCATCTAATGACCTTAAACGTGAAATAATTTTACTTGTAAGTAAATATCTTAAACTGAGAACTAAATATGTTGAAGTCTATGAAGAACAACATTGGTTTTTTCCTGAGCGTTTTGCGTACAGTAAAAAATGTTGAGCTTTGTCAATAAGTTCATTTGGGCTCTCATCTCCAATTAAAGTAGTCACCCCAATAGACACAGTGACTTGTTGAAGTAGTACCTTAGTGTTTTTGTAGCGTATTTTCTGGGTGGCTACTTCATTACGTAATACCTCAGCGAACTGTACCGCTTCAGCTATTTCTGTTTCACTCATTAATATTGCAAAGCGACCTCCGTCGATACGGGCAATCGAAGCTTTTTCAGGTATTAGCTTAAATAACAGCTTAGCAATGTATCGAATCAATGAAGTACCGACTTTATTACCATATTCTTCATTGATCCCACTCAAGTTATCGATATCAATTAATATCAATGATAGGTCATCCTCAGCATGAGGTGTCAAAGAGAGAAGAGTGTGTTCAAAACCTTTCTCATTAGCCAGTAATGTTATAGGGTCTATTTCGGAATTTCTCTTGGCCTCTGACAGCTCTTCTCTAAGTTTTACTATTTCAGCTTGTGCGCTCAATAATGACTTACTGTAATGCTCGATGATTTGGTTTGTTTTGAACGTTCTTCGTTCTAGTAGCGTAGTTAGTTTTTCCAGCTGATTAGAGGTAGTAACGTTTTTCAAGGCTTCTCTTGTATTACGTACCGCTTCTTGAAAGGTGTGTAATTCAGAAGAAACTGTTGAGGTTTCCATTTCTAGGTTTTCGGTTAATTCCCTTAAAACTGGACCCTGTAAATAGGCATATTGGAACTCCTGCGGTAATAGAAATTCGTTGAACAGTTCTTGAGATACAAATGCAGGCAACCCGCCAAAGCGACGTAAAGTACGATCTACAACTTGATTAAGCTTAGGTGTTCTATTTGATGTGTATTCATACCAAATGCCATAGTTATATGGCGTCGGTGGGATGTTAAGTTTTTCCATTAATGGAATCGCAGAACGCATGAGTAAATTGGCTTGATTAACGCTATGTTGGAACATCTAAAGAGCCTCTGTTGCCACTGTTATTGTTAAGACGCCGTTTTATGAGTTTTGTTTTATTTAGAGAAATGAACTCTTTACATCGGGTATTGTTTCGACGTCATGGCGAAACTGTTTATTTATTGTTGTTCATGATAATAAATCGAATATTCTGGAATAGCTATTAACCACCAAAAAATTTGCTTTTGTAACCTTCTTTTTCAAGTAGATCCTTTAGTTTTTGGCGGTTGTCTCCTTGGATTTCAATTTGTCCGTCCTTTACTGAACCACCGGTACCGCATTGTGCTTTTAGTTTTTTGGCAAGAATTTTTAACTTATCTTCTGTAATCGGAAGGCCTTTGACGATTGTAACTCCTTTGCCTTTGCGCCCTTTTGTTTCTAAACCTATCAGAACTTTACCATCACCAATAATTTGTTCATTTTTACACTGGCATTCTGAGGTAGGCCGTTCACAATTAGGACAAAGACGTCCTTGATCTGTTGAGTAAACTAAATTTCTATTTTTCATTGAGTGATCTCACAAACTCTACTCTTTGGAATAGTTTTTATTTTATCATTCTGTGAAGGTTATTCCGATCAAAAATAGTCTCATTAACACTTTAATCTACAACTGAACTAAGCTGATATATACACTACCTTATAATGGGTGCGTAGATATGAATAATATTATTGCAATTAGGCAAGCGACAGAGGACGATCTTAAGAAGATAATACGGTTTGAGTGTCGAAATAGGCATTGGTTTTCACAGTTTTTATCGGCTCAAACATTAGAAATGCAGACGGAAGCCTATTTTAGATATCTGCTCAGAGGAAAGTTACAGAGATTGCAGTATTTGGTTTTTTCTTCAAATAAAGAGTTAATTGGTCGTTTTAATGGTCAGATCTTAGATCCTAAGGCGCGAACACTAGAGGTATCTTATCGGATTGCACAAGATTTCACTAATCAAGGAATTGCCAAATATGTACTTAAACGTATTTTATTGGTTTGGGCTGGTTGTGGAATTCAAGAAGTGTATGCACAAGTATCTGATCACAACAACGCATCAATGAAGGTATTATCTTCATGTGGCTTTGAAGTAGAAGAGATTCAAACAGATGCTATTAATTTAGGGACTATGGTTCATGACTGCTGGGTTTTTCGTTGGACCTTATGATGCTAAGTAAATTAAACACGGTAGGGGGTTAGTTTATCTAGAATTTTAGTTATTTTTTCGCTGATGGGAGCTTTTAAAGTCAGCTTCTGCTCTGTAATTGGGTGTTTAAATTGTAGGCTGGATGCATGAAGCATCAACCTAAAATCCTCAGGCCAGATTTCTTTTGCTACTTTGTTAATATGACGGCAACCATAACATGAATCGCCAACTAGTGGATTTAATAAATGTTTGAAATGTCGACGAATCTGGTGTTTTCTTCCTTGCTTTGGCGCAACTTCAACCCAGCTTAGACGCATACTGTCATAACGACTAACTGGTACTGGAAGTTGATAGTGAGCCTTTAAAGTGAAATGCGTTTCTGCTTCTTTTTCAGTGCCTTCAATTTTAAAGCGAGATCGACCTTTCTGCTCATTAAGCTTAGCTAATGGATAATTAATGACGCCACTTCCGTCGCAAAAACCACGTACTAAACAATGATAGATTTTTTGTGTTTGAGATTCCGCAAACTGAATGGAAAGCTGTCTCGCAATATCAGGGCTAAACGCCATTACTAAAACGCCAGAGGTTCCTCTGTCGAGTCTATGAACAGGAAATACCCATTTCCCTGTTTGATCTCGTAATCGCTGAACAACAGCGTCTTCTTCATCTTTAGCTAGGTGTGTTCTATGAACAAGCAGACCTGCGGGTTTGTTAACTGCAACAAGGTGTTCATCTTGAAATAAAATCTCTAATGTCATGTTATTGCATCTACAAATACTGTGATTTTTTGCACTGCAATGTCCGCTAATTTCTGCATTGCTTCATCACTGGCCCAAGCAATGTGTGGTGTTAGTAGGAAGTTAGGATACTGTGCAAGAGTTTGCAATGGGTGATTAAGTGGCATTGGTTCTTGAGTTGCTACATCGAAAGCCGCACCTGAAATGGTTTGATTTTCAAAGGCTTCTAATAATGCGCGCTCATTAACTAAACCGCCACGACTGATATTTAGTAATAGACTGCTGTTTTTCATCATAGTAAGTTCAGCGGTATCTATTAGATTTCTAGTTTTTTCTGTTAAAGGACAATGTAAGCTCACAACATCAGCTATTTTCAAGGCTTCTTCGAAATCTACGTAACCTGGTCTTATGTGTTGAGCGCCTTTACGTTCAGCAAAAACAACAATCATACCAAAGGCTTTTGCTAGTTCCGCGACTCTCTGCCCCAGTGAGCCACTACCTATAATGGTCATAGTGGCACCGGAAAGGTCTTTAATTGGGTAATCAAGAAAACAAAAATATTCCGAGCTTCCCCATTTTCCTGACTTCACATCTGAAACATAAGACATTAAATTTCTTCTTAATGTTAAAAGCATAGAGAAAGTATGTTCAGGAACGCTCACGGTAGAATAACCGGTGACATTTTGCACTGTAACATTTCGACTTTGGCAAGCTACAACATCAACATTATTTGTGCCTGTCGCCATGACTTGAACAAGTTTCAGCCGCGGTGCGCTGTTGATGGATTCTGCACTTAACATCACTTTATTGGTTAGTACAATATCTGCGTCTTTTATACGATCAGTGACTTGTTCTGGCTGGGTGTTTTGATATTCAATGACCTCTGTAATCTGTTCAGGTAAGGAAATACGAATACTATTAGGGAATGAACCTCTGTCTAAAAAAACCGCTTTCATTTATCTTCCTTATTCTTTTCTAATAATGCGTGTAAATATGGCTGTATATTTTGTAGTACAGCAGGTTGTCCTTTTTTATTCGGATGAAAACCATCGTCTTGCATCAAGTCTTTATTTAACGCAACGTCTTGAAGCATGAAGGGTAAGTAAACCAGATTGTACTTATTCGCGATGTCTTTGTATAAATTAAAGAACATTTCTGTATAACGTTTACCGTAATTTTGTGGAATATGATTACCAATTAATAAAACGGTTGAGTTTGCTTGATGAGCTTGTTCAACCATTTTTTCAAGATTTAAAGTGGTCTGATTTAATGGGTAACCACGTAAAGCATCATTAGCGCCTAATTCAAGAATGACCCATTCAGGTTTATGAGTGGTCAAAAGAGCACTAAAGCGAGAAAGACCACCTTGTGTTGTTTCGCCACTTATACTGGCATTTACAACCTTAATATCAGGATGAGATTCAGAAAGTTGATTTTCTAGTAAACTAACCCATCCATCCTGTTGTCTTAAATTGTAAGCAGCGCTCAGACTATCACCCATAACGAGCAGGGTTGAAGCAGAAGCCAATGAACTCATGAAAAGAATCGTTATTGTACATAATAGTAGTAATGGTCTTTTAAAAAACATATCAAACCTTTTTAGGGTAAAAATGCATGGCTACGAACACCGCGATTAGAGTACGTAATTTAACTCATACTGTTACGTCAAATACAGGGAATTTAACCATATTGAAAGGAATTAATATGGAAATCAATGAAAGTGAATCTGTTGCTATTGTTGGTTCTTCTGGTTCTGGTAAATCAACGCTACTTGGTTTGTTGGCCGGTCTTGATGTAAATACATCAGGGGATATCTTTCTTTATGAGCATAATTTCTCCACTCAAAATGAAGAAGAAAGAGCGCTAGTCCGTGGTGAGTATGTTGGCTTTGTTTTTCAATCCTTCCATCTTTTACCTAGTTTGCAAGCCATCGAAAACGTGATGTTACCAGCAGAATTAAAAGGCGATAAAGACGCACGTAAAAAAGCGGAAGCTTTATTAGACAAAGTCGGTTTGTCTCACAGGCTAACCCATTATCCAAATCAATTATCTGGTGGAGAGCAGCAACGCGTTGCTATTGCACGAGCGTTTGCTTCCCAGCCTAAGATTTTGTTTGCCGACGAACCAACCGGTAACCTTGATGAAGAAAATGGCAATCTGATTATTAAGCTGCTGTTTGATCTAAACAAATCCCAAGGCACGACTCTTGTGATGGTAACCCATGACAATGAGCTTGCGAAAATGTGTGATCGTCAACTGGTCATGTCTGCGGGTCAGCTTACGGAAAAAACCTTATGAGTTTTACCTTTCGTTTAATGCTAAGAGACATTCGAAGCGGAGATTTAATCACGCTTTTGATGGCGCTTATTATTTCAGTGAGCACAGTCACATCGATTGGGCTTTTTATTGATCGCTTACAGCTTTCTTTTGAACAGGAATCGGCGAACCTTTTGGCGGCTGATCGTTTAATTCGTTCAGATGAGCTCATTTCAGACGATTGGAAGTTAGAAGCTCAAAGCTTGTCATTAGAACAAGCTGAGAGAACATCCTTTACAACCATGATGTTCGCAAAGGACTCTCTTCAACTGTCTCAGCTAAATGCCGTCAGTAATAATTATCCTCTTCGAGGCGCTTACCTTGTTGATGACACTTTATTTGGTACAGGAAAAAGTACAACAGACTCGCCTAGACAGGGTGAGGTTTGGGTATCCTCACGACTAGCTAGCTTATTAAATATAAACATTGGCGATGAAGTGGAAGTTGGTGAAGCAAAATTAACCGTCTCTAATTATCTAGTAAGAGACCCAGGATCCAGCACATCCGCTTTTGCGATTTCACCTCGTGCTGTGATGAATATTGAGGATCTTGCTGCAACCAATGTAATTATCCCTGGAAGTCGGGTTCGTTACTCTTTACTTCTTGCTGGCGACAGAGACACTTTGGCGGAATACGAAGCTTGGGTGACGCCTCAATTGGAAGATGGTCAACGCTGGCAAACACCAGCTCAACGTGGCGAGCGTATTGGTGACACAATAGGGCGTGCGGAATCCTTTTTATTGTTAGCCGGTACATTAGCGGTTGTAATGTCTGGTGTTGCCATGGCGCTTGCTTCTGCGCGATTTGTAAAGCGTCACCTAATGCAAGTGGCGATTTTAAAAACGCTTGGTGCTACTCCTAAATTATTGACACGAATTTTTGCTCAGCAATTGTTTGCGCTGTTAATTGTTGGCGCTGTAGTTGGTCTTGGAATTGGTTGGGGAATACAAGAGATTATTGCGTCTTTATTGTCTAGTTTGGTATCAACTAGCTTGCCAGCACCTTCTGTCGATCGTTTGTGGTTGGGAGCAGCAACAGGATTTATTTCTATGTTGGTGTTCTGTCTACCATTGATGATGAGATTGATTAAAATTTCACCATTGTCTGTTTTGCAACCAAACGCAAAGATTGAGCAAAACACCTTGTTCGTCTATTTGATTGGTTTTGTCGGTATGTATGGCTTGATGTGCCTTTATACCAATGGTTTTTTACTTCCAAGTATTATGACCGTGGTTATTGCTGGCATTAGTTTATTGGTGGCTGGTATTGGTTGGTTGGCTTTCAAACTAGGGCGGTCGTTAACATCAGGCGCAACTAGTGGTTGGCAAATAGGATTGGCGTCCTTGTATCGAAGATTGGTACCTAATTTGTTCCAGCTTTTGGTGTTCACGCTGATTATCATGTTGACGTTAATTTTAATTGGCATCAAATCAAGTTTGATTGCCGATTGGCAACAACAACTACCTGAAGATGCACCTAACCATTACTTGTTCAATGTACAAGCAAATCAAATTGAACAAATCAATGATGAAACAACCAAGTTGAATATTCAGAAATCAGACTGGTATCCAATGGTTCGTGGCCGCGTCACAGCAGTTAATGAAGATTCTGTTCAGGACCTTTACCCAGAAGAGAGAGGTGAACCAGAACTGTTTGAGCGTGAGCTGAATCTCACTTGGTCTGATACGCTTGGTCAAGGCAATGAATTGATTTCTGGTGATTTCAGTGCTGAAGGTCTTTCCGTTGAACAGGAAGCTGCTAAAGAGGCGAATCTTTCACTTGGTGATGAATTGACCATCAATATTGGCGGCAATATCGTTACTTTACCGATTACGTCAGTTCGTACGGTTGATTGGGGTTCTATGCAGCCTAACTTCTATCTCATTTTACCTAAAAGCGCTTTAGAAGATTACCCAGCGAACTTCGTGAGTAGTTTGTTTATTAGCGATGAGTCAGCTCAGCCTTTCTATCGTGCGATGTCGCAATTCCCAACTGTGTCTATCTTGAATGTGGGAGATATCTTAAAACAGATACAAACGATAATTGGACAGTTGTCTGAAGCAATTCAGCTGGTGTTACTCTGTATCCTTAGTGCCGGTGCCTTGGTGCTGTTGGCAAGTGTGAGATCAACGCTAGAAGAAAGATTGGAAGAAGGTGCGTTACTAAGAGTTTTAGGGGCCAAAAGCGCACTAGTTAGACAGGCTTTGTTTGTTGAGTTTGGCGCACTTGGGTTCTTCTCTGGGCTCATTGCCGCCATAGGTGCAGAAGCCTGTTTGTATGGTTTGCAGGTCTTTGTATTTAAGACTGAACCTAGCTTTCATCTGTCGTTATGGTTATTTGGTCCCTTAATTGGAGTTTGTGTTATTTCAACCATTGGTATATTTGCCAGCAGGACTGTGTTAAAAGTGCCGCCTATGCTTTTGTTGCGTGGGTTATAATTGGTACTTTTTCACTAAACTGGGTTGTTTGAATGTTTGTAGAAAAGCATGGCTACATTATCAGCCGCCATACTCGTGAAGTAGGCGGCCAGATTGAAATGAGCCTCTTTATTAAAACACCGGAAGGAACTGTTAAGGTTTTACCCGACAAACAGCAAAGTGTGTTTTTTACTGATGCGCCACTTGATAGCCTTCCTAATGACGTTGCTGGGGTTCAATGTACTGAATCCCAGTTTCGATCTTTCGATGATACCCCCGTTACTATTGTTCAAAGTCACAGCTTAACCATCCACCAGCAAATGGTGAATCTGGTTAAGCACAATGGTTTTTCCGTTTTTGAAGAAGATATTAAAGCTCATAATCGCTATTTAATGGAGCGCAACATTCGTGGCTCTGTTCGATTTATTGGTGTGCCTGATTCTGCTAATCAAATATATCGGCAAGCAAAAATCATTGCGGGTGATTGGCAACCAGAGTGGAAAGTGTGGTCCTTGGATATCGAAACTTCGGTCTCAACCAACACTTTATTGTCTATTGGTATTACCGCAAAAGATCAGCGCATTGCTTTTGTTGTTACCAACAAAATCATCAACACTGAAATTGTTCAAACGTTTTCGGATGAGAAAAGTCTGTTATTGGCCTTTATGCGCTACGTTAGAACCCATTCTCCAGATATTTTTATTGGCTGGAATTTGATTGGTTTTGATTTGCAGTTTATTGATCAACGTTGTCAGGTTTTGGGTATTCGCCCGGCGTTTGGTGTGAATGGTGAAAACTGGAACATTCGATCATCCGATAATCAGGGGCGATATTTCGCCAGTATTCCAGGGCGAGTTGCACTTGACGGCATCACTTTATTAAAAGTCGGCGGCTATCATTTCGAATCTTATAGCTTAAATAATGTCAGCAAAGAAATTTTAGACGACGGCAAGCTATTACATGGCGGTGATCGTTGGCAAGAAATAGAGCGATTACACAAAGAAGATTTAGATGCTTTTGTTGCCTATAACTTGCAAGATTGTGATTTGGTTCTAAGAATCTTTGAAAAACTCAAATTAATTGAGTTACAACAAACCCGTGTTGATCTGACAGGAATTCCTTTGGAACAACCCGGAGGCTCCGTCGCTTCTTTTGAGAACCTCTACTTACCTCGGCTGCATAAAGCCGGTTTTGTCGCTCCAGCTTGGCGTGATGAAGATTTTGTACCAAGTCCTGGCGGCTTTGTTATGTCATCGATTCCAGGCCTATATAAAAATGTCTTGGTGTTTGATTTTAAAAGTCTGTATCCGAGTATTATTCGCACCTTTCATATTGATCCATTAGCGCGAGTGTCTGCTCAACACGAAGGAAAAAAAGGATTAAATGCTAGCGCTAACCGATTTATCCCCGGCTTTTTAGGGGCGAGCTTTGACAGAGAAAAAGCTATTCTGCCAGATCTCATCTCTGAGCTTGCTCATGCCAGAGAAGAGGCCAAAAGAACCAATAATAATATCTTGAGCTATGCAATAAAAATCATTATGAACTCATTTTATGGTGTTTTAGGTTCGAATGTTTGTCGTTTTTATCATGCAGAATTAGCCAGTTCCATTACTATGCGTGGTCATGAACTGTTAGCAAGAAGCAAAGCTTGGATTGAAGAGCGTGGCGCTAAGGTTATTTATGGCGACACAGATTCTTTGTTTGTCACACTTAATAATTCTCAAGCGGATCCACAATTATTTGGTGAGCAACTTTGTTCTGAAATTAATCAATGTTTGCAGAAGTGGTGTGGTGACTATGCTCAGTTAGAGTCCCGTTTGGAATTAGAGTTTGAGCAAGTATACGATCGTTTCTTTATGCCAACCATTCGTGGACAAGAAGAAGGCAGTAAAAAGCGTTATGCAGGTCGTTCAAAAGGGACGCTAATTTTTAAGGGATTAGAGGCGGCAAGAAGCGATTGGACGCCTTTAGCGAGACAGTTTCAACGAACTTTATTTGAAAAAATCTTTAATGACGAAAATCCAATTCCATATATTCAAGATACCATCGAAAAATTAAGAGCAGGGCATTACGACGAACTTTTAGTCTACAGTAAGCAGCTAAGCCGACCTTTGTCTTCTTATACAAAGAATAAGCCCCCTCATGTTAGAGCGGCCGCGATAATCGATCAGAAACGAGCTGAGCTCGGTCAACCTCTTGAATATGATAAAGGCCGTAAGCGAGTTTATTATGTGTATCAAATAGCGGGGGTAATTCCTTATGAAACCACGGATGACTTGGTGAGTTTGGATTATGAACATTACATAGAAAAACAAATTGAACCTATCGCAGAGAGTATCCTTCCTTTCTTTCATACCAATATGGAAAACCTTCTTTCACAGCAAATATCACTCTTGTAGTTGTGCAGTTGTAGTCAATAAAAAAGCGTTTACTGCTCAGTGATTTTGATACCAAATAGAGACTCGGTATTTTTATTCGTATTTAAGATCAGCTCTTCAAGTGTTACGCCTTTAAGACGGGCGACTTCCATCGCAACCCAAGGTAGGTATTTCGGATGGTTCTTCTTTGGGCGTGGTCTGATGTTTCTTGGTAGTAAATAAGGTGCATCAGTTTCTATAAGCAATTTGTCTAATGGAATGTGAGGCACAGAAGCTTGTAAATCAGCACCGCGACGTTCATCGCAGATCCATCCTGTAACCCCTATATACAAACCTAGTTCTAAATAATTGTCTAACTCTTGTTGGTTACCAGTAAAGCAATGGATGACGGATTTTTTTGCCAAGTCAGGATGCTGCCTTAGTCGATTGAGCATTTCTTGATGAGCGTCTCTTTCGTGCAAATAAAGGGGAAGGTTATACTCTATGGCTAATTCAATTTGCTCATCAAATGCATAAAGTTGTTCAGATGGCGTTGAGTAATTACGATTGAAATCAAGCCCTGTTTCTCCGATAGCAATAGGTTTAGCAGCCTTTATAAGTTCAGCAAATTCCACTTTACTGTTTGTGCTCCAAGTTTTCGCTTGATGTGGGTGACAACCTAGCGTGTTCCATATCTGTGAATGCTTTTGCCCCAGCTTTTGAACAAGTTTGCTTTCTTCTAAATCAGAAGCAATGCAGACCATACCATTGACTCTAGCTTCTCGCATTTCCTCTAAGGTTTTTGTCAAATCTTCAAGAAGAAAGCTATGATTGATATTAACGCCTATGTCTATCATGATTTGCTCATTTCTTTTGCTGATTTTAAGCTCGCTACATAGAAGTCTTTAATTGATTGTTCTGAAATGTCTTTACTCGCAAGTTGTTCGAAGGGAATTTTTTCCCAGCGGCCACTTTCATAGTTTTCAACTATTTTTAAAATGCTGCCTAAGCTACCACTGTATTCAAGCAATGCTCCTGTGATGTTGTTTCCGAGCGGTAAATCTTTTAATAATTCAGGTAATTCATCATCAAAAAAGCTAGGAAGGTAAGAAAAGAGTCCAACCAGAAATCCACCTTCTGATTTTGGAAATAAAGCTTTTGATAAATTTTCACAAAAACAGGCTCGTGAAATAGCCATGGTAAATAAGCACGCTGGTTTTCCAGAGACACTACTTAACATTACTAATCCGACCCATTTAATCAAGTCTCGTATTCCTATGATTTCTACAGCACGTTGGGCGTTGGAGACGTTAAATTGACTATGGTATTGAGATACATGAGTTAGCTTTATAATTCGATAGGTTAATGTTGGATCGCGCTCAATAATATCGGCCAATACACGAGGAGATGATTCATGACTATTAAGAGCCGTCATTAAGTCAATTAAAATAGACTTGTATGCAATGATGCGCTGACCCTTTACTTCAGTCATTTTTTTGATGAAGTTACCACTGAATAATCCACCAGGAATGGTTTCTTTAAGTAATTCGAACTGTTCAGCTTGTTCTATTTTATTTACCCACAATTTTTTTTGGGCAAGCAAAGGATTTGCGCATAGTTTAATGACATCATTTATAGGTAAGGAGTCTAAGCTAAAAAGAACGTACTCGAAGAGGCTCAGAAAAAATCAGAGAAAGAAGTTGGTGATGGGTTAATGATGCCTAATTGATAACCTTGTAAACGCATTTCAGATAATGCTTCGAAGTGAGTTTCCGATAATGTGTCCCCATCAAGAAGGATAACCATAGGGATTTCACTTCGTGTGGGAAGTGTAGATAATTTGCCGATGTCGATTTGAAAAAAAATGGTTTTTTGTTGCATTAATTCAGTGAGGTCAATATCTACAAATAAAGAACTGAGAAAAGACTCTTCTTGTTTCTTTGCCGTGCTGTTTGGGTGTAATAAATGATAAGCTATTGTTTCCGATGAGCTATTTACAATATCTTTTCTACAAAAAAGTATATCTTTATTTTTCATTTATTATCCCTATAGAAAAATTTCACATAAAAAATACTGTAACACTTAGCTGAATGCAATATCATGGTTATAATCAATTTACGCCTTAATACGAAACATTTGGAGTGATATATGGCAAGCATGTTGGAAGCTGTAGACCAAAGAACCAAATTAGTTGGTGAAAACCGTTTGGAACTGCTTATGTTCCACCTTAACGGAATGCAGACCTTTGCAATAAATGTGTTTAAAGTTCAAGAAGTTGTTCAGCTTCCTAATTTAAATTTAATGCCACATAGACATCCATCTGTTGCTGGTGTCACGCATTTCAGGGGGAGAACCATTCCTGTTATCGATTTATCCGAATCGATTGGCTTGAGACCGATTGACCGTAATGAATCATGTAACCTTATCGTTACTGAATATAACAATACGGTACAAGGATTTATGGTGGGAGAAGTAGATCGCATTATAAATATGAATTGGAACGAGATATTACCACCACCAAACGGCACAGGGCGCTTACATTATTTAACAGCTATTACTCGCCTAAATGAGCGTATTGTTGAAATTATTGATGTTGAAAAAGTATTAGCAGAAATATCCCCTTACGACAGTACTGTTAGCGATGAAGTTATCGATAAAGATTTATTGTCACTTGCCAAAGGGTTAGAAGTGTTGGTTGTTGATGATTCGTCTGTTGGTTTGGCTCAATGTCGCTCCACATTAGATTTTATGGGGATCACTGTTCATACCGCTACTGATGGTAAGAAGGGGTTAGAGCAACTTAAAAAATGGGCTGATGCAGGAGAAATTGTTCCTGAGAAGCTTCTTATGATGATAACTGATGCTGAAATGCCTGAAATGGATGGTTATCGTTTGACTCGAGAAGTTCGTGAAGACCCAAGGCTAAAAGATCTTTATATTGTCTTACATACATCTCTAAGTGGTAGTTTTAATAAGGCGATGGTACAAAAAGTAGGTTGTGATGACTTCCTATCAAAATTTCAGCCAGATAAGTTAGCCTCTCTGATTCAGGAAAGAATCCGAAGTGTTGTTTATCGTGATTAAAAACTTAGATAACTAATGGCATAAATAGAAGCAGACTGTATGTCTGCTTTTTTAATCTAAATTTGTTAAATGCTAAGCGCAGGAGTTTTTTCTTATGCCCATTGAGTTAACTCTACTTTTACTACTTATTGGCGCTGGAACGGGGTCCGTAAGTGCTATCATAAAGATGGCTCCGGCGCTTATTGCTATTCCTACCGCGTACTTTTTTCTACCTATTTTTGGTGTGTCGCTTGAAGTATTGGTTTTCCCCGTCATTGCAACCTGTCTAACTGCATTTATTCCTACACATTTGTATACATGGATAAAGTCGATGAAGAAAGGTACTGTGGATTTCCAACGTCTAATTAACTTTACACCTGGTGTTGTGATGGGGGCGATTATTGGCGCACAACTACTGTCGCTAACCAGTCCTATTATTTTTAAAATTGCATTTTCAATTATTTCTATTTTTGCCATTTTACATGTTATTTATGGTAATAAATTTAATGGTGTCACTAACGTCAATATAAGCACGTTTGCTCAATTACCTATTGGTTTGCTTATCGGTGCCATATCGTTAATCTCGGGAAACTGTGGGCGAGTGTTGGCAGGATATTTGTTTGCCATTAATAAAACGAGCCTAACTCAACGGCAGGGAACAATTGACGGTGTCGCTGTATTCGCGTCTATTGCCGCCATGGTTGGTTTTATTTATCCAGCTCAAGCATTTGATCATTTAGAATTAATAGGGTTTGCTGGGGCAATTCATTTACCGTCTGTATTGGTCTTAGCTATCAGCCATTTCTTCTTTTTTTGCTTTTTGAAAACCGAGGGAGTGAGCTAGATAAAAAGGTTTTATCTGTAAGTTTTATGTTTTTTTTAGCATGTGCACTTGTTAGATTGTGGATCTAATTTTGATTTGCATACGTATTAGGTAAGGCTATAAAAAATTGTTAGATAGTAATAGATATGAAAATTAATTCAAAAGGTATTACATGAAAAGTACGAGTAATTATGGTGTTTTGATGATTAACCTAGGCACGCCTGACGCACCGAAAACACCCGAAGTTCGTCGTTTTCTAAGAGAGTTTTTATCTGACTCTCGTGTTGTTGATTTGAACCCTTTACTTTGGAAACCCATTTTAAATCTCATTATATTAACAATACGGCCTCCAAAGGTTGCTAAGGTGTATCAACAAGTTTGGATGGATGAAGGCTCTCCATTATTAGTGTTGAGTGAAAGGTTAAAAGAAAAAGTAAAAACACAGCTTGCTGAAAAAATTGGGAGTAGTGTTCCTGTCGAATTGGCAATGACCTACGGAAATCCCAGTATCGAAGTCGCGGCTAACAAGTTAAGAAAGCAAGGAGTTAAAAACATCATAGTTATGCCTATGTACCCGCAGTTTTCAGCTACAACTACAGCTGCGGCTTATGATGGATTAATGAAATCACTGAAAAAGTGTCCACATTGGCCTTCTTTACATTTACTGCATGATTATGCGGATCATCCTTTGTATATAAAGGCTTTAGCTAATTCAGTAAGGGCTCAATGGGAGTTACAAGGTGAGCGTCGTCACCTTGTTCTCTCCTATCATGGAATCCCAAAGCGTTATGTGACCAATGGTGACCCTTATGCTCGACGTTGTGAAGCGACCAGTCGATTAGTTGCAGAAGAATTAGAATTAGAAGATCAGGATTGGACTCATGTTTATCAGTCTAGATTTGGACGTGAAGAATGGTTAAAGCCGTACGCTGATGCGACATTAAAATCTTTTCCTACAATGGGGATTAAAAAAGTTAATGTCATCAGCCCTGCGTTTTCAATTGATTGCATTGAGACACTGGAAGAAATTACTTTAGAGCTGGGTACTGAGTTTAAGCATAATGGCGGTCTTGCTTTTGATTATATTCCTGCTTTGAATGACTCATCAGATCAAGTTGAGCTTTATCTTGACTTGATTGAAAAAAATACAAAACAATGGACATAGAATGATACTGAATAGCACAAATATTAAAGCAATCGCTTTTGATGCAGACGATACGCTTTGGCGAAATGAAGAAATCTTCATTCATGCTCAAGATGAGTTTATTAGAATGTTAATGCCTTACCATGATGAGAGTTATATTCGATCCCATTTAAATACGGTTCAAATTGAGAACTTAGAAAACTTCGGATATGGCATTAAAGGTTTTACACTTTCGATGATAGAAACCGCCATAACACTAACAGAAGGCCGAGTGACAGGAACTGAAATACACGAAATAATACAACTTTCTAAATGTATGTTGTCGTCACCAGTTGAGTTGCTGCCAAATGTTGAAGGCGTTCTATCCAGCTTAAAAGGACACTTCCAACTTTTTGTTATAACGAAAGGGGATTTGCTAGACCAGGAAAGTAAATTAGCGCGGTCTGGTGTGGCTGATTATTTTGATGTTATTGAAATTGTCAGTGATAAAAACGCCAATACTTACGAGCAGATTCTTCAACGTCACAATGTATCTGCAAGCAATTTTCTTATGGTTGGTAATTCTATGAAGTCAGATATTTTACCTGTTTTAGATGTTGGAGCTCAGGCACTTCATGTTCCATATCATAGTACTTGGACACATGAAGAAGTAACTGAGGATGTGTTATTAAATTATCCGCAATTAGAATCTTTAAATGATATATCAGAGCTGGTGGTTTGGTTAAAAAACTCTCCAGTAAATAACATTAAGGCTGTGTCATGAATTACATTAAGATTATGGTAGGTTTACTTATTTTTGCATCTGCATTTGTTCAAGCGGATGAAAGCTCTATTGACAAGGCAAAAAATGGAGCTATTGAACTTTGGGAAAAAACTAAAGTGGTTACGTCAGAAATTACCTCTAACGTATCTGAAAAGGTATCAGAAGTTGGTGTAAAAGCCTCCAAAATAGGCAGTAAAGTCTCTAATGGTGCACAAGAAACCGGAGGGGGTGTATGGGATAGAATGAAAAAGGTGGGAGCTGCTACAGCTGATGAAGCTAGAAAAGGAGCATCAAAAATACGTGAGCTTGTTGAAGACGAAAACTGTGAAGAGGGTAGCGATCATTGTTATAAGTCATAACATTCTAAATAATAATTATTTCATTTTAAAAGATTAGAAATACTTACGGACCATACCAAGAGTAAGACTCGTGACAGAAAAAGACATTAAAAAAAATCCGCATTCTGTCTCTAACTGGGAACAAGAGTTTTTAGAGCAAGGTGATGCGCAAATTACAGCGGCAAAAGTACGCTATCGCTGTCCAAAATGTGAAAGCTTATTAGTACTCAAAGAGGGTTCTAATGGCTCGTTTTGGGGGTGTGAATCTTATCCAGTTTGCAATTATACTGCTAATGATGAGGCTGGAAAACCAGTAAGGGCTAAGCGTTATTTGTGCCCTGCATGCCAAAGTACCTTAAGGAGAAAGACGTTTAAGGATAATAGCTTTTGGGGGTGCTCTAATTACCCTGATTGTAAGGTCACGGTAGAGGATGATAGTGGTGTACCATCGAGTACAAAAAAATATCCTTGTAGAGCTTGTGGTCACTACTTGGTTCGAAAAAAAGTAAAAACGGTTATTTTTGGGGCTGTATCACTTATCCAAAATGCACCAATACACTGAATGATAATAAAGGCTTGCCTGAATTGAAGAAGAAACGTTAGCGAGATTTGTATTGTCTTTCAATGTCTTGTAATGCTTCTTTTATCTCAGTGAATTCAAATTTAAACCCATATTTTCTCAACCTTTCTGGAATGACTTGCCCTCCATGTGTGAGTAGGTAAGCCATCTCACCAAAAATAATGTCAAATACGAATTTTGGTGCAGATATCCAAGCTGGTCGCTTTAGTATTGAGGCATAGTTTTCCGCAAATCGCCTTTGTGTTATTTGTTGTGGAGCCACTAGATTATAAGTCCCTATGAGGGACTCATCATTTATAGCGGTCATAATTCCTTGAATAACATCATTAATGTGAATCCATGAAAACCATTGATGTCCACCCGCAATTGGTCCTCCTAGTCCACACAAAAAAGGTATTCGCATTTTATCAAGAGCCCCTCCGACTCCAAGTACAACACCTAACCTAAATATAATCACGCGAGTATTTGGGGTTGAGAATGCATTAGCCGAGGTTTCCCAATCTCGACATAACTCATGGGCAAAGCCTTGCATAGGTAAGCTGTACTCATCGAAAATTTCATCTCGGGCTATCCCATAAAAACCCACTGCTGACATAGATATAACAAGATTAGGAGGGGACTTTAGATTTTCCTTAACTTGGTTGGTTAAATTTATGCGACTATCATACAATTCTTTCTTGCGTTTTTTTGTCCAAGGTTTACTGGCAATATTTTCACCCGCAAGATTGATGAAAGCATCAAACTCTTGATCTAACGAAGCAATGGCATTTAAACTTATTTGCTTTACGTTTGAATGTAATTTAGTGCTCTTTGTTCTTGTGATAGCGTAAATCTCGTGATTAGCTTGCAATAATTTTTCTATCAAAGAAGTTCCGATAAATCCTGTTGCACCAGATATCAGAATATTCATGTTTTGTACCTTATGTTTTCGGCTAATATATTTATTACGCATAAAAAGCGAAATAGGATCAATGCTTTCCGTAAAATAATGAGTTATACCTTTTTATAATATTTGGTTAGAAGAATGTAATGTATTTTTACAATGCACCTTCTTTTTCTGGCATAGGATGGCTAAAATGGGTGTTCAAGAAACATTAGGTATCAAAATGCTACGCAAAGAATACGATCACATCATACTTCTTGCACATGGAAGTCCAGATCCTCTTTGGAAAGAACCCTTTGAATCACTGTACCAAGATGTTTGTCATATTTATGGCGAAGGTAATGTCAGTCTCGCATATATGGAATTAACATCTCCATCGTTAGAAGATATTGTTGCTGGACTTACAGAGAGCTTGCGTATGGTAGCTGTACTACCATTATTTTTAGCTGTAGGACGACATTTAAGACATGATGTACCTGCACAAATAAATGCACTGCAACGAGAAGACTTACAGATAGAATTGCTACCACCTATTGGTGATGATTCATTAGTAAAAGAAGCCATGCAGGCAGTCATCGCTAATCATTTAGGCAAGGTTTAAAATGTTGTATTTAGTTGATTCATGGAGCCGAATTAATGTTATTTAGACATCTACCTGATGAAATATTCCAGGCATTAAGCGGTTCAAATAGAGCATTGATAGAAGCAGTGCTAACAGACCTTGCTGAGGTTTTTTATGATCACGCCGAAGATCCTATAAAAGATAAGTCGACGATTATAGAGTCTATAGAAGATACTCTACATAAAGTAGACACTTTTGCGTGGCATGATGATCAAAAAGAATCATTTGAGTCCCCAAAAACTATTCATGATTATGCTCTGCGGATTTATCATCGCCTTGTCAATACGGGCTGGTTGGTGGAAGAGCAAGAGCTTTATCGTGTCAGTGTTTTGATGACGCCACAGATATCTATGTTGCTTCGTTCTTTGGTGGAAATCAGCCGTCATGGCAAGCGAAACTATGGTGCGACAGTACTAAGCATACTCAGTAATTTAGAAGCTGTCGCAAAGCACCCTAAAGAACGAGGCGTTACATTGCGTCAGTCAGCAGAAGCTTCAAGAGATTTCTCTGCACACCTTAATCAAATATTGCTTGGTATTCGCAGCTTACAAAAAGAACTGTTTGCAAGTAGAGACCCTAAAGCAATAGTGGCAGGCTTCTTCGATTTGTTTGTAGAAGGAATACTTATTGCTGATTATAAAACGATTAAGACAAGCAATAACCCTTTTCGCTTTAGGCGACAGATTTTAGAGCTAACTCAAGAATTTCTTGCTAATCCGGAAACTCTTGGGCAGATTGCAAAATGTTATGTTGATCAACAACTCATTACTATGGCAGAAGCACAAGCCATGGTTGAAAAAGACTGTCGTGATATCATGCAAACGTTTGGCAATATCGAACAACGTTTGGAACGTATTGATGAATACCGTTATCGACTAGAGAAGCGAGCTGCTGATACAGCTCGTTATATGGATAGTTCTCGTCCTGGTATGGCTAATAAGATTACAGGAATTATTTCTGATATCGCTAAATATGAAAAACTGCCAATCTTGAAAGAGGTCGTCGGTGCTCGTTTTATTGGTGTTGCTTCAGCAGCACAACCAACTAAACGGCGTGAACCACCACCACCACGAGTAATGACCCCAACAGAAGTGTCAGCTGATGCGATAAAAATTCGAGATCAACAGCGCCGCTTTCACGAAGCACGACAAGTAACCATACCTAAAATGCAGAGTTACCTAGAGAAACAAATGGCTTCTGAGAAAACTAAACATATTCTAGATTTCACTATTGAATCCGTAGAAGATTTTGTCTGTTTCGACCATTTACGATACATAGGTTCACTCGGTGTAACCGCTAAGAAACTCGAAGATTTTTTTGAAATACACTTTACCAATCAGTATTTGGATGTACATGGGTTCGTAGAATGTCGCGAATTTAATGTGGTACGTAGGAGCAAAGCGTAATGCTTAAAGAATTAAAAAAAGTAGTGGAAGAGTCTGGTAAAGACGCTCAAGAATTTCAACAGACAGCCAATTTTATTGTCGCAAACCAGTTTGCGAGCGCCTATAAACATGGGCAGCGTAAGCATTACTTATTATTAGAAGCTTACCAAGACTACTTTGATCAATTATTTGATGCTTTGGGCATGAAACTTTATATCAACGAAAATGAACGTCTAGCTGGTGTATTACCCGTTCAAAAAGAAGCCTTTGTTCGTTTAAGAACTGATGAAACCTTGTTTTTGTTGGTGCTTCGTCAGATTTACGAAGAAAAAATTGAAAATTTTGAAGTCGATAACGGTTTTGTTGCAACCAACACTCATACGATATTGGACCGTTTTGTTCATCTTGTGAAACGAGAAATTCCAAGTGAAACTCGTTTTAAAGATATTCTGGCTTTATTCAGCCGTCATGGTGTTTTGATACGCGGCAAAACCTATGAAGAAGACAGTAAAAACCAAGTTATTAACATTACACCAGTTGTTCGACTCATTGTTACAGAAGCCTATTTGAGACAGTTAGAGTCTTTTAATGGCGCCGATCCTGATGAAGATGATATTGAATCAGATTTGGATGTCGAAACAACATCAGAAACTAACCAGGACTAGGGCCAAAATATGAAAAAGCTCAATCGAATCGTATTAGTAAATTGGTACCTACTTGGTGCAGAAGAAATCAATATCCGTGGTAATACAGCTATTGTTGGACCAACTGGCTCAGGCAAATCATCTTTGTTAGATGCCATTCAAACGGTATTGACTGGTGCTAGTAAGCGTCATTTGAACTACAACGCCAGTGCTAATGATGGTAAAGCCAGTGGGCGTAGTATTCGGTCTTATATTCTAGGTATGATAGATTCAGGTCAAGCCAACGCGAAAGTGTTTGGTACTCAACCAAGACAAGATGCAACAAGCTACTTAGCTTTGGTTTTCGAGGACAGTATTACAGGTAATGAATCATCAGTTGGTTTGGCTCTTAGCGCTTCATTAGCGTCTCCAGAGGAAGATGTGTTAGGTCGCTTTGTATTGCCGAATCATGGCGCAAGAAAATCTGATTTTATTGATGCCATGGAAGGAAAAAGTTATAAAGCTAAACCTTGGGTTGAAGTGCGTGAGTCATTAAAAAAAGTGTGTCTTGACCCATACATCAAATCAGGTAGTGCATCAGCAACACAATATATTAACCGCTATCTTGAAGAGTTAAGCCCTAGTTCGGACAAATTAATTACACTAGATAGTTTTTTGAAAAACTTTAAAAACGCCCTTAAATTTGTTCCGATTGCTTCTCCGACTCGCTTTGTTCAAGACTTTGTTCTCGCTGAAGCTCCTCTTCAGGTTGGTGCATATCAAAAGTCTTTAAATGAATACCGCCATCTTGAAGCGAAAACCTTGGAAGTCTCTAGTCGTATTGATGATTTAAAAAACATTCAGTTAGATTGTGAGAAAAAACACCAACAAGAACAGAGTGCCGTTAACTATCAATGGATAGCAACAGAAGCGCGTTTTGATGAACTTGGTAGCAAACAAGATGAGATTCAAGACCAATATGAATTGCAAAAAGAACGTGAAGAAGAGATTGAAGAAGAGCTAGCAACACAAGCCAGTTTATTGAAACAATTACAAAGTCAGCTACTCCGCTTCGAACAACAATACGAACATTCTGATGTTGGTTTGAAGTTGCAGCAACTTGAGCAAAGTAAAAAGCTTTTAGTATTGCAAGGTCAACAAGATCAAAAAGCGATCATACAGGTGCGCCAACTGACTTTGTTGTTGTCATCTCTTAGTTCGTTTGAAGATTTACTTTCCAAAGATACAATCAGCTTGATACAAGAGTTCTCTGTATTTGATGGTTTAATTACAGAAGACGGTCGAGTTGAAGGTAACCTTAAACCACTAACTCAAAAACTGAATGCACTAAATACACTGCTCGATAAAGAAAAAGCTCAAGTATTTGGACAACGTTCAGAATTGAACCGTACCATTTTAAATTTGAAAGATGAATGTAAGCAATTAGAGTCTGATGTTTCATCTTTGAAAGGAGGCGTGAGCCCATTATCACAAAATACAAAGCGTTTAATTGCTTTACTAAAAGAAGCCAATATTATAGCGACCCCACTAAGCCATTTGGCAGAAGTAACCGACCGTAAATGGCAAGACGCAATTGAGGGGTATTTAGGCGCTCAGCGTGAAGCACTTATTGTTGAACCCGATGATGCGGAAGAAGCTATTCGAGTTTTCCGTGCTCATCGTCGTCAGTTGATGGGTTGTCGTGTTGTTGATACGACTCAGACCAGACTTTGGCTAAACCGTGGTGATCAAAATTCAGCATTGCGCTTTATTCGTTGTAATAATGATCATGCTCAAGCTTATTTAAATCGTCGTTTAGGTGGCATTAAACCTGTAGAAACAGAACGTGAACTATTACGCGAAGACAGTGCCATGACTGCAGATGGCATGTTGAAATTATCAGGTACGATTTCAACGATTCGGTCTGTGCCTCACATGATGGTTGGTATTAATACTGAAGGTATGCGTGAATCACGAGAGACTCAGCTTGCTAAGTTAAGTGGCGAGTTGATGGGCTTCTTAAAAGCAGACCAACGCCTTGAGCAAGCTGATTCATTATTAGGTCGAATCATGGCGAACAATCAGTTTGATACGGAATCACTTGGTAATGCAAGTCATGCTGTTACACGATTAACTCAAGAACTTGACTCTGTAGAGGCTGAGATTGCTCAACTGCAAAAACATGACGACACAGACCTTCAAGAACGAATTGAAGAACTAAAAGTTCGTATTACTAATGTCGAGTTAGAGCAGAAAAAACGTGATCGTGAGCGCCAACAAATTGCAGAACAATTCGGTGCATTAAATACACAGAAGAGCCAATTAAGTTCAGCGTTATCTGCGCTTGATGAAGAACGAAATCGCTTAACTTCTAACCCAAGATATGATGCTGAGTTTGCAAGCGAACGTTATGCGTTACTCGAAAGTAGTATGGTTAATGGTGCTGCGATTTATAAAGAGGCAATTAGTCGAGCAGACAAGGCCAGTGAAAAAGCCCGTAGTTTTGATCAAAAAGTTCGTAAAGAAGTGGCCGATCATTACTCTAAATACCATCAGGCAAATCTAGATAATGACACTCAACTGGATTATTTAGAATCTAAGTTTGAAGAGTTTGAACATTATGTTTCTTACCAAATTGATGTGTTGAGCGAAACAGAGTTGGCGAAATACGCTAAACGAGCTGAGTTAGCACGCCGAGAAGCTGAAGAAACATTCCGTTCTGATTATGTCTCTAAGTTGAAAGACTCTTTGGATCAAGTTGCACACATTATTAAAGAGTTGAATCACAGCCTTAAACGTCGCCCATTCAACCATGAAATTTATCAATTCCGATATTACCCAAATGGGGATATGAAAGACATTTTGGATCTTGTTGAACGTTTTAGCGCTCAAGATCAGGCAAATGTTGGTGGATTGTTTGATCCTCAATTAAGCGATGACCCTGAACATGCTCGTGCGATAGCTTCGATTCAAGAACTTATTTCTGATGAAGAAAAACAGCAAGATCTAGCTGATTACCGTAAGTTCTATAATTTCGAGGTTGATATCCTTGACGCAGAAGGGAATAAAAAAACTACATTGAGTCAACGTATCCAAACGGGGTCCGGTGGTGAGCATCAGATTCCATTCTATTTAGCCATTGCTGCGGCATTGTCTACAACATATCGTTTACATGAAACTATGGATGGCGATATTGTGGGTGGGTTCTCATTAGCTATGTTTGATGAGGCATTCAATAAAATTGATATGGTTAAAACATCAACTTGCATGGGCTTCATGAAAGACATTGGCTTGCAAGTTATTGCAGCGGCTCCAGATGATAAGCGTGCTGTTATGGCTGCCAATATGGATACTATTATTAGTGTGTGGCGTGAAGGTGGTGCTGTTTCTATTGATGTTGCTTATCCAAAAGAGAAAGGGCAAGTACTCCTTAATGGCCAATTAGATAGTCTGCCAACGGTATAATAGAGAAAAATATGACAGTACAGGCACAAATTGATCAACGCATCAAAGATGAAATGAATGTTCATTATATGACTCTTGAGAACGAGAGTTACATGCATAATGTGCCTCAAGGCAGTGAGTCACATTTTAAACTGGTGTTAGTAACAGATGTTTTTCATGGTAAAAGGCTCGTTCAGCGTCATCAGCTTGTTTATAGCATCTTGAAAGAAGAAATGACAAAAATTCATGCTCTTGCAATGCATTTGTATTCAATAAAAGAATGGCAGGAGCGTAATTTACTTGCTCCTTCTTCGCCAAAATGTCACGGAGGAGAGAAGGGCGAATAGCCTTTGCTTGGTAGCTTATGAGTATTTCAGTAACGGTTAATGACAAGCAAGATATTGCAACTATCACCATAGTTGGAAACTTTGATTTTTCTTTGTTTAATGATTTTCGTGCAGCTTATTGCGATTTACCGAAACCATATAAACTTTATGTTATAGATATGAATATGGTTGAGTATTTAGATAGTGCGGCTTTGGGCATGCTGTTAAGTATGCGTAATTCAGTTAATCCAAGCAGTGATATAGAGCTTAAGGGTGCTAATGATTTCATTAAAAATATTTTAATGATTTCACGTTTCGACAAGCGCTTTAGCATTCAATAAGGGCGCTATTTTAATGAAATTATTATGCGTAGACAGTGAACCAGTTTATCGCGAAATTCTTTCCTTATGTGCGGAAAAAGAAAACATCCAAGTTAAAAGTGTGGCAACATACGATGAAGCCATATTAGCCTTTATCGATTATGCTCCTGATATAGTAACCTTAGATGTTATCCTTAAAGGTGGTAATGCTTTTGAGCTAGTCCAAAATATCAAACGCTTATCAGGTAGTCGCTTTGTTCCCATTATTTTTCTTTCTTCTCATGCGTCTGACTCCGTGATGGATCAGTGTTTTAAATCTGGCGCCGATGACTTTATTCCTAAGCCATTCAATGAGGTATTATTCAATATTCGTCTTAAAACTCATGTTCGTCATGTTGAATTGATGAAGGAGATGTATCGTAAAAATAAAGCACTTACGTATTATCAAACAATGATCGAACGCGAACATGAAATGGCTCATCAAGTTCTCAATCATATACAAAACAGAAGTGAAAATAATTCTGAGCATGCCGCTATAACGCGATTATCTGCGGCAAGTTTTAATGGTGATTTAGCTTTAGTCAAAACTCGCTTTGATGGGGCTCGTCTTGTATTTGTTGGCGATTTCACAGGTCATGGGTTGCCTGCATCTATTGGTGCATTACCTGTTATGCAGGCATTTTTTGATGCTGTAGATGATTTGACTCCAGTAGAAGAACTTGCGTCTCAAATTAATAAGATGTTATTCAATATTCTGCCAGATTATATGTTTTGTGCAGGCTATCTTATTTTGATGTCACCAGATGGAAAACTTGAATATTGGGGCGGAGGAATGCCAAACGCATTTATACGTCGAGAAAGTGGGGAGATGGATTATTTGCAGTCTAATCATATGCCCTTAGGTGTGCTTTCGTTCACGGAGTTTGAGAGTGACTTCAAGAATAATAAGCTTAATGCTGAAGATACTCTTGTCATAGTGTCTGATGGTGTTCTGGAGTTGAAAAAGAATAATGGTGAAATGTTAGGCAATAACCTAGTAGAACATCTTATTTTAGAAAGCTATGCTGATAAAAGTCTTTTAGAAGCTCAGAAAATGGCAGTTCATAAGTTAACAGAATATCTAGGTAATTCAGTGCAGTTAGATGATATAACGCTTGTAGCACTTAGAAACACCCATCCATAAATCATAGATGGGTATTGATTTTATGCTTTTTTACCGTTCTTTTTCTTATTTTTGCTCTTATTTCCTTGATGCTTAGATTTTGGAGAGGCTTTAGGAAATGGTCGTTTTTCCGGTTCAGTACGCATAACTAAAAATAAATCTGTTACAACTTCTGGGATTTGAGCAATACAGGAATTAGTCAGTTTTTCACTCGAGCGAATCTGTACCACTTCTTCATCATCAAATAAATCTGAGGCAACCATAATTGGCAAAAGAAGTTCGGCGACCACTTCTTCTTTTTCAGACTCAAACCAGTTGGCCTCGGTCATAAATACACCTTCCATAAAACCAGTTGCCCATTCTTGTAGCTCACTGAGTTCTTCTGGGGATGTTCCCATTTCTAATTCACAGGGAATCAAAAAGCCTTCTTCTGATTCTTGTTCTTTTTGAATATCTAAAAAGAGACGAGATAAATACTGAAGAATTTGCTTTTCTTGTTTCTCATTATCAAACTGAGGTGTGTCTTCAAAAATAACAGGTAACCACTTTTCTTCAGGAATACTAACAGGGCAAATAGATAATGCGGTTAAGAAACCATGAGCCATCACAAAGTTCTGACATTCTTCATGGACTTGATCTGATTCTAAAAAATTTTCTAACGTCTCTAACTCAAGGTCATCAAGAGGTTGGTGCGCCATGTAGATATTTCCTTAATACAAATTTAGTATTCGATTTTAGCGAAAAGAAGGTGAAAAATCGATGCAGAAAGTGCGCTGTTAAGAGATAATTCCAAAATGAACTTAAAGAAACAGGTACTTTCCCGTTTAGGCTACACTGAATACCGCCCATTGCAAGAACAAGCAATTGACGCGTTATGCTCAGGCCAAGATGTTTTGCTCGCAGCACCGACTGGAGGAGGTAAGTCTTTGGCTTACCAAGCAGCTGGGCTTATCCTAGATGGTGTAGCTATTATTGTTAGCCCCTTATTGTCTTTAATGTCACAACAGGTTGAAGAATTAAATAGAAAAGGTGTCCGCGCAAAATTTCTAAACTCAACTCTAAACCCAGGTGAGCAACACGATTTAGTTTCAGCCTTACGTCATAAGCATATTGATTTACTGTATTTGTCACCAGAGAAGCTTGTTCAGTCATCTGTTATGGGCTTTTTACATAGCTTCGATATTTCCTTATTCGCCATTGACGAAGCACATTGTATCTCACAATGGGGAAGTTATTTCAGGCCTGAATATAGCCAGCTTGGTCAATTGAAAGCAGCTTTTCCAACCGTGCCAATTATAGCTCTCACAGGAACTGTCGATAAAAACACAATAAATACAATTAAAGAATCATTACAGTTGAATAACTGTCTTGTTATGCATAGCAGTTTTGATCGCTCTAATATTCATATCCAAATTGCCCAGAAGAGAAAAGCCAAGCAACAGATTTTGTATTTTCTTCATAATGAGGTTCCTGGTGAAAGTGGTATTATTTATTGTCGTTCTAGAAAGAAAACAGAAGAGCTAGCTCATTGGCTTAATGAGTTAGGATTGTCTAGTTTAAGCTATCATGCAGCGATGACAGATTCAGAGAAACAAATCAATCATAAGTTATTCTCTGAGCAACATGGCACAATTATGGTTGCGACAACTGCTTACGGGATGGGGATCGATATTGCTCATGTACGTTTTGTCGTTCATTTAGATTTACCCAGCAGCCCTGAAGCCTACTTTCAGGAAGTTGGTCGCGCAGGACGAGACGGTAATCCTGCTAAATCTCTTTTACTATATGGTCTGCAAGATATGTTGCAGGCTCAGCAGTTTATTGTACTTCAGCCTTCAGGGTCTGAAAGCGATTCTCAACGTTTAGGTGATTTTTTTCGTATTTTAGAAGGTAGAGGTTGCAGGCGCAAAAATATACTTTCTCACTTCGATGAAAGAATTTCAGAATGTGGTTTTTGTGATCGCTGCCTTGGTAGTCATTCAGAGTTGAATATGACGACAGCAAGTCAAAAGCTTTTGTCTCTTATCTACCACACTAAAGGTTTGCAGCCATTTTCTGTTTTGATTCAAATATTACTAGGTAAAAAAACGAGAGCAACTAGTTTAATAAGAGCTGAATCATTATCGCTATTTGGAAAAGGAAAGGAACTTGCAGAGGCACAATGGAAGTCTATAATTCGCCACCTTATTGCCTATGAATACATTACATTAGGGCAATCTAGTGTTTTTACTGTTCAAATTAATGAAAAAGCTCGAGCTATATTAAAAGGTAATATACAGATTATTATCCCCAGTGAGCGTTATTATCCAATATTAAATGAAGACCAGCTATCAGCTGATAATATTAGCTTACATCGAATCCTATCTTGGAAAAAATCATTCAATGATGTTGATTTAAGTGATTCTCAGCTTAGACTCATTTGTTTGCATAAACCGAACTCTATAGCATCATTAAGTCGTTTAACCGGGTTACCAAAAGAAAAAGTGGCTATTTTCGCAGACAGTTTAATCAAAATCATACATGACGCCAGTATTAATGAGGTTATTGCATAATGATCTCAGTATCTCAAAAAAATCACGTAGCACCAGATGTAATGAATACCGTGATTGGGAGTGTTAATCTTTGTTTTGATAAGGCAGATGCTTTTTTCAATAATAGGTTTAAACGTGCGAGTTGTAATTTTAAACAAAGAGGGCGAGCTGCAGGTACTGCGCATTTACAAAAAAATGAAATTAGATTTAATTATTTTATGTATCAACAGGATCCAAATAGATTCATTGATACTGTTATTCCCCATGAAGTGGCTCACATTATCGTATTTCAAATTTATGGAAGTACAGTCAAGCCTCATGGAAAGGAATGGCAGGCTGTAATGATGAAGGTTTATGGTATAAAACCAGATAGAACTCATACTTTCGATATTCCTCCCCCAAAAGAAATTTATCAATACCATTGTGAATGCCAGCAGCATGATTTCACTAAGCGCCGGCATACAAGAGCACAAGGAGGTGTTCAATATATCTGTAAGAACTGCAATTCAAAATTATTTTTTAGGTCTAGAATCTAAATTGTTATTTGCTGTAAAAGTAAAAAAAGTGATTTTTTATGTACTTTTACATTATTACATCCATTTTTGATGCGATACCTAGATCCTTATAGTAATATATGCGCGTTTTGTTTATAGCGTGTATATGATGGATTTATCTAGTCGACCTAAAGAAAAATTGGAGCAAAATAAGCTCCAGAAACGTCTCCGTAGATTAACGGGCCAAGCTATTGCTGACTTCAATATGATTGAAGAGGGTGATAAAGTTATGGTTTGTTTGTCTGGTGGTAAAGACTCTTACACAATGCTAGAAATCTTAAGGAACCTGCAAGCCAGTGCTCCAATTGATTTTAGTATTATTGCTGTCAATCTAGATCAAAAGCAGCCCGGCTTTCCAGAACATATTCTTCCTGCATACCTAAAAGGTCTGGGGGTAGATTTTCATATTCTGGAACGTGATACTTACAGCATAGTAAAAGAAATCGTTCCAGAAGGAAAAACCACTTGTGGTTTATGCTCTCGTCTAAGACGTGGTTCCTTGTATGGTTTTGCTGAAGAAATTGGTGCTACCAAAATTGCTCTAGGTCATCATAGAGATGACATTTTAGAAACAATGTTTCTAAATATGTTTTTTGGCGGAAAATTGAAATCCATGCCGCCAAAATTACTGAGTGATGATGGTAAGCATGTTGTTATCCGTCCTTTAGCATATTGCAAAGAAAAAGACATAGAGGCATTTGCCCTTATGAAAGAATATCCGATTATTCCTTGTAATCTTTGCGGTTCACAGGATAATTTACAAAGACAGGTTATTAAAGACATGTTGAAAAAATGGGAAAAAGACTTCCCAGGTAGAACAGATTCTATGTTCACTGCTCTTCAAAATGTGGTTCCATCACATCTAGCAGACAAAGAATTATTTGATTTCAAAGGTTTAAAGCAAATACCATCTGCTTTTGATCGATTAAATATTATTTCATTATAGGATAATAGAAATGAATATTATGCATAAAGCTTTATTGTTAACATTTGGCATTTTAGGGTCTTCTTTTGTTAATGCGTCAACGGCAGGAGTCAGTTTAACTAATGAGACTGTGCAAGGTGATGTTAATTTAGATTTAGGTAGTTTTGGTCTTAATGCTGGCGTAACTCATGATTCAGATGAAAACTCATCTACAGGTCATATTGGTTTAACTGTAGAAGATTCTGAAGGAGATGGCGGACCGCTACAAGTTGGATTAGGGGTTCGTTTGTATGTTATTGATGCAGACTTGAATGATGATGAAAATGAAGTATCAGCTGCTCTTAGTCTTGGCGGCTGGTATCGTTATACACTTCAACAAGCAAATCGTTTAAGCATTTATGGCTCTCTATACTACTCTCCAGAAGTATTATCTTTTTCTAACTTAGACCATATGTATACTTATGATCTTCGTCTTGAATACATGACGATGCGCAATTCTCGTGCTTACATTCGTTATGGTAATACTGTTATTGTTTATGATGATGATAGTCGTAAGGAAATTAACAAAGGCTTCTCCGTTGGTGCTGTTGTTGATTTTTAAAAAAACGATTATGGATATAAGACAAATAAAAAAAGGTGGCTCATGCCACCTTTTTTTATTTGTCTTATTCTATTTTACGTTAGCTACAATTATAAAATTATTCACCATCATAAGCACAAAGACAAAAGACCGGGATGTCACTGTCTCTTAACTTTTGGCTACCGCCTAAATCTGGTAAATCAATAATAGCAGCTACTTCTTTTATATTAGCGCCTTGTTGTGTTAGAAGTTTTATTGCTGCGAAGAGTGTTCCACCTGTTGCAATTAAATCATCAAATAACAAAACTTCATCGCCAGCTTTGACTGCACCTTCTTGGATTTCTAATTCCGCTTCACCATACTCTAAATCGTATTTTTGTGAAATAGTTTTACCTGGAAGCTTACCTTTCTTACGCACTAAAATAAGAGGTTTTTGAAGCTCATAAGCAAGTACGGCAGCAATCAAAAAACCACGAGCATCAATACAAGCAATATGTGTAATATCCGTAGACATATATCGGTGAACATAGGCGTCAACAACCATCCTCATACCTTTAGGATCACTAAAGATAGGAGTAATATCACGAAAACTAATGCCTTCTTTTGGCCAGTCTTCCACTGTTTGTATTAGTGATTTAACATAAAAATCATCGTAGAGCATATTTAGTAACGCCTTAATTTATCGATCAAATGTTGGCGATTTTACCACAATCACTCGCAATCCCAACGAGTTTTTGCATTTCTGGGAAGTCGACTATCTCAATTTCTTTGCCATCTACATGTATTAGCTCATTTTTCTGGAAGCGGGTAATGACGCGGCTTACAGTTTCGACAGCAAGTCCAAGATAGTTTCCTATTTCTCCACGGGACATAGAAAGTCGAAAAGAGCTTGCAGAATAGCCGCGTTTTTTGAATCGGTTGGATAGATTTAGTAAAAAAGAAGCTACTTTTTCATCCGCATTTTTCTTACCAAGCAATACCATCATTTGTTGATCGTCAGAAATTTTTCGACTCATCACTTTAAATAATTGATGTCTTAACGATGGTATTTGTGCGGATAGCTCTTCTAAATGGCTGAACGGGATTTCGCAAACTGTCGTTGTTTCCAATGCTTTAGCAGAAACCGGGTAAGTGCTCGAATCTATACCGCTTAGACCAACCAACTCACTAGGACAATAAAAACCAGTAATTTGTTCTTCACCATAGGATGTAATGTTAAAGGTTTTTAATGTCCCAGAGCGAACAGCATAAACCGAATCAAAGATTTCCCCTTGGCGAAAAAGAAATTCTCCTTTTTTTAACGGTTTCTTACGTTCGATAATTTGATCTAGCTTATTGATGTCTTCATCTGCTAGGGCAATAGGCAGACAGAGAGCACTCAAACTACAATTTTGGCATTGAGATGTAAGAGTACTGTTAAAACGTGTCTGTGCGTGTGTTGTTGACATGTGAATCTCCCTGACCTGAATTTATATAACTTTTGAGTATTTTATACTGTTGTTCAAATACTTATCGAAAACCATACAAATACAGCGAATAAGCAATCTACCTCGGTCTGTAACGTTAATAATGGTCTGCATTCCATTATCTTTTATTTCGATCATACCATCTTCGATCATAGGTATAAGATTATCAACTTCTTCTGCAAAATATTCAAAAAAACTAATATTATATTTTTGTTCGATAGTACCTGTATTTAATTCAAATTGAGCAATAAGCGTCATAATGACTTGGTGACGAACTCTGTCATCAAAATTACTAATGTAACCTCTATTGATAGGTAGTTGACCCTTTTCAATACTGTGTTGATATTGATCTAAATCTGTATAGTTTTGGATATAAACGCCATCTAGGTCACTAATAGCAGAGACACCAAATGCAACTAGGTCAGTACCTGCGTGAGTGGTATAGCCTTGGAAGTTGCGCTGTAACATACCTTGTTTTTGAGCTTTAGCTAAAGTGTCATTAGGTTTTGCAAAATGATCCATACCTATGTATTCATAACCAGATGAAATTAGATATTCAATGCTCATCCTTAATAATTCAACTTTAATACTAGGTATAGGAAGGCTTTCATCAAGTATTCGTTTTTGAGCTTTAAAACGTTCAGGTAAATGGGCGTAATTAAAAAGAGATATACGATCTGGAGACAAAGCAATTACCTTGTCTAAAGTATCTCTAAAACCCTCAATGGATTGAAACGGTAAACCATAGATCAAATCAAAATTAATTGATTTAATGCCCATTGCACGAGCATCCTCCACAAGATCTGCTACCATTTTAACTGGTTGGACTCGATGTATGGCTGCTTGAACCTTACTGTCAAAATCTTGAACGCCAACACTAATTCTATTTATCCCCATTTCAGTGAACAACTTAAGTTTGGATGGCGTTATTTCTCTAGGATCTATTTCTATACTGTAATCTTGAGAGCCATCATTAATAAGGTTGAAATGCTGGTTTATTATATCAAATAGACAGCGAATGAGGTCTTCTGTGAGGAAAGTAGGTGTTCCACCGCCAAAGTGAAGCTGTGTAACTTGCCTCGAATGATCTAGCATCAAACTACGCAATCTCATCTCTTCACCAAGTAATTCAACATACTCAGCACCTTTCTCATATTGCTTGGTCACAATTTTGTTGCAAGCACAGTAATAACAAAGGTGAGCACAAAACGGGATATGGAAGTATAAACTAAGAGCTTTATCTGAAGGCATCATCATTTTATCGATTAAAGCGATTTTACTGATGCCTGTATTAAATTGTGGTGCTGTTGGGTAAGACGTATATCTAGGTCCTGATAAATCGTACTTACTAACGAGTGAAGAATCCCAAATCATGATTTGTTCCTATTAAAATTTCTAATAGAAGTTTACTCCTTAGCAATCAGGAGTTTTCTGATCCAGATCAAGGATATTAACCTGTTAAGAAAATAAGGCATTTGGTAAATTAGGTTGGATAAGGTGCCCTGTAACCATATAATCACCATCAATATTATTTTTAGTAAATATATTCATGGAAAACATATCTTTTTACCTTGCTCATGGAGCAGGTGCCGGCCACAGCAATGCATTTTTGAATGAACTTGGTGTTGCGATTACAAAAACAATGAATCAAGAAGTCATTCCTGTTACTTTTTCTTATATGAAAGAGCAAGAAAAGACGGCTAAAAAAAGACCACCGCCACCATTTAAGTATCTTGTTCCTGAATTCGCAGATTTCATAGCAGAAGATGAGGCTTGTATTGTCGCAGGTAAGTCTATGGGAGGGCGTGTGGCAACTCAGCTGTCTAGTCTACCTATGGTAAAAGCCATTGTTTGTTTTGGTTTTCCTTTTTATCCAGCAAGTAAGCCTGAAAAAAACAGACTATCTTTTCTTGATAACCTTCAGGTGCCTTGTTTAATAATTCAAGGGACAAGAGATCAACTAGGGTCATACGATTGGGTAAGCCAGCAGTCTCTACCAGAAAACGTAACTGTTATTTGGGTAGAAGGGGCTGATCACGACTTCAGAACCTTGAAGAAACAAAATCAAAGTATCACTGACACTATTTCAAACCTTGCTGAAATAACACAGAATTGGCTTAATCATAGTGTTAAATCAACCATTTAAAAAAACAAAAATATTGGTCTAATTTATATAGAAGAGAATTAATATGGAACACCAAGCTTTGCTTGATGCAACTGGCTTACTTTGTCCTGAGCCAGTCATGATGCTACATGTGGAAATGCGAAAAATAGAATCAAAAAGTGTACTTAAAGTCATTGCTACAGACCCATCTACGACACGAGATATTCCCAAGTTTTGCCAGTTTCTTGGTCATAAACTAATAAATCAAGTACAGGATGGAGAGACTTATTACTATTGGATAGAGAAGAAATAAGATTAATCAAAAATACCTCCATATTCCAAATATGGAGGTATTTTAATCACTTTATTAAGTCTTGTTATGCAACCTTAAGATTTCTACTTTGAAATTTTTGACCTAAAATTGCACTGTGATAAGTGTGCTCAAAACTAGAAAAAGCGACATCAACCTCTAATCTAAGTTGGCGCACAATATCATTAGATGAGATCAGACCTCGTATTGCTTTTGTCTCTTCATCAATTACTAATAAATGTTGTAACTTATTTTCCCTTTGGCTGTATAGAAGTGACTCGATATCTGAATTTTTAAGTGATGTGTATGATAATGCCAATAAAGTTTCTTTCGGTCTCATTAAATCAGCAACCATTAATTCAGATCGTTTATATCCATCAGCAACCCGTTTAATGAATACATCTTCAGATAAATCCTCAAGACTGATCACGCCGACAAAGTGATTGGTTGAATCAACCACTATTTTCATGCGTACATGTTCTTTTTTCATTAACTGAACCAATGTGTCAGCTCGGGTATTCGACTCAATAACACGAGGGCCAGCGGTTTTGAAATCTGTTAAAACGGATAGCGCTGAAGAATAAATGTTGGTGTTTTCGTAAGCCGTAGGCCAAGTAAGATCGTTAACATTTTTTGTAGAAACATAAGTTAATGTTTTCATGATAAAACCCCAATAAAAAATAAATGAATAAAATGGGTGAGTTATATCAGTAGAGAAGGTGGTGCTCTTGGGTTAATACTGCCGTTAACTTTTTTTGTATTAGGCAGATAGTAATAAAAAAAATGTTTAAACGAAGATGAGGTATTAGCCTCTAGAGTCAAAAAAGAAGGTGCAAGATAACTGTTGTCAGATCCTAACTCTTGATCTGGCGCAATGACTTCATTAAAACGTTGTTCTACAGTAGGTTCCAACCAACGTAGCTGACTTACTTCTTGAGCACTGGCTCGTTGAGATATCGTCAATAAAGACGATAAAACCACAGCAATGATCATAAGTAATTGAGTTTTCATGGTAAGAACTAAACCTTATCTTAACTAAGTATACGTTTTTTCTATTTAATCAATATATGCTTACCATCTTATAAATCCCAGTCTTTTTTAAACAAATGACCTTTCTTTCCATGATCCTGCACTTTATTAATCAAGTATGACTTACTTGAGTGAAGTTTGATCTAGATCGTCTTTATTTTTTAGTAACTCAGCTAATCTGAATAGGTAAAAATCATTCATCCTCTTAGGAGAGTATTATGAAAGCTGCTGTTGCAAACACATTTGGTTCTATTCTTAAAATTGAAGACATCGCAAAACCTAAAATAGAGCCCCATCAAATACTCGTTAAAATTCATGCCTGTGGTGTTTGCCATACAGATCTTCATGCTTGTCATGGAGATTGGCCAGTTAAACCTACATTACCATTAGTTCCTGGTCATGAAGGCGTGGGCGAGGTGGTTGAAGTTGGTAGTGCCGTTACTCACATCAAAAACGGTGACCGCGTTGGCATTCCTTGGCTCTATAGTGCTTGTGGTCATTGCGAATACTGTTTAAGTGGTAGAGAAAGTTTGTGTCTAGTGCAAGAAAATGCAGGATACTCGGTAAATGGTAGTTATGCTGAGTACTGTGCGGCTCATGCGGATTATGTTGTAAAAGTGCCCGAAGGTTTAAATTATGTAGATGCAGCACCATTATTTTGTGCTGGAGTTACCACTTATAAAGCCCTCAAAGTATCTGAGGCGAAACCTGGGGATTGGGTCGCTATTTTTGGTATTGGTGGTTTAGGGCACTTGGCAGTTCAATATGCAATCGCTATGGGTTTACGAGTCGTTGCTGTTGATACGGGTAATGCAAAGCGAGAGTTAGCTATGTCACTTGGAGCTGAATACTATTTAGACTTTAAAACGGATGATATTGTCGCTGATATCATTACAAAGACTAGAGGAGTTCATGCAAGTGTATGTACTGCTGTTAGTAAGGTTGGCTTTAGACAAAGCTACGATGTTGTTCGACGTGGTGGCAAATGCGTATTAGTTGGTTTACCTCCAGAAGATATGCCATTGCCTATTTTCAACACAGTCCTAAATGGCGTGAGTGTTGTCGGCTCTATTGTTGGTACTCGAAAAGATCTAGAAGAGTGTTTGGAATTTGCTGCACGGGGTAAAGTAAAAGCCATTATAGAAGAGAAGAAACTCGAAAATATTAATGAAATTTTTGCTGATATGGAGAAGGGGGAAATTACAGGGCGTATTGTTCTTTCGATGTAAGCTTTCCTAATGCAAATAAGTTAAATTGATCTAAATAAACAAGAGCAAAGGCAATATAGCTGTCGCTCTTGTTTATTATGGCTATCTACTTTAAACCGTTACAGCAGGAAGCATAATGGTAGCTTCGCCTGTAACAACGACTTTACCTTCACATTCACACACAGTTTTTAATGTGGCACGGCGGCGACGCTCATTGATATCTGTCACAGTAATTGTGGTCACAACTTCTTGCCCAACAAAAACTGGGGAGCGGAACTTCAGCGTTTGCTCAAGATAAATACAGCCTGGCCCAGGTAGTTTGGTACCAATTGCGGCTGAAATGAAACCCGCCGTTAGCATGCCATGCGCGATAGGCTTACCAAATGAAGTCGTCGCTGCATATTCCGCATCCAAATGAACAGGGTTGGTATCGCCTGTAACGTCTGCAAAAGCTTGAACGTCAGTCTGAGTAACAACTTTTCGATACTCAACGTTTTGATCAAGAGAAAGTTGTTCTAATGTATATCCAGAAGTCATTACCTATCCTTATATTGTAATTTATCGCTATGGTACACTTTCGGCACATCATTCTTAAGAGGTATCTATGGTTAAGTTAGTAATTTTTGATTGGGATGGCACTTTATTCGACTCCATTGATACGATTTGCCAAAGTATGCTGCATGCAGCGCAATTAGCAAATGCACCACAACGTAATAAAGAAGATGTAAAAAACATCATTGGGCTGTCATTAGACAAAGCCATTGACGTTATTTGGCCTGAGCTACCTAAAAATGAACAAAGCGTCATTATTGAACATTATAAGAAGGCTTATGTCGCCAAAGATCAAACTCCACCTGATGCCTATGCAGGCGTGATTGAAACATTAAATGCATTAAAAAAATTCGATATTAAAATGGCTGTCGCTACAGGTAAAAGTCGAAGAGGTTTAGAAAGAGTTATGTCTCTTACCGACACAAGAGATTATTTTATTACTACCCGCTGTGCTGATGAAGCTTTATCTAAACCACATCCATTAATGCTTGAACATATTTTGGCTGAATTAAACCTGTCTCCAGAACAGGCTGTTATGGTTGGAGATACTGAATACGATTTAAATATGGCAACAAATGCTGGTATGAAAAGCATTGGTGTAACATATGGAGCTCACACAGAGACTCGCTTAAAAGCTTGTCAGCCACACGCACTAATTAACGATTTTAATGAATTATCAAATATTTTAGGATTATAAGAAATGAGTTGGACTGAAGATGAAGATCGAAAAGCATCTCGTGAACAAAATAGTAACTTGTCTGAGCAGCAAAACGCACAAGAAGATCAACTACTTGATCCAAATAAAGAAATTTGGTCGTTACTCGAAAAAACGCTAAGTGATAACCTTATAGAGAAACGCCGTACAAGACGCTGGAAAATATTCTTTCGACTTGTGACCTTTTCCTTCATTTTTGTCATTGCAGCGGGTTGGTTTTTGCGATCAGACTTACCTGACGTAAATCTAGATAGTGATGTTGTTGCCATGATTCCTATGCGAGGCGTGATAGGAGCAGACTCAGAAATTGAATCTTATGAGTTTGTAGGTTTATTAGATAGTGCTTATCAAAATAGTCAGTTAACAGGGGTTGTCATAGAGATGAACAGTCCAGGCGGAAGCCCTGTTCATTCGGGTATTATTTATGATGCAATTCTAACAAAGAAACAAGCTTACCCAGAAATTCCTATTATTGTCATTGTTGAAGATATGGCCGCATCTGGTGGCTATTATATTGCTTCTGCAGCCAGTGAGATTTATGCAGATAAGGCCAGTTTAGTTGGTTCTATAGGTGTTATTTCTTCTGGCTTCGATGCAAGCAATTTACTCGAGAAAATTGGAGTTGAACGTCGAACGTTTACGGCAGGAAGAAATAAAGCATTTCTTGATCCTTTTACACCAATGACAGAAGAAGCACGAACTAAGTGGCAGGCCGTTTTGGATGAAACACATCAACAGTTCATCGAAGCCGTTAAAGAAGGCCGTGGCGATCGATTGACCATAACCGACGACGTTTTTAGTGGTATGATTTTTACTGGCTATCAAGCGGTAGAGATTGGTCTGATTGATGGCTTGGCTAGCGTACATGATCTGTTGAAGCTTCGTTTTCCTAATGCGAAACAAATTACTTACGCACCTAAGAAAGAGTCATGGAAAGAGTTTGCAAAAGAATTTGGTGTTGAAATGGCAGCTAAAATAATGAATTCAGCAAGAATTCAGTAAATTACTTTAAAAAAACTTAAAAGATAAATATCAATCCCCTCTAATATTCTTATTAGAGGGGATTTTTTTAAAATGCTAAGTGAGATTATTAACAGCTTGGGTTAATGCTGATTTTCGTGAGTCACAGAATGCATTGTGAGGTAGGCGCTTTAAAACACCTAATTTCTCTAATCGTTCTGTAGTTTGCCCATTCGGACTGAAAATATAGACATCACAGTTTGCCTCGATTGCATCTTTAATGGCATTCTCCAAAGCTAACCCAATGGTTAAATCCATCATTGGAACAGCGCTTAAATCCAATACAACAGCTTTATAATTGTGAATACGATTATGGTGCTTGGCTATGGCTTTACTGGCTCCAAAAATCATAGGACCTGTTAAGTAGAATAGTAGGACTCGACCATCGGCTTGATCAAGTAAGGCTTTTTCATCATCTGATAAAGAAATATCATCGTCAGCGTCACTGATTGCTTTAACATTACCAGATTGTAATCGACTTAATTTCTCGATAGTCATGATATTCGCAATAAAAACGCCAATACCAACAGCAACCATCAAATCTACAAAAACAGTAAGGGTCATTACGCCATACATGATAATAGTTGGCGAGAGTGCAACTTTATGGGCTCTTTTCAAAAAACTCCAATCAAGAATGTTAATCCCAACATATAAGGCAATACCAGCAAGAACAGCCATTGGAATAGGGCTGATTAGGTTTGATGCACCAAGTACAACAAGAAGTAGAATGAAAGCTCTTGCGATAGCTGCTAGAGGTGATTTACCTCCTGATTGAATATTTACAACCGTACCCATTGTTGCACCTGCACCCGGCAAACCGCCCAATAATCCAGAGAAAAGGTTTGCGACACCTTGACCAATGAGTTCGCGATTTGAATCGTGCTCTTTGCGAGTCAAACTATCTGCAATCACAGCTGTTAATAGAGTATCTATACAGCCTAATGTGCCAAGTACTAAGCCATTTATAACCATTTCTACAATCACTGCCATTTCAAAATGTGGCCAATGAATACTAGGTAGGCCCGATGGAATTACACCAATACGGCGAACATCAGCATCGCTGAACAATATAATTGAAACAAGAGTTATGGCGACTAAAGCAACAAGCTGAGGTGGAACAAATCGTCGCCATTGTTTGGGTAGGTAAAATAGTACTCCCAAGGTTAAAAGACCAAGGAAAAGCTCTGAGAATTTCAAATTGAAAATAAGGTCAGGTAGGGCACTGATCGTTCCCATTACGCCACCTGAAGGAGAAGGGTGGCCTAGAAATGGTGCAAGCTGCAGAATAATTAAAATAATACCTATTCCGGACATAAATCCAGAAATCACACTATATGGCATTAATGTGATGTATTTTCCGAGTTTTAAATAACCAAGTGTAATTTGAAAAATACCGGCAATCATAACAACAGTAAATGCCATCGCCAAACCGTTTTCTGGATTGCTAGCCATCATGCTGGTGAGTACAGCTGTCATAATGACAGTCATTGGGCCTGTCGGCTCGGAAATAAGACTAGTGGATCCACCAAATACCGCAGCAAAAAAACCAACTAAAATCGCCCCCCACATACCGGCTTCGGCCCCTGCACCCGAAGCAACACCAAAAGCTAGGGCCAAAGGAAGAGAGACAATTGCGGTTGTTGCTCCACCAAATAAATCGCCTATAAGAGTCCAGTCTTTGAAGCGAGAAAAATCAATGATCATTATGGCTTACCTGTTCGTAATCTAGATTCATATTAGACTATTAGTACTGTTATTTTATCTTGTTTGCAAAAGAGCCCGCATAAATGCGGGCTCTTTATTTTAGACCAAATAGAAACGCCTGATTATTCTACGTTTTTATCTGGGCTCGATTCTGCTGTTTTATTTTCTTCAAGAGCCAGTCTAGGGTCATTTTTAACTCGACCCGCTGCTGAACGACGGCGAGAAGCACTAGCATTGCGTTTCTCTTCTTGTTCCTGACGCAGCTTTTCTTGTTGAGCTAAAATAGCAGCAGGTAATTCAACTGGTGCTTTAGTTTCTGCACTGGCTGGTTGAATCACTGGTTTGCCACGCCCACGGCGAGGTGTCCGAGTCGACCGAGCCGTTGTTACTGGCTTTTCTTCAGTTGATTCTTCTTTCTGTATCGCCTCCACTATTTTTTCTACTTTAGGCTCAATAGGGACTTCTGTTACTGCAGACTCTATCTTCTTAGTCTCTTCAGCAGCTTCCTCTACAGGCTCAGAAGGTTTTTCTGTTACTACAGGATCTGCAGATTTAACTTCCGCCACTGTTTCTACAGCAGTTGGTTCAGTAGGCGTTTCAATTTTTCTCATTTGAGCTTTTACAGACATTTTAGGTTTTGTCTGCTTAGCTTTTTGTGGTGCTTTCTCAGAAACGGTTTCTGTAGTATCGCTATCAGTTTTTGTTGTTACTATTTCGGCTTCAACGGCTTCAACGGCTTCAACGGCTTCAACGGCTTCAACGGCTTCAACGGCTTCAACGGCTTCAACTGCTTCAACGGCAGGATTTTCATCCTGTGTTTGTACTGACTCTGCTTCTACCTTAACAGGAGCGTCTTCGTTAATCGTTTCGGCTTTGATTTCTTGCGCCTTTGTTTCATTTGAATGATCAGAGGCTAAAACGGTTTCAGCTTCAACTATTTTTTCTTGTATTACAGCAGTATTAGTATCTGCTGTTTCTTGTGTGTTAACGTCCTCTTTTTGCGGACGACGAGAGCGACGAGAGCGGCGAGAGCGACGTTGTGGCTCATCACCATTCTCGTTGTTCTCTACTTTAGCTAATTGTGCTGCTTCAGCTAGTGCTGCATCCTCTTGCTCTTGTAACTTAGTTGCTTCAAGGGCCTCATCTTTTAACTTGCCGTTACGACGACGATTGTCATTGCGATCGCGTTTACGTTCTTTAACTTCAGGAATCACTTTTTCTCTTGGTTGTTGGCGAGGCGCTTTTACAGCGGCTTCTTGCTTTTCAACTTTTGCTTCAGGTGCTTCTTGTTTGTTATTGCCACGGTTATTATTGCGACGGTTGTTGTTATTCGGTTTTGTACCAGCTTCAGCTTGCTCTCTACGAGACTGACGAGTAGAGCGGTTATTCTCTGTCGTGTTGTCGCGATCAGAGTTCTGATGCTTCACATTACGCTTGTTGCGGTTTGTGCGAGTGTTCGTACTTGATTTGCTTGTATTACGATCATTTTTTGACGCTGGAGCACTCGTACTTGTTTTAGTTGTCTTCTTCGGTTTTGGTTTGTTTTGAGGCTCACCAAATAACGCTTTCATGATGCGTGTGAAAAGACCAGGTTTTTTTGGTTTACGTGTTGTTGACGTTTTGGCTGTTGTAGTCTGTGTCGTCTCAGTATGTGCTGGAGCCGGTGACTTAGGCGCTATGCTCGTAACAGCCGCTTGCGGACGAACATTGTCATTTGTCTGACGTGGTTCGTACGGTGGTTGTTCTGGTGTTTCTACCAGCGTATAGCTGTTCTCATTTTGAGAAACTACTGTACTGTCATCACGGATACGTTCCACTTCAAAATGTGGTGTTTCCATATGAGGGTTTGGCACAAGGATAATATGAACGCTATTACGTTTTTCGATTTTTGCGATGTTAGTTCGTTTTTCGTTAAGCAAGAAAGTTGCTACTGAAACTGGTAATACTGCTCGAATTTGAGAAGTACGCTCTTTAGAGCACTCTTCTTCGATAAGGCGTAGGACAGAAAGTGCCAATGACTCTACGTCACGGATAAACCCTTGACCATTGCAGCGAGGACAAACGATCCCACTTGTTTCACCAAGGGAAGGACGTAGTCGCTGACGAGACATTTCTAGCAAGCCGAAGCGTGAGATACGTCCAATTTGAACGCGCGCACGGTCAGCTTCCAACGCATTTTTCATGCGGTTTTCAACTTCTTTTTGATTGCGCACTGGTGTCATATCAATAAAGTCGATAACAACCAAGCCACCAATATCTCGCAAGCGTAATTGGCGCGCAATTTCATCTGCAGCTTCTACGTTTGTTTGTAATGCTGTTTCTTCGATGTCGCCACCTTTTGTTGCACGAGCCGAGTTAATATCAATAGAAACAAGTGCTTCTGTAGGGTCGATAACAATTGAACCACCAGAAGGTAAACGAACTTCACGTTGGAAAGCCGTTTCTATCTGAGTTTCAATCTGGAAGCGATTAAATAGAGGTGTCGAGTCTGTATACATTTTGATACGAGACTTAAAGTGCGGCATAACTTGCATAACAAAGTTAATTGCATCTTGATAAGCATCTTTCTCATCAATAAGTACTTCACCAATATCTTCGCGAAGATAATCACGAATGGCACGGATAACAATATTACTTTCCTGGTAAATTAAGAAAGGGGCCGGCTTTTCGGAAGCGGCTTTAGTAATAGAGTTCCATAGCGTATCTAGGTAATCCAAATCCCACTGAAGTTCTTCAGTCGAACGTCCAACACCAGCAGTACGAACAATCAAACCACCATTTTCTGGTGTATTAAGACCAGACATAGCTTCTTTAAGATGGGATCTATCATCGCCATCAATACGACGAGAAATACCGCCTGCACGAGGATTGTTAGGCATTAAGACTAGGTAACGACCTGCTAAACTAACAAAGGTTGTTAATGCTGCGCCTTTATTACCTCGTTCTTCTTTGTCTACTTGAACTATTACTTCTTGACCTTCACTTAACACATCTTTGATGTTAATTCGGCCTTCATGATTGGATTTTTTAGAAAAGTAAGTTTTAGAAATTTCTTTTAAAGGTAGGAAACCGTGACGATCGGCTCCAAAATCAACAAAAGCCGCTTCCAAGCTCGGCTCAATACGAGTGATGCGACCTTTATAAATATTGGACTTCTTCTGTTCGCGAGAACCGGATTCGATATCTAGATCATATAGACGTTGTCCGTCTACTAGGGCGACGCGCAACTCTTCTTGTTGAGTTGCATTTATAAGCATTCTAATCATTGTTATGTGAACTCTGTTAGCTGATTCGAAAGAGTCACTGCAGTGATAGGGTAACCATTAATAAATCTGACTCAGCACTAAAGCTAATATTCAGTGTCTCTGGCAAGAGGAGTACGCGTTTCGTTTACTTGTGTTAAACGCTTTTGTGCGGTCGCTGCCGTGATTAATACTAAATAGTTTCTTTAACCGGTCTCGTTTCTTTGCTTTTTTATGGAACGACGCGAACGCGCGGTCGAGCAATATAATGAGAATTCCTTCCACTGAAGCGGATTTTTCCGAATCATGCGGTTTATTATTTAAGATTGACTGTTACAGAGGTAAGATAGGGGCCAAAGTGTCGCTTTGGTAATTTACATTCAATTCTTCATCTTATCTTCGAGGTGTTTTGTTGCCTCTTACCCTTTGCGATAGTGAATATAACAGTAAAAACTAAGTGCTTCAATTATAAAGGAAACCAATCTTTGCTTATCTCGGACTCAGAACAAAATTCAACAGAGCGCCCAGCGGTTCGTTACGTCACAATTGACGAGAACAATTTGGGGCAACGCATAGATAATTTCTTGGTTACCTTGCTAAAAGGAGTGCCTAAAGGAAAGATATATAATCTACTTAGAAAAGGGGAAATACGTGTTAATAAAAAACGTACTAAGCCCGATTATCGTCTTCAAATTGAAGACATTGTTCGTATTGCGCCCATTGTTATAGCACCGGAGTCAGAAAAACCAACCTTGCCTGATCGATTAAAAAACGAGATAGAGTCTCGTATCGTTTATGAAGACAAGGGGTTAATTGTGATTAATAAACCTTCTGGGTTAGCTGTGCATGGTGGAAGTGGGTTAAGCTTTGGGCTAGTTGAAGTGATTCGACAAATGCGTCCATTAGAAAAATTTATTGAACTTGTACATAGATTAGACCGAGATACATCAGGCCTTATCATGATAGCTAAGAAACGAGCAGTATTAAAAGAATTGCATACGGCATTACGAGAAAAAGAAGGAGTGCAAAAAACTTATCTTGCTCTAGTTTATGGCAGTTGGCCAAAACGTAAGTTACAGGTGAACGCGCCTCTATTAAAAAATGAGCTGAAATCTGGTGAACGAGTTGTAAAAGTTCATACAGATGGAAAGGAAAGTTTGACCAGATTCAAATTGGTGAGACAGTTTGAAGGCTATAGCTTAGTCGAATGTGAACCAGTGACAGGTCGAACCCATCAAATTCGTGTACACACCCTGCATGCAGGGTATCCAATTGTAGGCGATGAAAAGTATTCGCCGATTGAGTCCTTAAAAGAAACCAAAGCACTAGGTTTTAAACGTCTATGCTTACACGCCACACGATTAGATATAATGCTGAACGGCGAACGTATGTTATTCGAAGCTCCAATAGATAAAGAATGGCAAACATTAATGAATGAAAAATTAACTTCTGCATTTCCTTGAGTCTCATAAGTAAGCTCTCGGATACAGATAACAAGATAGAGACACATAAGAATAACCGCTATAATGCGTCTTTCGTATAAGCGAACCTATTATTTAAGAAGAGATAATGAGCAAAAATCAAACAGCCATAAAAGATCTATCAACGATTAAAGATTTTATTCGTTGGACATTTAGTCGTTTTCAAAATGCAGACTTGTTTTATGGTCACGGTACTGACAATGCTTGGGATGAAGCTGTGCAACTTGTGATGGGGGCACTGAAACTACCGTTAGACTTTGATCGTGACATGCTTAATTGTTCACTCACTTATGATGAAAAAAACATATTTTAAAACTGGTTCAAACTCGCATTACAAAACGTGAACCTTTGCCTTATTTACTAGGTGAAGCTTGGTTTATGGGGCTACCTTTCAAAGTAACTAAAGATACATTAATTCCTCGTTCACCGATTATGGCCTTGTTGGAAAATGAGTTTTCACCTTGGCTGAAAAACTATCCCCTTAATATTCTCGATATGTGTACAGGCTCAGGGTGTTTGGGCATTGCTGCAGCGTTAGTTTTTGAAGACTCTCAGGTGGATATCACTGATATTAGTGAAAAAGCATTACTAGTAGCAAAGGAAAATACCCTTAGGCACCAAGTTGAAGACAGAGTGGAAGCCATTCATTCAGATATGTTTAAAGCCCTGACGAATAAGCAATATGATTTGATTATTTGCAATCCACCTTACGTTGATGCAGACGATTTCGAAAGTGCGCCGGCAGAATTTCATAACGAACCAGAATTGGCACTCACATCAGGTGACGATGGACTTACATTTACCCATGAATTTTTATCCCAAGCCGCGCATTATCTACAAGATGACGGTATATTAGTGTATGAAGTAGGAAACACGGAAAACGCACTACAGGCTGCCTATCCAAATGTTCCCTTTATGTGGGTAGAGTTAGAGCAGGGTGGCAATGGTGTTTTCATCCTAACAAAAGAACAACTTAGCGAACTACTACTTAGCTAACTACAACAAGAGCAAAATTAACTTATGTCTGGCAATACATTTGGAACACTTTTTAAAGTCACCACATTCGGTGAAAGTCATGGGGTTGCATTAGGTGCAATTGTTGATGGTTGCCCTCCTGGAATTGAAATTTGTGAAGCAGATTTACAGCATGATCTAAACCTACGCAAACCCGGCACATCAAAACACACAACACAGCGTCGTGAAGCAGACGAAGTTAAGATTCTTTCCGGTGTGTTTGAAGGCAAAACAACAGGCACTCCAATCGGATTACAGATTGAAAACACGGATCAACGCTCAAGAGACTATGGCAATATTGCAGACACATTCCGTCCTGCTCATGCTGATTACACTTACGATCAAAAATATGGCTTTCGTGATTATCGCGGTGGCGGTCGTTCATCTGCTCGAGAAACTGCAATGCGAGTTGCAGCGGGTGCGATTGCTAAAAAGTACCTAAAGCAGCAATTCGGAATCGAAATTCAAGGTTTCTTATCTCAGCTTGGCCCAATTAAGCTTGAAGTAAAAGATCTTAGCCAAGTGTATGAGAATAGTTTTTTTAGCCCTGACCCTGACGCGATTCCTGAGCTTGAAGCTTATATGACTGCATTACGTCGTGAAGGAGATTCAGTTGGAGCGAAGATTACCGTTATTGCAAAAAATCTCATGCCGGGGTTAGGTGCACCTGTTTTTGATCGATTAGACGCTGATATTGCGAAAGCTATTATGAGTATTAACGCGGTAAAAGGCGTTGAAATTGGTGATGGCTTTGACGTTGTTGAGCAGAAAGGTAGCGAACATAGAGATGAGATGACACCCGAAGGTTTTTTAACTAACCATGCTGGCGGTGTTTTAGGTGGTATTTCATCAGGACAAGATATTGTTGTTCATATGGCACTAAAACCAACTTCAAGTATTACTATTCCAGGTAAAAGTATTGATCGTTCCGGTAATGCCATTGATGTCATCACCAAAGGTCGCCATGATCCTTGTGTTGGTATCCGCGCAACGCCAATTGCAGAAGCTATGTTGGCATTGACAATAATGGATCATTTACTAAGACATCGCGCACAGAACGCTGATGTAGTATGTGCTACGCCAATCATCAAAGGGCAAGCATAACTAAAGAAATTGAATTGCTAAATAGCAATTCAATTGGAATGTTATATCAATCAAGAGAGCCGCTATTTACTTGCATATAGCGGCCTTTTTATTTCTAAAATAAAGTAAAAACTAACAAGCTTTAAATCCATTATCCAAAGGTATAGAAAGATCATGTCTAGCATTATTCGCATCATTGTAGGTTCAACTAATCCAGTGAAAGTGAACTCGGCAAAAAATGCTTTTTCCACTATTTTTCCTGACAATACCATTCAGTGCGAAGGCTTTTTAGCACCATCTGGCGTTGCAGATCAACCTATGACGGAGTCTGAGACACGTATGGGCGCACAGAATCGTGTTCATTATTGTGCTGAGCAATACGCTAAAACCGCTGATTATTTTGTTGCAATGGAAGGGGGTGTCGATCAATTTGAGGAGGGTGCAGCGACCTTCGCTTACATTGCCATTATTGATGATAAACACAGCAAATTAATGACAGGTCGTTCAGCGAACTTACCATTACCAAACAAAGTTTTTAAACGTTTAGTAAATGGTGAAGAGCTTGGTTTGGTAATGGATGATCTATTTAACACCTCCAATATTCGACAAAAAGGCGGTGCAATTGGCTTACTCACCAATCATAACGCAACAAGAGAAAGCATTTATACGCAGGCTTTAATTCTAGCGATTGCACCTGCGCTACACCCAGAACATTACTCATAACGACTTTTAAATAGAAGCAAACACAATGAAATATCAATGGATCTTATTTGATGCGGACGAAACAATTTTTTATTTCGATAATTTCGCTGGTCTAAAAAACATGTTCACACGTTACGATGTGAGCTTTACTCAAAACGATTTCGATGAATACCAAAGCTTAAATAAGCCGTTATGGGTCGAGTATCAGAATGGAAAAATTAGTGCAGAACAACTTCAAACTCGTCGATTCAAGCATTGGAGCAATAAACTAAATATCAGCGCGAAAGAATTAAACTCTCAATTTTTAGATTCCATGGCCGAGATTTGTAAAACCTTACCCGGAGCAGATGAGTTAATAACGTATCTACATAATAACAACATCAAGATGGGTATCATCACAAACGGATTTGCTCAATTACAGCAAATTCGTTTAGAACGCACAGGCTTTCATTCGTATTTTTCACCTGTGGTTATTTCAGAGTTAGTTGGTGTCGCCAAACCGAACCCTTTGATATTTCAACATGCTTATGAACAAATGGGCGCACCAGATAAAGCTCAAGTTCTTATGGTTGGCGATACATTGGAGTCTGACATTCTTGGTGGCAATAACTTTGGTTTTGATACTTGCTGGTTAAATCATCATGACAAAGCACACACAAAAGAGATAACACCAACACATCAAGTCAAAGAGTTGAATGATTTGTTGATGTGGCTAAAAGACCAATAAATCAAACAAGTAAAAAGCTTGAGGTAGCTATATGTATCCATACTAATTCCGATAAATGTTATTATCGGAATTAGTATGATATTGTATTTCCATGTTGTTTCACTATATATGAAGTTAATTCACACCGTTATTCCTTGGGCTTAACACTTGATTAACTTTATGAGCCCTGTGTTCCGAACTTAAGATCTAGTTTTAATTTATGTTCTTTCTAATACATCTCTATCTAAATAATTCCGTTTTTTGATGTTATCAAGAAAAACATACTTTTGTATCATTAGATTATAGTTAAACTTGTAAGGTCAAACTTATAGTTTTAAGTATCGGTAGTTATAAAATAAAATGCTGTTTCAAAAATATGATTTATCAGTGGTCTTTTTGTCGTATTCTTTATAGCATGTAACTTAAACAAGAATAACAATACTGGAGACTGACATGCTAACCAATTTCAATAGCAACCCGAAAGATGCCAAACAATACGACACTACACGCCTAAGAGAAGAATTTTTAACCGAGGGACTCTTTGAAGATAATAGTATTCAATTACTCTACAGCCACATAGATCGCATTGTCGCTATTGGTGCCAGCCCAATTGATACACCACTTAAATTAAATGCCTTTGTCGATAATAAAGCTTTCGGTACGGACTTTTTTCTCCAACGACGTGAATTAGGTGTTATCAACCTAGGTGACAGTAAAGCTGAAGTCCGTACAAAAAAACAAAGTTATGTATTAGAGCCTTTGGATGGTTTATACCTTGGTAAAGGTGAAGAGGATATTGAGTTCGTTTCTCTAGAAAAAGGAAAGGTTGCTAGTCTTTATTGTCTAAGCGCCCCAGCCCATTATGAGCACCCTTCTAGACTTGTCACTAGTCAAGATGCTCGTAAAGTTGAACTTGGTTCTCAAGAGAACGCCAATAAACGTGTATTAAATCAATATTTGCATCCAGATGTACTACCTACATGTCAGTTATCAATGGGGGTTACTCATCTAGCTCCAGGTAGTGTGTGGAACACAATGCCGACTCATACCCATGAAAGACGAATGGAAGCCTACTTATACTTTAATATAAAACCGTCTCAACTAGTGTTTCATTTTATGGGAGAACCAAGTGAAACTCGCCATATTGTTGTGAGAGACAAGCAGCTTGTGCTATCCCCGAGTTGGTCAATTCACTCAGGATGTGGTACACAAAATTACAGTTTTGTCTGGGCTATGTTAGGTGAAAATCAAACTTTTGATGATATGGACTTTGTTGATATGGATACACTACGTTAATTTCCACTCTCGAACGTTACTAAAAACACATAAAAGCACCCACTATAAAGTTGGTGCTTTTATTAGCACTGAAATCACTCAGTTAACTGGGTGTTGCCATAATACAACGATTACGACCTTGACCTTTCGCTTCATAGAGAGCTTTATCTGCAGATGACAATATTTTATCAATAGATATTGAGTTATCAGTCCAAGCAGCAACACCAATTGAAACAGTAATATGCCCAACTGTTTCAAATAATTCATTCTCAGTAGCAATACGTAACCTTTCAGCGACTAGAAATGCATCCTGTAATTTAGCATCCCTTAGTAGCAAAACAAACTCTTCCCCTCCTGTTCTTGCCACCATGTCACCATCTCGACAAAAACGGCTCATCAGTTGCGTTTGTTGTTTTAAAACTTCATCGCCAGCGCTATGTCCATAATTGTCATTAACATGTTTGAAGTAATCTATATCAAGAGACAATATCGAAAACGGTTGCTCTAATAAAACAAGTTTTTTTAATTTAACTTGGAAGGCGCGTCGATTATATGCTCCAGTTAAAGGATCCGTTTCCGCATCTCGTTGTAATTGCCCTATCTGATTATGTAATAATTTTACACCGCTCAATATAGCTTTCTTAAGGCTAAGGCTCTCAACATACCAAGAGTTAATTTTTTCAATTTCTTCGCTTACATTAGGGTTATCAAGAGTTCTTACTTTGTCTGCCAATAATTGTAAAGGGCTAGATATAGCGCGAGCAAAGAACCAAATGAAAACAAAAACTGCAAATCCTATTGGCATAGTACGTAAAATAACTTTTTCCATAATACCTGTTAAGGGTATTAAGGCTGAATCCAATGGACTTTGAGTAACAATAATCCAGTCAGTACTAGGAATGCTTGCATAACCAGCTAGCATATCTATACCTCGACTATTATTGAGTACAACACCACCCTCTTGGTTAGTGATGATTTCATCGATACCATCATTATTAGTTACAAAATCACCTATCCTGTCTACATCAGGATGGTACAAAATTTGTTTTTGTTTATCGATTACATAAATATAGGAATCATTTTGATAATAATGCTGTCCTAATATTTTATTGAGAATATTAGGACGTTTTAGGTAAATTGTACCGCCAACGAAACCTAAATAATCACCTTCTGAATCAAATATAGGATTAGAAATAAAGACGAGAAGATTTTTTACTGCAGAAACAGAATGATAAGGTTTGCTAATTAACTCTCTTTTTTCATCAAGTGCTTCTAAACCACCAACAGAGTCTAAATGTCGCCCAAGAAGCCCTGTCGTTTCAGGTGTAACCGCCTTAATAAGTCCGTTTGCATCACTCACAACAACCGAGTTAAAGGAGTCAGTCTGATTTCTCAGCCTGTCCACCTCATCTTTTAAATGTGTGTTATCGTGTATTTTCTTGGATAACACATTGCTAGCATAGGATAGTTGCTGTTGAGCTGAGGTCAGAAAAACCTCAGTTGTATTTGACAGCTTACTAGCATAAGCGCGATTCACTTCTAGAGCTTGCAAAACCAGCTGCTCTTTTTGTACTTCATAATTTGAATAAAGACTATTAGCAAAGGTTAAAACTGTTGCCGATATGGCCAAAAATAGAATAAGCCTATTAAGCTTTAAAAAATTACGTCTCAGTTTGGTCAAATCGGTTTACCTATAATTTAGCTTGAAAAGTTTTAATTTCAGGAAGTTATGATCATTATAATGACTTTGTAGCATAAAAGACCAACGTTAGCGGATGTCTTTACCTTGCTATTTAATTATTTCTAGTCCCAAAGCATCATATCTTTAAGCATTCGGTCATCTGATAATTTTGTTTTTTTGCCTTATTTAATTGATTTATGACGATTTAACCAAACCATGATCAAAGCAAAAAAGGATAACAAAGCGGCCACTGTCGGAATCCAATCAAAACTAAAACCAACACTAATAACCAAACCGCCTAATGCAGCACCAATAGCATTTCCTAAGTTAAAAGCACCAATATTAATTGAAGAAGCTAAACCTGGAGCTTTTTCTGCAATTTTCATTACTTGCATTTGCAAAGGTGGTCCGCTGCCAAAAATAACCGTCCCCCATAACAAAATTGTTATTCCAGCTCCCACAACTGTGGTTGACGAAAAGCGGAACACAAGCAAGACTAATACCTGTAAGCCAAGAAAAATAAACAGCGCCATATCTGGCGATTTGTCGGTTACTTTGCCGCTTATATAGTTACCAAGTGTAAATCCGATTCCTGTCAACATCAGCATGGTTGCAACGGCATTATCTGATGCTTGGGCTAACGTCTGCATTATCGGCGTAATATAGGTATAAAGTGTAAACATTGAACTTGCACACATTACAGTCGTAGCAAATGCACGTAATGCAGCAGGTTGCATGATAGTTTTAAGTTCGCTTCTTACATTAGGTTTCTCTGCTCTAGGCATAGCTGGAAGGCTACGACTAATGCCAAATATGGCAACCAATCCCAATACAGCTGTCACTGCAAATGAAATTCGCCAATCAAATGTTTGTCCTAACCAAGTGGTAATAGGTACACCAACAATATTGGCAATAGTAAGTCCTAGAAAAATAGAAGCGACAGCGGATCCTTTCTTATGATACGGCGCCAGATTCATAGCAACTACAGCACCAATACCAAAAAAAGCACCATGGGACAGACTTGTGATTATTCGAGAAAATAACAGAGTCTCATAATTAATTGCCAGGGCAGAAAGCACATTGCCTATAACAAAAACAGCCATAAGAGCTAATAAAGAAGTTTTATGACTGTACCTAGTTAAATACAAAGTAATTAAAGGTGCGCCGATCATAACACCAATGGCGTAAGCGCTTATTAATAAACCTGCGGCAGGGATTGATGCACCTACACCATCAGCAATAACAGGAAGCAATCCCATTGGCATAAACTCAGTTGTTCCAATACCAAAGGTCCCAAGGGCAATAGCGAAAACACCCCACTGATAAGCAAGCATAACAACTCCGATATATGATTAAAGTGTACGGTAGGAAATAAGATTATATAAAACGACTATGTGCTATGGATTGAAAAGAACATAGGTTAAAACAAAATGAGCCAAGAGAATCCCCTTGGCTCATTTTTATGGCGGTATAGTACAACACTTAGAGAGCAATTACTTCCTCAAAAACATTTCATATAAGGCAACTTATTTTGCCTTTTCGATATTTTCTCTATGATGAGTAGGTAACCAAAACCAATAAATCACAAAAACAATGGCTGCTAAGCCTAAAAAATTAATAAACATAATTAAACTCCCTTCTCGTCAACAGTGTTTTTTGTAGGTGATATATGGAACAGCCTTAATCGATTGGCATTCATAACCACAGTAATGGAAGATAAAGACATAGCGGCTCCAGCAACAATAGGGCTCAATAACCAACCTGTAAAAGGAAATAGAATGCCTGCAGCAATAGGAATTCCTAAGCCGTTGTAGGCAAATGCCCCCCACAAATTTTGTTTGATATTTCTTAAGGTTGCCTTACTAATTTGAATAACATCAGCTACACCTTTCAAATCATTATGAATCAAAGTGATATCGGCGCTCTCCATTGCGACATCAGTTCCGGCTCCCATAGCAAAACCAACATCGGCTTGGGCCAAAGCCGGGGCATCATTTATACCATCACCAATCATACCAACCACTTCGCCTTGAGCCTGAAGTTGTTTCACCCAATTCAATTTATCTTCTGGCATTAACTGCGCATGGTAATCATCGATACCAAGGTTATTGGCAACAGACTTCGCAGTTTGAGGATTATCACCAGTCAGCATAACAACCTTCAAACCTTGTTTTTTAAAACTTGATATAGCCGCTTTTATGCCTTGTTTAATCGGATCTTCAATATAAAAAACACTAATCAAAACGACTTCAGTTGAATGTGTTTTCTCTGCTAAATAAACACGTGTGGCATTGGCATACTCTAAACCTTCAGTGCCATCCATTTCGATTGAGGCACCCTTTTCTTTCATTAAGCGTTCATTGCCTAAGTAATAGTTACTACCTTGATAGCTTCCTCTAACACCTAACCCCACTAATGATTCAAATTCATCAAGTGGAAGAGTCTCATTACTTTCAAGCAATACCTTACTGTGTTCTAAAAGTGCATCCGCTAATGGATGATTCGCACGAGATTCAAGTGAGTGAACGATTTGCGCTATGAATTTACTTTCATTATTTTGATGAGCTTGCTCATTTATTGCTTTCTTAGTCAGGATTTGTTTGACGACTTTGGGCTTACCTTCCGTAATGGTTCCAGTTTTGTCCAACAAGATAACAGTCAATTCACTGGCTCTTTGCAATGCTTCGCCATTTCGAATCAGACCACCGTATTCTGCTGCTTTACCTATGCCGATCATGGTTGATATAGGTGTAGCCAAACCTAGCGCACAAGGACAAGCAATAATCAATACAGAAATACTGGTTACCAACATATAAGAATAAACGAACTCACTTCCTAAATTAAACCAAACCAATGCAGTTAGAATCGAGATGATAATAACACTCGGTACAAAGACAGATGACACCTTGTCTGCAAGAACACTGATGGGTGGTTTTGAGTTTTGCGCCTTACTCACCATGGCGATAATTTGAGCAAGCAATGTATCCGAACCAATACGTGTTGCTTTGAATAATAAACTGCCTTGACCGTTTACTGTTCCTGCCGATAAAACGTCACCTTGAGTTTTTTTAACCGGTTCAGCCTCACCTGTTAACATGGATTCATTTACGGTCGAATCACCTTCCAGAATTTTTCCATCCACAGGAATTTTATCGCCTGAGCGAACACGTAAAATATCATTTATCTGAATGTCAGAAACACTAATACGTGACTCGGAATTGCCTTTTACTAAGGTTGCCATCTTTGGGCGTAGATCTAGTAGTCGATGCAATGCTTGGCTGGTTTTACGACGAGCACGCAGTTCAAGCGCTTGCCCAAGATTTATTAAACCAATAATCATCACGGTTGCTTCAAAATATAAATGATGTGCGCTTTCTGGTAATAGCGTAGGCGTTAATAAAACCAACATGGAATAAAACCAAGCGCTACCTGTACCTAATGCAATCAGCATATCCATATTAGCTTGATGGGATTTGAATGCTTTCCAAGCACCGACGAAATAATGTTTTCCAGCTCTAACCATAATGACGAAGGTCAAAAAGCCGATTAATAACCAAATAACCCTTTCAGTGAGCGAACTCACCATCATATCACCACCCAATAAACCATAAAGCATTAGTGGTATTCCAAGACCCAAACCAAGTACAGAAGATTGAATCTTATGGCGATATTCTTCTAAATCTTTTTTCTCACGATCCGCTTCACTTTTTTCTTCATCAAGAATCAAGCTGGCCTCATAGCCGACACTCGCTACGGCTTCAATTAGAGTCTCAAATGATCCTTCTGTAACTACTTGTGCCGTCCGGTTTGCAAAATTCACTTCAGCAGAAACAACCTGGTTTGAATCTCTTAATGCCTTTTGAACCGTGCTCACACAACTCGCACAAGTCATGCCTGTAATTGACAACTTATATTGTTTCTCTTCTGTCTTAATATTTGATTGTTCATTGGTAGGGTTTGTTGGTTTTACTGTGTTTAAATCTTCTTTTTGAGTGCGCTCATCATCAATGGGCGTTGATACTGGCTTATAGCCAGCATCAATCACAATAGCTTCAATTACCTTAGTAGTAAGAAAAGAAGTGACACTTAGTGTATTTTCATTTGGCACACCTGAAACAATAGCGTTTTGATCCTTATCTTGAATCGATGTACGTATTTTAGAAACGCATTTTTGACAAGACATCCCTGTTACATTCAATTTCCTTTCGGTTAGGCTATTCATAGTCTCCTCCTACTTACTCTCGGATTCTTTCTCTTCCCAATCTTCAATCAGGCAACAGATAGAATGGCCATCAGGTGTACCATCTGGCATTTCCTCCCAAGCTTTCAATGCGCCTTCCATTTTCAAAAGATGGGCTTGTAACTGCGCAATTTTTGCTTTGGTTTCAGGAACCTTTTTTTGCAATAAATCTCGTACCAACGGACAAGGTGAATCTCCACTGTCAGATTGCTCAAATATCTCTTCAATTTGTTTTAAACTAAACCCTAGTTCACTAGCCTGTCGAATAAAATTCAGTCTTTGTAATCCCAACTTGTCATACAACTGATAACCATTGTTAGGGTCGCGTTGAGCATGAATTAGTCCTAATCTTGTATAGTGTCGAACCGTCTCAGGTGTCACCTTGGCTCTTTTGGCCAGTTCACTTACTCGCATACGCTCACCGTTAAAATATCTAAATGACAGTATTAGTTTAAAACCTATTGGTAACACATAGGTCAAGCTTAGATGCAGTTAAAATAAAAATAGAGCAAAAAAAGCCGAGATAATAATCTCGGCTTTTCACTATTCTTAATAAATAACTACCTAATGGAGAGTTTCCTGATGGAAAATACTAGAGGTCTATCAATGCAGTTTTAATTTGGGTTTAACCACTTTGCCAATCTTCTGAGCGGCCATAATAACAGTCGCTTTGAACCAACCATGAATGGCAATAAGGTGAAGGCGATACAAGGAAACATAAACAAAGCGAGCAATACGTCCTTCTATGAACATAGAGCCTCCCATTAAATTCCCCATTAAATTACCAACAGTGCTATAACGGCTTAAATTTACCAAAGAACCATAATCTTTATAAGTGTATTCTTTCAATGGTTCGCTCAAGAAAGAGGCTTTGATATTGTCAAATACCAAGGATGCCATCTGATGGGCAGACTGAGCACGTGGAGGAACAAACGAACCATTTGCTTGTTTGCATGCACAGCAATCACCGATCACATAAATATTTTCAAATGTCGTTGTTTGCAATGTGCCTTTCACCAGAACTTGATTACTTTTCGTAGTTTCAAGCCCGTTAATATTAGCAACGAAATCTGGCGCTTTAACGCCGGCAGCCCAAATCATAAGATCTGCATCAATATTTGTTTCATCTGCCGTTTCAAATCCACCATCATAAGCTCGAACAACTCTCGTATCTTGACTGACGGTAACTCCTAGACGTTTTAATTCTTTAGTTGCTAAGAAAGCGATTCGTTCTGGCAATGCTGGCAGAATACGAGGGCCAGCTTCAATCAATTGAACATGAACACGTTTTCCAGACATTTCCGGCATACCATAAGCTTTCAACATATCAGCCACATGGAACAGTTCAGCCGACAATTCGACGCCAGTGGCACCACCACCAACAATAGCCAGCTTCAATTTGGCATCAGAACCTTCTTGATGAACTCGTAAGAATTGATTTAATAAGGCTTGTTGGAAACGTTCAGCTTGCTTGTGTGAATCTAAGAAATAACAATGCTCTGCCACACCTGGCGTGCCAAAATCATTACTGACACTGCCGACAGCCATGATTAAGATGTCATACTCAATGGTGCGCTCAGGTAAAACAATGTGTCCCATGTCATCAGATAGAGAATCCAGCGTCAAGGTTCTCGCTTCAGGATCAACGCCCATTAACGTGCCTAATTGAAACTGGTAATGATGCTTAGCCGCATGAGCTCGGTAATTGAGTCCATCGTTATTAATGTCTAAAGAGCCAGTAGCAACTTCATGCAATAATGGCTTCCAGATATGGGTTTGGCTTCTATCAATCAGTACAATTTCAGCTTGGTGTTTTTTACCAAATACATGGCCTAACTTGGTTACCAATTCCAAGCCACCTGCACCGCCGCCAACAACCACGATTTTTTTCATATGAACTCACCTAATAAACGTTGAATAATCTGGGAAATATTCAAAAAATACTTTCCAGATTCCTCAACAAAAAAATTAATAATTAAGACTATTTTGCTCTTTGTGCTAATAGTTTATCTAATGTATTAGCAAATGCCATACGATCCTGTTGACTAAATGTTGCCGGTCCACCCATTTGCACACCGGAAGAACGCATCTGCTCCATAAAATCTCGCATACCTAAGCGCTGTTTAATGTTTTCCTTTGTATAAAGTTCACCACGAGGGTTAATGGCCAAAGCACCCTTTTCGATAACATCAGAAGCTAAAGGAATGTCTGCCGTGACAACCAAATCCGTAGAATCAATATTATCGACAATATAATCATCAGCAACATCAAAACCAGAGCTAACGACTCTACGTTCTATCCATTTAGATGGCGGAATTGAAATAGCTTGATTAGCAACAAGAATACATTGAATTTCTGTGCGTTCGGCTGCGCGAAAAAGAATGGTTTTTATCACATTAGGACAGGCGTCAGCATCAACCCATAGGCGCATAGTGTTCCCCTTTTTTGTAGGGCATCATTATTAAACAGGCTAATTTTGAAATCCAGTGATGAATGTGAACAAACAGGTCACATATAAAAGTGACCTGTTAGTTTTCAATACTATTTTGAATTATTCATACGCATTTTCTACTTTTTGCATGTGTAGCCACCAAGCCACAAAAATGTAGCTCTTACATATTAGGATAGTTTGGTCCTCCAGAACCCTCCGGTGTTACCCAGGTAATATTTTGGGCAGGGTCTTTAATGTCACAAGTTTTACAATGAATACAGTTCTGAGAATTTATTTGAAAAATTGACTCGCCATCCGCTTCCACTACTTCATAGACACCTGCGGGACAGTATCGTTGAGCAGGCTCATTAAATTTCACCAAATTACTTTGAATGGGAATGTTGGCATCTTTCAATTGTAAATGACAAGGCTGATCTTCTTCATGGTTAGTGTTTGATAAAAACACAGAAGACAATTTATCAAAGCTTAACAAGCCATCTGGTTTTTTATACTCTGGAGCCTTATGACTATCAGCCAATTCCATACACGCGTAATCAGGCTCCATATCTTTAAAGGTAAAAGGCAAACGACCAGAGAAAAGGTTTTGATCTAGCCAATTGTATGCACCGCCCCAGAAAGTCCCTAATTTATGCATGACAGGAACAAAGTTGCGGGCTTGCTCTAGCTCTTCACCTAACCAAGAGTGGCGTAATGCGTCGTCAAACTGAGTTAACTCTGCTGGTGGCGTTTCTGTTTGTAGCGCATCGAAAACAGTTTCTGCGGCTAACATACCACTTTTCATTGCAGTGTGAGTCCCTTTGATCTTTGCTGGGTTTAACGTTCCAGCATCACAACCAATGATTAAGCCTCCAGGGAAACTCATTTTAGGTAAAGATGACCAACCACCTTTGGCAATGGCTCGAGCACCGTAGGAAACACGTTTTGCGCCTTTTAAATGCTGTGAAATAATTGGATGGTGTTTATAACGCTGAAATTCATCATACGGACTGAGATGAGGATTTTTGTAGTTAAGATCGACGATCAAGCCAACAACCACTTGATTGTTCTCTAGATGATATAAAAAACCACCACCGCCAGCTTCTTTGCCCAATGGCCAACCTGCGGTATGAATGACAGTACCTGGTTTACTTTGAGATTCTGGCACATCCCACAATTCTTTGATTCCAAGACCGTAATGCTGCGGTGCTTTGCCTTTGTCTAACTCAAAGCGAGCCATGAGCTCTTTGCCTAGATGACCACGACAACCCTCAGAGAAAATAGTGTATTTTGCTTTTAACAACATACCTTGCATGAAACCGTCTTTTTGCGAACCGTCTTCAGCAATCCCCATATCTCCCGTAATGATACCTTCAACCTGACCGTTTTCATCATAAGCAAGATGCGCCGCTGAAAATCCTGGAAATACTTCGACGCCAAGTTCTTCTGCTTGCTCTGCTAACCAACGAGAAAGATTACCAAGACTAATAACATAGTTGCCGTCATTATGAAGGGTTTTGGGAATCATCCAGTTACTCAATTGTTTTGAGCCGCTTTCTGAGTTTAACCAATGTAATTCATCCACATTAACGGATGTATGTAATGGCGCGCCCATTGCTTCCCAATCAGGAAATAATTCTGCTAAGGCTTTTTTATCAACCACAGCACCAGACAAAATATGCGCGCCGATTTCAGAGCCTTTTTCAACCAAACATACGCTGACTTCTTTTTCTTCTGCTTTGGCTCTTTGCATGATTCGACATGCTGCTGATAATCCTGCTGGACCACCACCAACGATCACAACATCAAACTCCATTACTTCTCTGTCTGTCATACTGCCTCCTAAAAAACGGCATTATTATTTTTATAAAGTATTGTGCTATTTATCTGTTAAAACTGCTTTCATCTAGATCATCTATAGATGACTGACCATGCTCAATGGACTGAAAATACGCGACGGCTCTAGGCAAAACATGATCGCAATAAAATGAAACGGACTGCGCCCAAGACCTTTGTTGAGTATTGTCCAAATTATTTTCATCCAGTTTACTGGCATGGAAAGCTCTAAGCTGTAACCAAGCACCGATCAAATAACCCATTAACATCATGTAGGAATAAGCCAAACCAGTACCTAACACTGGATTTTTTTGCATAGACGATAAACAGTATTGTGTTGCCTGTTTTGCTTGATCAAGAACCGCTTTCACTTTTGCAGTGTTATTACTGACTGCTGACTGTTCCCATTCGGCCACTTCTGCTTCAATTTCATCAAGCAAAGCTGTCATGGCTTTACCTTTATCTGAATGAAGTTTCCTTCCAATCAGATCAATTGCCTGTATGCCATTTGTCCCTTCATAAATAGGGAGAATACGAGCATCACGAGCGTGTTGGGCAACGCCTGTTTCTTCAATGAACCCCATGCCGCCATGAATCTGAATGGCTAACGATGCGACTTCTTGAGCTTGCTCAGTGATCCAACCTTTAACGATTGGTGTATACAAAGCCGTTCTTTCAATTGATTCTTGTTTCTGTTCGCCTGTCGCAAAGTGAGACAAATCATTTTCGACTGCGGCAACATAAATCAATGAGCGCATCGCATCGATTTGTGACTTCATCGCCATTAACATACGAAGGACATCTGGATGCTCAATAATCGCCGCTCTTCCTGATCGATCGGCCTTCATACCTTGCTTGCGTTCTTTTGCGTAAGACAACGCTTGTTGATAAGCACGTTCGGAAATAGCCAAACCTTGTAAACCAACACCCTGACGAGCATTATTCATCATAGTAAACATGGCTTTGATGCCTTCATTTTCTTGTCCAACAAGATAGCCTATGGCACCTTCTTGGTCGCCAAAACTCATGACGCAAGTCGGTGAGGCATGAATCCCCATTTTATGCTCGACAGAAACCACTTGAACATCATTTCGTTTTGACGGTTCGCCTTGTTCATCTAGAAGGAATTTTGGAACGATAAAGAGTGAAATGCCTTTTACGCCTTCAGGCGCATTGGGTAGACGAGCCAAGACCAGATGAATGATGTTGTCACTCATTTGATGGTCGCCCCACGTAATAAATATTTTTTGGCCTTTAATACGGAAGACATCACCATCAGGAGTCGCTTTGCTGGCAATAGCGGCTAGATCTGAACCTGCAGCAGGTTCCGTGAGGTTCATGGTTCCAGCCCACTCGCCTGCTAGCATTTTTGGTAAGTATTGGTTTTTTAACTCATCACTAGCATGGAGACTGATTGCTTCAATCGCTCCTAAACTCAATAAAGGGCATAGAGAGAAAGCAAGGTTAGCGGCTTGAACACCTTCGTTAACGGCTGTAGCAATATAAGAAGGTAATCCTTGTCCACCATATTGAGGGTCACCAGAAAGACCGATCCAACCGCCTTCTGAATAAGCCTTGAACGCGTCTTTAAAGCCTTTTGCTTCGTAAACCTCACCTGACTCGACCCGAGAACCTTCTTTGTCACCACTGCCGTTAATAGGTGCAATAACTTGTTCGGCAAGCTTTCCCGCTTCACCAAGAATGGCTTCTAACAGATCTTTGTCGATAGTATCTTCTAAATAAGGAGTGAGTCGCTGCATTTGAGCAACAGAAGACAAACTGAATAAAATGTCATTAGTAGGATATTGGTATTCGCTCATTTTTTATTCTCCGGTTAATTATCCGAGCGGATGTATACCTATAGAATGGAAAAATAAAGCAAATCTCTCAATGACAATTAAGGCCTATATTTCTAACAAAAACAATCAAGACCTGATTTTAAAAACCTAAACCCTATAAATCATGGTCGTTTCATCGATTTTCCGAATTTTAAATATTCCTCACTTTTTCGATATTCACCTGGTGTCATCCCTGTCCACTTTTTAAACGAGCGGAAAAACGCACTCGGTTCATCAAACCCCATTAATGCAGCGATGTCATTTATACTTAACCTAGGAGCATTCATGTAAGTAATCGCAGCCTCTTTTCGACACTCGTCTTTAATGTTCTGGTAAGACGTTTTTTCATCATTTAGGCGACGACGTAACGTAGAGACACTCATATTAAGTGCACTTGCCACTTCTTCGGCACTGGGCATTTCTCTTGAAAAGTCTTTACCTAACATCGCCATAACCTGTGATTTAAGGCTGTTGTCATTCTCAACCATCACCATTAGTTGGTAAGGCGCTGTTTTCAAAAAGCCTCTTAAACTGTCTTCTGTTTGGACGATGGGCATATCTAAGTAGCTAGCAGGAAAGACCAAAGCATTAGCATGCTGATTAAATTTCACTTCTGACTGAAAAAGGGTTTTGTAGTATTCAACATCATCCGGTCTTTCGCTGGTAAAGTACGCCGCTTTTAAGCTCAAACGGCGACCTATCAGCCAACAAATAAAATGATGCCACATTGAAAGTGTCGTTCTGAGCTGTTCTTTAGACTCAGGGGTAACCAGAGAATTAACATCTCCGGCTGATGCATCAATAGGAGCAAATGTCACCAAAGCAAATCGTCCCTTTTTAATCAATACCGGTTTAACGGTTGGACCTCTGCAAATTTCATAAAAATCGCTACAGCGATATAGAGCATGGGCTAAGCTTTTCGCATGAATAATACAAAGACACATCATTCGAAAAGTACCATTTGGCACCTTACCACCACTCAACATACCAAACGATTCATCTTGCATTAGCCACATGATTTTTTGATAAAGCATGCCATATCGATATGCTGAAAATGAATCGTTTTGTTCTATTTCATCTTGTGTTATCTCCAGGCTCTCAAGTACTGCTTGGCGATCTAGGCCTTGGTCTTCAACTGCTTTTAATAGATAGCGGACACTCGACATAGGAACAGAAGCTTTCAAATTCATCACCTTATATTTAAGTCACTCAGACCTGAATGATGTTAATAGATATTTTATGTATGGTGTTTTTTTAACATAAAAAAAGGCTGCAGATGCAGCCTTTTTTATTTTACATTTATTTGATCAATTTTCTTCTGTAAAGGCAGACAACAACTCATCAACTGATAAATCTTCACTTTCTGTGTTGCTTGCTTGCTCTGCAAGTGCTTTTTCCTGCTCTTCTTTTTCATTAACAGGCTTAACGAATACAAAACGACGCGGTCTTACAGCTGGACCTGCTTCCGGTTTTGGTGGAAGCAATCCTAATCTTTCAAGTTTTTTGTGTGATTGTTCTTTACGTTCCTTGGATTTTTTTGTTGCAAAACGACGAGTCGATGAAGCTTTACGAGCTTTATTTTGCTCCTTCATCATCTCTTTTGAACCAGTTTTTCCAAGTTTTCCGCGCATACTGCGCGATTTTTTAGCACGAGCCATAATATCCTCTCTTTATCGCGCGCATTGTAGCAGCGAATTCGAGCTAGGTCATCTAGCAAGGCACGAATAAGCCTTCTATTCTAAGTCTTTCAGAAAAATGCCACAAAGACTTCACTTGAGGACTTATCATTAACAGTTTGCTTTAAACTCTCTATGCCCTAGCTTTCTTTGATTACCTGCAGCACTAATCCATTTTCTAATTTCTGACGTATCTCCAGATTGTAGAGCGACTTCAAGATTTTTAAATATTGTAATAGATTCATCAATAACCGCTATAAACTCCTTTTTTTGAGTTTCTAACAAGTTACCTTCCAAACCTTCTGCTTTAAATTTGTATGGAGTTTCTGTACGAGCTTTCTCAAAAAATGTAATAAGAGTATCGAGATGCTTAGAAGCGGACTCATTGTCACCAGATTTTATATCAGAAGACATTGCCCACATTTCATCTTTGATATTTTCCATGTAGCCATGCAATGTAGTTTCATTACAGGCTTCGTTTGCATAAACGCCAGATGAAAAAGCCAAACTAACAATCGTAGCAACAAGAAACTTTTTATTCATAACAACACCCCAGATTACAAAAAATATTTTTTAGACTTTATTGTTTCTAATTATGCCATCTAAAATAACATGCTCTCTACAAAAACACCCTCTATCTTATAAGGTTACTTTTTTAAATCTTGTCGATTTACTTACCTTAAATGATATTATGGTAAAGGGTTGGTTTATAGGTTAGCCAGTCTGATTCTAGAAATTCACAGCAGAATAACTTGGAGTTAAACATTTTTCATTTTAAACGCTATTTGCTAATTACCCTTTGTTTAAGCGTAAGTAACTTAACTTTTGCCGAATGCGATGATTTTAATGCAAAAATAGCATCAGACAAAAGTGCTGAAAAATACCTGGGTGGTAAGACCTTTAAAAGAGCACTTGTTCTAAAGAAGCACTTACCAAGTAAAAGAAAAGAGGTCGCCAGCTATATTTATGTAAAAGCAGACGATCTCTATTACACTGTCTACTCTCTTATAAATTCTCAGTGTAAAGCGGAAATAATCAAAAGAACTAATGGAAAACACTAGGACTATTACTCCTAGTGCACACATTATTTTTCTGCTTTTTTTCTGTCTCAGACTTACCTGTTTCTGAAGTGTCTTCTGAATCGTCCTCTTCTTCATCTTCTTCACCTAGTTTAGATATCTCTTCTAGGCGCTCAATAACTCTTGCTGACAAAGTATTTTCAGGATAATCACCCTCTTCATTTGCAACACCTGGTTCAATTCCAGTTAATAGATGCAAAGCTTCATCGGCTGTTGAAATAGCATACACATGAAACATACCTGTTTTTACAGATTCAATAATGTCATCATTAAGCATTAAGTTATTGGCATTAGATTTAGGAATAATGACACCTTGTGTTCCAGTAAGTCCACGTGCGTTACAAACATTGAAGAAGCCTTCAATTTTCTCATTAACACCACCAATAGCTTGGATTTCACCGTATTGATTTAAAGAACCTGTAATAGCTAGATCTTGTCGTAGTGGTACTTGAATTAAAGCAGATAATAAACAACATAACTCTGCTGTAGATGCACTGTCACCATCGATATAACCATAGCTCTGCTCCATAGCAATAGATGCAGATATATCTAATGGAAAGCGTTGAGCATATTTATTGCCAAGGTAACCAGACAGAATTAAAACACCTTTTGAATGTATGTTCTGACCAAGGTTTGATTCTCTCTCAATATCTATAATGCCTTTACCACCAGGGTAAACCGTCGTAGAAATACGAGCTGGCGCGCCAAAACTACTATCACCGATTTGCATAACGGTTAAACCGTTGATTTTACCAACCGCAAAACCTTCGCTTTCTAAAAGCACTGTACCTTCGATGATTTCTTCAATGATTTTTTCACTCACTCGACCGGTACGATGTTTCTTCGCAGTAAGCGCACGAGTAATATGCTCTGCAGTAATTTCGTCTTCTTTCGCCATTTGACGGACAAAGTCAGCTTCACCAAGTAACTCAAACACATCGCCTATTTTTGCAGCCATTTCTCGTTGATGCTCAGCTAAACGACTACTGTACTCAATAAGTGCTGCAACACCGTCACGAGTCACATTCGCGTATTCTTCTTTATCAACTCGGTCTTTCATCAAGCGAGCAAAGGAAAATTCAGATTCTTTTGAGCGCTTCAACGTGTCATCAAAATCCACTAAAACGCGAAACATTTCTTGGAAATCAGGGTCAGCATCTTGAAGTAAATAATAAATATCACGAGCACCAATCAGTACAACTTTCACCTGTAAAGGCAAATCCTGTGGCGAGAGAGTCATGGTATTCATTAATCCCATGTCTGCGTAGGGATGCTCAATTTTCAACGTTTTACTTTTTAATGCTCGTTTTAGTGCTTCCCATAAATAATGGTCAGTGAGCAGTTTTTCAGCATCAAGAATTAAATAACCGCCATTTGCCGCATGTAAACTACCAGAGCGAATTAAACGATAACTGGTGACCAACATACCTTGATCACTGCTGTGTTCGACTTGACCAAATAAATTACGATAAGTTGGATGTGGCTCGTAAACGACAGGCTGACCACTATCTGTTTCGTGAGTGATGGCAATATTAGGTAAATATAAATCCTCATAGAACTGACGTCGGCCAATTTCATCTCGATTTTCAGATGCTTTATCATCGGCCATTTGATCTATGATGATTTTGTCTAAATCTGCCCTTAACTCTGTAAGGTGTTTAAAAATATCCACGTTGTCTTGATATTTTTCAAATAATCCAGAGATCAAAGGATCAAGCGCTTCTTTTACCGTATCTAAATTCAGCTGACGAATTTGATCATATGTAGCACGCTTCCATTGAGGTAAGCCAAGTAACTCTTCATTCAGCAAACCTTCCAATGTTGAAACGCCCTCTTGGAAGGCGTCTCGTTCGTCGTCAGACAAAGCTGCAAATTCATTTTCCTCTAAAGCTTTTCCGTCTTTCATTGGGGCAAAACTAACGGATGAGGCATCTCGGAACATGGCTACACCAATTTTTCCTGATACGCGCTCAACTTTATTAATAGCGGCTTCGTACTTTTCATTGAATGCACGATCTATAACGCTTTTCTGCTGTTGATAAGAGGCATTTTCAAACGCCGCAGGGAATGTTGTCATCAACCCGTCAATCAAGGTGCGGATTTCTTTTTCAAACTCAGAGGCTAAACCAGGTTCAAACTCAATCGCTTTTGGCCGATGACTTTCATTAAAGTTATTAACATAAGCCCATTCATTAGGAGCTGGACGGCGCTTTGCTTCACTTTTAAGATAGTTCAAAACATATGAAGAGCGTCCGGTTCCCGAATCTCCCATAGCAAATATATTGTAGCCAGGTCGCTGCATAGCAACACCAAATTGAATGGCTTCAACGGCCCGCTCTTGCCCTAAAATACCGCTAAGAGGCTCAATATCATTTAATGTATTGAAAGGTAAATGATCGTCGGGCACTTTTGCAGCAAGCGCTTGATATGGTAGAGAGGTAACCATGTTGGACATCAATGGGATTCCTTTTGTCTAACAAGCCAGACAATGAATAGGCTTGCGAAAGAAGTATCTCTTCTTTCAAATAAATTTAAATAAATACAATACGTTGAGACTAACATTCTGGTTTCACTTCGCCTAGATTGAAAGCAGAATATCATTAATATTCTTTAGCTAAGCTAGCGGGGCACATAAGGCCTCAACTCAGAAATTATGCACCAAGCTTAAGTTGATTTTCTGGATTTGCTTTAGAAAAAACACGCTGAAAATTTGCTGCTGTGGCCTCTAGTAACGCCTCATAGCGGATTCCTTTTAAATCAGCTACATATTGAGCGACTTCTGATACATATTTAGGCTCGTTCTTTTTACCACGATAAGGAACAGGAGCGAGATACGGAGAATCGGTCTCGACAATAATAGATTCCAAAGGAAGCTTACGTACGGTTTCTTTTAGCTCTTCAGCAGCCTTAAAAGTCACTATGCCAGAAATTGAAATCAGGTAATTCTCGTCCAACGCCGCTTTGGCCATCTCATAATCTTCAGTAAAGCAATGCAAAACTCCAGCTGTATTAGGATTTCCATATTGCTTAATTAAAGCCAAAGTATCTTCTTTCGCACTGCGTGTATGAACAATGACAGGTAACCCCAAATCCCCAGCAGCTTGTAAATGATGCATAAAACTGACTTTTTGTGCTTCATGAGCCTCTTTGGATGCTTCGTAAAAATAGTCGAGACCCGTTTCGCCAATCGCAATCACTTTACTTTCTTGGGCGTACTTCTTGAGCAACAAATCATCTGTGATCAATCCTTTACTCTCTAATGGATGTACTCCACAACTTGCATAAACACCATCTCGCTGAGTAAAGGCTAAAATGCTCTCCATTTTGTTTAAATCAACAGAAATACTAAGAAGTTGCCTAACGCCTTGATGGTAAGCGGCATCAATAGCGCCATTAAGATTATTGTCGTATGGTGCCAAGTCCAACATATCAAGATGGCAATGTGTATCAATTAACATAGTTGTTTTACCACTGATTCAATTCGTGTGTGAGTTGCATTATGGGGTTTAAATTTGTTTTTTGAAGGTCTGCTTTTAATTTCTGCAGCGCTTGATAGCGAACCATAAGACCTTGGATACCTAAGTGAGCCATCAAGGTAGGATAGATATTTTGTAATGCATTATCTAATGGATCCCCCGTTGAGTGGCAAATACATTGATGCAAAATAGCGGCTAAACCATTGCAATAGTCTTCAATATTATTGCTATCTAAACCTTTTAGCATGACTGGAATAGAAATCGAGCCTTGCAATAAATTATTCAATTGCTCTGGTAAGTCTGCGTAAAGTTTTGCTTTACCCTGTTTCTGAAGTGAAAGTAAGCGAAATGGCTGAGTCGTTAGCCAAAAAAGATTGATCAATTCCTGATTATCAGTTTTTTGCCCTAGCCACTGCTTTACTTCATCTAGATTTGGTGTTGGTACATTAACAAGAAGACATCGACTTCGAATCGTTGCTAACAAGCTAGTGGACTGTGAACTAGTTAGGACAAAATAAGTGCGCTCAGAGGGTTCTTCTAAAGCTTTTAAAACCGCATTGGCAGCATTGATATTCATCGCTTGTGCATGAGTAATCAATACCACCTTGTTATGGCCGACTTGAGGTTTTTGATTTATCTGTTTTACCAACAGGCGCACTTGATCTACTTTTATGCTCGATGCTTCACCATCTAAAACGCGAAAATCTGGATGAGTGTCAGCCCGCATTAAATGACAAGAATGACAGTCACCACAGGCTGCTGACTGCTCTTTTTCGCACATCAAGTCCTTTACCATTTCTCGAGCAAGTTCTTCCTGCCCGACACCATTGGCACCAGTAATCAATAAAGCATGAGACAAACTTTTAGTTTGCTTTAAAACCTGTACTTGCTGTAAACAAGGTACTAACCAAGGTGCTATATTTGCCATTTAAAGATTACCAGACCAAGCATTATTAAGTTGCAATAGTTGTTCTTCGATTTGTTTTTGTACCGCTTCTAAAGATAGGCTCGCATCAACAATTTTTATACGCTTTGGATCCGCATTTGCCCGCTCAAGAAAGCCATCTCGAACCTTTTGATGGAATGCTAGAGATTCCTTATCTAAACGATCTTGAAGTTGACGTTGCACAACTCTCTCTTGACCTAATTCAACAGGAATATCCAATAGTAACGTGGCGTCTGGTTTATTGTTGCCAACAACCCAATTTGCTAATTGATCCAACATAGCAAGGTCGCCTCCACGGGCTTTTCCTTGATAAACATAGCTGGAATCTAAAAAACGATCACTGATGACCCAGATACCTTTTTCTAAAGCAGGTTGGATTTTTTCAGATAAATGCTGCGCTCTTGCAGCGAAAACAAGTAGTAATTCAGTAACGTCATTCACCGCTTCGTCTCGTGGTGTCAAAATCAGTTGACGAATTTCTTCTGCCAAGGGTGTTCCACCCGGTTCGCGAGTCATTAAATAAGGAATACTCTGGGAATCTAGCCATTTCTGAATGAACTGGATTGCAGTCGTTTTACCACTACCTTCTCCACCTTCCAGCGAAATAAATTTGCCTTTCATGTGCTGAACCCTCTACTGCGTTACTTCTGGTGTGGATCGGTAATCTTCACGGCGTTTAAACTGATATTTTCTTACCGCATTATTGTGCTCTCTTAATGTATTAGAAAAAGCATGTGTACCATCACCCTTGGCAACAAAATACAGAGCTTTAGTTTCTCCAGGATTAAGCGCTGCATCTATAGCCTCTCTACCAACATTTGCTATTGGTGTAGGAGGTAGTCCATAAAAGCGATAAGTATTATAAGGAGATGAATCTTGAAGACCTTTTCGTGTCAAATTACCTTTGAATGAATCACCTAGACCATAAATTACTGTTGGATCCGTTTGTAGGCGCATGCCTTTCTCTAAGCGACTAATAAATACACGAGAAATGAGCGATCGCTCCTCAGCAACACCTGTTTCTTTTTCAATAATAGAAGCCATTACCAAAGCTTCGTAGGATGATTTATAAGGGAGGTTATCAGCCTTGCTTTTCCATAATTCATCGAGAGTAGACTTCAGCAATACATTAGCGTGCTTAAGTATACTCACGTCGGTATCACCTTCATGATAACGATAGGTATTCGAAAAAACTGCCCTTCTGGGTGAGAAACATCCAAGCCTATACGCTTTGCAATTTCTTCATTAGATAAGCCTGGTAAAGTCATTGTGATATTACCTTTCTCTACCATAGTGGATAGGAATTCTTGTGTGGTTTTACCTTCCAATAAAGTAATGGAATAAAAAATGGATTGGCCAGAGTTAAACAACTCCATTGCATCCAATAGGCTCATATCTGGTTTAATCGCGTATTTTCCAACCTTGGGCACCCACTCAGGATGCAATCTAGAGACAACTCGAGTTAAAAATGGATAATCAATCATCCCCTGCTGATTTAATGCACTACCTAGGCTATACGCAGTATCACCAGATCGAACTTCAAATGTCTCAACCGTATCTACTGTCATTGGAGTAGTTATAGAATGATAAAGGTAACCAGCAGCAATCGCCCCTAAAGTAAAACCTAAAAAAGCAACACGGTAAAACCACTTAATAAATGCCATGCGGATCCTTAGCTTGCATTGAAACTTGTAATTTTCGAGTATGAACCCCGACAGGAAAAAATTTCTTTCCTGTGTGAGTTGTAATGTTAACCACAGGTACAACTCCCATCAAACTGTTAGTTATAAAAACCTCATCTGCACCAATGATGTCAGACAGTGAAAAGTGACCAATTTGAACTGTGTAATAAAATTGGCTCTCTATAATGGCTTTTCGGTAAGTTCCTTGTACACCAGCATGTTCAAGAGATGGAGTATGGATGACACCATTTTTAAACCAAAAAAGATTACTTTGAATACATTCTATCAGCTCGCCGTCTGTATTAAGCATAATGGCTTCAAAATCAGGAGCCATTAAAAAACGCTTAGCCATGACATTTTCTAGGCGATTTAAATGCTTGATGCCTGATAGAAATCGATTGTTATTAACTGGGACAGGAGAAACAGAAAGAGATACACCTTTACTTTGCTGAACTTGATAATCTGGTGCTGACAGAACACCAATGACAATTGAATGAGTTATTTCTTCAGGAGGTAAGTAGCCTCGCCCCCCTCACCTCGAGTAACCATTATTTTCACCACTGATTCTTCTTTGATAAGGCCTAGCACTTGTGAGCATAAAAAACCGATAAGCTCATTCTTTTGCTCAAACGAAAGCGGCATACCAAGTTTACTTAATCCACGATAAAGACGTACAAGATGATCATCAAGTTGGAAAAAAGTATCAGGGAGAGCTCGAATTGTTTCAAATACACCATCGCCATAGGTAAAACCGCGGTCAGCAATTGAAACTGAAGAATCTAGTCTGTAATTGACAAACCAAGTCATGGCTAAAAACTCAAAAAAGAAGGTTAGCTATGATAGCGTAAAAAAGGATGGCGTCCCATAGGGGGTTCGAACCCCTGTTACCGCCGTGAAAGGGCGGTGTCCTAGGCCTCTAGACGAATGGGACATATAAAATCTTTGAACTGTGGAGCGGGAAACGAGGCTCGAACTCGCGACCCCAACCTTGGCAAGGTTGTGCTCTACCACTGAGCTATTCCCGCACGTTTATATCACTCTACTCTATTCAAGTAATATATTTATCTTGTAAGAAGATAAATGGCGTCCCATAGGGGGTTCGAACCCCTGTTACCGCCGTGAAAGGGCGGTGTCCTAGGCCTCTAGACGAATGGGACATAAACTTTTATTAACACTATTATTACATACGACTAAACTTTCTTCTTAAAAAAAGAAAGTGGCGTCCCATAGGGGGTTCGAACCCCTGTTACCGCCGTGAAAGGGCGGTGTCCTAGGCCTCTAGACGAATGGGACACAATTTAGTTTTGAGAAAACTATAAACATCTCACCCACCTATCATCAATGCGATTGAATCAAGACAAATGGAGCGGGAAACGAGGCTCGAACTCGCGACCCCAACCTTGGCAAGGTTGTGCTCTACCACTGAGCTATTCCCGCACATTGACATCACCCTACTCTATTCAGGAAACATCGAATCCTTAAATTCCGTACACTTTCTTTTCTAAAAAAGAAAGTGGCGTCCCATAGGGGGTTCGAACCCCTGTTACCGCCGTGAAAGGGCGGTGTCCTAGGCCTCTAGACGAATGGGACACAATTTAGTTTTGAGAAAACTATAAACATTTCACCCACCTATCATCAATACGATTGAATCAAGACAAATGGAGCGGGAAACGAGGCTCGAACTCGCGACCCCAACCTTGGCAAGGTTGTGCTCTACCACTGAGCTATTCCCGCACATTGACATCACCCTACTCTATTCAGGAAACATCGAATCCTTAAATTCCGTACACTTTCTTTTCTAAAAAAGAAAGTGGCGTCCCATAGGGGGTTCGAACCCCTGTTACCGCCGTGAAAGGGCGGTGTCCTAGGCCTCTAGACGAATGGGACACAATTTAGTTTTGAGAAAACTATAAACATTTCACCCACCTATCATCAATACGATTGAATCAAGACAAATGGAGCGGGAAACGAGGCTCGAACTCGCGACCCCAACCTTGGCAAGGTTGTGCTCTACCACTGAGCTATTCCCGCATATTGACATCACCCTACTCTATTCAGGAAACATCGAATTCTTAAATTCCGTACGCTTTCTTTTCTAAAAAAGAAAGTGGCGTCCCATAGGGGGTTCGAACCCCTGTTACCGCCGTGAAAGGGCGGTGTCCTAGGCCTCTAGACGAATGGGACACAATTTAGTTTTGAGAAAACTATAAACATTTCACCTACCTATCATCAATGCGATTGAATCAAGACAAATGGAGCGGGAAACGAGGCTCGAACTCGCGACCCCAACCTTGGCAAGGTTGTGCTCTACCACTGAGCTATTCCCGCGTTTTTATATCATTTCACTCTATTCAAAAAACATCTCACCAAGCAAAACCTTCTCATTACGAGAAATATAGGTAAACTAACAACCAACCGTATGAAAGGATGGCGTCCCATAGGGGGTTCGAACCCCTGTTACCGCCGTGAAAGGGCGGTGTCCTAGGCCTCTAGACGAATGGGACATCAATATAATCTTGCTGTGTGAGCGGGTGCGTATATTACTGTTACCAATCTTAAAATCAACAGTTTTTTTCATTAATTTAAGCCACTTACATAAAAAGTCGCTTTAAAAATCAATCGAATGGGAGCTTTTATGCTACACAAACAACTCTTTTTAACATTGTCACTTTCAGCGCTTTTACTGGCTGGGTGCTCTACAACGCATTATATAAGCATCACACCACAGGTTGAGGTAGAAAACTCTGGCCTAACAAACAACAGAGTAATAGACGTATCCACCAGCACTAAACTAACGAGTACAGTTGGTTCGATAAAAACAGGCATTAATGAGTATGCTGACATCTATACGACCAATGACATAAAAGCCAGTATTCGAGATAGTGTATTAAATGGGCTGCGTGAAATTGGTTTTACTCCAGACCAAGGAGTCCTTCCTGCTGCCGACTTAAAAATTGAAATCACCAAAATGAGCTACACTACAAAGGTAGAAACCTTAAAAACCGTAGCAACATTAGATTTTGAGATTAAAGCGGTTCTTGCTGCCAAGGGACAAACTTACAAAGCCAACTACGGATCTCAAAAAATTGAAGAATATGGAACTATGCCTTATCAAGAGGATGTGCAAGACGATATGAATGGCCTTGCAAGTCAAACAGTGAATCGTTTATTGAGTGACCCAAACATCATTACTTTATTGAAAGAATAACTCAATTAAAAGCGGCTAGGTCTGATACTTAGCTGCTTTTAACTTTATCGTTCCAAAAGATCATTATTAAAGCCGTAAGACAAGGTTTCTTGCTTACTCGGGATTTTTCCATTCAGTTGAGTACCTATCGAGCAAATTTTCCGCACAAGCCCTTAGATTAACTCTAAAGCAGATACAAACTTCCTTTTCCATAAAGCTGATAAATAAACAATATTTTCAAGCACTCCAAAGAAGTCTAAATACCTTCCTTATTCGTCTATTGAAATTATCTAATAAAGCCCTACTATGCTCATTAACAGTTTCTTAAGGAGCATAACTATGCGCATCATTCTGTTTTTACTGACCAACTTAGCCGTTATGGTTGTAGCTGGCATTGTTTTAAGTCTTTTGGGTGTAAACGGGTATATGTCTAGCAATGGCTTAGACTTTTCCTCTTTACTTATTTTCTGCGCTGTATTTGGTTTTGCTGGTAGCTTTGTCTCCCTTCTTTTGTCGAAATTCATGGCAAAACGAGGATCTGGCGCAGTTGTGATTGAGCAACCTCGCAACCACAAAGAAGTATGGTTACTTGATACAGTCAGGGAATTATCTCAAAAAGCCAATATCAAAATGCCTGAGGTGGCCATTTTTCCATCCCACGATGCAAATGCATTCGCAACAGGCTGGAATAAAAACGCAGCCTTAGTTGCCGTTTCTAGCGGCATGATGGATCGCTTTTCACCAGATGAGATAAAAGCAGTACTTGGTCATGAAATTGGTCACGTATCAAACGGTGATATGATTACACTTTCGCTTATTCAAGGCGTGGTTAACACTTTTGTTATGTTCTTTGCTCGTATCGCAGCCTACGCGGTAGATCAGTTCTTGCGTAGAAATGACAACAGCAGTTCTGTCGGCTGGGGTTATTATATTGCCACCTTTGTGTTTGAAATCATCTTTGGCATATTAGCCTCAACCATTGTCATGTGGTTTTCTCGTTTTCGTGAGTTTAGAGCAGATGAAGCAGGCGCAAGACTTGCAGGCAAAGGAGCAATGATTGCCGCCCTTGCTCGCTTGCAGCAAGAACACGAAGAAAGTCATATGCCGGACTCTATGCTGGCTTTCGGCATTCGTCGTGGTAGAGCACCAAAATGGGGGGCGTTATTTTCCAGCCACCCTCCTATTGAAGATAGAATTAAGGCTCTTCAAGCACTTTAATATTTTAACTACACACAAAAACGCCAGCATCAGGCTGGCGTTTTTTTTGAATACAAACCCTCTTATTTATGCTTATTGCGCAGAGTCTCAAGAACAAAAGCAGTGAGAGGAATACCAGACTCTTTCGTCAAATTAATAAAGCGAATACCATAAACATAAAAGTACTCAGCTCCCATACGAGTTAAGAACTCATTGTCAGCCATGGTTGACTGAACCTGCTCTAACATCTGAATTTCTTGAGAGCGTATTTCACAATCCAATTTTAATATATGAGTATAAGGACCGACCTTTATATTACAGGCTAACCGCATAGTTTGATTAATAGAACCAAAATCTTCTTTAGAGATAAGTTTCGCACCACCAAGGCTTAAATCAATCACAATGGCGGAAGATGGCTCGGCAATACTTGTTTCTGTTTTATCTGGCTCTAAATTCGATATTAATCGAGTTTCAATACGAGCCGTTTGACGAACCTCTGAAGTATCAACATGATCCGGATGTGCGATATGAAGATGTGCAGATGGCTCTAAATAACTTTTAGCGACTTTACTTGAAAATGCACAAACATGAGTACTTAGCATGAGGCGAATATTAACAAGCTGCCCCTCTCTTACTAAAATATTTTTACCATTCAACCTAGGGCAAGAAAGAATCAATGAGCTCCCAGGAATATTCCCAAGCACTCTGACCACATATCTACCAGGAGGAGAAATAAACTCCAGCTGCACATTTGTTCCTATGGGTACATCAAGATCACCCAAGTCAACCTGCATTACTCCAGCCATGTACTTAACCTTAGTCTTTATGAATATCGATCGAAAAACCCGCCGCACCAAGGAGATTGAATGCAGTACCATTCGACCTATTTACAATACAAGTATTTAGCTCATCCCTTTCCACGTAATGTTTACGTAACCAGTCGAACACATTATTTTCTTTGTTTTCTCGGTACTTATAACGCAATCTAGCATCATCCCTTGCTACATCATAAATAGCATGGATACACCGAGCTAGCATTTCTTCTTGTGGAAAATCAATCGCAATATTGAAAGAGGAAAACCAACCGGCACTTATCGCGTCATGTTTACTAATATCGACAATATCTAAATTCAAATGCTGACACAACGCTTGATATACCATCCATGTGCCTTTCTCTCTACCTTGTTTACTATAACCAGCAATATGTGGCGTTGCGATATCCACAATAGAAACCAACTCCTGATTGATAACAGGCTCTTTTTCCCAAACATCTAATACAAGATGAATGTTACCTTCTAGACGGCGATAACACTCAATTAGCGCGAGTTCATCAATGACACCACCACGTCCAGCTGAAATAATCGCAACCCCCGCAGACAACTTGTTCAATTCATTCTTACCTAGCATTCCCTTTGTTGGGTAATCCCCATCCTTAGTCAGAGGAGCATGCAGGGAAATAACATCACAAGTTAATATCTCTTCTAATGAAACAAAGTTGGCCGATAAAGCATCACTTTCTTTCAATGGGTCATAGACACAAACATGACAACCCATTTCAGCAAAGCGTGCATATACAGTTTTGCCAACATTACCATAACCAATAATGCCAATTTTTTTATCTAACCATTGAAGTTGCTTAGTCATATACAGGTAGCTTAAGCCACTAAATACGTAATCAGCAACAGCCTCTGCATTACAGCCTGGAGCACTACTAAAGGCAATGTCAGCACTTTTCAGGTAGTCTAAATCAATATGATCCACACCAATTGTAGCACTCCCTACAAAATCAACGGAGCTTCCTTCAAGAAGCTCCTTTGATACTTTAGTAACAGAACGTACCAAAAGAACATTTGCGTCTTTTATCTGCTCCCTAGAGAGCGTACGACCATTGACCAGCTCCACCTCTCCCAAATGCGAAAACAAAGCTTGCGCATTTGGCATATTTTCATCGGCTATAATTTTCATATTGCTGTTTTATAAACTCATCAAATACAACGTCAGGAAAACGCTGTGCTAATAAATACTTAGAAAAAGTTTCGGCTCTTTTTGGTAATCCGGAAACAAGATTTTTCTTAACCTGAGCCATAACAGCTTGTTTAAAATGTGAAGCATCATAATCAGGGAAAGCTAAATTATCCACACTCACACAAAATGGTAAACCGGCCGCCCAATGTAATACACATTCGACAGCTTGAGGTTTTACCTCCACACGCTCAAACTCTTTTTGTGTTTGTAAATCCCGTGAATCAGATTCATACCAATAACCGTAGTCTTCTAACAAACGGCGCTCTTCACCTGCAATACACCAATGGCTGACCTCATGTAAAGCACTAGAAGGATAATCAAAGCGAAAATAAACCGTCGCAGGACAATCCAATGTAGCCGGTAGGTAAAGAGGCTCTTCGGCCCCACCAAGAAGACGAGTATTAAAGCTTGAAAGAAATAAGGCATTGAAAACCTCTTCGAGCTGTTTTGCGCTTACCAAAGACGGACTCCAAAATGTAAAGAATTATCACACAAGAAACAAAAATGCGCCATGCAAAGTATCCCACTCTACATGACGCATTTTAGATTTAAGCTTTTACTAAAAATATTTAACTTCGAGCTTAATTAACGACCAATATTTTTTACTCTCTAAAACTCTTACCCCCTAAAGTAACGAGAAGGCACAAACGGCATTGCAGTTTGTTTTAAAGGGATACTTTTACCTCGAACGCTTGCAAACAATGGTTTGTCAGCGGCTAAACTCTCAGTAGAGACATAAGCCATAACAATCGGCTGTGACAAAGTCGGCGAAAAACCACCACTAGTAACAACACCTTGAACTTCACCAGCGGCATCGACTATTTCAACACCTTCACGAACTGGCGCACGACCTTCAACCAAATAACCAACACGTTTTTTGTCTGGTTTATTAGTAAATTGAGGAAGAATCACATCGGCACCTGGAAAACCACCAGCTGCGCTCGCCATCTAAACGACGGATTTTTTGAATTGCCCAATTAATGGACGCCTCTACTGGTGTTGTATTTGTATCGATATCATGTCCATATAGGCACAATCCAGCTTCAAGACGTAAAGAATCACGAGCACCTAAGCCAATCCACTCAACTTCATCAAAAATCAATAAGGCACGAGCAAAGCTTTCTGCCTGTTCGTTAGGGACAGACACTTCATAACCATCTTCACCTGTGTAGCCAGAACAACTCACCCAAATTTCAACACCTTGCCAATCAAATTTAAGGCTTTCCATAAACACCATATTGGCAGCATCAGGAATAAGGCGAGAAAATACTTCACGTGCTTTTGGTCCTTGAACCGCAAGTAATGCTCTATCTTCGATAACCTCAACATCACAATCAACCAAAGATGCTTTCAAATAAGCAATATCCTGTTCTTTACAAGCAGCATTGACAACCATGAACACATCATCCCCCCAATTGGCGAACATAAGATCATCTGAGATACCGCCTTCTGGCGTTGTAAACATACCATAACGTTGCATATTGACAGGTAAATCCAACACATCAACAGGCAAAATTGCTTCAAGAGATGTTTTCACATCTCTGCCTCTTAATATCACCTGTCCCATATGTGAGACATCAAATAAGCCAGCATTTTCGCGAACCCACAAGTGCTCTTTCATAACCCCCAAAGGGTATTGAACAGGCATTTCATAACCAGCAAATTCAACCATTCTGGCACTTGAGACAATGTGTTGATCATATAAAGCGGTACGTTTCATAGGGAAAACCTTAATTAAAATATTGACAAAGCTTGTTTCCAATAGGAAACAGAGTATCTAAAACTAACAGGATATGACAAGTACTAACGTGCATTTATTTGACTAAATTATTATAAAAAGCCTATACCAACAAAGGAAAAAACTGATCAATCGGTCAACTTACTACAGACAGAAAGTTTGAAATTCATCTCGACTTATTGTTTCCAATTGGAAACTTTTTGATTATGATAAGATGAAAATGACGTAAACCGAACAATGATTGACGCTCTTGGAAAGATGATCTTTTTTCATCATCTTAGACTGCCTTAGTGTTATTATACGCAAGACTCATTGTCTTTTGGGCATACATGTTTATTTAAGAGGAAATTCTCCATGGCTAACACCGACGCTTTTTTCAGCCAAACCCTAGCTGAAAGAGACCCAGAGCTTTTTGCAACAATTGTTGAAGAACAAGAGCGCCAAGAAATTGGCATCGAATTGATTGCTTCAGAAAACATCACATCAAAAGCTGTTTTAGAAGCTCAAGGCTCAGTTCTAACCAATAAATATGCAGAAGGTTACCCAAACCGCCGTTACTATGGTGGTTGTGAAGCCGTTGATGTTACAGAGCAGCTTGCCATTGATCGTGCTAAGCAACTGTTTAACTGTGAATTTGTAAACGTACAACCTCACTCCGGTGCTCAAGCTAATGGCGCAGTGATGCTTGCCCTGCTACAACCTGGTGACACTATTTTAGGTATGTCATTGGATGCTGGCGGTCACTTGACTCACGGCGCGCCACCAGCACAGTCTGGTAAATGGTTTAACGCCGTTCAATATCAAGTACACCCTGAAACATTATTGATTGATTATGATGCCATTGAAGCTCAAGCATTAGAATGCAAACCAAAAATGATCATTGCTGGCGGTTCAGCTATTCCACGCGTTATCGATTTCAAACGTTTCCGTGAAATCGCTGATAAAGTTGGTGCTTACCTGTTTGTTGATATGGCACACATTGCAGGGCTTGTGGCAACTGGCGAGCACCCTTCGCCGCTTCCTCATGCTCACGTTGTTACTACAACAACACACAAAACATTGCGTGGCCCTCGTGGCGGTATGATTCTTTCCAATGACCTTGATCTTGGTAAAAAAATCAATTCAGCTGTTTTCCCAGGTTACCAGGGTGGACCATTAATGCACGTTATTGCCGGCAAAGCAGTCGCTTTCGGTGAAGCATTAAAACCTGAATTCAAAGTTTACATCGATCAAGTAGTAAAAAATGCGAAGGCATTGGCTGAAGTAATGATCGAACGTGGCTGCGATATTGTAACCGGTGGTACTGACAACCACTTGATGCTAGTTGACCTTCGTCCTAAAGGCTTAAAAGGCAATATGGCAGACAAAGCATTAGAACGTGCTGGTATTACTTGTAACAAAAACGGCATCCCATTCGACACTGAAAAACCTATGATCACCTCAGGCATCCGTATTGGTACACCTGCAGCGACATCACGCGGTTTCGGTGAAGAAGAATTCCGTAAAGTAGGTCATTTAATCAATGACGTATTGGACGGTTTGGTTGCGATGCCTGAAGGTAACCCAGAAGTTGAAGCCCGTGTACTTTCCGAAGTAAAAGAGCTTTGCGCACGTTTCCCACTTTATCGCTAAAATCATATGCCTAAGAGTGACTGCTCTTAGGCGTTTTTTTAAAGAGGCATAAATTAAATGAGCACTATTCCAGAAAATCTAAAATACGCAGATTCCCATGAATGGGTTCTAGATAATGGCGATGGTACTGTTACCGTTGGTATTACAGATCATGCACAGGATCTACTAGGTGATGTTGTTTATATTGAACTACCTGAAGTTGGTTCAGAAGTAACGGCCACAGAACAGTTTTCATTGGTTGAATCAGTAAAGGCTGCATCAGATATTTATGCTCCTATCAACGGTGAAGTGATTGAAGTAAATGAAGCATTAAACGATTCCCCAGAGTTGATTAACGAATCGCCTTTTGAATCAGCTTGGATTGCAAAAATCAAGCTAAGCGACAGCGCTGATCTTGATAAACTACTGGATGCAGCAAGCTACTCAGCTTCCATCGAATAATATCTAAATTTGCTCTCTTGCCTTCTCGCAAGAGAGCTTATCTTTTCCGTTTTTTAAAATAGCTTCTTAAATAGGTGATCACACTATGACATCGTTCATCCGCGATTTGCTAAACAACGACGAATTCATGGCTCGCCATATCGGCCCTGATGCTTCTGAACAAGCAAAAATGCTAGCAACTATCGGCGCTAACTCGCTTCCCGAGCTGATTGACAAAACAGTTCCTGAAGCCATTCGTCAAGCAAATCTAGACCTATCTGCTGAACCAGTTAGTGAAAGCGATGCACTCATTCAATTAAAGAAAATTGCCAGCCAAAACAAAGTGGCGCGTTCTTTTATTGGTATGGGTTATCACGATACACACGTCCCTTCACCTATTTTAAGAAATCTACTAGAAAACCCAGGTTGGTACACAGCGTACACACCTTACCAGCCAGAAATATCACAAGGTCGATTGGAAGCACTGCTTAACTTCCAACAAGTCATCATCGATCTAACTGGTATGGAAATTTCCAATGCGTCATTATTAGATGAAGCAACCTCTGCTGCAGAAGCAATGACCTTGATGAAACGCTCGAATAGGAAAAAGAGTGATTCTCTTTTTGTTGCCAACCATTGCCTACCTCAAACCATTGACGTCATTAAAACCCGTGCCGAATTATTGGACATTAACGTTATTGTTGACGATATCAATAATCTTGAAAATCATGATGTGTTCGGTGCGATTTTCCAATACCCAGGTATTGATGGCAGCGTAAGTGATTTAACGCCTGTGATTGCCAAAGCACACGAACAAGGTGCATTGGTGAGTATTGCTGTTGATCTATTATCTTTAGTCTTGTTGAAATCACCAGGGGATATGGGCGCAGATATTGTTTTCGGTAGTGCACAACGCTTTGGCGTACCAATGGGATTCGGTGGGCCACACGCGGCATTCTTAGCAACAAAAGACGCATTCAAACGTTCTATGCCAGGTCGTGTTATTGGTGTTTCTAAAGACAGCCACGGCAAACCAGCACTACGTATGGCGATGCAAACACGTGAGCAACATATTCGTCGTGAAAAAGCCACGTCGAACATTTGTACTGCTCAAGCCTTACTTGCCATGATGGCAGGATTCTACGCGGTTTATCATGGCCCTACTGGCCTGAAAAAAATCGCAAACCGTGTTGCCGCTCTAACAGATTGTTTTGCTAAAGCCGTTCAAGCACAAGGCTTAACCACTAACGCCAGTTACTTTGATACGGTTATCATCAACTCAGGTACGCAAACTGACGCTATCATGGCGAAAGGCGAAGCCAAGTTAATGAACTTCTATAAAGTGTCTGACACACAAATTTCTGTTTCCTTAAATGAAACCATCACACCAAACGATCTAATCGATTTGGCGGAATGCTTTGGCGCCAAACTGACGTTAGAAGACGTTACTGGCTCTGATGTGGCTTACGGTTTTGACGCTTCCCTACTACGCCAAGACGACATATTGACACACCCTGTTTTCAACAGTCATCACAGCGAAACCGAATTGATGCGCTACATGCACCAATTAGAAGTAAAAGACATCGCCTTAAACCAAAGTATGATTCCGCTTGGTTCTTGCACAATGAAGCTAAACGCAGCATCAGAAATGATTCCTGTGACCTGGGCTGAATTTGGTCGCATACACCCATTTGCACCGAATAACCAAGTCAGTGGCTATCATACGTTGTTGCAAGACTTGATTGAGATGCTTTCGAAAGCGACAGGCTACGACACCATGTCAATGCAGCCAAACTCGGGCGCACAGGGCGAATACGCTGGTTTAATCGCGATAGACAAATATCACAAATCTCGTGGCGATCACGACAGAAATATTTGTTTGATTCCAAGCTCTGCGCACGGTACAAACCCAGCTTCTGCGGCTCTAGCTGGAATGAAAGTGGTCATCGTCAAATGCGACCAAGATGGCAACATTGATTTGGTTGATTTAGCTGAAAAAGCAGAGAAACACGCCGACGCACTAAGCTGCATCATGGCAACCTACCCATCGACTCACGGTGTATTTGAAGAACACATTCGTGAAGTCTGTGACATCGTTCATAAATTTGGCGGACAGGTTTACATCGATGGCGCCAACCTAAACGCATTGGTTGGCGTTGCGCCTCCAGGTAAGTTTGGCGGTGATGTTTCTCACCTTAACTTGCACAAAACATTCTGTATTCCTCATGGCGGCGGCGGCCCAGGTATGGGACCGATTGGTGTTAAATCTCACCTTGCGCCTTTCTTGCCGGGTCACGCAGTCACACCAGTAATGGGAATGAGCGAACAACACGGTGCGGTTTCTGCAGCACCTTACGGCAGCGCAAGCATTCTGGTGATTACTTGGATGTACATCAAGATGATGGGCGACAAAGGCCTGCGTGATGCGACTCTAACGGCTATCTTGAATGCTAACTACATTGCTAAACGCCTTGAAGATCATTACCCAGTACTTTACACAGGTAAAAACGGTACAGTGGCACACGAATGTATTATCGACATTCGCCCGCTAAAAGCGGAATCTGGCATCAGTGAAGAAGACATCGCAAAACGTCTGATGGATTTTGGTTTCCACGCGCCGACTATGTCATTCCCTGTTGCAGGAACCTTGATGATCGAACCAACAGAGTCTGAGAACATAGAGGAGCTAGATCGCTTCTGTGATTCCATGATTCAGATTCGTAACGAAATCAAAAAAGTTCAATCAGGAAAATGGACACTGGAAGACAACCCGCTCGTTAACGCACCACATACAGCGGATAGCCTTTTGGATATTGAATGGACACATGGCTACACTCGTAAAGAAGCCGCCTACCCATTACCATGGATCAAAGCGCGTAAATATTGGCCACCAGTGGGCCGAATCGACAACGTCTACGGCGACCGCAACTTGTTCTGCGAATGCCCACCGATAGACAGTTATGAAGATTAAAACTTTATAAGCTGAAACTAAAAACGAGCCAAATGGCTCGTTTTTTTATATTAGCTTAAACAACGCAATTATTTCCACCGGGAATGGCAGCTTATGCAAAAACTACATTTTCAAAGAATTTAGCCTTACTCTTTACTTAATGCCCTACCCAATACATAAAAATAATCCCGAAAAGCTTGGTTGATAGCTGCCCTTTGCTGTCCTTGAGGGTAAAGCCCGACTTTGGCTTCTTCTGAGTATTTACTGCCTTTTACTAAGAATCGACTCGCTGGTTTGGCGTCTTCTATGAAGGCCTCAAAGGCGCGGGCGCACATTTCTTCTGGTTTGGAGTAGTAGAAGATATTGTGTTTTTCATCGATGCGCTTAGAGGCTTGGAATAGTTCGCTGGTGTCGTTTCCGTCTGGGCTGAGTAGAATACTTTTGAAACAGTCGCCTAGCAGCGTGTTTAACGGGTGAGATTTGATATTGCTTGAGTCGGGGGCTTGTAGCCAATTATTAGAAGCAAAGCTGGATGATGAGGCGAAATGAAACATTTTATCGCCCATGTAATGATCGTAAGCGTGAAACCATTCGTGTGCCAAGCTCCCTGCTCCAGCGTTCTTCGCCAAGGCTAACTGCCGAGTGGCTGGCATGTAATGCGCTGCGACTCCTCGCTGCCCACCTTTGCCAAATTGAAGACCAAGCGTACTTCGCAAAGAAATAAGCTGCTCAGGTCCTTGTAGAGCATCCATTAAATCGTGCAATGCTTGGTTAAAATGAACCGCAGCGCGATCTCTTTCTTCCGGTGTGACCCAGCGGCCCATTTCGATACCGCGAAAATCAAATTGCCGACGAATCGTCACGAAACTAAGATTTGCTTGCTGTAATGGCATTTTAACTCACAAATAAACGGCAACCCAACACAAGCCGAGTTGCAGATAAAATCAGATAATCTTAGCACTGGGTATTTCTTTAAGCATTAAAATTCCTTTTCCAACATCAAGATTCAATGTTGTCTCAATAAAAATGCCCAATGAGTAAATTCATTGGGCATTTTTATTGAGAAGAATATTCAAATTTGAATATCGAAGGCTTACTCTATCGAAATTAAGCCGCTGTACCACGTGCTGGACGTTCGTTTTTGATGTTGAAAATCATACCGTCTAACAATTCAGCAAGATCCGGCCTCGCTGCTGGGCCATTTGAAATCGCAACAATTTGAACTGCACCATCAGGGCGTACACAAAACAAGCCGGGCTCAGAAAAACGACCATCGGCTTCGTTGGCGCTCAGTGGTTCACTGATGTACAAGCCTAATTTTTTCATTTCACTTTCTTTTAGTTCGCAAGCGACAGGGAATGTCCACCCGAACTCAGCAATGTCTGCCTGTGCTTTTGCTCTTGAATCGGCTGATACTGTCATAATATCAAAACCAGCGTCATACCAAGCGGTTTGCATTTCTTGAAGTGTGTTTAGGTATTTTTTGCAACGACCGCAATGTTTACCACGGTACACTACGATTAATTGCCACTTACCTGAAGCCGCACCAATATCGATTTTAGTACCTGTTTCAACGTATATTGCTGAAAACTGAGGCAAAGCAGCTCCGGCATCTATTTTTTGACTACTCACTAAACATACTCCTGATTTATTTTTGTTTGAAACCTGAACCAGTGTTTCAAATTTATATATAAAAATCATCTTTATCCGAATATTTTAGTAATTTATCCTTTATTGACACATTATTGTTTAAAAACGTAAGCTCACCTAAGTAACTAAGAGAAATAAAACTCTATTCGTAAAAGTGGTTTTTTAGTACTCTCATCGCTCTATCATCATTGAGCCATTACTTTTAACATGTTAAAAAAACTCATCATTTTCACTACTCTGATTGTATTTAATCCAATTCAACTCGTGTTAGCTGCACAAGATTTTACGAATATACAATCTTTAGCCATATTGGCTGACACTGCCTACTTAGAAAAAAAGACATCAGAAACAGAAGCACAGAATAATAAAGTATCGACTACTCAAACTAAGCTTCAAGTAATGACTGAACCGACTCTGGAAAATGCATTACAGGACGTTAGGCAAAAGCTTATCCATCACACCACTATTCCTGAATCACAAGTCAGCTATTTTGTTAGTCAATATGATGGAATACAGACAATTTCGATACGAGGAACAGCAAACTTAGAAAATGCCCTATTAGATTTAAATGTGTCACTACAAACAGATGATGATCTGAATATCATGTTACACCAAGGTTTCGCTTCTGCTGCAAAAGCCGTTTATGACGATGTAAAGCCCTATCTTGATAAACAACAGCCGATTCAAACAACTGGACACAGCTTAGGCGGTGCCATTGCCGTAATATTGGCCATGTATTTAGAACAAGACAATTACCCTTTATCTCAAGTAATTACTTTTGGCCAGCCGAAAGTGACGAACGTAACAGGCGCCAAACAGTTTTCTGATTTGCCATTAACCCGCGTAGTAACACTAAATGACATAGTTCCTTTAGTACCACCGATCAGCCCTTTACAAATTAAAGACTTAGATATTTATTGGCACATGGGGGAAGAGATTATTTTGATGGACAATAATGAATACGCCCAAACAAATGGAGTGAAAAGCATGTTAAGAGCGACTAAATTTGCCTCTGCCATTCCAAGCGAGAAAAACCTATTCGCCCATAAAATGACAACTTATCTTGGTTTGATTAAAGAACAGGTAAAATTACCAAATGAAGTTCCTTACAAAATGAACATCAGTTTATTTGGGATCTCTTTCGACTAACTGAAAATATAATATTTTCCTTGTCGTTGTTTTATTTCTACGTTTATAAAAGAACGACGAAAAAGAAAAACCCTCCGTGAAACCAATATCATAAGCGTAAACCGATCGGTAAAGTTTCACCAAGTAAGGCATTCAATTCATCATTACTGATTTCAACTTGGCTTTCTAAACGTTCTAACCATTGGGCAGGACATTTGTCTTTTTTGAGTTTATTCGCCACTTTTTTTCGATAGCCCTTTAGCTCATTTGATTCGTCTAGGCTAACTTGGCTCATCAAGACAGCAGCAAGACCGGCTTGCTTACGCTTTTTCCAATCTTCTTTTAAAGCAAAATCTAACGCAGAAAAAAGGACTTTCTCTTCTATGCGGTTTTCTTGATGCCCAAATAAAAGATGGCGGGAAGCGATCCTGCCAATGGTCCACCAAGCCGTATCCGGCTCGGAGCTTTTCGACAACCGCTTCATAAGCCAATCAATCGTTGTCACTTTATCTTCGCTTGGCAAGCTCTCTAACGCACCAACAAGACGAATCAGGTCATCACTCGACTTGGTCACGAGTGCTTTCACTTTCTCTCGAGAACGCTGTCCTGTTGGGGAATAATATTGGCTGAACTGTTTAAATAAAGTTTGTTGTTGTTCAACATTCAATCCGCCAGCAATACGACGGTACAGGGTCCAATATTGTCCCCATACAGGCGCAGTATCAAACTGAGTTCCTGCTTTGGAGACATTAACAACCTGCTGAACTCTAGCCAAATCATCTGTGGCACCATAGCCTGGACGCAAACAATACCCAATCAATTGCAACCACTGACGTTCATGCTGAGCACTTTTGATTCGGCCTGATTTCAAGCTCAATAACTTATCAACCAAACGACGGGAAGTAGCAAGATTCCAATCCTCTCGTCTTCCCAACCATTGGTCGAGGTCTTGTTTAAGCGATTTCACTAAGTCTGGTTTTTGCTTTTGTCCTGCGGCAGAGAAACATTGCGTAAGGTGCTCTTCCGCTTGGCCCATATTACTGTGTAATGTGCCTTCTGAAGTGTCGGATTCTTTGGTTTCATTTGATTCAGTGGAAAAATCGAGCTGCCACTTGTCTCGGCCATTTTTTCCATTTAATAAGACTTGTAACACTCCCACTTCTGTCATTTGCACAGACAAGGTAACTGGCAATTCTTCACTGTCTTGTGAGCTATCTAATTCAGTGGCTAAATTAGAAATGTAATGTAAACCACTTGAGTCTCGAAGGTTACCAACAACACATTCGATATGGTCATCAGAACGATACAAGGGAAATTGCACTTGTTGCCCTAACGTGACAAAGAAGTCCTGCTCTAACGTGATATTTTCACCTGTTAAAGTCCCTTTCGGTAGAATACCAACAAATTGATCTTCACCAACCTTCAAATACAAGCTATGGACCACACCACTTTCAATACGAGTGCTTTCGCCAGCCAAAGCACTCAAGTACATAACAGCGCCTTTCGCAACAGCATCATTTGGCTCATCAGCAGAACAAACAAGAATAGAGTCTTTTGACCAAGTATTTAATTGCTCTAATAAGCGCGTCTTTAAAATTGAGCTGTTAAATAATCCGCCATTAAATAAAACCGCATCGGGCATTTTTGTACCTGTGGCAGCTATAATGTCAGATACGTTTTGATTTAGAAAGGCAGCTAAATGACGAGTGAAAGCTGGGTCAGACTCATAAGGCAAACCCAAGGTATGCATGGCGTAATTGTTCTTTTGGACTGGGCAATCCGCTTCAACTAAAGGGAAAAAACCTGTTTGAATCTGTTCTAGTAAGGTATCTCGTGACACATTAAACTTCTGTGAGCCACCAATTAAACGACTTCCTCCACCTAGCACTGTGATACTTAACAATTCCGGTGCACCTTCACTTAATAAGCTTTCTTTTGCCAACCGGGTTTGTTGTACCAAAGCAGCCAATCGAGACGCAGATAAGGCAGATATTTGTTTAGGATCAAGTTGAAAAGCCAAGGCTTGGTCTAAATTATCACCGCCAAGTAAGAGATGTTCACCCACAGCAACTCGCTTTAACGAAACAGTCGCGCCTTTCATGCTATTTTTAGACACTGTTTTAGAAGCATTAATAGCAACCAAACTGAAATCACTAGTTCCGCCGCCAATGTCGACAACGAGCAGCATTTTTTTATCCGCCAAAGCACCAAGTCTTTCATCATTATTGATGTAGTGATAACAAGCAGCTTGCGGCTCTTCTAATAGGTAAAAGTCGTTTAAACCAGCTAACCTAGCGGCTTCAAGCGTCAGCGAACGAGCTTCTTCATCAAAAGACGCTGGCAAAGTTAGCGCAACAGATTGTTTTTCTATAGGAGAGTCAGGAAAAGCATGGTTCCAGCTTTGCTTGATATGTGAGAGTAGAACTTGGCTGGCTTCCAGTGGGCTTAGCTTTTTTGCAACATCACTCCCCCACGGCAAAATTGCTGAACGACGATCCACTTGCCTATGACTTAACCAGCTTTTTGCACTCTGCACTAATTGCCCTGCACGGCGTTGACCTAATGACAAAGCCCCTACCCCAACAATGCGTTCTTTATCCTGATATCGCCAAGGTAATACTGGCTCAAACTTCCCTATTTCATCATGAGCTAATAGATAAATTGCACTGGGTAAATAAGTAAACTCTTGTACAGAACCATCAGCCATTACTTGTGGAATTGGCAATAACGCCGGTGTAGAAGACGTTTCGCGGTCTACTGGTAGATAAGAGACAACACAGTTGGTTGTCCCCAAATCGATTCCAATACGAAAAGCAGGTTGTGCCATGAATTAAGCCTCCCTCACTTGAAACTCGATGGTCCAACTTAAATCCGAATTGGTATCGTGAGCTTGCAATAACAATAAGCCTAATTCCGTGACTTGAGCTGTTAAATAAACTCGCACCATATCACCAGCTTGATAATGACCTGCATCTAAGCGAATAGACAAAGGGTTCAATTCATTCAACAAACCCAGTGAAAACGAAGAAATCACCTTACCAACGGTTTCAACGTCATTATGCTTAGATTGAAAAAAACGAAAATTAACGCTTTCGCCAACGATTAGAGAAAATTCATTCGGCAGCATTTGCTCCTCAGAACCTTCTTCTAAACCAAAAGGCGCAACACAAATCCCATCGACTGGTGGTGCCATACCTGGAATCGCAGGCATTGGGCTAGCCACACCAATATAGTAATTGGCAGATAAACCACTTTTTACTTTAACACCACCTTGCGCTTGGACTTGTGCGTAATAGGTCGCACCTTTCGCGACGGCATAATCCAAATGAGATGGCGTTAGCATGATGAGATTCACGTCATCTAATAAACTTTTAAGGCGAGCTTCCAATGTTGTGCTAATCAATCCAGCGTTAAAAACACCACCATTCAATAGCACTTTTGTTGGCTTAACATCTTGTTGGGAAAGGAACTCGCTAATATGACGAGTGATAGCTGGGTCGTTCTCGTAGTCCAAATTGATAGTACTAAAACCGCTCCGAGACATTTTTTGAGCTTGCTCACCAAATATGGATTCAGGAAAAAAACCATCAATAAGCAATTGCTTAACATCAATTTGAGTTAACGTGGTTTTGATACTGTTATTAAACAAGCTACGTCCGCGACTAGGAACGACAACACTAACATCAGAAAGTTCTGGATTAGATAGCAGACGCTCTTTGGCTTCACGGCAAGCTTGAGTCAAACCTGTAATTTGCCACGGTTCAAGATTTGTTCCTTTCTGAGCCAGTAGCCCTGCCAGATGGTAAGTCAGCGTCATATCCATATTGTCGCCGCCTAATAATATATGGCGGCCAACAGCGATTCGCTCCAATCCAAGCTCTCCATCTTCCTCGACAGTTTTGATCAAGGATAAATCCGTTGTACCACCACCCACATCAATAACCAGAATGTGTTCGTTAACTGCTAAACTATCTGTCCAAGACGCCTGATCTGACAACCAAGCATAAAAAGCGGCTAATGGTTCTTCAATTAGGCGAGCTCGTAGTCCAACTTTTTCTGCAGCCTGTTCTGTAATGACTCGCGCTGCAGGATCAAATGATGCAGGCACAGTAATGACAACGTCTTGATCAGCAATTAAGGCATGTGGAAATGAAGTATTCCAAGCATTTACGAGATGAGTCAACAAAGCTTGAGTAATCTCTGCTGGGGAGACTTTTTCAACTTCTTCTAGTGCATCAATAGGTAATATAGCTTCTTCAGCACTCACTTGAGAATGGCATAACCAGCTTTTTGCACTTTGCACCAATCGCCCGGAAGATTTAGTACCTAGTTCACGTGCTAATTGCCCAACAATAGAGGTCGCTTTTCCCCAAGGAAGTTGTAAATCACTGTCTAGGAATTCTGTTTGATGAGGAAAATAAACAAAAGAAGGCAACAATGGCAATTCGTCGATCCGCCCTGCTGCTGTAAATTGTGGAATGGTAAGCTGTTGGATCTTACCTTTAGTTTGCTCTCCTGAAGCTTCAGAATAGTAGACAGCCGAATGGGTGGTACCTAAATCGATACCAATAAAATAATGTCCCATTGGTTATACCTCGACTTCAGCTGGCGCCAAAACGGTTAGACTATCCGTACTCGTCACTTTAGGTAGACGCGTATCCGTCACTTTCCAGCCAGGATGAATTAAGGTTCCAGTATAAGGGCCTGAACCTTCGACTCGACCTTCTAGTTTGATTTGTTTAGCATCGTAACCAGTAGGCACTTCTACTCGGCTGTTTTCAGGGGCGGAGTTCACTACATCAATAGTAAAATTCTGCTTCAACACTTTTGCACAACCAGAGTGAATCTGACGTGCCGCAGCACCAATATCTGCATCGGCATAGTCGTTAATATTTTCTTGGAGGAAATCAATAAAACGAGCTTCTTGCTGCAATAGTTGTAACAGTTGATGTGCGCCGTCTTCATTTACAGTATCTAAAACAGGCGCTGCCACTTCAATTTCACGGATAGTTTCTACTGTTTCTGTAATGAGCGTTGGTTCTGCTTCAAAAGCAAATACATCACCTTTTTCAACATGTTGACAGCGAGCGGCATAATCGCCACTCCCCATGTATTTGAAAAACTGACCAAAAGCGCCAATAAAGCGTGGAATCAAAGAAATCGGCTTTACTTCTTGGTTTGTAGTTTTTTGAGTCGTCGTGTTCTTAGTCATAATTATTGAGCCATAGTCTTCAAGTAATCATTTACCCGTTTTGCATTTCTTCAAGCTCAAGCCAACGCTCCATTGTTACTTCAAGTGCTTGTTCTTTTTCAGTTACTTTTGCCAGAGTGTTTTGTATTTTTTCGGCATCACCAGCATAAAAATCAGCAGCGGCCGTCATCGCATGTAAAGACGCTATTTCAGCTTCTAATTTAGCAATGGTTTCTGGCATCAAATCAAACTCACGCTGCATTTTGTAGCTTAACTTCGCTTTTGGCTTACTCGTTTCTTTTGCTTCGGCGACAGGTGCTAAAGTATCTATTTTTTCGGCAGTTTTGGCTTTATTTTTCGGCTCATCTGTTTGTGATGTAGATTCAGTTGGGAATTTGCCCCCTTGACGAATCCAATCCTGATAACCACCCACGTATTCTTTTACGTGTCCTTCGCCTTCAAACGCAATAACACTGGTCACAACGTTATCTAGGAATGAACGGTCATGGCTTACCAATAACAAGGTGCCGTCGTAGTTCATTAGAAGTTCTTCTAAAAGCTCTAATGTTTCTACATCCAGATCGTTTGTCGGTTCATCCATTATTAGTAGATTGGCAGGACGAGTAAACAATTTCGCTAATAAAACACGGTTACGTTCACCACCAGATAAGGCTTTAATTGGCGTACGAGCACGTTCTGGTGGAAATAAAAAATCACCAAGGTAGCCAATAACATGTTTGTTTTGACCATTGATTTCGATGACGTCTTTCCCTTCACCTACATTCTCTGCAACCGTTTGTTCTGGATCCAGTTGTTCACGTAATTGGTCAAAGTAAGCGACGTTCAATTTCGTTCCTTGACGAACCTCACCCGTTGTCGGCTCAAGATCACCAAGCAAAATCTTTAAGAAGGTACTCTTACCACAACCATTCGGACCAATGAGCCCAATACGGTCGCCGCGATTAACAACAAAATCCATTGGCCGTAAAATAACTTTATCTTCAAAAGAGTGACCGACTTGGTTGAACTCTGCCACCAATTTGCCTGATTTCTCTTTGGTTTCAATCGCCATTTTCGCATTACCCTGACGGCCAATACGTTCGGATCTTTCTACTCGTAACGCTTCCAAAGCACGCACTCGGCCTTCGTTACGGGTACGACGGGCTTTAATACCTTGACGAATCCATACTTCTTCTTCGGCAAGACGCTTATCAAATAGCGCATTCGCTCGCTCTTCTTCTTCCAATAACTTCTCTTTAAACGTCAGGAAGGCGTTAATATTACCGCTAAAAGAAATAAGGTTGCCGCGATCTAATTCAACAATTCGATTCGCCAGTTTTTCAAGAAAGCGACGGTCATGTGTAATAAAGAGAATCAAACCACGGAATTGTTGAAGTTGCTGTTCCATCCATTCGATCGTCGGAACATCCAAATGGTTAGTCGGCTCATCAAGTAATAGAACGTCTGGGTTAGAGATCAAGGCTTGCGCCAAAATAACACGACGACGCCAACCACCAGAAAGTTCAGACATTAACTTGTCCGCAGGTAAAGCCAGGCGTTGAATCATATGATTCACTCGCTGCTCTAAGTCCCAGCCTTGAATTTTATCTAGTTCCGTTTGAATATCACCCAGTTCATCCGAATGATCGTTTTCAAAGTCCTCTAATAATTTGAAGTAACGTGTCATTAATTCATGGGCTTGCCCTGCGCCTTCGCTAACGACTTCACGTACCGTTCTTTCATTCGCTTCAGGTAATTCTTGAGGTAGCTGTGCCACCTTCATGCCACCTTCAATGCGAACAACGCCTTCATCTGGCACTTGCTCTCCAGAAATAATCTTCAAGAAAGTAGATTTACCCGCACCATTACGGCCGATAATAGCAACACGCTCACCGGCGTCTGCTGAAAAACTGATTTTTGACAGCAGTGGATTATGCCCAAAAGCAACACTGATCTGTTCTAACGACAATAGACTCATATCTATCCATATAATGTAAAAATTTTGTGGCGGTATAGTATCACTCTTCTCGTAAAAGAATCAGTAAATACCCATATTTGGCCGTTCAAAAATAGACGATTTAAGGATGATAATGTAAAAATCAGCAAGATCCGTCATAAGAGCAAACTATAATCCTGCTATGATTTTCACAATTCTTGAATAAAAGAGCGCCATTGGTCATTATTTAAGAATATACTTAACTTAATATTGACATTAATTTTTCATGTGTGGAGCATTCGATGGAGCTAAAAAGTAAAGTGGGACCAATTACCGCTGTTGTTGTTACGGCAATCGCGGTAACTTGGATGATAGTTGGAGGTAACGGTGTCACTGTCAGTCCTACCGAAGCAACCCCAAAAGAAAATACCATTTCATCTCAAACCGCAGAATCTAAATTAATTTACTCAGTACAGGCCAAAACACTTGCGGCCAAGACCATTGAAATGCACTTACCCTTAAGTGGTACAACTAAAGCAGATGAAACTCTCTCTTTAATTAATACCTACCCTGGACGAATTACAAAGCTCCCTATAGAAAAAGGTTCCTTTATAAAAAAAGGGACGCCGATTTTACAAATTGACACCCGCACACTTAAAACAGAGATTGAACAAGCTCGCCTTCTAGTAAAACAAAGAACTCTAGAATTAGATGGCATTAAAAAGTTAGCCGCCAACAATTTTTCCTCAAAAGTAAACCTGGCCCAAGCAGAAACAGAGCTAGCCGCAGCAAAAGCTGCGGAACGTCGACTATTAGTGGACTTAGAAAACGCGACCATTACTGCTCCCTTCTCTGGAATATTAAATACGCTCGATGTTCAAGAAGGCCAAGTTATCTCTGCTGGTGACTCAATTGGCACTTTAGTTTCTTTGAACCCAATAAAAGTTAGTGTCAATATTCCCCAAAACAAAATTCAAAAAATAAAATTAGGAACGCCAGGTAACATTCAACTTGAATCAGGTTATGAAGCGGAAGGTTTTGTTTCTTATATAAATACAACTGCAAATGAAGCAAGCCGAACCATTACGGTTGAAATACAAGTAGAAAATCCAGATAACCTAATTCCAGCGGGTTTAACTGCTTCAGTAGACTTCACTATCGATGAACAAAAAGCACATGCTTTTTCTCCAGCGTTACTCACATTAGATGACGCAGGAACAACAGCGGTTAAAACTATCGACATTGATAACAGAGTTGTAGTTTCTCCTGTAAGCATTGTTAAATCCGAGCGAGATCAAGTCTGGGTCAGTGGACTACCTGATAATGTAAATATTATTACTGTAGGGCAAGGCTTTGTTTCTGCTGGTGATAAAATTGACGCACATTATCAAAACTAAGGAGTCTCAGTATGCAAACATTGATTGAGGCGGCCTTGGCTCGCTCCAGAACTGTAATGATGTTTTTCGCCCTAATACTTATTATGGGCGTGGTGTCTTACATTGAAATAGCTAAAGAAAGTGATCCAGATATCACTATCCCAATGGCATATGTTTCGGTTTCATTAGAAGGTATTTCACCAGAAGATGCTGATAGCTTATTGGTTCACCCTTTAGAAAAAGAACTCAAAGGATTAGAAGGTTTAAAAGAACTCAAATCGACAGCATCTGAAGGTCACGCTTCCATCATGTTGGAATTCGAATCTGGCGTGGACATAGATCAAGCTATTAGTGACGCAAAAGATAAAGTCGATAGAGCCAAAAGTGAGTTACCTGATGACGCTGATGAGCCAACTGTTACCGAAATAAATTTATCTACCTTTCCTGTACTTCGCGTTAATTTATCTGGCAACGTGGATTTCGCCACTCTAAGCCGTACAGCAAAGAACCTTCAAGACTCCATTGAAGCGGTTGACGGTGTGCTAGAAGCCAAGATTAGTGGTGATCGTGATCAACAAGCCCAGATTATTATTCGCCCAGAACAACTTGAATCTTATAATTTATCTCTTACCGACGTAGCTAATTTTGTGTCTGGTAACAACCGCCTGGTTGCTGCTGGCAATCTAGATACTGGTGCAGGTCGCTTCTCACTAAAAGTACCAGGATTACTAAAAACAAAAGAAGATATTCTTAATTTACCCATCAAAGCCGAAGGTGATCAAGTTGTTCTTTTAGGAGACATTGCAACCGGTGAACTTACCTTTGAAGACCCAAGTAGCTATGCCCGCGTTGAAGGTAAACGCAGTATCACCTTAGCAGTTTCCAAACGTGTTGGTGTTAACATAATTGAAACCATTGAAGCGGTAAAAGCGGTCGTTCAAGCTGAAAGCCAACAATGGCCAGAGAATGTTGAATATAATCTAACTGGGGATAAATCTACCGACATAGAAACCTCACTAAACGATCTATTTAATAACGTATTAGCTGCTACATTATTAGTGATGATTGTCATTGTTTGGGCCCTTGGCATTCGTAGTGCCTTATTGGTTGGTTTGGCTATTCCCGGCGCGTTTTTATCAGGCATTTTGATTTTAGACTTACAAGGTTACACCATTAATATGGTGGTACTTTTTGCCTTGATTCTAAGTGTCGGCATGTTGGTTGATGGTGCCATTGTTGTTACTGAATATGCAGATAGAAAACTGGCAGAGGGTGCCTCTAAACGCCAAGCATACAGTGAAGCAGCAAAACGTATGGCATGGCCCATTACCGCCTCCACGGCGACGACACTTGCTGTGTTTATGCCATTGCTGTTTTGGCCAGATATCGTTGGTGAATTCATGAAATTCATGCCTATCACCATTATTGCGACCTTATCATCTTCTTTAGTGATGGCATTGATTGTGCTGCCTACTATTGGCTCTATGATAGGTAAAAAAGGCGCTTACAATGAAAAAACCTTACACGCTTTGCGCATTACCGAAAGCGGTGACTTAACTGAACTTAGAGGCCCAACAGGCTTTTACGGAAGAATGTTAACGCGTTTAGTAGAGCGTCCAATCTGGGTATTAATATTTACCATTACCCTACTCATCAGTGTTTTCATGATTTACGGTCAGTTTGGTAAAGGGGTTGAGTTCTTTCCTAATATTGAGCCTGAGTCGGCTAACTTGGAGATTCGCGCCCGTGGTGATTTATCTCTTGATGAAAAAGATGCATTGGTCAAACAAGTTGAATTGCAGCTTATCGGTACACCTGAGCTAAAAAGCATCGTAACAACCTCATATGCGACACCAGGAAATAATGCTTCACCAGATAGCATTGGCTCTATCAGCATGGAATTTATTGATTGGTATAAACGAGAACCTGCAAGTATCATCTTGGAGCGTATCCGTGATAAAACCAAACAAATTCCTGGCATTGAAGTCAGTGCAGAAAAAGAACAAGGTGGCCCTCAATCTGGCGCAGATATTCAATTACAGCTTACTTCTAATTATTCTGAAGCTCTATATTTAACAGCGGATGAAATTAGTAAAAAGCTACTTGAAAGAGATGAAATCATTACAGTAAACGATGATAGATCTTTATCTGGTATAGAGTGGCGTATTGATATTAACCGTGCCGAAGCCAGTCGCTACGGTGTAGATGTAAATAGTCTTGGTAATGTCATTAAGCTCGTCACAACAGGAATTACATTAAGTGACTTCTTACCAGAAGGTGCAGACGACAAGATAGATATTATCTTACGTTACCCTGTTAACCAACGTAGTTTAGATCAACTTGACCAACTACAAATTCCAACAAATCAAGGGAGCATTCCTGCTAGTAACTTTATCACTCGTTATGCTGCACCTAAACAAGGTGTAATTAACCGAACGGATGGTAAAAAAGCAGTTCAAATTGATGCTGACGTTTTAGATGGTTTAGTTGTTGATGAAGTGATCAAAGCAATTAAAGTTGAACTTAACAATGCCAACATTGATAAAACGGTCAGTTATGAGTTCCGCGGAAATACTGAAGAACAACAGAAATCTATGATCTTTTTAATGAAGGCCTTTGGGGTTGCCTTCTTTATCATGGCAATCATTCTGGTTACTCAGTTTAATAATTTCTTTCAATGCTTATTGATTCTAAGTGCCGTTATCTTTTCGACCATGGGTGTCTTTATTGGCTTGATGATGAAGGGTCAACCATTCGGTGTCGTCATGAGCGGTGTTGGCGTTATTGCACTAGCCGGAATAGTGGTGAACAACAACATCGTTTTGATTGATACCTTCAACGGTTTACGTAAACAAGGCATGATGGTTCGTGAGGCGGCAATTCGCACTGGAGTACAGCGTTTAAGGCCTGTTATGCTGACAACTATAACAACCGTTCTTGGTCTAATCCCTATGGTTTTTCAGTTAAACATTGACTTAACACATCAATCCCTAAGTGTTGGCGCACCATCAGCGCAATGGTGGACACAACTATCAACAGCCATTGCTGGTGGATTAACCTTTGCGACACCTTTAACACTTATTCTGACGCCTTGCTTATTAGTACTTGGTTACCGCAGAAAGGAACGGAAGCAACTTGAAGCATTGGAAAAAGAAGCGGCCCCAACGGATAATAATAACCAAGCAACACTTATAGATGATCAAGACACTCTACATAAATAGCCAGAGTCATCTAATAACTAGTTTATAAGCAAAAAAAACGGACTTAGAAGTTTTCTCAGTCCGTTTTTTATCAATCACTTGATAAGCGGCAATGTTACATTGGATGCATCATGTCGCTACTTTGCATATCTTCAATAGAGGCTTTATTTGAATCATTACGAGCCCCCTCAAGACCTTCTAAGTAAGCCTTATCAATATTACCTGTTATATAAGTGCCATTAAAAACTGACGTATCAAATTCTCGAACGTCTGAGTGTTTTTCATCGATACAAGCTTCAATCAAATCATTCAGATCTTGGAAGATTAATTTGTCTGCACCTATGATTTCACAGATTTCATCAACATTTCGATTATGCGCAATTAACTCAGTCACAGCGGGCATATCGATCCCATACACGTTTGGATAACGAACCTCAGGGGCGGCAGAAGCTATGTATACTTTTTTAGCACCTGCATCACGGGCCATTTCGATAATTTCTTTACTTGTCGTACCACGAACAATGGAGTCATCGACCAATAAAACGGTTTTGTCTTTAAACTCAAAAGGTACTGGGTTTAATTTCTGACGAACCGATTTCTTACGTATTTCTTGGCCGGGCATGATAAAAGTACGACCGATGTATCGGTTTTTCACCAAACCTTCACGAAATGGAATATTCAATGATTGAGCAATTTGCAATGCAGAAGTACGGCTGGTGTCGGGAATAGGAATAACCACATCAATATCATGATCTTTCCATTCACGTTCGATTTTTGCCGCCAAACGGTCCCCCATATTCATACGGGCTTTATAGACCGAAATGCTGTCGATAACAGTGTCAGGACGAGCAAAATACACGTATTCAAATAAACAAGGTCGCGCTACTTTTTTAGGCGTACATTGACGCATATGAACCTTATGGTTCACATCTATAAAAATGGCTTCACCTGGTTGAATATCACGCTCTACGGTAAAACCTGCCGCATCAAGCGCAACACTTTCAGATGCCACCATGTGCTCAAGGCCAGTATCCGTTTGCTTAGAACCATAGATAAGTGGGCGAATACCATCTGGATCACGAAAAGCCAAAATACCATAGCCAGTAATCAAGGTAACGACAGCATAACCACCTTCAATCCGCTTATAAACTCGCTCAAGCGCATTAAAAATATCTTCTGGAGTAGGAATGAATTTACCCTCTTGATGCAGCTCGTGCGCCAATACATTAACCAACACTTCAGAGTCAGAGGTTGTATTGATATGACGTAAGTCAGATTCAAATACTTCTCGCTTAAGCTTAGTTGTATTAGTCAAATTACCATTGTGTGCAAGGGAAATACCATAAGGAGAATTCACATAAAAAGGCTGTGCTTCTGCAGAACTGGATGTACCAGCCGTTGGATAGCGAACATGCCCTATTCCTATGTTACCTTGGAGTTTTTTCATATGACGAGTGCGAAAAACTTCACTCACCGGACCATTGTCTTTGCGCAAACATAATCGTCCGTTATGGCTAGTTACCATACCCGCAGCATCTTGTCCACGATGCTGAAGAACGGTTAACGCATCAAAAATAGCTTGGTTAACCACAGACGTGCCTACGACACCAACGATACCACACATGTTCTAGATCCTCGTGTTGGGGAATTGCGACAAATGCCGCAAAAGGTTCTCTACCTATTTAAATATTGCATTAAGCAACTAATTACCAAGGGCGCGATCAATGAGAGAGGAATCAATAAGATCCGTACTCTTGCCTAACATATCTCGCGTCCAGTCATTCAATTGTCCCAATTGAGGGATCAATTGTGATGTTTTCCAAAACTCAGTTTCCTCTATGGCTGGACTTAAGCTCAGCAGAGAAATAAAAGCTACAATAATTAAACTACCCCGAGCAAAACCAAATACCATACCTAGTACTCGATCTGTACTTGATAAACCCGTTACTTGAATCAAAGAACCTAATAAAAAACTCACTAGGGCACCGACCACAAGCGAAGCAATAAACAAGGAAACAAAAGCTACAATATAACGAATTTGGTCATTTTGTACTTGTTCAATTAGAAGCGCTTGCATTTGATCAGCAAATTTAATTGAAACAACAAAAGCAACAACCCAAGTTAATAGGGACAAAACTTCTTTTACAAAGCCTCGTTTCAGACTCAATAAAGTAGAAAGAACAACAACAGCAATAATTAACCAATCTACTGTCGCCATCGAATTAGCTTGCTCCATGAATACCTCTAAAAATTGTCGCGAAGTTTAACAGATGGCTTACCGATTCAAAATATAGGAATCAGTCTACCTGCTTTAATTAACTGAAAATTTAACGACAATGCCCGCCAAGTTGAATTTCCTCTTAATGTCATTTCGTATTTTTTCGGATGTATCACGCTTAAACTCAGGTCCAACATATACTTTATGAAGGGAATTTGTTGTTGTGCTATACGCATCATATTTTGCCCCTTTAAGTTTTTCGACTAAGCGAGTTGCATTGTCTCTACTTTTAAAGGTCGCAATCTGAACAACCCACCTATCAGCTGCTATAGTTGTTGGTTTAACTGGCGTTTTAGTAACCGTTTTTACTTCTGATTTCTTTAATTCTGAATCAGTTTTAGTAATCGTTTTCACATCCTTGGCAGAACCAGGTACTGGAATTAAGCGAATCTCGTTAGGTGATTTATCTTCAGAGGAGGATGGTTCAACGGCTAAAGAATCCACTGGTTGTACAGGTGCAATTTCTACAACTGGAAATGCTGGTGGTTTTGTAACTTGAACTTGAATATCCAACTCTGCAGGTCGTTCACCATCTAAAATTAAAGGCAAAACAATTGCCGCAGAAAGTACCACAATACTGGCACCAATAAGTCTATATGTAATGGTTCTATCTATCATAAATCACTCTTTATTGACTAAATGCCAAATAATCTGAGACGGTTATAAAGGACCCAAATACAATTATGGAACGCTGCTCTTCTTTTGCTTTAACAAACGCCGCTGTAAATGCGCTCTGTACTGAATCAAATGCGTTCACACGTTGAGAAAGGTTTGGTGAATTAAGCAAAACATTATTAACAAGCTCTACTGCTTTAGCACCTCTCGGCCCAGCCAAATCACAGCAGTACCAATCAGAGAAACTGTTTGCAAGGTGCATCATAACACTACCAATGTCTTTATCCTTTAACATGCCACAAACTGCTATAGGTGGCTGCATAAAATGATCCACTCGACGTGCCAGCTCAATTGCAGCTTCAGGGTTATGGGCAACATCAATAAACACATCAGGAACCGAAGATACCTTTTGAAAACGACCAGTTAATTCTGCCGTACGAAATAAAGAAACAAGATCCTCTTGTTTAGGCGCAAGGCCCATATACATTAATACAGCAACAACAGTAGCTGCATTTTGAAGAGGAAGTGAAGGTATAGGTAAATTAGAAAAGCTCTCTTCATAACCAGACCATGACCAAGTAGAAGCTTCATCGTCAGAAGAAAAGATAAAATCTTGACCTTTCTGGTATAACTGAGCACCAATTTCTGAGGCTTTTTTGGCGATGGTTAATGGCGGGTTAACAACACCACTAATCAGCAACTTCCCTTTCCTTGCTATTCCGGCTTTCTCCCGTGCGATTACATCGAGATTATCTCCTAACCAGTCAACATGATCCCGAGAGATAGATGTAACAACAGCAACATCGGTATCAACCATATTTACAGAATCTAAGCGTCCACCTAGCCCGACTTCAAGGACCCAATAATCTAAATTAGATTGATCGAAAACCCATAAGGCAGCAAGTGTACTGAATTCAAAATAGGTTAAAGGGATGTCTCCTCGCGCAGTTTCAATTACCTCAAATGCACGACAAAGAATATCATCGTCACAAGATACATTGTTTAAAGCAATACGCTCATTGAAAGCAAGAAAATGAGGAGAGGTGTAGGTGCCGACAGAATAGTTTTGACCACAAAGATACTGAGTTAACATAGCACAAGTAGAACCTTTTCCGTTTGTACCTGCAACTGTAATGACTTTGTGCTTAGGTTTAGACAAATTCAATTTATCTAAAACTTTTTTCCCTCTATCTAAACCAAGTTCTATTTCTGAGGGATGTTGGCTCTCAATGTATGAGAGCCAACTCGCTAATGACTTGTGCGTCATTTATTTAAGCAACCTTATTGGTAAGCATAGACAAAATATTATGCAAACGATCACGCATATCTTCACGTTTGATAATCATGTCCAACGCGCCTTTCTCCAACAAGAATTCGCTACGTTGAAAGCCTTCTGGTAATTTTTCACGAACTGTTTGTTCTATAACTCGAGGACCGGCAAAACCGATTAAGGCATTTGGCTCAGCAACGTTCAAATCACCTAGCATTGCTAAAGAAGCAGAAACGCCACCAAATACAGGATCTGTCATAACAGAAATGTACGGAATGCCTTCTTGCTTCATACGTTCTAAACCTGCGCTGGTTTTCGCCATTTGCATCAAAGAGATAAGTGCTTCTTGCATACGAGCACCACCACTTGCAGAAAAACAAACAAGAGGGATACGTTTTTCTAAACAAACATTAACTGCCTGAATGAATCGCTCACCTACAATTGCCCCCATAGAGCCACCCATAAACTTGAATTCAAAGGCAACTGCCACAACAGGCATACCATTTAATACACCTTGCATAGCAACTAATGCATCTTTTTCACCTGTTGCTTTCTGTGCATCAGCAATACGATCCTTGTAGCGTTTGGTGTCTTTAAATTTCAATTTATCTTCAGGCTCAAGGTGCGCGCCAATTTCATGACGGCCTTCTTTGTCTAGAAAAATATCTAGACGGCGACGAGCGCTAACACGAAGATGATGATCACACTTTGGACAAACATCTAAGTTTTTTTCTAACTCTGGACGATACAAAACGTTTTCACATTTTGGACATTTCTTCCAAAGACCTTCAGGTACTGAAGCCGATGAACTGCGTCTTGATTCACTACGCACAATGGAAGGTACAAATTTATCTAACCAGCTACTCATTTACTTCTCCATATTTCTTGTTTGCTGCCGCTTAAGCGTCCATTTCACTACGCATTGGGGACAAAATAGTCCCTAAAGCGTCAGCTACATATTCTTTTTGACGATCTTTGTTTTCCGCAATGGCATTCACCAACACACTACCAACAATAACACCATCAGCACATTTACTTACTGCTGCCGCTGTTTTAGCGTCACGAATCCCAAACCCAACACCGATAGGTAAAGAAGTAATGGTTCGCAATGTATCGACGTGTTTCTTAACACTATCGACATCTAATTCAGCCGATCCTGTCACACCTTTTACTGAAACGTAATAAACATACCCTGATGCGAAGTCGCATATTTTCTTAGCACGTTCAGGCGTTGTCGTTGGTGACAATAAATAAATAAGATCAATATTGTTTTGTTTGAAGCATTCTACTACATCTGTCGCCTCTTCTGGAGTCAGATCTACTAATAAAATACCATCCACACCAGCTTCTTTCGCTGCATCCGAAAATGCCTGATAACCAAAGAATTCTATCGGATTCAAATATCCCATCAAAACCACAGGCGTTTCCGTGTTTGTTTGACGAAACTCATTAATCATTTTCAGCACTTTCTTAACATTAGTGCCCGCAGCCAAACTGCGCTCACAAGCCAGCTGAATCACTGGGCCATCAGCCATTGGATCCGAAAAAGGCATGCCAATCTCTATTACATCCGCTCCTGCTGATACCAAAGCGTGCATCATGGTTACTGTATAATCAGGTAATGGATCACCTGCGGTAATATACGGAATGAGCGCTTTTTTACCAGATTTTTCTAAATTTTCAAAACATTGTTTAATGCGACTCATACTTCTATCCCATCTAATTCAGCAACAGTAAGAATATCTTTGTCACCACGACCTGAAAGATTAATAACGACAATTTTATCTTTTTCCATCGTTGCCGCTAATTTCATGCCATAAGCGACCGCATGGCTTGATTCTAACGCAGGCATAATACCCTCTAAACGAGTTAGATCTCTAAAACCATCCATTGCCTCATCATCATTAATCGCAACATAGTTTGCGCGACCAATATCTTTCAACCAAGCGTGCTCTGGCCCAACACCAGGGTAATCCAAACCAGCTGAAATGGAGTGAGTTCCAATAATCTGACCATCATCATCGGCCATAACATAAGTACGATTTCCATGCAGAACACCAGGTCGGCCAGCTGTTAATGGCGCCGCATGACGGCCTGTTTCTATACCATCACCTCCAGCCTCAACACCATACATAGCAACACCTTCATCTTTAATAAAAGGATGAAACATACCTATTGCATTTGAACCACCGCCAACACAGGCTACAAGAGCATCAGGCAAGCGACCTTCTTGAGCCAAACACTGAGCTTTCGTTTCGCGCCCAATCACAGCTTGAAAATCACGAACTAGTTTTGGATATGGATGTGGGCCTGCAGCGGTACCTATAATGTAAAAAGTATCATCTACATTACCAACCCAATAACGCATTGCTTCATTAAGCGCATCTTTTAGTGTCTTAGTCCCTGACTCTACAGAAATCACTTCTGCGCCAAGTAACTTCATTCGATAAACATTCAATGATTGACGGCGAATATCTTCCGCCCCCATGAACACTTTACATTTCAGTCCTAATCGAGCCGCAACTGTGGCAGAAGCAACACCATGCTGCCCTGCACCTGTCTCAGCAATAATGTTTGGCTTACCCATATGTTTAGCCAGTAAAGCCTGACCAATAGTATTGTTGATTTTATGGGCTCCAGTATGATTAAGATCTTCTCGTTTCAAATAAATTTTCGCACCGCCAGCCTTTTCCGTTAACCGTTCCGCAAAATAAAGCGGAGAAGGACGGCCAACATAGTGAGCCAAATCATAATCAAAGGCTGCTTGAAACGTACTATCTTTAGATAATTTCTCATACATCTTTGTCAAATCATCTAAAGCAGACATCAAGGTTTCAGAAACAAACACACCGCCATATTGACCAAAGCGACCATGAGAATCCGGTAAATCTAGATTAATATCTTTGTTATCCACATTTTGCTCCACTAATAAATTCTTGAACCTTAGGCTCACTCTTAATGCCTTTCGATAATTCAACACCGCCACTCACATCTACAGCGTAAGGTTCGACTTGCTTTATCGCGTCTTTGATATTTCCAGGCGTCAGGCCTCCCGCCAATACAACGGGCCTAGTTAATTTTTTTGGAATCAATGACCAATCAAACACCTCTCCGGTTCCACCTGGAACACCAGCTTTATACGCGTCTAATAAAACGGCACTCGCTGTAGGGTATTGACCAACTAAGGCAGCAACATCATCGCCTCTTTTTACTCTTAGTGCTTTCATGTAAGGTCGTTGATAAGACAAACATTCGGTTTCAAGTTCTGCACCATGAAATTGAATCATCCAACGAGAGCTGCCATCAATAACAGTCCGAACAATAACCTCATCAGCGTCAACAAATAAAGCTACAGGGGTTACAAAGGGCGGCAACTGAGCAACGATTGAGTTGGCTACTTGAGGAGAGACGTATCTAGGGCTCTTTTTATAAAAAACAAACCCCAATGCATCAGCACCATGACGACACGCCATCAGTGCATCTTCGATATTTGTTATTCCACAGATTTTAACTCGACAGTTCATACGAAGGCTCGTCTACATAAGGTAAAAAATGAGGCCCTAACTTGCAGACCGGCACATTAAAAATATCAGGGTACTGAGCGTCAACAAAATACAAACCATCAGGCGGTGCGGTAATTCCGCCTTTACTACGATCTTTCGCATCCAAAACTTTTTTTGACCAAGTAACAGGCTTTTCACCTGCACCAATGCTCATCAGAACACCAGCAAAGTTTCGAATCATGTGATGCAAAAATGCGTTAGCTCTAACATCCAAAACAATATATTGACCTAATTGCTGAACATCAAAATAAAGAATAGTACGAATTGGCGAGTTGGCCTGACAACCAACAGCTCGAAAAGACGTGAAATCATGAGTACCAACAAATGCTTTAGCTGCATCTTTCATTGCTTCGACATCAAGGTTTTTATAAGTCCAAGTTACCCCTTTTGCCAATATAGCTGGGCGTAATTCCGACTGGTAAATCACATAACGATAACGACGACTTAGTGCACTAAAACGTGCATGGAAGTTTTCTGAAACATGACGAGCTGCAACAACGGAAATATCAACAGGAAGGTAGGTGTTGACACCTAATGTCCAAGCTCTTTCACTACGCTCAACTTCAGTTTCAAAATGAACAACCTGCGCACTGGCATGGACACCAGAATCTGTTCGACCAGCACAAACCACCTTAACAGGATGGTTTGCGATCACGGCCAATGCTTTTTCTAAACTTTCTTGAACACTTGGAACACCAAATTTTTGTGCTTGCCAGCCCTTGTATGCAGAGCCATTATATTCAACAACTAGTACAACTTTTTTAGTCACTTGGGAACATTCGCTCTATCATATTCTGCGCTTCAGAAATTTGCTTCTCATTACCTGATTGAACAACATCCTCTAAGATAACTCGAGCACCTTCTTCATCACCCATATCCATATAAGCTCTTGCCAAATCTAATTTAGTTGCCACTTCATCACCACTAGCATCAAAAAAGTCGAACTCCTCTTCGTCATCACTTCCCTCTTCATCTACTGCGGCTTCTGCCTCACCAAATGCAGGAACATCAAACTCTTCTTCACTTTCTTGTGCTTCAGCAAGAGTTTCTTCAATAGTACTTGCAATTGAGTCATCCGCTATACCGTTAAAAATAGCCGACTCATCAACATCTTCCTGATCAACATCATTCAACAGACTAGAAACAAAAGACTCCTCTTCTTTTTCTGCTTCAGAACTTACATTTGATTCAGGCTCTGCGCTTTCCAACTCGGGTTCAAGTTCAGAGTTTTCTGTCTCAACTGTTTCCGGCGTCATGGTTGGAATATCGTCTTCGACAAATTCCTCAAAATCATCAGCATCTAAATTTATTTCTGGCTCTGGAAGGTCATCCGCCTCATCAAAAGAAGAAAAGTCTTCATCCAAATCCGTTTCTTCTTCAATTGCGCTTTCTAGTTCAGTTTCAGGATCTTCCAAAAAATCCATATCATCGACAATTGTATCTGGCTCATCGATTGGAGTAATGCCAGAATCAAAGGAATCAAAATGCTCCATGTCTTCCGGGTCTTCATCTGTATCAAAATCGAATGCGAAAGGATCTTCCTCCTGAAGCTCTTCTTTGACCTTAAATTCTTCATCCTGAGCATAATCTATTGCAACAGCAGCTGGAGCTGTTGATGAAAGGTCAAATTCATCCTTTTTTAATAGTTCATCTCCTTGGTTTTTTCCAGATCGGCGCATAATCAAACCGATTAAGAAGCCCAGTAATAAAATAACCACGGCCCCCATAGAGACAATAATTGGGTTACCAAAAATCTTATTAACTAAAGAATCCGCTTCAGCTTGCTCCTTTTCTCTACGAATTTGATCCGCTTCTAACAACTGATCAACAGTGTTTTTTTGTTCTTGTAAAGTTTGTTGAGCATTAACAAACTGCTGCTGCAAATCAGCCAACTGCTTATCTTTCAGGCTAATTAATTGCTCAAGTGTTTCAAGTTGTTTATTCAAATCACCTAACTGTACTGAAAGCTCTGCTTTTTCACGCTGCTCTTTATCAAGTAATTCTTGGGATGCGGACAACTCAGTTTGCAAAGTATTTAGAGCCGCGCTGCTATCCTCTCCAGTATTTGAGCTCGCACTACTTTCAGGTAAGAGGCTTTGACCAGAAGATAGAGTTAATTTATCTGTATTAGTTGCAGGTGAACTTTCTGCATCTTTTGCTTTTGCTTGTGTATTTAACTGTGCTTTTTCAACATTTGATGAGCCTTTAGAACCTTTAAGGGCCATCCAGGCATCATGTTGGCGTTTAAATTCCTCTTGGGAAATTGTTTTATTAAAAAGTGCAATTTGATCTTGTGTTGGTAAACGTAAAACAGCACCTTCTTTTAGAAGATTAATATTATCTGAATAAAACGCTTCTTTATTAAGCGCTTGGATCGCCATCATTGTTTGATAGATAGTTAATTGATTCGTCGGACGGTTTTGCCCTGCGATAGACCAAAGAGTGTTGCCTTTTACGACATTCATTTGGCCTTTAACTGACATAGTCTCTGCGGATGAGGTTGCTTGTCTAAAAACAGACCCCGTTGAGGAGGACGTGGTTGTAGCTGAAACATCCGAAGTTATTGGTGCCGATTGAACCACTTCTTTTTGAGACTTTTCCACAAGTGCAGATTGATTAAGTGGCGACTGGTACTCTCTAACCACTTGACCACTTGGCCAACGAGCCGCCAAAATAAAATGCAATTCATCTGCTACCAATGGTTCATTGGAAGTTACAGCAACAATCAATTCTCCATTTTCACGGGTCACATCAAATTTCAGTTGAGATAAAACTCTTGTTGGAGTCAAACCTGCTTGGCGAAATTCACTCTCACTACCCAAACGAATTAATATATCGTCTGTTGTTAATGTGCCCACATCGGAGATTTCAATCTTTCCGCGATAAGGCTCATCCAAATTTGATTGAGAGGTTAACTCACCCAGTTCCAATGCGTAACTGCTGGATACATAAAGTGCACCTGATACAGCAATACTAATGAGGGTTTTTCTGAGCATAATCTTCCCTTTATTTACAAAATATGGACGCGAATATATAACCAAGTATCTTACACAGGTGATGATTTATCAATAGCTTTAGAATCAATGGTTTGCAGTTAGCGCAAGAGAAATAAAAAAAATGCCCTTTAAAGCCAAAACCGCTCAAAAAATAACCACAAAAAGAGTCATATTTACACAAATCATAAATTAGATAATTTGACCAAGATTGAAACTCTCTTATAAAACAACCTAAAATACTCCCTTCACTATGAACCCAGCCAAAAACCAACACTACAATTTTTTTAAGATTACATATCAAAACAAATAAGCATAAAAAAAGCCTCGCTATTTTAACGAGGCTTTTTTACTAACGCAGGGTTAGAGAGGCATCACATCATTCCGCCCATGCCACCCATTCCGCCCATGCCACCCATATCAGGCATGCCAGCATCTTCTTTTGGCAATTCAGCAATCATTGCTTCTGTTGTAATCATAAGACCTGCAACAGAGGCCGCTGCTTGAAGTGCAGAGCGCGTTACTTTCGCTGGATCTAGGATACCCATTTCCAACATATCGCCGTATTCACCAGTTGCAGCGTTGTAACCGTAGTTACCTTCACCCTGCTTAACTTTATCAACGACAACAGAAGCTTCATCACCCGCGTTTTCTACGATTTGACGCATTGGCGCTTCCATAGCTCGTAGAGCCAAAGCAATACCAACATTTTGATCTTCGTTGTCACCAACAAGACCAACAACTTTAGTCAAAGCGCGAACCAGTGCAACACCACCACCAGCGACAACACCTTCTTCAACAGCAGCACGAGTAGCGTGAAGTGCATCATCTACACGAGCTTTTTTCTCTTTCATGGCAACTTCAGTTGCTGCACCAATCTTAATAACTGCAACACCGCCTGCCAATTTAGCAACACGCTCTTGAAGTTTTTCTTTATCGTAGTCAGAAGAAGAATTAGCAATTTCTGCACGAATTTGATCAACACGACTTGTAATGTTCGCAGCAACACCTGCACCATCAACAATCGTTGTACTCTCTTTCGTAAGGGTAACACGCTTAGCTGTACCAAGTTGCTCTAAAGTTGTTGTATCAAGGCTCAAACCAACTTCTTCAGAAATAACAGTGGCACCAGTCAATACAGCAATATCTTCCAACATTGCTTTACGACGATCACCAAAACCTGGCGCTTTAGCCGCTGCTACTTTAACAATACCGCGCATGCTGTTTACAACTAAAGTTGCCAAGGCTTCGCCTTCAACATCTTCAGCGATAATCAACAAAGGACGAGAAGCTTTTGCAACACCTTCCAATACCGGTAGCAAATCACGGATGTTAGTGATTTTTTTATCAACAAGAAGAATGAATGGGTTTTCTAATTCCGCGCTCATTGTTTCCTGGTTGTTGATGAAATAAGGAGACAAATAACCGCGGTCAAATTGCATTCCTTCAACTACAGCAAGTTCATCATCAAAACCTGAACCTTCTTCAACTGTGATTACACCTTCTTTACCAACACGTTCCATTGCTTCCGCAATAATTTGACCAACAGATGCATCAGAGTTAGCAGAAATAGTACCAACTTGCTCAATGGCTTTTGTATCTGTACAAGGTGTAGATAACGCGGCAAGCTCTTTTACAACTGCTGCTGCAGCTTGATCGATACCACGTTTAAGATCCATTGGATTACGACCAGCAGCAACAGATTTAAGACCTTCTGTTACTAAAGCTTGAGCCAAAACAGTTGCTGTTGTAGTACCATCACCAGCAACATCATTTGCTTGAGAGGCAACTTCTTTAACCATTTGCGCGCCCATATTTTCGAACTTATTCTCTAGTTCAATTTCTTTGGCAACGGTTACGCCATCTTTTGTCACTAATGGTGAACCAAAAGATTTTTCAATAACAACGTTACGGCCTTTTGGCCCAAGAGTAACCTTGACGGCGTCTGCTAGAACATTAACACCTCGCAGCATTTGCTGACGAGCGCTATCTCCAAATTTAACTTCTTTAGATGACATTTTGTAATACCTTTTAACTGTTTTAAAATGTTACAAATCAAATATGAACTACAAAGATGAACTAGGCTTCAACGATGCCGTAGATTTCTTCTTCTTTCATAATAAGTAGCTCTTCACCATTGATCTTCACTGTTTGACCTGAGTACTGACCAAACAACACGGTGTCACCAACGTTAACAGCAAGAGCTCTTACGTCACCGTTGGATTGAATACGACCAGTGCCTACAGCCAAAACCTCGCCTTGCGTAGGTTTTTCTGTTGCAGATCCAGGTAGAACGATACCAGATGCGGTTGTTGTCTCTTCTTCTTTACGGCGAACAACGACACGATCGTGCAAAGGACGAATATTCATCAATCATTTTCTCCAATTTAAAACAATACCAGGAATCCCCTGGCAGGACTTATCTCGTTTATCAACGAGAATCTCTATCGAGCTTTTATATACGGTTAGTAATTTGTATTTCAACCCAGAAAAAAAATTATTTTTTATCAATTAAGTCATTTTCTTCATTCACATATTCACCCTCAATGATTTCTCCGCTTTCTTGTGAGGTATAATTCTGCCCACCACGCCATTGAGAGCCTCGAGCCATCATCGAGCTAATAAACTTAACGATTAGACCTGCAGCAAATAATTTCCTTAATGGTGGCACCAATAGTAAGGCCCCCATCGCATCAGTAACAAAACCAGGAATCAACAAGCACAAACCAGCAAACATCAACATTATGCCTTCAGCAACTTCCGAAGCGGGCAATTCACCACGACGCATTTTCTCTTGGGCTTTTAAGGACGTTTCCAAACCTTGCTTACGAATAAGCGTGACACCAACAATAGCGGTAAGGAATACCAAAGCAACGGTTGCTAGCGCTCCAATTTCACTGCCAACCTGAATGAGGACAGTCATTTCTATAATGGGCACTAGGATAAAAAGTAAAAGAGCAAATCTCATGGTAACCTTCTTTTGTTTTATACTTGAATTCAACTAATGACATATATCTATGGGCGATCCCATGACTAATCAAGCGATGGACCACTTTAAATCTCAAGTGTTTCTTATTTTAAACGAAATTCCACAAGGAGAATGCATTGCATATGGCGAACTTGCCAAGCTTGCAGGCTTTCCTGGCTATGCACGACAAGTAGGTCGTTTAATGAAATTTTTACCTAAAGATACAAAATTACCTTGGTATCGAGTTGTTAACTCTCAGCGAAGAATAAGCTTCGCAGAAAATACAGACGCCTATCTCAGGCAAAAAGAAAAGCTAGAACAAGAAGGCTGGGTCATAGTTGGCACTAAACTAACAATAAACGAAAGTCAGTAACAACAAAGGGAGACGTCAGTAAACACTAAACAGCCTCCCTTTTTATATAAACCCTATTGGGTTCGTTTTATGACATCTACTTTTCGTGTTCTTTGCTGTGATTTGGCTCACACCGAACAACCTACATCTTAAGTCTTGTATTGAAAACACATTTTTTTGTGCTTTCAATATTAGTCCCTAAAATTTGTAAATTGAACTGGCTGAGATAAATCTGCTCCACGCAACAAAGCCATTACTTGTTGTAACTCATCACGCTTTTTACCTGTTACTCGAAGCTGATCACCTTGAATTTGCGCCTGAACCTTGATTTTGCTCTCTTTGATTATTTTCACAATCTTTTTCGCTTCGTCAGTTTCAAGGCCTTCTTTCATTTTAACCGCCTGTGAAGCTCGCATATTTCCTTTTACAATCGATTCTTTTTCTAAACTTTTCAAATCAATGCCACGGCTGACCAATTTTTGATTTAAAATATCGGACATCTGACGAAGTTGAGGTTCTGCCTCAGCTTCCATGACAACATTCGTTTTATCTTTAATCTCGTAACTTGCTTTTACGCCTTTAAAGTCATAACGAGTTGTAATTTCTCGGTTAGCTTGGTCGACTGCGTTACTAACTTCGTGCCAATCTAGTTCAGATACTACATCAAATGATGGCATTTTCTGCTCCTTTGCATTTTCAATAATGTATTTTGGCGCGATAATAACAGGTATTGAAATAAAACACCTAATAGGAAACCTATTATGAATAACACGCCTTGGCTAGTAATTGGCGCTGGAGCGATTGGCCTATTTTGGTCTTGTAAGCTACAAACGCTCGGTCATTCTGTCCATCTTGTATATAGATCAGAAAGCCCAGGGAAGAAAATCACACTAGATTCACTCATAGATGAGAATGGTCAACAGCAAAGCACTTCAACTAAGCACAAGATAAAAAGCTTCATGGCATCTGAGCTAACAGAACAATACGATAAGGTGTTACTTTGTACAAAATCCTTTGATTTAAAAGACGCATTTTTACAAATATCTGAACGAGTAACAGAAGATGCAACAATTGCTTGTCTATGTAATGGTGTAGGCGCACAAGAAGAACTTCAAAGTGTTTTATTAGATACACAAATTTTATGGGCGGCAATTACGAGTGAGGGTGTTTTAAAAATTGATAAGAACCACATAAAACATACAGGTTTAGGGGATACTTACTTCGGGCGATGGCTACAAACAGAGTCTAATCGCGAATTTCCAATTGATAACCTAACCGTAACTAACATTCATCAAAGAGTAATCGAAAAATTGGCAGTTAATGCTGTCATCAACCCTATCACAGCTATCTTTAACATTCACAATGGAGACATCCTTGATGAAGACTTTAAGCCTCTGATTGATGCAACTCTGGCCGAATTAGAAAGTGTATTTACTCACCCGAAATTCAGTTACATTGAACAGAGCAAACACCTCACACAAGACAACCTTAAAAACCGAGTCAACACCATTGCTCAACTAACCCGATTGAATCGATCCTCAATGTATGAAGACATCAAACTTCAAAGACAAACTGAAAATGAATTTATATCTGGATTCCTTCTAAAAAACAGCCCAATAGAACTTCCTATTCAACGCTTACTGTATGAAGGTGTGGCTTTTTCAGAGCATCGTGAAGAAACCAAAAAAAGCTGCTAAGTATCACCTAGCAGCTTTTTAGTGCTCTTTGTAACGAAGCTAAGTCAGTTTATAACTTCGTTACTTTTTCTTTTGTCAGCGATATTTTCTTATCTTTATAAAGTGCACCTAACGCTTTTTTGTAGGTCGCTTTACTCACTTTAAAAACAGCATAAATAGCTTCTGGTGACGCCTTATCTGTTAATGGTGTTTCACCACCATGAGCATCTAAATAATCAAGAATATCATCTAGGATATTACGGACTTTTTTATAGCCAACTTCTTGAAGACTTAAATCAATTTTTCCATCTTCACGCATCTGCTTAATGAAACCGACGGTTTTCTCGCCTTTACGAAGCTGTCTAAAAGCGTCTTCGAAAAACAAAACCCCCAAAAGCGATTATCAATAACGCATTTGAAACCGATATTGGTTTTATCACCAATAATGATAGAGACTTTTTCGCCGACTTTATAAGGTGCTTCTTCGCGATTTAAAAGCGCATCAACTCGCGTTGTCGCCACAATACGATTAGTAATATTGTCTAAGTAGATAAAAAGCAAATGAGTTTCGCCCTCTTCTACACGGTTCTTTTGCTGACTAAAAGGCACTAACAAATCTTTTGGAAGCCCCCAATCAAAAAAAGCACCGACCTGATTGACGGCAATAGCTGTTAACGCAGCAAATTCACCGACTTGCGCTTTAGGAAGATCCGTTGTCGCAATCAATTTATCGTCTGAGTCTAAATAAACGAATACTTCCACATCTTGATCTACGGTTAGACCTTCTGGCACATAACGTTTAGGTAATAAAATTTCACCCAATTCATCAGCGTCTAAATACACGCCAAAATCTTTTTCTTTTACGACTCTTAATGTATTTAAGCGCCCAATTTGAGTAGCCATGGATTCTCCGGCAAGCAATTTTTTTCGAACTATACGCACTTCATTTATAAGCGCAACGTTGATACTTAGAAATCACTAACTAGTCGGTATTTGCTTTCATACAGGTAGCAAACATATCGTCTAATTTCGCTCTTCCAAGCGTTTCCATTTTTTCAATATTCTCATTTGGTATGTCTGATGTATCACCATAAAACTCGATAGCCTTCTCGACACTGGCTTCTCTTAATAAATGCAGCATTGGGTAAGGTGATCGGTTTGTGTAATTCGATACGTCATCAGGCTCTGCACCTGAAAAACAATAATCAGGATGAAACGTGGCCAATTGATAAACACCTTCACAACCTTGTTCAAACATAAGATTTTCCGCCATATCGACAAAATCCAAATAACGGTGAAAATCATTAAACAAGGTAGGAAAAACAAGCAAGGTGGTTTCCGTCTCAGGTTGTTCATCCAACCATTGAACTTCTGTCATCAACTCTTCTAACGCTACATCTATTTTCTTAGAGCGTAACACCACGACGCGAACGCTTTCTTTTTCCACTTCACGCTTGGCAAAAGGGCAAACATTGAACCCAACAATGAAGTCTTTTACCCACTTCATTGTTTGAATAGTCACCAATTCATCCGATAACAACATAACAAGTCTTCTTATCAATATTTTCCGGTATTTTAGAGCAAAGCGAACACAGGGTCTAACTTATCCCACTATCATCTGATGTTTCGATTTCGAAACCACTGAAAACAAGGTATCATGCCTGTAATACAGTCATTTACAGTGGTTAGCTGGCCAATTCAAGAGCGTTAAATCCCTAATTGGTCACACCATTTATTCCGCTACAGAGAGTTTACATGTCATTTGCCGATTTAGATCTGGATTTCACCATAGAACAAGCCATTAGTGACCTTGGTTTTGAAACTGCGACAGAAATCCAAGAACAAGCCATTCCAATCGCTTTAGATGGTTCAGACCTTCTCGCAACAGCGCCAACTGGCACAGGAAAAACCATTGCGTTTTGCGCACCGGCTATTCAGCATATTCTCGACCGTGACGAGCAATCAACAACAGCACCGAAAGTTCTTATTTTGGCACCGAGTCGAGAGCTGGCTCGCCAAATTTTCAATGTGGTTGAACAACTAACCAAACACACTCGTATTCAATCGCAATTAATCATTGGTGGCACGCCTTACGGTATGCAACAACAGCAACTCAGTGAAGACTGCGACATTCTTGTTGCCACTCCTGGTCGACTCGTTGAATTGGATCAAAAACAATGGTTGGATTTAACCGATGTTTCCTACTTCGTCATTGATGAAGCCGATCGCATGCTGGATATGGGTTTTGTAAGTGCCATCAATCATCTAGCAAATGAATTACCCAAAGAACATCAAACACTTATGTTTTCCGCTACGTTAGAAGGCGAGAAAATGGGCCGTTTTGCGAGTGCTTTATTAAACAGTGAAACACAACAAATTCGTCTCGGTGAATCGTCTCGTACTGTGCCAAGCCAAATTCGCCAAGTCGCCTACCGTGTAGACAGCGAAGAGCACAAAGAAGCCGTATTAAAGCATCTATTGACTCAAGAACGTGTTCAACAAGCGGTATTATTTGTTTCTAACCGTGAGCACGTGGATGTTTGGGTACAACGTGTTCGTAACATGAACCTGATGTGTGATGGTTTACATGGCGAAATGAAACAAGGTGACCGCAGCGAGCACATGAAGCAAATGAAACGTGGTCGCTTACAAGTACTTGTCGCAACCGATGTCGCGTCCCGTGGTATCGATTTACCTGAAATCAACACAGTAATTAATTTACGCCTACCTCGCAAAGCAGATTCTTATATTCACCGTGCTGGCCGTGCGTCTCGTGAAGGCGCTCCGGGCGATTGCATCTCGTTAATTGATGTCAACGATCTTCCGATGATCGAGAAAATTCAACGTTTTATGCAAGCCAACATTAAATTTGGTCGAATTGAAGGTCTAGAAGCGAAAACGAAAGCACGCTCACCGAGCGCTAAGAAAACCAAAAAGAAAAAACCAGTAGACAAAAAAACCATCTCAAGCGCTATCAAAACGAAAAAAGCAGCAGCAAAGAAATAACCTCAACACTTAACTTAATGTCACAATTAAAAAAGGCGCTTTAATATAAACTAAAGCGCCTTTTTTAATATTTTTATAATCTAACTAAACATCTAGTCTTTCACTAAATCAAACGTCATAGTATGAAACTTACGTTTCGCCTTTGTTTCCAAATATTGCCTATTGTATTTATGAACATGAACTTTTGTTGGTACGACTTTATCAATATCGATGCCATGCTCTTCAAGCTGCTTTGCTTTATCAGGATTGTTGGTAAGCAATCGAATACGAGTCACACCTAAGGCTTTTAACATATCTGCAGCGATACCAAAATCTCGGTCATCTTCCGGTAAATGAAGCATTTCATTGGCTTGATAAGTGTCATAGCCTTGATCTTGTAAAGCATAGGCCTCTAATTTCGCATACAAACCTATACCACGACCTTCTTGACGCAAATAAAGAATGTAACCACCCTCTTCATTAATTCGGTCAATAGCTTCGTCTAATTGCTCACCACAATCACAACGACCAGAGCCAAACACATCGCCCGTCAAACATTCTGAATGCAATCGTACTAATGGTATCCTTTGCTCTACTTTAGGCTGCTTTCGCTCTTCATCCTTAAATTCTTCACCTTTAAAGTAAATCCCTATATGTTCTTTGCCTGAATCATCACCATTGAAGGAAATAAATTCAGCCATTACGTCTCCCGCCCTCACGGGAATCATTACTCGACGCTTTATTGTTAAATCACTCATACCATTTCTCTTTATAGGGATTTGTATTTAATCGATCGTCCATTAATTAGGTCATAAAATCATAATTCAATGGCTAGTTATAATATAACATTTATTTCAGAGTAAATGCTTCAATGGTAAAGCCGTACTTTCTTTTACACTCCGCAATAAAAAACTAGATTGCACACCAGTCACACCAGGTATACGAGTCAACTTTCCCAATAGAAAGTCATGATAAGTTTCCATATCTTCCACCACAACTTCTAATAAGTAGTCACAATTTTGACCTGTCACTAAATTGCAGTTTCTGACTTCTGGAAACTCATTCACCTCGTCTTCAAAAACACTAAACCGATCTGGTGTATGTCTATCCATACTAATTTGAAGAAATGCAGTTAGCTTTAACCCCAGACTAGAACGTTTCAAAATCGTAACCTGACGATCAATCACGCCACTATCTTCTAATGCTTTAACCCTCCGCAGGCAAGGCGAAGCAGAAAGCCCAACACGATCGGCTAACTCTTGATTAGTTAAGCTAGAATCTTGCTGCAATTCTCGCAATATATTTAAATCAATTTTATCAAACCCCATACATGTAGCCCATAACAACCTCAAAAAGTAAATACTACGCAATATAATGCCACATAAATTGTTTTTTTCATAAAAAACGCAATTTTTTACTCAAAAAAATTAGTTATGATAGAGACATAGCAAAGCACTTACCCAAGTGCATTAAAAATGAAAACCGAGCTTATCCGCTCCAATACTAAAAAGGGAAGGATCATGACATCTTTTGATCACACTAAGTACACACCATTTAAATCTGTCGATATTAAGAATCGAACTTGGCCAGACCAAGAAATTACTAAGGCCCCCATCTGGTCTAGTGTGGATCTGCGTGATGGCAACCAAGCTTTAGTTGAGCCAATGACAGTTGAACAAAAGAAACAATTCTTCGCCCTACTAGTAGATGTTGGCTTTAAAGAAATTGAAGTCGGCTTCCCTGCTGCATCTCAGCTGGATTTTGATTTTGTACGTTGGTTGATCGAAGAAGACCAGGTGCCAGATGATGTTTACATTCAAGTCTTAACTCAGGCTCGTCCAGAATTGATCGCACGTACTTATGAGTCATTGAAGGGGGCAAAAAAAGCCATCGTTCATGTTTATAACTCAACATCTAAAACACAGCGCGAACAAGTTTTTCGCCTAGACAAAGATGGCATTAAAGACATTGCAATAAAAGGTGCAAAATGCGTAAAAGAACATGCAGCAAAACACCCTGAAACAGAATGGGTTTTCCAATATTCACCAGAAAGCTTTACTGGCACAGAGATCGATTACGCTGTTGAAGTCGTGGACGCTGTCGCTGATGTTTGGCAACCAACACCTGACAACAAAATCATCATTAACTTGCCAGCTACCGTTGAAGTCGCTACTCCAAATCGTTTTGCCGATCAAATCGAATACTTCTGCCGTAATGTAAAACAACGCGACAGCATGATTATCAGCTTACACACACACAATGACCGTGGTTGTGGTGTTGCCGCAGCAGAGCTTGGCTTAATGGCTGGCGCTGATCGTATCGAAGGCACTTTGCTTGGTAATGGCGAACGTACCGGAAACATGGACGTAGTAACTATCGCTATGAATATGTATAGCCAAGGCATTGATCCAAAATTAGCATTAGGCGACATGGACCGCATTATCAGTGTTGTTCAAGCCTGCACCTTATTACAAGTTCATCCGCGCCACCCATACGCAGGTGAATTGGTCTTTACCGCTTTCTCAGGCTCTCACCAAGATGCCATTAAGAAATGTTTGGCAAACCAAACAGACGACAAACCTTGGGATGTGGCTTACTTGCCAATTGATCCTCGCGATGTTGGCCGTAGCTACCAAGAAGTTATTCGTGTGAACAGCCAATCGGGCAAAGGCGGTGTTGCTTATACTCTTGAGCAAGAATATGGCTTAGCACTACCACGCTGGCTACAGGTGGAATTTAGCCCTATGGTTCAACAATATGCAGAACAAGATGGTGGTGTTGTTGATGCTGAATCTATGAAGAAACTATTTGAAGCAAGCTTCATGACGGGAACAACGCCATTCCAGTTAGGAAAATATGACCTAACCAAAGATGATGTAGATACGGTAAATGCTCAGCTTATCAGTAATAACAACAAAATCAGTATTACCGGTAGTGGCAACGGCGCTTTATCTGCTTTTAGTGAAGCATTAGGCAAACACTTTGATATGCGTATTGATATTATCCAATATCAAGAGCATGCCTTGACAGTTGGTAGTGATTCACAAGCGATTGCTTATGTTCAAGCTAATATCAATGGTGACCGTTTCAACGGCGTGGCGATCAATAATGATATTGTCTCAGCTTCGATTCAAGCATTGTTAGCAACAGCAAACCAAAAAATCACACAGAGCTAGCCCCCTATAAAAACCTGATGTAAAGCATTTGCATCAGGTTTTCTCCCTTCTAAATTGATAGCATCATACAATCAAAGACTACAAAGCCAATTATCGCTTCGTGTAAATTCCCCCGTTACATCATCCTAACAGAACAAAAGATAAAACAAAAAAAGGCCCATATCTATTAATAGACATGGGCCTCTTATTATATTCAATCTATCAAGATTGTTTTTTTAGCAAATTACTCGCTTAGCTGCACAATCAACTTATTCATACGACTAACAAATGTTGCTGGATCCTCTAGCTGACCGCCTTCAGATAAAGTTGCTTGTTCAAACAACAACCATGCCATATCTGAAAATCGCTCTTCATCAGATTCATCATTCATCTTAGCTACAATTGGGTGATCTGGATTCACCTCTAGAGACGGCTTAGAATCAGGAAGTTGTTGTCCCGCTTGCTCAAGCAGACGACGCATCTGTAAGCCCATATCATTTTCACCAACCACCAAACATGCTGGTGAGTTAGTCAAACGATTGGTTGAGTTTACACTCGCTACTTTCTCTGACAATACTGTTTTCATGCGATCAAGCAATGGTTTGATTTGCTCAGCTTTTTCTTCTTTCTCTTTTTTCTCTTCTTCGTTTTCTTGATCAGTTAGATCTAGCTTACCTTTCGTAACATCCTGGAAAGATTTGCCGTCAAACTCTTGTAGAGAAGACATCATCCATTCGTCGATACGATCACTTAGCAATAAAACCTCATAACCTTTCTTACGAAGAATTTCTAGATGTGGGCTGTTTTTCGCCGTGTTGTGGCTTTCCGCATAGATGTAGTAAATCTTATCTTGACCTTCGCTCATGCGTTCGATGTATTGAGCCAAAGACACAGTTTGCTCTACCGCATCAGTATTGGTTGTACTGAAACGCAATAGTGCTGCTATTTTATCTTTGTTACCCATGTCATCAGCAGGGCCTTCTTTAATGACATTACCAAACTGATCCCAGAATTTTTGGTAGCTCTCTGGCTCGTTCTTCGCCATTTTGCTCAACATGTCCAGAACACGCTTGGTTAATGCCGCACGCATAGAATCTACAGCGTGGTCATTTTGCAAAATTTCACGAGAAACATTCAAAGATAAATCGTTTGAATCAATTACACCTTTTACGAAACGCATGTAAGGCGGCAAGAATGCCTCAGCTTCATCCATGATAAATACACGCTGAACGTAGAGTTTTAGACCACGTTGCATTTCACGGTTCCAAAGGTCGTAAGGTGCAACAGAAGGAATATAAAGCAAGCTAGCATATTCTAATTTACCCTCCACCTTGTTGTGCGACCACTTTAAAGGCTCTTGGTAATCATGGGAAATATGTTTATAAAATTCTTGATATTCTTCATCAGTCACTTCATTACGAGGGCGAGTCCAAAGTGCTTTTGCAGAGTTAACCGCTTCGAATTCTGGTGCTTTGCTTTCATCAACAGGCTTAGGATTGCCCTCTTCGTCCATTTCTGGATAAACCGGCTTTTCCATTTCAACAGGAATAGAAATGTGATCTGAATATTTAGTTACCAAAGTACGTAAACGGAAGTTGTCAGCAAATTCACTTTCATCAGCTTTTAAATGCAATGTAATGCGAGTACCTCGAGTAGCCTTGTCGATGTTTTCAATAGTGAATTCACCAGAACCATCAGACACCCACCGAACCGCTTCATTTTCAGCAGAACCTGCACGACGAGTTTCAACAGTCACTTTATCGGCAACGATAAAAGCAGAATAGAAACCCACACCAAATTGACCGATCAACTGGCTGTCTTTTTTCTGGTCGCCGCTTAACTGCTCTAGGAAAGAAGAAGTACCAGACTTGGCAATCGTGCCTAAATTCGTAATCGCTTCTTCACGAGACATACCAACACCATTATCATCGATAATGACGGTATTTGTTTTTTTATCAAATTCAATGCGAACGCGGAGATTTGGATCTTCTGCGAGAAGGTCTGCGTTAGCGACAGACTCAAAGCGAAGCTTGTCTACTGCGTCAGACGCATTAGAAATAAGCTCTCTTAGAAAGATTTCTTTGTTTGAGTACAAAGAATGGATCATCAAATGAAGTAGTTGTTTCACTTCCGTTTGAAATCCTAACGTTTCTTTTTGAGTATCAGTTGCCATGTTATAGCTTGCTCCTATTTGAATGAATCTTTGAACCAAGTTCAAAGACGTATTTCTTTTTGCTTGTGCTCAATAAATAAAGCCTCTTGAAGCAATTTCAAGAGGCTAAGTCACAATAAATTTATAGGTATTACAAAAAAGACAGAAAAATAAGCTATTTTTTACGAATTATCGTCAAGCCATCACCAATCGGTATCAAAGACATTTCAATTTCATTATCTTGATAAATGGTTTTATTCAATTCGCGAACAATGCAAGTATCCTTGTCCGTAAACGCCTCATCAGCAACATTCCCCCACCAAAGTGTATTGTCAATTACAATACAGCCTCCAGCACGAAGCAGTTTTTTACTCAAATGATAATAAGCCAGTAAATTTTGTTTATCTGCGTCAATAAAAATAAAGTCAAAAGACTCTGCTTGGTGATCTAAAAACGACTCCATAACAGGTAATGCTTTATCACAATATGTTTTAACTCTGTTACTCACACCAGCTTGGTCTAAATAGCGTGTCGCAATATCCAACCACATTTGTTTCTTTTCAATGGCAATTAAAGAAGCATCTCCTGACATTGCCATTGCCATTGATAAAGTGCTGTAACCCGTAAAAACACCAACTTCGAGAAGTTTCTTAGGTGACTGAAGCTTAATGAGCAAAGCAAGTAATTGACCGACTTCCGGAGATAACTGCATTCGCGCCATATGGTACTGAGCCGTTTCTCGACGCAATGCTTTTAACAAATCCGATTCACGAACGGACACATCCACCAAGTATTGATACAGCCTATCATCAACTTTAACGGTTCGATTAACAGGCTTGTCGTCTTCTGGTAAAGGTTTAGGGAAATTAGGAAGCATGAGATTTCATAATGAGTCCACGGCTCAATGTTTTAAAGGTTTTTGAACGGAATTCTCGACGATACAAAACAGCGACAACCATAAAGCTCGCCGCCATACAAAAATACGGACCAAGAAACCAACCACAAAATGCCATCGCGAAATAATACGCCCGCAAACCATAGTTAAACTGATTAGCGGCCAAACTACAGATTTGCGCCATGTGATTCGCGTACATTTCTCGTTCACTGTCTTCTATTCCTCGTTCAGTTGCCAAAGGTGCACTACCAACCAACACTGAACAAAAATTGTACTGTCGAACAGACCAAGTGAAGGTAAAAAAAGCATAGGAGAAAATAACAACTAATACGATAATTTTTAATTCCCATTCTTGCTGACTCATGGGAGCAAGAAGATAAAAATCAGAAAGAATACCTAGAGCTTTCTCAGAATAATTAAAAGCAGTAAACAAACCAGCAATAATCAACAAACTACTAGATGCAAAGAATAGGCTACTTCGCTCTAAATTTGCCATTACAGAAGCATCCGCAATTCGATTATCTCGACGCAATAAACGAGACATCCAGGCCAATCTAAACTGATGCAAAACACTGACTAAACAAGGACGGCGGCGAGAATTATACTGAGCATAAATAGCATACCCCCACCAGCATGCAAAAAAAACAAAAAGAGTAGTAAGATCTAGCGCATTAAACAACAAAGAAACCGAACGACTTTCCATAATTTAACTCTGCTTCAATAACAGTTTATTAAGCCCTCATTAAATCACTTTTAATTTTATATGTCCCTGATTACTCTTATAAAATTCACGCTCTTTATAAATTATAAGATAATTAGCATTTGATAAAAAAGACTTGCATAGACGCCAAATATCGGTAAGGTTTCGGCTCGTCAAGACAACATGCGGATGTGGTGGAATTGGTAGACACGCTGGATTTAGGTTCCAGTGCTTCACGGCGTGAGAGTTCGAGTCTCTCCATCCGCACCATTTTTTTGATTCCTCTTTCTGTTTAAGCAAATACAGTTTTCACTCCATCGTTTAAAAATAACCTAATTACCAGTACCCTAGAAGCTTCCACCAAAGCCCACCAACAACCCCCCAAACACTTAAATTGACAATACTCATAATGAACCCCATAACCCACCAGTTCTCCATGGATACATAACCTGATCCGAAAATAATTGGTGATGTCCCTGTAGCATAATGAGTGAGCGACATCATCAAAGAAGACGCACCAGCCAAGAGCAAACCAAGATATAAAGGAGGCGCACCTAACGCTAAACCGGCAGCATAAAAGGCCGCAAACATTGCCGTAATATGCGCCGTTGTGCTGGCAAAGAAGTAATGAACATAAAAATAGATCCCCACCAATATGATTACAGAAACAGCCCAGCTAAAACCTAATTGCTCAATATTGCTTTCAACAACACTAGAAAACCAAGCAACTAACCCCAACTTATTTAAAAAAGTTGCCATCATTACTAGCGCAGAAAACCATACAACTGTATCCCATGCTGACTTTTCTTTAAGTACATCCTCCCAACTCAAAACACCACTTACTAATAAAATAGATAAGCCTAAAAAAGCAACCGCTGTTGTATTAACGACATAAACGTCACCAAATATCATTGCGGGAACACCCGCCCAAAGAATAAGCAAAAGGGCGAAAACACTAACCATCACCTTCTCACCATAAGTCATGACTCCCATCTCAAGAAGCTTCGACTCTGCATAAATTTTAGCATCCGGTGTACTTTTAATTTCAGGCGGATAAACCGCATAAACAACCAAAGGGACAAGAGCGATACAAAGTAAACCAGGTAGAAAAGCTGCAAGCGCCCAAGTCCCCCATGTAATACTAATACTGGAGCCTGTAGCATCCGCAATAAGCTTAACTATTAGAGGGTTGGGCGCCGTTGCTGTAATAAACATCGCAGATGTAATCGGATTAATATGATAATTAACCAGTGCTAAATAATGACCAATTTTACGAGACGTACCATCTTCTGGAGAAGAACCAAAACTGGTTGCGATAGATTTCATAATGGGATGAATAATACCACCACCGCGAGCCGTATTACTTGGTGTTACAGGCGCGATAACCAACTCAGAAAGAGCTAAAGCATAACCGATACCGATGGTTTTTCGTCCGAATAAAGAAATAAAGTAATACCCTACTCGATTACCTAACCCTGTTTTCACCAACCCACGTGAAATAACGATTGCCACGCCAATCAACCAAATTAATGAATTAGAAAAACCACTCAGAGCATCTTTGATTGCGCCAGACGGACTATCATTTGTAACACCAGTAAGTGCAACCGAGGTAATAGCTAAAATAGCAATAGCCCCTATTGGCATCGCTTTACCGATAATAGCGACAACAGTACCGATAAATAATGACAATAAATGCCATGCGTTTGAAGTTACGCCACTAGGATTTGGAATCACAAACCAGAATAATAGAATAATAAGAATAGAAATGAGTCCAGGAATAACCCGAATATCAGCAGTTTTCATTACAGCACCTTAAATTCTAGGAAATTACGCATTGAGCATCAAAGGAATTCTGGTTTTATACTAGCTCAGCGCAGGGCAATAAAAACTGACACACATCACATAAAGATAAGTGAAGCCTGCTTTACTACGCCTTTTTATATAAGCACACCCCCACACCTCATCACCTAGTAGTCTTCCAAATATTGATTTCACACCCAGAAAATAAATAAAAAAAACCGCTATAAAAGCGGTTTTTTTATTGAACTAACAAAGACGAATCAGAGTGTTAGGCGACGCACATCACTTAGCAGTGAGTTCAAGTACGTCATGAAACGACCTGCATCACCACCATTTACCGCTCTATGGTCATAAGACAAACATAACGGCAACATAGTACGAGGCTCAAACTCTTTACCATTCCAGCGAGGCTCAATGTCTGCTTTAGAAACACCAAGAATCCCTACCTCAGGACAGTTAACGATAGGAGTAAATCCTGTACCGCCAATTGCACCCAAACTAGAAATGGTAAAACAACCGCCTTGCATATCTGCAGGTTTAAGTTGCTTGTCAAGCGCCTTCTTAATCAATTCATTTGCTTCTTTAGCAATTTGAACCACTGACTTTTTATCAGCATCACGCAATACAGGAACAACCAAACCAATTGGTGAATCCACCGCAATACCAATATGAACATAACCTTTCTGAACATAGCTTTCGCCATCAGCCATTAGGGATACGTTAAAGCTAGGGTTTGCAACCATTGCTTGAGCAACTGCTTTAACTAGGAAAGGAAGAGGCGTCAACTTAATACCCTGCTTCTCCATTTCTCCTTTCAAGCCTTTACGGAAGCTTTCAAGATCAGAAATATCCGCTTTATCAAACTGCGTGACTTGAGGCACAACAAGTGCGTTGCGAACCATGTTTTGTGCAGTTAGTCGCTGAATCTTACTCATTTTCACAACTTCGATATCACCGAACTTGCTAAAGTCTTGATCAGGAACTGTTGGTAAACCAGCACCAGTAGCACCAACACCTGGCGATGTTGATTCTGCTTTTTGAACAGCAGCTTTAACATAAGCATGCAAATCTTCTTTTGTAATACGGCCACGAGGACCAGTAGCACGAACAAGAGAAAGACCCACACCTAGTTCACGAGCAAGCATACGAACTGCAGGCCCAGCATGAACTTTCGTTGATGGAGTAGACAATACTGCCGACTGATCAACTGGCGCCGCTGCTTTCGCAACACTTGCTTGAGGCGCTGCAGATGCTGATGGCGCCGCTTTTTCAGCAACAGGTGCCGCTACGGCAACAGAGCCTTCAACTTCAAGCTCAAGAACAGGATGCCCTTCAGAAACTTTATCACCGACATTAATCGAAACAGATTTCACTGTCCCAGACTTAGGTGCAGGAATTTCCATAGAAGCTTTATCAGTTTCAAGAACGATAATAGAATCGCCCTCTTTCACTTTATCGCCAGCAGCAACAGCCACTTCGATAACTTCTACACCTTCAGCACCACCAATATCAGGAACATTAACAGACTCAACACCACCAGAAACTGGTGCCGCAACAGGCTCAGCTGCTGGAGCAGCCGCCTCTACATGAGCAGTGGTTTCTACTGTTGCAGGCACTTCAGACGATTCCGTTGATATCATAAGGATGTCTGCACCCTCAGAAACAGTATCGCCAACTTTGATAGAAATTTTACCTATCTTACCAGTAAATGGAGAAGGTATATCCATTGAAGCTTTATCAGTTTCCAATACGATTATAGAGTCACCCTCTTCAACCATATCGCCTTCTGATACACAAATTTCAATGACTTCTACATCCGTTGCGCCACCAATATCAGGCACAGAAACTTTTGCTTCGCTAGAAGATGTAGCAGCTACAGGTGCTGCAGCCGGAACTGGAGCTACTGCTGGTGTTTCTTTTACCGCTTCAGGAGCAGAAGCTTCAACACCTTCCACTTCAATGACAAGAACTTCGTCACCTTCAGAAACCTTATCACCTTCTTTAACAGATATACTTTTTACTTTACCTGCCATAGAAGATGGAACATCCATGGAAGCTTTATCCGTTTCTAGAACAATAACAGATTGGTCAACTTCAATAATGTCGCCAACCTTAATGCTGATCTCGATAACTTCGACATCAGTCGCACCACCAATATCAGGTACTCGAATGATTTCAGTACTCACAGAAATCTCCTTTGTTGTATAGACGCATCAAACTTAAAAACTTATTTGGCTTAGGGAATCCCAAGCCAAATACCTAGCTTGTCAGGTAATTAGCAAGTAACTGGATTTGGTTTTTCAGGGTCTAAACCAAACTTTGCAATCGCCCCACTAACTACAGATGCATCGATCACACCGTCTTTCGCCAGCGCATTCAAGGCAGAAACCACAACCCAATAACGGTTAACTTCAAAGAAGTGACGTAGTTGAGCTCGAGTATCACTGCGGCCAAAACCATCAGTACCAAGTACGTTATAAGTACCTTTTACAAATGGACGAATTTGATCTGCGAACAATTTAATATGATCGGTAGATGCAATCACTGGGCCTTTGCCATCTAAACAAGACTCGACATAAGATTGACGAGCTTCTTGTTCTGGGTGAAGCATACTCCAACGACTTGCATCAAGACCTTCTCGGCGCAACTCATTGAACGATGTGACGCTCCAAATATCAGAATTCACACCATAGTCATTAAAGAGAATCTCTGCAGCCGCTTCGACTTCACGAAGAATAACGCCAGAACCAAGTAATTGAACTTGTTTCTTATTGGTTTTCTTCTGATGAGATTTAAGTTTATACATCCCTTTAATGATGCCGTCTTCAACACCTTCAGGCATATCTTCATGAGTGTAGTTTTCATTCATTACGGTTAGGTAATAGAAAACGCTCTCTTTATCCTTATACATACGACGCAAGCCATCTTGAACAATAACAGCTACTTCATAAGAGTAAGTCGGATCATAAGATATACAGTTAGGGATAAGACCAGCCTGAATATGAGAATGACCATCCTCATGTTGCAAGCCTTCACCATTTAGCGTAGTACGACCAGCAGTGGCACCAATCAAGAAACCGCGTGCTTGTGAGTCACCTGCAGCCCAAGCTAAGTCACCAATGCGCTGGAAACCAAACATTGAGTAGTAGATGTAAACAGGGATCATAGGGAGAGCACTGTTAGCATAAGATGTAGCCAATGCTAACCATGCAGAAAATGCACCTGGCTCATTGATGCCTTCTTGAAGAATTTGACCATCAGAAGACTCTTTGTAATACATAATCTGAGTATGGTCATGAGGCGTATAACGCTGACCTTCAGATGAGTAAATACCTAATTGACGGAACATGCCTTCCATACCGAATGTACGAGCCTCATCAGCAACAATCGGTACAACGCGCTCACCAATATTTTTATCTTTCACCATCACGTTTAATGCACGCACGAACGCCATAGTAGTAGAGATTTCGCGACCTTTAGTTCCAGCGATCTGAGCTTTAAAGGCTTCTAAAGAAGGAACTTCAAGCGCTTCACAATCGTGATTCCGAATCGGAAAAGCTCCATGCAATTCTTTACGACGTGAGCGCATATATTGCATTTCTGGACTATCATCAGCTGGTTTGTAATAAGGCAAATCTTTTAGCTCTTCATCGCTAATAGGGATGCCAAATTTATCACGGAACTGAGCAAGTGACTCTTCATCTAACTTCTTAGTTTGGTGCGCTGTATTTTGTGCTTCAGCCGCTTTAAACATGCCGTAACCTTTAACGGTTTGCGCCAAGATAACAGTCGGTTGACCTTTATGAGAAGTTGCTTCGGAATACGCTGCGTAAACTTTATAAGGATCATGTCCACCACGATTAAGATTCATAATCTCATCGTCGGTCATGTCTTTAACCATTTCTAGCAATTCTGGATATTTGCCAAAGAAATGTTCACGAGTATAAGCACCACCGTTTGCTTTGTAGTTCTGAAGTTCACCATCACAAACTTCGTTCATACGTTTAACAAGCAAACCGTTGTGATCTTTCGCAAAAAGAGGATCCCAATGACGACCCCATAGACATTTGACTACATTCCAGCCAGCACCACGGAATACACCTTCAAGTTCCTGAACAATTTTACTATTACCACGCACAGGACCATCAAGGCGCTGTAGGTTACAGTTGATCACGAAAATAAGGTTATCAAGATTTTCACGTCCAGCAAGCGCAATGGCGCCTAAAGATTCTGGCTCATCACACTCACCATCACCAAGGAACGCCCATACCTTACGATCACCTTGATCAATAAGACCACGGCTATGCTGGTATTTCATTACATGTGCTTGATAGATAGCTTGTAACGGGCCTAACCCCATAGATACCGTTGGGAACTGCCAGTAATCAGGCATTAACCAAGGATGTGGGTAAGATGAGATACCTTTACCATCTACTTCACGACGGAAGTTATCTAACTGCTCTTCAGTCAAACGACCTTCAATATATGAACGAGCGTAAATACCTGGAGAAATATGGCCTTGGAAAAAAACCATATCAGCTTGTTGTTTACCATCATTACCACGAAAAAAGTGGTTGAAACCGATATCATAAAGCGTTGCTGCAGAAGAAAAGCTTGTAATGTGGCCACCGAGTGTTGAGTCAACACGGTTCGCCTTCATTACCATAGCCAATGCGTTCCAACGAATTATAGAACGTATACGACGCTCCATAAATACATCACCCGGTAATGGCTTCTCATTTTCAGGAGCAATGGTATTCCGGTATGGTGTCGTAATGGACGACGGCATTGACGTACCAGCTTTTGAAGCTTCATTCGTCAAACGATTTAAAATGTATTGCGCGCGATCAGGACCTTCTTCGCGAAGGACAGACTCAAGCGCATCGACCCACTCTTTGGTTTCAATTGGATCGATGTCTTCGAGAATATGCTGCTCAGTCATCGTGTTAATAACTCCCGCTATTAGAACAGATACTTAACCTACCAAGGACATTACGTGTGTTTAAGCCTTGGAGGCTACTTAAACGAACCACTGAAACTCATATACATAATCATATGAGTTCCAGCCGACCTAAGATAAAACGACACCCTACTATTCATTTTTAAAGCGTCGTTTTATCCGTTCCAATGGTAATTCTTGTTGTTTTTATATTTTTTCCATTGCATCGACCACTAATATATCTAGTCGGTTCGCTTCCAATTTGGGTTTGGTTCATCAAACCCAACATTAAGTTTTTACATGCAATTGCTGTTACCAACTGCACATAAAAATTCAAAACTGTTTGTTTATATGTATATAAAACGATCTTTTTCTAAATCTAATCTTGGTGTTTTTTTACAAAACACTTACAAATAATAAGGTTTATTTTCACCTAAGAGTCATCGATTTCGGGCGTAAGATTAACACCTAATCAGTGAATCGCCTAGCCATCCACATCAAGTTTGAAGTGATGTATACACTTCATAAATATTAAAACGCCGTGAATCCTATCTAAAAATCAGTAAAAAAACTACGTACATCCATTGAAATACGATGGGAATCGTAAAAAAACAACAAATCTCATGAATTATAGAATAAGAAGAATTTAATCTATTAATTCTTCAAAAAAATGCTTTTCCCCATCAAAAAATGCTAAAAACCTAAATATTAAAAATCAAACACTATACTTCTATTATTGTCAGATACATCCCCCCAAATACTTTTATTTAGCAAATCAAAGAGGGAGAAAACGCCTCTTCAGCCTTCTTTCCTAATAACATCCATTACCTTCGCCCAGTCCTATTAAAGTTGAAAACCGAAACTAAAGAGCACAAAAAGGACAATGTAAATCAATGAATATCAAAAAAACAACACTGACGAGTCTATAATATAACGTTACAATAGCGACTTTTATTGTGTAGCAAATAGGATAGTACATGACACCTTTGAGCGCTCTTTTAATCGAGCACATTAAATTACAAGTTGCTTTCGCACTAGAAGAAGACTTAGGTGCTGGAGACATAACGGCTCAACTAATCCCTCAAGATCAAGAAATTATCGCGCGGGTGATCAGTCGTGAACCAACTATTTTATGCGGGCAACCTTGGGTCAATGAGGTTTTTTCCCAACTTGACAGCCAAGTAAAACTTGAGTGGCATAATAATGAAGGGGACTCACTAGAACCTAACAAGCCCTTTTTAACTATTAAAGGCAACGCAAGAACTATTTTAACGGGCGAACGAACTGCTTTAAACTTCTTACAAACTCTATCCTATACTGCCACCATCACTCATCAATATAGTCAAATTGTTGCAGGTACCCAATTAACCATTCTTGACACACGAAAAACTTTACCAGGAATGCGTCAAGCTCAAAAATATGCAGTCACGATTGGCGGCGGACAAAATCATCGAATGGGTCTGTACGATGCTTTTTTAATAAAAGAAAACCATATAATGGCAGCAGGATCAATTTCCAACGCCGTTTCAATGGCTCAAAGCATTGCTCCTGGTAAAACGATAGAAGTTGAAACTGAAAACCTGGCCGAAGTAGCTATGGCAGTTAACGCTGGCGCAGATATTATTATGTTAGATAATTTTTCTTATGAAGATATGGCCAAAGCAGTCTCAGATTTTAAAGGACAAGTGAAATTTGAAGCATCCGGCAACATGGACAAAGAAAAACTATTAAGAGTTGCTAAAACAGGCGTAGATTTTGTCTCTATTGGTGCTTTAACAAAACATATTCAAGCAATAGACCTGTCTTTACGGGTATCTCAGGAAATTTCATGAAAGATAGTATCTTAGTTATTAATTGCGGAAGCTCTTCTTTAAAGTTTGCCATATTAGCCAATGCTGGACAGGAAATACTTGTTGAAGGGATTGCAGATAGGCTTGGATCTAACTCAACTGAAAGTACCATTACATTCAAATATGATGGTAAAAAGCAAGAGATCCTACTTGACGATGGCAGTCACAAGAATGCTGTTGATCAAATCAAACATTGGCTAAGTGCTCATCCTTCTATAGAAAATGCTTTAGTTGGCATCGGCCACAGAGTTGTACATGGCGGAGAAACATTTACTGAATCAGTCCTAATAAACCAAGAAGTACTTGAAGGAATAAAAGATTGTTCAAGATTTGCTCCTCTTCACAACCCAGCACATATAAAAGGGATTGAAGTGGCTTTCGAACTTTTCCCAGGATTACCTCAAGCCGCTATTTTTGATACTGCATTTCATCAAACTCTGGCTCCAGAACAGTTCCTGTACCCTATTCCAATGAGCCTCTACAGAGATCATAATTTTCGTAAATATGGCTTTCATGGCACCAGCTATCGATTTATTAGCCAACGTTTAGCTGAGATTTCAAAAGATAGTGATCAGCAAGGCGTTCTTGTTGCCCATTTAGGAAATGGTGCAAGCACTTGTGCTATAAATAAAGGCCAATCATCTGACACCAGCATGGGAATTACACCATTAGAAGGTCTAATGATGGGAACCCGTTCCGGCAGCTTAGATCCGAGTTTAATATCCTTTATCAGTCAAGCTGAAAACATTTCAGCTGACGAAGCCCTTGATATTTTAATTAAAAAAAGCGGGCTATTAGGCGTATCTGAAATTTCAAATGATTGTCGTACATTAGAAGAAGCAATGGCATCAGGTGATCAAAGAGCCAAGCTAGCCCTTGATATGTTTGCCGCTCGTACTGCTAAATATTTAGCTAGCGTGGCGACGACACTAGAAAGTATTGATCATTTAGTTTTTACTGGCGGTATCGGAGAAAACTCTAAGTATCTACGCCAAGTCATTTGTAATAATTTGAAAGCATTTAATATTCACATAGATGCGACATTAAATGAAAGCGCACCTCGTGGTGTAATATCTAATATTAGTGCAACAACCAGCAATACAAATGTTTGGATCATTCCAACAAACGAAGAGCTAATGATTGCCCTAGACACCATTAGCTTAATTCAACATTAATCGAAACTGAAAACCTATAACGGACTAATTTAGGATTTATAAAATATGTCAATTAATGTACTCATGACTGTCCCTACAGGACCCGGTGTTGGCTTGACATCTGTTTCAGTCGGCCTAGTTCGAGCGCTAGAACAGCAAGGTTTAAAAGCCAGTTTTTTCAAGCCAATTGCTCAACCTCAGCCGGGAGATAAAGGGCCAGACAAATCAACAGCCATGGTCGCTCAGGGCTCTACACTAACACCTGCCGAACCAATTCCTTTACATGAAGCTGAACGCTACCTTTACAACGACAACATTGATGAATTGATGGAAGAAATCGTCGGCCGTTTCCAAGCTAGCGTAGAGCCTGATTCAACCGTTATCGTAGAAGGCCTAGCACAAATAGCAGGTCACCCCTATGCAACCAGATTAAACAAAGCCATTGCAAGAACACTTGACGCTGGTCTTGTGCTAGTTACAGCACCAAATAATATGCGTGTAAACGAATTAGAACATCATGTTGAAATTGCTGCGGGATCTTATGGTGGAATTAAAGCGGCAGATGTCATCGGCTGTATATTAAACAAAACCACACCCGGCTCATTAGGCGTCAAGTCTTACGGTGATCTTTTTGCACAGCGCGGTATTTTTAAACGCAATTTCAGTTTGCTTGGTCAAATACCAGCAGCGGACGAGTTAACCTATCCCCGCGTTAAGGATGTAGCAGACTTTTTAAATGCTCGCATTATCAATGCTGGGGAGATTGACTCCCGCAGAGTGCAGTCCTATACCTTATGCGCTCGTGGTGTTGAAAATATGCTCGAAGCATTACGCCCAGGTGTATTAGTTTTCACTCCAGGTGACCGTACTGACGTGATCATGGCAACCGCTATTGCCGCATTAAATGACATCAAAATTGCAGCACTTGTTTTAACCGGTGGATATCAACCGAGTGAATCTTTAATGTCGCTTTGCGGCAAAGCTATGGCAAAAGGCCTGCCCGTTTTATCAGTTGAATCAAATAGCTGGGAAACTGTAATTAACATGCAGTCTTTCAACCAAGAGATACCCTTAGATGATAAAGAGCGTGTTCTCATGGTAAAAGAGCATATTGCTCGCTGTATTGATCATGATTGGATCAACTCCTTTGCGATGAATCAGGAGGAAAGAAAACTTTCGCCACCAGCATTCCGATTCCGCTTAATTGAACTTGCCCGCTCTCTTAATAAACGTATTATTTTGCCTGAAGGTGAAGATGTCCGCACCATTCAAGCCGCATCTATCTGTTCAGAGCGAGGTATTGCTCGCTGTACCTTATTAGGGAGTGAAACTGAAATTTTACGTATTGCTCAAAATAATGGTATTGAATTAGATCATGGTGTCGAAATTATAAACCCTGTAAATATTCGAGAACGCTATGTTGCACCTATGGTTGAACTCAGAAAAAATAAAGGTTTAACCGATATTGTTGCTCGCGAACAATTGGAAGATAACGTTGTTCTAGGCACTATGATGCTACAAATTGGGGATGTTGATGGATTGGTTTCTGGCGCTATTCATACGACAGCGAATACGATTCGTCCTGCACTCCAACTTATAAAAACATCACCAAATGCAAGCTTGGTGTCTTCCGTCTTCTTCATGTGCTTACCGGATCAAGTACTCGTATATGGCGATTGCGCCATAAACCCAGACCCAACCGCTGAACAGCTTGCTGAAATAGCAATTCAGAGTGCGGATTCAGCAACAGCTTTTGGCATTACTCCTAAAGTTGCCATGATTAGCTATAGCACGGGTGGATCAGGTATTGGTAATGATGTTGATAAGGTTCGTGAAGCAACGGCTATTGCACAAAACCTTCGTCCTGATCTTTTAATTGACGGGCCATTACAATATGACGCAGCGATTATGGAAAAAGTAGCTAAGCAGAAAGCTCCGAACAGCAAGGTTGCGGGCAAGGCGACTGTATTTATTTTCCCAGATTTAAATACAGGAAATACAACCTATAAAGCCGTTCAAAGAAGCGCGGATGTTGTAAGTATTGGCCCTATGCTGCAAGGCATCCGTAAACCTGTAAATGATTTGTCTCGTGGTGCATTAGTAGACGACATAGTCTATACAATCGCTATCACAGCAATTCAAGCTGGGCAGAAAGAGAACATATAAATAGCAAACCAATGTGAGTGTCATTTTTCACTCACATTGGACATCTTGCTTAATGGCTATTACTATCTAAAAGCGCTCATTCATTTGGAGGTCATTATGTCAGGCAGTCTTCCTCATACCATTGCAATATCAAGTCATACTCCAGCAAATACCACTCAACCTGGGTACATTCCATTTGATTTACGTTCAGATGAAGATACAAACATGGCAGCCCTTAATGCCCGTAATGCAAAGGCATCCAGTGATCATATCGTAACTATATCAGAGCAAGGTCAGGCACTTTCACAGCGAAAGCAAAAGAAAGCAGACGAAGCTAAAACCGACAAATACAATAAACTTTTAAAAGAGTTAGAAGAAGAGTTTATTGATGATGACCTTTCTCTACAAAGTCATGCTAACAAAAAAGACATTAAAACAAATTACGAAGAAAAAACACCAACAGGTGACTATCTCGATCAAATCATTTAATCTCATATTTAGTAACGAAAATTTATTGGCAGGATGCTAATACTCAACAATCTTCAAGGAGTGAAGAATGCTACTCTCTCGCCTAACAATACGAGGTTTTACGCTATTGGAGTTAATGGTTGTTATTGCCATTATTTCTATTTTAGCTAGCCTATCTGCACCGACATTTACCCGACAAATATCTAAAGCAAAATTAATCGAGGCACAAAACCTAGCAACTCAACACCAGTCATTAGTGGAAGAGTTTATTCTTTTGTACGGATATTTTCCAAGTACAAGTGATTTTAATCTTATTAAACGCTCCCTGCCCGACGACTCCATAGCTAAATCCATTACAGTAGACAACCAGAATAATAGCACTGGCAATATCACCTTAAAGCTAAACAGTAACACCGGGATAAGTGAAGACCAATATATACAGTACACCCGGGATGAAGACAGAAACTGGAACTGCACCTCTGACCTTGATGCCAACATCCTCCCTACTCAATGCAAAAGTATCGTAGGAGAAGAGGAATGACGTTAGAAGAAATTATTTCCAATGCAATTACTAGCCAAGCTACAGATATCCATATTGAACAAACACCAATAGGACTTCATGTTTACCAACGTAGTTATGGACAACTCAATAAAGTCGCTGATTTACCTCAAGGTGGAAACCTCATTAATCGAATTAAAATGCGTTCTAGTTTGGATCTATCAGAAACAAGAAGGACTCAAGAGGGTCAGTTTTTATTTGAGGAAAGAGATAGAAGCACTTTTATTAGAGTCAGTATCATTGCAACTGTGAAAGGAGAAAAAGTTGCCATGAGATTACTTCCCGAAAAAAGTCGATTAGCATTAAATGAAATAGGAATACAACCAAATCTTCTCAGCACACTGCGTTCAGCATTAAACACTCCATGTGGTTTGATCTTAGTTTGTGGTGCCACTGGTGCTGGTAAAAGTACAACGCTTTATTCATGCCTTGATACCCTTAATGATGGAAGAAAAACAATATTCACCATTGAAGACCCTGTCGAATATGAAATCCAAGGGTTATTTCAATGTGAACCAAATCAAGCCATAGATTTGGATTCTGCCTCTCTCTTAAAATCATTCCTAAGGCAGGACCCTGATGTCATCATGGTTGGGGAAGTTCGTGATGCATTGACGGCTAATCTTGCAGTCAATGCTGCATTAACAGGACACCTAGTCCTTGCTACTCTACACACAAACTCCGCACTTGATGCAATTCACCGATGTCATGGTTGGCAAGTTGATTTTTTCTCCCTAGTAAGCTCATTAAAACTTATAATCCATCAATCTATGCTTTATAAGACAACCTCTCAATGCCCAATATTCAATGGGCTATTACCCTTATGGAAAGACACTTTACCAAAAGATTATGACCACTTAATTTCCTTACCTTCTCTCTGGCAAGCTTTTGTCCATCATGACGATGGAGAACAAAATGCCTTGGTTTAAAGTTAAAAAACAAAATGGTGAGGTTAATTACCACTATGTATTATCTAAAAAAAACCTTTTTTTGATGCTATTAAAAATGGGAATTGGCAAATATCCATTATTGAGTGGAATCCTAAAAAGTTAGACTATAAAGCCCTGCTTACTTTCTATAAGGAAATCCAAAGTGCTTTAAAATCAGGATTACAACTTAACCAAGCTATTTCCCACCTGGCTTTATCTTCAACACACTCGACTATCGCTACTGTAAGTAAGGCTCTATTGGATGAATTAGGGCGAGGGGCGCTGTTTAATGAAACCTTAAGTAGGCTAACTGATCAATCAACAACCCCTTACTGCCAATTATTAAATTCCCAAGGGACAAGAGAAGATTGTGAAAAGAGCTTAAGCCTATCTATTGAACAGCTCAACACCCTACTCAATTGGTCCCAACGCTTACTCAAAGCCGTCATTTACCCTTTCTGCATCATTCAAATCGCACTTATTATCATGATAGTCAATAGTGCATTCCAACCAATAGCTGTAACAACCCGTTTTTCGTCACTAATTATCTCTATCAGTCTATATCTACTATGCAGCCTAATTCAGTTGTTCATTATTCATAATCTGCATAAGGGAAATGCTTGCCATTGGCTAGAGAAATTCAGTGATAACTTTCGTTTAACGAAATTATTCTCTCTATTAAGTACTAGCAGGAAAACAGGACTAACTCTACAAGACGCATTGAAAAGCATGCCTGAGTACTTTAAACATACACAGATAAAACAGGACATTCTAAAAATCTATTACACACTCAGACTAGGTCAAAGCTATGCAACTAGCTTTCCAATTAAATGGTTCCCCAATGAATCAGCCATCGCTTTACATTCTGCCGCTCAGGATGGAGATATAGAAAGAGCATTAAGCCTTGCAGCTAGAGAGCATGAAAAACGTTGGCAAAAAAATATTTCTTTACTCGAAAAAATAATTCCTGCGTGCTGCCTTTTTGTTGCTGGAGGCTTTGTCACTTCCGCTCTAATTTCTTTGTACGCTCCCCTATTGGAAATACCAAGATGAATAGAACATTCTTTGAATTAGTCTTATTTATAATTTTCACCTTGAGCCTAGGGAGCTACTCAGCCGTATTTACAGTGCGATGGCCGGCAAAGTACTTTCATTTATGGAGAAAAGAAGCTCATAACTTACTGTCTATACCTTTTATCTTTAGCGATGAAAATGCCATTAGAACAACAAGATCACACTGCATTCACTGCTCACACTTATTAAAATGGTATGATTTAATTCCTATATTTAGCTACTTATTACTTAAAGGAAAATGTCGCTACTGTACAAAATCTATTTCTTATCGATATCCATTCATCGAGACATTACACCTATTCTTATGCTTACCCTTATTTTGGCTCTCTTTCGATATTCCTTCATTGATATTACAAAGCATCCTAATTAGCGCTCTAATTACTGCGGCCATTATTGATTTGGAGCATAAACTTATTCCTGATGAATGCTGTATCCTCGTATTGATTTGCGCCCTCTTATTTCACCTAATAACTAGAACATTAGAAAGCAGCGTACTAGGAATGCTTGTAGGTTATTGCTCTATTTATACTCTACATCAAGTCTATATAATGCTCAGAGGGCGAGAAGGAATTGGTTTGGGGGATGTAAAACTCATTTCAGCACTCGGTGCGTGGCTTAGTATTTCAAACTTAGCCCCCTTACTACTTTGTGCAAGCTTAACTGGAATCCTATACACTATAGTCTTTAATAAAAATGGTTCTGAACAAATCGCATTTGGTCCATTTTTAATCTTTTCAGGAATAATAGTGTTTTATTTATGATGAACAATACTACTCCTATAATTGGCCTTGCCGGCGGCATAGGTTCAGGAAAAAGCACAATTTCAAAGTGTTTCAATGCAATAGGTATTCAAAGTGTTGATGCTGACGATGTTGCTAGGCTTGTGGTTCAACCAGGGTCAAATTGCCTTCATCAAATTCATCAACGCCATGGTGACCACATTCTTTTAGAAGACGGTTCTTTAGATCGAAGTGCTCTTCGTACAATTATATTTAACCAACCGGAAGAGCGATTATGGCTTGAGTCAATCACTCATCCAGCCATACGAAAAGAAATTCAAATACAACTTGGCAAGACGTCATCAAAATATGCACTTCTTGTTCACCCCTTATTATTTGAAACACAACAAAATGCAATTTGTCAGCTTGTGATTGCAATTGATGTTCCAAAAAAGGTTCAGCTCCAAAGAGTGATGACTAGGGACAAAATAAGCCAAGAAAATGCAGAAAAAATTATTGCAACACAATTAAGTAATAGTGAACGCATAAACCAAGCAGATCTAGTCTTGGAAAATTCTGGTAATATTGGCGAAATGAATGATAAAGTCATCAGATTACATGAAAAAATTTTAGAGTTATTAGTATGTTAAAGAGTAATACCGTAACCTTAGTTGCTTGTCCGACGTGCAAAAAAATCGCCTTGGTCTCAGGAAAATCCTGATAGACCATTTTGTAGCGCAAGATGCAAACTCATCGATTTAGGAGCCTGGGCAAGTGAGTCTTATTCAATACCGCAACAAACATCTGAAGAAGATGAAATTTTTTCCGAAGATCTTATTGTTGATGCAAATAAGTCTTTTTTATAACAGCTAAACCTGGAATGTAACTATTTATGGCTCAACTAGATTTCTCTAAGAAAAAAGCATTACTTATAGAGGACATGGCAGAAGCACGAATCATGCAGCGAAAAATGCTGACAGATTTTGGGTTTACATCCATTGATATTGCTATGAAAGCCGAAACGGCAATTGAGTTACTACGGAGTAAATCTTTTGATGTGATCTTATCTGATTACAATCTAGGTAACGGCAAAGATGGTCAACAACTTTTAGAAGAGGTCAGGCATTCAAAATTGATTCCGAATACGGCCACCTATCTGATGGTGACTGCAGAAACATCTATCGAGATGGTAATGGGCGCGATCGAATTTCAACCTGATGGTTATATTACTAAACCTTTCTCTCAAGCAATTTTACAACGTCGCCTAACTAAATTATTAGAAACAAAGGAACGCCTTTATGACGTTAATATTGCCCTTGATTCAAGCGATTATCACGGAGCTATCTCTGCAGCTGAATTAGTTATTGAAAAACACCCTGCTTTAATTGGCAAATGTGAAAGAATCATTGGAGAGAGCCTTCTAGAGTTACAAGAATATGAAAATGCGCTTTCTTCATTTGAAAAAACGCTGAAAGACAGAAAAATGCCATGGGCATTATTTGGAAAAGCTAAATCCTATTTCTTTATGGATAAATTGGACAAAGCAGAACAATGCTTTCGCCAATTAATGCTTGATAACAGATTTTTTGTCAGTGCTTATGACTGGTTAGCAAAAATACAATTAGCTAAGGGTGACCCTGCCTCAGCACAAGAAACCTTAATTGAAGCTATTGGTCGATCACCTAAAAATATATTACGTCAAATGGAATTAGGCCGAGTTAGTTTTTTATTAAAAGATACAATGGCAGCAGAAATGGCTTATAGAAGAGCTGTTTTCTTAGCAAAACACTCATGTTACAACACGGCCGAACCTTATATTTGTCATTTAGAGTCACTTGCTAGAATCGCTGATGAAGGTCCTTTATTACCTCGTCAGAAGGATAACTTTGACAGTACGCTTAAAAAAGTCCATGAATTATTTTTTGAAGATCCCGCGGACAAAGCAAAAATATACAGTTATCAGATAGATATCTATTTAGCTGATAATGACATTCTAACAGCCAGGCAAATATTTGAAGCCTGGCTTAATCAAGTACAATCTGGCGGTGCTATTGCACCAACTAAACAACAGAGCTCTACTTATCTTAAAGCATTTGAAGGCCAGAAATGAAAAAACTAAATATTAGTACTATTCTTGCTAGTGCTATACATGAAAGTAAAAATCAAGTTGGTACACTTTTGTACCAACTACAGGGATTAAAAGACACAATAGACAACAAAGCGTCAAGTCGAAATAAAATAGTCTCAATTGAAGAGTCTTTGAAAAAATTAAACGATGAATGGGTAGAGTATTTATACCTTTATCGGCTTGCGTCTGATGGCTATGAGTTACATATCGATACTTTTTTAATGGATGAATTTTTAGATGATCAAGTATTTGCTTTGCAGCCTTCAGCTCAGGCCAAAAATTTAGAACTAAATTATGTATGCGATTCCAGTTTAACTGGTGTATTTGATGAACGACTCATGACTGCGGTAGTTGGAACAGCCGTATACAATGCATTTCGCTTTGCAAAATCCAAAATTCTTATTCAAGCCAAAAGAGAAGGTCAATTTCTCATTATTTCGATAGAAGATGACGGCAAAGGATTTAACAACAGCTCAGATAACGATTTATCTGAAGACTTTATTGAGGCGAATACTGGTTTGGGATTATATTTCGCGGAGCTTTCTGCTACTGCTCACACAGTAAATGGAATTCAAGGCTTTATCAAAAAAGAAACATCAATCACTCTTGGTGGTGCAAGCCTAACAGTGTATCTCCCCCAATCAGAATAATACTATTCAAGCCCTCTTAAATATTGAACAAGTAACTTACCAGCGTCTTCAATGTGCGCTCTCAAATAAGTAAGCGCAGAACGCTTATCTTTAGACTCAATGAGCAAAAGAAGTGACTCATGTTGTTTTTGACTTATCTGACGATATCCTAAAGGCCCATATTGAAAGCCAAGATAACATACAGCCTTCTTATTCAAATCTTCCACCACTCTCTGAAAAGTTGGCCTGTCTGCAGCTTGATATAAAGCACTATGGAACCCCCAGTTGAGTTCACCTTTTTTTAATAGTGTTAAATTTTCTTCATCTAACTTAGATAAGAATACTTTCGCACTTTTAAGATCCTCACTACTGATTTTATCGAATGCCATCTCAAACAGCAGACACTCTAATTCTACACGCATTAAAGAAATATCTTCAGCTTCTTTCCAATTTAAAATGGGAATCATAACGCCTGCTTTTCCATGAGGCACTAACCAACCTTCTCCTTTTAACGATAAAAGAGCATCTCTTATTGGAATTCTACTGACATTATAACGGCTCGATAACTCCACTTGTCGGAGAGGAACACCTCTTGGCAATTGACTATTTAATATATCCTCTTTAATTTTTCGGCTTATATCCATGCAAGACCTACTTACTTAATTTTAATTTTTAATATTAAGAGACAAGCAACACCGAATAAAATCCCCCAGAATGCAGAAGCAATACCACCAAAAGAAACCCCAGATACAGTTACGAGAAAAGTAACCAATGCTGCCTCTCTATTGGTATCCTCCTCCATGGCTGCTTTTAAATTCATACCGATCGTTCCCAGTAAAGCGATCCCAGCCAAAGCAGCAATCATAGTTGCTGGAAAAATAGAGAATAAAGCAACAACTGAAGTACCTGCTACTCCAGCAATCGCATAAAAAACACCAGCAGATAAACCTGCTATGTATCGACGCTTAGGATCCTTATGACACTCCTCACCAGAACAAATCGCCGCGGTGATCGCTGCAAGATTGAAAGCAAAACCACCAAATGGTGCAAGTACAACAGAAGTAAATCCCGTCCAACTAATCAATGGTGATACTGGTGTTTCATAACCACTACTACGCATTACCGCAACGCCAGGTATATTTTGAGACGTCATGGTAACAATATACAAAGGAAACCCTATTCCGATGAGAGCACCAAAATTCCATTCAGGAGAAACCCAAATCAGAGAGCCAATATTGAAAGGTATATTTGATAAAAAATGCGTTTCAGAGCGACTCAATACAAAAACAACACCAACCATTAAAACGAACAAAACAGTATAACGAGGTATAAAACGCTTACTAATCAAATAAGCCAGCAACATTGTTCCAACAAGAAAAACATCACCCATCATTGAATCAAAAATCGAAACCCCAAACTTAAATAAAACACCTGCGAGCATGGCACAAGCAATAGGCAAAGGTACCAAGCGCATGACCTTATCAAATAAACCAGACACACCTGTCAGTACAGCTAACGCGCCTGCGAAAATAAATACGCCAATTGCTTCAGGATAAGTAATAGTACTCAAACTCGTAGCAAGTAATGCAGCTCCAGGTGTAGACCAAGCAGTAATAACAGGAGATTTATACCATAAAGATAGGAAAAAACAGGTTGCCCCCATACCAAAACCAAGAGCCATAATCCAAGATACAATCATATTAGTGTCTGCACCGGCGGCTTGGGCGGCCTGAAAGACAATAGCTACTGAGCTTGCAAAACCAATTAGTACAGCGATAAAGCCTGCGACTATAGCACTTACACTCATATCATTTACTATTTTGAACACAGCGTTATTCCTTTAAATATTTAAAGCATAATCACTATATTCGAAAACTTTTGTTTTTGTATACATTTTTATAATGATATTAGGAAAAGCATTATTAACTTAACATAAAACCAATCAACCCAAGCGCAAATCCCATCACAGCACCCATTGGTGGTGCCCAATGTTTTTCTAGTACAACTTTAGGTGCAATATCTTGAAATACTGCATATAAAATTCCGCCTGAAGCGAACAACATAATACCAGCAATGACTGCTGGCCATTCAGCAAGCCAGATAAACGCAATAGTTCCTGAAATAGGACCACATAAAGCAAGAATGAAAAAATAGAATACAATTTTATAGGAAGAATAATTCGAAGAGCTCTTTAGCTCTCGAAAAGCATTGAAACCTTCTGGTAGGTTTTGCATAGCAATAAGTGCTGCTAACAATACAGCTTCTGATCCACCTAAAGCGATAGCTGCACCTAGTGCTAAGGATTCTGGAATAAAATCCGCCAACATCGCCACTAACTGACTCATTGATGTTTTGCTTTTTGATAGTTGGATATCAAGTAGCATGAATGCGATGCCGCCTAATAAAAATAAAATAACAGAAGACCAAGGAGAAAATTGTTCGATTCCTTCTGGCACTAATACTAAAGCAATGGCAGACAATAATGCCCCACCGCCAAAAGCCGTAATACCATGTATTAATTCATCCTCTAACAATACTGATTTGATTTTCTCAAAACGAGCAAGTAGCGCTCCTGCAGGCATAGCCAAGCCCGCAAAAAGTGTTAACAAAATAACGCTATATAACGAATCCATACAACTGACACTCAATATAATTTAAATTGAATTATACAGTCATTACCAATAGAGCTTCTATTAATTGTGGTTCGTACTTAATAGAAGCTCCTCGCTCTTAGCTATTGGCCAAGGTAAGCATTTAAAAACGCTTTTGTTCGCTCCTCTTGAGGTTGTGTGAAAATGGCTTCCGGTTTACCCTCTTCCACAATAGCGCCTTTATCAAAAAAGCACACTCTGTCACTAATTTCACGAGCAAAGTACATTTCATGAGTTACAAGTAGCATAGTGAAGCTTTCTTCTTTAACAAGGTTACGGATTACATCCAACACCTCATCCACTAATTCTGGATCCAAAGCTGATGTAATCTCATCTAAGAGTAATATAGATGGCTTCATAGCAAGAGCTCTCGCAATCCCTACTCGCTGCTTCTGACCGCCGGATAAATCATTGGGGTAACTATCCGCTTTATCCGCCAAACCAACAAGCTGAAGCAATCTTTCTGCTGACGCTTCGGCTTCGTCTCTGGAAATACCTTTAACTCGCATCGGTGCTTCAGTAATATTACGTTTGACTGTCATATGCGGAAACAAATTAAAATGCTGAAAAACCATACCAAGGTGATTACGCATTTTATGCAGGTGTTTGTTATTTGCAGGGACATATTGCCCTTGCCAAGGCATGTGCCATAAAGATTCACCCGCTATATTTATATAACCGCCATCAATCCCTTCTAAGGTCATCAATATCCGCAACAAGGTGCTCTTACCAGAACCACTTGGTCCAATAATAGAAACGATCTCGTTCTCTTCGACTTTAAAGTTAAAGTCACTAAAAATAACGGTTTCACCAAAGCACTTTTTTACATTATGAAATTCAATTATAGGTGTGCTCATTTCAAACTAAATCCTTCTTTTGGGAAACGCCTTTCAAGCTGATGGATACCAAAAGCGGCTAAAAGACTAAACACTAAATACATAATTCCGACTAGGGTAAAAGGTTCTAAATATCGAAAGTTCTCAGAACCAATGATTTTTGCCATCTGTAACATTTCTAATAAAGTAATAGCTGACAGCTGTGGCGTCTCCTTGAACATAGCAATGATGTAATTACCTGTCGCAGGAATCATTGGACGAATCGCCTGAGGAAGAACAATGTCTTTGTATGTATCTAACTTAGATAAATTTAACGCTCTAGCGGCTTCCCATTGACCTTTTTCAATGCCATCAATACCGCTACGAAAAACCTCAGATAAATAAGCCCCATAATGAAGACCTAGAGCAAACACCCCAGTAACCAACGGAGACATGCTGATGCCAAATTCCGGCATAACATAATAAAGGAAAAATATTTGCACCAACAAAGGAGTGCTGCGGATGAACTCAATAACCCAGAAAATACTTACCCGTATTGTTTGACTTGAATTGCGTCGTAATAAAGCAAACACCAACCCCATAACAATGGCAAAGATGCTGCCTAACAATGTAGCCAATAAGGTAACTTTAGCGGCAGATAAAATGATAGGAAATACTTCCCATGTGAATGCCCAGTCCCAATGAAACCCACTCATGAATGAATCCCTCCACGACCTAACCCCTTACTAAGATGTTTTTCTAAACGTTTAATAAAAAACATCAAACATTGAGCCATCACAAAGTATAAAACTAAAACAACGCCAAAAATCTCTCCGACTTGTAATGTTGTATCTGCTAAAGATTTTGCTCTAAATGTTAAATCACCAATAGTAATCAGTGAAACCAATGATGTCGCTTTAACCAACTCAATGGCTAAATTACCAAACGGTGGAATCATATTAACAAGCGCTTGAGGCATGATAATGCGCCATAGTCTTTGAGTAGCAGTGAAATTCAACGCTATTGATGCCTCAAATTGTCCTTTTGGAACAGACTGAATTGCACCTCGAACAACTTCTGTTCCATAAGCCCCAATATTCAAGCCTAATGCCACAACCGCCGCAGTCATCGCATCAATGGTGATACCAAAAAATGGCAACACGAAATAAATCCAATACAGCTGAATTAATGCGGATGTACCGCGAAAAAACTCAATATAAAAAATTGCAATTTGTTTGAATGGTGCAGAAGCATAAAGACGAATTAAACCAAAGCTAAATGCCATAAGTATGGCGAGAGGCAAAGCCATCGCTACAATTTCAATTGTAACAACAGCCCCTTGGAGTAATACGGAGACAATCTCTCCAAATTCCATGTATACAATTCCCTAGTATTATTGGCACAATTGCTTAGCGGTCATACTGCCAGGTGAAGTATGCTTACCAAAACCATAAGTCTCTACCATTGCAATATGAGACTCTGTATCAATAAAGTTCTTCAACTCTCCATTAAAAGCATCACGTAATGCAGTATCTGCTGGACGGAAACCAAAGCCACCGTATCCTTTAATAGATTTACCTTTAATCATAAGAGGAGTAAAAGGCTGCGCTAATTCAACACGAGTATCTTTCTGAGCTAAAGAAGCCATAGTCAAACTTGTACCTGCAAGGGCATCAATACGACCAGACTTAAGAGCTGCTACACCTGATGGATAATCTGGCAATGTCACAATTTTACTAAGTGAAATACCAAAATCACGAGCATAACCATACTCAACGGAACCAGACATCACACCTAACTTCACAGACTTATCTTTAATATCATCGTAACCATTTAGAGCTTCTGGATTACCGTTCTTAACCAAAAAGCCTTCACCGATACTATATGTAGGATTGGAGAATAAGATCTGCTCGCAGCGTTTCGGCGTAATGTACATACCTGCCGCGATGACATCAAAACGACCAGCTCGAAGACCTGGAATCAAGGAACCAAATTCAGTTACAACAACATTTACGTCTGCTACTCCTAAATTATTCAGAACATGCACGGCAATGCTCGGCGCCTCACCTGCAGGCTCTCCATCTGGAGTGGTATAGCCATAAGGAACTTCATTCGCGACACCTATCGTCACAGTACCTTCCTCTTTTACCTTATCTAACGTAGTTGCTGCTACAGACACAGAAAAAAGTGCAACTGCAAAACTCATTAGAGATATAAGATATTTCCTGGGTGTTTTTTTCATAATAAACCTCATGTTCCTTAGAAAAATGAATAAAAAATAGAAATAAGTCCGTTAACACTAAATAAAACAAACCAAACATTCAATCATTATTTAGATCTGTAATCATTAGACAACTTATTATAATCTCCATTTTCAGCTAATTATTGTAGGATCTATTGCAAATTTTTAGGAAAAGAGCATCAGGAAATAAAGATTACTAACTCTTAAAAATAACAAAATTCAAATAAAAAAATACCAGGCAATGCCTGGTATTAAATAAGAACGTAACCTTTGATTTAAACGCTAACCTTAGGGAGAAACTTACTTTATCGTCAAAATGGGTAACTTAACTCGCACCATTAAGCCATGGGGAATTGAATCATTAAATGAAAGTGCACCTTGGTATTTATCGACAATATTTCTAACAATAGACAGCCCAAGACCAGCACCTTCGACTTCGCCAGAACGAAAAAAACGTTCACTGAGTCTTTGTTTTTCTTCTTCGCTAACGCCTTTGCCTGCATCTATTACTTTTAATTCGACTTGATTCACAGACTGAGTCCAAACCACTTGAATAGTTGACCTTTGAGGTGAAAACTTAATCGCATTACTAATCAAATTTTGCAGCAGTATCTCAATATGATTCGGCTCAACATAACAAAACCAAGCCAAGTTATTGTCTACATCTAGGCTAATTTCAAGCTTTTTCTTCCAGGCTAAAGGAAGGATATCTGCAATCATTGATCGACTGATCGCAATTACATCAACCTCTTCTTTAGTAACTTTTTTCTGATGTTCAAGCCGAGCAAGCACAAGCAACTGCGACACAATCCGAGTTGATCGATCAACTCCAGATACAAGCTGAGCTAATGATCGATTTCTCTCTAGATCATTGTTTGCTGATGCTGCATTTTCAGCATGAATTCTTAGAATACTCAATGGCGTTCTTAGTTCATGGGCGGCATCCGCTATCCAGCGCTTTTCCCTTTCCATCAACACATCAATTTCCATAAGAAGTCCATTCAAGGCCGTTTTTACAGACACTAACTCTTCAGGAGCATAAATCATTTCGATGGGTTCTAATTTGGTTGGAGTGATTTTCTGGATACGCTGAGCTAGTTGTTGAAGCGGTTCAAGTCCAAAACCAACAGCAACCCAAACAAGAACTGCCAAAATTGGCCACGCTAATATTTCAGGAAAAAGAGTTTGAAAGACGATTTGATCTGAAATTTCACCTCTGACATCAGAACGCTCGGCAACAATTACTTTAATATTGCCAGTCACTTGATTTAAGCTAAAAGTACGCCATTGGTAATCATTGGCTATTGCATCGCCGTAACCAAATGCCCCTTCTTTCTGATGAAACAATACCATCGAATCCGAGGCGATCTTTAGTTTATCATCGACCCAGATCTGATAAAAAATTTTACTTTCGTATTTATGACCAACAGATGAATCAGTATTAGCCTCATCGATTAATAAAGGCGATATGATGTTTTCATTCGAATCTAGTTTTTCAATACTCTCAGACAAAGTAAGCAGTAGACGTGCTTGCTGAGCCAATCGAGCATCGAACAACTCTTCCACTTCATGATTTGCAAACAACAAACCTATCACCATGATGGCAATACTTGTCATGGTAAAAAGGAACATAACAAAGAAAAGTGTTCTTCGTCGAATTGAGCCTAATAGTTTTTCTTTAACTCGCTTCTTGATCGACCACATAACCAATGCCTCGTATGGTGCGAACTAATTCTGGGAACAGCTTTTTACGCAAATGATGGATATGCACTTCAAGCGCATTACTTTCCACGTCATCTCCCCATCCATACATCAATTGCTGTAGAACATCGCGAGTAAAAACATGTCCAGGCTGACTCACAAGCTCGTGCAACAAAGAATATTCCCGACGAGTCAAATTGATGTCTTTATCTTGATAGGTCACTTTGTGACTTGCTGGAAAAAGTACAAGCCCTTTATAGTGAATTTCACTAATAGCTCTTCCGTAACTACGACGCAATAAGGCTCGCGTTCGGGCTTTCAACTCAGTTACATCAAAAGGTTTCACTAAATAATCATCAGCACCAAAATCCAAACCTGCAACTCTATCTTCCAAGGCGTCTCTGGCAGTAAGAATCAAAACAGGCACGTTATTATTAGAGCGAAGCTGCTTCAGCACAGCCAAACCATCTAGTCTTGGCAGACCTAAATCCAATATCACCAAATCAAACACTTCGTTAGCTAATGCTTCCAAGGCATGAATACCATCATGAAGTAAATCGACTGTATAACCTTCACGTTTAAAAGCAGTAACAAGGCCATCCGCTAACGAGAGATCATCTTCTACAACGAGTATCCGCAAATCCATCCCTTCCTTCATAAGTTTGCCAAGGTCGATTGCAGCATGTTTTTAAACTGTGCTAAATCCATTTCACCTTGGCGCACATTGATCAAATCACCAGTAGATGAAAAGAATAACAGAGTTGGCGGTCCGAATACGCCATACTTTGATAAAAACGCTTGTTGATCTGTTGTATTTTCAGTGATATCAAGTTGCAGAAATGAGATGTTATTTGAATAAAGTTTTAGATCTTCACTACTAAAAACCTCTTTTTCCATTTCCAAGCAAGCGGTACACCAATCTGCATACATATCTAAGACAACTACCTGTCTATTTGTTTTAGCTTGCTGCATGGCTTTTTCAACCAAGGCAACATCTTGCATACGATCAAACAAAGGCTTTGCTTCAACGAAACTCATTCCATTTGATACTGAAGAAAAATACCCTAACGGTTTATCTAAACTAGGCTTACCTGCTAATCCAGAGGTTAATAACGCAGCACCATAGATGAATAGAATTAACGCTAAACCTTGTCGAGTTTTTCCCCAACCGCTATTAACTGAGTGAAACGGTGAAAGATGAACGGCATAAACAATACAAAGTAATGCCCATAAATACACACTGACTGTTTCAGTCACAATACGAGATACCAATGCGACAGCAACGCCCAACAAGATCACGCCAAATGCAGCCTTGACCTGCATCATCCACATACCTGCTTTTGGAAGATATTTCCCTCCACCTAAACCAACCAGCAGGAGAGGAATGCCCATACCTAAACTCATAACAAACAACACACTGCCGCCAAGAACGGCGTCTCCCGTTGTACTGATATAAATTAGAGCTCCTGCTAATGGCGCAGAGACACAAGGCGAAACAATTAATGCAGAAATAGCCCCCATAGTACCAACGCCAAGATAAGGTCCACCGACACTCTTTTGACTTAATTTATCTAACCTGTCACGTAAAAACATAGGTAACTGCAGTTCATAGAAGCCGAACATAGACAAAGATAAAAGAACAAATAATGCACTAAAACTAATCAATACACCGGGGGCTTGAAACAAAGCTTGAAGATTAAGTTGCGCACCAAAGATACCAACTAATACGCCAGCCATACTGTAAGAAAAGGACATACCCAAGACATAGGATAAGGACAAGAAAAAACCTTTTTTAGCCGTAATGTTTCCTGCTTGGCCTGCAATGATACCCGCTAATATGGGAATCATTGGCAATACGCAAGGCGTAAAAGTAAGCCCTAAACCTAGAACGAAAAAAGTGATCAATACCCAAAAACGATCACCGTTTAATAGCAGCTTAACCAACTGCCCCTCTTCACCTTCCGTTGATACATTCGTCGTTGCTGGCAAAGAAGTATTAACTGATTTAGTCTCTGCAGACGTAGCGACTTGCCTAATCCCAGACTTATCAGTAATTCCGCTAAAAGACACTGTCTTAGTTTGAGGTGGGTAGCACAAACCCGCTGCGGCGCAACCTTGATACGTTACTTTCAAATCGTCTATATTTTTATCGTTAGCATCAATCGCAATGCTCATTTTGTCATGAAATACATTGACCCAACCAAAGTTAGGATCATCTTTTTCCTCTGCTTTGGTTAAAAAATGAAACGATATCAATATAGTTTTTATCTTCTGCCGATGAGACTTTTACGCGTGATTCATATAAATAATAGCCTTCAGCAATATCCCAATGAATTTCTTTCTTTGCGCTATCAAGTTTTATTTTAAAGGCCTCAGACGGCTTCAAGAAGTCACTATTCGCAAAACTAGGAATAGCCAAAAATAAGGCCAATAAAGAAGCTACTAGCCATTTTATTTGTCGATAAGACATGAAAGAAGTCATCACTAAATATTCCTTAATATGCGTAGATTCACACACTATAAATACGCAACCTTAAGTGAACCTTATGTCATATCTTTTTATTCCTTAATTTTCCCTTAAGAATGGAACAGTACTATTTCCAGTATATCTTTTACTTGGAAGCAAGCCATGATCAAACATTCTAAACACATTTTACTAGCCGCCATATCTGGCTACCTTTTTTTATCTTCAACATTGTGGGCGAACAATTTAACACCATCAGCCACAGCTAAAGTAGCGCCACACCAAACAGTGATGCTGCCTGAGTACCAAACAAACAATAAAACGTCATTAGAGATGCAAAAAGGACAAGTACTACTAGTGGACTTTTGGGCTTCGTGGTGTGGACCTTGCCGTGAATCATTTCCTTGGATGACAAGTATTCAAGCCAAATACAAAGCTCAAGGTTTCAAAGTCATCGCTATCAATTTGGATCAGGAAAAGGACCAAGCATTAGATTTCTTAAGTGAATTCAAACCTGGTTTTACAGTGTTATTTGATACAGAAGCACAGTTACCTGAAGACTTTGAGGTTATTGGAATGCCAACGAGCTTTTTAATCGATCGCCAAGGAAAAATTAGAGCAACACATGTTGGATTTCATCAGAAAGACATAAGCAAATATGAATCCACTATTGCTGAGCTACTAATAGAAAAAGAGGAATAACCTATGCAAAGAATAATCAGTGTTATTAGTTTATTCACCTTACCAATAATCCTTGTAGGGTGCAGTGATGTAGGGATCAAGCCATGGGAAAGAGACATTCTTGCCCAGCAGGAAATGAATCTAATTAGTGATCCTATCGAAAGTAGTTTAAATGATCACATTTATTTCAGCAAAGAAGCCAGCAGTGGCGGACAAGGTTTTGGAGGTGGTGGCTGTGGCTGTAACTAAAAAAAGCAATAAGAATCGCGAATTAGCTCAGTTATTAACCGCTGCGAGCTGTGCACTTATTAGTGGTATACCTTCAAGTGTTAGCGCGGCGGATAGCTGGGATGTTGATTCTGCGTTCCTACTTTATTCAGAAAGTGACGGACGCGTCTCTGCCGCAGAGCCCGTCATTAGTGCCACTAAAAACTATGACGAAGAAACAAAACTCACGTTTAAAATTGCAGCAGATACTTTAACTGGAGCATCGCCTAATGGCGCTACGCCAAGTGACCATATTCAAACCTTTACCAGCCCTTCAGGTAAAGGTTCCTATAATACAGCCATTGGTGAGCAGCCTCTTGATGATACGTTCAAAGATACTCGCATTGCACTTTCAACCAATTGGTCTGCACCAATAGATCGTGATTGGGCATATAACGTTGGCGGTTATTTTTCTAATGAGCACGACTATCAGTCTCTTGGTGTAAATAGCAGCTTGTCACGTTATTTAAACCAAAAAAATACAACACTTACCTTGGGTTTAAATTTATCCAGTGACACAGTTAACCCTGAAGGTGGTGTGCCGACAGGTTTAGTACAAGTGCCACTCAATAATTCTGACAGTGAATTTACTCAGCGCACAGATTCAGATAATAAAAGCCTAATGGATGCAGTATTTGGCATCACTCAAATTATTAATCGCAAAACTGTCATGCAATTCAACTATGCATTAAGCACTAGCTCTGGATATCTAACGGACCCTTATAAGCTCCTATCTGTAATAGAGGATAGCGCTGGAAGTAACTATGGTGGAAATTACCAAAGTAGTGGATCAGACCTCTATTTATACGAAAAACGTCCGGATTCACGTTTAAAACAAAGCATTTATTGGCAAACAAAATATCAATTTGATAACGACGATATTCTCGATGTTAGTTATCGTTATATGTTTGATGATTGGGGTGTCAATTCTCACACCATCGATGCTAAATATCGATTCCGTTTTGATAACCAGTATCTAGAACCTCAACTTCGTTGGTACACTCAAAGCAAAGCAGATTTCTATCATCGTTATTTAAACTCTAGTGATTATACAAACACTGATTTTGCCAGTGCAGACTATCGCTTAGGTGATCTTGATACTTATACAATTGGTTTAAAATACGGCTATAAATTTGCAGATGAAACTGAGTTCTATACGCGATTTTCTCTTTATCATCAAGAAAGCTCTGGCGATAAAGGCTATGGAAAGTTAACTTCTCAAGAGCTTTATCCAGGTTTGGATGCTGCTATGTTGATGGTAGGCTATAAATTTTAAAGACATAAATCCTCTACCCTATTCAGTAGAGGATTTTCATCTACAGGAATGCAATGAAATTTATTGAAGAGTTAATTTTAGATTCCTCGTTTAACCCGTCAAATCACCCCAACCCAAGCTTGTGGCAAGAAAACAAACACGCCTATCAAATCCAATTTGAATGCATGGCCAGTAATTGCTCAATTCTGATTGAATGTAAACAACGACTATTAACAAAAACCGCTGCAAAAAAAGCCATTATCGAAGCATGGCGAATTGAACATAAATTCAGTCGCTACCAACAAAACAATACTTTTGCTGATATTCACGCAAAAGCAGATAAGTATCAAACAATAGACGAAGAAACCGCCCAATTATTGATTTTCGCCAATCATGCTTACCATGCTTCAGAAGGGCTATTTGACATAACATCAGGCATATTAAGGACTGTATGGAAGTTCGATGGCAGCGACAATTTACCTCAACAAGATGCAGTCAAAAGACTATTAACTAAAGTCGGTTGGACAAAACTAGGCTGGAACCAAAACAATCCCACTCAATTAAAGCTTCCTTCAGGTATGGAATTAGATTTTGGCGGCATAGGAAAAGAATACGCTGTCGACAAAATGTTAAGCATTTGCTGTCAAGCCCTATCAAAGACATCAGCAGCCATTCTAATTAACTGCGGTGGCGATCTTGCCTGTAATGGCAAAAGATTGAATGGTGAAAGCTGGAAGGTCGGAATAGAGTCTATTTTAGATCAAAAAAAATCAGAGAATATCATTGCTCTTTCTTCTGGAGCGCTTACTACATCTGGAGATAGTCGGCGCTTCTTAGTAAAAGAAAATATACGTTATTCTCATGTTTTAAACCCGATTACTGGATGGGCAGTGACAGACGCACCAAGGTGTGTAACTGTTGCAGCGCCCACTTGCATCAACGCAGGGATTATTTCCACCTTAGCCTTGTTACAGGGCTCAGAAGCAGAGAGTTTTTTAGAATCTTTAGATATGCCCTATTGGCTATCTAATTGAGAGTTATCTCCAAAACCATTATTAGCCTTTCTCGGCATCTGAAAAATAGCCACAACTTAACACATAACCCGCTTTTTATTTTTCTTGAAACAAAAAAGCCCTGACTGCTTAAGCAATCAGGGCTCTCTAAAATAAATCTTGATAACGACCTACTCTCACATGGGATCCCCCACACTACCATCGGCGATGGCGCTTTTCACTTCTGAGTTCGGGATGGGATCAGGTGGTTCAACGCCTCTATGATCATCAAGAAAACTGGTTTGCTTCATTAGAAACTGTCTAATGAAATCAATTTTCTACTAACCAATAATTAGGTTAGATTTAATTCAAACTTGACGACGACCTACTCTCACATGGGATCTCCCACACTACCATCGGCGATGACGCTTTTCACTTCTGAGTTCGGGATGGGATCAGGTGGTTCAACGTCTCTATGATCGTCAAGCAATTCGGTTGCGTTCGTTCTGGTGGCTGAGTTCATCTTATTCGATGTTCTCTTTGTCGCCTTACCAAAACACGCGAAGACATGCTTGGATCTTTAACAATTCGTTTTGAAATAACGTCAATCAAGTATTAAACCGATGCTCATCATTGCTGATGCTTTATCGTAATATGTGTCTCTTTCTGATGATCTATTAGAGTCTTTTTCATTCTCTCTTCATATCCATCCAAAACCACTTTGGTGTTATATGGTCAAGCCTCACGAGCAATTAGTATTGGTTAGCTCAATGCCTCACAGCACTTACACACCCAACCTATCAACGTCCTAGTCTCGAACGGCTCTTTAGGGGACTTATGTCCCAGTGAGATCTTATCTTGAGGGAGGCTTCCCGCTTAGATGCTTTCAGCGGTTATCCCGTCCGAACGTAGCTACCCGGCAATGCCACTGGCGTGACAACCGGAACACCAGAGGTTCGTCCACTCCGGTCCTCTCGTACTAGGAGCAGCTCCTCTCAAATCTCAAACGTCCACGGCAGATAGGGACCGAACTGTCTCACGACGTTCTAAACCCAGCTCGCGTACCACTTTAAATGGCGAACAGCCATACCCTTGGGACCGGCTTCAGCCCCAGGATGTGATGAGCCGACATCGAGGTGCCAAACACCGCCGTCGATGTGAACTCTTGGGCGGTATCAGCCTGTTATCCCCGGAGTACCTTTTATCCGTTGAGCGATGGCCCTTCCATACAGAACCACCGGATCACTAAGACCTACTTTCGTACCTGCTCGACGTGTCTGTCTCGCAGTTAAGCGTGCTTTTGCCTTTACACTCTATGCATGATTTCCGACCATGCTGAGCACACCTTCGTGCTCCTCCGTTACTCTTTGGGAGGAGACCGCCCCAGTCAAACTACCCACCACACAGTGTCCTCGATCCAGATAATGGACCTGAGTTAGAACCTCAAACATACCAGGGTGGTATTTCAAGATTGGCTCCAATAGAACTGGCGTCCTATCTTCAAAGCCTCCCACCTATCCTACACAAATAGGTTCAAAGTTCACTGTGAAGCTATAGTAAAGGTTCACGGGGTCTTTCCGTCTAGCCGCGGATACACAGCATCTTCACTGCGATTTCAATTTCACTGAGTCTCGGGTGGAGACAGTGTGGCCATCGTTACGCCATTCGTGCAGGTCGGAACTTACCCGACAAGGAATTTCGCTACCTTAGGACCGTTATAGTTACGGCCGCCGTTTACTTGGGCTTCGATCAAGAGCTTCGCTTACGCTAACCCCATCAATTAACCTTCAAGCACCGGGCAGGCGTCACACCCTATACGTCCACTTTCGTGTTTGCAGAGTGCTGTGTTTTTAATAAACAGTCGCAGCCACCTGGTATCTTCGACCGACTAGTGCTTACGGAGCAAGTCCTTCACACCGGCCGGCGTACCTTCTCCCGAAGTTACGGTACCATTTTGCCTAGTTCCTTCACCCGAGTTCTCTCAAGCGCCTTGGTATTCTCTACCTGACCACCTGTGTCGGTTTGGGGTACGGTTCGAACATATCTGAAGCTTAGAAGTTTTTCCTGGAAGCATGGCATCAACCACTTCACCCAAAAGAGGGCTCGTCGTCAGTTCTCGGTCTCCCCAATAAAGGGAGGTGCCCGGATTTGCCTAAGCACCTAACCTACCGCCTTAAACACAGACAACCATCGCTGTGCTGGCCTAGCCTTCTCCGTCTCTCCATCGCAATATGTACGAGTACAGGAATATTAACCTGTTTCCCATCGACTACGCATTTCTGCCTCGCCTTAGGGGCCGACTCACCCTGCCCTGATTAACATGGGACAGGAAACCTTGGTCTTCCGGCGGGGGAGTTTTTCACTCCCCTTATCGTTACTCATGTCAACATTCGCACTTCTGATACCTCCAGCCTGCCTTACAGCTTGACCTTCAACGGCTTACAGAACGCTCCTCTACCATGCCTAGTAAACTAAGCATCCGTAGCTTCGGTGTACAGTTTGAGCCCCGTTATATCTTCCGCGCAGGCCGACTCGACTAGTGAGCTATTACGCTTTCTTTAAAGGATGGCTGCTTCTAAGCCAACCTCCTAGCTGTCTAAGCCTTCCCACATCGTTTCCCACTTAACTGTAACTTTGGGACCTTAGCTGACGGTCTGGGTTGTTTCCCTTTCCACGACGGACGTTAGCACCCGCCGTGTGTCTCCCGTAATTGCACTCATTGGTATTCGGAGTTTGCATGGGGTTGGTAAGTCGGGATGACCCCCTAGCCCAAACAGTGCTCTACCCCCAATGGTGAGATACGAGGCGCTACCTAAATAGCTTTCGAGGAGAACCAGCTATCTCCGAGCTTGATTAGCCTTTCACTCCTATCCACAAGTCATCCCCGGACTTTTCAACGTACGTGGGTTCGGTCCTCCAGTTAGTGTTACCCAACCTTCAACCTGCTCATGGATAGATCGCCCGGTTTCGGGTCTATTCCCAGCAACTAAACGCCCTATTAAGACTCGGTTTCCCTACGGCTCCACTACTCGCTTAACCTTGCTACTGAAAATAAGTCGTTGACCCATTATACAAAAGGTACGCAGTCACGGAACAAGTCCGCTCCCACTGCTTGTACGTACACGGTTTCAGGATCTATTTCACTCCCCTCACAGGGGTTCTTTTCGCCTTTCCCTCACGGTACTGGTTCACTATCGGTCAGTCAGGAGTATTTAGCCTTGGAGGATGGTCCCCCCATATTCAGACAGGATATCACGTGTCCCGTCCTACTCGTTTTCATGATAAAGGTGTTTTCGTATACGGGGCTATCACCCTCTACGGCGGCCCTTTCCAGAGCCTTCTACTAACACCTAAACCACTTAAGGGCTAATCCCCTTTCGCTCGCCGCTACTTAGGGAATCTCGGTTGATTTCTTTTCCTAAGGGTACTTAGATGTTTCAGTTCCCCTCGTTCGCCTCGTATGGCTATGTATTCACCATACGATACCCGCAAGCGGGTGGGTTTCCCCATTCGGACATGTTCGGATCAAAGCCTGTTTATCGACTCCCCGAACCTTTTCGCAGATTACCACGTCCTTCATCGCCTCTGACTGCCAAGGCATCCACCGTGCACGCTTGGTCACTTGACCATATAACCCAAAATAGTTTCCACTCCGAAGAGTTTCACATTCAGATCACATACCTAAGAGCTTTTGTACCTCTTAGGATTTACGATAATAGAAGTCACTAGGTTAAAGTGAGCTTCCACCGGTTTAACGCTTGATTTATCGTTATTTCAAAATTCGAATTGTTAAAGAGCATACCTAAGTTACCTTAGGTGGAAGAAACAACACTATCAAATAGTGCCTTCCCTCAAATCGTGGAGGCGAATTATAGAGATATAATATCTCCCGTCAAGCACTTCCAGCATTAATTTAAGATAATATTTCAATATAAATTCTAAAAAAAATACGTATCAAAAACTAAAAAAGGCCGCTATTAGCGACCTTTTTATTTAAGAATAAAATCAGATAATTTGTGTGAACGCTCACCAGAGCTTCTATCGTTTAAGGAGGTGATCCAGCCCCAGGTTCCCCTAGGGCTACCTTGTTACGACTTCACCCCAGTCATTGACCACTCCGTGGTAACCGCCATCCCCGAAGGGTTAAGCTAGCTACTTCTGGAGCAATCAACTCCCATGGTGTGACGGGCGGTGTGTACAAGGCCCGGGAACGTATTCACCGTGGCATTCTGATCCACGATTACTAGCGATTCCGACTTCATGGAGTCGAGTTGCAGACTCCAATCCGGACTACGACGTACTTTATGGGATTCGCTCACTATCGCTAGCTTGCAGCCCTTTGTATACGCCATTGTAGCACGTGTGTAGCCCTACTCGTAAGGGCCATGATGACTTGACGTCGTCCCCACCTTCCTCCGGTTTGTCACCGGCAGTCTCCTTAAAGTTCCCACCCGAAGTGCTGGCAAATAAGGATAAGGGTTGCGCTCGTTACGGGACTTAACCCAACATTTCACAACACGAGCTGACGACAGCCATGCAGCACCTGTCTCACAGTTCCCGAAGGCACCAAGGAATCTCTTCCAAGTTCTGTGGATGTCAAGAGTAGGTAAGGTTCTTCGCGTTGCTTCGAATTAAACCACATGCTCCACCGCTTGTGCGGGCCCCCGTCAATTCATTTGAGTTTTAACCTTGCGGCCGTACTCCCCAGGCGGTCTACTTATTGCGTTAGCTGCGCCACTAAGTCATTACAACCCAACGGCTAGTAGACATCGTTTACGGCGTGGACTACCAGGGTATCTAATCCTGTTTGCTCCCCACGCTTTCGCACCTCAGTGTCAGTATCAGTCCAGGGTGTCGCCTTCGCCACTGATGTTCCTTCCTATATCTACGCATTTCACCGCTACACAGGAAATTCCACACCCCTCTACCGTACTCTAGCCTGCCAGTATCCGATGCCATTCCAAGGTTGAGCCCTGGGATTTCACATCAGACTTAACAAACCACCTACGCGCGCTTTACGCCCAGTAATTCCGATTAACGCTTGCACCCTCTGTATTACCGCGGCTGCTGGCACAGAGTTAGCCGGTGCTTCTTCTGGGGCTAACGTCAAAGTACGCTGGTATTAGCAACGTACCCTTCCTCACCCCTGAAAGTGCTTTACAACCCTAAGGCCTTCTTCACACACGCGGCATGGCTGGATCAGGCTTGCGCCCATTGTCCAATATTCCCCACTGCTGCCTCCCGTAGGAGTCTGGGCCGTGTCTCAGTCCCAGTGTGACTGGTCATCCTCTCAGACCAGTTAGAGATCGTCGCCTTGGTAGGCCTTTACCCTACCAACTAGCTAATCTCACGCAGGCTCATCTAATAGCGGAAGGTCACAAGTGATCCCCTCCTTTCCCCCTCAGGGCGTATGCGGTATTAGCATGCGTTTCCACATGTTGTCCCCCTCTACTAGGCAGATTCCTACGCGTTACTCACCCGTCCGCCGCTCGTCAGCAGGAGCAAGCTCCCCTGTTACCGCTCGACTTGCATGTGTTAAGCCTGCCGCCAGCGTTCAATCTGAGCCATGATCAAACTCTTCAGTTAAAGAACATGCTCACTCAAATCTATTACACTAACAAATAACTTAATTAATCCACCGTCCAATTAAGAACAGCAAACCAACATAAAGCGAATTGCGTGCAGACTCTCGTAAGTCTTCAATTTTTTTGACCAACTACACGCTACAAGTAGCAATGCGATGGTCTTCTGAAGTCTCTAGCGAGCGCCCACACAAATTATCTGTTTAAATTCTTAAAGAGCGCATTCAAGCTATTTGCCTGAACGAGCTGCGTATAATACAGATTAAAAATCATGATGCAACACTCTAAACATCAAAAATACAAAAAAGGCCTCAATTTTCATTGAAGCCTTTTTAACAATCAAATCAGTTTCACTAACAATCAGCTTATTTAATCTCTAAAGCCTGCGCCTCAATACGAGCCTTCCATTCAGCAGGCCCTGTAATATGAACAGAAGTACCTGCGGAATCAACTGCAACAGTTACAGGCATATCAACAACATCAAACTCATAAATAGCTTCCATTCCAAGTTCAGGAAAGGCTATAACGTCCGCTTTCTTAATGGCTTTAGATACAAGATATGCAGCACCACCAACAGCCATAAGGTAGACTGCACCAAATTCTTTGATGGCTTCAATGGCAACCGGACCACGCTCAGATTTACCTATCATGCCAAGCAATCCGGTTTTATCAAGGATAGTACGAGTAAATTTATCCATACGTGTTGCCGTGGTTGGGCCTGCAGGGCCAACAGCTTCATCTCTTACTGGGTCCACAGGACCAACGTAGTAGATAAAGCGACCTTTTAGATCAACTGGAAGCTCTTCGCCATTTGCAATCATCTCAACCATTTTTTTATGAGCAGCGTCACGACCCGTTAGCATTTTACCATTAAGCAGAACAGTTTCACCTGGTTGCCACTCTTTCACTTGCTCTGGTGTAATTTCGTTCAAATTGACACGACGCACACTATCGCCCACTTCCCATGTAATTTGAGGCCAATCATCTAATGAAGGCGGAACCAAATCAGCAGGACCAGAACCATCCAGTACAAAGTGTGCGTGGCGTGTCGCTGCACAGTTAGGAATCATAGCAACAGGCAAGGATGCCGCATGGGTTGGATAATCCATAATTTTAACATCAAGAACCGTTGTTAGCCCGCCTAAGCCCTGAGCACCTATTCCTAAATCGTTAACTGCATCAAAAATAGCTAAACGCAACTCTTCTACACGATTTTGTGGACCACGCGTTTTCAAGTCATGTATATCAATAGGCTCCATAAGAGACTCTTTTGCCATCACCATGGCTTTTTCAGCGGTACCACCTATACCTATACCTAGCATACCTGGCGGGCACCACCCCGCCCCCATTGTAGGTACTGTTTTTTTAACCCATTCAACGATGTCATCTGAAGGATTTAGCATTGCTAATTTAGATTTATTTTCTGAACCGCCGCCTTTTGCCGCAACATGAATTTCAACAGTATCACCAGGAACAACCTCCATATGAATAACAGCTGGAGTATTATCTTTAGTGTTTTTTCGAGCTCCGGCAGGATCAGCAAGAATAGAAGCACGCAATACATTATCTGGCAAAAGATAAGCACGTCGAACACCTTCATTAATCATGTCAGTGACGCTTCTGGAACCCTCCCACTGAACATTCATACCTATCTTCACAAACACCGTAACAATCCCTGTATCCTGACAAATAGGGCGTTTTCCTTCAGCACACATTCTGGAATTAATTAAAATCTGTGCCATAGCATCTTTGGCAGCCTTACTCTCTTCTCGCTCATACGCTTCATGTACAGCTTTAACGAAATCTAGAGGGTGGTAATAAGAGATAAACTGTAGCGCGTCTGCAACGCTATCAATTAAATCATCTTCTTTAATAATGCTCATGCTTCTCTCCTGCTGAGTATTACGATTGAATCGAAGATGAAATGGTAAAAGATGCGGACTCGCAAAGAAAGCACTAAGGTAGGTTTTCAACAAATATACCCTCCATCAACGATATGAATGGAAGGTATATTTATAAACAATGGAGGCTAAAAAAATAGCAAATCAAAAAACTTAATTATTTTTTCTATTTACCCTTTGATCCGATTGAGGCTTTTGAACGGAGTGTTGAATATACTCCTCCAAAATTTGCGCGGTAAATTTTTCCCGTTCAGATAACGAAGAAATACGCTCCGCCTCCCAATTAATTAAACGAATAAAAACTGAATACTTTTTAATGAAACCATAACCAATATCCCTTACACCAACACCATTGGCATCCATCAAATGAATCACCTGATCGAGGTTCTTTCGAGTTTCAAACTGCCCCCCTCACTTGCAGCAATCAATAAACGCTGAATATGCTGTATAGGATTCTCAGACGCTTTTGCCTCTTTTTCAGAAAGAGAAGATGTTAGAAACTTATCCAACATCTCTTCTGTATGCCTTTCCCTTTCATGCACATCTGAAATCAAAGCAGACTCACGTTCCAACAAGCGAATAAACAAACTTTTATTTTTAATGTCCGAAAATTCAAGATCCTTCAAAGAAAGGCCGTTTGTTTCCATGATCTTAATTACATTTTCATAAGATGCCACCGCATCATCGCCCACAGAAACTGCCATCACCAAAGATTGACGCAACTCATGCATAATTTTCGCAGCACGATAATCTTCCTTCCTTTGAAGGTGTTGTTTAAACGATTCTTTACTCTTTTCTAGATTATTAAGAATAGAGTCATATCCTTGAACCGCCTCCTGCTCATCTCTTAAACAAGCCATTCGAACATTAGTACAGCTAGCTTCCCATGCCTCATAAGCCCTCGCCCTCGCCTGAAACGCCCGCTCTATAGCTTCTTCAAAGCTTCGCTCAATTCTAGCCCTTTCTGAGCGTTCCTGAACTTCTGATTGCTCATGATCATAACGTTTTTGTTTTTTAGCCTTTAAATTCTCTTGAGCTAAGGAAAGCTGCGCCACCAAAGAATCTATCTCAAGTTGAGTTTTTGTCTCATCAAAATCTGCTAGCTTTTCATACACTTTTGACCAATAGTCATCTTCTGTAAATGGCAGGGTAGGATCACTTGTGGCGTATTGCGTTTTCAATGTTTCAGCGAATTCATGACTATTTGGACGAAACGCCTCAGTAGCATTTATCACATTATCACTAGATGATGAGGCATAATTAGGTGAATCATTTGAACTATCACCTTTTGATGACATAGTCTTTTCTAATTCCGATTCTAGATCATCTAAAACACTTTCCACTGCCATCTCATCTACCAAACCATCATTCTGCTTAAAATGTTGCTCATTTATTTCGTCGGAATTCATCGCATTAGATGAATTTTCATCTAATGCGTTATTTGTACAAACGTCTTCATCATCCGATAATGACACATCATAAAACCCATTAAGGTCCATATCATCAAGAATAGTCTGAACCGATTCATAAGCTCTACTCGGGTCAGTACTTTTTTCACTAAAGCGACGCTGATAAACAGAGCCTTCTGAAAAAGTTTTAATCACACTGTCTTTTTTATGCTGAGGAGCGCTTCCGCCCCAGCTAACTTTATAAAGCATAGTTCGATCGCATAATTGCAAAATAGGCAGCTCTCTTTGAGCAATATTATATTGCCTAATCAATGATTCCGCGTGACGCAATGCCATAGCGGATTCACTTGAATTAGACGAGGTTGCCAAATTAAATAATTTAACAAGCTTCTGTACTGCCTTTTTCCTTCTGCGTATGCTCATAAGACATGCTTTCCAAATTAGCTAAAATTCACTCTTATATTATATAGAGCACTATTTCAGAGCTCTTTACTAATAGTATAACTCTGCCCTATTGTCAGGCAATTTCAAATCGTCGCTCAGTAATGATTGAACCTTCTGCAAGATTTCAGCCAAGTTGTCTTTCGTATAAGGAACCACAGGAAACTTACCCCAAATAGGCCCAGGCCAGCACAAATCTGTTGTATAACGAACAATATGATGCAAGTGCAATTGAGGCACTTGATTGCCGAGTGCGGCAACATTTAGCTTAGCGGCGGAAAAGGCATCATGCAGAGTTTCTGAAAGCAAACAACTTTCAGCCATTAATAGCTGCCGATCCTCTTCCACCAACTGATAAATTTCCGTTATATCATTACGCTGAGGTATCAGAATAAACCAAGGGAACTGAGCATCATTAATTAAGCGAAGCTGACACAATGAAAAATGACCAACAAGAATAGAATCACGCTCTAATACAGGATTTAACTCAAACATCTTTATATATTCCTACTTTACAAAAAAGGCTTTCATAAGCACTATAGCACCCTAAAATTTAAAATCACTTAGAGACTTGGAGCTCACATGACAACAATGCAATGTGTCTTGGATGCACAAGCAAAATTAGCAGAATGCCCTCGCTGGGACGAACACACTCAAACTCTTTATTTTGTCGATATCGATGCGTTTAAGTTACATGGCTATCATACCGAATCAAAAACATTAACAACACGTACTTTTGATGAAGAAATAGGCTGCTTTTCTTTAAGCAAACAAGGAGGTTTTATTGCTGCTTTTCGAACAGGAGTCTATACTTTTTCAGACTTCCATGCGCCATTACAACCCTATTGGTTAGCAACCTATGATCGAAAAACAACACGCTTCAATGATGGACGCTGCGATGCGAAAGGCCGATTCCTTGCTGGTACAATGTATTCACCAAAAGACGCTTTTAAAGGTGCTTTGCATCAATTTAGTTTAGGCCAAGAAAAGCTTATCGATCAAGCTGCTTGGACTTCAAATGGTTTGGCTTTTTCTCCAGATAATAAAATTATGTATTATTCGGACACACCTAATCATGTGGTTTATCAATTTGATTATGACCTTGAAAACGGAACAGCTTCCAACAAGAGAATCTTCATCGAGTTCCCACGTGGTAATGGCCGTCCCGACGGAGCTGCTGTTGATATGGAAGGCAATTATTGGTCTGCTCTATACCAAGGTCAACGTGTCGTAAAAATTAGTCCTGCGGGAGAAATTTTAGAGGAGTATCCTGTACCAGCAATTTACCCAACCATGGTAGCATTTGGTGGTCCTGACATGAGCACATTATTTGTAACAACATGCCGCTCAGCACAAACCGAAGAAGAGTTAAAGAAATTCCCCCAAGCTGGCGGAATTTTTGCAATAACGGTTACTACAAAAGGCCAGTACGAACCAAAATTCGCTGGTTAAAAACATAACTTCAAAATAGACAGAATTATCATGCGCGCAAGCAATTATTTATTTTCTACCCTACGTGATGCACCAACTGATGCCGTAGTCACAAGCCATCAATTAATGGTTCGTGCAGGTATGATCCGACAGTTATCTAAAGGTTTATACACTTGGCTACCAACTGGATTAAAAGTACTTCGCAAAGTCGAAAACATTGTCCGTGAAGAAATGGAAAAAGCAGGCTCTCTTGAAGTCATGATGCCGGGCGTGCAACCGGCAGAACTATGGCAAGAAACTGGACGCTGGCAAAAATACGGTGCGGAATTACTTCGACTAAAAGATCGTCACGGTCGCGATTATTGCCTTGGCCCAACACATGAAGAAGTGATCACAGATCTTGCGCGAAATGAACTCACTAGCTACAAACAACTACCAATGAATTTCTTTCAAATTCAGACAAAGTTTCGTGATGAAGTTCGCCCTCGCTTCGGCGTAATGCGCTCTCGTGAGTTCTGCATGAAAGATGCTTATTCGTTCCATATTAATGAAGAGTCATTACATGAAACCTACGAGGTAATGCATAAAGCTTATTGCAATGTATTCGATCGCATCGGTTTAGACTACCGTCCAGTACTGGCAGACACAGGCAGCATCGGTGGTGCGTACTCACACGAATTCCATGTGCTTGCAGATTCTGGTGAAGATGACATTGCGTTCAGTGACACTTCCGATTTCGCAGCCAACGTAGAACTTGCAGAAGCTGTTTGCTTAAAATCAAAAGCTGATGAACCAACACAAGAATTGACTGAAGTTTTCACACCAGATTGTAAGACAATCCAACAAGTCGCCGAGTTTCTTAAGCTTGACGTTACAAAGACAATTAAAACAATGTTAGTAAAAGGCTTGGATGAAAATGAACAGACTACCATCGTAGCTCTTGTACTTCGTGGCGATCATAATATAAATGAATTAAAAGTAGAGAAACTTGACGGTATTGTTTCTCCTTTTGAATTCGCAGATGAAGCGGATATTATAAATAAAATTGGCTGCACACCTGGTTCAATTGGCCCCAAAGATCTAAAAGAGAAAGGCATTCGTGTCATTGTTGATCGTTCAGCTGCTGTTATGTCTGATTTCTGTGCCGGTGCAAACAAGGACGACTATCACCTTATTGGCCTAAACTGGGAAAGAGATTGCTCTAACTTTGAAACCGCAGACTTACGTAATGTTGTTGAAGGCGATCCATCTCCAGACGGGAAAGGCACAATCATTATTAAACGCGGTATTGAAGTAGGTCATATTTTCCAGCTTGGCCAACAATACGCAGAAGCCCTAAAAGCTACAGTCCTAGATGAGAACGGTAAAGCCAAAGTAATGCACATGGGCTGTTATGGTATAGGGGTTTCTAGAATTGTGGCCGCCGCTATTGAACAAAACTTTGATGATAAAGGCATTTTATGGCCTAGCAGCATCACACCATTCGATATTGTCATTGTAGCAATGAATTATGATAAATCAGAAGCCGTACGTAATGAGTGTGATCGCTTATACACTGAGTTAAAAGCAAAAGGTTTAGACGTATTACTCGATGACCGTAAAGAACGCCCAGGAGTTAAATTTGCAGATTGCGAATTACTTGGCATCCCTCATCGCCTTGTTGTTGGAGACAAAGGTTTAGCGAATGGCACCCTTGAATACAAGAACCGCACTCAGGGAGACAATGAAGACGTAGCCATCTCAGACGCTATCGATTTCATTACTGCCAAGAAATAAAAAGCAACAAGAACTAGAAAAAGCACGACAAGGGTTTAGCAATCAATGTGACCTGCTGAACCCTCTACTAATAATGATTGACAAAACACTTCACCACTTTCTTTATAAGCGGATAACCAAATAATAAATAGGAAGCCCACATGACCACTATTTACCACAACCCGCGCTGTTCTAAATCTCGTCAAACACTACAACTTTTAGAAGAAAATGACATTCAACCAACTATACGCCTGTACCTACAAGACAACCCAAGCGTTGACGAACTTGAAACCATTTTAAAACAACTCGACATATCACCATTAGAGTTAATGAGAACAAAAGAAAGTCTCTACAAAGAGCTTGGATTAAATAAAGACTCAACGGATGATGAACGACTTCAAGCTATGCATAAAAATCCGGGGTTAATAGAGCGCCCTATTGTTATTCATAACAACAAAGCAAAATTAGGCCGACCACCAGAAAGTGTTTTGGAATTATTTAAATGAGTGAACGACCTTATGTTCTAGTCTTATTTTACAGCCGTCATGGATCCATCTCTGAGATGGCAAAACACATAGCTAGGGGCATCAACAAAATAAGCGAAGTTGAAGCCAAAATACGACAAGTACCAGATGTTGCCGATACGACACAAGTGGCCAAACCCGCACTACCAGATGAAGGCGCACCTTACTGCACGCTAGAAGAACTATCTAATTGCTCTGGCCTTGCTATTGGATCACCATCTTATTTTGGTAGTATGGCCGCCCCACTAAAACACTTCATTGACCAAACATCTACACTCTGGCTGACAGGGCAATTGATTGACAAACCTGCTTGTGGATTCACCAGTGCAAGCACTATGCACGGAGGCCAAGAACAATGTATTCACAGCATGATGACACCACTATTACATCACGGGATGGTTTGGGTAGGCTTGCCTTATAAAAATAAAGAGCTCATTCATACCATGAGTGGTGGCACACCTTATGGTGCAAGTCATTTAGCTAACACCACCAATGAAACACAATTAACAAATGATGAAAAAGCACTTTGTGAAGCGCAAGGCAAGCGCATTGCAGAAATGACAATCAAACTTAAAAAATAGCTATTTGATTAAATCAAAAACCACGAACCATCTCTAGTCGTGGTTTTTTTGTACCTAATCAAAGAGCTTTAAAACTCAATATCTAGGTAATTCAATATCCTTAAATAGCAATTCAACATCTTGTCTACTAGCCGCCTCCATAGCTGCAACAACCAAATCTTTCGTCAGATGAGGTGCAAAAGATTCAATGAACTTATACATATAACCACGAATAAATGTATTACTACGGATACCTATTTTGGTACAGCTATCGGCAAATAAATGCGAAGCATCCAAAGAGACCAAATCTGAGTCCTGAACTTCGTCATAGGCCATTGATGCAACAATACCAACTCCCAACCCAAGACGTACATACGTTTTAATAACATCTGAATCTGCCGCAGTGAAAACGACATTTGGATGAAGATCTGCCTCTTGAAATGCTTGATCCAATTGAGAACGACCAGTGAAGCCAAACACGTAAGTAACAATAGGATACTCTGCCAAAATATCTAAGGTTAATTTATTAACGTTCGCTAAAGGATGATCTTTTGGCACAACCACAGACCGATTCCATGTATAACAAGGCAACATCACTAAATTACTAAATCGCTCAAGCGCTTCAGTTGCAATAGCAAAGTCCACCACACCATCATTAGACATTTCAGCAATCTGCATAGGAGTCCCCTGATGCATGTGTAAAGTCACATCTGGGTAACCTTCAATAAACTGATTAATTACCTTAGGTAGTGCATATCTCGCCTGCGTATGGGTCGTAGCGATATCAAGAGAACCTTTACGCTCATCACTGAACTCTTTGGCAACACGCTTAATGTTTTTTGTCTGGTTAAGAACCTCACCAGCCAAAGCAATAATTTTCTCCCCGGCCGGCGTCACATGCGTTAAATGCTTCCCACTCCGTGCAAATACTTCAACACCAAGCTCATCTTCTAAAAGACGTATTTGCTTACTAACACCTGGTTGTGAGGTATATAAACTTTGCGCCGTGGCCGAAACATTCAAATCATTGCGCACCACTTCCCATATATATCTAAGCTGCTGTAATTTCATCGGCCACCTTATTCGAAAAAGAGTTAAAAACATAATAAAATATTACTTTATAGAATAGTAAAAAACATCTAGTGTTGCCAGCTTAAATAACTTCAATATGGTTTACGAATGGATTTTATCTGGTATATCGTTGCTGGCGCGGCAGTAGGTTTGGCTGTTGGCATAACAGGAGTTGGTGGTGGCTCACTTATGACCCCCTTATTATTACTCTTTGGATTTCCACCACACATAGCTGTCGGAACTGATTTAATGTACGCAGGTATTGCAAAAAGCACTGGTGTTGTCATGCATGCAAAACGTGGCAATGTAAACTGGAAGATTGTACTTGCTATGGCAGCGGGAAGTATTCCAGCCTCTTTAATAACGGTATGGGCTTTATCTCAATTCCACAAACCTGACCACTATCAAGAAATTCTAACTAGCACATTAGGTGTTATGTTAATTGTAACCGCCATTGTCATACTATTCAGAAATAAGCTAATCAGAACATTAAACGTTAATATTAAAGAAGATCAAGGCACAAAAATAATATTTTTTTCTGGTTTGATTTTAGGTGTATTTGTAACTTTGACTTCCGTTGGAGCCGGCGCTTTAGGCACAGCAATCATGATGATTTTATTTCCCATTATGCGAGCCAAAAATATTGTAGGTACCGATCTAGCTCATGCAGTCCCACTAACGTTAGTAGCAGGCACAGGGCATCTTTTTTTGGGCAATGTGGACTACACCCTGCTCGCTGCACTTTTGATTGGATCTATTCCTACTATTTACATAGGTACTCGCATCGCCAGTCACGTTCCAAATCATATTTTACAACCAGTTCTAGCAACAGCACTATTAACGTTCGGATTAAAATACCTTTTCTTCTAAAAAACTCTTAACTGGCGGTTCATTCGAAGATCAAAACACGTTATCGTTACTTATATAATTAAAAGCAAAAAAGCAGGAATCCCCTTAATGAGTAATACACGTCTTGAAGATTTAAATATTGCCTCTTTTACCTCTTTGGTAACACCGAGCCAATTAAAAGAAGAATTACCGGTAAGCGACAGCGTTAGCAGCCATATTGCAGAATCACGCGATACGATCAAAAACATCATGGACGGTAAAGATCACCGTCTTGCTATTGTGATTGGCCCATGCTCAATTCATGATACGACTGCAGCTTTGGATTATGCAAAACGCCTCAAAAACCTAGCAGCAGAGCTAGACGATACCTTGTATATCATTATGCGTGCTTACTTTGAAAAACCTCGCACTACAGTTGGCTGGAAAGGGTTAATAAATGATCCAAATTTGGACGGTACATTCGACATAGATAAAGGTATCCGAATTGGCCGTAAATTATTGATTGATTTATCAGAGTTGGGACTCCCGCTTGCTACAGAGGCCCTTGATCCAATCTCTCCTCAATATATTCAAGACCTTATTAGCTGGTCTGCAATTGGCGCACGAACAACGGAGTCACAAACCCATCGTGAAATGGCTTCTGGCCTGTCAGGACCTGTAGGCTTTAAAAACGGCACGGATGGAGGTCTAACTGTTGCTGTGAACGCGATGCAATCTGTATCTCATTCACACTCATTTTTGGGTATAAACGAAAGCGGCCAAGTTAGTATTGTTAACACCAAAGGTAATGCTTATGGCCACCTCGTTCTTCGTGGCGGCAATGGCCAACCTAATTACGACGCCTCTAATATTGCACAATGCGAAACAGCCCTCACTTCTGCCAACTTGAAGCACAACATTATGGTTGATTGCTCCCACGAAAACTCAAGTAAAAAAGCAGAAAAACAAGTCTCTGTGATGGAGGATTCGACCCAACAAATTCTTGATGGTAACAATTCCATCATGGGGCTGATGATCGAAAGTAATATCGGATGGGGTAACCAAAAGGTTCCAGCGGACCTTAAAGACCTAGAGTATGGCGTATCTATCACTGATGCTTGTATTGATTGGGAAACAACAGAAAAGTCATTAATCGCTATGGCAAACGCTCTACGCGACACACTTCCAAAACGCCAACGCAGCTAAGCTAACCCCAGAACGAAAAACGTTAGATTAAATGTAATCGTCAGATCAAAAAAACCAGTGTGATTCACACTGGTTTTTTTATACTTTAGCCTTGGCTGCTTCTCGTTAATTACAAACGAATACTTTCAATAACCAAATCAACTACTTCGTCCATAGCAGTCTCACTTATTTCAGAGTCAGCAATAGACGCATTAGAAACAAGAAAGGCAACACCTGTTTGACGAATCAATTTCGCTTCTTGTTCAGTAGCATCCGCTTTTACTAACGCCACAATGCCTTGACGTAAAAGCAATCGCTCCAACACATCAGATTTAACCAACACTTCAGATGGCAAAGCAATAACTGCAGGTTTTTGGCCAAGACGCGCTGCACGATCCTCAGCACTAACAACAGAGTCAGCGTCTAATTCAGCAATGGCCTCTTCAACCATACCTGCACCTACAGTTACATTGGTCAATCTATCAATAATAACCAAGGCTCCTGTTAAACGACTATTTTGATATTCATCAAAAGCAACGGGGGCATCAAATTGAATAACACAGTCACCAATACCGTTTAGCTCCAGTGCATCGATCTTGCTATGCTCTAACGTGTTCACATCAATACGATGGTTAAAGTGATGCACTTTACCCGGTACAGTTTGCGTACCTAGCTTAAAGTCATAAAGCTTGCCAGGAACCAAAGCTTGATCCGCCATCCAAACAATAGATGCTCTTAACGTAGAGGCAATCAAGGACTCTTGGCCTGGATGCGAAAGCATATCGCCACGACTGATGTCGATTTCATCTTCCAATGTAATCGTCACCGCTTGACCTGCTTTCGCAGAAGCCAAATTACCATCGTAAGTAACGATTTCAGCAACTTTGGATTTTTTACCAGAAGGCAAAGCAACAATCTCATCACCCGGCTTAACCACACCCGCCGCTATCGTTCCAGAAAAACCACGGAAGTCCAAGTTAGGACGATTTACATATTGCACAGGAAGACGGAAAGAATCTTTTTTAACGTTACGATTAATCTGAACAGTTTCCAAAATCGCCATCAAAGGCAAACCTTTGTACCAAGGCGTACTTTCAGATGCGTTCACTACGTTATCGCCACGCAATGCCGACATTGGCACAAACTGAATATCTTCAGGTTTACGGTCGCCAAGTTGATCAACAAACGTAAGGTAATCTGATTCGATTTCTTTGTATTTCTCTTCAGAGAAATCTACCAAATCCATTTTATTCACAGCAACAACAACGTGCTTAATACCAAGTAAAGCCGCAATATAAGAGTGACGTCGAGTTTGCGTCTGCACACCATAACGAGCGTCAATTAAGATGATCGCAAGGTCACAAGTAGACGCGCCCGTTGCCATGTTACGTGTGTATTGTTCGTGTCCCGGTGTGTCCGCGATAATAAACTTACGTTTTTCAGTAGAAAAATAACGGTAAGCCACATCAATAGTTATGCCCTGTTCACGCTCTGCTTGAAGACCATCGACCAATAAAGCCAAATCAATCTCTTCACCCTGTGTTCCTGATTTTTTACTGTCCCGTTTAACGGCATCTAAATGATCTTCATATATCAATTTAGAGTCATGCAGCAAACGACCAATTAATGTACTTTTACCATCGTCTACGTTGCCACAAGTAAGAAGGCGCAATAGATCTTTTTCTTCATGTTGTTTCAAATAGCCAAGTATGTCTTGGCTGATCAATTCTGACTGGTGAGACATTTTTCACTCCAAACTTACTTTACTTCAAACTTAGAAGTAGCCCTGTTTCTTCTTCTCTTCCATTGAACCGGAAGAATCATGGTCAATCATTCGCCCTTGGCGTTCTGAACTGGTTGTCAGTAGCATTTCCTGGATAATCTCAGGCAATGACGCCGCTTCTGATTCAACCGCCCCAGTTAATGGATAACAGCCAAGTGTACGAAAGCGAACAGACTTCATTTCAGGCGTTTCACCATTAAGAGGCATACGCTCATCATCCACCATGATTAAAGTGCCATCACGTTCAACAACTGGACGCTTAGCAGAGAAGTAAAGAGGCACAATTGGAATACTCTCTAAATAAATGTATTGCCAAATATCCAATTCCGTCCAGTTAGACAATGGGAAAACACGGATGCTCTCACCTTTGTTTACTTTACCGTTGTAGATATTCCAAAGCTCTGGACGTTGGTTTTTAGGGTCCCAACGGTGTTGCTTATCACGGAAAGAATACACGCGCTCTTTGGCACGAGATTTTTCTTCATCACGACGAGCACCGCCAAATGCAGCGTCAAAGCCGTATTTATCTAATGCTTGCTTCAAACCTTGAGTTTTCATCACATCAGTATGTTTAGAACTACCATGTGTAAAAGGCCCAATTCCCTGATCAATACCTTCTTGGTTTTTATGAACGATCAATTCCAAACCTAGCTTTGCAACTAGCTCATCACGGAATGAGATCATTTCTTTAAATTTCCAACCTGTATCGACATGCATTAGAGGAAATGGTGGTTTTCCTGGATAGAATGCTTTCATAGCAAGATGCAGCATAACGGCTGAATCTTTACCTATAGAATACAGCATTACTGGATTATCAAATTCAGCAGCAACTTCACGAATAATATGAATACTTTCGGCTTCTAGCTGTTTTAGGTGAGTCAGTCTTGCCTCTGTCATAATTCCCCATCTCTATTGTAAGGCTTAAGTATTTTTAAACTATAACATGCCTTTAGGTTATAAGAGATTCATCGCTTAGACTTTAGTTGAATATGTATATTTAAAAATCAAACATAAAAAAAGGCCGATAAATCGGCCTTTTAAAATAATTATTCTCTAGTATTAATTTATTCAGCGTTAAGTTGTTGCTCAAGCACTAACTGATTAATTTGCTTACGTAGCCTAATAATTTCACCATTAACCTGAGTTCTAAAGGCATCACTTGAATTTATTGCATCCTGATGGTTTGCTAAAGTTGTTTGAATTTTTGCTAAATCCGATGCACTCACATCTGCAGATTTATTTTCAAGGGCTGCTATTTTCTTCTGTGCTGCCGCCAGATCTTGAAGAATCGTTCTAACATTCAGGTTCTGTGTTTGATTTTGACCTGCCTGAAGCGCAATTTGGCTTTCCGCTGATTGCAATTGCTTTGCTTGAGCTTCTTGCGTCATAGCAACAGTTTTCACCACATTATCGATATTAGAAACTGCGGGGATTAATTTGTTATAACCGGCTTCCAAATCATTAAATGCAGATGACTGTATCGCTATACGCTTAGATTGAGTCGATAAGGTATCTTTAAGGCTGGCAAGTGACTTCTGCAGTTTTTCAATCTCAGCACCATTATCTGCAATCGTTTTTCTATTCCGATCATAAGCAACAGCCCATAATTTACGAATTTCGCTATCATGGGTTTTAAGGGTTTCTTCAAGAGTTTGACCCTGTTTATTCGCAGATACATCAGCAGCAAGTAATTGATGGTCTAGATTCTGAATTTCACTTTTAGCACCATAAATTTCGTTACGCAGCTGTGCATTCTGTTGCCACAACCAATATCCAGCACCAACAGAAATTAACAGAATAAATATTAATAAAAGGTAAACACCTAATAAATTGGTTTTTTTCTGCACAACCATTGGTTTAGGGGCATGAGTAGGCCTAGCTGGAGAAGGGGAAGAACTGCCTTTGGGCGCTACTGCACTAGGCCTTCTATCACTGACCTCATCTTGATCCAGAGTCAGGCTTGGGATCTCAACATCATCGTCTCTTTGCATGGAAATCTTATATAACCGTTATTAATAAAAATTATGGAAAATCGTCTTAGAACAATCCTAAATAATATTATCTTAAGTTGTTCAATGCTACTATATAAGCACCATTAACTGCTTGATAACAAGCATTTTTCATTAATAAAAAGCAAGGAGAATTTAAATGTCTTTTGAATTGCCAGCTCTTCCTTATGCTAAAGACGCACTTGAGCCGCACATGTCTGTTGAAACGCTTGAGTATCACTACGGCAAGCACCACAACACGTACGTTGTTAAATTAAATGGTCTAGTTCCTGGATCTGATTACGAAAACAAATCACTTGAAGAGATCATAAAATCTGCTCCAGCTGGTCCTGTTTTTAATAACGCAGCTCAAATCTGGAACCACACATTTTTCTGGAATAGCTTAAGCCCTAATGGCGGAGGCGCTCCAACTGGTGCTCTAGCAGATGCTATCAATGCGACTTGGGGTTCTTTTGAAAAGTTCCAAGCTGCTTTTGATGATAAAGCCGTAAACAACTTCGGCTCCAGCTGGACGTGGTTAGTTAAGAATGCAGACGGTTCTTTAGAAATCGTCAACACAAGTAATGCAGCAACTCCGCTTACTGGTGACCAAACAGCTCTTATCACAGTTGACCTTTGGGAACACGCTTACTACATTGATTATCGCAATGTTCGTCCTGATTATCTGAAAGGTTTCTGGGCATTGGCTAACTGGGAATTTGCAGCCGCAAACTTCGCAGCTTAAATCTATTTTTCATTAAATTAGAAAATAGAGTTAGACCAGTCAAAAAAACGCGGCTTACGCCGCGTTTTTTTTATATTAAAAGCAAATCATTGTTATCCAAACCTACTCTGTGCTCATTTCATTTTGCACAAAGATTTTTGCCTGAATAAATTCAGAATGAGGCATAAAGAGCAATTCACTTATTCTTCTAATTCTATGATCTTCATGGGCATCAATATTACCATCGGCAAGAGCAACACGCCACAAGGCTTTTAGAAGAAGCATTTTTTGCTCTAGTGTAGCTGTTTCATTGATAACTTTAGTAAATTGATACAAATCATTTGCATGCTCTACACCAGTTTTCGCTTCTTGATAAAGTATGTCAATGTCATCACCCAGTTCGCTGACGTCCCGAAGAAAGCGCTTAACTTGTCTCTCTTCTTTTTCATCAACTATATGATCCGCTAACATTACCTCCATGAGCAATGCAGCGACCGCTTTCTGATAGGTTATTTGCTCGCCATGCTCGACAGGCAAACTAAAAAGACTTTTTAAAGCTCTAAGCATTATTTCTCCAAAACAGTTTCACGTATTCTTTCAATTAACACATTAGGAAATTGGCGATAGTCTAAATAAGGACACCAAACACAAGGGGATGAAAAAGCAGCCACATGCCCTTCTCCAATTTCTTGTGCAGTATCCGGTACAGGCCAAATATCTCGAAAAGCATTACCAACAATAAAAAGTGTGCCTTGATAACCCTCCAACTGATGAAGCCCAAAAGCAATACCAACTTTATTTAGTAATTCATTATCACGGAACTCACGCCAATCATCATAGTGAGGAACAAACAACTTTGCCATGATGGTTAAAATTTTACGCCAATGATTTCCATTTAGTTCAATCAAAAGAGAGGCATTAACTTCTCTCGATAAAATACAATCATTTCCCTTGGATAGCACAGGTTTATTAGGCAAAAGGAAAACACATTGTGCCTCATTTCTCGAAGCACCCAACCATAAATCATCCATCCGATCTCCTTTATTACTCAAGAATACAGCGTGCTTTCCACATTATCAGCTATCTAATAGGTAAAGACTGTGGAACTGAAGATCCTATTTCTATTTTCACAACTCTTCTTCATGGAAAAAATCGCAATAAAAAAGCAAAAATAAACCATTTAAAAAATATATTAGCATTTACTTATAAATATACATTAGAATAGCCTAATATTAATAATTGGAATCTATCATGGAAACAATATTTAACCCCCTCGTTGGCGGGATACTAATTGGCCTAACAGCAACAATATATCTTCTTGTTACTGGTAAGGTAATTGGTATCAGTGGCATATTGTCACAACTTTTATTCAGTAAAGGTCGTTTACTGCCTTTTTTATTCATAGCAGGACTCATTATAGGTGGTAGTGCGTACGGTATATTAACAGAGCAAACCGTTGCATTCCCTGAAACAAGAAGCCCATTGCTCCTGATTATTTCAGGGCTACTTGTCGGTTACGGAACACGACTTGGTGGTGGCTGCACCAGTGGTCATGGCGTCTGTGGCATATCAAGATTATCACCTCGATCTATTGTTGCGACGATTACCTTTATGGCTACTGCAATCATTACTGTTGCCGTTTTAAACTAAAAAGAACATATTAGGAAACATCATGAATGCAATTACTACACTCCTCGCCGGCCTACTATTTGGCTTAGGGTTGGCTTTTTCAGAAATGACTAACCCCGCCGTTGTCATCGGCTTTTTAGATATTTTCGGCGATTGGAACCCATCTCTTATCATTGTTATGGCCAGTGCTATTGTTGTAGGGATGATTGGTTACTTTATTAAAGGAAAACAACTCAGCCCTTTGTTAGGCAACACATGGCAAGTGCCGACTTTACGTCAAATCGATTCAAAATTGATTATTGGCTCATCACTTTTTGGTATTGGTTGGGGGATCAGTGGTTACTGTCCTGGACCTGGTTTAACGGCTCTAGTGAACAACCCAAACGAAGGCATTTATTTCGTTGGAGCATTAATCATCGGTAGTGGCTTTCATTATTTTCAAGCAAAAATATCCCACAAATAAGACGTTATAAGTCCTATGAAAAAAGAGACGATTCTTCGTCTCTTTTTTTGACTAAAAAAACAAAAAAATACTTGACGTAATCCCCTCTTGACCTTAAATTTCGCCCGCGTCATTGCTGAACATAATCCGCACCGCTTCAACTGCTGCGCTAGTCGCTTAAGGCCATCACAAGGCCGGATAAGTAACAGCCATAAGTAGGACGGGAGAAGCTAAAGACGTTTACTTATCATCGGTTTATGTTTGTACAATGAGGAGTTTCTATCCATGTCTATTGATGTCAACGATTTCTACACACCTGAGCGCTTCGCTCGCTTCAAAGCTTTTGCAGCGACAAAAGAAACACCTTTTGTTGTTATCGATACAGAAATTATCGATGAAGCTTATACAGAAATCACCAAAGGTTTTCCTGTTGCTGATATCTTTTATGCTATCAAAGCCAATCCTGCACCAGAAATCCTAACATTACTACGTGATCGTGGTTCAAATTTCGACGTCGCATCACGTTATGAGTTGGATAAATTACTTGCAATTGGTGGTGTATCTCCAGATCGTGTGAGTTATGGCAACACAATCAAAAAAGCAAATGACGTACGCTATTTTTATGAAAAAGGTGTTCGTATGTTTGCTACAGACTCTGAAGCAGATTTACGTAACATTGCAAAAGCAGCACCCGGCTCTCGTGTTTATGTTCGTATTTTGACAGAAGGTACAGTAACTGCAGACTGGCCACTATCTCGTAAATTCGGTTGCCGTCCAGATATGGCGATGGATTTACTTGTACTTGCAAAAGAACTTGGCTTGATCCCTTACGGAATTTCATTCCATGTTGGTTCTCAACAACGTGATATCGGCGCATGGGATGCAGCTATAGCAAATGTTAAAGTGATCTTCGAACGCCTAAAAGAAGAAGATAATATTGAGCTTCAGATGATTAATATGGGTGGTGGCTTCCCTGCCAACTATATTACGCGTACGAATGAGTTATCGACTTATGCAGAAGAAATTACCCGCTTCTTAGAAGAAGATTTTGGTACAGAATTGCCACGCATCATTCTTGAACCCGGTCGCTCATTGATTTCCAACGCTGGAATATTAGTCAGTGAAGTTGTATTGATTTCTCGTAAATCGCATACAGCATTGAACCGTTGGGTATTTACGGATGTGGGTAAATTTTCTGGTCTAATCGAAACATTAGACGAATCCATCAAATACCCAATTCACGTAGAAAAAGAAGGCGAACTAGAAGAAGTCATTATTGCAGGTCCAACCTGTGACAGCGCAGATATCATGTACGAAAACTACAAATACGGATTACCACTTAATCTAGCCATTGGCGATCGTATGTTTTGGTTGTCCACTGGCGCCTACACTACGACATACAGTGCTGTAGAATTTAACGGCTTCCCTCCTTTGGCTTCTTATTACCTGTAAGAACAAACGCCAAATTAATAGAAAGTTCGCAATATATTAAGCCTCAGAAGGTTATTCTGAGGCTTAATCATTGGAAAAACGCACACCTTAAGTAATAATGGAAGCTCATCCCAAAAGGAGCTCCCATGACTTACTCCCTAAGCCAGCTGGCTATTTACCCTATTAAATCTATTCACGGTATTGCCTTGCAATCAAGTCCAGTAAATGAAGCAGGACTTTTGGGAGATCGTCGCTACATGCTAGTAAAACCAGACGGCGAATGTGTCACAGGGAGAGAACACCCAAAATTAACGCTAGTAGAAGCAAAGTCACTTGAAGGTAACACTTGGATACTTTCTCACCCTGACATCAAAACAGAACTAGCTCTTAGCCCCAAGAATTTTCCTGAGAATTATAAAAAAGTCACTATTTGGGAAAAAGATGTACAAGGACAAACGGTATCCGAAGAAGCGAATATATGGTTCAGCTCCATTTTGCACGAACCTGTTGAGCTTGTATATTTCAGCGAAAAATCAAAACGATTCACCAATAGAAAACCAGATTCGCCAGTCGCTTTTGCTGATGGTTACCCTTTTTTACTTACTACACAAGCATCATTAGATGAACTAAATAGAACCTGCCCTGAAGACATTAAGATGACGCAATTCCGACCCAACCTAGTGATCAAAGGAAATAAAGCATTTGCGGAAGATTCCTGGAAGCGTATTAGGATTGGTGAAGTAGAGTTTGAAAATGTAAAACCCTGTGAGCGCTGTATTTTTACGACTCTCAACCCGGAAACAGCAGAACGCCTTAAAAAAGGCGAGCCTTTAAAAACACTGGGGAAATTTCGTCTTTTAGATAAGAAAGGTATCATGTTTGGTATCAACATGATTGCCCTGAATACAGGTGTTATTAATGTAAACGATGAAGTAGATATTCTCGAATATCAAGAGCCTGATACCTACAACGACAGACGCTAGCCATATACATTAGTATAGCAAGAACCAAGCATAAAAAAGGAAGATTATAAAATCTTCCTTTTTTATTTACTTGTCTAGATAAACTTAAGCGTCTAGTTTTTCTAGGTACTCGTCGTAAGTACCATGGAAATCCACAATACCTTTATTTGTTACTTCGACAATACGAGTAGCAAGAGAAGATACAAATTCACGGTCATGACTGACAAAGATCAAAGTACCAGGATAATGATCGAGCGCTAAGTTCAAAGCCTCAATTGACTCCATATCCATATGGTTAGTCGGTTCATCCATAACAAGAACGTTTGGTTTTTGCAGCATCAGTTTGCCGAAAAGCATACGACCTTGTTCACCACCAGACAGAACCTTGACAGATTTTTTAATATCATTTTGTGAGAATAATAGACGACCAAGTGTGCCTCGGATGATTTGTTCATCATCACTTTCTTGACCCCATTGGTTCATCCACTCAACCAAGTCCACGTCTTTTTCAAATTCATGGGCATGATCCTGAGCATAATAACCAATATTGGCATTTTCAGACCACTTAACTTCGCCTTTCGTCAGCTCTGTATCGCCAACTAAACATTTAAGAAGTGTTGTTTTACCAATACCATTTGGACCGATAACCGCAATACGCTCCCCGACTTCAACCATCATATTCAAGTTGCTAAAAAGCTGCTCGTCATAAGACTTAGCTAAATTTTCAACTTGCACGGCAAGACGGTGCAGTTTTTTCTCTTGCTCAAAACGAATAAACGGACTTTGACGGCTAGAAGGCTTCACATCTTCAAGCTGAATTTTATCAATTTGTTTCGCACGAGAAGTTGCTTGTTTAGATTTCGATGCGTTAGCAGAAAAACGACTCACGAATGATTTCAATTCGTTAATCTGTGCTTTCTTTTTAGCATTATCAGCTAATAAACGCTCACGAGACTGCGTTGCTGCTGTCATGTACTCATCATAATTACCAGAGAACAAGCGCAATTCACCATAATCCAAATCTGCCATGTTAGTACAAACAGAGTTTAAGAAGTGACGGTCATGGGAAATAATGATCATTGTGCAATTACGCTCAACCAAAACACCTTCCAGCCAACGAATCGTGTTAATGTCCAAGTTGTTAGTTGGCTCATCGAGTAGCAATATTTCTGGATCAGAAAAAAGTGCCTGGGCTAATAATACTCGCAATTTCAAACCTGGCGCCACTTCACTCATAAGACCATAATGTTGTTCAGTCGGAATACCAACGCCTAACAACAATTCTCCAGCACGAGCATCTGCTGTATAGCCATCCATTTCTGCGAACTCAGCTTCCAAATCCCCCGCACGAAGACCATCTTCTTCTGTCATTTCAGGATTAGCATAAATCGCGTCTTTTTCAGACTTAATTGCCCAGAGCTCTGTGTGCCCCATCATGACAGTATCGATGACAGAATATTCTTCGTAAGCGAATTGATCCTGTTTCAATTTACCAAGACGTTCGTTAGGATCTTTTGATACGTTTCCTGAACTTGGCTCTAGGTCACCACCAAGAATTTTCATGAATGTAGATTTACCACATCCATTCGCACCGATAAGGCCGTAGCGTTTACCTTCACTGAATTTAACAGAGACGTTTTCAAAAAGAGGTTTTGCACCAAATTGCATGGTGATGTTAGCCGTCGTTAACAAAGTATTCTTCCACTGATCATTAAGTAAATGTTTGCACTCCAATCTAGCTAATTAAAAACTCAATCAGGCTTTAACAGGAGTAACGCTTATATGGTGCATTATCGCACAGTTTGCCCCTACTCTTTAAGAGACAAACAACTTATTCCATAAAAAACTAACACCTATCGTTACACTCAATGTGATTAGCGTTACCAGAGAATACAAAAAAGTGCTGTTTTCTCTATCGAATAAGTCCAATATTTAATAAATTAAAATATTTAGAAATACAATTGTTAGCCGATGACAAGATAATGGCGAAATTTTCGGGCTAAAAAACCAAACAAAGATCCATTTATCCATTTGGCGGAGAGAATAAAAAATGAGAGCCGTCTCAGCAACAGAAGCTAAATACGACATATCCATTTCTCGTTTAAAAGAAGGTTCTATATTTGGCGCGTTATCAGAACCTGCTATCCAATATTTATTAGATAATGGTATTTTAAAATATGCCTTAAAGGATGATGAAATATTTAGCTACGGAAGCAAAGGAGGAAACTTCCATATTGTTCTTCACGGTAGTTTAGATTTCTATAAACATCACCACAAAAAAAGCATTCTTACACGCACAATTCATTTCGGAGAAGTCATTGGTTTTGTTTCTATGATTGCTTTGCATGATCGTGTTGGCAGCCTTTATGCCCATGAAGACAGCTTATTACTTGAAGTCTCCGATCACCTTTTCAGTGATTTCCATGATGATTATCCATTTGATTTTGGGATTTTGCTGATGAATCTATCAAGAGATATGGCAAGAACGATAAGAACATTAAGTAATGCTCTTGTTGAAAATAATGTAACTATCAAGAAATGAATTGAGACAAAAAAATGAGCAAGCATACAACAAAAGCACTTACTCATTTTTCATTTGAAAATGTGAGTTTTCTCTCTTTACCGTAGCCGTTATTTTTCAGCCGCCACAATAGATACTTCAACAAGTAACTCAGCTCTTGCCATACGCGCTTCAACACAAGCACGAGCTGGTGCAAAACCTTCTGGGACCCAAGCATCCCAAACAGCATTCATTGCCGAAAAATCTTTCATATCGCGAATATAAACTGTCGCCGATAAGATGTGCTCTTTACTGGAGCCAGCTTGCTCTAGCAAGACTTCAACCTTATCAAGCATAGTTTGAGTTTGTTCTGTGATACCAGTGTTAGCGTCAGCACCAACTTGACCACAAAGATAGATTGTACCGTTATGTTTCACGATACGACTCATACGCTGACCTACTTCCATGCGCTCAATAGCTGCCATAAAAACCTCGATAATTAGATTAAAAAATTAAAAGGAAATAATACCAACACTAATGGAGATTATTTAACTATAAAAACCAACTAATATAATATATAAAACCATAAAAAACTAAAACTCCAGACCTTTCTGAGCCTTTATACCGCGCTTGAAAGCATGTTTAACTTCTTTTATTTCACTTACTGTATCCGCAAGCTCAACCAAGGAATCTGAAGCACCACGCCCAGTCACTACCAAATGCTGACCTTCAGATCTATCCATCAATGCTTGTAGCACAGAATCTTCGTCTAAATATTCGTAATGCAATAAATAGGTTAATTCATCTAACACAACCAGATTAATACTTGGATCTACAAGCATTGCCGCTGCTTTTTCCCATGCTTGTGCTGAAGAGGCAATATCAAACTCTCTGTTCTGTGTTTCCCAAGTAAAACCTGCCGGCATAATTTCCCATTGAATACCGTCTTGCTTCTTAAAGAAGTCTATCTCGCCTGTATTCCATTCGCCCTTCAGAAACTGCACAACGCCAATTTTCATACCATGACCTAAAGAACGAGCAACCATACCCAACGCGGAGCTAGATTTGCCTTTACCATTGCCGGTTAAAAGGACAAACGTGCCTTTGTCTTCTTGAGCTTTTGCAATACGTTTGTCTATATGAGACTTTATTTTCTGCATCCGCTCTTTATGGCGCTCTGGGTCTTTAATAACTTTTGACATAATAAATGCTTCTTAATGAAAAGTGTCGTTAAATTCGATCGTCTTCTGGGTCGTAACCTAGGTTTGGCGCTAACCAACGTTCCGCATCGTCTTTACTCATGCCTTTACGTTCAGCGTAATCATCAACTTGATCTGGGCCAATTTTGCCGACACCAAAGTAAGTTGCTTCAGGATTCGCGAAATACCAACCACTCACAGCGGCTGTTGGTAACATGGCGTAGCTTTCCGTAATGTCCATATCGATATTCTTTTTCACATCAAGAAGAGTCCAAAGCTTGGCTTTCTCGGTGTGATCAGGACAAGCAGGATAACCAGGAGCCGGACGAATACCTTGGTATTTTTCTTTGATTAACTGCTCGTTGGTTAAATCTTCATCCTTGGCGTATCCCCAAATTTCCTTACGAACTTTTTCGTGCAAGTACTCAGCCGTCGCTTCGGCAAGACGGTCTGCTACAGCCTTAATCATAATAGAGTTGTAGTCATCATGATCCGCTTCGTATTTCGCAACCAATGGATCAATACCAAAGCCTGCAGCACAAGCAAATGCTCCCATATAATTTGGTACACCACTGTCTTTCGGCGCAACAAAATCCGCCAAACTGTGATTGTATTTACCTGGTGCAGTCAGCTCATTTTGAATACGAAGGAAAGATAAACGTTCAATGACTTCCGTTCGAGATTCATCAGCATACAACTCAATGTCGTCATGATTGACTTGGTTCGCTGGAAAAATACCCACAACAGCTCGCGCTTGCAAAGATTTCGTAGCAATGACTTCGTCAAGCATTTCTAATGCATCTTTAAAAACGCGTGTCGCTTCAACACCCACGACGGCATCTGTCAAGATTCTTGGATAAGCACCAGCCAATTCCCATGTTTGGAAAAATGGCGTCCAATCTATGTACTCTTTCACGAGATTAAAATCGATGTCTTTTTCAGTAATCACGGTCACACCTATTTTTTTAGGTACAGCAATACCAGTAGAAAAATCAATAGGTGCTTTATTCAATCTCGCTTTATCTAAAGAAACACGGCGACCCGCTTTAGCTCGGTCTTTATAACGAATACGTGTTTTTTCATAATCCGCTTTGATTTCATCAACAAATTTCTGACGACGCTTAGGGTCTTTACTTAGCAGGGCACTTGCGACACCCACACTGCGAGACGCGTTGGTAACATGGACTACTTGATTACGTTTATAGTTTTGTTCAACTTTCACCGCGGTATGCGCTTTTGATGTTGTCGCACCACCAATCATTACTGGCAAGTCAAAACCTTGGCGTTCCATTTCTTTAGCAACATGCACCATTTCATCTAAAGACGGTGTGATTAAACCTGATAAACCAATAATGTCGGCACCTACTTCTTTGGCTGTACGAAGTATTTTCTCAGCAGGAACCATGACCCCCAAATCAATCACCTCGAAGTTGTTACATTGCAGCACAACTCCGACGATATTTTTACCAATGTCATGAACATCACCTTTTACGGTTGCCATAACAACTTTGCCATTACTTGAAGAAGCCGTGTCCATGTTACGAGCTTTTTCTTCTTCTATATAAGGCATCAAATAAGCGACGGCTTTTTTCATTACACGAGCAGATTTCACCACTTGTGGTAAGAACATTTTACCGGAGCCGAATAAGTCCCCAACAATCCCCATACCATCCATTAAAGGACCTTCAATCACCTCTAATGGACGAGGAAACTCTTGACGAGCCTCTTCTGTATCCTCATCAATAAATTCAGTAATACCTTTTACTAAGGCATGACTCAAACGTTCTGATACAGGAAGACTACGCCATTCTTGTGTTTCTTTTTCCGCCATTTCACCCGTACCAGCAAACTCAGCCGCCATACCCAGTAAATTGTCCGTTGCATCTGGCGTTCGATTAAGCACGGCATCTTCTACTGCATTACGAAGTTTCACAGGAATATCTTCATACAAGGCTAACTGCCCAGCATTCACAATCCCCATTGTCATGCCTTGCTTAATGGCGTGATACAAAAATACCGCATGAATGGCTTCACGAACTGGGTTATTACCACGGAATGAGAACGACACGTTAGACACACCACCAGATACCTTGGCGTAAGGCAATTCACGTGTGATATCCCCAGTCGCCTCGATAAAGTCCAGCGCATAGCGGTTGTGTTCTTCAATACCTGTCGCAATTGCAAAGATATTAGGATCAAAAATAATGTCTTCTGGAGAGAAACCCACTTCGTCAACCAGAATATGATAAGAGCGACGACAAATATCGATTTTACGTTGACGTGTGTCTGCTTGTCCCACTTCATCAAACGCCATCACAATAACCGCAGCACCGTACTTCATAAGCGTTCGAGCTTGTTCTTTAAACTTCTCTTCACCTTCTTTCATGCTGATAGAGTTGACGACACCCTTGCCTTGAACCCACTTCAAACCAGCTTCAAGAATCTCCCATTTTGAGGAATCCAACATAATTGGTACACGGGAGATATCCGGCTCTGAAGCAATCAGTTTTAGAAAACGCTCCATAGCAGCTTGAGAATCCAACATGCCTTCATCCATGTTGATATCAATAATCTGCGCACCGTTTTCAACCTGCTGACGAGCCACATCAAGCGCAGTATCAAAATCACCTTCTTTGATAAGGCGTTTAAACATTGCTGAACCCGTAACATTCGTTCGTTCACCCACGTTCACAAACAAACTATTGCCATCAATATTAAAAGGTTCAAGACCAGACAAGCGACATGCCTTTTCTATTTCAGGAATAACGCGTGGTGTAGCATCAGCAAAGGCCGTCGCGAAGGCTTTAATGTGTTCTGGCGCCGTACCGCAACATCCACCAATGATGTTTAAGAAACCCGAATTCACCCACTCTTGGATTTCTTCCAACATTTCTTCAGGCGACTCATCGTACTCACCGAAGGCATTAGGCAAACCAGCATTGGGGTGAGATGAAACATGAACATCGGCAATGCGTGACAGCTCATCCAGATATTGGCGCAGTTCTTTTGGCCCTAACGCACAGTTTAAGCCAACAGAAAGTGGTTTAGCGTGAGAGATTGAATTCCAAAAGGCTTCCGTGGTTTGACCTGACAGAGTACGACCAGACGCATCGGTAATGGTACCGGAAATCATGATCGGATAACGCACACCTGTTTTTTCAAAATAATCCAACACTGCATAAATAGCGGCTTTGGCGTTTAAGGTATCAAAAATGGTTTCAATCAAAATAATATCGACACCACCTTTGATTAAGGCATCTACCGCCGTTGTATAGGCAGATACCAATTCATCAAAATGAATATTACGAAAACCAGGATCATTTACATCAGGTGAAATAGTACAAGTTCGGCTGGTCGGACCAACCGCACCCGCAACGAAACGAGGCTTATTTGGGTTTTGCTTAGTAAATTCATCGGCTGCTTCACGAGCCAATCGAGCGGATTCAAAGTTAAGCTCGTAGCTAAGCTCTTCCATGTGATAATCAAGCATGGAGATGTAATTGGCATTAAAAGTGTTGGTTTCAATGATATCCGCGCCAGCATCTAGATAGCTTGTGTGAATCGTTTTGATAATCTTGGGTTGAGTCAGAGACAAGAGATCATTATTGCCTTTTAGGTCACTTTCCCAATCAGCAAAGCGCTCGCCACGGTAGTCCTGCTCTTCTAACTTATATGCTTGAATCATGGTGCCCATAGCACCATCCAGGATCAATACATTTTCAGCTAAGCGTTTTTCAATAATAGAATACGAATCAGACTTTACCACGACCACTACCTCAAAATAGAATATGCAGAGGTACTATACCTAAAAGCAATCCATTTCACGTTGAAAAAAAGTAATGTGGAATTGAATGATCCGATAAATGTGATGATGCGGGTCAACACATCACGCCAAATTCATTCCAGCCACCTTAGACATTGTCATACCAATAACGCTAGGTTATAAAAAAACTCTCAAGTAGAGAGCCTCTCATAAGAATAATTATCTTATCCGGTTTAGCTGCATTCATCCTATCCGGTTGTAGCACCGCAATTAAACCTGAAACAATGAACGAATACGTGATTATCACACCACCCAAGTCCCTCGAACCAAATCAAAAATATCTTGTCATTATCTATTTTCAAGGTAGTGGAGACAGAAACAGCAGAGCATACATTTGGTCTGGCTGATTAACTAAGTACGGCATCGGCTTTGTCATGATAAATAGCGCGGCAGTAAGAGGGCTTGATAGTTTAAGTGGTAAAGAATACAGCAGAGATATAATTCCTATCTTGAATATCCTAAAAGAACACCCTGAAATAGACCTAACTAGCTACGCTCTTATGGGGTTTTCAAGGGGAGGTACTGCCGCTCTCAAAGCCAAAGACTCACCAAAGCCTGATTTTGTTTTCTCACTCTATCCAGGAGACTCGTCTGGATGTCCTAATAGTCATACAGACAAAACCCAAGTTCATGTATTTTATGGCGATCTAGATACATGGGGAAACCGTAAAGGAATTAGAAACTCATGTGAACGAATGACCCGTCGCCATGACAACACGGAATTTCATCTTTTTAAAGGTGCCCAATTCACCTCAGGAACTTACAACAAACACATCTATAAACAACCGTCTCCTAGCGCAGTGAAAGAGATAAAGGAAATCATACTTAAGAGTATTACAGAGAAATGGGAGCTTGGGGCTATTTCTCAATAGTGAAAAATTTAAACTCCAAAAAAAACGGTTTACGATAAGTAAGAAAACGGATTAAATGGCGAATTCAACCCATTTTCTTTGAAATACGTTTAAACGATATTTTTAGGTTTGTTAATGCGCCCTATTAAGAAACCACCCAACAATCCAAGTAAAATTGCACCACTCCAATAACCATATTTTTCAAATAAGTTTGTATTAACCAAAGATAAGGTTTCACTTCCTCGATACACTTGCCTCATTATTTCTTGGTCTTGAATATTAATTTGTTGGTTAACAATGAGGTTCAATTGGGCATCAGGTTTCTCATTTAAACCAGCTACACGCCAACGCCACTGTAATCCACCGGATTGCACTACAGCATTAGCAACGGGAGCACTAATCATCTGTATAGAGCTGTCTGTTACCAGTTCCGCAATATACGCTTGTCCAGATAAGGAAGGCTGAGCACGTGCGGTAACGACAATTTCAAAGATATCATGTAATGCCATCTCATTAGGAAGCTGCCAGCGCACATTAAGCAAACGTGAACCAACTTGTGACTGTAAGGCTTCCATTGATGCAGCTGCTGCAATACTGCTATTTTCCTTAGCGTCTAAAACCTGCTGAACGTTATTTAATCTTGAAAGCAAGATATCTCGTTCCTTTTGACCTGTTGATAATGCCGCTTCGGCAACATCCAATTGAGCCGTTAATTGAGTATTTTTTTGTTGAGCTACAGCAAGCTTTTCATCTAATGCCTTCCAACGTAATTCAAAATTACTCGTCTCATCCAATGCAGATTCAAGTTCTAAAATTTCATTCTTATATTCCGTAATAACCGCTCTTTGCTCTTCTACTTGAGCCTGTAAACGAGACAATTCAACTGCGGTTTGAACATTACTATTATTTTCAGCCGTATCAGAACCAGAGGATTGAATAGATAAAACAGCGTTATTAAGCGCCTGATACTTTTTAAATAAAGTCTGATGCTCTGCTCTCGTTTCCGCTAATGACTCACCTAGCATTTGATTATTTTTTCTCAGTTCAGCAAGTTGTTTTTGAGCATTTTCATTATCTAATTCTAAATCTGCGTTTTCTTCTTCTAGTACTAAATTTTTATTTTCCAACTCATTGATTCGACGTTTTAATAAATCATTATCCAAATTTAAAGCTGAAAACTGTATTTCAAGCTCTTTTCTTGATTTCTTATGCGCTTCTAATTCACGTAAAGCATCGGCATTAGATAAAGACGACGCTTGCAGTGAAGCTATCATTGCGTCTTTTTCATCAAGAGAACGATTCAAACTAGACAGTTGGGATTTATTGTTTGCAATTTGTTGTTCAAGGTCTTCAATAAGCGCTTCGTTATCTTCACTCACTGGAGGTAATAGCGAGGCAGAAGGTTGTTGTGACAATATAGCAATATCTGACTCAGGAAGAGTATTAGAGTCAGATTGTTGAGACGATGTACTACAAGCTGACACCAAAAGGCTTAGGGTGAAAGGAATTAAAATCTTTACACGTGCTTTCATTTTTCGCTCCTTAATAAACTCAAGGTCGACAATAAGTTACCCTCACTTATGCCAGACTTAGAGGCTAATTGCAAAGAAAGAGTAAAGATTATCATTTTAGAAAGCACCTGAAAGACATAAAAAAGCCTTTAAGAATAATCCTTAAAGGCTTCAATTTCATACTTTGAAAATAATTTAATCAGCATTCAATTATGATCTGAATTTAAGACTAAGCCAAACACTTAGAAATCACTTCATAAACATCTTTCGACAAGTCTTCTGTCAAAATTCGCTCAAGCTCTACTTTCATTTTGTCACCTAACTCAGGCTGCATTTTTTTCCAGCGAGTAAGAGGGGTACAAAGTCGAGAAGCAATCTGCGGATTGCGCTTATTAAGCAAAATAATTTGATCAGCCAAGAAGCGATAACCACTGCCATCTTCCTTGTGGAAAGCCGCCATATTTTGACCAAACCCACCCAATACTGAACGTACTTTATTTGGGTTTTTAAGATCAAACGCAGGATGTTCCATTAACCCTTTTACCCTAACTAAAGCATCATCATTTTCTTGTCCAGCACTCAACATTAGCCACTTGTTAACAACCAAAGGTTCATTTTTCCACTGATCGTAGAAAGCAGCCAGCATATCAGCGGCTTTTTCGTGCTGAGAATGCACAGCAATCGATAAAGCGGAAAATTGATCTGTCATGTTATTCGCAGACTCAAACTGCTGAACAACAGCTTGCTGAGCAGCTGCCGAGTCAGTTTCAACCCAATAAGACAAAGCAAGGTTCTTTAATGAACGGCGCGCGATGTCTTCTGCATTCGCCTGATAAACACCTTGGCTTTGGTTATTAACGTAAAGGCTCTCAAACTCGTCAGACATAGCATTCGCAAGCTGAGTTTTTAAATACTGTCTTGCCTGTTTAATAGCAGCTGGGTAAATCGGGTTAGCCAACTCGGACAAATAAGCTTGGCTAGGTAAGGTTAAAATCAAAGCCACCATTGCAGGATCTAGATTGCTGTCACCGATCAAAGCTTTAAAACCATCAATAAGCTGAGAGTCAATCGACAAGGTTTCTCCAACGATAGCTTGACCGATAAGCACTTGAAGTTCATTCACTGCCAATTGCTGCGCAGAACTCCAACGATTAAAGCCATCCGAATCCGATGACATCAGTAACAATAAGTCTGCTGGTGTATAGTCATAATGCAATTTAACTGGTGCCGAAAAGCCTCTTAATAAAGAAGGTACAGGGCAGGAAGTTAAACCGGTAAATTCAAACGTTTGCTCTGATGACATTAAATGCAACACATGATCTTCTGCTATTACTCCATCCAGCGTTGCTGATAATTCGTTACCGCTCTGATCAAGCAAACCAACACGCACTGGAATGTGCAGCGCTAGCTTTGTCGGCTGATTAGGCGTAACTGGCGTTTCTTGTTTCATAGTTAGACGGTAAGTTCCAGACGCAGCATCAAATTCATCTGTTACAGAAACCACTGGCGTACCTGCTTGAGAATACCAGCGTTTGAATTGCGTCAAATCAACACCAGAAGCGTCTTGCATCGCGGCAACAAAATCATCGCAAGTAACGGCTTGACCGTCGTGTCGCTCGAAATACAAATCAGAACCCGCTCGGAATTTTTCTGCACCAAGTAAGGTATGAATCATTCGAACAATTTCTGCACCTTTCTCATAAACCGTTAAGGTGTAAAAGTTAGAAATTTCGATGAACGAAGCTGGACGTACAGGGTGTGCCATTGGGCCTGCATCTTCAGCAAACTGAGCGGTTCTTAAAAAAGAAACATCTTCAACTCGTTTCACTGTTTCTGAGTGCATATCAGCTGAGAAAGTTTGATCACGAAAAACCGTAAAACCTTCTTTCAAACTCAGCTGAAACCAATCACGACAAGTAACACGGTTGCCTGACCAGTTATGGAAATATTCATGGGCAACGATGGCTTCCACTCGTAAGTAAGAGTCGTCTGTTGTCGTTTCTGGGCTAGCAAGCAAACAGGAAGAGTTAAAAATATTTAACCCTTTATTTTCCATCGCGCCCATATTGAAGTCATCGACAGCAACGATCATAAAAATGTCTAGATCGTATTCTCGACCGTAAGCTTCTTCATCCCAACGCATAGAACGTTTAAGGGCTTCCATAGCGTAATCAACTTTGTCGATATTGTGAGTCTCAGTAAATATTTGCAGTTTTACATCACGCTTACTCTGCGTTGTAAATATATCGTTTTTAACCGCAAGATCACCTGCAACCAGAGCAAACAAATAAGCAGGTTTTGGGAAAGGGTCATGCCATACAACAAAGGTTTTACCCTCTTCTGTTTTACCACGCTCAACTTCATTACCATTTGAAAGCATAACAGGGTAACGATCTGCATCGGCAATGATGGTTGTGGTGAAAACAGACATCACATCAGGACGATCTAAATAATAGGTAATATGACGAAAACCTTCGGCTTCACACTGGGTACAAAACATAGAAGAAGAGCGATAAAGTCCTTCTAAACTAGTATTGTTTTGTGGCTCAATCAAGGTTTCACAGGTCAAAACGAATTCATCAGCTGTCGCTGTAATAATCAGTTTATTTTCACTGATGCGATATTCTTCTGGAGGCAATGTATAATCATCCATCGCCAGCCCAATCAGCTTAACGCCTTCCCCACCGTCGAGAGTCAAAGGAACAGTAGATTTACCATAAGCTGGATTGCGACGCATATGTAAACGTGACGTGACGATAGTCGTCGCTTCGTCCAAATCGAATGTCAGTTCAGTTTTATCAATAAGGAAAGGAGGAACTTTGTAATCTTTCAAATATATCGTCGAAGGTTGACTCTCTTTCATCTCTTCTCTCCTAAAATGTCAATGTCGCTTGATAACCAGTGTACTTGCGAATATTTATCACCCCAGTATCAAGCATCCAATATTGGCCTTTAATTCCCATCAAAGTACCTTCGATGTGTGGCGTTTTCTCGGCGTTAATACTGGTTATTTTGGTTGGGTATTCTATAACTGGATAGTTGAATTCGTGGGTTTCATTTTCGTCTGATAAATCGGTAATGGATTGCAAACCAAATTCATTTTGCAACGCATCCAAACCTTCATAAAGTTGACCAATTAAGCGCTCTTGTTCTCGTTCAAGATCCATCACAATAGAAGAGCCTTTTAGCATATTGCGCCAATTGGTTTTATCGGCTACTTCGCTTTTAAATAAGACTTCCACTAAACCGGACATTCTTCGGTTCTGTACACGAAACAATGGACGCGCTTGCGTTGCGCCTTGGTCAATCCAGCGTGTCGGTAATTGATCACCGCGGGTAATACCGACTTTGAGAGCAGAGGAATTTGCTAAATAAACATAATGGCTTTGCATGCAGAATTGCTCTGCCCATTCAGGATCTCGACAGGTACCTAAATGAAAATGACACTTTTCAGGACTCATAATACAAGTATCACAGGCCGCTAATTTTCTAAAACAATTGAAACAAAAGCCTTGGCTAAAAGACTTTTTAGTCACTTTTCCGCAGTTTGTACAATGAATGGTACCGTCAATATGCAATGCGATTTTTTTGCCCAGCAAGTCATTAACAGCAACACGATCAGTACCAAGGTTGAGATAATACTGCACCTGTCCGTGCAGAACTTCAGTGGACATTTTTTTTAGCGTACCGTGCAGCATTAATGCTTGTCCTTAGGACTTTCACCAACCCATTTAATGGTTTCATGCTCGTTCGTCGACGTTTTACTGTCGCATGCTTGATGCACTTTGGTATCAATGTAACCGACACGTTCTTCTTCCGTTTTATTGCTGTAGTCATACGTAATAACTGCCTGCAAACACAATTCTGTTTGCTCTTCTGTTAAACGTACGCCATTAGGCCATTTGCCAAGCTCTACTGCTTGTTTCAAGCTGGTATAGACTTCAGGAGACATGTTATCGATCATTTCTTTAAAATTCATTTGCACTTCTCTCTCGATTCAAACGAGCTTTTGCTTCATTAATGTTGACGATGCTTTGTTGCCAGCCAATATACAAGGCACAAAGCTAAACCAGCAAATAAACCAATGCTGTGAGCTGTGTTTGCAATACTGCCAAGACCAATCATCTCAGGGAAAGGTGTGTAGCCGATACCTAACCACACAATAAAAAAGATCATCAATTGTTTATTAATAATCGTCGGTAAACGTGTATTCAGAACAGGCAAAAACCATGCAAAGCCGATCAAGCCATACACCACACCTGACAAGCCACCAAACAAAGGATAACCACTGATTTCATACTGTAAGACATTGCTTAACACAGCAATAATAAACACACCAACGGCCCAGACAACTGAGCCAAGCAAGCGCTCAAGTTTTCTACCTATGTCCCAAACCCAAAGAGTATTAAAAACAAGATGCAGCACACTAAAATGTAATAAGGCCGGTGTAAATAAGCGCCAATACTCTTTTCGGACAAGGACCTCAGATAAATTATAAAAATAGATTTGGCTATTTTTAACCTCAAAACCACTAATAGTAAATTGCCCTACCATGTCAAAATTAGTGCCTAATTTGGTTAAAGCTGCTGCAAGCAAAGTTACCAGCAACAATAAAATGGTTACAGGTGTTCGTTTAAATTGAGTAATAAGGCTAACACTTGAGGATGAAGATATAAAAACTGGAAGATTTGTTTTCGAATAATCCAGCTCATAAGCATTCTCTTTCCATAAGGTAAGTATGTGTTCTAGAGCTGGCAGTTGACGAGGATCACGCAACCAAAGTTCATTATGCCCCTCGTTGAAAATAACTTGATGAGCAATTTTATGATGCCATAAAGCCTCAGTTAATACCTTAGGGTCTTCTGTTTTTTCAAATCGATAAACAAAATACATGGAGACCTCAATAACCTTACTCAATGACGTTCATGAAAACAAAACCTTAGTCGTATCTGGTTTCTCTATGGTCGATAACTGGATTGCCAACCTAACTTGTCACGACACACATTATAAAAATCATGATTTTTAGGGTGTATGAGTCGAATTCCTCCAGCTTTTTTAGTGATATAAATTTCATCACCCGGTGCTGCAGTAATATTAAGCTGCCCATCACAACTGACACTTGGATAGGTCAGATTAGATTCGCAAACCACAATACGAATTCGAGCATTGGCATCAATAACGATTGGTCGATTACTCAATGTATGAGGGTGCATAGGAACCAACACCAAAGCATCAAGCTTAGGGAGCAAGATTGGACCGCCAGCAGACAAGGCATAAGCCGTTGAGCCTGTTGGCGTTGCCACAATAAGTCCATCTGATTTTTGAGTCATGACAAATTGATCGTCTATAAATAAATCAAAGCGAATCATTCGTGCTGATTTACCTGGATGAAGCACCAAATCATTAAGAGCAATACCTTCACCACTAGGGCGATTTTGGCGTTTAATCTTTGCCTCAATCATAAAACGTTTTTCTTCATGGTATTCACCACGAAAAATAGGATCTAACTCTTCTTTAAGACGATGCGGAGAAATGTCGGTTAAAAAACCTAATGTGCCTCGGTTAATACCCAGCACTGGAATGTCATAATTACATATAGCACGTGCAGCACCAAGAAAACTGCCATCACCACCAACCACCATGACCATATCACAGTTATCGCCCAGCTCTTTCAAAGCAGATGACGCCACTTTAACACCTGGCATCATCGCTGCTAACTCGCCTTCAAGGACTGGAGATACTTCTTTTTCTTGAAGATACTCCATTAGCTTTTTAACTGTATCCAGAATCTGAGGTTTGTCTAACCTAGCAATAATACCAACACGTCTAAAAAGACCCATGCGTGATTCTCTTCCGTCTATCAAAAACAACATAACCCACTAAACAAGATTCTAACGCTTCCATTAGTTAACGCGGGTTTTACATAAGTTGCGCCACTTTAACATGAAGAAGCTAACTCTCGCTATCTCGTTCAAAGCCTAAAAATGGATTACTACTTGATGAATACCCTCTCCAACCTTGCAATCCACCTGTATGAATAAATAACGTACGACGATACGGCCAGGTACCCTTCCTTATAGCATTAGTCACCGCAAACATACTTTTACTGGTATAAACGGGGTCCAGAGCCTTATTGGGATTCAGTCTAGAAAACTCCTGTAAAAAATCATGTAAAACTGGGCTAAACTTAGCATAGCCGCCTTCGTGACTGTCTGAATGAAAAAATAGTTTTTCATCAAGCTTTGCTTTCTTTTTGTCATTCACCATAATTTTTAAGGCTTGTTCAATAATTTCATCTCTTTGATTAGCCGCACCTTTTAGAGCACTAAAAACATGTAAATCTGGAGTAGAATGATGAGCTAATAAGCCTGCCGCCGTTGTCCCTGTCCCTGCTGAAACTACCCAAGCATCATATTCACTATTCATTTGATCAATGCTTGCAGCCCAATCTCGACAACCTAAAGCCCCTAAAGATCCTCCACCACCTTCTGGTATCCAATACACATTTCCATACTGACGATTTATTTCGTGAGCCACGTCGGACTCTACCCCTAATCGATAATCTGAACGAGACGACGGCCACAATTCAACACCATCCGCAACCATATCTAATAAAGTCGCCGTTAGCTTTGACTGCAATTCACCACGAATAACAGCAACAGCTTTAAAAGTTGAATGAGTAAGCGTTGCGCCGAACGCATGAAGATGGTTTGAAAAAGGACCTCCAAAGGTTGCAATGACACTCGCATTTTGCCGTTTTGCTGCCGCAAGATGATATTGGAGCTTGTGCCATTTATTACCCGGCGCATTAGGGTGCTCCAAATCACCTCGATAGATATCAAGCACATAATCCTGAGAAGAATATGAAACAGGTAAAATAATGGAGTGAATTAATGACACGAATGAATCCCAAAATAGGTTTAATCAGTATTAAGCTAGAATAACATATTGTTGGTTATGATTATTTTGAATTCTAATACTCTGTAGCATCAAGAACATCATGCAATAAACTCAGGTTATTAAAAGTATTTTTCTCTTCAAATTTTCACTCTAATGGACATTTTTTTGTTAAAATTCGCGCACTCATAATTTATGGAAATGACACATGATTCCTAAGCTTTCTGAAGTCACGCCAATTCAGGCGAAATACCTTTCTTTCATTGAACGTCTGAATACTTCAGGTTTTTCAGGAGACACAAATCCTGACTACGCTAATCGCGTTGTGCTCTCAACTGACAACTCTATTTATCAAGTACTTCCTCAAGGGGTTATCTACCCTAAAAATACTGATGATATTCAGTTGTTGGTCCGCTTATCAAATCAAGAAGAATTTCATGACATAGTTCTAAGCCCAAGAGGCGGCGGTACAGGCACAAACGGTCAATCGCTCACTGACGGCCTGGTAGTAGACCTGTCTAAATACATGAACCGTATTTTGGAAATCAACACTGAAGAAGGCTGGGCGCGTGTTGAAACTGGTGTTGTCAAAGATCAGCTAAATAAAGCTATCAAACCTCATGGATTATTTTTCGCACCTGAATTATCAACCAGTAACCGAGCGACCATTGGTGGAATGATAAATACCGATGCCAGTGGACAAGGTTCCGTCATGTACGGAAAAACACGAGATCATGTTTTATCATTAAAAACAGTATTGTTGGATGGCGAACTGCTTGAATCCTTCCCTATCGATGATGAAACATTGGCTGGAATTCAAAGTGGCAGTGACTATTCCGCTCATGCACATCGCACTGTTGATTCAATTCAACAGAATAAAGCCCAAGAAATCAAAGACACCTTCCCTGAACTCAACCGTTGCCTAACCGGTTATGACTTAGCACATATTCGTACAGAAGAAGGTTTATTCAATATGAACTCTGTACTCTGTGGATCAGAAGGAACACTAGGCTTTATCGTCGAAGCTAAAGTCAATTTACTACCGATTCCAACCTACGCCGCTTTGGTCAATATTCGTTACAACAGTTTTGAAGGTTCATTGCGACATGCACGTGAATTGCTTGCGGTAAGACCTACTTCAATTGAAACCGTTGATTCAAAAGTATTAGGTCTTGCGAAAGGCGACATTATTTGGAATTCGGTTGCTGAGTTCTTCCCTGAGAATGACGGTGAAAACATCCAAGGCATCAACCTTGTCGAATATACTGGCAATGATGAAAAAGAAGTTTCAGATAGAATCAAAGTACTGACTGACAAGTTAGATGTACTATCGGAACAAGGCGGTAGTAGTACTTTGGGTTATACCGTCGCTATGGGTCATAGCAATGTGAATAAAATCTGGGGGATGCGTAAAAAGTCTGTTGGTCTACTTGGTAATGCGCAAGGTGAAAAACGACCTATTCCTTTTGTTGAAGATACCGCTGTACCACCAGAAAACCTAGCAGACTTCATCATGGAATTCCGCTCTGTATTAGACAGCTATAATGTCCAATACGGTATGTTTGGCCATGTAGATGCTGGCGTACTTCACGTTCGCCCAGCTCTGGACTTAAAAGACGAATCACAAGAACCTATGATTCGAGAAATCACCGACAAGGTGGTTGCATTAACACAGAAATACAATGGTTTATTATGGGGTGAACATGGTAAAGGTGTTCGTTCTGAATATGCGCCTGCTTTCTTCGGAGACCTCTACACGAGTGTTCAACAAGTTAAAGGTGCTTTTGATCCTCGTAACCAATTAAACCCAGGTAAAATTGCAACCCCCTTTGAACTCGGTGTCGATTTATTAAAAATTGACGCTGTGCCATTACGTGGTCAATTTGATCGTCAAATTCCAATTAAGAATCGTGAACAATTTAAAGAAGGCATGTATTGCAACGGTAATGGTGCTTGTTACAATTTTGATCCAAATGATGCTATGTGCCCATCATGGAAAGGCACTCGCGACCGTAGACACTCCCCTAAAGGTAGAGCTTCACTAATGCGTGAATGGTTACGCGGCATGAGCGAGCAAGGTGTTGATACAGTTAAAGCCAGTAAATCTGCAAGAAACAGCAACGCTTTTATCAACTTTTTTCCAAAATTGATTCACACCATAGGAAAACGTCGTGGAGTTTATGATTTCTCAAACGAAGTCCATGAATCTATGATGGGTTGCTTAGCCTGTAAATCTTGCGTAGGTCAATGCCCAATTAAAGTAGATGTACCAGACTTCAGAGCAAGGTTTCTTGAGCTGTACTACAGTCGTTATTTACGTCCAGTAAAAGATTACCTCATTGGCTCTTTGGAATTTATGATTCCTACTATGGCAATTTTTCCACGACCTTATAATTGGTTAATGAGCCGCACTTGGGTTAATAAATTAAGTAGTAAATATCTTGGACTGACAGATACACCTAAATTGAGTAAATATAATCTCAAGAAAGAAATGTCACAACGGGGTATTCGCTTAGCCACCCCCTTGGCGATTGAATCATTAAGCTACAAAGACAGATTACGTGCCGTTATTGTTGTTCAAGATGCTTTCACTAGCTACTTCGAAACACAACTGGTATTGGACACAATGGAACTACTCAGTCGTCTAGGTTTTCAAGGTTACCTTGCGCCTTATATGCCAAACGGGAAACCATTACATGTTCACGGTTTTATGAAAGCATTTAATAGAACCGCCCGTAAAAATTTAGATATGCTACAAAGCCTATCCTTTTATGGCTTACCGTTTATTGGTATTGACCCATCTATGACACTGACCTATCGCTCTGAATATGCGAAAGCCTTTGGTGATAGTCGACAAATCCCTAATATACAATTAATGCAAGAATGGCTAGCACTTAAAGAGAAGCACCTTATTAATCAGCCTTTAATTTGTGAAAAGTCTACCTACCATTTGATGACTCACTGCACAGAAAAAACCAATGCAGCTGCATCCATTCAAGATTGGCAGAAGATTTACAGCATCTTAGGGCTGGAGCTAAAAGTTGAGAACGTAGGCTGTTGCGGCATGGCTGGGACCTATGGTCACGAAACTGCCAACAAAGACATGTCAAAAACCATTTATGAGTTATCTTGGAAAGAAAAAATAACCGATTCAGAATTAAATGGGAAATTAGTCGCTACTGGTTATTCTTGTCGCAGCCAAGCCAAACGCTTTGATGATGTGTCTATCCCTCATCCAGCGCAAGCTCTACTGAAGCACTTAAGAGAAATGCCTGCAGCCTAAATGCCTAAACATTTCCACTACTTTAATAAGGCTCGGTATTCCGAGCCTTATTTTTTTAATATTAAGGAACGCAATGAGTCACCAAAATTTACTACATGACAGCGCAGATGAACTTGGTCCAATACGTATTTTTGACGATGGACAATATCGAATTCTATCTTTTGCTGAAGGTGATGAACAAAGCCGTATTCGTTTATCTACACCTCATATACTTCAACACGAATATACTCAAGCAATGATGCTACCCTTGTTATTTTGTGAACCCAAACGAGTTTGCATCTTAGGTTTAGGTGGAGGCACATTACTTAATGCATTGCACTATGCCATCCCTGCGATTCATATTACCGCGGTGGAATTACGTCAAGAAGTTATGGATGCTGCAGAAATGTATTTTAAAATCCCAAAAGGGAAACGCATCACTTTAGATATTGCTAATGCTGTAGATTACATAGCAGAAGGGTTACCAAAAAAAGTCGACATACTAATGACAGACCTATACAACACACAAGGAATGGATCGAGCTGTTTTACACGAAAGTTTTATCGAGAACTGTGCTAAAAACATTAAAGAAGATGGCTGGTTAGCACTGAATTGCTGGATCGACCAAAAAAACAATCACGAACTCACCGAGCTTCTTAAAGTGCATTTTAACGATGTTCGTGCCCTCGATACAGGCAGCGGTAATTGGGTCATTATTGCAGGAAAACGCAAAAACCACTCAAATACCAAAGAACTTAAAGCCTCTGCCCAGAAACTTAGTACACAGTTAGACATCCCTTTAACTCGGTGGTTTTCTCGCCTTACTACTCTTTAATTTATCTTCATTTCTTGTTTTCCCACTCTGTTTTAGCGGCCTTGAACAGAGTGTATTCTTCATAATACAAATATTTTTCCGTCACATTTCTGCAAACTCTTACCAGTAGTATCCGTTTTACCAATTAACTATTAGGTAAAACCTCCATGGAAAATAATCAAGCTGTGCTTCCTAACAGAAGCGAATCTCAGAATTACATGCAGTGGGCAACCGTCGCCTTATTAGTTTATTTATTAATCTGTGCCGTCGGCATGATTGGCGGAGGCTTCAAAATGGCTGCGGGTGGACATGCAAAAGAGCTGTTTGCCTTTGCTAGCAACCCATTTGCTGGGTTGGTTGTTGGTATTGTCGCCACGGCTCTAATTCAATCCTCCTCAACCGTAACATCAATCATCGTTGGCTTAGTCGCTGGCGGCTTACCTGTTGAACTTGCAGTTCCTATGGTTATGGGCGCTAACGTTGGAACATCCATCACCAATACCATTGTGTCTCTTGGGCACGTTCGAGCAAAGGAAGAATTTAAACGCGCCTTCTCAGCGGCAACAGTACATGACTTCTTCAATCTATTATCTGTTCTTATTTTTTTACCTTTGGAAATTGCTTTTGGCCTTTTAGAAAGAATGGGCGGTTGGCTATCTGGTTTATTCTACGGCTCAGGTGATTCATCCATTAAAAGCTTTAACTTTGTAAAAACAGCTACTTCGCCTGTTGTAAACACAGTAAAAGACGCGACTCATTCTTTAGGGGATCAAATCGGAGGTATTACGCTCATATTGATAGGCATCGCTTTAATCTTTGTAGCAATCACCATGGTTGGAAAACTATTGAAGAAACTTATGGTAGGCAAAGCAAAAGACATTATGCATACCGCAATCGGTCGCGGTCCATTGTCTGGAATCATGTCTGGCACTTTAGTCACCGTCTTAGTTCAATCCTCTTCAACAACAACCTCTTTGATGGTACCTCTAGCAGGATCTGGCGCATTCAAATTGAAAGATATTTACCCATTCACGCTCGGTGCAAATATTGGCACTTGTGTAACAGCAGTGCTTGCTGCAACTGCAGTTACAGGTAATGCGCAAGCGGCATTACAAATTGCCTTTATTCACCTCACCTATAATATTTTAGGTGTTGTCGTCATTTATGGTTTACCAATTCTACGCAATTTACCAGTCAAAGCTGCAGAGGCATTAGGTGCGACAGCATCTGAAAATAAATTTGCCGCTCTTGGTTATATTTTAGGTGTGTTCTTTGTCGCTCCAGCTCTTTGCTTAGGTATCAGCAGCCAACTTTAATTAAGGAAAATGTAATGAGCAATCTACAAGTATTATCAACCGAAAGACTGAATAAATTAATCGACGAAACACAACTTACGTTACAAGAACTTAAAGAAGAAGTAGTTCGTCGAGAACATCTTCAGCAAGAACATGAGATCAAAGATTTAGACCATCATATGACAAGTGCTGAATTTAACTTAAACAGTATCAAAAATTTCATTGCTTACCTACTTGAAGAGTCTAAAAAGAATAAATAAGTTAAAAAAACGCCTCTGTTTCTTTTTTTAGTACTGAGGCGTTCTTCTATTAATTAATAACGTAACCGTACCGTTATTACGATAGGAACTAGGCTGTTAGCACACTATCCACCAATGCTTTTGCTTCTTTTTCTAACTCAGCAAGGTGCTCTTCAGAAACAAAACTTTCCAAATAAATTTTATATACATTTTCCGTTCCTGACGGTCTTGCTGCAAACCAACCGTTTTCGGTAGAGACTTTCAAACCTCCAATCGCTGCACCATTACCTGGCGCATGAGTTAGCACGCTAAGAATGGCTTCTCCAGCCAGTTCTGTTTGTATTACATTCTTACTGTCTAAGGCTCCTAGTATCTTTTTTTGAGCCAGAGTTGCGACCACATCAATACGCTTGTAAAAAGGCTGACCATATTTTGATACCTGCTCATCATAAAGCATTTGAGGATCTTTACCTGTTACAGCCAAAATTTCCGCAGCAAGCAATGCCATAATGAAACCGTCTTTATCTGTTGTCCAAACACTAGCATCTTTACGTAAAAATGAGGCACCAGCACTCTCTTCACCACCAAATGCCATTGTTCCTTCATACATCCCTTCCACGTACCATTTGAAGCCTACAGGCACTTCACAAAGCGTACGACCAAGACCATTAACCACACGGTCAATCATGCCACTCGACACTAAGGTTTTACCAAATAGGATGTCTTTTGACCATTGTGGCCTGTGCTGAGACAAATACTCAATCGCCACAGCTAAATAGGCATTCGGATTCATCAAACCAGATCCAGCACAAACGATGCCATGACGATCGTAATCTGGGTCATTACCAACGGCAATATCAAAGTCGTCTTTGAGAGTTAATAAATTACTCATGGAATAAGGAGAAGAACAATCCATACGAATACGACCATCTTTATCGAGCGGCACAAAACGAAACGTAGGATCAACTTCTGGATTAACAATAGTAATATTTAAACCGTATTTCTTAGCAATAGGTTCCCAGTAATGAATACCTGAACCACCCATTGGATCAACACCAATTCGAATGTTAGCTTTAGCAATAGCCTCCATGTCGATAACATTTTCAAGATCATTAACATAATGGTTAATAAAATCGAACGACTCAATAAGACCACTTTTATTTGCTTCCTCACTAGAGAAGGATTTAACACCAATCAAGTTGTTCGCCAACAACTCATTGGCTCTTTTGGCCACCCAATCCGTAATGTCTTTATCGGCTGGACCACCTTTAGTGGAATTGTATTTGATGCCGCCATCTTCTGGAGGGTTATGTGAAGGCGTAATGACAAGACCATCACTCAAGTCCTGTAAATTCATTTTATTATGTGTGAGAATTGCATGAGAAATAACAGGGGTCGGCGTATAACCGCCATTCAGTTGAGTACGAACCTTAACGCCATTCGCAGTCAGTACATTCAACACAGTCTGAAAAGCGGCTTCTGATAAGGCGTGAGTATCTTTACCTAAATACAGCGGCCCAGAAATATGCTGAGATTGTCGATATTCAGCAACCGCTTGGGCAATAGCAAGAATATGGTCTTCATTAAAACTCACCAATAAAGCACTACCGCGATGCCCCGAGGTCCCAAAACTTACGCGCTCTTCTGGATTTTTAACACAAGGCTTTTTTAAAAAATACGCTGTCATAAGTTCAGGTAGATTTACAAGAGAGTCATGAGATGCAAGCTGTCCAGCTTGAGGATGAATTGCCATATTTTATGCCCTGTTAAGTCTTTAAACCGATATAAATAGCTTCTACTAAATATACTACAGTTCCAATCACTTAACAGGGACTTATTTGAAACTCACTTTTAAAAATGCTCGTTTCCAAAAAAATGTATATTTCAACCTATCGTTTTTTAAGAATTAAACTACCAATTGAATAGCCTGCACCGAAAGAGCAGATAACACCAATGTCACCAACACTTAAATCTTCATGGTATTTAGCAAAGGCAATAATAGATCCAGCCGAGGCTGTGTTTGCATACTCATCCAGAACCACTGGTGCTTCTTCTATAGTCGCGTCACGCCCCAATAAACGCTTACTAATTAAAAGGTTCATATTGATGTTCGCTTGATGCAGCCACCAACGTTTTAATTGCGTAACTTGAATACCTTCACTTAATAAATGATTTTCAATGTGTTCCGCAGCCATAGGGCACACTTCTTTAAATACTTTACGACCATTTTGATGGAAAAGCTTATCTGTCGCATAAGGATCTTCATCTGTTACTCGAGTCGTATAACCAAAGTTTGAGCGTATATTATTCGAAAACACCGTCACACACTTGGTACTAACGACATCAAAAGCGTGCTTAGACTGACAAGTCTCACTGCTTTCCACTACTGTTGCCGTCGCCACATCACCAAAGATAAAGTGTGAATCCCGATCCATATAGTTGACTTGAGGTGACGTTAATTCAGGATTAATCACCAACACACCTTTTGACGTACCTGCTTTTACGGCATCAACAGCTCTTTGCAACCCAAAGGTTGCAGCAGAACATGCCACCAACATATCAAAAGCAAAACCATCAATACCTAAAGCCGCTTGCACTTCAATGGCAATAGCAGGATAAGATCGTTGCGTGTAAGCACAAGAAACAATAACGGTATCAATATCTGCAGGTGTTTTATTGGCTGCGATTAATGCTTTCTTAGCAGCAGCAATGGCCATTTCTGCCTGATGAGATACTTGCTCATCATCACGCACTTCAAGCACAGGACGCATTCGATTGACATCTAAAGCTCCCTCCTTTGAATAGATATAGCGACTTTTAATACCAGACGCTTTTTCAATAAATGCTGCACTAGAGAGTGGTTTTCCTTCAAACTCACCCGCTTCAATTGCCACGGCATTTTCAGTATTAAATTTTTCAGCCCATGCATTATAACTGGCTACAAGTTCTTCATTGCTAATTGAGTGCGCTGGAGTCCATAAACCAACTCCGCTAATGACGACAGAAGAATTCATATCATTCATCCTTTATTGTTTTATTATTTGTAAAAAGCCGTTATCAGAAAAGTATCAATAAAAGCACTTATAAAAAAGTATAGAAGAGATTGTGACCGACATTGCTTGCTTAGTCCACAAATGTAATAACAATAGACAATAGAAATGCAAAACAATTATATCTGGATTTTATCAAAAACCTCCATACTATGTACAAATGAGTGATTGTTTTGATAGAAGAAAGTAGCATTTTATGAGATACATAAGGCCAATAAACTTAACTCTGAATTGAAGCCTAACTAAGGGAATTTTTATGAAAAATAACAACGCATTAATTCTTTCTGGCGGCGGAGCTCGTGCGGCTTATCAAGTTGGAGTATTGTCGGCAATGGGAAAAATGCTTCCTAAAAATACCCCTTTGCCCTTTCCTATTTTATGCGGTACATCAGCTGGTGCGCTAAACGCGACCATGCTCGCATCCTATGCTGATAATTTTTCTCGGGCAGCTTCAACACTTGCTTTTGTTTGGCGACATTTAACTCCAGATCAAATCTATACAACTGGGCGTTGGCCAGTTGCCAGCTCCTTAACAAAAACATTGTTATCTCTTTTTCATCTTCACAATAGAGACACTTCAATTGCTCTGATGGATAACGGTCCATTAAGAGAGCTATTAAGCAACCATTTAGATTTTTCTAGAATCAATAGCGCTATTGAAAGAGATCAACTACAAGCCCTAGCAATCACCGCTATGAGTTACAGCACCGGTGAATCAACCACCTTTTTTCAAGGTAAATTAGGTGTTAAAGAATGGCAAGGAAACAGAAGAAAAGGCATTTCTGCAGAGTTGGGAGTAGAGCATTTACTGGCATCCAGTGCGATCCCAATGATTTTTCCAGCCCATAAAATACAAGAACATTATTATGGCGACGGCGCAATTCGACAAAAATCAGCAATTTATCCAGCACTTAAATTAGGTGCCAATAAGCTTTTCATTATCGGCGTAAGTGGCAATCGAAGCCCTAAAAAATGGCCAATAAAAGATGAAATAGTAGAATCAAGTGCCCCAAGCATGGCACAAATACTAGGTCAGTTATTAAACAGTGCCTTTATTGATAATCTTGAAGATGACATTAATCAACTTGAAATCATGAATAATTTGATTCGTGACTTACCTAAGGAAAAACAAGCAAAACATCAAAGCTTACCAACAGAAACACTCATTATTTCTCCATCAGAAGAGCTTAACGAAATCGCCCATCATTACATTGGCACCTTACCCAAAAACATTCGAGTCTTATTAAAAGCGGCGGGAGGGTCTACCTCGGAGAAAATAAGCTCTGCTGCCAGTTATTTACTTTTCACGCCTGAATACTGTCGAGCATTAATTGAATTGGGGCATAAAGATGCCATGTGGGAAAAAGACAGAATCATGGCCTTTTTTTAACACTTAAGATATGAAGAAAAGAAAACAGTAAATAACTAAATCTTAACAGCCCGTTGAGCAACAATGGCTTCAGGCTCAGATACCCAAGATACTAATCTTTGCATATTTTTGTTCCCTAGCGAGCTACACAACTGAATTTTTCCCGCTGGTTTAGCTAACATGAGCGCACTCATATTATCGGTGTAACTCTCTGATAACCGACGTATAAGTTGAGCGGTGACACCTTCACTTGGCTCAATAATTTCGCATTCACAGCCTAATACTTTTTCAAATAAGTGCTTTACCAAAGGGTAGTGAGTACAAGCAAGAACCAAGGTATCTATCTTTTTTTCCAGCATCTCTTCACAAAGTAGACGAATCGTTTGTTCTATTTTTTCTTGTGTTTCTGGCCAAGCATCAATATCAAAAGCCAGCGTATCACTCGACATAATTGAAACCTGACTATCAGCCTTCCAAAGGTCAATTAACTGATTTAAACGCGTACTATTTGCGGTAACAGGAGTTGCAAGCACAGCAACTTTACGTTGTTTACTGATTCGAAAAGCTGGTTTGACAGCTGGTTCAACGCCAATGATAGGAAGTGATGTACTGGCTCTTAAAGCATCTATTGCAGCAACCGTTGCCGTATTGCAAGCTACGACAATTGCCGAGACTTTTTCAATTTCAAAGAATTGCCCTATCTTCACTAATCGATCCTGTAACTGAACGATTGTTTTACTTCCATAAGGAGCAAATTCATCATCTGCCAAATAGACTAAATCAAGATAAGGCTGTTTCTTATGAATAGCATTGAGGATGGTTAATCCGCCTGCGCCTGAATCAATCACACCGACTTTCAATCAAGCCTCTCCATCAATGTCAGAAACGGTAGAATATTTTACAATAGTATCCGGATACAAATGAATAGGTAGTTGAACAGGCTCGCGCTCTAACTCCACACCGTACAAGTTTAAAACCGATTGTTTTATTTGAGTTTCAAGCTCCAATAGTGGCTCTGCACTGATTTCGGAATAGTTCACGAGAACCAACGCTTGTTTATCATAGACACCAACCCCTTGGTATTTATGCCCTTTCCATCCTGCCTGATCAATCAACCATCCAGCCGCCAATTTAAAGCTGTTTTCGAACGGAAAAGAAACCAGATTAGGAAAACGCTTTTTCAGTTCATCATGCTGTTCTGAACTAACAATCGGATTCTTAAAGAAACTACCTGCATTTGCTAATTCACTTGGATTTGGCAGTTTTTCTTGTCGCACTTTGCAAACAGTCTCAAAAACTTTTTTAAGGTTTGGTTCTCCTTCAATAGAATTAGCCAAACCACCATAACTTAATAATAAATCGGCTTGTTTTTTAAGCGTTAACTCAACCGACGTGATGATTAGCTTGTTTTTCCATTTCCTCTTGAAATGACTGTCTCTATAGGAAAAACCACAATCATTGCCATTTACCCAATAAACATCTCCGGTTGTTTGGTCAATCACCTGAACTCGGGCTAAAACATCTTTGATTTCTATGCCATAAGCACCAATATTTTGAACAGGTGCGGCACCAACAGTACCCGGAATTAAAGCGAGATTTTCAATGCCATACCATTCTTGGGCGATGGCATGCTCTACCACTTTATGCCAAATTTCACCTGCCGCAATAGTAAAACTAACTAAATTACCTGAGCGTTCACGGGCTTTCATACCCGCCAATTTGTTCACTATGACCAAACCTGAAATATTATCAGAGATCAGTAAATTACTACCGCCACCAATGATCGTGATTTTGATATCAAGACGATTAGCCCAAGCAAGTAATACTTTCAAAGAGTCTAGCGTTTCCGCAACAGCAAAGTATTCAGCCTGATATGAAAAACGAAATGTGTTGTAAGCCGCTAAAGAAACATTCTTCTGAATGCTTTCTTCTACTTCCTGTGTAAACGTAACATCTGGGTTAAATGGCATAATCGTTAACTAATTTAATTATCTTCAAAATTAAGTGAATGGATTATAGAGGTGACGTAAGGTGAAGAACAAACGCATTTGATATTCGTAAAAGATGCTCTCTCATCAAAACAAAACCTTCATCACCGCCATAATAGGGATCAGCAACTTCACCCAATGATATACTGGGATGAAATTCACCAAACATAACAAGCTTTGCCCGACTATGTTCTGGTTGGATTTTACGAAGATTTACTAGATTTTCCCTATCCATTGCAAGAATCCAATCAAATTCATCAAAGTCGGCCTGAATAACTTGTCGAGCTTTCTGCTGACCAATATTAATACCAACTTGCTTCAAAGCCGTAATCGATCTGGAGTCTGGGGAGTTTCCCACGTGATAAGCAGCAGTTCCTGCAGAATCAAGTTCCAAGAATAGTTTATTATCTGAAGCAACTTTCTCTAAAATACCCTGCGCTGCCGGTGATCGACAAATATTGCCTAAACACACAGTTAGCACTTTGAATGACTTATTTTGTCAAGCCTGGCTCTAAACGCTCTTCTGCAGTCAGCGTACGTGCTTCTGTTTCCAATAGAACAGGAATACCGTCACGGACGGGGTATGCCATACCACCAATTTTACTAATCAACTCAGTACCATCTTGGCTCAAAGTTAAAGTGGTTTTTGTTACAGGGCAAACAAGGATATCTAATAATGTTTTATTCATGCTAAAGGTCTACTTTAATAAGATTTAATTTTTCTATAAATGCGTTCTGAAAACTATCCGGTAAAACCAAGGAAACAGGTAAATACCATACATTGGAATTTAATAATGTCAGTGACTGACACTTTACTGCGTCTTTTTCCGTCATAACGACGGCACCATCAGCGGGAATATCAGCCATTTGAAACGAATGATGGTCAGTATACCATTTATGGTTTAACTGCTCTTTTGATAAACCCAATGTCATTAATGTATTAAGGAAGCGTTGCGGGTTACCAATCCCTGCAATCACATGCCACTTAGTATCATTTGAAAAAGCATCTCGACAATCCATGCTTTTCCTACCATCCAAAGAAACCAAAGTGCTCGATATTAAAGGCGTTAATATAATAGGCAGATTGAGAGCTTGCAGAGAATCGGTCATAACTTCTGACACACTGACGATAAAATCAACATCATTTAATCGATCAACTGGCTCCCTTAATGGACCAACAGGTAAAAGTTGACCATTACCAACACCTCGCGAAGCGTCCAGCATGGCAACTTCTATGTCACGATCCAATTGATAATGCTGCATACCATCATCACATACGACAATATCGACATCTGTTGTGGCCAGTAAATACTTCACTGCTTCGACGCGTTTAGGAAAAACCACCATAGGACAATCAGCACGTCGAGCTAACATCACAGGCTCATCACCAACATCACTGGCTAAACTGTCCGCATAAACATGAGTGGGTGTCTCAACGTTTGCCCCATGCCCCCTAGAAACAATGCCTGGACGATAGCCATGTGCTGACAGCAACTTACATAAGGCGACAACCATGGGGGATTTACCTGTACCTCCAACGCTAATATTCCCGACAACAACCACAGGAACTGGCGCTTTATAAGATATATTGGACTGCTCTAAAAAAGACGTTCTTTTTTTAACACCGCCCGCTTAATCAAAGGCTGAATAGGACGGAATACATTTGTCCAGCCACAGCGACCATACCAAGAACGGGTAAAGAGCGATTCAAGACTCACTGAGCAGTCTCTTTTTGAGCAGTATGAGCCAGCTTGGTTATACCCAGTTTGGCCGCAGCATCATACACCCTAAGCACCATTTCATAAGATGCTTTGGCATCTGCAGTAATAATCAAAGGTCTCGAATTATCACCTTTCATTATTTCTTTTAAGCCTTGAACAAGTGTGCCAACTCTTTCATTAATTAAGGTTTGTCCATTGATGACATATTGACCATCAGCTGTAATTACCAACTCGACCTTTTGTGTAATGTCTGAACTAGGAGAGTTGGACGTAGCCGTTGGTAAATCAATGGTAAGTTCAGTACTCTGATTAAAAGTAGTACTAACCATAAAAAAAATCAGCAACAAAAAAACAACGTCTATCAACGGAGTTAGGTTAATCTGAACGTCATCTATTTTTTGACGTCTAAATTTCACTGTGCTGCTCCTGACTTTTCACGATCGCCATACAAAGAGTCAACGAGTTTAGTAGACTGCTGCTCCATAGTAACCACAAGCACATCTATTCTACGACTGAAAAAACGATGAAAGATTAGTGCTGGAATAGCAACCCCAAGCCCTGCAGCTGTTGTTAATAAGGCTTCTGAAATGCCACCGGCCAATAATGCCGTATTACCTGCACCACTTTCCATCAAAACAGCAAACACCTTGATCATGCCCACAACAGTGCCCAGCAAACCTAACAAAGGCGAGATAGCAGCAATAGTACCGAGTGTATTCATAAACCGCTCCAATTCATGAATCACATGACTTGCTGCTTCTTGAACACTTTCTTTCATAGCTCCACGGCCATGCTTCGAGTTTAAAAGGCCAGCTGCGAAAATAGACGCCAAGCCAGCTTGTGATTGCATAGAGCGAATGTATTCAATTGTCATTCTATCATCACGTAATCGCTTCATAACATCAGCTAAAAGGCCTTTTGGAGCAACGCCAGCTTTACGAAGAGTCCAAAAACGTTCAAGGATGATCGCCAGTGTCAAAATTGAGCACACCATTAACGGCCACATGAAAAAACCACCAGTTTGAATAAAGGCTAACACTTTGCTCTCCAATTTAAGTTTGCATGTAATTTAACACACTCTCTAACTTTTCTACACGCCTGCAAGTATCAGATTTAAAGAGAAAAAAAGAATAAATGCAGGAAGAATGTTGTAATAATATTTGGCCTTTTTGAAAGTAAAACGTCAACATCTCGCCAGGAGCAATAATCAACCAATTCACTTTCAAAGCTGCAAAAATATTTTTCATACTTTCTGGCGCTTCTGTTTTCAATATTACCCAATTAACATCATGCTTTAACAATACATTTGGTGAAAGCTGTGACAACATATTTGGTGACAGAATGTACCTGTTTTTATCCTCCGAATATAAATACGATGAAAAATCTAATTTATTCAAATCAGAACCAGCCCAACCATCTGATAATTGTGCATCTTGCCTTTCCATTAAAACTAAGTGATTCCCCTTATTAAGAATTCTAAAACTGGTCTCTGTGCCAGGAAACAACATAGAGGAAAACAATACACACCAGACAACCAAAGCTCCCCACCAACCTCTTTTTAAAGGATGTTGATAAACCCAGTAGCAAATAAGACAGAGCATTAATACTCTTGGTATACCTGAAGAAAACACTGAAAAAGTAAACAATGGCACAGAAAAAGTTACCCATTCAATAATGGATACAAGGTAATAAAGAAAGGACTCTAGGATTGTATACAGATATGTTGTGTCTAATAAAAATACCTCAACACAAGAAATGACCCCTAATGGAAACCAAATAAAGGCAGCTAACGGAATTAAGATGATATTAACTAAAATAGACACACTGGAAATTTCATCCTGCCAACCAAGAATCAATACCATAGAAGCGGTACTCAACATAACTTGCACCATCAACAAACGAAAAACACCTGCCGATGATTGAGAGAAACCAATCAACAAATACACCATACTAAAAGACAGCCATAAACCTGGGTCCAGCATGGATCTAGGCTCAATAAGCAAAACCAGCCACAAAGCAAAAGTAATAATACTGTACGGTGATACTTTAAGAGCCAACATACGTGCGCATAAATAAATACTCAACATAATCGACGCCCTAACAACAGGCTCACCCCAATTTGTTAAATAGGCATAAGCAAATAATAATGGAATGACAATTAACGTATCTAAATGCCAACGAGTGAATCCTGATAACATAACGCTATGTGGACTTAACCACCAAAACATCGAACTAATGACACGACCAATGACAAACATAAAGCCCGTATGCAACCCAGAAACGACAAAAAGATGAGCCAAACCAAGAATACGAATCATCCATGTATCTCGCTCACTCCACAAATCGTCTTGCCCCAAGAGCAGAGCTTTAGAAAAACGCCAATAAGGGAAAGGCTTTAAGGTCTCATCAAGTTTATTAATTAGATGTGTTTTCAATGATATTTCAGAATTTTCCAGACGATAGCCATCCAAGTTCATAAAGTGAACATCAAGCTGTGCGACTTGCCTTTTAATATAAAGGTTACGTTGCCACCAAAGGCCATCTTTGCTGGGTAACACAACACGTGTAATCGTACCTTTAAGTAGATTTGTTGTTGACATAACAAAAGGGGCAAGAGAAATATCATTAAGTGTTTTTCGTATACCGTTTGGTAAAAAATAAGCCACACTAGCGACGCAACTAGACTGTGATGACGAACACAAAGAGCGAGATATTTCCGCCCCCTCAATGAATAGCACCCTTTTATCTACATCAAAAAACACTGTCTGCCCCACCTCTACAGATAAAGGGGCAACACTTTGGAATTCATTGAATACAACTGAAATAAAGGACAGAAGTGTCAAAAACAACACTATTAAGCGCTTTGTCATTATTAAATAGAGACACACCAGAATGATGTGCGTAGAATACAGCCACAAATAGTCTCTCGGCACCAAAATGGCGCCCATCAAAATGGACAAACTACTTAGTAGCATAAGACCTCCATGTCTTAAATTCCTAAATTATTTTTACCTGATTATGCCGAAAAGTTATCTAAGAAAATTTATACCAAACCCAGAGAAGCTTAAAGGAAACAAAGCCTTAAAAATTTTGGGTTCGCAAATTTACGAAGCTAATTTGTGGCACCTAAATCGTAAATCTGTTGCTCGAGCTTTTTTCAATGGCTTATTTTGGGCTTTTATTCCAATGCCATTTCAGATGATAGCATCTGCTTTATTAGCCATTCCATTACGCGCAAACATTCCTGTCTCTATCGCTCTGGTATGGATTACAAACCCCCTCACTATGCCCTTTGTTTTTTATTGTAATTACAAGGTTGGCAGTTTAATACTAGGCTCCCATGACAAAAAAGACTTTCGACTCTCTGTTGAATGGATTTGGGATAAACTCGAACACATCTGGCTGCCATTATACGTTGGCTCCATTGCGTCAGGTTTAGTTGTTGGCGCTATAGGTTATGGAATAATCACCATTTTATGGCGTCTTCACGTTATCAAACGCTGGCAAGAGCGTAAACTTCGCGATAAATAAAACCTTCACCAAAAAAACTCCCACAATAAAAAAAACCAAGATTTACTGGTAAACCTTGGTTATTATTTAACTAGATAGTCGAGCATAATCATCTCTTAACGAGATCACTTTAGGGCATGCAAAGAACCTTGAGACAAACGGTAAGCTGAATCCATCCAACTCAGCATTTTTTCATCATGCGTAACAACAAGAAATGCCATGTTATACGTTATTTTAAGTTCATTGATCAGGCTTTGAATTTCCAGAGATGTTGTTTCATCTAGGTTTCCTGTTGGCTCATCCATCAGCACACAAGCAGGGCGATTAGCTAAAGCTCGAGCAATTGCAACTCGCTGCCTTTCACCACCAGATAACTGTGATGGTTTATGATTCAAACGATCTTTCAAACCGACTTGACTCAATAACTCTTCACCACGCTGTTTAGCTTCTTTTTTGTCCATACCTGCAATCCACATTGGCATAAGTACATTTTCCAATGCCGAAAATTCAGGAAGCAAATGATGAAATTGATACACAAAGCCCATCTCTTTATTACGCATTCTAGAGCGCTTTGCATCTTTAAGACTAGACCAAGAAACTTGCGCCAGTTTTACCTCACCTGCTGTTGCCAAATCCAATCCAGCAAGTAAGTTAAGCAAGGTTGTTTTACCAGAACCAGAAGCACCAACAATAGCGCAAGCCTGCCCCTTATTTAAGGTAAAGTCGATAGACTGAAAAACATCTATGACCTGTTTACCATCTTGGTATTGCTTAGAAAGTGAACGACACTCTAATACAACATCATTATTCATAGCGTAACGCCTCCGCTGGCTCAACTTTTGATGCTCGCCACGCAGGGTATATTGTTGCAACAACCGTCATGATAAAAGCAGATGTAACAATCAACTTCACGTCAGACCATTCAAGTTGAGAGGGCAGGTAGTTAATAAAATATACGTCTGAACTAAGAAATTGCACATTAAGTAATGTCTGCAGGCCTGCTAGAATTTCACTAATATTAAGCGCCAAAGTCACTCCCAACACCACACCAATCAAGGTGCCCAACATACCAATGAAGATACCTTGCACCACGAATATCCACATCACCTGACCAGAGGTCAAGCCCATGGTTCTTAGAATCGCAATATCGTTACGCTTATCAGTAACAACCATTACCAAGGTAGAAACAATATTAAAAGCAGCAACAGCGACGATTAATAACAGCAACAAACCTATCATGGTTTTTTCCATCTTAATTGCCTGAAAAAGGTTACCATGGGTACGAGTCCAATCACTGACCCTATTTTGCCCAGGCACAGCTCTGGCGATATCCCAAATACGAGTAGGAGCAACAAACAGATCATCAAAAGAAATACGCAATGCTTCGATTGAGTCTTCCTTATAACGCTTTAGTTTCGCAGCATCAGTGATATTGATATAAGCAAGCCCACTGTCTAGTTCTGCTCCAACTTCAAACGTCCCTACAACGGTGAAACGCTTCAGTACCGGTGCAACACCCGCAATAGAAACATTGGCTTTCGGTAAAATAGCCGTCACTTTATCGCCTATTTCTACTCTTAGCATTTTGGCTAATTGAGCACCTAGGACAATTCCAAAACGAGTGTCATTAAGGGCATCCAAAGAACCTGTCGCCATATTTTCATCAATGATTGAAACTTTCTTTTCCATCTCTGGATTAACGCCATTCAAAATAGCACCATGAACACTTGATCCAGACTGAAACATAACTTGAGCTTGAATATGAGGAGCAACGCCAACAACGTCGGGCATTTTTTCCACTAATTTAGCGGTTGAGCGCCAGTCGTCTAATTCCGGATTTCCCCACAAAGTAGCATGAGGAACCATACCCAAAATCCGTTGACGTAATTCTCGGTCAAAACCATTCATCACAGATAAAACGGTAATTAATACCATAACACCCAATGCTAAGCCGGCGATTGAAGAGAAACTGATAAATGAAATGAAATGGTTGGAACGTTTAGCTCGGGCGTAACGTAAACCAATGGCAATAGGGAGGAAATTAATCAATGTATGTCCTTGCATGGCACTTATTTGGCAAAAAAGGGAGAAAAGCTTCTCCCTTATGGTCAAACCGCCAATCCGTTTATGCGTCGAAATCAATACCTATACGACGACCAACATCTTCGTAAGCTTCGATAACACCACCTAAACCTTGACGGAAACGGTCTTTATCTAGTTTTTCTTTCGTTTTAGCATCCCATAAGCGACAGCCGTCTGGAGAAAATTCATCGCCTAAAAGAACTTCACCTTTATATAGACCAAATTCTAATTTGTAATCAACAAGAATCATGCCGCCTTCAGCAAAAATCGCTTTTAATACATCATTGACCTTGTATGTAAGCTCTTTGGCTTTTACAAGATCATCTGCTTTTGCCCAACCAAACGACTCCACATGAGATTCGTTAATCATTGGATCACCTAAAGCATCATTTTTCAGAAATAATTCAAACGTCGGTGGAGTCAGTGTTACACCCTCTTCTACACCCAAACGACGACACAAGCTACCCGCAGCAACATTTCGTACGACACACTCAACTGGCATCATGTCTAAGCATTTAACCAAGGATTCAGTATCACTTAATAATTTTTCAAAATGCGTAGGAATACCTGCTTCTTGTAATTTCGTCATGATAAATGCATTGAACTTATTGTTCACCATGCCTTTGCGGTCAAGTTGCTCTATTCTTTTACCGTCAAATGCAGAGGTATCATCACGAAATACTAGAACCATCTTGTCAGGATCATCTGTACGAAATACAGATTTTGCCTTACCTGCATACAGCTCTTGTCGTTTTTCCATTGGAGAGTCTCCGGTCTTCTTTTATGAGGGGTTAAACTTATTTACTTAATAAAACGCTGTGCGAAGTGAAATGAAACCACTTCTGGGTCTTCAGGCTGCGCCACTGAAGACACATCAATCACTAAAAACTTACCGGCTTTTTGCTCCGTGATTTTATAAGAGTACTCACGTAAATCCCAACTAACATCATCTAGATTACGACGACGAACATTGAATAGTTTTTGAGTCTCACCATTGCCAGTAGGTATTGTAAAATCAATGACATCACCAACACGCGCAATATTTTCTGGCGATACAGGTGCAAGTAGATTATCCGCTCCAGGTACGAGATAAATACCCGCCGCATTTAATTTTGTCTTAAGCCCTGATGGTGACGCATCATTTAGGCGTATTGCATACAAACCATGATGATCAACCCAAATTGGATAAGAAGAAGCATCATTTTGATTAGATAAATAAGCTGACGATTGGTTCAACTGTCGCCCAAAGGTTCCCCATAGTCGAACAGCGACAGTGTAAGCATCTGAGTTCTCCACTGGAGTCATCCATGGCCCTACCTCAGCATCTTGAACCTCGTCACGGAATTGAATACTCACTAATGTTTTATCTTCACTCTCAGTAAAGTTAAATGCGAAAACGGTCTTTGCTGGGTAAAGTCGGGTAATTTTACTGTATAAAGACGCCCACCAACCTTGTGGATGAAAATCAAAAGCAACCGATATTATTTGATCATCTGTTTGTGATGCAATAGATTCACCAGCACCATACAAAGCAGTCAGGAAATCAGAAACAATACGTTTTGCTTGAGCTTTGTTTGCCGGCAAAGAAAACTCAATAGCATCTTCTTTCTCTACAACACCAACAGCGACCATTGGATGATAAATAAATTGTGCTCTTGGTGTCACAAAAGGTTTCGCAGGAGTTAAGTCTGTAATGCGATCTTCATTTGGAATAACCAAAATATCTTTAGAAGGTGTTGAACCCTCAGGTATCTCTAACGTATTGTGCGTTTTCGTCACATCTTGATAATCATCTGAGTGATCAGTAAAAAACAAACTACAACCTGATAAAAAAACAGCAAATGCACTAACGCTGACTAGCTGTAATGTAAATTTATTCATACTAATAAAACTCCGGCTTCTACCATGGCATGTCTAACAGCCGCATGATACTTGTCTGAAAGTGGGGTTAATGGCAAACGAATCCCCTCCTTACATAAACCCAATTGGCTACATGCCCATTTAACAGGAATAGGATTCGACTCTAAAAATAGATTTTTGTGTAACAAGGCAACCGTTTGATCAATTGAATGCGCTTTCTCCGCATCACCAGCAAGGGCAGACTCTGCTGCTTGTGCAATGGCTTTAGGGGCAACGTTTGCTGTAACAGAGATATTACCTTTACCACCAAGTAACATAAGGTTGACAGCCGTTGGGTCATCCCCTGAATATACGGCAAAATCTTCCGGTACAGCTTTAATTAATGCCTCACCACGTTCCAAGTTACCTGTTGCGTCTTTAACACCAACAATGTTTTTAATAGCGGAAAGGCGAACCACAGTTTCATTAAGCATATCGCACACAGTTCTACCAGGAACATTATAAAGAATCTGAGGAATATCAACTGCATCGGCAATAGCTTTAAAGTGTAAAAACAAACCTTCTTGAGTCGGCTTATTATAGTAAGGCGTAACTAGCAAACAAGCATCGGCTCCAGCCTCTTTTGCAGCACGAGTAAGATGTATCGCTTCGTGAGTCGCATTTGCCCCTGTTCCAGCAATAACAGGAACACGACCATTTACTGTTTTGACAACTTGACGAATAACATTGGCGTGCTCTTCTGTCGTCAGAGTTGATGATTCACCGGTTGTACCGACAGCGACAATGCCGTGGGTCCCCTCGTTGATATGAAACTCTATTAGATCATCTAATTTGTTAGTATCTACTGCGCCATCTGCTGACATGGGAGTGATAAGCGCAACTAAACTACCTGTGATCATTTCGAGTCTCCATAAAATTATAAGCGCGCCTATAGTAACGTCCATATGCGGGTTTAACAATAATTGAGGGGCGTAAAGCCAGAGTAAATTAGCAAGAAAGTCTATTCAGAGAGATTTTTTGCTTAGCTCTTGTTAAGCTAATATTTTTCTTACTGCAAAATAGGCAAGAAACTATTTTTCTTTCCATGTTTCTTAGAACAGAGAGTAATGACTATGACAATAGAAATTGGGCAAATTGCACCGAATTTTAGCGCTAAAGACCAAAACGGTGACACAATTACACTTAGCCAATTTAAAGGCAAAAAAGTCGTCTTATATTTTTACCCCCGTGACAACACTCCCGGCTGTACTGCTCAAGCGTGCGATTTACGAGACAACTACCAAGCACTCCTAGAGCAAGGCTTCGTCGTATTGGGTGTCAGCAGCGATACGGAGAAAAAGCACCAAAACTTTATTGAAAAATATGATCTTCCATTCCCATTAATAGCAGACACAGAAAAAGAAGTTCATGAGTTATACGAAACATGGCAGCTTAAAAAATTCATGGGGCGTGAGTCAATGGGAACGGTTAGAACGACTTTCATCATTGATGAAGAAGGTTTAATTTCAGACATCATCAGTAAAGTAAAAACCAAAACACATTCAGAGCAAATTCTAAAATAACAACCCAGTTACAAGGACAGTCTGTTAGCTAAATAAAAAAGGCGATATACAAAATAGTACATCGCCTTTTTTTATTCTATTTACAGGATCTAAACCTTGAAACAGCCTTTAGCTACGCGTCCACGTAGTGCCTTCTCGACTATCTAGAAGCTCAATACCCTGACTAGCCAATTCATCTCTGATTTCATCACTACGTGCAAAATTTTTGTCTTTACGCGCCTGTGTTCTTTGATCAATTAAAGCTTGTATTGCTCCCTCATCCAAACCTTCTGACACAGTGCTATTTTGCAAAAAGTATTCAGGATCCTGATAAAGTAAGCCAAGTAACTCTGCTAAAGAAAGCAATTCCGCAGCTAAAGTCGAGGCCTTCTCTGCATTTTCTGTTTTCATCTTGTTCAATTCACGAACTAGCTCAAACAAAACAGAAACAGCAACAGCCGTATTAAAGTCGTCTTTCATCGCCTCTTCAAAACGTGCAGTAAAATCACTAGGGACAAAAGTTGCAGCTACATTTTGCTGACGCAATGCCGTATAAAGACGCTCTAATGCAACTTTCGCCTCCAACAAGCTCTGATCAGAGTAATCAATTGCACTGCGATATTGACTAGAAACCATAAGGTAACGTACTACCTCAGGGTTAAATTTAGCTAACACATCTCGAACGGTAAAAAAATTGCCCAATGATTTCGACATCTTTTCATTATTCACTCGAACAGCACCACAATGCATCCAGTAATTAACGTATTTTTCACCTGTTGCGGCTTCTGATTGTGCAATTTCATTCTCATGATGAGGGAACTTAAGGTCTGGACCACCACCATGAATATCAAAATGACTACCTAGACAATTAGTCGACATTGCAGAACATTCAATGTGCCATCCAGGGCGTCCTTCTCCCCAAGGGGAGGGCCAAGAAACCTCACCTTCTTTGGTTTGCTTCCACAATACAAAATCAGCAGGATGCTCTTTTGCAGCTTCCACATCAATACGAGCACCAGCAAGCATATCCTCAAGTTTACGATTATTTAACTTACCGTACTCTTCAAACTTCGTTGCTCGGTAATAAACATCACCAGATGTACCTTGGTAAGCAAAGCCTTTATCAATAAGAACCTGCACCATATCAATAATTTCTTGCATGAACTCCGTGGCCCTTGGCTCACGATCTGGCATTTTATTACCAAGACGCAGTTCATCTTCCCGTTGAGCTGCAATCATTCTCTCAGTCAAAGATTGAGTTGTTTCATTATTTTCTGCTGCGCGCTTGATGATTTTGTCATCTACGTCAGTAATGTTACGCACATAATTTAATTCGTAGCCTAGATGACGAATAAAACGAGAAATAATATCAAAGGAAATCATCGCGCTGCGCATGACCAATATGACAGAAGTCGTATACCGTGTTACCACAGACATACATACTTACCTTGCCTTCTTCGATCGGTTTGAAAACTTCTTTCTTCCCAGTAAGGGTGTTATGAACTTTCAACATGCACCTATTTTCCTTTTGCTTCTATTTTCGCCCAAGAATCACGTAATGTTACTGTGCGGTTAAATACCATACCGTCTTCTTTTAAATCACGGCAGAAGTAACCTTCTCGCTCAAACTGAAAGCCTTGACCTTTATCTGACGTCAATAAAGAAGGCTCTGCTTTGGCAGCAGTAATCGTAGTTAAAGATTCAGGGTTGATGAAGTCTAAGAAATTCTTATCTTCATAATTGGCATCTGGCGCTTCGTTAACAAACAAACGATCATAAAGGTTCACTTTAGTATCAACCGCGTGTCTCGCACTTACCCAATGAATCACACCTTTTGGCTTGTAACCTTCTGGATTCACACCCAGTGTGTTTGCATCGTAGCGACAAAGTAGCTCAACCACTTCACCAGCTTCATTTTTGATCGCTTCATCACAAGTAATTACGTAGCCACCACGAAGACGAACAGCACCGTCAATGGTCATACGCTTCCATTTTTTAGGTGGCTCTTCTGCGAAGTCCGCTGCATCAACAAATAAATGCTTACTGAAAGGCACTTCACGAGCGCCCGCTTCTTCGTTTTTCGGATGATTATTTACCGTGAAGATTTCTTCTTTGTCTTCAGGGTAATTTGTCAGTGTCACCTTGATTGGATTCAACACAACCATGGCGCGATTAGCACTGGCATCCAAATCTTCACGAATCGCGTGTTCAAGCATACCCACGTCAACTACACTGTCTGATTTAGTAACACCAATACGATCACAGAAATTACGGATAGATTTCGCTGTGTAACCTCGGCGACGCAAACCAGAAACCGTTGGCATACGAGGGTCATCCCAACCATGCACGTGTTTTTCGTCTACCAGCAATTTCAGCTTACGCTTACTTGTTACCGTGTAATTCAAGTTCAGGCGCGCAAATTCAATTTGTTGTGGATGTACTGTTTTCAACGTGTCCAACACCCAATCGTACAAAGGACGATGATCTTGGAATTCCAGTGTACAAACAGAGTGCGTGATGCCTTCAATGGCATCAGACAAGCAATGAGTAAAATCGTACATAGGATAAATACACCATTTATCACCAGTTTGGTGATGATGCACACGACGAACTCGATAAATAATAGGGTCACGCATATTGATATTTGGGCTCGCCATATCAATTTTTGCACGTAAAACCACTTCACCGTCTTTGTATTTGCCATTCGCCATATCATTGAAAAGCGCCATATTTTCTTCGGCGCTTCGATCACGATATGGGCTATTTTTGCCAGGCTCTTTCAAAGTGCCACGGTATTCGCGCATTTGCTCAGCATTAAGCTCGCACACATACGCTTTACCTAGCTGAATAAGCTGCTTTGCAAAGTCGAATAACTGATCAAAATAGTCTGAAGCGAATTTTGGTTCGTCTTTCCATTTAAATCCCAACCACTCAACATCACGTTTGATGGATTCAATGTACTCAACACTTTCCTTTTCAGGGTTCGTGTCGTCAAAACGAAGATTACATTGACCATTGTAACGTTGCGCCAAACCAAAGTTCAGGCAAATAGATTTGGCATGACCAATATGTAAGTAGCCGTTTGGCTCAGGTGGAAAACGAGTAAGAACCTTGCCTCCGTTCTTACCGGCTTCGTTATCTTTATCAATGATTTGGGTAATAAAATTACCTGGTTTTGACGTTTCTGACATGTTAGATGTAAGTCCCGATAAATGTTCGTCTGACGATAATGAGTACTTTGACCGACAAGTATATATGATTTCGGTTTCTATAGGATATTGAGTCGGTAAATCTTTTGCCTCTTTTCTTTATTTTTATTCTTTTATACGGAAAGTGAAATCATGTATTTCGCGATAAAAAACACCACAACACCAACAAATATTGTCAACAGCTGATGTTGACGCCAAATACCAATGACAAACGCGGCAAGCCCACCGATCAACCAGGGATTACTAATGGATACATTCATCTGATTATCTGCCATAAAAATCATAGGAACAATAATGGCGGTTAATACAGAAACAGGCACAAATTTAAGTGCTCTCTCCACAAAAACAGGCATAACAACTTTATGAGCTCGCGCAAACAAGACAAAACGAACACCAAAAGTCACAACAAACATTCCAAAGATAATGAGGACCGAATCTAATAAACTCATCACTCACCTCCTTGTGTATTATTATCAGTTGATTGGTGAGAACTCGAAGAACTTCCATACACGTCAGCAAGATACCCTGCGACCACTCCAATCACAGCAGACACCAACAAACCAAGATTATTAGGCAACCCCGACAAAACAATCGACGAAACACCAGCACTGAGCATGCAAAACCAAAAAGGACTGTGTTTCAAATACGGTGTAATGATGCCAATAAAAGTAGCCACCATAGCAAATTCAAGCCCCCACTCACTCATACCAGGAATCAGCTCCCCAGATAAAATGCCTAAAATCGTTGTCACGTTCCACATGATATAAAACGCAAAAAAAGAGCCTAGATAGACTTTATGTCCTGTTTTTTCATCAACTGAGCCTATCCCATACATAGGTCGCACAGCGGCATAGGTTTCATCAACCAAACCAAAACCCATAATAAAGCGAACCGACATTGGCAAATGCTTCACATATTTCACCATATCGGCCGCATACAAAAGATGTCTAAGATTGACAATAAAAGTTGTCGAAACAATAACCCAAATCGGCGCATGTATAGCGATTAAACCTAAAGCAACAAATTGAGCAGAGCCTGCAAAAACGATGGCAGACATAGCAATGGCAAACCAAGGGCTCAAACCATAGCTTGACGCTAACGAGCCAAATAAAAGCCCAAAAGGAACGCCACCCAAAATCATCGGCATGGAAACCACCGCACCTCGTTGCATGTGCTGTCGTGTATTCATATGTTCTAGCCCCTTCACCCTAAGCCTCTCAATTTTTTCTCCAGAGATTTTTCCATGTAAACATCCGCTCTTTCATACAAAGACGGCTTTGGCGGTAACATTTCAATAAAGCCGTTTTTATCATAAAGACGTCTAGCTGCCGTTAAACAAGAGGCCGTCTCTAAGGTTAATTTAGTCATTCCAACAGATTGTGCTATTTCAAACACATGGGACAACAAAGCTTGAGCTATTCCTTTGCCTTGGCAATGCTCAGCAACTGACAGTTTCAAAATCTCCCCTATTTGCCTATCATCATGCTGAGCCAAGACAATAGTACCAAGTACCACATTTTGTTGGTTAGCTTCTCGCATTGCGACCCACACTGCTCCGCCATGCTGAGCTGCGTATTCTAAAGGCCTCTCTAAAAGAGCCAAATCATGCTCTGAAATCTGGTTAGGAAAATATCGTTCCAGCCAAGCCATATTAAGGTTATAAAAGCTTTTCTCATGATGACGACTAAGCTCTACAATTTTAAACGGCAGCAATCTATCTAATACTTTATTAGCTAAACCTTCGCTAAAGACCTGCTTCTCTAACGCTTCGAGACCCACCATAAAGTTATCACTACTGAAGTCTGTAAATCGCTCTATGACGACTTTCATTTCTTCCAAGACAGGCTCAACCTTTAACATAGCCGCCAAGCCCTTTTCGGAAAGACTCAACAACGAACGCCGTTGATCATCTTCGTCTGCATTCTTATCTAGTAAATGCTCTTTCAACATTTTAGCGGTTTGCTTACTAACGGCGGGATGACTTAAATGCAGACTCTCAGCGATTTCCATAACTGACAAACTCCCCATTTTTTGCAATAGCTTAAGAATCGGGAAATAAGTCGATGAAATAGGAACATCGCACTGCAAATAAATCTCTTGAACCTCAGCAAACAAATAATCACTCAAACGCTTAAGTCGACTTCCTAGAGTCAACACACCAAACTGTTCCATTTTACTTTCCACAACAATCAATATAGGTAACCAGTTACGCATATTAAATTTATCTTACATTTACAGGCTTTACAATCACCTTTTATTACATCCACGGTGGCGTCTTTGCTTACAAACACATAAAATGCCCGTATTAATTAAAGACCTAAGTAAATCTTAACCATTAATACATTTAGCTATTTATAGAATAGGGAATATAAAATGATCATTTTACATACAAACCACGGTGACATTCACATAGAGTTAGATTACGAAAAAGCGCCAAAAACAGCGAAAAACTTTGAAGAATATGTAACTTCTGGTTTCTATGATGGTGTTATCTTTCACCGCGTAATCAATAACTTCATGGTTCAAGGCGGTGGTTTTGAAGTTGGTATGACACAGAAAGAAACACAAAAAACGATTGAAAACGAAGCAGATAACGGCCTAAAAAATGAAGTAGGTACATTAGCAATGGCTCGTACAATGGATCCTCATTCGGCTTCTGCACAGTTCTTCATTAACGTTGCTGACAATGCCTTCTTAAACCATACTGCAAAAACGTCACAAGGCTGGGGTTACGCTGTTTTTGGTAAAGTCACTGCAGGCATGGATGTTGTAAATAAAATCAAAGAAGTAAAAACAACAATGAAAGCCGGACATCAAGACGTTCCAGCTGAAGATGTTATTATCGAAAGCGCTGAACTTGTAAAATAATGATTCGTTATTTCATATCTGACCTACACCTTAGTGACAAACGCCCGGATCTTATTCGGGCATTGATACAGATGACGAAAGAACTTATTGCCAATCAAGAAAAAGCTGAGCTCTATATTCTAGGTGATTTTTATGAAGCATGGATCGGAGACGATTTCCAAGCAGATTGGAATACGAATATAGAAAACGCCTTATTTGATGTATCTCAATCTGGCATTGCTCTGTATTTTTTACACGGCAATAGAGACTTTTTAATTGGTAAATCATGGCTAACTCGTGTGGGCGCCTCTCTAATTCAAGAGCAAACTGTATTAACTTTGGAAGAAAGCACAGTACTTTTGACCCATGGTGACGAATACTGTTTAGAAGATGTGGAATACCAGAAGTTCAGGCAAACCGTACGCTCTAGTGCTTGGCAAGAACACATATTAGCCTTGCCATTAGAGCAGCGGATAGCTCTTGCAGCACAACTTCGAAATGATAGTAAATCTATGGCATCAGAAAAAACCATGGATATTATGGATGTGACAGAAACCGCGGTTAATGACTCACTTAATCTACATCATTGTAGGACAGTAATTCATGGCCATACACACCGCCCCAATGTCCATAAGAACGAAAACACTTTACGCTGTGTGTTAGGTGATTGGGATAAAGATGTCTACCTAGCAAAAATTGAGAACAACCACTACTCTCAACTCAAAGCGACAGTAGAAAATTTCAACCAGAATGGTTTGAAATCTCTTCAGGGCATTCACTATGAGACGCTGAGCTAAAGAAAGCTAAGAAGATCACAGTGCAATCGCAATCAAAAATGCCAGCTTATTTGCTGGCACTTTTATTTCATACTCTTTCATAACAGATAGATAAATTTATGAGTACGATTCACTTAACGCTTTAAAAGTGATTTAACCCAAACTGTTTCAATACTGTTTCTAGAGCGATCAAACTCAATATTGCGATTATGCAACATGGTCATAGCTCGAAAAAAAGCATTATTTGTAATCACAGGCCCTAACTGAACACCATACATTTTACGCCAATGCATTTTCGCTTTAGCCGTCAGCACTTGATACAAAAAGTCCAACTCTAATGAGCCTTTGTACATCGCATTAATATCTACCACCGGATTTACTTTCATTATTTCTAACACAAGCCAATACGTTACATCCGGAAGGGTTTGGTTTTTATCTGTACCCATAATATTCTCCAGAGTTACCATTTCATATTATGAGTTTAGCAGCATGCTAAAAATCCACAGAAAAAATTTACCTTATATCGTATTACTCAGTTTATGCTGTCGTTGGCGGACCACTATGCATACGAAACTCAATATCTGGCTCAGTAATAAGCTTTTCTTCTAAGTCTCGAAAAAAAGCAATTCGGTCATCAATAGGTTCATTTGAATATTCTTTTGCCAATGCAAGATAATCTTCAAAATGTCTCGCTTCTGATTTTAGCAATGAAATGTAGAACTTAGACAATTCGTCGTCTAAATGTGGCGCTAACGCAGCAAAACGCTCACAAGACCGAGCTTCAACAAAGGCACCAATGATCATAATATCAATTAAACGCGCAGGCTCATGAGTTCGGATATGCTTACGTAAACCATCCGCATAACGAGACGCCGATAAATGATCATAAGCGATACCGCGACTGCGCATCAGTTTATGAACTTGTTCAAAATGTAAAAGCTCTTCACGGGCTAAACGCGACATTTTGTGTAATAAATTATCACGGTCAACATAGCGGTACATCAAATTCATTGCCGTACTTGCGGCTTTTTTTCGCAATGTGCATGATCATTTAATAGCAAAGTTTGGTTCTCAAGAGCCCAATTCACCCACGCTTTAGGGGATTCACATGGAAGAAACTCAACAAGCTCAGGATACGCTGATAACATTACTCTACCTTTTTGTGTTAAAAAACGTGATTATACTAGGTATTAAGGAAGGAGCGAACAAGTACTCTTCTTTCCACATACAAATAAAAGCCTGTTTTTTTTACTTTATAGGCACTTAGGTAGTAACGTCTTGATTTGGATATCAAATTCGTAATGAATGATTTTTATGACCCACAAAAACTAAAAATTGGCCAACATGTTGGCGTTGAACTCGATCCGTATATATTGAACTACCCAATGGACAGCAATAAAACAACCTGGGTAGCAGATCAAGGCGGACGCCCTTTTGTGCTGCGTTTTTTCCAGCCGAAAAAAGGAAAAGTAGAAGATTTCCTGCAAAATGCGAGAAAATACGCCAGTGTAAAACATCCTGCAATTACACCAAATTATCCGCCTTTTTATTCAAATTTATGGGTATTTTCTTGTTCAGCCGTTTGTGGTGGCGAAAACCTATACAGCTTCTTGGGAAAGTATCCAGATGGCGCCCCACTAAATGTGGTCATCAGCCTATTTGATAACATAGCCAAGGCACTAGACCAAATACATCAAAACAATCTATTCCACGGACATCTAGATTTAAGCTCAATACATGTTGTAAACGGCATTGGCCTAATGACGGGATTTGGCGCCCATAACTGGATGACAAGAATCGATGAAAACAATATGGATAGTCGTTTTTTTCCACCTGAGTATCTGAAAAAAATCAACAACGTACCATCGCATCGGATCGTTTTGCTTTTATGAGACTCTTGATGGCAGCCCTCCTTGGCGAATCCATTCTCGATAAAGACTTTTCAACTAGCCTACCGGACTCTCACCATAGCTTGAGTGATGCAGTCTGGAATCGTTTATTAAAATGGTCTAGAGATGGAGAAAATCACAGGCCAACATCATTAACAGAAGTCATTCGAATTATTCGGGCTAACCTTTATAAACCAGAAGTAATCAGTGGCTCTTCTACACTCAAAGCAGTAAAGCGCCAGATTCGCCATTCAAAAAACAAAATAATTGCCACATCATCTATTGTTGCCATCGGTCTTATTGCAGCGATTATACTGTGGCCAGCTGAAAAAGAGCCACTTGTTGCAACCCCAAAACCAACCCCAAAAATAACTGCAGAAAGTGTTTTTAAAGCTCTCCCACAAATACTTGAAGAACCTTTAAAAACAGGTGGCACAGCACCTAAAATTGAAAAAATCGCTCCGACTACTTTTATGATGGGAGACCAAAATAGAATGGGAGACGATAATGAAAAGCCTGTTCATGAAGTTGAAATTCCTAGCGGTTTTTACATTAGTAAATATGAAATTACATTTGATCAATACGATAAATTCGCCAAGGCGACAAATCGTGAACTCCCTCCTGATAATGGTTGGGGACGAGGCAACCGCCCTGTCATTAATGTTAGCTGGTATGACGCCAAAGCCTATACATCTTGGCTATCCAGTCAAACCAATGAAGAATATCGGCTACCTACTGAAATAGAATGGGAATACTCTGCAAGAGCAGACTCTAATACCGCCTTCTGGTACGGCAACACGGTAAAGCCAGGCTACAGTGTATGTGATAGCTGTGGCAGCCAATGGGATGGAATTTCAACCGCGCCAGTGGGTAGCCAAGCCAGCAATCCATTAGGTTTGTTTGATATGCATGGAAATGTTGCTGAATGGGTTGAAGATTGTTATCACGACACATACGAAGGCGCTCCAAACAAAAACCAAGTGTGGTTAGCAAACCAATGTGACAATCGAGTACTTAAAGGTGGATCTTGGTTTGATATCCCAAGAGTCGGTCGTAGTGCAACAAGATATAGAGCAACACCTGACTTAAAAGCCAGCAATTGGGGCTTCAGAATCGTGAGGATTATTCAGGAAAACGATAGTATCTCTAAATCAGAATAATTCCGCTAAATGTCACCTATTCGAAATTGTTATGGCGTTTAATAAGTCTTTACTGCTTTTTTTCTATAAAATAAGTATATAGAAAATCATAGAGTCTCGTATGGCTTGGGTTATAAAATCCAAGTCATTACATAAATTGAAGCAAGTGATCAGTACAAAAAATAACTAATCAGGGAATGATTTAATAAGATTCCAGCATTTAAGTGCTATTGGCAAACGAAAGTAAGCCAGATCTCAAAGTCCCTTTTTAGTCCATAATATTACTATCATAAATTATTATTTAGAGGTGTTGTAAATGAGCCTGTATTCAGAATACTTACAAGAAATTGAAGACCGTAAAGGTTTAGGGTTACATCCTAAGCCAATTGATGACGGTGGATTATTAGCAGAAATCATTGCTCAAATTAAAGACACTAGCAATCAATACCGTGAAGACTCTCTTAATTTCTTCATTTACAACACAATCCCAGGCACAACAAGTGCTGCTGTTGTAAAAGCAAAATTCCTAAAAGAAATCATCTTAGGTGAATCCAGCGTAAAAGAAATTACACCTGAGTTCGCTCTTGAATTACTTTCTCATATGAAGGGCGGCCCTTCTGTTGAAGTATTGATCGATCTTGCATTGTCTGATGATGTTGCTATCGCAACTCCAGCAGCTGAAGTTTTGAAAACTCAAGTGTATCTATACGAAGCTGATATGGAACGTCTTGAAGACGCTTATAAAGCTGGAAACAGTATTGCTAAAGATATTTTAGAAAGCTACGCAAAAGCTGAATTTTTCACTAAGTTACCAGATATCGCTGAAAAAATTAATGTGGTTACTTATATTGCTGGTGAAGGTGATATTTCAACTGATTTATTATCTCCAGGTCATCAGTCTCATTCTCGTGCAGACCGTGAATTACATGGTCAATGCATGAGCACACCAGAAGCCCAAGCAGAAATAAAAGCATTACAAGCTAAACACCCTGATATGCAAGTCATGCTTATTGCTGAAAAAGGCACTATGGGCGTTGGTTCATCTCGTATGTCTGGTGTAAATAACGTTGCTCTCTTAACTGGTAAAAAAGCAAGTCCATATGTACCTTTTATTAACATCGCACCTATTGTTGCTGGCACCAATGGTATCGCTCCAATCTTCCTAACAACGGTTGATGTAACTGGTGGTATTGGTCTTGACCTTAAAAACTGGGTTAAGAAAGTAGATGAAAACGGTAATACTGTTACTGATAAAAATGGTGACCCTGTATTGGAAGAAGCCTACTCAGTAGCAACTGGCACAGTACTAACGATCGATACAAAAGCGAAGAAATTATATAACGGCAATAAAGAACTTGCTGATATATCATCCGCTTTTACGCCACAAAAAATGGAATTCATGAAAGCGGGCGGCTCATACGCTGTAACCTTCGGTAAGAAACTACAAACATTTGCAGCAGAAGCTTTAGGTATTGAACCTCTAAGCGTCTATGCCGCTGCAAAAGAAATTTCACATGAAGGACAAGGCTTAACAGCTGTTGAGAAGATATTTAACCGTAATGCTGTTGGTGTTTTATCTGATTCACCACTACACGCAGGCTCAAACGTTCGTGTCAAAGTCAATATTGTCGGCTCACAAGACACGACTGGTCCCATGACATGCCAAGAACTAGAAGCCATGGCCGCTTCTACCATTTCACCAATTGTCGATGGTGCATTCCAATCTGGTTGTCACACTGCCTCTGTATGGGACAGTAAAGCTAAAGCCAACACGCCTAAGTTAATGAGTTTTATGAACAAATTCGGGCTAATTACTGCCCGTGATCCTAAAGGCGTTTATCCGGCAATGACAGATGTTATTCATAAAGTATTGAATGACATTACCGTTGACGACCGCGCCATCATCATCGGTGGTGACTCTCATACACGTATGTCTAAAGGCGTTGCCTTTGGTGCTGATTCAGGTACTGTAGCAATTGCATTGGCAACAGGTGAGTCCGCAATGCCAATCCCGGAATCAGTGAAAGTGACGTTTAAAGGCCACATGAAAAAACACATGGATTTCCGTGATGTGGTACATGCTACACAAGCTCAAATGCTTAAACAATTTGATGGTGAAAACGTCTTCCAAGGTCGTGTTATCGAAGTACATATTGGTACATTGCTAGCAGACCAAGCCTTCACTTTCACCGACTGGACAGCTGAGATGAAAGCGAAAGCTTCCATCTGTATATCTCAAGACGAGACTTTAATCGGATCACTTGAATTAGCCAAAAAACGTATTCAAATCATGATCGACAAAGGCATGGAAAATCCTGCTAAAACACTTCATGGTTTAATTTCTTTAGCTGATAAACGTATTGACGAAGTTAAATCAGGTACTGCACCTGCATTAACACCGGATGAAAATGCAAAATACTACGCAGAAGTTATTGTTGATTTAGACCAAATTAACGAACCAATGGTTGCCGATCCAGACGTAAACAATGATGACGTATCTAAGCGTTACACCCATGATGTTATCCGCCCAGTTTCATTCTATAAAAACAAGACTGTTGACTTAGCCTTTGTTGGTTCTTGTATGGTACACAAGGGTGATATGCAAATCATCGCTCAAATGCTCCGTAATATGGAAAAACAAGGTAAAGAGATTAAGTTCAACGCTCCTCTAGTTATCGCGCCACCAACATATAACATCGTTGATGAGTTGAAAGCAGAAGGCGATTGGGCACTTTTAGAGAAGTACTCTGGCTTTGAGTTCGATGACTCTAATCCTAAAGCATCTGCACGTACTAAGTATGAAAACATCATGTACTTAGAACGCCCTGGCTGTAACTTATGTATGGGTAACCAAGAAAAAGCAGAACCAGGTGATACTGTTATTGCTACCTCTACTCGATTATTCCAAGGTCGTGTCGTAGCAGACTCAACAGAGAAGAAAGGTGAATCACTACTTGGCTCTACTCCATTGGTTGTACTTTCTGCAATATTGGGACGCTTCCCAACATTAGAAGAATACAAAGAGGCTGTAGCCGGCATTCATCTAACGGATTTTGCGCCGCCATTAGAAGAGATGACGACAGCACCAATCGAATTTATTCCTGCTGCTAATATATAAATTTAGTCACATGAGTTAACAGCTTAAGCTTAATTAAGCTGTTTCATAAAAGCCTACAAATAAATATTTGTAGGCTTTTTTATTGGCTCTGTCCCGTCCCGAAATAGGTTTACACCTAGGAGACCCATTTCAGAAAGGAACACCAGGCACAAAAAAGCCCCGCTATGCGAGGCTTCTCCTAGAAAGGTGGATTAACTAAATAACTTCACGCTCTACAAGCTCATCAAATTCAGCTTGTTGTTGTCGTTCTGCAGGACTTTCAACATCATTCGCATTGATGTGATGCTGTCGACCAGCGTGTTTAGCTTTGTGTTTAACCAATTGTTTCTCCAATTTACCAACTAAAAGGTCAAGAGCAGGTTTAAGCTGTTTGTCTGTCTTAACCGTTGCGAAAAGATCATGCCCAGGTATATGAACACTGGCTTCTACTATTAATTCATGAATCTCATGCTTTTCTGTATTTAGAATCACTTTAATACTGGTTATTTGGTTGTTGATACGAGATAAGTGATCCATTTTTTCTTTAACGACTTCTTGAACTTCTTCACCAGATTGGACGTGGTGACCACTAATATTCAATGTATACATAAAGAATTTCCTTCTGTTTAGGTCAGGTGTTTTAATTGTTTAAATTTTGTTCCTCCTCTTTTTCTTAGACTCTTAACTATAATCTATGGACGAATTGATTGGATTTCAATGCCCATAATGTAAATACTTGTTCAAGATCATGAATGTATTAATTTCTTCCTAATTCGTCACGATTAAATTCATTTAACGCTTTATTTATCAATAGCATACAGTTCGATATCTGGCAAACTATTAAATCAGCCGAATAAAAAAACATAACCATTAGGTCTCATCATTTCCTAAACGCATACGATAAGCACGGTACAAAATAGCAAGGAACACACATAAAGTAGCCGGGGCCAGTAACGCATAGAAGCCTAATCGATTAAATAGAAAAGCACCTAAAGTCCCTCCCAACACAAACCCTACAACAATAATGACAAACAAAGAGGCTTTACGTTTATCGAAACTTTTCCCCCTAAACGCACCACCTATCATAATACCCAAATCAGTAAAAATACCGGTTAGATGAGTTGTTCTAAGAACCGCACCACTATATGTTGTCGCTAAAGCATTTTGAAGTCCGCACGCTGCCGAAGCAAAATAGTGCCCCATTGCATGATTATTTAACAAAAAATACATAGCTATTAACAATAAAACCGCTTCTGTAATAAGTAATAAGTCATAAAACCGACCGAGCTTTAACGATGTTCCAGTTAATATAAAGCCAGAAAAAACAGACCCAATAACAAAACTGAGTAATATTCCAATCAAATGAAATAAAGTCGCATAGGATGAATCAAGAAAAGCACTTCCTAAAAGAGTTGCCGTACCAGATAAATGAGAAACAGCCTGATGCTCCATGCCTAGCAAAGCTACAGCATTAATGCTCCCAGCACCTAACGCCAGTGAAAAAGCACCATACTCAACCCACTTCGGTAATGTTGAAATCACATAACCCCCCTACTCACTAACTATAGAAGACAATCTAATAAAACGAAAAGAACAATAGAATGAACAAAAAAAGAAAAAAAAGCGCTCGCCATGACAGCAAACGCTTTTTATCAATCTAGGTCAAACGACTAATCGTCCAACAAGATTCTTAACATGCGTCGTAGAGGCTCTGCAGCCCCCCACAACAACTGATCACCCACTGAGAAGGCACTGATATACTCAGGCCCCATATTCAGCTTACGAATCCGCCCAACAGGAACACCTAATGTTCCTGTTGCTGCTGTTGGAGTTAAGCGTGCCATTGTCGCTTCTTTATCATTAGGAACTACACTTACCCAGTCATTATGCTGAGCAAGAATACCCTCGATATCAGCAATCGGAATGTCTTTATTCAATTTAATAGTGAATGCTTGGCTATGACAACGCATCGCACCAATACGAACACAAAGACCATCAACTGGAATAATAGACGTCGTATTGCCAAGGATTTTGTTAGTCTCGGCTTGTGCTTTCCACTCTTCTCGGCTTTGACCATTGTCTAACTGAGAATCAATATATGGAATCAGACTACCTGCTAATGGCACACCGAATTGATCAACCGGCATAGTATTAGAACGCATTTGTTCCGCTACTTTACGGTCGATCTCTAAAATAGCGCTAGCAGGATCAGCAAGCTCAGAAGCAACAGAACCTTGTAACATACCCATCTGATTGATCAACTCTCGCATGTGACGTGCACCACCGCCAGAAGCGGCTTGGTACGTCATAGACGTCATCCATTCAATATGGCCTTTTTCAAACAAGCCACCTAAAGCCAACATCATCAAACTAACAGTACAGTTACCACCAGCAAAGGTTTTAACGCCATCTTTCAAACCCTGTTTGATGACATTCAAGTTAACTGGATCAAGAACAATAATCGCATCTTTGTCCATACGTAATGAAGAAGCGGCATCAATCCAATAACCTTTCCAACCTGCAGAACGCAACTGTGGATAAATAGCCTTGGTATAATCCCCGCCTTGGCAGGTAATAATAATATCCATCTTCTTCAATGATTCAATATCAGTTGCATCTTGAAGTAATGGAATATCCTTACCAATTTCTGGCCCTTTTTGCCCCGTTTGAGAAGTAGTAAAAAAAACAGGATCAATGTGATCAAAATCTTTTTCTTCTCGCATACGTTGCATCAACACGGAACCAACCATTCCGCGCCAGCCGACTAAACCTACAGTTTGTTTTGACATGGTTATCTCTACCTTTTTTGTGGGGTCACTCATACCAAGAGCAATATCCCGAATGAAAACACTTATTACCTTTTTGGTATTAAGCTTTTAGTGCTGCTAATACCGCATCGCCCATGGCTTGCGTACTAACAGTTTCGCATCCTTCTGATGCAATATCTGACGTTCTTAGACCTAGATCTAAAACTTTACTTACTGCCGATTCAATAGCATCCGCAGCTTCTTTGGCATCCAAAGAGTAACGTAACATCATAGCAACAGATAAAATGGTCGCCAATGGGTTAGCAATTCCCTTTCCTGCGATATCTGGTGCAGAGCCATGACAAGGCTCATACATACCTCGACCTTCAGCATTTAAAGACGCTGAGGGAAGCATACCAATAGAACCTGTCAGCATAGCTGCTGCGTCTGATAGAATATCACCAAACATGTTGCCAGTAACCATTACATCAAACTGTTTTGGTGCTCGAACAAGCTGCATTGCAGCATTATCTACTAACATATGAGTCAATTCGACATCAGGATACTCTTTCGCAACTTCTTCCATGACTTCTTTCCAAAGAACAGTCACTTCTAGAACATTAGATTTATCAATAGAACAAACTCGTTTGCCTCGTTGACGAGCTGCTTCAAAAGCAGAACGACCAATACGGCGAATTTCAGACTCACAATAAACGTAAGTATTAAAACCTTCACGTTCACCATTTTCTAAAGTGCGAATGCCACGTGGTTGGCCGAAATAAATACCGCCAGTTAATTCACGAACGATCAAAATATCCAATCCAGCAACAATTTCAGGCTTCAAGCTAGACGCATCGGCTAATTGTGGATACAAGATCGCAGGACGTAGATTTGAAAATAGCTCAAGGTTCGAACGTAAGCCAAGTAAGCCTTTTTCAGGTCGAACCGACATATCCAAATTATCCCATTTAGGACCACCTACAGCACCAAGTAAAATAGCATCCGCATTTTTGGCTTTTGCTAATGTCTCTTCTGGCAAAGGCGACCCTGTCTCATCATAAGCAGAACCGCCAACTAAAGCGCTTTCATGTTTAATATTCAAAGAATACTGATCATTTACCATATCTAACACACGTACAGCTTGTGCAATGATCTCTGGACCAATACCGTCACCAGGCAACACTAATACATTCTTAGTCATGTAAAATCCTTAAAAACTAATGTCTTATTTATTATTTCTCACGTGACAAGAAAAGCCACGGCGCTTCATTCATGCGTTTTTCTTCGTAACGACGAATGGCAGAGTCTTGTTGTAACGTTAAACCGATATCATCCAAACCATTCAATAAGCAATGCTTACGAAAGTTATCTACTGGAAATTCAAATGTTGCGCCAGTCGGTGATGTTACCGTTTGCTTTTCCAAATCAATTACAACCTGAGCACCTTCTGTCGCCATCACTTCGGCAAACAACTGGTCTACTTCTTCTGCTTGCAAAACAATTGGCAACAAACCATTTTTAAAACAGTTGTTATAGAAAATATCTGCAAAACTTGGCGCAATAATGGAACGAAAACCATAATCATCCAGTGCCCAAGGTGCATGTTCTCGGCTTGAGCCGCAGCCAAAGTTCTGACGAGCAAGCAGAACGCTGGAACCAGCATAACGCGCTTGATTTAAAACAAACTCATCTCGCAAAGGTCGACCTTCACAAGATTGGTCTGGTTGACCTTCATCTTGATAACGAAGCTCATCAAATAAGTTTTTACCAAAGCCTGTACGTTTGATAGATTTCAAGAACTGCTTTGGAATAATCATATCAGTATCAACGTTTGCCAAATCCAAAGGAGCGGCTAAACCTGTGTGCTGAGTAAAGGGACGCATACTTTCTCCTTTTTAGTGTTTAACAAACTCGTTAACATCAACAAAATGACCTGCGATTGCAGCTGCTGCAGCCATAGCAGGACTAACCAAATGCGTACGACCGCCAAAGCCTTGACGGCCTTCAAAATTACGATTGGAAGTAGATGCACAATGCTCACCAGCACCCAACTTGTCAGCGTTCATCGCTAAACACATTGAACAACCAGGCTCACGCCATTCTAATCCAGCCTCTTCAAAAATAAGGTGCAAACCTTCTTTTTCAGCTTGCGCTTTTACCAATCCAGAACCAGGTACCACAATCGCTTGTTTAAGCGTAGAGGCCACTTTACGACCTTTCACAACATCCGCAGCAATACGCAAATCTTCAATACGGGAATTAGTACAAGAACCAATAAATACGCGATCAAGCGTTACATCAGCCAATGTCGTCTTACCTTCAAGACCCATGTATTTCCAAGCTCGCGCATAACCTTCTTTTTTCACTGGATCAGTTTGATCTTCAGGGCGTGGAATATCTTCATCAATCGCAATGACCATTTCTGGAGAAGTCCCCCAAGTAACCTGAGGCTTGATATCTTCCGCTTTGATAATAACAACTTCGTCGAACTGTGCGTCTTTATCTGAAACAAGTCCTTTCCAAGCTTCAACAGCCATTGTCCATTGATCGCCTTTTGGTGCATAAGGACGACCTTTAACATAGTTGATTGTGGTGTCATCGACGGCAATCAGACCGACTCGAGCACCAGCTTCAATTGCCATGTTACAAACCGTCATACGGCCCTCCATAGACAAAGACTGGATACCTGTGCCACCGAATTCAATCGCATAGCCTGTTCCACCAGCAGTACCTATTGCACCGATAATCGCAAGTACAACGTCTTTTGCAGAAACCCAAGGGGACAATTCACCATCCACACGAACAAGCATGTTGCGACTTTTCTTTTGTACAAGACACTGGGTCGCTAAAACATGCTCAACTTCAGATGTTCCTATACCGTGAGCCAAAGCACCAAAGGCACCATGAGTAGATGTATGTGAATCACCACAAACCACGGTCATGCCTGGAAGCGTCGCACCTTGTTCTGGCCCAACAACATGTACGATTCCTTGGCGAATATCTTTCATGTCAAATTCGGTGATGCCGAACTCATTACAGTTGTCATCCAGCGTTGTAACCTGAATTTTAGACACCGGGTCTTCAATACCATCAACACCAGAAATTCGTTCTGTCTTGGTCGTTGGTACGTTATGATCTGGCGTAGCCAAGCTTGAAGACACTCTCCAAGGCTTACGTCCAGCCAATCGTAAACCTTCAAAAGCCTGAGGGGACGTGACTTCATGAAGTAATTGTAAGTCGATATAAATTAACGCACTACCGTCATCTCGTTGTTGAACAAGGTGGCTATCCCACAACTTGTCATAAAGGGTTTTACCTGACATAAGCTCTCTCCTAAAAATCTTATTGCGCTATCCTAAAACTTTGGCTTAAATTACTCAAATTCATATTTTTCATATTTTGGATAATTTTTTGGAATGATAGACATAGCTGAACTAATAACCTTTATAAAAGTGGCTGAAACAGGCTCGTTTTCACATGCGGGATCACAGCTTTTTGTCACTCAACCTGCTATTAGTAAACGAGTCGCTGCCTTAGAACATAATTTGGGGGTACGGCTTTTTGATCGTATTGGGCGCCAAGTACAGTTAACAGAAGCGGGAATACGTTTACTGCCTAAAGCCAGAAAAATGGCAGAAGACTTACAAGACATAAAACGCAGCATGTCTCTACAAATGCAAGACGTCAGCGGAGAGCTGAGAATTTCAACTAGTCATCACGTTGGCTTACGACGTTTACCTAAATCTTTAAAGCGCTTCCAAGAAGATTTCCCAAGTGCCCAGCTGGAAATAGAGTTTTCTCAATCTGAGGAAGCTTATCAAGATGTTTTGAAGGGACGAGCAGAACTTGGCATTATTACCCTTTCTAATAAAGAAAACGCACTGATTGAGTCTTTACCAATTTGGTCCGACCCTTTAACTTGTGTCGTCAGTAAAGACCACCCTCTTGCTCAAACTGAACAATTGAGCCTAATTGAACTAGCTCAACATGCATGCGTACTTCCAAACAAAAATACCTTCACAAGGCAAATTGCGGAACAAGTTTTTGGGAAACAAGGATTAAAGCCACAGGTCAGAATGAACACAAATAATCTAGAAACACTTGCTATGCTTGTCAGCATTGGCTGGGGATGGTCACTGCTACCTTCGACTCTCGTCGATGATAAACTTGCCGTGCTAAACCTCCCGGATTTGAATGTCGAAAGAAAGCTCGGTGTTATTTATCACAAACAAAAGACATTAAGCCGTGCAGCCATCGCCTTTATTGAACTACTTAAACACGAAGCCAACATTTAATCTAACGACGCTGGCTTGCGATTAAAATAATCAATGCCAGCGCACTCGTCATAGAAGCAGCAGTAAACGCCCAAGCGCCACCAGCCCATTCCCACAAATACCCCGTAAACACCATCCCGAGACCGCCACCTAAACCGATCGCAAAAGCACTGTACATGGCTTGTCCTTGTCCTGCATAACGCTCAGGGAAAAGACGACGTATTTGTTCAATCGAAACCATATGAAAAAGCGCAAATGTGATGCAATGGAGTAACTGGGTAAATACTAAAATCCATAAAACTGAAGCAAACCAACCAACCAAGAACCAACGAATAATACCGAATACAAAGCAAAGCATCACAATATGGACTACATGGAATCGCTTAAGTGCGTTACCAAAGAACAAAAACAATACAATCTCAATGATGACACCCAGCGCCATAAGTAGACCAATCTCCTCACCGCTATAGCCTTCATTCGATAAATGCACAGCAAAAAATACATTAAACGGTGCATGGGACATAAACGCCAAAAATGCCAAAACAAAAAATAATATAGACTCAGGCGTTTTAACAAGAGAAATGAAAGAGGTTGTTTCTTTATGAGTTTGAATCTCATAAGCCTGCTCTTTTAAAAACAAAGAAGTAACAACCGCCAAGGCAAGAAAGGTACACATGGTAGGAATGACAATCCACACCCCAAAATGCCCCATAAGAAAGCCACCACCAGCTACAGCAACAACGTATCCGATTGAACCACCGACCCTAAGCCTTGTATAAGGCACATCCAGATGCCGAATACTTCTCACCGCAAGGGAATCTGTCATAGGCAATAAAGCAGAGTAAAACAACGCCATTAAACAAGTTAATAGCCATAAGGTTTCAAATTGATCTGTCCAATTAAAAGGAATTACCGCAACGAAGCAACCTAAAATACCCACTTGTAAAATACGTTTTGGAAGCCCTATTTTTGCCGTCAACCAGCCCCAAAAATGAGGAACTAAAATACCAGACAAGGTAAAAGTCGACATTAAGCGACCGATTTCCGATGCTGTTAAACCAATCGATTTATAGTAAACCGAGATATAAGGCATCATGACCCCGATAAGTGCGCAGAAAAAGAAGTAAAAAAAGAATAATGGCCAAGCAATAGGGCGAGCTTTAATAGAAAACATGTTGGCTCCATTTAGTTTTAAACAATAGGTCAAAATAGTAAATCAAGATAACTTGCCACAAAATCAGTAACAAAGATCATGCATAAATTAGAATGTTTGAGTATGCTGGAATTAAGCAAAAAAAGCACGATAGATAATGCTTGAAAACACAAACACGTCTCTGATTTCAACATCTTGAAAAAGTTTACATAAAGAACGAGGAAGGTTAAATGATTACTCAACAAGAATGGTGGCGTGGCGCAGTCATTTACCAAGTTTATCCACGTAGCTTTTTTGACTCTAACAATGATGGTATTGGTGACTTATCAGGTATAACAGAGAAAATGCCTTATATAGCCGCCCTTGGTGTTGACGCTATCTGGCTTTCGCCTTTTTTTACGTCTCCAATGAAAGACTTTGGCTACGATGTAGCTAACTATTGCGATGTAGACCCTATTTTTGGCAATCTTGATGACTTTGACAAACTTATTGAAACCGCTCATCACCATGGTTTAAAAGTCATGATTGACCAAGTACTCAACCATAGCTCAGATCAGCACCCTTGGTTTATTGAATCTAGAAGCAACCATGATAACGACAAAGCTGATTGGTATATTTGGTCAGACCCAAAGCCTGATGGCACTGTGCCTAATAACTGGTTATCTGTTTTTGGTGGACCTGCATGGCACTGGGACAGCCGGAGAAAGCAATATTATCTGCATAATTTCTTAGACAGCCAGCCAGATTTGAATTTTCACAATCCAGAAGTAGTAAACGCCCTTCTCGATACGGTTGAGTTTTGGTTAAAACGAGGCGTTGATGGCTTCCGCTTGGATACAGCGAACTATTACTACCATGATACTGAACTTAGGAATAATCCTCCCAAAGAAAACATTGTTGAAGGCAGTATTGGCGTACGACTAGACAACCCCTATGCTTACCAACTGCATATTTACGATAAATCTCGCCCAGAAAACATTATTTTTCTACAACGTTTGCGGCATTTACTCGATCAATATCCTAATACAACAACCGTTGGTGAAGTCGGTTGTGATTTTTCCCTTGAGACTATGGCAGCTTACACCCAAGGTAAAGACAAGTTACACATGTGTTATTCCTTTGATTTACTGACTCATGACTCATCTATGAGCCATATACGTAAAACAATGGAAACCATTGAATCGGGTTTAGGCGATGGCTGGCCTTGTTGGTCTATCGGAAATCATGATGTGGAACGTGTCGCAACAAGATGGGGAAAAGATCAACACGCTCTAGCAAAAAGTAAAATATATATGATGATGCTTTTATCTCTGCGAGGAAGTGTATGTCTATATCAAGGAGAAGAGCTTGGTTTGCCTGAAGCTGAACTAGAATTCGACCAGCTAGTAGATCCTTTTGGTATTAATTTTTGGCCTGAATTTAAAGGAAGGGACGGCTGTCGGACACCAATACCTTGGGAGAATAAAATATTAGGTGGTTTCACAGAATCTAATACGCCTTGGCTTCCTCTTTCTGACGCCCAACTCCCTTTGGCGATTGCCGAACAAGAATCAAACAGACACTCTGTTTTACATGCGTATAGAGACTTTCTTCATGTAAGACGGTCACATCCTGAACTCATACACGGCAGTATTCATTTTCTTTATGACGATGACTCTACTCTCGTATATATTCGTCGTCATAACGATAAGCAACTCTATGTGGCACTAAATACATCTGAACAAGATAAAATTCTTCCAACAGAGTTATCTCTTACTTTATTGACACTTCCTGAAGCACTTCATACAGGCTACATAGAAAATCAACGAGTAATTCTTCCTCCATTTTCTGCCGTACTGGCTCGTGTAGAATCTATTTAAAGTTTTCTAGTTCAATTCCAAAAAATACCATAAAAAAAGCTCGCTCTTTCAGCACTGAAAGAGCGAGCTTTTTCTGTTCAATTCAAAGATTAAGAGGAAAGCGCTTCTTGATCAGGCCAAGCGTTAATAATCGCCTTAACAAGAGTGGCAAGAGGTATCGCGAAAAATATCCCCCAGAATCCCCACAAACCACCAAAGAACAATACGGCCACGATAATCGCTAGGGGATGTAAATTCACCGCCTCAGAAAACAACAAAGGCACCAAAACATTCCCATCTAAAGCCTGAACAATGAGATAAGCAACCACAACGTAAACAAAAGCACCGTCTGTTCCGTATTGGTAAAAAGCCACCAATACAACTGGGATAGTCACTGCGGCGGCGCCGATATAAGGAATCAATACAGAAAGCCCAACAAGCAAAGCCAAAAGCTCAGCGTACTTTAGCCCAAAGAATAGAAATACAATATAAGTCACGACGCCAACAACGATCATTTCAATGAACTTACCACGAATATAATTAGCGATTTGATCATTCATTTCATGAGCAATATTACGCATCATTTTTCTTTCTTTAGGTAACCACGATGTCAAATAAGCCAGAATTTTACTTTGGTCTTTCAATAAGAAAAACATTATCAAAGGAACCAAAACCAAATAAATAACCAGAGAAAATAATGAAGGTATACTAGACAAGGAAAACGACACCAACCATTGACCAAGGTTAGTCGACTCATTAGCTAATGAATTTATTGCCTCTTCAATAGCGCCTTTACTCAAAAAGTCACTATGGCCTTCCGCAAACTGTAAAAACTCGTCACGTATAGCAGTAAACATACGCGGCGCATCTTGAACAAGACGTACCGCTTGACGCCAAATGATTGGCACCATAACACCAATAAATACACCACACGCAGTCAAAAAAGTAAAAAAGACAAGTAAGACAGCAACAAGATGACGACAGCCCAATTTTTGTAATCTATCTACCAAACCTTGTAATAAAAAAGCCAATACGATGGCGACTAAAACAGGCGCTAATACACCACCCCAAAATGCCAAAACACCAAGAGTTCCAAGCAAAAGCAGCAGAAACACCACTACTTCTTCATTTGAAAAATACCGCTTAATCAGTGTATCAACTATTTTAAACATACAGATTCCATTTTAATTTTTCTGAATAATAAAGGTATATGTGCTGTTATTGTCGTCGGTTGATAATAACGAGTATCCAACCAAGTCTAGGTATTGAGGAATATCCTTTAGTGAACCTGAATCACAAGTCATCACACATAAGGACTCACCCACCTTCATCTTACTCAATGCCATTTTGGCCTTTAATAGTGGCATTGGACAACGATCTTCTCTTGCATCCAAGATTACGTCATACTGATTGCCATAATTAATCGTCATTTTTAAATTTATCCAACAAATGCATTAGCCGTATTATGAGACTATTTTCAAACGTTACAACAGGCTTAGCCATCTTAGCCTTTGTTTTTACAAGCTCTTTCTCTATTTCCGTCAATGCTGTCATTCCGGATTTAGAAGCAAACAAAGATGAACGCTCTTTGTCCAACCCGTCTTATATACTAGGACAGTATTGGTTTAGAAAACTAAACGGCAGTCGAGCTTTAATAGACTACCCACCTGCATACGATTATTTGAAAGAGACTTTATCTCAAATTCTTCCACAAACAAGTCTTTATAATAAAACTGTGGAAATGACTTTTCTCAACAGCACCCAAAGTAATGCTTTTGTTATCCCTGGGAGTCACATGTTTATCTACTCGGATATCATGGAAGTCATCACAAATGAAGATATGCTCTTTGGATTACTTTCCCACGAAGTTGCCCATTTAGAATTAAGGCACTATGAACGGCAAACACAGCATTCGGGTGAAGAACTGCAAAAAACGCTTTTATTACTCGGTGCAGGGATTGCTGCAGCTCTCGCAGGTGCAGACGCTGATGCGACCACTGCCCTTTGGTTAGGCGGTATAGCCAATCAAGCAGAAAACAACCTAACCTATAGCCGAAATCAAGAACAGGAAGCCGATCGACGTGGTAGACAATATCTTACCGAAGCCGGTATTTCTCCAGATGGTATGAATCAACTCTTCCAAGCCTTTTTAAAAAAAGCGTTAGGAAGACCAAAAATAGAATTCCTATCAAGTCATCCTTTACCGGATACTCGATTATCTGATTCATTCAGTACAGACAAAAAAGAAACCATATTGAGCTATAAAAAAAGTAATGACTTTGAGTTTTTCAGAGCCTCATTACTAGCCTACCGAGCAGGGCTAGATGATCAACCCTATTCGTACCTAGATCAACAAATTCAAGATGAAGATGCCAAGCTCTTTGCAAAAGGCCTTTTCTCTTACCTTGTTCAATCACCGGAGCGTGCTCTTAATTTTTTAAACAAGTTAAAGAAGCACAATCAATTTACGGATTACCTAAAGGTAATAAGTCATGAAGCCGCAGGACAAACTGAAGAAGGCTTAAATATCATTAAAAAGGAACTAGAATTAGCCCCCAAGAACATCCTATTTTCCATGCTGCATGCACAACTTTCTCTGTCAAAACCGATAGACATAAAATCAAATTTCCTTTATGAAAACCGATTAATATGGCGAGCTAACATTCAATATTATCAATCGATAAAAAACATACCTATGGCGTTAAGTTACAAAGCATTATTGGACTTCAACCAAGGAAAAGGGAAAACAGCACAATACCTTATTAAAAGAGCATTCAAAGATGCTGAAGAGAAAGACAAAGAAAAAATAAAAACGATTATGAATTTATTCGACATAATCGAACAGGCAGAAAAACAGGAAGATTTAGGTAAAGAATAAAGCCCATAAAAATTCACAGCAATACACGACAGAACTTATAAATGGATAGGGATATAGGCTAAAATTTGCTAACCTAACTTATCCATTTAGATTTTAAACACTATGACACCGCTTGCCTTAATCGATAACTTAGAACATCTACCAAATCCCTTCACTCAGTTTGAGACTATTGCTGCTCACCTAAAGGGAAACACACCTCAATTAAACGATCCTGAATACCGTCGAGACTTACAGCTTGCCTTATGTTTTATCTATAGTTATAACGGCTCTCAAGCAACCTTTAACTCATATCGGAGAGAAGTAGAACGCTTATTATTGTGGTCTTGGAATATAGCATCTTGCCCAACATCACAATTAAGACGAGATCAAATAGAAGAGTTTATTCATTTTTGCGTTGCGCCTCCAGAAACTTGGATTGGCACAAAAAATGTCGCTCGTTTTAAATTACACATGGGAGAAAGAATCCCAAATAAAGATTGGCGTCCTTTTGTGGCTCACGTCAGCAAATTAGAATTTAAAAACGGCGACATACCACAAACCAAACAACACTCATTATCCCAAGCGGCTATTCGTGCCACCTTTTCAATATTATCGTCTTACTATGGCTTTTTAATGCAAGAAGACGCAATACAGCAAAACCCTGTTGCTTTGATTCGCCAGAAAAGCAAATTCGTTAAAAAAGAAGTGACTCGAAAACAAGTAAGACGAATTTCAAACTTACAATGGGACTATGTAACTGAAACCGCTGAAATGCTGGCCGAAGAAGACCCAGCGATGCATGAACGCACCTTATTCATTATGAATGCCCTACTAGGCATGTACTTACGAATTTCTGAACTAGTCGCCGATGAACGATCTGCACCAGTGATGGGAGACTTCATAAAAGACTCAGATGGACATTGGTGGTTTAAAGTTCTTTCGAAAGGAAACAAGGAGCGACTTGTCGCTGTATCTGACGATATGCTTAACGCCCTAATTAGATACCGTCGTTTCCGTGATTTACCGACCTTCCCAACAATCGCTGAAAACACACCTCTGATTCCTAAAAATCGTGGGCAAGGTGCGATGACCAGCTCAAGACAAGTACGCAATATAGTGCAATTTTGTTTTGATAGAGCCTATGAGCGCATGTGTGAAGATGGCATGAGAGAAGACGCTGATGATTTACGCGTAGCCACTGTCCATTGGTTACGTCATACCGGAATCTCCGAAGATGTAAAAACACGTCCGAAGGAGCATGTAAGAGAAGACGCAGGGCACGCAAGCATGGCAACAACCGATAAATATATAGATACAGAGTATCGAGAGCGCCATGCCAGTGGGCGAAAGAAAACTCTACGCCCGAATTAACTATTCAAATAAGAGAGGCCTTTGCACTAAGCAACGAGCGAAGTTAACACAAGGCAAAATAGACAAGGATACGGAGTTTATGTGTTATAAATGAGTATTTCGGGTCTGTTTTTAACAAAGTATTAGCAAGCGCAGTCGTCGTGCAAAGATCTCTAAGAGTCATAGCTCGACTTTGAGCTATGACTCTTTAGACCAACGCTCTAAGCTTGCTTCATCTTTAGTATTTGCTTCTACCCACTGACTTTCTGAGCCTTGAGTTTCTTTCTTCCAAAAAGCGGCGCGGCTTTTTAAGTAGTCCATAATAAAATCACAAGCTTGAAATGCTTCCGCTCTATGAGAAGCGCTCACACCAACGAAAACAATTTGATCATCTATCGTCAAACGCCCTACTCGATGAACGACACAGACATCTAATAATGGCCAACGATCATTTGCTTCATCAACAATTTTTTGTAAATTACGCTCTGTCATTCCTGGGTAATGCTCAAGCTCAAAAGAACAAGCGTCTTTAGACAAATCTGAAAACTGACGTACCAAGCCAACAAACATGGCCACAGCGCCTGTTTTATTCTTTTTCAATAAGCCTTTATATAATGCATCAACATCAAAGTCGTTTTCCTGTACTTGTATCATTTAGCCTCCTGTTACGGGTGGAAAAAAAGCCACTTCGATAACATTCTCAGGCACTAAATCATCGTCTCTCGTGAATTCAAAATCGACAGAAGATTGAATGCCTTGATCTAATAAGGCATTCCCCTTATCAAGTTCACTTGCCAACTGTTGTTTTAATTGGGCAATACTCAATGGCAAATTCAACGCTATGGTATAGTTCCCTTGCCCAATTGTTTCTTTAAGCGATGCAAAAAATACAATATTAACTTTTCGTTTTATTTGATTATCTGAGTTAGACATTGTCTTTACTCCAATCACCACTTTTACCGCCTTTTTTTTCAAGTAAAGAGACATTATTAATAACAATCCCTTTATCAACGGCCTTACACATATCGTAAAGGGTTAGTGCTGCCACACTGACTCCAGTTAACGCCTCCATTTCTACACCTGTTTTTCCAGACAAAGAACAGGTACACAACACTTCTAATTCGCAATCACTGATGGCATTAATTTCTACACTTACTTTGGTCAACATTAATGGGTGACACAAGGGGATCAAATCAGAAGTTTTTTTCGTCGCCTGAATACCGGCAATACGGGCTGTGGCAAGAACATCGCCTTTAGGCAGCCCCCCTTCCATTACTTTTACCAAAGTTGATGCCTTCATTTTCAGAATGGCTTGTGCTGTCGCCGTTCGCTTAGTGATCTCTTTATCAGAGACATCCACCATGTGAGCGTGGCCTTTATGGTCTAAATGGGTCAGTGTTTCGCTCATAAAATTCCTAAACATAATACATAAATTGAAAATATGGCCTATATTTTAAGAAAGCGCACTCGATTGCAAGCAAAGTATTACTGTTTCAACAGACTCTAATACTTTTCTTTTCCTATATAGTGTTAATTTATAGCTTTGTATTTTCATACAGACATCTTCGATTAGGGTAAACAAGGATGATATTTAGAAACGTTGTTTTTTTCTTTTTATTAGCATCATACTTTAGTACGCAAAGCGCATTCGCTCAGGAATACACTCAAAAAAGCAGTGATACATTTCCTACCTTCAAGGAAACTACTCCCATCACTGCACAGAGCCTTTTATCACTGGATACATTTCAGGAAAGTCTCTATGAAGAGTCTCAAGGCTTCTCTAATTCTGCTTATTGGCACAAACTAACATTTCCGAAAATCACAACAGAATCGGCAAATAAAAGACTACATCTGGGTATCAGCTATTACATCATCAATAATCTAGACTTTTATTTGTTTCACGGGGATGAGTTGCAGCAACACTGGGTCAGGGGAGCTCTGCAGACTTGGAACACTGATAACGAAAAATATAAAGGCATTTGGATTCCCATCGCCTTATCAGAGCAAAAAGAAACAACGCTTCTCATTCGAAAACAAGGACACTCCCCTCTTTTAACACCTATTATGCTATTCAATGATCAAGAAGTGATTGACGAAAAAGAGCAAAAATTGCTTTTTTGGACTGTCATCCTTTGCAGTCTCTTAGTACTTCTCGCTCACAATATTTTTGTTTTTATACTACTTAGACAACCTGGCTATATTTACTATCTTGGGATTAACATCACAATTTTGGTTTCTCTATCAATTATCACAGGGTTTAACCGTTGGATTTTTCCTGAAGAATTCAGTCAATGGACAACAAAAAATTTATTCTTAGTTTTTGGTATTGCCACCTGGATACTTTATAAATTCAGTTTGACTTTCTTAAAAGAAGTCCAAATCCCAACAGCAGAATCTTTTATACGCAGATATGGTGATTTAGGCTTTATTGCCTTCCTCATAGCGACTCAATTATTTTCTGAACAAGTATCCGCTTCACTATTCGCTTTAATCGAAGTATTTATGTTTGTCGCTTGTACCTACTGGGGGATAAAAGCCTATTCTAAGGGCTTCCTTGCCGTTCGGTTTTACCTATTCTCTTGGCTTACTTTGATGTTAGGCAGCATTCTTAATACGTTAATATTTTGGAAAGTTTTACCCATTAATATAATGACCGAATCCATACTTCCTATTTGTAGTCTTTTACAATTATTAGGGTTTGCTTTTGCTTTCGCGGACAAATCCAATTACATAGAACGTAAGCGTCAACTCCAAGCCATTACGGACTCATCAACAGGTCTACCAAATCGCACCTATTACTTTGAAAAACTCCCATTACTGATTTCAAAAGGAGCTCATGATCAACCAAACCTTGCATTAATCATGGTTGAGATTACTAGCCATCTAAAACTGAGCCAAGCATTTGGTCCAGCACAAGCTGATATTGCACTTAATGACATTATTATGCGAATCCATAAAAAAACCATGACAATGGATGGAATATTACCTTTACCATTGACAGGCAAACACACTAAACACTTGATGCGCCTAACAATTAGAAACATCGTCATCGTGAGCACAACACCTAACGAATTAAAGAGTCAAATAGAACAAATTCAACAAGTGCTCGACCATTCTATACTGGTAAACAAGGTACACTTCCGCCATCAATATAAAATTGGTAGTGCACTTTATCCCTCACAGGGTTCCAACCTAGATAAACTTTATCAGAATGCCATAATTGCCAGTAACACAGTGACTTATTCTTCCGGAAGTTGGGCGCCCTTCACGAACAAATTACAAAGCAACCATGCCCACCAACTAAGGTTAATAACGCTATTAACTGACGATATTAAAAATGAAAAACTCTATTTTGATATCCAACCGCAAGTTGATCTATCTAAAAACAAAATCGTTGGAGGTGAAGTCCTTCTTCGCTGGCATAACGAATATCTAGGTCAAATTTCTCCTGCTGAATTTATTCCTCTGGCAGAACAAACCGGACTTATTTATAAACTAACTTACATGGTAATTGAAAAAGCCTTTCAATGGGCAGCTGCTCACTCTAAGGAACTCACAACACAAACCTTATCTATCAACATATCAGCTCTGGATCTTTGGCAAGAAGACTTTGCTAAACGCACAAGTCAATTGATTCAAAAATACAATTTAAAAGCTGAGCAATTCACAATAGAAGTGACAGAAACCAGCGTTTTTCAAAATAATGACATAGTCATCAGCAACGTGGCGCAACTTCATCAAGCGGGTTTTAAACTCGCAATTGATGATTTTGGTGTGGGTTATAGCTCAATGCAAAACCTAGTTTCTCTTCAAACTGATGAACTCAAAATTGATCAGTTTTTTGTCATGAATTTACTAAATAATAAGCAAAGCCAAACCTTATGCCGCAATATGATTAACCTCAGTGAAGAATTAAATATCACCAGTGTGGCAGAAGGTATTGAATCAGAAGAGATACTAAACTTACTACAAATGTGGAACTGTCAGCTTGGTCAGGGCTATCACCTTCATAGGCCAATGACTCCAGCTAGCTACCTTAGCCTTTTAGACCCTTGCCTATCAGAGTCAAGTCATCAATAAGAACTAGATGCGCCTTTGTCAGAGACCACAAATTGTGCATAATGAGTCTGTTCACCCACTTTCTCATAAACATGGTTAGTATCTAAAACACATGAGCCTAATTGATGACTATCATTTGCTGGAAATACCAACAACCGCCAGCGAAAAGGAAGCTAAAGCGGCTTTTAGACGTTTAGCTAGGTTGTATCATCCAGACAAAAACCCAGATACAGATACCACTGAACACTTTCAGCGACTTCAAGCCGCCTATGAAAACGTCAATAAGGCCATTCGCCAAGGTAAAAAGGTCAACGACTGGAAACCTTTTAGCTTTACTAAAGAAAATACTCAAAGCTCTGCGGCGAAAAATCGTTATAACAATTACTCAACCAGTACAGATAAAGAACAAGAAGCTTTCATTAAAGAAGGCCAACGCGCTTACGAAGAAATGAAGCGTAACAATGCTTATCAAGAAAAAGCTCGTAACGAGGCCATTAAAACGGCACGTAATACTCTTAATGAAAAACGTTTAAAAGCACTTTACGAAGAAGCCTTCAAAGCCTCAAAAAACTTTAATTCTCAGGGTTATCATTTTACAGACTCCCAAGCACAACCTGACATTCCACCTTATCAGTCTTTTGTTGATGACGAAGAGGAGCTGTCTTACTCGTCCTCCCAAAACACATCATATAAAAAACAAGATCCAATCAGTCAGCCTATTCGCTTAGACGCTGCAAAATCTGCATTCCGAGCAGTCACTTATATTGCTTGTTTCGCTGCCGGTATTTACAGCACCTTATATTGGCAGTCGTCATCCCAAGAAACATCTAAAGCCGACGCCAAAAACACCACCTACATTAGCGGTTTATATCCCCAATTCCGGGTGGGAACCAACTACACGCTAGTTGATACAAATTTATACTCTGAGCCGGATTCATCCAGTAAAATTCTGTTACGTGTACCTGCGCAGTCCAATTTACAAAGCATAAAAATGCAAGGTGACTGGTTAACCATTCGTTTTCAAGGTGTCAGTGGTTGGGTTCAAGCTGAAAACATAGGTTATGGTAGTGCGGAACATGCAGCGCAAACAAAATGTATTGGTCAACCGGGAGCATCTCCCTCTCATGGTGAATTAATAGGAAAAGCAGAAGGCACAAGTCGATTAAGAATCCTCAACCAACTACCGGAACACAGTGTACTGACATTTGAGTCTTACGATGGTCAAAAACCATTTTCCATTTACCTTTATGGAAAACAGTCCTATGCCGCCAACTATATTCCGAGAGGCAATTACCGATTGGTGTTAGAGACAGGATCACTGTATCATCACGCCTGTAATCAATTCCTCTTTAACGACACAACCAAAGTCATCTTAGAAAATGTCGATTTCGCCAGCACAGAGCAATCCCTCACGCTAACGCCATAATCGTACTAAGAGACAATCAACCCTGAGTGCTTCACAACCCATGCTAAGTAACATCCGAATCGTACTAATCAACACCTTTCACCCTGGGAATGTCGGTGCCATTGCACGCGCCATGAAAAACATGGGATTAACTAACCTCTATTTGGTGGATCCAAATGATTATCCATCGGAAGAAGCCACCAGCCGAGCAGCAGGTGCAGTTGATCTACTTGAAAATGCCACAATAGTTCCATCACTCCAAGAAGCCATTGCTGACTGCAGCCTTGTTATTGGAACGAGCGCTCGCCATCGCACTTTTCAACTGCCAATTATGAACGCCAGAGAATGTGCTGAAAGTGTTATTCCAGAAGCGGTAGATCATAACGTTGCCATTGTATTTGGACGGGAAACCACAGGATTATTAAACGAAGAAATAGCCCAATGCCATCGACAAGTCTATATCGATGCTAACGACGCATACCCTGTTTTGAACATTTCACAAGCAGTACAAATCATCGCTTATGAAATTTGGATGGCAAACCAAAACAAGAACTTCAAAAATACAGAAACACCAGAATACCCTCGTAAGAAAGACATGGACCTTTTTTACGAGCATTTAGAAGAAACCTTATACGGCATCAACTTTGTCGTTCGTAATCATCCTGGGAAAGTCTTAGATAAACTACACAGATTTTTCAACCGTTCACGACCAGAGAAACAAGAGTTGGGTATTTTACGAGGTGTATTAGCTGCCGTTCAGCGTGAAGCAGGACTAAAAGAAGCGAATAACCATCCCGAGAAAAGATTAAAAGACGATCAAAAGTAATTTTTAAGTTATTTAATTATAACGAATAAAAAACGCAGCCTATAGCTGCGTTTTTTTATGCAAACTTAAAAAGGATTGATTTTTAAGCGCGACCTGCAAATTTACGCTCTTCTACATTAACCTTAATTCGGTCTCCAGTAGAAATATGCTCAGGCACTTGAACAACGGCACCCGTTGACAATTTTGCTGGTTTGTTACGAGACGTCGCTGAAGCGCCTTTAATAGATGGATCTGTTTCAATCACCTCTAGCTCAACGTTAGTCGGTAATTCAATCGCTACTGGGCTGTCATCAACTAGAACCACTTGAATACCACTAGTGCTTTCATTAATGAATAAAATTTCATCTTCAATGGCTGATTTATTCAAAGTAAAAGGCGTATAGTCTTCGTTATCCATGAAAACATACTCATCACCATCAGAATAAGAGTACATAACAGGACGACGAATAAGATCGGCAAGGTTGATCATGTCCGAATCTTTAAATGTCTCATCCAATTTACGGCCTGATACCACATCGTACATACGCATACGGTAAAGACTTCCGCCCGCGCGACCTTGTGGAACTGAGCGCTCAATGCCTCTTACAATGTAAGTTTTACCATCGTATTCAACAGCCATATTTCTTTTAATTTCACTCGCCTTAGGCATTTTTTCTCATCCTAAAAATAACGTTTTATAAAATATAATATGAGTCTTCACTCATAAATTAACTTCCCTAGGGACTTTAATACTGATTGTACTTTTTAGCACTACCTTTCACTTTATCTACAGGATAATTTCGCTCATTTTTAGCAATTTTATCTCTCGCTGCTGATAATAGATTAATATTCAATTTATCTGCTAAACGCACAGTAAATAACAAAACATCAGCTAACTCTTCTTTTACTGCTTGAGCTTGCCTATCGTCTAACTGATAAGATGCCTCTTCTGTGAGCCAACGAAAGCAATCTAATAACTCCCCCGTCTCGCTGGCCAGTGCCATGGATAAATTTTTAGGGGAATGAAACTGATCCCAATCTCTTTCTTGTGCAAACTTCCCCATAGCGAGCTTTAACTCAAGCAATGAATCCTGTTTACTTTCAACGTTTTTAACATCAGGCTTTTTATAGTCAGACACGAGCCTTAATCATCCCCTTTCATATGGACACTGTTGATCACTTGATGGATCGGATACAACACATCAGCACCAAGAATTTTTGCACGCTCAGGAGACCAACCAACCACATCATCAGGTAGGTTTTGATTATCTTTAAACGGCATTTCCAAAGTGAAAGAAAGACAGTTATAGGTTTCGCCAACCCATTTGGTTGCCACTGTTAAATTCGCTTCACCAAATTGATCTGGCGTGTAGCCAAGCTCAGTTTGAAAATCAGGGCTAACGGAACAGAAAATATTCTTAAACAAGGTTTCCATTGCTTCCATGCGAGCATCGAACGATGGCACGCCTTGGCAACCATCTACAAAGTTCACAGGCAAAGCTTCATCACCGTGGATATCTAAAAACATATCGACTCCGGTTTCCGCCATTTTCTTCTGTACCGCCAATACTTCAGGGCTAAATTCTTGTGTTGGATTTTTCCACTCACGGTTTAAGTTCACACCTTTAGAATTGACTCGTAAATTGCCAAGCACAGCGCCATCTGGGTTCATATTTGGAACCACATAAAAACGACACTGATTAAGAAGTGAACGAGCAATTGGATGAGATTCATCAAACAAGCGCTCTAATAGACCTTCGATAAACCATTCTGCCATGGTTTCACCTGGATGCTGACGGGCGATAATCCAGATGTTTTTTGCAAGCCCCTGAGTTTTGCTGACTTCCAATAAGGTAATATCACGACCTTCTGCCGTTTCGCCCAAATGATCAGTAATACAATCATCATGACTTGCTGCCCAAGAAATCATGTCTAAATGACGTTCGTAGCTATAGGGTGCAAAGTAAGCGTAATACACACTGTCTTGCTCTGGTTGATGAGAAATCACCAATTTACCATCTATATATTCGGTGGGAACACGGAACCAGTACTCTCGGTCATAAGAAGCAACCGCTTGATAATCAACCCAGCCATCAGGGTATGCCGCATCGCTGGCATTCTCGAAATGGATCACACATTGCTCACCCATTCCGCCTTGTAAACGAAAATAAAACCACTGAAGAAATTTAGAGTTTGTATCATTAGGGATCTTTACTCTAATATTGTCCGGCTCCGTGGCATTAATAACGGAGATGTTACCGCCATCAAACGCACTACTGATCTTGATTCGGCTGGTCATTTATTCTTCCTTAACAATCAAACATTGGTTCTAAATTATGGCAAGTTTACCTATATTCATGACGGCTGTCGCCAATTCTTCCGACGAGCCTATTTTTCCATTACTTTTTACCTGGTCTACTCATGAAGCTCAGGTCAAAGAAGTACTAGTTATTCCAGACGATGAATGGCTAGAAAATCACAATATCGAGCCTAACGCGCACGATCTAGATGAGCAACAACTCCACGAATTCGGTTTTGAAGCCAGTGATATTTTGGCAGAGTGGATTAACGAATTTGATACCGATGTGATTTACGGCCTAGAGCCAGAATTGCTTAATCAACTTGTTGAAGCCACTTACGACATAAAAGGACTGGAGCCAAGCTTTGAAGTACAAAGCATTCACTCTTGGTTTGAAGAACGCGATGTGAACCTAGACGACGCGTTTTCTGAGCAAGGCCAAACAACACCTTTGCATTTGTTACCGCCAGATGAATTGGTCATTCAACTATTACAAATCGCCGTGGAATATGGGTTAATTGATCAAAACGACATTCCAGCCATAGAACAATAAACTACCGTAACCATATCCCTAAGCAATCCCAATAAAAAGACTCCATCTTTATGAATTAAGATGGAGTCTTTTTTGGTTTCTAATAATCAGACGTATTTAAAAAATTAACCTTTAAAAACAAACCCTAAAGCATTGCTAACGTATGAGTAAATAAGCCTCGCACACCATTTACCAACATTTGCACAGCCATCATCAACAGCAACATCCCCATTAATCTTTCCATTGCCGCCAAACCTTTTTCTTTCAAAAGGCGGTTCAATAAAGGAGACATAGCTAAAATCACAACTGAAATCCCCCACGCTGCTACAACAGCAACCAACAAGCTTTCTTGGCGTTCAGGAAAGCTCTTCACCATAACCAACAAGGTCGCCAAGGTAGACGGTCCAGCAAGCATAGGAATGGAGATAGGTACGATGAAAGGTTCCATAACTGGAGGAGCATCTTTCGTGAAAGGTGAAGGGAAAATCATCTTCAAGGCGATCACAAATAGCACGACACCACCCGCGATGGAAATGGATTCCGTTTCAAGATGCAATAACTGCAAAAACTCCACACCAAAAAACAAAAAACACACGAGAATTAGCAAGCCGATCAAACCATCACGTATAACAATTTGATATTGACGCTTTTGCGGCACGCCTTTCATTACTGATAACAAAATAGGAATATTTCCAAACGGATCAATAACGAACAAAAATAATAGTGTGGCAGATAAAATAGAAAACTCAGTACTCATTACATACTCAATTCAAACGGTTCAAGAAAGTCTAGCCGCACATTATATTGAAAAAACACTTATAGAGATAGAAAGGTTAAATTCTTCAATCCAGTACGAGAAAAATTAACGAAATCTACATGGCTTAAATACACACAAAAAAGCCGTTACACCATATCGCATGTAACGGCTTTTTAAAAATGAAGGGCTAGCCCAATTCTGTATCAGGCAAGTTTAAAACGTTTTCCTAACCAATTCCCAGCAATACCACCAGCAACCATCACGACCAAGAATACCCAGCCAGACAATGAGAAGTTCGCGATTGGTGTAAACAAAGCACCAACGTTACAACCATTGGCAAGTCTTGTACCTAAGCCCATTGCCAAACCAGCAACAACTAGCATACCAGCTTCACGACCACTCAAACGAAGACGAGAAATCCCATTAGAGAATCGCCCACCAAGCAACAAGGAAATAAAAGAACCTAAAATAATGCCAACATTTTGAACACTCACTGGATGATCAAAAAATGGCATAGTAAACAAACCAACAGGTCGATGGGTAAATTCAGCAATTGCCATAGGATCAGCACCAAAAGCAATAAAAATACGACCAACCCAAACACCAAATGGTGTAGAAGCTCCCCAACCTGATCCAGTAACGCCCATCAATATAGTAAACAGCACAACTATTACCGCCACACCCATTCCCATTGACCAACGTTTTACAAATAAGGCTTCATAGGTTTGAAAACTAAAAAAGTTATGGGCGGCAAAATCATGGGGTATACTTTCTTGCTGCTCTTTTTCTGATGCTGTACCAACGTAAGTATCATTTAAACGGCGGTTACGTTCATATCTGTGAGCTAACCAACTAACAATGCCAGCGAATAACACAGTCAACAAAATAGCGCCTAAATAACCATCCAGCGGCGTGCCTGCAAAAAGATCGGGAAGATAAACCCCTTTCCTTCATAGGTTGAAGTGGAAATGACAGTTTCACGAATCCAGCTTTCCTGCGCTTGCATAGGGAAACCAAGAAACACACCCATTCCAAAACTAAATAAAACCAAGGCTGGACGCGTTAAACTACTTGAAAAATACGTCAATACACCAGATGCGCAACAGCTCGCAAACGACATACCAAAACCGAACATCAAACCACCAAGAATAAGTCCCATATTAATTGGGTTAATCCACAAATTCATATCAAGTGGGTTTTGGTTATACAAAAATGCAGTAGAAGTAATCGCAGTAGCGGTAAACATCAGCATCAATGCACGCATTAATCGAGTAGAACCACCACGAAAAGCACGGTTAACACTACCAGCGAAACCAAGTGCAGAACGTGTTAAGGCATAGCCCAAACCAAGGCCAATGACCAAACGAAAGAAAATCGCGGAATCCAACGCAATAGCACCCAACACAATAACCACAACAAGCAGAGCAAACCCGCTTAGGTATTCTTTAACCTTCATAAATTAGTCCGATTTTAATAAATGATGATTTTATACAAAGCGTATAAAAGGGTGGTGATTGTAAAACAGCAGAATAGGACTGCAAGCAGAGACTCATAACAGATAGATATAAGCTAATAACATCAATTCAAAAACATAGAAATTCACCTTCTACCATTCCCCCTAAATCCATCGATTCATAAATAGAGAATGTTAAAAATTCCTTTTCTGGTGACAATTCTTTGCAAATCTCCACCCCATAAAGAATGAGCACTGCCCTACAATCCGCCCAACTATAAAATTAGGTAATCATTATGTGGCGCAGTGCTTTTGTATTTTTTATGCTCTTTTCAATGTGTGCTTCGGCGGAATACTACGATGGTACACAAGGGTTAACAGGTGATGCATTGAAATCAAAACTGCACAGCATCATAGATGGCCAAAAACCACTGAAATACACTCAGAGTGGCAATACAGATTGGTACGATGGTGTAAAAATAGATGTGTGGGAAGCCTTGGTCTATACCGATTCGGCTTGTCCAGATACTGAACCAAAGTGTGGTCTCGTTACCCTGCTCTATCTTGATGATACAAGACGCATTGACCAAGCAAACAGAGGCAAGAGCAAAAACGATGCCTGGGACAGAGAACACGTTTGGCCAAAATCCCGAGGATTTAAAAAACAAAGCCAAGACGGCTACACAGACTTACATCACCTTCGCCCTGCTGACCGCAATATAAACGGTGCCCACAGTAACTATGGCTTTGGAATGGGTGGTAGACCAGTTTATGACAAGTTACTAGATGGTTCCCAAGTAGAATCAGGCGCCTTCTTAGACAAAAGAAAACAATCCTTTGAACCAACCGACCGCGCCAAAGGACAAATCGCCCGCATGGTCTTCTACATGGCGACACGCTACGAAGCTGGCGACGATACTTCACCAGAAAACATGCCAGACCTTATCATCACTAAAGGGAACAAGAAACAAAGCGGTCAACCTTCCATAGGTGATCTATGCACTCTGGTGGATTGGAACAAACGCTTCCCTGTTAGCGATTTTGAAAAACGTCGTAATGACCGCGTGGAAGAGCTACAAGGAAACCGCAATCCGTTTATTGATCATCCTGAGTTTGTGGATGCGATATGGGCGAATGACTGCCCGTAATATCTAGCGCCAAATTCAATGATCTCTTGAATCTCTTTTGGCGCTCTAGCAACAAGCCACACGTTTTTTATACATGAGGTGTAGTCACAACTTTCTCTTCATTTAAATCATGAAAAGATACCTAATCATACAAACTTATATCTAAATCGAACAACATTGACATAAATATTTTCTATGGTAATAACTACCATAGTTTAAACATGAATGCGGTTATGAAACTATATATTACCGATGATTTTTTGGCCTTCATGAGAGAAGCCCGAGTAAGTGAAGAGAAGTTAGCTGAAGTAGCGAAAGAGCTGCTAAATGGACTTCATGATGGAGAGCTTGTTCGTTACGAGCTATACAAAAAGCGAATTGCTTCACCTAAACAAAGCAAACGTGACTCCAATCGAGGAATCATTGCAGTTAAGACAGGTGAAAAGATGTTCTTTATGGATGGCTGGCGTAAAAGCTATATACCAAAAAAAGTAAAGAGATACCAGATAAACTGCTGGAAGTTTATAAACTATTAGCAGGTGAATTAAGAAGCATGTCCGAACATGACATAGCCAAAAGTGTTAAGAACAGCTTACTAAAAGAGGTGAAATATGAAAGATAAACGTATTGAACGCATGCAAAGTATGGCGAAACGTTTTCATGAAAACGGCGTAGTAAGTCAAATTACGATGCGAAAGATTGATGCTCTCGCTTTAAGCGATAAGCAAGAAAGTATGACAGCAGATCGAATAAAAGCCATTCGATCTAGAGAACACATTAGCCAAGGCGTACTTGCAAGTGTGTTGGCGATGAGCACTGAAAGCATACAAAAATGGGAGCAAGGAAAAACACAACCAAGAGGCGCCGCTGTTCGCCTACTCAACATCATTGATAAAAAAGGACTGGAAGCGGTTCTTTAGTTAATTATTAGCATTTCTGTATAGACACGAGTCATTTAAAAAAGACCTTTATCGATCACCGTAACCATCGGCCAGCACCAAAGGCGCTGGCTGGCTTTGTAAGGAAGCGTTGAGATTCGCCATGCCATCGCCTTGAAACCACGTCCCTGTGACCATATCACGCCACCGCAACCCAACCGCCGTCGCTAGTGTACTGCAAAACATCCTATGGCGTTGCCTTCGCTCATCGAGAACACAAAGCCACCGAGCGACATCATCTAACGCATGATTACTCCTTAGATAAAAATAATTAAAACTCAATAAAATACCTATACCTAAAAATTTCTTACATCCAGTAAAATTTAAACTCTCCTTTTCACGCCTTTTATATACAAATCCACATTATCTATACTATAAAAAAATAGACTTTACGGAATGAAGAAAAACAGCGTCAGAGAGACATTCATGGAACAATTAGAACAGCGACAAGATGAGCTAAAAGCGGTATTAAAGAAAGGCGATATTTAGATTAGGAGGTAGACCATTAGACCAGTCAAAAAACTTGATTTGGCATAATGGTCTAGGCCGATGCAAAATTGACAGGGTGAACATTTGCTAAATTTAGATGTTGCTTAGCCTGCCAAAGATCATAGGCATCTTGCATGGCCAACCAACTCTCTGGTGTTCTGCCAAGCGCTTTAGACAAACGCAGTGCCATTTCAGGCGACACAGCGCTCTGCCCTTTCAATACACGGCTTAGCGTGGACGATGCGACATCCAATTGCTTGGCTAAAAAGCGGCAACTAAAACCCGCAGGCTCAAGATAAACATCGTAAATAAATTCACCTGGGTGCGGAGGGTTGTGCATATTCATTAGTGATAGTCCTCATAGTTGAGAATGTAAGCGTTACCATCAACAAATTCGAAAGTAATACGCCAATTCCCATTCACGGTAATAGACCAAACCCCATCTCGACTTCCCTTTAAAGGGTGCAAGTTAAAACCGGGTAAATTGATATCATCAATCTCTTGGGCGGTATCGACCGCAGCAAGTTGCATACGTATTTTACGCTGATGCTTTGCTTGAATACCGGAAACACTTCCTGTTTCGAAGTATTTCTTAAGGCCCTTGTGTTTGAATGATTTGATCATAAAATAAGTCTAGCGCGGTGCGCATCAACAATCAATAAAAAGCCCACATCGGCGGGCTTTGCTTTTGTTGATTTAAAACGCCCTCGGTTTAGAAATCAACAAAATTACATTAAGCTAAGTTTTTGACGCGGGTGATGTTGTCGTTTACCCAGCCTGCTTGTCTGAGTGAGAGAGTTAGTTGGGCGATTTGCTGTTGCTTTTTTTTGGTTAGGAAAATGCGGACGGCTTGGATTAGGTCGACGAGTTCTTTAGAGGGGATGACGACGGGGTTGCTTTCCAGTTTCATGGCTTTGACCATGTCGTTGAGGAGTTGGTATTTTTCTGTTTCTTGGAAGCTGGTTTCGAGGAGTGCCGAGTTGGGCGTGGTGGCGGGAAGTTGTTTTTGCTCGTGGAGTTGTTTTTCGCAGTCGATGAAGTAGCGGCGGGCTTGTTTGCCCTTCTCGTTGCGTTCGACCATGGCCAGTTCTTTTGCCATGTCTAGGGTGATGAAATACTCTTTTGTTGCGCCACGATTCCCGCTCGCCAATTTTGGCGAGCGGGAAATAATCATGAAATCTTCGCCCTCTTCAAAGCCATATTGAGCAATGCGAGCTTTTATCCAATTGGAGAAATCGCGGCCTAGTTCAAGAAAGGTGTGAAGTTCACGGGCGTTTACAGTATCGAGGGTTTGCTCGTTGATAGAGCGAGTGTGAAGCGGAATCAGTTGCATAGCCATACTTGGCCTCCTACGGTCAATGTTTTGACCACCTCGTGAGGTTCGAAACTCAATAAGGTGGTGGGTCTAAATCAGGTTCGAACTACCGCCCGTAGGAACGGCCAACCCGAAGGTTGCCCAACAAAGACCCACCATAACAGGCGGACTCCGGCCACAAAAAAACACGCGGTGCGTGTTTTAGGCCGCTACGGTATAAACGGGGTTCGAATCCCGGCACTGGATTTTGCCAGTGCAAGAGAAATACTAGATCAAGATTGGGCAGGGGTCAATGAAGAAAACAAACCTTGGCTGGTTCGAGGGGGTGGGAAGAGTTAACGCCGCAAACAGCGGCAGACTTGTTGTTGATTTTTTTGTGCGAAAATGGCGAAGCCATGCATAAAAAAAGCGACGGCAAGGCTGTCCAAGGAGCGCAGCGACTGATGCTGGTTTGCTTTGTTATATTTTTTTTAACTTGTCTCCGGAATTCCAAACAAAGTAACCATTGCAATCAACTTTGTAGTCTTCACGAGATTTTCGGATATCTTCACTTTTCTTGTGAGAGTGTTTAACACTGGTCGCATTTTTAGCGCGACTCTGATAACTCTCTCTTTTATTTGTAATTTTCAACATAGCTAGTACCTCCTAAGGAAGCGCTTTATTTCCGATCTATTTAACTGGGGCTTACAATAATCAGTCACTCTTTGAGTGTTTCCCGCCACCGATGTTTTTCTCGCCTGAGAGGCTCCATTTGAGTCAACAGTTAGCTCAAATTGTCGTCCATCTGTGGCTTGCTTGATCCACGTCCTATTCCCACCCTCATTAGATAACCTCCAATCAAGGAGTTCACCATCTATGCTGGCCAAGTCATTTACTACGTCTATTGCAGAAGAATATCTACAGCCTAAATCTATAGCTAGGCACTTTTTTATAGTATTTATTAATGCTTGAGGTATATGCTCTGGATAGCTGCTTTGATTTGGAAACTGCCCATTTACCACGGCATGTCTAAAATTTAAGCGGTTTAATACCCCACCCTCTATAAAAGTAGCATACTCAGCATAAAAAGTAGCGTCTCCTGCGCACATTCTATGAAGAGTAAGCCCAAATTGATATATGTCGAATTGATTATTAAAGTCCGATGTACTAAAAGCCTCGGGAGGAACCATGTTGCCATATATTCTATCTTGCCCAGCAATACCGCTGTACGAGGTTTGCTTAGTTAGCCCAAAGTCAGACAAAAGCGCCTCGCCTCTATCTGAAAATAATATATTATCTGGCTTCACATCAAAGTGAATTAGCCTTTTAGAATGTATATTATGCAAACCACTAAGTACTTGAGTAGACCAGATGACAACATCTCTGACGCTAGGGGAAGACTCTCTCATTTTCTTCTTAAGAGATCCATGTTTAAAGTGCGGCATGGCAAGAAAAATATGATCTTCGTCTTGGCAAGCGTAATAAATCGGAACGACATTTGGATGACTGCTTAGATGCAACAAACTAGATTCTGTAAAATATTCATCGATATTGGAAAAATCTGATTTAAGCATCTTTTTAACTACAATTTCGGCGCCCAACTGTAGATCTGTAGCCGTAAACACGGTTGAATTCTTTCCTTCGTGGCCAATTTCTTTCTCGATATGAAAACTTAACTCTGCTGTTCTTGTAGTATTAAGCATGGACAGCTCCTAAAGCGGAAAGAATAGCTTCCTTCTCCTCTTTGTTGTGATCACTCCAGTTTTCTATGGGTTCGAAATTTTTTTCGCCTTCGACGAACAATTTAAAATCTGCCCTTTTCATATTAAGCTTCGCCGCTATTGTAGATATTTGGCCACAGAAATATGCAGACAAACGACTGCTTGCAAAAGCTTCTTGAATCACCCCTTCAATTTCAATTCGCCGTATGTTTAATGTTTGAGAGTTACTTTCTACAATCCTCAAGGCTGCCTTTTCGATATTAAACTCTCTAAGAATATCCAAAACTGAATTTCTTACATACTTCAAGGCTTCCGGAGTTGGTAGCGCTTTAGGGATTTTAATATCTTCAACATTAATAATTAGGCTATTGTCGAAATCGTAAACTGCAATAATAACCGAACAAGGTTTTACTCTAATGCCCAAAGTATTCACATTTCTTCCTTAAAAATATAACGCCGCCATAAGAGGCGGGAAATACTTGGCTAAACTTTGCGACGAAGGAGCGCAAGCCAAGTGTTTTGCGTCCTTTTAATGGCCTTGTTATACCTAAAGTCCCTTAAGTTCGCCCTCTAGATCTCTTATATAGCTATTGAAAATATCTATTTTTTTGATGATTTTCTCTTCATATCGGAGAATATCTTTTTCAATAGCTTTGGCTTGATCTTCCCACTCCATCGATTCGAATATTTTGCCATCACGGGTTTTCGATTGATTTGTTCTAGCATCATTTAAGCGAGTATTAAGGACACTAATCTCCGACTCTGCTCCTAACTTGATTCGCTGAAGATCTGACCTAGCTTCTTTTAGTTCTGAAATAAGCATTGATTTAGGCCCCTTGCCAATTTCCGGTGGCCAGAACTTTACATCCCGCTCACTCCAAATGGCTACCCCACCCAGTACACCAATATAGACGACAATAATTAATGCGATAAGGGTTAACGCCCAAACAGGGAGTCTAGTTGCGACGGTGTTAGTTGCGTTCATTTGCTAATCTTTCTCCATGAGGTATAACTACTAAGCGGTTATACGGTGGCGAAGCCATGGTTATAACCGTCTGTTGAACGGCCGCGTTATCTATAGGGGATTTGCTTTTTAAAGATTGGCGACGTCCCTGTTAATATCGCAGTATTCTTTCTCCCTTGCTAAGGGAGATTCCCAAATTTCAGGCGGGATTTACGTTTATTTTTTATGACAGTATGACTCTTTCTACTCGAATCCTGAGTATTAGGCAATACTCGCCCTTCAAGCTCCATGACCCGATCCGCTTTCAAGGCAATGTATTTAGGTCATTGGGATCAGATGAAAAACTAATCTATTTTTCATCTGATCCCAAATTCCAATGACTAAACTACAACCACAGCTGGAAGCTTTTTGGAAGTTCCATCACATATCACTCCTTTACTTTGCCCACGCCCAACAATCATCATGCCACTACAAGATAAAAATGGTTTCCATTTTTTACCTGAGTGAGGTTTTTTAGGTTGAACATACCGAGATTTACATTTTTCACATTTTAGTATGTCGTCATTATTTGAATGACTTTCAAGAGTTGCTACAACTTGATCAATATTTTTATCTAAAGATACTGAATTTTTAAAATTGTACTCTGTACCAATACAATCAAATAAACTAACGCGAATATATTCATAAGATTGTTTATCAATATTATTCTTAAAAACATTACCGACAAATGAACAAAAAGCAGATATGTTCCATTCGTTATCAAGATCCATTTTATAGCTATCGCCAACATTGCTCTCATTATCTAAATGAAAGCCATGTTTCTCTAAAATATTTTGTACTACTTGCTTCGAATGCATATATATCCTTATTTAGTCATAACTGTTTAATAGTGCGCATGCGCGTTTAGACTCTTATCTACAGCCTTTTATTTATCGGCTATAAACCCATATTCCTTGATACTAAACACTTCCCAATCGTCTGCCAATTAAAATCCCTCAAACCACTTCACTAGCCACAACACTACACCGATACCCTGCTTTGCTGTCGCCGCGTGCGGTGACTTTGTCTATGCTCCAGTTGCCTTTCATTTCGGGTGGGAAGGTGTCGTTTAGGGTGAGGATGCCTTCTGCGACGAGTTTGGGGTTGCCTGGTAAGTCGAGTGTGACGCTGGTGCCTTGGCGCTGGCTTTTGATGAGGTCGTCTTGGCAGGCTTGTTGGGCGCTGGTTGGGTTGTCGTAGCTTTGGCGTAGTTTTTTGTACGGTGCGGTGCCGACTTGTACGGTGTGTTCTTCCCCTGTGTTGTTGTTTGTCCAGTTGGCTTTGACGCCTGTGATGGCGCTTCGGCTGGGTCGGTCGAGTTGGGCGTTGATGAATTGGCCATAGCTCGGTGTGTTTTGGCTGGGTAAGCCGACGACGACGGGCGGGATGGCTTGCCCTGTGATGGTGTTTACTTGGCCCCGTTTGGCGAGGACGTACAGGTCGTTGACAGGTTTGGCGATGGCGTCCCGTTCCCGTGCGATGCGGGTTAAGAAGGCGCTGTCGGTTTCGTCGGTTTGGTCCATGTGCTCGAGGAGGACGCTTTCAAATTCTTTGGCCACGCGTGGGCTGAATCCGTGGGTTGTGACGACTTGGCGGAACAGATCGGCAAGGCTGACGTTTTCGAAGGTGCGTGTGCGGCGCTCTTTAAAGCCGGTCTTGTCGTCTACCTGAAACGGTGCGGCGGTGGCAACGATCGTCACGCTGGGCGGAAACAATGTCGGCACGATGCGGGTGATTTTAAACTGACCTTTGTCGATCAGGTTGTCGCCGTAGCCTTCTTGCCACGTGAGCACGGCGCCCTCTTTCGGCAAGCCTGTTTGCCCTGTGGTGTCGATGTGCAAGGTGAGTTGGTCGCTTTGCGTGCCGGCGGCGTCGATGCGCTCCCACGAGGTTAGGCGGTTGTTAATGATACGCTCGCCTGCTCCGCTCACGTGGACGCTTGGTAAATAGTTGGATTGGTTGTTTAGTCCCATATATTGGTTACCGTCTCGGCTGCTTTTTCTGACAAGGTGGGGATGTTAATTATGACGCCAGCGGGAAGCACTGGCCCGTAGGTTTCTAAACCGGGGTTGAGTTCAAACAAGGCTTCTTCCGCTTCGTCGTCGTTGCGTTTTAGGGCGATCCACAGAATGTTGGATATGGTGTCGCCGTCGCGGCTACGTATTGTTGTCATTGGCGTACTCTTCTAGCTCTAGGGTGAATCCGAGGACGAAGGCGGTGCCGTCGTCGATGATCTTGTCTTGCTTCTCTTGCAAGCGTTTGATCGTCCATTGGCCTAAATTGTTGCCGTAGCCATCGGCCAGCACCAAGGGCGCTCGCTGGTTTTGTAAGGCGCGTAAAGCGTTAAGGTTCGCCATACCATCGCCTTGAAACCACGTCCCTGTGACGGTGATGTTTTCCAACTGTTGGCCCGTGTTTTGGCTCATCGGCTTTTGACCGTATCGCGCCACCGCGACCCAACCGCCGTCGCTAGTGCGCTGCAAACCCTCGTATGGCGTGCCTTCACTAAGCGAGAAGACAAAACCACCGAGCGACATCATCTGACGCATGATTACTCCTTAGATAAAAATGGAAGGACAGAAACGAAAAAGCCCATCAGGGATGAGCTTGGGGGTGTTTGGTTTTGAAGTGGTTAAAGAGTGTCTTTTATCTGACGCTGTGAACCATTTTTACGCTTTTAGAAGCCGTTAAAACTGCTTAATTACTGAGAAGCGAACGTTTTGCGAAACAAAACTTGAGTCATAATGAATGTCGTCAGTAGCACCATCCTTATCTATATCCCCATCCCCGTCGAGAATATCTGAGTAATTACTGTAGACATAATCACCACGAACCATCCAGCTATCGGAAATAGCGTAGTCAGCACCAATACTGACAGAAAGCCCTACTGAAGTTTGTTCATCTGTAAATAGATAATCTATACCAGATACGTAGGTGTCTGTATAACGATGTGTTGTCTTGAAGCGTCCTATTGTTGGGCCAGCAGAAACATAAAGTAAGAAATCGCCATTTATGTAACCGATTTTAGGTCGAATACTCAAAGAAAAGTCTGTTTCGACCGTTGTTTTCGTTGTGAACGTCGAGCTTGGCGCAGTATCGTAGGCTATATTAGAAGCTGTTTCTGACATTGCAGACGTTGGGCCAGTAAGATCCGCCTCAACACCATAAACAAGATGACCTGATCGAATGTTATATCCCAGTAGTAATGAACCCACCACGCTGCTGTCTTCCACTTTACGCTGCAAAATAGGGTTAATCTGTTCTTTATCTGAACCTGATGAATTCGATGTAAAATACCCAGCATGTTCAATTGCTGTATCAGGGCTAGCTGAACCAGACAAGATGCCTAAAGACAAACCGGCATAGAAACCTTCCCAGTTTGATTCAGAGCTGTTATCGGATTCCGCGAAAACCATCGTATTACCACACCCAATGACAGCCATACTAACGATAGAACGCTTTAAAATATCATTCATACTGCTACTTGCTCCTTTTAATAGTAAAAATATTATGTGGGTAAAACACTAAAAATGCCATCATTGAAATGGCACTTTAAATCAGCGTTATTGATGCATATCAAACCCTCGTATGGCGTGCCTTCGCTGAGCGAAAACACAAAACCACCGAGCGACATCATCTGACGCATGATTACTCCTTAGATAAAAATGGAAGGACAGAAACGAAAAAGCCCATCAGGGATGGGCTTGGGTTAGATTTTTTGTCACTGGCTATGGTATGGGCGCCCCCATATTTGTTAGTATCGGACTATTATCAATGGTTAGAAAACAAACAACTCAGGAAGAACAATGGCACAGCCCGAATTAGCAGCAAACGCCCTCATGGATGAACTGATGCCTAAATGTCTTGATTTTTATTATCAAATGGGGCCATTAAGTGCACTTAGTGAATTTGAAAAAGCACGTATTGAGCGGGACATACGAGTCAAAATTGACGACTTGAGCAAACTATCTAAAGGCTTTAGCCATGCAGCTATGATGTACTTACAAGTTGCACTAGGTAATATCAAAGAAGTCAAAAAAGAATACCTCAATACACTTAAGTATCTTGATAATAGTGGTGTTCATATCAACTACGCGAACAGCCTTCACAGGCTTGGCAATGTTAAAGAAGCCATTGATGTATTAGAAAACTATCTTAGTTCAAACCCACCTTCTGTAGATGTGATTTTATTATTAAAAAATATATATAGAGCAATAGGAATGTTCTCGGAGGATGTAAAACTGATGAAAACTTACTCTAAACTAAAGGTTCCAAGGATAGATTCTAACTTGCCTAAAGCGCTCGAACTTAAGCAATACCTTGCAGAGCATGACATTACGCAAGAAGAAACCGAGCACTATTTTACTCTTGTAAATAACTACTTTTATTCTCAGCGCATCAATAAATTCAGCTCGTCACGTGGTATTTTAGAAGATGATGAAGGTGAAAGCTGGATTTCAACTCGATTCAAAATTGAAGAGGATTTAACTTCTGATCAAATCCACTCAATAAACTTAGGTCTATTGAAACTATTAGCTGAGAGCGATATTTCAGACAAAACCTCTGACCATTTTGTGACCAGTATTTACTAAGGAAACTACCACATGGATGCGGATATTAATGATTTGATGCTCTTTGCGGAGCACGCCTTACAAGCACAAACAAACTCAGAACATAAGAATCAGTACTTAAGAACCAGCCTACACAAAGCCTACTACGCTGCTTATAACACCTGTAAACCCATTGCATCCAAACTTCCAAAGCCTGAAAGAAAATGTGGTGTTCATCAAACCGTTATCAACACCTTTAAACAAGCGGGAAGAACATACAATCTAGACCAGAACAACCAACTTAAGCTCTTAGCCATGCTTTTACAGCAAGCGAAAGAAGAACGGACGCTGGCGGATTACAAACTAGACATTCCCGTTAATGAACCTCAAGTCCAAGCGCAGCTCACAAAAGCAAAAGACATCATAGAACTCAGTAAAGCCATTGATGGTTTTGTGACACCGCACTAAGCCAGATCGGACGATAACAAAAAGCCCACAATCGTGGGCTTTTAAGCATTAGTTAATAGATAAATACTAATAACAACTTTTCACTTTATTCTAAAACTAAAATTCTGGTAGGTTTTCAAGGTTATCCGCTTCAGTACCGTTATCGACTGTTTTTATATAACTGACACCATTTACATTTATGATAAAAACCTTCTGACCCTTATTCCATCTTCCTTCACTATTTTTAACGATTGTACAAAAGGTTTTGCCATCATTGATAAGTTCAACAACTTTCGAACGGTTGTATATTTTTCCTTCTCCAACAGTATCGCCTGAATCCAAATGTGCCATTACTTGATCGATATGTGTATGCTTTGAATTATAACTTACCGCTGAAATAAGATAATCTGCCCATTTTGCCATTTTTCGCTCCTTGACCGTCTCGGTCTGTATAACTGTTTATATGATTAAAACGCGCATACAACGATGGCAAAACTTAAGCTCCATCTTACCCGTTCATTTAAGTTATCTTTTTTACTTCATAAGTTCAAACCTAAAGCCCACTTAAGCAGGCTTTAGTTGCTTGCGGCTTAGAAGTCTACAAAGTTGCGTTGGGCGTAGTCTTTGACGCGGGTGATGTTGTCGTTTACCCAGTCTGCTTACCTGAATTAAAAAGCTAGTCGTGCTATTTGCTGTTGCTTTTTTTGTTAGGAAAGTGCGGACGGCTTGGATTAGGTCGATAAGTTCTTTGGATGGAACGACGACTGGGTCGCTTTGTATCTGCATGGATTTGACGATGTTGTTGAGCAGTTGCCTTCCTTGGAGGGAATAGCTGTCTGTTTCCGCTAGCGCTAAGTTGTCTGTGGTTGGTTTTGCTCGTTGACCTTTTTAGAATAGATGAAAACTAGGTGCTATTTTTCATCTGGCCCAAAATTCAATTTTACTACGCCCCAAATTATTCTATTATTAAAGCCTTGCTAAAGTGCAGCTAATCGATCACTGCACAAGTATTACCACGTAATTACTAAATCCTACCAAACCAAAAGTGCTAAAGGTTATCTGTCACTATTAAGTAATTTTTATGAATCAAGGGTCTAATCTCATGTACTCACTTCTTACTTAGTCCAATTTTTCACTCTATTGTAAAGTCTTGGGGGTTAGTGCTGGTTACAAATGAGATCTGCTGTAGACTTAACTTAAGCGTGGAAGAAGTAAAGGCCTTATGACATACCTTACCATTACTACGAATTGTATATTTGTCATGGCAGTATATTTTTATATTAGCGGTCTGATAGTTCAAATGTGCATAATAAAACTTGAAATAGTCAGAACTTTGCTGAGCAGTTACTACTATAGGTTTATTTGGCCTTAACAAGACCTGCGATTCGATTGTCGTACTAGAAGTGTCAGAAATATTTCCTAGCGAGTCGTATGTGAAATACCGAACGTTCAAAATACCTTTAAGTTCATCTAGAACTGTTAGATTAATATTAACTCGTGTACGGATTGCCACACTCGAACAACTTCCTCTGCCTGGACGATAAAAATCAACTAAAGTTGCCTCTCCATAAAATGACAAAGGCAGTGAGTTTTCAATTACATCATCGGGAAGATAATTGAGTTCTTCTTCGTGTAAAGTTATTTCATCATATTCAATTGGAGTTTCCATATTATTCACTTTCCTTTTAGCTATTAACTAAAAAATATGTCATTTTTTGTTCGCTGGGGTCCCTAACAACTGCCATTTCTGATGCGGGTATTATTATCGATTGATACTAAATAACGCCCCCATTCAATAATAGTATAAAAAACGTACAGCGCAATTTTTTAAATGGCTAACGCTCAAAAAAGAGATCATTTCAAAAATAAACTGTTATGCACACATAATCCCCCCTCAAACAACCTCTCTCGCCACTACCGAACACCGATACCCTGTTTTGCTATCTCCTCGTGCAGTGACTTTGTTCGATGGACCAGTTGCCTTTCATTTCGGGTGAGAAGGTGTTGTTTAGGGTGAGGATGCCTTCTGCGACGAGTTGGGTTGCCCGTACCTAGTCAATAAGAGCGTCGAGTGTGACGCTGGTGCCTTGGCGTTGGCTTTTGATGAGGTCGTCTTGGCAGGCTTGTTGGGCGCTGGTTGTGTTGTCGTAGCTTTGGCGTAGTTATTTGGGATCAATGAAGGTTCAGTGCTATTTTTTATCTGCCCCCAAATTCTTAACTGGGTTTGAAGGCTGGTTATCCTTTTGAGCTCTTATCTCAATTTCGTTTTGCACCAAGGGCAGGAGTAGGGATTAAGAGCCCAGCTATTCGTTCTGATTAATTTGCCTTTAATAGTTATTGTGCCGAATTGTGATTTATCACAAGAGGGACATTTATTTAAAGTTAACTGGGCGCCTATAGCCATAATGATAGCGAGAAAAGCAACCACAAATATTAGAGGTTTTTCATTGTCAGTGAATAATGAAACTAGACTACAAACAAAGAAAACAAAAAAACTAGTTGGAATAATTTTAATAAATACAGCTCTTCTAGCCTGATATTCTCTTACGGTATCCATATATTCTCTCTATACAGCTTACGTCCAAAGCAGCGGCGCGCGTTAGCGCGTCCAGCCTTGAAGTGGCGATGCTGCTTTTGCTTGTTAAATCTTGCCTATCTCAAATAGCTCTGCAATTTCATATGCTCTATCCATATGACTGCCTAAATCTGAGTCACTAATTTGGTGATCCGCAACCACAATAATTGGAGTCAGAGTTAAATTAAATCACTAACGACCACATTACACCGATACCCTGCTTTGCTGTCATCACGTACGGTGACTTTGTCGATGGACCAGTTGCCTTTCATTTCGGGTGGGTAGGTGTCGGTTAGGTTGGCTTTTGATAAAGAATAGTTAAGGCAGCGACCTGAGATAGACTGCGGCCTTAATAAGTTATTTTCGATCTTTGAAGAATGTCACAATAGAGTCGATCGGCATCCAAAGTTTGGAGGTGTGTTCTTCCTTCTGAAGGAAGATGAAGCCGCGATTCTGGTAAAATGTAACGAGATCATTGTCTTTAGCATCAACAAACAGCCCAACGACGCCCATGTTCTCGTTTATTCGCAATGTTCGTCGCATGGCATCGACTATCATAATTTTGGCGATACCCTGCCCTTGGTAGCCTTCATCTACTCCCATTCTGGCTAGTGTCACACCTGGCAATGGGTTGGGGTATTTCTTGTACAGTTTATGAGGAACAGGTACTTTGACCTCAATATTACTGAGCGAGTAAAAGCCCGCTATGTCTGTTTCATCCCTCCCTTCTAGAACAAACGTCCTAGATAGGTTTCGTTTTGCAGCACTGTTCGCAGACTCTTTTACGAATTTATTGATTCGCTTATTACCACAATCAAAGTGCTTTCGATTATGGCTTTCGCTTAAAGGTTTTATCGCCACTTTCATAATCCTTTAGCGCTTGGTGAGCATCATCAAGATGTTGAATTTCTGGTGGATTGTCTAACGCTTCAAAAAATCGGTTAGCCCCTTCCATCGACAACATTAGTAGCCTATTTCGTTCTACCACTTCTTTTGCCTTCTCTAAAGCAGCATCAACCATAAACTGAGACATTGAAGCTCCGGACAATTCGGCGGCATTAATAATAATCTCTTGAACATCTTTTGGCGCTCTAGCAACGAGCCGCACATTTTCCTTAGTTTGAGAAATAAGCATACTCTTTCTCCATGACTGCTTGTATTTCCAGTCTTTTGTTTAATTTTACAATTTTCAATTCAACAAAATTATTGATCGGTGCCATTATGGCACCAAAAAATAAAGCAATCAACATGTCGCCAAAGTGGCACCACGAGACCTAAAACCATTCTAAAAAACAGTAATTCCTTTTTGATAAATCGTAATCACGGCTAAAAAACCATTAAATAACAAGCATCAAAGCTGAGTTGATACCTTGATTGAGCAGTGTTTTCTCTTCTTCTTTCCAAAGTAACGATCACCATCTATTAGAATTCATGTAATTTTATGACATAATCGCCACATCAGATAAACAAGTGCATTGACACTCAAGTGCTGAAAATAATAATTCAGCCCTTCTTTAGCACTAAGCCATCAAAAACATCTATTTTCGATTATAAAAGACCAAATTAATGACAGACGAAAAAGTCATAGAAAACAGCTCAAAGCCTTTAAACACAAGCAATACACTTGATCGTCGATTCTCTATCGCACCCATGATGGATTGGCCAAACTGAAAAAAATATCAATGAAATTCAATAAGATACCTACACCTAAAAATATTTTTAGCATTTTTTTAGCACTCCACTAGATTTAAACCCTCCTATTCGCAACTTTTATATGTAAGCTCACATTATCTATACTACACAGAAATGGACTTCACGGAATGAAGAAAACCAATGCTAGGAAGCATGTTGCTTCGTGAAGCTTCCAACGAGCAAGTGATAAAAGCATTAAGCAGGATCCCTACCCAATAGATTAATTTAGATAATATAAAGCCCACTTTTGTGGGCTTTTTTGTGCCTGTCGTTTAGAAGTCTACAAAGTTGCGTTGTGCGTAGTCTTTGACGCGGGTGATGTTGTCGTTTACCCAGTCTGGTGTGCGGAGTTGGGCGATTTGGGTTTGGTACATGCGGACGGCTTGGATTAGGTCGACTAGTTCTTTTGATGGAACGACGACGGGGTCGCTGTCGAGTTGCATGGATTTGACGATGTTGTTGAGAAGTTGGTATTTGTCGGTTTCGAGGATTGCCTTGTTGGGCGTGGTGATGGGAAGGTGTTTTTGTTCGTGGAGTTGTTTTTCGCAGTCGATGAAGTAGCGGCGGGCTTGTTTGCCCTTCTCGTTGCGTTCGACCATGGCGAGTTCTTTGGCCATGTCTAGGGTGAGGAAATACTCTTTTGTTACGCCGCGATTCCCGCTCCCCCGTTTGGGGGACTGGGAAATAACAGTGTAATCCACACCTTCTTCAAAGCCATATCGTTTAATACGAGCATTAATCCAAGTGTTAAAATCGCGGCCTACTTCAAGAAAGGAATGAAGTTCACGGGCGTTTACGGTATCGAGGGTTTGCTCGTTGATAGAGCGAGTATGAAGTGTAATAAGTTGCATAGCCATCTATGGCCTCCTACGGTCAAAATTTTGACCACTCTCTGAGGTGGTATTCTCAAAGGGTGGTGGATCTAAATCAGGATACCACTGCCGCCCGTAGGAACGACCCAGCCGAAGCTGGCCCAACAAAGACCCACCATAACAGGCGGACTCCGGCCACAAAAAAACACGCGGTGCGTGTTTTAGGCCGCTACGGTAACAAACGGGGTGGTATTCCCGACACTGGATTTTGCCAGTGCAAGTGAAATACTAGATCAAGATACGAGCGGGGTCAATGGGGAAAGCAAACCTTGGCTGGTTTAGGGGGTAGGAAGAGTTAGCGCCTTAATAACTGGCGTGTAGGTTGGTATTGTTTTTGCGGATTTTTCTTTTGCAAAAACGATGACAACCGTAATACGTCCAGTTGATTAACTTGTTATGTTTGCATATGAACCACTTATGAATCAACAACTTTTTTTAAATTACTCAAAGCTTGATGCATATATTTTTTCCAAGTTGATTCGGCAAAAGATTTCTTAAATAACCACCGCCCTAAGCCACCAAGATTCCCCGGGAATTCATCTTTTTTTAATGCAAACTTATAATTCCAGATTATTTCAGTACCGCTTTCTAATGGCTTAAATAAAAACTCGCCATCACCGTAGGAAATGCTTTCAGCTTCCGGCAATGAAAAATTCCAAACTCTATAAGCAAAGCGATGTGGACGAGTATTCTCCTGTAATTCTTCAATTGCACCATAACCATCCATTAAACAAACGGCTCTTTTATCACCCTTCACTAGGTATTGCTCACCTATGATTGCATAAGTGAAATTAACACCTGAGACTCCTTCTGTTTCGGTCATTAATTGATTGAGCGGCAACGCTTCAAATTTTCGATACACTTCATTTACTGATGTAGGTGTGAATATTCTTTCGCTGACTGTTATCAGATATTCCTGATCTTTTGGCATTGGTAACTCAGTTAACATTTTCAGAGACTCTGGAAAGCATCTGTTTTGGTCATTACTAACAGCCCAAACATCTGTTGCCGGAACAATAATTATAACTGTTATCATAAGTTTTTTAAAAATTTTTAACATTTGACCACCTTTCTAGTTGATTAGAAAGGCCATTCTAAACTATGGTGTATAGCCCATAGTCAACACAAAAAATAAGGTAAAATGTGTTAAAACATGAATTAATGGAAAAGACAGGATTAACAAAAGATACTATCCGCCATTACGAAAAAATTGGACTATTACAACCTAGCCGATTACTCAATGGATATTTTGATTATCCTGACAGCTCTATCGCACGGATTGAACTTATCAAACATGCAAAATCACTCGGAATGCCACTGCAAGAAATAGTTAACCTAATTGTTCCTTGGGAAAATGAAGAGATCAGTAATCAGGACAAAATTGATATATTTAAAATACAGCTTGATAAAGTGGACAGTAAAATCAATGATCTTCTACAAACTAAAAAATATTTACAAATTAAACTAAAAAAAATTCAGATATCGGTTCCTGATTAAAAACATAACATTTTAATAGTGCGCATGCGCGTTTAGACAATTCCCCCCCCCAAAAAAAACCTTATAAATAATTGAATAATAAAAGTTTTATGTGACTATTCACAAAGTTAAAAACTAGGAAAACGAGCATGCGCGTTTACACATTTATCTACAGCCTCTTCTTTCTAGGCTATAAACCCTTATCCATTGATATTAAAAGACTTTCTCATTTACTACCAGTACAAAACGCACGCAATTTTTAATCTCCCAAAATTCAAACCACTTCACTCGCCACTACAGAACACCTGTACCCTGCTTTGCTGTCGCCTCGTGCGGTGACTTTGTCGATGGACCAGTTGCCTTTCATTTCGGGTGGGAAGGTGTCGTTTAGGGTGAGGATGCCTTCTGCGACGAGTTTGGGGTTGCCTGGTAAGTCGAGTGTGACGCTGGTGCCTTGGCGTTGGCTTTTGATGAGGTCGTCTTGGCAGGCTTGTTGGGCGGTGGTTGGGTTGTCGTAGCTTTGGCGTAGTTTCTTATACGGTGCGGTGCCGACTTGTACTGTGTGTTCTTCCCCTGTGTTGCTGTTTGTCCAGTTGGCTTTGACGCCGGTGATGGCGCTTCGGCTAGGTCGGTCGAGTTGGGCGTTGATGAATTGGCCATCGTTCGGTGTGTTTTGGCTGGGTACGCCGACGACGACGGGCGGGATGGCTTGCCCTGTGATGGTGTTCACTTGGCCCCGTTTGGCGAGAACGTACAGGTCGTTGACGGGTTTGGCGATGGCGTCCCGTTCCTGTGCGAGGCGGGTTAAAAAGGCGCTGTCGGTTTCGTCGGTTTGGTCCATGTGCTCGAGGACGACACTTTCAAACTCTTTGGCCACCCGTGGGCTGAATCCGTGAGGCGTGACGACGTGGCGGAACAGATCGGCAAGACTGACGTTTTCGAAGGTGCGGGTGCGGCGCTCTTTAAAGCCGGTCTTGTCGTCTACTTGAAACGGCGCGGCGGTGGCAACGATGGTGACGCTGGGCGGAAACAGTGTGGGCACGATGCGGGTAATCTTGAACTGGCCTTTGTCGATCAGGTTGTCGCCGTAGCCTTCTTGCCATGTGAGCACCGCGCCCTCTTTCGGCAAGCCTGTTTGCCCTGTGGTGTCGATGTGCAAAGTGAGTTGGTCGCTTTGTGTGCCTGCGGCGTCGATGCGCTCCCACGAGGTCAGGCGATTATTGATGATGCGTTCGCCTGCTCCGCTCACGCTGACTCTTGGTAAATAGTTGGATTGGTTGTTTAGTCCCATATATTGGTTACCGTCTCGGCTGCTTTTTCTGACAAGGTGGGGATGTTAATTATGACGCCAGCGGGAAGCACTGGCCCGTAGGTTTCTAAACCGGGGTTGAGTTCGAACAAGGCTTCTTCCGCTTCGTCGTCGTTGCGTTTTAGGGCGATCCACAGAATGTTGGATATGGTGTCGCCGTCGCGGCTACGTATTGTTGTCATTGGCGTACTCTTGTAGCTCTAGGGTGAATCCGAGGACGAAGGCGGTGCCGTCGTCGATGATCTTGTCTTGCTTCTCTTGCAAGCGTTTGATCGTCCATTGGCCTAAGTTGTTGCCGTAGCCATCGGCCAGCACCAAGGGCGCTCGCTGGTTTTGTAAGGCACGTAAAGCGTTGAGATTCGCCATGCCATCGCTTTGAAACCACGTGCCTGTGACGGTGATATTTTCCAACTGTTGGCCCGTGTTTTGGCTCATGGGCTTTTGACCGTATCGCGCTACCGCGACCCAACCGCCGTCGCTAGTGCGCTGCAAACCCTCGTATGGTGTGCCTTCGCTGAGCGAAAACACAAAACCACCGAGCGACATCATCTGACGCATGATTACTCCTTAGATAAAAATGGAAGGACAGAAACGAAAAAGCCCATCAGGGATGGGCTTGGGTTAGATTTTTTGTTGCTGGCTATGGCATGGGCGCACCCATATTTGTTAGTATCGAACTATTATCGATGGTTAGAAAACAAACAACTCAGGAAGAACAATGGCACAGCCCGAATTAGCAGCAAACGCTCTCATGGATGATTTAATGGTTCAATGTCAGCGATTTTATTATCAGCTGGGGCCATTTAGCGCTCTAAGTGAATTTGAAAAAGCACGTATTGAGCGGGACATACGAGTCAAGATTGACGACTTGAGCAAGCTCTCTAAAGGCTTAAGTCATAGTGCAATGATGTTTCATCAAGCTGCTCTTGGTAATGAAAAGAAAATGACTGAAGAACATATTAAATCGCTTAATTATATAAGTGGCCAAACTCCGGTTGTTAACTATGCAGCTCGGCTGAACTTAATAGGTCACACAAAAAAAGCAATTAAAGTACTAGAAACATATTTAGAATCAAGTACTCCAACTATGACCGTAATCTGGTTATTAAGCATGTTTAATAGAGCAATTGGCTTATTTTCAGAGGATGTAAAACTCATGAGAACATACTCAAAGCTCAACATTCCTAAGTTAGACGCCCATTTGCCCGTAATGGAATCTCTAGAACTCTACCTGATTGAACATGGCATAACGCAAGAAGAAACTGAGCACTATTTCACCATTGTTAATACATACTTTAATTCCCACAGAATCGATAATTACATAGTTTCACGGGACATAATGGAAGATGATGAAGGTGAAAGCTGGATTTCTACTCGATACCAGGTCCAAGACGATTTAACTTCTGAGCAAATCCACTCAATGAACATAGGTCTATTGAAACTATTGGCAGAAAGCGATATTTCAGACAAAGCCTTTGACCATTTTATCACTAGCATTTACTAAGGAAAGCACCACATGGATGCGGATATTAATGATTTGATGCTCTTTGCGGAGCACGCTTTACAAGCACAATCAAACTCAGAATATAAGAATCAGTACTTAAGAACCAGCCTACACAAAGCCTACTACGCCGCTTACAACACCTGTAAACCCATAGCGTCTAAACTGCCAAAACCGGATAAAAAATCTGGTGTTCACCAAACCGTTATCAACACCTTTAAACAAGCTGGAAGAACATACAACCTAGACCAGAACAACCAACTTAAGCTCTTAGCCATGCTTTTACAGCAAGCGAAAGAAGAACGGACGCTGGCGGATTACAAACTAGACATTCCCGTCAATGAACCTCAAGTCCAAGCACAGCTCACAAAAGCCAAAGACATCATTGAACTTAGTAAAGCCATTGATAGCTTTGTGACACCACAGTAAATCATGTTGGAAAACAAAGAAGCCCGCGATGAGTCGCTATTTTTCACCTGACCCCAAACTCGAAAACCTCTTATACTTTTTTAATTAGTTCTACACTATTTTCAAATGCTACAACTTTGTATAAATTCCCTGTCCCTACAGACTTTACATAATATTCAATTGAGTTTGGAAAAAAGTAATTAGTAATCAACCAGCTTCCATTTTTACGCCAATCAAATTCACTCTTGTGTATTAGCTCATCAAGAAAGAACGGATGCTTTTCACCATTTTTCTTATATAACGGAACAAGCTCTATTTTGTCTCCACCTTCATAGCGATATTCTGGCAAGTCTATCTCCATTTGCCCTTTAGCTCTATCTTTATCGTTATCAAAACTATAACCAAGTCTAGTATAATTGGGACCCAAACATTCAAGCATAAGCTCGGGCAATAGATATTTTTTAAAGATCTTTTTGTTACAATCATTCACACCCACTATAGTCTCAGAAATATCTATAAAACGCTTACTTGATAAGACAACACCTATTGTAAAAAGCTTATGGAGCTTAATAAAACACACAAGTCCAAGATTCGAAGGAAACAAAACTATGTAGTGATTATTGCTATCTAAGTTAAGATAATCAATAAACGGTTTAAAGATTTCTTGCTCAAAACCAGATCCTATTTTTACGAATCCCTCAACATTAAAGTAATCGGCATTCTTAAGAATCTCTGATATTTTAATAGCCTCTGGGTCCAGAAAATATTCTGGAATTAAATCTACGGCAAACTCATAGGCAATTTTGAGTAGCCCTATTTTAAATTTCAAGGTGTCAATTTCCCACCTTGTAACAATTTTACCATTCCTCTCTTCACGCCTCCGCTCACTATCAAAAATAGCATTTCTAGAAATATGATTACGACTTAATACTTTTTGCAACAGGTCATCAATTTCACTTTCATTTTTTGAGATCACTTCTATTTCAATTCTTTCAATTCCACCATCAGCATCAAACTCAACGTCTATTCTTGGATGATAAACAACTTCATAGTTTCCATCCTTATTTCTATCCACTCTAGCTTTATTATCAGGATTATCTTCACTATAAAAAACACCTGAGAATGGATTAGGTATTTTCCCAGTCTTACCTGCTATTTCTTGCTCTGATCGGTATAATTTTGTGAGTTGGTGATTAATTAAAGGAGCATCGATTTTTTCTCCCATTGATGAATTGCAAGCCTTGCAAACGTTATATATATGGTAATAACCATTTAAAGAATCAGGTATAACATGTTCATCACTCATGTCATCTTTCTCAAGTCGGCAGATGATACAAAGCATAGATTCTTTACTCCTTTAATGATATTTCGATGATTACTTTTTCATCAAACCTATCCCTTTACCCTATGAAAAACAACAACTAAAGCCCACTTAGTGAGCTTTAGTTGCCTGTCGCTTAGAAGTCTACAAAGTTGCGTTGGGCGTAGTCTTTGACGCGGGTGATGTTGTCGTTTACCCAGTCTGGTGTTTGTAGTCGTGCTATTTGCTGTTGGTACATGCGGACGGCTTGGATTAGGTCGATGAGTTCTTTTGATGGAACGACGACGGGGTCGCTGTCCAGTTTCATGGATTTGACGATGCTGTTGAGCAGTTGGTATTTGTCGGCTTCGGCCACCGCGGTGTTTTCTGTGCTGGCGGGGAGTTGTTTTTGCTCGTTGAGCTGTTTTTCCATTTGGTTGAAGGCGTTGATGTAGGCTTCTTTGAATTGGGCTGCTTTGGTGCCGGTGAAGCCCATGGCCAAGAAGACGAAGCCGTCGCGGGTGATGCGATACATGGGTCGAGTCTTGTCTTGTTCATCTTTGTATTCAGCCAACGTAAAATTGCGTTCGCTAAATTCTGCACTGCAACCAAGGTTTTCTACTCGACGTAATACATCTGCATGACGTTTGCCAAAGCATTTGGCGAGGTCGGTCGAAGTCGTGGTGATTTGATCGTTGGTGATTTGTACAACGGGTGCGTCAATGCTTGAGATAATATCCGTAGCCATGTTTGGCCTCCTGTGTATGAAGTTGACCACCTCGTGAGGTTCGAATCTCAGTAAGGTGGTGGATCTAAATCGGGTTCGAACTACCGCCACAGGAACGGCCAACCCGAAGGTTGCCCAACAAAGACCCACCATAACAGGCAAATCTCGGCCACAAAAAAACACGCTCTGCGTGTTTTAGGCCGCTGTGAAAACGGGGTTCGAATCCCGGCACTGGATTTTGCCAGTGCAATAGAAATACTAGATCAAGATTGGGGGCGGGTCAATGGGGGAAATCTCAAATATCGCCGCGGTTTGCAGCAACTTTGAGAAGTAGATGAAAATTGTTAGACAGCAGCCTTGCTATTTATGCAGCTCAAGAGGATTCTCTCTAAGAGCCATAGTAATGAACTGAATGTACTCTCCAATATCTTCAGTTAAGCTTTGACCATTTTTACTTCGTTCAGTTAGCTCGTGAAGCAACACTACATTTCTCTGCACTTCTAATTTACTTAAATCAAGATGATCATAGTCTTGGAATATACTGCCAAAGATAACATGCCCCTCAATCATGCCTCTCCATTTCTTTGCGTATTCGTCTTGATTTTCGTTGTCACATACATAGGCAAATGCACTAGCTACTGCATCAGCCAGTTGAACTCCATGAACATTTTTTGAATCTACTAAGTTAAGTGGCTCTTTTAGGTTAAAGGTAATAGGACTATCTATGGCCGCAACGTGCGAATACTTCTTATCTTCTCGGTTGATCATGACATTAAAAATTTCTTGATCTTCACTTAATGGCTTTGATTGATCGCAATAAGCTGTCAATTGATCGTATTCTTGACCCCATGCAGCCAGTAGACCAAAAAGCGCTGTATTTGTTAAATCTAGTACCCATTTTCCTGCACCACTACCAACATAACCATCCAGCTCTCTCACTACCGCTTCTTTGTTATGTATAGCAAAATCACATATTTGCTCCAGAATTGGAGATATACCTTCATTTTTAGATGCTGAAAAAAGAGCTTTAAGACCCTCAAAATCTCCAGTTCTCATCAGTTTTTCGAAGTCCTCAAATATCTGCTCAGCCATGGCCCCACGAACACTTAATTCCAAATGAAGCATGTTACTTATAAAACGATGAAAATTGATTTTGTAAAATATAGAACTTACGCTCTGAATAGCTGGCTCAAATATATATTCAAAAAACTTGCCTGCCAGTGCATATTTTTTATCTGAGGTAGAAACTTTAAATCTGCCTTTAAAATGTTGAATTATTTCGTCAACTGCTCTTTTCCCCTTTACACCTTTTAATAATTTACTACCTTTTATTTCTCCGTTTTGAATTTTGTATTTCTTGATTATGTACTCGACAAAATCCTGAGCCTCTTGATGTGGACATTCAATTGAGGCATAACAAAATATATTTTGTTGCTCATGAAGGAGATTATTACCCGTAAAACCAGATTCATCAAAATGTAAAATTGCGTTTTTTTTACCCTTTTCCAAAATCATAAAAACTCCTTTTTAAGTCAGACTACATGCACTATTTTGGATACAACAATACATTTGGGGCAGATGAAAAACTAATCTATTTTTCAGCTGATCATAAAAATCTAATTTAAACTATATTTACTCACAAGATGAAGTTCCACCATATGCAATGCAGCAATAGAGACAGTTAGTACATTGCACATATATAGATATTTGCTATACGACATGCTTCTTTCTGCTCCTGCGCCACCACTGCGGTACATTATAACTTCACCCTTCCTCCAAATTGACGCATGATGCGATCCATTCCTTAGACTAGAATCAAGAAACTCGCTAAATCTTGAGAATCTTGGATTGTCTTTCATTGGTCTGTCTTTCTTTGATTTCTCCAAATCCTTAATGTATTTAGGAAGAGTAAGAGTCTTGAATTCATCGTATTTACGACCACTTTCCAAGTTATTTAAACAAGCTAAAACAGTGAAATTTGATGTTAATGACTCATATGTTTCACCATAAAACAACTTAATATTATCGAAATCCTTAGATCCTACCATTAAATCATCAACTTCCGAATTATTAATTCTAGCCCTATAAATCAACTGACCCAATATATCTCTATTTTTAAAATATGTTGTAAAAACAGAAAAATACCTTACACTATTTTCTTCACGTAAATTATCTTTATAGTATTCATAAAAATCGTCTAATTTACCTTCATCATATAATTTATCGACTAGAGCCTTTATTGGGTCAAATAATTCATTCACTCTCGGATAAAATAATGCATCGTAAAAATCGTGTAATACATCGATATATGTATAACATTCATCTTCAACCATTTTCATTTTTTTCTAATTAAATTGTAACCTTTTATTGTTTTTACCAGTGCCTTTTCTTTACCTTTAATATGTGAAAAATCATATATTGCCTTAACTTTACCCCATATTGAATCTGCATTAGGGATATCAAATTGAGTAGCAACATCTTGCAAAAAAGCCCCTTCTTTTTTCCTAATATGAGGACTAAGAAGTGCAACTTCCTCTATAGATGGGAAGAAGCTAATATCATGATATTTTTCAACGGGAAAACAAAAACTAGGATGTAAGTTTATAATTTTTTTACTACTATCAATTTCAAACCCACCAAGCTTACAATTTTCTATAGTTTCAATACTTCCATTTCGAACAGCAACTCCTATTGGTTGCTCGCAATTCAAACAATCAAAATAGTGTTTTTGATATGAATCTAAACCAATACCAACTCGAATAAAAAAGTCACTATTACAAATCAAACATTCAACAGACCGACCAATTACCACTAGACTTCCTTATTAAAGTGAAATATTAATTATACGAATTTTATTGTTAACTTTTACTAGATATAACTTAAAACCATTAATAGAGACACTGCGGGCTCTTACTAATTTATTCTAGTAGCTTAATTTTGAAACACCAGCAAACCTTTTTCAAACCAATGACACTCTATGAACTCTGCTTATCCTTCAACCTCCCATCGGCTCTTGTCGCAACGCCCATGTTGCCATCATTCCCTATGCCTATGGTTTCAAGGAGGAACGATTCGTTCCTCCTTGAAAATTTACCGCTGCACACGTGTCTTAGAAGCATTTATAGGGGTCTGCATTTCACCGACCCCCATTTACCACTGCACAAGCGACTTAGCCATTAACTCGTTCGCTTATCCGTCAAGCTCCCATCCGACCTTGAGGCGACGTCCATGTTGCCCATCATGCCCTGTGTAAATTCGGCTTTTAGGCGTTCTATCACTTGGTCGCTGACTTGTTGATCGTAGGTTGGGTTGCCTGTTGGTGTTAGGTGAATGGTTGGCGCGAAGGTCATGCTTTTGTTGTTGTTTTGTAGTTGTTGGCTTTGCTTGGCAATGGCTTCTGGTGCGGGTTGGTCGGTTTTGTCGTCGGTGAACCAGCCGCCTATGTTGCTGCCAATCCATTCCCCTAGTGCGCCTCCGCCCATGCCGCCTGCGATGGAGCCAACGAGGCCACCAATGGCGGTACCAATAACAGGTACGACGGAACCAATGGCGGCTCCGGCTAAGCCGCCAGCCGCCGCGCCACCCATTCCCCCTACCATGTCGCCTGCGGTTGCGCCTATTTCGGTGCCGCTACCGCCAGACATGGCAGAAGCGAGGCTGACACCTTGCATGGCCATGTCCAGTGGACGAAAGAATCGCCCTGCGCCTTTTAAGGCACCGAGTTTTCCTAACTTGCCAAATTTGCCAAAACGACCGCCTGCGCTGGCGCGTTTGGTTGGGTTGTTGCGGTCTGAAATTTGGTCTTCATAACTTCTTAGACCTGCGAGTCGGTTGCCTGCTCTTCTGCCTGCCCTGCTTCCTGTGCCGTAACCCGCGCCTGCGCCAAGTCCGTTTAGTTTGCGGTTGAGTCGGTCTAGGGAGCGTGATGCTCGGTTGGCGCTTTGGGTGGTTTGGTCGGTGGCGCTGGTGAGTTTGGTTTTGCCTAAGTTGAAGCGATCGCGTCCGTTGCCAAGGGTGAGTTTGGCGAGTTTAAAAGCGATAGCACCGGCTTTGACCACGGCGATGGCGGCGGCCACGCCGAGTAAACCGGAGGCAAGCTGTGGGTTGGCTTCGGCGAAGTCGGCCACGCTGTCCACCACGGACATGAGCGGCGGCAAGACGGCATCGAGCACGGGCAAAAGACGGTCGCCCAGTACGATGGTCATGCGGTCAAATTTAGCGCCGAGCATGGCGAGTTTGTGGCCACGGGTGGCGGCGCGGTTGGCGTATTCGTCGTTGACGCTGTTGGTGCGATCGGCTTGGTTGGCGACTTTGGCAAAAGCAGCAACGAGGCCGTTTTTGTCGTCGTCCAGTGTGGTGACGAGTTTGGCCACCGCGCCTTTTACTTCTTCCCCAAAGAGCTGCGAAATCACTGCGCCTCGGTCTGTGGCGTTGACGTCTTGCAAGCCTCGCATGACTTCCACAAGGGTACCTTGGGCGTCTTGCTGCATCATGTCCGCTAGTTCTTCAGCATTGAAGCCGATGCGCCCCATGGCATCTTGCTGGGCGGCGGTGGCGGCGTAACCAGATGTGAGTCGTCCGGTGATGTTTTTCAGGGCGGTGGCGGCGACTTCTTGAGTCGCACCGCCTGCAATGAGGCTGGCAGACAAAGCAGCGGTTTGGTTGTAGTTTAAACCTGCGCCCATGGCGGTGGAGCCTTGGCGCACCATGACGGCGGCAATGTCCTTTGCCTTAGCGTTCATGTTGTTGCTTAAGTAGTTGGTGGCGTCGGCTAGGTCTAAGGCGTTCTTTTGGGTGAGTCCCATGGCCGCGCGCCATGTGGCGAGGGTGGAACCGGCCTCTTCTGCCGATACGTCCCACGCCACGCTCATTTTGGTGGCGGATTCAGCAAACTGGAGCAGCTGGTTTTTTTCGATGCCGGATTGCCCTGCGGCGGTGACGATGTCGGCAATGCCTTCTTGCTGAACGCCAAGGCGGCCAGCGAGTTTCATCATGCTGGTGCGGTATTCGGCCTCTTCCTTTTTGTCGGAAAAGTTGACGACTTTTTTGACGTCAGCAAAGGTGTTTTCGTAGTCGACAGCGCGTTTTCCCGCCATGATGAGGGGCGCGGTTTTTACCACTAGGCCGACGGCTTGCCCGACCAGTTCGCCTTTTTGAGCATTACGATCGGCAATGCGGCCTTTTAGGGTTTGGACCTTTTTCAGCTTGGCTTGCTGGCGGTCTAGGGCTTTGCTTGCCTGATCGGTTTGACGTGCAAGTTTGAGTTCTTGGGCGCCTAAAGAATTGACCTTTAAGCCTGCCGCGCCCATGTCTCGACGTAATCCGCCCAGTTCTTTGGCTTGTTTGCCGTAGGCGCTGGTAAGTTGCTTGGTCGCTTGTTCTGAGGTTTTGAGGGCGACTTTTTCTTTTTTGTGGGCGAGTTCGGCGGTTCTTTTGTCTTTGGTGAGCTGCTTTACTTTTTGGCTTGCATCGAGCACTTGGCGAGACTGTGCGCCATAGGCTTGGGCAGCATCTAATACAGCTTTTTCAGCTTTGGCAAGTTCGGCTGTGTGTTGCTTTACGACTTCTTTGGCGTTGAGTTCTGATTGTTTTAAGCGTGTTGTTTCTTGGGTTGCCTGAGACATGGCCTTGCGGGTTTCGTCTAGGCGGGTGTTCAGGGTTTTGAAACGGGCAACTAACGCTTGTTGGCTGCCAAGTTTCTTTAGGTTTGCGCTGGTTTCTTCTACTTGTTGGTCTAATTTACCTGCCGTTTGGATGGCCGCTTTGAATGGTTTACTGAATTTATCTATCGCAGACAATGCGATGGAGATCTTTTTATCGGCCACGGCTTACCCCTTGTTTATTCCTAGTTTGGCGGCGGCTAGGTGGTAACGGCGCATGGCTTCGTCGATGCGCCAGTTGAGTATTTCAGATGGTGGAACGTGGTAAACCAGCGGGATCACGTCGGTTAGGACTTCTACGTCTTTGGGCGAAAGTAGTCCGCCGGTTTTTCCAAAAAATCGATCAGGCGCTCCTGTAGCTGGTTCCAGTCAGGCAAGCTGAGGCGTTCTAGTTCATCTTTTGAGAAACCTGAACAGCTTGAGCTGATGAAGATGGTGCGTTCCCATTCGTCGCTATAGGTGTCCATTAGGTCGGTGGTGGCGACGGTTGGCGGCTTGAGTTTGTAGCTGGTTTTTTGTTGGCCATCGTCGCCTTCAATTGGAATCAATAAAGTTGGTTCAGCTGGATCAAATGAGTCTTCCATTAATTTACTGGCGGTGGTGTTGATGAGTTCCAACACTTGGTTTTGAATGCTGTTGTAGTCTGGTGTGACAAGCTGTTTGAGCAATTTTTCATTTAAACCGGCACTCTGGCTAATGCAAACTCGAAGCAGTTTGGTGTCATCGGCTTTGTGAGTTTTACTTAGGTTGCGGTGCTGGCCCATGGTGATTGGACGGATGCTTACGCTTTTAATTGGTTGGCTTTGCTCGTTTTCAATTGGCCAAACTAGGCTGTGTGTTTTTGGTTCAAACATGGTGGTTCTCTTTTCAATTAGGTAAAAAAGCCCGCTCGGCTCTTTTGAACGTAACGTCTGTTAAAAGTAAGCGGGCAAAGGGGCTTGAATTGGTTTGGCTGACGATTAACGCTATGAATTAAGGTAAGCCAACGTTGCGACGGTGTTCGGCGAGGATGTCGCCATTGCCAAGGTCGAGGATTTGCGCGTTGCGATCGATCTCGTAGATGGTTCGCCCTGCTTCGGTCTTTTTATAGGCGCTGACCGACATTTCCATTTCGTTGTCGGGTAGCTCGCCCATTTTACTGGCGGATTCGGTGACGCTGGTGATTTCCCCTGTGACGCTGTATTTGATGGCGAATTTGTTGCCATCTTCGTCTTGGTGAGATTCGTTTACGTTGACCTGGCACATCTCGCCATCGGCTAGCCCAAAAGCAGACAGCAAGGTTTGGCTGGCACCTTTGATTTTGAATTTGGCTGTGAGCTTTTCCAACCCGACCATGACTTCACCGGGGATAAATGAACCGCCGCGGGTTTCTTGCATGGTCTTTTTGACTTCGGGCGGGGTGAACTCGTCGAGTTCTTTGATTAATGGCTCACCGTTGATGATGGCCATTCTGCTGATGCGTGAACGTTGTCCTGCCATTATAGAACTCCTTCAAGGAACGATTCGACGATGCCGACATCTTCAATTAGGTGATACACCATGTGTTCATTCGGTGCGTAGCCGTGGTATTTGATGGCGATGTGCCATTCGCCGTTGGTGTAGTTTTCGACGTTGTTGAGCGTGGGGTGCAAGTAGACTTGCGCGCCCATGATGGTTTCGTCGGCTTGCAGGGATTTGAGCCAGAAGTTGAGTTTTTCAATCTCTTGGTTCATGAAAGATTCGCTGAGGTTTCGAGCCATGGCGCGCTGGGCTGTTTTCGCTAGCTTGCGAATGATGGCGTATTCAAGACCCACTTGTGAGACGAATCGACCCATGACGCAACGGTTACCAATCAGCGAGAAGCCGCCCATGGACGTGCGGGCAAAGTACGAGATACCGAAGCGGTTCATCAAATCACCATTGGTGGCTTTGTCCATGATGTTGTAATCAATGGTTCGCGCTGTGCCTTGGATTAATGCCCCCATGCCGCCTTTCGCTGGGCTTTCCCATGGTTTGACTCGAGCAAAGCAAGATAAGGCAATAGCCGCGCCAGAGAAGTAGACGTTGCCTTTCGCCGCTTGGCTGTAAACCGAGACGAACGGATCGACCACATAGAATGCGTCGTACCCTGTGCCTTCGCCACCGAGGGATTTTGAGTATTCGATGGCGGCGTTATCGCTGGTGTTGGGACCATCGCCAACCGGGATCGCAAATAAACGTTTGCCCATTGCAGCAAGTGCATCTGCAACCGGTTTAGTATTAAAGCCCGGTGCCGCAATGTGGGTTGGGACTTCTTGGCAATCGCTTAAGGCTTGAATGCCGGTTCGCTGGCCAGTTTCCGCATCCACTTTACCGATGACGTTGTTTACTGTGTCAGCAGCGTCCGTTTCTTCATCCACAATCACAACATAAATGGGCACGGAAACGATGCGGAGCAATTCGTAACAAGTGCGATAAAGCGTGCCTCGTTCGGTGCCTGCCATATCTAGCTTGGCGACCGAGCCCATGTTAGCAATGCGGATTGGACTGTTTTTAGGCCAGAGTGGGTCGGCGTCTGGCGCGGTGCCGACTACGCCTAAAACGACGCCGCCCAACGGCCCCATTGGTGGCGGTGCAGAGTGTGTTTCGACACTCATGCCGTTATGTACAAAGGATGCAATTTCTGGCATTACGCCTCTCCTTTTGATTTGGCGGCCGTTGTCGCAAGGGCGACTTTACCGCTGAGGATTAAGTATTCCGCTTCGCACGGAAGCAGCTCGACCGTGTCGCCTTTTGAGTGCCAAAGTTTGTAATTTGGACATTGGTAAGGCGAGAGTACGGTGTATTTTTGCCGAGGATTAGGCGGCTGTTTTGTGGTCATGGGCTTTCTCCAGACGTAAAAAAACCGCTTGCGCGGCTGGGTGTTTGATGGGTTCTTTAATTAGAAATTGTTATTTCGTTGGTAAGGGAAGGCGCTCTTTGATCTCGGCGACTTTATCGCGCCATTTTTGCTCGGCTTCGGCTGTGCCATCGTATTGCCATTCCATGTATAAAGGGTCGGATTCCTTTTTGTAAGCGGCTTCCCGATTAGCAATGGCCGAGGCTAGGCGTTCTTCAAAAGTTGGCTCCGGTTTGGGCGGCTCCTCTAATAAAGCGCTCTCGGGTAGTTCTTCCCCTAGTTCGTTTATGACGTGTTTGGTGCCATCTTCGTCCCAGTATTCTGTGCCACGATTATCAGCGTAGTATTTCCATTCGCCTGTCACGAAGCCCTGAACAAAACCTTCTTTTTCTGGAAGCAGCTCTTTATCCGTTGCATAACGTAACGATACTAGCTCTTTGCTGAGCGGATCTATTTGCTGCTCCACCCTACCAGTGAATACCCAAAACTCTGTAGATCGATCAAACGCATTTAAAATTTTCATATAATTCCTCACACCAAAAATTCAGCGTCGACGGCGTAGCTCATCGGATGGTTGTCATCGGCAGTAGGGACAACAGCAGAAGCATCGAATTGCAAACCGTGGGGGCCTATAGTATTACGATCCCCGTTTGTCGCATCCACTCTATCTGTGGATGGAGGCGTCACAAACGCGCCTGAATTACTTACTGACATCGCGCTATTTCGACCTCCATCAGTCGCTAACAGCGTAAATGCAGTGATATTACGAATAGCATCCTCCTGCCAACTCCCCAGTTCACGCCCAACATCTAAACCGCGCCCATTGTCTGCATAACGTAAGAATGTGCCGTCATAAATAGGACATGTGAATGTCGTTGAACCATCGCCATCCCCCCATTTACCGCCATATTTCCGTAGATCTGCATCTTTCAACGCTTGATCAACTAAACCTTCTTTTTGAGCTTTGGCGAATAAAATAGGATGCGTCGAACGATTCAACTCACCAGCATTGAACCGCATCTTACAAGCGCCAGTTTGAGCAAAAGATGTTGATAGAATTTCACCAATGAGAGCGACTGGATTACCTGTTTTTGGATTAATCTGCTCAGCAATATAGAACGCTCCGCCGATGTATCGAACAGTCAGCAACGCGGTTTCAAATATTTGTGTGTCACTGCTAATGCCAGACAATGTAACAGCATCTAACTCATCGATTTTTATCGTCATGTTGGATGATGTATTGGTTGCTGTGACGATGAATGAAAACTCGTCAAAATCATTTAATTCAGTAATGGGTGTCGTCCCTGCCTTACTGGTTAACACAATAGCATCGGCAGTACCTGAAACATCAAATAGCTTTTTCTGGTTTTGTAACGTATCAACATACTTTTTCTCTGATGATGCCTGAGAAGCAGCAAGTACTTTAGTTTGATACTGTTCGTGAGGATCTTCTTCCTCAACATGAGTTTGAACCGCGTTACTCAAATCCGTTGGGGTTACGAATTGTACTGAAGGGTCAATCTTGATTTGAATCGCGTCTGCATTGCCTGGAACAAACTTAAGGCGGATTGTATAGCTTTTACCCTGCCCTTCATCGAGCAATGGTTTATAGTCACCCGCTTGACGAGCATAGGCATAAAGCTCTCCATCTGACGTTTTCACTCCTGCTTCTTTGATAAAAAAGCCTCCGTCACTAGCCGGAATTTCAGCTCGAGCAATCCAGACATTTGGATCTATATCATCCTTCTCTATCGTAATTGCATAGGATCTTACTTGGTGAACTAAATCTGTTTGTTCCGCTGGCGATGCACTGTCTGGAAGTACACCATCACCTACGACTAAAATTGAATGGTCGACATGTGTGTTTCTAAATTTTGCATCACGCTCAAGACCAAAACCTGTCTCTGTGATGTAAGTTCTATAGTCACTCATTTCTCGCTGGCTCCGATGTCGATATAATTCTTAGATGCTGGGCTATGCCCGTATGGGTTAATGCGTTTGCCTCACTGCCGGCTGGAACAAATGGCAGTGATGTCATGGTGATGCCAATCTCTGCTGCTACGGCAATGCGTGGCGAAGCAATGGACTCACGAGCAAGATCCATAACGTAGGAATCTCGCTCTGACTTCATTTCTATAAGAAGTTGATCTATGCGAGCGTTGATTTCTGGCGTCAGTACACGGTCTGAGGCATACACCCATATTTGAAAGTAATAGGGCTCTAACTCCGAAGGCTTTTTAAACCATGGCGTAACATCAGCACCAAATCCCATTTGCTCGAGCGCTTTTATAAACCCTGCTCGTGTCCCACTTAGCTGCCTATTACGCCAAGCATATTCAACACGATTTCGTTTCGCCTGCTCAGAGTCTTCTGAATCCCAAACTGGCACTTGTCGATCAATACCGAGCGTTGCAATTCCTTCTATTGGTGCTTTTTGAGCATCCAATAATTCAGGATATGAGTGATCAATCGAATACAGAGCCTCACTTAAAGCAAGTTCTAATGCGCGCTCTAGTGGACTGCGATTGTCTGGTAAAACACTATAGGTTTTCAGTGTTGACGGTAATTTGGACTGACTCAAGGTAAGGTGCCTCGTTGTATTCACAGCGTATTGGATCTGGTGGGTCGATCAAATCACCACGATGTGCCCCCGTGGTTTTGAGTAAGACGCTATACAACATGGAAAGCTCAACGCTTCCGCCTAGCCTATGTTGCTGTTCTGCATACTCACGAACGGCTGCTTCTGCAGCGGCTTTCACCACATCTTCGTCAGAGCCATTACGTACATAAAGCACAGCATCACATGACCATGTTTTTATCGTAGGTGCTTTGACTGTGAGTAGATCCGTTTCTTGAGCGATGTCGTCCCGCTGCATGTATTCTTGCGTTGCTGTTATAAGTGATTCGGCGGGAACGCCGTTATTGGAATGGGCCAATATGAAACAGTCCACTTCACCTGGTGAAACACGTCTTGCTTGGGCATCTTTGGTTTGCCCAGCCATGTCATGCGCTTCAAATTCGTAGGTCACCACGACTTTGCTTTTCGTTGGGCTTTCAACCGTTACTTTGGGGCGTCCTCCCAGCGTCATTGCATTGAATCGGTAACCCGATCGTGTGCCCGTTGTCGCCAGTGCATAGGCAGCTAAGTAATAACGTGTGAGTAAGGTTTCGTTACTTTCGACCGTTGGCGGTACTGGAGGAAACGCATTTGGGTCGCCTTCTTCCAGTATTTGACGCTCCACTCCTAATTGGCTGGCGATTAAATCCACCATGGCATCGTCGGTCGCGTACATGCCAAACATCTGCAACGCTTGAGCGTTCATTTGTCGAAAGTGACTTTGCAGTATGACAGTAAACGCTTGAGTAAATTTGGTTAACAACTCGGCTTCGTTTTCAAAGGTTTCTGTTACATCCGCTACGTCATCCGGTGCATTTTCTGACAAATACGTCAGTACATTCTCTTTGACCGTTTTAAAAAGATCATCAAAGTTCGGTGTGGTGATGATGTCTGGTTTAGGTAGTGGATTTTGATGTGGAAACATCTAATGGCACCTCAAATTTAACATCTCGGCCATTCCATTTGCCCTCAAAATACAAAGCTAATCCATCTATTAATCGCTTAGCTACACAACGAGAAGGAACAAAATCAGTAAGTCCATTGATTGGCTCATAAAAAGCGGCAATCGCAGCCGCTTGCAACCGAATTAACATACTGTCAGACATATTCGCGCCCATGTATTGACGAACATCACTTCCAAATGTTGGGCGTTTTGCTCGTCCTACTTTGGGTGTAGTCATAACTTGTGTAATACGGCTCACTAGTTGATCAAAGCCATCTATTGTTCGTCCTGTTTTTCGATCGATGCCTACCATTTGGTTATTCACTCTTTTTATTAGCTCACTTGATATGATCCAGCACTGGACCCTTTGGTTACTTCAACTTGAGCATTTTGAGTAATGTGATTAACGATGCCCTCTGCAAACGCCAACCACCAATCATGACCCGCTGCTTTTCCTGCTAATGGCTCAAAGCCGTTTGCAACCATCGCCGCTTCAATGTCTTGAGCTAATAGCTCTTTGTCTAATGCCATATTTTCCTCACGTTAAATCCTTCACTTTGCTGCAGTGACGGTAGACGAACAATCTGCATGTGGTAATCCGGTGATCATGCATTTATGCGCACCAGTAACGACTCCAGCACCACCATTCAGCTTTATCTTAGAAGCATCAACTGTTGTATCACCTGATGATTTGAGAGCCGTTTTACCTTTTACATCTATGCTTGCATCCATACCGACAGTTACGATGGCAGAACCACCAATATCAACATTCAAATCACCTATTGAATTCACTGTCATTAAATGTTTTTGAGTATGGTAAGAAACACGTGAGCCATCAGGATAACAACGGATAATTTCATTGGGATCATTGCTTGGAGCTGGAAATTTATCACTAAACAATCCGACTAGGGCGACGGTTTGTGTGCCATTGTTACCCGCACCATAGTTCAGCAAAACAGCCTGTTCATTCACACTTGGGCACCGGTAATCTGAAGTATCGCCAGCAGCACTAGAAAACCAACGAACAAAAGGCGTTTTAAGCGCGCCGTGTTGAACTCGAATCAAAGTACCTGACTCATGCACTTCGGTAACATAACCAAGACGAATAATGCTTTGCAGGCGTCGTCTTAAATCTTCGGTTTCTTCACTTAGTTCTTCAATTCTATCGAGATAGGGGTTCAACATATCCCGAACCATGGCTTCAATAAGTTGACGCATTAGAGGCTCCGGTATTCATCTTGGTTGTTTTCATCGGTTGGGCCGGCCGCAATGCGAATGCCGCTTTTAACCGTTTCAGGTTGCCAAGTGGACGCACCAAGGTAGAGTTTTTGCTCCCAATTCACCACCCACGAGTCAAAACCACCAAGGGTATTTTTGCGAAAGTTGCCAGGGTACGCTTCGATATTGAACGGCTTTTCTAAGACTGAACCTTTTAGCCAGATCCCCTTTTCATAAACAAATTGAGAAACAGCAATGGCAAACTCTTGGAGTTCCATTTGTAGATCTTTAACTTCCTGCCCTAGCACACAATGAATGGCAAATTGCGCCACAACAGGATAACGACCATCGCCTACATCAGGCGCTTTGGGTAACTCTTCAATGTTAAGCAAACAGGCCGGAGCAAGCGTTTCGAGATTGTCACTTGGGTCGTAACTGGCGATGGTGACTTTAGAAAATCGCCTCTTCAGAGCATCTATGATGGCTTGGTGTACATCACTTAAATTAATATTGGTGTTTACCACTCACTGCCCCTCGATGTTCATTACGAAGTTGATCTCTTGTTTCAAGATGTGGTGAAAGCGCGCTTCGGCTCGCACGTGATAGCGCTCTATGATGGGCTGGGCAATCTGCTCAATAGGAAAGCGCTCTTCTTCAATTGGCAGTTCCGTCCATTGTCCGTCTGATCGTTTCGAACGCTTGCCGCCTGAGGCATGCTTTCGTTTAAAAACACCTTTATGGCCACTTTTCATCGTAGCGACAAAAGCACCAATAAAATGATGTTTTCCCACCCTCACACCAATATCGGTTTGAACGGGTTTACCTAATGCGCTCACAGAAATTGTCGATAAACCAAACCAGACATTCACGGTTCGTCGACCGTTTTTCATATAAAACGTCTTGTAATATCGAGCCGCTAACACTCGTTGAGGTACTGATAAAGCAACACCTAACTCTCTCTTTGTTTGTGTTTCTAACCAGCGGGCGGTTTTCTTTATGGTTCGAGTGACCGCTTGTTGAAGTTGACGAATAGACAACTCAAGTTGTTCTTCAAGTTCAGCAATGCCATCACCTAAATCTATCTCTAGGTTCATAAATCACCGCCAATTATGGTCTTTGTTTTGCGTTATTTTTAAGGGAAGAATGATTTCATACTCGCCTTTCTGAAACGGTAAAACCAGATAAGATACGCCGTCTATTTCGAGGCAATCTCCTTCTTCACAGGGGCAATGATTGGGTGATACGCAAAAGGTCGCGGTGATCACTTCAACATGCAGTTGCCCTGCGGTTTTTGATTTCGACGTGGTGTTCACATCGCTTTCAAGAAATGAGAACGTCCCTGTTATGGTGTCCGTTGTACCTTCTTGCGATGTCCATATCGCATCTTGCCCAAACTCCTTATCGATTTCGCTTTTGAGCGATTCCAAGACAGCACGATGACTGAGATTCATAAGCACCTCATGGATCAAAAAGTAAGGAGTTGAAGGTACTAATTAGTTAGAAGAATAGATTTCCGCTAACAAGGACGGATCACGTGCAATCGGCAAATAAATCGCGCGGGAGCGGATTTCTAGGCCTTCGTCATGATCTAGCTCTTTAGTGGTGATGTGGCATTCACGCGCTTTGGCTGAACTCGCATGCAGCACATCGGCTGGTGCTCGCAACATACCAAACAAGCCTTTTACACCCAGCGGGTAACTTGCGCCTTTTGTCGCCACTTCGTCTGCTTCGTCAGAAACAAACTTGATACCACAAATGTTGATTTCACTTGGATCATCCGCGAAGGCCACCACACGTTTTGCGTGAATTTCTTCACTGTAGAACGTTTTGATGCTGGCATGATTGAGAATTCGTTCAATCATTTCCTGACCAATACGGCACTCGACACCCAGTAAAGTCAGGTGACCATGCTTTTTCGCATTGTCCACGGTGGCTTTGCGTAGCCCTTTGAGCAAGGTTGGCACATTGGTTCCTGCCGTTCCTAGCTTCAAATCCAGCTTGCGTTCATCTACGCCCAATACTTTGTGAAGATCCACCAGCACTGTGCCTTTCTTGTTTTTCACTTTGCCTTTTAACGCGGAGTACGCGGTATAGGCTGCGGTATAGCGATGGTTGTCCTTGTGCTTACCCATTTGACTTTTCACCAAAGACGCAAGCTCTTGCGCTTTGATTTTCTTGTCGCGTAATGAGCTGATGCGTGACAGGTCACTGGGAACAATTCGTGTATCAAATGGATAACGAATCAAACGAACTGGTACAGCACTTTCAGCGTCGTGTTCGTCGATGTTTGGGTTTTGGCCAATTTCACCTGGCATTAATACTTGCAACTGTTGTCCAGATTTCACAATCATCACAGTACGATTTTCGACATTTTCCACTGTGAACATATTCAGGACAGCGGCATCTATATGCATTGATGCATTAAAGCCGGTTGTCAGCGAAGTAAGCGAAAACGCTTCATGTTCAAAAATTTCCTTTTCCATTACTGTGACCCTTCTTTGATAACAATGAAGGCTTTTTCAAGCTGCTCTGTGATTTTCGCCTTAATTAGCTCTGTCACCCCTTCTGGCCACGCAATGTAGAGCGTATTGAATACACAATTGGCCCAGTACACTTTGCCGCCACCCGCATGAATACCGTAGGCGTCGCTGCCGTCATAGTTTTCATCAGATACCGATAACGCTTCACCTTCTTTGGTCACGATGGCCCATTCTGGTTGGGAAGCCGCGGCATCGATTTGCTTAATGCACATTTCCCCTTGTTCATGAGCCCAAAGAAGAATCAGCGACTCGGAGACTTTGTTATGAATCTCTTGCATTATGCTTCCTCAATCAGTTGCAGCATGTCGTAGTCTTCTTCCTTAGATGACTCCAACCCGCTGGTTAATGAAATGTCTTCGTCCTTTTTCGCGGCGGCTTCCTTTAGCGCTTTTGCTGCCGCTTGCTCATCGGCTTTATCTTCGATGAGTTGCCCCGCCAATTCTGGTACCCCGGCGGCTTGTGCAAGCTGGTTAATTTTCTGGGCAAGCTCTTTATGTGAGCTTTCCTGTGATTGCAGCGAGGTTTGTAGCACTTGGATCTGTTCCTTCATTTCGGCTGTTTCAGCGTCATGAGTGGCTTGGATCTCGGCGACAATTCGCTTGTGTTTTGCGTCTGTCATCATGGCGTGGATCTCTTCTTCTGTTTTGATGTCGTCAATTAAACCGTGAGCCAACAGGTCACGAGCGGTAAAGGATTTCGCTTGAAGGGCCTGCACCTGAGCCGCTTCTACGCCTCGGTTGTTCGCCACCAGCTGAAAGAAAGCATCCCCCAACTGGTTCACCATGGCTTGGTGACGTTGACGCTCTTCCTCACTTAATGCCAAATGTGGCGAGCCATCAGCTTTGGCTTCCCCTGTGGTGAAGTAGGTAATGGTCTCTTTGTCGTTATGAACTTCACGACGACCAAAGATCACTCCAATGGAACCAGCCATACTGTGTGGGCTGGCGTAAAGTTCAGTACAAGCACTGGCTAAGGCGTAATTAGCCGAGTACGAACCACCATTGATGAAGCCAATCACCGGTTTTACTGTGCCAATCTCTTTGATCAAGTTAGCCAGATCAAAGCAGCCGGATGCTTCCCCACCCGGGCCGTCAAATTCCACAAAGATGTTCTTCACCGAATCGTCTTGAACAAGAGCATTGAAGCGTTGGCGTAAATCACGGTAAGACAAAATTTCATTGCAGTTCGCGTCTAGTCCATTGAAGCGGTGTGAAGTGGGTCCGAAAATCCCAATGTGGCAAAAGGTGTCTTCACGTCCACTTTTATCGCCACTTAAGAACAAGCTTGGGTTCTGATAAAACTGTTTGAGCAGATCAAAGTTTGCTTGATGCGCGTCAATCGTCATCATCATCGGAGCGTTCGTCATCAATTGCAGTAGATGGCGCATCTTGTATTCCTCTTGTTTGTTTTGCGTCCTGGCTGCGTTTTACCCCATCAAGGTGCTTATCCAACGTCTTACCACGGCTGTTGGAAATTTCTTCCAGTGATGTGATGTCATTCTGAACTTCGAGAACTAGCGCTTTGGCTGCTTTAAGTGGGTCGATTTCTTCCCATTCAGGCCAAATCCAAGTGGGGTTCAGGTAGGTGTATGGATTGTCAAAGTAGTTGGGTAAGCCGTCTGTGTTTGCGAGGTGATAAGCATCAATAAACCAACTCAACATGCGATTAAAAGCAGGGCCAAGCACAATGTCCCGTAGCTGGCTAATTAGCCTACGGTGATTAATCATGCCCGCGCGAATGCTGGAATAGTTCACTTGCGTTAAGTCACCTGTGAGCATTTCATAGGTAATTCCCAAAAGCCCTGCAATCATGCGTAACACTTGGTTGTTATGCTCTTGATAGTTACCCGCGATTTCAGCTGGCGAGGCGGTTTTCACTTCTTTCACCCCATTTAAGAACGTCACACCACCAGCATGGTGAACTAATCTATTGGGCGTTTTATGGTTGTTTGGTCCTGTCGCAGTTTGGCTCACTTCTGCTTCTTTTAGAGCAAATACCTGTTGCCCTACTCGCTTCATTCGAGATTTTATTTCAACTGTTTGGTTGTCCTGATATTGCTTAGCAAAATCTGCCCCTGGGGAAATCCAAGGTTGTGCTGTGCTTTGCGAGACATGCACAACATCACGTAGGTGAATTACATCTTCTGCTGGTAACCAGTTAACCGAGTCTTCATCGAAGTCTGGATGGTCTCTTGGTAGCTTGTAAAAAGCGTACTTTTTAATTTTGCCATTTTTAGCGTACATGATGCCGCCACGAACGTAGCTACTAGACCCTGTTTGCTCTAAGTCGATAGCCAGACTTAACGGACTCACGACTTGGATTTGCAACGGTATTGGATGCAAGGTACGACGACGAACAAAGAAAGCACTCCCATCCAGTAACATGGTCATGACAGCTAATGCTTGGACTCCTGCTAAGTTCGTGTTGTCGTAAAAGTCACAATACAACTCCCATTCTTGAAAGCTCTTGATGAAATTTTCACTGAACAGTTCTGGATCGAATACGGGTTTGGCTCCACCTCCAATGCAGCTTGCACGAAACCTTGACGCTCCCACTCGTAACAACGGGTTATTTCGCACAAGGTGATGGCTGGCAGTAATTTCCTTAAGAAGAACACTTTCGCTCTTCTCGTTATCATGCAATTCAGCCCCTTTGAATAATGGCGATTTGGCAACACTTGAATAACTCAAAATAGCACCTCGACATCAACGCTTTCCATCAAGGGAACAGACTGCAAATCGCTGGTCATTTGATGTTCTAACATGCGTAATTCTGACAAGCTTACTTCCGTATATTGCATGGCCGTTCGACCACCTTGTGGGTTGGTGTATTCCACTCTCACTTTGCGCTTGCCCTGCACTAGGTCAGTGATGGCTTGTTGAACAATCTTGAGATTGTCTTCAGTTGAGTAGATAGCCATTAATAATCTCCATAATCTGACGTTTCGTAATAATCGCCATAATCGTTCTCTATCACGTCATCTGTGATTTTGTGAGCATTGGGGTCAATTAGGCCAAGTGGCTCTTGTGGGGAAGCATGTTTTATTTCGGGTCGTAAAAAGTCCCACAACCAAAGCACGTACACGAGTAAATCCCATGGCTCATTTCGTTTTTGATCGGGCTTTTTGTCCCACTTCACATTGCTACCACTGCCTTTTAATTCTTCCGCTGTAAGCATTTGGAAATAGACCAAATCAAACACATCATTGACCGGGAAATGAATGTAGTTCTTTCCTGGCATTTCGTTATTTAAACGTTCTGCCGCTCGGTTCTTTAGTTGATGAACATTGAGACTTCGGTATTCACATTTCACTTCAGGGTGAACCTTAAAACTCAATGTGAATTCTGGTTTGAATTTGGTTTTTGCATTCACTTCACCACGAATAGCAAAAATCCAACCTTGATATGGAGCACAAAATTCAAGCATGGCTTTCCATGCATGCCCGTTACAGTCCATTGCGGCGGCAAACACTCCAATACGTCTTCCATCAGACAGAGTAAATTCTGTTTCTAATTCATGAATAAGGTTTTGTTGAGTAGATAAATCTTCTGGGTCTCCATGTACTTTTCCATAATGAATCGCCCACATTTCACCACGGTCACCAACTGCCCAAAAGTGGTAATCAAAACGGTTTTTCTGAGTATCCACTGTTGCCAACACACATCGTGTTTCCTCAGGTAGAGATTCCATTGGTGAGTAATATTCACGACGATGGTAAAGCGCTTCAAAGTTATTAAGCTTATGAGCTCTTGATGCATCCGAATACTCCACACCCACCTTCGTGTTCATGAAGGTTTGCATTTTGCGTGGGTCTTTTTTCGCCTTGTCGTATTCGGCGGCAATGGATGGCAATGATGTGTTGGGGTTGTCGTTGTACGCTGACCAAATATGAAAACCAGCGTCTATTTTTCCGCGCTCGTTGGTATCACCTGGTTCACCACATTTGCAGCAAAGTGCGCTGCCAGTTTCGTCCCATTGTTCTGGCACCTGATGAACATCACAACATTCAAATTCACGTGTCGCGCGCCATTCGCCCGCTTCCACCATGTTGAATTTATGGTGTTCTTCAATTTTTCCGCTGCAGTTCGTACAAACAAAATGCGCACTTTTATAGTCTTTTGCTGAGTATCTAAAATTCTCTAATTTTAAACGTTGTTTGAATTCGCAATGAGGACAAGGTACATACAAATAACGCTGGTCTGTCTGTAAAAATTCACGAGTGATCTTGCAAGTGCCGGCTTCTTTTGGAGTGGAACCAAGAACAATCTTGCGTTGCCCTTCACTTTCAGTTCGAGTGATACCCAAATCAATTGGGTCGCCTTCTTTATCGACGTTATCCGGCCAGCCCGATATCTCATCCATGAAGAGATACTTGATTGTCACCATGCGAAAGCTACTGGCGGACGTGGCCCAAACAACGGACAAGTCACCACCGAAAAAACTTTTCTCGGTTGAAGTATTTTTACCGTATAACTTAGATATCACTGGCGAACAGTGATTAAAAACCTTGCCTATTTCTTTTGTCGCGAACTTTTCCGCATCGCCCTGTGTGTTCTGAACAATCATAATGTTGCCAGGATCATTCGATACCAGCCACGCCACAGACGTGTTTATAAAAATCGCGTAACCAACACGCGCACTTTTAGACAGAACAATTTTTTCAATATAAGGCGATTCAAGAGCAAGTAACCACGCCCTTTGAAACGACTTAGGCGGGTATATCTGAGCATCAGAGTTATAGTTGTCTTTACTCCACGGTATTAGCGGTATCTTCTTCGGCGGGGACGTAATGCTTAGAATATTTTTCGAGAATGTTCTCGATAAGCGACGGTAATTCATCATTTCCAAGCTCATTTAAACTTTCAAAAGCGCCTTCAACTACCTGCTCAATAGCCTTCACCTCTTTAGGAGAAACTTGTAAGCGTTTTTGCAACTGATTGGGTACGTCTAAAAGCTGCCTTCTAAACATCGAAAGTGGGCCATTCACCAACTCTAACAAGGCGTCATAAGGCACTAATTCACCGCTTTCACGGCCATTGTGTAGATGCAGTTTTATCGCCGCCTGCTTTTCCTTCTCTTTTTTCCAATCTTCGAGGGTTTTTGGCTGTTTACTGTTTCTACTGGTTCCCCCCGTTTTCCTCCCATTATTCGCTCTCAGCTGCCGAACCGTTTCCGATAGATAATCCACATAAGCATGCACCGATTTTTCAATGTCGATTGAGCCAGATTCATCGCGAACAACGGCATAGCCCTCTTTTTCATGATTACGGATCGTCTTAACGTTCACATCCAAAGCGGCGGCAAGCTGTATTTTTGTAGCCATGTAAATTCACCCTCTATTCACAAGAATGATGGTCAAATGGGAATGGGTAATAGAAGCTAATTTCTGAAAAATTTCTGTGACCCCGCGAGTCTTCTACCCGCAGAAAAAAGGGCCCTATAGAGAGTACCTTTTCCTTGTAAATCAATAGGATATAAACAATCAATAAAATTAACCAATTGATCAGCATTAAGCTAAAAACAGACCTTTTTTGCCACTTTTCAGTAAAAAAGCATAATGAGCGGTTTTGTCATAAAAATTGAGCTACTTTTAACACAGTAAAAATGATGATTTATTACTGAAATTTACGACTCATTGAGAGCTTTTTTAATTTCAACCATGAGCTTATCGTCAAGAGTATTGCTGCTCTTTTTTGTCAGTGATTCGGCCACATGTAAGAAGACAGCGATCAACACCTTTTCGGTGACTAATTTCGTTAATAATGTCTTTAAAATGGCTAAGAAAATTGTACTCATAGGTATTGCTCCTTATCGATTCCATACAGCTCGAATGGAAAATGGTTAATGAACTCTTCAACAGTGCCGGCACCGTGAATCGTGTTGTAGTGATCTTTCCAATACTGACCCAAAGCCCTGATATTGTGGGCTTCTGGCAGTGCTTGAGGCTTTCGGTAATAGTGAACACGGCACATAGCAATGGCGTATCTGAGATTCCAAATCAGCGCAACATGATCAGGCCAGCCATTCTGCTCATAGCATTCATCTACACTGTCTGAGGTCATCATCAGCAACGAATGCTTTATGGCTCGTTTATATTTGATGAAGTTGATCCACAGGTCTTTGTGTGTTGCTGGCTCCATCTGAATGAGTCCAAGTGCTGGCCCATTAGCCAATTGCTTCAAATACGAACCGTGTGACTCTTGAGCAATCGTCCCCAGCACAAGCTGTTCAGCGGCTAATGAATACATTCCTAACTGCTGTAATGCAGGTATGACAACGTACTCACGCAATTGAGATAAATTTAAACTCATGACAAGCCCCGCTTAAATCGATTAATAAAGAGTTTGATTGCTTCATCACCCATCAGCCCGGCAACACCTGCCATAAAGCCAGTCATCGGCCCGCCTATATTGAGAGATGCACAAAGAAAGAATGTGAGCATGCCCAAGAAACCGCCTGTAAACACAGCGATAAGCATGTGAATCAATGAGAACTTCTTAGCTTTATGTTGGAAATCACGAAGATATTTCACAGCACCACCCATCAGCCCCACAAGGACGAACGCAGCTGTTTGAAGTAGCTCATCCGGTAGGAATTTCATAACGTGCGTCCAATCTAGAAACAAAAAAGCCCCGCAATCAGCGAGGCCCAGAAATGACAAAGCCCCGCATCAGCGAGGCTCTATATGTTTGTTGTGTTGCCGTTAGATACAAAACTAACAGTATGGAGAAACTTTAACGGCTAACTCCCGCCTTCGCAAGCCTCGCGCGTGTATTTATCGAATGTCGTTCTCTCCTTACGAAAGCGACATTTTACACATAGAGCCTTGTTTTTATTGAGCTACAGCAAAGCACATTAACAACTCAATGGCGGCATGTTGGCGGTAAATCACAAGTCTTTTTCAATGAAAACGTTTTGTTCAGGCACAAAAAAACCACCCGAAGGTGGCTTCTTAGGCGATCATAAGGTCGTCTTTTTTAAAAAGATAATTTGATAAGTTCTTACAAAAACTCTACGGCTTTTCTAAGTTTTCAATATCCTCTGCGATCATTTCTGCTACTCCTTCAATAAGCGCATCTTCATCAGACTTCTCTCTCATTGAGTAACTGCCGATCTTAAGTTTCATCATCATATTCCCAACATATTCCAAACCGGACCGACTTTTATCAGTTAAAACCTTACTTCCATCTTTAACGGTGATTGTATAACTAATGCGAGGACCACGAAGTGAGTCAGTAGGAAACGGGGTACTATCAGCACCGAATTGTCTATGGTATGTTATTTCAATACTCAACGAGTTTTGAGTATTGTCCAATGTTAATAAATTGTCTTCTTGTAAGTGTTTTATAAGAGTATCTTCAAAGATTTTTTGCACTTCTTCTTCTTTATAATACTCAATATCTGGCGTTACAGACTCGGTTAACGTAAGAGATATATTCTCAACATAAAGCTGATCTGTTGTCTTAATCATCGGCGTACCGCCGAAATAAATAGTACCACAACCAACCAGTCCAACTGCCAACAAAGAACAGGTAACAATTTTCAACATTAATTTATGCATTGATTTTTCCTTTTATCAATTTTTCAAGACCTGATATCCCGACAATGGATTTCACCGAGCCAAGTAAATATTAAATTAAGAAGACAGAAAGAACAATTTATAAAGTGTCGTTCTCTTCTTATGAAAGCGACATTTTATAGTTAAAGCCTTGTATTTATTGGGCTGGAGCAAAACACCTTAACAACTCAATGGCGGCCTGTTGGCGGTAAATCACAGATGTTTTTTGATGAAAACGTTTTATTCAGGCATAAAAAAACCACCCGAAGGTGGTTTTTTTATAATCTAACTTTTGAAACTAAGCCCAATGAGCAGTTTTAAATATAGTGTCACGATAAATACCACTAGATTTATTTTCAGTTTTTTCAGGCATAATACAAGTTAATTTAGTTTTCCCTGACTGGACAGTTGCACCAATGCTGAATAGCTGACCGTTATAAATACAAAGTGACTTTGTATCAAACTGTCCGATACTAGATTGATCAGCTAACACACCAAAAGAAGATACTGCAGCAACCACTAACACAATTTTCTTCAACATAAACTATCCTTAATTAAGCTATTGGAATGTGTGACCACTCACACATTACTGTATATACATACAGTAGCCGTATTTTTCAAGGCCAATCCGATATTTTTTTAATATCACCAAACCTTTGGCAGTTCTCCCCATCTGGTCGTGTAGGCTGGGGATAGATGTTCTCGTTTCATGGACCATTGTGGTGAGACACCTTGTGAGGCGAAGAAGACGTTGCCGAGGCCGCTGTGGTTGATGGTGTCGACCACTTTCATCAGTGCTTTGGCGTTCGGTTTGGTGCTATCGGATCGGAACAGGTCTTGTTGATACATGCCGTGTTCATAGAAGTCTGTCAGCATGACGCCGCCTTTCATATAACGAAAGCCAGCGCGCCAAATACGCTGAAACAAGACATCAGCCACGTTTAACAAATCCCGCGTATCATCAGTTGGGTTGGGTAATTCGGCAGAAAAGGAATTGGCGTAATGAGGTTCACCCTTGGCATGTGGGCTGGTGCGAATAAACACACTCACCACACGGCATAAGCGCTGTTCGCCTCGTAATTTCTCTGCGGCTCTGGTCGTGTACTTTGCGATTGCTTCCCGTAGTTCTTGTTGCTCTGTAATACGACGGCCAAACGAGCGACTGCAAATAATCTGCTGTTTAATCGGCCTAACGCTTTCTAAATCCAAACACGAGACACCGTTTAACTCTCGCACGGTTCGTTCCAGCACAACCGAAAACTCACTCCGAATTGCTTTAGCATCCGCATCAGCCAAATCCAACGCGGTATGAATGTTACGAGTTCGCAGTTTTTCCGAAATACGACGACCCACGCCCCACACATCGCCCACATCAACCAAAGCCAAAAGCCGACGCTGGCGTGCTCGATCCATCAGGTTCACCACGCCGCCTGTCTTGTCGTATTTCTTCGCTGCATGGTTCGCTAACTTTGCCAGCGTTTTCGACGGAGCAATTCCCACACAAACTGGAATACCGGTGAACTGATCAATCTTGCGTTTCACCTGCTGACCAAACGCCAACAAATCCACCACATTATCCACGCCCGTTAAATCTAAAAACGCCTCATCAATGGAATACACTTCCACCCTGGGCGCTTCTTCTTCCAACAGCGTCATCACCCGATTAGACATATCCGCATACAGCGCATAATTAGATGAAAAACACACAATGCCGTGACGCGCGATTTCATCTCGTAGTGTAAAAATGGGGCCACCCATTTTAATGCCCAGCGCCTTCACTTCTTTAGAGCAGCGCAATCACACAGCCATCGTTATTCGACAGCACAATCACTGGCTTATGTTTTAAGTCTGGCCGAAACAACTTTTCGCAACTCGCGTAAAAGTTATTGCAATCCACCAACGCAAACACCGTTTCCATTAATGGTGTTTTAACTGACGAAACACACTGGTCACCACGCCAAACACCTCGAACTCGGATTCCTCCGTAATCGGGATCGGCTTATAGGCTTTATTCTTAGGACGAAGCAACACCTCTGGCTTTAACTCCAACGTCTTCACCGTCATTTCACCATGAACACTCGCAATGATAATATCGCCATGCTTAGCCGTAAGTGAACGATCCACCACCAACACATCGCCAGAATTAATCCCTGCATCTATCATAGACTCCCCCTGTGCTCGCACAAAAAAGGTAGACATAGGACGAGGAATACAAAGCTCATTCAAATCCAACGCTCGCTCAACAAAATCCTGAGCAGGCGAAGGAAACCCAGCCGACACAGACTCCACATAAAGCGGAATCCGCACACTGTTCGCATCAATAAAAGATTGGGACTGAGACACCCCAAGATAAGTCACTCGCATAGTTACACCTAAAATACTGTATATTCATACAGTATAGTTTTAACTATCACGAATGACCAAGTGAAATTTTGTAAGAGGTAAGATTTCCGTTTTTCCGACCAGAAATGAGGTGCGACCTGATAGGCTCAAAATGAAATTTTTATATGACCACCAACATCATAATAAAATTTCTGCTTTAAACTACAATATCAAAATGGCCGATTTTCAACATCATGCATACAGTGCTGACAATATAAATCACCAAGCTCTACTTCTCTTAAATATGCATTTTCAAGGTCATCTATATGAATGCCCCCCTCGCAATGACCACTACATTTAACATTAACTAAATGAAGAACATCTTTCTCATATCTATAGATTTGTTTCTTAGTAAGGTTATCCAGTGTTCGCTCACCTACTATTTGACGAGATATACCTCGAGCACTATCACCCTCAATCATACCGCACTCAAGCAAATGCGCTAAAACTGATGCAAGTGCGTCTCTAGAAGATTGTTGCTCCATATATTCAACAATTGAACTCATAAGCTACTCTCCATACTAAATTTAGGGTTATTTAATCTTATACCACTACATACCAGATTTAAAAGGGGCATTTCGCCCCTTGTTCCTTCTCTGTTCTACCCTTCCCCGAAGTGTCGGCCTGTGGCGTTTTTGACGCGTTCGATGGTTTGGTCGACCCATGCGGGGTTGGTTTGGAGTTTGGCGATTTGTTGTTGGTAGCCGCGGATAGTTTGGACCATGTTCATTATCTCGCTGGCGGGTACAACGACTATGTTTTCTGTGATTCCCAAGGATTGGGCGATGTCGTTGATGAGTTTCAGTTTTTCATCGTCTTGGATGGGCGCGGGTAAGCTTTGTTGGACAGGTTCTTGTTCTGGTGTTTGTTGGGCTTGGTCGAAGGCGCGGATGACTTCTAGGTTGAACTTCGGGCTGATCCACATGGCATAGGCGTAAACCAGTTCTTTGCAAACATAGGTTCCAACGCCCTGTTTTGCTTTGATAGCCGGAATCCCGTCTATTTCAATTTCAGCTATCAACTCTTTCGTTTGTTGATTATTCAAAAAGTAATTTGGACGATGCTTGCTCTCTGCGCCAGCAGCTTTATGAAGATCATTAAGGGAATACAATCCGTCGAGTATGCGGATGTCTTTTGAAGAGATAATTAAATGAGCCATCTATGGCCTCCTTTGGTCTGGTTAAACCACCAAATGAGGTTGCAATCTCAATAAGGTGGTGGATCTAAATCAGGTTGCAACAACCGCCCAAAGGCACGGCCCAACCGAAGTTGGCCTGAAGCAGACCCACCATAACAGGCGAATCTCGGCCACAAAAAAACACGCGGTGCGTGTTTTAGGCCGCTTTGGTAAAACGGGGTTGCAATCCCGACACTGGATTTTGCCAGTGCAAGGAAATAGTAGTTTATGAATAAACTAACTTCAAGCATTAAGCCTATTAAATTAATTGGTGTATATTTAACGGCATTAAATTAAAGCAAACTATTGAACAGAAAAGGTATGTAGAACATGAATATCAAGGATGTAGAGTGGTGGGTATGTAGTGCTTTTATCATCATTATTAGCTATACACTAGGAACACTCACAGGCTTACCAACATGGTCAGCTACTGATACCAAGTTATCCATTTTTTCTAGTATCGCTACTAGTATCGCAGGAATAGCCACAGCATTTGCAGCCTTCTATGCTTATAGATCTTTCCAGTCATGGGAAGAGAGAGTAAAAAAACAGCATCTCTTAGAAAATAAAGTAGCCGCTATCAAAGAACTTAGCTTATGCTATGAAATGTGTATGTCCAACCTTAGTATTTATCTCTCAAAACTAGAAGGGCTAGAGCTTCATCTAAAAGAGGTAAATGGAATTCACAATGAAGTCACAACGGCCAAGCAAAAAGAATTAGCAAAAAATCGAGAAAAAGTTTTTGAACATCAACATAAATATAAGTCTATTTTTTCTTTTCTCAGTCCTTTTTTAAAGAACCGATAATTACAAGGTACTCACCAGATGCAATAGAAGAGCATTTGAAAATCACATCGGGCCTAGCCCAAAGCTGCTCCCCTTGGGCAATGATCCAGCAAAAGTATGTTGTTCAAGGAACGAATGAAATATTAGCTCTATATGAAAACCAAAACTAAACAACATCGTCCAGCTTGCCATTGATCCAAGGCTCGACGAATTGAATATAAAGAGTGGTTAGAGAAGACCGCCATTCAGCATCATTATGTGCATCAGGGCCTATTATGGTTAATAGTAAGTATTTATCGTCAAGATCATCATAGGCATAAATGAGCCAGTAATCGTTCTCAGGCTCTCCCACTTTAGTCGTTCTATAACGAACCTGATCTACTCTGGGGTAACGCCTTGACCACTCTTTAGCGAGTTTTTCAGTAACTGCGAGGTGGATATGATGTACTGTAGGGTGGCTTAGTTCTGCATCCCGACCAAAATAATCAGGAAGCCTGCCATAAAGCTTATAGGACTCAAATGAGTTTTTGTGAAGTTCCCAGTTATCAGCTAATCTGAATAAGGAAGTACATTGAACAACAGGCAAGCTAACCCTTAGCTAATTGCTCTTTGGAGGTAGGAAAAGAGCCATGTTTCTTGAAGTAAGCAAACGCAGCATTGCCAACGGCAGCAGCAGACTTAACGTCTTTCGCGGTCGCTTGTGGCTTTTGATGACTTGCTTTAGGTAATGGCATAACGTTTATCTCTCAACTATTTACTCTTTGACGGTACCGTCAATACATATAATAGTTAAGCTAGATTAACTATTATAATTGTATATATGTATTAATATGATTGAAGTGATTAATAATGTATTAATATATCCTCCCTCCATTTACCTAACGCTTTGCGCATCTGTTCTCTCGAATGGGTGTGCATGTAGCGTTTGTCCAGTCCATCCCGTTCGTGGTTGATACTTACAAAGCCAATATCTTAACTTTCATTTTTCTCATGGTCATAAATTGCAAATCTCACATTGGGGCAATCATATGGTATCAATTGATTACTACTATTTCTTTTGACAACCTGTAAATTCATTGACTTCATGCTAACTTGATACTGTGGGTTATAAAACAAATAAGCTTCTTTATGAAACCCCACATCCCCTTCAAGTATCATCGGGTTCCAATTTATTGGTATGTTCAATTTATTAATCCAATACTTTATAGCTTCTTTAGATACTTCCATAAAGTCTAATACACCGTCAGTTGCATGGTTCGTACTTAAAATATTTCGGATAAACCTAAAATCATCATTTTTATCACACTCAAACTGTGAACCTACAGAAAATGAATTGTCACGAGCTGGGTTTCTAAGCTTTCCATGTTTCCATGCATCAGCTACATCAGACATTATGCGGTTTTCGATTGATTCATTATCTACTGCTGTTCGACTAAACTCTGCAACTTCTACTTGATGCTTAATTGAGACACTTAATGATCCAGCCATACGAGTCACATCAGAAATTTCAGGCTGAAACACATATCGTTTCGCAAGTAGTGAATTGAGTTCATCCCACGGTTTAACGATATTTGTCAGAAATACAACAGTCATAGTTTAAGCCTCAATATTTAAACAACACTAATTCTCGAATCTAATTATCCTTACCAATTGATCTTAGTAGGTTTTTTTATTTTCACAAGCTTGATTTAGTTTAATTTCCCACTCCCCTAGCGCTTTGCGCATCTGTTCTCTGGAATGGGTGTGCATGTAGCGTTTGTCCAATCCGTCCCGTTCGTGGTTGAGTAGCATTTCCCCTATTACCCAGTCGATGCCCATGTCTTGCCAGCTGTCGCGGGCGAGTTTGCGTATGTCGTGACTAGTGAATTTGATGCCGACGTGGTCACTCAGGCTTTGGTACCAACGCTCTACAGTGCGTTTCGCCATGGGTTTGTCACCTTTCACGCTGAACACGTAGTCGCCTCGTTTCGGTAAGGTGTTGATTAGGTCCATGGCGTGTTGGGTGATGGGCAAGCGGTGCTCGGTGCCATTTTTGGTGTTCTCTGCAGGTATGTACCATTCCAACGCGCTGGACGAAAAGTGCTTCCATTCGGCAAGGCAGGTTTCGCCTATGCGGGTGCCGTGGAGCAGTTGCGTCATGAAGAAGATTCGACGCGCTGTGCTTTGCTTATTAATGGCCGCCAGTAACACGGGTAAATCGTGAGGCTTGAGTCGCCCTGGTTGGCTGTCGGGTTGGGTCGTGGTGAAGCTGGTTAGAGTAATGCTTTTGGTGGGATTATTGGCAATCAGGCCCAATTCATTGGCGCGGCTACAGGCGGTTTTCAGTACGCCAAGCACGCCTTTAATGGTGGACAGGGCGTACTCGCTTTGCATGGGCATGTAGAGTTGTTTGTATAGGAAGGTTTTGTCTATGTCGTTGAGCTGCACGCTGTCCAGTAGGCTTAGTAAATGGTTGCCAATGTAACTGGACGCGGTGGAGACGTAGGAATCAGAAAAGGTGTTGTCTGCGTCAATGTGCTGCATGAACCACATTAACACCTCGCCCCCTGTTTGGTAGGTGGAGACTGTTAAACTCGCGTTCCGATCCGCCAAGGCGTTGGCACGAATGGCGGGGAGTTCAGCAAACAGCCGTTTCGCAGTCACCGCTGGCCATTTGGCAAGCTTAGTGCGCTGGCGTTTCTTGCCTTTGTAAACCACATCGTAAAAGGTGCCGCCGGTTCTCGCAGCGTTAATGTGAAACTCCACACGACGGGAATCGTAAAGATAACGAACGTCTGTTTTTAATGCTGCCTTGATGTACGCATCACTGATGTTCTTCGTGGTGCGTCGAGTCATAGCATCGCCTTTAATTGGTCTTCTGTGATCCGTGCCGCCAGTTCGTTTTGTAGCTTGAGCAAGAAGCGTTTGCGCCCTTCTGCTACGTTGTTACTAAAGGTTTTTTCGCTGAGTGTGGCGTGTGCAGGGCCAAGTCGCAATTCTGCTGCGAACGCTGGCAAATTGGCCGCGATACGCCCATTCGATAAGGGTTTGCCTTTGATGGTTTTACGCCCTTCTGCCAATACCGCCGCGAGCAAGCAAAGCAATTGCATGCGTGATAAGTCACTAAAGAGCCATGAAAAGCCTTTGTCTTTCGCGGCTAACGCACGGATTTGTCGAATCATCGCCGCATTACTGTCACCGCCGCCAGCAAAGGTTTGGGTAACGCCAGACTCGACCGCTTCACAAATACGCCCTGTATTACCAACGCCAGACCAACCCGCATCGGCAGAACTAGAAATCAGATAGTTTATGTGGTCGTTCACAATCCGCCATCCTAGCGCCCCTAATGTGTTGGGCTTGGTTCGGTTTAGCCAGCGCATGTTTATTCTTTCCTATTTAAAACGTGGTCGGTTGGTTTGAAACCTTGTTAGTATTTCTCAAACACCCACAGGCCGTGGGTGTACATTTTTCATAATTTCAGCGATTCGAATGGGATTGGTGATTTGATCCCATTCATGAAACTCAAAATCCACTAATTCCCATAAACCTTCATCATTCACTTTTAGAAAGGTGTAAGCTCCCTTAAAAAAGTAAATGTAATTACAGTCACTTGGTGTATCACTCCAGCTTGCGGTGACCTCAGAGCCATCTTCAAAGTGATAGCGAATTAAGTTTTCTATGATCATGTCGCGCCCCTTAACAAATTTTTTAACTGACAAACTCTTTCGCGACCGATCACTCGACGACGCAGTAATTCGCTTTCGCTGATCTTCTCGCCGTATTTTTGAGCCTCAATCACGTCTCGTTTGAATCGTTCACCACGCAACCATGCTCTGCAAACGTCTCTGTATGCCTTGGCAAAAGCGCGCTTGCCTGCTCCGGTGTCACGGCGTCGCAGCTTAGAAAAACTGACTCGTCGCCCTGCTTCGTAGACCGTGTCATGACTTGGTTTCCAATGGGCTAAGTCATGGGCATGGTTGGCGGCTTCGAAGTACGCCGCGTCTGTGGTTGGGAATTCATCAAACAAATCGTTCATGGCTCGCTCCTACCAATCGGTGTCGTGAATGTTCGTCAAAGAATCGCTTACTTGCTGCTTGGCCGTGCTAGGCGGCGCAGGTCGTGATACGGAAAACTTCATGGAATTACGCATCCACGTTCGCCATGCGGCCACCCAATCCGCCATGGTCGAGCCTTTCGCCCGGTGATAGTCCAAGAAATTATTGGTTTCCGTGCGCCAGTCGGTCGTGATCTGATTCGCACTCAGCCAATCCAGCATTCGTTGATCGACCAGAAATTCATCCGGTACGCCAGAAGCACGTTTTGGTTTTTGGGTTTGGGCGGAACGACCAAAGATTCATTGACTGGTTCATTGACTGGTTCAAGAGAGTGACTGGTTCTGGGTGCAGCATTTGCACCACCCCCTGGTGCAGCATTTGCACTAGGGGGTGCAGCATTTGCACCACCTAGTGCATCTCCTGCACCATGGGGTGCAGGATTTGCACCCCCATTGTTTACTGGCTTTGCGTCGAAATTAAGAACATAAACATTCGAAGAGTTGCCTTTCACACCCTTTCGAGTCGTTTTTTTCAGGTAGCCCGATTCAATTAATTTATCAATATGGCAAATCGCTGTACGCTTCCCAATTTCACACTGGTCAGCAATGTACTGGTAACTTGGCCAACACTCACCTTGATCGTTTGCATTGTCTGCAAGCTTCAGCAAAACCAACTTACGAAGTGGATTACCCACCTTCGTTTTCATCGCCTTAACCATCAATTCCATACTCATGGCAGCTAACCTTTAATCTGTTTCATGCTGTGCTCAAGCACAGACTCACGGAGCGCCATAAGCGACTCGATCGCTTCGGTAATTTCCCGTTGGCATTTTTCCTGCTCACGCATGGTCATCTTTCCGTCTGCCATGGCTTTATGAATCATCGCCAACACATCGCCGTGCTCTTTACCGGCATTCAACACAGATTCAAGAATGCCTAACGTCTCAACCTTTTTCGTTTTGATGCTGAGTTCCATCCCCATGGCGCGATAGATTGAGTGATTCCCTGTAATCAACTGAATCGCCACCGCTTCACGCAACGTCATCTTGTGTGTTTCCGTTTGCGGGTTGGCTTTATTAATGAGCACCTGATGCCCTACTCCCAATAAAGACGATATTTCCTTGGCTGACATATCCGAGTTATGAACCGTGTCGTAAAGGGCTTGGTCGATGTGATCCATTGTTTTCTCCTGATAAATACAAACGTGTGCCGCACTTGAATCCACGTTTTTAATGTTCTAAATTCGTTATTCCGTGACTTACAAAAGCAAGGAAAGCGCATGAATATTGTGATTCTTAAAAAGATCGGAGAGAGCGAGCACGTCAGCAAACGAATCTCTGGCATTTCTGGCCCTGTGCCCCGCTTCTTAGAAGTGATTAATCTTCCTGAAGAAGAACGGGAACTAAATGCACCGGATGGCTTCATTGTTGCCGCCGTCACCTACGACTTAATAAATAACGAGCTAATCCCTACGGTTCATTGCAATGTGTTCCTTGGTGAGGATTCCATCCCAGATGTGATCGAAGACACGAGGCGTTATGTACTGAAAAGAAAGCCCTTCAAGAACTGACTCGGCAATCTTATGCGTATCAACAAGATGGCGGAATAACTCTGTACCGTCTAAGTTCGCGTGATTAAGTGAGCCCATAGATGCCTCACAAGCTTTCTTAAGCTCATTTAAGTCACCAACTACTCTCGCGATATCAGGCAGTGGGCGGATATTTCGGCTTCTAATTTTGTGTGTACTCATTGTTTTCTCCTGAAATAACTAAACGTGTTCTATTTAAAAATCGTCCGCTAAGCTGATTTGGTATAAAGCGCTGGGTCGTACTTCAAAGCGCCATCGGTCAGCTTTTCAATTCGGAGGGCTTGCACCTCAGGGATAACATCGCCCCATTGAGAGACATAACCACGACTTAGGTTTAGTGCCTTTGCTGTCTTCAATTGGTTTCCGTAATAATCAACTACTGTTTTTTTGAGCATCATCATGTCCTTTTTTCTTAACCTTAAAGGTTCGTTTTTACATACATTACATGTATGTAAAAATAAACTCAAGTTAGTTTAGTATTCTAAACATGGAAATTTCAGACCGAATCAGACAAAAAATGACGGAGCACAATTTAAAAGCCGTCAACATAGCTAAAGCCACAGGAGCCTCTAAGGCTACCGTTAGTCAGTGGCTCAACGGAATTAACTCACCTGGTGGAAAGTTCATAGTTCCTTTAACCAAGATACTTAACTGTGATTCAAATTGGCTATTCACAGGCATAGGAAGTCATTCTCTAGAAACAAGAGAAAGCAACTTGACTCTTGCCCCTATCCAAAACAACACAAGAAAACTACCAGTAATTAGCCATGTACAAGCTGGCGAGTGGACAGAAGCAATTGACTACCGAACTTTAGGTGATGAAATTGATTGGGAAGAAGCTCCAGCCAACGTAAGTGAAAACTCTTTTTGGTTGAAGGTTGTTGGCGATAGCATGACTACAACTTCTGGAATTAGTGTTCCAGAAGGACATCTGATCTTAGTAGATCCTAGTATTCAAGCGGAAAATGGTGACTTAGTTGTCGCAAAGTTAGAAGGTACTGATGAAGTAACGTTTAAAAAACTATTCATTGATGCTGGGCAAAAATATTTAAAACCACTAAATCCTAACTACCGACCTCTTGAAATAAATGGCAATTGCCGAATTGTTGGGGTTGTCAAAGAGGCCAAGGTTAAGTTTTAGTAATAAACATTGATTCAAGGATGATAAATTGTCTAACGTATTCGAACTATTCCGATACCACCTCCTTCCACAAGATAGGTTTGCTCAGGCCGATGCTCTTGAGGATTTTCTAAGTCTCGATGAATTAATCAAAAAAAGAATCATCTATTCTATCTATCAATTAAGTCCATACTAAAAAGCTCCCCTGATATTAAGGGACTGAAAACAAAACTACTTTTCGACGATGGAGAGTTTCTAGTTATCAGGATTGCACGCGAGAAACTTATTCATCGCGAAAAAGACTTTCAAGGTGAACTATTGGATGATTGGCCCTCAACCATCATGATTATATGGAATGCACCAAATAAACAAATAATCGCAGTAAAAAAGAGAAGTCGCGCTTTTTCTGAGTGTCGAGTTGCTGTTGGGACCATTATCAAACATATCAATAAAAGACTAAAAACCAAAAACCTAAGTGCTGAATGGGAACCACAGTTTGAAAGTAACGAGTTCTGGGAGATGGTAAAGCTTCATGACCACAAAATTAAAAAAGCAGAATTTCAATTCATTACACCTAACATGGCGAATCTTACAGCAGACCTTTCGGAAGAACTGAAAGATCTCTCCAAAGTTACTAATTCTCATCGCAGTTCTTTGAGTCTAGAGTCTGATAACGGGGCGACACTAAAACTAGACAAAGAAAACAAAACCATCGGAAATCTAGTGGACTATTTAAGTAAAGGCGGAGGTAACATAAAACTAAAAATTGTAGGCTTGACAAGCAAAGTTAGTACTGCTGATACTATAAAAGAGACGGTGATTGATGAGTTTGAACTTGAGGCTCCGATTCAACGACCAGAGGACTTGGTCGAAATTATTGATGCTCTAAAAGGCCATATAGACGATGAAAGCAATACTAAGCCAAGCTCTTAAAGCCATTGCCATTGGGTTTCTGATGAAACTTTTTTCAGATTGGCTTAATACAGATTACTTAGACAAATTCTTCGCGAATAATCTGATCACGATCCTTGTTGCACTACTAGCGATTAATACGACAACTCTAAGTATTACCTTAACGAAAATTCGAGAATTGACTGATCAGCATGGGGGTGGTAACTTTTTTGCCAAGACAAAAGCCAACATGCTTTTGACCATAAAAGAACAAATTACTCTAATTGTGCTTGCAATCATCTTTCTGTCAGCAAAGGATTCTATCCTGATAGCTCAGACTGAAAATATGCCATTGCTGTTAGATACGCTAACATTCGCTGTTTTTTCATATGCTTTGATGACCCTTTACGATACCGCTAAATGTGTATTCTTAATTATAGATTACAAACCTAATTGATTACGTCTCCCTTAAATTAAGCCCGCTAAATATTGCGGGCTTTTTTTTGCCTAAAATTCCCTCCAAAACATTTTTGTTTATTTTTACGAACAAAACATTGACATCATTTGGTTTGTTTTACTAAACTATTTAGATCGTAAACCTAAACCAAAGGATAGGAATCATGTTAATACTCACTCGACGCATCGGCGAATCCATCAACATTGGCGACAACATCCAAATCACAGTATCAGGCATTAAAGGCAACTCTGTTCGAATTCGTACCGCTACCCCTGAATTACTTACTCTCACACGAAAGCTTGGCGAAAGCATAAAAATTGGCAACAACATCACAGTCTCAATACTAAGTGTAAAAGGCATGCAGGTTCGCTTAGGAATCAAAGCACCAAGAGATATCACCGTTCACCGCGAAGAAATCTATCTTCGCATCCAAGCTGAAAACGAAAAACAAGACGCCAAAGTCGCTTAAGGAGAGAGAAATGAACACAGAATCAATAAGCTGGCACCGTGACCAAATCGCAGGATATGACGATAAGAGCAACCCAATTACAGTAGGTGAACTTCTTAGAACGTTAAAAGGCTATGAGCAGCTTGCTTGCATCGCTTCGATGTCTAGCAGCATGCGAGATAACTTAGCCCGTGCCGCTGCAGAGAACTATCGAGTAAAAATCCAAAACGAACACCAACACCGCACAATTCGTTCGCTAGAAGATCAGCTTAATACCTCGTATACGAGAATCAGCACCTTACTCGCAGAACACTCAAGCATTGAAAGTAGCAAAGCGCTGGAAGTACTCGCCATCTACGCCGAGCCAAAACACTGGCGCAATCCATATAACCAACACGGCGAATTAGACACACAACAAAGAAGCGTATTCGCCAAAGGCTACCACGGATTTGAACTGGCCATGTCAGTCATAAAAGACAAACAACACGCCGCTTAAGGAGAAGGATAATGAGCTCTAAAACACTATTTTTATTAATGGCAGAGTTTGAGGGTCGTGCAGCGGTCAAACTTGAAGAAGCACTTCACTACACAAACTTCAAAACATTGGCTGAAGCCAACAAAGCAGCCAATGCAGGTGAACTAATGATTCCTGTGTTTAGAATGGCTCAGTCTCAAAAGAGCCCCTATATCGTCCACTTAGAAGACTTAGCAGAAGCATTAGACAAAGCAAGACAAGAAGCAAAAGAAAGAGCACTACTACTAAGTGGCAGAGCTCATGCCGTAATCAAACAACCAAAGAAAATCATGACAGAACAATCTGGACCACTACGACGTGGCCGACGCAATCAACGAGAGGCTATATCGGCTTAACCAAGCCAGCCTCTCCAAGGTCTTTAACAGGTTCAAAATCCGCATATTTATCAAACTTCTCAAGCTTGTTTAAGTGGGTATAGCGAGAAAGATTACTCCAAGAACGATGCCCTGAAATCATACTAACTTGTGGAATGGTATACCCAAGCTCAAATAAGTGACTAACACCTTCATGGCGCAAATCATGAAATGTTAAATCGGCAATCTTGAACTCTTTACAAGCTCGACGGAACGCAGAACCGATAGTCGTTTCAGCATAAGGAAAAACCCTCGATTCCCCTTCTATCCTAGGCTGCCTCTTTATAATTTCAACTGCACGATTAGGAAGGTGCAATGTCATATTATTACCTTTCTTTTTTCGTGGATGCTTCATATCTTTTACTTCAATCATCCCCGTTTCGAGATCAACATCTTCCCACTCAATACGACAAATTTCGCCTAATCGTCTCGTAGAAAAAATAGCAAAAAGCACAACCTCATCTAATGGTGTTAAAAAAGGGGTAAGCCTTCCTCTTCCATTTTTTCTCTGTGTATATAATTACAAATATTACTTATTTCTTCGAGCAATGGCCTCCGTGTTCTAGGTATAGAGCGATCAATAACCCCCATCCTGGAACCTAAACCTGCGGCATCTTCAATTTCCTGCAAATCAATTGGAAGCGACCATGCAACCCTTGCGTATTTAGCCAATACACGAATGTAGTTAATGTCTTGCAGTACCGTTACAGGCTTAGCGCCATCATCATGATAACGTTTACGAAGATATTCCATTAAACCAGCAGAGGTCATTTCAGATAAAGAAATCTCTTTTAAAATAGGCTCCTTACTCATGAGTATCATAGTGCCACGCTTAGTTTTACCAAGTGGATTAGGCGCGTCTTCATGCTCCGAGACATAACGAGCCATACCCTCAGCAATAGAAAGCTGAACGAGAGATTTACCACTATCAAGCTTACGCTTTACTTCCGCTTCACGATTATTTGCCCACAACTCAGCGGCTTTCTGCGCACCCTTCCCTTCAAATTTTTCACTTTCGCTAAACACAATTTGACCAGATTTCTTAAAACGAATCTGAGCATAAACCACCAAAGTTCCGTCTTTCTTTTGCCTCTTCCTAAAACTAGCCATACCATGAACCTGTAATTTTATGACATAATTAAATAATGAGTTTACAACTGCATTATTCGGTAACAAAAAACAGCCAGTGCTAAAAAAAATTTTTAGCACTTTTTTAGCACTGAGCCACCTAAAACGCCATATTTTAACCAAAAATGACAATATAAATGCGAAATAACATCAATGACATTATAGGCTCCAGCCCAGTAGAATCAAGGGATTCAGTGGATAGACGCTTCAGCATAGCACCCATGATGGAGTGGACCACATCCGATTACCGAGTTTTCGCGAGAACATTAACCAAGCAAACCCTGCTTTATACTGAGATGGTAACGTCCAGTGCCTTGTTACTCGGCAATCATCCAGAGCGTTTTTTACGCTACGATGAATGTGAGCACCCTCTTGCTTTGCAGCTTGGTGGTTCTGATGCGAAAGATTTAGGCAAGTGCGCAAAAATGGCGGAGCAAAATGGTTTCGATGAAATCAATCTAAACGTCGGTTGTCCAAGTGATCGTGTTCAAAACAGTTTGATTGGTGCCTGCTTGATGGCGCATCCTGAAAAAGTCAAAGATGCGATGAAGGCGATGCAAGACGCTTGTGGTTTGCCTGTAACCATTAAGCACCGTATTGGTTTGGATGATGAAGATTCCTACGATTTTGTCCGTGACTTTGTGGGTGAAATAGCTACGACTGGCGTAACGACTTTTATAGTTCATGCTCGTAATGCGATTTTGCAAGGTCTAAGCCCGAAGGAGAACCGTGAGGTGCCTCCGCTTAAATATCATTATGTGCATCAATTAAAACAAGACTTTCCTGACCTTGAAATCATTATTAATGGTGGCATTAAAACCATAGCAGAGAGTCAAGAGCAGTTAACCAAAGTAGACGGTGTCATGATGGGCCGCGAGGCGTATCACAACCCTTGGTTATTAAGCCAAGTAGATGAACAATTATTTGGGGGTCAAACCCTTGTTACCGATCGCTATGCGGCGTTGGAAGCGTTCGTTCCTTACGTGGAACGTAAATTAGAGGAAGGTGAGCGACTTATGCACCTGACTCGACATATTTTGGGTATTTTCCAAGGAGAAGCCGGCGGCAAACAGTTTCGTCGTTATCTTTCTGAAAATGGTCATAAAGCCGACGCAAAAATACATGTATTATTAGAGGCCATTGATTTGGTCAAACATCATCAACGCAAAGGATAAGAGCAATGAGCAACAAGTTATCTCAATTAAAAGAGTTCACAACCATTGTGGCCGATACCGGTGATATCACAGCGATTAAAGACTTTTTACCAGAAGATGCAACGACTAACCCGTCTTTGATGTTAAAAGCAGCACAAATCCCTGAATATGCTCCTTTCCTAGAACAAGCGGTTGCTTGGGCGAAAACCCAGAGCAATGACAAAGAACAACAAATCCTAGACGCTGGTGACAAGCTAGCGGTGATTGTTGGTACTGAAATTCTTAAATACGTTCCAGGCCGTATTTCTACAGAAGTGGATGCCCGTTTGTCTTTTGATAAAGACGCTACATTGGCGAAAGCTCGTAAACTGATTGCTCTTTATGAAGAAGCTGGCGTAACTCGTGATCGAGTATTGATCAAAGCGGCTTCTACTTGGGAAGGAATCAAAGCAGCAGAAGAGCTAGAAAAAGAAGGCATCAACTGCAACCTAACTTTGTTGTTCTCTTTTGCTCAAGCGCAAGCCTGTGCTGAAGCGGGTGTTTACCTGATCTCGCCTTTTGTTGGTCGTATCCTTGATTGGTACAAAAAATCCACTGGCCAAGAATACACAGCAGAAACAGACCCTGGTGTGGTTTCTGTGACCGAGATCTACAACTACTACAAAGAGCACGGCTACAAAACAGTGGTTATGGGCGCGAGCTTCCGTAACCTTGGCGAAATCGAGCAGCTTGCTGGTTGTGATCGTCTAACCATTAGCCCGAACCTGCTTGAAGAGTTGAAGAAAGACGAAGGCAAACTTGAACGTAAATTGATTCCAGCAACTAATGTAAAAGCAGCACCTGCTGCCATTACTGAAGCTGGCTTCCGTTGGGCAATGAACGAAGATGCTATGGCAACTGAGAAACTGTCTGAAGGCATCCGTAACTTTGCTGTTGATCAGCGTAAGTTAGAAGTGACTTTGGCTTCTATGCTGTAAGCTTAGCTTTCATTAAGAAGTGCTATTTATATAAAAACGCGACCTAGGTCGCGTTTTCTATTTTTACTTCAATTGTTTATTTATAAGCGAGTAATAAGTACCCATGACTGAATTCGAAAAAATGATCCGTGGTGAATCTTTTAATGGTATCGACACCGACCTACGCTTACGTAGAGAAGCGGCTCGCCTTGCTTGTGCGAAGTTTAACGCGCATCCGAGTAAGGGAAACTTGCGCCATGTTACTCGACTTTTTGCCGAATTTGGTAGTCTGGTGATTGAACCGGGGTTTCAATGTGACTATGGCTCTCAAATTCACATTGGCGAAAACGTCTACATTAATTTCCATTGCGTCTTTTTAGATAGCGCTGCGATTCATATTGGTGACAATGTTCTGATTGGCCCAGGGGCTCATTTGTATACGGTAGATCATCCAAGAGAAGCCAACTTACGCACCGCTGGTGAATGCTTCTCTCGCCCCATCACAGTTGGCAATAATGTTTGGATCGGAGGTGGCGCTAAAATTTTACCCGGCATCACAATTGGCGATAACGCCATTATTGCAGCTAATGCAGTTGTGACTCGAAATGTACAAGAAAACGAGCGTTATTTCGGATAACTTTGATCCTATTTCTTGTCCCCTTTTCAACTATTTTCCATCTCATTTTATTTGTTATTTTCCTGTCATTTCTCTTATAGTTTTTTTTGCAAGATAGACTCAAAACTACGTATTTTTGCTCCTTAATGAACGCTTATTTGAATACTTCATTCAACTAGGTAAGTAATCTGCAATTGCAAAGGAAGTCCTACCCTACACCCTATTTTCTCTGTGTTTTTCGCTATACTAGAGGCATAAACATTCGCGGGAGAGGTCGCCTTATGAAAAATTGGATACTATTTTTAGCAAGCCTCATGGTGCTAAATGCTAACGCCTCAAATGCTGTCATTGTTGATAATTCACTGAATATTAAACAAGTAACGCAATTTGATGGCACGCCATGGGGTATTGCGTTACTTAATGATCAAGAAGCCATTGTCACCATACAAAAAGGTGACGCTTATCGAGTTAATTTAACCAGTGGGGAAAAGCAACGCCTTACCGGATTGCCAAATGTTGATAGTAAAGGTCAAGGTGGTTTATTGGATGTCGCAAAATCACCAGAATTCGATAAACAACCATGGTTGTATTTCACTTATGTGAAATCGTCTGATGAAGGTTCACGCACAACATTAGCAAGAGCCATTTTAGTCAATAACGATTTGACACAGTGGGAAGACCTGTTAGTGACTGAATCTGCATCGCCGTACACAAAGCACTATGGCGGTCGTATTGCTTTTGATGACAAAGGACATGTGTTTTTCTCTATCGGTGATAGAGGTGTTCGAGAAAACGCTCAGGACTTAACCAATCATGCGGGTTCTATTATTCGTTTAAGTTTGAACGGCCAAGTGCCTGCTGATAACCCGTTTGTTTCACATGCCAATATCAAAAATGAAATATGGAGTTATGGACACAGAAACCCTCAAGGCTTGTTTTATGATCAAAATACTCAAACACTTTGGTCAAACGAACATGGTCCAAAAGGTGGTGATGAAATAAACCTGATTCGCCCTGCTGCTAACTATGGCTGGCCAATTGTTTCCTATGGCAAAGAATATTCAGGCGCAGCGAGTATTGGTGAGGGCAAAACAAAAGACGGCATAGACAACCCAGCTAAGGTATTTATTCCTTCTATTGCACCTAGCAGTTTACTTCGTTATCAAGGCATGTTGTTTTCCAATTGGAATGGAGATTTTCTTTCAACTGCGTTGGCGTTAAGACATTTAAATAAGGTCAAAGTTGCCGCTAACGGCGATACGACAGAAACTCGATATTTAGAGAATCTAGCTGAACGTCTTCGTTCTATTGCACAAGATTCAGAAGGTGCGCTTTATATTGGTACAGATTCAGGAAAGCTTCTCAAAATAACACTGACGGTGCAGGCATCGCTTAAATAAATATCCGAACAAATAATAGATTGAGGAAGCAACAAAAAAGGGCTTATTTGAAGTGACCCCCAATAGTTGGACAACCAACATTGGGGGTTCTTTTTATGTCAAAGTACAGTCGCACTTTCTAAATTATTCAGCCCAACTGTCAGCTGAATCATCTCCCCAGGAATCATCGGACTCGTCTCCCCAAGAGTCATCAGACGAATCTTCTTCGCCCCAGCTATCATCATCGAAGCTGTCATCTTCAAAGCTTTCGTCACTAAAGTTTTGATCGTCACTTTTTTGTTTTTCTGGAATATTTCCATCGTACACTTCATGGGCACGAGATTGTAAATACACATCTCGAATAAAGCTGTATCTATCACCAACAATAAAAGATTCAGCACTTAGTAAACGCGCACGAGTGTCAACAACGTCTAATGCAAGTGTGCCAAGATACTCTTCATACGTTAAGTCCAACAACAAATCTTCGCCACTATCATAGGCGGTATAATCCACCACCAAACCAGCACCGTCACGTAAAGTAGAAGGACCAAAGAAAGGCAACATCAAATAAGGCCCAGATGATACCCCCCAATACCCTAACGTTTGTCCAAAGTCTTCATCGTACTCTTTTAAACCAAGCTCGCTTGCCACATCAAAAATACCAAACCAACCTGCGGTACTATTAATAATGAAACGCCAAGTTGATGATGCAGTGCCATCCCACTTGCCTTGCAATAGATTATTCGTAATGTTGCCTATTTCACCAAGGTTAGAGAAAAAATTACTCACGCCTTTTTGCACAGGTGTTGGGGTAACGGCTTTATAACCTTTTGCGATCGGCTTCAAAATCGCGCCATCTAATGTGTCATTAAATGTCAGCATGGATCGATTAAACCCTTCCCAGGGATCTTCTTTGGTTTCTACTGGCACATGCGCACAAGATTGCACAAGCAGTAACATAGAACCAAACAGTAAAGTACCTATTACTTTTTTAAACATCTTCACTATCCTTAACTCGTAATACTTCACACACAGCGTCTAGCAAAAAAGCAAAACGTTATTTATAAATTAAACCAATTTTTTAACTTCTTGCCATTGCTTCGCAAGTCGCTTGTCTGAAATAGGTTCTAAGGTTCCGACAGATTGAGCAAATAAAGAAATACGATATTCCTCTAACATCCAACGGTACTTCACTAACTCAGGGTCATATAATGTTTTTTCGTCATGTGCCTTCTTCTGTCTGACATACATTTGCCAAAGACCTTCTAATTCAGACACATAAGCGTTCTCTTTGTTCAAATGATTTTGAAATCGTTCTAAACGCACCTCAATACCTTTGAAATAGCGAGGAAGCTGCCCCAACCAAAACAACGGAGTATTGCCTATGAATCCTGGGTAAATCAACTCACCAAGCTGAATTTTAATGTCGCCGTAAATTCTGGTCCAAGGAAGTGGGATACTTCCTTTCATCTTCTTAGCAACGCCTTGATAAGAAGAAAGCACTCGATAAAGCTGCTCAGCCATGTCATTTGCCACCGTGATTAAACGCGGCTTATGGGTCAATACAGCTTGCTCGAATTCCGCCTTGGTACGAGGCAAAGCACGCCCATCTAAGAACACCTTATCCAATACTGCATTGAGCAAATCATTCAGCAAGGTTTCTTTATGGCCCAAAGGTGAAAAGATCAACATCGACTCTTTTAGATGAGGTAAGTTCTTTTGTAAATAACGCATTTCTTTACTAAGGGTTAACTTTAATAACGTAATAACACCTTTCCTGTGGGTTTCAATTGCGGTATTTCGGTCATCAAACATCTTCAAAGAGACTTTCTCGCCATCCGCCACTAACGCTGGAAACGCAGTAACCTTAATACCAGCTTGCTTGATTTCTTGGCGCTCAGGAATATCTTGATCTGGCCAAGCGGTTAAACCTTCTTGCTCATGTTGCTTAGTACCAAATTTCGCAAAGCTTTCTTCCACAAGGTCGCTAAATTGACTCTGTAGTTGTCCAAGATCTTTACCTACACCAAGAATTTTCCCACGCTCATCAACCACTTCTAAATTTAGGGTTAGATGCGAGTCCAGCTTTTCCGCGTTCCATTCATTTAATGGAATATCAATCAGTGTTTCTCGCTTGATTTGCAAACTAAGCTGTTCAAGCAAATCCCCTTTGTCTTTTGAAAGATTTGGGTAAATACGATCAACAAATTGTGGAATCGGCACAAAGCGACGACGCAAAACTTTTGGCAAAGAGCGCAGTAAGGCTTCACACCGTTCTTTAATAAAACCAGGAACAGCCCAACCTAAGTCTTCCAAACTTAATTGTCTAAGCAAGCCGACAGGAACTTTGAGTGTCGCACCATCCGTCTCTTTGCCCGGATCAAATTTATAATCAATAGGTAATGCAACACCATTCAAACCAAAAGAATCAGGAAACGCCATATCATCAACATTGACATCTTGGTTGATTAAATCTTCCCGAGTCATAAATAAGCTATCTGGAGACTTTTTAACAAAGTACTCTAGACTTTTTAAATTACGAACATCTGCTGGTAAACGCTTATCATAAAAGGCGAAAACAGCTTCATCATCCACCAAAATATCGCGTTTTCGCAACTTAGCCTCTTGCGTTTCTAACGTTTCAACGAGAGCTTTGTTCTTACGATAAAAAGCGAGTTTCGTACGTAGCTCCCCTTCCACTAAACCAGAACGAATAAAAATCTCGCGGGCTTCTTCTGGATTAATGTGACCATAATCAATACGACGTTTAGCAACAATAACCAAACCATAGAGTGACACTTGCTCACTCGCCATAATACGGCCTTGATTACGTTCAAAATGCGGATCAAAGTATTGTCGTTTTACAAAGGGTGCCGCGTATTCCTCAATCCAAGCAGGATCAATTCTTGCGGTCACTCGCGCATAAAGTTTACTGGTTTCGATTAATTCTGCCGCCATAATCCATTGAGGTGGTTTTTTGAATAACATAGAGGCAGGAAAGATAGATAACTTACGTGAACGACAACCAAGCATTTCTTTACTGTCTTCCATTTTATTGGCAACTTGCGTAAACAACCCTGCTAATAAAGATCGATGAATCGCTTCATAATGACGCTCTTCATGTTGCACTTCTTTAAAACCAAGCTGCTTACAAGCAATCATGATCTGTCTATGGATATCTCGCCATTCACGCATTCGCATGAAATTCAAAAATTGCTTACGACAATATTGACGCAATTGGTTCTGAGACAATTCCTGACGCTGTGTTTCATAGCGCTCCCATAAGTTTAGGAAAACAGCAAAATCAGAATCTTCGTCCTTGTCTACCGCATGAGCTTGATCTGATTGGGTCTTTTTATCTTGTGGACGCTCTCTTGGGTCAGGAACCGATAAAGCACTGACAATAATAGCGACTTCTTTCAAAACACTATGTTGCTGAGCAGCAATCAGAATCCGGCCTAATTTCGGGTCAATGGGTAGCTTGGCAAGTTGGCGGCCAATCGGAGTTAAACGGTCTTTATGTAAAGCGCCTAATTCTGTCAAAGCTCGATAACCATCGTTGATCATGCGTTTTTCAGGCATTTCAACAAAAGGAAATTTCTCAACCGCCCCCAATTTCAAGTTTGCCATCTGTAAAATAACAGAGGCTAAATTGGTTCGGAATATTTCAGGGTCAGTAAATTCAGAACGACTTTCAAAATCTGCCTCATCATAAAGGCGAATACAAATACCATCGGCAACACGGCCACATCGGCCAGCTCTTTGGTTGGCACTGGCTTGACTGATTTTTTCAATCGGCAATTGCTGGACTTTAGAACGAACACTGTAACGACTGATTCGAGCCAAACCAGGATCAATGACATAACGAATTCCTGGAACGGTCAAAGAGGTTTCCGCCACGTTAGTCGATAAAACAATACGACGACCTGAATGGGATTTGAAAATCTTTTGCTGCTCACTCGCACTTAACCGTGCGTACAGCGGCAAGACTTCCGTTGAACGTAACTCTGCACGACGTAAGATTTCAGCCGTTTCTCGAATCTCACGTTCACCGGGTAAAAACACCAAAATATCCCCAGCACCGCGATAACCAGATTGACGCTCTTCGGCTATCAACAGCTCAACCGCATCAAGCACGCCCTGCTCCATACTTTGATCTTCATCCAACTCTTCGGAATCCGATTTACTCAATAAAGGTTGATAGCGAATTTCAACCGGATAAGTACGACCAGACACTTCGATAACAGGCGCGTTTTCAAAATGCTCTGAAAAACGCTCAACGTCGATGGTTGCAGACGTTACAATCACTTTTAAATCAGGACGAGCGGCTAATACTTGCTTTAGATACCCCAACAAAAAATCGATGTTTAAGCTACGTTCATGGGCTTCATCTATGATGATGGTGTCGTATTTATAAAGCAGTTTGTCTTGCTGAATTTCTGCGAGAAGAATACCGTCCGTCATCAACTTGATTAAGGTTTCTTCATTGCTTTCGTCATTGAAACGAACCTGAAAACCGACCTGTTCACCAAGGTTTACTTGCAGTTCGTCGCTGATTCGTTCTGCGACACTACGTGCGGCAATACGCCTTGGTTGAGTGTGACCAATGGTTCCAGCTAACCCACGCCCAGCTTGCAGACACATTTTTGGTAGTTGAGTGGTTTTACCAGAGCCTGTTTCGCCCGCAATTATAATGACTTGGTGATCTTGAATGGCTTTGATGATTTCATCAGCACGGGCCGCAACAGGCAAGCTTTCGTCGTAGGTGATTTTCGGTAAACGAGCAAATCGGGCTTGGTATAAAGCGTTTGATTTTTCAATCATAGCGGTAAGTTCATTTGCCATACGATCGCTAGGTAAACCATCTTTTTGACGTTTCGTCAGTTGCTCTTTTTTACGGATAATAAGATGACGGTCACGTGTCATCACAGCATGATTTTCCATAGTATCTAAAAAGGTATCCTGTCTAGTGGGCGCTTACGTCGCTTAATAAAAGAGCAATACGCGTAGCTTCTATCTATATAGTTGGAAATTCTAACATTAATCCCCATCAAGAGGTTATAGTGAAACCAATATGCTGCGACGATAAGCAGTTATTATTTAACGACTAATAAAAAGGAAATAGTATGTCTAACCACGTTTTTGAAGATAACTCCCTTACCATTGGCAACACACCATTAGTTCGTCTAAACCGTATCGGCAATGGGAATATCTGGGCAAAACTAGAATCCCGTAACCCAGCGTTTTCGGTAAAATGTCGAATTGGCGCAAACATGGTTTGGGACGCTGAGAAAAAAGGCATTCTGAGCAAAGGAAAATCCATTGTTGAAGCATCAAGTGGCAACACTGGTATCGCCCTATGTTTCGTTGCGGCCTCTCGTGGTTACCCTATTACGATCACTATGCCATCCAGTATGAGCGTAGAGCGTCGCCAAGTAATGAAAGCTTTAGGTGCGACAATTGTATTAACCGAACCTGCAAAAGGCATGAAAGGCGCGATTGCTAAAGCAGAAGAAATTGCACAAGACGAAAAGTTTGTTTTGCTTCAACAATTCGAAAACCCTGCTAACCCAGAAATTCACGAAAAAACCACTGGCCCAGAAATTTGGCAAGATACTAATGGTGAAATTGATGTATTTGTTGCAGGCGTGGGCACTGGCGGCACAATCACAGGTGTGAGTCGTTATATTAAAAACACTCAAGGCAAAGCGATTATCAGTGTTGCTGTTGAACCAACCACGTCTCCTGTTATCACACAGACAATGAACGGTGAAGCACCAACACCAGCACCCCATAAAATCCAAGGTATTGGCGCAGGATTTATTCCTAAAAATCTTGATTTGTCTATGGTTGACCGAGTTGAACAAGTATCCAATGAAGATGCCATTGCTATGGCAAAACGCTTGATGCGCGAAGAAGGCATCTTGTGTGGCATTTCTTGTGGTGCAGCGGTTATCGCTGCAGAACGACTAAGCCATTTAGACGAATTTAAAGATAAGAAAATCGTCGTGATCTTACCTGACTCAGGCGAGCGTTACTTGTCTACTGCGTTATTTGAAGGCGAATTTACGGACAACGAACTCGTTCAGTAAAGCCTTTCATAACATACAAAAACCCCGTTTAGGCAAACGCTTAAGCGGGATTTTTTTCATCAACATTAGCGCCAGCTCAAGAGCTCTGACCTTTTTAACTTTATCAAAACCTTTTAACCTTCCATCTCATCCAATATTTGATCGATGCCCATCAAGGTCGCCAGTTTTAATACCGCTTCTTTATAAACCTGATTATTAGCTTGAGTAATAAATTGAGCCTTTCGATGTTTCCAATCTAGCGTCTGTGGCGCATTAGATACAACAACTGAAGGCTTATTTAAATCATCAGCTAGAGACACTTCTAGAGCGCCACCTCGAATACTGGTACTAATCGGCAAACAGATAATCATTCCTGTTTTTGAATTTAAAGCTTTAGACGAAAGCACTAACGCCGGACGCAGTTTGCCAATCTCTTTGCCTTTTTTAGGATCAAAATCAAGCCTGATAATATCTTTCCTATCAGGTACATAAGCTGTTTTCATAAGAGTTTTTCCCTAAACAATCCTCTGAATCAGTATGGCCATTCATTACCAGAAAGTGTCGCTAACTCATCAGCATGAGCCGCTTCTGCTGTCACACCATCTAATAACTGTTCTTCAGAATACGGCCATTTATGCTTCTTCTCTGCTGTGTCTATCGGCTTGATTAACAACCCTTCCGGCAAAATTTCATAGCGAACTTTACTTCCTTGATGCAAGTTCAATGCTTCTGCCGTGACAGTGTTAATTCTGAGGGCCAAACTATTACCCCATTTTTTAACCTCTGTATCGATATTCATACTTTCACCTTTAGATACTTTGACTATCAAAGTATCTGATCAATTAACACTCGATAGAAAAAGTATATACATTGGATCTACAAAAAACCAGTAAACAGCATGTAAAAAATCATTATACTCAAAAGTACCGGAAGCTTTTCATTAATGGGTTTTCTTCGTACCGTAACGAACCATGTCTTTACCGTTTTCAAACACATCTTGAGTTACCCAACGACCTAACACCAACTGCTGGTCATCATCCAGCACAGCCACAAACGGACGACCATTACTGTTATTCGTCGCTAACGCCACGCCGGATACATTGTTAAGGCCTAAACCGCCCATTTCAATCAAACGTAGAAAGGTCTCAAGTTCGTCTAAGGTTTCAATTACATCGTTGTCATCAATCATTCTGTCTACTCTGCTACATCAATAATGGCGCTAGAATAACAGCAATCGAAGCTCGATAAAAATGGGAAGAGATACTTTATGAACTCAAAAGCTTGAACCTTCTTGCTTAAGAAATTCAACTTCTTCTGGTGTTGATACTCGTCCTAAAATCGTATTTCGATGAGGATAGCGACCGAATCTATCGATGATAGCTTTATGCTTATGTTCAAATTCTAAATTACTTGCATTACCTAATGATTCAAACAGCTTCACGGCCTCAATATGAATCAGTTTTGATTCACTGTGCATAAAAGGCATGTATAAGAAACTCCGCTCCGCTTCAGTCAACTCAGTATCAAAACCTTTCGAAATGGCAAACTGAGCCAATGCCAAACCTAAAGCGTCACATGCAAACGATTCCGGTTTGCCGCGGTAAATGTTTCGCGAGAATTGATCGAGAACAATGATTTCAGCAAGGCTACCTAACGCAGTTTCTCGCCAGCTAAACAACTCTCCGGCTTTAGCCTGCTTATGTAATGAACCAAATCGACTTTGGATCATGGCATCAAATTCAGTGTCTTTTTGCCACCAGTGCTTTGGCTCAAGCTCAGTAAACCAGAAGTCTATGATTTCTTTATGCATTTATATTCTCCACTTACAAGACGTTAATAGCGCCTCTCAATGTGTTACGTTTTTGACTTGCGCACGCCAAGGTTATAAAACGCAAGAAATTAGCCATCTATGATGAGAATGCTACACCAAATAATTAAGATACAAGAGTAAAATTAAGTAATGAAATAAAAAGAAAGGAATTGTCGAAGGTTAACTATTCCGCTAGTCACTTTGTTTTCATTTAAACGTGAAATTAATTTAGCGCGAGTTGATTGAGGTTCCCAAAATATATCTGAATCAACCCGCTTTCCTCCTCAATAAGTAGAAAATACCACCCTTAAATATAAAAACCTTCGCCTTCACAGCAGGTTGCGCTTCACTTATCCTGACCTACAAATGGATATTTGGCTTTAGAAGCACAGCAAACACCTAGAGCGAGACCAAGCAATAGTGCTCAATAGTTAGAGTCAAACCCTTCTTTGAAAAAATCTTTTGTATTGGGAGGCTTAGAAGACCAAAAGAGGTTCGCCCCTTTAGCCTGATATCTGGCTATAACTAAGACCTACTTAATCTAAACGATGAGAGTTCATGTTTGCTATTTTTCCTCGGATGGCATCGCAAACAAGCCGATTTAGGCTTTACCCTTCCGCAGCAATGACGGCTTTTCGGTGTAGCTCGTATCCTGCTCTAATATTAAATAAATCTTCGCATTATCAAACAGAAGTAATAATACGAATAAATTATAACTCGATTATTTCTTACAACTCAAAGTTCATCATCACGCATTATAAAAAGAGACTATAAATAGTTTATAAAATTGATATAGATAATAAAATCCAAACATAGAATCACTAACTCACTTACCAAATCAATGACACTTATATCACACCATCAATTCCTTTTTTCAACCTACCGAATCATCACCACTAAAAAACATCACACTCACATTAAATTAAAGATTACAGCCACCTATCAACAGAAATAAAAATCAGAAAACTGTTATTACAACTATTAAAAAAAATACTCAACACTTTGATTTATAAAGATAACTAAGAGTTGAATAATAATTCATAAAAAAGTCACACGGCTCTAAAAAACAGAAACCGCGTAACTTTATTCACAACAATTTACATATTACTAATATGTATTATAGGATTGCTGTTGGTAAAGGAAGAGACTGAATATAAGGAGGAGCCCAAACTAGAGCCAGTTGAGGCCAAGTCCAGCTCAAGTATACTCCTTTTCCTTGATCTACGGCATTAATAGCTATACTTTCAACTCCCCACACCGCAACGATAATACCAATAGCCACAGCTACAGGTGGAACACCCGCGATACCAAAACCAGTACCAATAAGTCCAACGATAACTTTAGATATATCAGTAGCCGATCTTATATCATTCAAAGGACCTTCAGGAATTACAATATGAATTCCCCACCAAAACGCGTTGGCAGTTATTTTATCGCTACTAAAATCGGCATTTAATTGTGACTGCTGAATAGCTTGCATGATTTCGGTTTTATTTTGATCCATGATTGTATGCAGTTCATTTGCAAGTATTGTTGTCATTATAACATCCTTGTTTTTATCGACAGAAATGGCGCTGTCGTTTCGCCTAACACTTAAACAATGGCTAAAAGTAATACCTTAAATAAAATTCAAGCCATTCAATCGTCCATTAATTATGGTTATATTCTGAATCGAATCCTATCGACTCTATCTTCTAATATTTATCATTTAAAAATAAGTCTTACATTACATATCACTTTAATAATTTAAATTATTTTAAACAAGAAATATTTTAAAAATTAAATCCAAACATTAAAACATTCTTAAACACTCTTAATATTAATATAAAAAAATAGTTTTAAAGTTAATGATAAGAAATAAAACCTTAAAAAATCAAAATAATCGATCAGAGCTATATACGCCTAAATAAAATTAGATCATTTGTCCCACTAACTACCTTAAACAGTTCACTTTCTGATTATGGCTATAAGTCCAAGTCAAAGACTTCTTTGAAAATTTCTTTTGTGGGCAGAAGGTTTGGAGGAGAAAAGAGGTTCGACCCATTCTTGGTTTTTCTTACAAAATAGCTTATTTACATAGTTCAAAACGATCTTTAGGATAACTTTAATATTCTTTTAATTTATATATAATTTACTCTAAATTTTAATTATCTGGAGTGCTCCGATGCGTCGATTTATGACTCTAACGGCTTTGTTTTTGTTTGGTTGGAGTAGTTTAGTAACTGCTGCTGAAAAAAACCTTGAAATTGGCTATATGCCTATTATCCCGATCTCCCAAGCCTTTATTGTTTTGGAAAATAACACCTTGGAAAACGCAGGTGTCAGTGACCCTAAATTGTTCCAGTTCCAAAATGGCCCAGCTATTGTTCAAGCATTGTTGGCTGGTCAATTAGACGTCGCCTATCTTGGTATTGGGCCAGCAATGGTTGCCCGTGCGAAAGGTGCCGACATTAAAGTTGTCGCTTCGAACATCGTTGAGCAAATCAGCATGGTGGCTTTGGGCAACTTGTCTCCTTACTTTGAAAATGGTGATGCGAAAACAGCCTTTGCTCGTTTCAAGGCAGACCAAGGCCGTAAAGCGGTAATTTCTACTTTCCCAAGAGGTTCTGTGCCAGAAACCGTATTGCAGTATTGGTTACAAAAACAGCTTGGCATGAGCAGTGACGAAATTACGCAAAACATCGATATTATTTATCAAGGCGCGGCTCAGGTACAACAAGCGCTAATGACAGAAGCCGTCGATGGCGCGGCCATTCTAGAGCCTGTCGTCAGCATTATTAGCGATCGAAAATCCGATGCAAAAGTCGTCGCATCTGGTTCTGGTATGTTCCCTAATCAGCCGGGTGCGGTAATGGTTGTGCGCGAAGCATTAATCAATGAACAGCCTGAACTCGTCAAAGCTTTAGTAAAAGCTCACATTGCTGCTACAACTGAGTTGCGTAACAACCCAGAAGAAGCAGTGAAGTCTGTTGGCAAATACGTTGGTGGCGGACGCTTACCTGCGAAGATTACGCTAACGGCTCTGAAAAATTCACATGATCAGTTTGAAGCGAACCCGAACGCCATCATCGACGGTACTCGTACCATGCATGATTTCCAAGCGAGCCAAGGCACACTTAAAGTCAAAGTTGACCTCGAAGCCTTGTTTGATGTTCGTTTTTACAACGATCTAGTTAAGGAGTAATTCCCTATCATGGCATCACAGGCTCACCCTTTAACACGATCCCGATTAGGACGTGCTTTATTGGGAATCATCGGTGTGGCGGCGTTTGTCATGCTCTGGAAATATGCCCAATCAGCAGGTTGGGCGGCGGCTGGAACCATACCAGACCCATTTAAATTACCACAAGCACTGGCTGATGAATGGACATCCGAGCGTTTATTGCCAGCGGTTCTTTCCAGCTTGGTTCACTACGCTTGGGGTTTAGCGATTGGTACCGCTCTTGGATTCTTGGTCGGTACATTGGCGGCCTCGTCGTCTCTGCTAGACGCACTACACGCTTGGTTAGCACGAATTCTTCGCCCTATTCCACCTTTGGCTTGGGTTGTGTTTGCCATTGCTTGGTTCAAAGTCAGCCATGCAGGTGCTGCCTTCGTTATTGCCATTGGCGTGTTTTGGGTAAATTACTTTGCGACCTATTCTGCAGTGCGCAATGTGGATTCCCGCTTTTATGAACTGGCTCGTGCTTTTGGTCAAAATGGACACTTGCGACAAGCGCTTCAAGTAACCTTGCCGGGAGCCGCTACAGGGATTTTTTCTGGTATTCGAACTGGCATTGGACAAGCTTGGATGACGCTCATCGCCGCAGAGCTTCTAGGCGTTCCTGGAATGGGACAAGAAATGAATTCAGCCGCTGGCGTTGGTGCTTATGAAGTCGTTGTGGTTTACATGCTGATTATTTCTCTGGTTTACACCTTGAGCGATACTCTATTTGGTTTTATTGAAAAGCGAGTGCTGACATGGCGTCCATCTTAAATATCGAAGACTTAAGTTATCACTATGGTAACAATCCAGATCCTGTTTTTTCTGGCTTAAACCTTCGCATGGAAGACGGTGAATTCATCGCAGTTGTCGGTGGCTCTGGTGTTGGTAAATCCACTCTATTACGCTGTGTAGCAGGTTTGGCTACCGCCAGCCATGGCAACATTGAACTTCATGTTGAAGAAGACGACACGCGACGCTCCCGTGGCGTTGTGTTCCAAGATGGTCGCTTAATGCCTTGGCGTAAATTACGCAGCAATGTTGCCTATGGTCTAAAAGGACTTAAGCTAACAGCGGAAGAAAAACGTGAACGCGTAGACGAAGTACTGAAGCTGGCTCGACTGGAAGAACTGGCGGAACGTTGGCCACATCAATTGTCTGGTGGACAAGTTCAGCGTGGCGGCATTGCCAGAGCATTGGCGGTTCAGCCTCACTTGTTATTAATGGACGAGCCTTTTAGTGCGGTAGACGCCATTACTCGTCAACATTTACAAGATCAGTTACTGGCAATCTGGGAACAGACTCGCAAGGCAGTGATGTTTATCACCCATGATATTGAAGAAGCTGTGTATTTAGCCGATCGTGTCGTTGTGCTGTCTGGCTCACCTGCGAATATAGTGTTAGATAAGCGAATTGACCTGCCTCGCCCACGTCATCGCGGCACAGATGGATTACAAAAAATCGCTCAAGACATTGCAAATGCACTTTAATTTTTAAGAGGATATAGCTATGGCAGTTACTCAATTGTTGATCCATGCGCCAACAGTAGATGCTTTAAAACGAGCTCAGAATAACGCCCGTAATTTGCTTAAATTGGAACCTGATGCCCAAGTGGAAATCGTCGTCAATGGCCCAGCGGCGGCATTGGCCGTTACCTTAAGTGACGAGGATATTTTGAGTCGATTGGTGATTTGTCGTAACAGCCTGCAAGCGCAAACGCTTTCCGCTCAGCCTGACGTGAAACAAGTAGACGCAGCGGTTCAATACATTGCTCATCAGCAAATGAAAGGCTGGTCTTACATGCGAGCGTAAGATCTTTGGTCAGTGAATAGTCATGTGAGTAAGAGAGAAGATATAAAAGCTAGGGAAGGCTTTAATTATCTAAATGATGTGAATTCGTTATTTTTTCTCGAATCGCATCACAAACAAAAGCATTTAAACTCTGCCCTTCAGCCGCGACGACGCTCAAATACCTCAATCCAGCGGCTCTGTTTACAGACACAAAAGCGTGATGTGGGTTGATATTTAACACTCGTATAATAGGCAAAAATACATAGGCTATAATGGCACAAGTAAAGCTACATGTTATTTCACTTGTTTGCCTTATTAGCTTACTTACAGTTCTCGAAAGATAGATGTTGTACCTCTAGGAGTTCTAATAATCTGCTGAATCATTGGCTTATAAGGTGCGAAAGACCCGATCTCCAAAGCGAGATTAGAAAGCTTAGTAGAGATAGCTTGAGCATACTCTAAGCAGTCGTATTCGCCATAATCATCTAACGCAGATTTTGCAATCAACTCTAGCTCTTTAACATACCTGTCAAAATCTGCTTTTTTGCAGCGTTGTTTATAAAGCCCATCTGGGTTACTAGGAATTGGGAACCTCACTGATTGAGCTTGTTTGGACTCAGGCAGTGAAATGATCTCTTGAATACAATAAAGCCGATGATTTGCAATATTGATAGGTGCTGAATGCATAACTAAATCTCGATAAGCGCCAAGCTCTTTCAGCCAGCCTCCATCATCCATACATTCTTTAAGATGCTTCTCAAAAGAACTTAATTCACTATTCTTCTTTAATGATTTATATAATCCACCAGCTGTTGTTACTTCTTTTCCAGCCTCCCTTAGCGCACCTCTCCTAGAAAAATTGTAAACAAACTCCGATAAGTAATCGCGCAAGATGCAAGAGTCAAAAAGAAATGAATGGAATTTCTGATATACAGTATCAGTAAAACCATCTTGAAAGCGTTGGCCATGATTGGGTTTTGACTTGATATTTAAAGCATTCAACTGGTCTCGGTATGACAACGAGAGATCTTTTAGCCTTAAGTTTAATGAAGTAAGCTGATAAGAAATTCTTTTAGATAAATCATAACACACCCCATCTTTGTGCTTGAACGACGCATTCCCGACCTGAGACCATAACTGTGTTGCATCCCAGTTTGGCCAAATCTTTTTTTGATCTGAATAGGTTCTCCATTGAGTCGGGGACTCTCCAATTGCCTCACTTTCATGAGTTATAAACTCGAGGCCAACAATTTCAACACCAAGGTTTTTTATCCCAGTATATATTTTCCCATAAGTTGGAATTTTTATTTCACAACGTTTACCACATAAAGTATTTGGCCAAAGGGTAATCAGGTTTGATTGCGGTTTATTGATCGCAAGTAAACCTCCATGCAAGTGAACTTCACGTCCACAGATTGGCCAGTTTTCCGTCACAATTCCTCCTTAAGCTAACATTTTATGATAGCGTGCGTGCCTGCACGTCTACACATTTTCAAAACCGTTTTAATGGCTCTGTAAAATACTGACTCTACAACCATTGCCAGAGCTATTAATAAAACCGGAATCTGGCAAAACGACTTGTCGGAATAAATTCCGACCTACAAGAGCCAGACATAACCCCACCCTAACCCTCCCCTTGAAAAAATGGGAGGGAACAAATCGGCAGATCACACTTCGTTCATCTGCCCTACATATACGGAAACAATCAAAGCTCCGCTTTAATCTGGCAGACGACTTCACCGCCGTCAAAGACGCAAAGCTCCCCTTCTTCCATTTGCTGCCATTTTTCATCTTGAGTTAGAGGTTGCGTCGCTATGACGGTGACGACGTCTTTGTCTGTGGTGACTTCTTTGAAGTCGATGATGACGTCTTCGTCCGATAAAGTCGCTTTTTTAAAGGGTGCTCGGCGGGTGATCCAATGAAGTTTGGTGGTGCAGAAGCAATATAATTTGTCGCCATCGGACAGCATCATATTGAAGACACCACGCGCTTTTAGTTGCAACGCCAGTTCAGATAAAGCGCCGGAGAGCACTTCTAGAGAAGGCTCATTTTCACCAAAACGCGATTGCAGTTGCTCTATGATCCAGCAAAAAGCACGTTCTGAATCTGTGCTGCCAAGCGGGTGATGAACAGAGACTGGCAAAGCCATTGCGTCTTCAAGTTGTCCGTTGTGAGCGTATGACCAAGTCTTTCCCCAAAGCAAACGGCTAAAGGGATGCGTGTTTAATAAACAAACTCCTCCAACATTGGCTTGGCGGATATGACTGATAACAATGTCGCACTTTAATGAAGTGCTGCTGATGATTTCTGCCATGTCTGAATCAGCGCTGGGCCTTGGGTCATGAATCGACCACACGTCGCCATCGCGGTACATGGCCATTCCCCAACCGTCCTTATGTGGCCCTGTTCGACCACCACGAGCACGTAAGCCTGAGAAACTGAAACAAATATCCGTTGGCACATTTGCACTCATGCCTAATAACTCACACATCGTTTACGTCATCACCTTTTGCAGATTTATTTTTCTTCGACAATCGGTACAAAAATATACCACCGCCTATTACTAAGAGAGCACCGAGATTTAGCGCGGCATACATGATCCACTCAGTAGATGACATGTTCACATCTTGTTGCTGTTTCGTTGTTTTCTCTGGGGTAAACGGTAAAGTACGGTCTGGTACGACCTCTTCACTTTCTTCCGACTCATTAACAATGGAAATAGCCGGCGGAACTAAGACTGGCATCACATCATTATTAGAGGGTGAAACAGGTGTCAATAAGAGACTGACTGGAGCGTCTTCGCCTACGATAACTTTAGCGTCGCCATCACCTTCTCTCGCAAAACTCCAGTAAGGAGTCCAATAGTCAAAACGCATTCCTGTCTGTGTTACGCCAATTAGTTTCGCTCGCACCTTAACATTGTCTTTAGGGGCAACTGGAACAATCTTTTCCCAATAGCCTTGTCCAACAAGAGGCATGTCTTCGACTTCAACGGCTCCACTATTGTAGGTAAATTCAAGCTTCATATTTGAACGTAAAACATTCAATTTTAAGTTGACAGGTTTCGCAGAGAACGCAATTAGATTACCTCCTGGTGCGTCCCCAGAAAACTCAACAGCAGGATGAACAGTAAAATATTGACTTAGTTGACGTGAAAAAGTTTTTCCATCAATCAAACTGATTAATTCGTAGTTACCCGGTTCAGTAATGCCAGCTAAACGTTGTTTAAACTCGCTACTGGATTTAGTCATTCCATGGGAAAAAATGGGTTCTTTTTTCTCGCCATTAAGGCGCACCAAGGTTTGATTAACCGTCAGTAAATCAAGAACTTCATCGTCTTTGATTTGCGTATCTCTTTCAAATAGTCCCACTGTGGAATAGATCATTTCATTTACAAAGACTACTGGCGATATTGTTGTGGCCTGGGCACTTAAATTAGTAATGACTCGAATACTACTGCGCTCAAGGTCCACGTTATTGATTTGCCATTCACCAGGATCAGGTTTGCTGATGGTTATCAAAGTGTAATGATCTGATGCCGAAACGGTTGCACTGGTTTTATCTACCAAGGACAAGACTTTGCCATTTGGCTTGATAATATGTGGTTGTATACCATTTTCATGAAATACGACGAGGGTGAGTTCATCAATCGCATCATCCACAACAAAACGATTACCATCAAAAGGCAATTCATCGGATGGTGATGCTTGCGCAAAAATACGATCGAATGTTGCTAGTAAATCTTCTGGAATCGCTACTTCAGTATGGGTAGCATTAGTCCTAAGGGAAAGGGATTCAAGCAATTCTTTGTCTGTATAACCCGTCATTGAAATGGTATGCAGATGAATGCCGTTTTCTTCTAGTTTATTAGTTAAGCCGTTCAAGATACGATCGCGTGATGCTTTGTTCGTTTCTTCATCCAAACTGATGTCAACCATGCCATCGGTAACCAAAATCCAATGTCGATCAAAACCTTCCGCTAAATCACCTGAATCCGGCGTTTCTAGCAGCACCTTAATAATGGCTTCTAAATCTGTCTTTACATCCTGTGTAACATAGCTGTTCATATAATTAGCAAGTTTGGCTTTAGTGTCTTTGTTCACCGGTGCTTCTGGCAATAACACACGAGGGGCTTCACCAAACAACCAGATGCCTAGTGTGGCTTGTTCTTCCGGTGCAAGGTTGGAAATAAGGCGTAGAGCCTCAGAAGTGAGTCTATCAGGATCACTGATCAACATACTGCCAGAGGCATCCACAATAACGCGGAATTGGGTGTCTGCTTGACTCAACGGAACCCAAAAGGATAAAACGGCAGATAACAACAACACAGTATTTACTTTCAACCACTTCACGTTTGCGAACTCCTTGAACTACTTTGCTGACATTAGCGACCGCTTTTGATTAAGTTACATCATACGGCTCTGGCATACCATGCACCCACTTTATAATATGGGTGTCCCATTCTTCTTCATCCACTGTATTCTCATTCACTGCGTAATGTCGAACAGTTAATCCTTGACGCAGCATTTCTTGATTGTTTCCAACCACCAGCGGATGCCAATTCGGTAAATCTTTGGTCTCGTGCAACACTCGATAACTGCAAGTATCTGGTAACCAATGAAATTCATCTATCTGATCTGGTGTTAACGTAATACAGGTTGGAACCGCTGTCTGTCGAGTTTTGTATACTTTGCACTGACAGGTTACCGGGTTAAGTTGATGACATGAAAGATTCGTATAAAACACCTCTTCTGTTTCATCGTCCTGCAACTTTTGTAAACAACATTTACCACAACCGTCACAAATGGATTCCCATTCAACTGGAGACATTTGCTCCAATGGAACGGTTTTCCAAAAAGGCTCTGTTCGCTTAGCAATCATAGTTCTTAGGGGCCATAGTTAATAAACAGCTTGTGTCGGTGTTTTATAAAGATCTAACAAGTATTCATCTTTAGCTGGTGGCAATTGCAAGTAAAAACCTTTTTCTCGAATGCCTTTCGTCACACTCTCCGGTGTTGCTCTCGCTAATTTACTTTCATTTGTTAACAACATGGTCATGGCACTAATGCCTTTTCCAAAACGCTCCATGAGCTCTTCTGGAATTTTTTTAAGACCAATGCTTTTTTCTACATATAAGTACATTCCATCATGCTTCGAAGAACGAAATACTTCTACGATTAAGTGCTGTTTCATAATTTTCTCTAAGCGATTTTTCGCTGCATTAAATCTTTTAAACTCTGGTTTCAGTCTTATTTACCGAACTAGGATTTTTTAAATTTTTCCAACACTGGATCAACAATAGCATTACGTCGCCACCCGGTCATTGCTGGATTTGTCCAATCGATTTCCGTGCCATCAAATAAATATCGAACCAAAGGCTCTAACAATTTACGTTTCATCATGGCTTCTGGTGCAATATTTAATGCAGTGGAACGCTCACGAACAAAGGATTTAATCGATTTAGTCAATTCACCCGTTTGTGAAGGCAGTGGCATTTCCAGTGGCAATTGGTATTCATCGTCGGATAATTCATTAACTAAAGCGACTTTTTCTAAAATCACATCACCGTATAAACGGTGTTGTCGACCAGTTAACTCTTCCGCTTCTGAAATAGCTTTATTGTGAGTAGGCAAAATTTTAGACAAAGACCACAAAGTACGATCTTTTAATATTTGCCCTTTTGGTACATTTTCTTTACGGGCCTGCTCATCACGCCAGATAAACAACAACCTAAGCAGAGTCAAACCCGCAGGAGACAAACGCCAAGCTGTTTTAACACCAGCCCAATTTTGCTCTGGATCTGAGTTCATTTGATATTGCCACTTCAAGGACTCACAATCCTCTAACACCCAATCAAGCATGTTTTTTTCAGTCAAACGAGCAATTTGTAAAGGGTATACTTTCGCTAAATAAACAACATCCAAAGCCGCATAACGTTTTTGCGCATCGGTTAATGGTCGTTGAATCCAATCAGATCGAGTTTCATCTTTAGCCACTTCGATTTTTAAATACTCATAAATCAACTTAACGTAACTTAGAGACCATTGGCCTGATGCATACGCTTCACCAATTTGAGTATCATAAAATGGTGTTGGCAAAACACCTAACAAACAATCAAAAACATCTAAATCTTCAGAACAAGCATGGAATACCTTCATTACAGAAGGATTCACCATGAGCGCTCGCAACGGATCCCATTCATCAATATTAAGTGGGTCAATTAGAACCGCTTTGTCGCCTTCACTAATCTGAATCAATCCAGTAATAGGAAAGTAGGTTGTGCGACGAATAAATTCGGTATCCACAGCAATCACAGGCAATTTCGCCCAGTAATCACACCAACTCATCAGTGATTCATTGTCTGCAACCCAAATAATATTCAGAGGCTCATCTTGGTCATTCATTTTAGAGTGTCTTCCGTCCCTCTAACGCTAACGCCAGAGTGTTCCCATCAACATATTCAAGCTCACCACCCATGGGAACACCATGGGCAATACGACTAACATTGATGTTCAGTGTTTTTAGTTTTTCAGCAATGTAGTGACAAGTTGCCTCGCCCTCTACTGTTGAATTTGTGGCAATAATCGCCTCTTCAACATCATTGTGCTGAACCAAGGCTTCTAAACGATCTAAGCCTAATTCTTCAGGGCCAATTCCATCAATCGGAGATAAATGCCCCAATAAAACAAAATAGCGACCAGTAAATGTACCCGCGGATTCAATCGCAACAACGTCTGCCGGTGTCTCTACGATACATAAACGTTTTGCATCACGCTCTGGGTCTTGGCAAAGCTGGCACTCAGACTCTTCAGTCAGAGTGCGACAACTTGAACAACGCCCGACCTTGTCGAGCGCTTCACGCAGTGCATTTGCCAGCCTATCAGCCCCTTGATGATCACGCTCGAGTAAGTACAAGGCCATTTTTTGAGCCGATCTTGGCCCAACACCTGGCAAGCAACGTAATGATTCCATCAACTCTTTAATTAAGGGACTAAACAAAGCAAACTCCTAGAAAGGCATTTTGAAGCCTGGTGGTAAAGACATACCCGCCGTCGCTGCTTCCATTTTTTCTTTTTGACCGACTTCAATATTACGTACTGCATCGTTTACTGCTGCTGCAATTAGGTCTTCTAGCATTTCTTTATCATCGGCAAATAAAGAATCATCAATTGAAACACGTTTAACGTCATGACGACCTGTCATGACGATCTTAACAAGACCAGCACCGGCTTGACCTTCAACTTCCATATTGGCAACTTCTTCTTGCGCTTTCTGCATGTTTTCTTGCATCTGCTGCGCTTGGCGCATCATGTTACCCATACCACCTTTAAACATAACTTTGCTCTCCAATTAAGCTTTAACTTTAACAGTATCATAAACCAGTTGTGCGCCCATCGTCGCCGATAAGGCTTGTACAACTGGATGTGAATTTAAATGTTCAATTGCAACCTGCAGGGCTTCAGCACGTTTGCTGGCTGCAAATTCTTCTGCAGTAACACCGTTGGTGTCTTCCACGGTATCTATTATAAGTGGTACCGCCATATTGAAGAAGTCACCTAGTGCACCTTGTATTTGTTCATAGCGCATTTGGTTCAACATGTGACCGTATTCCAAAGGAACTTCTAAACGAATACCTTGATCGCTGGCATCAACCAAGCTGGAATTCATTAAGATATTTTGCACCAAGCCCGTTAAGGACAAGCGTGGCGCAACTAACCACCAATGCTTCATGGTTAATTCGTTATAATGATTAAGCTCTGGCATTGGCATACCTAAAGCTGGTTGAGCAATCGTATCTGGGATTTTTGACAATCGTGTGTCTGGCTCTTTCTCTTCTTCAGCGGGTAATTCTTCAGCGTCAGCACTTAATGCGTTCACTAAATCTGCGGCTGGATTAAAAGGATCGATTACGTCTGCTATTGCTCGCTCTTCCGCTTCATCATCGTCATCGTCATCGTCTTCGTCATCTTGTCCATCATCTAAAAATTCAGATTCGGCAACAACAAAGGGTTTATGTTCACGAGGTGCTTCTGGTGTTTCAGGCCGATCAGACGAAGTTTCTTCTAGTTCGGTTTTACTCTCTGACTCAATGGTTTCATCAACCACAATCTCAGGTTCAATATACCCAGAATGGGTATCACCTTCGTCAGATAATTCAGCATAGGTTGAATCATCTATTTTTATTTCAGATTCAACACTCACTTCAGGTTTTACATCTGTTTCAGAAGTTTCTTCCCAAGGTGGACGCTCTTGAGGTAAAGAAGGGTTAATTTCGGTCTCTTGTGTTTTTACCTGTAATTCTTCGGACAGTTTTTCTTCAGATAAGTTTTCTTTAGGCAATGGTGAGACTGACTGGTTAACCCCTAATTGATCCTTATCAGAAGCATTGTTTACCGTTACTGCTTCTGCTACTGGCTCATGGATTGGTGTTTTTTTTCTGTAACCTCCTGTGGAGCAGTCATAACAGGTGGAGCATCATGACTCACAACCATTGGCGGAGTAGGACGAAACGCGATCAGTCTTAGCATCAGCATTTCAAAGCCAGCACGAGCAGAGTGAGCAAGATGAAGATCTCGACGTCCTATCAATAAACTCTGATACATAACTTGAATTTCTTCTGAACTTACACTTGCGGCGATACCTTGTATGCGAACCAGATCACCAAGTTGATCGACTAAAGCTCCCGGTACTTGTTGCTCGATAGCAATACGATGTAAACATTCCAATAAACTACCACAAATAGCACTGAAATCAGGCTGATAATCTGCAAGACTTGAGATACGAGACAATACATCAGCGGCATTTTTCGACGCCACACTTTCTAGTAAATCTAACACTTGAGCTTGATTAACCAAACCCAACATGGCGGTTACACCGGATTCAGAAATCGTGCCATTACCAAATGCAATCGCCTGATCAGTTAGACTCAATGCATCTCGCATACTGCCGTTAGCAGCTTGGCCTATCTGCCAAAGAGCAGGCTGATCAAAATTAATTTGTTCCGCTTTTAATACGGTTTGTAAGTAATCCACCACTCGCTGCGGTGACATATTTTTCAAGTTAAACTGTAAACAACGAGACAAAATAGTAACAGGAAGTTTTTGTGGGTCTGTCGTCGCCAATAAGAATTTAACGTGTGCGGGTGGCTCTTCAAGAGTTTTCAATAACGCATTAAAAGAGTGAGTCGACAACATGTGCACTTCATCTATTAAATAGACTTTGAAGCGACCACGAGTCGGGGCGTATTGAACGTTTTCGAGCAATTCACGAGTGTCTTCAACCTTGGTACGAGATGCGGCATCGACTTCAATCAAATCGACAAAACGGCCTTCAACAATTTCTCTACAACTATCACAAGTTCCACAAGGTTCAGGAGAAATCCCATTCGTTTCACAGTTTAGACATTTAGCAAAAATACGCGCTATGGTGGTTTTACCCACACCGCGAGTTCCGGTAAATAAATAGGCGTGATGTAAGCGCTGTTGGCGCAATGCATTGACCAACGCTTGAAGTACATGATCTTGCCCAGCCATTTCAAGGAAAGTCTGTGGGCGCCATTTACGTGCTAAAACTTGATAACTCATGATGGATACTGGCTGATAAAAAGCGATTTTTTATTGTACGGTAGTCGGAGCACTTTCGAAACCACTCTTCGTGCACTGGATGGCTGGTATTGAGAGAAATAGCCAAAAACTTTGCTATAAAGATCAATAGTTTGAATTTACAGCATTATTTGGCTCAACTATGTCGAGCCAAATACACCCAATTAACTTAGTTTTGTTTGACCTACATTACTTTCACGAATTTTCCGTTGGCGTTCTTTTTCTAATGCTTTTTCTGCACGGTGCTTTTCAACCGCATCAGAAACTTCTGCACCAATATGCTCTTCACCTCGAGAACGAGCTAATTGAACTTGGCGTTCACGCTCCACAAAACGCTGACGCTGTTCATCTGTGAACTTGTCTGCACAATGAACACAACTTACACCTTGAATATAGCGTTCGTCTTGTTTCTCTTCTTCTGTGATTGGCATACGACAAGCATGACATTGATCGTATTCACCTTTTTCTAAATCATGATTCACAGACACACGATTATCAAAGACAAAACACTCACCTTCCCACATAGTTTCTTCTTTTGGCACTTCCTCTAGGTACTTCAAGATACCGCCTTCAAGATGATAAACCTCTTCGAAACCTTGCTCTAACATATAAGCAGTGGATTTTTCGCAACGGATGCCGCCAGTACAAAACATGGCCACTTTCTTTTGCTTTTCTGGATTCATGTTTTCTTTTACATACGCGGGGAATTCACGAAATGTTTCTGTTTTTGGGTTCACCGCATTTTTGAATGTGCCTATTTGCACTTCATAGTCATTACGGGTGTCAACCAATACGACGTCTGGATCAGAGATTAAATCATTCCAATCTTGCGGTTTGACATAGGTTCCAACCACGCGTTTCGGATCAATACCCTCAACCCCCATGGTCACAATTTCTTTTTTCAATTTAACTTTTGTACGGTAGAAAGGCATGTCTTCATCGTATGACTCTTTTGTCACAATACTGTCCAAACCAGGCTGCTTCGCCAACCAAGCCAACATAGTATCAACACCTTCACGAGAACCGGCAACTGTTCCGTTAATACCTTCACTTGCTAGCAATAAGGTACCGCGAATGCCATTCTCTTCTAATGTTTTCTGAAGTGGTTCACGGATGGATTCAAAATGAGGAAGCTCAACAAATTTATAAAGGGCACAAACAACGACTTTAGACACACGTAATCTCCTATGCGATCTGGAACGTAAAACCAGAGCAATTAAACAAGGCACGCATTATAGAGATTTATAGAGTAATTTTCGAGCTTGTTTTGACAAAAAACAAGCTGGATTACTAAAAACCCAAAAGCATTATTGATCTGGGTCCAACGTTTTCCCTGTGGTGTTATTAACTCGGAACCAACCTGCCACACTGTGTCGGGTTCGCTTAGCCACAAGTACTTCATGATAAAAACATTCGCTCAAGAAAATAGCTAACCTCCCCTTGATTGGTGAATAACGTCCAACTTCTATTTCAGGTTTGTGTTCATCATAAATAACTAACTCACCACCATCTCCGTCTTGCCAGCCTTCATTTAAATATAAAACAGTGGAAAGGATACGATTACTTTCTCCTTTAAAAGCATCAATATGCTTTTCATAAAACGCGCCTTTTTCATAACGAGCAAAATGGGCTTCATAATCAAACAAACCCAAAAACAAATGGCGATTCAACGCGATTCTTAACGTCTCCATCATTTTGAGAAAGTCTCTTTTGATTGGTTTATCCGGATCAATCCATTGAATATAATCTCGACGCGCATCAAGAGCCACTTGATGATCTTGCTTCCTACCAACACCTGCTTGTTGCATGTAAGCATTTTGAATGTTTTCAACTTCATCCATTAATGCTTGAGTAAAATCAGCTGAGAAAAAATCATCCTGTACGCTCCACCCCTTAGTCTGTAAATCCGTTAATACGTTAGAAAAAGGCTCTTTGCGAGTAAAAGCAGGAATAGAATTTTCAATATAAGGATTTTTTGTTAACCAAGTGTCGACAGACATAGATAGATTAATCACTTTTAAAAGGGCAAAATTACCAAGGTCATTATATTACTGTAGCTACTCACCTAACACACCAAGATTTCAATACTTATGATTCAGCCATTCATATTACGAGACTATCAACTTCAGGCGGTGGAAGCATCTCTTACTCACTTTCGTAGTAGCGATGACCCTGCCGTGATTGTTTTACCTACAGGCGCAGGCAAAAGTCTTGTTATTGCTGAATTAAGCCTATTAGCGAAAGGTCGTGTTGTTTGTCTTGCTCATGTAAAAGAGCTTGTCGAACAAAACCACGCCAAGTTTCTCGCAACGGGTTCATCTGCGGGTATATTCTCAGCAGGCTTAAGTCAAAAAAACAGTTCTGAAAAAACCACGTTTGCCAGTATTCAATCCATTTCTGCAAACCTAGATGATTTCCAAGAAGCCGTTAGTTTAATCATCATCGATGAATGTCATCGTGTCGGAATGGACGACAGCGGACAATACAACAAAACATTGGAACATTTTCGAACGCTGAATCCTAAAATAAAAATCCTCGGCTTAACCGCTACTCCTTACCGTTTAGGTAGCGGTTGGATTTATCAAAATCATTATCATGGCTACACACGTCAATGCACCAATACCCTATTCAAAAAGTGTATCTTTGAATTACCGCTTCAACACATGGTAAAAAATGGCTATTTAACGCCTCCCATTCATTATGACGCGGCAGTTGCACACTATGATTTTAGTCTGTTAACAGAAAGTTTAGACGGTGAGCAAAACACGGACGACATCGCTTTAAATGAACTAATTCATAAACACGCTCGTGTTACAAAAGCCGTAACCGAACAAATAATGCAACTCAGCCAAGACCGACAAGGCGTCATGGTTTTCGCCGCAACCATAGATCACGCCAAAGAAATCGTCAGTTATTTGCCTGTCAATGAAACTGCCTTAATTACGGGAAAGACAAAGCTCAAACAACGGGACACTTTAATCAACGCATTCAAAGCCAAAGAGATTAAATACCTTGTTAACGTTTCTGTTTTAACCACGGGGTTTGATGCACCTCATGTAGATGTGATTGCTATTTTACGACCGACTCAATCTATTAGCTTGTTTCAACAAATTGTCGGTAGAGGGTTGAGACTAAGCCCTGGAAAAAAAGATTGTTTGGTTTTGGATTACACAAATAACGGTTACAACATCTTTCAACCAGAAATTGGAGAAAGAAAACCGACCCAGGATTCCGTGGCGGTTCAGATCCATTGTCCTGACTGTGATTTTGCCAATACATTTTGGGGAAGAAAAGACGCTGAAGGGAATATTCTTGAGCATTTTGGCCGTCGCTGCCATGGACTCATTGACACTCCAGAAGGAGAAATTCAATGTACTTATCGTTTTCGTTTTAAACGTTGCCCATTCTGTAATGAAGAAAATGACATCGCGGCCCGACAATGCCAGCACTGTTCAGAAAAGCTCATCGACCCTGATGATTTATTAAGAAGTGCGTTAAACCTAAAGAACAACAAGGTATTACGCTGCTCCGACATCACTCCAGAAATAGCATGGAAAGACAAAAGTATTAAGATCACATATCACGATGAAGATGGTTTAACACTATCTGAGACCTTTCAATTTAACTATAAAAAATCACGACAGTCTTTTAATGATGTGTTTGGCAGAAGAATAGCAAATGGCAGCCAATCCATTCAATTTGATACACTGGAAGAAGTCGAGAAATTTTTACCTTATCTTCCTGCACCTGACTTTGTTATTGCTAAAAAGCAAAAGCAACATTGGCAAGTAACAGAACGATTATTTGATTATCAAGGCCCTTACAGAAAGGCAAACGAGCTTCAATAACACTAACCTTTGTTTTTTAGAGCATTCTTATAAGACACTTCAAAAGGCAAATTTAAACGTTTTAAATGCTCAATTGAGGCTTCGCCCAAAACGCCTTGAGGCACACTACTTAGTAATATAAACCAGTAATTAGCAATCATATTGTCAGTAAATATACTGGCCGTTTTATCGTCTATACCTACCTGTTTAAAGCGTTTATTAATCCCATCTGAAATTACCGCCATTTGCTTAGTGTGGAAACCTCCGTTTGCCAAACTATCTAACAACACTTGTCGCGTAAATTCAGCATAAGCATCATAGAACTCAAACAGCATTTGCGCAGTCTGCAGCAAATAATCAATAGGAGAAGCGCAAGCTTTTTGAGCTAATGCTGCGGCACGTAATGCTGCATCCATTTCATCAAAAAAAATGTCTTTTACCAGAGAGAGTTTATCTGGAAAGTGAACAAATAGCGTACCAACAGCAATGCCAGCTTGATCACTTAAATAACGAGTACTGGTTGCTTCGATGCCTTGAGACAAGAACGCCTGCTTAGCAATTGCTTTGATTTTTGATCGAGTATTGGCTTTTTTTTGTTGACGAAGACTCACCTTTACACTTCCTTAAATAATATATTTAAAGAGTCTAGCCTGTCTTTTTTTCAATGACGAGTATTTTCAATAATAGGAAGGAAGTAAATTAACGAACAGAATTAACTTTAGGCATGGTTGAACGAACTAATAGCTTAGATAAATCCGTCATAAAAGTCTCAACACGTTCTGCATTCAAGCCATAATCACCATTACCTATTCTCGAACAAGAACGCATATCTATACGAACAGTATGATCATCAATCTTCATTACTCGAATAATGACATCATCACGAAAACCAAAAATAGGCGTTCGAGCTGTCGCCTCTAAAAGCCCAGCTTGAGAGTATTTTGCAACCACTTCCCATCCACGCTTCTCAACTAATTCACTTACCACTTTGTAGACATCATCTTTCTTTAGTTTCGTAAAAACAGGTTTGATGTCCTGATAATACTTATGCTGAATAGCAGCAAAATCATAATTATAGGCAAGGCTGTTTTCATTAGACTTACGCACAAAATTGACATTTAAAAACGCTGGAGGCATTTCGGTATCTGTCGTCACGTCGTTAATTTTAGGCAATTCAGCTTTTTGAACATAAAAAGCAATCCACATGGAGCTGTAAACGACAGAAACGGTCAATACCAAAATAAAGAAGCGTTGACTCGCAATATTTTGCTCTTTGCGACAAACTCCTAATGATAAAATAGTGAGGAAAGACAAAAATAAAGAGGCAAATACACTTTTTCGTAACATAGAGAAGCCTGTTAAAGGCTCAAAAATACCAACTCGGACACCAGCAATAGATATAAAAGCTACGCACCCTACTAACATAAGGAGAACGTATAGCACTGGAGAGATATAACGACTCATAGACAACTCATAGTACAAAAAAGAATAGCTGACACCATATCGCGACTTGATGTTAACGAACAGAAACAATAACCCTATTTCAATTCATTCCTTTATATTTGCATATTTACATCAAATCAATCCGTAATACATTCAAGATATAAGCCACATTGGTTAATAGTTCTAAATATTTAGTTATTATTAAGATGTTTTCCATCAAGCAAACTAGGATAATAATTACAATTAAATATAGGGCATGGGAAACATGAAACTAACACCTAAAAAGCATTGCGTTGATGTACTGAGGGAGCAATGTAAATTGGAGTCAATGAGACCATTCATTGCAAGAGGCTCCAATGCTATTCGATGCCCCCATTGCTTAATGGCGGAATTTGCTTGTTTTTGCCATTTAAAAGAAAGCAACGATTCTCCAGTCGAATTCATTTTACTCTATCATAGGGATGAAATACATAAACCGACCAACAGCGGTCGACTCATTGCAGACCTATTCCCTAATAACACTCAAGCTTATTTATGGAGTAGAACAGAACCCCAACAAGACCTACTTGACCAGATCAAAAGCCAACAAGATAATTACACTCTATTATTTCCCAATACAGAAACCGCTCAGGCTCAAAATAGACAACAAAGAGCTGAGTTCTCCGAAGTAATTGGTAACGATAAAAAGCACACTTTTATTATTTTAGATGGGAGCTGGAAACAGGCAAGTAAAATGTTTCATCAGAGTGAATGGCTAAAGGATATCCCCCATTTTGAAATAAGCAGTGAGGCACAACGCTCATTTTTAGTTCGTCATTCCCATCATAAAATACAGTTCGCCACCGCAGAAGTAACAGCCATGCTACTGGACTCACTAGGCCACAACTCCGCTAGCCAAAAGCTACTTCATTATTACCAGGCATTTAATGAGCATTGCCTCGCAAGTCGAAAACGAAGTAATGGCCAAAAAACATTGTAAGTAAATTACAAAATAGAAAAACTAATCAGAATCAATAAGCAGCCGATTATTAAGAGAGTTTAAGACTCTCTTAATAATAAATTCACCCAACCATTAGAATGAAATTGTGCCGCCTGTTTTTTCTTTTTTCCCACTAAAACTGGACCATTATCTAAAAACAAAAATGCTTTCCAAGTTCGCTTAAAAACACCCCATGTCAGCTCAAAAACCAACTCATTATGACAACAGAAAAACACCATAGTATCTTCACCCCATGCAGAAAAATGCGCTAAAACATCCTCTGGTAAAGATTCATTTTCACTGTCCCATGTTTTTTCCCATTGTGTTTTAGGGACTTCCAGTTGAGATGTTGTTTTTTTCAACCAATCTCTATCAGTAAAATGATCTGGGTGAATTTGTTCATCACTAATATAGGAAAGCCAAATTTGACTGGCTCTCTGTTCACTTAGAAGGTGAATGTTCTCTAAATCTTTTTGTTCTATTCTTGGATCATTACGCTTAAAAATCCATTGTTTTGAAAAACTCTCTAACGGTTGATACAAGGTTATTTCCTTAGTAAATTTAAATGATGAAAAAAACTAACCTTTAGAGTGAAAAAGGATCGTTTGTTCAATCGGTCAAGCTTATCTAATATTGCAATTGTTGTAATAAAACAACATTTCAATCGATTAACACTGGAGAATACTATGGATTCACAACAACAATACGAAGCATTACTAGCAAAATGGGGTTTCGTTGACACTATGGCTGAAGATTATGCTCGTCGTCAAAAACGTATTCGCAGAGCAAAGGCTGTTATTGCTTTTTTCAAATCAATCATTATTTCAATGAAGAAAAGTAATATTCGCCAACAAGAACTTGGCCAAGCTTAACTCTGAAAATATAAAAACCATGCAAGTGGCATAATTATATAATAGAAAGAATTTTTAAAGGGGAGAAAAATAATAACACTCCCTCCCTTTCTTCTCCGCACTACAATTCGTTATGATCTTCCTTCACTCACAACGAACCACCTTATTTATGAATTTCCCCTACAAAGCTGTTATATTTGATTGCGATGGTGTCATTGTTGACACAGAAACCATCTCCAACGAAATCTTCACTTCTATGCTACATCAAATTGGCTTGGATATTGATGAACAAACCTTATTAGAAAAATTTACAGGTTTTACTAATCAAGAAACACTTAAAAACGCGGAACATTTATTAGGTAAACCTTTACCAGAAACTTTTGACTCAGAGTACAGACAACGATTCCACGCTATTATTCATGAACATTTAGAACCGATTAATGGTGTACGTGAACTGCTTGACAAAATAACTATGCCGATTGCGATGGCCACAAATGCTCGCCGCAAAGAAATGAACATGAAGCTTAACAAAATTGGCCTGTCTGAAAAATTCATCACTCGCTTTTGTGTTGAAGACGTCAAAAACGGAAAACCAGCGCCAGACATCTACTTAAAAGCGGCAGAAGCTCTCAAGGTTGATCCAAAAGACTGTTTAGTGATTGAAGATTCTGTAGCGGGCATAAGAGCTGGCTGTGCAGCGGGAATGAGAGTTTTAGCATACAGCGGCGCATTCGATCCTGTATCACAAACCGCAGCTGGTGCAACGGCTTGTTTCAAAACAATGCAGGAACTAGAAGTTTTTTTAGGGCTTTAGTATTTAAAGCCCCTTTACAAACCAGTATTTAGTTAGATATAGCTTGCAGCTGTTTCAATAAGCTTTTTGGCAGTTCTTTAATTGTCAATGTGCCAGTGTCGGCATCAAACTCAACCGACTCGCCAAGCAAATCACTATTAAAACTCAAAGTTAATGCCCTTGAGCTGCCCGATAAACGAGTAAGTTTTTTCAGAGCAGCTTTCTCAACAAAGATTTCCTTCTCCATTTTAAAGCTATCTGAGTCAGCGATTTCTAAAAACTTATTCGCTTGTTCTATTGAAAACCGTGATTCCACCTCAGAAGCAATTTCTTTAATAGCCAAAGGTTCACGATCTTGAGCTTTTATCTGACAATGCTCAGAGACCACTTTTTTGAACTCATTTGCTTGTTTTGACGGAAATCCTTCGGATTGACAAAATGCAGAGGTCAAATCAACCAATTTACGTGTTTCTTTTGCTGCTGCTTTAGGCTCATCGCAACCAATAAACTGAGTGAAATATTCACTCTCAGATTTAGGCGCTCGTCCAAAACGAAAGGCAATATAACGTCCTTCATCAGCACCTTGCCAAGCCGTTAAATTAATACGCAAAGCCATATGTAGTTTTTCCATCTCAATTTGTTCAATTTGAGATAAACTAAGATCTGCACCAAGGCCGATACCTTTTTTACGTTTCAACATAACTATGTATAAAAAATGCGTATCATGCAGCTCATAGTGGTTAAACCATAACAACCCGCCTTCTGCCTCTTCCACTGGTTCAAGATACTTTAAGTATTCAGCAGCACAATCTTTAGTAAATCCGGCAAAATCAGCAAAGTCATTATCTTTAAAATGTTTAAAAAGTAATGCAGGTAATTGTGCACCCTCTTCACTTCCTTGAGGATTAACAAAACGACCTGTATTCATACCTGAGCGGTTAAATAAATTGGTCACCTGAGTAGAAAGCGCTTCCGCTTGTCCATCTACAGGATTTTCATTTGGACGTGCAATGAGTATCGCTTTACGCTCGCCTTCATTCTTTTGAATCTCATGTACAATTAAGTTGCTAATAGACACCAGCCACCTCTTACGTTTAATATGGATAAATTACAACCAATTTCCCAAGCCAATTACTGCAAGCAGGATACCCTTCAACTGAAACGCTATGATTAAACCCAAGACCACAAAAAAAGACACACGAAAAGAACTTGAGTCTTTGGTAGATCAATTTATCAAGGCGAAAGGCGAAATCCAACAGGTTAACATGGGTGAATCTGGTCTAGTTGATGGAAAGTATAACACGAGCCACATCGGCTTTAACGAACCAAAGCAAGACAGAACACCATTAAATCATGTTGTTGCCGCTCTTCAGCAAAGAAAAAATCAAAAATCAGCTTCTTCCCCTACTCCTACCAAAAAAAGACCAAAGAAAAAAATCATCTATGATGACTTTGGCGACCCTCTAAGGTGGGTTTGGGAAGAGTAAGTAAAAAGGAAGAAATAAATAATTTTTATCGATTACTTTGAATTGTGATACTGATACTGCAACAATAGAAAAATATAATTCAAGCAGATTAAGGACTTGTTATGTCTATTCGATATTTACACGCCATGCTAAGAACAGATAAACCAGAAGAAAGCCATCACTTTTATACTCAGGGCTTAGGTTTAATAGAAACCAGACGTAAAGACAGTGAAAAAGGTCAATTTACCCTAATCTATTATGCTACTGAAGAAGGCGCACCAGAAGTAGAGCTTACTCATAACTGGGGGGATCGCAGTTACTCAGGTGGAGATCAATTTGGACACTTGGCTTTTGAAGTGGATGATATCTACAAAACCTGTGAGAAGCTTCAATCTATTGGCGTCACTATTTTACGTCCACCTCGTGACGGCCATATGGCTTTTGTTAAAGATCCTAACAACATTTCAATTGAGTTACTTCAAAAAGGCGACTCACTTGAAAAAGAAGAACCATGGGTATCCATGGAGAATACAGGTAACTGGTAATACAAGAAGGAATGACAAATATCGATAGATACATTCCGTTACAAAACTCTATTTCCTTAAAACAACGCTACAAAAGGACCGTAGTAACAAGAATAGGTTTCTCTTAACATGTATAAATCGGAAGCAATTTATACAAATGGTGCGACATAATGAAAAGTATAATTAGAAAAATGAGCATTATTGGAATGGTATTAGCTTTTAGCCACATTACCATTGCCGCAGAAAGTTTATACTCATCAAATGTCCAGTCTGGTCTTGCAGATACAGATAGAGATGGTGTCATTGCTGCTCGCGACCTTTGCCCTGATACCCCAAGCGGCTCTGCCGTTGACAATAATGGCTGTCCAAACCAAACAACTAAATTATTATCCGTTCAATTAAATGTGTTATTTAATTCAGGTAAAGCTGATATTTCCCCTCGTTTCTATCCTGAATTGGAAAAACTAGCCATTTTTTTACAAGATCATCCAAATAGTACAGTCGTAATTGAAGGTCACACAGATGATAAAGGCTCTGAAGATCTAAACCGTGAATTATCACAAAAACGAGCAACAGCAATTGCTGATGTTCTAGTAGATCGTTTCAGAATCAAGCCTAATAGAGTTAAAGGTATTGGTTACGGCGAAGCACGCCCTATTGATAGCAATGCTACAGAAGAAGGCCGAGCTCAGAACCGTCGAGTTGTTGCTGAAGTATATGCTCAACAACAAATAGTAAATGAACGGTGGACCATCTTTAGTGTCGACAGCAATTCAAATACCGCATTAAATAAAAAATATTAAGAGCAATCTAATATCAATGAAAAGCCAGCGCTGTAAAATAATCGTTGGCTTTTTTTATACCTCCAAAAAATAAATCTGCTTTTTACCGAACAAAACCAGCACTATTAGTCTACTGTTAATAATTACGGGCTCTTATGTTGTTTATTCTTTCCCGCCCCTTTTAAAAAATAAAAGTACTATTTAATTTTTTCACAGCACTTTATTTATGACAATAAACCTAGGATATGAAATACATTAAATCGACCTGTTAGGACCAATTCAATACACGAACGAAGCTTACTTAAAAATGTAAAAAGTTTTTTTGATTTAACTATAAAAAAATAAAGAGGACGTAAATATGTCAGCAAAAATCATCGTGGGATTAGACGGAAGTGAGGCGGCCAGTAGAGCACTAGCTTATGCAAAACGTCTTGCAACTCTAATAGGTAAAGAGTGTACGCTTGAATTAGTCTGCATTGTTGAATGGTCTCCTTATACATTCCAAACAGCAGAAGAAAACGCAAATCGTAAGAAACTTCGACAGGATGAGCTAAATAAAGCGAATGAACGAGTTATCCAACCTGCCCTTGACTCTTTGAAAGCAGATGGCATCAACGCTGAAGGTAAGGTTTTGCATGGTAAAGCTGCCCATTTATTAAACTCTCTCGCAGTAGAAAAAAATGCCGAACAAATAATTGTTGCACGATCAAGTGAACAAGGGCTTAGCGCTCGTGTTTTTGGAAGTGTTACCGCTAATTTGGTAATGAGCGCTAGTGTCCCCGTCACCGTTGTGAGCTAAGGAGTTTTTGTATGAAACGATTTACCATGTTATTCACGTATTTGTTTACCTTTGTTGCTCTACTTCTGAGTCCTTCCGTATTTGCAGCGGAAGGCATAGACGAAATTGTTAACGGTATTTTTGCCGTTTCAACGGGCTGGTTTGTTAATCTTATTTTCGCCCCAATCCCAGGCACTACTTTTCCTTGGATTGTGCTTTGGTTAGTGGTGGGCGCAAGTGTCTTTACCCTTTACTTCGGATTTATTCAATTTCGTAGTGTAGGACACTCTATCGCACTGGTTAAAGGGGATTACTCAAACCCTAATGATGCTGGTGAAGTAAGTCACTTCCAAGCATTAACCACAGCACTATCTGGCACAGTTGGTTTAGGGAACATTGCAGGGGTTGCCGTTGCCGTTGGTATAGGTGGCGCAGGTGCAACATTCTGGATGATTCTAGCAGGCTTATTGGGTATGGCATCAAAGTTCACTGAATGTACATTGGGTGTAAAGTATCGAAATGAATATTCTGATGGCCGTGTTTCTGGTGGCCCGATGTATTACATATCGAAAGGCTTTGCAGAGAAAGGCTTACCTGGGGGGAAATTCTTAGCGGCTTTATTTGCCGTTTTCTGCATCATGGGTTCATTTGGTGGTGGCAACATGTTTCAAGCTAACCAAGCTCATGCTCAACTAAGTGGTGTTATCGGCGATTACCCTGGCTGGATCACAGGTATTGTTTTTGCCGTCATAGTTTATGCTGTCATTGTTGGTGGCATTAAATCCATTGCAAATGTAACAGAAAAAATTGTGCCACTTATGGGGGTTTTATACGTAGGTGCTGCCCTTGTTATTTTATTGATTAATGCTGATAAAATTGGTTGGGCCTTCGGTCAAATTTTTGAAGGTGCATTCACTGGACTTGGTGTTGCTGGCGGCCTTGTCGGTGCCCTTATTCAAGGCTTCAAACGTGCTGCCTTCTCTAACGAAGCTGGTGTCGGTTCTGCGGCTATTGCTCACTCTGCAGTCCAAACAAATGAGCCGGTTACAGAAGGCTTAGTTTCTTTATTAGAGCCTTTTATTGATACTGTTGTGATCTGTACAATGACCGCTCTTGTTATCATCATCACTGGTCAGTTAATGACAGATGCTCAAACAGGTCTCTACATTCTCAATGAAGGTGGATCTATTGCGACTGTCGGCGGTGCATCAGGTGTTGCATTAACGTCAGCAGCTTTTGGCTCAGCACTTAGTTGGTTCCCATATTTACTTGTTGTTGCTGTTGTACTGTTTGCATTCTCAACCATGATCAGCTGGGCTTACTATGGATTAAAAGCATGGACCTACTTATTTGGCGAAACCCCAAAGGCAGAAATGACATTTAAAATTATCTTCTGTGTATTTGTCGTCATTGGTGCCGCAGCCAATTTAGGTCCAGTTATCGACTTCTCTGATGCTGCTATTTTTGCCATGGCGGTTGTGAACATTGCTGCTTTGTACTTCTTAATGCCTATTGTTAAGAAAGAATTAGCTTCTTATATGGCTCGTCTAAAAAGTGGTGAAATCAAGAAATTTAAAAAATAATAAAATTAGATAGTTATCATTTTTCCAAAGTAATTGTTAAATAAAATATGAAAAGCCAAGACAGCAGTCTTGGCTTTTTTGCAAGCAACGCACTAGCAGTTAAACTAGAAACAGATGCTACCTGGCCTTACAAGGGATAAAATAGATGCTCAGCCCTTCGATAAATACAGACACTACAGTCAATTATGTAAGGTTAGATGTTTTTAATACTACACTTATATTGTATTACAATATCATTATTAAGCGATAAATATACTTCCATTTCAAATCAATTTCTAAAAGAAACATCAGCAATCACAGCCCCTTTCTTAACTCCTAAATTCAAAGTAATATCCTTTTATTGGACATTAAAAAGAATAAAAAAACAGCAATCTCAATTTATGTATTACAATTGTTAAACTAAAACTATAAAAAAACTGTATTCACTTATGTTAGAATCTGCTAATCGATTACTAATAAATAGAAATCAGAGATCGACTAATGCTCGTTATTGAGTCTCAAAGTTAAGGACATTATGAATAATTTTTCTAATATATCTATGTCTTCTAGAAGTTTACATGTGCAAGTGGCTCGCAGTATTGCCCGTCGAATACTGTCTGGCGATCTAGAGCAAGGTTCCATCGTTCCAAATGAAATGACCCTTTGTGAACAATTTGGTGTGAGCAGAACAGCACTACGAGAAGCGATAAAGCTTCTAACTTCAAAAGGATTACTTGCATCACGGCCAAAAATCGGCACAAAAGTTGTTAATAGAGCTTACTGGAACTTTCTAGACCCTCAAATGATTGAATGGATGGATGGTTTAAGTGACTCAAAAGTCTTTTGCAGTCAGTTTCTTGGGCTAAGACGCGCTGTAGAACCAGAGGCATGTGCTCTTGCGGCAGTTCATGCTACAGCAGAACAAAGAATAGAGCTTTCTGAAATTTTTCAGAAAATGGTTCAAGTTACAGAAAATTTTGACCAAGAAGCTTGGGCAGAAGTAGATTTAAGTTTTCATCGGTTGATATTTAACTCTACCAATAATGATTTTTATCTACCTTTCGGAAATATTCTGACAACCATGTTCAAGACATTTATTTTACACTCGTCAATGCATGGCGCCGTGTGTTTGAATGAACATCGCTTGATATATGAAGCAATTATGGCTGGAAATGCTGCTGCTGCGAAAGCTGCTTCTATGGACCATTTGCAATCAGGCAAACACAGACTACCTGAAACTGAAGTGGTTTAAAAATAACCTATAATACAAAGAAACCTTTTTGTAAAAAATCACTGAAATCGTATTTTACGAAAAGGTCTCTTCTTTTTCTTAACATAATATTACAATAATTTATTCCACTTCTTACCTTAATCCAAGGTACCTTATTTCTTGCTCAAGAAAAATAATACAATAACATTATTGCTAATCCTTTTTGGATATAGTAAAAAAACTCTCAATAATAAAAAACGCTTTTAAAAAAGCACAATATAAAAAAAGAGGACAAAAATAATGAAAAAAACTCTTATCGCTTCTGCAGCTCTTGCTGGACTAGTATTTTCAGGTTCTGCGCTTTCCGCTTGGACTGGCTGGAATATACACACCCAAAACTACCCTATTTCTGACGCACTTGAATCCTTCATACAAAATGTTGATAAAGCTACTGACGGTCGAGTATCTGGCACGCTTTATAACGGCGGTGTTTTAGGAAGCCAAGGTGATGCGATCCAAATGATGCAAATTGGCTCCATTCAGTTTGCAGGTTTTAGTCTTGGGCCAATGGGTACTGAAATCCCTGAAACCAACATTGTATCTTTACCTTTCATTTTTAAAGATGTAGATCACATGTACCGTGTGATGGATGGACCTTTTGGTAAGCGCTTAAGTAAAGATATGGCGCCTTCCGGTATCATGTCGATTGGCTGGTTTGATGCAGGTTCACGTTCTTTCTACAACAACACAAAACCGATTAAACAACCAAGTGATGTTAATGGTATGAAGTTCCGCGTAATGAACAACGAACTCTACGTGGACATGGTTGCAGAGCTTGGTGGTAACGCAACCCCTATGGCCTATAGTGAAGTCTACCAGTCATTAAAAACTGGTGTTGTAGATGGTGCGGAAAATAATCCGCCATCATTTGAATCATCAAATCATTATGAAGTAGCTAAATACTACTCTTTGTCTAATCACCTTATTATTCCTGAGTGTCTTTGTGTGAGCACAAAAGCATGGAACAGTCTATCGGATGCTGACAAGGTGATTGTTCAAAAAGAAGCTGATAAAAGCGTTGCTATGCAACGTGAGCTTTGGACAAAACGTGTAAAGGCTAGTCGTGATCTTGCTGAAAAAGCAGGCGTGAAATTTAACAACGTAAATGACCCTAAAGCGTTTGCTGACTTAATGGGACCTGTATACGAAAAAGCCATCAAAGCAACACCTATTTTAGCGTCGTACATCGAAGACATTCGAAAAATCGACTAGGTGACAACTAGCAGGAACATAAACCTTTATGTTCCTGCTTTTTTTGAGGCACATCATGAATAGCATAAATATCCTACGTATTTACAACACTATCCTTGTTTACGTTAAACGACTCGTCAATTTTATTTCTGGTATTGGCATGCTCGTTCTCGTTTTTACCTTTGCTTGGTTAGTTTATGGACGCTACATCCTAAATGACACACCAACATGGGTTGAACAACTCTCTTTATTACTTGTCATCACTATCGGTTTTTTAACCGCTGCAGTGGGCATACATGAAAGAACACATTTAAGTGTGGATATCTTCACTCAACTATTACCTTCTTCTGGGCAAGTATTTATTGGCTTTTTAGCCGATATCATTATGGCCACCTTTGGCCTATTAATGGCTATTAGTGCATTCGATTTAATTCAATTTTCTGGATCAAAAAGAATTCCTTTATTAGACATAAGCGCCGCTTATCGCTATTACCCGGTTATTATCTCTGGTTCCTTGATCTTTATATTTTCAGTCGATCGAATTGTACGATCGTTAAACCGGGTGATACGACCTAATACCATTAACCAGGAGAATACATAATATGGGCTTAGCTATTTTACTCGGTGTTTTCGCCCTCGTAATGGTGATGGGTGTTCCGGTTGCATTTGCTTTAGGCATTGCTGCAATTTCTGCTTTTATGTTTGAAGGCTTGCCGCTAATGATCGGCTATCAACGTATTGTGGCAGGCATGTCTACCTTTGCTTTACTGGCGGTGCCTTTTTTCATCTTCGCTGGTGAACTGATGCTACATGGTGGTATTGCTGCTCGCTTAATTCGCTTTGCAGCAGCCTCTGTAGGCTGGATGCGTGGTGGCCTTGCTCAAGTAAATATTTTTTCAAGTATGTTATTTGGTGGTATTTCAGGCTCTGCTGTAGCAGATATATCAGCGCTAGGTTCATTACTTATCCCTGTAATGAAAGAGAAAGGTTACGACGATGACTTCGCTGTTAACGTTACTGTTACCTCTTCTATTGCAGGTATCGTTATTCCCCCTAGCCATAATATGATTTTATATGTTGTAGCTGCGGGTGGCGGCATATCTATTTCAAGTTTATTTATGGCAGGTATCGTACCTGGCGTATTGATGTGTTTATTACTTGCATGTGTCGCTCGCTGGATTGCCATCAAGAAAAAATTCCCAACTGAACCTTTTGTTGGCTTTAAAATATTGGCCTTAACTTTCCTTGCTTCTGTACCAGGTCTAATCACTGCAGTCATTGTGGTGGGTGGTACTTTATCTGGTATTTTCACAGTGACAGAGTCTGGAGCCATTGGTGCAGTTTACGCCATGCTGGTGTCTTTTCTTGTATATCGAACAATGGATTTTAAAGGATTTATTGCCGCAGTCACCGGATCTATCAAAACAACGGGTATGGTGATGATCTTAATCGGTTGTGCCTCAGCCTTTGGTTATATGTTGGCGTTTTATCAAGTGCCTGCTGTGATGTCATCTTTCATCACATCAATCTCTGATAATCCAATTATGATTTTAATCATGCTCAACCTGTTGCTTTTGTGTCTAGGGATGATCATGGACATGGCAGCCCTGATTCTAATTTGTACACCTATCTTCCTACCAATTGCGGTTGGGTTTGGTATGGACCCAGTGCACTTTGGTATCATGATGATGATGAACTTAGGTTTAGGACTTTGTACTCCTCCGGTCGGTGCTTGTCTATTTGTAGGCTGTGTTGTCGGTGGTGTAACCATTCAAAAAGCGGTTAAAACTATTTGGCCCTTCTACCTAGCAATGTTAGCGGCTCTAATTTTAGTCACTTTCATACCAGCTATATCAATGACTCTGCCTAATTTACTAATCTCTTAAAGTAGTAAATTTTAGATATTGTAGTTATATTACTTTGAGCAGTCAGTGGAATTTACTTTCACTGGCTGTTTTTTTATCTTTTTAAAGTATCTATCTATACCTCCGATCTCAATATAACGACTACAATAACGCTACACAGCACTCCTAATTAAACCAGCAATTCTCTTTAGAGGAAGGATTCCCATCTTCAAAATTAAAGTGTTAACCCTCCTGTAGAAGATGTTAGATGTTAGTGGCGTCCCGCATTATTTAAACATCACCATCAATACCTTAAAATAGATTTTCTTTTTTTCAACCATACTGAAGACTCTATAATTCCAACCATAAAAACAAACCCTCACCTGATGAACTAAAACATTTTGGCTTAAGAAGAAATACAAAACTAACCTGAATGATGTCTAGAACGAACTCTTAGAAAGCCTTCTTAAAGAAATGGACACCACACTATTGTATTTTATTGCTTTCATTTAGATGATAAAAAAGCCATAACAACTGAGTTGTTATGGCTTTCATAAAACATAGGTCTTTATTTAGTATTAAACTTAAGACTCCACTTGAGCTTCAACAGAGTCATCTACTGCTTTAACCAATAGCAAACCTACCGCTAATACAATAACGCCACAGAATATAAAGACGCCGCGCCCCCAAAGTGGATTAGGAATCAAGCACATGCCCATTACACCAATGCCGGCCACAGCAATCAGTGTACCTAGCATCTTACGTTGCTTGTTATCCAATGCTTTTTGTTCACTACCTTCAGAAACCAAAGGCGTTGCTAAATTACCAAAAAACAAATCAACATCACGCTGACGGTCTTCACTAAGCGGCTTGTAGAACAATACTGATAGAACGAAGAAACCACCAGTGAAGATAATATGAGCCATTAGGCCAATTGCCACTTTCGAATCAGACCATTCACGCTTAGTTAATTCTTCAAGACCAAAGATATTTTGTACTAACTCTGGCGTAATAACAAAACCAACATAGTAAGAAACACAAGCACCAACAACCAATGTACCCCAACCAGCCCAATCAGGTGTTTTCTTAATAAAGAAACCTAAGAAAGCAGGAATCGTCATTGGGAAGCCAATTAAGGCACCAACGTACATCATTGTGTCAAAAAGACTAAGTTCTTTTAGAGAATTAATAAATAAAGCAATTAAAATGATCGCAATACCAAAGAAAGTAGAGGTTAACTTTGATACAAACACCAATTCTTTTTCAGTCGATGTTGGACGTAAAATTGTTTGATAGAAGTTCTTAACAAAAATGCCTGAGTTACGATTCAAACCAGAATCCATAGAAGACATAGTTGCAGCAAACATAGCCGCGATCAACAAACCAACCATACCAACAGGCATATACTCTTGTACAAAATACAAGTAAGCGAAATCAGCTGCTTTACTACCTTGCTCTGGGTAGATTGTAGCTAGATCAACACCTTCTTGGCCGGCAATGAACCAGCTTGGCATAAACCAAATCAAAGGGCCCATTGTCATCAACACACAAGCCAATAAAGCGGCTTTTTTAGCATTATTAGAATCTTTTGCTGCTAAATAACGGTAAGCATTTAACATATTGTTTGTAATACTGAATTGCTTGAAGAAAATAAATACAGCCCAAATACCAAAGATGCTCAGATAATTAAGGTCATTACCCATTAGGAATGAGCCCCCCTCATCTACAGGGAAGTTAGCAATAATCTCACTAACACCGCCACCTTGAATAATGGCTACAACAGCACAGGTAATCGTTACAGCCATGATGATAACCATCTGCATAAAGTCAGATGCAATAACAGCCCAAGAGCCACCAGTTACGGACATAACTAATACAACAAGACCTGTAGCCCAAATCGTTGTTGCCATGTCGAAACCAAAAATACTAGAGGCAATAATAGCCAATGCATTCAACCAAACACCTGCAGAAACCACACTGTTCGGCATACTAGACCAAGTAAAAACCTGCTCATTCTTTGCACCGAAGCGCATACGAATGGCTTCAATTACAGTAATCACTCGAAGCTGTCTGAACTTAGGTGCGAAATACAGATAATTCATTAAATAACCGAATGCATTCGCAACAAAAATAACAGCTACGGCAAAACCATCGTTATAAGCTTTACCTGCGGCACCAGTAAATGTCCAGGCACTAAATTGAGTCATAAAAGCAGTGGCACCAACCATCCACCACAACATATTACCGCCGCCACGGAAATAATCACTTGTCGTACTGGTAAAAGTACGAAACATCCAGCCAATGGTAATTAGGAATAAAAAGTATATTCCGACGATGAGTATTTCCATAACTTTGCCTTTTATTTTTGTAGTATTACTTAAGAGTAAAATGATTTAAAAAAACCCACTTTATGTAATACAAAGTGGGTACAACCAATTCAACTAGAAAACCAGCTTGAGATTGCTAATAGTCCACTAGAGCAGACAATAACAAGGCTATCCATTGCGCACGTACCAAATACCTTCACCAATATATTCAAATAAATTAGCTAAGTATCCATTGCCCAATGATGAATCTGAGTTCTTACTTCTTTCTGAAACCGTAAATTTTTATGTATATGGAGAAAACATTTTCCTTAATGACTAAACTATATACACATGAATTTTTGTAATAAGATAATACAAATAAAAAACAATCAAAATCAAGTTGTTTTTTACTTAATACAAGCTATTTTCATCTGCTTATTACTTACATCAAATTTCGCTCAAATGGTGCTTACAAAAGGTAACTACTCTCCTATTAATAAACACCATCTAATGAACTCAACAGATATTTAAAGAGCTGAAAATGCACCAACCCAAGTAAATTCACCCTGTTCAGTCATCAAGGTATGTGTTGTTTGTTGTAATCCTGATGCCCGATTCGAAATACCAAAACGGTATACTGAATCTGTTACTGTTTTTATTTCTATAACGGTGCCGTCAGCGTTTTCAGCCAATACACTGATTGCGGACACCAAACCACGAGCACCGTCAGACGCTTCGATTGATTCATTAAAATAGCCATGAGTTTCCAACACAGAAGCAAAGACATGATTTGCACCTGATTGCCTTAAAATGAAAGCCGGCTCAGAACGTAAATTGAAATCAGGATCGTTGGCGCCTAAGCGAGCGAAAATAATCTCCCCACCTTTTGGTGCAGTAGACACAAGACTGTAGTAGCTGTTGTCATGCAACCAACTCACTAAAGCACTACCCTCCACGTGACCTTCACCGATTTTCCATAAATGCTGGTAGCCGTTATCAGCACCGAGAGGAGAAAGCTTAGTCGGAATGCTGTACTCAAAATCGGTATGAACGATTTGCCCTTGATGATGGAACGGCAAATCGTATTGGTGCTCTTGGTCTGACAAGATACGATAAACATCAATAACTAATGGTTTTTCAAATTCTTCGATATCTGCGACCAAGATACTACGCTGCATATCAACACCCTCGTAGTAGCCTTCAATAATGGCGCTTGCACCTTGCAATACAGGATTGCTTGTTTCAAAAAAGTGCTTTTTACCGAATTTAGTTTCCGCCAACGCCGTATTAAATTTATTCTGCGTTTTTTGATCCACTGTCACCGTATTGTGTGCCACGGTTTGCTTACAATAGGTTTTATTTTCAGGAATGTAGCGACCACCGAATTTCGGCTCCACATTGACCCAACGACCAAAACCATAATCCTGCAATACTTCATGACCACGATTAAACACACTCATGTGCAAACCATCGTAATGACCGTGATCTAATGCTGAATGGTATTGATGATCTGAACCGTGCTGACCGAACCACAACAACACCATGGTGTCATCGTCTTGTGCATCACGGTGACGTAAGATACTCACACCACCCTTTTCGCCTTTTGGTCCATCACTCAAGAAAGTACTTCCCCAAGAGAAAGGTTTAATGTCTTTCGTATTCGCCACAGCAGTAGACAAGGCTTCACCCGATGAATGAATCCAAACATCTTGCTGATGATTAGCCATACTGATTAAGGTTTCATTTTGCTCATAACGCTGGAAACAAACGCTCGTGGCGATAATGACACCTTCGTCATTAATACTGATGGTTTTAGAGGAATCATTCAGCGCAGGCAAGCTGCCATCAGGGAAGGCGGTCGCCATCACGGCGTAAGACGTGGTTTTGATAACGGAGTTATTGTATTGGTATATTTTCAAATCAGGCTGACGGCGCTCTATCGATTCAGCAAATAAGAAAATAGGACGCAAAGAAAAGCGGTGGTAATAAGGCCCTTCCATGTAATAACCATCTGGAGAAAATAAGTTATCTAATTGCACTAAGAATCCGCCACTGGTGCGATCCAATGTCAAACCATAAAGTGCTTTATCAACAGACGCCTGATCGCCAATCGCGTAACCACAAATACCAACGGCAGCAACGGCCCACAAACCATGATTATGGACGATATCAAAGTCTTTGCCGTAAGTGACAACAAACATATGAATCATTGGTTTGAATAAGTTATCTGTGATCAGCGTTTTCTCATCATCTGTCAATGTGTGATAAACACAGCTGTACGCACAAGAGGCATACAGCATCCACATATTCTCATTCAATGTCTGATGAAAAAGCTTACCTGGTGGATTTGAATCTCGACTGGTGTTGTCTTCTAGTTCTGGGTAAACATGCGCGTATGTGGTTAATATCGTCACAATATAATCACGGTACATATCATCTTTCGTGATTAAAAATAAACGCGCTGCGATGTCCATAATGATGTAATTTTGCTTATGACGGTTATGCTCATAACCGCCGGCTTCACCCTGTTGCGTAGGCACTTCAACACCAACGCCGTCCATATAGGCTTTTACTTTGTCCATATCACGACGTAGTCCACGCCCTAACAGCGTCTCTTTTTCTAGGTCTTTAGCTAAAATAGCGGCTTCGTCAAAACTTAATAATAAAGGTTGGTAACTCATAGTCTTATGCTCCTTCAGCCGGACAGATGTTCAACGAATAAAAGCCTGTCCAACGATACTCAACACCATCAAATTCAAGTTGATGTGCGGTATTTTCTTCGCAACCCATTTGATTGCTTACCATCAATACAAACGTTACATTTTTAGCAGTAATTTCCACTACCGAACCCAAATCATTATGACCAATTACTTTAACTTCAGAGATTTGTCCACGCGCATTGGTGGATTGTTCAAACTCTTCGTTAAAGTAACCATGAGTTTCTAGAACTGACGCAAATAAAGTCGTACCGCCCTGGCTGCGTAAACTAAAACCAGTCTCGTTACGCAAGTTAAAACTTGGATCTGCAGCACCAATGGAAGTAAAAACAATCTCATCATTAGTATTAGAGCTCGTTCCACTCCAAGAATAATAACTATTGTTTTGCAACCAACTAACCAATGCCGTCTCTGGCGCTTTTCCAGATGCGAGCTTCCAAAGGTGCTGATAACCATCATCATCGCCCCATGGCTCCAATTCCGTGTTGGATACATAATCAAAATTTGTATGAGTTATCTGGCCGTTGTATTGATGAGAATAATCGTAGCTGTGTTGCCCATCGCTGCGTAAGCGGAATAAGTCGATCAACAAGGGCGCTTCAAAACGTTCATCTTTCAATAAGAACGCACTACGTTGCATACCGATGTTGTCATAATGATCATTTGCAAATGCACTGACACCTAAACAAGAATCATCATTCGCACTAAAGAAATGTGGAATACCATGAACGCTGTCGGCTTTCTCAACATCAAAATTGTTTTGTGTTTTTTGATCAACCGTCACAATATTGTGAGCAATCGTTTGGCGAGCATAAGATTTATTTTCATCTAGATAACGTCCGCCAAATTTTGGCTCCACGTTGACCCAGCGAGCAAAGCCGTACTCTTGTAAAACTTCTTGTCCGCGGTTGAAGAAGGTAATCCCCAAGGTATCAAAATGGCCGTGTCCCATACCATGCTGACCATAACTCATCACTAACTGAGCGATATCGTCATCCGCACCTTGAAGACGAAGAATACCAATGGCACCTTTATCTCCTTCTGCACCTTCATTCAGCTCAATACTTGGCCAATAAGGTGTAATAATCTTATCCGCTTTTTGTGCTTTTTCATGCTCTTGAGAAAGTGTTAAACCACAGGCTTGCACCCAGACTTCGCCTTGTATCTCAGCCATGCCAACGATATTTTCATCACAGCCATAATGTTCACACAACACACTCACAGCCACTTGCACACCGGCATCAGTTACACCCATGGTTTTCGATGCATCGTTCAAAGCTGGGAAAACACCATTTGGATAAGCTGTTGCCAATAACGCTTTAACCGTTCGCCCAATAACACCACCTTTGTAGTTATAAATATCTATCTCAGGCATAAAACGGTGGATGATTTCAGCAAACATACAGGTTGGATAAAGCGCGTAACGGTGATAATACGGCCCTTCAATATAATAACCGGCAGGTGAAAATAACTTAGAAATTTGAGCTAAGAAACCACCCGAGCCATCATTGGCTTGACCGTAAACCGATTTGGTTAAATATTCGCGTTTGCCAATCACCAAACCACAAATCCCAACTGCCGCAACAGCCCAAATACCATGGTTATGAATACGATCAAAATCATGCCCGTACTTAACAGTAAACATGTCCAACATAGGATCAAAAAGATTCGTCACAATATGATCACGCTTGGCTTGAGTCATCTCATTCGCGACACAAGAATAGGCCAAACTGCTAAACAACAACCAGCAATGTTCATTCAAAATTTGGTGAAATAGTCGACCAGTAGGATTGGTGTTTTTCTGAACATGAAAACCAAAAGAAAGGTATTTATCCGCATACAAGGACAATAGTTCAATAACAAATGTGGCGTATTTTTTGTCTTGCGTAACAAGAAATAGATTGCCGGCCAAATGCATGTGTTTATAGTTTTGTTTATGGCGATTATGCTCATAACCGCCCGCTTCACCGTGGCCAGGTACTTCCAACGGCAAACGCATATACGCGTCGACTTGATCAATATGACCTGCAATTGTTTGGCCCATTAAGCTTGTTTGACCCAACTGAGGTCGCAAGGCATCAAGCTCACCATTCGTAAATAATACTGGTTGCATATTCATATCATTCCCATCCGAACTGACTTTCGCATATTAATATTTATTCTTATGTAGCAAAAAGATACCGCTATTCACCGTTAAAAAGAGACGGCAATGTAGCGGTATACTTCAAGACATAGTGACTATTGATGATATTATAATACAAAATATAATAATCCAAGAGATACTCAAATAGGAAGTTTAAGGCAGAAGTGTTCTTAAGACATAAAAAAACAAGGTAACGCTTAGCTTGGTGATATAGTCATTGGTGAAAAAGGTTACTTTTCAGAAGGAACTATTGAAGGATCTTTAGAAACTTTTATAACAAAATAAAGAATTTTTGCCTTATGACGAAGAGCTATTATTTGGCGGAAAGAAATAAAACTAACGAGCAATTTAATCAAGAAAAAGCTCACTGAGTCTAAACACAGTGAGCTCATTAATATGAAAACAAAAAAAGACCAACTAAAAGCCTAAATAAATCCATTCTCTAAAATTTCACTTTCCCATTGTTTAATAATGTCTCTAGGGCGAGTAATACCATATTGGGCATGCTGCTTCCCAGTTCGATAGGCCCAAAGTTGATTGCCAAAATCATAGTGCCACCACTCACTGGGTAAGTTAGTAAAACCAACCTCACTCATTGCATGATAAAGAATACGGCGGTTTTCTTGAGCCTCTTGATTAAGGCAATCACCTATTTCCAAGGCGTCAGTCCAAGAAAGTGGACTGGCTTCATCAAAATGAGTTCCCATATCCAAAAAACGCCCCATGTCATCACACAAGGTAACATCCACAGATCCACCTGTAAGATGAGGACTTGGTGCTCCCACATCACTACTCGGCGGAGATACAAGGCTTTTTGCCTTCTCATGTAAATAATGCTCTGGATGCCCAGGGAACGATTTTTTAAGAATATTAATCAAAGTATCAAAAAGATGCTGCTGAACAGGAAAAGGTCGCCAGCCATCAAGCACAACCAACTGCTTACCTTCAGGAATCAGCTTAGTTACTTGATGTAGTTTTTCAAATACACCCTCTCTAACAAAACATTCTGGCATAGCGTTCGCTATGCCCATTTTTGCATAAAATGGATACGTCACTAATCGATTAGAAGTACTTAACGGAATTAAACTCTCACCATTATCTATAATCGGAATTCTCTTGTATTCATCCCAAGAGAACTCATCACACTTGGGTATTAGCAATTGCTCTAAACTCTTCATATTACTTAAAGATACCAGGTAAAAATAAAGTTAAATCAGGAATACAAATCACCAAAACCTGAGCACAAATAGCCACCAAAACAAATGGCCAAATACTCTTAAACATCTCGGTGATTTCTAATTTACTCACCGCCGCAGCGACGAAAACACAAGCGCCCATCGGGGGTGTGATTAACGCAATCGTAATATTCACCGTAATAACCACCCCAAGATGTATAGGGTCGACACCTGAGGCAATCGCCACTGGAAAAAAGACGGGCGTCAGCAACATCAGCGCGGAAACTTCTTCCATCAACATACCAATAAAGAAGGTAATCAAGCTTAAAATCAACAATACGGCAGTCGGATTATTCTTAAAAGGCTCAAAATATTCTACTAACTGTGATGGCAACTGCGCATAAGCCAATAACCAACTGACGACAGAAGACGCTGCGATAATGACAAAAATTGTTCCTGTTAAAATAGCGGTATCCGTCAAGGCATCAAATAACTTACGCATATTCAATGTTCGATTAAGTAAACCAAGTATTAATGCATAAGCCACAATTAAAGCACCAGACTCTGTCGGTGTTACAAAACCAAACACGATACTAGAAACAATAATAAACGGCGCAATAAGAGCTGGAGCAGAATACCAAAATGCAGATAAAACGCCTTTTAAACTTGCTCGTTCATGTTGGCTTTGAATACCAACTTTTCTAACATAGATATAGTTCATTACTAGAAAAGCACTGCCCAATAGCAAACCTGGAATAACACCAGCAAGAAACAAATCCCCAACCGAGGTATTGGTTAAAGACGCGTACAAAATCATAAAAATGCTAGGTGGAATAATGGGCCCAATCAAAGAACTCGCCGCGGTTAAACCCGCTGCGTAATTGGTTGCATAACCTTCCTTTTTCATCGCAGGTACTAACAAAGAACCTAATGCTGACGTGTCTGCAACAGCAGAACCATTAACTCCCGCAAAAAACACACTAGACACAACATTTACATAGCCTAATCCGCCGCGTAAATGACCAACAAGCGAGTTCGCCAAACGAATCAACTGTGACGTTAATCCAGAGGTATTCATCAAATTACCTGCGAAGATAAACAAAGGAATCGCCATCAATGCAAAAGAATTAATGCCGCCATAAAATTGCTGCGGAATCATGCGATACGCCAATGAAAAATCAACAAAGACAAAACCAATTAAAGCGGCTAGTAATAAGCAAATAAACAAGGGCACACCTAACAAGATATTCACTAAAAATGTGCCAATAATTGCAGCTAACATACTTTTTCCTCTAACGGCATTTGTTGTGAATAAGGCCCCTTAATTAAAGCCATCACAAACAAAGCGGCGAAGCCAATAGGTACGGATAACAAAGGAATTGTTTTACTGATCCCTAACCCCATACTTGAAAACTTACCAAGTGATAATGAGTAACGAGCACTTACATACACAAAAAAACAGGACACAGCTAATATGACAAGCCATTGATACATTTGAATGATATGTCTTAATCTTGTTCCTACCGCTTGCTCAACAAAAGACACCTTCATATGACGTGAATCCATATAAGCACACGCCATAACTTGCATCACACTGGCAATAATTGCATAGCGAGAAAGTTCATCTGACCAAATAGGAGAATAATTCAATATATAACGCGTAAACACGCTATAAAGAATCAGTAACACATTCAAAGCTAGGATCGATGCTGAAATAAATAACATGGTTCGATACAAAGTGATGCGGAAACGATTTAACGTCATAACAACCTCAAAAAAGGCGCCCGAAGGCGCCATATAAATTACGGTTTTAGTGTTTAAATGCCGCGTCTTTTAGGGCTAAATCAACCCATTCTTGACCAATACCTTCTTCTTTCAACCAATCAAAGTAAGAAGGTTGACCTACTGTACGAAACGCTTCTAATTCGGCCGCTGTAGGACGATATACTTGCATACCATTTTCTTCTAAATAAGCGATGCGCGTTTCAACCTGACTTTGAACAGCCTCCCGGTTAATGTCATTGGCTTCTTTAACGGCTTCCAATAAAGAAGCTTTGTCTTCAGCTGACAAACTCTTTAACAGCTCATCATTACCAACTAAAAACTGATCAGAGTACTGAATATTAGCCAAAGTAGCGTATTTTTGGACCTCAAACAAACTCCCCAAAATGATATACATTGGTGGGTTCATCTGACCATCAGCAACACCTGTTTTCAGAGCAAGATACACTTCAGTCCATGGAATTGGAGTACCTGATGCACCAAATGCGTTATATAAAGCTACTTGGCTTTTATCCATGGCGCGAAAACGCAAACCATCAAAATCTTTAGGTGATTTAATTGGTAACTTATTATTTGTAAAGGCTAAGAAACCACCCTCTTCAACAACAGCTAGCAAGTGACCACCAGTTCGCTGATAAAAAGCTTCTTGGGATTTTTTCCAATACTCACCATGGTCAAAAAATTTACGAGCTTCATCAAAGTCTGCAAATAAAAATGGAATAGCACTAACAAATATCTCCGGAAATAACGGAGAAATACCACCAAATGACGCCACATTTAAACTCGGCGTATTTAAAACCTGCTCCATACGCTCTTCCTCTTCACCCAACATACTATTTGGATAAAGTTTAAGTTCTAAATCACCATCTGTTTTTTCAGCAACCAACTTTTGTAAATTGGTGGCAAACAAATGAACGGCATTCTTTTCAGCATCTGGTGCGCCGTTATAACTAAGATTAATCGTTTGAGCATTAATGGCGAAAGATGCAGAAGACAATGCTGCCCCTAAAGCCAACGCCTTAACTAAACGGGTTGTTACAAACATTTTATTAACGAGATTCATAATGAGCTTCCTTTGTGAGTTAACGGTGCTTTTTATCACCTTAATTATTCTTTCTTTACCCTAACCAAACTATACTTGCGCTGTTGACACCACAAGACTCAAAGCGTTGCATTAAAGTCAACACAACTTAATTAGTTTATTTCATTTTAACTATTGCCAAATCAAAATATAGTTAACGAAAGATTAATGATGTTCTAGAAACTCCATGGTTTCTGATAAATGATCCAATAGAGCCTGTGCAGCTAAGGTTAATTCTCGTCCCTCTAAACTAAGCACACGCACTTTCGCTTGTGAAAAAATAGTGTTATTCATTGGTACCACTATAACTCGCTTTTCTTTAATTTCTTCTCGTACAGTCAGTAATGGCATAAAGGTAATCCCTAAACCTGAAACCACAAAATTCGTTAATGCCGACACTGAGTTAGTCCGTAATCGTGGTGTCAATTTAAGATGATTTACCTCTTCAGCAAGCGTTACTAGCCGCCCCATACCAGTTGACTTATCAATCAATGCAATCGGATATTCTGCTATAGAATCAAAGGTCACAGGCACCTTACATAGAGTTAGAGCGTGCCCCGGTGGAACAATCAACTCCAATGGGTGTGTGGTTTCTAAATGACAATGTAACTTAGGATGATTGGCAGAAGCATAGGTCAACGCAAAATCAATATGCTCTTCCTGTAATAAGTTCACAGCATCTTGTGCTCCAGCCATTTCGACCGTGAGCTGGATGTCTTTGTGTTTTTCTAGAAAAGACTGTAACGAAGAGGAAATAAGATCTCCAAGAATTCCTTCACCCACAGCAATACGAACCTCACCGGTACGTAAATTCAACAAATCATCAATCCGAGAAAGCGTTGCCTGTTCACTGGCATGCATTTTTCTATAATATTGCAGTAACTCTTCACCCGCTGGCGTAATCGGATTACGGTTATTTGTCCTATCCCACACAGGTAGCATCAAATTTTCCTCCAATTGAGAGAGTAATCGACTCACTGCAGAAGGGTCTACATTTAAGCGACTGGCTGCCTTACGCAAGGTTTTATAACGAGCAATTGCATTCAAATACTCAAGTGCACGAGGAGGAAGTTTATGCATGTATTTTCAATACCCTCATTAGTTTCAATCAAAGCAAAAAAAGGAGCTTATCGCTCCTTTTCATCTCTATTCGTTAAATGACAGTCCGTTATATTACCAACGTAAAGTAACTTTTTGCCCAGTCTCAAGAGACTGCTGTGCCGCATCCGCCAGCATTTGAGCGCGACGTCCATCTTCAAAGCTTGGAGTGACAGGTTGCTTCGCTATTACATTTTCGATGAAAGACGTTAGCTGCAAGTTATAAGCCTCTACATAACGGTCAATAAAGAAGTTATAAAGCGGATCTTTTACTTGTGTTGTTTCTTTGGTAAATCGCGTAACAGAGGTTGGAGTTTGGTTATTTGAAATTACCATTCCCTCTGAACCAAACGCTTCCACACGTTGATCATAACCGTAAATCGCACGACGTGAACCATTGATGTGGATTAAACGACCAGATTGGCTTTTCATAATCAGCATAACACTATCAACATCGCCAATCTCGGTGATTTTTTCATCTACCATAGCGCCGCCAAAAGCTTGTAACTCAACAATTTCTTCATTTAGTACAAAGCGTGCCATATCAAAATCATGAATAATCATGTCACGGAAAATACCGCCAGAAGATTTCAAGTATTCTACGGGTGCCATACCAGGATCACGGCTAGTAATGATCAATTGTTCTAATTTACCAATGCTACCATCTTGTGCTGCTTTGGCAATTGCCGCGTGACTAGGGTCATAACGACGGTTAAAACCGATTTGTATTGGCACTTGGAAATCTTTAATTTTTTCTAAACACGCATTGACTGTAGCTGTATCCAAATCAATCGGCTTTTCACAGAGAATAGCCTTACCCGCCTTGGCAGCTTTTACAATTAGATCTACATGGGTATCAGTACTTGTTGCGATTAATACCGCATGTATTTCAGGGTCAGCTAGTGCTTCCTCTACACTTGTAACCACTTGCGCGCCAGTGGCTTTGGCCACCTCTTTCGCCGCAGGTGCATACACATCAAACACATATTTCAGGTTCGATTGAGCAAACGCTTGAATATTTTGGGCATGCATTTTCCCGATCCGACCAGCACCAAACAAAGCAAAGTTCAGCATATATTTATCCCTTCAATGTTATTTTTATTTAAGATTTTCTAAGCGTTTTTATCACGTTCAATAATCCACTCATGATCTGGGTCGTTATGGAAAATCCAGTTTCGACTTGGGCCTGCCATGACGTTTAAATAATAGGATTTATATCCATGAGGTACGCCAACAGGATGATACCCTTCTGGCACCATGACCAAGTCACCATTTTCGACGGCCATGGTTTCATCAATACTGCGATCATCCGTATAAACACGCTGAAAAGCGAAGCCCTGTGGAGGGTCAATTTTATGGTAATAAGTCTCTTCCAATTGAGTTTCCATTGGTGCCGCATCGGTATCGTGTTTGTGGGGCGGATAACTCGACCAACCACCACTTGGCGTAATAACTTCACATACTAATAAGCTATCAGCAGGTTCATTTCCAAACAAAATATTACACACATGACGAGTATTGCTCGTAACACCACGGGTTTCATATTGGCACTGTTCAGGGGTAATCAGTTTAGCCTGAAATCCACCTTTTCCAGGCGCTTTACAAAAAGCCACTTCCATATCAGTAATGGCTTCGATACGGATTTCATCTTGTGCTGGTGCATAAACAGAATACGGTGCTTTCTGATCAAATACGCTCATGCGATCCCCAATGTCAGACCAAGCTTCACACTTAGTACTGGCATTGGCTTTACCTGAAAGAATAACCGCGCAGACTTCATCCGTTCCTGTAGCAAGCGTAATCGATTCGCCCGCCGTTAATTCATGCGCTTCAAATCCAACATACCTCCAGTTGGCACTTTCTGGTGTCACATGCTGGGTTTGAGTCTGTCCGACCTGTTTATTTCTTTTACTGAGCAAATGAGACATGGTTAAAAACCTCGTAGAAAATCACTTCATGGTTGGCATTGAAAACTCTGGGCCAGCACGCAAACCTGTTGGCCAGCGAGCAGTAACCGTTTTCATACGAGTGTAGAAACGCACACCATCTGGTCCATGCATGTGTAAAGGTCCAAATAAAGAACGCTTCCAACCACCAAAGCTATGGAAAGCCATTGGAACTGGAATTGGTACATTCACACCGACCATACCGACTTGAACATTTTCAGTAAACTGACGAGCACTGTCTCCATCACGAGTAAAGATGGCTGTACCGTTACCGTATTCATGTTGATTAATTAATGCCAAACCTTCTTCATAAGAATCTACACGAACGACACACAAAACAGGTCCGAAGATTTCCTCATTATAAATTCTCATACCGGCTTTAACTTGGTCAAAAAGCGTTGGTCCAACGAAGTAACCCTGCTCATGACTTTTAACCACAAAATCACGGCCATCCACAACTAAAGTTGCCCCTTCTTCAACACCAGAGGTTATGTAATCACGTACTTTCTGTGCGTGCTCTTTACTAACCAGTGGCCCCATATGAGGCTCATGCTCAATCCCATATTGCTTATAGAGACCAGGTCCAACCGTCATTGTTGCAATTTCAGTCTGTAATTTATCTATTAAGTTGTCAGCAACCTCATCCCCTACACACACAGCAACCGAAATCGCCATACAACGCTCGCCAGCTGAACCGTAAGCGGCCCCCATCAAAGAATTAACCACTTGATTGGGATCGGCATCAGGCATCACCAACATGTGATTTTTTGCGCCGCCCAATGCTTGTACACGTTTGCCATGAGCACTGGCAGTTGCATAAATATATTCTGCAATTGGCGTAGAACCAACAAAACTCACAGCTTGAATGCGTTCATCTGTAAGTAAAATATCAACCGACTCTTTATCACCGTTTACAACGTTGAAAACACCATCTGGCAAGCCTGCTTCTTTCAATAATTCCGCAAGACGCATAACCGTACTTGGGTCTTTTTCAGATGGCTTCATAACGAAAGAATTACCACAGGCAATAGACACTGGGAACATCCACATTGGCACCATCGCTGGAAAATTAAATGGGCTGATACCAGTACACACGCCAAGTGGTTGCATCAAGCTGTAGCTATCTACACCTCGACCAACGTTTAAACTGTGTTCGCCTTTTTGAAGATGAGGAATACCACAGGCAAACTCAACCACTTCCAAACCACGAGTTAATTCTCCCATGGCATCAGAATAGACTTTACCATGCTCACTAGAAATCAATTCTGCTAACTCATGACAATTTTCTTCAACCAAAGCTTTGAACTTAAATAACACACGAGCACGATTTAACGGCGTCACTTTTGACCAAGTTTCAAACGCCTTTTGAGCCGATGCAATGGCCGCTTGCGTTTCTTCAACGGTACTTAAAGACACAGACAAAGACACATTACCCGTTGCCGGATTAAAAACATTTGTTATACGAGTTGAGCGACTTGCCACTCGTTGATTATCAACAAAGTTGCCCATTACCTCATTTGAATCAGACATATTCTTCTCTCTTTAAAATAGTAGGATAGTATTAGCGTAAAATTAAAAAGCAAAACCGGCTTTTTTAAGGGTCGAAGATAAATATTCATAACCCATTTTGGCGTATGTTAATGGATTCGCGATAGCAGGATCTTGTTCTGCTTCAACGACTATCCATCCGTTATAATTAACGGACTTCAAGATTTCAAAAATTGGCAAATAATCAATACAGCCATCACCCGGCACCGTATAAACACCTTCCAGAACGGCATTTAGAAAAGCACTGTCACGGTTAAGATTATCTTTTAAAATACTTGGGCGAATGTCTTTACAATGCACGTGCTTAATACGTTTTGCGTGTTTTCTCGCTACCGATAACGCATTACCTCCAGCAAAAGTGATGTGACCTGTATCCAGTAATAAACCGACGTTATCCCCCGTCATTTCCATTAACTTATCTACTTCTGCCTCCGTTTCAATCACAGTCCCCATGTGATGGTGATAGGCCATTTTTACACCTTCGCCAGCCATGTAGTCTGCTAGCTTAGTCATACGTGCTGCGTACTCGCCCCATTGATTGTCTGTCATGCGTGGACGTTGGGACAATGGTGCAGACTGATCACCATGGATACAGCCACTGACTTCAGCGACGACCATCACATTGGAACCCAATACTCTCAACAAATTAAGATGATCTTGCATGGCTTCAATTTCATCTTCTACACTGCGCTCTAGTAAACGCGCGCTATACCAGCCTGAAACAAGTGAAATATCATGTTGTTCTAAAATTGGCCCTAGCACGGAAGCATCACGAGGAAATTTATTTCCTAATTCAATGCCACTGTATCCAGCTTGACGAGCTTCACTCAAACACACTTCAAGAGGGGTCTCCGCACCCAAAGAAGGCAAATCGTCATTGGTCCAGGTTAATGGGTTAATGCCAATTCGGATGTTGGATTGGTTTGCTGTGCTGTTATTTTTATTATCGCTGTTCATAGGATTGCTCCAAGCTCTGATCTAATATGGGTTAATAGGGCTGCATTCTTTTGGCTATTTTGTATTGACGTTCAGCATTTTCCACTTCGTTACGAGTCGACACTTCTGGCACTGCCACATCCCACCATGCGCCACCTTGTTCTGTACTTGGCATAGGGTCAGTATCCATCGCAATCACATAGGTTTTATCGCTTGCTTTTGCTCGCGCTAATGCCGCCTCTAAATCTACGAGACAAGACACTTGTTCTGATGCTGCACCCAATGCTTTCGCATGGGCCGCAAAATCTGTTTTGGGTGCGCCCTCTTCGATCGTATGACAATTTTCTAATAAATTATTGAATGGTTCACCGCCACACGCTTGCTGTAATCGATTAATGCAAGCGTAACCTCGGTTGTCTAACACTACGATGGTGAGTTTCAAACCCAACATCACGGAAGTTGCGATTTCTGAGTTCAGCATCAAATAACTGCCGTCGCCTACCATCACTATCACATCGCGTTCTGGCGTTGCCATCTTCACACCAACACCACCAGCTAGTTCGTATCCCATGCACGAAAAACCGTATTCAACGTGATAACCAAGGTCTGATGAGGTTCGCCAAAGTTTATGTAGCTCTCCCGGTAAACCTCCCGCTGCTTGAACTATCGTGCTATTAACTGAAGCAAAGCGATTTATCACACCAATAACATTTGCATCCGTTGGTAAATAATCTGTATTACTGGCTTGTGCAGGTAATGCTGTAACTTGATCGACCACTGATAACCATGTTTCATTCAAAGCTTGAACCTGATTTTTCCAAGACGATGGCGCTTTCCAGCTAGTAGAAAGCTGAACGAATAACTCTTCAAGAGTCGATTTTGCGTCCCCAACTAATGGCAAAGCATTATGCTTTGCTGCATCAAATGGAGCCACATTCAAACTCAACAAAATATGATCAGGATTAGCAAATAAGGTACGAGATGCCGACGTAAAGTCTTGCAAACGCGTACCAATAGCTATGATCAAATCTGCCTCTTGTGCGGCCTCATTGGCGGCGCTAGAACCAGTTACCCCAACCGCACCTAGGTTTAATGGATGATTCCACGTTAATACACCTTTACCAGCTTGCGTTTCACAAGCTGGTATTTGATATTGCTCAACAAAAGCTTTTACTTCTTCCACTGCTAAACTGTAATGCACACCACCGCCAAGTAAAATTAGTGGTTTTTTTGCGGCCTTGATGGCCTCAACCGCCACTGCGAGCTGATCGACATCGGCTCGATTACGGCGCAGTTTATGAACTTTCTTGGTGAAAAAGCTTGTTGGGAAATCAAATGCCATGGTTTGCACATCTTGCGGTAACGCCAAAGTCGCAGGACCACAAGTAATCGGATCTAACATAGTATTAATAGCCGCTGGCAAGCTAGTAACAAGCTGTTCAGGGCGATTAATACGATCAAAATAACGTGACACTGGACGGAAACTATCGTTCACCGACATGGTTGGATCATTAAAATGCTCTACTTGTTGCAACACAGGGTCTGGCGCTCGAGTCGCAAAAACATCACCCGGTAGAAACAACACCGGCAAACGGTTCGCCATTGCCAATCCGGCAGCCGTAACCATGTTAGTCGCACCAGGACCAATTGATGATGTGCAAGCCATAATACGTTGACGTCGATGTTGTTTTGCATAAGCACACGCGGCCAGCGCCATCCCTTGTTCGTTATGAGCACGAAAGGTCGTAAATTGATCTTTCACTTGCGCCAAAGCTTCCCCTATTCCGGCCACATTACCGTGTCCAAAAATGGCCCAAGCGCCACCAAATAAAGGCTTTTCAACACCATCAATGAGAATAAACTGGGCCTGAAGATGCTTCACCAAAGCCTGTGCCATGGTTAGACGTAATGTCTCCATTTTTCTACCCCTCTATCTGCTGAGCGACTTGATCACTAAGACTTGTGTTATTACGTTGCTGCCACAAATCACTCATTTCCAAATAATTTTTTTTCACGCTAGCAATGAATTCGGCATCACTAATGTTTTTTCTCAACCATGCTTTAGTTGGTTCAGAAAAAATAGTGCGTCCAATAGCAAAACCTTTACAAAGTTCTTGCCCCGCTGCGGCATTAAAGCCTGCTTTTAGCTCTTCCACTGACGCATCTAAACCCAACAATACAACTCCCCGACAATATGGCGCTCGCGCCTTAATGAGAGCACTAATATTCTGCCAAGCCGCTTTAGTCGGTGACGGCAATTTCCACCAGTCAGGGAATACTCCTAAGTTGTAAAAACGTTCAATCGAACGAGACAAGGTATCGTTTTGTACGTTTGAACCAGCTGGAGGAATAATCTCCACAAGAAGTTCATGTCCCGTTGTGCAACAAGCACGATAAAGGTCCATGATTTTTTGCTCTTGTTCATTACGTAGGCTGATTTCATCGTCTGGATGATAAAACACCAAACACTTTACGATATGATTGATAGGCCAAGTCTCAATAGCTTGCCCTACATTATTACCCAACTCGAATCGAAGCGGTCGGCTGCTTGGCATTTCAACTGGTCGAGCAATCCAATAATCTTTACCCGTAATATCATTCAAAACATCCTGCGCAAAAGTACCATCGGCTAAAATCCCAGCCCCTCCAACTTTGCCTTCCAATGACAACGCACCTTGATAAGCTGCTTCCAATATCAGCTTTTTGGCTTTCGTAATTTGAGATAACGGCGCGCCCGCCTCACGACACATATCAACAAATTGTCGTCTATGATCAAAAGCTAAAATACACATGTCTTGCCACTGCTTATTCTGATCTTCACGTACAGTGCGCTGTGTCGTTACTCGATGAAGATAATTCAAAACAGGATCAAGATCGGGCCTGGGAATATCATTTCTATGTATCAGGTAATAATCCAGTTCTTCTAAACTAGGCATAGCAGGTGAACAACCATGACGGGATACAACAATCGCACCACATGCATTTGCATAATCACAGGAATTTTCAGTCACTTCGCCCTGAATCCAACCACGTAGATATCCACTTAAAAATGCATCACCCGCGCCCAATACATTCATCACATCTACAGTTACGCCGTACCGTGTAATACCTTCATCCAATGTTTCTGGAATCGCCTCTTTAAAAACAGAACAGCCTAATGCACCGCGCTTAACGACGAATTCAGCCGATGACACCTTACGAATACGTTTCAAACATTCAATCGTATCTTCACAGCCACCAGCAATATGAAACTCTTCCTCTGTGCCAACAACTAGGTCACATAGCGGCATAATAGACAAAAGATGCTGAGTAACGGATTCGTTAGAAACAAAGCGATTTTCGCCCTCACCACGACCAGTTAACCCCCATAAGACAGGACGATAATCGATGTCGACAACAACTTTTGTATTGTTAGCTTTGGCATATTGAATTGCCTTTCTTGCTGCTTGATCTGTACCTTCCGTTGAAAAGTGCGTGCCTGTAATCAACAAAGCTTTCGCGGAAGCAATATAAGCTTCGTCAAAATCGTTTTCATTGATTGCCATATCAGCACAATTTTCACGATAAAAGATCAATGGAAACGTATCTTTATCCTTGATGCCTAATAACACTAAACCGGTTAAACGATCTTCATCGGTAACAACATGAGAAACATCTACTCCTGCACGAGCTAATTCTTTACGGACAAACCGTCCCATGTGCTCATCACCGACTCGCGTTAACATGGCAGACTTCAACCCCATACGAGACGTACCAAATGCGATATTACAAGACGAACCACCTAAGTATTTCTTGAAACTACTAACGTCTTCTAATGGCGAACCAATCTGTTCTGAATACAGATCAACTGCAGCACGTCCTAAGCAAATAACGTCTAATTCTTTATTATTCATTGTTGTTCCTCATCGTACTGTTCAACCTCGACCCATGCTCTTTTCTCATGAGACTCAATGACACTATCGAGAATGATATTGACCTGTGTAGCAGCCCGAAAATCAGGCCATAAAGATGTATCGTTTACTATGCCTTGGAACAAATCACGGATTTCAACGGCTTTCATGTCATTGAATCCCAAACCATGACCCGCTGAAACACAAAACGCCTGATAATCAGGGTGTTCTGGGCCAACTAAAATACGCTTAAAACCCTGAGTTTGCGGATTACCTTCATTGATATACAAGGACAATTCTGACAAGGTTTCTTGATCAAAAATCAAGCTACCTTTTGTCCCCGTGATTTCAAATGACAAACCATTCTTTCGTCCCCATGCAATACGAGACGCCTCCAATGTGCCTTGCGCACCGTTGGCAAACCGCACCATCATGTGCGCTTGATCGTCATTTTCGACCTCGCCCATACCCGATCCGTCTTCCGCTTGCATAAATGGGCGCTGCTTGTGAACCACTTTCAAATCTGCACAGAGTGAGCTAATAGGTGCAACCAAGTGCGTGGCTAATTGAACCAGATGCGATGCCAGATCATTAAGTGCTCCGGTGCCTGCAAATTGCTTTTGCAAACGCCAGCTAAAAGGCAAGTTGGCATCAGCCAAATAATCTTCATTAAATACACCACGAAAATGCACTACTTCACCTATGTCACCACGTGCAATCAATTGCTTAGCGAATTGTACGGTTGGGTTCTTGATATAATTGAATCCGACCAAGGTTTTAACACCTGCCAACTCTGCTGCTTCAGTCATCTCTTTAGCATCATTGGCAGTAAGAGCTAAGGGCTTTTCACTGTATACATGTTTGCCTGCTGCTATAGCCGCTAGGGCAATTTCTTTATGAAGAAAATTCGGTGCACAAATATCTACAACATCAATATTAGGATCGCTAACAAGCTGCTTCCAATCCCCTGTCGCACGATTAAACCCTAGTTCTTTGGCTTTTTTTCTGCTAATTCTTCCGTCGCATCGGCTAGCATTTCACACTGCAGCTGTTCCTGTGAGATAGCAAAAGCTGCCATTGCATTGCGATAAGCAATGGCATGAGCTTTTCCCATATAACCAGAACCAACCAAACCAACGCGCACTTTATTAGTCGTCATAATGGTTTTCCTTATGCTGTAGCATCTAAACGACTAAATTCTTCTAATTCAGCCGTCAATTCATCCAACTCTTGACCACCCGCCATCATTTCCAAAACATCTTCACGACTGACTTCCGACTTCAAGAAAGAACCTAAACTTTGACCTCGATTCAACAAGGTAAAACGATCGGCAATTGGATAAGCATGATGAACATTATGAGTAATCAGAATCACAGCTAAACCACGCGCTTTAGCTTTTGCGACCACTTTTAGAACATTGGCAGATTGCTTAACGCCCAGCGCTGCTGTTGGCTCATCAAGAATCAAAACTTTAGCACCAAAGTGAATTGCACGGGCAATGGCTAGACATTGCTTTTCACCGCCAGACATAGTGCCAATAGCCTGAGAAGGGTCCCGAACTTTAATTCCCATTTCAGCCATTCCAGCTTGAGCAATTTTGTTGGCATTTTCCAAATCAAAACGTTTAAAAATGCCACGACCTTTGGTTAACTCACGCCCCATAAAAAAGTTACGTGTTACACTCATTAAAGGCACCAAAGCAAGATCCTGATACACGGTTGCGATGCCTGCATCTAGAGCTTCTACGGGAGATTTAAAAACAACTGGCTTTCCGTCTAAAAAATACTCTCCTTCGCTTGGCGCATGAACACCTGCAAGGGTTTTAATTAGTGTCGATTTACCTGCACCGTTATCACCTAACAAGCAGTGGACCTCACCTAACTTCACTTGCATATCAATGTCTTTCAAGGCAATAACTGATCCAAAAAAACGGCTAACATTTTTCAATTCAATAATAAATTCGCTCATTTTTGCTCTCCTAAATTCTTCATATAAAAAGTAAACTCAAAAATATAAACCTTGTTAATTTCGAGCTTCTGTCACTTTTTTACGAATGTAGTTGTTGAACAAAACAGCAATTAACAACATGCCACCTAAGAAAACTCGGAACCAATCTGAATCAATTCCGGTGAAGAAAATCCCCATTTGCACCACGCCAAAAATCAATGCACCGAAACAAGCACCAATCACCGAGCCATAACCACCTGTAAGTAATGCACCACCAATTACAACTGCAATAATGGCTTCAAATTCTTTTAATACACCTCGATCTGCCGCTGCGGAACCAAATTCAAATACCTGACAAGCGGCATAAACCGTGGCAGTAAATGCAGTAAACATAAACAGAGAGATTTTCACTTTATCGACAGGGACCCCAACATTACGAGCTGCTTTATCATCACCGCCAGTGGCAAAAATCCAGTTACCAAACGAAGTACGAAGCAAAACCCAACTCGCTACAATGGCCAGTCCAATACACCAAACAATAACCATAGGAATACCATCAACAATTGGATAGCCATCATCATAAGTGCCAATCAGCCCTATATCTGCCATCCAGATAAAGAGGCTATTCCCTATCGTGCCGCCAAATACCACAGCCAGCCAATCACCTTCGGCGTATTTATCAATACCGCCAATAATCGTGCGGTTAGTAAATAAAATAGATAACGCAATCGTCAAACCACGTAGAATGAAAAGAAATGCCAAGCTCACAATAAAAGATGGAAGACCTGTTTTAACGACAATATAGCCATTAAAAAAACCAATCAGCATGGCACCAGCAAACGCAAAAAGAATCGCCCCCCAAATTGGCCAGCCCCAATACACTGCAGGAATGGTCATCATCATGCCGGCAAAGCCAATCATTGAACCAATAGATAAATCAAACTCACCGGCAATCATTAACAAACAAGCACTAATAGCGATTAATCCTAATTGAGCTGACACTGTCGCCCAATTCATGATGCCATCTGAGGCAAACATACCGGAATCGCCCGCAGTAATAAAAAAGAACACAAACACTAAAACGGCACCAGAAATAGCACCAAACTCCGGACGATGTAACAGTCTCTTCCAAGCGGGCACCTTTCGGACTCGCTCATCGATTGCTATATCACCTTCGGCTGACTTATCTCGTCCCGCTTCAGATACATCCACAGAGTTAATTTGATCAGTCATAACATCTCACCTATTTTTTTATATTTATTTTTTGCGGTTTCTAGTCGTGTTCTAGCGATCTACCCAGCACGCGATAGAACTCAATACATTCTGTTTCAACAATGAACCCATAATAGAATATTTATTTCATTTTTTTCAATAGACAAAATAAATATTTTTATTATTTTTTCTATAAACATTCATAAACCAGTTATAAATAGTTCAATTAATTAAAATAAATACATTAAAAACAACAAGATAATTAAAAACAACACCAAAAAAATCAAAAATTCCAAATTATTGCATTTGTGAAACATTCATTCTACTATCACCTCGACTCTGATCAAAAATAAACCAGCATCAGTGTTTACTAAATCCAGGAATGAGTAATAAAAAAATAAATAAACAAAACGGAGATAGTTGGAATGAAGAAGTTTCTTAAGAAAAGTACAGCCATACTGGTAGCAAGTGCGGCAACACTAGGTGTGATGTCTATGTCATCATCCGTTCATGCCGAAGGTGAACGCTATGTGTTCATTTCTCATGCACCTGATTCTGACTCTTGGTGGAACGTCATTAAGAATGCAGTGAAGCACGCAGCATCAGATATGAATGTAACTGTAGAATATAGAAATCCACCCACAGGTGACCTCGCCGATATGGCGCGTATTGTTGAGCAAGCTGTCGCAACCAATCCCGATGGTATTGTATTGTCCATTGCTGACTACGATACATTAGAAGAACCTTTAGATAAGGCCACTCGTAAAGGTATTCCTTTTATTACGATGAACTCTGGCACTCAAGCTCAATCGAAAGCATTAGGCGCTCTATTACACATTGGGCAACCTGAATTTGCCGCAGGTTTAGGTGCTGGTGAACGCGCTAGAAAGCAAGGTGTGAAGTCTTTCTTATGTGTTAACCATTACATTACTAATCCAGCCTCTGTTGAGCGCTGCATGGGCTTCGCAAAAGGGCTAGGTGTAGAACTAGGTAGTCAGATGATTGACTCTGGTTCTGATCCAACCAATGTAGAAACTAAAGTATCTGCTTATTTACGTAAGCATCCAGATACTCAAGCCATCCTTACATTAGGGCCAACCTCAGCGCATCCGACATTGCGAGCACTATCTAAAAATAGAAATCTTAAAGATATTTATTTTGGTACATTTGATTTAAGTGGCGAAATTTCAGAAGCAATCAAAGAAGGCCGTATTGATTTTGCCATCGATCAACAACCCTACTTACAAGGTTATCTACCAATCAGCTTCTTAACGCTTTACTCACGCTACGGTTTGATTCCTAGCAACGATGTAAACTCAGGACCTGGATTTATCACCAAAGACAATATTGCATTAGTGGAAAAATATGCGGGTGAATTTCGTTAATTTAATTTAAGAAAGAAAAAGGGAGGTTATGGATAACCTCCCTTTGACCCTCGCTTTCAGCGACAGTGCTTCATCTAGCTTGTCACCTTAACCATAGATAAAACCAGCAAGTATTTTGACGAAAATATCGCTATAATGTTTATCAGAAAACCATTCTCGCATCATTACTTTAGGTAGGAGTTATTTTTGGCTGCACCAACGTCTCTAGAACAATTACAACAAGCCATTAGTCGAAACTACGATGACTTAAGTAAACGATTACAACAAGTCGCGCGCTTTTTATTAGAACATCCTAATACAGTCGCACTTGAAACCGTCGCTAGTCTTGCTGTTCAGTGTGATGTACCACCTTCAACACTAGTTCGTTTTGCTGCTGCATTTGAATATAACGGTTTTAGTGAAATGCAAAATTTGTTTCGCCAGTCTTTAGTCGAACAAACATCGAGTTACAGCGAGCGCGTAAAATTAAGTAAAAGCACCTCTAGTACTAAAATTGATGCATCTCATATTTTAGAAGAATTTAGTAGTAGTAACGCCTTTTCAATGAACCACATGAACCATCATTTCCCTCAAGAAATGTTGAACAAAGCGGTGGATTTACTTGAACATGCTCAGAATATCTATTTGATTGGCCTACGCCGTGCATTTCCTATTTCTAGCTATTTTGCCTACAGCCTAAGGCATCTAAACAAAACCACCCACCTTATTGATGGCGGTGGCGGGATGCTCATTGAGCAAGCCAGTAACATCCGCGAGAATGATGTCATTATTGCCACAACGTTCAGCCCATATGCTAAAGAAACTGTCAATGTTAGTGAGTTCGCTTTTAAAGCTGGTGCCAAAGTGATAGCTATTACGGACAGTAAAATCAGTCCATTAGCGTCACTATCTGATGTATGTTTCGATATAAAAGAAGCCGAAGTGTTAGGGTTTCGTTCACTAACATCTTCTATGACCTTAGCGCAAACCTTACTCGTTGCTCTAGCCTACCGCTTAAACAGCGACGGAAAAATGGGAGATACCAAACAAATAACGTGGAAGCATGAATGAAACACTATTACACATATTGCCCTGCACAATAGCCACTCGCCCATGCCCATTGAAAATTGTAGCCCCCAAGCCAACCAGTCACATCCAGAACCTCACCAATAAAAAACAAACCTTTTTGTTTTTGAGACTCAAAGGTTTTAGAAGAAACTTCATTTGTATTCACTCCACCTAAGGTCACTTCAGCTGTACGGTAACCCTCTGTGCCGTTTGGGGAAATATCAAAGTTAGAGAGGTACTGGAATAAATTGTTTATTTGCTCGTTAGAGATTTGCGCTGAGCGATCATTTAGCCATAGAAATTCACTCTTAATAAGTTCGACTAAACGTTTAGGTAATAAATTGGATAAGAATCCCTCGAAACTTTTCTTTGGTGTTTGTTGGCGAACATTCAGCAAATCATCTAAAGATAGACTTGGTGCAATGTTGATATTCAGCTCTTCGCCCGGCTGCCAGAAATTGGTAATTTGAAGTATTGATGGACCACTAACGCCCCGGTGAGTAAATAGCATAGGCTCTTGAAAAGCTTCTCCGCTAGCTGACGCAATAATATCGCAAGCAATACCTGATAATTCAGCAAGTTGCATTTTTCGGTCTGGCTGTACTGTAATGGGGACCAAACTAGCTCGTGTCGGTAATATTTCGTGTCCTATCTTTTTAGCAATTTCATAACCAAACCCTGTCGCTCCCATAGTTGGAATAGATAAACCACCTGTGGCAATCACTAAAGATTTACAAACATAATTCCCTTGATTGGTTTTTACTAAGGTGTGGTCATTATGATATTCAATGGCTGTAATTTGGGTATTCATCTTTAACTGAGCACCAGACCATTCGAGCTCTGTTAATAAAATATCCAATACATCTTTTGCTGAATGCTCACAAAAAAGCTGCCCTGGTGTTTTTTCCACATACTCCAAACCATGTCGGTCAACTAGATCAACAAAATCTTGAGAAGAGAAACGACGTAATGCAGAAATACAAAAATGAGGGTTATCAGATAAAAAGTGTTTAGGTGCAGCATCCATATTAGTGAAGTTACAACGACCTCCCCCAGACATAAGGATTTTCTTGCCGGGCTTATTTGCATGATCTAATACAATAACCTTCTTACCTCGGTAACCAGCAGTCGCCGCACACATTAAACCTGAAGCACCAGCCCCAATCACTATCACATCGACTTTATCCACAACCCACCTCATCGCTTATTAGTGGCAGCATTATAGTGTCTGGTCCTTTTATTACCATCGAAACTGAAGTAATACCTATCCAAAAACAAGAAAAAACATGTTTTAAAATATTGTCCACAAAAACCGTTAAGAAGGCTGTGGGAATCATCAAAATACCCTTTAAATTCAATAAATTAAATAAAATCAAACATTATTTTACAATTCCATGAAAATCATTACTTAAATTAAATTCAATAATTTTTTTAGAAAAATGCAAATGTTTTTTGTAAAAAAAACTATACAGATATACTGATTTTATATACAGTACTGTACAAATAAACAGTAAAGATAAATTAAAGGTTGTGGATATGATTAAGTTAATAAACTCTACTCGCTCTATTCATAAAGTAGCATTACTTAGCGTACTTGCTCTGGCTTTGTATGCCCCAGCTAAAGATCTTGTTCAACTTACAAAAGCACATTTTGCGAAACAAACTATTCAGATTGTTGATGCTTCTTTTGGCACCAAAATGCCATGGCAAAAAAATAATGCTTCTTATTTAAAAGTAAGCCAAAACGCACAATCTAGCTTATCCCAATCTCAAATTATTTATACAAAACTACGTTTTACCAATCCAACATCAGACACTAAAATCTACCGTAAAATCTGGTTGAATTTTTCCCATACAAATGGTGACCAAGAATACACGACAGATTATACCTTATATAATACGGAAACCCGTCAACGTCTAATTGGACAATCCATTCAACTAGGAGCAAACAGCTCTATTGATGTAATTGCAGCCTATCGTTTTATTCCTAGTTATAAAAATAAATCACCCATTACTATGAGTGTTTCATGGGAAGGACAAAACCTTTTAAGAGAAAAGGCATGTGAATATAATTTAAAAAATTCATCGGGCAATGCTTTTCATCAACAATGCAGTTATTAAAAATTCTGTAATACTGCTACTTATTTAGAGCTCTGTAGAGAAGTTATAAATAATGTGTAAAAACAAGCATTGATAATCGTTTTCATTTCGAATATTATATTTTTACTAACTAATATTGGAGCTTCGAAATGAAACGAATGTTAACCCCTCTTGCGATTTGCGTTGCAAGTGCAATGCTTACTGCATGTGGTTCTACAGCAGTAAACAATGAATCCAGCACAGTTACTGCCGACGCAGTTGTTATTCATTATGCAGACATTGCTGAAGCAATTTACGGTGACTCTTTAAGCACGGCGAAAACATTGCGCAGTGCAATTAATACTCTTCTAACAGAACCAACAGAAGCAAACCTACAAGCAGCTCGTACTGCATGGATTGCAGCTCGCGCCCCTTACCAACAAAGTGAAGTTTACCGCTTTGGTAATGCAATCGTAGATGACTGGGAAGGAAAGGTTAACGCTTGGCCACTAGATGAAGGCTTGATCGACTATGTTTCTACAAGCAGCTACGGCACAGAATCTGATTTGAACCCTCTTTATTCCGCAAATGTTATTGCTTCTAAGCACCTCCATATTGGCGGCCAGATGATTGATGCAACAAACATTACTCCTGAGTTGATCTCTGAAACATTACAAGAAGCTGATGGCGTTGAGGCTAACGTAGCAAGTGGTTATCATGCAATTGAATTTCTGCTTTGGGGTCAAGATTTACATGGCACTAACCCAGGAGCTGGTGAACGCCCGGCAACAGATTTCGATTTAGAAAACTGTACAAATGGAAACTGCGACCGCCGTCGTGATTACCTAGTCGCTGCAACTGATTTGTTAATTTCTGATCTAGAAGAAATGGCAAATAATTGGAAAAAAGGCGGTGACGCTCGTGTTGCGCTATTAGAGCAATCTACAGATGAAGGCCTTTCGACTATTCTTACTGGTATGGGTAGTTTAGCCTATGGTGAACTTGGCGGTGAAAGAACTAAGCTTGGTTTAATGTTACATGACCCAGAAGAAGAACATGATTGCTTCTCTGACAACACTCATTGGTCTCATTATCATGACGCTCAAGGCATCAAAAATGTATATCTTGGTGAATACAAACGTGTTGATGGTAGCTGGGTAAAAGGCCCTTCTTTGTCTAAATTAGTTGCGCAAGAAGACGTCGCCTTAGACCTTGAAATGAAAGCAAAATTGGAAACTACTGAAGCAGCAGCCCAAGCCATGGTTGATGCAGCAAAACAAGGTCAGACATTTGATGTGCTAATTGCAATGAACAATACTGCGGGCAACCAACTAGTCCAAACATTTGTTGATTCTCTAGTAGATGAAACTCGTGTTACTGAAGAAATCATTCATCATTTGGATCTTCAGGGTATTGCTCTAGAAGGGTCTGACAGCCTAGATAATCCAAGTGCGGTATTTGAATAATATCGCCATCCCTAATAAATAATTAAATGGGATACCTGGAAAGATGTGTCATTTAGTCAGTTAATGGTATTTGTCTATTTATGACAACAAATTTGAAGAATTTAACTTTTCTTACAGCTGGCGCTTTCGCCAGCTTTTTTTGTTTTCAGACTGCTGCTTTTGCGAGTGATTATACACAACCTACTTCAAGCATTAAGCCTGAAAATAAATTACATTTTAGTATAGGCCAAAGTGTTTTCCAAAAATTTTGGGTACCTTCGCCCTCCTCAACCACTGCTAGCGATGGTTTGGGTCCTCTTTTTAACACACGATCATGCAACAGTTGCCACATTAATAATGGTCGCGCTCATGCACCTGAATCTGGCATAAGTGGATCGACAGTTCCTTCGTTCTTAATTCGCTTCGGAAAATCATATAAAAACACCTCTCAAGTTGCAGACTTTATCTATCCAAATATTGGAGATAAACATTATGGCAATCAATTTCAAGGACAAGCTTCTCCAGGTATTCTACCTGAAGGTGATTATAAACTTACTTATACAACCCATACTGAAACACTTGCAGACGGCACAAAGGTCGAATTGAGAAAACCAAACATCCACTGGACAGCACTTAATTATGGAAACTTAGAGGATAGTACAGGTATAACCCTCCTTGTCTCCCCCGCACTGGTTGGAATGGGTTTATTAGACAATATTCCAGATGATATAATTCTTTCAAACGCTGACCCTGAGGATGGTGATAATAACGGCATTAGTGGTCGAGTAAGTTGGATTCCAAACAACGACGGTAAAGGTAAAACTATCGGTCGCTTTGGTTACAAAGCTTCTACTCCTAGTGTCAGCGCGCAAAACCAGTTGGCGTTTAATACCGATTTAGGGCTATCTACACCGTTAAATCCAGCGGCATCAGGTGATTGCACCAAATTACAAATTGAATGCATTAAAAGTCCAAACGGAAACAGCCCACACCTAGACAATTTGGAAGTCGATATACAGCAAGCAAGATTGGTTGATCTTTTTGTCTCATTGTCTTCTCCACCTGCAATGCGCAACTTAAGCAATCCCGACTTTCTTGAAGGAAAAACGGTATTTGAAGAAGGTAGTTGTGTTAGTTGCCACATACCAAAAATGCAAACAAAGAAAAATGCCACATTCAGTGAATTAAGCAACCGTACCTTCTATCCTTTTACGGATATGTTATTACATGATATGGGATCTGAACTCGCTAGTGGATTTCAAAGCTTCTCTACAGCTCCAAACGAATGGAGAACAGCACCACTATGGGGAATAGGACTATCTGAAAAAGTATCAGGTCGAGTCGGATTTCTACATGACGGTAGAGCCAGAACAATTGAAGAAGCGATTCTTTGGCATGGAGGCGAAGCGCAACAAAGCAAAGATTTTTATAAACAACTAAGTAAAGAACATCGTAAAAAACTTATCTACTTTTTGGAGTCGCTTTAATGAAATACTTTCCTAAACTGATTGCCTTAGCAATCAGTGCGTCTACCCCTTTACTCGCATCAGCCGGTCAATGGGAAGGACCTCTAAATGGCATAGTGACTAACGTCATTAACCAAGGCTATGAATCCTATTCAATTTCATCAAAAACACTACAACAACGCGCCGATAAACTTTGTGCAGCACCATCCAAAGAGTCATTAAATTCGGCTCAACAAGCTTTTAAAGAGAACGCTTTAGACTGGCAACAAGTCCAATGGCTAAATTTCGGTCCTGTTACCTACTTTATGCGCTACTATGCTTTTGAGTATTGGCCTGATAAAAAAGGGGTTACGCAACGCCAATTACGAGCATTAACTCAAAGCGATCCATCTATTATGGATGCGCCTAGGTTTTGGACTTCCGCTAGTATTGCTGTTCGTGGATTAACCGCAATTGAGAGTTTGCTCTACCACCCTGATTTTGACCCATTAACATCTACCAACCATTGCCAACTTTTAGAAAGAGTGACAACACACCACTTTGAAAGTGCGAATGCGGTAGCAAATCAGTGGAAAGAAGGAAAAGCTGAAGACTGGGTATTTGATGAAGAAGGTACTGGTTTCGATCCAGAAAAGGTTGCATTAGAGCAATTCTTGCAACAATGGATCGAACACATGTCTGCAGTTAAAGACGCAAAGCTTGAAACACCAATTGGTTATAATAGCCGTGAGAATTTAAAGCTAGCGGAATTTTATCGAAGCGATTTGTCTCTTCAAGCTATGCAAAAAAACTTGAAATCATATCGTGAAATTTATCATGCTGGGTCACCTTCTTTGTATGATATTGCTAAACAATCAAACCCAATGTTAGCAACTCAATTCGAACAACAACTCATTGAAAATGTAAAGCTAGCACTTCAGCTACCAGAAGACTTCTTCCACCCAAGTAACTCAAAAGAAGAACGTATTGCCTTAGCGGCACCTTTAGTCAAGTCTATTTCAACCAGCCAATCTTACTTATCAAGCCTTGTCACCTCATTAGGCTTTCAAATTGGCTTTAACAGTAGAGATGGAGATTAGTCATGATATCTAGGCGCTCCTTTTTAGCCCTAGGTGGAATTATAGCAACAGCACCATCTTGGGCCACTGTAATTCCTAACGACTCAAAGAGTAAGCTGTATGCTTCAGCTTACTCTTTAAATAAACAAGAACATTTTTTCGGCGTATTTGATGATGGGGGCGAAATACTCTGGTCTGCACCATTGACGCAAAGAGCACACGCCCCTGTTATTCATCCAAGCCAAAGTATTGTTGGCATTGTTGCTAGAAGACCTGGTTTTTATATAGATTTTTTTGATGTATCTAGCCATCAAAAAATTAAACGCATTGAACCAACAAAAGACCATCACTTTTATGGTCATGCATTGTTCACATCAGATGGTAAACGCCTAATTACTCAAGAAAACCATTACCCAACAGGTCAAGGTAAGATATTTATTCGTGAATGGCCCAGCGGAAATATACTCAATATTTTTAATAGTAATGGAATTGGCCCTCATGAATCTGTCTTTTTAAGTGATAAGGTTCTCGTCATTGCAAACGGCGGCCTAATGACTCGACCAGATGAAGACAGAAAAATATTGAACCTTGATACAATGCAACCAAACGTTACTTACCTATCATTAGAAAGTGGAAAAGTATTAAATCATGCAGTCCATGATGATGAATTTCATCAACTCAGCATTAGACATTTAGATGTCAATCAGCAAGGTGTTGTTGCTTTGGGCTTCCAATACCAAGGAGAAATCTGGGATCAAGTTCCTTTGGTCGCCTTGTCAACAATAGACAACCCGTCAATGGAGTATCTTCCTATACCGGAAAACGTTCGTATTCGCTTTAAACAATATTGCGGTAGTGTTTGTTTTGATAAATCAGGGGAAATATTAGCCATTAGCACACCGCGAGGTGGTTTAGTTGCCTATTGGCATATAGGCTCCAAAACTTTTTTAGGTATAGAAAACTGCCGAGATGTTTGTGGTCTTGTAGCCACAAATAACTCACATGAGTTTTTATTAACCAGTGGCACTGGCGTTCAAATGAAAAACAATCCAATACAAGACACCACGAAAGTGATCAAAAAACACCCAGAAATTCATTGGGATAATCATTTTCGGCAAATTAAAACATAATTCTTACCTAAATATGATGCCAGTGTTGTAAATAGCATGGTGGTATTAAGGATTTTTAGGTAATGTTTAAGTCCAGCCGTAATTCGTTGCGGCTTCTTTTTTTCTACATTATGAAGTTGAATAATGTTTATTAATTTTCTTAAAAACTATTTTTTTGTTGATTCGGACCAAATTTTTGGGCGAAATGAAAAAGCACTTCAACAGAGTGCTCTCAGAATCCTTCTAGCACTTACTATTTGTATTTTTGCTATCTCAGAAGTGCATTCTTTTTTCATTGATACTGAAGCATCACTCTTCGGTATGAATAGCCTTTTTCTATGCATTCTAGTAGGTTTACTTTTTTTTAGTAAGAAATACACACAAACAACTGCCGCCCTATTTATTATCACTCTCTTAACGACTAGCTCTTTATTACTAACATTAAACAATGAGTTAAATGCCCAAAAATACGCTCTCATTTCGCTTTATTCACTACCACTAATCACTCGCCTGCTGTTTAGCTTTAAAGCCTCTTTAGTGGCTATGTTTGTGAATATCTTCCCATTTTACTTAATCACCAGCGAAAATATCATTTCTAACCAAACCAACATAGCTGCTTCATTTTACTTTCAACTACTTACATTTATTACTTTAAACGTTGGATTGCCACTTGCTGTTTCCAGAATTATTTCCACATTAGAAAGTAATGCTACTCGCATGAAAGGTCTTTATAGAAAATTAAACGAAAACTATGCATTGTATGAAGAGTTTTTTGAAAATACTGGCACACCCACTTTACTTTGTGACCAACGAGGCAAGTTAATTAAAGTCAATCAACTTGCTCGTGACCTTTTAGCTAATTCAACACAAAATACATTTCCAGATACAAAAATATCTGATTGGCTTTCACCATTAGGCGATTCCGGTAAGTTTTTTTGGCAATCAAATACAGCAGAATGCACTTTAAAACAAAACACTGATGTTCACATCGAAATCAAAAGAGCTTCTCTGACTCAACATGGACATTATGTTCTACACTTACAAAACACCACTAAATTACGTGCAATACAGCAAGAATTAGAAACATCTCAACAAGCTAACACCCGCCTAGCCCACTTTGACCTATTAACCTTACTCCCGAACAACCGATACTTTTGCCGTCAAGTTAATCAGAGGTTCAACGAACAAGAAAAACACCTAACCGGAGCCATGTTTATTATTCGAATTTGTCAGTTCAAACTACTTAACAAGCAATATGGCAAAGACAACGCGAATAAAATCATTCTAAATTTTTCTAAATCCTTGCAAAAACAATTATCTGATCAAGCCATCATTGGTAGATTACGTGGGGTTAAGTTTTCTTGTTTCGTTCCATTAGGCCAAGCCTATTTAATCCAAAAAAACCTATCAGCTCTTATCCACTCTGTATTACCGAGCCAAATTAATATTGATGGCAGCACCCTAAATATGGACTATCAAGTTGGTATTGCCTATTACCATACAGATGGAACAAGTGCAGAAGAGCTACTAGAGCACTGTGAAATGGCTCTAGAATACTCCAGCAGCACAGACAGACTCTCATATTATAATCACAACCTTGAAAACAAATTAATTGAAGAGCATGAGCTTGGCTTAAAACTTAGCACTGCTATCAAAAACAAAGAACTGAGCATTTGGCTACAACCGCAAGTCTCTCCGAATGGACAAATTCGTTCCTTTGAAGCTCTTGCTCGCTGGAATGATGGCAAGCGATTTGTACCACCAAGCACCTTTATCAAGATAGCAGAAGATTTAGGCCTATTACCTACTCTTGCAGAAAACCTGTTACGTGAGCTTGTAGTGACCCTATCAGAATGGCATAAAGAGCATATACATACTCCAATTGCATTTAATCTCGCTGGTCAAGAACTCATGAATGACGCCTTTTTTGCTTTACTCATGACACTTATATCTGACAACCCTTGGTTAAATAAAATGCTTGAATTGGAAATCACAGAAACAAGCTCCGTCATGACGAACCCTCTTATCCATAAACGCTTAAGAAGCCTATCTCAGTATGGTATATCCATTGCTATTGATGATTTCGGAACAGGCCAAGCTTCACTAGGCCAGTTAATTGATATACCAGCGAACATTCTTAAGATAGATCGTCGATTTATAGCACCATTACCTAATGATCAGCGCCATATAGATATTGTGAAATCAACAATACAAATGGCTGAATCTCTCAATATGAAGGTAATTGCAGAGGGCATAGAAACGAAAGAACAAGCAAATCTACTTGCCGCTTTAGGATGCCACACTTTACAAGGTTACTACTTTGGCAAACCATCACCACTAACGGACTGGACAGCACGTGACAACGAAAAAGCCAAAGAACTTCGCATGGTCTATTAAAGTCAAAAATATTGATACGCATAAATGCAGACACACCTTCTCGCGACAAAATAATTAACCTACATAATCAGACATAAAAAAACCAGAACCCCATAGAGGTTCTGGTTTTGAAATTAAAACATCTATTTATTACTGATTAAAACGCCATATTCATTGCGACAGAGATCACATTAGCAGAAGATTCATAATCTGCGTCTAATGTCCCACGAGCAGCATCTTCGCCAGTACCGTCGCGACTAACAGAAACATCCTCAATCATCACATGGGTATAGGAAAACGTCAGTGACGTCATATCATTAAGATCATAGGTTCCACCCAATGATAACCAAGTACGATCTCCATCTGGTGTACGAGCAGAACGATATTCGTCAGTAACTGGAGAATTGTCCATTGCAACACCCGTTCTCAGAATCAATTTGTCAGAGTAAACATAAGTCAAACCTGCAGAGTACATCCACTGATCTTCGAAACCAAAAGTGAGCTTGGAATTAGGCTGATCACTATCAAAATCAATGTCAATTCCATCCATTGAACTCCAGCCTGTTCTAATTGCGCTCAACCCTAGCTTCAATTTATTCGACAAATCATGTTCTAAACTTAGTGTAATTAACGAAGGGAACTTTATTGAGTCAGTTACGCCAGCATTAACCAATTGATAACCATAGTTGCTTTGTAAAACTGTATTTAAAGTCGTACTAACATCTGTGTATGTAACATCTCCTTTAAAATCAAACTCAACTTCACTGCGATACCCTAAACCCACACGAGTACCTTTTTTCGGCTCTAACAACACACCAAAACTATAACCTATAGCTGTATCACTGGCCTCAATTCGACCTATACCTTCTCCACCTGTAGCGGAAGTACTTGAACCAACAGCAGACTCCAAGACAATCTCTGCTTCATGAACTTGAACACTTGCACCCACAGATGCCCAATCATTAACTCGGTGTGCTAAAGAAAAGCTCAGGGCAATATCTTGCACTGCAGTTTCTGTCGCATGAAAACGACCTGCCCAGTCTTGATCGTCGTTACCAGACAAGCCATAAGGTACATTCAAAGACACACCCGCAACCGTTTTATCGGAGATAGGTTTCGCAAAATATAAAGATGGAACAAGCGTGCTATCAACAGAGTCGCTTGATACACCGTCACTTGATAAATCTTTCGGTCCACCGGCTGCTGTTGGTGTCGCATCCGTTGCTGACGTTAGAGAAACATCCATACTTGGTATAACATAAGCACCTGACACAAAAACAGTTGTTTCTTTTGCGTTTACAAAAAGAGCTGGGTTCCAAAAGCTGAAAGAGATATCTGCATTAGAAGCAGCAGCTCCAGCTAGAGCGGTACCAGATGCTGTAGCACTGTGATCATTTAATGCAAAACCTGCAGAATATGCTGAGGATGCGGCCGCGACTGACACTGCAACTAGACTTGCTCTAAAGAAGAATTTAGAAGAGGTAATCATAATAAGCTCCGTTGTTATTTTTATTGGGAATTATTCTTTGATTGAATCAATTATACGCTCCTATTATAGAAGCCCATAAGATGATATTACCAGTACGTATTTCTTCTGCAATACAATATTCAATAAATCATCACGTAAAGTTAAAAAAAATTATTAGAGAATAGACTGAAACAATTTATAGATATGTAAAGTACATTGATAAATAAGAGAATTTCAAGAAATACACGAAACAAACTAGAAATTTTTGAGAGGGATTAGAAATAATTTAGATAAGAACTTTTTTGAAAAAAGCAGGAAACTATAAATACATAAATTCACTTAGCTTTAATATGAATATTAATGTTAAGTAAATTGGCGGAATGGACGGGACTCGAACCCGCGACCCCCTGCGTGACAGGCAGGTATTCTAACCAACTGAACTACCACTCCAACACAATCTAGCTTTTTACTTACTTCTCATAAGTACCACTGCATAGTAAGTGGTGGGTGTGGAGAGGTTCGAACTCCCGACATTCGCCTTGTAAGGGCGACGCTCTCCCAACTGAGCTACACACCCAATATCAATTTTAGATCTCTCGATCGGAGTTCTTAACTCCCGATGCTTATGCGCCTTGTAGAAACGAATCTCAACTGAGCTACACACCCAATATCAATTTTAGATCTCTCGATCGGAGCTTCTTAACTCCCGGTGTTTATGCGCCTTGTAGAAACGAATCTCAAATGAGCTACACACCCAATATCAATTTTAGATCTCTCGATCGGAGTTCTTAACTCCCGATGCTTATGCGCCTTGTAGAAACGAATCTCAACTGAGCTACACACCCGCTTTAAGCTTTTTTACTACCATTTACTTACAGCTTAATAAGTAATTGGCGGAATGGACGGGACTCGAACCCGCGACCCCCTGCGTGACAGGCAGGTATTCTAACCAACTGAACTACCACTCCAACACAATCTAGCTTTTTACTTACTTCTCATAAGTACCACTGCATAGTAAGTGGTGGGTGTGGAGAGGTTCGAACTCCCGACATTCGCCTTGTAAGGGCGACGCTCTCCCAACTGAGCTACACACCCAATATCAACTTTAGATCTCTCGATCGGAGTTCTTAACTCCCGATGCTTATGCGTCTTGTAGAAACGAATCTCAACTGAGCTACACACCCGCTTTAAGCTTTTTACTACCATTTACTTACAGCTTAATAAGTAATTGGCGGAATGGACGGGACTCGAACCCGCGACCCCCTGCGTGACAGGCAGGTATTCTAACCAACTGAACTACCACTCCAACACAATCTAGCTTTTTACTTACTTCTCATAAGTACCACTGCATAGTAAGTGGTGGGTGTGGAGAGGTTCGAACTCCCGACATTCGCCTTGTAAGGGCGACGCTCTCCCAACTGAGCTACACACCCAATATAATTTTAGATCTCTCGATCGGAGTTCTTAACTCCCGATGCTTATGCGCCTTGTAGAAACGAATCTCAACTGAGCTACACACCCAATATAATTTTAGATCTCTCGATCGGAGTTCTTAACTCCCGATGCTTATGCGCCTTGTAGAAACGAATCTCAACTGAGCTACACACCCAATATCAATTTTAGATCTCTCGATCGGAGTTCTTAACTCCCGATGCTTATGCGCCTTGTAGAAACGAATCTCAACTGAGCTACACACCCAATATAATTTTAGGTCTCTCGATCGGAGTTTTTAACTCCCGATGCTTATGCGTCTTGTAGAAACGAATCTCAACTGAGCTACACATCCATCGTAATGATGGTATTACTTAGCCAAATTACTCTATTAAAAGTAATTGGCGGAATGGACGGGACTCGAACCCGCGACCCCCTGCGTGACAGGCAGGTATTCTAACCAACTGAACTACCACTCCAACACAATCTAGCTTTTTACTTACTTCTCATAAGTACCACTGCATAGTAAGTGGTGGGTGTGGAGAGGTTCGAACTCCCGACATTCGCCTTGTAAGGGCGACGCTCTCCCAACTGAGCTACACACCCAATATCAATTTTAGATCTCTCGATCGGAGTTCTTAACTCCCGATGCTTATGCGCCTTGTAGAAACGAATCTCAACTGAGCTACACACCCGCTTTAAGCTTTTTTACTACCATTTACTTACAGCTTAATAAGTAATTGGCGGAATGGACGGGACTCGAACCCGCGACCCCCTGCGTGACAGGCAGGTATTCTAACCAACTGAACTACCACTCCATCACAATCTAGCTTTTTACTTACTTCTCATAAGTACCACTGCATAGTAAGTGGTGGGTGTGGAGAGGTTCGAACTCCCGACATTCGCCTTGTAAGGGCGACGCTCTCCCAACTGAGCTACACACCCATTTTTAGTTTTACATCTTACGATGTGGAGTGTTAACTCCCATTCATCTAGCATTTATTCCACTTATTAAGTGGTGCCGCCACCAAGAGTCGAACTCGGGACCCTCTGATTACAAGTCAGATGCTCTACCAACTGAGCTATAGCGGCTAAACGCTAAATCAAATCTTCAATTACTCTAAGAGTAAAATTGGTGCCGCCACCAAGAGTCGAACTCGGGACCCTCTGATTACAAGTCAGATGCTCTACCAACTGAGCTATAGCGGCATTATATGACGCAGTTTACTTTTACATACACTTCTTATTAGCAAGTGGTGCCGCCACCAAGAGTCGAACTCGGGACCCTCTGATTACAAGTCAGATGCTCTACCAACTGAGCTATAGCGGCTTTAATAAAAGCAAAATCTTTTTTCATTCCTATTCTTTATTACTAAAGATAAGAAACTTCGACCAAGTAGTGGTGCCGCCACCAAGAGTCGAACTCGGGACCCTCTGATTACAAGTCAGATGCTCTACCAACTGAGCTATAGCGGCATTTCTATTCTTGGTCGGGACGGCAGGATTTGAACCTGCGACCACTAGCACCCCATGCTAGTGCGCTACCAGGCTGCGCTACGCCCCGAAAACCAACAACAACACTGTCGCTGTCAGCGGGTGCGTATATTACTATAACGAATTGAAAAGGGAAGACTTTTATCTGTTTTTTTTTAATTTAACTGCACTAATAAAATTAAATAGATCATTCGCTTAAACATTGATCTAAATATCATTCTAGTTCGTCACTTTTCATTCATTATATAAAAAGCCGCCTTAATCATATTCTATTAATTCAATTCAAATAATGCACATTACATAGATACAAAAAAGCCATCCTGCTTAGGATGGCTTTTTATAAAGAGACAACATCATTCCTGCATGTAATCCTCTACTTTTGACTTAAGCTTTTGCCCAGGCCTAAAAGTAACAACAGTACGAGCTGTAATAGGAATCTCTTCTCCCGTCTTAGGATTTCGACCTGGGCGCTGACTTTTTTCACGCACTTCAAAATTACCAAAACCCGATAACTTAACTTGCTGCCTTTCAACAAGTGAATGGCGTACAACATCAAAAAAACCTTCAACAAGATCTTTTGCGTCTTTTTTACTTAGACCAATTGCATCCACTAAATTTTCAGCAAGGTCCGCTTTTGTCAACGATCCCATAAATCTATCCCCTTACAACGGCTCCCAACTGCTCAGATAATACTGAAACAGTTTGTTCGACAGAGTTGTTCACTTCTTCATCACTAAGAGTGTGTGAAGGATGCTGCCACGTCAAGCCCAAAGCGACACTTTTTTTCGTTTCATCAATACCCTGCCCTTGATAAACATCAAAAACCAAGACATTTTTAAACCCCTCACCAGCTGATTCAACAATCACTCGCTCAAGTTCACTTACAGGGATAGATCGATCAACCAACAAGGCCAAGTCTCGACGAACTTCAGGGAACCGTGAAACCGCCTTATATTCCGGCAGAGTCGCATCCAACACAGCACTCAATGCAATATCAAACACATAAATAGACTGATTTGCCCCTAATGTTTTAGATAATTGCGGATGAAGCTCACCCATAAGACCAACAAACTGACCATCAATATAAATATCAGCTGAACGACCTGGATGCAGGAACTCACACGTTGAACGCTCATAAGTTGGCTGACCGCCATTATTTAGCTCAAATAATGCCTCAACATGCGCCTTCAAGTCATAAAAGTCTACTTTCTCACTGCCATGATACCAAGCCTCAGCATTACGAGTACCTGCAATAAGGCCAGATATTTGTTGTTGCTGATCTAGATCATTTAGAGCATCTACAGAACCAATAAAGCGACGTCCCGTCTCAAACAAACGAACCCGAGACTGTTGACGATTTTGGTTATATAAATACGCCTTTACAAGACCCGGAATCAGGCTTGGTCGCATTACACCCATATCTGCAGAAATTGGATTTGCCAAAGGCACTGGCTCAATTTCTGGTAAAAACTGCTTACTAAGCACTGGATCAATGAAACTGTATGTCACAGCCTCTTGATAACCTTGAGACACCAAGGTGGCGCGCAAGGCTTGAATTGGCGTTTTACCTTCTGACAAAGGAGTGAAGTTCACTGCTGCCTGAGGCATAGAAGAAGGTAGGTTGTCATAACCATAGATACGCGCTACCTCTTCAATCAAATCTGCTTCAATTGAGATATCAAAACGATGAGACGGTGACTTAACTGTCCAAACTTCATCATTTACCTCAAGCATTTCCAAACCAAGACGTGTCAAAATATCAGTCACAAGCTCTTTTTCAATAGAAATCGCTAAGTATTGATCTAGCTTTTTACGACGTAAAGTAACGACCGCAGCATCAGGAAGAGACGCCTCATTCACCGTATGTGTAACAGCACCGGCTTGTCCGCCAGCGATCTCTAGGATCAAGGCTGTAGCACGCTCAATTGCTTTCTCTTGCAAACTTGCATCAACACCACGTTCAAAGCGGTGAGAAGAATCGGTATGCAAACCATAAGAACGCGCTTTACCCGCCAATGCGATAGGAGCAAAGAAAGCACTTTCTAGGAAAACATCTGCTGTTGCAGCGTTTACACCAGAACCTTCACCACCCATAACACCAGCAATGGCTAATGGCGCCCTCTCATCCGCAATGACCAGCGTGTCTTCACGAAGGGAGACTTCTTGGCCATCTAACAAAACAATTTTTTCGTTAGCCGCTGCCATTCGAACAACAATTGATCCAGACAAATTTGCTAAATCAAATGCGTGCATTGGTTGACCCAATTCGAGCATGACATAGTTCGTAATATCAACAATAGGATCAATCGAACGAATTCCGCTTCGGCGAAGTTTTTCAACCATCCATAAAGGCGTTTGCGCTGTGACGTTAACACCACGGATAACACGCCCTAAATAACGTGGACACGCTTCTACAGCATCAACACGAACTGAGAATGTGTCTTCGATAGAGACATCCGAAGCCACTATATCAACAGGCGTAAGATCAACTTTATTTAACACACCCACTTCACGCGCCAATCCAGCTAAGCTGAGACAGTCACTTCTATTTGGCGTCAAATCAACGTCGATAATTCTATCATCAAGACCCAACACCTCACGGAAGTCTGCTCCTGTTGTTAACGACAGAGGCAATTCCATAATACCGTCATGGTCATCACTCACGCCCAATTCAGAAGCAGAGCACAACATACCAAAAGATTCTACTTGACGTAGTTTGGCTTTCTTTATCTTAAAATCAGCGCCTAATACAGCGCCAATTTTTGCGAAAGGGACTTTAATTCCTGGTCGCGCATTCGGGGCACCACAAACCACTTGAAAAGTATCTGTACCGTCTGATACTTGGCAAACTTGAAGCTTATCCGCATTTGGATGAGCACCAGCACTGATAATCTCACCTACTACCACACCAGAAAATTCAGAAGCAACAGGTAAAACTTCATCAACTTCAAGACCAGCCATGGTTATCTGAGCCACCAAATCATCACTACTGATATCTGGATTGACCCACTCTCTTAGCCAATTCTCACTAATTTTCATAAAAACATCCTAGATCGACTGGTTACTTGAACTGCTTAAGGAAACGTAAATCGTTTTCAAAGAACATACGAAGGTCATCTACTTTATAGCGCAACATAGCAAAACGCTCTACGCCCATACCAAAAGCAAAGCCAGTGTATTTTTCCGAATCGATTCCAGACATTTCAAGCACTTTAGGGTGAACCATGCCACAGCCTAACACTTCCAACCAAGACTCTTCACCCTTGCTATTAGTGCGCATAATATCCACTTCAATAGAAGGTTCAGTGAACGGAAAATAGCTAGGACGGAATCGAACTTTTAAATCATCTTCAAAGAAAACATTTAGGAACTCTTGCAAAATCCCCTTCAAATCTGCAAAGGAAATATTTTCATCGATCAACAACCCTTCAACCTGATGGAACATTGGCGTATGGGTTTGATCAGAATCACAACGATAAACACGGCCAGGACAAATAATTCGAATTGGCGGCTGAGTTTTTTCCATTGTGCGCACTTGAACAGGAGATGTATGCGTTCTCAGTACGGTTGTTGGATTAAAATAAAAGGTATCCTGCATAGCTCTCGCTGGGTGATGAGCAGGAATATTTAACGCCTCGAAGTTATGGTAATCATCTTCAATTTCTGGGCCTGCAGCCACATCAAATCCGATACCACGGAAGAAGGTCTCAATACGCTCCATTGTTCTTGTTACTGGATGTAGACCACCAACTTCTTGACCTTTACCAGACAAAGAAATATCAATTGTCTCTGTGGCCAATTTAGCATTTAAAGCTGCCTTCGCAAGACCAGCTTTACGCTCTATAATTTTTTCTTGTACTTGGTCTTTAGCTTCATTCACCATTTGACCAAACTTTGGTCGGTCTTCTGCAGAAACATTACCAAGCTGTTTCAACAAAGCGGTCAAAGCGCCCTTTTTACCTAAATAATGTACACGAACATCATCTAGTGCGGACTCACTATCAGAAGCAGCAACTGCGCTTAGCGCATCAGCAAGAATCTGTTTTAGGTTCTCCATTTACACACTCCAAAAAATAAAATAGGGGAAGAGCGCTAGCTCTTCCCCTATCAAAGACTGCATTGAATAACTCTCTCTATTAAGATTGAATCCTTCAAGATTGAGTCACTCTAAGGCTACGTCAGAAATTAAGCTAAGCTTGCTTTCGCTTTTTCAACGATTGCAGCAAAAACTTCTTTCTCGTACACAGCTAGATCAGCCAAAACCTTACGGTCAATTTCAATTGCTGCTTTTTTCAAACCAGCAATGAAACGGCTGTAAGATAGACCATTGATACGTGCAGCAGCGTTAATACGAGCAATCCACAATGCGCGGAATTGACGTTTACGCTGACGACGGTCACGGTACTGATACTGACCAGCTTTGATGACAGCTTGTTTAGCTACACGAAATACACGACTACGTGCACCGTAGTAACCTTTAGCTTGCTTTAAAATCTTCTTGTGACGGCGACGAGCCTGAACACCACGTTTTACGCGAGGCATAATATAAACCTTATACTAATAAATTAATGAACTAAAAAAATCTAGACTTAGATGTATGGCAACATGCGTACAATTAACGCTTTGTCGCTTTGCGCCACTTGGTTCAAAGAACGAAGATGACGCTTACGCTTAGTCGATTTCTTAGTCAAAATATGACTAGTATGAGACTGCTTATGTTTAAAACCATTCGCGGTACGTTTGAAGCGCTTAGCTGCGCCACTGTGTGACTTAATTTTGGACATGATAAAACCACTCTCGCATTCGTTAATGTTAGTGTAATTTCTTAATAACTTACGCTATTTAAAATTACTTCTTCTTTTTGGGGCCTAGCACCATAGTCAATTGACGACCTTCCATTTTCGCAGCTTGCTCTACTACACCATATTCCTCTAAGTCTAAAGCGACTCGATTCATAAGTTGCATACCAAGCTCCTGATGGGCCATTTCACGACCGCGGTATCGTAGTGATACTTTGGCCTTATCCCCGCCTTCAAGGAAACGTATCAGGTTGCGGAGTTTTACCTGATAATCCCCTTCCTCCGTCCCTGGACGGAATTTCATTTCTTTAACTTGAATCTGCTTAGCATTTTTCTTTTGAGCTGCTTTTGCTTTTTTCGCTTCAAAAATATGCTTACCGTGATCCATGATTTTACAAACAATCGGATCTGAGTCAGTAATCTGCACTAGGTCAAGGTTAGCTTCTTGAGCAGCTTTCAGTGCTTCCTCAATCGAAACAACACCAATTTGTTCACCATCAGCAGCGATTAAACGTACTTCAGTGGCTCGAATGTTCTCGTTGATTTGAGGACGCTGCTTACCAGCTGCACGTCCACGATTCATATTACCTTTTATAGCGCTATCTCCAAGTCTTGTTTACGGCTACGACGAGTCACTTCTTTTTGAAGTAAAGCTTCAAAATCAGAAATACTCATCACTCCAAGATCTTCACCGGTTCGAGTACGAACGGCTACTTGGTTCTGTTCTACTTCTTTATCACCAACAACGATCATATATGGAACTCGTTGAATAGTATGCTCGCGAATTTTAAACCCGATCTTCTCGTTTCTCAAGTCAAGTTTTGCTCTAAAGCCATTTGAATTCAATCTTTTTTCCAAATCTGAGCAATAGTCAGCCTGGCGATCGGTAATATTCATGATAATTACCTGCTCTGGTGCGAGCCAAACTGGGAAAGCACCTTCTGTTTCTTCGATCAAAATACCGATAAAACGCTCCAACGAACCAACAATAGCACGATGTAACATAACCGGAGTCTGACGAGAACCATCTTCTGCCACATATTTAGCATCTAAACGTGTCGGCATAGAGAAATCTACTTGAATCGTGCCACACTGCCAAACACGGCCAATGGCATCCTTCAAAGAGAATTCAATTTTAGGGCCATAGAACGCCCCTTCACCTGGCAACTCTTCCCAATCTAGTCCTGCAGAATCCAAAGCATCTGCCAATGCCTTCTCAGACTTATCCCAAACCTCATCAGACCCAACACGCTGTTCTGGGCGAGTCGACAAACGATAAATAATGTTATCAAAACCAAAATCCGCATAAACTTCATGCAACAAGTTGATAAATTCAGACACTTCTTGCTGGATCTGGCCTTCCGTTACAAAAATATGCCCATCATCTTGGACAAAGTTACGAACACGCATAATACCATGCAAAGCACCAGAAGGCTCATTACGGTGACAAGAACCAAACTCAGCCATACGGAATGGTAAATCTCGATAACTTTTCAAACCTTGGTTATAAACTTGAATATGACACGGACAGTTCATTGGCTTAACTGCGTAATCACGGTTTTCCGAATGAGTAGTGAACATATTTTCGTGATATTTACCCCAATGCCCAGACTTTTCCCAAAGTACACGGTCTACAATCTGTGGAGTTTTCACTTCTTGATAATTATTATCTATCTGCTGCTGGCGCATATATTGCTCAACAGCCTGATACAAGCGCCACCCTTTAGGATGCCAAAACACCATACCGGGTGCTTCTTCTTGCACATGAAAAAGGTCTAATTTTTTACCTAATTTGCGATGGTCGCGCTTTTCTGCCTCTTCAATCCGAGTCAAATAGGCTTTCAATTCTTTTTTATCATTCCAAGCTGTTCCATAAATACGCTGGAGCTGCTCATTATTAGAGTCGCCACGCCAATAAGCACCAGCCAATTTCATAAGCTTAAAATGACGCAATACGCGTGTATTCGGTACATGCGGTCCACGACACATATCCATGTATTCTTCATGCTGATACAAACCAACACTTTCTACAGAGTCATCCATATCATCGATCAAAGCAACTTTATAAGTCTCGCCTCGATCAACAAATTGCTGACGCGCATCTGCAATAGGGGTCATTTTTTTAACAACGTCGTAATCTGTTTTGACCAACTCACCCATACGCTTCTCTATTGCCGCCAGATCATCTGGCGTAAAAGGACGTTCATAAGCGATATCGTAATAGAAACCTTCATTGATCACAGGACCAATTGCCATTTCTGCGGTTGGATAAAGCTGTTTAACAGCATGACCAACAAGATGCGCAAAAGAGTGACGAATGATTTCAATACCGTCTGCATCTTTTCCTGTAACAATACTTAATTCTGAATCTTCAGAAATAAGCTCACAAGCATCAACTAACTGACCATTGATACGACCCGCAACTGTCGCTTTAGCAAGACCTGGACCAATGTCCTCGGCTACCTGCATAACAGTAACTGGATTTGAAAAAGAGCGTTGGCTGCCATCAGGCAAAGTAATTACAGGCATTTTATTCCCCTATCGGAGTCAGTGGTGCTCCATACTAAAGAGCACATGTAAATTTCAGCGCATAAACTATCATTTTTCAATTATTCATGCGAATCTAATTTAAATAACTGTTTTTACTCCGTGTTACCGCCATCCACAAAAATCAAGGTCTTTTTCTACCTTTCAGCCATAGACATTCTCTGTACTCAGAGTAAAATTACCATTCGTTTCATACAGACTTTACTTATCAAAAGGCAATATGCACCCTAATAATCTTGACGACTACTGCATTGAGACAACTCAAGCAGAACCAGACCTATTAATTGAACTAGTTGAAAAGACTTATTCAGATATGGGTTACCCAAATAAACTGTCAGGAAAAACGATCGGTCGCACATTAAAACTTCTAGCAAAGATAGCTAAGCCTAAACGTGCTCTTGAAATAGGTATGTTTACTGGCTATTCAGCACTATCAATTGCCGAAGGCATGCCTGATGATGGCAAACTTATTTGCTGTGAAACAAACCCAAGAGCCATTGAGTTTGCTCAATCCTTTTTTGACCGTAGCGAATACGGAAAAAAAATCACTGCGATTTTTGGACCTGCTCTCGATACGATTGAATCCCTTGAAGGCGAATTCGACTTTGTCTTTATTGATGCCGATAAGCGTAACTACCTAAACTATTACGAAGCAGTATTACCGCTTGTTAGATCTGGTGGACTTATTGTTATCGATAACTCCCTTTGGCAAGGACGAGTTCTAGATCCAAAAGAAAACAGCGACATTGCTGTCAACCAAGTCAACCGCTTAATCGCGCAAGACCTGAGAGTTGAAAATGTCCACCTAAATGTTCGAGACGGTCTCAACATCGTCGTAAAACACTAAATCCTATTTTTTTATAAACCCCATTCACCTTTGGGTTACCTTGGGTGAATGGGGTTTATATGTTATTTAAAAGATATCACGTAAGAGGCACGATTTTGGTCGTTTTTAAGATCACGAATAACATTACCGGAAAGCATTACATTGGAACTTCTTTTAACAGTGGCTTCCAACGCTTTGAACAATATATTGAAGCAACAAATGAAGGTTTAGACTTTCCTTTATACAATGACATTAGGGAGAATGGCGTTGAAGCATTTGTTGTTGAAGAGCTTTTCGAAACAAGCGACAAGCAAGAACTTTATGAATTAGAGACAGATTACATCTCAATTTATAATGGCGAAAGCTTACGCGGCTATAAAATAGCGCAAACAGCAGAAAAAGCAGTAAACCTAAACACAGGGAAAAAAGCGCTTTTTGATGCCAACGGTGTATCTACAGCAGAGCAACCTAAAAAGACCAGAAAAACAGCAGTAAAAAAAACAGTCTCGCTGCCAAAAAAACTCTTGAGCCGACCCCAACTGCTAAATCCTTCTTCGGAGAACTCATTGGCGAAGAAAGACTAGACACACCAACCTCTCAGGTTGTCGAGAAAAAAAGGCACCCGCTCGCACAAAAAGCAAAGCAAGCATTCAAAAAATGCTAAGCGAAGCTGAAAAAGCATCAAAAAAAGAGCGTGAAGATAAACTAAAAAGCCAACAACAGGCTGAAGCGGAAGAAATGGCACTTATCATGGCGAAGATTGATGTAACATCAAAATCAGCCACATCAGCATTTCGACGCCGAAAAAGTTAACCCAAGTGAAAAATACAAAAAAGCTCAGCTGGTTATTAATCAGCTGAGCTTTTTTCGTTTTAAACAGTCAATCGTTAAAACTTAAGATCTCGCTTTTTTAAGCGTCTCGGAAATCATGAAAGCCAGCTCTAAAGACTGATCAGCATTCAAGCGAGGATCACAGTGAGTATGATATCGATCAGCCAAATCCGCCTCGGTAACCTCAAAAGAACCACCAACACATTCCGTCACATTTTGACCTGTCATTTCAAAATGCACACCACCAGCATAAGAACCTTCAGCATTATGAACCTGAAAAAACTGCTGAACCTCTTTCAACACATCATCAACACGACGCGTTTTATAACCGGTTGATGCCTTCACCGTATTACCATGCATTGGATCACTACTCCAAACTACATTCTTACCTTCTTTCTGAATGGCTTGAATCAGTTTAGGCATACCATCTTCAACCTTATCAGCCCCCATACGAACAATAATATTCAAACGTCCAGACTCATTGTCTGGGTTTAATACGTCACATAAACGCACTAAATCTTCAGGATCCATAGAAGGCCCTGCTTTGACTCCAATTGGATTTTTCACACCACGTAAAAATTCAACATGCGCACCATCTAATTGACGAGTACGATCACCAATCCATAACATATGCGCAGAGCAATCATACCAGTCACCCGTCAAACTATCTTGACGCGTCAAAGCCTGCTCATATGGCAGCAACAAAGCTTCATGAGAAGTATAGAATTCAGTTTCTTTCAACTGCCCCAAGCCAGGACCTATTCCACAAGCTTCCATAAATTGCAACGCATCATCAATTTTACTTGCAACGCCATGAAAACGATCACCTGCAGGACTCGTATTCAAAAAATCTAGATTCCATTGATGCACTTGATGTAAATCTGCAAATCCACCTTGAGCAAACGCTCGAAGTAAATTCATAGTAGAAGCACTTTGATTATAAACTTGAACCAAACGCTCTGGATCTGGAACTCGAGCGTGTTCAGTAAACTCAATCCCATTAATAATGTCGCCTCGATAACTAGGTAATTCAATACCGTCGATCGTTTCCATACCAGCAGATCTAGGCTTAGCAAATTGACCAGCCATTCGCCCCACTTTCACAACCGGACACTTACCGGCATAAGTCAGCACAACAGCCATTTGCAACATAACTTTAAACGTGTCACGAATATTATTTGCGTGGAATTCAGCAAAGCTTTCAGCACAATCACCGCCCTGCAGTAGAAATGATTGCCCATTAGCCACTTGACCTAATGCTTTTTTTAATTGCCGCGCTTCACCAGCAAAAACAAGCGGAGGCATTTTCCCCAAAGACTTCTCAACTTGAGCCAAATGCTCTGCGTTAGGATAAACTGGCTGCTGTAACGCCGTTTTTTCTCTCCAACTTGTCAATTCCCACTCTTTCATAACTTTCCACAACCTTTATATCATCTATCATTTTTATAATATTTAACGTGCAACTACCCACAGTATTTCTGCATCTTTTACTGACATGGAAACAACGGCATGCCCCATACTGGCATCATAATACACACTATCCCCTTCTTTTAATTCAATAGGTTCATAGAGTTCAGAGAAAAAATTAACCGTCCCCTGCAAAACAAGAAGAAACTCTTCACCGTCATGGCGAACCCATTCTTTAAACTCAGCAAAAGACCTTGCTCGCACTTTAGTTTTAAAAGGCACCATTTTCTTACGACTAATTGAATAGTTTAAAAGCTCATGCTCATAAGTGGCTGTTGGGTGTGGTTCACCTTTCCCTTTACGGGTCACATCCCTTCTGCCAGCAATAGAATGCTCACTCGCCTCAACAAATAACTGAGGCAAATCCATCTCCAAACCATTAATTAACTTCTGAACAATTGTAAAACTAGGCGAAACCTGATCATTTTCAATTTTAGATAATGTAGAACGAGCAATACCCGTCCTCTTACCTACCTCTTCTAACGTCCAACCTTTAGCCAGACGTATCGATTTCACGCGCTTACCAAGCTCCAACGGTTCCACAAAACGATCGGGATCGGACGCTGTAGCTGTTTCTAATGACGGACGACTAACCATAATTTTCCAATACTAGCGCTCAAAAAAACCAACTCAAAATTAAGCGGCACTTATATATTTTTTACCAGATTACTTTTTTAACAAAGGCATCATTGCTGGAACACATCGAGTAAGATCAAAGCCTTTACTAGATACATGTGCAGATAAGTCATTATAATTTCCACCCCGAGAATTATTCAGCAACAGCCATAAAACAGATGAACGCGTTCCTGTTCGACAAAAAGCCAGAGTCTTTTTCAGCGTAGACAAAGCCACCTCTTGAGAAGAAACATGCTCCTGAGAAAGCTTTGACAATTCAACAGGGTTGCTAATATATTCAAAACCCAACGCTTCTGCTGCTTCTTGAAGGCTTTGTCCAGATGGTTGATCCTCTGATTCTAACTCAGGGCGATTATTAATAATTCGCTCAAAACCTTGCTCCTTCAAAACAACAAAATCTTCTTTAGTCAGTTGTGGTGCAACAAAATAAAACTCATCTAATTGAATTGGATTACTCATACCTACTTCCTTCTTTAGATTCATTTAAGAGCGATATAATACCTTAATAAGATGGAAACCAAACTGTGTTTTGATAGGCCCCTGAATTTTCAGTAAAGGCCCACCAAACACAGCCTTATCAAAGGCCGGAACCATATCACCTTTATGAAATTCACCAAGGTCCCCTCCTTTCTTGCCTGAAGGACAAGTTGAAAATTGTTTTGCCAACTTATAAAAATCCGCTCCTTTATCTAACTTTACCTTAATTGATTCTGCTTCTGCTTTTGTTTTTACTAAAATATGGCATGCGCTTGCTGTAGACATTTATTGTCTCGACCTCATAAAAAATTGGATAAAACATGTTAACCTATTTATTATAAAAGAATTAACAAACATTAATCAGAAAAAGTAGCTCCCTAAACAGAGCAACTAACATTGAGAAACTAGGTGGCTTAATAAATGGACTCTTACGCAGCAATCGGTGACCTCTCCTTTCTTCTTGTTGAACCTTCCGATACTCAACGGAAAATCATCACTAAGGCTCTAGAAGACGCAGGTATTAAACAAATTGAATACGCTAATAATATTCAAGAGACTATAAGCTCTTTAAATGCCTTTCCTCCGGATCTTGTCATCTCTTCCATGTACCTTCCTGATGGCTCTGCCAATGATCTCATTGATCGCATCAGAGCCAACAAAGCGACTGAAGAACAGTGCTTTATGCTCATATCCAGCGAAAGAAACAGAGAACATCTAGAGCATTTAAGGCAATCTGGTGTACTCGCGATCCTACCTAAACCTTTCAATCCAAAAGATTTACAGCGTGCCATTTATGCTACTTTAGATTTAATCATTGAAGAAGAGATCGACCTAGAAATGTTCGACCCAAGAACGCTTCGTGTATTAGTAACAGACGATAGCCTCATGGCCCGAAAACATATAAGTAAAACCCTGAATACAATGGGGATAGAAGATATACAGTTTGCCGAAAATGGTAAGGAAGCAATTGAACGACTTGCTCAATCAGAATTTGATTTAATCGTTACTGATTACAACATGCCAGAAATGGATGGCAGAGAGCTAACTGAAACAGTTAGACAAGATCCGGAACTAGCTCACATTCCTATTTTGATGGTCAGCTCAAACTCTGAAGATAGTCAACTTTCAAACATCGCACAAGAAGGCGTTGACGCTATTTGCGGGAAACCGTTTGAACCAAGTGTCGTCCGCAAACTCTTAGCCCAAATATTAAATTAAAGATAAAAAAAGAGCTTCATAATGAAGCTCTTTTTAAAAAAATCACATGGCAATTACTTATTATTCACAAGCGCAGTAACAATAGGCCTATTAGCTTCTGGGAACTCATAAGACAATAAATCATCAATAGCTACCCAACGAACTTCCTGCCCCTCTTTCCCTATCGGGTCACCATCAAAACCAGTAACTTTATAGAAGAAAAGTTCAACCTGCTTATCACCATAGTCATGAGAGATTTTCTCAAAAAGAGCACAATCTGTAACAGAAATACCACATTCTTCTTTCAACTCTCTCAATAACGCAATAGAAGCAGACTCTGAAGACTCACATTTTCCTCCTGGAAACTCCCATAAACCACCTTGATGCTGATTAGATTTTCTAAGAGCAATAAACACCTTGTTATCACGAAGAATAATTCCGGCTGCAACTTTAACCAACATTAAGTACGGTACTCAGCATTAATAGTGACATATTCATGGGAAAAATCCGTAGTCCAAACAATATCAGACTGTTGGCCCATACCTAGATCCAAGCGGATATGTATCTCTTCTGGCTTCATGGCTTGCTTACCATGCTCTTCAAGATAATCAGGAGAACGGCAACCATCGCGAGCAATTTCAAAACCATTAATATGAAGTTGAACACGATCAACATCCAAACCTTTAACTCCGGCTCGACCAACAACGGCTAATATACGCCCCCAGTTTGGATCAGAAGCAAACAAGGCCGTTTTTACCAATGGGGAGTGAGCAATCTCAAAGGCAACCTTAGTCGAATCTTCAACTTTTGCAGCACCAACAACCTCAACCGTAACGAATTTCGTCGCCCCTTCACCATCTCTGACGATAGCATGAGCCAGCTCTTGCATCACTTCTGTAAAAGCACCCAAAAAGGCCTGAGCCAATGGATCATCCAATGATGTAACTGGCTCATTACCCGCCATGCCAGTGGCTACGGCAATACAGGAATCATTCGTTGAAGTATCACTATCAACTGTAATACGGTTAAAGCTCTTATTAACAACATCCTTCAAAATAGATTGAAGCACATCAACACTCATCGCAATATCACTGCAAACATAACCAAGCATAGTCGCCATATTAGGGCGAATCATGCCAGCACCTTTTGAGATACCAGCAATAGAATAAGTACGACCATCAAAATCAAAAGTGCGAATAGAACCCTTTGGCAAGGTATCCGTTGTCATAATACCTAAACCAGCAGAACGCCAATTATCGCCAGACAAATTCACCAACGCAGTAGGAATAGCTGCAATAATTTTATCAACAGGTAAAGGCTCACCAATAACACCGGTAGAAAAAGGTAAAATAGCTTCGATATCCGTTTTTACTTGAGACGACAAAGCCTCACAAGTTTTTAACGCATTCTCAACACCAGATTTACCCGTACCAGCGTTTGCATTACCTGTATTTATCAATAAATAACGAGCATTTGTTGTTGCCAAATGCTTCTGACAAAGTCGCACAGGGGCTGCACAAAAAGCATTTTGAGTAAAAACACCTGCTACAGAAGCTCCTTCACACAATTCGAAGATAACAACATCTTTCTTGTTAGGCTTTTTAATTCCCGCCTCTGCAACACCTATCCTAATCCCTTTAATTTCAGGGATCTGAGGAAATTCATGTAACCCTACTGCCATTTAAGCTTTCTCCAATTAAACTTTCTCAAATCAAACAAGACTACCGTGACACTGTTTGTATTTTTTACCAGAACCGCATGGACAAGGTTCATTACGGCCAACTTTAGGGTACTCTTGATCAAGATCCGTAGAAGTCTCAGATGGAGAATCCAAAGAGTCATGCACCATATTCATAGTGGTTTTCTCTTCCTGCTGCCTGCGAGCTTCTTCAATTTTTTCAGCTTCATCAGCTGATTGAACTCTTACACGGGTAATAATTTGAATCACTTCAAATTTAATTTGCTCGAGTAGCCCTTGAAATAATTCGAATGCCTCTCGCTTATATTCCTGTTTTGGATTCTTCTGAGCATAACCACGCAAATGAATACCCTGCCTAAGCATATCCATCGTCTGCAGATGCTCTTTCCAAAGTGTATCAAGCACCTGAAGAAGCACTTGCTTTTCAAAAGACCTAAATGCTTTCTCACCTGCAGTTTGTTCTTTAAGCTTATGATCATCAATAAAGCTATCTAGAATCTTTTGACGAAGAGGCTCTTCATAAAGCTTCTTATCTTCCTCTACCCATTGAACAATAGGAAGCGAGAGACTAAATTCGTTACGAATTTTCTCTTCTAGACCTTCTAGATCCCACATATCAAAGATACTTTGTGGAGGAATAAACTCATCAATAAGATTAGAAACAACTTCCTCCCTCATCGCAGACACCGCACCAGATAAGTCTTCAGACACCATCATCTCAAAGCGTTGACGATAGATAACCTGACGCTGATCATTAGCCACATCATCATATTCTAACAGCTGCTTACGAATATCAAAGTTACGACCTTCCACCTTACGCTGCGCTTTCTCAATCGCATTTGAAACCATCTTATGCTCGATAGCCTCACCTTTCTCCATACCAAGCGCCATCATCATTTTTTTGATGCGGTCGGACATAAAGATACGCATTAAATTATCTTCTAATGAAAGATAGAAACGAGAAGAACCCACATCACCTTGACGGCCGGCACGACCACGCAACTGGTTATCGATACGGCGAGATTCATGACGCTCAGTACCAATGATATGTAAACCGCCAGCAGCTAAAACAGATTCGTTGCGTAACCCCCAATCCGCTTTAAGCGCGTCAATACTTTCTTGACTTGCATTTTCACCAAGTTTAGCCAACTCAACCTGCAAGTTACCACCCAAGACAATATCAGTACCACGACCAGCCATATTTGTAGCAATCGTTACGGCACCTGGGCGCCCTGCATCAGCAACTATCTCAGCTTCACGCTCATGCTGCTTAGCATTCAATACATTATGCTTAACATTTTTCTTATCAAGGTAGTTCGATAGTAATTCAGAGTATTCGATAGATGCCGTACCAACAAGAACTGGACGACCTTGTTTTACGATATTCTCAATATCCAACACGATAGCTTCGAACTTGTCTTCGGTAGACATGTAGATCAAATCATTGAAGTCTTTTCGCTGAACTTGACGGTTCGTTGGGATAACAATGACAGACAAGCCATAAATTTGTTGGAACTCAAATGCCTCGGTATCAGCAGTACCTGTCATACCAGATAGTTTTTCATACAAACGGAAATAGTTCTGGAATGTTGTTGATGCCAGAGTCTGACTTTCAGCCTGAATAGTCACACCTTCTTTTGCCTCAACAGCTTGATGGATACCTTCAGACCAACGGCGTCCAGCCATAGTACGGCCAGTATGTTCATCAACAATGACAATTTGATCACCCTGAATCACATAATCAACATCTTTCTTGAAAATGACATGTGCTTTTAAGCAAGCGTGAACATGGTGCAATAAAGTCAAATTAGCGGCTGCATATAGGCTTTCACCCTCACCCAACATATTTTGCTCTACCAACCAATTCTCAACGAAGGAGTGACCTTCTTCAGTCAACTCAATACTGCGCTGAGATTCATCAAAAACATAATGACCAGTAGGATCTTCACCCTCAACACCAGTATCTTCTTGCTTAACTAGGAGAGGAGCGAGCAAATTGATTTTTCGATATTGCTCTGAACTATCTTCAACTGCACCAGAAATAATCAGTGGCGTTCTAGCTTCATCAATCAGAATAGAATCAACCTCATCCACAACAGAGAAGTTCAACTCACGCTGAACTCTATCTTCCAAACGGAAAACCATATTGTCTCGAAGATAGTCAAAACCAAACTCGTTGTTTGTACCATAAGTAATATCACATAAATAAGCGGCTTTCTTATCGTCACGATCTTGACCAGAAAACACCACACCAACACTCATGTCTAGAAATTCGTACAGAGGTCTCATCCAATTAGCATCACGACTAGCCAGATAATCATTCACTGTTACAACATGAACACCTTTTGATGACAAGGCATTAAGATATACAGCCAATGTTGCCACTAGTGTTTTACCCTCACCAGTACGCATCTCTGCAATCCTACCTTCATGCAGAACCATACCACCGATAAGCTGAACGTCGAAATGACGCATCCCCATTACACGACGACTGCCTTCACGAACTACAGCAAAAGCTTCAGGTAAAATGGAATCTAAAGATTCACCTTTATTTAGGCGCTCTCTAAATTCACCTGTTTTTGCCATTAAGTCATCATCAGACAACTTGTGAAAAGATTCTTCAAGTTGGTTTATCTGTGCAACGACTTTTTTATATCGTTTTACTTCTCGGTCATTCTTTGTACCGACAATCTTTTTAATTACATTTCCTAACATCTTGCACTCAACGTAGCCAATTAGTAATAAATACAGTCTATCACGGTAATGTGTGACAAAACATGAAATATCAAGGACCTATATACAAAAAAACCAGACATAATGTCTGGTTTTTTTAAAACTGATTAAGATTTAATCACTCACTATGCACCAGCAAATGCAGGCTCAACATAGGATATTGGATTAGTTTGGGCCTCATCTTCAAAAACGACGTATTCCCAAGCATCTTGTTGCTCAAGTAAAGCTAACAAAAGCTTATTATTCAAAGCGTGACCTGATTTATAAGCTTTATACTCACCAATCAAGCTATGCCCAAGAAGGTAAAGATCACCAATCGCATCCAAAACCTTGTGACGTACTAGCTCATCCCTATAACGTAAACCTTCATCATTCAATACACGATAATCATCAAGAACGATTGCGTTCTCCATGTTCGCACCACGAGCAAGGTTGTTGTTTTTAAAGTACTCAAGATCTTTCATAAAACCAAATGTTCTAGCACGACTAATTTCTTTTACAAAAGTTGTCGTTGAAAAATCAAACGAAGTACTTTGAACATCCTCACCAATTGCTGGATGCTGAAAATCGATAGTAAAGGACAAACGAAATCCTGAATGCGGCTCAAGAGAAGCAAATTTATCACCCTCATCGACGCGAATAGGCTTCTTAACTCGAATGAATTTCTTTGGTGCATTTTGGGCTTCTAACCCAGCTGACTGCAGAAGAAAAACAAACGGGCTAGCACTTCCGTCCATAAGAGGAACTTCACTAGCACTTACTTCTACATAAGCATTATCAACACCTAGACCGGCCATTGCAGATAACAAATGCTCTACAGTACTAACCTTCACATCACCTTGACATAAAGCCGTAGCAAAATTCGTTGATCCAACTGCTCTCGCATCACCGTGGATCTCAACAACTGGATCTAAATCTGTACGAACAAATACAATGCCGGTATTTACAGGGGCTGGCTTAAGTGTCAAATACACTTTCTCGCCAGAGTGCAAACCGACTCCAGTTGCTCGAATAATGTTCTTTAGTGTGTGTTGGCGTACCATTATATTCCTACATTTTTATGACTGGTTACTTTTCTTTACAAATAGTACCAATAAGACATTTTTTATACAATCCAACATTTGAAAATTGCGTATTTTTTGCGCAAATTAATCCGCTTGTCGACGCAAAAATGCTGGAATGTCCAAATACGATAATTTATCGCCACTTGATCCAGAAGCAGAATCCACAGATTCACTCTTTTCCTCCAAGCTTTTCTCAACCACTTCCACCTTTGTCGCTGGTGCAAGATTCAACTCAGGCTGAGCCATAACTGCTTCCGTCTCACGGCTTTCAACAGCTTGCTCTACCTTCGTTATAACTGGCTGAGAGACAACAGATTCACCAACAGCAGATTTCATCTCAACTGTAGATTTACCCTCTAAACCAGTAGCAACTACCGTGACTCGCATTTCATCACCAACATTGGGATCAATAGCACAACCAATCACGACAGTAGCATCTTCCGATGCATATTCTTCAATAATCCCACCAACCTCAGTAAACTCGGATAAACCAACTTCTTCGTTTGCTGTAATGTTTACCAGTACGCCTCGCGCACCTCTAAGATTGATATCTTCTAATAGTGGGTTATGTATCGCAGCTTCCGCAGCAACCCTAGCTCTATCATCACCAGAAGCAGACCCAGTTCCCATCATCGCCATACCCATTTCAGACATAACTGTTCTTACATCTGCAAAGTCAACGTTAATCAAACCTGGGCGCATAATAAGGTCTGTAATACCCTGAACCGCATTAAACAAAACATTGTTCGCTTCACCAAACGCCTTGAGTAATGAAATATTTTTACCTAAAACGGGTAAAAGACGCTCATTTGGTACTGTTATTAATGAATCGACATTTTCACGTAATTCTTTAACACCTTCTTCAGCCACTTTAGCTCGACGACGACCTTCAAACGGGAAAGGCTTAGTTACAACCGCCACTGTCAAAATACCTAACTCTCGGGCTACTTTAGCAATAACAGGCGCAGCGCCTGTTCCAGTTCCACCACCCATTCCAGCAGTGATAAAAACCATATCAGCACCAGTAAGTAGCTGAGTTATTTTCTCTTGATCTTCTAAAGCAGAGTCTCGCCCTACCTCAGGATTTGCGCCAGCACCCAAACCTTTTGTAATTGTTGAGCCTAGCTGCAACGATATTCCTGTATCGAACCCAATTAGTGCTTTAGAGTCAGTATTAGCGCAAATAAATTCAACGCCCTCTAATCTGTTTTGTAGCATATGGCGAACAGCATTACCGCCACCGCCACCGACTCCAACAACCTTAATAACAGCATTATCGGATAAATTATCTTCGGCTAAATCAAAGACGTTCATGGGCTTATCGCTCCTCAATAAATTCACTATCAATCCTGACTAGATATAACTCTGAAACCAATGTTTCAGTTTCTGCCAAGCCTTCGCTGCACTGAAGGTCTGTCCAATTTCTTTAGGAGCCAGAATCGATGCTTCTCGTTTAGTTTGCGTCTTAGACATCATCCGTTTCGAGATTTCTGTTACTTCAGCCTCTTTACTACCATAAGCCAATAATCCAACACTTGTTGAATATATAGGGTTATCGACAATGTCTGACATACCTTTAGTACAATCTGGTACAGATAATCGAACTGGCATCTGAAAAATCTTCTCAGCCAAGTCCGCAGCGCCTTCCATAAGCGACGTACCACCAGTAATTACAATACCTGCAGGGATGCGCTCCGCATATCCACTGCGCCTTAATTCATCTAAAATTAAGTTGTAAATTTCTTCATATCTTGCCTCAACAACCTCAGTCAGAGCATGTCGAGTAATGGATCTTGGTTGGCGATCACCAACACTAGGAACCTGTAAAACTTGGTCAGCAGACGCCATAGAAGACATTGCACAAGCATATTTCACTTTAATTTCTTCAGCATGCTGAGTTGGAGTACGTAATGCCATAGAGATATCATTTGTCACTTGATCTCCAGCAACTGGCACTACAGCTGTGTGGTGTAATGCACCATCAATCCAAACTGCTATGTCTGATGTGCCTGCACCGATATCGATCAAACACACACCCAAATCTTTTTCATCTTCACTCAATGAAGACTCACTAGATGCCAATTGAGATAAAATGACACCATCTACACCTAAGCCACAACGCTTGATACACTTTTCAACATTCATCACGGCATTAACTGCGCCTGAAATCAAATGAACATTTGCTTCAAGGCGAACACCCGACATACCAAGTGGATCTTTAATACCCTCTTGAGAATCTATATGGTATTCCTGAGGTAAAATATGAAGCACTCGTTGATCAGAAGAAATAGGAACCGCTTGAGCTGCATCAATTACTCTATCAATGTCTTCCTGTTGCACTTCACCATCTTTGACCGCAACAATACCATGAGAGTTCAAACTACGAATATGACTTCCAGCAACACTCACATAAACGGAATGAATGTTACAACCAGCCATTAATTCAGCTTCTTCAACTGCACGCTGAATAGACTGAACTGTTGATTCTATGTTGATAACAACACCACGCTTCATACCTTTTGAACTATGAGAGCCAATACCGACAATTTCCAAGCTTCCATCAGCTAGAACTTCGCCAACTAAACAGATAACTTTTGATGTGCCTACATCCAAACCGACTATCATTTCACCTTCCCGGCATTACGTGTTTATGGTTGCTCTAATTTGATGATTCAAAAATCAAAAATCAGACCAGTATCAATTATTTTCTTTCCAACCTACAGCGACCCCATGTGGGTATCGGGCATCAACTGATGTAATTTGATCTATTCTACCCGATAAATCACTTTTATACACCGCTATAAAGCGTTGTAATCGTTCTAAAATCCCTTCTCTACCTAGCTTTACCCTAACACCGTTGGTAAAGATGATACTCCACGCCCCTCTTGGCTCTAAAGTAAGGGTAGCAATACGCAATGATGTCGAAGCAAGAACCTGACTAATTAGGCCAAATTGCTCAAGAACCACATCACTCGAATCAACAGGACCATAAAGCTTTGGCAAGGATAAATTTGGTATTTCATCAGGGGCAATAACAACGGCTGAAGTCGATATTAACTGCCCATCTCTCCAGTATGCGAGAGGAGTGTACTCATGAACAAGCACCTGCAATGTATTTGGCCAAACTTTACGAATTTCTGCACTTGCCACCCACTCTGATGACAATACAACAGACAAAACATCAGACATTGATACTGCAAGAAGACTTTGATCAAATAAAGACGAGTAGTCTGACACTAATTGATCTTCTGAGGTGTATTTTAAATCCCCCTTGATCTTAATTTCTTTAATTGCAAACCAAGTATCTGGTGAATCATCACCTTGAAAAGTGGCGACCAAAATCAATAGAATCGCCCCAATTAATGCCGCTATTCTCATAAATCAATCATGCCTTACTTGATCCCAGGCATTTTGTGCAATTTTTTCAACAAGTGAAGCATAGTCAATACCTACATATTTTGCCGCCATTGGCACAAGACTATGGCTTGTCATACCTGGTGCAGTATTAACTTCCAATACCCAAAACACACCCGCCTGATCTCTCATAATATCTACTCGCCCCCAACCAGAGCAACCAAGGGAACGGTAAGCATCCAGGGCAAGCATTTGAAGTTCGTTTTCGTCGTCTTCATTCAAACCACATGGCAACAAATATTCAGTATCATCAGCGATATACTTCGCTTCGTAATCATAAAGCTTATGATCTGGAGCTGGTTTTAAGCCAATAGCTGGATAAGCGACATCATCAATGACGGTAATAGTAAATTCAGGCCCATCAACAAACTCTTCCACCAAAATATCTGAGTCATATTCAAGCGCCTTCAATAGTGCATCATCAAGCTCCATTCGATTATTTGCCTTATTAATCCCAATTGTAGAGCCTTCCCTGGAAGGTTTAACAATAACAGGATAAGACATCTGCTTTTCAATCACATCTGCATCGGCATGGCCGACAAAGGATAAATACGCTGGCGTTGGTATTCCGATACCATTCCAAAAGCGCTTAGTTAAAACCTTATCCATTGCCAAGCCACATGCTAATGGAGAACTACCAGAATAAGGCTTATTCAGCATTTCAAGTAAAGCTTGAACACGACCGTCCTCCCCTTCACCACCATGAAGTGCAATAAACGCAAAATCAAAATCAATGGACTGCAGCTGAGCAACAGGATCTAGATTTCTTTCTGGGCCATATAAATCAAGCTCAAGAACTTGATAACCTTTTAATCGCAAGCCTTCCGCCACTAATGGCCCACTTTGCAAAGAAACTTCACGCTCAGCTGAACGACCACCATAAATAACAGCAATTACAGATTCTTTTAGCGTACGAGACATCTTAAATCCCACTTACGGATAAGTTTTTAGATACGGAACCAATATCACCAGCACCTTGAGTAATTAACAAATCACCTTCACGTAATACATTACTTAAAATGGAACGAAGATCTGCCTCACTACCAACATGAATTGGATCAACATTACCCCGTTGACGAATACTGCCACATAAAGAACGGCTATCAGCACCATTAATCAAGGCTTCACCGGCAGAGTAAACATCCAACAAAAGTAATACATCCACCTGAGATAACACACGAACAAAATCTTCATATAAATCCCGAGTTCTAGTATAGCGATGGGGTTGATACACCATAACTAATCTTTTTTCTGGCCAGCCTGCACGAATTGCTTTTATTGTCGCCAAAACCTCACTCGGGTGATGCCCGTAGTCATCAACAAACATCACTTCTGAACCATTAGGAAGCAATAATGGCTTCTGCTCTTGAAAACGACGTCCAACACCTTCAAAGCCCATCAAACCAGCCTGAATGGCTGTCGCCTCCACCCCTAGGTCAGTGGCAACAGCAATGGTTGATAGTGCATTAAGTACATTATGACGCCCCGGCATTGGCAAACGAATTTTTAGCGGTTCACCTTCTGGACGATGCGCTAAAAATTCGCAGTAACGCCCTGTTTGAACAATATCCGTTGCATAGAAATCCGATTCTTGATCAATACCATAAGTTAATACTGGACGACTCAAAGAAGGGAGGATTTCTCGTACGTTTTCATCATCTACACATAAAACTGCCAAACCATAAAAAGGCAAGTTATGAATAAACTCAATAAAAGTATGCTTTACCTTCTCAAAGTCACCACCATAAGTATCCATGTGGTCTTCATCAATGTTTGTCACTATGACAGTTTGTGGTTGCAAATGAAGGAAAGACGCATCACTTTCATCCGCTTCAGCAACAAGATAAGAACTACTCCCTAACTGAGCATTAGCGCCAGCACTCGTTAAACGCCCACCAATGACGAACGTTGGCGCTTCACCTGTCGCGGCCAAAACTGACGCCATCAAACTTGTCGTTGTCGTTTTACCATGAGTTCCTGCCACAGCAATACCATGACGATAGCGCATTAATTCAGCAAGCATTTCGGCTCGACGAACAATCGGAATACGATGCTCTTTACCCCAAATAATTTCTGGGTTCTTTTCATTAACCGCAGTGGACACAACAATGACATGAGCGTCATAAACATTTTCTTCCACATGACCAATAAAAACCTTAATACCCAAACCTTCCAAATGCTCAGTGACAGACGATGCCTTAAGATCCGAGCCAGATACCTGATACCCTTGGTTATGTAAGACCTCAGCGATACCGCACATACCTACACCACCAATACCAATAAAATGAATATTTTGGATACGGCGCATAGTTGGAATATCGTACTGAACTTTATTATCTATCATGATTTTATTAACCTTAAACAATGTGCAACGACGTCTTGCGTAGCAGTTGGATGAGCAACACTTTTTGCCTGCGCACCCATTTTTAATAATGCATCTTCACTTTCAATTAAGCCTGAAAGCAAAGCAATAATTTTTTCATATGTTAATTCTGGCTGCGGAAGTAAATATGCAGCACCCACCTTTTCCAAATAATGCGCATTAGCCGTTTGGTGGTCATCTATCGCATAAGGATATGGAATCAAGATTGCAGGCAACCCAGCAATAGCCAATTCACTTACCGTCATTGCACCAGCACGACATAAAACAACATCTGCCCAATAATAAGCTTGATCCATATTATCTAGGTAAGGCTCAACACGGGCTTCAACTCCCGCATTTTTATACAACTCAGAAACCTCATCAAAGTTTCGCGTACCGGTTTGATGCCAAACATCTAAGCGCTGAGAAAAGGACCAGTTAGCTAAAACTTGAGGTACAACATCATTGATCGCCTTGGCACCTAAACTGCCACCAACAACCAATAAACGTAAAGGGCGTGCAGAGCCTTCTCTCGATAAACGGGCAGTCTGATTTAAAATATCACTACGAATAGGATTACCAACACTTATCCCATTAGGAAGTGCGCCATCAAAAGCCTGTAATCTAAGGCTAGCAATTTTAGAAAGCAGTTTATTGGTTGTACCGGCGATAGCATTTTGTTCATGAATAACTAAAGGGATACCTAAAATACGAGCCGCCACACCACCAGGGCCAGCAACAAACCCCCCCATACCTAAAACAACATCAGGTTTATTCTTTTGCAAAATAGCAATAGCCTGACCAATTGCGTGCAAAACCCTAAAAGGTGCAGCCAACAGACCTAAAATACCTTTACCTCTCACACCTTTGATAGATAGAGAGTGCAAAGTAATATCATGCTCAGGAATAAGGGACTCTTCCATCCCACCTTTAGATCCTAACCACTGAACATCTAACCCCTTATCTTTAAAGCTATGAGCACACGCTAAAGCCGGATAAATATGGCCGCCCGTCCCTCCAGCCATTATAACGACTCTTTTCACATCGCTCATACAGCACTCTCTTTTACATCTTTTAACCCACTAACATTATGACCTTTCTCTGCGCGTTGATTTTCAACATCAACACGCATAATCACAAACAAACTACCTAACGTTACAATCAAGCTACTACCGCCATAACTTATCAATGGCAATGTGAGCCCTTTGGTTGGCAAAAAACCCGTATTTACACCAATATTAATAATAACTTGCGCTAAAATTAAAATTGAAAAACCAAAGCACATATACGCCGCAAAAGGTCGAGCTAAATCCATGGCTTTACGACCTATTTTAAACGCTCGCCCGACCATAACTGCAAACAAAAAAATCAACAGTAATCCGCCAAACATACCGGTTTCTTCAACCCAGATAGAAAACACAAAATCCGTATGAGCTTCAGGTAAATAAGATAGTTTCTGGACACTGTTCCCCAAACCAAGTCCAAACCATTCACCACGACCATAAGCAATGAGCGCCTGACTTAATTGATAACCTTCATTAAAAGGGTCAGCCCATGGATCAATAAAATTCATCAACCGCTTTAAACGATAACTTTCAGAAATAGCTACAACACCCAGCATAGCTACTGCCGCCATCATTAAAAGCAGAAATTGGTACAAAGGAGCGCCACCCAAGAACAACAACACCATCACGGTACCAAGTAATACAACAGAGGCGCCGAAATCTGGTTCGAACAACAAAAATAAAAGAAAAATACTACAAAGGCTAAGAGGAAGAATAAAGCCAGCCCAACCAGCTCTTACTCGATCTGCTCTTCGGACCAAATAACCAGAAACATAAACCACCATACAGACTTTTGCGACTTCCGATGCCTGCAAGTTAAACACCACTAAATTAATCCAACGGCGACTACCATTTACGCTTTTACCGATACCAGGTACCAATACCAAAATAAGTAAAACCAAAGACAAGCCCATCATTAGGATGCCCCATTTCTGCAACTGACTTGTTGGTAAATGAAGCAACGTCCAGCCAAAAATCAATCCTAATATCAGATAAAAACCTTGTCTCCCCATAAAGAAATAAGGATGCCCATGAATACTTTCTGAAATAGATATTGATGCGCTAGATACCATTACCAACCCTAATGCGAGGATGGAAATTACCGATGCCATGAAAATAGAATCTACTTGAGTAAACTCACGGAGAGAAACCCGATCAAATACCTTCAACCAAGTCATAACGCCGAAACCAGTTGAACAAAATGCTCGCCACGCACTTCGTAATTTTTATACATATCTAAACTGGCGCAAGCAGGCGAGAATAAAACAACGTCATTTTTTTTGCGTCTTGCGAAGCACTTAATACAATATCATCTAACGAATCAAATCGCTTAACCTGAGTCTCAGTAGGTAATGCTTTAGCAATCTGATCAGCATCCTTTCCAAACAAATAAACGATACGAACAAAATCAGATACAGGCTTAGTTAAGGCTCTAAAATCAGCCCCCTTTCCTTCACCACCGGCGATTAGCAAAATATTTTTCTTTGCTAAAGACCCCAGCCCTTGAAGAGCAGCCAATGTAGCACCTACATTTGTGCCTTTTGAGTCATTAATAAAGGTAACGTCGTGAAAAGTTCGAACCGTTTCGCATCGATGCGCCAAACCACCAAATTCACCAAGTACTTTAGCAATACCTTCCGACATAAGATCAATACCGAGTAACTCAAGCATAGCCAATGAAGCCAATACGTTGGCATGATTATGAGAGCCTTTCAGCGCAATTTGAGAAGTATGGTAAAGACGTTCGACACCACGGCAAAGCCACGCACCATCACCGTCTTTCAACATTCCAAACTCTTTTAAGTCAGGACTTTTCGTAGTAAATGCACGAACTGGGGTTGATTCAGCTAAAAGCGGAGCCGTTAAGATATCTTGTTTATTACATACCGCGGCTTTGCAACCTCGGTAGACCTTTTGCTTTACCCGCTGATATTCATAAAAATCATCATAACGATCCATGTGATCTTCTGAGACATTAAGGAGGCAAGCTAAATCAGCTTTTAATGCATGAGTTGTTTCTAGTTGAAAACTAGACAGCTCGAGCACATAGAAATCAGTACCAGGAGAGAGTAGGTCCAAAGCAGGCAAACCTAGATTCCCTCCCGCCTTAGCATTTTTACCACATGCTTGTAGCAACAGAGCTACAAGTGTTGTGACTGTACTTTTAGCATTAGACCCTGTGATAGCGACAAAGGGAGCATCGACATAATCACAAAATAAATCGATATCCCCTCGCATTGCCACTCCGCGCTCAGCTAATTTAGCTAAAACAGGGGTTTTCAAAGCAATACCAGGACTAACATAAAGCTCAGAAACTCCCAGAGTTTCAAGCACTGACAAGTCACCAGTAAAAATATGACTTTCAGGACATAAAGCCTTCGCTTGCTCTAATCCCGGAGGATTATCACGAGAATCAACAACGTAAAATTCAATACCTTTACTGGCTAAAAAGCGTACGCAAGACAAACCTGTCGCCCCCAAGCCTACAACGGCTCTAACCCGATCTGACCCGATCAACGACATGAAAACTCCTAACGTACTTTTAAAGTTGCAAAACCCACCAAGACAAGGCAAACCGTAATAATCCAAAAACGAACAATAACTTTTGGCTCTGCCCAACCTTTTAATTCAAAATGATGGTGTATCGGCGCCATTCTAAATATTCGCCTTTTCGTTAATTTATAAGAGGCCACTTGTAAAATCACAGAGACAGTTTCCATTACAAAAATACCGCCCATGATAAACAGTACCAATTCCTGACGAACAATAACGGCGATTACACCTAACGCCGCGCCTAAAGCTAGAGACCCAACATCCCCCATAAATATTTGGGCAGGATAAGTGTTAAACCATAAAAAGCCGAGTCCAGCGCCCGCCAAAGCAGCACAGAAAACAATCAACTCTCCCGAACCTTGAACATAAGGAATCAAAAGATAATCAGCAAATCGAATATTACCGGTTAAATAAGCAAACACTCCTAATGCACCGCCAACCAAAACTGTTGGTAGAATTGCCAACCCATCAAGCCCATCAGTCAAATTCACAGCATTACTTGTTCCAACGATAACAAAATACGTTAGTACGATAAAAAACACACCCAATGGAATCGCAACATCTTTAAATAAAGGAATAATTAAAGCGGTTTCTTGAGGTGTGCTTGCCGTGTAATACAAATAGAAAGCTGCAGCTAAACCAAATACACTCTGCCAAAAATACTTCCATTTTGCAGGAAGTCCACGTGGATTTTTCTCAACAACCTTCCGGTAATCATCCACCCAGCCGATGATGCCAAATGCCAACATAACTAATAGAACAACCCAAACATATTTATTGCTTAAGTCCCCCCATAATAGAGTGCTAACTGTAATAGAAAAAATAATCAGCGCTCCGCCCATAGTTGGCGTGCCGGCTTTGGATAGATGACTCTGAGGACCATCATCACGAATCGCCTGACCAATCTGTAGGCGTTGCAATAAAACAATGACCTTATTACCAATCAAAAGCGAAATCGCTAATGCCGTAAGAACACCCAAAATGGCACGAAGAGACAAGTAATCAAATACCGTAAAGAACGTATAATATTTACTTAGATAAGCCGTTAGCAGAAGTAACATTGGTAAAGAACATCCTATTTTATTAATGCTTCAATGACATTTTCCATTTTAGCCGAACGAGATCCCTTGACTAAAATGGCATGTCTTTTATCAAGCGAACAAACAACCGCAGCTGCCTCTTCATGTGTATCGCAATATACTGCATGACCACCATTACTGCTAAAAGCATTACCAGCAATTCCGGCCACAGCCCCAACACAAACTAAGTGAGAAATACCTTTTTCTCTAGCATATACCCCCAACCCATGATGAATACTATCCTGTTGTTCACCAAGCTCTCCTAACGCCCCCAAAATCAACCATGTTTTCTCTACAGGCTGAATTGCAAGTACGTCAATTGCCGCTTCAACAGAAGTTGGGCTCGCATTGTAACAATCATTAATTAATAGAGCTTCATTTTTTGTTCTAAGTCGCTCTAATCGTCCCAAAACCAAAACAGGAGAGGCTAACTCATTAACGGCAGAGGAGAAACTTATTCCAACAGCGACCATTGCAAGCACAACCGCCATACCATTTGCAATGCTGTGCCTACCAGCCCCAGCAACGACGACAGGAATAGATTCACCTCGATAACACATGGTCGCCGAACTAGATTCCGGACCTAAGACAATATCATAGGCATACAAATCTGCTGAGTCCGTAAAGCCAAAAGAATAAATTTTACGTTCATTGGCCAAACCACACCAGTAATCAAAAAACTGATCATCTGAATTTAAGATAACAATTGCGTCTGAAGTGGCACCTGAGATTAAACACCCTTTTTCACGAGCAATCCCTTCAAGATTACCAAAGCCTTCAAAATGGCTACCACTCGCATTGGTCAATACAACTACATCAGGAGAAGCAATTTTCGCCAATCGTTCAATTTCTCCGGGAATACTTGTTCCAGCCTCAATTACAGCAATTTCATGATGGCTTTCTAATTCTAATAAGGTCTGCGGCACACCAATTTGGTTATTCAAATTTGCGCGTGTTTTTAACACACTTTTGCCAGAAAGCGATTGAGATAACCAATCTTTTACTGTTGTTTTACCATTACTACCCGTTATACAAACAACAGGACCTGAAAATGCATTACGTACTAAATGTGCGATACAACCATAAGCCAACACAGTATCAGCCACTTTCACATACGAACTCACTGTTAAATCCCGTTCGGAAACAACACCAACAGCTCCGGACGCCATTGCAGCGATAACATAATCATGACCATCAAAGCGCTCACCCTTTAATGCAACAAATAGGCAGCCTACTGATATTTTACGAGTATCAGTAACCACAGTAGTAACTTCTTGATCAGGGCCAATTAGTTCACCATTACAGGCTCTTGCTATTTCAGAAAGCGTAAGTTTAATTAACATATAATTCTAACGCTTTTTGCGCCTCTTCTTTATCATCAAAATGATATTTAACACCTTGAATATCTTGATAATTTTCATGACCTTTACCCGCTATTAGAACCACATCATCAGGCCCTGCAGACAACACGGCTTTCTGTATCGCAATGCGACGATCTGGCTCAAAACTGAATAACTCATTATTTAGAGGAGTATTAACCAAAACATCAGAAAAAATTTGTTCTACAGACTCAGTACGAGGGTTGTCAGAAGTTAACCAAACATAATCAGCGTTAGACAAAGCAGCTTCCATCATCAGCGGGCGCTTCCCTCTATCCCTATCACCACCACATCCGAAAACACAAATAAGCTTACCGTTTGAATGTACTTTTAATGCCTGTAACGCTACCTCCAAAGCATCTGAGGTGTGCGCAAAGTCAACAACAACAAGAGGCCCATTGTTTTTTTCTATTTTGTCCATTCTTCCAGGCGCACCCTGCAAAGAGAACAAGCCCTTTATCAGTGCATCTTTACTCTGAACCTCATACCAAAGACTAGCTAATGCGGCTAACGCATTCAGGACATTAAATCGACCAAGCAAAGGCAAATCAATAGCACTTTCTCCATCTGGATGACACAGAATAAAGCAACAACCGGAAGGGTTAAACGATAAGTCTCTTACATAAAAATCTGCTCGTGGATCTTGATCACTATAATAGTGGCGATCTGTATTTTGAGCTGCCTCAGCCATTAAAGCAGCATTATCATCATCCATACAAAAAACAGAATGAGATACACTTGGAAAGGAAAACAATCGCCGCTTTGCTAATGCGTATGAGGTCATATCACCATGATAATCAAGGTGATCACGCGTTAGATTTGAAAAAACCGCTGTTTGAAAAGGCACACCCTCAATACGCCCTTGATCAAGCGCATGAGAAGAAGCCTCAAAAGCAACTAAATTTACTCCAGATTTAGCCATTTCCATTAAGGTAAGATGTAACGACAATATATCCGGTGTCGTTTGTTTCGCTTCCGACAAATCACCTAAAGGACCAATACCAAAAGTACCAACCAGACCACTACTTAATCCGATCGATTGAGCTAATTGAGCAATATAGTAACAAATTGAAGATTTACCGTTTGTTCCTGTCACAGCAATCATTTTTTTCGGCATACGACCAAAAAAACCATGAAGACAAGTAACTAAGAGTTTCACAGGATCAGTAACAGATATGAGTTTAAGCTTATCGTGCTGAAGATTTAAATGGGAAGGAACAACAGCAACACTACAACCTAAATCTGCAACTTTATCTAAGTAATCCCAGCCATTAGAAGTAACACCAGGCAAAGCAAAAAAAACCGCCTGCGCATTAACTTTTCGACTATCGATTTCTAAATGAGTGTAGACATCAAAACACGAATTACCCTCAATGGGGCAATTCGCTAAATTAAGTAGCTGAGCATGCGTTAATTGATAAGAACCGGACTGATCCATTTAACCACCTTGAACCACTTGCAGCGGCGTCTTTTTCGGCTCTAAACGCACTTCTCTAAGACCTTCAGGTAAATCTGGATAAATATTTAACGTCGTTAGGGCACCTTCCATTACACGAGAAAATACAGGGGCAGCAACTTCACCACCATAATATTCACGCCCTTTTGGGTCATTAATCATCACAACCATAGCTAGCCGAGGATTAGACGCAGGCGCAACACCTGCAAACAAAGCAATGTATTGATCATATTCGTACCCTTTAGAACCGACCTTATGCACTGTACCTGTTTTGCCCGCAACTCGATAACCCGGAATTTTTGCCGCTTTACCAGAACCCTTCTGAACAACAGACTCCATCATCTTCACAACGTCTTTTGCAACTTTTCGAGGAATAACCTGTTTACCGTCCGCAGGCACATCTTGTTTAAAAATTGTCACAGGAACTCTATAACCGTCATTGGCTAACGTCATATAAGCTTGGGCCAACTGTAATGTAGAAACAGACAAGCCATAACCATAAGATAATGTGGCAATTTCAGAGGGATGCCATTTAGGGTGCGATGGTAAAACACCAGACGCCTCACCTGGAAAGCCTATTCCGACAGGTGAACCAATACCAAGCTCATAATCCATATTCCATATAGCATCCTGCGGTAAAGACAAGGCAATCTTTGATGCACCAACGTTACTCGATTTAATCAATAGTCTTTCAAAATCCATATCACCATAATTTGCTGCATCACGAATCGTGAAACGCCCAAAACGTAAATAACCCGGAGAAGTATTAATCCTAGACTCCGTTGTATATTGTCCAGACATAAGCGCAGCAGAAATAGTAAAAGGCTTCATCGTCGAGCCTGGCTCAAACAAATCGATCACAGCACGATTACGAAGCTCTTCATACTCTAATTTAGAGCGATCATTTGGGTTATATGATGGCTGATTTACCATTGCCAAAATTTCACCTGTTTTAACATCCAAAATAACAGCAGATGCAGAAGTAGCCCTATGCTCATTCACTGCTGCTTTAAGCTCACGATAAGCTAAATACTGTAATCTAAGATCGATACTTAACTCGATATTTTCACCTGGACGCTCAGTTTCAGCGACGCCAATACCACGAATTATATTCCCTGAAAGGTCTTTCACATAACTACGACGACCAGGCTCACCTTCTAGAGCCTGATCATAAGCAAGCTCAATACCCTCTTGCCCCTTATCATCTATATTAGTAAAACCAACGACATGAGATGCAACTTCACCAGCAGGATAAAAGCGTTTGTATTCCTTCGTTTTACTCACACCAACGATTCTTGCAGCCATAATAGCATCGGCTTCATTAGGCGGTATTTGACGTTTCAAATACATAAAAGAGCGGCTTTTATTCGCTTCAAATTTTTCCTGCAACCAAGCACGACCAACCCCCATCACTTCTGCAAGACGCTTTATCTCTTGCTCAGGCCCTAAATTCAATGCCGGATCAGTTTTCATCCTCCACAAAGCTTTAGGATTAGCAACAAGCGTCCAGGTTGGTGTACTTACAGCCAAAGGCTCACCACGACGATCTAAAATCATTCCACGGGTAGCTGGGATAGACTCGGTTCTGACCGCTCGTATCTCCCCTTGGTTCTTCAAAAATGCCTTGTCAACGACCGTCAGATAAAAAAGACGCCCGCCAGCAACTAGGAACAGCACCAAAGCCATCCCATATACAAACCTAAAGCGCCATTTTCCTGGGCTGTGAACACTATTTTCAATACTCATGGTTTCACTATTACCAATTCATCCTGTGATGGTGCGTGCATATTTAAATCTTTAATAGCCGCTTGCTCTAAACGACTAGGTTGAGTAAGAGCACTCTGCTCAAGCAATAACTGCCCCCATTTCACCTCATAATCCACTTCGTCCTGCTTCAATGTCTGAAGGTAGGAAAAATTCTTTCTAAAATCATAAACCTGAACAACAACAGCAATAGATACAGCAACCAACATCAGCACACCGAAAACAAATATCAATGGTGTAAAGCGCGGTTTAATCACTGACTCGCTCCAGAACCCGCAATACAGCACTGCGTGAGCGAACGTTGTCACTTACTTCTGATTGCGATGGTTTAATCGCCTTACCAATTGTCTTAAACTTAATATCAAGGTGTGCATTTCTAATTGGTAAATGTCTTGGTAATTCAGGCCCTTTTGCTTTCAGTTTCATAAAACGCTTAACAATTCGATCTTCTAGTGAATGAAAACTGATAACAGCCAAACGCCCACCCACTTTCAAGGACTCAGCTGCGGCTTCAAGACCCACTTCCAAATCCCCTAATTCATTATTGATGTAAATCCGAATGCCCTGGAAAGCCCGTGTTGCTGGGTTTTTGCCTTTCTCCCAAGCAGGGTTCGCTTCGGCAACCACTTTTGAAAGTTGAAGCGTTGTAAGGATAGGAGTATGAGCACGATACTCACAGATAGCCTTTGCTATACGGCGGGAAAATCGCTCCTCTCCATATTGATACATAACATCAGCGATCTCTTTTTCTTTTGCCACCGCGATCCACTGCGCCGCACTCATCCCCTCATCAGGATTCATTCGCATATCCAGCGGACCATCATTCATAAAACTAAAACCACGCTCTGCATCATCAATCTGGGGCGAAGACACACCCAAATCCATCATCACACCATCGACTTTATCAACACCAAATACATCTGAAATGTGCGTAACCATATTGGCAAAACTATCTTGCACAATGGAAAAGCGTGAATCTTCTTGCGCTAATGATTTACCATGAGCAATAGCAACTGGATCTTTATCAAAACCTAGCATTCGCCCTTTATCCAAGCGATCAAGAACCAAGCGAGTATGGCCACCACGGCCAAAAGTACCATCGACATAAAGGCCATTTTCGTCGGTAACTAGCATATCGACGGATTCATGAAGCATTACGCTTATATGTTCTGCCATTGTCGTTGTCATAAAGAAATATCCATCATGGTTTCAATTTGTAGATCCTCAAGCGCATCTTGAGATAAGTAATCTTCACGCTGAGCTTCCCATTCTTCCTGGCTCCAGATTTCTAGTTTTTTGCCTTGCCCAAGAATGGTGAGCTTTTTATCTAAGCGAGCAAATTCACGTAGTGGTGCTGGCAATAGAATACGCCCTGCTTTATCCACCTCTAAATCTGTCGCATGCCCAACCAGCAATCGCTGAAGTCGCCGCGCCTGTGGCTGAAAAGTAGGTAATTTATCTAACTTTTGTTGAATCAGTTCCCACTCTGATAAGGGATACAGCAATAAACACCGAGACACTGGATCTATGGTTACAACCACCCCATCGTCGTCGTACTGTGCAAGATCATCGCGCAGACGAGCCGGAAGCGACATACGCCCCTTTGCATCCACACTAATTTGATGAATCCCTCTAAACACAGCTATATCCCACTTATCGACACTTTATCCCACAATTTAACACCTTTTTACCACAATAGTAAAAAAATATTAATTAAAAATGTAAAAGACAAGGAACAATCACAAACAAAGCGCACGCAAAAAGATGCACTGAAGAGGAAATTTCTACGAGAGGCAAAATGAAAATGGAGAAAAAAACGCAAAAAAGCCGAGAGCAATAAAGGCCCTCTAGCAATTAAGTGTAAAAATGGAAGTATAAAAAGAAAGGAAAAATGCAAGTTGGCCGATAAGCCGGGTTCTGTCGTGGACAGTCATTCATCTAATCCGTACATCACTGCACGTCTCTAGCAACCTACCCGAACTCAGCGCGGGTCACGCCAAAGAGTTCCTATTTGGTCTTGCTTCAAGTGGGGTTTACCTTGCCACGAACTGTTACCAGTCGCGCGGTGCGCTCTTACCGCACCATTTCAACCTTACCGGCAGAGAACTGCTTAGGCGGTTTATTTTCTGCTGCACTTTCCGTAGGCTCACGCCCCCCAGGCGTTACCTGGCACTTTACCCTGCGAAGCCCGGACTTTCCTCCCCCCAATAAATTGAGCGGCGACTGCCTAGCCAACTTGCGAGGCGCATAGTACTTATCTCAAAGCATAATGACAAGCGCTTTCTTAGCAGACAGAAAAATGAAAATACTTAACACTAAGCCAACGGCAGTTTAAAGCAAACCTCTAGCCCTCCAACATCACGATTATGGGCGGTTATTGTGCCTTTATGTGCGCGAATAATTCTCTGAGAAATAGTAAGGCCAACACCAAACCCTCCACTATTGGCTTCCCTAGCCTCAGAAGACCGATAAAAAGCATGAAAAATCTTCTCAAGTTTATCTTCTGAAACACCAGGGCCATTATCCCTCACATAAATCAAAGCAAAGCCAGATTTTTCCTCTGTCTCGACTTCAATAACACCGCCATCCCCAGCGTAAAAACAGGCATTACGTAAAACATTCTCGATCGCATGACGCAACTGAAGGGGATCACCTAATATGGTTTTAGGTAGGCGCCCTAACTTAGAAACTGATATCCCCTTTAACTGACTCTCAAAACTGACATCTTCAACAATATCATTAAGCCACCCCTGTAAATCGATTTCCTCTTTAATAAGAGAAGCCGCTTCTAATCGGCTCAAAGTTAAAACCTGGCCAATCAACTCATCAAGTTCATGAAGCTCTGTACGTATTCGACACAAGTAACCCTTTTGCGCCTCAAGAGCATACTTGTCTTCTGCAATAGTTAAGGCCACTTCGATTCTTGCCAAGGGCGTTCTCAACTCGTGAGAAACATCTCTCATCAATCTCTCTTTAGATGACAATAAGGTATCAATCCTCACCGCCATCTGATTAAACTCTCGAGCCAATTTACCAACTGCATCACTACGTCGAGTTAATTTACTCTCAACCCTAGCAGCCATATCACCCTGACCAAAAGAACGCGCTACTCTCTGTAATTTAAGCAACGGCCCCAACAACCAATAAGCCAACACACCACTAGAAACGAGGAGACCAAGCAAAGAAAAACCAACCACAGCCTCAGGCGCAAGCGAACTTATCTTTGGATTAGGTTTAAATATCAGCAAATACTGAACATTATTTCCGCCAATCACCTGTATAAATTGGCTGTGCAGAAAATCTGCAGATGGCCTCGCACTAACACTTGGCGTATTTTGCTCTCTGAAATTACGAGGTAACGATTTAAGAAGCGGACGACCATTCTCTTGATATAGATAAATAGTCCCAGATAACTTCTTCTCAGCCTTCGTCACCTCTTCCTGCAAAGAAGTAATACCAAACTTTTCATACCCAGCAACCAACTGAACACCCACATCACCAAGCAAATCAGCTGACACCTGGTTGCGCTTTTGGATAAACTGCACCATTCCCAAACCAATACTTACCACAACAATATTGGATAACAGCACAACCAAAAACACGCGCAGAAAAGTATTTTTCATGAAAAGCTAAGCACCCTGTTCATTCGAAACAAAAATATAACCAACACCTCGTACCGTTTTAATGCGAGGATCACCAGTTTCTAAATTACCTATTTTTTTACGTAGATTACTAATATGCATATCCAGACTACGATCATACATAGTCAATTTTCGACCTAGCGCTTTCTCAGAAAGCTCTTGCTTTGTAAGAACCTGACCCGGAGCCATCAACATACATTCCAGCAAAGTATATTCAGATGTCGTTAGCTCGACTAACTCACCTTCTAAATAAACAGTTCGATCTTTACGACGTAATAATACACCAGAAAGATCAATATCTGCTGTTGGGTCATCTTCACGCTCTTGGCTCGCCCTACGCAAAATAGCTTTTATACGTGCCAATAACTCACGTGGATTAAAAGGTTTAGATAAATAATCGTCCGCCCCCATTTCCAACCCTAGAATACGATCAATATCATCACCTTTTGCCGTTAGCATAATAACAGGTACAGCACTCTTATTACGGATTTGCTTTAAAGTTTCAAATCCATCCAATTCAGGCATCATGACATCAAGAATAATAATATCAGGCATATCAGCAGCCATCAGCTCTAATGCTTCACGACCATTCCAAGCATGAGCTACTTCATAACCCTCACCATCAAAGTATTCCTTTATTAAATCCGATAAACGAGCATCATCATCAGCAAGCAACAACTTAACCATAATTATTTCCTCTCATTTTTTTCATTATTTAGTCGGCAGTTAAATCGCCATAAATTCAATTGTAAATATTACCTTAGCACTTGATAAACTCCGCCCCCTCTTTTCACTCTATTTACAAAGAATACTAATATGATGAACTTAACAGTCGCTAAAAATGAAAAAAGCCGCAAAAAGCGGCTTTTTCATTACTACAATAAATTCAAAACAAACTATTGTTTAAAAGGATCGCGAATAACAATCGTCTCGTTACGATCAGGACCAGTGGAAATAATATCAACCGGCACACCAACTTGCTCTTCTAAAAAACGAATATAGGCTTGTGCATTTTTTGGTAGTGCATCAAAACTTTCCGCACCAACAGTTGATTCAGGCCAACCAGGTAATTCTACATAAACAGGCTTCGCTTGCTCATAACCTTCACTATCAACTAAAGAACCAGCAACTGGCTTACCATCAGCACCTGTATATGACACACACACCTTGATAACTGAAGATCCATCCAGAACATCAAGCTTAGTTAAACACATACCCGATACTGAGTTAATTTGAACCGCGTGACGTAAAGCCACCGCATCAAACCAACCACAACGACGAGAACGACCCGTTGTCGCGCCGAATTCATGACCGCGAACACCTAAACGCTCGCCATCTTCATCAAACAATTCAGTTGGAAATGGACCAGATCCTACTCGCGTCGTATAAGCCTTAGTAATACCCAATACATAGTCTAAATATAAAGGACCAAAACCCGTACCTGCTGGCGCACCGCCAGCAGTGGTATTAGAAGAAGTTACGTATGGATATGTACCGTGATCAACATCCAACAATGAACCTTGGGCACCTTCGAACATAATATTCGCACCTGCTTTACGCAAGTCATGCAACAAAGTAATTGTATCGGCAACCATAGGACGCAAAAACTCAGCCATCTCTAAGCCTTCCGCATAAACCTCATCAAAGGAAATTGGATCAACTTTATGATATTGAGTCAGTACAAAGTTATAGTATTCAAGCACTTCCTTCAGTTTCGCTGCAAAACGCTCAGAATCCAATAGATCTCCGACACGAATGGCACGGCGAGCAACTTTATCTTCGTAAGCCGGCCCAATACCACGACCAGTTGTACCAATTTTTTTCTCGCCTTTAGCAAGCTCACGCGCTTGATCAATTGCGATATGGTAAGGAAGAATCAAAGGACATGCAGCACTAATTTTCAAACGTTCTACCGCTGGAACCCCTTGCTCTAAAAGCTCAAGCACTTCTGTTTTCAAAGCAGCAGGAGACAAAACCACACCATTACCAATGATACATTGAACACCTTCACGCAAAATACCAGAAGGTATCAAATGCAGAACAGTCTTCTTACCATCGATAACCAAAGTATGACCAGCATTGTGACCACCTTGAAAACGCACAACCGCAGCAACATCTTCAGTAAGCAGGTCAACAACCTTACCCTTACCTTCATCACCCCATTGAGTGCCTAGAATAACAACATTTTTACCCATAATTTCAGGTCTCATTTAGATAGTTCTTAAAGAAAAGTCTAGTTTTGAACAGGCAACAACTGCCAAGTTTCATCAACAAAATCCAACTTAAAATCTGCATAACCAGAATAAAGGTCATCAAAAACCTCTACCACACGGTATCCTTCAGCCCGCAGAGCATTTACTTTTTTCCAAAGGGCATCACTCGAACAAACAGGAGACAGAACTGTTTTTGGTTTATTAACCACAATATCTGCCAAGGCCACCAAAGCTTTCACATCAGTACTAAAACCTGTTGCAGGCCGAGAACGACCAAATACCTGACCAATATTGTTATAACGTCCACCACGAGCAATCGCATTCCCATGACCAGGAACATAAGCGGCGAAGACTACGCCAGTATGATAACTATAAGAAACCAAATCACTCAGATCGAAATGTAAACCTACCGCAGGGAATCGTTCAGAAATAGAATCACTGAGCTGCTTTAATAGTACAATCGCGCTACTAATAGACTCACTAACATTACCAAACAAAGTGGTCGCAAGCTCTAACACTTCCTTTCCACCACATAAACGAGGTAAACCAACAAGCCATTGTTTTTTGACTTCACCAATATCTAACTCGTCAACGTATCGATCAAGCTCTGGAAGATCTTTGGTTTTATAAAATTCAATTAATTTACCTTCCTGATCAGCACTGAGACCACAAGCAGCAAGAACACCGCTAACAATATCAACATGACCAAGATCAAGCACAAGATTAGGCAACCCAGCAACAGATAATGTTTGTAACATCAAAGACAAAACTTCGATATCACTCTCTACACCACCGTGACCATAGATTTCTGCACCGAGTTGAATCGGGCTACGAGTGCCATCTAAACCTGCAGGCATAGTCCTCAAAACACTGCCGCAATAACTTAAACGCTGAACACCATCATCTTTAAGACAATGAGCATCAATACGAGCAACTTGCGATGTAAAATCCGCACGTATCCCTAGAAGTCGACCAGACAATTGGTCAATAACTTTAAATGTCTCAATTTCTAGGTCTGAACCAGCACCTGTAAGAAGTGAATCCAGGTACTCTAAGAGAGGAGGTATTACTAGATGGTATCCCCAACTTTCATGGAGATTAAGCAGAGTTCTTCTAAGGTGTTCAATTTTAGCCGCCTGTTCTGGCAACGCTTCATCGACTCCCTCAGGAAGCAACCAGCGATCTGCTAATGTCATTAAATTATCCTCTTAGCTTCGTGTCAGCAAAAGAAGCGTTAATCCAAGAATCATACTAACCACACCCAGAATACGTAAATTAAAGTCTGAGCTTGCGATTGCCCTCACCATTATTTCTCGCCATACATTAGGAGCGAGAAAAGGCAAAAAACCCTCGACGATCAATAAAAGGCTGACGCCAACCAACAGCGACTGCAACAATTCTTGCATAGATTCTCTTTATTTTGACCATTAAAAAACCGGGCCAAGCCCGGTTTGAGTAATAGTACCATGTTTCCTATTTTAACAAATAGGTCTCATGTACGATTATTGATGAATATCCACTCTATTTCTTGGCACTGCTCGTTGAACTATTCAAATATTTAAAGAATTCACTATCAGGCTCAAGAACAAACAAATCATTGTTGCCATTAAAGCTTTCACGGTAAGCCTGAAGACTACGATAGAATTCGTAAAACTCAGGATCTTGCGTATAAACTTTAGAATAAATCGCAGCAGCTTTTGCATCGCCATCACCACGAATCATCTCAGCGTCACGCTGTGCTTCAGCCTCCAACACAACTTGTTGGCGATCGGCATCGGCACGAATACCTTCAGCAAGCTCTAAACCTTTCGATCTATGCTCACGAGCTTCACGCTCACGCTCAGTTCTCATACGCTGGTAAACAGACTCACTAACATCAGGCGGTAAATCAATTCGCTTAACACGAATATCAACAATAGAAATACCCAGTTCATTTTGAGCAACCAGATTTAGATCTTCACGCAACTCAGTCATCAACTGATCACGTTCACCCGAAACCACCTCATGCATAGTTCGCTCACCAAACTTATTTCGAAGACCCGTATCAACACGAGAAGACAAAACACGATTAGCAACAAACTCATCACCAGAAGTTGCTTGATAGAACTTAGCGACTGAGTCGATCTTCCATTTAACATAGGAATCTACAACAACGGCTTTTTTCTCTAACGTCAAATAACGCTGAGGACGGGAGTCCATTGTTAAAATTCTTGCATCAAACTTCTTAACTTCATTCATGATTGGTAATTTGAAATGCAAGCCAGGTTTCACATCAGCTTCAACTATTTCACCAAACTTGAGAATAACCGCTCGCTCTGTTTCATTCACAACAAAAAGCGTTTGCGAAGCAACTAACATACCGAGAAGAACAACAAATAAAACGGAAAAAGAAAAACCTTTCATTAGTTTCTGCCCTCTCTACGAATTGTTGTACTTTGACGCTTACGGATCTCTTCAATCACTTGATCCGTTAGTGTCCCAATATTTCCAGCACCAATAGATCCAGCCCCATCAGAGGAGCCAGCGCGCTGTTTCATTAATTGATCCAAAGGCAAATACATCATGTTATTTCCACCCTCAGTATCAACTACAACCTTATTCACGTCTTTATAAACAGACTCCATCGTTTCAATATACAAACGACGACGAGTCACTTCTGGCGCTTTAACATACTCGCGATACAAACGATCAAAACGATCAGCCTGACCACTTGCACGGGCAACAATTTCAGATCGATAAGCTTCTGCTTCTTCTCTGATACGCTGGGCACGACCACGAGCCTCAGGAATGATACCGTTAGCATAAGATTCAGCTTCGTTACGAACTCGCAACTCATCCTCTTTCGCTTTGATAACATCATCAAATGCTTCCTGCACCTGATTTGGCGCCTGAGTATTCTCGACGTTAACTTTTGAAATCAACAAACCTGTATTATAAGCATCACTATAATCTTGAATTCGAGCCTTAACACCAACTGCCAATAGCTCTCGACCTTCCGTTAAGATTTGGTCCATTTCTGAGCTACCAACAACATGGCGAAGCGCACTTTCAGTGATCTGAGCTAAAGATTCTTCAGGATTACGCACATTAATCAAGAAATCTTTTGGATCCTGAACAGAATACTGAACAGAAACACCTACCTCGACAATAGCATCATCAACCGTAAGCATTAATGCTTTATGGTCATGCGAACGCACTTTAGTGACATTCACCTTGCTTACCGAGTCAATCATAGGTGGATTCCAATGAAGACCTGGCATCACTGTAGAGTGGTACTTACCTAAACGAAGTACAACACCGCGTTCCTGTTGGTCAACCTGATAAACACCAGCAGAAGCCCACAATGCAATCAGTGCAATTAGAATAATAGCAATTAAGCCACTTCCTAGTTTTCCTGACATACCGGAACCACCACCATTAGAGCCACCAGCTTTACGGCCTTTTTTAACGCCAAGCATGCCCATTAGTTTTTGAAAAGCTTCATCAAGATCCGGAGGACCCTGCTCTTTTCCACCTGATGGACGACCCCAAGGGTCATTTTTGTCGGCATCTTTTTCACGATCAGCATCCGGACGCCCAGAACCATTATTACGGTTTTTATCTGGATTCCATGGATCATTGTCGTTATTACCCGGTTCATTCCAGGCCATACTACATCTCCACTTTATTTTAATGATAATCCTGCGCAATTTATGCGGCCTGTATCTGATCCTCAGACAACCCAGCACGCGCTAAAATTTGCAAATAATCTTTTTTAGGCAATCTCACTTCAAGAACAGATCGACCCGTCTCATCAAAACGCTCCGATCTAACAGCACCATGCTCAAACAACATTGCTCTTAAACGACCCGATTCATTAGATAATGAAAGCGTCTCATTAAAAACATCTTCCGAAAGCAGTTCTGCTATCGCTTGCTTAAGTAAATCGATACCTTGCCCATCACGAGCAGACAACCAAACTCTATAAGGGTTCCCGTCAGCATCTCGATCTATGCGCGGCTCAACTGTTTCCAGAGCATCAATTTTATTAAAAACCTTTAATGTTGGCACTTCGCTAGCCCCAATCTCCTCCAATACAGAATCAACATGAGCCATATTTTCATCACGAGAAATATCAGCAGCATCAACAATATGCAACAACAAGTCCGCTTCAGAAGACTCCTTTAAAGTCGCCTGAAAGGCTTTAATTAATCGATGGGGAAGCTGTCGAATAAAGCCAACGGTATCCGCCAAAACAATTGAACCTATTTGCTCAACATCCAAGCGTCTTAACGTAGGATCCAACGTGGCAAACAATTGATCCGCAGCATACACATCCGACCCAGTCGCACGATTAAATAAAGTGGACTTACCTGCGTTGGTATAACCAACCAAAGAAACGGTTGGAACTTCAGATCGAGAACGAGAACGACGATTTTGATCTCGCTGAGAACCCACTTTACCCAATCTTTTTTGAATGGCTTTAATACGTTCTCGCAACAATCTACGGTCAGTCTCTAATTGAGTCTCACCAGGTCCACGCATACCAATCCCGCCTTTTTGACGTTCAAGATGCGTCCAACCTCGAATAAGGCGAGTTGACATATGTTGCAACTGAGCAAGCTCGACCTGCAACTTACCTTCATGGGTTCGTGCACGTTGAGCAAAAATATCCAATATGAGACCGGTACGATCCAATACTCGACACTGTAAAATACTTTCTAAATTACGCTCTTGGGAAGGAGATAAAGCGTGATCAAAAAGAACGACTTCCGCCTCTTCTCGATCAACAATATCTTTTATTTCGGCTAGCTTACCGGTACCGATAAAATACCGAGCATCAGGTCGCTGACGTGAACCTGTAACAACAGCAACAGGATCAGCACCAGCAGAAATAGCAAGTTCAACAAACTCTTCAGACCCATAAGACTCATTTTTATCATGAAAATCTATATGAACCAGCACAGCTATATCACCACTATCTGGACGTTCAAAAAACAATAGAATATTCCTCAGCTTGCCACATCAAAGGCAAACTATTCAGCTTCGTTTGCTTGCTGTTCAGGAGCAGGCACATTAATTGTGCGAGAAGGAACAACAGTAGAAATGGCATGCTTATACACCATTTGGCTTACTGTATTTTTCAAAAGAATCACAAATTGATCAAATGATTCGATTTGTCCTTGAAGTTTAATCCCATTAACAAGAAAGATAGACACAGGTACTCTTTCTTTACGTAGGATATTTAGATAAGGGTCTTGTAATGATTGCCCTTTTGACATTGGAATCTCCTTAAGCGAGCGATAAATATTAAATTAAATATTGATAAAACAATCTTGTAGATAGTACACCAAATTTTTATCTATTTCCCCTATATAATCCTGCTTTCTATGTAATTCAAGGCCTCAGGCACAAGATCTTTCGATAAACTATCAAAAATCATCAAATCCTCCCATCCTCTCAACCAAGTAAGCTGTCTTTTGGCCAACTGACGAGAAGCAACAACACCTTTAAAGATAGCATCTTCTAGCAAATCGTCACCGTTTAAATACTGCCATAGCTGTCGATAACCAACACAACGCATTGAAGGCATATCAATCGACAAATCACCGCGATGATAAAGACCTTCAACTTCCGCCAAAAAGCCTTGTTCCATCATTTCATAGAAACGCTGCTCAATACGCTCATGAAGAACACTTCTTTCTTGTGGCATCACCGCCATATTAATCATATTAAAAGGCAAGGAAACACTACCTTGCTCAGACCAAAGCTGAGTCATGGATTTTCCTGTCAAACGATAAACCTCAAGCGCCCTTTGCAACCGCTGAGGGTCATTAGGATGGATGCGTAAAGCAGCATCAGGGTCAATTTTTTTCAACTCTTCATGTAAAGCAGCCCACCCCTTATTCGCTGCCTCTTGCTCAATCTCAGCACGCAATGCCAAATCAGCATTCGGCATCTCCGCTAAGCCTTTTTGCAAAGCATTGAAATACATCATAGTACCGCCAACCAAAAGGGGAGTTTTACCTTTTGATAAAATTTCTTGCGCCTGTTCCACAGCATCAGCAACAAAATCTGCAGCCGAATAAGATTCAAGCGGATCAATAATATCAATCAGCCTGTGAGGCGCCCTTGCCAGCAAAGCAGCATCCGGCTTTGCTGTCCCTATATCCATACCCTTGTACACCAAAGCAGAATCAACACTAATAATCTCAAAATTATGATTTTCAGCTAACTCTACCGCTAACCTTGTCTTTCCTGAGGCTGTCGGACCCATCAAGCAAACAACATATGGTTTTGTCATTTTTAACGCCCTCTCAAAAAGAGTTTATCCAAATCAGACATACTTAAATGCGCCCAAGTTGGTCGACCATGGTTACACTGTCCACTTCGCTCTGTTATTTCCATATCTCGAAGTAGACTATTCATTTCTGAAATCGTTAGTTTACGATTAGCACGAATGGCACCATGACATGCCATAGACGCCATCAGCTCATTAGCACGAGATTCCATAAGATCAGATACACCATTGGCGGCTAAATCACTGATCACATCACGAACAAGCCCTTCAACATCACCTCGAATCAGGATAACAGGAACTTCACGAACCATGACACTTTCCAACCCTGTACGCTCTACACGAAAACCAAACGATTCAAAAACAGTACCACTCTCTTCAACCAAGTCCGCTTCACTTTGCGACACGGCAACATTGATTGGCACCAGCAAAGGCTGTGATGAAATGTTTTTTTGATAAAAAGCCGTTTTCATTCTTTCATAAACAATGCGTTCATGAGCAGCATGCATATCAACTAAAATTAGCCCTTGCTCACTCTCAGAAAGTATATACACACCATGCAATTGGGCTACAGCAAAACCTAATGGCGGAACCGCCTGATAGCTTACACCTTCAACAGCTGAAACATCGCCTCCTAAAGAATGAGAAGGTGAAGACTCTTTTATCTCCCCAGTTTCAGGGTCAATAACTTCAGCACTAGACGCATAATTTTGTGCATAACTAGAAAGCTGACGCATTCCATCAAGCTGACCTCGAACATCACCTGAAACGGGTGCACCTTGTGATGCTCGCATCCAATCCATGCTATTCGAAGCCGCACGATTAGATAAAGGCAAAGCAGACTGCTCTTTCATTTGCTGCTCATTAAGCATAGGGACATTTGACAAACTATCATTCTGCATCCCCGTTGGAGCACCATCCGATTCAGGCCTAACGTCTGCAATAGCCTTATGTATTCGACTGAATAAAAAGTCATGCACCAAACGGCCATCACGAAAACGCACCTCATGCTTAGTTGGATGCACGTTCACATCAACAGTAGAAGGGTCTAACTCAAGATACAAAACAAAGGTAGGATGACGGCCATTATATAAAACATCACGGTAAGCCTGGCGAACGGCATGAGCCACCAACTTATCTTTAACAACTCGGCCATTCACAAAAAAATACTGAAGATCTGCCTGTGAACGAGAAAACGTTGGCAAACCAATCCATCCCCATAAACGCAGTCCAGCCGCCTCGACATCAAGCGTTAAAGAATTCTCAATAAACTTTTTACCTAATAAGGTAGCAAGTCGATGCTCAGCATGAAGCTGATCTGTTACAGGACGAAGGTCATATACTTGTTTGCCATTATGACTCAACCGAAAACCTGTCTCATAACGACTCAACGCCAATCGCTTCACCACCTCTTCAAGATGAGTAAATTCAGTCTTTTCAGTACGCAAAAACTTACGGCGTGCGGGCGTATTGAAAAACAAATCACGCACATCAATTGTTGTTCCTTGCGGATGCGAAGCTGGGCGAATCGCCGCCGCCATATCTTTACCTTCCGCTTCCACTCGCCAAGCTTCCGTCTCGCCTTCTGCCTGAGAAGTCAGATGCATTCTGGAAACAGAACTGATACTTGCTAGGGCCTCACCACGAAACCCTAAAGTACGAACAGCCTCTAAATCATCTAACGTGATAATTTTACTGGTTGCATGACGGCTCAAAGCCAAAGAAAGATCATCTTTAACGATTCCAGTACCATTGTCCCGAATTTTAATACGGCGAACACCACCCTGCTCCACATCTATATCGAGTTGCGAAGCCCCCGCATCTAAACTATTTTCAAGTAACTCTTTCACCACAGAAGCTGGTCGTTCAACCACCTCACCTGCAGCAATTTGGTTCGCTAAACGTGGTGATAAAAGATTAATTCTTTGCATGAACGACCTTTAATAGAAGATACTTCCAATCAAAAATTAGAAGTAAAATTAGATTTTATCCGGCAGGAATAACCAGTTTTTGACCAATCCAAATAACATCGTTTTTCAGACTATTCGCTTGACGTAATACGCTGAGCGACACTTGATTACGTCGTGCAATTTCAGACAAGGTATCACCCTTCCCAACCGTATAAATATAATCAGAATGGCTTTTTTGCTTCCAAGCAACCAGCGTTCCGTCCGGTGCGTTTTTAGTAAAATACTCAATCACACCTTTTGATATGGAAGCGGCCAATTTCACTCGATAATTCCGACTAGATAAGTTCTTTGCTTCCGTTTTATTTGAAACAAACCCAGTTTCAATCAAAATAGAAGGTATATCAGGAGATTTCAATACCACAAAACCTGCTTGCTGAACGCTATCCTTATGAAGTTTAGCAACACTACGCATCTCCCCCAAAACACTTTTACCGATATTCAAACTCATCTGAATTGTCGAATTCATAGACATATCTAACAGAACCTCGGCCAACAGTTGATCTTTATCATCTAAGGAAATCCCACCAACCAAATCCGCTGAATTTTCCTGCCTTGCCAACCAACGCCCCATCTCAGAACTCTTACCACTTAATGATAACGCCCAAACTGAGGCCCCACGCGCACTCGCTTTTGTAAACGCATCCGCATGAATAGAAATCATTAAGTCTGCATTGGACTCACGTGCTACTCGGGATCGGTCTCGTAACTTGAGGTATACATCCGTTGATCGTGTTAATACCGCTTTAAAACCATCAACCGCATTAATACGACTCGCCAATTCTTTAGCAATAGATAAAACAATATCTTTCTCTCGAACCTTGTATTGTCCTAAAGCGCCAGGATCTTTACCCCCATGCCCAGGGTCAATAGCAATAACAATGTCACGCTTTTCTTTAGATAAGTTCGCTAAGCTTTTAACAACAGTCGCTGGTTTTCTGTCACCATACTCAAGTTCAATTAGAATCCGTGGCCCATAGGTCCCACTCGCTGAAAGAACTGTGCTTTTTGCTTTTGCAGACTGAGATAAGTCCAAAACAAAGCGCACGCCATTATCTCTTTTCGCATAACGAACTCGCATCAAAACGCCCGAAGACAGAGCCGACAACCCATTAACAACAGACGTGTTTAGATCAACCCCACTTAAATCCAAAACAATACGGTCAGGATTTGAAAGAGGAAAAAGACGATGCTCTGCTGCATCAGAAAGTTCAAAAACAAGACGAGTCACCCCTTCTTGCTGAGCAACACGAATATCTCGAACTTCTGCGGCAAATAGATTTAAAGATGCAACAGATAAAATAAAACCAATAAAAATATAAAGACTATTACGAAATTTAGTATGCATATCAGACAGCTAGCTAGTATATATGTCCCACTATAACTGCTGATTAAGTGGATCTCAATCTTACTTATAGTAAAGACTTCTATACATCAAGACGCTATAGCACCTCGCGCAGCATTTAAAATGTCATTACCTTTTGAGGTTTTTGCCACTAAAGAGACATGACGCCCTTGATTAATCAAACTAAGAGAGACAATAAGGTCCGCTTCAGGTAATACTCCCTCCCCCATTTCAGCCCATTCAATCAAGCACAAACTACCATCATTAAAATAATCACGAATCCCCATATACTCTAGCTCTTCAGCATCCGTCACACGATACAGATCAAAATGAAATGCCTCTAGGCCATCTAACTCATAAGGCTCAACTATCGTATAAGTTGGACTTTTTACTGGTCCTTCATATTCTAAGCCCCGTAGAACGCCTCTTACTAATGTGGTCTTGCCCATTCCTAAATCGCCTTCCAAATAGACAACACCACCAGCACGCAATGAAGACGAAAAGATCTCACCTAATTTCTCCATTGCTTCTTCACCATACACATCTTTTTCTATTCGCATTACATCTTTATCCTTTCTTCACTCAAACGGAGCAAAACAAATATTCAAACAATTCTAATACAGAAACCTTTTGAAACAAGACTAGATAGATCATAATCAAAACATCGGCTTTATTAATCAATAACAATAACTTCCAATAAAGAGCTCTTATGGACTGGTTTCTTATCTCTCTCATCGCTATCGCTGTTTTCATAACAGGTATATCCAAAGGTGGTTTTTCTGGTGCCTTTGGCGTTATTGCAGTCCCCTTAATCTCACTTCAAACTTCTCCCACTATTGCCGCGGCAATTATGCTTCCCGTACTTTGCGTTATGGACATTTTTACCGTTCAAAAGTTCTGGAAAAAATGGAATACAGAACAGCTTATTAAATGTATTCCAGCGGCTATAATCGGCATCATTATTGGAGGATTAACGGCATCGTGGTTTTCTGTAGAATGGCTAAAAATTGTCGTTGGCGTCATCGCGATTGGTTTTACAATCAACTCATGGCCAAAGAAACACAAAACATCTCAAAGAAAGCCACTCAATTCGATAGCAGGTAGGTTTTGGTGTGCACTTGGAGGCTTCACCAGTTTTATCGCTCATGCTGGCGGACCACCAATGAGCGTATATTTACTTAGAACCAATCTAGACAAAACTCAATATGTTGCTACTGCGGCCGTTATTTTTGCAGTTATAAATTACGTTAAACTTATTCCTTACGGTATGCTTGGACAATTACACACATCAAATATCCTACTATCCCTTTGCTTTACTCCTCTTGCTTATATAGGTGTACAACTAGGGGCATGGCTACACTACAAAATACCAACCGAAACTTTTTTCAAATACATGTATTTTTTTCTATTCTTAACCGGTGTCAAATTAATCTGGGACGGCACTTCCGCACTTATCTAGAAATCAATTAACAACCGATAATGCAAATAAAACAGTGTAAGCACCTAACCCATATAAACAACATTAGGCGCTTACACTTTTGGATATCTATACTAAAACCATTAACCTCAAGATTACCACTTAGCTCAATCTAGATCTAAACCAAACATAGTACGACGATAATGCTTAAGCTCACCAATAGACTCTAAAATATCGTCCATTGCCAAATGCGATCCAGACTTTTGAAAACCCTCCAACGCTTCTGGTTTCCAACGTTTAGCTAATTCTTTTACCGTGCTCACATCAAGGTAACGATAATGAAAAAAACGCTCTAGATTTGGCATATAACGATATAGGAAGCGACGATCCTGACCAACACTATTACCACATATTGGTGAAGCACCAGAAGGTACATATTGAGCTAAAAACTCAATCGTTTCTTTTTCAGCCTGCTCCATACTAATAGTCGAAGACAACACTCTTGCCGTCAAACCAGAATCGCCGTGATGTTGTGTACACCACTCATCCATTGCATCCATTACAGACTTCTCTTGATGTACCGCAAGGCTAGGACCTTTCGCCAAGACATTAAGATGCTTATCGGTCACAACTGTCGCGATCTCAATAATTGTATCTGTTTCTGGGTCAAGGCCCGTCATTTCCAGATCAATCCATACTAAATTCTCTTCATTTAAGCTCATAACCATCCAAATCCTTTATTATCAATGCCAAGCATTATACTCTATGCGCCTTACTATATGACCAGACGAATATAATGTCGAAGCGAAAACTTACTAAACAACAAACTTGGCGAATTGAACGAATTCAAAAAGAGCGTGTAGAACGCACACAAAAACGAGGCGATGTTGCTGAAGAGCTTCTTCAATCATCAGACCTTGGGCCTGAAACAGAAGGCATTATTATTTCCCACTTTGGCACCCAAGTGGAAGTAGAAGGCACACAAGAGCCATTTATCGGTATTTCCACACGATGCAATCTACGCGCTAACCTAGGTCAACTAGTGACAGGCGACAAAGTTGTTTGGCGTCCAAAACAAAATGAAGGCGGCGTTGTTGTTGCCACAACACCAAGGCACACCTCACTGTCTCGCCCAGATATGCATGGCAGAATAAAACCCGTTGCGGCCAATATAGATCACATCATTGTTGTTATTGCAGCTGAACCTGTTGCCCATGCGAACTTAATAGATCGCTATTTAGTGGCTGCCGAAACGGTTGGCATTCCGCCTGTTATATTATTAAACAAGTGCGATTTAATAGACGAAAGTAACCAATCAGACCTCAACGAACTTTTAAAAACCTACGAAGATTTGGATTACAAAATCATTCGAACTTCCATCAAGCATCAAGAAGGCATGGAATCGCTTTATTCCTTCTTACAAGATAAAACCAGTGTTTTTGTAGGGCAGTCAGGCGTGGGGAAATCATCCCTTATCGGAACCCTTCTTCCCGATATAGACATTACCGTTGGTGAATTATCACAAAAGAGAAAGAAAGGCGTTCATACCACAACCACAGCACGCTTATTCCACATGCCAAAAGGCGGCGACCTTATAGACTCTCCAGGAATACGTGAATTTGGTTTGTGGCATATATCAGAAGACGAGCTAATGAATGGCTTTATTGAGTTTCGCCCTCATATCGGCTACTGCCGATTCAGAGACTGCGCCCATGAAAAAGAACCTGGCTGCGCCATTCTAGAAGCTCTAGAAAAAGGTGAAATTACACAACACCGCTTCCAGAGCTTCTTAAGAATCAAGCACTCAATCAGAGAAAACCAAGCTTTTTAGAATGTAGTGTCCGGCGTCAATCTAACATCAGATTGGCGCATTGGAACACCAAAGTTCCGACGATTACGTTCTAGCATTTCCTTATAGGCATCATCTGTTAATAGCGTAATACTGATACGCCTATTTTCAGGGCTGTTTCTATCTGATCGATTATAAGGAACCGTATCAGACAAACCTATCACCTGGGCAATCCGCTCATCCACAACACCACCCTCTTCCAATATACGACGAGCAGCATTTGCCCTTAACGCAGATAAATCCCAATTATCCAACCGATCTGAATCACCAAATTTAGAAGAATCCGTATGCCCTGTGATAACAATTGGGTTGGTTACGTTATTAAAAATCGGGGACATGGCAAGTAAGGTATTTTCAATATCCGGCATCATTCGAGCACGTCCTCGCTCGAACATGGGCTTATTGGGATCATCAAGTAAAGTGATACGAACACCTAACGGGGTAATCTCAATACGTAAGTTTTTTTCTTCAGAAAGCACGATGTTCATTTTTTCCATCTGCTCAAGTACAAGGTCATTTAAGCTTGTTGAATCCGCCGTTTCTGAACCACTACCACGTCTAGTTTCTATTGACTGAACATCCGTACTACCCGTTTCTGGTAATTGTAAGTCTAGTTTTTTCTCTACACTTTTTGCAGGACTGCCACCTAAATCAATAGGATTAGCACTATAACCTGCGGTAGATGGCCCCATAGGATCTTGAAAATACCCTTCTATGCTAGCTAGCTCTTCAGGAGAAGCCACGCTCAACAGCCACAACACTAAGAAAAGAGCCATCATAGCCAAGGCAAAATCAGCTAAGGCTATTTTCCAGGCACCACCATGATGCCCTCCTTTTTTGACTTTTTTAACTCGTCGAATAACTAAGCCGTTAGCCATGTAATATCCTCCATAATCTGGCGTAAGCTCATACTAGCGATACTGCTTAAGTTCATCAGACAACTCAACAAAGCTTGGACGCATGTCAGGCGGAAGCAGTTTACGACCTGTTTCAGCTGCCACTGCTGGCGCATAACCAGAAACAACAGAGTTTAAGCTAGCCTTAATACATAGATATGCCTTTAGTTCATGCGCACCTAAACTCTCCAGATGAGAAGCAGCCGGACCGACAAATCCGTAACCAAAAAAGATACCTAAGAAAGTACCCACTAAAGCTGCCGCAACGTGCGCTCCAATTTCTTCCAATGGTCCACCAATAGACCCCATAGTAATAACAATACCAAGAACGGCTGCCACGATACCAAAACCGGGTAAAGCCTCAGCAACACGAGTCAAAGCATGACTTGGCGCAACAAGCTCTTCTTGAATCTGCTCGATTTCATTATCCATAATGGCGTCGATTTCATAGGCAGGAAGACCTGTAAGAGTAAAAATTCGGTAATTATCGGTAAGAAAATTAACCACTTCATGATCTCGAACCACGTCAGGAAAGCGATTAAATAATTCACTTGTGAAAGGAGACTCAATATCTTCTTCAATGGAAAGGAAACCATCTTGACGACTCTTTTGAAAAAGACAGTAAATCAAGCCCAATAACTGTAGATAAAATCTTTTATTATGTCGGCTCCCAGCAAAAACCTGAGGTAACATAGTGAATACTTTTTTCTGGACAATAAATGGGTTAGCAACCATAAAAGCCCCAAATGCTGCACCACATATAATAAGCACTTCAAATGGTTGCCATAATGCCAACATATTGCCATGAGACGCTAAATATCCAACCACAACACTTATGATAACCACTAGCACACCAGCTAATGCAAACATATACTCTTCCTTAATACTTACAATGTATGCTCTTATCTCAATATACAGTATGATGGATGAGATCAAAAACATAAGAATGCTTTAAACAGACAAATAACTGAGCCATTAATGTAACCAGCTATGAAAGACAAGTCACCTTCTAGCCTAAATGAATGGCTACATTTTTTAAAAAATAAAAAATTTCCAGTTAAATCGGCCAATTTGGCGCGCCTAAAGAGCCAGATTAAAAGAACAGAAGATACACTTGATACATTGGATGCAATGCAAACCAACATAGCATCAGATCCAATGCTCGCCTTTACAATACTCAACGAAGCAAATCGCATCACCCCCAGCAAAAGCAGCCAAATCAAAACGCCATTCCATGCGGCATCTATGATAGGTATGAAGGGAATTGCCAAACTATTCAACCGTTTTACACCATATAACCTTAAAAACAAAAAACAACCACCGCATCTAATTGCCTTCTTAAGTCAGGTGCAAACCAGTTATGAAGCAGCCAGCATCGCAAAATACTGGGCAATAAAAAACATATCTGGCCATGAAGATGATATTTTTTGGATAACCTTATTTAGAGACTCAGCAAGATGGCTATTATGGTTTTATGCTTACCCATTAATGACTGAAATTTCCCAAAGAGTAATACAAGGTGAAAAATCAAGCGAAGCTGAACTCAGTGTCTTAGGTTGTCGTATTGATGAACTAACCGTTCACATGTGCACATATTGGAATACATCGAATGAAATTGTTGACTCCTTTCTTACCAAGCACATTCCAAACAGCAAAGAACTACAAGAGCTAGCACATCTTGCTCATCACCCAGATGAGTTACCTGGATTTACCGAAAATAAAAGATTAACCATATTGTCAAACAGCCCGCTTATTTTTGCTTATTGCGCGACAAAAGTAGCAAGAGAAGCTAATTTAATGGGATGGGATTCGAAAAAACTGCCTTTTTTCTATCGTATTGTGGCAACTGTTATGCACCGTCATCTCGGTGAAGTTATTCAGACAGCACATTTAGCAACCACCGAAGCTGCAGCGCTCCATAATATGGGCGGCAAGTTTCCTCTTGCACTACAACTGCTAGATCCAGAGCTATTTAGCAAGAAAAAAGAGTTAAAAAACCATCACTATCACCACTTGCTATATTGAAAACAAGCATTGGCGATAAGACTAATTTAGACATCAAACAAAAAGCCAACTTAGCATTAAAAGCAACAAAACAAACCATTCCCAATATGCAGCACTGTATTATTTTTAAACATTCAACAAATAAAACGCTGCCTATCTATCAATCTGGCTATAACATAGAAACCATTAAATCAATTCAATGGAATGCACCATCGAATGTGTTTAAAAAGCTATCAAGCAAAAAATCTGCGACACATTTATTTGGACAAAAACTCGAAGACTTACTAAAAGACTTCCCCCATACTTCTGATCAAATAATAGATACAAATAGTCATTTAATTCTTGCCTCCACACTCGCATCAAAGAATGAAATGATTATATTTTGGTTGGAAACTCGCATAGAGTTTAATGAACAAGATTATAAAAACCTTAAACAGATTGTGTCTTTAATCAGCCACAAGATTATATAAATTACCAATATCAGGATGAAACAAGTGACTAAAGATCAACTTTTCGCATTTGCACAACATATCACCCCTCAAAAAACATTGTCTCGCGTTATAGGGAAAATAGCGGAGTGCGAAAATGATTGGGTGAAAAATACATTTATTAGCCAATTTGTAAAAAAATACCAAGTCGATATGTCTGAGGCCATCAACAGCGACGCCTTGTCTTACCGTAATTTTAATGATTTCTTCACCCGCGCTATTCGCCCTGAACTTCGTCCGATTTGCGACGAAGAAAACAGCATAGCTTGTCCTGCTGATGGTGCAGTTAGCCAACTAGGCAACATAGAACACGGTACACTTTTTCAAGCCAAGGGCCACCATTACAGCTTAACAACACTACTAGGTGGCGATGCTTCTCTATCGGATCAATTCCTTGGAGGCTCATTTGCAACCGTGTACTTATCACCAAAAGATTACCACCGTGTTCACATGCCACTAACAGGCAAACTTACCAAGATGATCCATATTCCTGGCAAGTTGTTCTCAGTCAACAAAGTCACAGCAGAACAAATACCAAATGTCTTTGCTCGCAATGAACGCACTGTTTGTTTGTTTGATACCGAAGCTGGCCCTATGGCTGTCATTCTCGTAGGAGCAATGATTGTTGCGAGTATAGAAACGATTTGGGCTGGACAAGTAACCCCTTTTAACAAAAATGTCGTCACTTGGGATTATAAAGAATTAAACGATATTGAAATCAAAAAAGGCGAGGAAATGGGTCGATTTAAACTTGGCTCTACCGCCATCGTTTTATTTGGAAAAGACGCAATCAAATGGGACGAGTCCCTAGAAGCTGAAACACCAACTCAAATGGGAATGAAATTTGGTAAAACGCTTGAGAAATAACTAACTACCTCAACCTTAGTTCTCAACAGTTAATCAATAAACCCTAGTATTTTTACTAGGGTTTATTTTTTCGATTGATTTCTTACATGCTATTAAGTCTTTCCGTAGACTCTTTCGCATTAGAAACAGTTACTTCAAGATCCTTGATATGACCATTCCCTAAGCTGTAGCACCAGCCATGTACATGTAATTCTTGCCCTTGACGCCATGCGTTCTGAACAATACTGCTTTGACAAACATTCGCCACCTGCTCAACCACATTCAACTCACACATGCGATCAAAACGGGCGTGTTCGTCATCAATGGCATCTATTTCTTTTCTGTGTAGACGATACACATCTTTAATATGACGCAACCAGTTATCAATCATGCCGTGCTCTTCTGTACCCATTGCAGCCTTAATGCCACCACAGCCATAATGACCAACCACCATGATGTGTTTCACTTTTAACACATCAACAGCAAACTGAATAACGGACAAGCAATTTAAATCCGTATGTACCACAACATTTGCAATGTTACGGTGTACAAAAACCTCACCAGGCAATAAATCAACAATTTGGTTCGCTGGAACACGACTATCTGCACAACCAATCCAAAGATATTCTGGATTTTGCTGTTCTGACAATGTAGAAAAAAAGTCAGGATTGTCTGCGGTTACTTTTGACGCCCACTCTCTATTTTTACTAAAGAGTTCTTTTAAATGATTAGACACTATTTATTTCCTTTTTTCGGTACCAACGAAGTTTAATATCCGCAGTCAGCATAATCGACTCAAGTTGCTTAACGGCTTCTTTGCCATCATAAGAGGCTTTATGAATATGAGGAGTCATGCTTAATAAGTTTTGGATTTCTGTTTGGGAGTCTAGTGTAAAACTAAAAGTTTTTGCTTCCTCAGAAACCAAATCAAAATCGGCCACACCGTCGCTGTGAGTTTGTTTATAATCGTGAATTGACGGATACAATATTTGGCGTAACTCAATCAAATGATCTGCGCCCGACTCAACAAGGAGGAGCAAACCTGAATCTGTCAAAACCCTTGAAAACTCGTTAAATATAGGAAAACCAAATAAACATAAAATGACATCAAAACGTTGATCTGGTGTTGGTAAACTTGCGTTACTTCCCACCAACCAACTGATGTTTTTATCTCGTTTACTGGCTGCAGTAATCGCCCACTTTGAAATATCTAGCCCTGTAAGTTCCACTTCAATATGTCGATCCTGTAGAGCTTTACTTATTTCATTAAGGTAATAACCTTCACCACATCCTGCGTCTAATACCCTTACACCATTTATTAAACGATCTTTCGGCCAAGATGATAAAACAGCTTCAACAATAGGATAATAAAAGTCTTGATTAAGAAAAGCCTGACGAGCAGCAACCATAGCCTTACTATCACCAGGATCTTTAGAACGCTTATTCTGTACGGGTAAAAGATTTACATAGCCAGTTTTGGCTAAATCATAGGTATGTCCGTTTTCACACTTTAGACTGCGCTCATCACGACTAAGTGATAAAGAGTCTATAGGACAAGAAAGGTTTTCGAGGGTTGACACAAGGCATCCATAATTTTACATGTTTTGTAAGTTGTCGCTTGAATTAAGAGAATACTCCATTCGCCATAAACAGAATATAAAAAATTTTAAAATACCCAATTACTGCACTTTTAATGGGGACCAAAACGCCCAATATCCCCAAATCCCTGCCCTTGCATATAGGAAAGAAAATCTATATCAGATAATGGTTTAGAGAATAAATAACCTTGAACTTCCCGACAATCGTAACCGTTCAGTGTCTCTACTTGTGAGCGGTTTTCCACCCCTTCAGCAATGACCTTTAAGTTCAGGCTATTCGCCATCGCAATAGTCGCCTTAACGATGGCATCATTATCAAAATCAAGCCCTAAATCATTAATAAAGGAGCGATCAATTTTTAAAGTCTGTATTGGAAATTTTTTCAGGTAAGCAAGCGAGGAGTAACCTGTTCCAAAATCATCAATAGAAAGCGTTAAACCCAATTCACGAAAGCCATGCAGTTTTTCTATCGATTGTTTTGCATCAGCCATCAACATACTTTCTGTCAATTCAAGCTCAAACAATTCAGGATCCACACCTGTTTCATCAAGAATTCGCTTAACCATGTCGACTAGATCAGCCTGCATAAACTGTCGACTGGATAAATTTACCGACACCTTAATAGGAGGGTGGCCACTTTCACGCCACGCTTGCATTTGGCGACAAGCACGGCGAATCACCCACTCACCAAGAGGAAGAATCAAACCACTCTCTTCAGCTAATGGAATAAATTGATCTGGACTAATTAAGCCAAGCTCAGGATGAACCCATCGAATTAAGGCTTCAGCACCAACAACAGTTTCTTCTGGGAGACAAACTTTTGGTTGATAATAAAGTACAAACTGCTCGTCATCGATTGCCTTTCTTAATCCGCCACCCAATGTTAAATGTGCATTAATATTAGCAGCCATGTCTTTTTCATACACAAAGTACATGTTATGACCCATCGATTTTGCTCGATACATAGCCGCATCAGCATTTTTCAATAAATTATCTATATCATCCGCATGTTGAGGGTAACTGGCTATTCCTATACTGGCGGTGATCATCATTTCCATTTTCGCAACAGGATACGTATGACTCGCATTCTGCATAATGCTTTCTGCGATATTTTTTAATGAATCAATATTCTGTGTATTTTCTAATACAACCACAAACTCATCACCGCCTAAACGATAAAGGGCAGCTTCAGAAGGAATACTTTCTTTAATACGCTCCGCCACGCGAAGAATAAGCTCATCCCCAACCCGATGACCAAAGTTATCATTGACGACTTTAAAACCATCTAAATCGAGATACAAAAGACCAAATTCACGATTACGCTTTTGAGCATTAACCAAGGCGTTTTCAAGTTGCTGATAGAGTAAATTACGATTAGGCAAACTGGTTAAATTATCGTAATTATGTAATTTATAAAGGGCAACCTCATGATCTCTTTCTTCTTGAATGTCATGAGCTAATAAATAGACATTTTCCGTAGATTCATTCTGAGACGCTTCTATTCGATACCAGCGAACGGCATTTGCTGTAGACAATCTTATTTCTTGAGATAGGTTCTTGTGTAAAGCTAAACGACTGATAAAACTATTAGCGGCACTCGATACCGCGAATAAATCACGTATGTGATTAACATCACCAAAGTGTGTAGAAAAACATTCGCTTGATCGAACTCGGTTACCGCTTTTATCAAAAACAGCAATGGCTAAAGTTTTAAACCGTGTAAAAAAATCAATGCTTTGGCTTTCATTACTATGACTGATAGGTGTAACTGGGTGAGCTTCAACAGATAACCCTTTACGTGCGCCATCAAGTAAAACAACAGAGGCAATCACCTTATAATCACGATTGTCTTTTGAGGTAAACGGCCAATTGAACGGCAGCACATCGCCCTCATTAAGAGTCTCAAGATAAAAAGATAAACGCTTTCTCAAGGTTTCATCAATCATGCGTTGACCCAGTTTGATATCACCCAAAGAGTCTTTTAATAAAGCTTCTGCTGCGGCATTAAAGCATGGCACGTTCGATTGCTCTATATCTATTACCCACGCAGCGAGTGGCATTTTACAATGGAGCAATTTTGATAAATCAGTCATTTAATTTCAATACTATTAGAATATGCTTGAATCTATTTAATCTCTCACCAAGAGTCTGGAACAACAAACACACTTCTGTTTGTTGACTTAGATTCAGTGAGAGCATGGTATAAAAACACATGTTTAGGCCGATCATCATGTAGGAATTTCCTGACAAGATTGTAGGCGGATTGAAGAGAAAATAAAATAAATTTATCACTTATCTCTGGAAACGCCATCCAATGCGGCTTCTCTAACATATAAAAATGAGAGAAATGCTCCATCAATAAAGTAAAATCAGACTCTCGTATCCACCCTCCATAGCCATCTTGAGCCAACCAGGACACTATATCCTGTTGATTTTTTAATGCTAAATACAAACGACCAAAAACCAATAAGTTCGATTTAGGCACTCGATTTTTTACAATAGATTTAATTGCAGAAAAACCAGCCTCTGTTTGTAAAATGGACAATTGATGCTCTCTGGCTCTTGTCACTTTTTTTAATAAACTGTCATTCTTATTCGGCCCAATCCAATCATGTGGGTAAAGATCCGGCCTTTCTAAATAAAATTTAATCGCTATTTCAAATTGATGAAGCTCCCCTTCTGGCGTTTCTACCAGCATGTCTACTTCACCCAATGTTTTACCCTTACCTTCAATTTGAAAGTGCTCAATTTGAAAATGCTCAAGCACTACTTTTAACGAAGATAAGTTCTCTATCGCAAAAGAAAATAAGGTTTCAAAGTAACTGCCTAGGAAATGCGACTTACAAGCAGAAACTGCACTTATAAGTAACGTGGGATTGGAGTCCAATAAAAGCAATCGCTCTTCAGTATCAGAAAGCCAATATAATCCGAGGTCAAAATCTTGCTCGATATAGTGCCCTTCCACCAGCCAAGCTAGATCTTTTACGAAAGGGTGATGAATTCGATCTGAAATCACAAGATACCGCTTAGGTGTTGATCAATTCGATTTAAGCAATTCACTATCTGATTCACAATCGGCTTCGGTTTCAGCTTAAACGCCTCTTCCGCCATTGGAGAAATATGACAGCGAACCGGTAATTCGCCTCCTGAAGCCAGCAAAAGCTTGAAGCGCTCCATCATCACAAATCTTAGCCATTGTTCAAATGCCATGGTATCGATACAAAAAGGCTCAACGCTTTGTAATGCATCTTGAGTGGGCATTTCACAATCCCAAACACCACCATTTTGCATCGCAACTTGTAAATCCATCAATAAATCAGCCAAGGTATGATGGGTAGAAAAGGCTTTTTTCAACCTGATTTCTCCTTAGAAAAACGGTAAGATACGACATCTTTTTCAAACCGATAAAAGTACGCGGGCTATCTTATCGACAACACGACTTATCGGCAACTTGAGCCACTATTGATTGAACCATGAGCAAAATTGAACCATGAGCAAACTTGAATCCCTTTCTGACTTATTTGATATGGTCGGCTGCGATGTTAGCTATTACGACTTAGGCCGAAACATCACCAAAATCACACCACAGCAAACCGTACAGTTTGATCGAAAACAACAAGCCTACCCTTTTCCATTTCGTCAACACGCATGGCTAGCTTGCCTATTAAAATCAAAAGATGCGTCAAAAGAAGAGATTGCAAAACAAGGTGTGGTTTGGTTTCTCAAACTGCCTTTAGACGAAGCCGGATGTTTGAATCTAGGCACACGAGATCATTTCATTAAAAGCATCGTCGATAAGATTCTCCACAAAGGGGAAGAAGCAGGTTTATCAGAAGCCCTAGAAGACAGCCCTTATGTGTTTAAACCGGATCAAGAACGCATGGCAAGCTTTCACGCCATACTAGGAAAAGACTTACACCAAGAACCTTCTGAATATTTTCATGCGGTTGTTGATTATTTATCATCAGACGTCATTGAAAAAGATGGCAGCTGGCAAACACTAGGGCTTCAAGGTATTGCAGAACTGGCCGCAAGAGCAAACGAAGCAAAGTACGAAGCTCTTATTGATAAAGCCATCAAACAAGCCGCCAACCCAGTTGTCAGCGCATTATGTCATGCGTTAGAACACGAAGGTATTTCAGACAGTCTGCAAAAAACTTTAATCAACCAACTGCAAACAACACAAGATCCATTGACTCAAGCAAGCTACTTGCGTGCCCTATCAAGAGCGGAGCTTAATGATGATTTACTCTTACCTTTATTTGGTTTACTCGGTAGCCTAACCCAATGCCATGACGACGATACCCATGCCATTGCAGCCTTAGCAGCAAAATGCCCACATTGGTTAGGACAAAACCCTCAGCTTCTTCGTATCATCATGGAGAAACTGGCCCATAGAGAAGATGGCTATATTGCTTTCAAGCAGATTGCAGCCGAATTAAGCCAACACTCGGAAACCAAACAACCCCTTTGGACATTATTACGCAGCAGCCATATAAGCCCAAAACTTGCCCAAGCCGTGAGTTACCTCTTTACTGAAACACCCAAATCTTTACATTAAAATCATTTACGCCTCGTTCCTCGTCGATCAGATAAGACAAGGAACAAGGCGTAATCTGACGTTGAAAGCGCAGCTTTCATTTGAAAAACAAAACCCACTCGACAACCTAATTACTTAAACCTAAATCCGCCACATAAAAAAGACCTTCACCCTTGGATAAAAATGAAGGCCTTAACATCAAACAACTCGCATTTTTCAAACATCCTCAAAGCAAACGTAAACACTTTCACCTTGATATTGCTCTAGGATAAATAAATGGAAGTTAACTCTCCGGCTCATCAAGGTAAAAATAACCTAAAGATATTTACTTCATCAGTTTCTGCTGCCTGTCGAACACTCATTGATGCTTTTAAAGTGTTAATACCTCACTAATAGGTATAGAAATGCTTAGCTAAAATAAGCAACGAAGGAGCAAAATCCAACTATCTTTTGCCCTTTTGAGTGACTTATTCTGTTTTTTGAAATAAAATGTACGGAAATACCGTACACAAATTGGAGTTTACAATGGACAGCATAAGTGTCAATCAGTTTAGAGACAACTTAAAAGCATACGTTGAACAAACAGTTAGCGAGCATGAGCCTATCAAAGTAACCAGACGTGCTGGTGATGCTTTTATTATAATGAGTGCAGATGACTGGGAAAGAGAACAAGAAACATTACATGTATTACAAAGTAATAGCTTGATGCAACAAATAGCTGAATCAATGAATACGCATAAGACTAATAAAGGCCACAAACCAACACAAGAGCAATTAGATGAGATCATTAATCTTTGAAGGTAAAACGTGGCTCTCTTACGAGCAGTTAAGAGAAAAAGATAAAAAATTACATAACGCGCTATGTAAAATATTAAAAGAAATGCTTCGCTCAGATCCCAATAATGGATTAGGAAAACCCGAGCCACTAAAGCATAGCCTATCTGGTTTATGGTCGAAGCGAATTTCTCAAAAAGACAGACTCATTTACAAGTTCGATGAAGAGTATGTTTATATATTTGCTATTGGTGGACATTACACTGACCATTAGAAAAAATATAAAGCCTGCTTTAGCTCCGTTTCAAGTTTTTGCTATGCCAACATTACCAGTTCACTAGTTGGAATTGCGATAATTTTCACACCAAAACCCGTAACCTCTGGCAATGTACAATTGTGATGCAGCCGAATTGTTTCACCTGTCGCATGATCTTTGCTATGTGTAGTATGAGCATCCGAAATTAAGTCGATAAATATCCTAATCCAGCAGCTCGTCTAACTGTAGTGTCTACACAAACCTTAAACAGGACACACACCATAAAAATACGATATGAAAAGTCAGTAAAGCAGATAAAATCGTCTACAAAAACATCTATTTTATTGTGTTTGAATGAAAAATCTTACAGAAAAAGATTTAAAAGCTGACTTTCAGACACACTAAAGCAAATCACGCTTTTTAGTGAACAGGTTTTATAATGTTTTTATGACAAGTTAGGCGATGAATTGAAGACTTTGCCTTTTAGGTTTTCTTTGTTGTTGGTGTCTTTCGCAATAATAATCTATTGAGCGTTCTTGCCCAACTAAGTTACCTGTTCTTTTCTCGAATTCTGTTGCGACGCATAGCCAGTTTTCAGAGGAAATATTTAGACGTTTCAAGATAGGCAGTAGCGACGTATCTATTGAGCCACGTTTATCTTCTCGTATGATGCGACCTGTCATATCGATCAACTCAAGATAGCCTGTCTGCGATTGCATACTTCTTTGGTCGCCTGATTACGCCTCGTTCCTCGTCTAATCAGACCTACTTCAGATACATTATCAACGGCAGATCACGGTCGTGCCTCACTCATGCTGCCCTACAGGAGGCAAGAAAAAATTTCATTATTCATAATGAAGCATATTACAAATGTGTCTGTTATTTCATACACCTTGGATTGCCTGATTACGCCTCGTTCCTCGTCTAATCAGACCTACTTCAGATAATGAAAACTTCGTTTTCAGTGGCAGATCACGGTCGTGCCTCCCTCATACTGCCCTACGAATCAGGCGTTTTAAGTCTGTGATATAGGCATAAAAAAACCCATTATCTTTCGTTAGAAAGGTAATGGGGCAACGAGCCTCACTTTGAACAACTCTGAACAAAACGATAATTTTCTACATTAAAAAACAACAAGGTATTAGTGATGAACCGGTTTAGTCGCTTCACGTAATAACTTTCGATATTCTACAAATTCTTTGGTCAGCATATAGCGCCCCTGCTCAGTGTAAGTAAGGGCACCTCTGTTAATTAACGCCTCTAAAGTCTTTGGTAAAACCTTTTGTCGACGCTCTCCCTTGATGAAGTAATACTGATCGTCTAATTGAATTAATTCAAAACCAGACTCTAAATAACCAACACATAAATTCTGAGTTGGCGTTAATTTGAGTTTCATAATTCCCCTCGCATGCCGTCTCTTTATTCAATCATTAAGTTAACTATAGACTCTTTTTTCAAGAAGAATAATTTTGCACACTTAAGATTACAAAAAAATAAAAAAGACATACAAAGGCAGAAGACACTGTAGAAAAGCAAAAAAAGGAAGCATCAGCTTCCCTTTTACTATTCACCCGATTAAATGCAAAAATAGCTTACTCTGCAAATACCACAGTCTTATTACCATGCACTAAGACACGATCTTCAAGGTGATAACGCAAACCTCGGGACAAGACTAATTTTTCGATATCTTTCCCCAAGCGCACCATGTCTTCTGCTGCATGGCTATGACGCACACGAATCACGTCTTGCTCGATAATTGGACCCGCATCCAAATCAGCGGTGACATAATGACAAGTCGCCCCAATTAACTTAACACCACGAACCGCCGCTTGATGGTATGGCTTAGCTCCGATGAAAGAAGGCAAGAAGCTATGGTGAATATTAATCACTTGATGGCGATATTTTTCACATAGAAATTCTGGGAATATCTGCATGTATCGAGCTAATACGATGGTGTCTGCACCCGATTGATCAATGCAAGCTTCAATTTCTTGAAAGGCTGGCATTTTATTTTCTTTCGGTACAGGAATACAAAAGTAAGGAATCTTGTACCATTCAACCATAGAACGAAGGTTTTCATGGTTGGCGATCACACCTACGATGTCACAGTTCAATTCACCTGTGTGCCAGCGATGCATAATATCATTAAGACAATGGGATTCCTTGGTTGCCAACAACACAACTTTAGGACGATCTTCACTGTCTTTTACATACCAGCGCATTTCGTATTCATCTGCGATGGCTTGGAACTCTTCACGGAAGGTTTCTACATCAACAGTTAAACTTTCCGCGTCGACTTCATGACGCATGAAGAACCATTTTTGCCCAACGTCAGTGTGATGACTGGCTTCAATAATAGAACCAGAGCGTTCATTCAGAAACTGACTGACCGCTGCAACAATCCCCACTCTATCGGGGCAACTAATAACAAGTCGAAATGTTTTTCTCATGATGGAAACTTATAAACCTTTAAAAATCAGCATATTGAATATAAATATTGGTGTTTTAATCTCAATTCAGGAAATTATAATTGATTGAGATTTCAATTCCCAGATTTGCGCTTTATGAGATAACACTGGTGAATCTTTGTATTACGCTCAAAATCAAGATCTAGGGTTTGATTAGTAATGTTTTTAATATCAAACTCTTGCTCCAGATCTTCATCTAAAATAAAACGTCGGTAGTTATTCGAGAAGATTAACTCGCCACCTCGATCTAGTCTTGCTACGGCTAAACGAATCAACTCACCGTGATCTCGCTGAATATCTAATACATCCGCCATTTTTTTCGAGTTAGAAAAAGTGGGCGGATCCATGAAAATTAAATCGAATTTTTCACGACTCTCTTTTAACCATTCAATACAGTCAGCACGTTCAACCACATGATCACGGCTAGAGAACTCATTCAGTTCAATATTACGACGGGCCCATTCCGTATAGGTGTTCGACATATCGATACTTAACGTTGTGCGTGCGCCACCTTGTCCCGCATGAACAGACGCAGTACCTGTGTAACAAAATAGATTCAAGAAACGTGCGCGATTGGCTTTATCTTGAATCAATTTACGTACTGGTCTGTGATCAAGAAACAAACCCGTATCCAAATAATCTTTAAGGTTAACAATGAAGTCGCAACCGTATTCTTCGACAATCATTTCATGTTTGGATTGATCCAGTTTCTCGTATTGCTCTTTACCTGATTGCCTTACGCGATGTTTTACCACGACGTTAGATTCAGGAATATTCAATGACGAAGGAATGGCAGAAACCGCTTCATATAAGCGTTGTTTGGCTTTTTCAGGGTCAACACTCTTTGGCGCTTGGTATTCTTGAACATGCGCCCAGGTACCATAAACATCAATCGCCACAGCGTATTCAGGCATATCCGCATCATATACTCGGTAACATTGGATCTTGTTTTTCTCGACCCACTTCTTCATTTTCTTGGCGTTTTTCTGCAAGCGGTTAGCAAACATTTGCGCACCTGGTGTCATTACAGATTGCGCGACTACGTCTTCTTTGATGCTACCGGCTAACAATGGAAAAAGGTAGGCACGACATTCAATGCCACCGTTAATTACACGAGTACTTTTCTCTGGGCGAACTGGGATTTGACGGGCTAATTGATCGTTGCTGGTTAGCATCATAAATTGCCAACCACGAGCGTGTGTGACGACCCACTCGCCAAGTTCACGATACAAGGCGATCAAGGTCATTTCGTCGCCAATACGCTCACCATAAGGCGGGTTACAAATCACTAAACCCGGTAGTTCAGGATTAATATCAAACTCGTGCTCTTGAAATGGCGTCATAGCGACGTCGATGATACCTACCATGCCTGCGCGTTTGATGCTTTCACGAGAAGCGGCAATCGCTCGTTGATCTCGATCCGTACCTTGAAAACGCAAACCTAATTCAACAGCATCTCTTTTACGGTTTTTCGCAAAATCCATTAACTGCTGCCACATACGGTGATCATGCTGTTTCCAGCCTTTGAATCCCCAATATTGACGGCCTAAACCTGGCGCGATGTCTAACGACATCATGGCCGCTTCCACTAAGAAAGTACCAGAACCACACATAGGGTCGATTAACTGAGTTAAGCCACAATCTTTGCCCCAACCAGCTCGTAGCAACAAACCCGCTGCAAGATTTTCTTTTAATGGTGCCATGCTGCCCTGTTGACGATAACCACGGCGATGCATGCTTTCACCTGATAAGTCGATACTTACCGTGACCACTTCACGTTTAATGCGCAAAGCAATACGTACATCAGGTTGATTTTTTTCGACACTTGGACGCTCGCCAGACAAGGCAACAAAGTAATCCGCAATCGCATCTTTGGCGCGGACAGCACCGAATTGAGTATTACGAATATGATGGTTCGTACCATGGCAATCAATTGCAATCGTATTGGTCGCCGACATGTGATCAGACCATGGAATGGCTTTTACTGCGTCGTATAGATCATCAGCGGAATCGATCTTGAAATTAGCAATTGGCAGCATCACTCGAGTGGCAACACGAGACCAAAGACATGCTTTATACATGCCTTCTAGATCTGTGGTTAATTTAACTTGCCCTTCACCAAAGCGAGTCTTCATTAGACCTTCGCCATGCAGTTCTTTTTCTAAGACATTTTCTAATCCTAAAGGACAGGTTATTTCTAATGCGTAAACCTGATTTTCTGAATCAGTTGTCTGTAATATTGTGCTCATTTTTAAATTACTTTTTTAAAATTCAATGGGAGATCTCGTTCCGGCGTTCCGGTTAAAGATCTCAATGGATATTCAACAAATAAAGAAGGCGAGATCATGTCTCGCCTTCTTCACAACCCGCAAAATCAGGCGAGCTGTTTTCAATTCAATTTTTTAAATGCCTAAATCACGTTCTCGATAGTAGGCATCTGTACTGGCAATGGCTTCTTTTATCAATTCTGGACCTTGATAAATAAAACCAGAGTATATTTGTACCAAACTTGCTCCGGCTTGAAGTTTTTCAACGGCATCTGAACCACTTGAAATACCACCCACACCAATAATTGGCAAGGTGCCTTTCAAATGCTCTGCAAGCACTTTAACAACATGAGTTGAAGCATCACGTACTGGCGCACCACTCAACCCACCAGCTTCCTCTTCAAACTGATGACCAACAACTGCATCTCGGGACAAAGTCGTATTGGTGGCAATGATACCATCAACACCCTGCTCCACCAGCGTATCTGACACTAATTTAATTTCATCATCTGACATATCTGGGGCAATTTTCACTGCCAAAGGAACACGCTTACCTTGTTCCGCTTCATAGCGATTACGAGCTTCAACTAATGGTGCTATTAATTGCGCCAAACTTTCACCAAACTGCAAACTACGCAACCCTGGAGTATTCGGTGAACTAATGTTCGCTGTAATGTAGTCAGCATAAGGAATGACAGCCGTTAAGCAGGCTAAGTAATCAGCAGCAGCATCTTCAACCGACGTGGTCAAATTTTTCCCTATATTCACACCTAAAACACCAGGGTAACGATGGGATTTAATACGAGAGACAAGATGATCAACACCCTTATTGTTAAACCCCATACGATTGATGATAGCTTCATGCTCTGGCAAACGGAACAAACGAGGCTTTGGATTCCCGGCTTGACCTTTTGGCGTCACAGTACCAACTTCAACAAAACCAAACCCTAATGCCCCTAATGCTTCAAAAGCATCCGCATTTTTATCCAAACCTGCCGCTAACCCTACCGCATTAGGAAAACGTAACCCCATGACATCCACTGGTTTAGTTGATGGCAATCCACCTAGCAATTTATTCAAGCCCAATCGACTGCTTGCAGCAAGAAGATCTAATGACAATTCATGAGAAACTTCAGGGTCCAATTTAAAAAGTAATGAACGAGCAAGGTTGTACATAAAATAAGGCTCCTAGGTGTTTAAGTCAGGCTGACGTTTTATCAAAGCAGTGCTCTCTAAACGGCACTATCTAAGCTGAGTAACGCCAATCAATTTATTCATATCATCAAATTCTACTTCAAACACACCATTAATTCCCTGATGTGTTACAAAACGCTGAAAAGCGACCAAAGGTAGTTGAACCTTTCGACCATCCAAGCTGCTTGCCACTAAGTTTCTTGCAGAACCCGCATACATAGCTTCATATTTAAATGCAGGCAAGGCCACACTCAATACAACTTTTGCCATTTTTTATTCCTATGCTTACGTTACTCTTACAGACGTTACTCTGTGCGTAAAGATTTGAATCCGATAAGATGGAGGTTATTATATTGTGTTGACACTTTTTTTGACAGAAGTATAAGGAATCTAGGTTCGATGGTAGCTGTAATTGAACAACTAAAAGACCACCTAAACCGTGCCATTATTGGCCAACCGGATTTAACCCACGAATTACTTGTCGCTTTAATCGCCAATGGCCACGTGTTATTAGAAGGGCCACCGGGTATTGCCAAGACGACTGCCGCTAAAGCTCTCGCCAATGCGATAGACAGCCGCTTCCAACGAATTCAGTTTACTCCTGACCTATTACCTGGCGATGTAACGGGCTCCGACATATATCAACAAGAAACGGGGGAATTCAGCTTTATTCCTGGCCCCATAATGAACGACATAGTACTGGCTGATGAAATAAACCGTGCGCCAGCAAAAGTGCAATCCGCCTTATTAGAAGCCATGGGTGAAAATCAAGTCACTGTCGGTAACCATAGTTATGCGTTATCACCTTTGTTTTTTGTCATCGCGACTCAAAATCCAATTGAGCAAGAAGGTACTTACCCTTTACCTGAGGCACAACTTGATCGTTTCATGTTGAAAATAAATCTTGGCTATCCAAGCGCTACTAGTGAATTAGAAGTACTCAGACTGGTCAGACAGCAAGACCTACACAAAGCCGCTACTAGCACACCACAACCCTTATGCAAGCCAAGTGACATTCTTGAACTACAACAGAAAGCCTTGTCTCTATACATGTCAGAAAGTGTCGAGCAATACATAGTGCAATTGGTCATGGCAACTAGGCAACCTGAGCTTTACTTTGGAGATGCAGGGAAAGGAGCAAACCTGATTGAGTTCGGCGCAAGCCCTCGAGGCACCCTCGCATTAGATCGCTGTGCCCGCGCCAATGCACTATTAAATGGTAGAGATTTTGTCACACCCGACGATGTTCGTCAGATTGCTTTACCTGTTTTGCGTCATCGCATCATTACGACTTTTGAAGCTCAGGCGACGGGGTTGTCTGTGGATGATTTATTGAAGCGATTAATCAGTCACGTTCCGGCACTTTAGCGACAAAAGTAAGAACAATGAGTAGGAACATGAGCCCATTATTATCGCCAGAATCACCTGAGCTAGATGAAGCGCATTTTGCACTCTTGGCCCATTATGCAAAACATTTAGGTCGAGCACCTAAAGCCATTCGCTTTGCAACAAACTCAGGCGAACGTCGATCGCGCCAAAAAGGCCACGGCATGGAAATGCTGGAGCTGCGCGCCTATCAAGCGAGCGATGATTTGAGACACATTGATTGGCGCGTTACTGCACGTACGGGGCAGGCACATACTCGTCTGTATGCTCAAGAGAATGACCATCAAAGATTATTGTTAATTGATCTATCAAATCATGCTTATTTTGGAACGCGTCACACTTTTATCTCAACTCGCTTGATTCAAATCGCAGCTATTATCGCATGGCGCTCAAAACAACAAGGCGACACTTTATCCTATCGTTTAAGTTACGGTGGAAAAGAATACGCCAGCAACAAACAAAGCATGTTTCCAACCTTTCTTCATCAATTACAAGGCGCGTCACTATTAGAAAATAGAACACAAGATATGAAGAAAAACAGTGTTTGGGCTCACTCATTATTGGCTGCCAAAGCACATAATAAAGATGTCATCATACTGACAGATAAACAAAGTTGGAGTGATGATGAAGAAAGTGAGCTAATAAAACTTGCTAGACATAATTCTGTACACTGGATTCAGGTCATTGACAGTAATGCTTACAATTTACCAGCTGGACAATATCAAATAGCAGACGAAAAAGGCATTCAACGTGTCAATGTCAGTAAAAAAACCATGCAGCAAGCGAAGGAAGCATTCTTCGAACAAAACACCTTGATGCGCCAAAAATTGGCTACCATTGGTATTCGCCACCAGTTATTCGACTTAACAGAATCCCCTGAAAAAATTGCTCGTTATTTACTTTCTCAAGGAGCTTTACGCTAATGCCTGCAGATCATGCACAGGCAACAATGAGTTTGCCTAATGAAGCTTATTTACTACCCCAGTCTGTTCCGATGTGGCCACCCGTTTGGTGGACATGGCTCCTATTGGCTGTGGTTGTTCTATTTGTACTCGGTACTCTTATTTATTTTCATCGTCGATATAAAAAACGAGCCTATCGTCGCGAAGCTTTAGCGAATATAAAAAAAGCTGCAACGGACAATACGCAAGGCATTCTGCAAGATAAAGCTGGCATATTGCTGTGCCATGAAATGATCAGACGCTGCCTAATCAGTGAAAACAAAACAGAAATGGCCGCCCTACCCAGCACCTTACTGCTGGAGAAAATAGATAGTACCATGCCGAAAAAATATCAATTTTCCTCAATAGGTAGCGCATTTTTTGATGGCCCTTATCGCCATAATGTTGAGCTTACGATTGAACAACGAAAGGTTATGTTTAAAACGACAAGTTATTGGATAAGGAAACACCATGCTTGAATTAACCTGGCCTTGGCTTCTATTTCTTCTCCCTCTACCTTTGGCAGTATTTTTTCTTCCAAAAGCCAAGCCAAAAGGAAATGCTATTTGGTGGGCCAACACAGAGCAGTTAATCCATCATCAGGATATCAAAGCGGTATCAGGACGCTTTCAATTACGATTTTTCTGTCTGACGATGTCATGGATTTTACTAGTTATGGCTATGACAAAGCCTGCTTGGTTGGGAGAACCAACAAGAGTCATTCCATCAGGACGTGATTTATTAATTGCCTTGGATTTATCTGGCAGCATGCAAGTTTCAGACATGACACTTAATAATCAACCAGCAAACCGACTCGAAGCAGCAAAATCGGTGTTATCTGACTTTATTAAAGAACGACGAGGTGATCGTATTGGCATCATAGTTTTTGGCTCCAAAGCCTACTTACAAGCACCATTGAGCTTTGATACCAAGACTATTAATCAACTTGTCCAAGAAGCTCAAATAGGCTTTGCCGGAGAACAAACCGCAATTGGTGATGCCATAGGTTTAGGCATTAAAAGATTAGAAGATAAACCATCAGATAAGAAAATCTTAATCCTCATGACGGACGGAGCCAATACCGCAGGCCGTGTTCAACCTGAACAAGCTGCAACTTTTGCCGCCTCACAAAACGTACGCATACATACCATAGGTATTGGTGCAGACAGCATGTTAGTTCAGAGTTTCTTTGGGGCAAAAGTAATTAATCCGTCCAGTGATTTAGACGAAACCCTACTTAAAAACATTGCAGCACAAACCGGTGGAGAATATTTTCGTGCGAAGAGTACTGAAGACCTAAGAGCCATCTATCAAACACTAGATGCTTTAGAACCAACCCCCGCAGAAGATATTTGGCAACGACCTTTAACAAGCCTTTTTCACTGGCTTGGATTTGCTGCTATCGCTTTTCTTGGTTTGGCCTTGCTGTCTAATAGAGAAATCATTTGGCGCAAAAGGAGTCTTTCATGATGTTGTTTGAACTCATTCATTTTGAACGCCCTTATTGGCTACTTTTCATTCCAGTAACCTTATTAATCATCTTTTTTTAGATACTAACGCGTCACAAAAAACCACGCTCAATCACACAGTAGACGCAAATCTGCTAAAACATTTGGAATACAAAAATACATCAACAAATACAAATAAATGGTTAGGGTTCACTGCCATTCTATTATGCTGGGTTGGATTGGCTGGTATTAGCTGGACAAAAGTTCCAACGGACATGTTTGAAAGTACGCAGAAAACCGTTTTGGTCGTCGATCAATCTTTATCTATGTATGCGACGGATATTAAACCTAATCGTCAGACACAGCTAAAACAAACGGTTCGAGATATCCTTGAGCAAACAAAAGAAGGTGATATAGCCTTGGTTGCTTTTGCCGGTGAAGGCTTTGTCATTAGCCCATTTAGCCAAGACAGAGAAACCATTACTCACTTCTTGTTAGCACTCGACCCTATCATTATGCCCATGTATGGCAGTAATTTAAGTAGTGGCGTTGAAACAGCCTTATCACTCACCCAAGATACAACAACACCTTTACACCTTATTATTTTAACTGACGACCTAAGTGAACAAGACAAACAACAGATCCCATCATTACTAAAGGGAATTAACACACAACTCGATGTCATTGCAGTGGGAACCTCTACGGCCTCACCTATCACACTTCCTGATGGTCAGATCATGAGACAAAATGGAAGAAACGTTATCGCAACGACACCAATTAATGATTTAAAAGCATTTACCAAGTCATTAAATGGTCAATTTTATCAAGGTCGCTTAACACCAAGCGAACTTGCCCTGATAACCAATACATCTTTAGACAATCAACACACTCAAAAATCTCAAAACAAAAGCCTTCATTGGCAAGAACAAGGCCATTGGTTTGCTTTACCCTTCCTACTCTGGCTCGCGTTTCAGTTTAGAAAAGGCATGCTATTTATATTGCTAATTAGTATTTTTTCCGTCCCTTCGGAGAAAGCTCTGGCCTCTCCTTTAGATTGGTTTTTAACCCCTGACCAAAAGGGACAACAAGCGGTTGACCGAGGTGATTGGCTAGCCGCTGATGAATTTTTCACTCAACCAAATTGGAAAGCAGCCTCTTCTTATGCTTTGAAAAACTACCAAGAAACTATAGATTCTCTTAAAAAAATAGAGAGAAATGCTTCTGAAAACTACAACCTAGGTAATGCTTTAGCCTTATCTGGTGATACACAAAAGGCTATCGAAGCTTATGAAAAAGCCCTAGAACAAGATCCATCACTGGTCGTTGCCAAAGAAAATCTCGACTATTTGAAGAAACAAGAAGAAGAAAAAAAGACAATCAACAATCTCAGGATCAAAATCAAGACAACAAGCAAAAACCAAATAAAGACAAACAGCAAAATCCATCAGAAGCTGATAATAAAAATGACTCAGAAAATTCCTCAGAGTCAAAAAAAGACAATAAAAAGAACGAAAAAGAAGACAAAGATAAATCACCTGAGGATAATAAGCAGAATGACGATGCAAAAGACAAAAGAGGAACAGAACAACCTATCGAAGAAAAACTCGATAAGGAAAAAACTCAAGCGCTAAACCAATGGTTGAGACAAATCCAAGACGATCCTGGATTATTGCTCCAACGTAAACTTTGGTACTTGCATCAAGAGAAACGTAACGAAAGTCGATTTACCCAAGAGGATAGGCCAAACCCATGGTAATAAAGCAATTTTTCTATTCATTCATACAGAAAAGTCAGCACGTAGGTTTACTTTCTTTTCTGATGACAACGTTGCTTTCTATCTCGCTCTCTGGCTTTCTCCATGCAGCAAGCGTTACAGCATCTCTTAACAAAAATGTCACTACCGAAAATGAAGTTGTCCAATTAACATTACGAGCTGACTTTTCAGACACTGGGAATGGTCCAGATTTAACACCACTACAGCGTGATTTCGATGTATTAGGCAAAAGCCAAAACAGCCAGTTCAGTTTCAATTTAGGCACAAGCACCGCTTTGAATTTCTGGGTAGTTTCGTTGATGCCGAAATCAGTGGGAACAGTAGAGATTCCTCCTATCAAAATAGGCGACTACGAATCTCAACCAATTAAATTAACAGTTAAAAGCTCACCTCAACTGTTAGACGGTAACGGTAACCCTCCTGTCATAATGAAGACAGAAGTTTCAGAAATAGAACCTTATTTACAACAAGAAGTCATTTTGAGTGTAGAACTCTACACTTCTGTTGCTTTACAAAATGCAAACCGCTCCACACCATCTCACCCAGACCTAGTCATTGAAAGACTAATTGATGATCAAGTTAACTACCAAACCATCAATGGCACACAATATCAGGTTATTACCCGTGAATATTTAGCTTTCCCACAACGCAGTGGCATTCTTACCGTACCACCACAAACCGTTCAAGCGATGATAAACACCTCCACGGGCAGAAGAATGATTAAGGTACAAAGTGACCCTCTTAATCTACAAGTACTCCCTATTCCCGCGAGCTATTCTAGTGATGTTTGGCTACCAAGCTCTAAAGTTACAGTCTCAACTAAACTAGAAAAGACCAGTGATGCGCCAAGAATTGGAGACACGCTGATTTGGACAATCGACATAAAGGCAAAAGGAGCGCTTCCTGAGCAAATTCCTACTTTAGATTTTAACAGCACACGCAACTACAAGCTTTATCCAAAACCACCTCAGTTTAGTAATGAAAAAACAGCTAAGGGTGTTACTGGGCATCAAACCATTAGCGTTGAAGTAGTTCCAACAGAAGAAGGAACCTTATCGCTTCCAGATATCAACATTGCTTATTGGGATACAGAAACAAGGTCAATAAGTAACGCCAGCGCTTCAACAGCGGATATTACTATTGATCCACTTCCAAATACTTCTGACATGGTAAATAAAGGAACGGGGGATGCAGCCCCCACTAAAAATACAATTAGTGACCCCCTTCCTGCGCAACCACGTTCTGTTGCCCCCATTTCTTTAGCTAAAAAGCCTGTCGAGAAAACTGAGCCTAATGACATTAAAATAGCCATAAATAACTCAGAGGAAGGTCCGTCATTACGCCATTATTTTATTGCTGGGTTACTATTCATCACCTTATGTATGCTAGGTCTATGGCTAGTTATGTGGCTCAAGAAAAAGAAATCATCACCTAAAATTGAACCTAGTGTTCCAACCTTGCAAGAATTCGCACCACTTAGCACTCAAGATGAGCAAAGTGCTTATACTGCCTTGCTAGATTCTTGCCACCAAAACAACCTTACAACACTAAGACCTTGCCTCTTAGAATGGGCTCGCCATCGCTGGGGTGATAACGAAATCCACAGTGTAGATGACATCAAACGACTCACTTCCGTTCAAGTTACGCAGCTATTAATGGAAGCTGAACTTATGCTGTACTCGAATAACCCTATTCATGAGTGGCAAGGTAAACCTCTTGCTGAGGCATTAGAAGAATATACCAGTGGCCAAGAGAAACCGTCACAAGAAAGTCAGTTAAAGACACTCTATCCAAATTTTTAAATTATTAAGTAAAAGGACCCTCATGATGACATCATTTCAGTCGGGCATTATCGCAGAAGCATCAAGTGACGCCCTTTTTATCACGCTTAACATTAATCCATCGAAGATTAATGAAGTAAAAAGCACTTTAGCAGCGACTCCAAAGCTAATTTCTGATATTCAGAACCAATTCCCTGATGCAAACCTACATGCAGCAGTAGGAGTGAGCCATCAAGCATGGGAAATGCTTGATGTTAAACGCCCACTTCACCTTGCCCCTTTTCCTCATATTAAAGGGAAAGAAATAGAAATAAAGCCAACAGATGTAGACCTTGTTTTGCACATTCGCTCTTCTCGTCGCGATGTAACTTACCAGTTAGGTAACACTCTCTACACTGCATTCAAAGACAGTGTCAGCCTTGTCGAAGAAGTGAGCTGCTTTAAATACCTAGATAACCGTGATTTAACTGGGTTTGTTGATGGAACAGAAAATCCAGAAGGTGAAAACCGAAAAAATGTTGCTCTTGTTGGAGATGAAGATCCCAACTTTAAAAACGGTTCCTATTTCAACCTCATGCGCTTTGTCCACGACCTAGATAAGTGGGAAAAACAAGACCTAAAAACTCAAGAAGATACCTACGGGCGCACAAAAAAAGACAACCAAGAATATGCATCAGCAGATAAATCAGTCCACGCACATACAAAACGAACATCGCTAAAAGACGAAGATGGACGCTCTATGGAAATCCTTCGCCAAAGTATTCCTTACGCCTCTTTAACAGAGAAAGGTTTAATGTTTGCGAGTTACAGTAAAACACCTACGATTTTCAATCTTATGCTAGAGAGCATGGTAAAAGGTGATGAAAATGGCAATACAGATCACCTTATGAAATACACAAGTGCGAAAACAGGACAGGCGTTTTTTGTTCCTTCTATTGAATGGCTAACAACCCTATCAAATAAGTAGACCAAACTCTTTTCTTTAGTTCGTTCTAAAACAAAAAAAAGCCACTCAATGAGTGGCTTTTTCATAAAACGAATACTAGCTTATCGCTTAATATTCGCCTTACCTGTTAAAAAATTTTGCTGCCCTTCTGTACTCAACGTTGCTTGAATTTGATTCAAGTATTGCTCATAAGCAAGCTGCTGATCAGTAGAAACTTCTTCCTGACCGGCATTCACTTCATTCAATCGAATCAAAGCTAGATCCCCATTGGAAAGCCCTTTAACGGCAATCACTGGCGAATCATCTTGAGGGTGTGCCAATGAGAAGGCTAAAGAAGTTAATTCATCTTGGCCACGCTTAGCATTCTCTACAGAAGACCAAACAGTGCTTTGAGAGTCTTTTGCCGCTTCCGCTTTAGACTTAAGTGATTCTAACGCTTTATTCTGCACAACAATCGATGTGACCTGCTCTTTCGTTTCATCATATGATTGGAAAGACTCTGGCTTATGATCATTTAAATGAACAACCACAACCTGATCATCACTTAATTCAATTAAATTACTATTTTGATTATCTTCCAAAACAGAAACATCAAAAGCAGCAGCAATCACAACGGCATTACTAGTAATGTCATCTGAACCACCATCACGGCCAAAATAATCACTCTGAAGCACGTCTACGCTATATTCTTTAGCAATCGCATCTAATGTATCACTTGCATAAGCTAAGTCTGTAATGTCTTCGTGAGCTGTTAACAAGGCATCTCTTGCTTTTACCTCAAGTAACTGCTCCCTTAACTCAGCCTCTTTAGACGCAAAACTTGGCGCATCCGATTTTACAATCTCATTTAGCTTAATTAGATGATAGCCAAATTGACTCTTAACCGATTTCACATCACCAACTTTCATTGAAAACAAGGTGTCATCAAAGTCTTCGTCAATCGTACCTTTAACGAGATAACCTAAATTACCACCATCATTTTTTGAGCCGATATCATCAGAGTATTCTGCTGCTAAATCTGAGAAGCTTTCACCCGACTCCAATTTAACTTGAATTTCTTCAATAATTTTCTGCGCATCTTCATCACTTCTATCTGATGTATCTATCTGAATATGAGAAGCTGATCTTTCTTCTTGTCCCAAAGCAGAGACAGAAGCAGTATAAGCATCTTGTAGTTCTGCATCAGTAACACTGACATCATCATAAAAATCAGAACTAGAGATAACCACGTAATTTAATTTTACTTGCTCAGGTGTTTTAAAACTTTCTTTATTAGCTTCGTAATAAGCTTTTAATTCATCATCGGACACACTTGTGTTTTCAGACTCATCTGCCAAAGAAAAAGAAACATAGTCATAAGATCGCTCTTGTGACTGTAATTTGGAAACATTATTTACCTGATATGGCAATACAAATTCAGATCCGGCAATGGCATTACGAGGTTGCTGAATTAAAACATCTTGTTTAATACGTTCTTTAAAGGCAAGCGGAGTAAAGCTTAGAGAACGTATAAAGTTAAGGTATTTATTTTGATCAAACTGACCATTAGTTTGAAATTGCTCTGCTTGCAATAAATAAGCATCAACTTGAGCATCAGAAACACCTAGACCCAACTCTTTAGCTTGATTTGCTAAAACTGCGCGCTGAATCAATTCATCTAAAGCTCGGCGTTGCAATAAGTTATCTTCCAATAAGGCCGGATTAATTTGTCCCCCCATTAATGAAATCAACTGACGACGCTGTGTTTCAGCACCTTGCAAAACCTGAGTTCGCGTAATTTCTACGCCATCAACTTCTGCAACTGTATCTGATGAAGTAAAGCTGTTAACTAAAGCATCTACGCCAAATAGAGCAAAAGTCACAACGATAAAACCAACTATGATCTTTACCACAATGCCTTGTGACTTATCTCTTATATCTTGGAGCATTACTGCCTCCGAATGAATGAATTTAATGACCAATAAAAAAGGTGCATTCCGCTTGGAATACACCTTTTGTGTCTAATGGCGGAACAGACGGGACTCGAACCCGCGACCCCCTGCGTGACAGGCAGGTATTCTAACCAACTGAACTACTGCTCCAAAAACATTAGTTTACAGCGTCTTTTAGACCTTTGCCGGCTTTGAAACCAGGAACTTTCGCTGCTTTAATTTGGATTTCCTCACCAGTTTGAGGATTACGACCTGTACGTGCCGCACGTTCTTTAACTGCAAAAGTACCAAAACCAACTAGTGTAACCTGGTCACCTTTTGCCAACGCAGCTTCAATTGTTTTTAAAGTAGCGTCAAGAGCATTACTTGCAGAAGCTTTAGATAGATCAGCAGACGCTGCGATAGCATCAATTAATTCAGATTTGTTCACGTTGTACCCCTTCAGTAAATTCGTGGTTCCTTAAAATTTTTCGGCTCAGTAAAAAATACCTACCGACAAGGCCGAGCAAGAAGTTATACAAGCCCAACCTACTCCCTGTCAACACAGGATATGCCTTTAATGATGACTTACAGTTTCTTGTTCATCAACAGTTTTTTCACTTGAAGGTAAGGTTTCTACCTTTTTTGGTGAAGGAATATACTCTAAAGCGATATCAAGTACTTCATCAATCCATTTTACAGGAACGACTTCAATGTCTGCCTTGATATTATCAGGAATCTCTTTCAAATCACGAGCATTTTCTTGCGGAATTATAACAGTTTTTATCCCGCCCCTGTGAGCCGCCAGAAGCTTCTCTTTCAAACCACCTATAGGTAGCACCTCACCACGCAGTGTAATCTCGCCTGTCATAGCCACAGAGGCCTTAACAGGGATCTTAGTGAGGACGGAAACAATAGCAACACACATTGCCACACCAGCACTTGGTCCATCTTTTGGTGTCGCCCCTTCAGGCACATGTAAATGAAGGTCGGTTTTTTCATGAAAATCTTCATCAATTCCAAGTCCAATTGCCCGACTTCTTACAACAGTAAGGGCGGCTTGAATGGATTCTTGCATCACATCACCAAGAGAACCAGTCTTCACATGACGTCCTTTACCGACCACTCCAGCCGCTTCAATGGTCAATAATTCACCACCAACAGACGTCCAAGCTAAGCCCGTTACCTGACCAATCTGATTTTTTTCTTCTGCTTTTCCATAACTAAATTTATGAACACCAGAAAAATCTTCCAAATTAGCACCGGTAACTTCAACCGCTTTTGCTGTTTTACCTTTACTCAGCGCTTGCTTTTTAACAACTCGGCGACAAATTTTGCTCAATTCTCGCTCTAAGCCACGAACACCAGCTTCTTTTGTATAGTAGCGAATAACGTCCATAAGCGCGTCATCAGAAACCTGAATCTCAAGTTCTTTTAGACCTGCCAATTTGATTTGCTTAGGCAATAAATAACGTTTAGCAATATTCAGTTTTTCGTCTTCTGTGTAACCAGGAATTCGAATAACTTCCATACGATCAAGCAATGGACCTGGAATATTCATACTGTTTGAAGTACATATAAACATCACATCCGATAAATCATAATCCACTTCAAGATAATGGTCATTAAAGGTATGGTTTTGCTCAGGATCAAGAACCTCTAATAAAGCTGAAGCAGGATCACCACGCTGATCCATTCCCATCTTGTCGATTTCATCTAATAAAAACAGCGGATTCTTAACTTTTACTTTTGCTAACTTCTGTAGCAATTTACCTGGCATAGATCCTATATAAGTACGACGGTGACCTCGAATCTCAGCCTCATCACGCACACCACCAAGGGCCATACGTACATATTGACGATTCACTGCTTTTGCAATCGATTGACCTAGGGAGGTTTTACCAACACCAGGAGGCCCAACCAAACACAGAACAGGACCCTTTACTTTTTTCACACGCTGCTGTACAGCAAGAAACTCTAAAATTCGTTCTTTTACATCCTGTAAACCATAATGATCTTGGTTTAAGATTTTCTCTGCATAAGCTAAATCATTACGAACTTTACTGCGCTTTTTCCAAGGTAGACAAATCAACCAGTCTATATAACCACGAACCACTGTTGCTTCTGCAGACATAGGCGACATCATCCGCAATTTTTTCAGCTCTGCATCGGCTTTCTCTTTTGCCTCTTCCGACATACCAGCTTCAGCAATTTTCTCCTGAAGTAAATCCAGCTCATTACCACCATCTTCCATGTCACCCAGCTCTTTCTGAATGGCTTTCATTTGCTCATTCAAATAGTACTCACGTTGACTTTTTTCCATTTGCTTTTTAACACGGCTACGAATGCTTTTTTCAAGGTGGGCAATATCTAGTTCACCATCCATCAAACCGATCAAGTATTCTCCTCGACCCGTTAATGAATCAACCTCTAACACTTTTTGCTTATCTTCTAACTTCAAGCTCATGTGACCAGTGATGTTATCAATCAACTTAGACAAGTCATCAATTGATTTTAGAGACGCCACCACTTCCGCAGGAATACGTTTACTACCAGCAACATATTCATCTAATTGCTTAAGCAAAGCATTACGAATAACACCATGCTCAGTTTGATCTTCGTCTTGAAGGTTTAACTCAACAACTTCGCCATAAACAAAACCTTCTGCATCTTCCATACGATTTAGTCGGGCACGCTTCCCACCTTCAACCAAAACTTTCACTGTGCCATCAGGTAGACGCAACAATTGCATGACCTTTGCTGTTGTTCCAATAGAATAAAGATCCTCTAAAACTGGATCATCTTTAGACGCATCTTGTTGGGCAACAAGAAACACATATTTATCATTTTCCATTGCAGACTCTAATGCAGCAATAGATTTAGCACGACCAACAAATAACGGCAGCACCATATGAGGATATACAACCACATCTCGAAGTGGCAGCATTGGAAGGAGCAAAGAATCTGACATATTTTTTTCCAATCTGGGCGCCATCAAAAAAAGCGCACTTTAAATTTCAACATTCAATAGGAAAGAGATAAGGGCGAAGCACAAAATTACAAGCGCAAGTCACATTTGTATTTTAGTCTACAGAAAACTAAACACATAAAATCCAACAAAAAAAGCCGAATAAAAGTCATCAAACTTAAATTCGGCTTTATATATCACATCAACAATATTAAGAATTAAGCATTTTTCGCTATTTCTTCTTTCTCTAATACCATCAAAGGTGCAGACTCTCCACGAATAGAGGCGCCATCCATGACAACTTTAGAAACGTCGTTACGGGTAGGTAGCTCATACATAGAATCCAACAATGCGGATTCTAAAATACTACGCAACCCACGAGCACCAGTTTTGCGTTCTAATGCTAACTTTGCTGCTTCACGTAATGATTCAGGTGTAAATTCTAGCTCTACACCTTCAAGCTCAAACAGATGTTGATACTGTTTAACCAATGCATTCTTAGGTTGGCTTAAGATCGTCATCAAGGCTTCTTCATCAAGCTCTGAAAGCGTTGCCACTACCGGTAAACGACCTACAAACTCTGGAATCAGACCAAATTTGACCAAATCTTCCGTTTCTACACGGTGCACCGCTTCAGAGAAGGACTTACCTTCATCCTTGCTTTTTACTTTAGCTGAAAAGCCAATACTACTCTTCTCTGTCCTTTCACTAATAACGCGCTCTAAACCTGCAAACGCACCACCACAGATAAATAATATATTGGATGTATCAACTTGCAAGAATTCTTGCTGAGGATGCTTACGACCACCTTGAGGAGGAACAGAAGCCACTGTACCTTCAATCAATTTAAGCAGTGCTTGCTGAACACCTTCGCCAGATACATCACGAGTAATAGATGGATTATCAGACTTTCTAGAAATCTTATCTATTTCATCAATATAAACTATACCACGTTGTGCTTTTTCAACATCGTAATCACAGCTTTGCAGTAGTTTCTGAATGATGTTTTCAACATCTTCACCAACATAACCAGCCTCTGTTAAGGTTGTTGCATCTGCAATAGTAAAAGGCACATCTAAAACACGAGCAAGTGTCTGAGCAAGTAATGTTTTACCACTACCTGTTGGACCAATTAGCAAAATATTACTTTTGCCAAGCTCGATACTCGTATCCGTTTTACCTTGATGACGAAGTCGCTTGTAATGATTATAAACCGCAACAGCCAAAACACGTTTCGCTTTATCTTGACCAATAACATAATCATCAAGTGCTGCACTTAATTTTGATGGCGTAGGCAACTCATCATCAACTTCACCATCGGCATCAATTTGCGACAACTCTTGAATAATAATGTTATTGCATAAATCTACACACTCATTACAGATATAAACCGAAGGTCCTGCAATAAGCTTTTTTACTTCGTCCTGACTCTTTCCACAAAAAGAACAGTACAATAACCGATCAGAGTGGTCGCCACGGCTAAAATTATCATCCGACATTTATTCCACCCTTTTATTAAACTTCTCGTTTCAACAGAATTTCGTCAATTAAACCATATTCTTTTGCCGTTTCAGGATTCATGAAGTTATCACGATCCGTATCAATGGCAACTTGCTCAATAGGCTTGCCTGTATGAAAAGAAATAATTTCATTTAGTTTATGTTTAATACTTAGAATTTCACGTGTATGAATTTCAATATCAGAAGCCTGGCCCTGATAACCACCTAGTGGTTGGTGAATCATAACGCGTGAGTTTGGTAAGCAATAACGCTTCCCAGTTGCACCAGCCGTCAATAATAAAGCCCCCATACTTGCCGCTTGGCCAATACACATAGTACTAACATCTGGCTTAATGAATTGCATAGTATCATAAATAGACATACCCGCTGTGACTGAGCCACCAGGAGAGTTGATGTATAAATGAATATCTTTATCTGGATTTTCTGATTCTAAAAATAGCAACTGAGCCACGACCAAATTGGCCATGTGGTCTTCAACCTGACCAACCAAGAAAATCACTCGCTCTTTCAATAAGCGAGAATAAATATCGAACGACCTTTCTCCGCGAGCTGTTTGCTCAATAACCATTGGAACAAGGCCATTGCTCGTAATCGCAACAGGGCCGGTAGTTGGGTTCGTTAAGTTCATACTGTGTTCCTTAAAAAAAGCCTTAAAACAAAAAAGCCGACATAGCATATGCTATGTCGACCTTATTTAAAAAGATAAGACGAGTCTTATGCTTCTTCCCCAGCCTCTTCAGCTTGGGCATTTGGCTTGATAGCGTCTTCATATCCCAAAGTCACTTCAGTAACCTGGGCAGATTCTAACAGTTTATCAACAACTTGCTCTTCAAGTACAGCAGATTGAACTTGAGATAGTTGCTCTTTGTTCTTCAAGTAGAAGTCGATAACTTGTTGTGGTTCTTGATAAGCTTGAGCCATATCTTCTAAGAAAGCACGAACACGATCATCATCGACTTTTAATTCTTCTTTCTTGATCACTTCAGAAATCAACAGACCAAGTTTAGCGCGTTTTTTCGCTTCGTCTTGGAATAATTCTGCAGGCAACTGAGAAGCATCAAAACCTTCACCACCAAACTGACTAGCAGCTTGCTTACGTAAAGCGTCAACTTCTTGATCTACCAATGCAGAAGGAACTTCTACTTCGTTAATAGATAGTAGCCCGTCAAACAAAGCGTTTTTCAATTTAGCTTTAACTGCTTGATTAAGTTCACGCTCCATATTTTTACGCACTTCTGCGCGCAAGCCTGCAATACTAGCGTCTTCTAAACCAAATTTTTCAACAAACGCATCATCTAATTCTGGAAGCACTTGTTCTGCTACTTCAGATACTGTGATCTTGAAGCTAGCTTCTTGTCCTTTTAGATTTTCAGCTTGATAATCATCAGGGAAAGTCACAGAGATTGTAAGCTCTTCACCTGCTTTAGCACCTAAAATACCTGATTCGAAACCAGGGATCATAGTATTAGAGCCTAGAACCAATTTATGACCTTGTGCAGCACCACCTTCAAACGCTTCATCACCTAAATAGCCAACAAAATCGATTGTTACTTGGTCGCCATCAGCAGATGCGCGCTCAACAGCAGTCCATTCTGCATTTTGCTTACGCAAAGTTTCTAGCATAACATCAAGGTCAGCATCTGTTACATCAGAGACAACACGCTCAACTTTAATTGCTGAGTTATCTGCTAAAGTAACTTCTGGGTAAACTTCAACTTTAACAACGAACTCAAGATCAGCGCCTTCGGCAAAGTTCTTAGGTTCAATTGAAGGCATACCAGCTGGTTGAATTGATTCTTTTTGAATCGCTTCAACATAAGCATCACGCATGATTTGCTCAACAGCATCCATACGAATACCTTGGCCATAGCGCTTTTTAACAACACTAACTGGCACTTTACCTTTACGAAAACCATCGATACGGATTGTTTTCGCCGTTTTCGCTACTTCAGAACTTACTTTTTCGTCAACACGAGCAGCTGGAACACTAATGGTTAGAACGCGCTCGATTGGAGACGTTGTCTCTACAGAAACTTGCATAAAACTTCCTCTCGGGAACTTGCTTTAATTTGTTGGCAATCTCGTCATTAACAAGACATTTATTCAATTACAGCCAACAAAACCTAAATAAAAAATATAATTAAAGTAATGGACTGAAATGGTGCTCCGTACTGGATTCGAACCAGTGACCTACCGCTTAGAAGGCGGTTGCTCTATCCAACTGAGCTAACGGAACTAATGTCATTACATTTCATTTGGTGGGCTATTATAGGGATGGAATAGCAATCGTCAACCAATAGACATAAAAAAGCCCAGTAAACTGGGCTAAAATGACTATTTGCAACTAAGGAACCGAGAATAGCTAAATTCCACTACCTCTTCAGCACAAATATCACAAAAGGAACAAGACGAATAATACAAGCCAAGGTAGATTACTGCAAGCAGAGCGCACCACAAAAATACACCTTGCACTGTATTTGTGCAATTGATATGACTAAAGAAGTTTTTATATTCTAATTTAACCTGTGATATCGTAGAACTTTATTTAATAACGTGATGAAAACATGCCTGAACGCCTAATTTACCTGTATCTCACCTTTAAACGGTATGGAAACTTAACCATCACTCGATTTAAACACAGCAATCTCTCACAAAAAGCTGCACAGCTAACTTTATCAAGCTTATTGGCAGCAGTACCCATTATCACAATCATACTTGGCATCTTAAGTTTCACCCCTACTTTAGAGGCAATGCAAGCTCAACTACTCCAGCTGATTGAACAACACCTTGCCCCAGGCTCTAGTGACGTCGTTCTGCCATATTTAGTTAAGTTTTCTGCACAAACCAAAAACTTACCCATTGCAGGCTTAATAGCACTTTTCCTGACCGCTCTGTTGTTGCTTAATAGCTTTGAAAACAGTGTTCAATCTATATGGGAAATTCAAGTAAGGCGGAAGATCAGAGAACGGCTTTTAACTTACTGGACCATTCTTACCCTCGGCCCCATTCTTTTCGCAACCTCATTAAGCCTGTATGGAACCCTGATATCCATGCAGATACAAGATACAAACAATAATTTCTGGCTCAATAGCCTATTAGAATTGGGAACCATCACCCTTTATTTTTTAATGCTACTCACCTTAAATTTTCTAACACCTAATGCAGACGTTTCATTAAAATGGGCAGCTATTTCTTCAGTTGCCGGCAGCATCGGTCTTTATGCCCTGAACACAATATTTAGCTCATTCGCTCAATTTTTTACCAGCTATCAAATTGTCTATGGTGCCTTTGCAGCGATACCTATTTTCCTTGTCTGGTTACAAACATCTTGGCTGATTGTTCTCGCTTCCATTTGCCTTTGCGCTACATTACATAACATAAAAACTTAGCATCCGGTCAAGATTAATGTAAAATCTCGCCAATTTTCTTTAACAGGGCAAACCATGACAAACACAATCAACGAACTAAACAAAATTTTAGATGAAGCAGATTGCTTGGTTGATGAAGCAAAAATCAATGAAGCCCTAAATAAGATGGCAAATCAGATTACCGCAGACCTTAGTGATAAACTCCCTCTTGTTCTTTGCGTTATGAATGGAGGCCTAATTCCTACAGCCGCACTTATTGAACGCCTAAACTTCCCTCTAGAGTTAGATTATATTCATGCCACTCGTTATGGCATGGACACTGAAGGCGCTTCTCTAAATTGGCTCAGCTATCCTCAAACAAGCCTCAAAAACAGACATATTCTAGTTGTTGACGATATTTTTGACCAAGGTCACACCCTTGAAGCCATTCAAAAATGGCTAGAAGAGCAAGGCACAAGTAGTGTTTATACAGCAACTATAATTAACAAATTGCATGATCGTAAAACCAATATGGTTCCAGATTACATAGGTACGGATGTAGCTGATCGATTCTTATTTGGATACGGCATGGATTACAAAGGCTATTTCCGCAACCTAAAAGGCATCTACGCCATCAAAGGCAGCTAATCTACTCTTTTACAATTTTCAAATATAAGAAACAAAAAAAACGCCTAATTCATTAAAAATTAGGCGTTTTTTATAGCGCTAATAAAGGCTAAAAAACCCGATTAAAACCATTTAATGCAGCTACCCGATAAGCTTCAGCCATCGTTGGATAGTTAAACGTCGTATTTAAGAAGTACTTTAAGGTATTCTGCTCGCCAGGCTGCTTCATGATTGCCTGACCAATGTGAACAATCTCAGAGGCTTGGTCACCAAAACAGTGAATACCTAACAATTCTAAAGATTCCCTGTGAAAAAGAATTTTCAGCATACCTACCGCTTCGCCAGTAATTTGAGCTCGAGCCGTATTCTTAAAGAAAGCACGTCCAACTTCGTAAGGAACCTTCTCTGTAGTTAATTCAGCTTCAGTTTTACCAACAGAGCTAATCTCAGGGATAGTATAGATACCTGTTGGAACTTCACTAATAAATTCAGCCCCTTCCGCCCCATACATGTTCGCAGCAACTGCACGCCCTTGGTCATACGCGGCACTAGCTAAACTAGGCCAACCAATCACATCACCCGCAGCATAAACATTCTCAATTTGAGTTTGATAAGTATTATTAACCGCAAGTTGGCCACGTCCATTTGCTTCTAGACCTATTGACTCCAACCCTAAGTTATCTGTATTACCTGAGCGCCCATTACAGAATAATAATGCATCTGCTCGCAATTTTTTGCCAGACGCCATATGCATCACAACACCACGATCGGTCGTTTCCACAGAATCATAGGTTTCGTTATGACGAATCAATACACCACTATCACGTAAGTGATAACTCAGCGCATCAGTAATCTCATCATCTAAGAAGCTTAATAGTTTTTTGGCTGGATTAATTAATTCAACACGAACACCGAGACCACAAAAAATTGAAGCATACTCACAACCAATAACACCTGCACCATAAATAATTAACGATCTAGGCGTATGACTCAGGCTCAAAATAGTGTCGGAGCAATAAATTCGAGGATGAGAAAAATCAATATTAGCAGGGCGATATGGACGAGAGCCTGTTGCTATTACAACTTTATCTGCAACAAGAAGCTCAGGGCCTTGCTCGTAAGTATTTACTTCTATGGTATTAGCATCTTTAAACTTGCCTCGACCAAAATAAATATCAATACGATTACGCGCGTAGTACTCAGTTCGCCCCATCACTTGCTGGTCAATGACTTTATTTGCACGATCCAATACTTTAGGAAATGAAAACCAACGAGGCTCTCCAATATCACGGAACATAGGGTTTGTATTAAAGACGATAATTTCTTTAACAGCATGACGCAAAGCTTTTGACGGGATGGTTCCTAAATGCGTACAACTACCGCCAACCTGTGAACTCGCTTCAATAACAGCGACTTTTTTACCGGCTTTAGCAGCACTCATTGCTGCACCTTCCCCTGCTGGCCCCGTACCTAAGACCACAACATCATAATGTCTCGTTGTCATACTACCCTCTTTCAATTCTATTATTTAGATGCGTCATAAAACGTGTCATCAGAGACTTTTTTCGCAGCGCTGTTTTTCGTTTCTTCTTCACACTTACCTTTGTCGCCACCGCAAATATCGCAAGCCACTTCCATCCCCAAAGAACTCATGCCACCACAAGAACCAGAAATAGGCTTTCTTCCCATCAATACACCAACAGACATGCCTGCAACCAACAAAAGCATCAGGGCAAATGCTAAAACAATCGTTAACATAAGATATCTCCTAAAAGCAGAAAATTCCGCTTATTTTAAATAAGACTTAAATGCGTCCGATGGACGCTCTTCAAAACCAAAATCTGTTTTCACTAGCAAATAAGCCGCGATACCATTCTCTTGAGCAAAGACCAACCCTTTTTCAGGACCTAGCACAGTAATTGCTGTAGCAAGACCATCCGCCATCGTTGCTGTTTTATCAATAACAGTAACAGAAACCAAGCGATGTGTTATTGGCCTTCCTGTAATTGGATTAATGGTATGGGAGTAACGTACACCATTCTTTTCAAAATAATTTCGATAGTCACCTGAAGTTGCAATAGCAACATCATCAAGAGACAGGATACGCTCAGCCATAGAATGACCACCAGCAGGGCTTTCAATTGCTATTTTCCAAGCAGAACCATCTGGCTTCATTCCTTTAGATGAAATCTCCCCACCCACTTCAACAAGATAACTTTCAACACCTCTCTCACGAAGTACTCTTGCTACCTCATCAACACCATAACCTTTCGCAATTGAAGACAAATCAACATAGATGTCTTTTTCTTTTTTTAAGCGACGAGCGTTAAGTGTTAAAAACTCATATCCAATACGTGTTTTTGCAGCATCAATAGCCGCTTGACTCGGCACCTTATCTTCTCTTGTACCAGGACCAAACCCCCAGAGATTAACTAAAGGCCCGATAGTTACATCATACTCTCCTGCCGTCATTTTGCTTATCAAGAGAGCTCTATCAATGACATATGCCATATCCTCACTGATATCTGCAGACCCACCAGCAGGGAGTTTATTAAATTCAGAAAGTTCAGAAGTTGGATCATAAGTTGACATCAACTGGTTCACTTTAACCAAGACATCATCAACATCATCTTTTAAATCCCAAGGGTTATGAACCTGCTCAGTAGTATAGAACTTAACAGTATAAGTTGTACCCATTGTAGGGCCAGAGAAGCTTACCAACTCAGGAGAAAAAGAGGAAAGACGGTAAACTACTGCGATGACAATTAACAAAAAAGCTGAAAATAGTATTTTTTTACGCATAAAAAGTCTTTTTAGTTATGTAATAAAACAAAGACCCAAAGAGTCAAAGACCTAAGAAAATAAAGACCCACCATAAGGTGGGTCTTTATTGAGGTGCTAGCCGCCGAAATCATCAAGTAAGATATTTTCTTTTTCTACACCTAGATCTTCTAGCATCTTAATCACCGAAGCGTTCATCATTGGAGGCCCACACATGTAGAACTCACAATCTTCTGGCGCTGGATGATCCTTAAGATAGTTTTCATAAAGAACATTATGGATAAAGCCTGTTTTACCTTCCCAGTTATCTTCTGGTTGCGGATCAGACAAAGCCAAATGCCATTCAAAGTTATCATTTTCTTCCTGAAGCTTATCATACTCTTCTGTATAAAATGCTTCACGCACACTACGCGCACCATACCAGAAACTGATTTTACGTTTCGAGTTTAGACGCTTAAGCTGATCAAAGATATGGGAACGCATTGGCGCCATACCAGCACCACCACCAACAAACACCATCTCTGCATCAGTATCTTTAGCAAAAAACTCACCAAAAGGACCATAGACTTTAATCTTATCACCTGGTTTCAAGCTAAAGACATAAGATGACATTTGGCCCGGAGGTAGATCATCTTTACCCGGAGGCGGAGAAGCAATACGAATATTAAACTTAACCAAACCTTTTTCTTCTGGGTAGTTCGCCATTGAATACGCACGAATAACGGTTTCATCAACCTTAGAAGTAAACTTCCAAAGGTTAAAGTGATCCCAATCTCCTCGGTATTCTTCTTCAATATCAAAATCTTTGTAATGTACCGTATGAGCAGGTGCTTCAAGCTGAACATAACCACCAGCACGGAAGTCAACATTTTCACCTTCAGGCAATTTCAACGTAAGCTCTTTAATAAAAGTAGCTACGTTAGGGTTTGACTCAACAGTACATTCCCAAGCCTTAACACCAAATACCTCTTCAGGCACCTCTACATCCATATCTTGCTTTACAGCAACCTGACAAGATAGACGGTAACCTTCTTTCTCATCTCGACGAGTAAAATGAGACTGCTCTGTAGATAGCATAGAGCCACCACCGCTTGTCACTTTACATTTACACTGGGCACAAGTACCACCACCACCACATGCAGATGATAGAAAAATCCCACTATTTGCCAAAGTTTGAAGTAATTTACCACCCGCTGGAGCAGTAACTTCTTTTTCACCATTGATGCGAATTGTAACGTCACCAGTACTTACCAAACGAGCACGTGCAGCAAGGATAATTGCCACTAGCGCAAGTACGATAGCTGTGAACATCACCACACCTAGAATAATCTCTAAGTTGACCATGTTAGTTAAACCTTATTCTTGGTTGTCCCACTGAGCAGCAAATTAAAGCTGCACACCAGAAAATGACATAAAGCCCAAACTCATTAGACCGACAGTAATGAACGTGATACCAAGACCACGCAAACCTGCAGGAACATCTGAATACTTAAGCTTCTCCCGAATACCAGCAAGCGCAGCAATTGCAAGCGCCCAACCAACACCAGCACCTACACCGTACACAAGACTTTCACTGAAGTTGTAATCACGCTCAACCATGAACAAAGATGCCCCCATGATTGCGCAGTTTACAGTGATAAGGGGTAAGAATACGCCCAGCGCGTTATATAACGCTGGCATGTATTTATCCAATGTCATTTCTAAGATCTGAACTACTGCGGCGATAACGCCAATGTAACTCAACAAACCTAGGAAGCTAAGATCAACTCCTGGCAACCCTGCCCACTCTAATGCACCATCAACCAAAAGGTTCTGATACAACAAGTTATTCAGAGGAACCGTGATCGCTAATACGACAACAACGGCAATACCTAAACCAATTGCTGTCTCAACTTTCTTAGACAAGGCTAAGAAAGTACACATACCAAGGAAAAAGGCCAAGGCCATGTTTTCAACGAAAACAGCTTTAATAAATAGACTTATATAATGTTCCATTTATAGCGCCTCCTGAGCACGTGAGTTAGCAGCAATTTTAAAGTCCGCCTCTTCAACTTGGTCTGTTTTATAAGCACGTAGTGCCCAAATAACCAAACCAATAACAAAGAACGCACTAGGTGGTAATAACATCAAACCATTTGGCTGATACCAACCACCATTTTGAATGGTAGTAAATATTTCAACACCAAAAAGCTTACCAGCGCCCAGTAACTCACGGAAAATAGCAACAATGATCAACATCACGCTATAACCTAAGCCATTACCAATACCATCAAGAAAACTCATCACTGGACCGTTTTTCATGGCGAAGGCTTCAGCACGACCCATAACGATACAGTTGGTAATAATCAAACCAACAAAAACAGAAAGCTGTTTACTAATTTCAAAAGCAAAGGCTTTTAGGATTTGATCAACCACAATAACCAAAGAAGCAATAATGATCATCTGAACAATGATACGAATGCTATTAGGAATATGGTTACGAATAATAGCAATGAAGAAACTAGAAAAAGCGGTTACCAAGGTAAGAGCAATCGCCATTACCAAACTAACACTTAAACTACTCGTTACTGCCAAAGCAGAACAAATACCCAAAATTTGTAATGCTATTGGGTTGTTCGCAAGAATTGGCCCGAAAAGGACTTGTTTCACATTAGACATTATTGAACTCCTTCGCTACGTAGCACTGACAAGAAAGGTCCAAAACCCTCTTTGCCTAACCAGTATTGAACAAGATTTGTGACACCACGACTTGTCAATGTGGCACCAGATAATCCATCTACTTTATGAATTGCTTGTGGATCCGAACTGTCTACACCACCTTTAGCAAGCTGAATTACCGCTTCGCCTTGGTCATTATAAACCTTCTTACCTTCCCACAACGCTTTCCAATTTGGGTTATCCACTTCGCCACCTAATCCAGGTGTTTCACCTTGATCGTAGAAGCCAAAACCGATAACTGTATCAAAATCATTTTCTAGTGCGATAAAACCATACATGGTTGACCACAACCCATAGCCATGAACTGGAAGGATAACGCGATCAATACCAGCATCAGATTTCACTAAGTAAATGGACGCAAATTTAGCACGACGTTTAATACTTGCAGGATCTTCGGAACCAGCAAGCGCCACAGATAGCTGAGGGTCTTTCGCTGCAGCTTGCTGATCATACGTCGCTGGTGTAATACCCGCTTCATCTAATTCAGCTTGCGTTGCAAAAACACCAGTCTGCAAATTAACAATACGTGTCTCAATTGTTTCAAACACAGCATCAACCGATGTATTAGCATCCAGCATATTTGCCGCAGACAAAATATTTCGCTTACGGTCTAAATCTTTATTGGCATTCTGTATTGGTTTTAAACCTACTGCTGCAGCTGCAACAAATATAGAACACACTAGACATAGAGCCAAAGCAACCATAATGGTTTTTTGAATACTATCGTTATTGCTAGCCATTGCGTGCAATCCTCCGCTTAATGTTCGCCTGAACAATAAAGTGATCAATGAAGGGCGCAAATAAGTTCGCAAACAAAATCGCCAACATCATACCTTCTGGATACGCTGGATTTACTACGCGAATCAGAACCACCATCACACCAATCAAAGCACCATAGAACCATTTACCGCGGCTCGTCATTGATGCAGAAACTGGATCTGTTGCCATGTACATCATACCGAATGCAAAACCACCTAAAACAAGGTGCCAGTACCAAGGTGTTGAGAACATTGGGTTCGTTTCAGAACCTATCATATTGAATAGCGAAGAGGTTAAAACCATGCCCAAGAACACGCCTGCAACAATACGCCAAGCAGCTATTCTCATAACCAATAACGCAGAACCGCCAATCAAAATAGCTAAGGTAGAGGTTTCACCCATTGAGCCTTGAATGAAACCAAAGAAAGCATCAGACCAAGCAAGTGTTAAACCAGACACGCCACTCGCCGCCAATTGACTTAATGCCGTTGCGCCAGAGAAGCCATCGATCGCAGTCCAAACTGCATCACCTGACATAGAAGCAGGATAAGCGAAGAACAAGAATGCACGACCAGCAAGTGCTGGGTTAAGGAAGTTTTTACCTGTACCACCGAACACTTCTTTGGCCAACACAACACCAAAGGTTATACCTAGAGCAACCTGCCACAAAGGAACTGTTGCCGGCAAAGAAAGTGCGAACAAGATAGAGGTAACAAAGAAACCTTCATTTACTTCATGCTTACGCACAGAAGCAAATAAAACTTCCCAAAAACCACCAACTGCAAATGTAACAAGATAGACAGGCAAAAAGTACATTGCACCGTAAACCATATTGTCCCAAATACTAGAGGCATCGTAATTGGTTAACCCGCCAATAACAGCATGACGCCAAGTATCAGGAGCAGACACCCCCATCGCATCTATTGCACTGTTAGCCTGGAAGCCAATGTTATACATACCGAAAAACATAGCAGGGAATGTACACATCCAAACCAAAATCATGATGCGTTTCATATCAACAGCATCACGGACATGAGAGCCGTTTTTCGTAACAGAACTTGGACGGTAAAAAATGGTATCTACCGCTTCAAAAAGTGCGTACCACTTTTCGTATTTCCCGCCTGTATGAAACTCAGGCTCTATTTTATCGAGTACTTTTCTAAGACCCATGAATTAACCCTCTTTCTCTATTAGAGTTAGACAATCCCGAAGGATCGGGCCATATTCGAACTTACCTGAACAACTGTAAGTACACAAAGCCAAATCTTCATCATCTAGTTCAAGCGCACCAAGTTTCTGAGCTTGCTCTGTATCATTTACAACCAACGCACGTAGTAACTGTGTTGGCAAGATATCTAGTGGCATAAGACGCTCAAAATTACCAAGTGGCAACATTGTACGATCACTACCATTGGTCGTTGTCGACATATCGAATGACTTCTTACCCATTAGCTTTGACAAGAAAACATTCATAATAGAATGTTTCTCAACACCAGCACGAAGGTAATGCATCATCTGACGTTCACGACCTTCAAGCAACACAGATACTTGATTATGGTAACGTCCTAAATAGGCAAAAGGCCCAAAAGCATTACGGCCAGAAAGAACCGAACCAGAAATGACACGATTTTCGCCTTCAGACAACTCATTAGCGACTAAATCTTCTAAACTAGCGCCAACTTGAGTCCGAACTAAGCGAGGATTTTTAACCTGAGGCCCTGCTAATGCGATAACACGTTCAACATCAAGTTCACCAGCAACAAAAAGTTTGCCAATTGATACTACGTCTTGGTAATTAATAGACCAAACCGTCTTCTTGTCGCTTACTGGATCAAGGAAGTGAATATGCGTACCAGCAAGACCTGCAGGATGAACACCAGCAAACTCTTCAACAGTTACATCAGCTGTCGTTGGAATTTTTGCACCAGGTGCCTTACATAAAAAGACTTTACCTTCAGTTAGACGAGTTAGAACAGTCAAACCATCAGCAAACGCTTCAGCCTGTTCTGCTAAAACAACTTCAGGAGAAGCCGCCAACGGATTAGTATCCATCGCAGTAACAAAGATGGAGTTTGGTATTGATGCTACTTCAGGTACTTTCGAAAATGGACGTGTACGAAAAGCTGTCCATAAACCAGAATCAACTAGATTATCTACAACCTTGTTGCGCTCTAAGGATTTTAATTCCGATCCTGAATAAGCCGCAAATGTTTCAGCGTCTGTTCCTTCAACGCGAATAACAACAGATTGTAAAACACGTCTTGCACCACGATTAATAGCAGAGATTACACCAGAAGCAGGAGCGGTATACTTTACACCTTCCGTTTTCTTATCTGTAAAGATAACCTGACCTTTCTTAACCTTATCTCCTTCCTTAACCAGCATAGTAGGTTTCATACCATGGTAGTCAGGACCGATAACAGCCACAGTTTTTACTGCGACCGCACTCTCAATCACCTGATTAGGAGCACCGGAGATCGGTAGATTTAGGCCTTTTGTAATTTTATACATATGTTCTGCCCAACAATAAATTGAAGACAAAAAGCGTAATGCGCAGTGCTTGCACCCCCTCCGGGAAAACATGTACAAACGAACAACTAACTTTAAGAAAATTGTAAACGCAAACTCACTTCACCAAAAAACCGGACTATTATAAAGATCATTACTCTTATTGACCAGCATACTGCACCGTCTTTGAGCGCCAACTTTTAGCTAAATTCATGACTTTATTCAGCCAAGTTCATTTTTTGAACAAAAAAGCATTATAACGACTATTTAATAAGGGAAATTAATAGCCTATTTTTAACACCAATCATGCAAATCGAAAATTTCTTATCATCAGCCAGTTATTAGACTCAAACTCATATACAGCTAATGTTGCCATACCAGATTGAAAACGACACAATATCAAGCACATGACCAATAGGCCCAAAAGAGAGACTAGTAATGATTCAACCAGAAGCACAGATTCATATTAAGAACTTACGCTTACGGACCTATATTGGATTCAACGAATCAGAAATCAACAATAAACAAGATGTTATTATCAATGCTTGGGTACACTATCCAGCAACCCAAGCCTATGACACAGATAATGTTGAAAATGCGGTGAACTACAGAACCATTTGCAAAGAAATGATAGCCCATACAGAAAATAACCGCTTTCTTTTACTAGAAAAGCTAACAGCTGACTTACTCGCACTATGTATGACACAAGATAATGTGACTTATGCAAAAATTGAAGTTGCTAAACCACACGCCCTGCGATTTGCAGACTCTGTGTCATTAACACTATCCGCAAACAGAGAACAATAAGCCCGACATGTCAGAGAATGTATCGCTCACTTTAAAACCCGGCTTCAAAAACCTAATTAACGGACTAGACGGCAGTCGTAAAGCATTACAGCTGCTGGCCATTGCATCTCAGCACAAACACCCCATTCTTTTTATGGCAAATACTGTTGCCGAATTGAATGAACTCGAAGACGAAATGCAATTTCTAAATCACGGAAAAAAAGAATTACTAAGATTTAGTGATTGGGAAACACTCCCTTATGATGCATTTTCACCACACCAAGACATTATATCGCAACGCTTAGAAACACTAGCAAAGCTTACAGAAACCAAGAATCCAATTGTACTTACCACAGTCGCATCTTGCTTAACGCGACTCTGTCCGAAACAACATTTAGATGCACAACGTTTTCATTTAGAAGAGGGTCAAGAACTCCCCCTTGAGCAACTATCAAGAAAACTAACCAACGCAGGCTATCTAAATGTAGAAAATGTTCACGAACATGGCGAATACGCGATTCGTGGTGCTTTAATGGACGTGTATCCAATGGGTGCCGAGAACCCAATAAGAATTGATTGGTTTGATAATGAAATTGAATCTATCCGTTGGTTTGATCCAGAAACACAACGAAGCATCAACAAAGTATCTGAAATAAAAATGCTTCCTGCCAAAGAGTTCCCTACTACATCACAGGGAATACAGCAGTTTCGCCAAGCCTTTAGAGAGCGCTTTGAAACCGACCCTCTTTCAAGCCCACTTTACCAAGACATATCAAGTGGATTAATCCCTGCAGGCGTAGAATATTACTTACCCTTGTTTTTTAAACAAACAGCAAGCATGTTTGACTATCTGCCGGACAACACACTTATTGTCCGATCAGACACTTTTAATGAACAACTTGCTAGCATCCAGCTTGATTTCCGTAGCCGTCACGAATCACTCAATTACAACATTGAACGACCAATCCTCAAGCCTGATGAAATATGCCTACTAGAAAGTGAGCTATTTGGTGAACTCAATAAATTTACCAATGTTATTTTTTCTACTGAGGGCGACCACCCTTCATACAAAGCATTAGAAAGCGTCAAAATAGACTCTAAAGCCCAATCACCACTTAATAAACTACAAAATTTTCTTAGCAAAACCAGTGCTAGAGTCTTAATTGTCGCCGAATCAGCAGGTCGCCGTGAAGCATTATTAGACTTATTAAAAAAACACAAAATAACCCCCAAACAAGTCGATAGTTGGAGTACATTTACAAAGTCAAAACAAGCTCTCTCTATTACAGAAGGGAGCATTAGCCGCGGCTTCGCTATCGATGATGAACTTGTCTTAATTGCAGAAAGCGAAATCCTTGGTGAACGCGTTTCTCAACGACGTAGACGCAGCAAACACGGAAGCAATGTAAGTGAAGATGCTATCATTCGAAACCTCACGGAATTAAGAATGAATGCCCCCGTTGTGCATATCGATCATGGTGTTGGCCGCTACCTTGGCCTTACCAACCTACAAATTGATGGCCAAGAAACAGAACTACTGACTCTTGGTTATGCAAATGACGCAAAACTGTATGTTCCCGTTTCCTCATTGCAATTAATTTCTCGCTACACAGGTGCCGATGAAGACTCAGCACCTTTGCATAAGCTAGGCACAGATAAGTGGAGCGTGGCGAAACAAAAAGCCGCCGAAAAAGCCCGAGACACGGCAGCCGAATTATTAGACATTTACGCAAAACGAGAAGCTCGTGTCGGCTATGCCTTTGCAAAACCGGACGATCAATATGAAATTTTCTCAGCTGGCTTTCCATTTGAAGAAACACCAGACCAGCAAATGGCCATCGATGCCGTAATGCAAGACATGTCCTCTAAAAAGCCAATGGATCGATTAATTTGTGGTGATGTGGGTTTCGGTAAAACAGAAGTTGCCATGCGAGCTGCGTTTCTTGCGGTTCAAGATGGTAAACAAGTGGCTGTATTGGTACCAACGACCCTACTAGCCCAACAGCATTACGAGAACTTCTGCGACCGCTTTGCGGATTGGCCTGTTGAAATTGAGCTTCTATCCCGCTTCCGATCAGGCAAGGAATCTAATGCCGCAATTGATCGTCTTGAATCTGGGAAAGCAGATATCGTTGTCGGCACTCACAAGCTAATTCAGAGTGGCATTAAGTTTTCCAATCTTGGCTTGGTTGTTATCGATGAAGAGCATCGCTTTGGCGTCAAACAAAAAGAGCAATTCAAAGCCTTACGAGCTGAGGTAGATATACTCACACTAACAGCAACGCCAATTCCACGAACGCTCAACATGTCCCTATCAGGCATTCGAGATCTATCCATTATCGCAACACCACCAGCGAAACGTTTATCTGTAAAGACTTTCGTTAAAGAAAGAGATTCACACCAAATTAAAGAAGCTATTTTACGAGAGCTTCATCGTGGCGGACAGGTTTACTTTTTACATAACGAAGTACAAACCATCCAAAAAGCCGCAGAAGAATTGGAAGAACTCATACCAGAGGCTCGAGTTATTGTCGGCCACGGACAGATGCGTGAAAAAGAATTAGAACAGGTCATGTCTGATTTCTACCATAAAAGAGCCAACGTTCTGGTGTGTTCAACTATCATAGAAACAGGCATAGACATACCCAACGCCAACACCATTATCATTGAACGAGCAGACAAATTTGGCTTAGCCCAACTACATCAGCTACGTGGTCGAGTTGGACGCTCACACCATCAAGCGTACGCTTACTTACTCACCCCAAATGATCGCAAGGTGACTGGCGATGCTGAAAAGCGCCTTGAAGCAATCATGCTGGCAGACACACTTGGTGCTGGCTTTACACTTGCAACCCATGACCTCGAGATCAGGGGAACTGGAGAATTATTAGGCGATGGACAAAGTGGTCATATTGAACATGTTGGCTTCTCGCTTTTCATGGAAATGCTAGACCGAGCGGTAAAATCTCTCAAAAATGGTGAATCACCAGACGTTGATATATCTGTCCCTGCACAAACGGATATTAATCTTAGAGTGCCAGCACTTATTCCTGAAGACTACCTAGGTGATGTACACTCACGTTTAATATTATACAAACGCATCGCAAGCGCACAAAGCAGCGAAGAGTTAAAAGACTTACAAGTTGAAATGATTGATCGCTTTGGGTTATTGCCTGATTCGACCAAAAACCTGTTTCGTCAAACCGAATTGAAATTAAAAGCAGAACTGCTTGGTATCAATAAAATTGAGGCTAACGCAAAAGAAGGTAAGATTTTCTTTAACAGTAAAACACCGGTTGATCCAATGAAACTCATCAGGCTAATCCAAACAAAACCTGATTCTTACAAACTAGTAGGATCTGATACCTTGAAGTTTTTAGCCCCTATGAACAGCGCAGAAGAGCGCTTCCAACAAACAACAAAGACTTTGGAGCTATTGCATTGAAAGCCCGAATTTTAACTTTCTTAACACTGACTTTATTAAGCCATCAAGCGCTCGCTGATGACGGACAAATCGACCCTGATACAGCTCGAGCTTACGAAGGCTACTTACTCACCTTCATCTGGCCTGAAGGTCAATCCACTGAGCAAATAAAGTACAAAGACCTAATCTCTACAGAAGGTCTCATTCGTTTTACAAAGCCAGAAAGTGAAATAACACCACTTGATGACAACGCTAATAGCGAGAACAACACGCTATTAGCAACTGAAGCTGAAACAACGACAATCCCCACACCTTTTGAAAAATTTAGAGAACAACTTGATGGTCATGTAGAAATATTAAGCAATCAACAATGGACTCTCATTTTCAAAGAGCCTGGTGATACGATTAAAAAGACATTTTATAGTGAACAAAAAAAAGATGGCTACCCTGAATTAACAGGTGACATTGCTATAAAACTAGGCCGATATTTAGAATCTGACATTCGCTATCAACATTATTTATTCGACAGTTTCACACTGCCCGACATAATTGAAACCGAAACAATAGAGCCACAAACTAAAGAAACAACTTCATCATTCTTTTCACAAACGATTACTGAACCGGAGTTGATTGAAGGGCAGCCAGAATTTAAAGAATTTGAACCTGCCTTTATTCTAACCTTGGAACAAAATAATAAAACGGCAAGTAAGAAGCTAAATTATTTAGATCACCCTACTATTGGCACGCTACTTTATTTTGAACCTATTACTTTAGAAGATGCCATGGAAAAAATCGCCTTGCAATCCATGACACCCGAAACTGGCGCAAGTCTTGATTACGACGACCTACAAAGCACTAATGAACTAGCTAATAGGGAAGAAGCATTTGATGCCCAAGAACTGATTAGCCCTCCTATTGTTTTTGAATAAAGAGGTTCGAACAACCTCCCTGAACTTTCAATAAAATAAAAAAAGGTGGTATGTGAAAACATGCCACCTTTTTTAGCTATTACTTTCTAGTTAGCCAGCTAATAACCTTTTGTCTGAGTTAGTTTGCCAACCCAAGAAACAACTTTATGCTCTAAGGCAGAAAATAAAGATAAACCAAAACGCTCGGCTATCCCTTTCGGCTGTTTATAAACGACCTGTATAACATCAGCATTATCATAATGAGAAACCAAATAAGCATCGCTCGTCATTACGACATCAACCAAGTTATTTTCTAAAGCTTCAGAACCATACCAAGTATCACCTGTCGCAATATTATCAATATCTAACTGTGGACGCTGACCAGACACAAAACGTTTAAATAGACCGTGAGTATCTTCCAAGTCTTGCTTAAATTTTTCACGCCCTTCTTCAGTATTCTTACCTAACATAGTCAAAGTACGCTTATAACGACCCGCTGTATGAAGCTCAACATCAATTAAACTTTTATCAAGCAATCTATGCACATTCGGAACTTGAGCAACCACACCAATAGAGCCCAAAATAGCAAAAGGAGCCGCAATAATTTTATCGGCCACACAGGCCATCATATAACCACCACTAGCTGCCACTTTATCAACACAAATAGTAAGAGGAATATTCGCTTCACGGATACGTTGCAACTGAGATGCCGCCAATCCATAGCCATGCACCACACCACCACCACTTTCCAAACGAACCACAACTTCATCCTGCGGCTTTGCAACACTTAAAATAGCAGTAATTTCTTCACGCATGGTTTCTACAGCGGATGCTTTGATATCACCATCAAAGTCCAAAACATAAAGACGCTTCTTTGCATCTGCTTCTTTCGGGGATTTCTTCTGTGCTTTTTTTCTAATTTTTCTTTTTTCTTTTTCTCTTTTTCTCTGTCCTTAAGTACTTTTTTATCTAATAGCTGGCGATCTAACTCCGCCTTCATATCATCATAGCTTTCATTAAGTTTGGTAACGGATAAACTACCTGGTTGTGACTTACGCTTCCCACTGGCGATAATCCCTAGTACAAACACGATAATCAAAGCCACACTAATGAGCCTTAATAAAAAACCTGCGTAGTCAGTTAAAAATTCCAACGTTTTCTTCCTCTAAATAATTATAAGCTCTTGTGATAGTGGGGATATTTACGCAAATAACAATATCTATTAGCTATTAATCACTATAGATACTGTTTTCCATATCCCTTATCATGCCCTCAATTAAAAACTATAAAAAAACTTTAACCTCTTCTCAGAAGGAGCAATGAATGAAAACCTCTATATCACATGCGCTTGGGAATAACTTTCTAGGGGCTTCCCCCTGTGGTACAAGCAAGCCGTGATTGCATTTTTAATAATTAATCCAATTGCTGTTATTACACTAGGCCCATTCATCACGGGCTGGTTACTTATTATTGAATTTATCTTCACTCTTGGCATGGCATTAAAGTGCTACCCGTTACAACCCGGTGGTTTGATTGCTATTCAGGCAGTTCTTTTAGGGCTCACCACCTCTGACGGTGTTTACCATGAAGTAATTAAAAACTTCGATGTAATCCTACTGCTAATGTTTATGGTCGCTGGCATTTACTTCATGCAAGACATGCTCCTTTTCATATTCAATAAGTTGTTAGTAAAAATTCAATCCAAAGTCATCATCTCATTGGTTTTTAGCTTATCTGCTGCAATATTGTCTGCATTTTTAGATGCATTAACGGTTACGGCTGTCCTTATAAGTGTAAGTGTCGGCTTTTATTCCGTGTACCATAAAGTCGCCTCAGACCAAGACCCTAATAAAAAACACAACCCAAACAGTGACGACAACATACTTCCTGTCAACCAAGAAGATTTGGCAGAATTTCGTTCCTTTCTACGTAGCTTATTAATGCATGGTGCAATAGGTACTGCTCTTGGTGGTGTTTCAACATTAGTAGGTGAACCACAAAACCTTCTTATTGCAAAAGTTGCGGGTTGGGATTTTGTTGAGTTCTTTTTGCGCGTCGCACCTATTTCCATGCCAGTATTGGCCTGCGGATTAATTACTGTTGTTATTTTAGAAAAAACAAAATGGTTTGATTATGGTGCTCGCCTTCCTGAAAACGTTCGCAATATACTGAAAAAATTTGAAGAGGAAGAATCTAAAAAAAGTACAAACAAACACAAAGCTCAACTTATTATTCAAGGCATTGTGTCTATCATACTCATGCTGTCTTTAGCTTTTCATGTGGCTGAAGTTGGTCTTGTTGGCTTAATGGTTATTGTTTTGTTAACTGCTTTTAACGGCATCACAGAGGAACATCAAATCGGTCACGCGTTTGAAGAAGCACTTCCTTTTACGGCGTTACTTGTTGTTTTCTTTACCATTGTTTCTGTTATACACGAACAGCATTTGTTCCAGCCTATTATCGACATCGTATTAAATATGCCGACACATTCACAACCTATCATGTTCTTTATCGCTAACGGTTTGTTGTCAGCAATTAGTGATAATGTATTTGTTGCCACCGTCTACATTGGTGAAGTAAAAGCAGCTCTTGATGCAGGAGCAATTACTAAAGAACATTTTAATACATTGGCGGTTGCGATTAATACGGGAACAAACCTTCCTAGTGTGGCAACGCCAAACGGTCAAGCAGCATTCTTGTTCTTACTTACTTCAGCAATTGCCCCCTTACTAAGACTTTCATACGGTAAGATGGTTTGGATGGCTCTTCCTTATACCATCGTATTAAGCACAGTTGGCGGCCTTTGTGTTGTTTACTTCCTGTAAGTCCTGAGTTAAGAAAATTAATTTTTCGCTTATTTCTAAGTAATAAAAAGCCTTCTTTTGAAGGCTTTTTATTACAATCATTTAAGGTTACGTATAAAAATTATAAACAAATTTTTATACTCCATTAATGCTTAATTCGCCACAAAGATTGACCTGATTTTTTATCAATCAAATCCAAACGCTCTTCATGCACTTTCAATTCGCTTTCATTCGCTCTAATTATTTTTAACGCTGGGCGCCCAGGAGCAAGACGACGAATCTCGCCAACATCACCCTCTTCTTTAGAATTTGAATCAGAACTATTAGCCAACCCCAAACTGGTCTGGCCACCTGTCATCAACAAATACACATCGGCCAGAATTTCAGCGTCTAAAAGTGCGCCGTGTAATTCTCGGTGTGAGTTATCAATACCATAACGTCGACATAGAATGTCTAAGTTGTTTTTTTGTCCTGGATGCTTTTTTCGAGCATAAACCAAGCTATCAAAAACACCACACACCTCTGCAGTTTTAGGGTAGCCGCCGAGTCGAGCAAATTCATGATCCATAAAACCAATATCAAAAGGCGCATTATGGATGATTAATTCAGCCCCTTTTATGAAATCAAAGAAATCTTGAGCGACTTCATGAAAACGAGGCTTATCAGCAAGAAATTCATTACTAATTCCATGGACTCTGAAAGCTTCTTCTTCAACTTCTCTGTCAGGATTGATGTAAACATGGAAGTGTCGTTTCGTTAGCTTACGACCTATCATTTCTACACAACCGATTTCGATAATACGATGACCCTGTTTAGGATCAATACCTGTTGTTTCCGTATCGAGAACAACCTGCCTCATGATCTTGCCCTTAACTCTTCAATACCTTGGTTCGCCAAATCGTCCGCAATCTCATTGCCTTCTATTCCTGCGTGACCTTTCACCCATTTCCAAGTCATTTCATGTCTTTGGCATTGTTCATCTAATGCCTGCCATAAATCTTTATTTTTTACCGGCTGTCTTGAAGCAGTCATCCAACCTTTCCGCTTCCAGCCAGCCATCCATTCCGTGATGCCTTTTTGAACATAAGAGGAGTCTGTGTATAGGGTTACAGAGCACTTTTCTTTTAAAGCCCTTAGCCCCTCTATTGCCCCCATTAATTCCATCCTGTTATTCGTGGTGTCATGTTCACCACCACATAAACGCTTTTCATGCTCACCAAAGGTAAGCCAAGCTCCCCAACCGCCAATCCCTGGATTGCCTTTACAAGCTCCATCAGTGTACATAATTACATCTTTCACTCTTTCATCTCTTTTGCTGTTGGTTTTGTTAATGGTGGCACTCTAACACGAGCCCCTGACCAACGAGGTTTTAACGGAATATAGCGCTTTTCATGCTTTGTTGCTGTCATGACATAAACACCACTAAAAGGTAATTTAAGTGGTTTCAACATTTTTTCAAGCCACTTAAAACGCAATCGCCATTTACTATTTTGCACAGGAGGTTTGTAATAAATAAACCGTTTAGACTCTAAAGTTAGACCCGCTACTTTCAACCAATCTTCCAAACGCTGATGAGAAATAAAGCGACCACACCAAGGTGCTTTCACACGTGGTGAAAAGAGGCGGCAAAACCCCCATAAACCCAACGGATTAAAACCAACAACAATCAGTTTACCACTAGGTAATAAGGTTCTTGCTGCTTCCCGTAAATCATCATGGGGAGTTGCTGAAATATCTAATGAGTGATGAAAAACATGAATATCAACCCCATCACTTTCAAAAGGCAGTTCGCTTGACTTAGCAACTATGGTATTCGAAGGTGCACCAAATTCCAAAACAGGGGCTAATAAAATACTCTCTCTGATTCGATGGTTTTGTAATGATAACGTCATCAACGGTGACTGAGAAACCAAGTAATAACCTACAGAGAGATCGAGTTCAGATTCAATTTCTGCTAACTCTAATTGCAGCAGACTGTCCCCTAAATTAGTTTTGTACCAAGTCTGAAAAAATTGTCTTGATTGATCATCCAACATACAATGAATTCTCTATTTAAAACGGCGTGACGATGTCTTTATTTTTATTATGGCGCGTCATCTGAAATGCAAAACTTCTATTAAAGTAGACAATATATGACCATACTTCCGCTTCCAGCTTTTCAAGACAATTATATCTGGATAATCCAAGATAAAGATAGCTCACAAGTTTGGGCTGTCGATCCGGGTTCTGCGAAAGTAGTGAAACAATACTGCCTCGAAAATCAAAAAACCTTAGTCGGCATTTTAATCACTCATCATCATTATGATCATACAGGCGGTGTAGCGGAACTGAAACAACAAACATGCTGCCAAGTTTATGGTCCTGCACACTTAACTGAACTTGTGACTCATTCCGTATCAGAAGGCGATAGTGTTCAAGTATTTACAAAAAATTTCCGTGTAATTGCAACACCGGGGCACACCCTAGATCACCTTTGCTACTTTTCAGTACAAGAAACACCTATTTTATTCAGTGGTGATACGTTATTTAAAGGTGGTTGCGGTCGAATCATGGAAGGTACCCCAGCACAGATGCTAGAAGCCATGGAAAAAATATCATCACTCCCTGAGAACACTCTAATTTATTGCACCCATGAATACACTCTAGCGAACTATCGCTTTGCGATGTCATTAGACCCTCAAAATAAAACCTTATTAGAAAGCAATACAACTAGCCAAGAAAAACGCTCACACAATGAGCCAACCATTCCGACAGAATTAAGTTTAGAGAAAAAAACTAATCCTTTTTTACGCACTCACAATAAAACAATTAAAATGTATGCGGCACAACAACTTAAAGAAGATCCTACGGAAGATTCGGTCGCTGCATTTAGTCAAGTACGTCGAGCTAAAGATAGTTTTAGTTGACCTCTCCCGCCACACCTTTAAAATGTCTAAACTTTATTCAATTTTGTGGTTTTCATGATATATAAAATTTTATGGATTTGCCTTGCAAGTTTAATCCTCAGTGCTTGCCAAACAGCCTCTAAAGTAGAGCGATCCAATGAGTCTGTCGATCTTTTAGAACCGGCGGAAGAAGCCGATGTCGTGGAAGCAGACACTGAACGCCTAGGCTTTATTGATTCCGTTCCGCCTATTGATTCAACAATAGAAGAAATAGAAACCGCGGTGGAAGACATTGAGCAAGAGCCAATCGAACCGGTTATTGCCATTAGTAAACCACGCGTACCTGATGATATTTGGGACAGAGTTCGTGCTGGCTACCAAATGGACATTGATATAGATCGTCCTCGATTATCTTCGCAACTACGTTGGTTTAGCTCTCATCCTTCCTATCTAGACCGTGTATCAAAGCGTGGTGAACGTTATTTGTATTACATTGTTGAGGAATTAGAAAAAGCCGGACTACCTACTGAAATAGCACTATTACCGATTGTTGAAAGTGGCTTCGACCCTTTTGGTTACAGTCATGGACGTGCATCTGGCCCTTGGCAATTCATTCCATCCACTGGACAAATGTATGGTCTAGATCAAACTTGGTGGTATGACGGCCGTAGAGATATCATCGGCTCGACTCAAGCAGCAATTGCCTACCTTACTCGTCTACATAAAATGTTTGATGGTGACTGGCTACACGCCCTAGCGTCTTATAATTCTGGTGAAGGCACGGTTATGCGCGCCATCAGAAAGAATAAAAAAGCAGGTAAGCCAACCGATTTCTGGTCTTTAGATTTACCAAGAGAAACACGTGCCTACGTTCCAAAACTTATTGCCTTAGCAAAGATAATTAAGAATCCTGAAAAGTATAATTATTCAACTTACTTTATTCCAAATAAACCTTACTTTGATGTGGTCAACATTGGTGGCCAGCTCGATTTAGCACAAGCTGCGGAAATGGCTGGAATAAGTATCGATGAAGTCTATCTTTTAAATCCAGGGTTTAATCAATGGGCAACCTCACCTGACGGCCCTCATAGATTGCTAATGCCAATTACTAAAGCCAAACAATTCCGCACTAAATTAGCAGAAATTCCACCCGAAGAACGTGTCACTTGGGTTCGCTATACAGTAAAAGCGGGAGACAGCTTGCTACTAGTTGCTAAACAACACAACACAACAGTCGGTGTTCTGCAAAACGTGAACAAAATATCGTCTTCATTAATTCGTGTTGGACAAGAACTTATGATTCCAGTAGCTGGTAACGACATTGAAAGCTACACACTAAGTTCCCACCAACGCTTATTAGCTAAACAATCTAATGCGCCGAGCCGTAATAGAATCAAAATCAACTACACTGTTTCACCAGGGGACAGCTTATGGTTGATTGCTAATAAATACGGGACAACCAGTAAAACACTTGCCCGCTGGAACAGTATGGGTCTTGGCGATCCGTTATTCCCAGGAAAAAAACTGGTTGTTTGGCTTGAACCTAAAGAATCAAAAAACAGTACTAAGAATACACGTGGTACACGCAGTGTAATGAAAAAAGTGGTATATACCATTCGCTCCGGAGACTCATTAGCTGTTGTTGCCAATAAGTTCAAAGTTTCTGTGAATGATATTAAAGATTGGAACCCTAAAGTTGGTAGTCAGAAATATGTACAACCAGGAGACAGAGTAACCTTATTGGTTAATGTGGTTGGCGGCTAATCAAAAAATAAAGCTATCTTAAGAACGAAAAAAGGGCTGATTAATTAATCAGCCCTTTTTTTGAAAGCGATGCAGGTTATTCGTAGCGACAAAGATACGCAGTAGTTTCTTCGACTTTTACTTGGAAAGTCTGATTTGCTTCTACAATAAATAACTCACCTTTTGCAAAAATTTTCCAATCATTTTCTGTTGGCAGCTTCACAGTCAAAGCCCCAGACACAACCGTCATATATTCTCTTTGGCTAGTACCAAATTCATATTCGCCAATTGCCATAACACCAACTGTTGAAGTACCTTCGGCATTATCTAGAGCAATAGATTTTACTTTATCATCAAAATAACTGTTTACCGCTAACGCTGTGCTCATATATAAACTCTCATTTACGTTTTTAAAATTTCGACAAATTATGTATTGCTATAATCAAAATAACTTAATTACTTACCATTTCTTCAATAATCCATTCTTTAAATGCCAACATAGCAGATGTAACAGAACGGCGTTTCTCATATACCAAGTAAAAAGATTTGTTAGTAATTAAATGCTGATCAAATAATATTTTTAGTGTCCCCGCCTCGATTTCTGGCATGACAAGCTCAGAGTCAGACAAAGCAATACCTAAACCCTGTGCAGCGGCTCCTGCGGTCAAAGAACCACTGAAAAACATCAAACCTCGGCGAAAACGCGTAGGATCAAGATCATGCTGTTGTAGCCAATCATGCCATTCGTCTTTTCGTTTTGAAACATGCAATAAAGGGTAGAAACGCATGTCTTCAGGTGTATTGATTGGCTGATCTGCTTTTATCAGCTTTGGATTACACACAGGAGCTAAGCGAGCAGGACGTAAATAATAAGCCTCTACCCCCTCCCATTCACCATTACCAAAATACACGGCCATATCAACATCATTAGCAGAAAAATCAATTAACCCCATAGACGAGCTGATTTCAATTTGGATATCAGGATAACGACTTTGAAAACGCTCCATCCGGGGCATTAACCAACGAGTTAAAAACGCAGGGGCAACAGCTAAACGTAATGAACCTGATTTTTGCTGGCTTTTTAGTTCAGATGTCGCATTTTCCAGTTGTTCAAAGATAGCTTTTATCGGCTTTAGGTAAGACTCCCCAGCTTCCGTTAAAATTACCTTACGCTTGGTCCGTCGAAATAATTCAAGGCCTAGAAAGCTCTCTAAACCTTTAATCTGATGGCTAATTGCCGAAGGCGTCACAGAAAGCTCTTTGGCTGCTTTATTGAAACTTCCATGACGAGCAGCAGATTCAAAACATCTTAATGAATTTAGTGGGGGTAAACGGTTAATAACCTTCTCTCCAATGAATTAGCAAAATTAACCAGTACCGTGAATATATCTCACCTTTAATCTAATAACATCAAAATATAGTACTTGTTTAGCAATTTAAGCAAACCACCAATACCCAACAAGGCCAAATATTCTAATCTTCACCATCATCGCTATTAGCTTGTTTTTCGAAACGCTTAGTTGGTAATTTGAAAGCATCAAAACCATCTTGTTGATTATCATGAAAACGAGCTTTACCAGTGGCTTTCTTGGTCGACCTCTTAGGCGTTTTACTTTGTACCTTTGTTGTTGGCTTTTTACCCACTTTACGAGTTGGTTTTGGTGGTGTTAATCCTTTAAATTTAGGCTCTAAGCCCTCAATCACTTCGGTTGAAAACTCTTTTTGTAAGAATGCTTCGATAGCCTTAAAGTTAACCCAATCTTTCGGACCAACTAAGGAATAAGCTTCCCCTTTAAAGCCTGCGCGACCGGTTCGTCCAGTACGATGGACAAATTCTTCTGCTTGTTTTGGCAAATCAAAATTAAATACATGAGAAACACTAGCTATATCTAAACCACGAGATGCCACATCAGTACTCACCAAAACGTCAAATTGTCCTTTGGCAAAACTTTCCATCGTTTTATTTCGAGCACTTTGCGATAAATTACCATTAAGTGCTTGAGTACTTAACCCCCAACCTTCAATGATTTCAGATAAGCGCACGGTATCACTTTTAGTCGCAGTAAAAACAATGGCTTGCTTAATCGTTTCGCCAACCAACAAATGTTTCAATAATGCTTCTTTATGATCTAAGTGATCACATAGCAAAATATGTTGTCCAATATCTGAGTGCTCATCAAAACCTTGACCAATCGCTATACGAGAAGGTTCCCGCAATAATTCTCCTGCAATATCACTGACATCGGTATTATCTAGTGTGGCAGAAAAGAATAAAGTTTGACGCTGACGATGACTTGCCGCAGCGTTTATAGCACGCATGGCATCAGCAAACCCCAAATCCAACATACGGTCAGCTTCATCCAAAATAAGTAACTCTAACCCTTCAAGAAAAACATGACGTTGTTTCAAGTGATCCACTAAACGCCCTGGTGTTGCGACGATAAAATGGGGATCTTTTTGTAAAAGTTTATGCTGATCATTGAAGTTTTCGCCACCTTGAATAAGAATGGATGTAAAACGACTTGCCGCTAATAAAAGACGAAGTTGACCATAAACCTGTTTCGCTAATTCACGAGTTGGTACTAAAATCACAACCCGTGGATCACGTTTTGACAAGGCTTTTTTCTTATAAACTCGATGTAACGCTGGCAAAAGATAAGCGAGTGTTTTTCCTGATCCAGTTTTTGACGACGCTAATAAATCACGACCAACCATAGCTTCTGGTATCGCACGGGATTGAATTTCTGTCGCCTCATTAAACCCTAAGTGATCAATGGACTTCAAAATGCGATTATCAAAACCAAATTCTTCGAATAACAAACAAACACCCCTTCAAACAAAAATAATGCGCAAAGCAAAACATCACGCTCAATGCATCACATTATATACCTAGACGGGTAAGAATTCGTCATTCATCTTCCATTAAAAGATAAGATTTACCCGCGCTTATCAGCCCCATACCGGTTCCCTTTGATGTCTCAACCCTTTCTAAGCTTTCAACTAGACTGTAAAACACATTGCGGCCAACCAATGCCTTCATTCCGTAGCGCATCGAAATATAAGGGCGCTCTTCGTCTTTAAAAAAATCCATCCATAAATTACAGTCTACACCCAACACTAAAACATCATCTGTATGTGTCTTAAACTCAATAGCTTGCCCTTGCACGGTTTCTATCCAACGCCATTCAGTAACTAAAAAAGGGGCATCTTCCACCTGGATCCGAACTTTCTCAACGGGAGTTACTAAAAAGTATTCACCAGCTTCGAACCATAAAATTCGACTAAACATGGTAACCATGGCAGAACGCCTTATTTTTCCACCCTCATGAAACCATTCCCCATTTGCTTTAATAATAAGATTCATATCACCACAAAAAGGAGGAGACCAAGTATGCACTGGGGGCAAGCCCGATGAACTGGTTTTAAATGACGTTATTTCATGCAGCCCCTTTAACTCAATATTTGGCATCTTTACCTCTTTATTTTATTGAACGAATTAGCGAGCCTCATTTCATCTACAATATTATTCAACTTGTAAGCAAAGCCTTGAATACATTTCACTGTTAGAATAGCCACATCAAGCAAATTTACCGAGGTACAGAACAACATTATCTGCCTCGCCTACTTAGAGTGTGACATTATGAAATCCGAATTGGCAACAAAGTTTCAAGATCCCAGCAGAGGCGTGTACTTCATTGGCACAACACCGCCACGGTCATCTGTTGGAGAAGAACAGCTAGAGCAAATTAGTGACAAGCTCTTAGAACGCTTAACAAATGTTGAGGCTGATGGCTTGATCGTCTATGACATTCAAGACGAAACGAGTCGCATCGACAAACCTCGCCCTTTCCCTTTTATGGAAACCCATGATCCCAGAGCTTGGTCAAAGCGCCTTCATACTCAATCAGGCAAACCTGTTATTACCTATAAATCTGTTTCTTCTCGCAGTTCAGAAGAGTTTTCTGGCTGGTTAACAGAAGCATGGGAAGATTTTGGTATTCGCGATTTAGTGCTAGTTGGCTCACCTTCTTCTGATGGCAATATCAAACTACCTTTACCAAAAGCGTACGATACATTAAAAGCATCGTCTCATGATTTCAATTTGGGTGGTGTCACCATTGCTGAGCGCCATGCAAAAAAAGGAGACGAGCATTTACGCTTGATGAAAAAATCGGACGCAGGTTGTGAATTTTTTATCTCACAAGCGGTTTACAATCATCAAGCAACAGCTGATTTAATCAGTCGCTATGCAAGAGAATGTAAACAACAAGGTGAGACGCCAAAGCGTATCATTTTAACCTTCACACCTTGTGGTAGCGCCAAAACACTCGAATTCATGGAATGGCTAGGCATCTCGGTGCCAGATGCAACCAAACACCGCATTCTAGATTCAGCAACACCATTGGATGAGTCCATAAAAATTTGTCGTAACGCTTTAGAGCAAATTATCGAAACAGCTTTACCACTAGATGTTCCACTTGGTTTGAATATAGAAAGCTTAACCAATAGAAAAGAAGAAATTGATGCCTCTATCCAATTATATAAGCTCTTAAAGGCAACATTAGATCTTAAGTTGGCAGAGAAAGGCCTTAGATAAGCCTTTTTAATAACGCTAGGACCTGGTCAATACGAATATGCTGCATGGCTTCTTGATCGTGCACACGTGTTGACCAAGGTAATTCAGCAACTGGCTTTTGATATTCCTTCTCAACCAACTTCTCGTATACACTGATGACCTTATCTAAATCCTGATATGGCCCTGTTCGTTTAGGGTTTGAATGTGCATACAAACCTAACACAGGAGTTCCAACCAAAGTTGCCATGTGGGCTGGCCCTGTATCGGGGCTGATCACCAAATCCGCGCCTTTTAGAACAGACAACATCATATTCAGCGGTGTTTTTCCCACTAAATTAATCACGTCTTTTTTCCGATTTTCAATGATACGTTGCGCAAACTCCGCTTCGTTTTCTGACGGTCCACCGGTAATAACGGGGCAAATACCTTTATCAATAAGGTAATCTAACACCGCTTGATAGCCTTCTATTGTCCAATTCCGGTCTGCTTTAGAGGCTGACGGATTCAATACCACATAACGATTTGGCAGATCAAAGCTCACTTCTGGCAAAACAAGATCACAAGGCAAACTCGGTTTTGTGACCCCAAGTACACTGGCAATCGATAGAAAAGAATCTAAAACATGCTCCCCTTTCGGTTCAGGTGCCAACTCATTAACAAACCAAGATTGTTTTTCACGAGAATGAGACAAAGCAAAACCAACTCGTCTTTTGGCCTTAATCATTAGGGATACTAAGCTTGCACGTAAGGACCACTGCAAATGCAAAAGCATATCAAATCGCTGCCCTTTTAATTGCTTCCGCAATGAGAATAATCCAGGAATCCCCGTCTTTTTATTGTATTCAACAACCTCCACACCTTTTAGCAATCGTACAAGGTTCGCCTCTAGTGGAGATGTAACCCAAGTTACTTTCATCCCAGGGTTCTGTTTCAGAATAGATTGAACCACAGCCATAGCGTGACACACATCACCTAACGCAGATAACCGAACAACGGCTAAATGTTGAATATTCTCTTGTTGCATGTCTTCCTCTAGGGCTGATTAAAGTCGGTAAGTATTATAGAATAGTCGTCCTTGAATGTGTCCAAAATTATAAGCATTACCTATACATCACAATAAAGCGAGTAACATGCCACAGACCATTAAAGTATCGCCTAATATGACGTTATTACAAAGCGATCAAGAACTACCAGTAACAGCGTCATGGTTTGACCCTGAATTTTGGAAATCACAAAATGCTCAGTCTGGAACCGGGCTTGGTCGGGGCGCGGTTTGGTTTATAAACAGCTCTTTCGGCCATTTTGTGATTCGTCGTTATCGACGTGGGGGCTTAATTGCTAAAGTAAATAAACAATATTTCTTATTTAACGGCATCGAAAAAACGCGCCCCTGGCTAGAACTAAAGCTGTTAGAAAAAATGTGTACTTTGGGGCTTCCTGTACCACGTCCAATTGGTGGCCTCTTTACACTTAACAAAGGTTTCTATCACGCAGAACTACTTACAGAAACCATACCCAATGCCAGTGATTTGTTCGATATCATAAAAGGTGATCACAGTAGCAAAATCAACTGGACAGAAATAGGACGAGTCATTAGAGACTTCCATAACCATGGCGTTTATCATTCAGACTTAAATTGCCATAACATCATGATAGATAATCATAATAAAGTGTGGGTTATCGACTTCGATAAATGCGAACTTAAAACCGCAAATCCAGCCTGGCAGCAATCAAACATTGACCGTTTAAAACGATCACTAGACAAAGAAACCAGCAAACACTCAACTTTTCACGTATCAGATAAGCAGTGGCAGGCTTTTTTGGAGGGATACAATGGCTAAAAAAAGCACTCTAGACAAAAGTTTTACTAAATTCATAAAACCAAAACATTGGTTAACATGGTTAGGTATGGGAGTTGCTTATCTGCTCAGTTTTTTACCTTGGAGCGTACAAAAAAACCTAGGTAAATACTTTGGTAAGTTACACTATTATTTAGACTCGAATAGAAGACATATATGCTATGTGAACCTGAAAATTTGTTTTCCTGAAATGACTCATGAAGAAAGAATAGCGTTAGCAAAAGCACATTCAGAAAGTATGGGAATAGGCATTTTTGAAATGTTTAACACCTGGTTTCAAGACAGAAGCAAGACTATCTCAAAAGTGACATTTAACGACCAAGATGTAATTGAAAAGGCCCTAGCAAAAGGTAAAGGCTGCATTATTATTGGCGCTCATTTTTCCTCTATCGATTTATGTGGAACCCATATGGCTCGATACATAGACGTTCACCCAATCTATAAATTACAGAGAAACCCTGTCGTGAATTGGGTTATGGAACGCCAACGCCAAGCAATTTTCTCAAAAACCATCGAACGCAGAAACGTACGGGAAGTATTTAAATCTTTGAAGCAAAATAAAGCCGTATGGTATGCAGTAGATCAAGATTATGGTCGAAAAAATTCCGTATTCGCTCCTTTCTATGGAAAAGAGTGTGCGACTATTTCCCATATCAGCAAACTGGCCAAAACCACTCAAGCAGCCATTTTACTCTATGATTATGGTCGCACTGAAAAAGGCTATTATTTATCCCTCACTGAACTTGAAGATTACCCGACAGGGGATGAGGTGGAAGACGCTACCAAAATAAATAAGCTAATCGAAGCACAAATAGAATCGAAAAAAGAACAGTATTTTTGGGGTCACCGTCGATTCAAGACACAAAGAGTAACAGGTACCCCATCGCCTTATTAAAATAGTCATCCTTACTTAAATAAAAACCACTAAAGCAAGATAATCTCTTTAGTGGTTTTTTGCTTCCAATGACTTCTATTAAAATACACCATTTAGAACAACCATTGATAAACTCACAACATCAATGTATCTAGATATTAACCAATCACCAACTCTTCTCGAACTTCTGCCATTAAACCTAGTGACTTCAATCGTGCTTCGGGATCATGAATAGGCATAGAAACAATAAGTTCATCCACTTCAGTTGCGTTTAAAAAACTTGAAAGTTTAAAGGCAACAGACGCCTTCGAGCCAACAACCGCATATTGCAACATATGCTCAACCATGTGCTTTTCACTAGGTGACCAAATGCCATCCATAGAATCAACAGGTTTCGCAAATGGAACATTTCGATTACGGCGTAAATTGATAAACTGCTGCTGAGCAGAGGTAAATAAATACTGTGCCTCTTCATCTGTATCGGCTACAACAGCCATAACACCAGCCATGGTATGAGGTTTCGCAAGCTGCTCCGACGGTTTAAAGTTACGACGGTAAACAGTAAGCGCCTGAATCAATTGATCAGGCGCAAAATGGGATGCAAAAGAATAAGGTAAACCAAATTCTGCCGCAACTTGAGCGCTGTACAAACTCGAACCTAGCATCCACAAAGGGACATGAGTATCAAAACCAGGCACAGCTTTAATTCCTTGACTACCACTTCCAAGCAACCTCTGTAACTCCAAGACATCATCAGGATAACTATCAACGGAAGCATCCATATTACGCCTTAACGCTCTAGCCGTTTGCATATCCGTACCCGGCGCGCGCCCCAATCCTAAATCAATTCGATCAGGATAAAGTTCTGCCAAGGTACCAAACTGCTCAGCGATTACCAGAGGAGAATGATTTGGCAACATAACACCACCAGAACCTAGGCGAATTTTTGATGTCGCTGCACCAAGATGAGACAACACCACAGAGGTCGCAGAACTTGCTACACCTGCCATACCATGATGCTCAGCTAACCAAAAACGCAGATAATTTTTTTCTTCAGCCGCCATTGCCATTTTACGACTCATAGCAAGTGAATCCGCCACAGAGTAGCCATCAGCAACCGGTGCTAAATCAAGAATAGAGAAAGGAATCATAAGATTTTCCAACAAATAGAGAATATATATTGTTAGTTGGGTTTAATCACTCAAGATACAAGTAGCAAATATTGCAGGGAATGCAGAAGTGTGTATTTATGCTTATCTATAACACAAATAACAGAACTGGGCTTTCTAGTATCACTTGAGGAGATAAAGCTGAGAAACACCACCATCATGAATGAGGTTGCCCCTTGTAGGACTTACGATACCGATGAACGGGTACAATATTATTGCATTCCAGTTATTCACTAAGGAAGACGCGAACACAGACGCGTTATTCCACTACTAAAATACTTCGCAAATTCAGATAATAAGTGCACCACTCATGGTTGAGTAGGTGACGAGAGATCAACTGCCCATAGGTGGTATTCTAACGTCGCCAAACAATTAGAGTATTACCATGAGCTATAAGCAGTTGATCGAAGGACAACGATATCAGATTCAAGCCTATCTGAGCCAACATTTAAGTTACAGAGAGATTGGCAGGCGACTTAACATCAGTCATTCCAGTATCAGTCGAGAGTTAAAGCGGCATACTATCAATGGCACTTATGAGCCTAATGTCGCACAGCGCCGTGCTCAACATCGACGACACTGTGCTGCGAAAAGCCAGATATCACAGAAAACCATCGATTATGTTGAGTTTGGTCTAGCGCTAAAATGGAGCCCTGAACAGATATCAGGTGTAAGCCATTTAATAGGCTTACCTGTCAGTCATGAATGGATTTATGGCTATGTGCAAAGAGACAAGCGTCAAGGTGGAAAACTGTACAAGCATTTACGACACAACGGTAGGCGATATCGAAAAGGAAAGCATACCAAACGGGTCATTATTCCTAATAGAGTTGGTATCGAAGAACGCCCTGATATAGTGGATAGCAAGCAGCGTTTTGGTGACTGGGAAGTCGATACCGTTTTAGGCAAGCAAGGTACTGGAGCGATTGTTAGCTTGGTTGAGCGGAAGAGTAAGATGTACTTAATCCGTAAAGTGCCCAAGAAAAGTACTGAAGATGTGTGTCGAGCGGTTGGTGCTATGCTGTGGCGCTATCGTCGTCACGTGCATACGATTACCGCAGATAACGGAACAGAGTTTTGTGCCCATGAAAGCATTGCTCAAAAACTGAAGGCCGATGTGTATTTTGCTAACCCTTACGCTTCCTGGGAGCGCGGCTTAAATGAAAATTTTAACGGTCTGCTGAGGCAATATATCCCTAAGGGAACCGATCTTAGGACAGTGACAGATGAAGAAGTTGCGAAGGTACAAAGGTCACTAAATCTGAGGCCAAGGAAGTGCCTTGGCTATAGACAACCTGCGGTCGTGTTCGATGAACTACGAAGTGCAGCGTAATTTAGGGAGTGGTGCACTTCGGAGTTGAATTCGCGCTTTCTTTTTAAAATAGATCTACATAAGCTTGAAGTTATTATTTAAGTTGCTATATTGGAAGCATGAAAGACATTATATTAATACTTTTTTATATTTTATTTTCAGGGAGTTTTACCCTGATCTTCCCCTCTTAATCGGGCGTAACCTTACGCTCGCCTGAATTTATTATTTTAAATTACCTTAGAATTTCTTAAAGTTTTTTATTTTTTATATGAAAATATTTTTTTAGCATGCATCTATAAATGCCAATAAAATAAAAAAACAGACTATTTAAATATATTTTTCTTCAAAAATAAACTTTCAGAAAAAAGGTTGTTTTAAAAAGCTTTCTATTTTAAAAATCAATCAAAGAGGTGAGATGGCCCAATTTATTCATGTAATTTTTATTTTTTAAAAACATTAATTAATCTGTTATTAAATTAGAGGGATGATATGTCTAAAAATGAAAAGAAAAAACCAGTATTATCAATAAAAGAAAAACGGAAATTAAAAAAAGAATCAGACGAAAATAAAGTAATAAAACCTAGGAAGAAGAAAAAACCTTAACTATATAGGCGTCAATTTAATTGACGCCTTTTTATCCCATCTATTTTATACTTTAGGGTCATAGGAATCTAAAAATCAAAGCACGACGAATATCCTTTAATTAACTCTAAACACATCATTTTCAACACAACACAGAGTTACATTACCTATTTTCTAAACGGTTGTAGTCCAAGATACCACTTTCTCTTGGTCGGTCTAATTTATTCAGATTGGCAATAGCATCACTAACAAGCCAAAAGTTTGGATGAGTTCGTCGGATACCAAAACTATTTAGAAGCTCAGTATAATCTTTGCGCGTTTTCAATTGGGACACTTGGCCAGCCCAATCGATTAACTCACTTTCTTCAACTTGCATGAGAACATTTGGATAATCACCAAGCACACCTTTTGCTAAAGTGACACCGTCTTCTGCTGGCAAGCGTGCCGATTCTTCATCCAATAAACTAGAAATATTTGAATGGGCCTTGTTATGAATCAGACTTAATACTTCTACAGGAACACCCTGCTTAGTCACTAAGACAGTAACAACATTAGGTAAGAAAACTAAACCTCCACCACGAGCAGCTTGAAGCTGATACAAGGCTTCAATTTGTTTAGTATTTAAAATGCTTTGCTCTAAGTCATAATCATGATCAAGAATTTTTGTCAGCTTTTGACGTAACTTTTCATAGAGTTCAGCTTGACGATCATTTGTTTCATATTTAATTTCAGCTTCTCTATCAATTTTAATGTAATCACTAAAAATGTAATTCTTTATTGTCTGGCTAACATCTCGATACCAATATTTTCGAATTCTTTCTCTATCTTGGGTTGGCAATAGCATCAGGAAGTTCATCTCTCCTTCCATGCGTAAAAAATCCATATATAAGCGAGTTACCAATTGGTGACCCACATTGCCATACACATCAAAACCTGCCACCAACAAATAATGAATACGCTCTAATAATGGGTAATCAATTACCCATGAGGTTTTAGGGTGTTGTCCAACCATACCTTTTACAACAGAGGCGTTATCAAAGTGACGGAAAATAGTTAGCGCAGCATTTTGATTATTGCCATCACCATCCCAGATCATATTCAGATCTAATGGCATTTTCTTCCCAGCGTCACTTTCAATTAATGCCGCTTTTGCGGATAGATAAGATTTTTGCTGTTCAGAGAAGATAACCCATGACGCTAAAGGCAATGTATTACTAGAACCTACAGCGGGTAAGTCAAGTTCTTGTACTTGGTCTTCTAAAAAATCAGCAGAGCCTTTGTTATAAGCCAGCTCAGGATCAACAAAATATACCCAAAATTGCTCATTAATTACATTTACAGCAACCTGACCACGGCAAACGGGCCCCTTAATAAAGGCCATGATGGTATTTTGAGAATGGTCTAATAAAAAACGATAACGAGCATGGGCAGGAATCTCACGAAAAGCCTTAAACGGATTAGTGGCAATTTCTCGTTCATAACCAGGGTCTCTTGTGACTTGGTATTTTTCACCATAAAAGTAAGACATCCAGCGTATATAACGCGCTTCGTCTAATTGCATAGGAATATGATTTTTTTGAACTTTTACTTCAGGATCGGCTAAAAGGCGGTAATAAACTTTAGCTACGCCAGGTGGATCATAAGGTCTGCGTGTGGCAATACGATCAACAGGTTCACCCGGTGGGGTTTTCGATCGTACTAATTGGAAGCGATAGTCTTCACCATCATCAAGGTACAAACTGTATAGATACAAATGCTCGTAAATATAACGAGAAATCAACTGACCTTTTAAGTCATCGCGATTTAGACGAGATTCCCATAATTCGACCTTCATTTGAAGTGTCGATGGTAGCGCCTTCGCTACTGGCATTTTTCCCCCTTTCGCTAACCAACGGGTCAAAATGTCGTACTCTTGGTCACTCAGGGCGGGGAGCCCGTATGGCATCCCCCAATTTGGATAATCTCTCTCAAACTGGGAATACTCTTCTACACTCGAACATTGCTGATCTCGCGCCAAAGAAAAATCATAATCATCTGATAAAACAGGCTGTGTAAACTCTCCCTGTTTTTTGCGTAACGCTATTGCACGATATAGCAGACTACCTTGCAGATTTGCAGAAGGTGATTGCCCCCGTTCATTTAAAACAGGGTGAAAGCCTTTTGTTCTCCACTCTTGAGTAGTTTTTCCATCAATAAATAATCGTGTTGGAGAAGCCGCTAACAAACGAGTTCCATCATAAACTAAGTCCTTTGAACCTCCTCGCTCAATACCTTCTGAAGCGGTCAATTTGAGCTGACAAGGGGCGTCATAACAGGCATGACAGGACACACAACGATTATCTAAAATCGGCTTAACTTGCTCATTATAAAATGTTGCATCATCTTTATTAATATAACTAACACGGTTCTCAGGATTTTCAGCACCGAAAAGGTCATCAAATTGATGCGTTGCATACGCAGCACAGCCTGAAACCAAAATAAGCAAACAAAGAAGTGACAACCAACGAGACATAAAAAGTTTCCTTTTTTACTTCATGCTAAAAGCAAGTCAAAACCTTGCCTCAAATTCAGCCTAAATTAGAAAAACACACACTGAATACAGACAATATATACAGATAAAATAAAAAAACGCCAATGAAGGCGTTTTCTAAAAAACAGATAAGGAAACTAACAACTATTTTTCGTCGTCAATATTCACATCATCTTCAGGATAAGTATCAGATAACTCATAGGCATCATCGCCCATATCATCATTGGCAAGCATTAAAGCTTCTTCATATGCACCGCCAAATTCAATACGAGTAATATCATATAAGTCGTATTCAAAAGTATCGTCAAACCAACGTGCGTCTGAACCAATTTCTTCTAATTCATAGGTCACTGCATCAGCGCGGATAACACGACCGATTTCACAACTATCCGGTTCAATTTCTTCACGGTGAAGGGTAACTAAACCAAACTCTTCGCTAATGTCGATCAACAATACAGCAAGATCATCAAGCTCTACTTCTGGATCAACCACTTCTTCGCCCCGAAGCGCTAATACTTTTTTCTGAAAGTCGTTAAAGGGAGCTGGATGGGCAAAATCGCTAATGTCTTCAAGAAATAGAATTTGATAACCATTAAGACGAATGCTGTCATCCACTAATTGGAGCAAAACCATTTCTTCGTTGGCAGCCACAACAAAACCATCCGTCCAGCTTTCTGGTCCGTCTAGTTCTTCACGAAAAATGCGAACGACATTATTTCGAGTACGAGCTTTTTCCAATTCGATGAGCATATTGGCTCCCTAAAAAAACATGAAAAATAAACATACGCTAGTGTAAACCCAGCCAGCGCAAGGAACAACTATTGCAGCACTTCGTGCCAGTTTTCGATCATATTGATCAAATCTTCTAGACCGCACTCTGACTGAATGCCATCTGTTGATGTTTGGTAAAAGCTTTCTTGAGTATCAAACATGGCTTTTATTTCTTCTTCAGCCGAATCCAGGTCAACTTGACGAGAAACAGAGACCCCCTCCTCACTCAGAATCACATCAAAAGGACCATGTTTGAATTCGGTCGTTTCTTTTTCAGTTTCTGCTAGACGAGCAGCCATTAATACTCGTTGAATACTTTCTAAATCTCGTACATATTCAGAAATCCACTCGCCAATTGCTGCGAATTCATACCCTGTGTATATACGATAAATATTTTCGTCTTGGTCAAAAGCAATTTCATAATCCATGACAGTGAACCTCACTAATGGTCATCTAAATTTTCATCTTGCTTAGTGGATTGCGCCTGATTTTCACGATAAGCACGATTGCTCGCTTGTTGACGTTGAGGTATAGCGGCGGCTAATCTTGCTAGCCGAACTGCTTCCTTCTTCGCTTTTGCTTCTTCAACCAAACGCTCTTCCAATGCAATCATTTCGGGCGTTTCCATCACATAAGGACCAATCGCACCCGTTCTTACATCATTTAAAAATACTTCAGCTGCTTTGTGCATATCGACCTTGCCACCAGACCGCAAAGCACCGCGCTTAGAACCAATAACCTTCAAAACGTCATAAGGATCATCGGCAATTTCTTTTAACTTATAACGACTCACCAATGCATCCAAGTAATCGCTAATAAAGAATTTCAAGCCAACCAAAGCTACATCTTCGTAATCAATTGCTGTATCCCGAACTGCACCGGTTACCGCTAGACGATAACTAGCATCTGGATTTTCAATTTTTGGCCATAAAATGCCTGGTGTATCCAACAACTGAAAGCCATTGGTTACTTTTAATTTTTGTTGCGACTTGGTAACAGCAGGCTCATCACCCACTTTTGCCACACGGCGACCAAGCAACGCATTCATCAAACTGGATTTTCCCACATTAGGAATACCGGCGATCATCGCACGAATCGGTTTTTCAGCACTGCCTCGATGGGGAACCATTTGGCTTACCCATTGGCTAATTTTAGCAACGTCAACTTTATCAAGTGTTGAAAAAGGATGTGCTAATACTGTCTCGCTACCTCGCCAATGTTCTAACCAAAGATCCAAACGAGCTTTGTCAGCTAAGTCTTTTTTATTCAAAAGACGAAGAACAGGAACCTCACCACGCAATGTATTTAACATAGGGTTTTGACTAGAGTCAGGAATACGGGCATCTAATACTTCGATGACTATATCCACCTGCGTCATAACCTCTTCGATTTCTCGACGCGCTTTGTTCATGTGCCCTGGATACCACTGAACGGCCAAGCTAATTCCCCCTGTTGTTATGATCGCATTTATGATGAAGTGCTATGATTAAGTACGACCAAGTCTTTTTCGGTGGCGGATTCTACCACAAGTTCCAATTAAGATAGAGAAAATACTCTCTCAAGATACCATTAGTTTTTTATCATGCACTTGGTGCAGCTCTGACTTAAGTCAAGGTTGCTAGAAAGCTAAACACCTATACTCATCTACGTCATATTAAGCACAAGAAAGGAATCTGCACCTAACTTGAAGCTTGTGTGATTGTTCTCTTGACCGAACTTAGTTTTTCTAAGTTCACTTAGCCGAGGCTGCGTGTGGCCTCGGCTTTTTTCATTTCCTGATCAACAAACTTCAGTAAGTCTGGATATAAAGCCAAAAACGGCCTCTCCGCTTGCTCAATAACATTAGGAAGATCATCAACAAAGTCCTGTAAATACTCGCCATATCGCCAGCGCCGCATAATGGAACGTATGGCTTTTTCTACACCATCAGCGGTTCCTAGTGTTGATAACCAATTGTCCGCCTCTAATGAGCTAATCATATTTTTCAAACGTTCAGGGCTACGCTCTTTATCTAACGTCAAACCCAATACCGCTTGATCACAAAATACCTCTAAAGGCATTACACCAAAACGAGACCAGTTTTGGATTAACCAATAATCCATGACAATGTCTTGCACTATGCCAGCGAAGCGTCTCCGGCCATTTCTTGGCATAGAACGATATTCGACACTGGCCGCATGCTGATCAACCATAACATCAACTTGTTGATGCAAACGCCAACCTTCTAACAAATCTGCATCCAGCAAATTCGCATTTACTGGAAAATCACCCAATAAATTACCAACCCAAGATGTTTGAGTTATGGACGCTATATGCAGATGAGCAAAATAATTCATATTTACCTATTTATTTAAACCTAATGCTTTAAATAAAACACAATTCTGATCTAAATGTGCTGAAACAACACGGTCTTACTGTATTTTTACTTATTTATTTGTAAGAATACCTAGCTACCCTTTTGGCCAAAAGCCATATAAAACGTCATTTCCTCGTCAAATACTCTACAAAAAAAGACGATTGAATCACTTGCAGACAAAGCAGAGCAACGCACCACACATAAATGAGGTCTAAAGTAATGAAGATCAAGGTTATTATAGCCTGTTGTTTGACACTTATTTTATGCAACAAGGTGAACGCAACAAAATTAGAAATTGCTTTAAACGCAGATCCAATCTCATTAGACCCCCACGAACAGCTTTCCGAAGGAACATTGCAGTTTTCTCATTTCACTTTTGACCCCTTATTACGGTGGAACAAAAGCGGTCAATTTGAAGCTCGACTGGCCACAAAATGGCAACGTATCGACGCACACACCATGCGTTTCTTTTTAAGACAAAACGTCACTTTTCATTCTGGTAATCCATTTTCAGCAAAAGATGTGGTTTACACCATTAACCGTTTAAAAACGTCGCCGGATTTTCGCGCCATGTTTGACAGCATAGCCTCAGCAACTGCTATCAATGACTATACTGTTGATGTTCATGCGACCTCACCTAACCCACTACTTTTAAATATCATGGCTTATGTGTTCCCAATGGATCAGGCTTTCTATCAAGGTCGAGATGAAATTATTAAATATGGTAAAACCTTTGCGTCTCAAAATGTCTCAGGTACAGGTCCATTTGTATTTATAAACCGTGAACTTGGTAGTCGAATGGAATTAAAGCGTAATTACAATTATTGGGACGTAGACTCACCTGGTAATGTAGACACGGTTATTCTAACGCCTATCCGTACCGACTCAACAAGACTCGCTGCCTTATTCTCAGGTGATGTTGATTTCATATTCCCTATATCACCTATTGATATTGAACGAACCAAGCGGGCCGCAGGCATTCAGCTTGTCACTTTGCCAAGCACTCGTATTTTATTGTTACATATGAATCAAAATCGACGTCAAGAATTCAAAGACGTTAGAGTCAGAAAAGCAATTAATCTCGCAATCAACCAAACACTTATTGTAGATAAAATATTAAAGGGCCATGCTACACCAGCAGGACAATTAAGCGCAGATCGTTTCCTTGGTCACGTCCAAGACTTAGAGCCTGAATACGATTTACGCAAAGCACAAGACTTAATGAAACAAGCAGGCTACGAGAAAGGCTTTCGTATTAGCATGATGGCGCCAAACAATCGCTACATGAATGATGAGAAAGTTGCCCAAGCTGTTGCCGCCATGTTAGCCAGGATTAATATAACGGTAGATTTAAAAACATTACCTAAAGCTCAGTATTTTCAAGAATTTGATAATCATACAGCAGATATTATGATGCTTGGCTGGCAATCGGACACTATGGATTCCAACAACTTATTCGAGTTCATCATTGCCTGCCCAAACAATAAAACAGGATTAGGTGCTTATAACGCCAGCGAATATTGTCGCCCTAGTATCGACAATGATATTCATCAAGCAAACAGAGAGATGAATCCAGAAAGACGTCTTCGCTTATTGCAGAAAATAGAACGAACTATATATGAAGATGCCGCTGTTGTTCCCCTTTACTGGCAATATCTTTCTTGGGCTGCGAAAAGCAAAGTTAAAATACAAGACATTGTAAATGACCAGAATTACCCTTATTTGGGAGACCTGTTCATTGATGAATAACAACCACTCGAAGTACTTTGCCACCAGCATACAAGGAAAACTTATCTCAATGATCAAAAGGAAAAAAATCACCAGATGCTGATTTTCTTACTTCGCCGTTTAATGCAAGCTTGCTTTGTTATGATCATCATTAGTGTGATCAGCTTTGCTATCCAAGACAAGCTGGGTGATCCAGTACAACAAATGGTCAGCATGACGGCATCCTTAGATGAGCGAGAGCAATTACGTGAGCAGCTAGGCCTAAATGACGGCTTCTTAAGTCAATATTGGCGTTTTGCCAAAGGAGCTATTCAAGGTGACCTTGGTACGTCTTACTATTATAAAGAACCTGCTTTAGACGTCATTCTTAAAAAACTTCCGGCTACATTAGAACTGGTTTTTTGTGCAATTTTACTCATTATCATCGTCGCCACGCCTTGTGGCGTATTAGCCGCGATCAAACCTAAACACCCAGTTTCTCGTTTATTAATGATACTAAGCTCCATCGGCCTTTCCGTGCCTATTTTTATTATTGCAATTTTCATGGTTTATATTTTTTCCGTGGAATGGAATATAGCGCCAAGTTTTGGTCGTGGACAAACCACTGAAATATTAGGTTTATGGGACAGTGGCATCTTCACCAAAGACGGATTAAGCCATTTACTTCTTCCAAGCCTCTCTCTTGCCATTGCACTGATGCCTATTTTTGTTCGATTAATCCGAGCAGAAATGATGGAGGTTTTACAATCAGAATACATTCGCTTTGCCTGGTCAAAAGGACTTTCCGCTAAACGTATTTATTTTATACATGCATTGAAAAACACCATGTTGCCGGTCATTACCGTTGGCGGCATTCAAGCAGGAACCTTAGTGGCTTATACCATATTAACGGAAACTATTTTTCAATGGCCGGGAATGGGATTCTTATTTATGGACGCGGTTAGTCGAGTCGATACGCCACTTGTCGCTGCTTATCTGATCGTTGTCGGAGGCATGTTCGTTATAACCAATACTCTTGTTGATTTAATTTACGGTTTAGTAAATCCAACAGTCCGCCTAGCGAGCCATGGCCTATGAAATATTCAAAGAAAGATCTTATCCATCCTATTTCAGGTAGTCGCTGGAATCATATTTGGTCAGGTTTTGTCGGTGATAAACTGGCGGTTTTAGCACTGATTATTTTCATCTTCTACTGTCTTGTGGCTTTACTTGCTCCCTTGGTTGCCCCCTTTGATGTGAATGATCCAGCCTTTATGGATTTAATGAACTCCGAAATTGCACCTAGTTGGATAAGTCATGACACACACTTCCTATTGGGAACCGATGCTCAAGGCCGAGATTTACTTTCAGTTATTTTATATGGCACTCGACTTTCTCTTACTATTGGTATTTGTGCGGTTTTAATACAAGCCACATTAGGTATTTGTATTGGTTTAATGGCTGGGTATTTAGGTGGACGAGTAGATAACTTTTTAATGCGCTGCGCAGACATCCAACTGTCTTTTTCTAACATGATGGTAGCTATCGTTTTTCTCGCCATTTTCCAATCCGTATTCGGCATTGCTATGTATCAACAATTGGCCATGGTGATATTAATACTTGTAATTGGATTGACAGAATGGCCTCTTTTCGCTCGAACCATCCGGGCCTCTGTGTTGGCAGAAAAGCAAAAAGAATATGTCGATGCAGCAAGAGTTATGGGCATCAGTTCAAAACGCATCATGTTTCGTCATATATTGCCTAACACCTTGTCTCCAGTGTTAGTTATCTTTACGGTACAAATTGCCAATGCCATTGTGGCAGAAGCTGCCCTGTCTTTTTTAGGACTCGGAATGCCAGCGACCGAGCCGTCTCTTGGCTCTCTTATTTCAGAAGGTTTTGCCTATATGTTTGCTGGCTCATGGTGGATTTGCGTACTTCCAAGTGTCACTCTGATCATCTTGATATTAGCAATGAACTTACTTGGAGATTGGTTACGCGATCACCTAAATCCAAGGACGTATAAAGACTAATATGAATCTATTAAGCGTCAGTAACCTAAACGTCAACTTCCAAATGAAGAAGCAAGAACTTGCCGCCTTGATTGACGTCAGCTTCACTCTAAATCGTGGAGAACGCATTGCCATTGTCGGTGAATCCGGTGCAGGAAAATCCATATTAGGTTTCTCTATTGTTAATTTAATCAGCAAGCCTGGTTACATAAAATCAGGTTCAATTAAACTGGAGAATAAAGAACTCACTAAGATGAGTTTACGCCAACTACAAGAAGTCCGTGGTAAGCGCATCGCCATGATATTTCAAGACCCTATGATGACGCTAAACCCAGTCATTTCCATTGGCGATCAGCTAGTCGAAACTATTCGTAGCCATACTAAAATCTCCTATAAAGATGCTCGTGGTATCGCTATAGAAAAACTACATAAGGTACAAATAGCGTCCCCGGAAACACGTTTTGACCAATACCCACATGAATTGTCTGGTGGTATGCGTCAACGGGTCATCATTGCCTCTGTTCTTTTATTGAATCCAGACATCATCATCGCTGACGAACCAACAACCGCCTTGGATGTAACAATTCAAGCAGAAATACTTCAGCTGCTGCTCGCCATTTGTCGCGACAATGGCGTTGCACTGGTATTAATTAGTCATGACCTTGGCGTAGTGTCAAAAGTCGCTGAACGTACCTTGGTAATGTATGCTGGTCATATTGTTGAGGAAGGCCCTACGCTTGAGATTATCAATGACCCCCAACATCCTTACACACAAGGTTTGTTAAATGCCTTACCACAAATGACATTACCGGGCCAACGCCTTAACCAAATTCAAGGCAGTATGCCATCATTGTCAGAACGCCCAACAGGCTGCGCTTTCCACCCACGCTGCCCTTACGCCACAGAAAGGTGTAGACAAGAACAACCCAGCTTTATTCATAGTGGTGTTTCCAGCGTTGCCTGCTTTTTAGTAGAAGATATGGTCAATGAATTTACTAACCAAGATGAGGAGGAAAATCAATGACGACTCCTCTTATTCAAATTAACGGTCTGGAAAAGTCTTTTTCAACCAATGAAAGCTGGCTTAGCCAATGGCGCTTTCGCCAAGGCAAACTGGCCAGACACAAAGACAGTGTTCATGCACTCAATGGCGTTAACTTAACAATCAACCAAGGTGAAACCTTGTGCGTTGTCGGCGAGACTGGATGCGGAAAATCGACCCTTGCTCGTGCCATCATGGGGCTAACACAACCAACAGCTGGCGAAATACATTACCTTGATCAACGTATCGATCAACTCAATGACCGCCAACGCATGTTTTTCCGTCGCCGTATGCAAATGGTATTTCAAAACCCTTATGCATCTTTGAATCCTAGAATGACGGTCTATCAAACTCTTAGTGAGCCTATTGCGTTTCATAACCCGCAACTTTCTAGAATTGAGATTGATGAGGAAATCGAGGCGCTTTTAGAATCCGTTGGTATTGCAGCCTCTAGTTCTGACCTTTATCCCCATGAGTTTTCTGGAGGACAGCGTCAGCGAATTAGCCTTGCTCGTGCATTATCGGTTGAACCTGACTTTATCGTTGCTGATGAGCCTTTGTCAGCACTAGATGTATCGGTTCAAGCACAAGTATTGAACTTGATGATGGACAAACAAGAAGAACGAAATCTTAGTTATCTTTTCATCACTCACGATTTGGCGGTTGTAGAGCATTTCGCAACCAGAGTTGCAGTTATGTATCTAGGTCGAATTTGTGAATTAGCGCCAACCAGCGAATTATTTAGTAACCCTAAACATCCTTATACTCGCGCCTTATTGTCTGCTATTCCACGATTAGACAGCACAATAGCACAACCTATTCGATTGATTGGTGAAGTTCCAACCCCGATCGAAAAACCTATTGGCTGTGTTTTCCAAGCTCGATGCCCACATGCAAATCAACGCTGCTACGAAACATCTCCAAGCATGTTACTTCAAAGCGACACTAGCAGTGTCGCCTGTCACGCTATTGAGGAGGGACGAATATGATTCATTCGGCTTTTCTTTCTTTGCGTCAGGAGGTTCCATGGAAATAAGATGGCTTGAGGACTTTATTGCCCTAGCAAAAACGCGTCATTTCTCCCGTGCGGCTGATGAACAAAACGTCACTCAGCCAACCTTTAGTCGACGTATTAAATTGCTCGAAGAGGAAATGCGTGTCACCTTGATTGATCGCAACACCTTGCCCTTGTCTTTAACTCCAGCAGGCGAAGTCTTCTTGCAAAGTGCTGAATTAATTACTCGGCAACTCAGGGACACTAAAGAACGCTGCCAAGAGATTAAGAAACAGGAAGAATCTCAGGTGCGTTTTGTTACTACACAAACCCTCTTCCTGAGCTTTTATAAAGAAGTTATTGAACCATTCTGTCAGGATATCGAGATGGATTTAGACATCAATATGAAGTCTAGTTCTTGGCTTGGTATCGACTTCGTCAATTCCTTGGTGGATCAAAAATGCGACATCATGCTGTGTTACTGGCACCCAGCGATTAACTTCATTCGAGCTATTGATGACGAACAATACGAATACATAGTAATCGCCGAAGAAACCTTAATTCCATGCAGTGCCACCGATGACTCGGGTGAGCCTAAATTCACCTTGCCAGGTGCGAAACGCAAGCCTATTCCCTACATTGGTTATTATGAAAACTCGTTTTTACAGCCTGTGATTCATCACCACTTACAGAGACAAAGAGAAGTACCACAGTTACAAACCATCTCTGAGAATTATCATTCTGTAAGTATAAAAGCCATGGTAAAAGAAGGTTACGGCATTGGCTGGATTCCAAAACGCCTCATGCTGGACACACTTAACTACGGTAAAGTGGCATTAGCTGGCGAGGAAAACTGGAATATTCCTTTAGAAATACGCTTATACCGATCCAAATTCAATCAGAATCCAAACCTGACGCAATTCTGGGAAGCGTTAAAAGACAAAGTGCGTAGCAACAATAACGCCTTCTAGTTACACTATTCCCAATGTGTTAAAAAAGTTACGACAGCAAAATAAAATCAGAACAATAAAAAAGGACCCAATGTAACCATTGGGTCCTTTCTTTATAATCGATAACACAAGAATTATGTATTCAGATTATTTAGAAACATCTTTCTCATTTAGGGCGACAATCATTGGATCGGTTCCCATAGAATTCGCACCAAAAGCCTTGCTAAAAAGATAACCTTGACCAATGTCACAACCAAACTCTTGCAGCATGATTAACTGTTTCACGTCAGTAATACCCTCAGCAATCACCTTTAAGTTTAAATTATGACTTAAACCAATAATAGCGTGAGTCAAAGCTGCATGATCTCTGTCTTCGGTAATATCACGAATAAATACCTGATCAATCTTAATATAGTCAAACGGCAAATCTTTCAAATAGCTTAAACTTGAATAACCCGTTCCAAAATCATCAATCGCTAACTTAATACCTAAACGACTAATTCGGCGTAAAAGTTCTGCACAACTTTCCGCGTCTTCAATCAAGATAGATTCGGTTACTTCAATCTCCAACAGACCCGGATCAATTTTATATTTATCCAGTAATACTAAAAGGTTGGGTAAAAAGTCAGTTCGCTTTAATTGTGCAGCAGAACAATTAATGGCAATTGGCGGAACACTAATACCCTGCTCTTGCCACTCAATAATATGTCGGAAAGCTTGTTCGAATACCCACTCACCCAAAGATAAAATGATGCCAGTCTGTTCTGCAATGGGGATGAATTCAGCAGGCGAAACCGCGCCTAGCTCATCATCATTCCAACGTAATAAAGCTTCCATACCAACACAACGTTCAGTGACAATGTCTACTTTCGGTTGAAAATGCAGCTCAAATTTTTCATGTAACAAGGCTTGCCTTAATCGAGATTCTATTCTCACATTACGCGCGAACTGTTTACCCATTTCGCCATCATAAAAGTGATAGGTTGCTCGACCTAGCGTTTTAGCTTTATAAACCGCCATATCCGCATTCTTAATCAACGTCACTGCGTCTTTACCAAATTCCGGGTACATAGCGACGCCAATAGAGCAGCCAATATTAAGTGTTCGCCTGTCAACAAAATAACTCTGGCTAATTTTCTGTATCACTTCCTTCGCTAATAATTCGAGATGAGGGATATCATGCTTGTTATTGCTTGCCAGTAATACAACAAAAGCGTCACCACCTAAATAGCCAATTACCGCCTCTTCAGGTAAAACAGAATTTAGACGCTGCCCAACCTTGATCAATAGTTTATCGCCCACTTCATGACCAAATGCATCGTTAATGGTTTTAAAATGGTCTAAATCAAGAACAAAGGTAGCAATCCAGTCACCTTTCTCTTGGTTACTATCAATTAACCCTGTCAAAAGTTTTTGAATTTGATAACGGCTAGCTAGGCCTGTCAGATCATCTGTTTCAATTCGCTTATTTAACAAATTAAGAGCGAAATAGTAGGCAGACGACAATTTCTGGGTATAAAAGAATAAAAACAAAGCAACAAAAGCAAACAGAACCAGTGGCCATACCACTGAATCCCAATGAATTAAACTAGAGATATTCATTGAAAAACGAGTATCTACACGCCATTCACGCCCAGCATAACGGACTATTTGGGTGTCATACTTACCGTCTTCCCATACAGATGTTTCAAAAGAAGAACCAGCAAACCAAACCAATGAACCAGTATCACTCACATCAGCAATTCGATAGGACACACTATGATTTTTCAAAAGTCCGATTTGTTCCAATAAATCGTCGATTCTAAAATAAGTCCCCACCATGCCATGAAAGCCAAACTTATCCGTTAACTTATAAGAACGAGCATCAATAGGTAAATAAATAGGCATTCTTAAGATAAAGGTATCCGTACCGGTTGTTGACTCCCAGCCAGACAATAAGATTTTAGTTGGCTCAGATAAGACATAACCTAATGAGGTTCGTGCACGGCTAATAGTGTCTGAGTATCGATACTCAGAGGATAAAAGGTCATAACCATAAGAGAGCTTATCAGGATAACCAAGGCCAAGAGCAAGGTAGCCTGCTCTGTCTCCTTCTGGGTGAATAGCAAAGCTATCATCCTTTAATATATTTCTTTGCTTTGTCTCGTAATCGGCTTTTTTATTAGCAGGAACATACTGTGCAAAATAAAACCCTGCATTAAGCTGAGGAGATAAGCTTTGAAGGTAGCGGGTGAAATGTTCTGGAGAGATATCTTCTTTGCTAGATTGAATAAGAGAGGAAATAGATGTCAACACTAAAGCGTGTTGAGATAAACCATCATGCAATGTTTCAGTAAAATGAATACCAGATTCTTTTTGTGCGAGACGAATATGTTTGTATTCTTCTAAATAAATCGTACTACTTGTCACCACACCACATAAGAAGACAACAGCTAATATGATGTAGTGCATTTTTTTATTTTTCACATGGCCCTGTGAAGAGTTCATTATTTACCCATTATTATGTTAAAAAACAAAAATTTGTCTCTGCAATACATCGTATTTTGCATAATTAAACACTTTACCTAAAAATCACCTAGCCGACACGGAATAAATGGTTAAGAAAAGTATTTTCTGTGTATTTCTGTTATCCTCCCCATATTATTTACTCTACTAGACAGGCATTTTGTGACCCAATTTAACCACGCTTTAACCAACCTCCTTCCAACAAAACTGACAGCCTTGCTATCAGACATGGGATTCACGACTTTCACACCTGTTCAAGAGCAAAGCTTACCGGCAATTATTGATGGCAAAGACATCCTTGCTCAAGCACAAACTGGCAGCGGTAAAACCTTAGCATTCGCCATTGGTCTCTTACTTAAAATCAATCCTCGTTTTTTCGGTGTACAGGCATTGGTGATGTGCCCGACTCGTGAATTGGCAGATCAAGTTTCCAAAGAAATCCGTAAAGTTGCGCAGCTACCAAGACAACATCAAAGTATTAAGCCTGTGTGGCGGTATGCCATTCGGACCACAAATTGGATCGTTAGAGCATGGCGCTCACATTGTTGTTGGTACACCAGGTCGTTTGATGGAGCATCTTCGTAAAGGCACATTGCGATTGAATGCACTAAACACCTTGGTTCTTGATGAAGCAGACAGAATGCTTGATATGGGATTCGTAGACAGTATTCGCGAAGTTGTCGAGCTGACACCAAACAATCGTCAAACTCTTCTATTCTCTGCCACTTATGGCGACGATATTGAAGCCATCAGTGCGGAATTCCAAACCAACCCGATTAGCATCAAGGTTGAAGCCGACGAAGATTTAAAACCAAACATAGAACAGTTTTTTGTTCGCAGTGAAAATAAAGACAAATGCGAAACTCTATTGGCCGCACTACAACACTTTGAACCACGCCAAGCCATTGTTTTCTCTAACACAAAAGCAGAATGCCAAGCGGTAGCGGATTGGTTAGTTGACCACAAAGTCGCGGCGCAAGCGATTCATGGAGACCTTGAACAACGAGAGCGTGATCAAGTATTGGTTCGCTTCAGCAATCAAAGTACCTGTGTCTTAGTCGCAACAGACGTAGCGGCTCGTGGTATCGACGTGAAAGAAATCGACCTTGTCGTAAACTACGATACAACTCGCGATACAGACGTTCACACCCATCGTATTGGTCGAACAGGTCGTGCAGGTGCTGCTGGCATTGCCGTAAACCTAGTGACATCAAAAGACGATTATAAAGTTCGTGACATCGAAGAACGTTTTTCCACTACGGCAAACTTTATTGAACTCGAACAAGCAGATGCTCATTACCGTTTAATTCCACAAAAAACCACCATCTCCTTTGATGCTGGCCGTAAAAACAAACTACGCCCAGGCGATATTCTAGGGGCACTTACAGCAGGTATAGGCTTGGATAAAAACCAAGTGGGTAAAATTGATATTTTCGATTTCCGCGCTTACGTTTCAGTCGATAATGACGTTGCGAAAAAAGTTGTCAATGAATTGGAAAACAAAAAAATCAAAGGCCGTAACATTCGAGCACGCATTTTACGCTAAGCAATTTTATGGTCATGGATAAAACATTGATCTTCCATTTCTATCGACTTTTAAGCGCTCCGGCAGTGCAAACTGCCGGCTTTGTTATTGGTGGACTCATCATTAGTTTAGCCACTCTTCTACCTGTAGAAAACCTTCCACCCGCTCCCGGTTCAGACAAGCTTCACCATATTATTGGTTTTGGTGGCTGGGCACTTATGTGTGCTTTTGGCCCATTCAAGCGCTTTACCTATATGGTGTTGTTTATCATCTTCTGGGGTGGCGCGATTGAACTGATTCAGCCTAGCGTAAATCGCTATGGTGAATGGCTCGATTTTTATGCCGATGCCTTTGGTGCTCTATTAGTATTAACCACACGATTTGGCTTCCATAGCTTGCTCAAAAGAAAAGCAATCAACAACAAAAAGTAATTGAAAAATAGAAGCCTCTAATGAAAGGCAAAGCAAGACCTGCTAAAGTATAACCGTTCGGTCAAACTTCGATTTAAAAAGACAGCTAAGAGAGATATCATGAGCCAATTAAAAGCCTGGCGTGCCGCCATAGTCCATTGCATAGCAGATCCAAAAGACGTTGGCATTGATGCCGCTTATGAATATTTTGAAGATGGCATCTTAATTGTCGATGGCGATAAAATTCACGCTTTGGGTCATGCAGAACAACTTCTACCGAACTTACCATACGACCTTTCAATTGAGCATCACCCTGATGCCATCATCACTCCGGGGTTTATCGATACTCATATTCATTACCCACAAACCGACATGATTGGTTCTTACGGTGAACAGCTGCTTACTTGGTTAAATACCTACACCTTTCCTGAAGAAAGTAAGTTCAGCGACAAGGCTCATGCCCGAGACGTGGCAGACCGATTCTTAAAAGAACTCTTGCGTAACGGTACAACCACAGCACTAGTATTTGGTACCGTTCATAAAGTGTCTGTTGATGCCTTTTTTGAAGCCAGCGAAGTCCATAATCTACGCATGATTTGTGGCAAAGTGATGATGGATCGCAACGCGCCAGATTACCTAACCGACACACCAGAAAGCAGCTACCAAGAAAGCAAAGAATTGATTGAGGCGTGGCACAACAAAGGCCGTTTGCACTACGCCATTACTCCTCGTTTCGCACCAACCAGCTCAGACGAACAGTTGCAACTGGCTGGCAAACTATTAAGTGAATACGACGATGTGTATATGCATACGCACCTGTCTGAAAACAAAGACGAATGCGCTTGGGTTCAAGACCTTTTCCCAAACAGCAGCAACTATTTAGACGTGTACGACCAACACAAATTACTAAGCGAGCGTTCTATTTTTGCCCACGGCATTCACCTTTGTGACAGCGAATACCACAGACTCCACGAAACAGGTTCTGCCATTTCATTTTGCCCAACCTCTAACTTATTCATCGGCAGCGGTTTATTCAAACTGAGCAAAGCCGAAGAGCACGATGTAAACGTTGGACTCGGCACAGACGTAGGCGGCGGCACCAGCTTCTCCATGTTGCAAACCATGAACGAAGCCTACAAAGTCATCCAACTGCAAAACGAGAATTTGAACCCAATCAAATCACTTTACCTTTCTACATTAGGTGGCGCGAAAGCCCTTCGTCTTGACGATAAAATTGGCAACCTCGCCGTCGGTACAGAAGCCGACTTCTTGATTTTAGACACCAAAGGCACACCGTTACTTGAATCACGTTTGGCCTTGTCTAAAAACATCGAAGAAAGCTTGTTTGTCTTCATGACAATAGGTGACGACAGAGCAATCCAAGCTACCTATTCTGCTGGGAAATGTGTACATAAACGCTAACAGCAGGTCATAAAGTAGAAGAATAAAAGGGAAGTAGACATTAATCTACTTCCTTTTTTTCGCTTATGAAAGCCTTAAATCAACAATAGCCAACTAAAAACAGATACTTGACAAAAAGCAAACACCTATCATAATGATAGGTAAATTCTCATTGGATGAGCATTATGAAAGAAACAGAACCACAAGGAATAGTGGAATTTCCCCTTAGTGAATACTCTGCACGAAAAATAATGAACGACCTTGCTGAAAATCACACCAACAGAATTCGTTGGAGTAAGCATGTTAAACAAAGAATGCTTGAACGAAGTGTGACCACTAGCCAAATTTTAACTTTATTAAAAAGCAGACATTCTATATTTCGTGAAGGGCCTTATCCAGAAATTAACGGAGACTGGAAATTCAATTTGAAAGGCATGGCAGCAGGAAAAATTATTGAACTCACTGTCACCATCAAGAATCACAGTAATAATCCAAACGTATTATTAATAACCGTTTGGGTTCATTAGGAGCAAAAAAATGTATCACTACATTGAATGCGGCTTACCAAACATTTATTTAAAAAATGGTTTTACCGTTGAATTAATCGATGATGAAGAATACATCAGCATTAATGATATGAACTGCCTTCACTCAACGATCGCACAAATAATTGTAGACAGCCATACCGCACTACGCCCTGCCGAGTTTAAGTTTTTACGCGTAGAATTAAACCTATCTCAAAAAATGCTTGGGAATCGCTTTGGTGTATCAGAACAAACCATTGCTCGTTATGAAAAAGGCCAATCTGACATTCCTCGTACGACAGACGCCGCATTACGTTCTTTGTACATGGAAAAGCTAGAAAAGAACAATCCTGTTGGATTCTTTTTAGATCTGCTATCTGACTCAGAAGCAAAACAAGCGGCACAAGACATATTATTGGAAGAGACAGGGAGTCATTGGGCTATCACCGTTTAGTTCAAGGTATTTTCCATCCATGACATAGTCGACGATAGAGCGATACAAGCCATCTAATCTGCTGGGAAATGCGTGCATAAACGCTAACGTTGAGAACCATAGAATAGAGAACAATAAAGAACCATACGGAAAAACAAAAACGGGAAGTAGACACAATCTACTTCCCGTTTTTAATTTCAACAAAGTTTATTACTTTGTTTTATACATCAGGAATACGCACCAACAAATCAGTCATTCCAATATCAACACCCGCTTGATAAAGCAAAGTCGATATTTGACCACGGTGGTGTGTTTGATGATTAAAGAAATGCTGAATCAGGTGTCCAAAGCTCTTAGTATACAAATCGCCTTTGGTATTTGTATAAGTGAAGGACGACGTTAGAACTTCTTCGGTTAATTCATCAGCAAACTCAATAACGAGTGCATCCATTACCTTTCTTGCTGTTAATAACGAAGCAAATTCAGTGTGTAAAATAACATCTAATGACGATGGTGGATTGAGTTTTCGAACGTATTCCAGTGAAGTAAGACAAGACGGATGACAAGCAAAGCGTTTAAGCCAAATCGTGTCACCAACAAGAATATGATTGAGCGTCGCCATGATCGAACCAAAAAACGCCCCACGATCTTGATTAAGCTCCGCAGTGTTTAAGCTGGACGCCGCACTATAAAGGCTTTGATTCATCCACTGATTATAATCAGCCATTAATTCGAAATTGGATTTAAGAGACATAGTTTTATATTGTGTATTCCTTGTTCTGAGACGTTATATAAAGAGCGAACTCACAGACTGTTAGCAGAATGTAATAGCATCTATTCACCTACTCTAACATCACTAACAAACGTCGGCATTGAATCTATGCCACCAGCAGCAATCGCTCGGCAAAGCCCAGTATCATCAGAGCTTGCTAGTCGAAATGCTTCACCATCATAAACCCATAATTCCGAACTCCAGCAATCACCAATGCCTCGACCTTTATAAGACGCTGAAATTTCACCATTCGAATAATAACCACCGGCTCGAATAAATTCAGGCTCGTAAGGCTCCACATCGTTAATAACCCAGAATCCGTCAGCGAAATTGTAGGCCGCCATCCAACAGGGCAAAGAAACAATACTACGTCCGTTGCCTAAATTCGCTTTCTCCATTCTAGCATCAGACGCAAAGCCGTCATTATCAAATGCAGAACAATTAGCTTGTGCTTTTGAGTCATTCACCAACAGCGGAAACAAGGTTTTAAATAACACACTATCGTGCTCAACTGCCTGCAATTCCCCTTTGACGGCTTTGTTATAAATAATGGGAATAGCTTTAGCTGGATAAACTTGAGACTCGCTTTTATTGCCTTTAGCAACAATCGCATGCAGCGTACCGATTCGCCCTTGGAACTCGTCCATTTTACGAAAGACTGCACTCGCACCACTATCAGAAAGCGCCCAAAACCTATCCTTTTTGCCAAAGGTAATCTTGGTATTTCGAGTAACAACAGAGAGAATGTTATTGACCTGATTTGAATTCAGGTAGGTTTTAACCGCACCGAAATCTTTACCATCAATAAATAAATGATAAATGCTTCGTTCCTCTTCAGTGATTGTCGCTTCTGACTCATAAGAGCCACCGAAATTTACCGACCTCTCACCATAAAAAACTTTCGCTGTAACCTCACTTGCAGGGCCAGCTTTACGTTCAAACAATACTGCCACTGGGTTCTCATATTCATTATAGTCAGAGTAACCCGCTGCTCGACAGGTACCAGAATTATCACAAGCGAGATACCAATCTTTATGTTGGAAAGCAAAACCATCAAAGGCTACTGCCTGAAAACTAATAATTAGCCCAGAGATGCACAATCCGAGTTTTCTATACATTATTTAGTGCCTTAATTGTGTTCTGAGAAGATTCGTTATATTAAAACAGACTTGGATTAATCCGACCAAAAGCCTTCTTCAATCCAGTTAGACTCTGCCGCTATCATTTTTAATAATCGATACAAAATTAAGATTATTACGATGCTTCCATGAGTCTTTAATCACTCAACTTATAATGATCAATAATTGATACGCAATAAGCACAAAAAACATCAGCGCAGTGGAATAAAATGTTAAGGCAAACCCTAAAGCTCTTGCTGACGCACCATGGCTATACCCCTTAAAAAAGGATAACCGGCCGATGGCAAACAATACGGAACTCACTGGCACAACAGATAACCAAGAAGCCGGCATTAGCAAAACCCAAGCTGTATATGTGCCAAACATAATAACAAATTGCTCTAATGTATTTTGAAGTAAGCTTTGTAAAACTCTTGCTTTGGCTGAACCTAAAGTTAACCCACTACCATCAATATCTTCTGGGCTGAAGAATCTAAATCTAGCTAACCGTCCAATGGATACAATCAACAACAGTGTTGGCAAAATCAAAGATAACCCTAAAACGGTTAACCGTTCGCCTAACAAACTGATATTAGAATAATTAAACGGGTCGAAGTGAACCGCAATCCATATGGAAATTATGGAAAGCAACATTGCCGATGCCATACCTTTTAATACGCCAACTTGTTTGCTCGACAATGTCATAATGTCCTCGAAATAAACTGCACGCTTTTAGCGCTTATAATTGTTAACGACTAAATTCACCTAGCGCTTCCATGGCCAGTTCTGCTTTCTCTGATTGAACAAAGATATGATCGTGGTAATACGCCGCGATGACATTGGCACTAATGCCTTTTTCAGCCAACTTAGTAGACACCGCCGCCGTTAAACCAACCGCATCGAGACTCGAATGAATCGTTAACGTGATGCCTTTGAACACGGATTCGAATGCTAAATCATTAGCAAGAGCCGCTTCTTTCGTAACGACTAAAGTAAGCCCTTCTGCCTCTCGATAAGATGCCAAAGGCGACAGCTTATGAAAATCACCGTACTCGCCCTGAACCGTACAAAAGACATATTCATCTGGCATTAATGCTGGTGACATGGATTCAAGTAATTTGTTGAGATTGGTTTCGCCTATCATGGTTTTTCCTTCGTGGTTCAAACTGCAAAAAAGTGTACTGGTTTGCTTCCCAAGCGACTGCTCCAAGTCCATTAAATAATGGCTTCTACAATCTTCAACATCTCTTCAACGGCTTTAGATATTGGCACGAGCTGTTCTTAGAATTTATGTAGTAAGTAAGAGTGATATACTGGTGTTTTTTCTATTTTTTGACGCCTTGTTAAGAGGCTATTCCACCTCGACTGCTTCAGCCTGTGAGTTAGTCGTTTCTGTTTTTTGTTTTGGTTGCTTAGGTTTATTTTTTAAAGCTGTTTTATTAGCAAACTTGCCTGCTTCTTTAGCTAAAGTTGGAAACATGGACATAGCATTTTTAAACGGCTCAGAATCCACAAATTCATGCCATGGGCTATTGTAATCTTTGCCTTCGATTAATCGAAGAGGCATTTCATCTAGACGATCCAAGGTAGAGTTAAATAGCCTTGCTTCTGTTTCTGGCTCGAAGCGCTCTGCAAATTTTTTAAAACCAGTAAATGATTTAGCAACGGTAGCTTTATACGAGTAGTCTTCTGATAACTTGAAACGCTGGTTGATTTGTTGAGTTGAGATCCAAGCTAACCACAGTGGGCCGCCTATAGAGAAAACGGACATAATTGTGTGTAAAATTGCTTGCCCAGCTGTTAGATCGTTATTTAATACTTGAGTAAATGCGTCTACTCTTTCAGAGCCAATCCATGCCCCAGCGACCAATGCAATTAGAAGCCCAACAATCCAAACCCAAATAGAATTTTTTAGTTCCTTAGCTTTTTGATCAAAGCCAGCCGCCAACCCTTGTGTTGTCGTAATTTGAAGAGCATCATCACATTGTTCCACTAATTTTGAAGCTTCTTCAGCTGAAGATGTTGCTTTGTTTTTTAACAACTCAACTTCTTCGCTAGCTTTTTTAGCCTCATTTTTTAAAACTAATACATCTTCTTTTAAAGTAGAAAGCTCTTTTTTAGCCGTATTGAGTTCGCTATTTGCAGCAGAAATTAAACTAGTCAATTCTATTTTAGCTTCTTTTAAGCTTGCTAAATCAGTTGGTAAGGACTCAGCGGCTTCATGGGCTTCATTTATAACGGCTATTTTACCCTTGAGATCTTTACTTGATTCATCGATCTTATCTAAATTAGCATATGCACTTCTCAGGCGATTAGCTAAACCTCTTGGTAAAAGTTTTTTATCTTGAATATTTTCGTATGAGAATAATTCATAATCTATATCACTAAATATAACTTGAAGAGTATGTAATATTCCAGGCACAGACTGCAGTAAATGCTGTGCATGATCAGTAAAATAAGATTTTGAATTAGTATTTAAAAGATCTATTTTTTCAATGTGGCTCTTTATGGTTGTAGTAAATCCATCCGTGACTTTTTTATTACCATAAGATTTTAATTTTGAAATTTGGTTTGATATAACATATGAAACTTGTTGTTTACTTAGATGTACTTGGTTCCAACCATGGGCTTGAAAACCTGCTTCATTAATAGAAGCAGCATCAATAGTTTCTTGTAGAGATTCAAGTGATTTTATAAAAAGAGATAAATTGTCGTCCATTTGAACAGTTTCCTTTTCCGTGATAGTTAATTGATAACCAAGCTTACCCTAGCCACTTAACGAGACTGTAGAATTACTCGAACTACCAAATTTAGTAAAAAAACGAGTATCTTAATCAATCCTAAGAGGTTTCAAGGCAGTAAGTGATGCATATCGCCACCATAAAACAGACCATTTTTCTTAAAAAAGAGTAATTCTAGGACCTCAACACCGCGCTAAGCGGATTAAAACAGTAGGTTATAATGTGTAGTGTAGCGAACCCCACTGTTTTAAGCGCCTTGTTAGGAGTTTTTATTATTTCTTTAAAGATTCGGAATTATTAGCTACCCAATCAGTAATATGTTTCCTAGCGTTTCTCTCGATTGTTTTTCGACCTTGCGTTCTTCTCCATATTTCAGGTGTAACCATTGATTCGGTTACTTCATTTATAATTTTGACAGGACGTTTAAAGCAACCATATGTGTCGAAAAACTCCTCAGATATATAATCTGTAACGCGACTTAATATCACCTTGTTTTGTTTATTCCTAACAAAGACTAAATCACCTACTTTCATAACCGAAAGCCAATACCGAATAGCAATATCACAACGGCGCTTCCCAGATTCATCTAAGCTAATTTGTTTATCCTTAATTAGCTTTTCTTTAATTGAACGGATTAATTTTGCTAATTCTTTACCGTCCAACGTTAACTCTGGAAATACTTTATTCTTATGTTGTTTAGCTACCTCCAAGCTTCCACAACTTCCATGTACACTATAAATAAATTCATGACTCTCGCTGAGACACTGCTCGCCTAAGCTATATTTATCCATTCTGAGAAACCAAATATTCATAATTTAAAATTCTCTACGTATAACGCGATGAATGCCTAACGAGGCTGTAGAATTACTCGAACAGCTAAATTCAGCTAAAAAACGAGTCCCTGAGATCAATTCTAAGAGGTTTTAAGGCATTAGGTAATGCATTTCGCCCCCATAAAAAAACTACTTTTCTTAAAAAAGAGTAATTCTACAGCCTCAACGCCGCGTTAAGCGGACAAAAAGTTGTGGGTTATAATGTGTAGCGAAACGTAACTCGCTGTTTTTGTTCTGTTTAAACACCTTTTTATGCATTTAACCACCCAACAACAAAGCAGATAATTAGTACCATAGATAATAACGCCAAAATACCAGCTATTACTTTAACTGTGATTGGTTCAATCTCTTTATTCTTTCGTTTATCTAAAGAAAGAACCCATTTATAGGTGCCAACACTAATGTCATTAAATACAACTAAATAAATATGGTTTAAACATGTAGCTAAAACGATAGATGCAAGTATCAGTAAAATTGGAAGCCAATATACTGAATGCAAGATAAAATAAGCAGATGAAAAGCCTACAACTCCCATAGCTAGATCAGCAAATTGCTTTGAACTAGAAAATAAGAAATTTAAAAACTTACTTTCATTTGCTTTTTTTCCCATAAAAATGAAAGCCACATTGCCCCCATGGATAAAATAAACGCTGATACCAAACCAAACTGTAAAGTAGTTACAGAAACATTGTCAGAGTTTAACTTTGTTAAAGGATAAAAATATTGAGCGACTAATCCAACTACTAGCCACCAAAAAATCGGTGACGGGCTTATCATTTTATAGTTATTATAAATTTTACTGAGTATTTTCAAAGAAACTCCATTGTACTGAGGCATAACGCCCTGTTAACAGGCAATAAAATAGTTGGTTAAAATCAGCGACGAAGGAGCAAAAACCAACTGTTTTTTGTCCTTGTTTAACAGCTTGTTATGTCACGTTTTCCTCGACTTTTTTAACTATTGACGTTGATGCTTTGCCTATGATTGATTTTAGCCAACTCTGCTTCTTCTTTTTAGGCAATATCAAACACTGCAAATTCAAAAACGTAACTTTCTTGCTTCGGAGTGTATCAAACACTTTAGCGTCTAAGTTAGAGAGGTTTTGAGCACGATTTTCATTAACCACACCTGTTTTAGGGTGTTTTACTAAATGATGGTATTTAGCTGGCAATTTATATGGGTTACTTATTTTTTTAAAGATAAATAGTTGATAAAGCAATAGCCAATACTGGTCTATTTCAAATAGCGATTTAAGCATAACGCTCTCTGCAAAAGCGATTGCTTTAGCTTCGTGCTGTTTAAATAGGCTCAGCATTGTAATTGCGACGCAATCTTTTGTTGCAATTATATCTATAGCGCATTCATTAGATAGAGACTCACTATAGAACTTTTTCAAATAGAATAAGCACCATACTATTCCATCTGAATTCTTGTTCACTATACATTCGCGAAGAGCCGCATTTATTGATAAATGAAACTTGTCATTAGCTTTACAATTTGCCAGTGGCAACAAGTCTGTCAGCAAAGGCAATAACACAGGGTAATGCATTGACAAATTGGCTGTATATTCTAGTAGTGATTTTTTACCGGACGTATTAGCCTTACGAATAAGGGATTTAATAGTGTACTTTAGAATACTCCCTCCGCTATTTTTTGATTGAAGATCAATGGCATAATCGAGCATGCGAGTGCAATAATGCTCACTAACTTTTAGCCGTTGGCTAAAGCGAGAACCAAGGTCAGACACCCAATCAGAAGTTGATGCTTGGGGTAATTTCTTGATTTCTGTTTTTTTTATATTTAAAAGTAAGCCGAACTTAGATAACTCTTCAGATAGAGTGCGAATAAACTTCTCGGATTGCTCATGTGTTTCACAAAACGCCGTATAGTCATCGATGAATCGATAAAACTCAAAACCATTGTTCTTTAAAGCTTTATCAACTTCATATAAGATAATTTCACTAACAATGTTTGATGTTCCTGGACCTATAGCTATACCCATAGTTTCATTTCGCTTCATCATTCGTTGGTAACGATCCAAATCATTTTCAATCCCACCATCTGGATTAGACTTAGCCTCTTCAACTCCAAGCAATGCCCAAGGAATAGAGTGTGTATAAATACTTGGGTAGAAATTTGAAATATCACTATGAACGATGAATTTTTTACCGCGAATACCATCCTGATAACGCTTAGTTTTCGCCTTTGCTCGCTCATAAGTCATAACAATGAGGCGACCATCCTTATGCTTCAGAGGTCTAATGACACTATTTTCATTATCTTCAATATGGTGAAATTTATCCCAGTTACTAGAAATGTGATTTACTAAATGAGAATAAGGTAAAGGATGAGGGATACTTAATGGACGATGAACATTATTAAATCTTGTCGCAAAGTAACTACATTGATCGTATCCACCTTTTCGTAAGTCGATTTTAGTTAATTCATCACAAACATCTGATCCGAAAAGCTCTGAGTTAAACAACTCAGGTAATTCTTCATTTTTATCTTTCTGCAAAGGTAAATAGTTAAACTTTAACAATGATTCCTTTACATAATTTGAATCTATCAATTTAAACCTCTAAACCAGTGAAGTGACATAACAGTTTAATAGTGCGCATGCGCGTTTAGACATTTTCTAGGCTGCCTTAAAAGCCATTTAACCTATTAATAATAAATAACTTTTAAGGTTTAATCACAATTTTGAAAACTGGAAAAACGAGCGTGCGCGTTATTCTTTCTATCCACAGCGCGTTATTTCTACTATGAAAATTCTTATTCATTGATACTAAAACGCTTTTCGGATTTCTGCCAGTGCAAACGCGCAAGATGAAGTTATTGAAAATGGCTAAACGCGCAAGAAAGACAGTCATGCAAAAATAAACTGTATGTCTATATAGTTTTTAAAGGTAAAGCGAGCTCAAAGGTAGCGTCGAGTAATGAGGCTTGATAGTCAGGGTCAAAGCCCTTTTCCATGAAGGCTTGTTGTTTTGGGATGTATGTTGGAGGAAAAGGGGTTCGACCCTTTGCTTCATCAGAGTAAAGCCTCAAGGATAAAGTCTGACGATGCCGCTTTTGCCTTCCATGTCGCCGAGTATCCAGACTTTCTCAAAGGAATGTGGCTCTGGTATAGTGATAAGGTGTTCTAGTGCTTTGATGTCTGCTTGCACCCAAGCAGGATGGGTATTGCGAATGACTAACCAAACCCGTTTACTTTTGTAGTGTTTGCCGGATTTATTTTCTAGGATTCGGTTTAGGGCTTTTAACAGTCTTCCGCTTGCAGGTTCCTCTTTTAAGGTACGTAAAACGCTGCGTATGTTGTCGGTCAGGTTGCGTCCTAGAATCTCCATGGCTTCTTCTTCCGAACCATACAAATGAGCGATTTCGAGGTCTAAAGGCTCGCCTTCTAACATGCAGGAAACATCTGGACGAATCGGGTTATTATGCCAAATATGGCGAATGTGTTTGCCCGTATTATGTTCATAGCAGCTCATAAAGAGTTTGGCGGCTTGGTGTTCTAATTCAATTTTTTCTTGTTCGCTTTTATGCATAACGCCCCCTTCTTCTCTTTAATTGAATTGAATTGAAATGTCCAAATCATTTTATTGATCCTATTCTATAAAGTTACTACAAAAACAATAAGACCTTGTATACTTTCACTTCCTTATTTTGTGCACATAGAAACAAACTCATACAAAGAAAGCCTAAGTATAATGCCCGCATAATCAGGATCCGATTTTGCTCGTCATCCTTCACAATGCTCGTTCTAGTTTGGAAATCATATGGAAAATGCTCACAACAATACGTCGGCTTCCGGCGTTTCGCCAAAGGAATTCACCGTTCTAGTCGCTATGTTGATGTCTATTGTTGCTATCTCAATAGATGCGTTACTGCCTGCGTTAGGTATTATTGGTAAAGAATTAGGCGCGACAACCGCAAACCAACCTCAGTTACTTATTAGTATGTTGTTTCTTGGTTTGGCTTTTGGCCAACTTATTTGTGGCCCGCTGTCCGATGCTTTGGGACGCCGTCCAATTTTGTTTGGTGGTTTTGCCTTATACGTTGTCGGTACGGTGGTTTGTTATCAAGCCGACAGTTTAGAAGTATTGATGTTCGGTCGCTTCATTCAAGGGCTTGGTGTTGCAGGGCCCTATATTTCAGCAATTTCATTGGTTCGCGATTTATTTCATGGTGCTCAAATGGCACGCATCATGTCATTAGTGATGATGATTTTCGTCCTGGTTCCTGCCATTGCTCCGACGCTTGGCCAAGCCATTATGTTTGTCGCTGATTGGCGTGGTATTTTTGAAATGTACCTTGTCTATGCGGCTATATTGGTTTTGTGGGTTATATTCAGACTCAAAGAAACCTTGCCAAAATCAAACCGTATCGCGTTTTCAAGAAAAGGCTTTTACGACGGCTTTAAAGAAGTACTGACTAACCGAATTACCGCCAGTTACACGGTTTGTATGGGGTTATTCTTCGGTAGCTTTATTGGTTATTTAAACTCGTCACAGCAAATTTTTCAGGTTCAATTTGAAACCGGAAGCATGTTCTCTGTGTACTTCGGTTTATTGGCTTTAGTGTTAGGGTCTTCTTCTTTGATGAACTCACGTATCGTCGAAAAATACGGTGCTAAACTGATCGCGTTCAGATCCATTTGTGTCGTGGTAATCGTCTCGACATTCTTCTTATGCTTGCATGCTTTCGTAGATATTCAGTTATGGATGTTTTTGATTTATGCAGCGACTATTTTCTTCAGCTTTGGTTTGTTGTTTGGTAATTTCAACGCCTTAGCAATGGAACCTATGGGACACGTAGCAGGCATAGCATCCGCTGTGATCGGTTCTGTATCCTCAATTATGTCATTAAGTATCGGCACGATAATTGGGCAGATGTACAACAACACCTTGGTGCCAGTGTCGAGTGGTTTTATGGTGATGGGAACATTGGCCTTGTGCCTTATGTTCTGGGCAGAAAAAGGTCGTTTTACTGCAGAGCCAGAAATCACCGAAGAAGAAAGTATTCAATTAAATAACAACTAAAAAATAACGACTGAAAAGTAGGCAGAGCCGCAAGTTAAAGGTAAAAGACTCTGCTTACTTTTCAATACTGCTGATTAACCAACCACTCTAATTGCTTCTTGAATTTGTCCGAGCTCATCCGCGCTTGATTCAACAACGCTGGCATTAGTAGCGCCTCTTTACTGATTGCCTTCAATGCAAACAGTGCCATCAAAGACACATTAAACGCTTCTAACCATTTAGCTAATACAGATTCTAAAACCGCTTCAAACTGATCAAATAATGCAATTGTAGATGTTGCCATTTTATGTTGTTCGCCTAACAAAACTCGATACACAGCAAGACGTTCTTGCTTCGCAACCCAAGTTTCCCAAAGGATTATCCAACCAGCTAGCAATGCTTCGTTATCCGTTGTTTTCACCTCAGACTGTAATCTCATCAACGCAGCGTTCATATCTTCTTTTGCACGCTCAATTAAAGACTCAACGACGTTTTCCCACAGCACAAGTTTGGTCGGAAAGTTACTGTAAACTGTTGGTTTTGAAACCTCTGCGGTAACTACAACTTGATCAATACTGGTGCTTTGGTAACCCTGCTTAGTAAACAAACCACAGGCAGCATCAATAATATGCACCTTTTTACTTGGTCTTCCTCTCGCCATAACGGTCTCTGCTTATTCTGTTTTATTGTCTTTATTCTAACCTGCCGACTACCAACAAAACAGAAGTAACATGCAGTACCGCCTTTCCTCACTCAACGTAAGGAATCATTCGACCAAAGACAATTACGGCAACCCACAATATGAGTGACAATCCCGCTGAAATTTTCATATATTTAGAAATTACTTCTGAGTCCCTTTGCTTCTTCATCCGCAAAGAGAAATATAGAGCATTCAATAATGCCAACAAAATACACAGCATTTTCAACTGAAAGGATGGATTTATAAAATAGCGGCTTGGATCACCAAATAAGAAGATAACACCTGTCGTTAAGTTAATCCCAAAGCCTATTATTGACACTAGAACAAACTTCTCAACCGCCAAATATGGAATCGTTTGAGCGACGCCTAATACTCGTAAGTCGATCAACAACAAAGAACCAAACAACAAACACAAGCCAATGAAGTGCAAGCTTTCTAGTGTCGGCCACACATAACTGTGGGTAACAATATAATGATTAAGGCCAGAGTCGCTCATCCACTGAACAATCGTTTGGATTTGCATAGATAAAGTCCCCTTAGAAAGCATCATCTTAAAATATGTACGCAATCAAGCGCCCTGCGACTAAAGCCGTTATCCAAATAATAATCACGGCTAACGCTAAGATTTTTTGTTTTCCTATGCATCGCCCCACAGACATCCGGCCCAATGAGATCAAGCCTTCTGGCATATTTCCTATCGAAATACGCTTTGTTCTTGTCAGGCCTTTCACTAAGCAATGAGTTCCCACTAAGCCCGCTGCGATAAAAATAATTTTTATCCGAAACGGCCAGCTTTCCCACAGGACTGTAGCGCTGCCAAAAAACAGCACCGTACCGGAAGCAAGATTAATCACAAAGCCTATTAACGCCAGCCTCCAATAAACAAGTAAACGACTGGGAAGTATTCCTTGGCCATATCCCAAGACTCGCAAGCAAATCATCAGCGCGAGTCCAACTAGGATTCCCATGCCAATCGTATGCAAGATCAAGACAATTGGGTATCCCCAAAGTGAGGTAGATACCCATTCACCAATAGGCGACATTTCGGCCCAGTTTAAAAAGCTCACAAGACGACCTTACTTAGCGGATTTCAGTGGTTAAATCAGCGCAGTCATAGGGTTCATAGTGGCCTTCGGTTAACTTCACCTCGTCTTTACCTGAGAAACTGCCTTCTAGGTAAAGTGGGTCTTCTCCCGTGTATTCTCGATACAGGGTTAAGCCATCCTCACTCAAATAAAAACGCTCAACCATGTGTAATTGATCGCTATTCATCGCAGCGCCTTGTTTCATTGGTGGCGCATGAATGTAACCTGGTTTAAAGCCAACCGTATCGACAACCAATACTTTATCTTCCCAATGACCAATTGAATGACCTTCGCGAGTCAATTCTAGGTTTTCTGGGTGTTTATCTAAATCAAGGTGAATGGTTCGAGTGATGTCCATGAAGCCATAAGAAAGCACGACATCCTCTTCCGTTTGCTCTATTTTGTTCACCAACTGATCGAAGGTCCAATCATCAATAATATTCGTCGCTGTACAATGTAAACGAGGAGAATTAGCAAAATCATAATCAGCCACGGCCGCTTTCCCTTCTGCGGTTAAATTAAACTGCGGACGGTTCTCATCCATTGGAGGACGATCACCACGGGGTGGACGTTGTTCACCATCCACCAATTTTGGCGCACCTTCTGGCGGCATTGGGCGTTGACCTTCTGAATCACCCTCCGCAGGACGAGGCGGCATCGGGCCTCGTTTAGGTCGCTCAGCCACCCAAGTACCATCAATATTCGGCGTACCATCGGCCAAGGTGGTTTGTCTTGGTTGCTTCACCAATTGCCCTGCTTTATCAAAAATCGAATTACGCTTAATGGTCACACCATCGTCAAAAGTAATCGTATGGACATAACAAGCATTGTCTTCACTGCGAGCCGGCGACCCCACCACGGTAATTTGCGTACCTTTAGCGAAAGTATTCGTTGTCCAACCAGCCCGCCTCAATGCACTGCCTGTTCCCAACTCACAACGCCATTCGTTCGTCTGCCCCTGCGCATCCAAAACATTAAAATAAATATAAGCATGAGGATTCACTAAACGACTCTTGGTCACCACACCTTCCACTTTAATGGTGGTTGATTCATCAAATTGACCATTTACACCATGATGAGCAAAACTTTTACTGGCAAAAAAACTAGCGCTGACAAACAAAAAAAGCGCACTCTTATAAACAAACTGATTCATACCTATCCCTTTAAATACCTAAGGTTAACGTGGACAGAATTCTATAGGAGGGAGGAAGAGGCAGACAAGGCGACACGAAGTAAAGCTAGGTAAAATAAACATGTGCAAATTAAGGAGAAATCGTACAAAAATAATAAAGATGACTGAAGCAACTTAGCGCTTAAATATATTTCATGTGCAAATAACTATGCATGGATGTTAATTTACTGTGAATCATTCAAACAAATAGGTTTCACAATGAAATTAGAATCTTTAGCTCTTCATCATGGTTACGAATCCGAGCCGACTACTAAATCTGCTGCGGTACCTATTTACCATACTTCATCCTACACATTTGATAATACACAGCACGGTGCAGATTTATTCGATCTGAAAGTCGCTGGTAATATCTACACTCGCATCATGAACCCAACCAATGCTGTATTAGAACAACGTATTGCGGCGATGGAAGGAGGCATTGGTGGATTAGCCGTAGCGTCTGGAATGGCAGCCATCACTTATGCTATTCAGTGTCTTTGTGAAGTCGGCACCAACATTGTCAGTACCAGCCAAGTTTACGGCGGAACTTACAATTTATTCGCCCATTCATTACCTCGTCAAGGCATCGAAGCACGTATGATCAAAGCGGATGATTTTGAAGCCTTTGAAAATGCCATTGACGACAACACCCGCGCCGTTTTTTGTGAATCCATTGGTAATCCAGCTGGCAATATAGTCGACATCAAAAAGTTAGCTGAAATTGCCCATAAAAAAGGTGTACCCTTGATCGTAGACAACACAGTTGCAACGCCTTATTTGTGTCGCCCATTTGAATTAGGTGCCGACATCGTGGTGCACTCATTAACCAAATACATTAACGGCCACGGCACCGCCATTGGCGGCATGATTGTTGACTCAGGCAATTTTGATTGGAAAGCCAATGCTACCCGTTTTCCGATGATGAACGAGCCAGATCCGTCTTACCACAACGTGGTATACACAGACGCCTTCGAAGCCGCTGCGTTTATTGGTCGATGTCGAGTTGTTCCCTTAAGAAATACAGGCGCAGCACTGGCACCTAAAAACGCATCAGACATTCTTATCGGTCTAGAAACTCTAGCACTACGAATGGAACGTCATTGTGAAAACGCCCAGAAAGTCGCTGAGTACTTGGAAAAACACCCTAAAGTATCTTGGGTAAATTATGCTGGTTTGGAGTCAAGCCCTTACCATGCCATGTCGAAAAAAATCACCAATGGAAAAGCATCTGGAATTTTAAGCTTTGGAATCGTCGGAGGTTTAGAAGCTGGCACACGCTTTATTGACGGGCTCAATATGATTTTACGCTTGGTCAACATCGGCGACGCCAAGTCTCTAGCTTGTCACCCTGCTTCTACCACTCACCGCCAACTTAATGATGATGAACTTGCCAAAGCTGGCGTAAGTCGCGACCTCATCCGTATTTCAGTCGGTATTGAAAACATTGATGACATCATCGCAGACATTAGCCAAGCACTAGAAAAAGCGTAAAGACTAATAAACAAGGCCCCAAGCAACTTGGGGCCTTTTTTATATTAGAATAAGTAGCTCATTATAAACCTACACTAGAGCATATGAATGAACCATCGGACTTTGGAGGCAAATCAAGAAACTTCGAAGAATTTTTGATCTGCCTCCAAACTACCAAAGAAATTATCGCTTGACTTGTTACCGTCGCCAAATTTACTATTACTAGTAATACGGCCTCTGCCTCTTGTCTCTTTGAGATTACGCGGGGGTTTTTTATTGCTTGCTTTCCTCTACAGCGGACCACCAAACACTCCAACCCTCAACAACACCAATGTCGGCAATGGTTCGCTTATTGTCTGACTGTATTGTTGGAAAATCATCTAAAAGCAAAGCTAATCTATGATGCCACTGAGTATTTGGGCAAATTTCTCGTACAATATGACGCAATATAGCAAACAGAAGAAAAGGCTTAGCAATTAAGTCTGACTTACCGATAAAATCATCACACCACCTTATCTCACCCAATTCGGGTAACTTTGGTTGATCAACGATATTACGATTCCATAAACGACTGTGATGTGCCGCTATATTACGTAAATGGTTCAATGAGCGAAGCCAGCTGGCAAAAATTTTAAAGTCCTTTAGCCCATATTTAGCCGCAATTTTCTCCTGATCTGGCACCTTCATCATCGCAAACAGCTGAGACAATGCACCAAAATCCCATACTTCTACGGCCACCCAAATGGGTAAGTTTTCGCCATGCGTACTGAGGTAATGTTTTACAAAATCCTCTTTCTTTTTTGAGCGATTAACCAACCCCAAATATTTTTGCTGCCACGCGACAAATGCAGGCTCACCATTGAAGTTTCGATTGGAAAATTTAGGGTGAAACTGCTGCTGTTCAAGATACGCAAAAGCACTACGTTGACCTAACAAGTAGGCAATATCGACACGCAATGCGACTTCTACTCTTTCTAAGGCATCCAATACAAGCAAGCGCAGTTTCTTATCAAACAAATACAGTTCAACCGCATCAGAAAAATGCGTATTCAAATGAAATTGATCGCTGACACTCGTTTGCAAGGCTTTGGTTTTCGGGTCTTGATGAATGGAGAACTGTCGAAAAGGATACCAATAGCCACTGAGTCGATAATAGCCAACACGTTCTAAATAGTTTTTAGCGGCGACTTCATCTGTAACGGACATGCCTCGTTGTTTGAGCAAGTTAAGTTGCTCCTCAAACGACTTCCATGGGCGATCATAAGCCATAATTCACCATCCTTGGTTATATGTTTACAAAGCTTGCTCAGTTAATGAATCTGCCAGTTGCAGTTGTGTGGTTTGTGCGTCGTTTAGGCGAGTTTTGAGCTGGTCGCAAAGTGCCAATAACTCATCGACTTTAGCGACAATGCGATGTTGTTCTGCTATTGGTGCTATTGCTATTAGACAACCGCGTAATTGTGTTTTATTGATAGAAGCTAAATTAGTTGTTTGCTTGCTGGAGCCTGCAAAATAATCACGGGCATAAGGTCCATTGAGATATTTTTCTAACCAAATTTCACTTTGTTCTTCAATAAATATTCGAGCTTTAAATACATGATTTTGATGACCAACATAATCAAGCTCATCTAGCCAAATTGCAGTACGCCCAACCTTATCCCAGTCACCACCTTCAGTTATTAATAGATCCCTTTTTTTAACTCTGTATTTTTCTTTTTCATTACTCGGAATTTCAATTTCTTTTAAGGAGTTTAAATCGAGATAGCCTCGCTGAACATTTGCAACACTTAAATATGAAACGGTTACAACTTCCCTGCCAGCAAGCTTTCTTCCTTTTGTAATACCTCCCTGAATCTCAACTATATTTTCGAACCTAACCCACTCCCACCCTTTCGGTAGTTGGAACGGTTTCTCATCATCAGTTATCGGCGGCAGTGGTTTCTGTTTTTTGATTTTTTTGTCTTTTCTTTGGTTAGAGAGTAGCTGCTCTTTTTCGGCGGCTATACGTTCCAGTAGAACAGACGCTGGTTCGTCATTTGGGTCTTGTGGAACCAGTTTGCCCATCACGGCCAGTTGCAGGACGGTTTGTTTGAGTTGGTCGATGCTGTGTTCTGTGGTGAATAAGGTGTCGAAGTGGTCGCTGAGTCGTGCCCAATTTTCTGCCGTTTCGTCGGCGTCTTGGCTGTTCACCAAGGTGTCGAGCAAGACAGTCACTAAGGTTTGGTGAGCGTTCAAACTGGATTCGGTTTGCGATTCAAGCTCATCACACAAAGCCATTAACTCATCGACTTTTGTAACGATGCGGTGTTGTTCTGCAATGGAAGGCAAAGGTAAAACACTTGAAGCTATATCGTCTTTATTAAAACCATCTTGAGCAGACCTAGATATACCTGTAAACATTTTTTTCCCTAGCGGGCTCTTTAATAATTGATATATATAACTATTAAAAAAAGCATTTAGTTCATTATGAATACGAATTAATGCAACATTATAAGCTCCTTCTTTACCCCAAAAAACTTTACCTACAGATGCTCCATATCGTCCAACCATAACATCATTAACAGTGCAGAATTTTGAGACTTTATCTTTCGGAACATAAACTGGTTGAGGGTTTGGGCCTAAATCTCTAATCTGGATTAGTTGAACATATCCCTCTAATTTCACATCAGAAAATATAGACTTAGGCGGTTGACCACCGCCACTAAAATCTAAAACGTCAATAAAACGTACGAATTCCCACCCTTTCGGTAGTTCAAACGGTTTTTCGTCTTCTGTTATCTCAGGCAGTTTTTTGGGCTTTTTGATTTTTTTATCTTTGATGAGCTGAGCTTTTTCTTCGGCGATGCGTTCGAGCAAAACAGAGGCTGGTTCGTCATTCGGGTCTTGTGGAACCAGTTTGCCACGCACGGCCAGTTCTAATATGAGCTCACGCAGTTTCTTAATACCGTAAAGCTCTATCTTTTTATTAGAGCCTCGGCCTGTGGCGGATTTTTGTTTAATGGCGCTGGTCCAAATATCAATATGATCCGTGATCAGGTTTTCTATTGAGGTATTTTTATCTACTGACGTGCTTTTCTCTGCGGTCGTTCCTTTATCGACAGACATTACTTAGCGTCTCCATTGGATGAAGATTGTAAGGCTGTGCCGAGTATGTCTTTGAGTTGGTTACGCAAAGCCGCAATCTCTTCTTGCTGAGTGTGGTAAGTCGCCAGTAATTCGTCTGGATCGTGGACTTCTTGCGCTTCTTGGTAAGGATTTTTAATGTCGAGATTGAAATTACGAGCAATCACTTCATCAATGGAAACTTTCCACGCTTGGGTGTTTTCCACACGGCTGGTAAAACCATCTGCTTCATCGCCCCACCAGTAGAGTTCGGTTTCAAACTCTTCAAACTTCATCGGCTTGGATTTGTTGTAGTTTTTCACCCCTTCAGGATACGGATGCTCATAGAACCAAATATCTTGGGTTCGCTGACCTTTGGTGAAAAACAGAATATTGGTTTTTATGCCTGTGTAGGGGTTAAACACGCCATTGGGCAAACGTACTATGGTGTGTAAATTACATTCTTCCGTGAGCATTTTCTTGATCTTGGTTTTCACGCCTTCACCAAACAAGGTGCCGTCTGGCAACACCACAGCCGCGCGGCCTTTGTCATTCAATACTTCGATGATCAGCTGCAAAAACAAATCAGCGGTTTCACGGGTTTGCATGTCGCTAGGAAAGTTCTTCTCGATACCGTCTTCTTCTGTGCCACCAAAAGGCGGATTGGTGATGATGACGTCGACTTGATCGTCCCAGCTGGAAAGCGGTTTATTCAGCGTATTGCCGTGTTTTATTTGTACGGGTACTTCAATGCCGTGAAGCATCATGTTGGTGGTGCAAAGTAGGTGCGGCAGCTGTTTCTTTTCCACACCGTAAATTTGCTTTTGCAGGGTTTGGTGGTCTTCACCGGATTTCACGTAATTGGCTTTGACATGATCAAAGGCGCAAGCCAAAAAGCCCCCTGTACCACACGCTGGGTCCATAATAGATTCGCCCAGTTTTGGGTCTGTGACCGCGACGATGAACTTGGTAATGGCGCGAGGCGTATAAAATTCCCCTGCGTTACCCGCGCTTTGTAAGTCTTTCAGAATTTGTTCGTAGAGATCACCGAATAAATGGCGCTCTTTGGAATCGGTAAAGTCGATTTCATTCAGTTTATTGATAACTTGGCGGAGTAGCGTACCGTTTTTCATGTAGTTAAAAGCATCACTAAAAGCGGCTTTTACGACGTATCCACGAGGATTTTTATCAATCGGGGCCGTGAGGTTTTTCAGTTTTGGGAAAAGTTCATCGTTAACGAATTCAAGCAGTGCTTCGCCTGTTATGCCTTCATTATCGGCCGCCCAGTTACGCCATAAAAATTCGCTTGGGATGGGCTCGCGGTAGTCATCTAATTCCAGTTCTAACTCTTCTTCTTGGGCGTCGAATACTTTTAAAAATAATAACCAAGACATTTGCCCAAGGCGCTGTGCATCGCCGTCTACTCCGGCGTCTTTGCGCATGATGTCTTGAATGGATTTGATTGCTGAACTGATGGACATAGTATTCTCTTTTTCTATTTTTTAACGTGCAATTTGTTAAGCCAAAAGCAAGTTAAGCCGATTTTGGCGGCATGTGGTAAATATGCATTTCTAAGTCTTTAATGGCTTGTTCGTATTGAGGTTTACCACCAAAGCCTTTTTTGATGATGTCGCTCAAACTGCCGATTTCATTAAATGGCTGTACTTTGAGCACTTGCATGGATTCAATTTCTTGTACGCCAACGTCCGCGTATTTATCCAGCAAGTTGTTTAATACTTGCTGGGCCGTGTCGCTGTATTGAGTGAAGTAATTTTGCTTTTTGACGTTCTTGGCTCGTTCTTGTCGAGTTAATGGCGGCATGTCGTAAACAAGGTGACAGATCATATCAAAAGGATCCATGTCTTTGCCCACTTCCTCTTCTAAAGCTTGCCAAATAATCCCCTGCTCTGCCATTTCATCCAGAATGGTTTGCTTACGTTCTGCGCTTTGCCACTTTTTAATAAAGTCATCGAGAGAGGAAAACTGCTTCGCCATGGTTTTGCGGGTGTAATCTTTAAAGGATTCTGTCACCAGTTTGCCGTCTGTATCGTAGTATTGAATACGCTCCGCTAAAGCCTTTACGGCAACGCCGTTTATATAGAACTTGCGAATTTTCTCTTCGTCGTTCCAGTCTTCTCCCATGCCAGCGGTAAAGTTATTATTCTCAGCAGAATTATCATGGCTATCGTATGGCGCTTCTGGTTCTTGAACGCTAGCTGGGGCGATGTCATCAAGACCGACAATATCGTCAAAACTGTCATCGTTTTCAAAATCTGCTGGTGTCGTCACTTTTACTTGCTCAGGCTCGCCATCAAAGCGCTCATCGGCGAAGAGTTCTGTGGCTTTTTTGAAGTCCAAGATCGTGAACCAGAGCTTCCCATACCTCTCATCTATACGTGTTCCACGACCAATGATTTGCTTGAATTTGGTCATGGATTGAATATTTTGATCTAACACGACTAGCTTACAGGTTTTGGCATCGACGCCTGTGGTCATCAGCTCTGACGTGGTGGCGATCACAGGATAAGGTTTTTTACGGTCTATGAAGTTTTCTAGTTGATCTTTCCCATCTTGATTGTCTCCAGTGATTCTCATAACGTATTTTTCATTCTTCGTTATTTGCTCTGGGTTCAAATTTACCAAGGCGCTGCGCATGCGTTCTGCATGATCAATGTCGTTACAAAAGACGATGGTTTTCGCCATGGGATCGGTACGTTTTAAATAGTTGGTAATCGTCTGAGCCACCAGCTGAGTACGTTCATCTATGACTAAGGTTCGATCCATGTCCTTTTGGTTGTAAATACGGTCTTCGACTTCGTTGCCTTTTTTATCAACTTGTCCTTTCATTGGTCGCCAACCTTGAACGTCCACATCTATGTCGACACGCACCACTTTATACGGCGCAAGGAATCCGTCTTCGATGCCTTGTTTTAAGGAATAGGTATAAATAGGGTCACCGAAGTATTCGATGTTAGAGACTTCATCAGTCTCCTTCGGTGTGGCGGTTAACCCTATTTGTGATGCGGCACTAAAATGTTCGAGAATTTCACGCCACGCACTGTCTTCTGACGCGCTACCGCGATGGCACTCGTCTATGACAATAAGATCAAAAAAATCTGGGCTAACTTGTTTGTAGGCTTTCAGCTCTTCTTCTTTGCCTGTTAATCCTTGATAAAGGGCTAAATGAATTTCGTATGCGGGATCAATTTCGTGGCCTTTTATTTTAGTCATGGCCGGACCAAATGGCTGGAAATCGTTCTTCTTCGCTTGATCTATTAGGGCGGTACGGTCGGCTAAAAATAAAATGCGTTTTTTCGCTCTGGCTTTCCATAATCGCCAAATAATCTGAAACGCTGTATAGGTTTTTCCTGTGCCTGTCGCCATCACCAGTAAGCACCTATCCTGTCCAGCAGCAATAGCTTCTACAGTTTTATTGATCGCTTGTATTTGGTAATAACGTGGTAGTTTTTCTTCTGTTCCATCATCATAGTAGTCTTGCTCTATGGTAGGAATATGCTCTGCTTTATAGCCTTTCCATTGACAGTATTTTTGCCATAAAGATTGCGGTGTTGGAAAGTCTTCTAAACGAATTTCTGTTTCGAGTTGTGTGGGATTAGTTTTGTCATGAAAAATAAAACTATCTCCATTGGTAGCAAACACAAAAGGTACTTCTAACAAGCCAGCATAACCTAAAGCTTGTTGCATGCCTTGACCAATACTATATTTATTAGCCTTAGCTTCAATGACCGCCAGCGGTTTTCCTAGTTTATGATAAAGGACAATATCCGCTCGCTTTCCTTTCTGTCGTGCTGCCACTGAACCACGGACCACCACTTTGCCATCGGTTAACGGCACCTCTTGGCGAATTTGCATCATATCATCCCAACCGACACCTTGTATCGCTGGCAAAACGAATTTCGTGATGATGTCTGTTTCCGTGAGTTTTGCTTTGTTAATGCTCGATGCCATGCCGTTAATCCCTTACCACTCATTTAAGCGTCTAATATAGCTAAAAAAGCCTGTAAAGCCGAGCTTATTCAGCCTTTAAGATACATGGCTTAGTTCATTGGTTAAGGGATATTCTTCTCAGACCATTTATAGGTTTTAGTGTCATATCATTTATAGGTTTTAGTGTTCTATACACTTTTCCCTCCTTTCACTCTTAGTCTTCTCGGTTTTATAAAAACTCCCCTTGACGTCTTTCTCAATCTAGATTAAATTAACTAAACGGTATAGTTAATTTAATAATTGGAGAACACCATGAAAAGTGAGAACGGTTTCTACGGGCAGTACGGTGGTAGTTACATTCCTGAGATTCTTTATTCGAGTCAGCAGCAAATTTTGCATGCCTTTGAAGAAGCCAAAAACGACCCAGCCTTTCTCACTGAACTAAACAAACAATGGCAGCAATTTTCTGGCCGCCCAACGCCGCTTACTTTTTGTGAAAATTTAACCAACCATTTTGGTGGCGCACAGATTTACCTTAAACGGGAAGATTTAAACCACAGTGGCGCGCACAAAATGAATAACGTGATTGGCCAAGGTTTGTTGGTGAAGCGCATGGGTAAAAAACGTGTGATCGCTGAAACAGGCGCGGGTCAGCATGGCATTGCCACGGCACTTGTCGCTGCTCGCTTAGGCTTAGAATGTACGATTTACATGGGCGCGAAAGACATAGAACGCCAATACCCAAATGTATTTTGGATGAAGCAATTAGGCGCAACCGTTGTGCCTGTCACCACGGGCGCACAGACATTACGTGATGCGTTAGACGAAGCCTTGCGTGACTGGTCTTCTAGTCATGAAGACAGCCATTATCTGATCGGTACTTCTTGTGGTTGTGCGCCCTTCCCTGAAATGGTCGCTTTTTTCCAATCCGTGATTGGTGAAGAAGTACGCGAACAAAGTGTCGCACAGTTCGGTCAATTTCCTGATCGTCTGTACGCATGTGTTGGCGGTGGTTCAAATGCGTGTGGTTTGTTCTTACCCTTCCTTGATGAGAAAAACGTCGAGATGGTGGGCGTAGAAGCTGGCGGTAAAGGTTTGGAATTGGGCGAGCACTCTATTCGCTTGTCTCACAACCTTGGTCAGCCAGGCATTGCTCAGGGTTTTGCGACCATGTTTTTACAAGACCAAGCGGGGCAATTACAGGAAACTCATTCCATTGCAGCTGGTTTAGATTACGTTGGTGTATCGCCTATTATTGCGCACCTTGCAGAAACTGGCCGAATTCAAATGACTTACGCCATGGACGATGAGGTAATCGAAGCCTGTACTATGTTGCTGAAAAAAGAAGGCATTATTCCCGCGCTAGAATCGTCTCATGCTTTGGCTGGCGCCTTTAAAGATGCACCCAACTTGCCAAAAGACTCGAAGATTGTTATCAACCTTTCAGGTCGTGGTGATAAAGATATTTTCAATGTAGCAAAAGCGGTTCAAGACGAAACTTTCCCTCAGTTCTTAACTGATTATCTTGCATCTTACCCAGCTGTTTCTACTGGTAATACTCACACTGATAACAAGGAGCAAAACGCATGAGTAAGTTAGCGGCATTTATTGAAAAAAAACGTCAGGAAAAGCCTATTTTATCCATGACTCATGTGGTTTACGGCTACCCAACGGTTCAAGAAAGTTTGGATTGGATGGAACGTCTGATGCAAGAAGGTGTGGACTTCATCGAAGTGCAATTCCCCTTCTCTGATCCTGTCGCCGATGGCCCAAGTATTGTGGCAGCGTGTCATAAAGCCTTGGAGCAAACTCTTGATGTAGAAACTTGTTTGACGCAGTTAGGTGAACTAGCGAAAGGCTTTCCAGAAAGCCGCATTGTGTTGATGAGTTACCTCAATCCTATGTATCGATATGGCTTAGAAAAACTCGCCAAACGTGCAGCCGAAGAAAATATTCTTGGTTTGATTTTACCTGATTTACCGATCGAGCAATCTGCAACCTATCAAGCGGCTTGTGACAAATATCAAGTCGATCCTATTTGGTTGGTTACTCCAGTCACACCAAAAGATCGCCTTGCTATGCTGGCAGGCCAAGCCAGTGGTTTCTTATATTGTGTCGCACGTTCTGGTGTAACGGGTAACTCTGTCCATGAAGAGAAAAGTAAAACCACGTCGTTAGACGATTATTTGGCGGAAATCAAAGACCATGCAAGCGCTCCTATTGGCGTCGGTTTTGGTTTAAGAGAACGAGCGCAAATCGAACAGTTAATTGGCAAAGCGGATATCGCTATTCTTGGTTCTGCGCTATTGGATGCGTACAACAAAGGCGGGCAAGAAGAAGGTATTAAACTGATAAAAAACTTATTTTACTAAGTCCAGTTTCAACACCCACAGTAAAAACTGCTTGAAACACAGCAGTACAGAATATATGATCCGCATATAATTCATATACGGATCATATATTATGGGTATCATCAAAATCTCCGACGATCTTCACGACGACATTCGCAAAAGCTGCCAAGTTATGTCCCGCTCTATCAATGCTCAAGCAGAGTTCTGGATAAAAATGGGCCGTTTAGCAGAACTAAATCCAACGCTTACTTTCGCAGAAATTATCGCTAATGAACTGGCAAACGCCAACGATGACGCACCACTTAAGTTGGTAAAATAGCATGCAAGTACAGATCAAGAATTCAGAAGAAATTGAGTTAATGAGAGAGTCTGGAAAGCTATTAGCGCAAGTTTTTCACATGTTAGATGGCTTCGTAAAAGAAGGCATTTCGACTCTAGAAATCAATGACAAGGTTGACGACTTTATTCGTCATACATTGTACGCCAGACCAGCTAGCTTGGGTCAATACGGTTATGAGTTTGTACTAAACTCTTCAATCAATGAAGTGGTTTGCCATGGCGTTCCTAATGAAAACAACATACTCAAAGCCAGAGATATTGTTAACCTAGACATCACACTAGAAAAAAACGGTTTTATTGCCGATTCCAGTAAAATGTTTGTCATGAGTGAAGCGAATCCCATTGCAAAGCGTTTGGTTAAAACAACCTATGATGCCATGTGGGCCGGAATTAAGAAGGTAAAACCCGGCGCGACGTTAGGTGACATTGGTGCAGCGATTCAAACTCTGGCTGAGAGCAAAGGCTATTCTGTTGTGAAAGAATATTGTGGCCATGGTATAGGTCGTGAAATGCACGAAGAGCCTCAAGTACTTCATTATGGCAAAGCTGGTACGGGTCTGGTTTTAGAAGAAGGCATGACCTTTACTATTGAACCTATGATCAACCAAGGTAAACCCAAAACCAAAACGAAGAAAGACGGTTGGACTGTGGTTACCGCCGACAAAAAGCTTTCAGCGCAATGGGAACACACCATTCTGGTCACCAAAACGGGTTATGAGGTTCTCACTTTAAGGCAAGAAGAAACAGACAAGTTAAGTTAGTAATATTCTATTCACTTAAGATTATTAGGTATTTTAAAAAGAAAAGCTCTCTCCTCTCGAAAGAGCCTTCAAATAGAAGTCGTTAAGCAGAGTGGAATACTAAAGAAACTCCATTCAAACAATGGCGTTTGCCCGTTGGTTGTGGTCCATCGTCAAAAATATGACCTAAATGACTTCCACAACGACGGCAGTGCACTTCGGTGCGGCTCATAAAAAATTTATTATCAGCTTTTGTCTCTACCGAATTTGGCAGACTTTGATAAAAACTTGGCCAACCTGTTCTGCTGTCGTATTTGGTACTCGCATCGTAAAGAGGTAAATCACAACCTTTGCAATCATAAACACCCGCTCGTTTTTCATGAAGCAATGAACTGCTCCCAGCTCGCTCTGTGCCTTCTTCTCGCATTACTTGGTATTCAAAATCACTCAGTTTTGCTCGCCATTGCTCTTTGGTATAAACCACTTCAAACGTTGAATCTGAAGGCAGCTCTTTGGCAGTTAGTGAGGATGAAAAATATTTTGCTCCAGCTATCACACAAGCTGTTGTGACGAAAAAATGTCTACGATTCATAACATTATCCTTATTAAGGTTATGATATTTGGACGCGATAGATAAAACTTAGTTCCTTGCCTGAACCTTATGTCTAAATACATGCTTATTTATGAAAGTTGGGAAACAATGCGCAAAAGATATTTGTAAAATAGAGTCGAGTCGTTATTTATTTTTAATAAATTAAACGGCTTTTAAAGGGGAAAGAGAAAGAAACTCTATGCTCGCTTTTTTGAAAACAAAAAAAAGGTAAGTTCCGAAGAACTTACCTTTTTTAAAATATTCTATTAGCTAAAAAATTAGATAACTGTAATATTTTCTGCTTGAGGACCTTTTTGGCCAGCAGTTACAACGAACTCAACTTGTTGGCCTTCAGCCAAAGTTTTGAATCCATCACTAACGATCGCGCTGAAATGTGCGAAAACATCTGGACCAGATTCTTGCTCGATGAAACCAAAACCTTTAGTTTCGTTGAACCACTTAACGGTTCCTTTTACTGTATTAGACATAATTATTACCTGAGTATTAAAATATTAGCCGCCTCAAAATAAGGCGAAGATTGCAAAAAAATCAGACTTTTACTTAGAAACTTCAGGACGAGGAATTATGAATAAAACAACGTATAGCAGAGTTTTTAATTAGAGACTTCTTTCTAGCTTGTGTGTGAATTATATAGGGATGAAGATCAGATAGATAGCTTTATTTACATTGAGTTCAAAACAATCTGATTTATCATCAGCAAGAGCCATTTAATCACCTTCCCAAAATGACAAAATATGCCGTATTATTTCCCGTTACAATTCATCGTATTCTTAATAAGAAAATAACTTCAATCAAACAGGCAATGTACATTTATGAGAAAGTCGATCGTGACATCAAGTATTTTTGTTTTGGCGTGCAGCGGCATCAGCTTAGCCTATGGCAATGACCTCATCACATTCGGCCAACACTGCCTTGCAATGGAAGATCGTCTCAATACTGCCAAGATCAAACTAGGCAGGTTATCCAATCAAGCTGATCGTACCAATGCTCAAGCCAATAAAGCCCAAAACAATTTAAGGCGTTACGAGGAAGCCAGAGCAGAACTCGATACCAGTATGACAGAGTGCTCTGAAACCGAACCAAACAGTCATTATTGTCATCAGATTCGTCACCAATACAATGAACTGTCGTATCGCATTCAAAACTTGAAAGAAGATGCTCTAGAAGAACAATTCGAAGATGAGCACTCAATCCTTGAAGCCGAAATAACCAAAGACAACTTTAATAAACGTTATGCAGCCTTTATAGCTTCCTGCCGAAATTCAGACGCTCACTATGCTTTAATTCAAGATCCAACAGCCTATGCTGCTGTTTGCACTAATGCAAAACAATCCGTCACTTGCACACTCTTTTAAACCACTTTTATTTATATTGGTCTGTGTGTTTTACATATACCAACTTATCCATTTGAAAGCCTAAGGCCTCCGCTTTTGCCAATAAACGTTTTTGAGTTTTCAAAGGCATACTCGGCGATCTAGACATTAACCAAAAAAACTCTCTACTAGGGCCTGATATTATGGCGTATTGGTAATTTTTCTGGTCCAACTCAAAAATCACATAGGCACCATAGAAAGGTCCGAAGAAAGATACTTTCAAATGGCCAACATCGGAAGAATCAACGAAATAAGCTCGCCCTTTTGCTTCCCGCCAATCTTTTTCTTCAACAGAATAGCCTCGATTTAATACACCGACACCGCCATCTTCCTGTTGAGTATAAGTCGCGGTAACTTCAGACAACCCTTCTTCAAAAGCATGATCTTGACGAACGATTTCATACCAAGTACCGAGGTAACGCTCTATTTGAAACTGAGTCACGGGGTCTATGTTTTTAGGAGCACTGGTACAACCAGCCAATAAAACAGCCATCATCCAAACGATAAATTTCATATTGGTACCTTTATGAATCATTTCAAAACATTCAACGCCACAAATAAAACAATAAAACTGTCATATTATTGTTGCAGTCTATTACAAACCTTCATATTGGGAACACATATCTTGCTTAATAGTAGACTAGTCCGCTCATGGAATAACGACAGAAATATTAAACGACAACATAAAACCGTTTCTCTCAGTCTTAAGAGTATGGCACCAGTAGCCAAAGTCGATTCAAGGTTTTTGTCTTTTTCAATTGATATTTCCGTACTAGCTGGCGGATTTTGGTGGGAAGGCAGTACAAGTACACAAGGTGGACTCGGCACAGAACGTGTAGATCCATTAGACTTAACACAACCCAAATTAGATAAGCTAGTATCAGCGCTTGGTTCAGCTTATATTCGTGTCGGTGGATCAGAAGCCGATAAAGTGCATTATTTTACGAGTTTAAAAAGCATACCACCTCATGAGTCGTCCCATACTTTAAAGCTTACCAAAGAGATGTGGCATAACTTACACGACTTCTGCCAGCGTAATGATTTATCTCTCATGTTTACGATGAAGTACGGCCTCTTTGAACGACGAGAGCAAGGCGCATGGCAAGCAGAAGAAATGGAACGTTTACTGATTTATTGCCAAGCACATCAACAAACTATCGACATTCTAGAGCTAGGCAACGAGCTTAATGCCTATTGGGCATTTCATGGTCTTACTTCTCAACCTAGTGCCAAAAATCTTGCAACAGACTACGACACCTTTATTCGAAGTGTTCATAAATACAGTCCGAGCAGTAAAACCGCTGGTCCAGGAAGTGCTTTTTGGCCAAGAATAGGAGAAGCGATTAAACCCCTTAGTAATATTTCTTCGGTGTTTTTAGCCAACTTAGAAGAAAAAATCGACATAGTAGATTGGCATTATTACCCTTTCCAAAGTAGTCGATCTCCTGTAAAAACCCGCGCAGCCACCATCAACAATATGCTGTCACCTAACTCTCTCAAAGATTATGAAAAATATGCTTTGCAGTTAAAAAAATGGCGCGATCAATACCAGCCCAACGCCCAACTCTGGACAGGAGAAACAGGTTCAGCGCAATGTGGTGGACAGGCCAAACTATCAGACCGTTTTGTCTCTAGTTTTTGGTGGGCTGATCAATTAGGTCGCGGTGCGAAAATAGGTCAAAAGGTTATGATTAGGCAAAGTCTCATCGGAGGTGATTACGCCCTAATCAATCGACAAACGTTAAAACCTAATCCCGATTATTGGGTGAGCTGGTTATGGGGGAAACTAATGGGCAATACCGTGTTTGATGTACCAAGCAATGATCCCTTTGTACAAACCTATTGCCATAGCGCAAAGAAAGAAGGCAAATGCACCCTACTCATTATCAATATGTCAGAGAAGCCAAAAATCATCCATTGCCAGAATTTCGGCCTAAAGAAAAAACGCTTTGAAATGACAGCAGACTCACTAACTTCAAGAAAAATCCGTATCAATGGCGTTCATCCAAAATTCAATCAAGGAAAAGTTAAACTGAAAGACTTTCCTAAACTATCAAAGCTCAACATTGTCAGCCCACATAGTATTAATTTTTGGTGCTTTGCCATGTAAATATCAAACCCACTAATGAAAATGATTATCAATAGTATGAAATCTTCAATCTCCTATATATAATAACGCGTTCATTTTTCGTCTTTAAGGTCTTAGATATGGTTCGCAGTTATTCCTATTTTGGTCGAATTCTAGTGTTTTTCATTTTTTCTCTCGCGTTAGTAAGCTGTGATGACAAGTCACAAGATAATAAAACCTCAACAAAGAAAGTTGCATCACATTTAAAAGGCTCTCTAGCTATCGACCAAGTGGAGAAAGATCCATCAGGTTGGCCAAGAAGCATCATGACTAGCAAGGGATTAGTTACTCTTGAGAAGGCACCGAACCGAATAGTTTCTACTAGCGTAACCCTTTCCGGCACATTACTAGCAATCAATGCACCGCTTATCGCATCAGGTGCAACTATGGCTAATACAGGCGTCGCGTCAGAGCAAGGTTTTATGCGCCAATGGGCTCCTATCGCCAAAGAGCGAGGCGTGCTTGCACTTTACCAAACAGAACCGAATGCCGAAGCTATTATCAAAGCAAATCCAGATTTAATCATCATTTCTGCGACTAGTGGAGATTCGGCCATGAAACTATACGACCAATTAAAAGATATCGCACCGACCTTAGTTATTGGTTATGACAACAAAAGCTGGATGCAATTAGCGAAAATCTTTGGTGATTTATTAGGTTTGGAAAAGCAAGCAAAAAATGTCATTAAAGACTTCGAGCAAAAAGTCGCAGACACGAAAAGCAAAATCACCTTACCGCCTCAACCCACAACAGCCATGGTTTATTATCAAGACGACACTGGTGCGAATATTTGGACATCCAAGTCTGCACAAGGCCGCTTATTAAAAGAGCTAGGATTCACTCTGGCTGACGTTCCGGAATCCGTCAAAGGCAATATCAGTATGGGTCTGCGTGACGATATTATTATCGCCACAGGAGAACGCTTTCCGGATGCAGTTAATGGCAACTCAGTACTACTATTTTCTGCCTCTAAAGACAGAGAAGAAGCACTAAAAAAGAATAGCTATTTACAGTCAGTTAATGCCATTAAAAACGACCAAGTATTCGCTGTTGGCAATGACACATTTCGACTGGATTATTATAGCGCAAGTAATTTGCTTACACGCTTGCAGAATCTCTTTGGACATCCCGAAAATGGCCAATAACGAATATACTTCTGAGAAAACAAAATACGGCTGGTTATTAGTTTCGATTGCCTTACTCTTGTTCATTATGGTTCTCAGTTTATGCATCGGTGCGAAACCATTATCAATCCAAGTGCTGTGGAATGTTCTAATAGGAAAAGAACATGGTCTTGCAGAAACCATCATTCTTGAAGGCCGTTTGCCTAGAACGTTAAACGGTTTATTTGTCGGTATGGCATTGGGAACCTCTGGTGCCCTAATTCAAGCAATCACACGAAATCCACTTGCTGACCCTGGCATATTAGGTGTGAATTTAGGCGCCAGTCTTGCCGTGTCGATTGCCATTGTTTTTTTAGGAGCAACACAACTTTCCGAATTCTTCGTTTATTCGGCTTTAGGCGCTCTTCTTGCCAGCTTGTTGGTCTATTTTGTTGGCAATATTGGCGGAGGTAAAACCGATCCTCTGAAACTCACACTGGCAGGCATTGCTATTGGTGCAGTTTTTGGTGGACTGAGTTCTGCGATTACCTTATTTAATCCTAATGCTTTTGATCAAATTCGTTTTTGGTTGGTTGGCAGCTTAGATATTCGAACGTTATCCGTACCATTGTTTATTGCACCTGTGGTTATCTTCGGTTGTTTAATTGCCGTAGCAATCACCCCGGCATTAAACGCATTTAGTTTGGGAGACTCTTTAGCTTCTGCCCTAGGAAGTAACCCTGCTCGTGCCCAGCTATTAGGGTTACTCGCCATTACTTTACTTTGTGGTGCAGCAACAGCTGCAGCAGGTCCAATTGCTTTTGTTAGTTTGATGATGCCTCACATTGCTCGTTGGATGGTTGGGCCTGATCAACGTTGGATCATTCCTTTTAGTTTCATTTTGACTCCTAGCCTTTTACTTTTTGCCGATATCATCGGGCGAATTTTGATAGCAGGAGAACTAAGAGTCTCCATTGTGACTGCTTTTATCGGTGCGCCAATTTTGATTTATTTGGTACGCAGGAAAGGAGCCACCAGCCTATGAGAAACACATTCACTCTCATTTCAATCCGACCATCCAAAGCTATTGTGCTATTGATTACTTTGTTGTTGATTTTCGCCACCTTATTCATTGGAGATCATGTTGCCAAGAGTCGCCATGATATTTGGCAATTGATCATTGGCGAGGCGGATCGTTATCAATCTATTGTAGTTTGGCAATGGCGAGCCTCCCGCTTATTTGCTGCTTTGGTTATCGGTGCTGGTCTTGGTGTAAGCGGTGCTGTGTTTCAGTCTTTGGTGCGCAATCCATTAGGCAGTCCAGACATTACTGGATTCAATGTTGGGGCTTTTACTGGCGTTTTAATATCCATTGCTATCTTTGGAAACCTGTATTGGATGAGTGTGTTAGGCGCGATTTTAGGTGGTCTTTTTTCTGCGGTTCTTGTGTATATATTTGCCTATCGAGATGGTCATTCTGGCTTTCGTCTAATCATAGTTGGTATTGCCATCAGTGCGACACTGACTGCATTTAATCAATGGTTGTCTCTCACTGTTTCTTTGGAGACTGCCATGACAGCCGCCTTATGGAGTGCAGGCACTTTAAACGGCATGACTTGGTCTCGAGTTCTACCTGCCGCTGTGCTGATTTGCATTTTCATGGTGTGCGCTTTTTTAATGAACAGTCGCATGAAATTACTCGAAATGGGCGACGACACCGCCGCCGCATTAGGCATATCGGTTAACAAATCACGCCTCACCTTGATGTTCATCGGTGTGGCTCTGACTGCCGTTGCTACCGCAATCACTGGGCCAATTGCATTCATTTCTCTTGCTGCACCACAAATTGCCCGTCGATTAGAGAAAAATACCAATGTGTCACTGGGTTCATCCGCGATTGTGGGCGCCTTGTTATTGCTTTGTGCTGACTTTATCGCACAACACGGTTGGGAAGGTTCTACCTTGCCTGTGGGGTTAGTCACCATTAGTTTAGGTGGAATTTATTTGGTTTATTTGATTACACGGGAAGGAAAGTTATGACATCAAAATCGGCCATCTCACTCTCAACAGAATCTGTCACCTTATGTTATGACCAAACCGTCATCGCAAAAGATTTATCCGTTCATATTCCCGAAGGAAAATTCAGCGTCATTGTCGGTCCAAACGGCTGTGGTAAATCAACCTTATTACGCTCTATGAGTCGATTACTCATACCTCAATCTGGACAGGTATTACTCAACGGAGAGGATATTCACACTCTCGCCACCCGAGACGTGGCAAAAACATTAGGACTTTTACCTCAAAGCGCCATTGCCCCAGACGGAATTAAGGTTGTGGATCTGGTCTCTCGTGGTCGCTTTCCTCACCAAAAATGGTTTCAGCCTTGGCGAGAAGAAGATCAAAACGCAGTAGATGCAGCAATGAAAGCGACGAATGTGAGTGAACTTGCTTTTCATAATGTCGACCAACTCTCTGGCGGACAAAGGCAGAGAGTGTGGGTCGCTATGGCGTTGGCTCAAGAAACGCCATTGTTATTATTGGACGAACCCACTACTTATTTAGATATTGCGCATCAAATTGAATTATTGGATTTATTTCAGGATTTAAACCGCTTGCAAGGCCACACCCTAGTTGCCGTGTTACACGATTTAAATCACGCTTGCCGCTATGCAGATAACCTCATTGTCATAAAAGCAGGACAAGTCATAACCACAGGCGCTCCAAATGACATTATCACGGAAAATCTAATTGAAAGTGTATTTGGATTACCCTGCTTAATCATAAACGACCCTATTTCCAACACACCGCTGATAGTCCCTAAAGGAAGAAAATAAACTTACCCTTTGATTTTTTAGAAAAGACAAAAAAACGGGGCTTCATCTTTTTATAAAGCCCCGTTTCTTACCTGATATCTGTTTAATTAAATGAACTCTAATTCAACCAACGCCACCTTAATTGATTACTATGATGCGGCACTCGGCTCTGTTGTATTGACGTTTTTATTTTCTTCTTCCGGAAAAATACTAGCATCAATTAAGCTTGCTTCACGGAGCGAACGAACACCTGCGCCAACAAGCAAACTTGTCGCCGCACACCCCAGCCCAAGCGCCACCACCCCAAACACAGGTGAAAGCACTTTCACAATCACACCAATGCCCAAGGCACCCGCTGAATCACCAACCACATCCTGCGCTGTCCAAAAGCTACCAATTCGCCCTAGCATGTGATCTGGCGTATGACCTTGAACAATCGAATATTGTAACAAACCGCCAATAGAACCGAGATAACCAAACACCGCGAGCACTATCAACATTAAGAATAAATGACTCATTAGCCCTAAAGACGCCACACACAAAAAAGACAGAAACGCCGTGATCAGCATTACCACTCCTGGACGCTTTAATTGACGAACCCAGCCGCTCGTTAATGCACCTAAAGTAGAGCCAACAGGTACTGCCGCATACATTAAACCGACTTCAAAAGCACCGCCACCAAACGCGGTTGCAGCAAGCGCAGGGAATAAGATACGAATCGATTTTGTCACGGCTTCCAAAGTACCAAGCGCCACTACGGCTCGAATAACCTTATGGGTAAAAACAAACGAAAAACCATCAAACAAAGATCTCAAAGGATGCTCTTTTGGACCTCCTTCTTGAGGTTTCATATTTGGCAATGTCACTAATGTAATAAGTGTACAGAGCGTCCCAATGGCCGCCAATGTATAATTCCATGTCACGCCATACGCCACGATAATAACTCCCGCTAGTGCTGGAGAAATCACAGAACCAATTCGTACAATCAGCATACTTAATGCGCCCGCTGTTGGTACGTTTTCTCGTCCAACCAAATTGGGAATAGAGGCCATTAACGCCGTCATGCCGATAGCACTAAAGAATCCATCCCACAAAGAAATAGCGTATACCGCGAAAAGACTTGGTTCAGAAAGATACGCATTACCTGCCAACAAAACAAAGCCAACACCACAAATAAATCGTGAAAATAAGATCAGATACTTACGATCCATTCGATCCGCCAACACACCACCTAACATAAGGCCAATAAACATCCCTATGCCATCAAGAGCTACCGCATAACCGACTTGTAAGCTCGACCCAGTTAACTCATAAATTTGCACAGGCACCGCCACATTCAACATGCCTATACCCAAAACGGACATTAAGCGTGCAATGAAAATAGCGCGGAAATTAGCGTTGGTTTTTAGCAAACTAAAATCCAACATAATATTTTTTTGGTCATGAGATCTCTTTTTATTTGGCGTAGTCATACCCACGCACTGAATACGTTTAAATATTATTGTTCAATCATTTTTTTAAAGATTGGGCCGACTGAAACTAATGCTTCTGGCGATAAAATATCTTCATGGGCAAAGTCAAAGTGATGTTCTTCAAGTTCATCTATGTAAGGCGCCCAAGTGGCTTGAGTATCCATTCCTTCTGGCACTGTATTATCCGCAACAAACAACACAGCTTTGCCTTTAAAACGTTTTGATTTAGCTGAAGATAAAAGCGTGACCGAATCCGCATAGTTTTTCACGATATCAGCGAACATCTCGTCTCGGTCTCGTTCCATTTGTTTATCTAATACATCTCCAGACACATTCATGAATTGCTCTTTTTCGCGTTCAACTTCTTCTTGCGCTTCCGCATCAACAGAGCCAGACCAATCTTGCTCATCAGGCGGATAGGTATCCAATAAGCCTAAGAAGTCCACTTGTTCACCCATTTCTTGTAGGCGTACAGCCAACCCATGGGCAATGACGCCACCAAGAGAATAACCAATAATTCGATAAGGCCCTGAAGGTTGACGAGACCTCAACACGCGTAAATGCTGATCAATCATTCCTTCCATATTCTTTTGAGCCGCTATTGGCCCATCAGGTCTTGGTGATTGTAAACCTAGCATTGAGCACTCTTTATCAACATAACGGGCAAAGCCTGTATATTGCCAAGCAAACCCAGAAGCAGAGTGAATACAGAATATAGGGTTACCTACACCTTGTTTAATTGGCAGTACCGCACCAAACCCAGATAACTCGCGACTATTTGCTAGGTCTTGATTGCCCAACACTTGTGCTAGCTTCTCAATACTCGGCGACACCATGATCTGACCTACTGTCACATTCAGCCTTAGCGCTTTTCGAAGTTCAGCAACAAGACGTACCGCGAGAATAGAATGGCCACCCAAGGTAAAAAAGTCATCTGTCGCACTCAAGCCTGTCACCCCAAGTACTTTCGAGAACGCGTTGGCTATCTCAGTTTCAACACCCAACTTCAGTGCACGCCCTGCACTAGAATCCATCACATCAGATGGAATAGGTAAGGCTTTTCGGTCTAATTTACCATTTGCACTAAGAGGCATAGCATCCAACTGAATAATGGCAACCGGCACCATGTGTGTTGGTAGCTGTTCAGCCATAGAGATACGCATTTGAGCCACATCAAGCTCTCCATTCTTACTGGTTGCATAAGCAACAAGTTGGCGCGCATCCGCCCCCATAGAGCCGCTTTGTTGTCCCCATTCTTTGGCCACTACAACGGATTGATCAACTTCTGGTTGAGCGGCTAAGACTTGCTCAATCTCGCCCAGCTCAATCCGCTGTCCACGGATTTTAAGTTGATCATCACTACGACCAAGATATTCAATGGCACCATTGTCTAACCAGCGCACCACATCGCCAGTGCGATACATACGTCCACCATTGCCTTCCACATCCGCAACAAAACGTGTTGCGCACAATTCAGGACGCTTCCAATAGCCTTCTGCTAGTTGCACACCACAAAGGTACAACTCACCTGCCACACTAATCGGAACAGGACGTAAGAAGCTATCTAATATGCGTAACTCAGTATTCCAAACAGGATAACCAATCGGTACACCAACGCCTTCGACCTTTTGTAAGCCCTGACCAAAAGCAGGATAATAGCTAACATCAACAGCCGCTTCCGTTGGGCCATATAAGTTGTGAAGTTCACAGCCTATTACTGTTTCAAACTGTCTAGACAGCTCAGCCGGCAAGGCTTCACCACTACAAAATACACGTCGTAATGTGTCACAAGACCAACCTTTATCTGCCCTATCATTTGCTATTTCAGAGACAGAAATACTTTTTATTTCAGAGACAGAAGTACTTTCTATTGCAGAAACAAAAGCTGCTAGCATAGAAGGCACAAAATGCAGTGTTGTAATACCTTGCTGATCAATCAATTGTTGCAATTGAACTGGGTCTCTATGGGCTTCTGGCGGAGCCATATGTAAACTCGCTCCGACCATGGCACTCCAGAAGAACTCCCAAACAGACACATCAAAGCTACAAGGGGTTTTCTGTAGAACAACATCATCAGAGGTTAATGGATAACTGTCCTGCATCCATAAGATACGATTGACAATGGCTTGGTGAGAAACCAAAACACCTTTAGGACGCCCCGTTGAACCAGACGTATAAAGCAAGTAAGCCGCTGCTTTTTCATCCAGTACTGGCGCTTGCCAAGCCTCAACTTCATCACGAAGTAGCGTGTCATCCTGTAATGGCACAATCTCATCATCGAAAAGGAAGCTTTCACCCTCATGCACAAAACGCGGTTGCTCAACACCCAACGTAATTAAGGCTCGTGGCTTGGCGTCTTCTAACATGTAATTCAAGCGATTATCTGGGTAACCTGTATCCAATGGCAAGTAAGCAGCGCCCACTTCGATAATGGCCCATAAAGCCAAGCTCAGCTTAACGGATCTCGGTAAAGCAACCGCTACAATGTCCCCAGGTTCCACACCGAGACTCTGTAACTGTTTGGCTAAACGAATCACTTCATAACGAGCTTGGAGATAACTCAACTGAGTTGACTCGTCAGACAAACACGCTTGATCTGGTGTTGCCAAGGCTTGCTGGATCAAACAGTCTCTTAATGTGCTATTTGGCACATCATGAGCGGTATTGTTCAGAGTCGAGACAAGCTCTTTTTCTGCGTCTAGTCGAATATCCAAAGTATGCTGAGGCATCGTTTCTCCAGACAGGAGAAAGTCCAATACATTTTCAAAACGTGTTAGCAAGGCCGCTATCTCTGAACCACCACGGTACTCAAACAGCAAATCCAATTGCTCACTCGGTAAAGCCAAAACAGTCAGTGGATAATGAGTAAAGCCACGGTTATAGACTTCATCCAGCGTTAAACCTTGATATTGCGATGCAAACAAGTCTGCTTGTTCTGGGAAGTTCTCGACCACCAACAAGGTATCAAATAAGTTGTTTTGACCAACCAGACGCTGAATTTCCGATAAGCCCAAGCCATCATGTTCAAGTAAGGCAATTTGTTCATTCTGCACCTGTTGCATTTGCTCCCACAGACTTAACTCTGGTTGCAAATTCACTCGTACAGGCACCGTATTACTAAATAACCCAATATGCTCTTCAATGCCTGTGACACTACCAAAACGACCTGAAATTGGTGTACCAAACACCACATCAGAGCGCCCTGTTAGGCCAAACAACACATTCGCCCACACTGTTTGTAAAAGGCTGTTTAAAGTCAAACCTTTACCCTGATAAAGCGCTTTCAGTTGAGTAAACTTCTTCGTATCAAAAGTTAAAGTATGAGTCGTCACCAACTCATTAGGTGGGTTATCAGCAAACAATAAGGTTGGTTCAGCGCCTGTGAAAGCGTCTTTCCAAGCGGTTTCCATATCCGTTTTGTCTAGCATCAAGAGCTGCTCAACAACAGACGAATAAGGCACAGAGGTAGAAACTAGCTTAGCTTTATCACTGCCATAAGCATTCACTAAATCGCGCAACATAATTGGCGTTGACCATCCATCAACAACCAAGTGATGGGCATTCAAGAAGAGATAATGCTTATCTTCTGACAGGCTCACCAAGACCGCATGCAACAGCGGCACACCAGCAGACTGTAACGCCATGAAATCTCGGCTTAACTCTTCTTTTTCAATTTCTAATAAGCGATCTTGTTGTGTAGATTCGTCCAGTCCCTGAAGATTCACTTCTTCCACTGGCCACCAGTTTTGACGTTCACTGATGCGTCGCCAAGGCAATATCTGCAATGCTCTATCACCTTGTGAGAAATCAAACAAAGCACCAAGCTGAGGATGTTTCTCAATGACCATGCCTAACGAACGTTTCAATCGCTGTAAATCCATTTTTCCAGAAAATGCCAAACGCGCTAAGGAGCTATAACCTGCGTCTTTGGCGTGAGACGCTTGTTCAAGTTGAGCATGGAAAAGCAAGCCTTCTTGCAAAGGTAAGGCTGGTAAGACAGCTTCTAAAGCGCCATATTGATTTCGTAAGTCATCGATATTCTGTTCATTTAAGTCGACGCTTTTTAGATCTTCAGATACTAATGTATCTGCCGCGATCGCTTGGTGCTTATTCGCAAATTGATTCATAAGAGACGCCATCTCAGACAGCCGAGCCATCAGATGTTTAACCTCTTTTTCCTCAACACAGGAAGTATCGTAATCAAGGTGAACCACCAATTGCGATTCACTCTGCTGATCATCAATGAAGACATTCAGTTCAATAGCGTAAGAGGACTTAATTAGCGCCGACTGATGTACCTCAAACGTATCATGGAAATAACGCTCCCCTTTCAGAAAGGTCAGCGCGTCTTGTTGAAAACGCCCAAGGTAGTTAAACAAAATCTGCGGCTCTGATTTACCACGTCGCAGAAGCCCCGATTCACCACCATTCAGATATTTGAGAACACCATAACCTACACCATTATTAGGCACTTTCTGTAATGAAGAACGAACCAAACGCACCACAGTGTCATATGGGGCCTCAACGTGACTCAGTTGTTTGAGTAACGACATTGGTGCTGCCATGCGAACAGGGTATTCCGCCGTAAACCAACCGACCGTTCTCGTTAAGTCCAAACCATCCACTTCAGCACGACCATGAGACTCCATCATGATAGGAAGGTCTGAAACCTGATAATGTTCAGAAAAAGCAAGATACAAGGCACTCAAAAAGGCTTCTTGCGGCTGGCAACGATATTGTTTAGGTAAGGTATCAAGCAACAAACCTGATGCTGTTGTATCCAACAACAAGCGTTGGTGCTGTCTAGTACCGGACACCTCGGTATTAAAGATCGGCTTAGCGTCTAGTTGAGTAAACCAATGGGCTTGTTCTTTTTGCCAACGAGGCATGTCATTTTTCAACGCTGTTTGCCAGTCTAGTAAACTGTTAGGAGACACATCTAACTCTTTAGATGGATCACTTAATAGACAAGAAATATCTGCAAACAAGACACGCCAAGACACCCCATCAACAATAGTATGATGCAATGCAAATACAGCCGCCTGCTGCTTGTCACCTTGCAGGTAACCCACACGCATCGCTGGAAAGACTTGATGTTCAGGTGTTTGAATAAGCGCCTCAAACCCATAATCAACCATGGCTGGAAATGCTTTTTGATCCGCAAACAAACGAACAGGGAAAGAACCTAATGAACCCTCAACCGTTACTTTTGAACTCTGTACAACAGCATTCAATATAGAGTGTGCAGCAATTAGCTGATTCACCAAACCACGAAAGGTTTGATATGTCATATTATCAGGTAGAGCAATACAAACCGCTTGGTAGTAGGATAAATCTAGCCCGCCAGCCTGATCCATCCAGCGATAAATAGGCAACTCTGATAATTGACCAGTATGAACACTCGACACCATTTTCTTCTGATCTAATGGTGTCAGACGCCCAGCAATCACACTTACTACTCGGCTTTCAAAAATGTCTTTTGCCCGTAAAGAATAGCCATTTTTTCTGGCCAAACTGCTCAGCGACATAGCCACAATACTGTCTCCGCCTAGGGCAAAGAAATCATCATCCGCAAAGACTTCATCAAGATTTAAAACCTCTTGTACTAGCTGAGAAATCAGTACTTCTTGATCATTCTTAGGTAGCGTACCTTGGCGTTTCATCGCCACTGGGCTTGGCAAAGCGCCACGGTCAACTTTACCGTTCGTATTCAAAGGAAAACGAGGTAACAAAGTCAATGTGGCTGGGATCATATAAACAGGAAGCAAGTCCGACAAAGCCTCAAAAAATGATTGAGTCAGTCGTTTAATCTCTTCTACACCGTCATTAATCACGCTTTCTTCCACAATAAGATAAGCGTCTAATCGATGGGTGCTACCTTGCTTATTCGCCACAACCAAACAGTTTTTCACACCATCAAGCTGATTAATCGTCACTTCGACTTCACTTGGCTCAACACGATGTCCACGAATCTGAACCTGATGGTCCGTACGGCCAATAAATTCAACCTGACCATCGTCTAACCAACGGGCTAAATCCCCCGTTCGATACATTCTTTCACCCTCTTTAAAAGGGTTCGCCACGAATCGAGTGGATGTTAATGCTTGTTGATTTAGATAACCATGAGCTAAGCCCGGACCAAAAACATATAACTCCCCTGCTACACCGATGGCAACCGGAGATAGACTCGAATCCAGAATATAAGCTTCTGTATTGGAAAGTGGGCGACCAATGACCATTCTCACTGAATCCATAACATCAGCGCCCAAGCTGTCTACCGTGTTTTCAGTAGGGCCATAATAATTACGAATTTTCAGCTGAGGGTAAGTACGCGCTTGTTGCCATAAACGTGAGGACGCCGCTTCTCCTCCAATGTAGATTAGGCTAGGGAAATATTGATTAGGCTCAATAGCATCCACATCAAACAGTTGAGTCAATACTGTCGGAGGTAGATCAACTGCCTGAATATAATGTTTCTGGCAGTAATTCTGAATTAACTCTGGGTCCTTACTGATTTCATCTGGAACAATATGAACAGTATGACCAAAGCATAGCCAGTACAAAATATCCCAGTTTGTGTCAAAGGAGAAAGAAGCCGTTAGCAGCACATTAACTTGCTGATACTTCTCCGCCAAGGCTTTACCGTCACGAGACCAATGAAAATACGCTAAATTCATTAAGCCACGATGAGCAATAACAACGCCCTTAGGTTTTCCTGTAGAACCCGATGTGTACATGATGTACGCCAAATCATTTGGCTCAGGAAAAGCGTTATTGACTACCTTCTTATCATTACAGCGACTTAACAAATCAAGAAAAGCCACATCATCCACGGGCTGAATAGACGTACCATCCGGTAGATCACACACCACCTCCGAATAGGTCAATACTAGTTTTGGCGCCGCATCTTCAATCATCCAATTAATACGATCTTGAGGGTATGCTGGGTCAATGGGTAGATAATGAGCGCCAATTGTCATGGTCGCAAACATGGCGAATACCATGCGTTCATCCCGTGATAATGCAAGACCAACACAAGCGCCTCGTTCAACACCAAGGTCCTGTAAAGCGTATACCCATTTCGCAATATTAAGATTCAACTCTGAGAAAGTAATCTCTTTATCATCCACTACCAATGCCGCTGTAGAAGATAAATCGTCGCCTAGGGTGTGAAATTTTTCTATTACACTAGCACATTGATGCTCTGGCAATATGCCACCGCATTGCCATTGCGTTATTTGTGATTGTTCAGGCACGAGCAGTGTCGATATTTCAGAAATACTTGACTGAGGAGCCGATAAAATATTTTGAATAAAGTATTCAAAGCGAGCAATATAGTCTTCTAAATCGGCTTTATTGTATTTCTGGCTGTTCGCCACCCACTCAATGTGTACCGTGTCTTTTTCGAAATGAATACCGAAATCCAAATCTTCAACAGGGCCCGCTGCAAGGTGTTCTATTTTTCCAGGAACATCACCAAACGCTAGCTCATAATCAAATAATCGTAAGTTAATCGTAGGGCCATACAAGGCATCCCCTACTCGATTCAGATCACGGAAAATCTGCTCTCCATTGTATTTTTGATGCTTACGAACCGATCGTAAATCTTTCTTAATACGACGTGTCACATCAAAAATGGTGTAATCCACCTGCCCTTCTAAAATCAAAGGAAGCACATTAACAACAGGACCTAGAGCCTGTAATGCCGCACCACCAACACGCCCCATAAAAGGGAAACCAATTGGCAAACGCCATTGATCTGTCACTCTCATCAAGAACGCGGAGATCAAACCAATAGCAAGATCCGCAACCGCTAAGTTTTTGTTTGACTCCAGGGTGTCTAAGCACGCCTGTAATTGCAGACCACTCATTTCGCTATCAAGACGAATCAAACTTTGAGAAGTCGTTAACGCAGCACTTTCTTCAGCCTGTTCCTTGGCTAAACTCACAACCTGAGGAAGGTCGGCACAATAGGTTTCCCAAAATGCCTTATCTCGAGCATATTTTTCTGAATTTTTATAAGCCAACTCTTCTTCGACTACCTCGCTAAAAGGCGTATAAGGGGTTTGGCTGATACGCTTCTTATGAAGCAAAGAATGATAAATAGAGGCGACTCGACTGGTAAAGGCATTAAAGCTAAAACCATCCAACATGATATGGTGGAAACGCTGGTACCAGACATAATGTGTATCCGCCAGTTTAAATAGCATTTGTCGAGCTAAAGGAGCAGAAGACAATACGGTTAATTCTGCTTCTAAATCTTGCTGAATCAAGTGTTCCATTTTTTCCACACCATCAGCATGATCTGTGTAATCAACCCATTCAGGTGAAAAAGGTAATGGTTTACCTGTGAAACTTTGCGTTGGTATGCCATCTTGTTCGCTGTAATTCGCATTAATAGTATCAGCTTCTTTTAGACCGATTTCGATGGCTTCTAGTAAGTAATGACTGTCAATATTTCCATTGATATGAACTTTATGGGCGATGGTAAAGATGTTTTTTTGCTGCGATATATCATCCGCTAACCATATCCCCATTTGCACGTCAGTTAATGGCACAACAGAAGTAGAAAGATCTGACGCGGTATTATTATCCATCATTGTGATTCCTTGAGATCTTGAGTAAAACAGTTACGGGCGAAGATCTGTCCAATTCATTTCGACATAGTCAAGACAAGCATTTCTAGAAGAGGGACCAAAGACGGATGTCCAGCCTTGTGGTATGGCTTTAAAGTTGGGCCACAAACTGTGCTGTTGCTGGGCATTTACTAGCACAATAAAATCCAATGTTTCATCATCGAATACATTTGCCATTACATTACTCATCATTTACTCCTAAATTATTTCTATTTACGCAGGTATTAAGTGTAATAAGCCATTCACCAACCCTGAACGCCATGACAGCCTGTCATGGCCACCATGTACTGTCTCAAAGTGCACATTGCCATTCTTTCCTTTTATCGCTTCATACATCATTTGGTTATAAAGACACATGTCTTTTTCCCCTGAACCGACCGTCATAAAAATATTCAAATGCTGTATGGACAATCGTCCCTCAACGACTTGCTCAGCAAGGCCACCTTTCGGTAATAGATTCTCTAAAGGTTGCTCAGGAACCAAGCCATTCACCCTATTTTCCTCTGGCCACCAGAAAGAGCCTGAAAGGCTAATTACCTTAGAAAAGTGTTCAGGAAAAGTCAGTCCCGCATACAATGCAGAAAGCCCCCCTAAACTTTGACCAGCCACTATCATCTCTGAAATATCACTGTCTGAAGTTGATAAAGCATGTTTTACAGTAGGAAGTAACTCATCAATTAACGCTTGCCAAAAAGGTCGATGACAGCTCAATTCTTTCCAACGAGTTTGGCCATTAATACAAGGGATCAAAAGGTAATGCGCTGGAGAAACCCTCTTCGTTTCAGTTAAATATTGAAGAACGGATAAGGTTCCACTGACAGCTCCCCATTGTTGGCCGTCTAATAGAATAACTAACGGTGCGTCACCCATTGCTGTTGAGTAAACACTGCAAATTCGTTTATTTTCTAAACTTGACGACTGCCAACTAATAGAATGAATTTGACTAGTAGGCACAGTATCGAGGTTTCCCTGCTCCCATTCTTTCCAGCCTAGTTCAATAGGTGCATTAGGAAGATGGAGTGGTGAACTCTCCCCCCATCCTGAAACCTGTGTAGGTAATGTATTTAAATCATCGGGGATTTGATTACTCGCAACATCTATCCACCAAGCTCGTTGTGCCTCTCTAGAACCATCACTATTTTTTAGTGCAATATCTGGAAGTTGATTTGCCTGAAGAGGAATGAATGAATAGCTGCCACGCCATTGTGAACTCACTGTTAGCTGCCCAAACCATGCATCTGTACCAGCCAAGCGACTCAAACAAATCGGTTCCCAACTATGATGATTGGTAAGAGAGTTAACATCTAAGATAACACTGGCTACGCTTGACGTTTTTTCATTCCCTTGCGGATCCTGCCAAATAAAAACAACTAAACAGTTTTCTTCATCTAATGTCTGAATAACTGGCATGCCAACAGAACGAATTGCCTCCCACCAAGGCTCGCTACCAATCTCACCTAAAACACCATAAGAGCTCAAAAAAAGAGACCAATTGTTAATCAATGTATTTCGCCTAAATAAAAAAACCTAACGAATACTATTGCGAACGATTCGCATTATCAATACTATTAGCAAGCTTTTTACTTAATCTAAACAAAGGAAGGTTATAAAAATGTCGAAATACACACCATCAACCAAACTATCACGTGTCGCTGCAGCAATAATAAGCATCAATGCGGCACTTATTTCAGGAAACTCCTTTGCCGAAAACGCTGCAACAGAAGAAACAAACTTGCCTGTTCTAATCGTTACAGGTGAAAAAGTAGACAAAGACATAAAGAATACGACTACCGCGGTAACCGTTATTGGTGAAGAGAGTTATGCAAGCGGTGAAGCGAAAGAAGTAAATGATATTGTTATTCAAGCACCTAACGTAACTGCGGCAGGATTCGGTACGATTAATATTCGTGGCGTTAATGGTGCTGGAGCGGCAACAGGAAGTAACGCGTTCATGACAGGAGGTAGCCCTCGCATATCGACCACAGTCGATGGTGTAACAGAAGCATGGGGCGGGTATAATTTTACACCAGCTGGGCTGTGGGACACTCAGACTGTTGAAGTACTTCGTGGGCCACAATCCACATCGCAGGGAACAAATGCCATTGCAGGTGCTGTTGTTATTAAAACTAATGATCCTACCTTTACACCAGAAAGTGCGATTCGTTTAGGGTTAGAGCAATATAATAACGGCAACCTCATGTATAACCTTGGAGTCATGAACTCTGGCGCACTCATTGAAGACGAATTAGCTTATCGACTGTCTTTTGATGGCACTACAGGTGAAGGTTGGATTGATTATGACGTAGCAGATAGTGATGTAGCGGATTCACCTGATTTAAATGATTCAGAGTCTATTAACTTTCGAGGAAAACTACTCTGGGAGCCGTCTGACATTGAAGGCTTAACAGCCAAATTAAGCGTTATCCATAGAGAAAATGAAGGAGAGTACCTTTCTTGGATTAATGGTGACAGTAGTAACTTCGAATCTCTTACATCTTCAATAAATTCAAGTGACCGTGAAAATACTCGTCTACAAGATTCAATAGTAGATACTGTCTCTATTGATGTTGATTACCAGATCTCTGACACCGTCAAAAATCAAACTCAATTCAGCTACAACAATCAAGATGCTTCCTTTGATGAATACCCAGGAACAACGCTTTTAAACATAACTGAAGAAACAATTGCTCTAGAAAACAGAATATTAATCACACCACATAATTCCAATCTTGCTAGCTTAATTGGATTCTATGCATCCCAGTCAGATACAACTCTGGATGTCGATTTTGGCTCTTCAGATTCCAATTACTTTATTTCAGATGGGACAAAAACTACCTTAGCAATTTTTGGTGAGACAACTTATGACGCCACAGAGAAACTGTCATTGACTGTCGGCGGTCGTATTGAAAACCAAAATCAAGATAGAACACTTGTAAAAGCCAGCACCTATACACTAGATCAAGATGAGAATTACACAATCATCCTCCCTAAACTAAGTGTTACTTATGACCTAACCGGAAAAACAACACTAGGAGCCTCTGCTCGTCAAGGTTACAACGCAGGTGGAGCAGGCCTTAATTGGAGCACTAATGAGTATTACACTTATGATAAAGAAGAAGTCACAGCGCTCGAACTAAGTAGTAAAACACGTTTTAATCACATGTCTGTTAATGCAAGTATTTTCTACAATGATTATTCCGATTATCAGGCTTACACAAGCGACACATTAGAAAATGTCGAGTCTGTTCAGACTTATGGCGCTGAATTAGAGGTTACCTTTTTGGTAACTGATGACCTAGAACTACGTGGTTCGATAGGTACATTGCAAAACACCATCAACGCGACCAGTGATAGCACTTCTGACTGGGATGGCAATGAACTTACTTATGCACCAGACCTAAACCTTGGCTTAGGTTTTACACAATATATTGGCGACAACTTATCTTTTGGAGCCGATGCAACTTATGTTAGCGAGTACTACGCTGATTTAGATAACACTGAAGATTACAAGTCTGGAAATTATGTTGTCACTGATGCTCGTATTCAATATACCACTGGGGACTTAACCATTGATGGGTACATTAAAAACCTAACAAATGAAGACGTAGTTTACTTAATAAATAGAGGTACTAGGGCTTCTGTTGGTCAAAGCCGTACAATTGGTGTAAGTGCTACTTACCGTATGTAACATGTATTGAGTAATCAAATTCAAAAGGCGAATCAATGATTCGCCTTTTTTTATTATTAACGCCATTGAAAACGGCGAACTTCGTTGCCCTCCTCTGGTTTATTCGGGATATTAAATGCCAATATCAAAGAAACAACCGTCATCAAGGCACCCGCTAAGAAGACACTAGCTGGCGACACCAACCAAATCAGTCCAAAAGTAACTGGAATAACAACTGCGGCAATATGGCTGATGGTAAAAGATACTCCTGCCGTGGATGCCATATCCGCTGGATCTGCAATTTTCTGTAGGTAGGTTTTAATCGCTAATGCCAATGCGAAAAATAAATGATCAATGACGTATAAACTACCTGCCAACATAGCTGAATCAACAAACGCATAACCAACAAACACAAAAACCAAACCAGTGTATTCAAAAACCAATGCTTTTTGCTCACCAAAACGACCAATCAAACGCCCAATTCGTTTAGCAAAAAACCAATTAAACAGATAATTTATCAAGAACAATAAGGTAATGTCTGATGCGGAATAACCAAATTTCTCTACCATTAAAAAACCAGCAAAAACGACGAATATCTGACGTCTCGCACCACTCATAAATGTCAGTGCGTAATAGAGCCAATAACGTTTACGAAGTAGCAGCTTTTTGTTTTGTGGTGTTTTTGCTTCAAATCGAGGGAAAGCCACACAAATAAATAAAACCAAGGTCAAAGCTGCTCCACCGGCGATTAGATACACCCATTTATAATCAAGTTGAACAACCTCAAGTAATAACCATAAACCAGAGTAAGTTATCAAAGATGCTAGTGCACCAATCGAAATAAGCTTACCTAGAACTTCTGGTGCCTCTTCTCTAGTTAGCCATTGCAATGACAAGGACTGCTTAAGGGTTTCAAAATAATGGAAGCCAACAGACATCAATAATGTCGTACATAACAGCCCTGCTACAGAAGGATAAAAACCTGTAATCGCCACGCCAACAGTAAGCATGATCAAAGACAAAAGCATGAAGCCTTGCTCTCGAATGAACAATAGAATAAAAATAGCAGTGAAAGCCAAGAAACCAGGAATCTCACGAACACTTTGCAATAAGCCAATTTCAGCACCTGTGAAATTGGCTTTTTCAATCACAAAATTATTAAGCAAAGCTTGCCAGCTAGCAAATGCTATTGGCACAACAATCGACACCAACATAAGTAAATGTTTAGGCGTTTGCCATGACTTTAGTGGCTTCTCTGATTGCAGCGTTATTTCTGAATTCAACATAACAACTTCTCTTTATGAATAGCTTGAATGCAATAAATGGTGATATATGATATCGCAGAGTTTATCAGTTAGCTTTAAGTCTTACCTTCTACAAAATGACTTCAATCATCGATTAAAAGACAAACATCTAATAATTAAACATGAAACCATATATAAAAGCATTTTCAACCAATGAACAAATCATCAATGCTGGCGATAAACCTGTCATCACTCGAAAAATAGATATGCCAGCCGGCCATCAAGGTCCACCACATCATCACAGCTGGTACCAGCTTATGTATGCTTCAAAAGGAATTTTGCATGTGGAGTATCAAAACCAAATCATGTTGGTACCACCACAAAAAGCTATCTGGTTAGCGCCTAATTGTGATCATGGTGTAAAAGCGCCCATTGGTGCAAAATTCCATAGCCTTTACTTTAGACCAGATATTGTCACTAAGATGGGAGATAAAAATAAGGTATTAAACATTACACCATTAGCTAGAGAGCTCATTCTTTCTATTGGTAATATCAGCCCCCAAAAAAATCTAGACGATCCTGAACAACGACTCATACAGGTACTGATTGATCAATTAGCCTTGCAATCAGACAATGCTTTATCCTTATTAATCCCTTCTGATAAAAGGTTGAGCCAATTAGTTACTCAATTAATGAAAGAGCCAAGTAACTCACTGAGCCTTGAAAATTGGTCAACAAAGCTGACGATTTCAAGTAGAACAATTACTCGAATATTTAACAAAGAAGTGGGTATGGGATTTAAAGAGTGGCGTCAGAAAATACGACTATTAGAAGCCATAAATTTATTAGAACAAGGTGGAATGTCAGTGACAGAAGTCGCCTTAGAAGTCGGTTATCACTCATCTTCGGCTTTTGCTTATGCCTTCAAACAAGTATTTAAAAACAACCCTATAGCGTATATAAAGAAAGACTAAGTTAGTTTATCAAGACGCTAAATTAGACAAAATTCACACCGAATTAATAACGAAAGTGTTGGAAGATATTTTACCAATATGCCCATGTAATAAAATGATCCTGTTCTTGGATAAAATTTCCTTTAAGTTGAAAACCTTTTTGAACTTGATCACTTAATTGTCGCTTCACTTGAAAGGTAACGGTATTTTTATGACAAGAAATAAGATCAACATCTAAGAAATCGAAAAAAGTACCAACGATTGGAAATAACGCTTTGTAGACACTCTCTTTAAGAGAAAATAAAAGCAACCTTGCCAACCTCGCTTCAACATTTATGTCCGTAAGAACCTGTAACTCTGACTCTCGGCCTATCATATCCAACTCTTCAAGTTGGTTTGAATGGCTAGTCTTTTCTACATCTATTCCAATCCCTTTAATATGCGAATGCGAATTTAGCAATAATACCGCGACAGCTTGACCATCTATATGTGAAATACTTCCAGTATAGTTATTTGGCCAAATAGGAGAGCCATTACTTCCTTTTGGAATATCAACCATTGGCAGATTCAAACAATACTGCGCATACCTTACAGCCAGCCGTCCAGCTAGAAATGACTCCTTTCGTTTTACTCTCCATTTTTCGTAACCCTCAGGTTTAGTTACTTTTGCTTCGCACTCAGAATCGATCAATCCGTGTTCTTGGAAAAAGAATTGGCTGATATTTAAAAAACCATACTCTCCAATGCTAATTTGTGTTTGTCCATATGAACTCTCAGAATTTAAAAACATATAAGTATCCAGCCCAACCATCTTAAAAAAACCAACATGAAACCATGTTGTTTTTTTCATAGCCTATTTAATAACTATTAAGCATTCAATGTTGCACCACCATCAGCGACCACATCTTGCATCGTAATATGATTTGCCATAGATGAAGCGAAAAACAAGACCACTTGAGCAATGTCATTAGGTTGAGCAATTTTGCCTAAAGGGATCCCCAGTTTGTACTGTTCTGGAAAGCCTCGAATGGTGTTCTTTTCCGCCTCGTCATCCGTCCATAACATACGCTGCATAGGTGTATCTGTAGAACCTGGGCACACCACATTACATCGCACACCATAAGGCGCAAGTTCCAATGCAGCGGTATGACTTAATGCGGACAAGGCAGCTTTTGACGCACAGTAAGCCGCCATATTTTGTCTTGGCACTTTAGCCGCATTCGAACTGATGGTAACAATCGCACCACTCTTTTGCTGTTTAAAAAGAGGAATGGTGTGCTGGATCATCAAAAAAGGCCCACCCGCGTTGACATTTATGCAACGTTGAAACTCTTTTAAACTTGTTTCTTCAACACTTCCTAAATGCAAAATAGCCGCGCCATTTACCAGCACATCCAAAACAGGATGACGTTCACTCACCGACAAAACAGTGCTTGCCACCGCTTGTTCATCACTGATATCCAGCTCAATGCATTCAAAGTCATATTTTGGCTCAGAAAATACCAAATCAAACCCAATAACAGTGGCACCATTTTCTAAAAATGCATTGGCAACTTCTAGGCCGATTCCTCTTCCGGCACCTGTCACCCAAACGGTTTTTCCAGTGAAATCCAACGGATTGATCATGCCGCCACCTGCTGCTTACTTTGCAGAAGATTCCACCAACCATTCAATGTCGCAGCACTAGCCAGCTCTTGGAAAGACACTTCAACACCATGCGCTTTCCATGTTGAAACAAGAGACATTATTTGAATGGAGTCCAAACCGTAGTCAATAAGCTCTTCATCAGCATCAAATTCTTGAATATCCTCATCATCCAAAAAAGCCAATACTTGCGTTTTTAATTGCTCATATCGAAAACCCGCATCTGGGATATCAGTGGACGTGAGTATGTCTTTTGTTGAAATCACTCGCCCTGTTCTTCCCCCCGTATAAACAAGCGCTTGTCGATGTTCTTCTTCGGTAAAATCAGCCAAAGCGTCACCCACCATAAAAGGCTGTATATCACGCATAAAAGCATCAGCAGCAGTAATCATACAACCAATATGAGCATAAATTCCGCCAATAATTAATTGATCACGGCCCCACGATTTCATCAAATTTTCCAAACTTGAACGATGAAAAGCACTATAACGCCATTTCACCAAAACCGTATCTTGTTCATCAGGTTCGAGTTCTTCAACCACTTTTTGTAGCTCAGGAAAGTCGTTAAGGCCACTTCCCCACATATCATTCAATAAAGCTCTATCTTCCGGCGTTTGATCCTTTGGTTGAGCCGTATAAACGACAGGAATACCGTTGGCATGACAATACGCTTTAATTGCAGCAAGATTTTGCTTCAACGTTTTTATTAAGTCTGACTCTTGATCATAAAAGCGCAAAAAGTACGCTTGCATGTCATGAATTAAAAATACAGCTCGCTTAGGCTCTAAAACCCAATTCACTTTTTGGTTGGGGAAAGTATCCGCAGTTGGCATAGGATAAGAAGGAATCGTTGGAATGCTCATAATCGTCCTTTAAAGTGTTTTGTTTGCTTGTAGTTGTTGGCGAATTACATTACGTAAAGCGACTTTATCGGGTTTGCCGACTGGAGTAAGAGGTAAGGTTTCAATAAATTCAAACCGATCTGGCACCTTATAATCAGCAATACCAAGCCCACGTAAATACTTACGCAATGTAATACTTTTCAACCCATGAGAAGCTGTTTTTGGGACAATAAAAGCACAGCTTTTTTCGCCCATCATTTTATCCGGCATAGATACAAGCGCGCTGTGTACAATCAATTCATGTTTTAAAAGAAGGTTCTCAATTTCCTCCGCCGCAATTTTTTCACCACCGCGGTTGATCTGATCTTTATCACGGCCAACGACAGTCAAATAGCCATTTGCATCTCGGCACACAAGATCACCTGAATGATAAAAACCCTCACTATCAAAAACCTTTGCATTATGTTCTGGTGCTTTGTAATAACCACGAATCGTGTAAGGCCCTCTCGTAATTAATTGTCCCTCCATATTTGGCCCCACTTCATTACCAGAGTCATCAATAACCTTAACTTCATCAAGGGAACACATCGGCCGCCCTTGCGTTGTCAATATCGTATCTATGTCGTCATCTAGCCTGGTGTAATTCACCAAACCTTCCGCCATGCCCAACACTTGCTGTAATTGACAACCTAATACATCCGGAACCTGACGAGCCACGCTCTCACTCAGTTTCGCACCACCCACTTGCATCAGTTCTAATGACGATAAGTTTTTCTTAGACGACGGCATCGCTTGCAACCACAAAGCCAGTGCAGGAGGAACCAACGCCGCAATCGTTACTTGATGACGCTCAATAAGGTCGAAACATACACTTGAATCGGGGCTGGACGCCATAACAACGCTCCCACCACGATGAAATACACCAAAAGCACCAGGAGAGCTCATAGGGAAGTTGTGAGCACAAGGTAAAGCGCACAAATATTTTGTTGATTCAGAAAGGTGACAAATTTCCGCGCTTCGTCGTACACTGAAAAAATAATCATTGTGTGTTCTTGGAATTAATTTTGGCGTGCCTGTACTACCACCTGAAAGTTGAAAGAAGGCCACCTCGTCAGCCTTACTTGGTGATGCAATTAGTGTCTTATCAATAGTTAATGCAAGAATATTATCTAATGAATCCGCCCACCCTCCTTTGCCAACCAGCAACACATGCTGTAAAGAACCAGATGAGCTTAACCTTTTAAAGTAATCATCATTAGTAAATAAAGAATGATCGCTACTAACGATTAGCAACTTTGGCTCTATTTGTTTTGCGTAGGCATTTAGCTCATTTTCGTTATGATTAAATAGAGCATTAACAGGAACAACACCTAACCGAATAAGTGCAAAAAAAACCACATAAAACTCGGCAACATTAGGCAATTGAACCAGTGCTGTATCACCAGATTGTAGGCCAAGTCGTTGTAAATAAGCAGCCAAAGTATTTGATTGAGAAGACAAATCACGGTAGGTCAACGACCTTTCTCCACATAACACAGCCACATTATCTTGCGGAGCGTTATCGATCAGATCCGACAATGGTCGATCTGTCCAATAACCTTTATCTCGGTATACTTGTGCCAAGGAGTCTGGCCACGGCGTATAAACAATGCTCATATCAAATCTTCCTTTATTCCAAATGCATTAATCATGGTACGCATTTTTGCGCATGTTTCTCGCCACTCACTTTCAGGTAACGAATCTGGCACTACGCCAGCACCAGCAAACAGCTTCACGTTATTACCCGATACTTCTGCACATCGTATAGCGATCGCCCATTCACCATTACCTTGTGAATCACACCAACCAACCAAACCACTAAAGAAACCACGTTTATGAGGCTCTAATGCTTCTATCTGACGCTGAGCAAGCGAGGTCGGTGTGCCACACATTGCTGGAGTTGGATGCATATTTTTAATTACATCAAAAATGGACGTCACATTACTTAGTGGTAAAGTTGCTTCAATTTCAGTCGACAAATGCCACATGGTTGGTGTGGATATAACACTGGGCTTTGCAGGTATCATGAGATTCTGCACTAATGGTGTTAATGAAGTTCGTATAGCCTCGACAACAAGACGATGCTCGTATTGATCTTTCACTGATTGAAGTAAGCTTTCAGATGCCTGTTGGTCCGCCGTTTTATCGCTTAAACGCTTGGCTGATCCCGCTAATGGGTTAGAAAATATTCGATGACCCTGTTTTCTTATTAACAGTTCTGGACTCGCACCGATCAATACACTGTTTTTAAGCGGCACATTAAAATGATAAGCATTAGGATTTTGCGCCATGATATTGGCCAACAAACGGGAAACATCAACCGCTTTGTCTAATCTCAATTCTAATACCTTCGACAGTACCACCTTCTTCAAATGATCATTTTCAAAAGTAGAAAGCGCCTGTTCAATCATGGCTAAAAAATCCGCATGATTTGGTGTAAAACTGTGCTCTGTCACTCGATGAGAAAAATCGTTATCGATGAATGGCAATAACTCACTTTGGAGCGGCTTTACTCGTTCAGACCATTCAGGGGTAACAAGCTGTGTAGGTTGAGTCATATCAAAAGGAATCGCACCAACTAATATTGGATTTTGTACTCCTTTATCAGACTCACTTTTAAAGATCGTCTGGACTTCTTGATTGAAACTAGGGGAAACAATTGGTGTCGATAACTGCTGACTCACACCACTAGCACGTACAAGATTAGTATTCGAATTAAACAAAAACAAATCAGTCTGGGATTGTTCTAATGCTAATGAGTCAGCATAGTCAGGAAGGGTAACATTCATACGAAGCCTCCAGTAATGATAATCATTACTAATAGTTAATTCGACACAAATGATAATCAATTGCATTTAATAGAGCCATCGTTTTTTTGTAAAAAAATAGAAATCTTTAAAAAAATAGATAGGACTCAATCCGTTTCATATGAGTTCTTTGAGATTAACCATTGATATGTGAGAGCTTGTATTAATCTGGAAGGTTGTATAAAAATTGGTTCAAAAGGAGGTTTTAGAAAATAGCTGAACAGGCTTTCTTTACTAACACCCGTATTATTAAGGGGTTATTAATTAATGCCTTGCCCAGCACATGTTGAAAAAATAGCTTTTCATAAGCTCTGATTTAGTAAATGAAGACAAGCCTATTCACTTAACAATGCAGTCCCTTCTACTTCCAGTACCGTTTTCGCGTCTGTGCGTTCCATGATTTTTACCAGTGCAGATTGAATCACTTCGTCTTCACGCACGTCTTCTTTGCTAGCAAAGCGCTGTTCTTGTGGTTCTGCGCCTTCTTCTAGTAAAAACGTCACCACGACTTCTGTTGCTTTGTTTGCGGTTTCACCGAAGTAGGCAAATGTGACTTGTGGATAACCTTTAAAACCCATTTTAACTTTCTTTGCGATACGTTTTTTAGATTTATCTAAATTCATGCTGCCTGCCTAAAGGAAATGGTGTTACTGTGAGTAAGATAATTGAATTAAAACACAAAGCGCCTTGATTCGGATAATTATCTGAATTTCCAACTATTTAATTAAACTTAACGCAGCTTTAAACTCTGTGGATTGACAATCACCAATCAGTTCAAACAGACTCATTTCTAGACAGGTTATCTCTGCGCCCTTTCTTGTTAACTTCGCTAACGCTAATTCTTTATTATCCGATGAGCGAGATGAAATGCAGTCACTAACCAATTCAACCATATAACCCGAGTTCATTAAATCGAGCGCCGTTTGATAAACACAAATATGTGCCTCAATACCAGCGATAAGCCATGTATTTACTTTAGTTCTTTCAACTGCCGCAGCAAATTCAGGTTCACCGCAGCCACTAAATGCATACTTTGAAATAGGCTGAACGGAATCTAAAGCCACTTTTAAAGCAGGAACCGTTTCACCCAATTTTTCTGGATTTTGCTCCAACCATAAAATAGGCAGACCTAACAATTTTGCAGATTGAATTAGTTTTACAAGGTTAGCAATAACTCGTTCACTGTCATGAACGATTTCCGCCAATTTGCCTTGAACATCTATGATAACTAAACCCGTTTTTTCTTTTCTTAACATAGTTGGCCTCTTCTTTTTACATAACCTTTTGTAAACCAATTAGACTAATTTAATACCCAATGATGCCAGCAAACTAACAGCCTCATAGCGGTCAAAAGTAGCGCCTTTCAGCATATTTTTTGTCACATCTATATCAAAATTGATAGCTCCATTAAAATCGGCATTGGATAAATCAGAGTTTATAAATAAACTGTTACTTAAATCCGTTCCAGAAAATCGTCCACGGGAAAGAGTTGCTTCTCGAAAATCTACATCATGAGCACGACACTCATCAAATACAATGCCAGATTGTTTTAGTCCATAAAAGGATGATGCATTGATCAAACACCGTTCAAAGTGAAGTGCTGCACCTAAATCTAAGCCTCGCCAGTAAGCTTTCGTCCAATCTACGCCCAGGACCTTAGAATCATAAAACTTAACATCTGAAAATTTAGTATTTTTAACTCGTATGGCAGTCAACTTACATTTAACAAAACGACAATCTTTAAATGTGCAGCCATCAAACATAGATTCAGAAAAATCACAGGACTCAAAAGTACAATTTTCAAATACCCCACTCACCAAGGTATCTTGTACCATAACAAGATCTTCGAATTTTTGAGTATAGTATTCATTTTTATTTTCTAGCATTTTTTTCCGATTCCTGATGAACGTATTTACAGTCTATTGGCCTATTCTCATGGTAACCCGTTCAAAATAAATAAACAGTTATGTTATAAATAACACGTCAAAACGCTAAGACATGTCAGTAAATTTGAACGTTTTTGCCATATGCTTCTTTTACTAAGAAAAGTAACCTTTTTAGACAACATAATGAGAAGGAAGAAGGATGTTAAACATAATCCAAATTAAAGTCCGAGGGTATCATTTGGATATCTTCCAACACGTTAACAATGCCCGCTATTTAGAATTTTTAGAAGAAGGTCGTTGGGCATTTTTTGATGAGTTTGGTGCTAATACAGAACTAATGGAGCAAGGCTTAGCTTGGGCTGTAGTTAACATCAACATTGACTTCAAAGCGGAAGGTAACTTTGGAGACATACTCGAAGTACATACTCAATTTTCAAAATTGGGAAATCGCAGTGTCACCATGAAGCAACGCATTGTAAATGCTAAAACAGACACACTGGTTGCTGAAGCCGATGTTACTTATGTCTGTTTTTCGAAAGAGAAAAAAGCCGCCGTTGCATTACCTGATGATTATAAAATGAAAATTCAAAAAGCCCTCGAATTAAAATCAGAGGATTAATTAGTAAACATATAGGGAAACGTTAATCATCTTTTTCAAGGCGTTTCCCTAACCCTAGAACATTGTCATCTCCATAACCTAACTCAGCATAGAATGCGATTACAGCCTGATTAGCATGACGAACTTGCAGGTTAATTTTAGGGCACCCTTTAGCTTGAATACGTGATTCAACCGCCGCCATAATCATCTGACCATACCCTTTCCTTTGACGGCTTGGACTGACGGCTAAATAATTAATCCAACCTCGATGACCTTCATACCCTCCCATTACAGAAGCGACAACAACCTCTTTTTCCTCTTCTCCAGATTCAACCTTAATATTTTCTACACCTACAAGGAATAGATCAGCATCGACTTTGAGTTTACGGTCAATGTCCTTATCAGGATCATTCTGAGGTGTCACCAAACCACATTCTCGCCATAATGCAATTAGCGGTACTCTGTCTTCTTCTTTATATGCACGTATCTTCATTTAAGGTTCACTACGAATTGATTGTTTATTCTTTACACCACGTTTTAAAACCCTAAATAAATAGCCAGCAATAGCAAGATTAATAACCAAGGCTGACACACTAAAAACATTGAGATCTTGATAGATGGCATACAATTCAAAAGGGATATAAAGCGATGCGGTAATAAAAGCAAACCATTCAATCCAAAGTAATTGATTCCAAAGCCCATAAGCTAATACAAATCGAAAAGCGCCATAAATAAGAGCAACTAAAGTTACTAAAATTAAACTGTTATTAGAAATCTTGTCGACCAACATCAAAACGATTGTAGGGTAATGACCGACAGGAGATATCCCCCATTTTAACATGAAATCTAACATTATCTGATGAAGATCTTCGCCAACCAAAGCATTAACGCCAATGGCTACGGATAATGCGAGTACCCCTTTAAAGCCCTCTAATAACGCAATGGCATTTAACCCTTGAAATTTCATAGTGACTACTTTGTTGCTAAAAAATTAGAATAAACGAAGAAAAAGACAAAACAAAGTCGTTTCCGTTTTATTTTAAATACTAGAAATAAAGTAGAAGACCTTTGCTTGAAAACAAAAAGGGAAAGCCCATTGCACAGAAAAATGCAGGCCTTCCCTTTTTTTGCTTACGGTTTTAGATTATTTGCTATGGCTACGAATTACACCTGCTTCAGGATTATCAAAAATTGTCATGTCAATTTTATCCTCACCTTTCGCCACAATGGCTGAAACGACAGCATCACCGGTAATATTAACAGCGGTTCGACACATATCCATTAAACGGTCGACACCTAACAACAGACCAACGGCTTCTACAGGTAAACCAACTTGCGTCAGCACCATAGTTAACATGATCATACCAACACCGGGAACCCCAGCTGTACCAATGGAAGCGAGTACTGACATCAATATAACCGTTAAGTAACCACTTAGGCCCAAATCTACACCATATACATTGGCAATAAAAACAGTCGCAACACCTTGCATAATCGCAGTGCCATCCATGTTAATCGTTGCACCAAATGGCACAGTAAAAGAACCAACAGACGGATGCACACCAACTCGATTCGTCACCGCATCCAATGTCACGGGAATAGTGGCATTAGAACTGGCCGTTGAAAATGCAAAGGTCTGAGCCGATCTTATCTTCTTCAAGAAAGTCAGCGGGCTCAAACCGGTGAAAAGTTTCAAAAGAACCATCAAGGTAATAAAGCAATGGAAAGCCAATGAACCAAGTAACGCCGCCACGTACCCCATTAACGGAATAAACATAGCCGGGCCATTTTCAGCAAAGGTTTTGGCAATCAAGAAGAAAACACCATAAGGTGCAAATGACATGACGATTTTCACCAAGTTCATCATTAAGTCATTCATGAGCATAGCGCCATCTTGCAGGGGTTTACCTTTATCACCTAACATCAGAAGCGCAACGCCTACTAGTACCGTATAAAATATAATCGGTAGCATGGAACCATTTGCCATGGCTTGTATAGGGTTGGTTGGAACAATATTAATTAATACATCCACAAGTGATGGTGCGCTTTTCGCTGTCACTTCTTTCATAGCAACAGAGCCTTGTTCAAAGCCTGCACCTATATTTAATAATGACGCTAATAATATGGCTGTAGCAATCGCAATCGCTGTAGTTAATAGGTAAAAAATCACAGATTTGCTACCAACACGTCCTAAGACACGAACATCACCAATACCAATGACACCACAAATTAAGGAAAAAACGACCAATGGCACAACTAACATCTTCAGTGCCGAAACAAACATTTTTCCTACCGTTTCAAAAACGCCGTAGACAAAAAAATCAGCTATGGCGTTATTACCTTCTTGGACAACACCATCGACACCAAAACTAAAGTTCACTAATAGGCCAAGGGCCAAGCCTAGTAGCATCGAATACACAATTTTTGTTGTTAAGGTTGCGGAATACCACCAACTCATATTTAACTCTCCTTATTTTTCAAATTATGACGAACATTATAAAATTCTGTTATATGAAGTAAACACAAGCTTTAGGCAACTCAGAACGGCTTCTGTCCATTTAAAATAGCTTCATATTTTCCTCATCTTATATAAATCTAGCTTATTTTGAGCTAAAACCTGTCATATTTTGTAAACATTGCTTACACATTCCTGTCAAATACTATAGCTTTGTATATTCATCGAGTATGGTTTAGATATACAAAAACAACAGATCATAGGGGTATCCCTTTTTATCCTGGAGTGTTACTTATGTTTAGATCGTTAAAAGCCCAAATATACATGTTTGCTTTTGCCCCCTTTCTTTTAGTGGCTCTTGTAGGCATTTTTATGCAAATAAAAACTCTCGACACAATCAATCAGCAAGTTTCACAGATTTCAGAAGATGCCATTATTGAAGTTGAGAAAAGACGCCTGGTCACGGTTATCGATTCTTCTTTAAGTATTATCAAACCCTATCTTGATATGCCCGGCAAAGAAGGCTTAGAAGATGCGTTAGCACTCCTTTATAACTATCGATTCGACAACGATGTAGGTTACTTATTCGCCTATGACGGAGAAGGTACACGTTTAATGAGTGGTTCTGGGGTTGGAGTTGGTGGAAACTTTATTGATTCAAAAGACAAACTCGGTAACTTTATCGTCAAAAACATACTCGCTGCTGCCAAATCTGGCGAAGGCTTTACTACCTATTATTTCCCTAAAAAAGGGGAAACAGAACCTTCAGCAAAATACAGCTACTCCCTATGGATTGATAAGTGGAACGTTGCAATCGCAACTGGCTTCTTTATCGATGGCACAGAAGTAATGTTGAACAATATAGACAACTCACTTAAAAAATCCCAACAATCTAGCCTCTTTCAAAACTTATTAGTGATATTAGGATTGGCTGTTTTTGTTGCTATCGTCGTATTCTTTTCCGTTCGACTCATGCTGACTGCACTTACGTCTCTGCGTGATGCAGTGGAAGATTTAGCAGATGGTGAAGGTGATCTAACCGCCACTTTACCTGGAAGCTCATTAGATATCTTGGATGATATTTCTAGCCACTTTAACCGTTTCTTAGCATCAATGGCTGGCGATATAAACAGTTTAAAAAGTGCCTGTGATCAATTAAACGAAGTCGCCTCTGTATCAAGACAACAACATAAAGAGCTTGCCCTAGCCTCTGATAGACAAGTTCAAGAAACTGCTAATACAGCAACAGCCATTGAAGAAATGTCTACAACAGCAATGGAAATTGCCGACAACGCCGAACGTACACGAACTTCGGCTGAAAATACTGACGCTGAAGTTCAAAATGTGCTTAAACAGGTCCAAATATCGGGTGAAGAACTTAATGCATTGAACGGCGTATTAGCCAGTGTTGAAGAATCTATCCAAGAGCTAGGTGGCAACGTTGAAGAGATAAATTCAGTTCTAAGTGTTATCCAAGGCATTTCCGAACAGACTAACCTACTTGCATTAAACGCCGCTATCGAAGCAGCACGTGCTGGTGAACTTGGTCGAGGGTTTGCGGTGGTTGCCGATGAAGTACGAAATCTTGCTCAACGCAGCCAACAAAGTACCGTTCAAATTCAAACGATTCTCGATAAACTACAGCTAAGCGCTGAAAAAACTATTCAAGACATGAGTAATACAACTGAAAAAAGAACCGCTGTTATCGAATCTATGGACGCGATTACACACATCATCAATTCAAGCTCTGAGTCTATTAAACAACTCACCAGCATGAACGTCGATGTTTCAAATGCTGCTAGCCAGCAGTCCTCTGTAGTAAATGACATGGCTCAGAATATCAGTGGTATAGCAGATCTTGCGGATTCGATTGGTAAGAGTTCGAAAGAAACCAGCGTTCAGTTCTCTCGACTTGAAGAGCAATCCAAACTTATTCAACGTGTAACAAGTAAGTTTAAAACCTAATCGTTAAATTGTTCTAAAAAGCCTCATCATGCTGACTATAGTTTGTTTGATGGGGCTTTTTTTATGCCTAATTTTTTGTCATAAACACCTAAATATCACCCATAAAAAAACCCCGTAATCTTTTCAAATTAAGGGGTTGGGTGTTGGTAACACTAGGAGATTAAGCTAGATCGAAACGATCCAACTCCATTACTTTCGTCCATGCTGCAACAAAATCTGTCACAAAACGATCTTGTGCATCATTGCAAGCATATACTTCAGCAATAGCGCGAAGTTGAGAGTTCGAACCAAAGATTAAATCTGCGCGAGTCGCTGTCCACTTCACCTCGCCAGTTTTACGATCTTGACCTTCGAATTCATCCTCTTCTTCAGATAAAGTCGTCCATTTGGTCGCCATATCTAATAAGTTAACAAAGAAATCATTCGTCAATGTTTCTGGAGTTTGAGTGAATACACCATGAGCAGACTGCTCAACATTCGCACCCAACACTCGTAAACCACCAATCAGCACTGTCATTTCTGGAGCAGACAGAGTTAATAGCTGAGCTTTATCTAACAACATTTCTTCCGTTGATACTGTGTAATTACCTTTCTGGTAATTACGGAAACCATCCGCAATCGGTTCAAGAACAGAAAAAGACTCTACATCTGTTTGCTCTTGAGAAGCGTCTGTACGGCCTGGAGTGAAAGGTACTGTGATATTTTTACCAGCTGCTTTCGCGGCTTTTTCAACCCCTGCCGCACCGGCAATAACAATCAAATCAGCAAGAGAAACCTGCTTAGCAGAGTTCCCACGATTGAATTCCGCTTGAACCGCTTCAAGTGTTTTCAATACCGTAGACAATTTCTCAGGTTGGTTTACTTCCCAATCTTTTTGAGGTGCAAGACGGATACGAGCACCATTCGCGCCACCACGTTTGTCTGAGCCACGGAAAGTAGAAGCCGACGCCCAAGCTGTTGAAACTAAATCAGATACGGACAAACCTGAAGCAATGATTTTTGCTTTAAGATTTGCAACGTCTGTCTCATTAACTAATTCATGGCTCACTGCAGGGACTGGGTCTTGCCAGACAAGCTCTTCTTTCGGCACTAATGGACCAAGGTAAGAAGCAATCGGCCCCATGTCACGGTGAGTCAATTTGAACCACGCACGAGCAAAAGCGTCGGCAAATTCTTCTGGATTCTTGTGGAAGCGACGAGAAATTTTTCCGTACTCAGGATCCATGCGTAATGCAAGATCACTGGTAAACATAATAGGCAAATGCTTTTTCGTACTATCGTGAGCATCAGGTACATTCGCTGCAGAAGGGTCTGTTGGAACCCATTGAATGGCACCTGCTGGACTTTTCACAATATCCCAATCGTAACCAAATAAAATATCGAAGTAGCCGTTATCCCATTTTGTTGGTGTACTCGTCCAAGCACCTTCTAAACCACTAGAAATCGTGTCAGCGCCGTTTCCAGTACCCTGAGAGTTACTCCAGCCAAAACCTTGTTCTGCAATACCAGCAGCTTCTGGATCTGCACCTACCTGTGCCGCATCACCTGCGCCGTGAGCTTTACCAAATGTGTGACCACCAGCAATCAAGGCAACGGTTTCTTCATCATTCATCGCCATACGAGCGAAAGTATCACGGATATCACGAGCGGAAGCCAAGGCACTTGGCTCGCCATCTGGGCCTTCTGGGTTGACATAAATAAGGCCCATTTGAACCGCAGCTAAAGGATTTTCTAGATCACGTTCACCTGTATAACGATCATCATCTAACCAAGTTTTTTCTGTTCCCCAGTAGATATCATCTTCGGGTTGCCATACATCCACTCGACCACCACCGAAACCAAATGTTTTCAGCCCCATGGATTCTAATGCACAATTACCAGCAAGAATCATTAAATCTGCCCAAGAGATTTGACGGCCATATTTTTGCTTGATAGGCCAAAGTAAACGACGTGCTTTATCAAGATTGACGTTATCAGGCCAGCTGTTCAGTGGTGCAAAACGCTGTGAGCCAGACGTCGCTCCGCCACGGCCATCGGCAGTACGGTAGGTACCTGCACTGTGCCACGCCATACGAATAAAGAATGGACCATAATGTCCGTAATCCGCTGGCCACCAATCTTGTGAATCTGTCATCAACGCGAATAAATCTTGGCGAACGGCTTCAAGATCTAATTTTTTAAATTCTTCTGCATAGTTGAAGTCTTCACCCATTGGGTTAGATTTTTTAGAGTGTTGATGCAAAAGGTTTATATTCAATTGGTTTGGCCACCAATCTTTGTTTGCTGTACCACGTGCTGCTGACTGAACTGCTGGGGTTTCACCGTGATTAAAAGGGCATTTACTTTCATTGGACATAAGGAACTCTCCTACTCGCTTTAGTAATATGTTTTATTTAACTTGTAATAGTTATAATCTTTAACAAAGCAATTAACTAATAAATAAAAACTAACATTGCGATAGTTTCGGTAATCCCTCACTGCTTACTGCTGTTTATTAGTGCATGGTATTCATAAAGAATAGCTTAATGGCAATAGATAGAAACTAGGTGTTGTGTAAAGCGCCTAAGCATTTCTTGCAATGTTTCGTTATCTCGCCATAAATAATCTTATTAGTGACCTATGAGACAAAATTGGTTCATTAGTTGCTTAGACTTTAAGGAAGCTATGTTGGCTTATTCATTATGGGAGATGACTATGACGCAATCAGATTATCCGTTAGTTGAGGTACCGCAAAACAAACGCCGTGGTTTATTGCCAATGGCAGCCATTTTGCTTGGCTTTACCTTTTTCACAGCGACCATGTGGGCTGGCGGAACACTAGGAACGGCTTTTTCTTTTTCAGAATTACTCTTGGTAATTTTTGTTGGTAACTTGCTGCTTGGAACTTATGCTGCTTTTTTAGCATACATTGCCTATAAAAGTGGCTTAAACAGTGTCTTAATGGGACGGTTTTGCTTTGGTGAAATCGGCAGTAAATTATCCGATTTCATTCTCGGCTTCACTCAAATTGGTTGGTATGCTTGGGGGACTGCAACACTCGCGATTGTCTTAGTAAAAATCACCAGCATTCCAGAATCATGGCAAACACCATTAATGGTTTTATTTGGCATGGCATTTTGCATTACTGCAATGATCGGCTTTAGAGGTATGGATTTACTCTCTCGAGTTGCTGTACCAGCCATGCTAATTTTCATTCTTATCAGCCTTTATACGGGCCTTGTCGATGTTGGTGGTGTTTCGGCATTAATCGGAATTGAACCAAGCCAGAGTTTAAGCTTTACTGCCGCGATTACCATTGTCATTGGCACCTTCGTAAGCGGTGCAACACAAGCAACTAACTGGAGTCGTTTTGCAAACAGTGGGAAAGTAGCTGTTTGGGCGACTATGGCGGCGTTCTTCATCGGTAATGGTTTGATGGTGTTAACGGGGGCACTGGGTACGCTAATTTATCAACAAGCCGATATCGTTGATGTCATGCTTGCACAAGGCTTTTTAGTGTTAGCTGTTCTTATGCTGTTCCTCAATATTTGGACGACTCAAGACAATACGATTTATAACTTTGCAGTGGCGGGTTGTAACCTTATTCGTACTGATAAACGTCGTACCGTAACGGTTATTGGTGCCGCAATCGGGACTGTGATGGCCGTATTTGGTATGTATAACTTCTTGATTCCATTCCTGATTTTGTTGGGTACTTTTATTCCACCTATTGGTGGTGTCATCATGGCTGATTTTTGGTTACGTCATAAAGGTAAATACCCATTACTAAAGAATACAAAGCTACCTGACTTCAATTGGGTTGGACTTGGTTCTTATGCGATTGCCTCTACTGCAGCGTATTTTTCACCTGTTGTGCCACCTATAGTCGGTGTTTTTGTTGCAGTAGTTGTATATGGTGTTTTAACCTCATTACTTCAGACTCAAACAAAAACGGTCTTAAACAATTAATGAGTATTTGCTGTGCTGATATACCACGTTTACCCGGCCTTGAAAGCATCACCTTTCGAGCGGGTTTGACAGGAGGCCAACGTATTGTTCGTTGGCCTTATGTGGCAGAAAATGATTCGATTCAACCTTGGGTCAGTGGTGGAGAATTGGTTTTCGTCACTGGAATAAATCATCGTCGCAACGAAAAGAACCTCTGCCAACTTGTCAAAGAAGCAGTAAACAGCAATGTCGCTGGACTGGTCATTTTGACCGGCCCAGAGTTCATACAGCAAATTCCCAATAGCGTGCTAGAACTCGCCAATAAACATCAAATTCCACTATTAGAGCAACCCTATAGTTTAAAAATGGTATTGGTGACCGAAATTATCAGTAATGCCATTGTTCAAGCCAATTTACTGGGAAAATCCGTTCGACTTTTTTTAACAAAACTGATTAATGGTTTCGACCATGCTCCTGAATTAATTCACCTAAGAGCAAATGATTTGGGCATCACTGACTCAAATCCATTTTCTGTTTTAGCCATTCGAATGACTCAAACGGATCTGAGTACAGAAGATTCAACACAACAGTTCCTTCATTTACATCAAGCATTAGAAGAACATCTAAGCAGAATACTCAAGCGTAGAGGTATCACTTGGCCAGTACTCAACCATGAGAAAGATCTTTTAGCCATTTGGCCAACGGCCGATATTGATACAACTGAACTGTACGATGAACTAGAACAAGTTCTCACACTCTTACAGAAGAGCTTTCCACAAACCGTACTTTGCATTGGTATAAGTGAACGCAAAACAGGATTAGAAAAACTTGCTGATGCCACAGAACAAGCACGCCAAGCGTTGCACTTCGCTATAAAACATCAACACCAACGTATTTTTTTCTATGAACAATTAGGGATCGCACGTTTGTTTGCGGCTATTCCTAATCGTGGTTTATTAGCAGACTTCTGCAAACAGCATTTAGGAAAGCTGTGCTTTGCGCGAGATAGTGCGACACTTGAGATGAAAGCGACACTAAACCATTACTTCAACCATTTTGGTCACCAACAACACACAGCCGATGCCATGGGTATTCATAGAAATACCTTGAGTTATCGCCTTAGCAAGATAGAACAGCGCTTAGGCTATTCATTACAAGACCCTTTTTTACGACTCAACTTACAAAACGCCCTATTGATTGAACAAATATTATTCCATCATCACGATATTGAAGAACAGACTGATCAGCTTGATAGTCACAACGATTGAGGTTTCCTATGCAAATTATTAACGCTCGTTTACGCCAACAAACAGAGTTATTTAGCTTACACATTGAAAACGGCCACTTTACCAAAATCGAAAAACAAGACGGCACACTACCCTCTTTAAAATCTGCCACAGAAGTATTAAATGCTGACGGCAACCTTGTCTGTGCGCCTTTTGTCGAACCTCACATTCACCTTGATGCAGCACTCACAGCTGGTGAACCTGAGTGGAATCAAAGCGGTACACTGTTTGAAGGCATTGAACGCTGGAGTCAGCGCAAGCCTATGCTGAATGAAGCTGACATTCGTAAACGCGCTCTGTCTACCATTGAACTTTTAGTACAAAACGGTGTACAGGCAATTCGTACTCATGCAGATACAACAGACCCAACCTTGATTGGTGTTCGCACTTTATGTGCCCTACGAGATGAATTGAAAGGTAAGATAGATTTACAAGTCGTTGCCTTCCCACAAGACGGTATGTTGTCGTATCCCAATGGTTTAAAACTCATGGAAGAAGCCCTAGAAATAGGAGCTGACGTTGTAGGCGGAATTCCCCATTTTGAATACACCCGAGAACTGGGTGAACAATCCGTCAAGAAAATCATCGAACTGGCAAAAAAGTATGATCGTCTAGTGGATGTTCATTGTGACGAAATCGATGATCCGAATTCACGTTTTCTTGAATTTTTGGCTTGTGAAGCCTTGTTCCATGACATGGGCGACAAAGTTACCGCGAGCCACACAACGGCGATGCATTCTTATGATAATGCCTATTGCTCGAAATTGTTTCGTTTATTAAAAAATTCCGGCATCAACTTCATTTCCTGCCCGACAGAAAGCATTCATCTACAAGGTCGATTCGATACTTATCCAAAACGCCGTGGTGTTACTCGGGTGAAAGAGTTGCGTGAAGCCAACATCAACGTTTGCTTAGGACAAGACTCTATCTTCGATCCTTGGTATTCACTAGGCAATGGCAAACTGCTACGCACCTTAGACTTTGCCATGCATATCTGCCAAATGATGGGCTACAAGGATTACGAAAACGCGTTAGACATGATCACAGACAACAGCGCGAAAACCATGCGTTTGGAAAATTACGGAATCAAAATTGGAAACCCAGCGAACTTCATATTACTAGAAGGCTTTGATGATTACAGTGTGCTACGTAAGCAAGGTGAAGTGCTGCTGTCAGTACGCCATGGAGAAATCATTATGCAACGTCAGCCAGCACAAATTACCAGTAAACCTTGGATGACAACATAAAAAATCAGCTTAACTAATCACCTAATGAAGAGAGTTTAATATGCACGGCAGACAAGGCTTGATCGCCTATTAGCTCTGCCGTGTGCCCATGAATCTGATCATTAAACACTTCATCTGCCTGTAAACAATCTTGAGCAATAAACATATCTCCTGCCGTGAAGTCTCGATAATCCCCATTACGCAATGTGATTCGTAATATGCCTGAGCGAATGATAATCAAAGTAGGATCGCCTGCCACATGCCACGAACTAAAGTATCCAGGTTCACTTATCCGATGACGAAAATTCAAAGCATCCATTCTGTCAGTGATAAACAAACCATTATAGTTTTCTAGGGAATACGTAACATCCTTAAAAACGGAATACCCTGTCCCATTCCTATATTCACTCTCTGGGTTGTTATTTATGGTAATAGGTGACGATAAAACAGGAACACTAATCTGATTCAATGCGGATACCTCCTAAGAAATACAATCTAAGAAATACAATAGCTTCATAACAATGGTTTTCTGTATTTGTCATGCACAACAAAGATGACTTTCACTATAACAAATACGACCTTTTGGCGAAGAGAATTTTAATCAAATTAATTTCCATCAATTAAACTTTAAAAAATAAATTGAATTATTTTTAATGACTTTTAATGCATAAAGTCGACATTTTAAAGGATTATAGCGAATTTTAGAGGATTTAATATTATTAAAAAAATAAACATACCGCTTGTAAACTAAATTTAAGTCTTCTATGCTGTCTCCAAATTGTCCGTCGGGGTGCCTAGTTGAATTAGGCTGAGAGATGTATTTCATTAACCCGGTGAACCTGATCCGATTAGTATCGGCGTAGGGAACGGATGCGATGTTATGCAGTCTTCTTATGCATTTTTTCGTGCACTCATTCCCTATGTCGCCTGATAAAAACTGGGTGATATACATGTCTCGTCTTTTAGACAAAACTGATTCAAACACAACTCCAATTGCGCTAACCATTGCCGGTTCTGACAGTGGTGGCGGCGCAGGTATTCAAGCGGATTTAAAAGCTTTTTCTGCTAATGGCGTGTATGGCGCCAGTGTCATTACTGCTGTAACGGCACAAAACACTCAAGCGGTTACTGCGGTTCATCCTATTCCTATTGATGTTGTGACCGCACAAATTACCGCAGTTCTTGACGACTTAAATGTTCAAGCCATTAAAATCGGCATGCTTTTCTCCAGTGATTTAGTAATCGCTGTGGCGAATGCGTTAAAGAATTTTCAAGGGTTTGTGGTGTTAGATCCTGTGATGATAGCCAAATCTGGCGATGCACTTTTACAGGTAGAAGCCGTTAATGCGTTAAAATCCGAACTTATTCCCCGAGTCGATCTACTGACACCAAATTATCCAGAAGCGAAAGTTTTACTGGGTTTATCACCTCACGATGCCTTTGACGATAGCCAATTAACTTCCCACGCTTTCGACCTGTTACAGCTTGGCGCTAAACACGTTTTATTGAAAGGCGGACACGGTGAGAGTGACACTTGCACCGATGTTTTAGTAAGTACCAATTCCGAACCACTCACTCTTCATGCACCACGTATTGCCACTCAAAACACCCACGGCACAGGTTGCACCTATTCTTCCAGCATTGCTGCTTGGTTAGCCAAAGGGGCGAGCATGTCCCAAGCCGTTGAGCAATCCCACGCTTATTTACACCGTGCAATTGAGTGTGCGGATCAGTTAAAAATTGGCTCAGGCCATGGGCCAGTTCACCATTTCCATCGTATGTGGGAAACAGAGAGTCAGTGGGGGAAAAAATGAACACATTTACAGAACAAGTTGTTGTATTAGGCGCTGGCGTGGCGGGTCTTTGTGTTGCGACGGAATTAGTCGCACGAGGCATTTTTCCAACGGTGATAGATCGCCAATTGGAGCCAGGCCCTGAATCTTGCTCTTGGTGGGCTGGCGGAATGCTTGCACCCTATTGTGAAGTTGAAAGTGCCGAGGAAGCCGTGCTGCATTACGGCAAAAAAGCCGCAACTTGGTGGCAAAAACACACAGATGTGGTTGAGCATCAAGGGTCATTGGTATTGGCTTTAGATCGTGACCAAGCAGATCTAAAACGTTTTGCAAAGCGAACTCAAGCTTATGATGTTTTGGATGCCGATGGAATAACGGAACTTGAGCCTGATTTGTCCGGTCGCTTTTCACGAGGCTTATATTATCGTGAAGAAGCACACTTATCTCCACGGGATGCATTGCGAGCATTGAAAACCAAATTAATACAGCAAGGTGTCACTTTTATAAACCAAAATGCGGACCCAGACGTGTTGGCAAAAGACAGTTTGATAATTGACTGTCGTGGCATTAAAGCAAAACCCGATTTAGATGGTTTGCGTGGTGTAAAAGGCGAAATGCTAATTTTACGTTGCCCAGAAGTGCAACTCACAAGACCTGTGCGTTTACTCCATCCAAGAATCCCCCTTTATATCGTTCCCCGTGGGGATGGCGTTTATATGCTTGGCGCAACCATGGTGGAAAGCAGTGCCAAGCAACATGCTTCGGTGCGCTCCGTGATGGAATTATTAAATGCCGCTTATGCAATAAACCCTGCGTTTGGCGAAGCTGAAATCCTTGAAATTGGTGTAGACAGTCGCCCGGCATTTGCTGACAACCTTCCTCGTATTCGCCGTCAAGGGCAAATTATTCGTGCTAATGGTTTGTACCGTCATGGTTTTTTGCTCGCGCCAACCTTGGCAAAAATGGTGGCGGATTATCTCGAACAAGGTATCGAATCAGAATGGTTTGATACCACTAACCTTACTACAACCGAAGAGGCCATGAACCTATGAAACATATACAGGTAAATAGCGAGAAAGTGACCGCTAAATCTGAGCGTCTTTCTGATCTTTTAATTGAATTAGGTTACGCCGATGCCGTGGTTGCAACCGCTGTAAATGGTGACTTTGTTACTCAAGGTAATCGAGCGAATATCCAGATAAATGATGGCGATCGCATTGAAGTGCTAGCGCCCATGCAAGGGGGATAATGATGACAAAATCATTTAAAGACAGCTCAGCAAAACGTGATTTTTATGGTGTGCAATTAGAAACGCCTTTCATGTTAGGGACTGCTCAATACCCTTCTCCAGCCATTCTGGCGAAAGCCTTTGAGCAAAGTAAAGCCAGTGTGGCAACGGTATCGTTACGTCGTGAAGCCAGCGGAGACAAAGCCGGACAGGATTTTTGGCGCTTGATTCAACAGTTAAATGTGCATGTGTTGCCCAATACCGCGGGCTGTCATACGGTAAAAGAAGCCGTAACCACAGCACATATGGCTCGGGAAGTGTTTGGAACCTCATGGATTAAGTTGGAAGTCATTGGTGAAGAAGACACATTGCAACCGGACGTATTTGGATTGGTGGAAGCCGCACGAATTCTTTCTGAAGATGGCTTTCAAGTATTTCCCTACACGACAGAAGATTTGGTTGTGGCTGATAGATTGATAAACGCAGGCTGTCGGGTATTGATGCCTTGGGGCGCTCCGATTGGTTCTGGAATGGGCTTAAATAACATCTTTGGTTTGCGGGCATTACGTGCTCATTTCCCTGACATTCCATTAGTTGTTGATGCTGGGTTAGGTTTACCAAGTCAAGCCGCTCAAGCCATGGAATTAGGAATGGATGCGGTTTTACTCAATACTGCGGTCTCAAAAGCCGGTGATCCCGCCATGATGGCAGAAGCCTTTGCTAATGCCATTCGAGCAGGACAGTTGGCCGTAAAAGCCGACCCAATGGTACCCCGTGATATGGCATCACCCTCTACGCCTATTTTAGGCAAAGCGTTTTTGGATTGAAATGATGATGAAGTTAAGTCGGTTTTACCCTGTATTTGACAGCAGTGAATGGATCGAACGTTTGGTTCCTCTTGGTATTGAGCTGGTTCAGCTGCGCATGAAGGACTGCCAAGAAGAGCATGCCCGAGTAGAAATTAAAAAAGCCAAAGCCCTTTGTGCTCAGCATAATTGTACTTTGGTGATCAATGATTACTGGCAGCTTGCCATCGAACTGGGTTGCGAATGGGTACATCTTGGACAGGAAGATTTAGATACCGCAGATATAACTAAAATCAAACAAGCTGGATTGAAAATTGGCATCAGTACCCATGATGATGAAGAGTTATTAAGAGCATGTCGCCTAGAACCCGATTACATAGCCCTTGGCCCCGTGTATCCAACCATTTTGAAAAAGATGAAATGGCACCAGCAAGGGCTAGAAAAAGTCACTGAATGGAAAGGAAAACTCGATCAAACACCACTAGTAGCGATTGGTGGCATGTCAGTAGAAAGAGCCGAAGGCGCTTTTTTAGCTGGTGCTGATATCGTCGCTGCGGTCACTGATATCACCTTAAATTCTGATCCAGAAGCACGAATCAAGGAATGGCTAAATGCTTGTAAAAATGTCTCTAACGAGGCAACTGTATGAGTCGTTATCTACGTCAAACATGCTTGCCTGAAGTCGGTGAAACGGGACAAACATTGCTGGCATCTGCGCGCGTCCTTGTTGTGGGTGCTGGCGGTTTAGGCTGTGCGGCGCTGCCTTATCTTGTTGGTGCTGGCGTTGGTCAGATTACCTTAGTGGATGGCGATGTGGTGTCACTTTCAAATCTACATCGACAAGTATTGTATCGAGAAGCGGATGTTGATTTACCCAAAGTAGAATGTGCCAAACGCCATCTTGATGATCTCAATAATGACTGCGTGATCACCACCCACTTTACTACTCTGACACCAAGCAATGTAGATGTTTTCTGCCACGAGATGGATGTCATCTTAGATTGTGCGGATAACTTTGCAGTGAGTTATGTACTGTCAGACTACTGCCATGCTCACAATCTGAAATTGGTGTCAGCATCGGCATTGGGGTTTGAAGGATATATTGGCGGATTTTGTGGCGGTCAGCCGTCTCTAAGAGCCATTTTTCCAGAACTACCACAGCGAGCAAGCAACTGTTCTTCAGCTGGGGTAATGGGACCGATCGTTGGCACGATTGGTTGTCTACAAGCTCAATTTGCACTCAACCTATTACTTAATATTGAACCCTCTCCTCTTGGGCAATTAGTGTCCATAGATCTACACAATTTACGACAAAGCGGATTTCGCTTTGATGACGCGCCAGAGCCACCAGATAATCAACTATTAGGTTTCATAGGTACCGATGAAGTGACGTCGCAAGATTGGTTGGTGGATTTACGCAAGATCAATAAACAAGAAGGTGTTCAATATTTCACTCTGGACGAATTTGACCAGCAACAAGCTCAACCTCATACACATCAGCGAGCTGTGCTTGTCTGTCGTACCGGACTAACCGCATGGCGTGCAGCACGAAAATTACAAACTTATTGGCAAGGCGAAATAAAGCTCATAGCACTGGGTGACGATCCTCTGTAATGGCTTATTGGCTACTCAATAAAACTCCCTTAAATCTTTATTAACCAGAATAAAGCGAACATAGATTATGACGAATAAAACACCAGATTATGGAAAAACATTTGCACTTATGCGCGAAGGCTGTGCGCCACAATGGCGTGAATATATTGAGCACGATTTTGTAAAAGGCTTACAAGATGGCACTTTGCCACAGGCATCTTTTTTACATTATATGATTCAGGATTATGTTTACCTTGTGCATTATGCTCGCGCTTGGGCATTGGGTGTCGTGAAAGCAGAATCACCAGAAGAGATGAAACTCTGTGCAGCAACGGTAGATTCATTAATTAATCACGAGTTTTCCCTACACATCCAAACCTGTGCCGCTCAAGGGATCGATGAAGCGTCTTTATTTAACGCCAAAGAAGAGTTAGAAACCATTGCCTATACCCGTTATGTATTGGACTCAGGCTTACAGGGTGACTTTTTAGACTTGATCTTGGCGCTTGCGCCTTGTGCATTTGGCTATGGAGAAATTGGTTTACGCTTAAAAGAAAGCGTTTACGAAGGCCATCCTTATGAGAAATGGATCAACACCTATTGCGGTGAATCCTTCCAAGAGGTTTGTGTTGAAGTGGGTCGATTAGTCGATTTAGCCATTAGCACCCGTATTGGCGACAACCCAACACAAAGCCCTCGTTGGACAAAAATGCAAGAACGCTTTAGCAAAGCAGTTGAACTTGAAGCTGAATTCTGGGGAATGGGGCTTAGAGCTGGTAGTCAAAGAATAGGTAACAAAGGAGCGAAACATGCTTGAATCACAAACCGCGATTCTTTGGCTTGTTCTATTTTCGGCGATCTTTGCTATTGCAGGCTTAGTATTTGCACGTCGCCATCAGGACGGTTTAGAAGATTTCATTGTGGCTCGAAATAGCCAAACGAGCCAAGCTACCTTGTTGACGTTACTGGCAACTACCATGGGAACATGGGTGCTATTTGGTCCAGCCGAATCGGCTACTTGGGGTGGTATTGGCGCTATACTTGGTTATGCACTCGGTGCATTAATCCCTCGTCTGGTGATGATCCCTCTTGGTGTCAGAATTCGTCAACTGATGCCAACAGGCCACACATTAACTGAATTCGTCTATGCACGTTATGGACGCAGTGTTTATGTTGTGGTGCTTTCTATTATGCTGTTTTATCTTTTTATTAGTCTTACTGCAGGGCTTACAGGTATTGCGCAAATGGTTGCACTTTTAGCACCCGTTCCGCTCTGGATAACAGCCTCTATTGTGATGTTATCTACCTTGCTTTACACCTTATATGGTGGATTAAAAGTGACCATTTTTACTGATCGTATTCAAATGTTCGTCATCTTACCTTTTATCCTTCTGATATTAGTTTTGGGCTGGCAAGCAACGGGGGGCATTACACCTGTGATTGAAGGTTTGCAAGAAAAAGCCCCTCACTTGCTGAATCCATTTAACAGTACTGGTATAGAAACAGGTGTAACTTTCTTTTTAGCTGTGTGTTTGACTGGCCTATTTTATCAAGGTACATGGCAGCGCATTTTTGCAGCGAAAAACGATAAAGCGATTCGCAACGGCTTCATTTTAAGTGGCCTGATTAGTTTCCCTATCATCTTAGCACTGGGTTTATTTGGTTTGGCTTTTGTTGGCTTATCTGTACCTGGTACAGGCTCCACCGCTTTATTTAGTGTGATGCTAGGCAATGCGCCTTATTGGTTATTGATTGGTATGATTTTCTTTGGTTTGGCGTTAATTATGAGCAGTGCGGATTCCACTATCAGTGGTTTTCATAGCTTATTTATTATCGATTTAAACCGAATTTTACCTAAGCTTGAGGAAAGTAAGTTGGTTGTGGCGTCTCGCTGGTTGATCATTGTCATTTCTATTCTAGCCTTGATCGTGGCATCGAAAGGCTTCAGTATTTTGTATCTTTTCTTACTTGCTGACCTACTTTGTTGTGCCGCTGCATTTCCTGTGTTTTTTGGTTTTTATAACGCTCGTTATCAAGGCTACCAAGCATTATTAAGCTTGATTGGTGGTTTGGTAGCCGGTTTTATCTACTTCCCAATGCCGGGTGAACCTATTGCCTTTTTGTTTGAATCCTTTTTATTAGCAACCTTGATTCCTGTAGCGATTTCATTAGTGCTGCTCGTATTACCAAGTAAAAAGATGTTTGATTTCACCCTGATCAGTAAAAAAATAAAAACGCTCAGTAATTAGCCGTTAAACTGAAAAATATGATCTAAAAAAGTCGGCCTTAGTGTCGACTTTTTTTCTTTATTATACCGCGACTAGATTCTGTGGTTTGCCATTGGCAAAAGCCACGACATTCTCAAAGGCAATATTGAAGTAAAGCTCATAACTGCCTTGTTCGACGTAACCGATATGTGGCGTACAGAGTACATTTGGCAAAGACAACAATGGCTCATTATCACGATTAGCCGGTTCTATTTCGAACACATCGACTGCGGCTTGTTTATTTGGGTTTGCAGACATCACTCGATACAAGGCGCCACTTTCCACTAACTCAGCACGACTTGTATTTACAAACAAAGCACCGTCTTTCATCTGCTCTAGATCTTCTTCGGTAACGCAAGCTTTGGTGGCGTCGTTGAGTCTTAAATGTAATGAAATCACATCGGCTGTTTGAAAGAATTCAGCTTTAGAGGCCGCGACTGAAAAGCCATGCTCCTGTGCTAACACTCTAGAAGCGTCTCTTCCCCATACCACTACCTTCATGCCAAAGGCTTTGGCATATTGAGCAATTCGCTGACCAATCTTTCCATATCCCCAAATACCAAGCACAGAACCATTTAATACTCGTCCTAAACCTAACGAACCAGATTGTTGCCATTGGTTTTGTGTGAAATGGGAAACATAAGCGGAAATATGTCTGCTTGCAGACATAATCAGCCCCCAGCAAAGTTCAGACGGCGCGACAGGCGAACCAACACCTTCAGATACCGCAACACCATATTGATGACAGAGCTTTGCATCAATATGGTTGCTGATTTTTCCAGTTTGACTGATCAGCTTTAATTTAGGCAGACGAGACAATAGTTCCTCGGTAATCACGGTGCGTTCACGAATCAAAACACACACATCAAAATCAATCAGATTGCGAACCAAATCGTCTACTGTCAAAAAGGTTTCATTGAAAACATGAACATCGTGATCTTGTAGAAGACTAAAACACTCAAGGTTTTTCACACAGTTTTGATAATCATCCAGTACAGCTATTTTCAAGGCATCGTCTCCTAGAGATAAGGTTGCCATTGTTATGGTCAAGTAATCACAATGGCATAAGTAACTTTAAAAATACTATTTTTGAACAGTACCTTAAACTTTAAATAGTACCTTTAAATAATATGTTCAAACACTCATAAATTACATTCAAAATCAGCCCAATCAATAGCGAAGTTTTAAAAAAACCACGAACCAAACAAACGCTATAAAAATCAGTCCAAAAAAAAGCCCCACTCAAGGTGGGGCAAAGACAGAGTAAAGTATCATGTACTTCACAATTGAACGCTTAAAGAAAGCGCGTTTTATCAGATCACACGCGCTCAAAGACAGTAGCAATGCCCTGTCCCATACCGATACACATGGTGGCAAGACCCAACGTCGCATCCTTGTCTCGCATGACATTCAACAAGGTTGTTGAGATACGAGTACCAGAACAGCCTAAAGGATGACCAAGCGCAATCGCACCACCGTTTAAGTTTACCTTGTCATCAACTAGGTCAATCAGTTTTAGATCTTTCAGAACAGGAATAGATTGCGCGGCGAATGCTTCGTTTAATTCCACGATATCGATATCATCAATGGTTAAACCAGCACGTTTCAACGCTTTCTTCGTTGCAGGCACAGGTCCATAACCCATAATCGCTGGATCACAACCCGCTACACCCATACTACGAACTTTCGCAATTGGTGTTAAACCTAGCTCTTCTGCTTTTCTTGCAGACATCATCAACATAGCAGATGCACCATCAGACAAGGCGGACGATGTACCAGCAGTCACGGTTCCGACTTTCGGCATGAATACCGGTTTCAAAGCCGCAAGAGATTCCATTGTCGTTTCTGGACGAATCACTTCATCTACTTCTACGAGGATTTTATTGCCTTCCGCGTCATGGCCTTCAATCGAAACAAGTTCATTATTGAAGCGCCCTTGCAGTGTTGCTTCATAAGCGAGACGATGTGAACGTACCGCAAATTCATCTTGTGCTTCACGACTGACGCCATGCATTTTGCCGAGCATCTCAGCGGTGACACCCATCATCATGGATGCTTTTGCCATATGTTTAGACAAAGCTGGATTGACATCAACCCCATGCATCATGCCGACGTGTCCCATGTGTTCAACGCCACCAACAACAAAGACATCGCCTTGGCCTGTCATAATGGCTTGGGCTGCCGTATGAATCGCTGACATAGACGAGCCACATAAACGGTTAACCGTTTGCGCAGCACAGGTGATTGGTAAACCGCCCAACAAGGACACAGCACGAGCCATGTTAAAACCTTGCTCTAGTGTTTGGTTAACACAACCCCAGATCAAGTCTTCTACGTCTTTTGGGTCTACGTTCGGGTTACGCTTAAATAAGGCTTTAACCAAGCCTGCAGATAAATTCTCTGCACGTACATTGCGAAATACACCGTTTTTCGTTTTACCCATTGGTGAGCGAATTGCGTCGATAATGACGACATCATTTGGATTCAGTTTCATGTAAATTCTCCTCTAGCCTATGGGAAATTATGCGCCGTAATAAGTTTGGTTGTTTGTTGCCATGTCACGCATTTTCGCGGTTGGCTCGTACAACTTACCTAGATGGCTGTATTTGTCTGCAAGGTCACAAAATGCCTGCAGTCCCATTTGGTCTAGGTAATGCAAAGCACCACCAAGGTATGGAGGGAAACCAATACCATAGATCAATCCCATGTCAGCTTCGGCTACTGATGCGACAATATTTTCTTCTACACAACGAACCGTTTCGATGCAAAGCGGAATCATCATGCGAGCAATAATGTCTTCTTCTGTTAGTTCAGATTTAGACACGACAACAGGAGCAAGAATGTCATTAATCTCATCATTAAAAATTTTCTTCGGCTTGCCTCTACGATCTGGTTCATAAGTGTAGAAACCTTTGCCATTTTTCTGACCAAAACGCTCTAGTTCGAATAAACGATCAACGGCATTTTTGCCTTCATGTTTCATACGATCAGGAAAACCTTCCGCCATCACTTGATCGGCATGGAATGCCGTATCAACACCAACCACGTCTAACAAATACGCAGGGCCCATTGGCCAGCCGAATTTTTCCATGATTTTATCAACCACTTGAAAGTCCGCCCCTTCCTGCATCATCAAGGAGAAACCTGCAAAATAAGGGAACAAAACACGGTTTACAAGGAAACCTGGGCAGTCATTCACAACTACTGGTGTTTTCCCCATAGCTTGTGCATAGGCAACCGTTTTCGCAATCGCAGCGTCACTGGTTTTCTCACCACGAATAACTTCTACCAAAGGCATACGATGCACTGGGTTAAAGAAATGCATACCACAGAAGTTTTCAGGACGTTTTAGATCTTTTGCTAATTCTGTAATAGAAATAGTCGAGGTATTCGATGTTAAAATTGCATCGTCTGTGATCTTACTTTCTACTTCTGCAAGCACAGATTTTTTGATTTTGACGTTCTCAACAACAGCTTCAACGACTAGGTCAACATGTTCAAACTCGCCGTAGCTTAATGCCGGAACAATACCATTCATTGCTTTAAACGCTTTATCTGCGGTTAAACGACCACGTTCGATTTGACCATTAAACAATTTATTCGCTTCACTCAAACCAAGCTCTAACGCTTCTGGTCGAATGTCTTTCATGATGATAGGTGTACCTCGGGAAGCGGATTGATAAGCCACACCACCACCCATAATACCTGCACCCAATACAGCCGCTTGTTTCACTGGCGTTGCGTTTTTCGCGTATTTTCCAGCCGTTTTCTTAATTTGCTGATCGCTTAGGAATAAGTTGACCAAAGACTTGGCAACAGGGCCTTTCGCTAATTTAATAAACCCTTTAATTTCAGTATCAAGGGCTTTTTCCATGTCTTGGCTGATGCCCTTCTCAACCGTCTTAATCGCTAGCATTGGCGCAGGATAATGTTTGCCTGCTTTTGCACCAACGACACCACGAACCGATTCAAAAATCATCATCTTTTCAATAGGAGAAAACACCATTGGCGCACGCAATTCATCGCGGCGAGCATGATAATCTAGCTTGCCATCTAAGACTTGCTGAATAAGGTGACGGGCTGAGTCATTGACTTTCGCAGCAGGAACAACTGCATCAACCGCACCATCTTTAAAAGCGTCTGCGCTGCGCTTTTGAGCACCGCCACAAATCCACTCACAGGCATTATCAGGACCGATCAAACGAGGTAAACGCACACTGCCGCCCCAACCTGGATAAATACCAAGCTGAGTTTCAGGCAAACCAATTTTTGCTGAATCTGCCATTACTCGATAATCACAGGCTAAGCACAATTCCATACCGCCCCCCAAAGCGATACCGTTAATAGCAGCAACCGTTGGATAAGGTAGATCAGAAATCATGTTGAAAATAGCATGTGCATCACGAAGCTTATCCGCAAGTTCTTCGTCGTCCAGTTTGAACCACGAAGTAAACTCCGTAATATCAGCCCCTACAACAAAAACGTCTTTGGCACTCGCAAAAATCACGCCTTTAATATCGGCTGTATGTTTAAGTGTATCAACGGCTTTGGCGAGCTCACCTAATGTGAGACTATTAAATTTATTAACCGACTCGCCGACCAAATCCAGAGTGACTGTTGCCACACCTGCATCATCGACTGCAACCTTGACTGCTTGTCCTTCGAATATCATGCTGGTCTCCAATTATTTTTATTATGACAATGACGGTCATTCATTCTGCCACTGTCTGGTATTTGAAAATTCTGTTATCTATACAAAGCGGTCTAAAATCTAAAGACTCTTTTCTAGTTCTGGGACGGCTTCAAATAAATCTGCTACTAAACCATAATCGGCCACTTGAAAAATTGGTGCATCTTCGTCTTTATTAATAGCAACAATGACTTTTGAATCTTTCATGCCTGCTAAATGCTGAATCGCACCAGAAATACCGACTGCAATGTACAAATCAGGTGCAACCGTTTTACCTGTTTGACCTACTTGTAAATCGTTAGGCACAAAGCCTGCATCCACAGCAGCACGAGAAGCACCAATCGCAGCGCCTAACTTGTCTGCAACCCCTTCTAATAGTTTGAAGTTGTCACCATTCCCCATTCCTCGGCCACCTGAAATAATCACATTCGCCGCAGTCAGTTCTGGGCGATCTGATTCAGCCAATTGCTCTTTTACAAAGCGACTACGATCAGAAGCAATAACCTGAGAAAGTACTTCCCGTTCGGCACTACCGCCTTCTGTTGCTGCCGCATCAAAGCCCGTTGAACGAATAGTCATCACTTTCACTGCATCGGTTGTTTTTACCGTTGCGATGGCATTGCCCGCATAAATAGGACGCACGAATGTATCTGGTGATTCCACTTTGATGACATCAGATAACTGCGCCACATCTAACAAAGCAGCGATTCGTGGCAAGGTGTTCTTACCTGTTGTTGTTGCCGGTGCCAAAATGTGACCATATTCACTGGCAATTTCGACTACCAATTTAGAAACATTTTCTGCCAATTGGTGCTCATAAACGGCGTTGTCAGCAACCATAACTTTAGTGATACCAGCAACCAATGCCGCTTGTTCAACGACGGTTTGACATTCAAACCCCGCCACGAGCAAATGAACATCTGCATCAATTTGTATTGCAGCAGTTACGGTATTCAATGTCGCAGGCTTCAAAGACTTATTATCATGTTCTGCAATAATTAATACGCTCATGACACCACCTTCGCTTCATTTTTTAGTTTGTCTACTAACTCAGCAACCGAGCCTACTTTGATACCACCAGCTCGCTGTGGTGGAGGCGTAACAGAAACTATGCTGACGTTAGAACCAATTTCGACACCAAGATCCTCAGGCGTTTTCACATCCAATGGTTTTTTCTTGGCTTTCATAATATTTGGCAAAGAAGCGAAACGTGGCTCATTCAAACGCAAATCTGTGGTCACAACCGCTGGTAAAGTAATTGCCAAAGTTTGTAATCCACCGTCAATTTCACGGGTGACTTGAGCTTCACCATTTTCAACCACCACTTCCGATGCAAAAGTTGCTTGTGGGTAATCTAACAATGCCGCGACCATTTGACCGGTTTGGTTATTGTCAGAATCAATCGCTTGTTTACCCATGATAATTAAATCAGCGGCTTCTTCTTGGGCTACTTTCGCCAATAGCTTAGCAACAGAAAGAGAATCTAAACCGTCTTCCGTGTCTACTTGAATGGCTCGATCTGCACCTAAAGCTAATGCTGTTCGTAATGTTTCATGACATGTTTTAGAACCAACAGAAACTACAACCACTTCCGATGCCACACCTTTTTCTTTTAGGCGAATAGCTTCTTCTACTGCGATTTCACAGAAAGGGTTCATGGACATTTTTACGTTGGTAAGATCGACCGCTGTATGGTCTGCTTTGACGCGAACTTTAACGTTGTAGTCAATGACTCGCTTTACGGATACTAGGATTTTCATAAGTCCCTCATATTTATTATTTTCATACTACCTATAGTAGTTTGGGAATGATTTTCATCAATAACAAAAAAGCGCCAGTTAACTGACAAAAATATTCACGACAATAATTAATACGACAGTCATCATAAGAAAAAAACAAAAAAACCGTTACTCTGTACAAAGTAACGGTTAGATAAAAGACCATTTCAGTCTAAAAAATATGACTATTTATTACGGTTCAAGAAAGCAGCAAAAGCTTGATGCGCTTCTGATGAGCGCAAACGGTTTTTGAAAATATTCCCTTCACGCAACAATGCAGATTGAACATTCTCTTGAGTTCTAGCTTTCAATAACCCCTTACTTAAAGTAACAGCTTCAACAGGCAATACGGCAACTTTCTCTGCATAACGTAATGCCACCTGATAAGCCTCACCTTCTTCGCATAAGTGATTAACAAGCCCCATCTCATGAGCAGACTCCGCGTCTACAAAATCTCCCATCATTAATATTTCAAAGGCTTTTTGATGACCTATTAGATGAGGTAATAAATAACTAGAAGCGGCCTCAGGTACTAAACCTAATTGCACAAAAGGAAATTGCAACCGTGCCTCACGAGACGCCAAGACCAAATCACAATGAAGTAACATGGTTGCACCAACGCCTACCGCTTTCCCTTCCACACCCGCAACCAATGGTTTTGTATAACAGCTTAGCACCTGCAAGAAGTTCATAGTGACTTCCATCTTTTCAGGATTTTGGGCAATTTGTACAAATTCGTTTATGTCATTACCTGAAGAAAAATCACCACCAGCACCATGAATCAAGGTTGCTTTAATATCACTATTATTTTCTGCTCTATGCAATGCATCTGCTAAAGCTTGATACATATCTAGAGTAATGGCATTTTTCTTATCTACTCTATCTAGACACAAAATCTGCACACCGGACTCAATTCTTTCAGTAACAAAATCACTCATCACCAATACTCCTCTGACAGAAAAAAACGCACTAGAAACCTTAGTAAATCGCTCACCAATGAGCGATTTACTAGATAGAACTAGGCTTGCTCTTCTTCTCGCAAAGCTCGACGCAGTACTTTACCTACGTTGGTTTTTGGTAATTCCGTCCGAATCTCAACGTATTTAGGCACTTTATAAGCCGCTAAATTTTGCTTGCAATAAGCTCGTAACGTTTGAGTATCCAGCGTTTCAACTTCCGCTTTTAAAACAACAAAGGCTTTTACGGCTTCTCCCGCTTTATCATCGGCAACCCCAATGGCAGCAGATTCTAAAATATCAGGATGAGACGATAGGCAGTCTTCAACTTCTGTTGGGTAAACATTGAAACCAGATACAATAATCATATCTTTAGCGCGGTCAACGATTTGTAAATAACCATCTTCATGCATTACAGCAATATCACCGGTAATTAAGAAGCCATCCTCTGTCATCACTTCTCGGGTGGCTGCTTCTTGATTCCAATACCCCTTCATTACCTGTGGTCCACGCACACATAACATGCCAGATTCACCTTGTGGTAATGATTGACCATCTCGGCCCTGTATTTTGATCTCTGTTTCCGCAATAGGAACACCAATGGTTCCAATTTGCTCTTTACCAATTGGGTTAAATGACACAACAGGTGAAGTCTCAGTTAAACCATAACCTTCCACTACCACGCACCCTGTCACAGCCTGCCATTCTTCTGCAGCAGAATGGGTAAGTGGCATGCCACCAGAACAGGTTAATTTGAGACTAGAAAAATCCAATTCACGGAAATCTTTTCGATTACACAGGCCCACGAATAAAGTATTTAGACCAACAAAACCAGTAAACTTCCATTTTTTTAGCTCCTTAACAAAGCCTGGTAAATCTCTTGGATTAGGAATCAAAACACTGTGACCACCACGTTCTAACAGGGTTAAACCATGGATCAAAAAAGCATAAATATGGTAAAGAGGTAGAGGGGCAATATAGGTTTCAACACCTTCATCTATAATTGTTCTTAAACGAGAGCTCAATTGGAACATATTAGAAATCAGATTAGCATTAGTCAGCATGGCACCTTTTGCCACACCCGTTGTACCACCTGTATATTGCAAAACTACAATTTGCTCCGGTGTCGTTTTTACCTTCATAACAGCTTTACCGGCACCTTTTGCTAATACATCATTCAAACGTAATGCATTAGGTAAATGGTATTCAGGCACCATTTTTTTCACATACTTCACAACAGAGTTTACTAATAGCCGCTTCATTGGTGCATGGAAGTCAGCAATTTCAGTAACTATCACATGTTTAATTGACGTTTTAGCGAGGACTTTTTCAACATTATGAGCCATGTTAGCAAACACAACTAATGCCTTTACACCTGCATCATTAAACTGATGTTCAAGCTCTTTTGGAGTATATAAAGGGTTCGTGTTTACAACGATCAAACCTGCTTTCATAGCACCAAAAAGCACAACAGGATATTGAATAACATTAGGTAATTGAATCGCAATTCGGTCACCTGGAACCAAATCGGTTTCATTTTGGAAATAGGCTGCAAACTGATCGGACTTTTCACCTAACTCACGATAAGTTAGCGTACGCCCAACACTCGTAAAAGCAGGTTTATCATTATACTTCTCAACTGCTAAAGCCAATATATCAGTTAGCGATTGGTAACCAGCAGGGTTGAGTGACTCAGGTAAATAACTACCCGGTGCTTTCACGGCGCCTACATTATTATGAGTAGAGGTATCCATAGTCATAAAAAAGCTCCATTTGTTTTTTTTATTTAGGAGAATAAAAGTAAATACAAAAGCTCAACTACAAAAATAGCAGTTGAGCTTTAGAACAATTTATCGTCAAACTCAAACCCTACATAGGGAATATTTGAGTCAATTTAGTTGCTAACATAATATCTCCATCTGCACGAATTTTACCTTGCATGAAAGCGGCCATGCCATCTAATTCGCCACTCATTACTTCTTTTAATGTATCAAGATCCATGCTTAAGGTAACCGTTGGGTCATCATGTTCACCTTCGCCCATGTCACATTTCCCATCTGTAATACTTAAGTGATAGCTGTCAGCGTCGTCTAAGTCAAATTGAAACACTGCTTCCATGTCGTCCGCTTCATCTGCATCAAAACGACCAACCATAGATTCAAATACTGCTTTTGCTTCGCTCATAACTTTAACCCCTTTAATCTGTTTAAAATTGCATTCATCAATATTTAGGAACGTTTAAGAATTCAGAAACAAAAAGTTATCTTCATCCATTGATAATAGATTGTCAGCACCTGACAACATCGCTTCGGCATGCGCTTTCGTACGAGGCAATAAACGCTCATAGTAGAAAGTGGCTGTCTGCAGTTTTGCCGTGTAGAAGCCGACTTCGTCTGTGCCTTCTTCTAATTTCGTTTTCGCAACAACCGCCATACGCGCCCAGAAGTAAGCTAAAACAACGTAACCAGAGAACATGAGATAATCAACCGATGCCGCACCAACTTCGTCTTTGTTACGCATGGCTTTCATACCTACTTTCATGGTCAAGTCACCCCACTCGCTGTTTACCTTATCGAGTGCAGTCATATAAGATTTAAAGCGCTTATCGCCTTTATGTTCTTTACAGAATTTATGAATGATTTTAGTAAAGCGACGCAGAGTAGCACCTTGTGTCATTAGTACTTTACGACCCAATAAATCCAATGCTTGTATACCTGTCGTACCTTCATACAACATAGAAATACGACAATCTCGTACATTCTGCTCCATACCCCATTCTGCGATAAAGCCATGACCACCAAAAACTTGTAGCCCTTGGTTTGCAGACTCAAAACCTGTTTCCGTTAGGAAAGCTTTAGCAATGGGTGTCAATAAAGACATCAACTCATCAGCTTCCGCTTTTTCATCATCGCTTGCATGTTTCGTTGTATCCACCAGCATAGAACAGTAATGAATAAGCGCCCGACCACCTTCAGCAAAGGCCTTTTGAGTTAGCAACATACGACGAACATCAGGGTGAACAATAATGGGATCAGCTGCTTTTTCTGGTGCTTTCGGGCCAGACAATGAACGCATTTGTAGACGATCTTTAGCATAGGCCACTGAGTTTTGTAGAGCCCACTCTGCATGAGCAAGACCTTGTAGAGCCGTACCAATACGTGCGGTATTCATAAAGGTGAACATACAGTTCAAACCACGGTTTGGTGGCCCGATCAAAAAGCCTTTGGCGCCATCAAAGTTCATCACACAAGTGGCATTACCATGAATGCCCATTTTGTGTTCAATAGAACCACAGGACACCTCATTACGTTCCGCTTTTTCACCGGACGCATCAACACTGAATTTAGGCACGATGAAAAGCGAAATACCTTTCGTTCCAGCAGGCGCATCAGGCAGACGAGCCAAAACGATATGGACAATGTTTTCGGCCATGTCATGCTCACCAGCAGAAATAAAGATTTTCGTACCCGTAATCGCATAGCTGCCATCATCTTTCGGCTCAGCTTTGGTTTTCAACATACCTAAGTCTGTACCACAATGAGGCTCCGTCAAACACATGGTGCCAGTCCATTCACCTGATACTAGTTTGGTTAAGTAAGTATCTTTTTGCTCTTCTGTGCCGTGGATTTCAATAGTATTCATCGCCCCATGGCTCAAGCCCGGATACATTCCCCACGACCAGTTAGAGGTAGCAATCATCTCGGTTACCATCATACCTAGGGAGTCAGGTAAACCTTGTCCACCAACACTTTCAGGATGAGACAGAGATGGCCAACCGCCTTCAACATATTGCTGATAAGCTTCTTTGAATCCATCTGGAGTTGTTACTACACCGTCTTTAAACTGGCAACCTTGCTGGTCACCAATACGGTTTAGAGGGGAAAGTACACGCTCAGCAAATTTGGCACCTTCTTCTAGAATCGCTGTCACCATGTCTGGTGTTGCTTCTTCGGCACCTGGTAGCTTTGCGTAGTGCCCATGAATGTCTAAGACTTCTTCAGTGACAAACTTGATGTCGCGCAGTGGCGCTTTATATTCAGGCATGGCCTATGACCTCTTTATTGTTTTTGTTGTATGAGCTCCATAGAGGAACCCTTTCGATAGCAGAAAGGTTCCTCTATATGCGTCATTCTCTCAATAACAAAAGATGCCAAAGTTAATGACAAAATAAACCACACAGATTTACACGACACTTAATATAAAGGTAAAAACGGTATATTTTCCTAGAAAAAACGAAAGGCAGCTAGACGAAAAACATGAGACAGGCCTAAAAAAAAGACCAAAAGAAATGTACAAAAAACAGGAAATAAACTATCTACATTCTGAAATGTAAAAAATATTTTGAGAAGAGGTATGTTAGTAGAACATACCTCTTCTTAAAGTTAGAAAATGGAGCTTAGAATTGACTTTATTTCTCCTTAGCCCAATAAATATCAGTAATGACCATATAGGTAAACCCTGTTTCAGCCGAAGTTCTGTAAGCGCCCTTACCTTTTAACAAATAACAAGTAATCGACGTCATATCCCAGCCATCTGATTCATTACTGTGCCACTTATCTTTCTTCAGTAATTTATAATTATTCTCTTCACCGTATTCTTTGACTTTATGTATTTGATCTTTCACATTATCAAGAATCGCATCGTTAGCCCAAGACCAAACCCAGGTTTTGGTTTTCGTTGATAAAGAACCAACAAACTGTACCTTTGCAATAACAACAGGTCCATCATCATTAGAAAACACCAATGTGCCGTTTTTCTGATCCCAATCGAAGCGTTTATATTCTCCAATCTTATATTCGGAAACCAAAGACTTTTGTCTCTTAGACAAATAATCATGGGCAGTAATGACAAAATTCTTCCACTTAACCGATGGGGCATTAGGACCCAGCTCGAGAAAACTTAAAAGTGAATCAACAATTTTTTTCATAGTACCTCAATTCATTGCACTTAAATTTGTTATGCACAAATTCATCATACTTAAGTGAGTAATACTAGGCCAATCGTTTTCAACATCACCAATAATTTCTATTCGGCTGGTTTCCTGCCAGTTGGATTTCGTTAATGTCACTTCACCTCGGGAAACGTTCACAAATACCGCTTCTTCTGTGTTTATCTGAAACACACCTTTAACTCGATAAACCCCTTCAAATGAAGACATTTCTTCAATGGTAGAAGTTAAAGATTGTTCATCGAAGTAGCTTCCTATTTCCCAACGCCAACCCAAGACCTGCATTGTGTCTTGCTGTTTTTGGTAATACCAAGGAGATATAGTTTCATCATCTTTATGATTCGACTTTGAATGAGCACCATGGAAGTGATCAACATGAATATGAGTTGACGCTTTCTCTTTAACCAAAGCATCCCTAAGCCCAATATCCAAATCATCAAGGTCAAGCTGCATAGGCTTTGACATAAAAAGCTTAGGCTGATACACAGATACATCAGCAAAATAAGCTTCTAAACGATCAATATCTTCCTGTTGATATTTATCTACGTGACTCAGCACAATGCCGTTGGCTGACTCTATTTGATCCTTAAAAATAGCATGTTTAGTATAACGTTCATCTTGTAAATTACGGGCGTCCAAAACACAAAAAGCTCCGGTTAGTAACAAGACATCTTGATAAGAATTACTACGCAGCTTTTGAATAATTTGTTTAGGATGACCAAGACCTGATGGCTCAATAAAGATCCGATCCGGGTTATATTGACGAATCAGTTGATTCAAACCTTGCTGAAAGGCAGCTGATGTTGTGCAACACACACATCCACCAGGCACTTCTTTAATCGCTACGCCGGTTTCAGAATAAAAAGCACCATCTAATCCAATATCACCAAATTCATTGACCAATACAGCCCATCTTTCATGAATCGGTGCTTTCTCAAGTAACTGCCGAATCAAGGTGGTTTTCCCTGCGCCTAAAAACCCTGTAATTAATGTTACTTTTATACCTTGATAGCGCATGAAAAAAATCTCAACTATTTAAATTAAAATGTATAAGCCAATGACACACTTGTCACTGTATCTGTCTTCTCTTTCGTACTCAGCACTTCACTGTTATAAGTAATGCTGTAAGCGGCTTTCATGCTTAAGTCTCGACGGATTTTTGTACTAATTGCTGTTTCTGATTTTGTCTGGGTATTCTCATCAGACTCTAACGCCATTTCTGTACTAAGCGTCTGTGTAAACTTGGCTATCGGACTGATATTAAACAGATATTCCGCTTCAAGGTGAACAATCGCAGATTCCCCTTTCTCACCTTCATCCGTCTTATTAAAAGAATAACCCGGACCCGCACTGTAATCTAAGAAGGAATATTGGTTAGAGAAAAGCCTTGCAGAATAACCAACAGCAACCGTATTTTGGTACTCATAACCGCTTAAACGATCATCTGTGTGAGCCCCATAAACGAAGATGGAAGTATGTTCATCGCTTAATTTGTAATCGCTTTGAGCAGATAAAAATAACTTCTGCGCCGTGGTTTTTGTTTCACCATCGTATTCATTTTTTTTGTAGAGCGTATCGACCAAATACTTATTTTTCCAAGCTTGAAAATCTTGGTGAAGCCTAACCTTCCCCTTTAAAGAAGTGCTTTCCGTATTACCTGACGTAGCAATAATCCCTAACTCTAATTCAGCTTTGAATGGCTCTAATTGCTTCTGTGGTTCTTCTGCGTAAAGAGTCGGAATTGTTAGAGTTAAACCAGTGAGCGTCAGTAACTTGAGCATTTTCATTAGACTATCTTCCTTATTTCTATTTTAAAACAAGACAAATAAAGGAAGGTATACAGATTTTTCAAAGCATCAAAAACAGAAATACTCACTTCCAATATTGCCATCAGACAAAGAAAGTATTTTTGCATTGATCACTTTTCATCTCAGTCAACATAGAGTTAACTATTTGAAAACTAATTGATAAAACAAAGAAAAAGCTTTATCGAGAACGCACTTTCACATTGTTATTTACGTCTTTACTCTGCTTAATTAGTTCATCTCCCGCGTTTGCTCTGGCTGATTTTGCCAAACGATCATAAAGCAGCACATTCACAGAAGCGGCTAAATTCATACAACCAACCGTTGGTACAAACACAACATGATCAGCTCGATCGACAACCTTTTGGGGAATAGTGCCGTCTTCTGGACCAAAAATATATAAGGCTTTTTTTGGATGTTGGAAAGCAGGCAGCGACGTGGCGCCTTGAATCAAATCCACACAGACAACTTCAGTTTCCCCATCGACTGCATCAATCAAATTATCAACATTTAGCGTTTCAATATTAATAAGGGGGATAGAGGTACTTGCACTCTGGGTATCTGTCGACATTTTCACAGCACGATCATAACGTTGACCTGAATACAAAACCTGATCAACCCGATAGCAACCAGCGGCTCTCATGACAGAACCGACATTTTCGGCTCCTTTCGGATTCGTTAATCCAACATAAACATATTCTTTATTCATTGATTCTTTATTTATTGACTCTTTATTCATGGTAAGCACGATACCGACATTGAAAATTTCAAAGATAATACCATTATTTATAAATAGGATGGCTTTTATACAATGCCATCAGCAATACCAAACTGAGGAAAATATGCATTTTCTAAAAAAGATCGGATTTACCTTACTCGCGGCAGCGACCTTCCAAACTCAAGCTGCTTCGGTTTGGAAGGTAACATCTGGAGAAAATACACTTTATATTGGCGGTACAATTCATCTGCTAACTGCTGAAGATTACCCATTACCAAAAGCTTATGAAAAAGCGTACCAAGCCTCAGATAGCGTTATTTTTGAAACAAATATGGATGCGCTAACTGATACCGCTTTTCAAAGAGAAACTCAAAAAACACTGTCTTATGCTGATGGGACAACAATCGATCAAGTCATCACACCGAACACTTATGACTTACTAAAAACCTATCTTGATAGCCGAAATATTCCAGTCACTGCCATACAACATTTAAAACCAGGCTCATTAGCTATGTCTCTTAGTATGATTGAGCTAAAACATTTAGGCTTTACCAGTGAAGGTGTTGATCAGTTTTATGCTAAAAAAGCCACACAAGATCAAAAAAACAAAGGTTGGTTAGAACAACCTGAAGCACAAATCCAAATGCTTGATGAGCTTAATCAGCAAGATAATAACCTTATCGTTCGTTATGCCTTGTCTGAGATCGAAGTAATGTCTGAAAGTATAGTTAGCCTGCGTGATAGTTGGCGTAAAGGCGACATGAAAACCCTAGCGGCATTAGAGATGGATAATTTAAGAAAAGATTATCCCGATGTATATCAATCACTATTGGTAAAACGTAACAACCTCTGGGTACCGCAAATCGAAAACATGCTGAAAGACAAACATATCGAGTTTGTTATGATAGGCGCTATGCATTTAGCGGGGCCTGACAGTGTATTAGCGAAGCTCAAAGCCAATGGCTACAAGGTTAATCAACTTTAAGGAAACCAAGCAAGCAACTTTAAGGAAACCAAGCAAGCAACTTTAAAATAGTGGTTTTAAATAAAGTTATTTAAGTGGCTTAACTTAATCCTTTCTTTGTTTTTACCCATTTTTTCAAATTTCCCTCCCAAATTCTAATCTATTTTTTTATACTAGCCGCCTAAAAATTTAACACTGACTAAATGATCAGTTTTAATACGTTCCCACTATGGCAAAAAAAGGCAACCCTCATGCTCGAACGCTATTTCCAACTCAAGGCACATAATACGTCTATACGTAATGAAGTCATTGGCGGTATTACCACTTTCCTAACCATGGCTTATATTATCTTCGTTAACCCATCTATTCTTGCACAAGCAGGTATGGATCAAGGTGCAGTCTTTGTCGCAACTTGTCTGGCTGCTGCCATCGGTTGTTTGATTATGGGTCTTTATGCAAACTATCCAATTGCATTAGCACCTGGTATGGGCTTAAACGCATTCTTTACCTATGGTGTTGTATTAGGCATGGGCTACTCGTGGGAACAAGCACTTGGAGCAATATTCCTATCCGGTATTCTTTTCATTTTCATCAGTATCTTCCGAATTCGTGAATGGGTGATAAACGCCATTCCATCTTCACTAAAGCTAGGTATTGCAGCGGGTATTGGTTTATTCTTGGCTATGATTGCTTTCCAAAACGCGGGCATCATTGTAAAAAACCCAGCAACCATGGTTTCTTTAGGTGACTTGTCTTCCCCTTCTGCTATCTATGGATTTTTAGGATTCTTTGTTATCTGTGCGTTGGCTTACTTAAATGTAACCGGTGCCGTGATGATTGGCATTTTATTGGTCACTGTTTTATCCATGATATTTGGTCAAAACAGTTTTGGTGGTTTGGTTTCTATGCCGCCATCTATCGCACCGACTTTCCTTGCTATGGACATAGAAGGTGCCTTTCAAATTGGCATGATCAGCGTGATTTTTGCTTTCTTCTTTGTCGATCTGTTTGATACTTCAGGGACGCTTATTGGCGTAGGTCAACGTGGTGGATTACTTGATAAAGAAGGTAAATTACCTCGTTTAAAAAAAGCGCTTTTGGCAGATTCTAGCGCAACAGTAGTTGGTGCAGCATTAGGAACATCCTCCACAACAAGTTATATCGAAAGTGCTTCTGGTGTATCTGCTGGTGGCCGTACAGGTTTAACAGCCGTTGTGGTTGCTTTACTATTCTTGTTAAGTCTTTTCTTTGCCCCATTAGCTGGCTCTATTCCTGCTTATGCCACAGCGGGTGCATTAATGTACGTGGCTGTTCTAATGACAAGCAGTCTAGCGCACGTGGATTGGGATGATATATCTGAAGCAGCTCCTGTATTAATTGCAGCCTTTACTATGCCATTAACCTATTCCATTGCTGATGGTATTGCGCTTTCTTTTATCAGCTACGCGGTAATTAAATTATTATCTGGTCAAGGCAAGCAAGTCAGTATTGCTGTGTACATTCTAGCGGCATTGTTTATTGCCAAGTTCTTTGTATTTGTTTAAAAAGTTCTTTGTCTTTTTTAAACAAGATTCAACTTAAGTAAACGACAAAAGAAGCTCAAAAAAAGAAGCAGACATATTATGTTTGCTTCTTTTTTTATGCTTCGCAAAAAGCCATTCTTCCTATATGATGCGCCATCAATTTTTACCCTCCAAGTGATCAAAAAAATGTCCCACAATGCGCTTTATACGGATTTATCTGGTTATTACGATTTAATGTGTGCCGATATCAACTATCAATCCCAAAGCGATAATATCCATCGTCTTCATCAAATTTTTGGTAATGGTGGAACACGGCATTTAGATCTGGCTTGCGGAACTGGCCCACACATTCGTCACTTTATCCAAGCAGGCTACCAATGCCACGGCATCGATATAAACCAACCTATGCTAGATATTGCTCAACAATACTGCCCTGCAGCTACCTTTGAGCAAGGAAATATGTGTGCCTTTGAAACAAAAGAACAATACGACCTGATCACCTGTTTTCTATATTCCATTCATTACTGTGGCGACATTAAGAGTCTAATATCTTGTATTGAAAGCGCTCACAAGGCATTAACAACAGGCGGAGTACTTTGTTTTAATTCCGTAGATAAAAGCCATATAGATAATGCATTAACAGCAAAGCACAGCGTTTTGCACGACAACAGCGAGTTTAGCTTTTGTTCATCTTGGTTTTATTCTGGAGAAGGAGAAAAACAAACATTAAAACTGAGTGTTGAAAAGACGACCGCGGAAATAACACAGCAGTGGACAGACGAACACCCTATGGTGGCATTAAATTTTAAAAAGTTACAGGACTTACTCGCACCCTATTTTGATATTCATATATTTGAACACGAGTACGATAAAATTATGGCTTGGGACAAGATGTCCGGCAATGCAATATTTGTGTGCGTAAAAAAATAATCAGAGCAATGCATTTTAACCCATTGCACGATACTTCAAGATCAAGGAAATGATTTCATGATCACTTACAGTAGAAGACAAAGACTCATTCATAGAGCGTCGTTGTGGTAAGCGTATATTAAATTTACTTTTTAACATACCCACAACCTGTGAATCAGAATTGGGATCAAATGCCTGACTTGTAAAAATACAAATCCGTTCTAACAAAAACTCTTTTGCAGTATTTATCATATTTTTCCTATGATAGTAGAGAAAATCAATACAAGCTTCTCCATTGGTTATTTATGAGCATCAGCCTAATCACATAAGCTAGGTGTTTATTACACGGCGTCTTTTTCAAATAGAGTGCGATACAAAGAAAAGGAATTCGGAAGATCAGAACAAACACGATGAACTAATAATATGGGCTTAATTGATTGCTTTGTCTACTAAAGCTTTTTTATAAATGCTTAGGATCAATCAAACAAGATCAAATAAGAGCCGCAATATGACTTAACTAATGATGAGTCAGTACATGTCACGGCTTTATTAACAGAACCTATTGGCAAGCCCTGCCCTACAATCGAATGGCCCATCAGTCAAATGGAAATAAACCTATTATGGTTTAGTGAGTAATGGCAAAGAAACCTCAACCAACAAGCCGCCTAAGCGACTATGAGATGCATTAATGGTTCCGTTATGCTGACGGACAGCACTCTCCGTAATCGCTAAACCTAATCCTGTACCACCACTGTGACGATCACGTGCAGTAGACACACGATAAAAAGGACGAAAGATCGATTTCAACTCTTCATCAGGAACGCCTTCACCATTGTCTTCCACCCGAATGGTTAACACATCAAACTTATCTTCTGTCTTAACTTCAAAGCTTACCTCTATACGATCTTTACCGTAATAAATAGCGTTTCTTACAATATTCTCAATGGCACTCATTAACAGCTGTGGATGACATGTCAGTGATCGTTCTGGGATATCAGATATATAAAGTGTTTTTCCCATTTGTTCGGCTTCAAATTGACTGTCAGCTAATAAGGCTTCCCATAAACTAGAAAGTGGCTGTGATTCTCTTTTTAAATGACTATCAACTTGCATACTCGATAACTCAAGCAACTTGCCAATCATTTGCTCAAGCCGCTGGGCTTCAGTATCAATACGAACGAGCTCTGTACTTTCTCCCTGTTTTCTCGTTGCCAACGCTTGCGCCATTCTTAAACGAGTTAGCGGTGAACGCAGTTCATGGGAAATGTCAGACAACAAACGTTGCTGACGACAAATCATCAGATTAATGGCTTCCACCATTTGATTAAAACTCGCTCCCGCTTGACGGAATTCTGATGTGCCTTTCTCAAGCTCCGGGTCTGTTTCAAATATACCCTGAGCCACTCGCTGAGCGGCTAACTCCAAACGACGTGCAGGCTGACTAAGTGCCCAAGACAGCCATAATAAAAATGGTGTACTCACTAACATAACCGCGAGTAATAGACGAAATGGATGATCAAACAGCTGTATCACAAAGTTTGGTGGTTGGTTCCATTTAGCTCCGATATAAAGATAGTAATCATCATTAGCAAGTTGAATCGGAAACGGCCCTGATATCATCACTCTGCCATAAAGTCTTTGTTGAGGAACTAAGGGTGTTTCAATCGTCGTCACAAAATTACGTAAAGCTTTTAAAGAAAAATCAGGGCGGCGGTAAACCGTTAGAATATTACTATCAATATCGGTAATAAAAACCTTTAATCGACCATCATTTGAATCTCTAGGTGGCCTAGAGTCAAAAGCGGCTAATACCTGTCCGATACTATTGGCTGTCGAAAACTCACGCTCTATTTGATCTCTTACTTCTGTCAAACGCTCATAGTAAGGCGGACTAATATCTCTTGTTTTTCGTGGGTCAAGATGTGGCAATGCCAATACAGCCAAGGTAACAAGAAACATGGTGAACCAAAATATAGCGAAAATTCGTCCATATAAGCTGGTAATTTTTGGCAAACGCATTAGTCGCCCTCCACCAGTAAATAACCACGACCTCGCAAGGTTTTTATTCGAGGCTTGCCATTCGGCCAATCTGGCAATTTTTTACGCAAATTCGAAACATGCATATCTACCGCCCTATCAAACGCAGCTAGCCGCTTACCTAATACATCAAGGCTCAAAACTTCCTTAGTGAGCACTTGACCTGGGTGAAGTAAAAAATAATGCAAGAGCGCAAATTCCGTACTCGTCACATCCAGAAGTTCACCATTGCAATACGCCTCTAAACGCCCAGGATAAATTTTAATATCACGATAGGTAACAAAATCATTCTGCTGTTGAGCTTTCGGTGTTTGAGTACGACGTAAAATGGCACGAATTCGAGCTAACAATTCACGCTCACTAAAAGGCTTAGGAAGATAATCATCAGCGCCTAATTCAAGCCCCACCACACGATCAATCTCATCTCCTTTCGCAGTCAGCATTAACACTGGCACATCCCATTTTTCGCGTAATAGTTTTAATGTCTCGAAACCATTTAGCTTAGGCATCATGACATCAAGTAAAACAAGATCAACACTGTCGTTCATGATATCTAAGCCTTCCACACCATCATACGCTGTAGAAACAGTGCAGCTTTCAAAGGACAAAACCTCTTTGAGTAAATCACTCAATTCAACATCATCATCGATTATTAAAATATGTGGCATTAAAAATTCCTAAACAATCATTCGGATAAATAGACAACTGACCTTATTTTACGTTGAAAACAGAACAACAATGCTGCTTTTACGATAATTTACCTTGGCAATACGCTGCTTGACCTAACAACCTCTATTCTATCCCTATCCACTGGAAACACAGTGATTAACTTAAAACACTCTAAAACAGTATAGAAGGAAAAGAATATGAAAATGACTAAAAAACTAATTATCGCATCTGTCGTTTTACCATTGGTATTAAGCACTGGTAGCGCTTTAGCCTTCGGCGGAAAAGACAACAAGGGCCATAAAGGCGAATGTCGTGTTGGCTTGGATCGCGGCATTATGAAACAGCTAGAGTTAACCGATACTCAAAAAGAGCAATTTAAAACATTGCGTAAAGCGACTAAAGAAGAACGTAAAAATAGAGGCGAAGGTAACCCTGAACAACATCAAGCAGAACGTCTAGCTAGCCTTGAAAAAGTAAACGATTTACTACTTGCTGATAGTTTCGATCCAGCTAAAGCCACTAATATTGCAAAAGATATGGCGCAAAAACAAATCAAACGTCAAGTTAATATGCTTAATAATCAGTACAAGATGATCAGTATTTTAACACCTGAACAAAAAACAAAATTTGTAGAACTACAAAAAGAACACCTAAATGACTGTGCTGAAAAAATGGCTGAGCGACGCGGTAAATAATTACACTTTAAACTAACCAAAAGACGATGCACTGTGAAGTACATCGTCTTTTTTTTAAATTAAGATAATTAACTAATCACGCTTCCAAATTCTTGCCACAGCCCGATCACTACCTAACAATCCAACGATTTCACACACTAACCCAGTCACAAAAAACAATGCGATAGGAATGATGCCTGCAAACTCTCCAGTCTTAAAGGTAAAAACCAAAGAAACCAAAGCAATTACAAAACACAATCCTCCTAACACAAGCAAAATAGTACGGTGGGATTTTCTATAATCATATTCACCTTCACCTGTTTCAAACATACTCAATACAGGCGAACAAAGCTTTCTCATTAGGTCTTTCATTAATACAGCCTTTTACAATTCAAATACGTCCTAACTTAGCACGATGTAGTCACTATTTATTTATAACACCTCAAAAAACTAAATATTACGATAGTAAAGATAAAAAAAATCAATTTAGAGTTGTAAACCCTAAAGTTTAAGAGCTCATTGCCGATAGCCTGCTACAAGAACATATAAACAAACTTTTTAGTTACTAATAAACATCAGCAAAATGGAGAATGAGATGAAAAAATTAATCACAGCAAGTATCGCTGCAGCAACCTTAACGCTATCAATGGGTGCTAGTGCATCCCCTTTCACTTACATCGACTATGCTATAGGTAATGTCGAATATGATGGCGGTAGCGATGGTGATTACTCTAACCTATCAATTTCTTTTGAAACGATGTTTCTACCAATTTTTTCATTAGAACTCGTAGATTTTGGTGGCACAGACATCACAAAAGTTGGTGCAGGTACTGCGTTTGCAGTAGGTAGCGCAAGTCATATTTTTGGTTTCGTTCACTACAATGACTATAGCGGTAATACAGATTCAGACTTCAGTTTAAGAGCAGGCTTTCGTACAACCATCGGAGATCGTTTAGAAGGTACTATTGCCTTCACTCAATATACAGATCATGATGGCTTAGACAGCACTAAATTTTCATTAGGTTATTACTTCACTCCAAACCTTTCTGTTGCTGGTAACTATGAAGATCTTGATTCTTCAAATGTTATATCCGCTTCTGCAAGATTGAGCTTCTAAACCAGAACTGTTTATTGCTTAGAAAAAAGGGGTTGAACATAATGTTCAACCCCTTTTATATGCTTCTACTTAATGAAGCCTTTGTATGATGCTAATAAAAACTAGCAGACCTTCGTTAACCAGTTATGAGTGTCTTCTGCTTTACCCCATTGAATATTATTCAATGCTAGACGCAGTTTATCAGCAATAGGTCCTGGCTCTCCAGAACCTACCTTGTACTCTTTATCATTATGAATAAAAGTACCTACGGACGTTAATACTGCCGCTGTTCCAGACAATACCGCTTCTACTTCTGGCTTAGCCGCACGCTCTAACAATTCAGCAACAGTCAAATCACGCTCTGTCACTGTCATGCCCAAATCCGCAGCTAAAGTCAAAATAGAAGAACGTGTCACACCATGTAAGAAAGACGTATCCAAACCTTTGGTAATAATTTCGTTACCATCAATCAACAAGAAGTTAGCTGCGCCTGTTTCTTGAACATCGCCATTTGGACAGAATAAAATTTGATCCGCTTTTACTTCTTCATTTGCTTTCTTAATCGGACCTAGTGCACTGGCGTAATTACCACCACTTTTGATCATGCCCATATGTGGCGCACAACGCATACCAGTTTCATCTAACAAAAGACGCAATGCTTTCGCACCACCAGTGAAATAATCTCCAACAGGAGACAACAACACATACAGCATAGATGTTGCAGTTGCTCCTGCGGCTTTGCCTACGTTCGCTTCTGTACCTATATGAGTTGGGCGAATGTATAAAGACCCTGGTGGCTCTGGCACTTCACTAGCGAACTCAGCAACAACATCGACAATCATTTTAGAAACAGCAGCTTCATCAATTTCTGGCAAAGACAATAAGCGACTGCTTTGTGCCAAACGCTTAATGTTTTGATCCATACGAAATACATGCACACTGCCATCAGCATGACGAAACGCTTTTAAACCTTCAAAACACGTGCTTGAGTAATGCAAAACATGCGCACCTGGATGCAACTGAATGCTATCCGAAGCGACAATACCTGCTTCACTCCATTGATTATTTTCAAATGTTGCCAATGCCATCTTAGGCATAAACACGCTACCAAAAGCCGCCATTATTGTTTCCTATATCGTTAAATGATGATGAACAACGTCATGCTAAAAAACAGACACTACCAAAACTCTAAATTCGCATCACTGCTTAGTTCAATGATATTAAAACAGAAAACAGCCGCAAGAAAGTAAATCGTCACAATATCCTTTCAAAGTGCGCGTTTAGAGCAAAATTCTATAACTAAGAGACGCTATCTAAAAACATAAAAGCCAACTACAACTAAGACAAGATTTAGAATAAGGGTTAACCAAAATACGAATCGAAAGATACGTTTCTTTGTTTTATGACGAAACACTCGCTGACCTAACAAGGCTCCAGGCCAACCACCAAGTAATGACAGAATATGCAACGTAAGTTCACTTACTCGCCACGTATCTCGCTTGGCTGCTGACTTATCTATGCCATAAACAACAAAAGTGACAAAACTCCAAACAAGGTAGTAAGTGGGTAAAATCTGAAGATATATCAACATAAGAAACACTTGTATTTGAAAGCATACACAATAGCATTGAACATTAAGTATTTGTTATTTCGTGATATTTTAAAAATGTGGAAATGCTTCGAACTCTGGTTCAAATCATTTTTAACAAAAGTTAAGAATGAACTTAATACTTATTCTTCCCAATTGCTGGCTTTCCGGTTATAAGTTCGTATTGCTCAAGTGTTCCCGCTTTATTTGGATCGTTTGCTTTTATCGTTTTTTGTTCGACGTATCTTTTAACGCCTGATGGTAAGCCTTCTACGTACTTCACGATACAAAGCTTCTTATCCATATCGTCCTTTGATGTTTGCCCGTGTTGTAATAATCCACGAACCATAACCAACTCATTTTCAGTTGTGTTAAAGGTTAATGAAAACTCGCCATATGGCGATTTATAATAATATGTCCCCTTCTCGATGTCAGAAGTATTGGTGTATACAGCCGATGGAGTAAATTGACTTAAGTTGCTCAAATCATCTCCGCAAAGTATGACATGAACAATGATGTCTTTATCTTTGTCGATATAAATGTCTTTATAACCATCAACCGCCATTACTGAAACGCTGCTCGTAAGTGCCAATATTCCTAGTAATTTTTTCATCATCTTCCTATTTAGTATTTGAGTTATTTCATAAAATTACGCATCTCTAGCCTTCATGATTTTGCTAATTTCTGAAAGTTAAAGATAACAGCATTAAACCTTAGACCAGTCTTCAATAAACCACCAAACTATATTCCACTTTATGCTGATACAGTTCATTGGTTTTTTCTAGCGTGATTGTTATCAAAGTAGATTGATCAGGAAACGAAAAATTTGGATAACCCAATCAGGTCACTCGAACACATTAGAGGCCACATAATTGGTGCATTAGATTTTACAGTAACGGGGTTCTGAGAAAGGAACAAAGTGAGATTTTATAGGTTGAGCTTTAGCCCAACAACGAATCTGACACAGGTATAATCAGCTCATCCCTAATCAATGACAGTAAAAAGGTTTCTCTTTCAATCGACATGCCTTTTTTATCACTGTTTTTAATCGTGTCTAGATTATGCTTAATCGCATCGTGGACATTTATCCATACCGCTTTCATGCCATTTTTGACTTCGTAATCTTCTAGGCTCGTCTCGCCTAACTCGTCATCAATATCGCAGGTGTAACAGTAAGACTTCATCTGGATAATATCGAAATCTCCCTTATACCAAGGGCGAAATTCTTCATACATACCGAAGGCTTTAACATTACAAATATTCTGCGCACCCGTTTCTTCCGTTAGTTCACGAATTAGCCCTTCAATCTGGTTTTCACCTTCATCAATACCACCGCCCGGCAAAGTATAATCATCGTAACGCTCGGTATACATCATCAAAATTTCCTCGCCTTTTAACACAATTCCCCGTGCAGCAAGGCGTAAAAAGGAAGACTGATCGAGGGAGTTAAGGCTTGAATGAACGGTCGATTTTAACAGACGCATAAAAAAGAATACTGTGGTTGTTGGAGTGAAACAGAATATTGGAGTTAAAGGGGTCGGAACCCTTTAAATCCAATAAAAGTGTGCATTTCGATATGAATTTAGTTAAAGGGTTCTGACCCCTTTAACTGTTAGCCTAAGATTTATCACCCGAAATCCGACTACCCACAGCAGAGGTTTGGTTTTTGTATTTAGCGTTGTCGCGTTTGTTGTAAGGGCGATCCGCCGAACCTGACATGGTTTCAAAGTTGATAGCACCTATGGTCATTCCTGGACTTAAGGCAATCGGTAGTTTGCCACCGTTGAGGAATTCCAAAACGATACCACCACTCCAACCTGGATCAATTCGATGGGCGGTTACGTGTACCATTAAACCAAGACGAGCCAATGAAGACCGACCGTCTAACCAGCCAACAAGGTAATCTGGCACAGTAACAGATTCTTTCGTCACTCCAAGTACCAACTCCCCTGGATGAATAAAGAAAGGCTTACCGTCATCAACGAGAATTTCGTCACTCATAACGGACTCGATCACTTTGTTTAAATCAGCTTTCGAGCTGCTTAGGTCAAGATACGGCGCAGGATGACCCTGGAAAACTCGGAATGAATTTCCCAATCGAAGATCCACAGACACTCCGCTGATAACACTGTTATCAGGACGAGGATCTATTACGATAGAACCGTCGTCTAGGGCTTTTATGATATCTCGGTCACACAAACGCATTGCTTTTCCTTAATAAACTGTAAAATCATTGTCTTTATTTAATCATCACTCATGCCAATGGTTGGCATAACAAACTGCTGATTATCTGAAGAACCTTGTTGGGACGTAAGGGTAGCACCAAGCTTACGAGCAATCGACTGATAAATGCCAGCCGCGTCACTTTCAGGCGCATCCACTACAATCGGTTTGCCAGCGTCGCTTTGTTCGCGAATCGCTAGACTCAGTGGCAGTTTACCCAATACCTTGACGTTATATTCTTTGGCAAGACTCGCGCCACCTTCATCACCAAAGATGGCTTCGTGATGACCACAGTTAGAACAGATGTGTGTGGACATATTTTCAACCACACCCAGCACAGGGATTTTTACCTTGTTAAACATTTCAATACCACGACGGGCATCCAACAAAGCAATGTCTTGTGGTGTGGTAACGATAACAGAACCTGCTACCGGCACTTTTTGCGCCAAGGTGAGTTGAATATCCCCAGTGCCCGGTGGCATGTCGATGAACAAGTAATCTAGGTCATTCCAATCGGTTTGCGTCAGGATCTGCATTAATGCGCCAGTCACCATTGGGCCACGCCAGGCAACAGGTGTGTCTTTGGTGGTCAGAAATGCCATAGACATCACTTGTACACCATAGGCGGTTGGTGGAATAAAGAACTTATCTTCACGCACTTCTGGTCGAGTGCCGTCAGCAAAGCCCATCATCATGCCTTGGCTTGGGCCGTAAATGTCCGCATCTAGGATACCAACGCGTGCGCCCTCTTTCGCCATCGCTAATGCAAGGTTAACCGTGGTTGTCGATTTACCAACACCGCCTTTACCCGATGCAACAGCAATAATGTTCTTCACGCCCTTTAAGCCAGCAATGTTACCTTGTGTCGGTTGGCTTTTTACTTCATAGACCATTTCTAACGTTATTTCACGCTTATCACCCAATGCTGTTTTGATGCGCGCTTCTAATGAGGCTTGTTCCGTCTCTGCTGGATACCCCAAATTTAATAGTATATGCAAACGAGTTTCATCGTCTGTAATTTGCCATACAGGGCCATAAGGTTGACCGCTATTTTCATCAATCAGGCGTTCTAGTGTCGCGAGCAATTCTGTTTGTTGCGTGTTCGTTGTCATTAAACGCTCCTAGCGATGAGAAGAAAGTCTGCGAATATGAAAAAATAAAAGGTACAAACCTCGTTATCGCACAATTTTCTACTCTGTTCTCAGCACTCTTTGTAAAAGTAAATTAAAATCATGTGGCAAATGTGGGGGCAAATTGCGGAAAAGCAAGTCTAGCCCTTGCACACGAGAGGCTGAGACTTATAATTACGCCTTCTATAATGCTATCCGTATTTTTGGCTGTTTACTCATTCGTTATTCTAGCTTAGTTACCGATAGAACATTCGACCTTTTTTAATCCAGCAGGTTTATCAAAAATGGCACAAACGCAACGCAAAATTTTAGTCACCAGCGCCCTTCCTTATGCAAATGGCTCAATCCATTTAGGGCATATGCTGGAACACATCCAAACCGATATTTGGGTGCGTTTCCAAAAAATGCGTGGTCACCTTTGTACTGCGGTTTGTGCAGACGATGCACACGGCACCGCCATTATGATTAAAGCGGCTCAAAACGGCATTACCTCAGAAGAACTTATTGACGGTGTTCGCCAAGAACACATGGCCGATTTTAACGATTTTTTGATTGGTTATGACAATTACTATTCAACTCACTCTGATGAAAACCGTGATTTTTCTAACAGCATCTATAAAGCATTGCGTGACAACGGTAAGATTTCCGTCCGTTCTATCGTGCAGGCTTATGACCCTGAAAAAGAGATGTTTCTTGCGGACCGTTTCATTAAAGGCACTTGCCCTAAGTGTAAAGCCGAAGACCAATACGGCGACAACTGTGAAGTTTGCTCTGCAACTTACACACCAATGGAAATGATCAACCCGATTTCTGTTTACTCTGGTGCGACACCTGTGGAAAAAGAATCGGAGCATTACTTCTTCAAACTTCCAGACTTCCAAGACTTCTTAGCAACATGGACTCGCAGCGGCACTTTACAAGATCAAGTCGCTAACAAACTAGCAGAATGGTTGGATTCTGGTTTGCAAGAATGGGACATCAGTCGTGATGCGCCGTATTTCGGCTTTGAAATTCCAGATGCACCGGGTAAATATTTCTACGTTTGGCTAGACGCACCAATTGGCTACATGGCGAGTTTTAAAAACCTATGTGATCGTACTGAAGGCTTAAACTTTGATGATTACTGGGCGAAAGATTCTGATGCAGAGCTTTACCACTTTATCGGTAAAGATATCATTAACTTCCATGCCTTGTTCTGGCCTGCAATGTTGGATTGTGCGGGTTACCGCACACCAACAAAAGTAAACGCACATGGTTATGTAACGGTTGATGGCAAGAAAATGTCTAAGTCTCGCGGTACTTTCATTAAAGCCCGTACTTATTTGAACCATCTGGATCCACAATATCTTCGCTACTACTTTGCAGCCAAATTAAACGCCAGCGTAGATGATATTGATTTAAACCTACAAGACTTCATCCAAAGAGTAAATTCAGACGTAGTGGGTAAAGTTGTTAATATCGCGAGCCGTACCGCTAGCTTTATTGGTAAAAAGTTTGACGGTAAGTTAGCGACGCAAGTCAGTGAAGAAGCCATGATTCAGTCGTTCATTGACGCTGGCGAAATGATTGCTTTGCATTTCGAAAACCGTGAATACGGTAAAGCGATTCGTGAAATCATGCGCCTTGCAGATGTAGCAAATACCTATATTGCTGACGAAGCCCCTTGGGTATTAGCGAAAGACGAAGCAACACTTCCGAAAGTTCAAGAAGTTTGCACAGTTGCCTTAAACCTATTTAGCATTTTAGCTACTTACTTAAAACCAGTGATGCCTAACTTGGTTGCTGATGCTGAGTCATTCCTAGGCAAAGAATTAACATGGGATAACCGTAGCGAATTACTGTTTGGTAAAACCGTTAATAAATTCAAACCGTTAATGGGGCGTATTGATCAGAAACAAATTGATGCAATGATCGAAGAAGGCAAAGAAGAAGCCTTGATCGAAGCCGCAGCAAAAGAAGCAGCTGAGCCTTCTCAAGAAGAAAGCGAACTGAGCAAAGAACCAATCGAAGCTGAAATTAATTTCGATGATTTTGCCAAAGTCGACCTTCGTATTGCGCTAATCACAAAAGCCGAACACGTTGAGAAAGCCAATAAGCTGTTGAAACTGACGTTAGACATTGGTGGTGAAACACGCACTGTTTTCTCTGGTATTAAGTCCGCTTATAAGCCAGAAGATTTGGAAGGAAAATACACAGTGATGGTTGCCAACCTTGCACCGCGTAAAATGAAGTTCGGCATGTCTGAAGGCATGGTATTAGCAGCTGGCCCTGGTGGTGAAGAAATTTATCTTTTAGAACCACATAAAGGTGCGAAACCAGGCCAACGTGTTATCTAAGTGATGTTTTAACTGTACCTTGTGCTTTCCATGACAGCGCCATTTATTTAAACAAACAAATGGCGCTTCAATTTAAGGTATACAGATAAGACATAAAGGTTTTTATAAAAGTACAAAGAAAGCCAAATAAGAAACATTCTTAATAATTTAAACAATAGCATCCCAAATCAAACATAAATCAAAGTTATATAAGCGTAACTTATTATCTATATACTAAATCAGACTAAATATACTAGAGTTTTAGCTTTGTTAGTTATAAGCCGATTGGTATAGTTACGCCCTAAAGATACATCTGTAAACTTGTATCTATACTGAAGCTGTTAGACGGTATTCCGACTAGGCCAATACAAAGCATGGCCCCCCACCGCCAACAGGTTTCACTTTATACATTCACCATATATTTTTTGGACGTGAGATGACTGAATATCTCTTGATACTAGTCAGTACCATACTGGTTAACAATTTTGTCTTAGTACAATTTCTGGGACTTTGCCCTTTTATGGGTGTGTCTGGAAAACTGGAGACGTCTATTGGCATGGCGATGGCTACAACCTTTGTATTGACCCTGTCGAGCTTATGTAGCTATCTCACTTTCACCTACGTTCTTCAGCCTTTTGGTCTTGAATACCTACAAACCATTTCATTCATCTTGGTAATTGCCGTTGTTGTGCAGTTCACTGAAATGGTGGTGCGCAAAACCAGCCCATTATTGTACCGTGTTTTGGGGATTTTCTTACCTCTTATCACCACTAATTGCGCCGTATTGGGTGTGGCATTGCAAAACATCAGCAAACAAAACGGTTTTGTAGAATCTATTCTGTATGGTTTTGGTGCTGCAGTCGGTTTCTCCTTTGTATTGATTCTATTCTCTGCCATGCGCGAACGTATCAACGTGGCGGATGTGCCAGTTGTTTTTAAAGGCTCTGCGATTGGCATGATCACAGCAGGACTTATGGCTCTGGCTTTCATGGGCTTTACTGCCCTTGTACAGATTTAGGAGCCAGTATGTTAACTGTTTTACTTGCTATCGGGGTTCTGGTTCTTTTATCGCTTATTTTTGGTGCGATTCTTGGTTACGCCAATGTACGTTTCCACGTGGAAGGCGACCCTATTGTTGAGCAAATCGATGCACTTCTTCCACAAACTCAATGTGGTCAATGTGGCCATCCGGGTTGTCGTCCTTATGCAGAAGCCATTGCCAATGGTGAAGCGATTAACCATTGTCCTCCTGGTGGACAAGCAACGATTCAAGCTCTAGCTGATTTATTAGATATCGAAGCCATTCCACTAGACGGTGATCATGGTGAAGAATCCGCTAAACGTGTTGCCGTAATACGTGAAGATGAATGTATCGGCTGTACTAAATGTATTCAGGCTTGCCCTGTAGATGCAATTTTGGGTGCGGCGAAACAAATGCACACAGTAATTGCTGACGAATGTACAGGTTGTGACCTTTGTGTTGAACCTTGCCCAGTAGATTGTATTGATATGGTAGAAGTTGGCGTGACAGCACAGACATGGTCTTGGGATAAGCCTAAAGGTATTGCAGCAAGTTCATTAAATATTATTGCCACCGACCGTCAATCGGAGGTTGCTCACTAATGGCTATAGCAAGCACAACGACAGCAAACATTTTTTCGTTTCATGGCGGCATTCACCCACCAGAAAACAAAGCGCAATCCTTACAACTTCCATTGGGCCGTCCACCTTTACCAAGTGAGCTTATCTTGCCACTTAGACAGCATATAGGACAAAGCTCTCGCCCATTAGTAAAGATAGGTGATCGCGTATTAAAAGGTGAGACCATTGCTATTAATAATGGTTTTTTGAGCAGCTGCTTGCATGCGCCAACATCCGGTACCATTGCTGCAATTGAAGAACGCGCTATCGCTCACCCATCCGGCTTGAGTGATCTTTGTATGATTCTAGAGCCAGATGGTAAAGAAGAATGGACAACATTAAATCCATTAACGAAATGGCAAAGCAACGACAAAACTGACGTTTTAGCGTATCTCGCAAAAATGGGTATTGTGGGAATGGGCGGTGCAGGCTTCCCAACCCAAGTGAAACTGCAAGGCGCACATAAAAATACGCTTAAGTATTTCATTATCAATGCGGCAGAATGCGAGCCTTACATCACAGCGGATGACATGCTGATCCGAGAAAAAACCCAAGAGCTTATTTCGGGTATTGAAATTCTTCAGCATATTGTGAATGCAGAGCAAGTAGTTATTGGTATTGAAGATAACAAACCAACAGCCATTGCTGCGCTAAACGCCTTATTGAGCGAACAGAACAGCTCTATTCAAATCGCTGTTGTGCCAACCAAATATCCTTCTGGTGGCGAAAAACAACTGATTCAGTTACTAACAGGGGAAGAAGTTCCAAGTGGACAATATCCTGCTGATATTGGTGTTTTATGCCAAAACGTCGGAACCTGTGTTGCGGTTCATGACGCAATCCATCATGGCAAACCACTGATCTCTCGTTTCACCACATTAACTGGTGATGCTTTAAAAGCACCGCAAAACGTTGACGTTTTATTAGGAACGCCTGTTGCTCACTTATTAGAATATGCAGAATCTCAAAACGATAATCTATATCGCCTTGTGATGGGTGGTCCAATGATGGGTTACACCCTCGACTCTGCTGCCGTGCCTATCGTCAAAACCAGCAACTGTATTCTGGCAGCAACAAAGGAAGAGCTTCCACCACCAGCACCAGAGCAAGCCTGTATTCGCTGTGGTATGTGTGAGCAAGCCTGTCCTGCAAACTTGTTACCTCAACAGTTACTTTGGTTCAGCAAAAGCCAAGAACACGAAAAAGCGGAACACTACAATTTGTTCGATTGTATCGAATGTGGCGCCTGCTCTTATGTTTGCCCAAGCAGCATTCCTTTGGTGCAATACTATCGCCATACTAAGAGCAGTATTCGTGAAGCACGTGAAGCCAATGTGAAATCTGACTTAGCGAAGCAACGCTTTGAAGCGCGTAAAGCACGTCAAGACGCCGAAAATGCAGAGCGAGAAGCAAAACGTCTTGCTCGTCAAAAAGCAACTTCTGCCAAATCAACAACACCAAAAACAGCACCGCCACCATCTAAAGCAGCTCCAGCTGCGCCTATGAGTGATGAAGCTAAAAAGTTAAAAGTCGATGTAGTGATTCGCAAAACCAAATTGAAGAAAGCTCAAAAACAACTGCTTGAAGCTCAAGAAAACGAACATCTTGAAGATATTCAAGCATTGCAGTTACAAGTAACTGAGCAAGAAACGCAACTTGCTCAGTTAGAAGAACAACTGGCTAAACTGACACCAGTGACAGCTCCAGCACAAGCCACATCAAGTGCGGAAAGCAAACCAGCGGTTAACGATGAGCTAAAGAAAGCCAAAGTGGATGTGGCTCTAATTGGTGTGAAACTGAAGAAGCTTAACAAGCAGTTAGAAGAAACACCGGATGACCAAGAATTAAAAGATAAAATTACGAGTTTCCAAGTCGATTTGAAAGCAGCACAAGCTACAGTCGAAAAATTGGGGGCCAGCTCTGCCAACACACTAGCAAGTTCAGCAGCACCCAAAGCGGCAATAAGTGATGAGTTGAAGAAGCTTAAAATCGATGCTGCGATTGCCAAAGCCGCGGTTAAAAAAGTCGAAAAAGCCTTGAAGAAAGCGGAAGAGATTCAGGCACCAGAAATCGAAGGCATTCGTCAACAGTTGAAAGAAGCGCAACAGCGCGCAGACGAATTGGAGAAAGCCTTAACGAATCCTCAGTCAACTGACGCAAAGACCGCTCCTACACCTGCGCAAAACAGCCCTGATGCCGACGCAGAAAAGAAACGCAAGATTGATTTAGCCATCGCCAAAGCAGGCATCAAGAAAGCGGAAAAGAATATTGCTCTATTGAAAGAACAAGGCAAAAACGATGCTGAGATTACAGCATCAGAATGGCCTAAGAAGTTAACAGAGGCAGAAGAAAAACTGGCCGCTCTCGAAAAGGAGTCGACGCCAGCAATAACACCTAAAGTGGAAGCGGCTGTACCTGCTAACGCTGACGCGGATAAGAAACGTAAAATCGATTTAGCCATTGCCAAAGCGGGCATCAAGAAAGCGGAAAAGAATATTGCGCTATTGAAAGAACAAGGCAAAGACGACACTGAAATTGCTGAGTCAGAATGGCCTAAAAAGTTAACAGAGGCACAAGAAAAACTGGCGGCTCTTGAATCTACTGATGGGAAAACGGCTGAAACAGTCGCCGGAAAATCAGAGCCAAAAGTTGACTCAGCTGTTAATGATTTAGCGGACAAGATTAAGAAACAAAAGATTGCCGCTGCATTAGCAAAAGCACAGATAAACAAGTTAACCAAGCGTCTAGACAGTGAGCCAGAAGCGGCGGACAGTATTCAGCAAGAAATCGCAGCCACTCTGAAAAAACAACAGGACGCCGAAACCTTATTAGCACAACTCATTCATTCGCAACTTACTCATTCGAAAGAAACAACGCAAGAGAATCACTAAATGGCATTATTGAGGATTTCATCACCCCATACCCAACGTGCAGGACATCGCACATCTTGGGTGATGCAGATGGTTATCTTGGCGACCATTCCAGGTATCGTCGTACAAACTTGGCTATTTGGCTGGGGGACATTAATCAACATAATGATCGCCAGTATCGCGGCCTTGTTATGTGAAGCGGCTATTTTGTCGATTCGTCGTCGTTCCGTTGCTTTCTTCTTAAAGGATTACAGCGCCCTACTCACCGCAGTTTTACTTGGTGTAGCATTGCCACCAACGGTACCTTGGTGGGTGACAGTCACCGCTGTAAGTTTTGCGATTATTTTTGCTAAACAATTATACGGCGGTTTGGGCAATAATCCTTTCAACCCTGCCATGGTAGGTTATGCCATTGTGCTTGTGTCATTTCCTGTACCAATGAGTCAATGGCTTGGTGTTCAATCCATTGTTGCATCAGGTGAAAGTTTATCTTTCTTACAAAGCTTACAAGCTATTTTTCATCATTTGCCAAACATTGATGGCTATACAATGGCGACGCCATTAGATGGTTTCAAAAACAAAGATTTAGTCGACAGCACGACAGCATTTCAAACTATCGAAGCGCTACAAAGTGCCAGCATTAGCAGCTGGTTGTGGGTCAACATGGCTTACCTAGTGGGTGGCGTTGGCTTACTTTGGCTACGTATTATCACTTGGCATACGCCGGCCGCTGTTTTAGGCGCGCTGTTTGTTTTAGCAGGCGTTTTCCATCTATTTGATATGAACAATACAGCAACGCCCCTATTTCACCTGACAACTGGCGCAGCTATGTTTGGTGCTTTCTTTATCGCCACTGATCCTGTGTCTTCCTGCACAAGTAATCGCGGTAAATTGATTTATGGTGCTGGTATTGGCATCTTGATTTACATTATTCGCACATGGGGCGGTTATCCAGATGGTGTTGCCTTTGCAGTACTTTTAATGAACTTCTCTGCACCATTGATTGACTACTACACTCAACCACGTACTTATGGTCATAAAAAAGCCAAAAAAGGCTTAAAAATAGGAGAAGATAACTAATGGAATTATTAGCATCTATCCGTCGTAATAGTCTTGGATTAGGTATCTTTGCTGTGTTAACTGCAGGGCTTATTGCTCTAACTCACCAATTCACCAACAATACTATTAAAGACAACATTCTCCACGCGCAGATTTCAGCCTTCAATGAAATATTGCCTGCTGACTTATATGATAACGACTTAACCACAGACACCGCTGTTTTACCTGCTGATCCATTACTGGGCAGCCCAGAAGGTATTAAAATCCATATCGCCCGAAAAGATGGCAAGGTCGCTGGCATCATTTTCGAAACCATCGCGCCACGAGGTTACAATGGTAACTTGGATTTATTAGTTGCCATTAGGAAAGACGGTGTTGTCACAGGCAGTCGAGTTATCAGCCATAAAGAAACACCTGGGCTTGGTGATAAAGTTGACTTGAAAAAATCAAATTGGATTCTAGGTTTTGAAAATAGCTCTTTATCGAATCCAACACTTAAAGGCTGGGCAGTGAAAAAAGACGGCGGTAACTTCGACCAATTTACTGGTGCAACTATTACACCTCGTGCTGTCGTTCGTGCCGTAAAAAACACACTCGTATATTTTGAACAACACAAAGATGCGCTGTTAGCGCGTTAGGATAGATAAAAATGAGCGCTGAAACAGACACAGGTGATGCGATTACTGACAGCAAGCCTAGTACAAACTACGCTGAAATCATTTACAACGGCATCTGGAAAAACAACCCAGCTTTAGTACAGTTATTGGGCTTGTGTCCAATGCTTGCAGTAACCAGCACGGTTGTTAACGCATTAGGGTTGGGGTTAGCCACTTTAGTCGTATTGGTCGGTTCCAACATCGCAGTTTCATTGATTCGAAACTACGTAGCCGATGCGGTTCGCTTACCTGCTTTTGTTATGATTATTGCCTCGTTCACTACCTGCATTGAATTAATCATGCAGGCTTACACTTATGAGTTGTATCAAATTCTTGGTATTTTTATTCCCTTAATCGTGACCAACTGCGCCATCCTTGGACGTGCTGATGCCTTTGCCAGCCGTAACCCTGTGCTACCTTCTGCATTAGACGGTTTGATGATGGGATTAGGCTTTGGTGTGATTTTGGTTGCACTTGGCGCTATGCGTGAGCTGATTGGTCAAGGCACCTTATTTTCTGATATGCAGTTGTTATTTGGTGATATCGCCATCAACTGGAAATGGGTGGTCTTTGATGACTACCCAAATGTTTTGTTTGTAGTTTTGCCTCCGGGTGCGTTTATTGGCTTAGGCTTACTTATTGCCTTTAAAAACTACCTTGATGAACGTGAGAAAAGTCGTCTTGCTATACAAAAAGCCAAAGACGGTCCAAGTGAATCAAAACGTGTTCGTGTGACAGGTCAAGTTAGTTAAAATCTGAACAATAATAAAGGCAAGATAAAGTGAATAAAGAGAAGCGCTACGAGATTTTTTCCCGCTTACGAGCGGAAAACCCGAACCCCGTAACTGAGCTTGAATACAGCTCGCCTTTTGAACTTTTAATTGCCGTTTTATTTTCTGCACAAGCCACTGATGTTAGCGTTAACAAGGCAACTCGAAAACTCTTTCCAGTCGCCAACACACCAGAAGCAATGCTTGAATTAGGTGTTGATGGTTTAAAAAGCTACATCAAAACCATTGGCCTATTTAATGCCAAAGCTGAAAACGCGATTAAAACCTGCAGAATCCTCGTTGAACAACACAATAGTATTGTTCCTGAAAGCCGCGAAGAACTAGAAGCCCTCCCCGGTGTTGGCAGAAAAACGGCTAATGTCGTGCTAAATACTGCCTTTAGACAAGTCGCTATGGCTGTAGATACCCATATTTTTCGATTTAGTAATCGTACTAAAGTAGCGCCAGGGAAAAATGTCTTAGAAGTAGAAATGAAGCTACTCAAATTTGTCCCTAAAGAATTTCTTCTAGATGCACACCATTGGATGATTTTACATGGGCGTTATATTTGTGTGGCACGTAAACCCAAATGTGATGCTTGCATCATTGAAGATCTCTGCGAATTTAAAGAAAAAACTTCGACTTAATTCCGCATCAAGAACCACATCTCAAGAACCTTGTTTATAGGTTAAATAACACCTCATTAGTTAACTAATTACTAATCTAAAATTAAATAAGCTCAAATTTAATAAACCTTCCTAGCTCGGCATTCTCTATTTACAGATTTTACTTTTGAGAGAGAGAGTGCCGTCATGAGCCATATTGCTAAAACCCGCTTAACTCAAGCTCAGCTTGATGCCCATTGGATGTCTTATACAGGCAACCGCCAGTTCAAAAAAGATCCTCGTATTATTTCTTCCGCTGCAGGTCACTACTACACAGACATTGAAGGTCGAAAGATTTTTGATGGTCTATCTGGTTTATGGACTTGTGGCTTAGGTCACAGCGTTCCAGCGATTAACGAAGCGGTCGCAGAGCAAGTAAAAACACTTGATTACTCTCCTGCGTTTCAATTTGGCCACGAAAAATCTTTTCTGCTGGCTGAGCAAATCACACACTTTATGCCTGATGGACTTAACCGTATATTCTTCACTGGATCTGGCTCCGAATCTGTCGATACTGCACTAAAAGTTGCTCGCGCTTATTGGCGTAAGAAAGGCATGGGAACTAAAACCAAGTTTATCGGCCGAGCTAAAGGCTATCACGGTGCTGGCATTTCAGGTTTCAGCGTTGGCGGCATTCCTGCAAACCGTACTTTATATGGTCAAGGGTTGGAGTCTTACCACCTACCTCATACACAAGTGCCTGGCACAGAATTCACGAAAGGAATGTCAGAATATGGTAAGGAACGCGCTGAAGATTTGGTGAACCTCATTGCCTTACACGACGCCTCCAATATAGCAGCAGTAATTGTTGAGCCTATGTCCGGCTCAGGTGGCGTTATTATCCCACCACAAGGCTACCTACAACGCTTACGAGAAATTTGTGACCAACATAATATCCTACTAATATTTGATGAAGTTATCACAGCTTTCGGTCGCATGGGGGCAAAAACCGGCGCCCAAGCATTTGGAGTCACACCTGACGCGATTACCATGGCAAAACAGGTAACCAATGGCGTTATTCCAATGGGGGCTGTAGCCTTTAAACAAGAAATTTACGACACCTTCATGGACACTGGTGGCCCAGATTACATGCTTGAAATCCCACATGGCTACACCTATTCTGCCCACCCTATTGCTTGTGCAGCCGGGCTTGCTTCATTAGCTGAAATCAAAAAGCAGGGATTAATTGAGCGTGTAAGCAATATGAGTTCATTCTGGGAAAACAGTGTTCATCAATTAAAAGGCGCAAGTCCTATTGTCACGGACATTCGTAACTATGGTTTTGCAGCCGGCATTACCATAGCTCCAATTGATAATGAACCTGGAAAACGTCCTTTCCAAATTGCCATGGATATGTGGGACAAGGGCTATTACGTTCGCTACGGTGCTGATACGATTCAATTAGCACCACCCTTCACTACTGAACAATCAGAAATCGATAGCATGATGAATGCTCTTGGTGACTCTATTAAAAAGCTAGGCTAAAGCACTTTCTAAAAAATAGAAAAGTAGGCCCATCTCTTATATGGGCTTACTTTTATCAATCAGTACATCCTCAAATCAAAAACTTTAAAATAAAGAAATTAGGGGTAATCAAAAACACCATTCAAAACACCTTTGAAATTAAATTACATTTCATTACACTCGTTTGATTTTTACTTTATAATGTTTTTTTGAAAATACTTTATAGTCTTGGATCTTCATCTAAGAAAGGATAAAAGTCAGTGTCTATAACACATTCTCCCTATGTTCGTTGCTTTTGGACAGGCTCTCTTTATTTAACAAATGGCGTTGTTATGCCAATTCATTGCACCCATATTTCAACCAAGCAAATAGAGGTAGAAGCTCCAGAGGGTTTACAAGGATCTAAGATGGTAAAACTAGAGTTAAAGGCCATTCATGAAGGAAAAATTGCGACCATTAAAACTCTATGTGATCCGCTGTTAGATATTTTTAATGAAAACAACAAACATTATATTAAACTTCGTTTTCATACCATTACAGATAAAGATGTGGACTTTATTAAAGCCTTTACTGATGCACACTCTTAATGTGCTGAGAGGATAAAAAAATGAATAGGGCTAATTTTTTAGCCATATTCATTGTTTTTTTCTATCAAAATTTAGCTTTTAAACAGAAAACGTTTTTACTTTTCTTCTGCTTCGTCTTTAGTTGTTGTCGTGTCTTCTGCTTTTTTCACACGAATTTTAGAGCCTTCGACATCTGTACCATTTAACGCTTTAATTGCAATTTTAGCTTCGCCTACTTTAGGCATTTCAACAAAGGCAAAACCTTTCGATTCCCCTGTCTCTTTGTCCATAACAAGAGTACAAGACTGTAGCGTTCCATGTGCTGAAAACAGCACTCGCAACTCTTCTTCCGTCGTTTCACGGGCAAGGTTTCTAACTAATAATTTCATTTCTATCATTCTCTGTAGAAAAGATGTTTAAACAGTCTTTTCATTCATAATCGCAAAGCTATCGCTTTGCTCGGTAAATTTAATAAAAAAGGCATGAAACAACTGTGCCCCATGCCTTTTAATAATTCAATTCTAGTCGTTTAAGATAAGGTTGTCTCGAACAGTTTCAGTAATCGCTCACTATCTACTTCCATACAAACCTGAGTCATAGGAACATCATTCCAATAAGGCGTTGGGAATTCCATACCTTGTGGAGCGAAAATAGTTTGACCGATACCAATGCCTTCACAAGCAACACGGATCGCTCCCAATTCCACACCAAAGATACTTGGATCCATAACGTACGCAATGGTGGAAGCGTCATGGAAGTAACAACCATCCATATCAAAACGACTACTATAGAAATTAATATAATGCTGTGCACAGTCGTATAGGAAACTACCTTCTGTTGGATTCGCCGCTCTAATACGCTCCAAAATTGGATTATCAAGCAATACCTGATGAGTTACATCTAAGCCGATCATGGTAACTTGCCAAGCCGCTGTAAACACCTCATCGGCAGCATGTGGATCATTCATGATATTAGCTTCTGCTACTGGTGATACGTTACCGTATTCAATCGCTGTACCACCCATCAATACAACTTCATCTACTAGGCTCGCAACTTCAGGATCAAGTTTCAGCGCTTCTGCTAAGTTACCCAATGGCCCCAATGCAATAATTGTTACTTCCCCTGGATATTTACGCACAGTATCAACAATGAATTGTGCTGCACTTTTATCTACGGCTTTGCCTTTTGGAGCTGGCCAATTGATATTACCAAAGCCATCTTTACCATGAACAAAATCAGGGTGTGGACGAGGAGCTATCACACTAGGAACAGCAACACCTTTAGCTACAGGCACGTTTACTTTAGCAATTTCAGTCAAGGTAATGGCATTTTGTGTCGCCAAATCCACCGACACATTACCAAACGTCGTCGTTAGACCCAAGACTTCTAATTGTGGTGCTTGGAAGGCAAAAAAGATTGCCATAGCATCATCAATGCCCGGATCTGTATCAATAATTATTTTACGAGCCATTTCAAGTTCCTCTTTTTACTATGCGCTTATAGCTTATTTTTAAGCTAAGCGTGTTTGGCTAATTCTTTTTGGTAAACCGTTTTCAACAAGAAAAGCAGCCACTTCGTTTTCTGTAGGTATAGATGATGCAGCACCCAATCGTGTGACACATATAGCGGATGCAGCACAAGCACGAATAATCGATTGTCTAATATCTTCGCCTTTCATTAGGGAGGAGAGGCAAAAACCAATAAAGGTATCTCCAGCACCTGTAGTATCAATGGCATCAACAGAGAAGGCTTCCACTAAAATCTTCTCCTCTCCATTGTTTTTGATACCATCAAAGTAACACACACCAGCTTTACCCAATGTCATCAACACAGCAAGGTCAGGATAAGCTTTTGGTAGATTCTCAATGGCACTGTCGATATCTGCAGCGCCAATTAAATCCATCGCCTCTACTTCGTTAACGATTAATAAATCAACCAAGCTCAATACTTGTTTGGTTAAATTCACATCCATCGGAGCAGGGTTAAAAGCAACCTTAACATTGTGCTCTTGCGCCTTGCGCATAGTGTATTCAATCAAATTCGTTTCGTTTTGCAACAATACCCAATCACCCGCCACCGCTTGAGACAAAACATCATCAACTTGTGCTTCTGTCAAAGCGTGATTCGCACCTTGATATAAGATAATCGAGTTTTCAGCTTCTTTTGTTAGCTGGATAATTGCATGACCTGTCGGAACATCGAGTTGTTTGATCAACCCGGTATCGACACCTAAAGATTCAAGCTGCTTAATGATGGCTTGGTCATTATGATGAATTGCGCCAACATGCTTAACTTGTGCACCCGCTTTCGCTAACGCAACAGATTGGTTTGCACCTTTGCCACCCAACAAACACTGGTAACTATCCGATGCCATAGTTTCACCAGGGCGAACAAAGTGATCCAACTGATAAAGGTGATCGAGATTAATCGAGCCGACGTTATAAATTGTCATAATGCTTCCTTTAGAATAAACATTGCCATTCTAGTGTATTTTTATTGCCACTTTTTATCAGTACAAATTTTCATTCGCACAGGCACTAACTAATGAAAAAAACCATCACCCAGTAATTTTCCACTAAAATAGCCAAGTGAATATAACACTATATAAAATCCTGACCAATCGTACAAAAATAAAAAACGCCCCAATTCTAAAAGAATGGGGCGTTTTTTGAAAAGCTTATTACTTATTTATCGTTATCTAAAAAGCCACGGCCTTTTTGAGCAGCGATACGCATACGTAAAGCATTCAATTTAATGAAGCCCGCAGCGTCTTTTTGATCGTAAGCACCTGCATCATCTTCGAATGTTGCGATAGAACTATCGAACAAGCTATTTGGAGATTGACGTCCAACAACAGTCACATTGCCTTTGTACAATTTAAGACGAACCGTACCGCTTACGTATTTCTGAGATGTGTCAATCAAAGCTTGCATCATACGTCGCTCTTCAGACCACCAAAAACCGTTGTATATGATTTTTGCATAACGAGGCATCATTTCATCTTTCAAATGCATCGCTTCACGATCCAAAGTAATAGATTCAATTGCGCGATGCGCTCTCATCATGATTGTGCCACCAGGTGTTTCGTAACAACCACGTGCTTTCATACCAACAAAACGGTTTTCTACTATGTCGACACGGCCAATACCGTTAGCGCCACCAATCTTGTTCAATGTTTCCAAGATAGTTGCTGGAGACATAGCTTCACCATTGATAGAAACTGGATCGCCTTTTTCGTAACCGATTTCGATGTAAGTCGCTTCATTTGGCGCATCTTCAGGAGAAACAGACCAACGCCACATATCGTCTTCTGGCTCTGTCCAAGGATCTTCTAGCTGATCGCCCTCGAAAGAGATATGCAGCAAGTTAGCATCCATAGAATAAGGAGACTTTTTCTTCTTAGTGGAGAAATCAACTGGAATATTGTGCTTCTCACAGTAAGCCATCAGGGTTTCACGGGAAGTCAGATCCCATTCACGCCAAGGAGCAATAACTTTAACACCCGGTTTCAAAGCATAAGCACCAAGTTCGAAACGTACTTGGTCGTTACCTTTACCAGTTGCACCATGAGAAATAGCATCTGCGCCAGTTTCGTTTGCGATTTCGATTAAACGTTTCGCAATCAAAGGACGAGCGATGGAAGTACCTAATAAGTACTCGCCTTCGTAAATAGTGTTAGCACGGAACATTGGAAAAACGAAGTCGCGGACAAACTCTTCACGCAAATCTTCGATGTAGATTTCCTTAATACCCAACGCTTGAGCTTTAGCGCGAGCTGGTTCAACTTCTTCACCCTGACCCAAATCAGCGGTAAAGGTAACCACTTCACAGTTATACTCTTCTTGAAGCCACTTCACGATTACTGAAGTATCCAGGCCGCCAGAATAGGCAAGCACTACCTTCTTCACGTCAGACATTATTTCTATTCTCCTCAACGAGCTAGCGCTCCCACACCAATGCTTTAAAACCAGTACATGGCGGCGCAAATAATTTATAAAAGGGGTGGTAAGTGTAAGATTTCGGTTCTTGCTTAGCAAGCAAAAAGCCCTATTCCACTAAGATAATTCAGCGAAGATAGGGCTTTTTATGAATCAAAAAAGAAGAAAGTTTAACGATCGCCGTCTGATCTTTCTAAACGTATCGTCACACGTCGGTTACGCTCTCGCCCTTGAGACGTCCTGTTTGATGCAGAAGGATAACGTTCACCGTGGTAGCGCGAAATAATTTTATTCACTGGCACGCCTTTATCAAGCAGATAGGCAGTTACTTTTTCGGCACGAATTTTTGATAACTCACGGTTATCTCGACGTGAACCAATAGGGTCCGTGTGACCATCAATATAGATGTATTCAACACTAGGATCAGAAGAAACGTACAAAGCTACCAAATCCAAGCGAGACTTCATGCGATCAGTCAGATCAACACCATTAACCGGAAACAAAGCAGCCGTTCTTGCAATTTGGTCATAGTTGACGGGCAGCAAGCTCGATAAACAACGTCTAAATTCATTATAGGCTGGGGCAAAATTAATATTCGACAACCCTACTTCAACGGTTTCACGATTATTTTCCCACGCTGTTCCTGCCACAACCGGATGATGTCCACGGTCCAAACTTGTCAGCATTCTTTCAGCAACTTTACCGCCTACTTCAACCGTCAAGCCATAACCGGGATAAGGCAAAACATCCAGCGTCTCCGGCCGGATTCCCGGCGACCAATCTGGCGCTTGGGAAATAATATAAACCTGACCTGGTCCTAATTTCTCATTTTGCGGCTGAAGGATGAATTTCATTGGTTCACCCGCTTCTTTTATGAAGTGACCTTCGCCATAATGCGGTACAGGATGCGTTAAACTGCACGAAAAAATGTCACCAGAAAGTAACCATTTAGAATCCGAAATGTCGGATTGGTAATGTGTCAGTGCATTTGCATAGCCAAATGGCACACAAGCAGTGAATAAAAAGGCAGTGCGAATTAGAAGTTGTTGGGTAATTCCCATTGAGACATCTCGTTCAAGCATTATCAATTGTGTTATGATCCAATCCTATTGTATACCGCCATTATTGATCAAGTGGCAGAATTAAGGACCTTCTTTTGTCAAACCATGAAATCAAAGATAGATTCCGCGGCTTCTTACCGATAGTTATCGACGTAGAAACCGCAGGCTTTAATCAAAAAACAGATGCTTTGTTAGAAATGGCCGCCAGTATCCTAAGAATGGATGAAAATGGCGACCTATATATCCATGAAACTCTAGAGTTTTTGATCAAACCATTTGAAGGCGCGAACCTTGAAAAAGCCGCTCTAGACTTTACTGGTATCGATCCATTTGCTCCAGATAGACAGGATATGCCAGAAGAAGAAGCACTGAATCAAATGTTCGCTAAAGTTCGTAAAGAACTAAAGTCAGTTAATTGCAAACGTGCGATTTTAGTGGGCCACAATGCGGCTTTCGACCATGGTTTCTTAAATGCTGCCATTGAACGTGTCGACATTAAACGCAACCCATTCCATCCGTTCTCCAGCTTCGACACAGCAAGTTTAGCTGGTTTGGTATATGGTCAAACAGTATTAGCAAAAGCCTGTGAAGCTGCATCAATTCCATTTAGTAATGCCGAAGCACACTCAGCAAAATACGACACTGAAAAAACTGCCGAACTTTTCTGCGAAATGGTAAATCGTCTAAAACGTTTAGGCGGTTGGCCTCTCATTGAAAATGAAGTAGAAGATGATATGGCGGCTATTTTTCACTCAGGAAAATAGTGATTTAATCAAAGTGAGGCTTAGAGGAGCATCAGCCTCGCTTTAATCGTAAGGTGGTGTCGATATGCAAGGGAAGCGAATTTTATATTTGATTTTAGGGTGGCTTTCCTTAATTACGGGCGTAATCGGTATTTTTTTACCATTATTGCCAACCACACCACTTGTCTTGTTAGCCGCTTGGTGCTTTTCCAAATCTTCTGATCGTTTCCATGCTTGGCTACTTAACCATAAGTTTTTCGGCCCAATTGTAAAAGATTGGCAATCTTCAGATGGAATTCCTCGTCGCTCAAGAAATAGGGCTATTCTTTTTATGTGGGCAGGTATGGCCATTTCCACATTTTTAGTATGGCGCTTTTGGGCAACCGTCGGTTTGGTTTTTATTGGTGTATGCGTCAGTATTTATTTACTTAGAATGCCATTACGCTCTGAACCGCCAAAGCAAAAGCCTTTAGATGCAGAATCTTTACACCCTAAGTCTATAGAAGAGAAAGACAAACCCAGTTAATCTAAGTGTCAATCCTCGATACCATTCACCCCAAAAGGCACTTTATAATGACTCGCCGACATTTTCGTAACTTTGTCTTTTTTCCATTATCCGCTCTGGCTCTCATCGTCATCATCATTTGGATCGCAGCGCCTTTTGTTACAAAGCACTACATCAGTAAATATTTTGAAGAACAAGGACAAGATTTTTCAATTGATAGTTTATCGATAGATTTTTTCCCGCCTAAAATCGATTTGAAAAATGTCACCGTAAAGAATTCAACACAAAACACCTTAATATTAAAGCTAGCTACTTTGAGTATAGAAGCCTTACCCCTTCTCACCCACACTGTTCATTTATCACATGCCAACATTGACGGTTTATCTGTCTGGGTTGAACAACAAGAAAATGATTGGGTTGTGGCAGGCATCAACACGACTCAATACCTTCACAATAATGAACCAGAAGAAGCACCTAAGGCAGAGCAAGAACAAACACCAATTAGCGATCCATGGAACATAACGCTTCCTACTTTTACCTTTACTAACAGCCAGCTCTATTTAGCTCGCCAACCAGAGACCGCTACACAGGTACAAAAAGACAGTTTTACAATCAATAATCTGATAGTTAAAAATTTATCTGGAAAAGCTCTAGATTGGAGCGGCTCAGTCGCCCTATCAGCCCTGATTAATCAATCGAGTCTGTCCATCACAACTCAATTTGACTACTCTTCTAAGCGAACAAATGCAGACATAAATATTAATAACACTAAGATATCAATTAACGACTTACGTCACTTCCTACCGTCTCCTTTTAATGCAGGAGAAGGACAACTGGCAATAGATGGCAAACTTAAATTTCTACAAACTCAAGTTGAAGGCACACCGACTTTTAACCTTGACAACTTAAATCTGAAGACAGAAATCACTGATCTTGATCTACCATTAAACCATCAAGACCATGTCGCTACGGCTTCAACGATGTTGGATATAACCGAAGCTAACGTAGAGTTCATTTCTGCAGATCAATTAACTTTTACGGGTAAAACAGCACTCACATCCAATCAATTCACCTTTACTCAAGCCAACCTAATTACTACCTACGACAATCTGGCCTTAAACTTTCCTATCAATATAAAGCGCGATGAACTTGGTCTAACGACTCAAATCGCCAATACACAACTAAATATTGCCAATTTGTCCCTAGTACTTGATCGTGTAAACAATAGCTCAAGAAAAGAAACAGCTGTCGTTGATCAAACAGAAGAAAAGCATCTTTCCCTTGGCGCCTTTAAACTCTCTACAGATCAACTTAATGTTGAAATGAAAGGCGAGCAAGATCCAGCCGTTACTGGTGAAAACATTAATATTTCTAGTCAATCTCTGGATAGTATGTTGGGTGATAAAAAACGTATTGCCGCTTTTAAAAACATGAACATCAATTCACTGTCTTTCTTCCAACAAGGGACAAAATTTGATGTGGCGTTTGAGGAATTAAATATAGCGGATTTAACCTTATCTGAAATATTACCCGAAACAGGTAACAAGTTAACCTTGCCAGCATTAAGTCAAATCGGCAGTATCAAAATAGACACATTATCAGCTAACCATGACGGCGCTCAGCTTGGCACCATTACGACAGATTCGGTAAAAATGAATCTAATACTCGATGCGCAAAAACGCCTTGAAAATCTCGTATCGATAGAAGAGCCGCAAACTTCACTACAGCCATCTTTACAAGATTCAAGCACACCTAAAACTCAAGACGCAGAAAATGCCATTAAAAGCTCTCCCGGTGCAGAAGAAGAGTCTGCTTTCAAAGCCCCTTACTACGTCATTTTAGATGCTTATGACATGACTGGTGAATCACAAATATTCGTACAAGACAAAAGCATTACACCTGCCTTACAACGCTCTTTAGAAATTGATTCTTTATCCTTACGCAACGTTAATACGCAAGATAAGAAACAGGCAACAGAGCTCATTTTAAAAGCTCGTAATGGAAAATATGCCACACTATCCAGTGATATCGTCATTTGGCCTCTTGCAGACAAACTCACCATGAAAAGCGAACTTACTATACGCGAAGCTGAGCTGCCACCTTATTCATCCTACATCGCCAATGCATTAGGTTACCAGATCAACTCAGGACAATTAGATTTAGACCTCACCTTAAATGCAAACAATGGTGAACTGGACGGCAACTCTCACATTTTATTAAGAGAATTTGATTTAGGTGGTAAAAAAGAAAGCAGTTCCGTGATTAAAGCCGGTGCGGTACCGCTTAACATTGCCGTTAGCATTTTGAAAGACAGTGACGATAATATCGACCTAGACATTCCATTGTCTGGCGATATAGAAAATCCAGAATTCGGCTGGAAAGACTTCATGATTTTACCTGTACGAAAAGCACTGTTCCAAGCGTCAAGCAGCTACCTTCTGCAAACCTTTGTGCCATATGCCAGCGTAATCAGCATTGCACAGTTAGCAGGAGACCAACTGCTAAAAATTCGAGTGCAGCCATTATTGTTTGAAGCAGAAGAAAGCCGCTTAAACGACTCTCAAGACGTTTTTCTAAAACAGCTCATTGCTTTAATGAAAGACAAGAAAGACAGTCAGTTAAAAGCTTGCGGCGTTGCTAGTTATCTTGATTTAGGTATTGAAGAACCACCAACCACTATTGATGACACAACCAAAGAATCAGCCCAGGCGCTTGCCCAAGAACGCTCAAATATTCTGAAAGATTATTTGGTTAAAAAAGGCATTAGCTCTTCTCGTATCTTCCTTTGCTCGCCAGAAGTCGATTTATCAAAATCTAGCCAGCCAAGAGTTGAGCTAAATTTCTAAACTCCGTCCTTATCCTTATAGCAGCAAAGCCGTGATTAGAAACAGTCTCGGCTTTGCTGCTATCAAAATGCCAATATTAAACCTTCAATAATAAAACCATCGACTACCCTTAAAGACACAAGATTTCTAAAAGGGTCACAAAGATCAAAGAATATGCAACATAGCATAAGCTTAACCTTTGCTGTTGAAAAAGCATCATATCCAACCATTAATAAAGGTATGGCTAATAATCTACTCAGTTATTCATCCTTTTTACAACAAACCATAAATACTTTTAATAGACAGAGAAAGCCTGACCAGCATCAAGAAACGATAAGCCTAACTAGGCTAATCTAATATGAAAGCAAACAAAGACAGGAGGCTATTATGCCAATCGAAGACCATAGTTTGATTCATGAATTCCCAGAGTTAAAAGAAGACATCCATAATCTAAAAATGGAAGATGCTCACTTTAAAAAGCTTTATGACGAGTACAATCATTTAACAAAAGAAGTAGAAAAAATGGAACAAGAAATCATTCCATCCACTACGGCAGAAGAAGAGCACTTGAAAAAGCAACGTCTACAACTAAAAGACACTATACAAGGTTATATCAAGGCATCTAAGGCTGCTGTAAAAGCTTAATTACCAAGTATTCAAAGTGTCGCTGACGGCTATCAGCGACGCTTATTTGCTCTTTTCCACTTGTTGATTCCTTATCAAAATAAAAAAACCATACTTCTAATCAAAAGCCTATGAGTTTCATATAATTTGACTCAGATCAAATAGACTTTATTTAAACAAACAATCCACCTACCAAGTCTTGAGTTCAATAAACACAGAGGTAAACTCCGCGCGTTTTGATTGATCGGTGAGCCTTATGTCTCAGCAAAAAATAGTCAAGCCAGAATTGTTGTCTCCAGCTGGCTCTTTAAAAAACCTCCGTTATGCCCTTGCCTATGGCGCTGATGCTGTATACGCAGGACAACCACGCTACTCACTTCGCGTACGTAATAATGAGTTTGATTTAGAGAAGCTAGGCATTGGTATTAACGAAGCTCATGCACTGGGTAAAAAACTCTACGTAGTCAGTAATATTGCGCCCCATAACGCCAAACTAAAAACCTACATTCAAGACTTAGCACCAGTAATCGACTTGAACCCTGACGCTCTGATTATGTCTGATCCAGGTCTTATTATGATGGTCCGAGAAGCGTTTCCAGATCAATCAATTCACCTATCGGTACAAGCCAATGCAGTCAACTGGGCAACTGTCAAATTCTGGCAACAACAAGGCATTTCCCGTGTTATTTTATCTCGTGAATTATCTCTAGATGAAATTGAAGAAATTCGCATGAAAGTGCCTGAAATGGAATTGGAAGTGTTCGTTCATGGGGCTTTATGTATGGCCTATTCTGGCCGCTGTTTACTTTCTGGTTATATGAACAAACGCGACCCAAATCAAGGTGCTTGCACTAACGCTTGCCGCTGGCAATACAATGCCCACGAAGCGAAGCAAGATGACGTTGGACAGATCATCGCTAGTAGTGATTCTTCTATACAAGCTCAAGAGTCTGCCGTACAGATTCAGGAACCTACTGACCAGCTGTTTCTACTGCAAGAGCATGGACGACCTGATGAATACATGCCAGCATTTGAAGATGAACATGGCACCTACATCATGAACTCAAAAGACCTGCGAGCGATCCAACACGTTGAACGTTTGGTAAAAATGGGCATACATTCATTAAAAATTGAAGGCCGAACCAAGTCCTTTTATTATTGCGCAAGAACCGCACAAATTTATCGTCAAGCGATTAATGATGCTGTCGCAGGAAAAAGCTTTAACAATGAACTATTCGGCAGTTTAGAAAATCTCGCTAACCGAGGATACACCGATGGTTTTTTACAACGTCATCGCCATGTTGATTTACAAAACTACGAAACTGGCAACTCAATCAGTGAGCAACAACAGTTTGTTGGCGAAGTCACCACCACGAAAGATAATATATTAACCATCGAAGTAAAAAATCGCTTTAGTCTTGGGGATTCATTAGAGCTGATGACACCAAAAGGTAATATCACCTTCACCTTAACCGAGCTAAACGACAAACATGGTTGCCCTATCGATATCGCCAAGGGTAGTGGACACATCGTCAACATTCCTTGCCCTTCGGGCATAGATGCTTCAATGGGAATTTTGCTAAGAAACCTATCGGCAGGACAAACCACTCGACAACCTCATAGCAAGGTATCTCTATAGGCTTCCTATGGCATTATTAATCAATGACCGCTGTATAAACTGCGACATGTGTGAACCAGAATGCCCAAACGAAGCCATTTCCATGGGATCTAAAATCTACGTTATTGACCCAGAAAAATGCACAGAATGTGTAGGTCATTACGATCAACCTACCTGTGTCGCAGTTTGCCCTATCGACTGTGTAAAACCTGATCCAGACAGACGAGAAACAGAAGAAGCTCTATACGAAAAATTTGTTGAAATGTACTTTGATATTGAAGATTAATATAAAAAAGTGATCATTCATCTTTCATAAATTAACCTGCAAACCAAAGCGAATAAAACGGTTAAACAGAAGGTAAATTCTTCGCTAACCACTGTTTAAATTGTGCTTTCGGTAAGGCGCCTGACAGACGAGCCACTTCTTTACCATGATGAAATATCATCAGAGTCGGAATGGAACGAATATTATAACTACCTGCCGTATTTTGATTCTGTTCAGTATCTAACTTCACAAAACACGCTTGAGTGGACATCTCCCCTGCGACTTGCTCAAAAATAGGAGAAAATTGCTGACATGGTCCACACCATGACGCCCAAAAATCAACAATCACAGGTAAAGCATTGTCGGTAATATAACGCCTGAAGTTTGCATCACTCCCCACAATAGGCTGTATTGAAAGTACTGGCTTACCACACTTTCCACAAAGAGGTTTGTCATTCAACTTAGACTTAGGTAAGCGATTCTTTGTACTGCAGCTTTGGCAAACGATTTGTATAGGTGAATTGGTCATCTTAAACCTCAGAGATAAAATACTTTCATTCATTAAAAAGCACTTTGTTAAAAATAGCGAGTAGAGTCATAAGATGGTGATCTATAAGCTGTAATTCAAGTTAATAGATCTTATTAATGTGCTGCTTGCTTAGGTCGAATCTCAATAACTCGTAACCAACACGCCCTAATCTCTTTTTTAATGGAAGACTTACCCTGTATAGGACCAGCAAAGCATTTTCTTGTTAAATGCTCTAATAGCCAAGCATCAGACCAGCCATCCCAAACACCAGTTATACTTCTTAGGTTCTTTTCCAATACGGGATACACTTCATACCAAAGAATATTTTCCGCTTCCGTTAAAGAAAGACCGCTCTCCTCGATAGTACGAGCGATATATTCATAAGTTGTATCGCTTATTTCTGTATCGAGAAAAAGATCTGACAAGGCTCGCCATATCTGAAGTCGGTCTGCATTACTTGTAGACGTCATTTACCTTCCTTTATAAAAAATTTACCGGCCAAGGAATAACAAGCCTATATATTGCAAAAAATTAGAACAAATACATCTGATTGATACACATCATCAACTTGATAACTTGCTAATACAACCTTTGTCTTGATTCGCTACTTATTATTACAATTAGTTGTCAGTACTTAATCTGCAAAGCAGACCAACTCGACCGGAACCTACCTAAGCGCTCCCGCGCAATGTCCGCAACTGTTTAGCCTGAATGAGCTCCTTTCGTATCAATGACAAAAGGCCCTTTAGAGGAAAAACGGCATGTCTATTCTCATGTCTATCCATCATATTGATTTTATAATGAGTAAAAAATTATGATAGAAGCGAAAGAAAAGAAAACACTTTCCGGAGTGAAAATCTGGAAGTTCTTAAATGAAATCCCAGCTGGCACAATGTTCATACCACTTATCATCAGCGCGATCATTGTCACAATGAGCGTACACAGTGGTCTTGGAATGTCATTATGGGATTACTTAGGCGATCCTATGAAAAGTTTGTTCGGCCCTTCCGGACAAATGCTTGTTATTGGCCTTATGTTGTTCTGCACAGGAACAATGATTACTGGTCATGATTTTATTGAAATTGGGGAAAGAGGCATCTGGATTATTCTTGCAAGATTAATCCCTGCGTACGCAATCAGTGCTTTAGTATTTGTCTACTTTGGCCCACAAGGGTTTGCAGGCATTGATGCCATCACTCTAGTTTGCTGCTTAACATCAGCGAATGCAGCATTGTATATGGGTATCATTCAGCCATACGCGGATGAACCAGATCGTGGCACATTCCCTATAATGCTTATCTTCTCAATGCCTCTCTTACCATTTATATTTTTATCCTATTTTGGTAGTGGTGGCGGTAGTGTGACAAGCCAGATCATGCAAGTTTTCTCATTACTCATACCTTTTATTCTAGGTATCATATTGGGAAATCTCGATCCAAAAATCAAACAAGTATTCAAAGGCGGAAACACCATTCTGCTTCCTTTCCTTGGTTTTCAGTTTGGTTCAACCATCGATTTAGTTAACGCATTCCAAAAAGAAATCATCATTGTTGCGATCTTGCTTACTGCCATTTATTGGACAGTGACAATCATTATTCCATTCATTGTTGATCGTTATGTTCTTAAAAGGCCTGGCTATGCTGCAATGGGTTCAACCGCATTAGCAGGTGTTTCACTTGTACTTCCAGCGATGGTGGCGACCTTCACATTTGATGGCCAACTTGGCTCTGTCGTTGCAGTCAACACAGTGTCAATTCTCGCATTCGTCTTGTTAATTACTAACGTTCTATCTCCATTTTTCACAAAATGGACAATGAACTCGTATTTTCAAAATCACAAAGCGGATGCAAAACTCGTCTTCTCCGAAACACACCCTGAATTACTCGCAGCAGTCTATGACGAAGATGGCAATTATAGAAACCATCACCATAATCACGACATATTCAGAAGCATATTCCGTGTCAAATCACATAACGAAGATGGTACATTGATCCAAGTTTCTACATTAAACGCTTTAATGGAAGGTGATTATCGAGGCAGTAAAACCGTTAAAGAAATCTTAAAAGATACGGATACAGGTATTGGTACCTATAACGGACTTGACGGCGAAGCCATCATTTACAAAGGCCACGCCTACGTTGGTAGAGCAACTGGTGAAGTAAGTGAAATGGGACCAGAAGAAACATTCGCCTTCTCAATCACAACTCGATTTGATGAGAGCGTTGAAGAAAGCGACATTTCATTTGAATCCATTGACGACTTAAAAGAAAAACTAGAGACCCACCTAGATTCGCATAACTATTTCTTCATGATAAAAATGGAAGGCAAGTTCAACGTTAGAGTCAGAAGTTGCTTCAAACAAACAGAACCTTATGAACCATTGTATAAAGTAGCAACAGATCAGAGAGAGTTTGAATACCATGATGTGGAAGGTACTGTAATTGGTGTTTATTCACCAAACTACGTAGAAGGTATGAACCTTCCAGGGTGGCACATTCATTTTTTATCAAGAGACTTTAAACAAGGCGGCCACATTTTAAAAATTGCTGGCAGCAGCGTTAGAATTAAAGTAAACAAACTTCAAGCTTGGAAAGTACTCATGCCAGAAGATCCAGATTTCAGTCAATGGAATCTTAAAGAAGATTTAAAAGCGAAGACAGAAGCTGTTGAAGGTGTCACAAAGAAGTAATTAATTAAATCTCGAATATTCCGTTCATTTAGGAAGCAAGTATGGCCTGGCGACACCAGTTATAGAACAATTTAAAAAGGGTGTTATAACAAAGTGGAATCAGGTCATATCGTTACTGATAACCCAGCTACGTCTTTCTAGGAGCATAGAAAGGCGTAACTTTTAGATAAATATTTAACGTATCCTCTATTGTTTTTGCACTTGGATTATTTGCGCCTTAAATGGGTAATCTAATTGCACTATAAGCGCATCAAGGTAACCTGCTGAACCGCCATGACAAGGAGATGAGCCTCCATCTAAGTAGATCATTCCAGCCTTCTTTCCGAATCTAGGAGTTAATTCATAGCAATAATCATCACCAAACAATTCGCCATCACTAGAGGAAAAATACACTTCATTTAACTTATAAGCTAACAACCATCCTTCATTGTAAAATCGTTCCCATGAATCGTTTTCGTCACCTTGCAGCCAATTCGCTAAGGTCGAACCGTCTAATTTTTCGACACGATCCACATACAGCACTTCAAGTTTAGCTATGCCACCTAACCCCTCACTACCTTGCTTAGCTCCATCTCTCTCCATACCACGCTCACTACCACTGTTCTCAACAAATCGTAGGCAAGAAATTTCATAGTACAATTCATCCTGCTCTTTCCAGTCAGAAGGTATCATCAGCATATTTTCATATCCTTTAATCGGACACATCTCGGCTTTTGTATATAAAGCATCAAGCTTGGCTTCACATTTAGTACTATTCATTCGCGAATTCAACTCCGAAGTGCACCACTCCCTAAATTACGCTGCACTTCGTAGTTCATCGAACACGACCGCAGGTTGTCTATAGCCAAGGCACTTCCTTGGCCTCAGATTTAGTGACCTTTGTACCTTCGCAACTTCTTCATCTGTCACTGTCCTAAGATCGGTTCCCTTAGGGATATATTGCCTCAGCAGACCGTTAAAATTTTCATTTAAGCCGCGCTCCCAGGAAGCGTAAGGGTTAGCAAAATACACATCGGCCTTCAGTTTTTGAGCAATGCTTTCATGGGCACAAAACTCTGTTCCGTTATCTGCGGTAATCGTATGCACGTGACGACGATAGCGCCACAGCATAGCACCAACCGCTCGACACACATCTTCAGTACTTTTCTTGGGCACTTTACGGATTAAGTACATCTTACTCTTCCGCTCAACCAAGCTAACAATCGCTCCAGTACCTTGCTTGCCTAAAACGGTATCGACTTCCCAGTCACCAAAACGCTGCTTGCTATCCACTATATCAGGGCGTTCTTCGATACCAACTCTATTAGGAATAATGACCCGTTTGGTATGCTTTCCTTTTCGATATCGCCTACCGTTGTGTCGTAAATGCTTGTACAGTTTTCCACCTTGACGCTTGTCTCTTTGCACATAGCCATAAATCCATTCATGACTGACAGGTAAGCCTATTAAATGGCTTACACCTGATATCTGTTCAGGGCTCCATTTTAGCGCTAGACCAAACTCAACATAATCGATGGTTTTCTGTGATATCTGGCTTTTCGCAGCACAGTGTCGTCGATGTTGAGCACGGCGCTGTGCGACATTAGGCTCATAAGTGCCATTGATAGTATGCCGCTTTAACTCTCGACTGATACTGGAATGACTGATGTTAAGTCGCCTGCCAATCTCTCTGTAACTTAAATGTTGGCTCAGATAGGCTTGAATCTGATATCGTTGTCCTTCGATCAACTGCTTATAGCTCATGGTAATACTCTAATTGTTTGGCGACGTTAGAATACCACCTATGGGCAGTTGATCTCTCGTCACCTACTCAACCATGAGTGGTGCACTTATTATCTGAATTTGCGATTTTAATAGCTAAATCCACACTCTCTGCATAACGGGCTGGATCACTAACCATCCAAGTAGAATAAACCGCATTTGATAGTGCTAAACAGCCTAACTGATCACCTAATTTCTCTCGATACAACATCAAGTCACTAATAAGCCATAACCCTTTATTAAAAACGACATCATCTTCTTGACTCATTTCATAAAAACCACATTGATTATCATAATATCGGGCTAATTTTTGTTCTGCTAATACATATTTATTAGCTTTAAAATCCATTAAAGCACCGTTACGTAAGCTTGTTATTTTATCTGATGAACAAGCAGAAAAACTCACCGTTGCTGTAAGAAATAAAACACTAATCAATATTTTTTTTACTATTTTATACACCATACATCTTCCAAAAATACAATATAATAATCTAAACTCTACATTTAAATTAAAACAAAACCAATCACCAAATAAAATAATCTTTAAAAAATAAAAAAACAAAAAAATACCCACAATACAAAAGAATTTAATTCAGCAACAGAAGAAAAATTAAAATTCAAATCACAAACACATCTACCTTTAAACTTTTAGTAATTTAACATTCCACATAGGTCAAAAACATATCATTCACCAACTTTCACGACAATTCATTTAAAAACAAAACTACCACGTCATGAAAATCTCATGTTAATTTTTTTGTTATATTAGTTTTTTTAAGCATGTTTTATAAATAAAAATATGATTCACTAGTTTGAAAAAATACTCGACTTCAATTTTTAATTACAGACGTTAAATGTCTAATCTGTAAAAAATAAAGTAAACAGCCCTATCTACAAGCTTAGAAATAGCGATAAATCACAAGCTCCACGCAAGCCTCAAACTAAAGCCTATTAGTGTTATTAAAACATCAAGCGACTATATTTTCCTATCAACTTTTCTAAATAACTATCAAGCCCTATTTTTTCCATGAAATATAAATAAGCCTAGTCTTCATTCTGAAACCTCATATCAATGGCACCATAGGAGTCGATTACGTCAACCATACTCAGTTAACTCGATGAAAAAAGAAAGACTAACATTCAACAGAAAATCATAAAACGATAACAAAACCCATAATAATAATACCATTACATTTCTTAAAGTCGAGTAATATCATGATAAAAACTTTAACTAAAAAACATCATTTATAAAAAACATTAAACAAATTATAAAAAGCTCGCCCAATACTTTTTAGATAAAACCATTATTTAGTTTACTTTAAAGTTATTTTTTAAAAAATTATAGAATTAAATAATATTAAAAACAGAAAGGAATTGTATTTTTAAATCTACAATCTAAGAAAGGGTTTCTGGTTTAGTTAATTTTTTCTTAAATAATAAAGTAGTTAGCGATTATTAATGACTCTAATCATTAGAAACATCCTGAACAAAAGAAACCTTGTTTCCTTCAATATCTATTAATTCAGCCATTTTAATGATTTCTGGATACTCTATAATTTCTCCAATAGGTAAATCCGTTTCCAGCAAAACTTTGCGCTGTGCCTCTACATCATTGACACCAATAACGACTGTTGTACTGCCAGCGCGCTCAGGATCAATTGAAACTTGAATCCAGGCATTTTCTGCAAGCTGCCATTCAGCAATACCTTCCATAGGTACCACATCTGGATCGCGTTCAAACAACTTTTTATACCACTCAAGAGCAAGCTCGAAATTCTTTACAGGGATAATTGAAATAACACTGTTAATATTTTGAATAGACATCGGGCGTCCTTATATTTAAATGCTTATTGATACTAAAATGCGTTTTCACACTCTTCCAGTATAAATACTCAAAATTGAATTATTTAAAATAGTAAAACAAAAAAATAGCCCTACCGCTAATCTACTCTTTCTATAATGCTTTACTTCGCACTATCAATTCTAAAAAGTCTTCACTTCATTTTTTGAAAAGAATCGATTGCGCGATATTATGGAGCTTCACCTCAGGATCAAAATTCTTTGATATCACTTTTTGGATAGGGTTCAAGCTTGCCAGAACAAAGTGAATTACACGAGCGAGGTCAAACGATAGTGTCGAGCGGATGGATTTACTTTATGATTAGCAACGTGTGATAACCACTTCCCCTTAAAAAAGAAGAAGTGGTCAAACCTTAAAGTTCGATGATTCTTGAATCATCCGCAAGGCTGCTTTCTACATGGCTGACTAGAATTAAAATATCAGGTTTGTACTCATTCTGAAGTGCAACGCAGATACGTTCGATGGTGTTTTTATCTAGACCATCAAAAGGTTCGTCGAGAAGTAAGACTGATGTTTTTCTTAATAAGAGCCGAGCTAAGGCGAGGCGTTTTCGTTGCCCGCCTGATAAGTTTCGACCTTGGGCGCTGAGTAAGGTATTTAAACCATTAGGAAGACTTCTTCCCCACTCAGCTAATGCAACTGCTTCTAACACAGACCAAAGTTCCTTGTCTGTCGAATTTGGATTACCAAGACGTAAGTTCGCACCGATGCTTTGCTGAAAAATATAAGGTGATTGAGGCAAGTAACTTATTTTGTTTTGGTAGTCTTGATTACCGTATAAACTTTGCTTTTCATCGTTGATAAAGGCGTCACCTGATGACAAGCAATCCCCAGCTATCGCAGCTAATAAGGTAGATTTACCTGAGCCACTTTCGCCACGAATCCAAACTCGATCACCAGATTCAATCAGTAAATCTAGAGGCGTGTTTCCCATTCCACTGGAAGCATGAAAACCACGCCAGCTTTTAAACGTCATTTTGACAATCTGTTCTGAATCATTCTGGCCATGAATCTCAGCCTGTTGCGTTTGAGTGAGTTGCTCCTGATGTAGTTGATTCAAGCGACGTAAACCCACTTGAGATTGACCTTGTGCGACGAAGGATTGCACCAAAGGTAACACCAATTCATTGATGGCTAACAAGGATAAAACATAGCCAATCACCCAGGTACCCTGTACACCATCAATCAAGAGCCACTGCCCTGTTTCTACATGGAAATAACCGATCACATAAAAGCTGCTGGCTAATAATGCAATAGTGACGCCGTAAGCGAGCAATCGCCCCATACTAACCGATTGCTGAATGAGAATTTCAGTTTTGCGTTGTCTCTCGTCCAGTTGTTCAAGGCGTTCTGCGTAGTCTTTCCAATGACCTCGAATGGTCAAGGTAATCAGCGCGGAAAACAAACTAACAAAACGACTACGACGGTGAACCCCTAAAATCTGCCCAACATGAACAGCATGACTAGCGAAACGTCCGCAAATATAAGGCACAATCAGAATATGAAAAACGCCAGCAATAGCCAACGGCCAAAGTAACGCGGGTAAGATGAAGTAAGCGAAAATAGCAACGGCAGCGTAGCTTAATAAAGCATAAATCCAAGGCAGGAAAACTACCAAAGGCCAGCGAATGATCTGATCAAGGTCACTAACGAGACGCTGCAATAAATCGCCTCGGCTTTGCTCATGCAAGTTAGCAGGATCTTTAGCCACCCGCTGATCCCAAACCCAAAGACGCAGGATACGTAATAAACCCAATAGATGGTTATGGGCTGTTACCTGTTCACCATAACGACCCGATGTGCGAAGAATTGCTAAACCGCGCACTATTGCACCCGGTGTTAAATAGTTGAAGATTAAACCTAACCCCATTGCGGTGGCTAAACCCGCTGCGGAAATAAACCAACCAGAAAGTCCTAATAAGGCAACGCCAGCTAAACTAGCAAGAGCGCCAATCAAAACCGGAATTACAAAGCCCCAAGGATTCGCCAATAAGAGGCCTTTAAGCGTGAGTTTTGCACTTTTATTAAATGACGGTTTATTTATTAATGAACGACTCATTCAAACCTCCTTTTGTTAACGCCCAATGTTTATCGGCCCATTTAATGGGATGTGTATCATGACTGACGATTAACAAGGTTTTTCCTCGGGACACAGACTCTAATGTATCGAGTACCGCTTCTGCAGTGTCGTTATCTAAACCCGAACAAGGTTCATCCAATAACCAAACATCGGTTTTTGACAATAACGCCCGCGCAATAGAAAGGCGCTGCATTTGCCCACCTGATAAGCCAGAACCTAACTCAGTAAGCTTGGTGTCTAAACCTGCTGGTAGTGCTTGAATAAAGTCATCACATTGGCTTTTTTCTAATGCTTGCTGCAAGGCTTCATCAGTTGGTGTTTGAATGCCCAACAATAAGTTACGACGAATACTGCCGTTCACCCATTCTGGAGTTTGTGGTAACCAAGCCAATTTTGAACGCCACTCGGATAAGTCGACATTTTGAAAGGCTTGGCTATTAATAAAAAGCTGACCTTGGTAATCTTCTTCAAAGCCGAGCAAGAGATGCAACAAGCTGGATTTTCCGATACCCGATTCACCACTCAACCACACTCGTTCACCTTGAGCAATTGAAGCGGTAATAGGAGCAAGACGATGATGCCCAGACTCGGTCCACCCCAATTGATCGAAGTAGATAAACGTTTCTTTATCTACAGCATCACACTCTATTGATTCAGGCTCTATTGATTCAGCTAGATCCGTTGTTTGGAGACTTGTATCAGAAAGCCTCGTATTTAGTATTTCTAATAAATCCGTTGCTGCGGCTTCTGCCTTTTGTTTGGCATGGTAATCATTGCCAAGCTGACGAAGAGGCAAATAAAACTCAGGAGCAAGTAATAAAAGAAACATGGCTTGCGTCAAGGTTACGGGCGACTCGCCAACCTGCCAAGGTAATACTTCCAACAGCCCCAAGCCAAGGTACAAGGCAATCATAGCAATAGAAAGGGAAGCAAATAATTCAAGTGTGGCGGTGGATAAGAAAGCAAGAATCAACACTCCCATGGTTGTTTTCTGATATGCACTTGCGCTATCAGATAAACGACCTCTTGCTTCTTGTGTTCTGTTTAAGCGCTTTAATTCCGCTAAGCCTTGACTCAAATCCATAAATTGATTGGATAACATGGCTAAAACACTGAACTGACGACGATTGGCTTGTGCCGCTTTATGACCCACAAAGATCATAAAAACAATCACCAAGGGCGCAGTCATCATGAAAACAAAAAAGGTAATCCAAGAGATAGAAACAACGGACAGTAAAATAACGCAGGGAATTAAGGTCACCATAAACACTTGTGGTTTATAGCGACTGAAGAAATCGTCTAACGCGTCTATTTGTTCATAAACACGAGTAGAAAGCGCCGCATCTTCTTCTATTCTTAACCGAGCTGGGCCCAGTTTCGTAAGATGCGACACCAATTTACTGCGCAAACCATAACGGATGTCACGGCTTGCGCTGGCGCAAATGCGTTCTCGTCCAAAATTAGACAGAGCACGTAATAGCAGAGCAAATAAACCAATAACCAAAAGAGACAAGGAAAAAGACTGGTGTAACGCCATGTCCGAAAATACATTCGCTAATGCCCATGCTTGCAGCACGAGCGACACCGCGAACAAAACACCAAAGCCTTGAGCAAGTCGATATTTTGAAGATTGCTGGTCGGCTAATTCACCTAAAAATGTTGCCTCAGGTGTTTTTACGCGCCCAGCTCGACGTGCTTTTTTTGCCTCATTGTTCTTTGTCATCTAGTTTACTTTTGCTCCTCTTCACCTTCATAACCACTAAACTCTAACCATATCGCATTGATGATGCCGAAAGAACAGGCTAACAAAATGCCGAGAATCCAAGCAAAATACCACATAATTCATTCCTCTTTATGTCGCTAAAGTGAGGTGTAATCCACCTCACTTTGCTGTCTGACTTTTTACCTACTTACAAAGCTCACTATATTAGTAAAGTGAGTGCTGGTTTTCTTCTACATGCTTCTTAGTCAAACGACCGTACATTACAAAGTAGCTCCATAGGGTGTAAGCCAAAACAATCGGTACAAAAATACAAGCAACCACAAACATAATCATCATGGTGTTATGGCTTGAAGTCGCGTCCCAGATAGTCAGACTCATACTCGGAAAGCTTGAAGATGGCATTAAGAATGGGAACATAGAACCACCCGCTGTTACTATGATGCCAGCAATACCCAATGATGAACTTAAGAAAGACAAGGCGCCTTTTCTCATCACTGCAGTTATGGCAGCGAACAACATACCAACAATACCAATAATAGGTGCCAACATAAGAGCCGGTACTTTTTCATAGTTTGCTAGCCAAGCACCCGCTTGCACTTCGGCAGTTTTCATTAATGGTGTCATTGCTTCGTTACCATTAATCACACTAGTCAATACATAACCATCAATGCCATAAGCCAACCAAACACCCGCAACAATAAATAATATTGCCGCTAGAGTCCCAGTTACCGCAGTTGCAGTGCTGGCTTTACGGTGCAGATCTGAATCTGTTTTCATTTGCAACCAAGCGCCACCTTGTGTCATTAACATCATCAAGCTAACCAGACCGCAAAGGATGCCGAACGGGTTCAATAAACCAAAGAAAGAGCCTGTGTACGTCACGCGAAGGTAGTTATCAAACTCGAACGGAACACCCTGTAACAAATTACCGAATGCCACACCGAAAATGATAGGCGGAACAGCAGAACCGAATACAATGCCCCAGTCCCATGTGTTGCGCCATTTTGAGTTTTCTAATTTTGAACGGTAATCAAAGCCGATTGGACGGAAAAATAAGGCCGCCAACACCAACATCATCGCAAAATAGAAACCAGAGAAAGACGTAGCGTACACAACAGGCCAAGCGGCAAACAAAGCACCACCCGCTGTGATAAACCAAACTTGGTTGCCATCCCAATGGGGAGCAATCGAGTTGATCATGATTCGACGTTCAGAATCTGTGCCGCCAATGACTTTCAATAAACTACCAACGCCCATATCAAATCCGTCGGTCACAGAGAAACCGATCAGTAGAACACCGATCAATACCCACCAAATTACTTTTAATAATTCGTATTCCATCTTATACCTCCTGCTTTAACTGAGCAGTTTCTTGTTCGAGTGCATAACGACCAGTGTGCAAGCTAGAAGGGCCCTGCTTCGCAAAACGAATCATCAAATACATTTCGGCAACTAAGAATGCTGTGTATAAAACAGTGAAACCAATGATTGTTGTCCAGATTTCACCTGCAGTTAAGTTCGATACCGCCACATGAACTGGCAAGATTTCACCAATTGCCCAAGGTTGACGACCGTACTCAGCAACGAACCAACCTGTTTCACAGGCAATCCAAGGCAAAGGTAAGCACAACATAATGAATTTTAAGAAGAGTGGATTTTTACCGATACGGCGGCGCGCATTTTGATAAAACGCTGCGGCAAATACAACCAGCATGATGAAACCACAAGCAACCATGATTCGGAAAGAGAAGAACAATGGCGCAACTTGTGGAATGGAATATTCCACAGCCATGTCAATGTCTTCTGAAGAAACTCGGTTAATATCTTCATTAAAAGCAGTAACAAGTAGACCGTAACCAAGATCACCTTTTACTTTTTCAAAGTTTTCTTTAACCATTGGATCTTCTGAACCGTTACGAAGTTGTTCAAGTAACTGATTCGCATAAATACCGTTAATAATACGTTGACGATTATGCTCTTTAAGATCCTTTAGACCTGTCACTTCTTCGTCAAGCGATCGAGTCGCAATAATACCCATTAAACCAGGTACCTTAAGTGCAAACTCTGTTTCTTCAAGCTCCTGGTTCGGAAAACCAATTAGTGTGAAATCGGCTGGCGCGTCCTGAGTTTCCCATTCAGCTTCTACTGCCGCTAATTTCACTTTTTGAACTTCGCCCAACTCGTAGCCTGACTCATCACCTAAAATGATTACACTCAATACTGATGCCAAACCAAATGCTGCCGCAATTGCAAATGAACGACGAGCAAACGCAAGGTCACGGCCTTTTAATAGGTAATAACTAGAAACTGCCAATACAAACATAGCACCAGTGGTGTAACCTGCTGAGACTGTGTGTACAAATTTAACTTGGGCAACTGGGTTTAATAACAAAGCGCCAAAATCAACCAATTCCATTCTCATGGTTTCATAGTTAAATTCAGAACCAACTGGGTTTTGCATCCAACCATTGGCAATCAAAATCCATAATGCCGATAAGTTAGAACCTAACGCCACACCCCAAGTTACCAGCAAATGCTTTAACTTACTTAGGCGTTCCCAACCAAAGAAAAATAAACCAACTAATGTCGACTCAAGGAAGAAAGCCATCAGGCCTTCGATCGCCAAAGGCGCACCAAAAATATCGCCAACGTAATGAGAATAGTAAGACCAGTTCGTTCCGAATTGGAACTCCATTGTCAGACCTGTTGTCACCCCTAAGGCAAAGTTAATCCCAAACAATTTACCCCAAAACTTCACCATGTCTTTGTAGACTTGTTTGCCCGTAATCACGTAAACAGATTCCATGATTGCCAACAAGAAAGCCATCCCTAACGTTAAAGGGACAAACAAAAAATGGTACATAACAGTAAGAGCAAACTGAAACCGCGATAGATCCACTACAGCTTCGTTAATCATATGACTTCAACCCATTCATTTGACTGAGAAAAAAGACGCTTGCAGACACTTCCCTTTCTTGAGTGTTCTTATTATCTAACGTCCACCGAAGCCTCAAACGACTTGAGGCTACTATAAGGTCAGATTATGAGTGTAGTTTGCTTCTAAAACATTGCGTTAGATCAAGATAAAGGGAGTGAAAGAAATAAGTACAAAAAAAGGAAGGAAGAGATTCTTACTTATTAAAAATAAGCTTCGCGTTTTTAGATATATATCATGGAAAGCTGCCCTAAAAAAACGTTAGACACGATAAAAAATCGTTTGTCATTATTGAATAAGATATTTGGTCTAAATTTAAGAGTATTATTGAATAAGATGAAATTCTTTATACTCATCCTTAACTCCCTATAAAACAACTTCGTCACTCCATTTAAAAGGGCAAAGACCTATGTTATTAGACACACCATTATGTGATTTTGGATGGAAAGCCCCTGAGTTTACGTTAAGCGATCCTGATGGAAAAAGTTACACCATGTCAGAGCAGCTAGGTGAGAAAGGCCTGTTGATCGCCTTTATCTGTAACCATTGTCCCTATGTAAAAGCCATTGCAGATCGATTTGCTGATGATGTACGTGAACTTCAAAAAGAAGGCATTAATGTGTTGGCGGTTATGTCGAATGACTACCGTTATGTGGAAGCGGACAGCCCACCTTTTATGAAGCAATTTAGCATCCAACACAACTTTAGCTTTCCGTATTTGGTCGATAAAAATCAATCTGTCGGTCAAGCCTATCAAGCCGTTTGCACACCGGATTTCTTTGGTTTTAATAAAGATGGCGAGTTGCAATACCGTGGTCGCCTCGACGACGCCGCAATGGGTAACTCGAACCTAAAAAGTACTAAGGACCGTAACAAAGAACTAGTCAATGCCATGAAACACATTGCGAACACAGGACATGGACCGGAACACCAAAAAGCCAGCATGGGATGTTCTATTAAATGGTCATAAAGTTAATAAACTAAGAATTATATTCATTTGTAGGCAGGGGTTAGGCGGGGGTTGCAGTTAAATGACTTGCCTTGTTAACTGCTGATTAAATACTTGATACATTTTACTTCTGGGTCACTTAGCAATGGCTCTTTGATAAATAATATATGTGCATTTACATGCTCCCTGTAAGATGCGTATTTACCTACAATTTCATGAGGCATTAATACTGCATCGATAATATCGAAATTTTCATCAAAGATGACGGCTACAAGAGCATCGAAGTCTTTTTCATCATATTTTCTAATTGCACTAAGCTGCCTTGATTTATTTTTAGGCGTAATACGCCTACCTTTAATTTGGATTCTCGTTCCATTTGAGTCAATGCCATCGTAACCAGCTTTAGAATTGGCTGCTAGCTCTAATCCCATAACTTGTGCCACAAGCCATTCGGTGTAATCACCTAATGGATTGTTTTGCGTACGAACGACATCCCTCTCTTTAAGCTCATTAGTGGCAGTAGCTTGTAGCTGCAACAATTCTTTTATACTGAGCTCTTTCAAATTCACTGAACTCTCCATAGGCAGTTAACTAACGCCGCAATAAGCGGACTAAAATTGTTGGCTATACTTTGTGAGGCACGAACAAAAGCCAACTGTTTTTGTTCCGTTTAATTGCCTTGTTATGTGCATTTACAGTTCGTCATATACAATATTAATGACTTGTTCAGCTAGTGCTCTTGTGTTTTCAAGCGCGTCATCGCCAATTTCGTGCATAGGTGTGTTTAAAGTATCTCGAATCGCACTCAAGCGAGCTTCAAGTTCAGCAGTGATATAGCCGTTGTCCCTTAAAGCAGCAGTGCAAACTGACAGGTCTGATTTTGCTTCACCAAGATCAATGAGCTGTTTCTTAAAACGATGACGAATTTCTCCCTCAAAGAAAGGTCGCAAGGTTGTGAGAATGTCGTTATTAGTTTCACGATTAACAAAAGCTTTAATTCTGTCAAAAGCAACATCATGCTCTGTAGCCATCATGTCATCAATTTCAACGGCTTCTATCGAGCAAGTTTCAGCACCATGAACTAATTTTACCGATTTAGCGCACCGCCTGAATTTCTTTACAGCTTTTGCTGCCATTCCTTTATAGTGAGTCGTTAGTACAAGTTGTTTAATAGTCCGTTGCAGCTCATCCAGTTTATTGAGAATCAGTGCTATTCGCTCATTGTCAAAACTAGTAACAGGATCATCCAGCACTAAAATAGCCTTAGCTTTCTCCTCTGCTGGAAGAGACATCACCTTAGCTAAAAATATACAAAGTGCTAGCGCTCTGCGGTCTGACTCACTAAATACTGTATTAATTTTATCAGCAGAAATGTCCTCACCTTTAAACTTAACACGAAGGTCATAGATAACTTGTCTGCCGCGATTATTAGGTACTTTGATAATCTCAAAGTTACTTGAGCCAAGCTGACGAAACAGTCCATTTATCAAATCAAAGTAAGTATCTAAATACGCTGTTTGTGATTGTTCGAGCTGCTGCTTTTGTGCTTTATAAGTCGTATCTATCCCATTAATAGTTGCTAGCTTCTGCCTGTACTGAACACAAAGTGGCTCTAATGCAATCCGCTTTAGCGCCAAATTAGCTTGTGTTTGTTGTTGTGTGATTTCTGTCAATTGATGATTCAGATCCACTTCATTAAGTGAGCCTTTATAAGCATTGAAGATAGCGTTAATTTGCTCTGCGACTACCCAATAGTCATAGATAGCTTGATTATACGTTGTTGCTGCTGTATTCAGTACATCGAAGGAAACGAGTTGGGCAGGTTCGTAGGGCGTAGTATACTTTTGCTCTAGTCTCGGTATCCAGAATTCCGTTGCTTGCTGGCTATTTGCAATAACGGCATCAAAAGAAGCGAGAATATCCTTATGCTTTTGTTCCAATGAAGTAATTAAAGGCGCTAGAGCTTGATTGGTTATAATTTGAGGCTCCACATACAGCTCAAACACTTGTTTATTGGCTTGGTGTAGCTGAATAAGGTTTTCACGAGTATTTGGAATACTAAATGGCTGACGAAGACCATTTAAAGTTTGTCTTGTTTCTTTGTTAAATCTATCAAACTCAGCATTAAAAGCTTGCTGGTACGCAGCGATTAGGCCTTGAGCATCTGCACTTAAAGTCTGCCCACAGAAAGGACAATCATCTTTTATTTGTGCGATACCTTGGCTAGCCCAACCTTTAAAAGTAGCTGAGTTGTTCACATGATTGCTCATGTGATTTTGCAGTGACACCAATGAATCTTGATGAACATTTTGAAGGCTAGATGCTAGTACAGCATTAATTGAATCAATTGCTTGGGCAAAGTTGACCTGTGCACCAACTGCACTTAGAACATTACGATGTTTAATTTTTTCAATATTCTGAATGGTAGTTGTGACTTGCAGTTTTGATGCTTCATGTGCCGTCACGTTAGTTTCTAACTGTTCTTTAGTCTCTGAAGGCAAAGCAGAGTTAACATACGCAGGAACACTACCCACAGCGTGAGTTGTAAATTTCCCTTCAATACCAGAAAGAAGTCTTTTTTCATCACGAAGATTGTTATTCATCTCAGCTAAAGCCGCAAACAAGGCGGTGTTACTCTCACCAAGAATAAAACTAGTCATGTTTTCAGAGTTTGGCCGCTCTTGCTTCTGACCAGTGATTACATTTCTATGTATAAAGCTTTGGTCAAAAACATACAAACCTGAACAATCAGGAGTTTTTACTTGCCACTGGCCGTTTTCGAATTTAGATGTAACATTACCTGTCGCAGTACCGAACATGAATTCAACTTTAGGTGGTTTAGTTGGGTCATTTGGTATGCTTTTTCGGTGCATTATAAAATCAGGAGCATCTTCTGCTAGTGAATGAATAATATCACAGAGGGTACTCTTACCATTTCTGTTCTCACCATATATAACGGTCACATCACCAAGATCTATTCCACCTGCAACGGTTTTGGTGAAATTTCCAATACCTTGTATTAGCTTTATTTTTTTTAACATCTAACACTTATCCTTAAGCCATCAATGTAAACTTATTGATAGATAGACCAGTTAATTTATCTTAATCTGACCGAATTTACTGTGAGCGCGAACTAGCGAAAGCACATAACGCCTCAAACACCGGCGCAGCCTGCTGCGTCCGAGTGCTTTGACTTGTTAGCTATTTTTTGATTTAAATTCATCAATCCCACTAATCGCAAGGTCGAAATACTCGTTTAGTTTTTCTCTGGCAGTAAATTTATTTGCCAGCTCTGCTGGATGTATTGATAAAGTGAGCTCGAATATGAACTCGTCTTCGTCAGAGTCTAGTACGCTTCTATTGTTTTCTTCGGGCACATATATATAAGCTCTTGTTAACCTAAAGCTATACATTGCGTGCTGTGGGATATATGAGATAAGCTCGTGAAATTTGTCGACATCATTGACTTCAAATATAAACCAAGCAGAAAAGAACCTGTCATTTTCAATATCTAGGGATGATAATAGTTCAGCCCAATTTCTTTGGAGATGAAACTTGTCAAGATCTTCTACTCGGGCATTTGAAGACCTCATTAGGCGTAAAGAATCTATCTCATTGAAAGCTTCAGTTAGCTTATTAAAAGATAGGTTTCTATTAACTTCTAATTTTTCTTTTAACGCCTCATCAGAACGATAAGCCTCTTCATGATCATCCCAATTCCCCTCTCTCTCCATACCGTGCAAGTACGAATTAATATAGGGTGTATAATAATCATAGTGATCAGGATCATAATGATCGCTAAACTGTAAGTAAGCTCTTAACTTCACATCAAACGAATAACATTGACCGTCTTCTAATGCATAACCATCACCCAGATAGTGCTTGATTTCTGCAGAACTATAATTGGGATGTTCACCGTTTGGATACATGTAGTCCAAATACCACGTGTAATTCCCATTCTTGTCATCAAAGTATACTGATCTAATTCGAATGAAATGCTTGTCTGGCAATTCTATTGCTTCTATTTCCTCCACTCTTTTAGATATACTTTCAAAGTGATGCTCATGATAAGAGCCAATTCTATTAGCCAAATGAAAGTAGTAGCCTTTGAAATTAACTACCCAATGATTCGGGTTTTCCGTTGCATATACCTTCCATGACGAGGCTTCTGACGATATAGGAAAAAATCGCTGAGCCACGCGCCACAAAGCTGGGGACGAAAGAGCTTGTTCAATAAATACATAATCCCAATAGATGGCTGTAATATCATTTTTAGGATTATTGTTGATGGACTCTAATCGTGTCACAACGGCCGATGAAGGCTGCGTAGAACATGCCAATATAAAGCCCGTAGCATCATGTTGCATACATGAATCGACAATGTCATCCAGATCTTTTATTCCTACAGAGCCTCCTCCATTTGCATTATGCTTGCACTGAATTAGCCACTTTTTTTGGCTTGGTGCAAAGAAGCTTTTATGCTCTTCAATGCAGAGCAAATCACGTCCACCATCTGGACCAACTCCACTCCAATAAACTTTAAAACCCTTGGAGAAAAGCAACTCCCTAATCAGAAGCTCGAATTCTTTCCCGTCCTTGTCTAATTCCTTGAAATCTAGCATTAATACTTCTCATTTTCTGTGTACAGCTAACATTTTATTAATGCGCATGCGCGTTTACACATTTTCAAAACCTTCTTGATAACCTTATAAACTACTGACTTTAAAACCATTAATAAAGATATCAACAAAACTTGAAGTTGGAAAAACGAGCATGCGTGTTATTCATTCTATCCACAGCTCGTTATTTATACTGAGCTGTTTCTTATTCATTGATATTAGTAGGCTTTTTTATTTTCTGCCAGTGCAAACGCGCAAAATCGAGTTATTTAAAATGGATAAACGAGCAAGATATGGCTTATTCAAAAAATAGACTGTCTATTAATACAGTTCGTCTTGTGACAGTCGCAGACACAACCCCATCTTCCGTCTTCCCCTTGGAGTGAAAGGGGAAGAAACTTGACCTCAGGTGTGTAAGCTGAATATTTGCTGTCACAACGAACCTTGATTGATGTATGGTTTTATTAGATGCATTAACCCAATTTAAAATAGGATGAATCATGACGTGGATAAATACTGTTGCTTATGAAGCGGCAACTGGAAAACTGAAAAAGCTCTATGACCGTGTGAAAGGCCCTGATAACAACGTCGACAATATCATGCTTGCTCACAGTCTTAGACCGCACAGCATGGAAGGTCATATGGCGATTTATAAAAACGTCATTCATCATTCAGGTAATAAAATTGATAAGTGGTTACTCGAAGCCTGTGGTGTGTATGTCAGCCACCTTAATGGCTGTCATTATTGTTTCGAGCATCATTTTGCGGGTATGAAGCGTCTATTAAAAGACGATGAACGCAGTGAGAAGATTAAAGAAGCGATTAGTCATGATGAGCCGCAACAAGCTTTTGATGGTTCACAATTGGCCATTATGGAATACGCCAGAAAATTAACACTGACGCCAGCTAATATGGTGCGTGACGATGTTACGACATTACAAGAAGCAGGCATTGATGACGGTGAAATCTTAGAAATAAATCAGGTAGTTAGTTACTTTTCTTATGCCAACCGAACGGTGCTTGGTTTAGGAGTTAATACAGTTGATGACATTATTGGTCTATCACCCAATAATTCAGATGATCCAGACAATTGGAATCATACCTAATTGATCATGGCAATTTAACTTATGTAAACTATGTACTCGGTTTGTTTTGTAAAGGATGTGGTCGGTCTATACACCATCCTAACCTTCCCCTTGAAGTAAGGGGAAGGAACTGTTTGTGGGTGTAAATGAAAGCGTCGCTTTCGTGGCAGATTACGCTGCGCTTATCATCCCTACATTAGAATATTCGATGTGAAAAAATATATCAGACTAGGCGAACGCCTATATTTAAAGGGAATGGATAAAGGCGATGCCCGAAGGTAATATCTGAAAGCAATGTCGAGCGATTGGAATTAACTTTATGATGATCGTACAAAAAAGAAACGAAGAAATGACTAGAGTTTAAACACTAAGATCTTGTTGGCGTTGTTGAGCGGAAGATAGGATGTTTATTTTTTCTTCGTTGCTGGAAGCTTGCCAGTTTAGGATGTCGTTTAAAGTACGAAAACAGCCAACACACACATCATCTTCGTTTAATGTGCAGTGGCGAGTACAAGGGCTTTTCACTGTGTCTTCAGGGATTTTATTCATACTGTTTTTTAATCCCAATTACTGCGTCTTAGATTTTTGATTTGTCCTTTTTGCTTTTTCTGATCTACCCGTTTTTTCTGGGATGAACGACTTGGTTTGGTTGGGCGGCGTGCTTTTTGCACTCTTATGGCTTCGAGGATCAACTCTTTTAAACGCGCCAAGGCATCTTCACGATTCAGCTCTTGAGTTCTGTGTTGTTGGGCCTTAATGACTATGTCACCGTCTTTTGTTAATCGAGAGTCTTTTAGACTAAGCAGACGTTCTTTGTGAAATTCAGGTAAAGAAGAGTTTGCCACGTTAAAACGTAAATGGATGGCTGAAGACACCTTGTTGACGTTTTGTCCACCAGCACCTTGCGCTCGAATAGCGGTGAGTTCTATTTCGTGATCTGGGATCGCTACCGCGATGGAAATTTGCAACATGACAGGTATTTTATGATTCTATATTGAAAGTGAATCCGCGATTATAACAGGCTTCCCTAGTGTTTGCTTTGATCCATCGTTTCTCGGTAACTTATCGGCTATACTCAGCCTTCTTTACCATTTTTACTGCTTTTATCTTGGCATATTAATTTTTACATTTAAGTATCAATAGGAGCTATTTGTGACTCAGTTTCGTCCTTGTATCGATTTACATCAAGGCAAGGTTAAACAAATTATAGGTGGTAGCCTGAACGATAAAGGCGCCAAGGAAAACTTTATTAGCGAGTACGATGCAGAGCATTATGCCACCATGTATCGCGAGCAAGGTTTAACCGGCGGTCATGTTATTGCTCTGGGCAAAGGCAACAAGGAAGAAGCGTTAAACGCCCTTCGCGCTTACCCAAATGGATTACAGTTTGGTGGTGGTGTCAAAAACAGCAACGCTGAGAGCTATTTAAAAGCGGGGGCTTCCCACGTCATTGTCACCTCTTATTTGTTTGAAAACGGCGAATTTTCTTGGGATCGTTTAGACAAAATTAAACGTGAAACAGGTACTGACCGTTTGGTACTAGATTTGAGCTGTCGTCGCACAGAAGATGGCTGGTATATTGCTACAGATCGCTGGCAAACGGTTACATCAACTCAAGTAAACCATGAAAACCTTGTTGAGCTTGCTGACCATTGTGATGAATTTCTTATTCATGCTGCCGATGTTGAAGGCTTACAGGCGGGCATTGATGAAGATTTGGTGCGTTTATTGGGTCAAGGCTGCCCTGTTGCTGTGACTTACGCTGGCGGTGCTGCGCTCTCTAGCGGATCTAAAACGTGTCCATGAATTATCTGATGGTAAAGTCGATTTAACCATTGGTAGTGCTTTAGACATTTTTGGCGGTAAAGGTGTAACACTGGATGAGTGTATTTTGTGGAATAACTCTCAGCGTTAATATCTAAGTTGTACTAAAGAATAAGCGTTTGAGCTCCCTCTTACGCTTCATTCACCCTATTCCTTTACCTTTATATCTAAACAAACGTTTGTCTTAGCTCATTGTTTACTCAAATCAAGGCTCGAGTAAAAAACACTTCGACTCGACATAATATCCACCATACCTCATACTTGGTTACTTATTTTATTTTTCCTTAATCCTAGGATTATTTACATGTTTATACTTCGTACTGGCCTTTTACTTGCGACGCTCTTGTTAAGTGCGTGCTCGATGCCAATTCTAGAAAACTTCCAACTTACTAAAAAAGAAGATTCTGCTGCTCAAAACACTCAGATAAATGACGCGATTGAAGCTTCAGACAAAACGCTTTCAAAAGATGATCAAGCCTACCAAGATGCTTTAGCGCAACTTGAGACTCAAAAAGAGTTGGCTGAAGCGAATTACGCAGAGCTTAAAAAGCGCACGGGTAAAACAGACGATTTACCTGCTACAAATATAGAATCAACAAATATCGATTCAATGGTTCAACGACTACGTAGTTACACGAGCAAAACCAATACTGATATCGCCCTACTAAATGCCCGTGTTAATGAGCGCCAGAAACTTGCTGTTAAAGGTGATTTAATACGTGTTTTTTTATCGGAAGCAACCATTACCCACCAAGACTCATTGTTCAAGGCTCAACCTTTGGTTGGTCAATGGATTCGAGGAGAAACAAGAGTTATCCGTTTAAAAGAAAATATCTTGTTTGAAAATCCACAATCTGAAGATTTACACATCACCTTTTCTGAAAACTATCAGTTAATAGTGAATGACAAGATCATTGGCACAATCAACCCTAATACAGAAAAAAACAACGCCAGTTTTACTGTGTCAACCCAAGACAATCTGGGATCTATTGTTGGTAAGCTAGATTACCGTGTTGTAAACAGTAAATAATCTTTTCTGAATTTATTTTAGTAAATTCTGATTACTTTTCTAAAGCTCTCACTTCAATAGGCTAAAAGCACATTATGCTTTTAGCCTTATTATTTTTCATGTCTTACCTTTTAGTAAGTTTCGCTGACATTCTCTGGTGTTTTACATTGTCTAATACCATTTGAATACAGGCTAGATAATCCACAATCATGTTGGCAAATAATCGATTCTTCAGTTTTTGCACCAGCCTACTAATTCGTTTTACAACTTGTCCATTGACAGACATCACTCGGTTAGGAAGGTATTTGTCGGATGCATTTAACGCAGATAGATAAGCTGTAGCAATATAACCAGGCTCTGGGTTCATGGTTCCTGTATCTTCAGGTAAACGTCCAACCCCATACAACAAACGCTCTGCCAAACGTCGATATAAAGAAGAGACCTTTTTAAATACATGACGATCTAATGTATTGCTAACACGTCCACATAAAGACGAGTTGGCAAAAAAACCATCAAAGCACATTGAAAGCATGTCACACAAAATAGGTGAATCACTATGGGAGTACTGAGGTGCCACTAAACCATTTTGATTCGAGTTTTTTTTATTTGAGTCGTAGTCATCAACCATCGCGTGTCTCCATTCAAAAAAGAGTGAACTTTGTGCAAATAAGTATGATTAAAGCCGTGTTTAACGAAAAGTCGCCTATACAAGTCTATTACTAGCTTCAACCCTGTGATTTCATTGCCCCGTTACACTCTTACAGAGATTTTTTACGATATATTCAGGGAAAATGATAATGTCTTCACCAAAGCTATTTATGCATATCCAAGAGCCATCATTAGCTTCAAATCTATTGTCTTCAAACAGTGTTCGTCAATACGAACTCAATATCAGCCATCAAGGTGAAAATTGGCTAGATCAACTTACTCTCGCACAATGTGATGTAGCACTGATTGAAGTAAGTTCATTAGACGATGTTCCATTAAAAGAACTGGTTCATAGCCCTGTTTTATATCAAACTGAATTTCTATTTTTCAGCCAAGGCGAACCAGACCCAATACTGGATCAGCTGATGAAGAAAGGCGCTGGTTTTCATTATCGCGCACCTTTTCATTTCAAGCTGATTGAGTCTTCTTTAGACGACGTCTTTCGCGAACTAAGCGTTACCAAAAAAAATATCAATACACAAACCAGCTATTTAGATCAATTTGGATTCCTGGTTGGCTCCTCAACAGCTATGCATTCTTTATACCAAACCATTCGTAAAGTGGCAGTCACCAAAGCCAATGCTTTTATTATTGGTGAAAGCGGCACAGGTAAAGAGCTAATAGCCAATACCCTGCACGTGTTTAGCCAAAGAGCCGAAGCTCCATTTGTTGCTATCAACTGTGGTGCATTAAGCCCAGAATTGATCGACAGTGAGCTATTTGGCCATGTAAAAGGCGCATTTACTGGTGCACATAAAGATCATCAAGGTGTTTTTGAGCAGGCAGAAGGCGGCACCCTGTTTCTAGATGAGGTCACTGAAATGCCTTATGAGCATCAAGTAAAACTTCTCAGAGTATTAGAAAGCGGTGAATACAAGCCAGTTGGCGCACAGCAAGTAAAAACAGCTAACGTACGTATTATTGCGGCCACCAACCGCACACCACATGATGCAATACGTGATGAAGTTCTACGTGAAGACCTTTACTTTCGTCTTGCCCAATTCCCTATCATGGTACCAAGATTAAGAGATAGAGAAGGTGACGCTTGCGGTCTTGCACAGCATTTCTTAGCCTATCGCAACGCTCAAGACGGTCAACACAAACAATTATCAACAGAGAGCTTAGATAAAATTAACCACTATGTTTGGCCTGGCAATGTTCGCGAATTAAAACACGCCATTGAACGAGCTTACATTCTAGCGGACGACATCATTCGCCCAGAACACCTCATAACCAATGATGTAAATAATCAAGTTGATCAAGACAAAACCGCTGGTATACCATTTGGAATGCGCTTGGACGACATTGAAAAAATCGCCATTCTGAAAACCTTAAAGAAAAATAATGGCAACAGAACCGATACAGCACATCAATTAGGCATCAGTGTTAAAACCCTTTATAACAAGCTCGATAAATACGAAAGTATGAAGGCGTTTTAATCCATGCTTTCTAATCTATTTTTCATAAACTGTTTTTTATATGAAAAATCTACACTAAGTGACATAAGTAAGAGGACTGATATTTCAGCCCTCTTACTTTTTGACTGCTGATTAGCAGTCAGTATTAGTAGCGTTAACACCTTCTTTTACTTCTTCACAAGCATCTTCAATCGCGTTGCCAGCATCTGTCATAGTGTCATGAGCTTCATTACCGGCATTGTTTAGAGCTTCACCAGCATTGTCGATTGTTTGCTCTACTGTTTCACCAGCACTAGACAAAGTATCTTCTACTTTGTTTTCTTCTGATTCTTGTCCACATGCAGCCAATGTACCGGCAGTAACAAGAACCAAAGCTGTATTTAGTAGTGTGCGTTTAATATTCATTGTGGTAAATCTCCTTTTCGTTTTAAAAATATGGGTACTGAAGCTTCCCAAGTAATCAATTCAACAATCAAAACAGACGAATCATCCGTGCTTTTTGTTGATTTCAGTTAACCTATTGCGAAGCTTGTGCCAATTTTCAAAAAAACACACAACTAATTGAAAAATAAAGAAATAATAAAAGAAACAATTGTATTTCCATCAACACAAAAACACCCAACAAGTACTTTTTACAAAAAATCCCAGTAAGTGTTTCCGTCGAGTAATTGTAAAGACGCAAACAATATGAATTCCACTCCTATTCATACATAACAAAACAGCCCAAAAACCGTTTTAGTCTAGCCATAAATAAACTCTAAGTAGCAACCCACTGCAGTAAAACAAAAGGTTACGGAAGTCTGATATATTTCTGTTTGTGGTAGGTAAACACTGTGCTAATCTCGAAAAATAGCACCTACTAATAATGTTTTATTGGCATTCGGTGTCTTAATGTTTCTGCTCTTTGCCATAACTTCCTTTATGGCGAAGAACAGAGATAAAAACTTGGTAAAACATTTTAGCCAGAACATGCCTTTGTTCGGTTGTATTAATAGAAGCGGCTTGCTTCTCATTTACGATGGCGACTTTCGCCTGGGGTAATATCAATGAGTTCCACGTTTAGTTTATTGGATTTAGGCTGGCAGGCTTACTTTCAACAACAGTTATCATTGGATGATTTAGAATCTAATCGTATTGCACGTATCTGTGCTCAACAAGAGAACCACTATGAGTTGATAAGTGAGTTTGGCTTATTCACCTTAGAAGGCAATTCAGACATGCCAAACATGACAGTTGGCGATTGGATTGTTACTGACAGCGAAAACGGTTTCTTACGACTTTTAGAATCAAGATCTTTATTTGAAAGCACGGCTTCTAATGTTGATACCGTTTTTATTGTTTGTGCGTTGAACCAAGACTTTAATCTAGCCTTGATAAAACGCTACCTTGATCTTACCCATGAAGCACAAGCGGATGCGGTTGTGATTCTAACAAAAGCCGATTCCTGTGATGATGCGGCAGACAAACGTGCTTTAGTTGAAAAACTCGACCCTTTGCTCATCGTAGAAACCGTTAATGCCCTAGATGCTAGCAGCGTAAGTTGCTTATTGCCGCTGTTGAAGAAAGGCAAAACCATCGCCCTACTCGGTTCTGTTGGTTCTGGCAAATCGGCTCTGATTAATACTTTAATGAGAACAACGGAAGACAATAAGGAAGCCATCGTCATTGGCTCTTCTGGCTCGTTAAAAATCATGCCTTCTGGTGCGATATTACTTGATACATCGAGCCTTCGTGAACTTCAGCTTGCTGAATTCGATAATCATGCCACTGTTGATTTTTCAGATATCCTTGCGTTAGAAAAGCAGTGTCGATTCAGTGATTGTCACCACCAAGGTGAACCTGGTTGTGCAATAAAACTCGCTGTCTCCAGCCAGAAAATAGACGCTGATCGCGTAGCTGACTTTATGCTACTTCGCAATGAAGACTATGACGATGGCAAAAAAATCAAATCTAAACCGCAAGAAAAATTCTATCGTAGCGTGCAGTCTGACATTAGAGCTAGAAAACACAGCGCGGCTGAATAGTTCTTAAAGACTTGAGAACCAAGAAAAAGAGCAGCCACAGAAAAGCAGCGTATAAAGATACGCCGCTTTTCGTTGTTTACTCTTAATGTAATTCCTATTAAATTCCTTCCTAATTCAAAATTAATTCACGCCTATCAACTCTTGAAATAGGTATAATCAACATCCTTTAAGCTTTTTCAATTCTATTCCTCAAGGGAACATACAGAATGACAGACGCACTTCTATTAACCTTTATTTTCCTTATGGCAGGAATCATTTCTGTTCCTATTGCCTCACGATTGGGATTAGGTTCAGTATTAGGTTATTTGCTTGCTGGCATTATCATCAGTCCATTACTGTCTCTGCTTGATGTAGATATTGAATCCATACAGCATTTCGCTGAACTCGGCGTTATTTTGATGTTGTTCCTTGTTGGTTTAGAACTAAATCCAAAAAAACTCTGGGCTCTTCGAACCAAGTTAGTCGGCTTAGGCGGCGGACAAGTGACTTTGACGGCCCTTTTGGTGATGGGTTTAGGACTTTTATTGAATCAAGATTGGCGAACCAGCCTTGCTATTGGTTTGGTGCTGGCCTTGTCTTCTACGGCTATTGTGATTCAAACATTGAACGAGAAAGGCTTGATGAAGTCCGATGGCGGACAATCTTCTTTTTCAGTGTTATTGGCGCAAGATATTATTGTTATTCCTATTTTAGCCTTTATTCCATTATTAGCGTCCCCTGAATTGATCCAAGCAATGCAACATACTGCCGTTGCACAAATCGAAACCCACTCAGACACCTTATCCATTTTATCTAATTTGAAATCATGGCAAGTCACCTTGGTTACCATAGGCGCTATTGCCGTTGTGGTACTTGGCGGCAGTTTCTTGGCAACCCCCATTTTCCGCTATATCGCTGTCGCACAATTACGAGAGTTATTTACGGCAACGGCATTGATGCTTGTAGTTGGTACGACCTTGCTAATGTCTTTAGTCGGTTTATCTCCTGCTTTAGGTAGCTTTCTGGCAGGCGTTGTATTGGCAAATTCACCTTATCGACATGAGTTAGAAAGCGATATATTACCTTTCAAAGGCTTATTGCTTGGTTTGTTTTTTATGACAGTGGGTGCAGGCATTAACTTCACTCTATTATTCAATGACTTCTTGTCTATTCTTGGTCTAACCCTTGGTTTGATTCTGGTGAAAGCCGCAGCACTTTTATTCCTAGGTCGGATGTTTAAAATTCGTGGATCAGATCGATGGCTGTTTGCTTTAGGCTTGGCTCAAGCGGGTGAGTTTGGCTTCGTTTTATTGTCTTTTACCGTCAGTAATGCCGTTATTTCTCAGGAAGTCGCAGACACTTTATTGCTAGTAGTTGCCCTTTCCATGTTACTCACACCTATCTTATTCATTATTTATGATCGTGTTATTGCGCCGCGCTTTGCCACCGATCAAACTGCGTCAAATTATGATGAAATGCCAGATGAAAACAAAATCATTATTGCGGGCTCTGGTCGAGTCGGTAGTACCATCGATAGCATTCTGCGATTAGCCAATCATCATTCAACTGTGATTGATTTTAGTGTGAAACGGCTTCAAGCTCTTGAACAGTTTGATGTGAAAAATTATTTCGGTGATGCCACACGACCAGATCTATTGCATGCAGCAGGCATCGAAGAAGCATCTTTATTGATTATTGCCATCGACGACCCTGAACAAATTACTAAGCTGGTGAAATACGCGACTGTGAATTACCCACACTTGCACATCATTGCCCGCGCATTTGATAACAATCATGTATATGATTTATGGGCTCTAGGTTGCCGAGATATTATTCGAGAAAACTATGATAGCAGTTTACGAATGGGACGCTCTGCATTTCAGGCTTTAGGGATATCACCAGAAAAGTCAGAGAAAATGGTTGAAGTGTTTAACCAACATGATAAAAATTCCATGGTAGACGTCGCTGATGCCCATCAAATTGGCGTCCCTTTCCACGAAAATAAAGCCTTTATTAGAAGGCTCAAAAAATACCTTGCCCAGAAAAACCCAGAGCTAAAAGAAAAAATGAGACAAATCCAAGATGCACAGGAAGACGGTCAATAAAATATTGTCTTTAAAAAGCTATTACTAAACGGCGACTTGAAAGCGATTTTAAATATCCTAAGAAATAAGAATATCCTCACTAAATAACAAACGAGTTTTGACACTGTCTCTATGAGTGTTTATAACAATCACTCTATACTTTTTAATGACTTTGAATCTTTCAATTACTTTAAAATAAACCAAGGCTGCTTTGTGAACCTTATGTCGACGACTTTGCTTATCTACTCAACTACGGATGGTCATACCAGAAAAATCAGCCTTAAGATGCAAGAAATCATCCAGGCACAAGGTCAAACAGTGACGTTATTACCGATTGAAGAAATAACGGCTGATACTTTGGGGTCACACGACAAAATCGTCATTGGTGCCAGCATTCGTTATGGCAAACACCAAAAAGTGGTGGCTGATTTTATCGAGCAAAATAAAACCACGCTAGAAAGCAAACCTTCTGCGTTTTATACAGTGAACCTTGTTGCTCGAAAACCAGAAAAATGCCAGCCTGATACAAACCCATACATTATTAAATTTTTGGCTCAATTGGATTGGCTGCCAAGCTTACAAGGTGTTTTTGCAGGTAAATTGGATTATCAAAAATACGGCTTCATTGATCGCAATATGATTCGTTTCATTATGTGGATGACAAAAGGGCCAACTGACCCAACAACAAACATTGAATTTACCAACTGGGAAAGTGTCGATCAGTTTGCCAACGCTGTCGTCAAAATGTCATAAAAAACCAGTATTAGTAATATTTAAAAATAACACTTTGAAAGGCTCTTCTTAGCAGAAGGGTCTTTTTATATTTTTGGCTTATTTATTGTAATCCAATCTGTCATTTTGTTCGTAAGACAATGAAGGCAAGCAAAGATTATAAAATGACGTTCAGAAATGATTTTTATATCGCGCCATTTAAAAAAACAATTGAAACAGACAATTGAAGCAGAGAATCGGATGACTACACATAAGACTCTACAAGATACAGGCAGCTATATTGCTCTAGGTGAATACTGCTTGATTTCTGCGCCTATCGTGAATTTGCCTAGTGGCCAAAGCTGTGTACCGCAGCATTTTTATGGATACAACCATTCATTAGAAAGTGTTGAATCGATTCTTCATCACATCAGCTTTTCGAATCATTATCCTGTTTTTTGTGCCGAAGATGAACAAGGTCTTTTTATCCAAGTAGGCATTATTGGCCGAGAAAACTACCAACGAAATAACCCTGCACGAGCAAAGAAAATTGTCTATGGTCGAAAATGGCGTGTAGAACCAAATCTCCCAACATCAGAAATCATTCAGACTGTGTTTCTGGCTTTGAAAAAAGCTCGTGAACATGAAATACGTGAACTTGTGACACTAAGGTCTTTGGACGGCGATAAAGTCAGTACACCTTTTAACAGTCATCATGATTTGCCCTTGATGGCAGAATGCCGCAGCCTTTTCCAATCATCACAGGAAGAGCAAACGATAACGATTGAATCAGTACAAACTATTTTAGATTCGTTACGCTTTGATCAAACTAAAATCCAATGTATCGATCTTGTACACCGTCGAAATGGTAATGTACTTGTGGATATCATGTTTAATATTGGTAACAAAGAACAAGACAAAAGTATTGAGTTTTCTGAGTTGCATGGCATCGAATGCACCTTGGTTTTACAATCATCTTCTGTCAACGAGTTACTTTACGCTCTAATGGATACCCTAATTCAACTAAGCGATCGCTACGTTGAAAAACATTTTACCTTCAATGGTTTTAATCGCTTCAGTCGAGAACACGACTTGCGCAGTATCGGTGAGTTTTCTATTAATACTCGTTTCATTAATGCAAACACATTAAATGAAGAAGGCAAAAGGCTCATCAGCGAACACAATTGCTCTGTTGATGAATCTCGTGCGCCAAATATAAAACTGGATCAACAGAAGGTCAGACTTGCTGAATCTTTTAAGAATATAGAGCTATTGGAAGGTTTTTTGCCAAAAGGCTTTTGCTAGTGCCTGAGTTTAAAATACGTTTTTTAATGCCTATATTTTGGAGCATTGTTTAAGCGGTCATTCCATTTGCCACTATGGGAGCGCTGACACGCTTCTTCAGTATCAAAGTCTATTTGCTGATGAAGCGTTTTTATTGAAAGATTCACCGCTTTCAATTCACTATCAATAAGGTGGCGTAGATAGTCATCTTGCTTCGAATCAAACAAATTAGACAGATCTCTGTCCTCTTCAAACACGCAAATAATCTTCAACGAATTGGGGAAATCGTTAAAGTTCACTAAATGCGTGAGCCATACAAAGCCTTGTACCGAACCCAATGCTTTTTCACACACTTCTGTTAGTCCATCACGAAGTGCTTTTTCTATTTTCTTATCGGTCTTTTTCATAGTATTTCCACTTAACGCCATTCAATGGTGAAGAGTATCTGATCTCTCTTTCCATAAACAAATAGATTTGTATTTATTAAACATGACAAAATAAAGCGATTCTCATACATCATAGGAAGACGCTTCTAATGAGCCAGAAAAATCCTACGCCTAAAACGGCTATACATTTAGCCAAAACAACTAAAAAACTGAACTGGCCTTTATATCTCATCTTTACTTTAAGTATTTCAGTTGGTGTCGTAACAAGTCAATTTCTTACTATGCAACAGGCGTTAGTTTCAGGGGCATTATTTTTCTGTATTTCTTCTTGGGCAACCTCAGTGTTACCTGCTTTTTGGCCTGCATTGGCCTTATTTGCATTCGCAACAGCCACACAAATAGCACCAAGTCAGGTGATTTTTTCTGGGTTCCATTCCTCTACCTTTTGGCTGCTTTTTAGCGGAATGATATTTGGTGCTGCTATTGTCCATACAGGTTTAAATTCCAGAGTAACCTATTTGCTCTCAAGAATTCTCGGTAACAGCTATCGTGGCACTATTATTAAGCTGGCCTTATGCTCGATGATTTTGGCATTTTTTATTCCTTCCGCTATCGGTCGAGTTGTATTAATCATTCCTATTGTAGCCTCTTTAGCGGATCATTTTGGTTACACTCAAGAATCAAACGGTCGCAAAGGTATGTTACTTTCTGCTGCGTTTGGCACCTTTCTACCAACCTTTTCTATCTTGCCTGCTAATGCGCCAAATATGTTGCTATCAGGAATGGCGGAGGCACTTTATAACACACCGCTTTCCTATTGGGAGTATCTAAGTTTGCACTTTCCTGTTCTAGGATTAGGCAAGTTACTGGCTGTTATCTTAGCCGTGTTGTGGTTATTTCCAGATACCGATCCAGCAACATCAAGTAAAATAGAAACCAAAACGGAAACACAAAGTTTAAAGAAAACCGAGAAACGTCTTTTGTTCATCCTATCAGTCTGTTTTGCATTCTGGTTCACGGACTCTATTCATCATATTTCTGCAGGTTGGGTAGGCTTAGCTGCGGCCACAATTTGTTTGCTACCAAAATTGGGGTTAACTGATAAAGCCTGCATTGATAAAGGCATTCAATACAGTACGCTCGTATTTTCCGCAGGTATCATCGGACTCAGTGCAATTATGGGTTATTCCGGTCTTGGTGAAATATTGGTGAACTACCTAACCACTGTGGTTCCTTTCTCACCAGACTCACCTATATTGAACCTTAGTTTGCTGACATTCATTTCTACTTGTGTGGCTTTAGTGGTGAATCTTCCTGGTGTTCCTGCGCTCATGACTCCAATGACAGAACACCTAGTAGAAATTACTGGATTATCATTTGATGCCGTTTTAATGTCTCAGGTAATGGCATTTTCAAACCCATTATTCCCCTATCAAACCGCGCCATTAATTACCGCTATCGCCATTGGAAACATATCCATTAAAGCGGTCACAAAAGTCTGTGTTGCGACCTTTGTGTTTTCTAGCTTTATTCTAATTCCAATAAATTTTTTATGGTGGCATATTCTCTCTGTCTTTTAGTGAATTAAGTTTATTGAAAAGACAGAGAGAATAAAAAATCACTCTGTTGGCTGCCAAACACGCAATTTAGACTTACGCATTTTGTCTTTTTCAGCTGGCGTTGCCCCCCACTTTCCCGCATAAATTTTGCCTTCCCAATCGCCATAACCTGGGTTTGGTAACATAATAAATTTGGTACCAAACAGTGCTTTATTTATCTCTACCGTAGCATCACTCTCTGCTAGGTTTTTATCTTTAAAATCATTGGAGAAATCATTTAAGTTGTCCCCCATTAATAATGCAATATCGTAGTTTTCTGTTATCGCATCACGGCGAGGCTTTTTATTACTGGTCGACTCTCTGAGCATCAAATGCGCATCATCTACATTTGGAAAACCTAACGCTTTCAGATTTTTGCGAGTTCCGTCTAAACCCGATATTTTACGATTTGTTATGTAAAAAACCTCACCGCCTTTACTAGCAACATAGTTCAAAAATTCTGTCGCACCAGGCATAGCTTTGGCTTCTCCCGCATCCATCCATTCACCCCATGATTTGCTTGAATAGCCGAAGTTTTTACCGATCAGCCAAGCTTGGTAAGCGCTGTTATCGATAACAGTTTCATCCGCATCCACAACCACAGCAATTTTTTTACTACCTTTGTGTTCGCTACGATATCGGTCGAACTGCATTTGCGCCAAATTGAATGCTTGATAAGACAAGGCTTTGTATTCTGCAGAGGCTTGCATCCACAAAGTAGACATGACTAATTGTTCATTTAAATCTTGATTAGAATATTCAGTATCATGGGAAAAGACAGGAAGTGAAAAACTGCCTATTAATAATGCAGCGGATAGCATGAAGGTACGAGACTGGATAGAAAACATTAAAAATTCCTTAGTAACATCTAAATTTAGGTAAAACGGAGCTTATTCAAAGGCCTTTATAGCAAAAAATACATCGGCTTAGTTTATTAATATTCGATTTCACTCTCACAAAACAAATTAAATATGTCTTCGATAAAAAGCTCAAGACGACTATTTGATAACAGCTTTTTCAGTGAAAATATCGTATTATCCTCACTTATTAGCCATTGACCCAGCATTCTATATTGATTCCTATGATACGACTTTCTAATATCCAACTTCCTCTTGACCACAATGACACAGCAATAAAAGACAGCATTTTGTCTATGCTAAACATCTCAGCAGAGCAATTGCTTAGTTTTAATGTGTTTCGCCGTGGTTATGATGCCCGTAAAAAAACTAACATCATGCTGATCTATACATTGGATATCGACACCACGTGTAATCAAGAATTATTAGAAAAGTTCGCAGATCACCAGCAAATCAAAGAAACCCCAGACTTAAATTATCACCCTGTGGCTCAAGCACCAGAAAACCTGACTGAACGCCCTATTGTGATTGGTTTTGGTCCCTGTGGCTTATTGGCTGGATTGGTACTGGCTCAGATGGGTTATAAGCCGATTATTTTAGAACGTGGTAAAGAAGTTCGTGAACGTACTAAAGATACTTTTGGTTTTTGGCGTAAGAAAGTACTCAATACCGAATCCAACGTACAATTCGGTGAAGGTGGCGCAGGAACTTTTTCTGATGGCAAACTATATAGCCAAGTCAAAGATCCCAAACAATACAGCCGAAAAGTGTTAAATGAATTTGTTGCGGCTGGCGCACCAGACGAGATTCTTTACGTCAGTAAACCTCACATAGGTACCTTTAAATTGGTTGCCATGGTGGAAAAAATGCGCGCTCAAATCATTGAGCTAGGCGGCGAGATTCGTTTCAGCGCTCGTGTTGATGATATGCACATTGAGAATGGACAAATCACAGGCGTTACCCTTGCTGACGGCGAACAATTGCATTCCAAACACATTGCTATCGCTATCGGTCACAGTGCCCGTGACACTTTCGAAATGATTCACAAGAAAGGTGTCTATATCGAAGCCAAGCCTTTTTCTGTTGGCTTTCGAATCGAGCATGAGCAATCGGCTATCGATAAAGCACGCTTTGGCCCAAATGCGGGCAACGAAATTTTGGGCGCAGCGGACTATAAATTAGTTCACCATTGTAAGAACGGTCGTTCTGTTTATAGCTTCTGCATGTGCCCTGGTGGCACCGTTGTTGCGGCTACATCAGAAGAAAACCGTGTCGTAACCAACGGCATGAGCCAATATTCACGTAACGAACGCAATGCCAACAGCGCGATTGTTGTCGGTATTGATCCTTCTGATTATCCGGGAGGTCCTTTGGCGGGTATTGAGTTCCAACGGGAACTTGAAAGTCTGGCTTACGTGATGGGCGGCAGCAACTACGATGCGCCAGCACAAACGGTTGGTGCTTTTCTCAAAAATGAAACACCGAAAGACATTGGAAGTGTCATTCCTTCTTTTAAGCCCGGTATCAAATTAACTAACCTTGCTGATGCTTTACCTGACTTTTGTATCGAAGCAATACGTGAAGCGATTCCAGCGTTTAATAAAAAAATTCGGGGCTTTGCCTTTGATGATGCACTGTTAACTGGTGTAGAAACCCGAACGTCTGCGCCAATTAGTATCAAACGTGATCCAGAAAGCTTTGAAAGCATTAATACTAAAGGTTTATATCCAGCAGGCGAAGGTGCAGGATACGCTGGGGGGATCATGTCTGCTGCCATAGACGGTATTAAAATTGCCGAGGCAATGGCACTTAGCATTAATGCAAAAAATGCTTAGCTAGTTAAAGCATCTAACCTAGATCATTCATTTTATGATCTAGGTTAGATATAAATCCTAAATTCGAAGTATAAACTTTTCCAATTACCTATCTTGCCAGCATTTCAATAATTTAAGCTCCCCTTCTTAAACTCAAAAAGTTTAGCTATAGAAAATGGTATTCTCAACAGCATGCATGCTAGTAATATGCGAGAAAATGAAGTTGAGACAACATGTTTATATTTTTATCATAGATAAAACAGCAAAAACGACATAAAAAGAGCAAAATTTGATATAAAAGAGATGTTTTTAAGCCTTAGTCCCTCTAAATAAATACATTATAAAAATAAAAATGGATGACATTATCAATGAAGATTGATCCAACTTCCCTACGATTATTTGTCTGCGTTATAGAGCAAGGTTCAATTGCACGCGCCGCTGAACTTAACTTTATTGCCGCTTCAGCTGTGTCAAAACGCATTAAAGAATTAGAGACATTACTTCATACACCATTAATGATTCGTAACAACCGAGGCGTTGTTGCAACCCCAGCAGGTCAAGCTTTATTATTAATGTCTCGCGGCGTACTACATCAGTTAGATGACATTTATAATCAAATGAATGAATTTTCTCATGGTGTCCGTGGACAGGTACGAATGGTGGCAAATATTTCTGCCATCAGTCAATTCCTGCCGAAACAGCTAAGCTCTTTCTTGGATCAGAACCCTTTAGTCCAAATTCATCTAGAAGAAAAAATCAGTAGTGAAATAATTCGCGCTGTAGCAGAGAACTCCGCAGATATAGGTATTGTTAGCACAGCTTCTAAGGAGTACCCAGACCTTTCAATTTATCCTTACAAAACAGACAGGTTAGTGGTCATCACACCAGTTGGTCACCCTCTTACACAAAATAAAGAAATCAGTTTTGTAGACTCTTTAGGGTATGACTATGTCGGTTTACACACAGGAAGTGCTATTAATAATCAGATGATCAGTGCAGCTACAAATGCCAACCTTCCCCTTAACATGCGTATTCAGGTCACCAGTTATGAGGCTCTTTCTAGAATGGTTGAGTCTGGCCTTGGTATCGGTTTAATGCCTATAGATATTGCTCGACCATACCTTAAAGCTTCTCGTATTGAGGCCTTACCATTACTAGACACATGGGCACACCGTGAATTAAAAATTTGTATAAGAAGTACAGACCAATTACTCGATGCTGCCCACCATTTATTGACTCATTTGCGTACTACATAGCCGAAACATACAGCCATATCTTAAAGAGATGGCAACCTAACATTTAGTTGCTTTGCACTTGCCTTCGTTTAAATGATGATTGTATTAACAATTACAAAAAAACAGACAAGGGAAACGAGCATGAGCCAACACAACTCGTCATCTAACACAGATAAAAACTCTGAATCCGAGTTACCTTTAAAAGGTGTACGTGTTTTAGAACTAGGATCTCTCATCGCAGGCCCTTACGCAGGCAGTATTTTCGCTCAATTCGGTGCAGAGGTTGTTAAAGTTGAACCGCCGGGAAGTGGTGATCCATTACGAAAATGGCGAAAAATGTACAAAGACACCTCTCTTTGGTGGTACTCACAAAGCCGTAATAAAAAGTCTATCACTCTAAACCTGAAGTCTCCTGATGCTCAAGCCATCATTCATGATTTAGTAAAAGACGTTGACATTGTTATCGAAAATTTCCGTCCTGGTACATTAGAGAAATGGAACCTCGGTTGGGAACAACTCTCTGAAATCAAACCTGAGCTCATCATGTTACGAGTGTCTGGCTACGGTCAAGATGGTCCTTACTCTTCTCGCCCAGGCTTTGCGGCTATCGCAGAATCCATTGGTGGCTTACGTCATCTTGTTGGTTATGAAGATAGACCACCGGTTCGTGTAGGGGTCAGTATTGGGGACACACTAGCCTCTCTTTATGGCGTTATCGGAGCCATGATGGCTATGCATCATTTGAAAGTAAACAAAGGAACAGGCCAGTTTATTGATGTAGCTCTATATGAGTCTGTATTTGGTGTAATGGAAAGTCTTATTCCTGAATATGGCATGTTCGGTTTTATCCGTGAACGTACTGGAGCCAGTATGCCAGGTATTGCGCCATCAGGCTCTTACATAAGTAAAGACGGGCGCTATATTGTTATCGCCGCTAATAGTGACAGTATTTTCAAACGCTTTATGAACGCCATGGATCGACCAGATTTAGCCAATGACCCAGAACTAGCACAAAATGATGGCAGAGCTAAACGTTCGGGTGAACTTGATGATGCGATTCAAGCTTGGACATCAAAACATTCTCTAAAAGAAGCACTTGATATTCTAGAAAAAGCTGCCGTTCCATCCAGTGGCATTAACAATGCTGAAGATATCTATAATGATCCACACTTCCATGCTCGTGAAATGATTGTTGAACACCCTCTTTCGGGGGACGACAAAATATCACTACCAGGCATAGTGCCTAAGCTCAGTCTTACACCAGGTAAAACACAATGGTTAGGGCCAAAACTTGGTGAGCACACTGAAGAAGTATTAGGTTCACTAGGTATTGATGCAGATAAGCTATCAACACTTCGTGCAAATGGCGTGATTTAGGAGACGATTATGTTTATGCAGAATCTACCCACCAAGGTGCGTATTAACGAAGTCGCAACCCGTGATGGTTTTCAAAGTGAAGCTCTTTTTATTCCGACAGATAAAAAAATCGAAATGATTGACCGCTTATCTTTACTCGGCTTGAATAAAATTGAAGTAACGTCTTTTGTGTCGCCTAAAGCCATTCCTAATTTGCGAGATGCTGAAGAAGTTATGCAGGGTATCACTCGTAACCCAGAGGTTACTTATGTCACCTTAGTACCAAATGAAAAAGGTGCAGAACGTGCCTTAGCTACAAAGGCAGATGAAGTCAATCTAGTTATGTCTGTCAGTGAATCTCATAACTTATCAAATATGCGCATGACATGTGAGCAATCATTAGCTCAATTTAAGCGTATCTGTGGATTAATGGAAGGTAGCGATACTCGAATCAATGCTTCCTTAGCAACCTCTTTCGGTTGCCCTTTCGAAGGTATTATTCCGCCAGAACAGGTCATTGATGTTATCAAAAAATATCTTGATATTGGTATTCATAGTATCTCCATTGCAGATACCACAGGAATGGCAGCCCCGCGCCAAGTCTATGAATTATGCGCTCAAGTCAGAGATGTTTTCCCTACTCTTGATGTCACTCTACATTTACATAACACACGTGGAATGGGACTTGCCAATGCACTCTCAGGCTTGTCTGCTGGCATAACCCAATTAGACGCATCATTAGGTGGAATTGGCGGTTGTCCATTCGCTCCAGGAGCTACTGGCAATATCTGCACTGAAGATCTTGTCCACATGCTAGAGTCAATTGGTTTAAATACTGGTGTCAATTTACCAATCTTAATAGATATGGCTCGAGAATTACCTGAGTTATTAGGACACGATATATCAGGACAAGTAGCCAAAGCAGGATTACGTACTGAAACAAGGCCTTTATCACAAAGTGTTATTGACCTTAAAACTCGTAATGAAAAGCACTAAAGTAATAATTAGTCGTTGTAACACAATAAAAACTTATAATAAAAAAATAGGACATTATCATGGATTATAAAACTCTTATAAAAGCTGGCTTATTAACATCTGCTTTAATGGCATCTTTGCCATCATTTGCAGAAACAACATTAGGAATTTCACTACAATTACCCCTTAAACATCACCTTGGACAAAACTTAATCGACTTCAAAAAAGAAGTGGAAGAAAAAAGTAATGGTGATATTAAAATCAAGATCTACCCTTCTGCTCAGTTGTTTAAAGACAGTGAAGTTCATCAAGCTGTTAGCTCTGGTGCGATTGAAATGGGTGTAATGAGTCTTTCTCAACTTGCGGGGACAATTCCTGCTGTAGATGTTTTCTATGTACCTTTCATGTTCCCTTCACAAGACAAGGTAGAAGCAGCGACCCGTCCAGATAGCCCTGTACGTATGCTACTTGATGAAGCAATCCAAAAAACTGGAACCCGCCCTCTATGGTGGCAAGCCTATGGCGGTGTAGCCTTACTTTCTAAGCATAAGCCAGTTAAACACGCTGAAGACATGAAAGGGATGAAAGTTCGTGTTTTTGGTAAAACACTTGGTGAATTCGTTAAAGCCGTAGGTGGCGCTCCAACTTCAATGGCAGGTTCAGAGCAATTTTTAGCTTACCAACGCGGTACAGTAGATGCTGGTATGACGGGGGTTTCTGCCGTTGGACCACGTAAACTTTACCAAGTTATGGATTACCTTACCCTAACAAACCATGCTGACATTGAGTTCCTAACAGTAATCAATGAAAAAGTTTGGGCATCTTTAACGCCAGCTAATCAGAAAGTACTGACAGACGCTGCACGTAAAGTAGAGAAGCAATTAAGGGATAAAATCAAAACTATTGAAAGTGATGCCATTGCAAACGCTGAAAAGAACATGAAGGTTATCCACCTCGATAAAGACGACATTCTCGCTTGGCGTAAAGCGACAGTTTCTGTAAAAGAAACATTCTTAGATAACGCTGGTCCTTTAGGATTTCAAGTTATCCAAGCCGCAGAAGACCTTTAAGCGTTAAATTACATCGCGGTAACACTAAGTGTTCCGCGATGTTTCGTTGTTTTTTGGAGTATTGGCTATGTCCAAACATGAAAAAAAGAAAAAGACTTGTCCACTTACAGGGCGCAGCATCATGCTCCTTGGGTTCGCATTAATCATGCATTAATTAAATTCTGTGGTCAGTTATCTGCGGCGCTATTCGTTATCATCGCAGCTATTATCACTTATGAAGTGGTTGCTCGTTATGTATTTACTGCTCCAACTATTTGGTCAGAAGACCTTTCATTACTTTGCCAAATTTGGGCAACATGCTTAGGAGCAAGTTGGGTATTGCACCATAAAGCCTTAATTCGAATTGATTTTTTAACCAATACACTAGGAGAAAAGGCAAAAAAATTGTCTGACTTCGTCGCATTATTATCCATCATTTTCTTTTCTGGTTTTATTACTTTCCATGGTTTTGGTCTATTAAAAGAATCCATTGAGATGGGAGCATCTTCGGCTAGTATGCTAGGACTTCCGTTATGGGCAACAAAATCAGCCATTCCCATTGGCTTCGGCTTACTTACACTCCAAGCTATCATGGAAATATTTCTGTTGTTTAGCAGTGACTACCAAGAACACGAAGAGGTTTCACTATAATGACGATTATCCTATTACTGGTTATTATGATTCTCGCTTTACTAATTGGTGTCCCTGTTGCTTTTGCGCTTGGCGGATTAGGTTTAAGCATGCTGCTATTGGGCGGTTTTTCACCGATCATGGCGCCTCTAGCTCTTTATTCATCTTTTGATAGTTTTATTCTCTTATCAGTCCCATTATTTTTGCTAATGTCTAATATCTTATTACAGGGTGGCATAGGGAAGGACTTATTTAGAGCTGTACAGTCTTGGGTTGGTCATTGGCCTGGTGGCCTAGGTATTGCAACCATAGCGTCATGTACCATTTTTTCGGCAATTTCTGGATCTTCCGTTGCCACGGCTGCGACTATAGGTAATGTTGCCATCAAAGAAATGACAGACCGGGGCTACAACAAACCTTTTGTTTATGGATTAATTGCTGCCGGTGGCACATTAGGTATATTAATCCCACCCTCAATACCTATGATTGTCTATGGTGTTATTACTGAAGAATCCATTATTGATCTGTTTTTAGCAGGTATAGTACCTGGTTTATTAATGGCTGGTAGTTTCATTGTTTATTGCTTCTTTTTCGCGGCTTTAGTAAAGAATACACTCCAAGTGAAAAAGCTTCTGGTGCGGAACGTAAAAGTGCCAGCTTACGGGCATTACCTACTATTGCACTTGCTGCCATTATCATTGGTGGAATTTACACTGGCGTCTTCACACCAACAGAATCAGCTGGCGTAGGCGTTGCAGTTTCACTCATTATTGTTATCTTGATGGGAACCTTTAGCGTTGAAAAATTCAAGGCTGCCGCCATGAGCACGATGAAGAATACTGTCACTATCTTTCTCATCATTGCTGGTGCAAAAGTCTTTGGGAAAGCCATTACCCTGTATCAAATCCCTCAAGATATTTCGATGTTAGTAAGTGAAAATATATCTGAAGTAGGTTTATTCATTGCTGTCATATGTTTTGTCTTACTCATCATGGGATTTTTCCTAGAATCTATATCCATGCTACTAATTATGATGCCAGTGCTATACCCCTCTTTAAGTATGATGGGCATAGATCCAATTTGGTTTGCTATCATTTTTGTTATCATGATTGAATGTGCCTTAATTACACCTCCGGTTGGACTCAATTTATTTGTCATCCAATCTGTGTCTGGTGGAAAATCATCAGAGATAATGCAAGGTGTTTGGCCTTTTATTCTCATTATGTTGGGTTGTTTGTTGGCCGTTTATTTCTTCCCCGCCATCGCACTCTACGTCCCCTTTTATCTTTAAATTTAGGCATTTAATCATCATCCAGCCACTGGGTTCAGTGACTGGATGATGAAATTATTTTTAATATTCTTCCCCTAAGGATTGCTCAAAAGCCATATATTTTATTTTTATAATAACAAGAATTTTATAAAAGGCATTTGCACAAATAATATGAAACAAGGTCAAAACCATACATCTTCTTTGTATTTTATCTTTATTAACCTGTATTATCCGCCCATCAAATTCATCCCATGAAAAGGAACTTCCAGTGAAAAAAATCCTTGCTGTGATTGCTTTCGCGCTCGTCGCTGTTTGTCTTGTCACACCTAAATTCATCGCCCCTAAATTTCAAGATCAAGTGACGACACTTGTTAATAAAATCAATAAAACTCCAGGTTATATAGCCGATATTGAATCAACTGAATCTTCTTGGTTTGGTTCCACATATGTTATCTCGTTTGGCTTTGACCTTGGTATGTATGAACCAACACTCCAAAATGAAAATATCGAAGTGGAACTTGTGTTAGATGCACAGTACGGCCCGCTTTTATTCTCAAGCCAAGGAGTCATAGGTTTATACGAAGCCAAGCTTAAGATTGCAGGTGATAAACAACGCCATATCCTTACATGGGATGATGCTCAACCTCTGTATCAATTATCTGCCGTTGGTGAGTTTGATGGTGCCATCAAAATAGAAGACACTATTCCTGCTTTTTCAAATACTGAAAAAAACCTAACTTTTAGTGGTTACAATGGCGCAGGAAAGATTACTAGCGACTCATTTTCGTATGAAGGTTTGTTAGCACTAGTAAATGTAGATGACTCTTATCAGCCAGTCAAAGCAGAAAACATCGCACTATCAATGCAAATGGAAGCAGGCTTAGAAACAATACTAAAAGGTGGCTTCTATAATAGTACTTCGGATTTTTCTATTGACTCGCTAACCATCGGAACAGACATTACAGCATCTAACTTGTCTATGTTAATCGAGATGATATTGGATGAAGAAACCCAGCTTGGTACTTTAAAAATGGGCTATCTTGCAGAAGAATTTAATTATAACGAATATAAAATCAGTGATCTTACCTTCATGACTGAGTTGGATAAGTTTAGTAATCTATTCTTTATGGATTTCGCGAGCTTTAATGAAGGACTGGTAGAGCAAAACCTTACCTCTGCAGACTTTATTATGGAACAGTTCGTTTTTCTTCAAGATAATCTTGATGAACTACTTTCTCATCAACCAGAATTTAACATTACCGACTTTAGCGCTTCCTTTCCTGAAGGTAGTTTTAAGGCCAATCTAACAAGTAAACTAGCAGACATTGAAACACCAACATTGGAAGAAATGTTAGTCCCAGAGTTTTGGTTATATTACACCCTAGCCAAGATCAATATTGAAGCTGATGATGCTCTAATTAATAATCTCGCAGAGCGTTTTCTTGCTAATCAAATGCGTACAACCATAGACTCACCTGATGTTAAGCAACAAGCTCAAATTATTATCAACAACTTCGCACAGCAAGGTTTCCTATTCCATGACGGCAACCAATATCGCAGTAAAATCACCATTCAAGATGGGCAAGGAGATATTAATGGACGACCTTTCCCATTAATGTAAAAAATTCATTGGATGGGGGTTTTCACCTCCATCCAATGAATTCATTTTCTATAGCTAGAAAATTGATTAACACCCAGTTTATCTAAAAACTAACTGCTTATCCTTTCATACACTTTATACTTTAAAGCCTGCAACTAGCTTATCTAAGGTTGAAGACAAGTCTCTCAGTGCTTTACTGTTTCCAGATAAATCATTCGCAGTAGTCACACTTGTTTCCACCGAGTTCTGAATACCTGTTACATTTTTAGCCACATCTTCAATCGCCAATAATTGCTGTTCAGTAGCTAACGCAACTTGTTGGTTCGTTTTATTCATTGCATTAACTTGTTGAGCAATACTATTCAAAGATTGCTCTGCAACCTTCATTGAGCCAACACCTTCAACAGCTATTTCTTGGCCAGATTTTGATGCTGTTAATGCTTTTCTAGATTCAGTCTGCAGCTTATCAATCATAACTTGAATTTCGTCTGTTGATTGAGCTGTACGTTTAGCAAGATTACGAACCTCATCGGCCACTACTGCAAAGCCACGACCCTGTTCACCAGCACGTGCAGATTCAATTGCTGCGTTTAAAGCAAGTAAGTTAGTTTGCTCGGAAATATTACGAATCACTTCGAGAATACCACCAATCTGTTCTGAGTTTTGAGCAAGATCTTCGATGATTTTCGCCGTTTTTTCACTCTCTTGAGCTAAGTTTTCTACGGTTCTTTTCGCTGAAGAAACCACATTCAGGCCATCGCTCACTTCCCGCTCTACTTCATTTGCAATATTAGCCGCTTCTGTTGCATTTGCTGAAACTTCTCTTACAGACGCTTCAACCTCATGTATCGCAGAGGCTACCATAGAAGTACGTTCACTTTGCTGCCTAGCGTCGCTCAGCATAATATCGGCTGAACTTAACATTTGTCCGGAGGCTTGGTTTAGTTGGCGACTTGTTTGGGTAACTTGCTTCACTAAATTATGAATAATGCTGACAAACTTATTAAAACCATTACCGATATTAGCTAATTCAACAGGGCCATCATCACGTAATCGATGACTTAAATCACCTTCACCTTCACCAATTTCTTTTAGGTTATTCGCTACCACACTTAATTGCTTAACAAGTGTTGTGCCAATTAAAAAAGCGGCAACAATAGTCACTATACTTAATAACACGCCCATTAAGAGCAATGAACGCCCCATAGATGAAACACCACCAAACACCGCTTCATTTGGAATCTCTGCTACTAATATCCAGCCCATTGCAGGAATATACTGACTCGCTAAAACGGAATTTTCAGACATGACTATGTTTAAGTCGTCTTGTTTCAAAAGCGTTTCACCTACTTTTTTACCGTATAAATCTACTACATTGGTTTTTTCTAACAACTCTTCATCACGATGCACTTTCAATGTGCCATCTTGAGATATTAAATAAACAAAGCCACTACCATTAAAAGTGAAGTTGTTTAGATATTCCGTCATTCGTCCTAGATCCATTCCGAAGCCAGCTAAACCACGACCATTTATATTTTGGTAGTTTACAAACAGACTCACTTCCCCACTGGTCTTACTGCGGTAAACACTTACATTTTGACTGCTAGAGGACTTAGTGAATTTATAAAACCAACCATCTCGTTCAGGATCCATGGTGCGTAAAAAACCATCCTGATTCCAATACTTTGCTGTTTCTCTATCTGCCCAAGAAGCGGTATCTAGACTTAATTGCGTTTTAATATTTTTTAATAATTCAATAACACTTTCTTCACCAGACTCGGAGTAACCATTTTTAGCCCAATCTAGAATTAGTGGGTTATTTGCTAAAATCTCAGCATTAGTTGCTAAGGTTTCAATTTGGTTTTCGACTTCATTTTTCACTTGAGTAAGTTGTGCAGGCAACTCGGTGTTAGTAGTACGATCTAACATCACAGACCTAGCTTGATAAAAACTCAGCACCCCCATAGAAATTGTTGTTATTAAAACAACAATTACGAAGGCGTAAATAAGACGTAATTTTAAAGACACTTGTTTGAATCCCTTTCTTGATGGCTTGGTTTATTAAAGCTCTGAAAATAAATACTGACCTATCGGTCAAAATTGGATTTTAACAGATAACTCCCTTGAATAAATATAAGACTTATTTGAAAAATAAATGTTTTTTAATGTTTCTTAATGTTTTTTTAACACTTTTTCAAAACTGCCATTCCTCTTTTTCCAAACGAGGAATCAAGTGACAGCAAACAGATAAAAAGGTAACAACATGAAAAATATTTCATAACGTCCAAAAAATTAAGTAAAAAATGCACTTAGACGACATAGACTTACAACTACTCAGCTTATTTCAAAGTAATGATAATATTTCAACAGAAGCAATAGCTTACCAAGTTCGGTTATCTAAAACGCCTTGTTGGAGATGTATTCAAAAACTTGAAAAAGCTGGCTTTATTAAACGTCACGTCCTTTGTTAGACGCGGATAAATTAAGGCTTGGCGTATCCGTTTTTGTACAGGTGAAAACCAAAGAAGATCGTAATCTAGAAAATGATGATCTAGGCAGTAAAAACCCAGGCAGTAAAAATAACTATTTAGCGGAAACATTGAAAATTATTCAGCGGCGCTAAGAAGGCCAATACGCAATTCAAAAACAACCTTTTAACACTGAGTTTAATGACCTTAAACGCTTTATATTGGTTCAAGACCTTTTTAAAGAAAAAGACTCTAAAGAATGACAGTAAAGGAAGGTTTAGAGAGCGCTGCCCCAGTGCGCCACAACGGTAACCATCAGGACAGACATTACAGCATCTAACTTGCCTATATTAATCGAGATGACATTGGATGAAGAAACCCAGCTTGGTACTTTAAAAATGGGCTATCTTGCAGAAGAATTTAATTATAACGAATATAAAGTCAGTGATCTTACCTTCATGACTGAGTTGGATAAGTTTAGTAATCTATTCTTTATGGATTTCGCGAGCTTTAATGAAGGACTGGTAGAGCAAAACCTTACCTCTGCAGACTTTATTATGGAACAGTTCGTTTTTCTTCAAGATAATCTTGATGAACTACTTTCTCATCAACCAGAATAACATTACCGACTTTAACGCTTCCTTTCCTGAAGGTAGTTTTAAGGCCAATCTAACAAGTAAACTAACAGACATTGAAACACCAACATTGGAAGAAATGTTAGTCCCAGAGTTTTGGTTATATTACACCCTCGCCAAGATAAATATTGAAGCTGATGACGCTCTAATTAATAATCTTGCAGAGCGTTTTCTTGCTAATCAAATGCGCACAACCATAGACTCACCTGATGTTAAGCAACAAGCTCAAATTATTATAAACTGTTTCGCACAGCAAGGTTTCCTATTTCAGGGCGAGGTAAGATAAACGAAAAATAAGGCGCATCCGAATGGGTGCGCCTTATTTTTTGGGGCTTCAGATATAAGGAATTGTAATAAATCTAGTTTGCAGTAAAGGCATCACCGTTATACTGACTTACATAACAGTCTTTGCCCTTCTCTTTCAGCATTTTACAAAAGTCACTGCTAAAAGATTTGCTTAAAAATGGGCCTACTTTTAATTGATACATAGTGCGGCCATTAACATCTTTCTGGTTCACTAAGGGTTCCAAACCTTTAAAAGATGTTGGGTCTTTTTTGTTCAATACAGCCCAGCCACGAATTGCTTCATCTCGATTAGAATAAGATGCGACCTGAACACCGTATTCATATTTTTTGACATCCGCTACTTTATTTTTCGTAGCTATAGGAGCTTCAGCAATAGAAGCCGCATTAATAGGCTCTTCTGACATATTAGCCATCGGAGCAGTAGCTATAGCATTACCTGCAGTCGTATCGCTTTCTACTAAACCATTTTCAGATGTTGTATTTTCAGATAAAAGAGGTGCAGCAGTAACCATATTTTCCGAAGACATGTTATCAGAAGGTATAGTTTCATCAACTAACATAATGGTTTCATTACTTTCCATAGAGGAAGCCTTGCTGTCCATGTCAGTCATCATGCTATCAGAGTCCGAATCTACCATTTTGTCTTGTTTCAATGCAGCAACTTCGGCCTCTAACGCATCAATTTTATCTAGTCTTTCTTGTACGCTTTGCCATTGTTCATCATGTGAAAGCACTTTGTTCTGCAATTCGTCATAGGTCAAAAAGGTATTTTTTTCACCAGTAGATGAGCAAGCACCTAATGATAGTCCAGCCACAACCAAGACCAGTTTTTGGGATATTTTCATTGTTTAATTCCTTATCTACATCATTAAAGCTTTCACTTACCAGCCTGAAAATAGTAAATGTTGTCCCCATAAAATTAAAGCATAACGCACAGCTTTACCAACTAAAACCAAAGGTAAAAAATACCAAATAGATGTACGCAATATACCTGATACTAAAGCAATCCCATCACCAACAACAGGTAACCAAGTAAATAACAAGCTAAAGACGCCATAGCGATTGAAAAGCTGCTCCGCTTTTTGACGAGTTTCAGCTTGGACTGGAAACCATTTTCTGTCTTCGTAGCGAAGTAAATATAAACCTAGTAACCAATTAGTAAGACTACCTAAGGTATTACCAATACTTGCCCATAACCATAACCAAAACACTGAAAGTGTCGTATCACTCGCATAGTAAAGCAATGCGCCTTCTGATCCTAAAGGCAAAATGGTTGCCGATAAGAAAGATATCAAAAATACAAAACAATAAGTCAACGCATTACTCTCGTCATTTTTTATAAAAATAAGTAACTAATTAATAAAACAATGATTTAGCTCATATATTTCGGCTAGGCAGTATTTCAGAAAACATTTAACCTTCTTCTAGGAATATATTGGGTTAAGGATCGACTTACTAGCCCATATTGACTAGCCCGAATTTACTAATCCACACTATTCGTCAAAAAACAAATCAAACCTAACGGAGAGTACATGCTGGACCGCATCAATGACATAAAGATTCGTTATAAGTTATGGGCAATTATAGGGCTAATGTCCATGGGCACTGCCGCGCTTATTCTAGTATCGCTTACGTCTCTATTTAACAGTCATGTAGAAGCGAGAAAAGATCGAACACAAGACATATTAGACATTGCTCATTCACTATTCTCGCCGATTTACGAACATCAACAATCTGGCATATTGACGCTAGAGCAAGCCAAACAAGAAGCCCTTACACTATTATCTGAACTCCATTATGGCGATAAACAAAGCCTTTGGATTTTAGACTCGGGTAATAATGCTCTCCTCAATTCGCCATCTTCCTATAACAACACCACACCACCAAACTCTCTTATTCAAGCACTTAAAGAAGCTAAACTTGTCCCCTCTTCTGATTCCACATACCTAACAATTGAATTCGAATATGACGATGAAAATAAAGCTAGTCATCATATGATCGCCAGTGCGACACGTTTTACGCAATGGAATATGACAATAGTTGCAACCACTCCGATGGACGCTGTGGTGAGTTTTTTCTTAAATGCCTTAGTGGACTATGCCATTTTAGTGAGTGTCTTAACCGTGCTCGTTGGTGGAACAGCACTTTATATTATCCATTTGGTGACAAGCAGAGTGACGTCTCTCTGTAAAACCATGACATCAGTACAGCACTCTGGTGACTTAACTCAACGTGTTGAATTTTCAGGGTTGGACGAAATGGGCGAAATGGCTCATGCATTTAATAGCATGATGAATGATTTCCAATCTATCGTACGCAATGTCAGCCACTCCAGCGAAACCTTAGACAGCATTGTTGATCAAACAAACAATGCTACGAATAAAACAGTACAAGGCGTAGAAAAACAACTTTCTAACGTCAATCAAGCAACCACGCTAATGCAAAGTGTGATGACCTCAGTCGAAAGTACATTAGCAATTGCTGAGCAAGCAAATAATACGGCTCAGGAACTTGGACAGCATTCAAAGCAAGGTCTTGGTGTAATGGGTAAAGCCAATCAAGACATCCAACAACTTTCTCATGAAGTTGGTGATGCTGCTGTACAAATTCAACAACTTCGTCAAGACGTTTCTCACATTAATGAGCGCTTGGGCATTATTGCAGAAGTGGCAGACCAAACGAATCTATTAGCCTTAAATGCTGCTATTGAAGCGGCCCGTGCTGGCGAGCAAGGTCGTGGGTTCGCCGTTGTGGCAGATGAAGTCCGACACCTTGCTCAGCGATCTCAATTGGCTGCTACAGAGATAGGTGGCTTGATCGAACAATTAACTCAACAAACATTAACCACTGTAGATGTCATGGAATTGGCTCGTAATACGGCAAACCAAGGGGCAGAACAAACGTCTCAAGCTGGCCAAGCATTTTCAGATATCGCCAATGGCGTATTATCAATTTCTGAATTAAACAGCAATATTAGTCAATCAGCAGATAGACAGTACGAATCATCTCAAACTGTCCATAAAACACTCGAAAATATTGCAGAGATTTGCGAAGAAACCGATCATAATTCGACGCAAATTCAAACGTCGGTGGATAACCTTCAAAAATGCGCTAGTCAACTTCGTCAATTGGTTCATCAATTTAGTACTTAACCTAAATAAGCGGACCTCTAGCCCCTCCAAAGCAGTACAGGATGTTACCCTACTGCTTATTAATCTCTATCCCATCCTATTTTTCTAGCTTTAAACGACACCAGCGTAAAGTCTCTAATTTAAAGGCATGTGACTCAAATATCATTTTACGACATGAATTCATTGCTTAACCTAATTAATGCTGGGGTATAGTGGTTTTTAGTTCCATTCACACATATAGTTTATAAAGATCACAAACTATATGTGTGAATTTGGGTATAACAGTTGCGTTTTATAAAGGATCGAACATGGCGTCTGATACACAAGATAAGCTAGATTCTCTTTATCAACATATTCAAGCGGTAATATTATCCCGACAGCATCCAGTGACCGGGCTCTTTCCTGCGAGTACCAGCATTAACAATCATGGTAATTACACTGATGCTTGGGTACGTGATAATGTCTACAGTATCCAGGCAGTTTGGGCCCTGCATCTAGCTTATAAACGTGCATCAAACCCTCATAAACGTGCTCACGAACTTGAGTTTGCCTGTATAAAAATGATGCGCGGTTTATTGTTTGCCATGATGCGACAATCCCACAAAGTTGAAGCCTTTAAACACAGTCTGGATCCCAAAGACGCCCTCCACGCAAAGTACGATACCAAAACAGGACTAGAAGCTGTTGCAGATGATGCTTGGGGCCATTTACAAATTGATGCCACCAGCTTTTATTTATTGATGCTCGCTCAAATGACTAAAGCAGGTAGTAAGCTAATCTTTTCACGGGATGAATTTAACTTTATACAAAATCTCATTTATTACATTTCACGTACTTATCGCACACCAGATTATGGCATTTGGGAACGTGGAAATAAGGTCAATAATGGCAAGGCCGAAATAAATGCCAGTTCAGTTGGTATGGCAAAAGCTGCTATGGAAGGCATGGACGGATTAAACCTATTTGGGGAGGATGGTCCAGAGTGGGCTGTTGTCCATTCTTTCGCTGATGCGGTTTCTCGCGCTGGCTCTGTACTGCAATCCTTGTTACCAAAAGAATCCCGATCTAAAGAAGTAGACAGTGCAGTTCTCAGTATTATTGGCTTTCCGGCTTTTGCTGTAAATGACGAAGCTCTGACAACACGAACTCGCAAAGAAATTATTAGTAAGCTCGGTGGGGAATATGGTTGTAAACGTTTTTTATTAGATGGCCACCAATCCGAACTGGAAGACCAAAGTCGAATTTATTATGAATATGACGAGTTGATCAACTTCGAACATATTGAATCTGAATGGCCACTTTTTTTCACCTACCTTTATATTGATCGCTTATTCGCTAGAGACTGGGAAAATGCCAATTTTTATCGCCATAAACTAGAGTCTTTGATGGTTGAAAAAGACGGGGAAATGCTACTACCTGAACTCTATTATGTGCCACAAGAAAGTATTTTGGCAGAGAAAGAAAAGCCTGGCTCTCAAAAACGCCTTCCTAATGACAACCTGCCCTTAGTCTGGGCTCAAAGTCTATACTTGGTTGGTAAGATGCTAGATGAAGAGCTAATTAAAACGGATGATCTTGATCCATTAGGTTTACATCGTATTCAACACAGGCCGAACCAAGTCACCACTTCTATGGTTATCTTGGCACAAAACGACAAGGTAAAACAAAAGTTACTGGATGCAGGCTGTTTATGCCAAACACTGGAAGACATTGCGCCACTTAAAGCAATTAGTGCAGATCAGTTAGTGGAAACCTATCGTCATCTTGGTGCATCGGAATCATTGGGGTTAACTGGTCGTCCTAATCGAGCATTAAACAGCTTAGCCACATCTCAGGCATTTAGTATCAATGATGAACACTACCTGTGCTTATCTTGGATTCAGAACGAAGACAAAGATTATCGCAAAATTGATCCATCTCTTTTTCAAGCTCACATTCGTAACGAATTAAAGCACATCGCTGATCATTGGTACTACCAAGCCAATGCCGTATTTAGTATTTTAATCGACGAAGCGATGAGTGATATGAAAGGCTCTGATGAATTGTTTGAGTTTATTCGTTTGCTACAAAAACGTGAACATGAAGAATTTCGAGTTATTCCCCAATCCGCTAAAAATTCATTTAAGTCAGGTAATCGACGATCCATTATTATTCGTCCACAAAACTATAAGCTAGAAACAAAACTACCGATTCATGATACGCCTTGGCCTTTATCTATGGAGCCAAAAGAATACAATGCCCAAGCTATTAAAAACTCAGATACAAACACCCTTTTAGCCCAACTATGTAAACAACCGGATTTCAATGAGGCTGTAGATTGTTTAATGGAATTAGGTGCTCGCCGCGCCTTAACCAATACCATCCCAGACTCTGTACCAGCAGTGACGGCCTATAAAGTATTAAATAGCGTCTATTATCAAGCGTTATTAGATGAAAACTGGCGCTCTGCACGCTTGCTGTATTCTTTAATTTTAACTCCATCGACCGACCTTGCCACCTATATTGCTGATATCACAGTACGCCAGCGCTTACTGGTGATTGGGGAAACGCCAGATACAGAAGTTGATATCAGTACTCCATTACACCAAGACGTTATTTTAGAAATGCTAAGAAGCGTATCGTCATCACCAATTGGATTAGTCATTTGTCATGAATTAATCGCTATTGCCGGTACTTTGATTAAAGTACGACCAGATTTTTTTCCGGTATCCGCACCATTCGTATTCATAATTTGGCGTTACTCTGTGCTCGACAGTTTGATCCTGAAGAAAGTCAGCCGGTATTTGATACATTGGCCAAGGTATCTCCAAGTAAACTATATGAAGCACTCACACAAGCGTTACAACAAAAACACGATGAGTTCACTCATGTTGCAAACAATATGCGTTACCATAACAGCACAGACTCGCAAAGTAAGATGAAAGATGTAGATTGGTTTGATTGGCGATCTGAACAAGGCATGATTACTAAATTACCTGAATCTATGCTGCTACAACTTTGGGAAAGCTTAAGCCATGCGAACACCATTGTATTTGGGGATGTACAAAGTAACACGGCGCTAGATTGCAAACGTGCTTTGAATTCAATGACACCGGGGGAAGATACATTCGCCCTTTTGATTGAGTCATTAACATCAGATATTCACCCAAGCTGGTACAAAAGTCTCATTTTTGAAGGTTTATATGCTTTTATCCAGTTCTGCCAACAACACAAAAATTGCAAATTTGACCAAGAAATTAACTTACCAGTACTTGTTTCACAGGCCGCATTAGACCATACACAACAACATCAAGTGAAACACCCTGAAGACAGTTGGGCTGAAGCTGCACTGGATGAGTTCGCGCAAATCACGCCTAATAAAGTGAACCAATATTTACGCTGGGCTGTAAGCAAACTACACAGCCATCAATACCAGCATTCGTCGAGTCAACCATCATCAAATTAATATGCTTATTGAATTAAGACTCACTCAGCCGGAGAAGTGAATGAATTTAATCAAAAACGCCCTAATAGACGACGTTATGAACACTCGCTGTTCAGACCCGTTTGGCTGTTTAGGATTGCAAGAATCACCATCCAAAAAAGGTTTATCTTTAGTTGTTTGGCAACCTGAAGCCGTATCTATTCGAGTATTAGCAATAGATTCAAGTTCTGTTTTGTCAAAGATGACAACAACTCAAACTAAGGGTTTATTTTATGCAGAGTGGCCAAAAGATAAAACACCTTTTCATTACCGTCTTGAAGTTACCTATTCCGATGGCAACAGTCACACTATTGTCGATCCCTATCAATTTCCGAACACTACCTTTGTTGATCCTCAACACCATCAAGCAAGCCTATACAAGAGCCAAGGTGCAATTCGTACTGGAGCTAAGATCAATGACGAATTAACCATCCATGGAACGCGTTTTGCAGTTTATGCCCCCGCAGCACGATCCGTGTCTGTGGTCGGTGACTTCAACTCATGGGATGGTCGAACACACCCAATGTCCAGTAATGGTGATGGCATTTGGCGACTATTCATACCTGATGTTAATCATGGTGCTCGTTATAAATTCGAAATTCGATCTGCCGGTGGAGAAATACTTCCTCATCGAAGTGATCCTTATGCACAGCGTATAGAGCAGTTTCCATCTTTTGCTAGCGTGACTTGCTTCGATGACAAACACGTATGGAAAGATGAAAGCTGGACCAACCGAAAAGTTGAAGATCTCTATGAAAACCCCATGAGCATTTATGAGTTACACATAGGTTCTTGGCGTCGTAAATCAGATAATCAACCACTTACATTTCTCGAAATAAAAGATCAGCTCGTCCCCTATGTTGTTGAAATGGGTTACACCCATGTAGAGCTTTTACCAGTAACAGAATACCCATTTGATGGCTCTTGGGGTTATCAACCAGTTGGCTTATACGCAGTCACTTCTCGATTCGGTACACCAGAAAATTTTAAGGCTCTAGTCGATGCTCTTCATCAGGCAAACATTGGTGTCATTATGGACTGGGTGCCTGCACATTTTCCAGCTGATAGTCACGGTTTAGGTAATTTTGACGGTACCAAACAGTATGAATATTCTGATCCGAAAAAAGGTTGGCACCCTGAATGGAACTCACTAATTTATGATTTTGGTAAAGAGCACGTTGTTAATTATCTGATCAGTAACGCAGTTTATTGGTTGGAAGAATTTCATATTGATGGCCTACGAGTGGATGCCGTTGCTTCCATGTTGTATCTCGATTACGCACGAGAAGAAGGCGAGTGGGTACCAAACCAAGACGGTGGCAACCATAACTATGAAGCCATTGATTTTTTACGCAGACTCAATGAAACCGTATATTTAAATCACCCACGTTGTTTCACTGTTGCAGAAGAGTCTACTGCTTTTCCAGGAGTTTCTAAACCCACCTATATGAATGGCTTAGGATTTGGTTTTAAGTGGAATATGGGCTGGATGAACGACTCTTTAGCCTATATGAAACGAGATCCAATCTATCGACAACATCATCAAGGCGAACTCAGCTTTAGCATGGTATATGCCTTCGACGAGCAATTCGTTTTACCGATTTCTCATGATGAAGTTGTCCATGGTAAAGGTTCGTTAATCGGTAAAATGCCCGGTGATACCTGGCAGAAATTTGCGAACTTACGGGCTTTTTCTGCTTATATGTATTTCCACCCTGGTAAAAAACTTAATTTCATGGGCAATGAATTTGCACAAGGACAAGAATGGAGTCACCAGCGCTCTTTAGATTGGCATTTATTAGACATCAATTTCCACAAGTCACAACATGATTTATCAAAGGATCTTAATCACCTTTATAAAAATGAAAAAAGCTTGCACTTCGATCACTCTCATCAGGGGTTTGAATGGATCAGCTACGATGATAGTGCCAATAGCATTTTAGCCTTTGCTCGAAAAGCTAAAGGTAGTGAAGAACACACCATCGCGGTTATTAACTTTACACCTACACCACATGAGAGTTATCGAATTGGTGTTCCTCGAACAGGACATTATGAATTAATAATGAATACGGATGATCCAAAATATACGGGCAGCAACTATACTGAAACTAAAGAATATCTGACCCAAAATATCAGTAGTCATGGTCGAGAGCAAAGTATTGAGTTACAAATACCACCTCTTTGTGGTGTTTTATTAAAATGGGCAAAGTTTAAAGCCTAAACAAAATAAACAGCCAACAACTAGAGGTTTTCATGAATCCAGCACACCAAGTTTCCAAAGGTACTAACTTTCCTCTTGGTGCAACGATAACAGACAATGGCGTTAATTTTGCTATTGCTTCTGAAGACGCTACACAGCTGTATTTATGCTTGTTTGATAAGGAGGGTAATGAGCAAGCCAAACTGCCTTTCAGAAGTAAGTACCAAGGTATTTGGTATATGGAAGTATTAGGTATCACAGAAGGTCAGCTCTATGGTTTACGAGCTTCTGGCGACTTCAATCCAGCCAAACAGCAAATGTTTAACGAACATAAGTTATTAATCGATCCCTATGCTCGAGATCTCACTTCCAAGCTTGCATGGCATCAAGACCAATCAGCTATGACAGAAAAAGGACAAGTAAGCATCACAGATTCGGCTTTCTGTGTGCCAAAGTCCATTGTTCGCCGTGTCAATGCAAACTCAAATCGTCCAGCAAGAAATAAAGTAACGCCTTCAAATCGTGTTCTATACGAATTGCATGTAAAAGGCTTTAGTCAAAATCTACCAATCGATAACGAATTGAAAGGTACATATCTCGGTGTTATTTCTGCAGCTGGCATAAATCATTTAAAACACCTCAATATCACCACGATTCAATTAATGCCCTGTTTTAGTTTTATGACAGAACGTCATTTACAACAACTAGAACTCAATAATTATTGGGGTTACAACCCTACAAGCTTCTTCGTACCAGAACCCTCTTATGCTCAAAAAGATGCCATTGTGGAATTTCAAGAAATGATCGATGGTTTACGAGAAGCTGGGTTCGAAGTTATCCTCGATGTGGTGTACAACCACACAGCAGAAAGCGAACTAGACCAATCTAGCATCTGCTTTCGAGGTTTAGACAATGCTCGTTACTATCGACATCAAAATGGGCAATATTTGAATTACACAGGTTGTGGGAACTGTATTGATACTTACCAGAAGAATAGCATTCGCTTAATTTGTGACAGTATGCGCTATTGGGTAGAAATCATGGGCGTTGACGGTTTTCGTTTTGACTTAGGTGTGGACCTTGGACGAACCGATCATGACTTCACACCAAACGCGCCGCTCTTACAGGCTATTCTTCAAGATCCAATATTAAATGAAACCTGTCTAGTTATGGAGCCTTGGGACATAGGTCCAAACGGCTATCAAGTTGGGCATTTTCCAGTCGGTTTTCTAGAATGCAATGACAAGTACCGTGATACTGTTCGTCGCTTTTGGCGTGGAGATGCAGGCTCAGTTCCTGAGTTCGCCACTCGATTCATGGGATCAAGAGATTGCTTCCACAAAGGCCATAAAAGTGCACTAAATTCTGTTAACTATATTACCTATCATGATGGCTACACCTTGCATGACTTGGTGTCTTATCACCAACGTCACAATCTGGCGAACATGGAAAACAACCGTGATGGACATGGAGACAATATTAGTCAGAATTTTGGCCAAGAAGGTGAAACAGACAATACAGATATTCAAGAAAAGCGACTTAATCAACAATTATGTTTTATAGCAACACTCCTATTAAGCCAGGGAACTCCCCATATTTTAGGTGGTGATGAGTTATCTCATTCACAAAAAGGCAACAACAACGCTTACTGCCAAGACAATCAACTAACTTGGCTGGACTGGCAAGAGAGTAAAGCGAGGTCAGCACTACAAGACGTGATAGCAAAGCTCACCTCATTACGTAAAGCCTATCCAATATTGGCAGAGATGCATTTAGAGGATGATCCACTTTATCAATACACTTCCCCAGATCACATCCAATGGCTTAATGAGCGAAGCACACCAATGACATATAACGATTGGTCAGACTCAAATCGCCATTACATTGCGTTAACCCTTACTACAGCTGATTTAGCGACGCGCTTCTGGATCATCTTTTATAATCAAGATACGCCGTTAGAGATTCCTTTCCCATCGGATACCTCCTCAGTAGAAGTCTTATACCATACACCCAGTTTCTCACTTTCTAACTCTTCACTCTCTTGTACTTATCGTGGCGTATTTATTGGCATAATTTAATTTACAAAAATCGTTAAAAAACACTTTAATGGATTGTTTTAAATCCCATACGAAAGCCACCCCAATGTTTTCCATTAACATAAATAGGTACCGACAAATCATGTAAAATTTCACCTGTATCACGCTTATAAGTTTGCAATAGAAAACTATCGGTATGAGAACCACATCGCCCTCCTGTTGGATCATTAAAGATTCGCTTAGTTCGATTATTAATCAAATCTTTCTCATAATCACCGCTCAAAGGCTGACTGAATTTTTTGTTATGGGTTGGAAAATAACCATTAATATCGACAGCACCCGCAAACATAACCTCTTCATGTTGTTCTAAAACAGCTTCTTGAATCGCAGGAAAAAAGCGATCACTGAAGTCATCATATGCTGTGCTAAATTTTTGTGGGTTAGTTTGACTGATCGGACGATAGTCAGTTGAAAATACATCTTCTTGCGTCAGTTCGCCTTTTTCAATTGCCTCTTCAAATAATTTTCCTATATCATTAGCACAAGACTTTGCCCGACTCACTAATTCAGAAAAAAACAACGATTTATCAACTTTATCCAATTCTCTGAATACAATTTCAGCTCCATTGCTCAAACTAGATGCTTCCGTAGACAAAAGATCACTGCGCTGTGAAATGTCTTGTAATGATGAGCTAATACGGGATATTGAACCATTAATCTGAGTACTGGTTGCACCTAATGCTTCACCCGCACTTTCTACTTCAGACAAAACCATAGAGGCGTTTTGTACTTCTTCAGTTAATGATATAAAGCGTTGGGTTTCACCTAAAAGGGTACTGGAAAGGGATTCAGTCAACTCTTTCAAAGAAGACATTTCATTATTTGTTAATTCACTATTACGACGCACATCAGCTAACAAGTTCGATATTTGCTCAGAAGCGTCCGCACTCTTACCAGCCAATGAACGCACTTCATCAGCAACAACAGCAAAGCCTCGGCCTTGTTCTCCTGCACGAGCCGCCTCAATTGCAGCGTTAAGAGCAAGTAAGTTGGTCTGTTCAGAAACCGCTTTAATGACATCGGTAATACTATCTATGTCATCTGCACTTTTGGTTAATAAAGCAAGCTGCTCGCTGGCCATCTGAACCTTTTTTGTTAACTCGTTTATCTGGTTTGCACTTTGAGTGAGGGCATCTTGTGCCGTTCGACTCGATTGCGCCGTACCGTTCATAGTATGGGCTAATTGCCCTAAATTATTAGATAGAGCTAAACCAGTATCTGAAAGGGTTTCTACTGCCTGAGTGATTTGCTCTGTATCATCATGAGTTAAGTGTATGTCTTTACTTAACGTATCAACAAAATAAGAAACCTCTGCTGCCCCCATAGCCATTTTTGAGGTCGCATCAGTGACAGTTTTACTCATATCAGAGTATAAAGAGGCCTGCTCTTGTTCTGTTATCGAAGCAGATTTTTGTAACGACTGTGTTTTACGAGGAAAGTTTAATAGCATTAAGAATATACTTAATAATGAGCCTATAACAACATAAGGCAACGACATAGCATTCAAAAAATAGCCGCAAATAAACAGCGTAAATATAGCTAAAACACTGCAAAACTGGAAATACAACATCATATATCCCTTCCCTTTTAATTGTTATTTTTTCTAGTGTTTAACGCAGGCTATAGAAGGTCAATGTAAAACAAGAAACCTACGACTAAAGTAGTACCTATAATTGAAATACTTCAATCCATATAAAAGCCCACGAGCACTAGGTTAAAAACAAAAAAACGCCTCTTTAAAGTCATCAATAAACATCACCATTAAACAACTTAAAATAAAGTAAAAAAGCTTAACTTTAAGTAACTTAAAAATTACATTTAGTATTTCTTTCAATCCCATGGTATAAGTAAATAGATATTAGATTTATTTAAGACGTAAATAATCAGGTAATATTTTGACAGATGTAACTCTTCGCAGCACGGAAAGCAATGAGATTCACCAAGAATTCATCGACATTTCAAACAAACGTGTTTTGATTATCGAAGACATTGGTGAAATGCGCATCATGCTAAAATCTTTTATGATGTCTTTAGGTTACTCTAACATTGATGTTGAATCATCTGGCCAGTTTGCCATTAAACGTATTTTAGAAAAGCACTATGATGTCGTGTTATCCGATTACAATCTCGGTGGTAGCATTGATGGGCAACAGATATTAGAAACGGCTCGAAAGAACTATTCCCAAGATCATTCTACTATTTTCATTATGGTTACTGCAGATACAGCCTATGAAAGCGTTGTTAATGTTTTGGAATACCAACCGGATAGTTACATAGTTAAACCCTTCCCTCCTGCTGCTTTTTTTAGAAGATTCGAGCGAGTACAAAAACAGAAAAAGATTTTTGAAGGTATTAACACCGCTCGAAAAAAATAACTATGAGTTAATGGAAGCTCAAGCAAAAGCGGTTATGGCACAACACCCTAACTTTGCTAGCCAATGCTTAAAAGTTATAGGTGAATCACTCTATGCTCGCGGCCGGTATAAAGACGCCAAAAGCCATTACATGTTAATTATTCAAAAAAATAAGAACCTAGCCTGGGCTCATTTTGGTATTGCTTTATGTGAGCTAAAACTTGGCACTATTGCTGCAGCAATCAAAAAATTAGAAGACACTATTAATTTAAGCCGCCATTTTCTATCTGCCTATGACTTACTTGCGGATGCTCAGGAAAGCTTAGGAAATTTAGAAGCCGCGCAAACCGCCATGATAAAAGTTATTGAAGTATCACCTCGAGCAACGGAACGATCTGTACGTCTTGCGCAAATAAGTATGGCTATGAAAGATTGGGCAACCGCTGAACATGCCTATTCTCGTGTGATTCGCTTAACTCGTGAAACGACATTTGAAAAAGTGGAATACTATTACGATTTTTTAAAGTGCATCACACATTTGATGGAATCGGGTGAGGACAGCGCTAAACTAGCAGATAAATTTAAACGAACATTAATACGTTTACGTACCTTCGGAAAAACAAACCCTGCTGCTATTTCCAACTCTTTTCGTATTGAAATTCAACAATACCTCACTCGTGAACACATGGGTGAGGCGATCAAATCTTGGAAACAGTGGAACCGTCTTATTGAATCTGGACAAGCTTCCCCCTAAGTGAAGCTCAAACATACACATTAAAAAAACGTCTTGGATTAAAATAAATCAAGACACTAAATTAAGTAAAACTCACACACGTCGCTTTTTCTAATTAAATCAGAGCCTTGATTAGCAACCCCCTACTTTTTTCACAATAGAATGGCTTTCAAGTTATATCCTCATCATCTAAAAAAACATATAAAAAAAGAATAAATTAAGAAAACTAATCATACAAATACCACACAAGTTATTATAGTATTTAGGCGCAAAATTTTTGAATCTAGTCAAAAGGAAGTGACTGTGAAAAAATTACAAGCCCCTGCGCAAAAAACGGATTTAGCATTATCAAACACTTTAAATGATACTCACAAACGTGTACTTATCATTGAAGATATGAATGAAATGCGCTCTATGCTCAAATCACTTATAGCCTCTTTGGGTTATACAAAAATAGATGTTGAACCTTCTGGACAAGCTGCTATAAAACGTATCTTAAGCACTCGTTACGATATTGTGCTTTCTGATTACAACTTGGGTGGTGGTATTAATGGACAACAAATATTAGAAGTCACACGCAAAACCTATGCCCTAGATCACTCTACAATTTTCATTATGATTACGGCTGATACAGCTTATGAAAATGTCGTTAGTATTTTAGAATATCAACCTGATAGTTATCTTGTTAAACCTTTCACACCTGCCGCTTTTAAACGTAGATTTGAACGAGTTCAAAAACAAAAATTAGTTTTTGATGGCGTTAATCAATGTCGTAAAAAAGATGACTTCGTTAATATGGAGTCACAAGCTAGAAAAATAATGATTCAGTATCCTAATTTTAATAACTTATGTTTGAAGGTTATTGGAGAATCCTTGTTTGCTCGAAAATGTTATGAAGAAGCCAAAAATCACTATATTTTAGTAACACAAAGCTATAAGCATTTCGCTTGGGCACATTATGGTGTTGCATTATGTGAAATGAAGCTAGGCCATATCTCCAACGCTATTGAAAAACTTCAATACACAATTCAGCTGAGCCGTCATTTTTTATCCGCCTATGATCTTTTGGCTGAAGCCCAAGAGCAATTTGGAGACTTAGAAGCAGCACAGTCTACAATAATGAAAGCAATTGAAGTTTCTCCTTATTCAGTAGAAAGATCAAAAAAACTTGGGGATTTGAGTCAACGAATTAAAGACTGGAAAAATGCAGAAAGAGCATACTCACGAGTAATCCGCCTAACCCGTGATACAAGTGAAGAAAAAATAGATCATTATTATAGCTACCTAAAAACCATTACCAATTTGACAGAAAGTGGTGAAAACTCGCCTATCTTAGTGGATAAATTTAGGCGATCTGTCACCCGACTACGAATTCTAGGACAAGGAAATCCTATTGTTGTTTCCAACTCATACCGTGCAGAAGTACAACAATACCTCACTAGAAACCATCAAGGTGAGGCGATTAAATCCTGGAAACAATGGAATCGCCAAATTGAAAAGGGATACGCATCACCAATAAAAGCACCGCAAATAAAGGTTATTAAAAAACGTCTCGGCTTGCTATAAAGGCCCTTCATCGTTATCTTCATCGTTTGATTTTCTGTCTCTAGTGCTAATGTAGCTTTATAGCACTAGAGACAAGGGTAACTAAAAGGTTCAAATCATGTTTTCAAACAACGACATTCAAAAAGCAGATAAAGCCATTCCATCGGCCAGTCTAGCTTTCTCATTTCTTATACCTGACGCTATTTTAGATGCCGTTGAATCAACAGGTCTTTGGAGCGACTCCCGTATTTATCCTTTAAACAGCTATGAGAATAGAGTCTATCAAGTTGGTATTGAAGACAGTACGCCAGTTATTGCTAAGTTTTACCGTCCGGAACGTTGGAACGAAGCGCAAATTATTGAAGAGCACACAACATTATTGAAACTAAAAGCGAATGGTGTACCAGTTGTTGCACCATTGGAGTTTGAAGGAAAAAGCCTTTTTTGTCACAAAGGAATCTATTTTTGTCTATCACCACGATTGATAGGTCAACATCCTGAAGCGGATAACTTAGACGAGCTATATCAACTTGGTGAACTTATTGGCCAAGTCCATCAACAAATGTCAACTATACCTTTTGCTCATCGCACCAGTGTATCGCCCTTATCTCAAATAGACGAAGCGGCAAAGCTAATTTTATCGAACTCCTTCTTACCAGAAAAACTTAAACCTATTTATAAAAAGCAAATCGCTAAATTACGCCAAATGAGCGAAGCACGGACTCAAATATATTGGCCTACACAATTACGTCCTGTACATGGTGATAGTCATCGAAGCAATTTGATGTTACACGAAGGTCAGTTCCATTTATTAGATTTTGACGATTGCCAAAATGGTGTTGCTGTACAAGATCTATGGCTTCATCTGACTCAAACTGAAAACCCAAAGCAACAACTTAGCGAACTCCTCGAAGGTTATGAAGCCTATTTGCCCTTCGATACGAGAGAACTTGGTTTAATTGATGTATTCAAAAGTGTGCGAGTTATTAATTACGCGGCTTGGCTACAAAGCCGCTGGAGCGACCCTGCGTTTGTAAAAGCCTTTCCATGGTTTGGAAGTGAAGATTACTGGTTAAACCACTTAAACGAATTGAAAAATTGTGAATTGGAATGGGGTAATATTTCTTAATCATGTCATTAGAAAAATCACTCAAGAATACATTTGGATTTGGAGACTTTCGTGAAGGCCAAAAACAAACTATTGAACAGCTTTTGTCTGGCCACTCTTCTCTTGCGGTCTTTCCCACCGGATCAGGCAAGTCATTATGCTATCAATTTACCGCTACTCAATTACCTCATTTAACCTTAGTTATCTCACCACTCATTGCGTTAATGCATGATCAATTACAATTCATTCGATCCAAAGGTATTTCTGCGGCTAGCTTGGATTCAAGTCAGACTAAGGAGGAAAGCCAAGCCGTCATGCTTGGTGTGCAAAACGGATCCATCAAGATATTAATGATCTCAGTAGAACGTTTCAAAAACGAACGTTTTCGTCGCTTTATCAAGCAAATTCCTATTTCCATGTTAGTTGTGGACGAAGCTCATTGTATTTCTGAATGGGGACACAATTTTCGACCAGATTATTTAAAGCTACCTCATTATCAACAGGAACTCGCCATTCCGTTAGTGTTGCTTTTGACCGCAACCGCAACCCGTCGAGTACAACGGGACATGGCAAAAAAATTCGCCATACACCCAGAGCACATTATCCAAACCGGTTTTTATCGTCACAATTTAGACATTGATCTTATTCAAACGGAAGGCCGTCATAAATTCCAGCAGCTAAAAACTGTGCTCGATGAAACAGAAGGCGCGAGCATTGTTTACGTCACTCAGCAAAAGACTGCCGAGGAAATCGCCACCGCATTACAATCAGAAGGCTATTCGGCACAGGCTTATCATGCAGGGCTGGGGAACGATATTCGCAGTGACATCCAAGCCAAATTTATGGACAGCAAAACTCGCATCATAGTCGCAACGATTGCTTTTGGTATGGGAATAGATAAATCCGATATTCGCCTTGTGGTTCACTTTGATTTACCTAAATCCATCGAAAACTACAGTCAAGAGATTGGCCGCGCAGGACGAGATAACCAGCCAAGCAGATGTGTGCTACTGGCCAGTTTAGAAGGTTTACATACCTTAGAAAATTTCGTTTATGGCGATACGCCCGAATCACACGATATAGACACACTGTTAAGAAATATTACCGAACAAACAGTTCAACAAGCGAATGGTGTGCAAGAATGGGAAACACAACTTTATGGATTATCAAACCAAACAAATATTCGTTCTTTGCCATTAAAAACCTTACTCGTCCAACTAGAGTTGTTAGGTGCAATTACCCCGAAATACAGCTATTACGCTGATGTTCGACTTAAATGGGAAGGCGATAGAATCGCTTTTTCTCATCAAATCCCGGAACAGTGGCAACAAGCTTACCAAGCCATATTAAAAGGCATTCAATATAAGAAAATTTGGGGGACGCCAGATTTTGATAAACTTTTTAATGAAATGGGCCTTTCGAGAAGTGATGTTTTGCAGGTATTGGAGTTTGTAGCTGACCACAACATTTTAACCTTGGAAAGCAAAGGGTTAACAGAAGTTTATCAGGTCAATCCAGAGGAGTTTCATCATCAAATATTAGCAAACCAATTACATAAATATGTGAATGAAAAGCAAACAACTGAAATAGATAGAATAGCGACCATGATTCGATTCTTTCAATTAGATAGATGCTTAAATAATAATTTGGCACGCTATTTTGGTGACCAAAATGCACCTAAAAATTGCGGTCATTGTTCTGTTTGTCGTGGCAAGCCACTTATTTTTTTAGAGGATAAACAATCTAATGCCTGGCAAGATAACCTTGTTTACTATGTAAAAGAGTTTGTACAACATATACAAAGTAAAAGCCCAAACACAGATATTACACCAGTGTTAATCACACGCTTTTTAACCGGTTTAACCCAACCTATTTTTACTAAAATAAAAGCTCGACAACTAAGCGGGTTTGCAATTTATGAAGAGCAAGCCTATCAAGCAGTACTAAAAGCAGTTACTCCGCTTATTTCTCATTAACATCTGTTTCAATAAAGTCTGATGAAGGTTCAACTGGTTCGCTCTCTGTAGAGTCTAAATATGCGCTCACTTCGATAAGGTTATTATCTGGATCGTTAAAATACACAGACTCAATTAGGCCTTGAGCACCAGATTTAGTAACAGGGCCTTCCAGAATAGATACATTACATTCTTTTAGATGATCAATTAGATCATCCATCGACCAGTTCGTAATTAGACAAAAATCACCTGAGCCTTCCATAGCGTGATTCCGAAGCTCTTCACCTAGCAACTGAAAGTTAATTTTCTGCTGACCAAACCTCACTGCCTTTCGCCCTTCACCAAAGGTAATCTCTTCCATATGCAGTACGGTTTCATAAAAAGACACCGCCCTGTCTATATTTGCCACAGTCAATACAATGTGGTCAAAATGACTAATCATAGCGCCCTGTCTCCATCTTATAAGCCATTAAAGAATAGATGACATGCTACGAATGATTCGCAAGAAAAACAAGCTTTGAAAACACCTTATTAATCAACTCACTTCTAATATTTAATACAAATCTCAAGCCATATATTAAGTCTAAAAAAACAAGAAAATTTACTCTGAATTGCAATCAATATTAGTTTTTTTCGCTAACGACTGAAGTTCAAATTTTCCGTCAATCAAGCTTTGTTTTTGTCGACGATTCAGCTTCTTTACACGATATTCCAACGATAAAGCATCACCTTTCGAACCGACACACTCTTGCCACATTAATTCTAATGGACCTTTACCTTTTAGATAACGAGCTCCTCTTTTACTGTCTCCTGAGTGCTCTTTGAAACGACGTTCAACATCAATACTAATTCCAGTATAAAGAGTATTCATACGGGTTTTAATCATATAAATACTCCACTGTTTTTTTGACGTTATCGGTATGGTCTCACTATCTGTCATTTCAAGTCCCGCCATTACGCTTATACTCCCCAGTCAAACACAGCCATCTTATGCTATGAAGTTAAGTCTTTATAAACGCGATCCATCCGCCTTACTCTCTGAATTTAGGAGTAACATTCTTATCAACATCCAATTTAACCACTTACAATCATAAGCAAGGTCGATGCCGTCGCAACGCCCATGCCTATATTGAAGCATCGCTGCTGCTTAGTACTTGTTAGCCAACGACGAATACTGCCTCCTAACCACGCCCAAAGAGAAATCGTTGGTGCATTTACACAGGCAAAAATCAACAACATCCACAAACCAGACTGGACATACAAGTCGCCTTGTATGGTGAATGTACCTACACTACTGATCGCCATCATCCACGCTTTTGGATTAATAAACTGAAACAGAGAGGCTTGCCACCAACGCATAGGCCTTGCTTTTTCAGCCGAGTCTGTCGATAAGCCATTAACAGGCGCATTGGCAATTTTCCACGCCAGCCACAATAAATAACTACCACCGACCCATTTAAGTACGATATACAAAGGCGGAAATAAAATAAATATTGCCCCTAATCCCAAAAGAGAAGACGATATAAGAGCCGCCATACCAATGCCAATTCCTATAATATGAGGCAAGGAGCGACGAAAGCCGAATTGTGCACCAGACGCCAACAACATAATGTTATTTGGTCCCGGTGTAACAGACATAACGAATGAAAACATCGCCAGGGCAACGAAGAAAGACAGCTCTATCATAGTTCTAGCGACCCTTCTTCATTCTATCCGTAAGATCTCGAACAAAACCAAACACAGATGCTTGTAATAATTCAGATCTCTGACGGTCTTTTGTCATGCCAATATCTAACATTTGCTGAGTCGTTAATCGCGCTAAGGCTTTACGAGTTTGGTAACGCTCTACGCAATGCTGAATATGTACAAATAAACTAACAACTAACATGCCCTTCCCCTCTTTAGGTCGCACTATTAAAGGTGTTAATAATGCCATGTGTATGAATAACCACTTTAGAGGAAGCAATAAAGACAATACAGATTCAGAAAAAAGCTTTATCAAGCATACAGAACACCGTGAATTATATCTGTATGGCGTAACAAACTGTAATCTGTATGGTCACCAATAGACAAAAAAAGCACTACAATCAAATACACACCATGTATTCGCAGGAGAACCACGATGACACTCTATCAAAATCTAGCCAAACGACTGCGAGAGCACATACAACACGACTTTTATAAGCCGGGAGACAAGTTGCCGTCGGTTCGTCAACTTGCACAAGAACATGGAGTGAGCATATCTACAGTACAAGAAGCTTACCGACAGTTAGAACAAGAACTTCTTGTCGAAGCAAAACCAAAATCAGGCTATTTTGTTTGCCAACGCAAGAAAGACAACTTACCGAGTGTTTCTCGACCACCACAACGCCCATTAGAAGTGTCTCAATGGGAAGAAGTTCTCAACATGCTAATGAACCGTAGCAACCAAAAAGGTGTGCAGTTGCAACATGCCATGCCAGATATGAAAGCGCCAACACTTAAGCCTTTATTAAAAACTTTGTCCGACCTTGCTAAACAAAAACCAGAATTAGGACTAAGCTATTCCGACATTCGAGGCAGAGAAGAATTACGTACGCAACTTTGTCGCTTAACCGTTGCTTCAGGTTGTCAGTTACACCCAGATGATCTCGTTGTCACCTCTGGTTGCCAAGAAGCCATTTCTGTTTGCCTTCGAGCTGTCACTGAACCAGGTGATATTATCGCCATCGAATCGCCAAGTTTTTATGGCTCTATGCAAGCCATCAAGGCAGCCAACCTTAAAGCAATGGAAATACCCACTCACCCAGAAACAGGCATGAGCATAGAAGCTCTGGAACTAGCGCTAGACCAATGGCCAATTAAAGCTATTTTTGTTACACCAACCTGCAATAATCCAATGGGCTATACCATGCCAGAGGAAAAAAAGAGCGACTTTATAAACTGGCACAAAGCTATGATATCGCCATTATAGAAGACGATATTTACGGCGATATTTCCTTTCAATTTCCTCGCCCTAAAACCATCAAATCTTTTGATAATGACGGTCGAGTACTTTTGTGCTCTTCATTTTCAAAAACCATCGCCCCTGGCATGAGAGTTGGTTGGATTGCTCCTGGGCGTTATCGAGACAAAGTCACTCACATAAAATATGTTAGCAGCTCCATGTGCCCTGTTTTCCCTCAACTTGCCATTGCTAAATTCATTCGCTTAGGGGGTTACACTAAGCATATTCGTCAAATTAGACAGCATTATGAAAAACAAAGAGATCATTTTCTAAATGCTATAAAAACCTATTTACCTAGCGATACTCGAGTAAGCTTTCCCGACGGTGGCTTTATATTATGGGTAGAACTCAACCCAAACATTGATAGCATGAAGTTATTAGAAAGGTGTCGCGCTGAAGGCGCCAGTTTTGCCCCCGGCCCATTATTTTCTGCGACAGGAAAATATCGAAATTGCTTTAGACTCAACTTTAGTGAACAGAGTATAGAAAAAAGAGAATGGGCCATTAAAATATTGGCAAAAGTTATCAAAGATTTTAATACGGAAAGAAAAAAATGAACCTAGAAAAAACATGTTAAACATAAGATGATCATGTTTATTTTTCATTTGTAAAGAAATGAAAATAAACTTTATATAAGAGTGTAAAAGAAATGATACTTTGAAATATGTAGAAAATATGTAAGACGTGATGTTTGACTGACTACAATCACACAACGCGCGATATGGTTACTCAACATTTTTTCATTAGGACGTATTGAATGATAAACAAGCCGTTACGGAACGTAGGATTGTTTGGCTTAAGCTTATTATTAGCAGCCTGTACCAGTACACAAGAACGCGAAAATTATGCTGACTTAGCACAAAGTGAATTCAATACAGTCAGTGAGAAAAAATCAGCTCAATGGGACGATCTTGATAAAGTCGCTCCGGTTAGCTACTTAACAGATTTAATTCAAGATTCTCAGTTAGAGAAAATCATTCAACAAGCTCTTAAAGCAAACCCCAGTTTGCAACAAACTCAACTTACCTTGCAGGCAAGTTTATGGAGTATCAAAAGTCAACATGGTGACTCCTTACCTAGCGTAGAAGCTGGATTTTCTGCTGATAAAACTGAAGATAACACTATTAGCTACGATGCTGATTTAAGCATCAGTTGGGAGCTCGATTTATGGCGAAAACTTGCTAATTCAGAACAAGCATCAGCTAAATCACTAGCTAGTGACGAAGCCCTTTATCAAGCAAGTCGCGACACTCTCGTTGCTAATGTCATAAAGTCTTGGCTCGCAATCACCGCCAAGCAACATGCCATTGATATTGAACAAAAACGTTTAACGTTATTAGAAGCAAATGAAAAACTTATTCAAAAACGTTTTAAAAATGGTCTTGGTGATTTAGAAGAACTCGATGCGGCTCGCACATCAACATCTCAATCCAAGTCAGATTTAATTGAGTTCCAAGAAGACCTTGCGATTGAAATGCGTACCCTACAACTTTACTTAGGCAGTACCGATCCCCTCAGCTTTATTGCCAATACAGACTACCCTAACGTCAACTTATCTTTTAGTGATTTACCTGAACAAGCGTTACAACGTCGCCCAGATTTAAAAGCTGCTTATTTAGACATTGAAGCGGCAGATTTAAATACTTCTGTCGCCTATAAAGACATGTTACCGAGCATTAGTCTTAGCGCTACATTAAGCGAGACGGCGGAGTCACCAAGTGGGGCATTATTTGGCTCGCCAATTTGGTCATTATTAGCGCAATTAACTCAGCCACTTTATCAAGGTGGGCAATTAAAAGCCGCAGTCGAAGTTGCCAAATTAGAAACAGCGCAAGCCTATCAAGCCTATCGTGACACTCTGCTAACAGCAGTAAATGAAGTAGAAAATACATTAGGACAAGAAAAAGTATTGTCCTTACAAAAGCAACACATCCGTGATGCCCTAAATAGTTCAAAGAAAAATCTCAGCCAGTATGAGAAAAAATACCGTACTGGGCTCATCGAAATTAGTGATCTGATTGATGTACAAACGACCACCTTCGATTTAGAAGCACAGCTCGACGACATTATTTATCAACATCTATCAAACCGAGTCGATTTAGGACTCGCATTAGGGCTTGGAGTAAACGAACAATGAAACGCCGCTCACTATGGATTACCTTAATATTGGCTCTCATCTCTATTATTTGTGTGTATTTTTACATCACTAGCGCCATTGAAGCCCAAAACAATAAAGTAAAAAAGGCTCGTCCAGAAGCGGCAGAGCAAGCCTTACAGATTACGGTTATGGAGGCCCAAGTAGGCACTTATGCGGCATCAATAAAGGCCTCTGGGCTAGTGGAACCAAGATACTCACTAACATTAACCAATCAAGTAAGCGGTGAAGTAACACAAATATCTAATCAATTCGAATCTGGTCAAATAGTTAAAAAAGGTCATATTCTAGCGACTTTAAAGAACACAGAACTTAACAGCCTTGTGGCCAATGCAAAGGATACGTTAGCCAGTGCAGAACTTGCACTGAAAGAAGAAAAACGCCAAGGAGAACAAGCAAGAGCTGAATGGGAAGCATCAGGTTTTGAGGAAGAACCCGATTCTGACCTTGTTCTACGTGAACCACAACTTGTCGCTGCGCAAGCTGAATTCGATGCAGCAAAAGCGGAATTAGAAAATGCACAAAATGATTTAAAAAATACAAAACTGATTGCCCCTTTTGATGCATTAGTCGTGGAACGTATGATCTCTCCTGGCTCTTATCTAAGTACAGGAGGTGATGTTGGCACACTTTACAGCGTTGAGCGTGCTGAGATACAAATAGACCTATCGAACACGGATTGGTTAAAACTACCTGACACAAAAACACTACTCACCTCTAACTGGCCAGTCACTATAAGCAGCGTTGATGATAATGCTACATGGCAAGGAAAAATCCTCAGTGTCGGACTTCATATTGATGAATCCACCCGAATGCGCAGTCTTACTATAGGTTTAGATAAGCCATTAGAACAAACACCTCAACTTATTCCAGGCTCATTTGTTGGCATTAGTCTAAAAGGTAAACTGCTTGATAACTTATGGCGTTTACCAAATACCGCACTAAGTCAAAAAAGTGAAATATGGTACATCGACGAAGATAAGCGTTTAAATACCTTTGAAACAACGCCACGCTTTGTGGATTCAAATTACGTTTATATTCAGGTACCAGAAAACATGAGAGAAGGTAGTTACCAAGTGGTTGTTCAACCTTATAACAGCTATATAAAAGGCACTCTCGTTGCTCCAATAAAAGCCATAACACAGGAAACTACAAATCAAGCTACAGACACTGTAAAAAAGGGCAATAATCCATGAGCCCTATCGATCAATACAAAGGCATCATTCCTTGGTTTGCGAATAACCCAGTTGCTGCAAACTTATTATTAATACTTATGATCACCCTCGGTGTGGTCAATATGGGATCGATTAATAAAGAAGCTTTTCCAAGCCTATCACCGAATCGAGTTGCCATTTCAGTCAGTAACGACAGTGGTTCAGCCAAAGAAAATGAAGAAGGTATAGCCATACCTATTGAGCAGGCATTACAGGGAACATCTGGTATTAAGAACATCACGACATCGTCAAGCGCAAGCTCAACCAGTGTTAGTATAGAAATGATTGACGGTTATGACATTGATACTTTAATGGATGATGTCAAAGATGAAGTCGATCAAATCACCTCATTCCCTGACGATGCGGATCCTGCCGTTGTTAGTAAAGCAGTTCGAGAAGAACATTCAATCTGGATTCAGTTGTACGGGGAAGCAGACCGTCGAACTTTGCAAAAATTAACTGACGAATTAGAGTCAGACCTTCTTGCTAATGAAAATATTAGCGCAACGTCCATTACAGGTTGGTTAGATCCAACCATGATGGTTGAAGTTGATAAAAACAAGTTGGAATCCTATGACCTAACATTAACAGATATAGCTAGTGCCATTAATGCAGAATCTTCTACATCAAAGGTTGCCACACTTCGTAATGAAGATATTTACCTCAGCATTAGTGCGTCTGAGCAGGCTTATATAAAAAGCCAATTTTTGCAAATCCCAATTAGGGTGAACGAGAACGGTGGCAAACTTTTACTTAGCGATATAGCTAACATACGAGATGTCTTTGATGAGGATGAGTTTGTATTATCACGCTTTAATCGTCAGAACAGTTTAGCCATTCAAGTTCTCACCAAAGGCACCAGTGATATCTCCAACTCAGTTATTGCTGCGAAAGAAGTGATTCAAGAATGGCAAGACAGTAACCGATTGCCACCAAATGTCACCTTAGGCACTTGGTATGATCGCAGTGAATCAATTAATGAACGCCTAGAATTAATGATCGAGAACGCAATTACTGGCGTGTTTTTAGTGTTTGTTTTGCTGGCAATTTTCTTAAACATTACTGTCGCGTTTTGGGTTGCCATGGGCTTGCCGTTTATTTTCTTTGGCACACTATTTTTCATGGGTACAGAGAGCGTTGGCCTAACCTTAAACATGTTTACCACCTTTGGCTTTATTATGGCCTTAGGAATAGTAGTGGATGACGCTGTGGTAGTCGGGGAAAGTATCTATACAGTACGGTCTAAAGAAGGAGATACTTTAGGCAGTACTATAAAAGGCACCATGATTGTTGCGATTCCAACATTATTTGGTGTCTTCACTACAGTTGCAGCCTTTTGGGCATTATCCAATATTGAAGGTCGCTTAGGGCAGCTTTATTCCCAATTTGCCATTGTTGTTGCCATTTGTCTTGTTTTATCGGTGATCGAATCTAAGATCATTTTACCAGCTCACTTGGCACATATTAATACTCGCAAATCAACTCGAACAAACCCTATAGCAAAAGGCTGGGCTTGGATTCAACATGGTGCAGATAAGGGATTACAGTGGTTTAGTGATCGTATTTATAAACCTAGTATCGACATTGCACTTAATCATAGATACGCAATTTGCTTATTCTTTATCGCAATATTTTTGCTTGTTATGTCTATGCCTTTTACTGGCGCTATTCGTATAAGTTTTTTCCCACAGATTCCAGGAGACACAGTTCGAGGCAGTCTGACAATGAACAACGATGTCAGCTATGGTCAAACCAGTCGTGTTTTATTAACACTAGAAGAAGCTGCTTACCAAGCTGATATCGCTCTAAGAAGTGATACTGGGGAACGTCGCCGTCCACAAAGACCAGCTTCTGCTGATGAAAACAATACAGCAGGTTCAAAAACTGCATCAACAGACCGTCCGTCGATAAAAAAAGCGCCTCAACCAAAAGGCGATGTGGCAATTAAAAACATTCAAGTAACGTCAAGTAATGATCAGTCTGGCAATATTCGAATTGAGTTAATTACAGATCGTCCATATACATCAGCGCAATTTGCGACTAAATGGCAGCAATTATCTGGTATGCCTGAAGGAGTCAAAAATCTAAGAATTCGAAGTGCCAGAGAAAGTGTTGATGCATTAAGAATCGAACTAAGAGGTAATGACTCTAGTGTTTTAAATGGCGCCATGTTGGAGTTACTAAAACAACTGGAAACACTACCTGCAGTAACAGGAATTGAGCAAAACACAGATCCAACAGAATCTCGCTTGGTATTGAAGCTTAGTGAACAAGGCCGTTTACTAGGACTTTCAACCAGTGATCTTGCATCTCAAGTATCGACTAACTTTGATGGTCAAGTTGTACAGGAATACCAAAGAGATAACGCAGAGGTGGAAGTTCGCTTAGGTTACCCTAACGATCAACAAGAATCCCCTTCTGCGGTGATGAATACCAAGATTTCGCTAGACGATGGTACACGTATTCCTTTGTCCTCAGTTGCGACTTTGTCTCAAGAAGAAGCGGAAACGACCATTGTTCGTATTGATGGTAAACGTTCTTTATATCTGTCTGCTGAGGTTGATAAAGACGAAATGTCTTCAACTGAAGTCGTCGAATACTTAGAAAAAGCTGTCGTACCACAAATGAAACGTCAATTTTCTGGCGTGTCAGTGTACTTCTCTGGTGAGGCAGAGCAAAGAGCTGAAACTCAGTCTTCTATGTCTGAAATGTTCCTGATCGCTCTATTGATTATTTATGGCCTATTAGCCATTCCACTGAAGTCTTATACTCAACCTCTGATCATCATGATGGCAATACCATTCGGTATTATCGGTGCTTTGCTTGGCCATTGGATGAATGATTTAACGCTAGGTATTTTCTCGTTAAATGGTATTTTGGCCCTCAGCGGTGTTGTCGTAAATGACAGTTTATTATTGGTTTCACGATTTAACGACCTACGTCATGAAACAAGTCATGTTAAAAAAGCTATCAGTATTGCCTGCCGTAGCCGATTGCGTGCAGTCTTGTTGACGTCTTTTACAACCTTTGCGGGTCTAATTCCTATTCTTTGGGAAACCTCAAGGCAGGCACAAATGCTGATTCCTGCAGCAGTATCTTTAGCCTATGGGATCATGTTTGCCACAGTGATCACCCTAGTACTGATCCCTGTTTTATTGATGATCAAAGAAGATGTACATAACCTTTTAGGTCAACTTAAAAATAAAAAAACAGAGCAAAATTTAACGAACCTAAACTTGGATTAATAAAGTATCAAATGAAAAAAAACCTTTAATTTCTTCGAAATGACCTGCAATAGTTGGACAATCAATATTGGGGGTCATTTCATTTTTAAAATGCACTAAAGGCTTTTTTATTTAAACTTAAGCCTCTTTACAGTATCCCCCCTCACCCTTGCATTCTAGTTTAAAGTGCGACACTTTTCATTTTAAGCAGCAAAACATATTTTTTTAAACATAAAGCCCTTATTCATCATAAAAACTTTATTCAATTTTTTAACCATACGGTCAATGATTTAGGTACTTCACAGCCAATACCCTTACAATTCGTATGATTACTCCCGAAAATTGTCCTTGAAGAATGGATAAAATGGTCAATATAATTGATCCAATTAATGAACTTGTGCGTAATACTAGGCTCTATAGATCTGTAAAAATCATTTAATTAAAAGTTATTTTGTAAGACGCTTAATGGCTAAAAAATGGAAACAAAAATGACATTATCAAAGCAACACGATTTAAAAAACGACCTATTCATTTATCGTTTTTTACTCGCTCAAATACCTGTTCTATTAATCAGTGGATTAATAGGCGCTCAGTTACTTTCTTTTACTATCATTGCTTCGGCTATTTTACTTGTTGCGACACAATTGGCTTATAGCCTATTTAAAGGAAGTATCGTTTTCTCCATCTTAGCTGGCATTTTAATGATGCTTGTTTCATCATCCCTAATACAAAGCCAATTAGGCATGATTGAAATGCATTTTCACATCTTTGCTTCTATGGTAATTTTCTTACTTTATCAAAAGTGGCAACCCATTATTGCGGCTCTTGTGACAACTGCGATTTATCATATTGGTTTTATGTATGTCCAGATGGCAGGCGTACACCTTGGTGACATGCCGATTATGATTTTTGCAGGCCCTCATCACATGGGCGTGATGATAGTACATTGTGCCTTTGCTATTTCAGAAGCCGTTGTATTGATTTATATGTCACGTCTTATGATAAAAGAGTCTTCGTCTAACCTAAAAATTGCCACAGCCATTGAAGAAATATCCAAAAATAACGACTTGTCTATTCGTGTAGAAAAGCCAATTTCCGATGGGGAAATTGCATTAAATAATTTACTAGATCGATTGTCTGGCTTATTTTCAGATTATCAAAATATCGCAACAGTATTGGTTAATAATAGTAATCAAATCAGCAATATCACCAAAGACGCCAGTACTAGCGTAGAAGCAAGTAAACACCGTTCCCAAGATGCTGCTGCTGCATCTGAAAAAGTATCTGCATCAATGAAATTGGTCTCTGAAAACAGCTCTCAGTCTGCTGATATTGTTCGCATATTAGAACAGGATACGATTCAAGACAGCCAACAAGCATTGACCATTATGAAAGACATGGAGTTACTAGCAAAAGACACCACGTCTATTTCAGACTCTCTACAAGCATTAACTTCAGATGTGGAGGCGATTACTCAACTCCTACATTCTATTAGAAGTATTTCAGAGCAAACTAACTTACTTGCCTTAAATGCCGCAATCGAAGCAGCAAGAGCAGGTGAAACAGGTCGAGGATTTGCAGTTGTAGCAGATGAAGTTAGAACATTGGCACAGCGCTCAAGCCAATCTACAGATGAGATAGAGAAAGTCTTAGCAAATTTGAATGATAGCGTAAGTAAAACCGTTAGCTCTATGGAGTCAGGTAAAGAAAGAACAAATGTCAGTGTTGAGCATACTTTAGAGATCTCTAATGGCTTACTCAAAAGAGCAAAAGACGTTAGCAAGATCACTGAGTCCAGCCAAGGTATAGCTCAAGACACTATCGAACAAGAACAAGTTATTTTCTCCATCAGTGAAAAGGTTAGCCAAAACGCTCAAGCTATTCAGCTACTATCAGAACTGATGGAAGATTTAATACGAAGCAGTGATGACATCTACAAAGTCACTCAAGAATATGAAGAAAAAGCCGCTTCTTTCAAAATTTAGCTACCTTACCATGCCTCTAAAATAGTAGCTGCGTGGCTATTATAAAATCGACCATATTTCTCTAGCCTATTTGAAGTCTGGTCGATTTTTTACTTACATATATCAACTTAGGTATTAGCCCTCTTCTTCAGTTTTAAGTTTCAGTTTAAAATCTGCTAATACTAATTCCAAAGCGGCTACCGCGACCTTACTCTTTATATTGTTGGTTTCAAGCAGTTCAATCAGATCAACTGCAAGCTGAACATGTTGGGGGGCATTCTCTAAAGACATAATAATTCCGTACTAAAAATGAAGTAATAAATGTGTAAAATTAGTTATAAGAGTCATTCAAAATGCTTTACCCAAGTCTATACTGGCTTAGGTAGTATAAAAAGACTCCCTATATTAGGCTTAACATTACTGATCATTATTATGGCGCACTAAATCGACTTTTAAAAACCGAGGTGAACGTGATTACAAATGAATTTTGGTTGGATCGCTGGCAAACAGGACGAATTGGTTTTCATCAAGAAGGTGTCGACCCTAAGCTTATTGAGTTCTGGCCCACGCTACCGAAAAATAGCCGCGTACTGGTTCCCTTATGCGGAAAATCAAATGACATGATTTGGTTAGCTGAACAAGGTTATCAAGTAACAGGTATTGAGCTCTCTTCTTTAGCCGTTATTCAATTCTTAGGTGATAACGACTTGGCTTATGATACCCATAAGGAAGATGAGTTGAAAATCCATACTGTCAAAGGCTTACCTCTTCGCATTATTGAAGGTGATTACTTTCAATTCACCGAAAACGATTTTGATGCCTGTTATGATAGGGCTGCCATGGTGGCTATGCCAGACTCTAAACGTGCAACTTATGTTTCTCATACACTGGAACGCTTAACCCCTTCAGCTGCAGTATTATTGATTTCACTTTATCACGATGGCGAGAACCAAACTCCGCCCTTCTCTGTCGATGAGCAAGCGGTAACTTCTTTATGGGGAGAGAGTATTCAAAAAATCGCCTCTGAAAACCTTACACAAACCATACCTAGATATAAAGAACGCGGACATACAATATTTGAAGAAAGTGTCTGGCATATCAAACCCTAGATTAGACTGTCTACCTAGACGCTTTTCTGGGATAATGCGCCACAATTTTTTATCGATAAACCATGTATCACCATCATCTGCTGCTTATATAAGTTCAGTAGTGATGACGATACCAAGAGTAGACAATGATCAAACGACATAAAACCGCCAAACAGCTCTTTTCTTATCCACTGTATTGGGCCGAATGTTATGGTGTTTCACCCTTTCTCCCAACCACTAGGGAAGAAATGGACGCACTTGGCTGGGACAGTTGTGATGTCATTATTGTTTCGGGTGATGCTTATGTAGATCACCCAAGTTTTGGTATGGCGGTATTAGGTCGCTTATTAGAAGCGCAAGGCTATCGCGTGGGTATTATTGACCAACCAGATTGGCGCAACACAGACGATTTTATGCGTCTTGGTCGTCCTAATCTGTACTTCGGTGTGACAGCCGGGAATATGGATTCTCTAATTAACCGTTACACTGCTGATTTAAAAGTACGTAATGATGACGCTTATACACCTTATGGTGTTGGCGGAAAACGCCCAGACCGTGCAGTCATTGTCTACTCTCAACGCTGTAAAGAAGCCTTTCATGATATTCCGGTGATGATTGGTGGTATCGAAGCCAGCTTACGTCGTATCGCTCAATATGATTATTGGAGTGACGAAGTACGTCGTTCGGTTCTGATCGACTCTACCGCAGACATTCTTCTCTATGGCAACGCTGAGCGTGCGATTATTGAAGTCACTCATGAAATGGCAATGGGTAAAACCCTAAACGAATTAACAAATATTCGTGGTACCACTATTGTCAGAGATACACCTCCAGGTGGCTACACTGAAATAGATTCAACACGAGTAGATTGGCCAGGCAAGGTCGAAAAAATCTACAGTCCCTATGAGTACATCCCTGAAGGGAAGTGCCAAACGAAAGACGAAGAAGATTCAGACACAATGCCGATTCGAGTGATTCCTGCGCCATTGCGTCGTGGTGAAAAGCTCGATCCAGAAAAAACTTACATCCGTCTTCCATCTTTTGAAAAAGTATCAAAAGATCCTGTTTTATACGCCCACACTTCACGTATTTTACATCTTGAATCAAACCCACATAACGCTCGTGCTTTAATTCAAAAACACGGTAAAAAAGAGATATGGGTAAATCCACCGCCAATTCCATTGGAAACACCAGAAATGGATGGCGTATTCGATTTACCTTATGCTCGAGTGCCACACCCAAAATACAAAAAAGCACGTATTCCGGCTTATGACATGATCAAGACATCGATAAATATCATGCGTGGTTGTTTTGGTGGCTGTACTTTTTGCTCGATCACGGAGCATGAAGGTAGAGTCATTCAATCTCGTTCCCATGAATCTATTTTGAGTGAAATCGAAGATATAAAAGCAAAAGTTCCGGGTTTTACAGGACATATTTCTGATCTTGGTGGGCCGACGTCAAACATGTATACATTGAATTGTAATGACGATGAAGTTCAAGCCTCATGCCGTAAATTATCCTGTGTATACCCAACTATTTGCTCAAACTTAAACACAGATCATAGCCCAACAACGCAACTGTATCGCAAAACACGAGCGGTAGAAGGTATTCATACTGTTTCTATCGCATCAGGACTGCGCTATGACCTTGCTGTTGAAGATCCTGAGTATGTTCGTGAGCTTGTAACCCATCACGTTGGTGGGTTACTAAAAATCGCTCCTGAGCATTCTGAACAAGGTACATTGTCAAAAATGATGAAGCCTGGGATGGGGACATACGATCGCTTTAAACGTATGTTTGATAAATACTCCAAGGAAGCCGGTAAAAAACAGCATTTGATTCCCTATTTCATAGCTGCGCACCCTGGCAGCTCTGACGAAGATATGATGAACCTTGCCCTTTGGTTGAAAACAAACGACTTTAAACCTGATCAGGTACAAACCTTTTACCCATCACCAATGTCACTTGCAACGGCCATGTATCACTCAGGTAAAAATCCACTAAAGCCGGTCACCTATAAAAGTGAAGATGTCTATACACCAAAAGATGCAAAGCAGCGTACAGTGCAAAAAGGCTTCTTACGTTATCACGATGCAAGTAACTGGAAGGATCTACGAAATACTCTAATTCAAATGGGACGCGCAGACTTGATTGGTAATGGTGAAAATAAATTGGTGCCATCTGCTGACAAAGATATTCAAATACCTCGACGCCCTAAAAATGCTAAACCGGGACAAGCTACAGGTGCATCCCATACATCAAATCGCCCGACAATGGCTAAAAATACAGCCAATGATAAAGCACGTGCGAAAAAAAATAATGGTGCAACAACGGCAACAGGTAGAGCATCAGGCACACCAATGAATAGCAACACAGCTAAACGCCGTAAGCAAAAAATCAAATCTCGCTAAATACCTGTTATCACATACTGACTAGATAAAAAAACACTTCGCGCTTTCACAACGTGAAGTGTTTTTTTGTTCATCTAAAGCAAAATATCAACAATCTGTGGCAAGTAAGTTGGCCTGTTTTTTTCGTTTTAGACAAACCAATACCAATTCTATTGCTGCAATTAAAATCAAACTATAGCCAAAGGTCTCAATACTCTCTTCTACTATATTTTTTACAATACGCATATAAGAGTCCCCCATAACCGCTTGCCAAAAAGATGATCTTCCCATTAATCTTGAGAAGGCCAACAAAGTAACAAAACCAGCCAAGAAGACCCCAAAGCTAACCTCTAAAGAGTACTCTTTTAAAGAAGCATAAATCTTAGAAAACCGACCTATCAAAAAAACCATAACACAGGAAAAAATCAATAAAACAATAGTTTGCCACGCACCATCAAATACATAATGATCTAATAAAGAATCCGATTCACGAACAAACATCATACCCAATAAAGCAGCAAGTAAAGTTGAGGCTATTTTTAGTTTAGCGTCTAAATGAGCGGCATACAGAAATAACATACAGCTTAAAAATGACATTACATCTTGCATATACTCAGTTAATGAATGTTCACTATATTCAGAAAGAGTCAATGAACGATAGCCTTCCAGAGAAACAAGCTGTGCAATACCTGCTACTGCAAAAAGATAAATCAGACCACGAAGAATAAACATGAAGAACCTCAACTAATGAAGCCGAGATTTTAGTGAAAAAAAAGTAAAAAAACGATACAGCGCAGAGTAATGACACGGTTGTTACTTACTTCGTCCTGAAAGCATCCTACATATAATTAAAGTGTCATTAATTGCAATTTAACCATTGTTTATTCTTCAAACAATAGGAAAAGACATAAACCCAAAACAAAAAAAATCCCCAGAAAACTTCTAATAAAGAAGGTGTTTGGGGATCTTGATTCTTAAAAACCTTACAAAAAAGACTATTTCTTCGGTGCGTATGGGTTTTCAGAAGATTTGAATTCGAAAATAATTGGTGTACCTGTAATGTTAAGTACCGTTCTGAATTTATTCTCAAGATAACGTTTATAGCTACCAGGTAAAGCATCAGTCTGATTACCATGAACCACAATACGCGGCGGATTCGATCCCCCCTGGTGTGCGTATCTTAGTTTGATTCGACGACTATTCACCATTGGTGGTTGATGCTCCGAAACAGAATCTTCCAGTATGCGAGTAAGACGATTCGTCGACCATTTAGAGTAACAAGACTCATAAGTGCTTTGAATCGTATCATATAGATCACCAACACCTGTACCATGCAAAGCTGAAATGTAATGTACTTTCGCGTAAGGCACAAAGCCTAAACGACGCTCAACTTCGCTTTTAATGTGTTCACGCTCATCCTTTTGCAGCCCATCCCACTTATTAATCGCAAGAATTACACCACGACCAGCATCTAACACATAGCCAATCATATGAAGGTCTTGCTCTACCAAGTCTTCATGGGAATCAATAACTACAATAACCACGTTAGCATCTTGAATCGCTTGCAGTGTTTTGACAATCGAGAATTTCTCAACGGCCTCTTTAACATGTTTACGACGACGTACACCAGCAGTATCAATCAAGGTATATTCTTTGTCATTACGTACATAAGGAATATAAACACTATCACGGGTTGTACCTGGCATGTCGTAAACTACAACGCGGTCTTCACCCAACATACGGTTTACCAAAGTAGATTTACCTACATTTGGACGACCAACAACACCAATTCGAATACCTCGAGATTCTAAGCTAATTTGATTTTTAGCTTCTTCCACTCGCTCAGCAAATGGCAACATGACCTTATCAATTAAGACATGAACGCCCTTACCATGAGATGCGGCGATTGGATGTAATTCACCAAGCCCCAATGAATAAAAATCCGCCAATGCAATATCTTCATTAATACCGTCGGTTTTATTTACCACAAGAGCAACAGGTTTATTAGCACGACGTAAATGATTCGCAATCATTTCATCCGCTGGGTTTAAGCCATGTCGACCGTCTACCAAGAATAAAACAGAGTCTGCTTCCTCAATAGCAAGCAAAGATTGGCGCGCCATTTTTTCATCAATACCCTGCTCATCACCACTAATACCACCGGTATCAATAACGATAAATTCATGCTCACCAATTTTTCCATCACCATATTTTCGGTCTCGAGTAAGGCCTGGATAATCTGCTACCAAAGCATCACGAGAACGCGTAAATTGATTGAAAAGTGTTGATTTACCAACATTGGGTCTACCTACCAATGCAATAACTGGAATCATTTTTTTACCTATAAAAAATACAAAGCGGCTGCCACCTCTCTTAAAGAAGTGGCAGCCCCTAAAAATCGCTAAAAAGAAATCAAAAACTGACTTTAATAGCTTAATGCCGTCACATTAGATTTCGGCGTAAGAATAAACAACTGCTTATCGTTCGTCACCATACGACTACCTGGTGGAACTTCGTCATCAGCTACTTTATGCGCCGCAACTTCACCAGTGGTTAAATCAAGTAAATGAACATAACCAGCACGGTCTATAACCGCCACATAATCTCGGAAAAACTCAGGCGTAATTAAATCACGCTCAACAAGTGTTTCGTTTTCCCATATTTCTGCGCCATTTTTGGCATTCAGAAGAATCACTTTGCTTTTCATATCAACAGCAGCCAAAAACTCACCTTTCACAGCAACTCCAACTGAACTTGATATATTACGCTGCCATAATAGACGACCACTTTCGATTGAAATCGCAGCCAGAGTACCATTATAAGCAACAGAATAAACAACACCGTCTTTAGCAACTAAACGACCATCAATATCACTTAATCGCTCTATTTCATATCTACCTTCAGGTTTACCTACCTCATAAGACCACAACAAACTGCCATCTTGTAAAGAAAAAGCTTTCAGCTGCCCATCAGCAGAACCTGAGATAACTTTACCATTTGAAATAATGGGGGCGCTTGTACCACGTACAGTTAATGATGGCAAATCTTCTTTAGCTCGCCATAGGGTTTCACCCGTTTCAGCATCGAGCACTCTTAACCATCCATCTGCAGTTTGTACTGCTAATTTACCGGCGGCATAAGAGGCTTCCGCCAATATTTCAGAGCTTAATGTTTTTTCCCACAATACAGACTGACTTTCTAAAGATACTGCAACTAATTGAGCATCATAGGTACCAAAGTACAAAATATCGCCATTACGAGTTACACCGGCACTTGGTCTGTAGTCTGTAGAAAGTGTTCTTTTTTCTTTTCCATTTTCTTGGTCAAGCTCATAAAGTGTCCCTTCTTCTGTCACAAAAAATAAAGAACCATTTTCTGCTACTAAATTAAAGCGTTCGCTAGACTCACCGAAATTACCATCAACACCTTTCCTCCATGACGTATGTAAGTCAACCTTACTGTCTATAGAAGGAGGGCTAGGTAATGATGGTCGAGCATTAGAACAACCTTGAATCATCAATACAGTAAATAATACGACAACAAAAAGAGACTTACTCATAGTTAGCCTTTCACCAAGTCTTTAAGTTTAATATCGAGTAAAGGATGATTAACACCTGCACCTAATGCTTCACTTGCTTTTTCATAAGCAATACGAGCATCGTCACGTTTACCTTGTGCTAACAGAATGTCTCCAACTAGCTCTTGTTGTTGTGAAATAAACTCTTCTTCAGAAACTTTCTCCACACGAGTCATCGCACCTTCATAGTCTTCCTTTTGAAGCATTAAACGTGCAACACGCAAATTTGCAATTGCAATAAAAGCCGAGTCTTCTGTCTTTTGAATAGCAATATCTAATGCTTTGATCGCTTCATCGTAATTGCCTTTTTCAGCATCTACACGAGCCAAAAATAGTTGGCCAAACACGGCGTAACCTGTATCACTATATTCATCAGTAAGTAGATTAGCGTTATAAACAACCGTTTTTTGATTATCTTCATCACTTAAATCTGCTGCAGCTTGAACAAGATCTTGATAGAGCGCCGACGCACTACTTATGTGATTGGCCTGGTTTGTTTGCCATGCTTGAAAACCAAAATAACCACCAGCAACAACAGCAACAGCGATAATTAACTTAACGCCGTTTTTTTCCACCAAGCTTTAAAGGCTTCAATTTGTTCTTCTTCAGTCTTTAATTCAGACACTTTTACTTCCTCGTTCAAGGCAATGTTTTATTATTTAAAAACATCGCTCTATTAAATCAAATTATAGTTTTTCATCGATATAAGTAGGAACATCAACCAAAGAGCAAGTTTGCTGTTCACCTGTTGACATATCTTTAACCTGACATACACCTTGATCAATTTCATCTTGGCCTAGAATAATAGTAAATCGAGCTTCTGACTTATCGGCTTTTTTCATTTGATTCTTAAAGTTTCCACCGCCACAGTGACGCAATACAACACGATCAGAATTAATCTCTCGGATACTTTCAGCCAAGACAAATGAAGTAAGTTCAGCTGCGTCCCCCATACTAACGATAAAAACATCAGTGGAAAATTTTGCATTATTTGGAATCAAATCCAATGTTTCAAGAAGAAGTACTAAACGTTCTATTCCCATCGCAAAGCCAACTCCAGGTGTTGCTTTACCACCCAGCTGCTCAACCAAACCATCGTATCGACCACCAGCACAAACTGTCGCTTGAGAACCTAGATGACTTGTCACCCATTCGAATACGGTTTTTCCATAATAATCTAAACCGCGAACTAGGCGATGATTGATTACATATGGAACATTGTTGGCTTTAAGAATCGCCTGTAAAAGATCAAAATGGGCTTTAGACTCCTCACCAATAAAATCGTCAAGACTCGGTGCCGCCTTTAATACAGACTGAGTCGATTCATCTTTGGAATCTAATATACGTAATGGGTTCGTTGTCAGACGACGTTTACTATCTTCATCTAATTGGTCTTTAAACTCTGTTAAATACTCAACTAACGCCGCTTTGAAGGCTTCACGCTCAGATGCTAAACCAATTGTATTTAGTTGCAATTCAACATGATCTAACAACCCCAACTGTTTCCACAGACGGGCAGATAGAATAATCAGCTCAGCATCAATATCAGCAGAACTAATACCAAAGGATTCAACACCAATTTGATGAAATTGACGATAACGACCTTTTTGTGGACGTTCATAACGAAACATTGGTCCGGTATACCACAAACGCTGGACTTGATTGAATAACAACCCAGCTTGATCAGCTGCACGCACACAACTAGCTGTTCCTTCTGGACGTAAGGTTAAAGACTCACCATTACGATCATCAAAGGTATACATTTCTTTTTCAACGATATCGGTTGTTTCACCAACACCACGTTTAAACAAGTCTGTACTTTCAACGATAGGAAAGCGGATTTGTTGATATCCATAAGACTTAACAACATCTGCTACTGTTTTTTCGAGATATAACCAAACAGAAGACTGATCAGGCAGAATGTCATTCATTCCTCTAATCGCTTGAATTTTTCGAGCCACAATGGATCCTTAATTTTTTACAATGATATTGGCCAATTCCCGTTCTTTTAGGGAAGCCTTATCACGAATCATTTTTTCTAAATCATCAACCAGCGTTTCGTTTTTCGTTTTGCTGTTTGGCTTGCCGTCTTGATAAATAAGGTTATTAGGTGATCCACCAGCCAAGCCTATGTCAGCTTCTTTCGCTTCACCAGGGCCATTAACAATACAGCCGATAACAGCAACGTCCATTGGAATAACAATATCCTCAAGACGCTCTTCTAATTCATTCATAGTCTTGATGACATCAAAGTTTTGACGAGAACAACTTGGACAAGCAATAAAGTTAATCCCACGATTACGAAGCTTTAAGCTGCGCAGCATATCCCAACCGACTTTAATTTCTTGAACTGGATCTGCTGCCAACGACACGCGCAAGGTGTCACCAATACCATCCATCAATAACAAGCCAAGGCCGATCGAAGATTTAACCGTACCAGAACGCAAACCACCTGCTTCTGTGATCCCCAAATGCAACGGGTTATCTATTTGGCTGGCTATTTTTCGATACGCTTCCACAGTCATAAAAATATCAGATGCTTTTAAACTTAATTTGTATTCATGAAAGTCTAATTCATCAAAATATTGAATCTGACGGAAAGCCGATTCAACTAATGCGTCAGGCGTTGGCTCACCGTATTTTTTCTGTAGATCTTTTTCCAGTGAACCAGCATTAACACCAATTCGAATTGGAATATTTTTATCTCGGGCACAATCGACTACAGCACGAACACGGTCTTTATTACCGATATTGCCAGGGTTAATACGCAAGCAATCAACACCGTACTCTGCTACTTTAAGCGCAATTTTATAGTCAAAATGTATGTCCGCCACTAAGGGGATAGAAACAGATTCTCGTATTTTTTTAAACGCTTCAGCAGCATCCATTGACGGGATAGAAACGCGAACAATGTCTGCTCCAGCGTCAGCGATTGCACGAATTTGTGCAACAGTGGCATCCACATCACAAGTTTCTGTGTTCGTCATACTCTGAACACTAATTGGCGCACCACCGCCAACAGGAACATTCCCGACCATAATTTGACGAGAATGACGACGTTTAATAGGTGATTCAAAATGCATAAGAGTCTCTACTTGAGCTCAAATCGAGCCAAATCTTTACGTGTGAAAGGAGAAAAATCGAATTGCTCGCCCTTGTATTTCAAAGATGAAACACCTCTGGCGTAACCTAATACCACGCGGTATGGCGCATCACCTGTTAGCGCTAAGGTGCTACCAGCTGATTTCACACCTGAAAACAAAATAGTTCCAGATGCATCTCGTATCTCAGCCCAACAATCTTCGATAAAATCAATTTCAACCTCATCTAGGTAGGACACTGTTTGTGGCACTTCAACTGGAGAGTCGGAAGCTGGCACAACTTTTGTGGCTCTTACTACTTCATCAGGGCTTACGCCAGCTTCTTTTAAAATAGCTACTGTTTCAGCAGACAAACCTGTTACTACTTTACTTTGTTCTGCTGGTTTATTATCAGCTTCAGTAACCTTTGTAGAAGGAACAATAGCAACTGCAGAAGAGGTTGCTTCTTGGGTATCAGATACTTCACTATCCACTGGTTCTAATGGAACAGTTTTTTCCGCTTCTAGTGTTGTATTAGCCACTACAGGTTCTACAGCTGTTTCAGCTGCAACAACCGTCTCAACGACGTCATTAGTAACATCCTCTGAAGTTGCTACGCTAGGAGTTGTTGGCCACCAGAAAACCAAAAAGACTAAAACAGCAATAATAACCACTGAAATAAAGATAACAATTGGATCACCTAGGTGCGTTTGCTTATGAACTTTATCAACTGGTTTAATGGTTGTCTCAGCATCGGCTCGTTTACTATCAAATGCAGCAACCATGGCAACATAATCTAGATCTAATAATCGACAATAACTTTTCAAAAAGCCACGTGCAAAAGTGATCGAGCGGAAATAACTAAAATTATTAGCTTCCAAAGCACGCACTTGATCAATTGGAAGTTTTAGCTCAGTGGCTACATGTCTTTCGTCAAACCCTAATTCTATTCTTTTTTCTTTTAATTTACTGCCGATATCAATCGTTTCTGTTTCAGATAGATTCTCATCAGTAGCATCTGTATCAATGCTGTCCGTATCAATGTCATTTGTCACAACATCAACTAAACCAACATCTGCAATGCCATCACCTAGATCGGCGTCAGAGATATCACTCGCAACATTGACGTCATTTATACTCACGTCATTCACACTATCTGTATTGGTATCGTTAGAAACACTGTCTACACTAGTATCATCGGCGATATGATCTTCATTGCTATCATTAGTATTCGTACTAGTTTTATTTAAAGAAGCATCAGTTTGAAATTCAGTTGTCATGTTAATACCTTGAGCCATTCAGGCATATAAAATTACTCGCAGATGAATGCAATGTAGGGTCAGTCTCGCGTGCAGTTAAATGCCACGACAGACAATTGTACTCATCAAAATGCACAGATCCTCGCGCAATTTTTTTACCAGCCTGGATATTATTAAGAATTAAGCGAGCTTTATCATTACTACCTTGTATTAAAACAAGATTGAGCTCTGTCATCAAACCAATCAGAGGCAAATCAGCAATTTCTTTTGCTTGTTTTAGGTAGAATGTTGCTAAATTTACGTCATTTTGACGTATTGCACATCTGGCAAGGTTAATTTGTACCGTTTGACGCTGCGGCAAACTATTTTCGTCCGCTTTTTTAAAAGCTGCACAAGCATCATCCCAACGTTTTTGCGTACCTAATAGGACACCGTAATTATTCAAAATAAAGTCATCGTTAGGATAATGATATAGGGCTTTTTTATGAGCAGAAATTGCTTCATCATATTGACCAGCACTCAGCCAATATAAACTTAACAACCGCCAATATTCTCGCCCTTGATCTAATTCACTAATTTGATCAAGCTGCTTCTTAGCCAACGACCATTGCCCAAGTAAGAGTCTCGCCTGAATAAATGACAATCGCTTAGTCACAGACATTTCAGAAGACTGAAATGGAACAGTTTGATAAGCGCAAGACGTTATAAGCAAACCACACAATATAAAAAGCAACAATCGCATAGGGACATCCTTGTCTCATACAAAAATCAATAGCCTAAATTAGCTTTTCACTTCTCTCAACTCAATGTATTTCTGACTACGACGAGTCTTATCATGGAAATCCCCAACCAACTGACCACACGCTGCATCAATATCATCACCACGTGTCGTTCGAACCGTGACCGTATAACCCGCATCCGCTAAAATTTTCTGGAAACGACGAACGCGATTATTCGACGGTTTCTCATAACCTGAGTGTGGGAATGGGTTAAATGGAATAAGATTGATCTTACATTCTAGATCTTTAAGCAACTCAGCCAGCTGATGCGCTTGATCTTCGTTATCGTTTACACCAGACATCATCGTATATTCGATAGTGATGTGTCGCTTATCTGGTAGATTAGCCAAATAATGCTGACAAGACTCAAGCAACTCAGCAATTGGGTATTTCTTATTAATTGGCACCAATACATCACGCAACGCATTATCGGGTGCATGCAAAGAAATCGCTAAAGAAACATCCGTACGTTTTACTAATTCATAGATTTTAGGAACCACTCCAGATGTGCTCAATGTCACACGACGCTTAGACAAACCATACGCATGGTCGTGCATCATCAGGATCATTGAATCAACAACAGGTTCAAAGTTCATTAATGGTTCCCCCATCCCCATCATAACGACGTTTGTCACGCGACGAGGACCATTAGGATCCATGGGACCAAACGACTTAATAGCAATCCATACTTGACCAATAATCTCAGCTGGAGTCAGGTTACGATTAAAGCCTTGCTTACCCGTTGAACAAAAACTGCAATCCAAAGAACAACCGACCTGAGAAGAAACACATAAAGTGGCACGGTCACCATCAGGAATTAAGACTGTTTCGACACAATCGTTTTTACCGCCATCAGTACGGATAATCCATTTTCGAGTGCCATCTTTGGAGATATTCTGGGAGACAACCTCTGGCCCACGGATCTCGCAAATTGTTTCTAATTTAGCCCGCAATGCCTTACTGACATCTGTCATTTCATCAAAACTCTCCGCGCCCTTTTGATGAATCCATTTAAGCACCTGAGTGGCTCTGAATTTTTTCTCTCCTATCGACTCAAAGAACTCAATCAATTTCTCTGGAGATAAGCCCAGCAGGTTTACTTTTTTTGTGTCTGTCATAATCAAGATCGCTTGCTATTCTTAGCATTAAGTTTAAACGAAAAAAGCCTCTGAAAAGATAATGTCTTTTCAGAAGCCTCTGCAAAAAAGCGGGCCAACGCCCGCCTTCTCTATTTCGGATGGACTAGAAGCCCTACCGATCAATTACTTACCGAAGAAGTAAGCAATTTCACGTGTTGCAGATTCAACAGAATCAGAACCGTGAACAGCATTTGCATCAATAGATGTTGCGTAATCTGCACGCAAAGTACCAGCAGCCGCTTCTTTAGGGTTAGTAGCGCCCATTAGTTCACGATGACGAAGAACAGCACCTTCACCTTCAAGAACAGAAACAACAACAGGACCAGAAGTCATGAAGGCAACCAAGTCTTTGTAGAATGGACGTTCTTTGTGCTCAGCGTAGAAACCGCCAGCCAATTCGTCATCTAGTTGAATCATTTTTGCTTCAACAATTTTAAAACCAGCACGTTCAAAACGAGTGTAGATTTCACCGATTACGTTTTTTGCAACAGCATCAGGTTTGATGATAGATAGAGTGCGTTCTAACGCCATGATATAACTCCAAATTAGATTTAAAAGGGCGATGACTAGCATAGCAATAACCATAAAAGCCATGGCCCGGTACATAAAAGTTCAGCGCGTGGATTATACGCATCAATTGATAAAAATTGTATGCTCCAAGCAAGATTATTTGCACTGAATAGAATAAAAAAAGATTTTACCCCTATTAGCCTATCGATCTAAGGCGAGTCACTGCATTCTTAATCGTCTCTGCAGCAAAATCTACCTCTTCTTCCGTGGTAAAACGTCCAACTGAAAGACGCAATGAACTATGCGCTAAGTCATCTTTTAAACCGAGCGCACGCAATACATAAGATGGCTCTAAACTTGCTGAGGTACAAGCCGACCCTGACGATACCGCAATATCACTCAAAGACATCAACAACACTTCACCATCTACATTACCAAAGCCAACATTAATGACGCCAGCAACACGATATTCCGAATCACCGTTTAAGTAAATATCAGACAACTCACTCAAAGATGACCATAAACGCTCACGAAGCTTCAATATACGAGCACAATCAGTGGCCATATTTTCAGACGCCAAACGGTACGCTTCCCCCATACCGACAATTTGATGTGTCGCTAGCGTCCCAGAACGCATTCCACGCTCATGTCCACCTCCATGGATTTGAGCTTCTAGTTTTATTTTCGGAGAACGCCGAACATACAAAGCACCGATACCTTTTGGCCCATAGGTTTTGTGTGCTGTTAAAGACATTAAATCGACTTTCATGGCATTAACGTCAATAGCCACCTTACCTGTAGTCTGCGCCGCATCAACATGTAGAAAAATTCGACGTGAAGATGTCAACTCGCCAATCGCAGCGATGTCAGTCAAAACACCCAACTCATTATTACCATGCATCAAAGACACAAGAATCGTATCATCACGAAGCGCTTCAGCCACTTGAGCCGGAGAAATAACACCATGAAAATCAGGTTGAAGATAAGTCACCTCAAAACCTTCTTTTTCAAGTTGCTTACAAGGATCAAGTACTGCCTTATGCTCGATCATTGATGTAATAATATGACGACCTTTTTGACGATAAGCGTGCGCAACCCCCTTCAATGCGAGATTATTCGCTTCTGTTGCTCCTGACGTCCAAACAATCTCACGAGAATCGGCACCAATAAGACTAGCCACCTGCAACCTAGCCTCTTCTACTGCTTCCTCTGCTCGCCAGCCAAAAAGATGTGAGCGAGAGGCTGGATTACCAAAATTGCCGTCTTGCGTTAAACATGCCATCATTTTTTCAGCAACTCTTGGATCCACTGCAGTAGTGGCAGAATTATCTAGATAAACCGGGGTATTCATGTACAAGGCTCCAACAACTGTCTAAGACAAAAAACATATCAGGTAACAAAAACATCTAAAGCACAGCAACATCTGTGGCAACAAAGATCATTTCAAATAATCAACAGCACATTCAAATTAAGCCGCAGCCTGCGCAATACTCTTGATACGATTAACTATAGAACGCAGACCATTTCCACGAGTCGGGCTCAAGTGGCGTTCAAGATCCAGTTCTGCAAAATAACTAGAAATATCAAAGGCTAAAATTTCTTCGGGTGTTTTATGATTCAAAGCGGACAAGACAAGCCCCAGTAAACCACGAACAATAATGGCATCACTGTCTACAGAAAAAATCAGAACTTCACCTTTAGAATCATCTTGTTCACTGCCAGGCTGAATCCAAACACTACTCTGACAACCTTTCACTAAACGCTCAGGTGTACGCCAGTCATCATCGAAGGCAGGCAGAGACTTACCCAGATCAATTATGTATTTGTATTTGTCTTCCCAATCATCGAAAAACAACAGATCATCTACGATATCTTCTGTACTAGGTAAGGACATGACACCCCTCTTTTGAATTAAAACCATAAAAATAGAAAAACGGCACTTAGCAAGCTACCAAGGCCGTTTCTTATTGTATTCCACTTCACTTAGCGACATAAGGCTTAGTTACAACAGCGTTAGAAGAAAAGACCCGCTTCCAACTGTGCCTCTTCGCTCATCATTTCTCGTGACCAAGGAGGATCAAACACCAATTCAACCTTAACGTTTTTAACATTTGGTACTTTTGCTACACGGTATTTCACATCACCGACTAGCACAGGCCCCATACCACACCCTGGCGCAGTCAATGTCATGTTAATCAATACCGTTTTAGTTTCTTGATCTAATTCAACCTTGTATACCAAACCAAGAGACACCAAACTAATTGGAATTTCCGGATCAAAAACCGTGTCTATTGCTTGCCAAACTTGCTCTTCATTAATTTCGCTTGAACCTAAGTCCGCAAACTCCAACACTTCCGGCTGCTGACCAATGGCTTCTGCGTCAGTACCATCAATTCGCAGCATATTACCTTGCCACGTTACCGTGTAATTACCACCGAGACTTTGATTAATAGTAATAAATTGACCTTCTGGAATGCTAACCGGCTCACCGCTTGGCACTCGACGTGCAGGACAAGCACGCTGTGTTACGACCATTTTTTGCATGAAAGATTAACTCACACTAAAGCTTTCGCCACAGCCACATTCAGCTACAACGTTAGGGTTATTAAACTTCACAACTTCGTTAACGCCTTCACGCACCAAGTCAATTTCTGTTCCAGAAAGCATAGCAATCGACTGTGAATCCACAGCCAAAGTCACGCTATCAAAAGACAACACAGTGTCTTCTGCTGATGGTCCATCTACGATATCCAATACATAAGCAAAGCCCGTACAGCCACTTGCCTTAGTACTCAATCGAATCAATTTCCCTGGCTGCTTAACCAATTTAGAGGCAAAATATTTCTGCGCAGAAGCGGTTAAAGACACGCTAGAGACAGGATCAAAGGTTGTTGCTGTCATTGAAACCTCCTAAGCCAACATTGTGCGCACTTTTTTCAGTGCAACAAACAAAGCGTCAACTTCTTCTAATGTATTGTAAATAGCAAAAGACGCACGCGCCGTACCCGGCACATTAAAACGAGCCATTAGCGGTTGTGCGCAATGGTCACCAGTACGAACAGCAATTCCTTGACGATCTAATAAGAAGCCAATATCTGCTGGATGTCCGTGATCCATAACAAAACTCAAAACACCTATTTTATTCTTCGCTCTACCAATGATAGTTAGGCCTTCAAATGCTTCAGCCAACTCAGTTGCACGATCCAACAAAGCTTTTTCATGTGCTGCAACCGCTTCTTGATCTAATGCACTGAACCAGCGAATAGCCTCTCCTGCTGCGATAGCATCGCCAACATTAGGCGTACCAGCTTCAAAGCGATAAGGCAAAACGTTCCAAGTTGCATCTTCTAAAGTTACCGTGGAAATCATCTCTCCACCAGTCCGCCAAACAGGCCAGTTTTCAAGAACAGATTCACGCCCCCAAAGCACGCCAATTCCCATTGGTCCATAAAGTTTATGAGCTGAAAACACATAAAAATCACAACCAATTTCTTGCACATCAGCCCAACCATGAGCCGCACCTTGCGCGCCATCGACTAAAACCCAAGCGCCAAACTGTTTTGCCTTGGCGGTCATTTCTTTAACGGGATTAATCGTTCCCAATGCATTTGATACATGAGGAAAAGCTACAAATTTGGTTTTTTCATTCAGCATAACATCATAGGCGTCTTGATCTAATTCGCCTTCATCTGTCACAGGAACCGTTCTCAAAGTAGCGCCAGATACTTTGCAGGCTTGCTGCCATGTCACCAAATTAGCGTGATGGTCCATTCCTGTTGCAATCACTTCGTCACCCGGTGACAACAATGAGCCCAATCCATTGGCAACAATATTAATGCCCTCAGTTGTACCGCTTGTCCAAATAACTTCTTCGCGCTTTGGTGCATTGATAAATTCTTTCACTATATCGCGCGCAGCTTCAAAACGGCGAGTAGCTTCATCCGCAAGACGGTGAGCCCCACGATGCACATTAGAATTACACGTCGTATAATAATCTACCAAGACATCAATAACGCACTGTGGCTTTTGTGTCGTTGCCGCATTGTCTAAATAAACCAAAGGTTTACCATCAATTTCACGTTTCAAAATAGGAAATTGATCACGGATAGCTACTACATCAAAACTCATTCGACTCTCGCTTACTTCACTTCCATCTGCGCAAAACGCTCACGAATAATAGGACGAATCCACTCCGCTAACGCCGCATTTGGCATTAAATCAATCAACTCATTAATGAAACCAAAGTTGAGCATAACCTGAGCCTTTGAACGACTCACACCACGGGTTTGTAAATAATACAAAGCTTGCTTATCAATTTGAGCCACCGTTGCACCATGAGCACAACGCACATCGTCAGCATAAATTTCAAGCTCAGGCTTGGTATTAATTTCTGCTGTATTCGACATCAATAAATTGCGGTTATTCAGCTCAGCCAATGTCTTCTGCGCATCACGATGAATATGAATACGACCATTAAAAACAGCACGGGCGTGGTCAGCCACAATACAACGAACATTTTCCTCCGTTGTACCGTTTGGCATTGCATGTTCAACCGTCGCATGAAGATCAAAAAGCTCTTTACCATCTAACAGGTACATAGCATTCAATTTGGCATCAGCAAATTCACCAGCGTGAATAATATCCGTATCCAAACGAGATAAATCACTACCAAAACCAACAATAGTACTATGCATCGTTGCATGATCGTGTAGATTAAAATGACTACCACCAATGGCAACATTTGAACCTATTTGCAAAGCAAAGCGATAGTGTTCAAGGTGTGCTTTTTTAGCTATCTCATATTCTACAAAGGCGGTATTTAACGTATCCCCAGAGGCTTGAACATCTTCTATAACAGCCAATCGAGAGCCTTCAGCCAAACTCACTTGAACGCGAGTATGAGACTCTGCACCTTGACTTAATAAAGAACTAATTCGAATAGGTTGAGTAATTTCAACACCTTCAGCAAGCGAAACAACAACCACATCTTGTGCAAGTGCATCATTTACTAAACCAAACAAGTGACGTTTAGGCTTAATACTTGAAAATGCGTCTAATGCTTGTGCTTTTTGCGCATCACCCAAATCTTGCCCTAAAGAAATAGACAAACCTTCAGGCAATACTGTGCTTAATTGTGAAGCATCAAACTTACCATTTACAAAAACCAACTCAATCGCCGATAAATCAGCCACGTCAACAGGAGACAACCCAGCCACATCCGTAATGGCTTTTGCACTAGAACGCTCAACAGAACGAAGTGGTGTATAACGCCATGCTTCTGTTTTACGTGTTGGCCAGTTGGTGTTTGATAGCAATTCAACGGCATTCGCTCGTTTTGGAGCGAGCCAATCATTAATACCTTGCGCTCGAGTAATGGCGCTTTCTAACCATTCACTCATGCATTACCCCTCAAGTTCATCTTCAGCTGGCTCTTTCTGTAACCAAGCATAACCTTGCGCTTCTAATTCGTGAGCAAGAGACGCGTCGCCACTTTTCACGATTTTACCGTCAGACAAAACATGAACAAAATCTGGTTTAATGTAATCAAGTAGACGCTGGTAATGAGTCACAACAATAAAGCTACGCTCTGCAGAACGCTGGCTATTTACGCCTTCTGCTACGACCTGCAAAGCATCAATATCCAAACCTGAATCAGTTTCGTCAAGAATACAAAGCTGCGGCTTCAGCAATAGCATCTGCATTAGCTCGTTACGTTTTTTCTCGCCGCCAGAGAAACCTTCATTCACACCACGCTTAAGAAACGAAATAGGCAAGTTAACTTGCTTACAAGCTGCTTTTGCCTCTTTTAGGAAATCAGCGGATGTAATCGCATCTTCACCACGCGCTTCACGTTGAGCATCAACAGAGGCCTTTAAAAACTCTAAATTACTTACACCAGGGATTTCTACGGGATATTGAAAAGCAAGAAACAAGCCGGCACGAGCACGCTCTTCTGTTTCCATTTCAAACAAATCTTCACCGTTCAACGTAACGCTACCACTTTCTACGCTATAACCATCACGGCCAGATAACACATAACCCAAAGTACTTTTACCGGCACCATTTGGTCCCATAATAGCGTGCACTTCTCCAGGCTTAATATCTAAACTTAATCCTTTGAGAATCTGCTTTTCTTCTACGCTTGCGTGTAAATCTTTTATCGTCAGTAAACTTTTGCTATTCGACATCTTTAACAATTCCTTTAACCTACAGAGCCTTCAAGGCTAATTTCTAGTAACTTGCCCGCTTCAACAGCAAATTCCATTGGTAATTCTTTAAATACTTCCTTACAAAAACCATTCACTATCATAGAAACGGCTTTTTCAGGATCTAGACCACGCTGACGGCACAAAAACATTTGCTCATCACTGACCTTAGAAGTCGTCGCTTCATGTTCAATAATCGCAGATGGGTTGCGGCTTTCTACATAAGGAAAAGTATGAGCACCACATTGATCACCAATAAGTAATGAATCACACTGAGTAAAGTTACGTGCGCCATCGGCTCCTGGATTCATTCGAACAAGACCACGATAACTACCATTACTTTTACCAGCGGAAATCCCTTTGGCAATGATCGTCGATTTGGTATTTTTACCAAGGTGAATCATTTTGGTGCCAGTATCGGCTTGTTGACGTCCACGAGTAAGGGCTACGGAATAAAATTCCCCCACACTGTTATCACCTTTCAAAATACAGCTAGGGTACTTCCAAGTGACAGCAGACCCCGTCTCAACTTGTGTCCATGAAATTTTTGCACTGGTATGGCAAATACCACGTTTAGTCACGAAATTATAAATCCCGCCTTTGCCGTTTTCGTCGCCGGGATACCAGTTTTGAACGGTCGAGTATTTAATCTCAGCGTTGTCCATAGCAACTAGCTCAACAACCGCCGCATGTAATTGGTTTTCATCTCGTTGAGGCGCAGTACAACCTTCTAAATAACTGACATGACTACCTTCATCAGCAATAATCAAAGTACGTTCAAATTGCCCTGTGTTCTGTTCATTAATACGAAAGTAAGTCGATAGCTCCATTGGACAACGAGTGCCCTTAGGGATATAAACAAAAGAACCGTCTGTAAACACAGCACAGTTCAATGCAGCGTAGTAATTATCTTTTTTAGGGACAACACTGCCTATGTATTTTTTGACTAGCTCTGGATACTTTTTAATTGCTTCAGAGATTGGACAAAAAATAACGCCAGCTTCTTCTAATTTATCTCGGAAGGTTGTTACAACAGAAACAGAGTCGAAGACAGCGTCGACAGCAATACCTGCCAACATCTGTTGCTCAATCAGAGGTATACCAAGCTTTTCATAGGTACGCAGTAGCTCAGGGTCAACCTCATCCAAAGATTTAGGTTTATCCTTCATACTTTTGGGTGCGGAATAATAGGAGATGGCCTGAAAATCTATTTTTGGATAATCGACCAATGCCCAATCAGGCTCTTCCATTTTAAGCCATTCACGGAATGCACTTAAGCGCCATTCAAGCATCCATTCAGGTTCGCCTTTCATTTCGGAAATACGCTGGATGACACTCTCATCCAAACCAGGCTCAAACGTCTCTGATTCTACATCAGACACAAAACCAGCTTCGTATTCCCTTGCCAGCGCCTTATCTATCTGCTCAGTCATATAAAAACCCACTCTTGATAGGAACAAACACACTGAGCATCAGAGCGCTTGTTCTACTAATTTATTCTTTACTTAATCAACAATCGAGGCAGTAATCTTGTCATGTTCAAACTGACTTTGTCGGCCTTCGAAATCTTGTCGTTCAGCCACTTGCCGAACATCTTCTCGACGAACCAATTGCTCTAAACTAATATTATTTAAAAAGTCATGTATCTGATCACTTAGGTCGCACCACAAGTGATGAGTCAGACAAGTATTACCACCTTGGCAATCACTACGTCCTTTGCATCCAGTTGCATCAACGGATTCATTTACCGCATCGACTATCTGTGCAACAAAAATATCATCATTTGAACGACTAAGACGATATCCACCGCCCGGCCCCCTCACACTGCTCACTAATGACTTCTTGCGAAGCTTAGAAAACAATTGCTCAAGATAAGATAATGATATTCCTTGTCGAGTTGAAATATCCGATAAAGACACTGGCCCTTGATCCGAATGCAACGCCAAATCAAGCATGGCGGTGACTGCATAACGACCTTTTGTTGTCAGGCGCATAAGCTATCCAATTAAGATTATTCTGTGAGGGTAAATAGTACACAAAACCTACTGTTTTTATCAAGTATTTACCTGACTATTTTAGTAGGTTATTACGGTCTTTAATAATCGTGCTATATTTTACGTGTACCGAGAGGAAAACTAAACCGCAGAATGTGGTTTCATAATGCATCATTGGCAGAAAACACTGTACTATCCAATCAATACAAAACACACACAGAAAAAAACAGGGCTAAACTTGTTCTTTTTGTGTAAATAAGCAGACTACTAGTTACATACATAAATTAAAGTACACACAATCATGAAACCAAAGTCCGACAACGAACAATCATTCGAAATAGAAACACCAAGCAAAAAATCTAAGGGAATTTTGATCGCCTTCTTTTTGTGTTTCATATTCAGTGTAGCGGCTTCTTCTGGGGTTACTTTTTTCTTATGCAACTTCCCGAAGAAGATCAAATTGCTGATAAAGATAAGGAACAGGATGCCCTACTCCTTAGTTTTCAGGAATCCATTGAAGAGCAAAACACAAAACTAAGAATAATGAAGGATCAAAATGATGTCTTGCAGCTTTACCTCAGACACAGTAGTGCAACAGCATTAAAAAACATTCTCATCAATCAAGAGCAAAACATTCAGGCTTACCTAAAAGTTATGAAATTAGCGATGAAGGATTTATCTGGCATTATTCCGAGAACCACGGATTGGAATGATGAGTATCAGTATCAATTAGACCTTGCTCAAAAAGGCAGTCTAAAAAGAGAAGATTTGTTGAAGTTATTAAAAACAGGTGAACCAAACGACACTAGATCAACTGGACAATAAAAATTTAGGCTATCAAATCCATCAAAAATAGTTTGATAGCCTAAGATCATCAAATATAAATATCTATTGTAAAAAACTAAATCTCTGCAGCCAGCACAGTCCCTTGCTTAATCGCTGCGCTTTGCGTCCAATTCTGACGCAACGTCAGCACCGCCAATCAAATATACTTTTTGGTTAATTTCATCCTCTAACAATCGATTCGGCTCTTGACCAGCACAAACAACAATAGTATCAACATCTAAACAACGATTTTCACCATCAATGGAAAGGTGAAGACCTTGATCATCAATACGCTGATAATCACAGTTAGAATAAAACACAACACCCTTTGCAAGTAACTCGGCTCTATGTATCCAACCTGTTGTTTTACCCAATTTTGAGCCAACTTTACTTTTCTTACGCTGTAATAAAAAAACATCTCTTACTGCCTTTTCAAATACAGGCTTTACCCCCTCTACACCACCTCGAGCAGCCAAGGTCATATCAACCCCCCACTGGTGCATAAAGTCTTTAATGTCTTGCTGCTTTTGTACCTTCTCATGTATTAAGTATTCAGAAATATCAAAGCCAATTCCGCCAGCACCAATAACAGCAACGCGCCTTCCAACGGAAGCCCCATTCATCACATCCAAATAACTCAAAACTTTTTTATGATCAATACCTTCTATTTCTGGCGTTCTTGGCAAAATCCCTGTCGCTAAAACCACTTCATCAAATTTAGCTACCTTGAGGTACTCACCATCAACTCGTGTATTCAACTGAAGATCTACACCTGTAATTTCAATCTGACGCTGAAAATAACGCAATGTTTCAAAAAACTCCCCTTTACCAGGAATGCGCTTAGCAATATTAAACTGTCCACCAATTTCATTTGATGCATCATACAAGGTTACCAAGTGACCTCGTTTCGCTGCCGTTGTGGCGAATGCCAATCCTGCAGGCCCAGCACCAATAACAGCAATTCGCTTTTGCTTCTCAGTCGGACAAATAACCAATTCAGTTTCATGGCAAGCTCTAGGGTTCACAAGACAAGAGGTTAATTTGTTTGCAAAAGCGTGATCCAAACAAGCCTGATTACAGCCGATGCAGGTATTTATTTCATCTGAGCGATTTTGCTCTGCTTTTAATACAAACTCAGGATCTGCAAGAAAGGGTCTGGCCATAGACACGATATCAGCATCACCTCGAGCAAGAACCTGCTCAGCAACATAAGGCGTGTTAATTCGATTTGAAGTCACCAAAGGGACTGTTAATGATTTACGCAGTGCGGCGGTAACCCAAGTAAATGCGGCCCTAGGAACCTTGGTCGCAATGGTTGGAATTCTAGCTTCATGCCAACCAATCCCTGTACTAATAATATTTGCCCCCGCTTTTTCGACTTCTAAACCAAGCTGAACCACTTCATCTAGGCTGCTACCACCTTCCACTAGATCCAACATTGATAAACGATAAATAATAATAAAATGGTCGCCTACCGCAGATCGAATACGTTTGATAATTTCGATGGGTAATCGAATTCGATTGGCATATTCACCGCCCCAATCGTCTTCACGGTGATTAGTTTTTGAAGTAATAAATTGATTCAGAAAATAGCCTTCTGAGCCCATCACCTCAACGCCATCATACCCAGCTTTTTGAGCTAAAGTAGCCGTTTTTATAAAGTCTGATATTTGCTTCTCAATCCCATCTTCAGTTAATGCTTCTGGCTCAAAAGGGTTTATCGGCGCTTTAATTGCAGATGGTGCAACAGATTTAGGATTGTAAGCATAACGTCCTGTATGCAAAATCTGCATACAAATTTTTCCACCTTCTTTATGAACGGCATCTGTAATAACACGATGATTTTCTGCATCTTGCTCAGATGTCATTGCAGCCGCACCAGCATAAACAGCACCTTCAGAATTAGGAGCAATACCACCGGTCACAATTAGCGCGACACCACCTCTCGCACGCTCAGCATAAAAAGCAGCCATGCGTTCAATTCCGCCTTTCATTTCCTCTAAGCCTAAATGCATAGACCCCATTAACACTCGATTTTTTAATTGTGTAAAACCTAAGTCTAACGGTTCGAATAAGTGGGGATAGGTAGAATGACTCATAATGAAAACTCGCTTTATTTTTATTTTGACACTGTCAAGATAGATTTAAATTTTGACACTGTCAAGATAAGAGGTTCTAATAAAAAAATGCCTACTCTAAAAAAACAATACCACCATGGAGACTTAACCAAGTCTCTACTCGACTCCGCTGCTTTCATCATTAAAGAGCAAGGTGTGGAAAGTCTCAGCATGCGTAAGCTTGCGGACGTCGTTGGCGTATCGAGAACGGCACCCTATCATCACTTTAAAGATAAGAACGCCCTACTCTGCGCTTTAGCAGAACAAGGATTTCACGAACAAGAAAGAATCCTCAACAACTTAATCGCACAAAAGCAGTCAGGGAAAGAATCCTTTACCCAATATGTTCATTTATATCTGGGGTATGCCCAGCAACATAGTGAAACCTATGACTTAATGTATGGCAGAGCAATTTGGAAAGCAGGTGAACCAAATGATGCATTAAAAGCAGCATCAAAGCGCACATTTAAAGTGTGGATTGAGTGGGTAGAAATACTACAAGATCAAAAGGTATTAACTAACACCAATACCCCATTGAGAATTGGACAAACAACATGGGCAAGTCTACATGGACTAGCAAGACTCTTTATAGATGGCATTTATCTAGAGCAATCTGACCTATCAGAAATGATAGATCAGATGGTAAAAAACCTATGTATTGACAACTCAACCTGCTCCTAAATTAGCTCGACTATTAGACATAGACTCCTGTTTACGTAATCTTCTAACATCTTGATGACTCAAATAAAGCAAAGGTAAAATGACAAAAAGTGCACCTATAAATACCCCCAAATCTGGAACATCTCCAAATACTAACCAGCCAATCAGAAAAGCAAAAATAAGACCCGAATATTCCGCACTGGTCACTTTGCTCGATGCGACATAACGATATCCAATCAAACAAGAGACACCATACAAAATAGAGCAAATTGAAGACAAAGCAGAGTAAAACAATAAATCAACCTGAAAAGCCTCGCCTTCCCAAACTGCTAGCCCAGCTGCCATAGGCAAAGCAAAAAACTGAGTAATACATAAGCCACATAGCATATCTTGGTTCTGTGGTAGTTTTTTAATTAGCAAACTGTTCGTTGCTAACACAATCGCAAAGAGAACAGCACTAATCATTCCTGAACTAATCTCAGTAGGCCTCAAAATAACCAATATACCAATAAAACCAAGTACAGCTGCAATAACAACCTCAAATGACAAACGCTCTTTATAAAAGAAAGCACCAAACAACATAATAAAAATTGGTGCCGTATAAAACACAGAATTAGCCGTTGCCAAAGAGAGCTCTGACAAAGATAAGGTAAGAAGAACACCAGCTAAAACCCACATATTTCCGCGAAGAAAATGAAGCTTAAAGCCGACAAAAACAGCAGATTGAGGACGATATAAGTGCCTGACATACACTATTGGGAATAAAATCAGACACATAAAAACAGCCCGCAAGAAAGTAAATTGAAAGATAGCAACATCAGGACCCGCTAACTTAATGAACACATCGCACAAGGTAGCAAAGAAACTCCCTAACACCAGGACAAAAATAGCGCTGGCAACAGTGCGTCCAGACATAACACTTCCTCTTGAATAATATTTAATATTCGCAGTTTAATAAGTTTAATCCATTAGTTAAAATGATATATTCATAGTAAGTATTAGTTATTTGGATAATAAAACATGCTACCACCTCTAAAATCACTCCCTGTATTTGAAACTGTTGCTAGATTAAATAGCTTTTCATTGGCAGCAAATGAGCTAAACATTAGCCAAAGCGCGGTATCTCATCAGATAAGAATTTTGGAAAATCACCTTGGGGAAGCACTTTTCCATCGCCAAGGACGTAACTTAGAATTAACAGCTGAAGGAAAACATTATCTAGATGTAATCAGTAGCTCCCTGCTACAAATAGCTCAGGCGACGAATCAGATAAAAGGAGAGCAGGAAACCCATATAAGACTGGCTGTGTATAGCTCATTTGCCGTTTATTGGTTAATCCCCCGATTACCTGAATTGAAGCGCTTATATCCAAACCTAGAGTTAAGCATTGAAATGAGTCATGGCTCTCCTGAGCTATCTGATCGTACAGCTGACCTTTTTATTACCACTGAAAAAGAAAAAGAGGATTCTGCTTTGAATCCCTTTATCAAGAGGAACTATTTCCTGTTTGCAGCCAACATTACCTTGAGACGATTAAAAACAGATTAAATGTTACTTCACATAAAGAGCTCACTGATAAACTGAACACGACACCTAGCCCTTTAGCTCAATTCTCACTTATCACTTCCTATAGCATCTACGATCGCCATACAGAGGATTGGAAACGCTGGTTTTCAAACTTGAAACAACCATTACCAAGCAGCATACAATTTCATCGATTTAGTCACCTAATGCTAGCCTATGAAGCTGCGAAACACTCTCTTGGCATTGCACTTGTCAATGACTATATGATGAACGAAAAAAACGACGAACAAGCACTGGTCAAACTACCTTGCTGTGGTTTTGAGACCGGCGATAATTTCTATTTGGCTTATAAAGAAAGCCGTAAAAATGAAGATGTTATTCGCTATTTAAGAAAGTGGTTAACTGAAGAAGCCAAAGCGCTACAATCAACTTAAATATCTCATTTATAACTCAACTAAACACATTTATTACCGTGATTATTTTCAAGGGTGTTATATTTCCTAATTACACCTTTGCTCTTCAGCCCATCCATCCAAGCTACAATTGGCCTATACCAGCCTTTCTATCTCACAGTTACATATGCGCGAACCTACAATTTTGAACCTTTTTATTTTTCATTAACGCTGACGGATCGAGGCACGAGGAAGGCCTAAACAATAGAAGGTAAGGCAGTAGATATAAAGGAGCAGCTTCTTGGTTGTCATTTACGCAGACGCGTCGAGGCACGAGGAAGGCCTAAACAATAGAAGGTAAGGCAGTAGATCTAAAGGAGTAGCTTCTTGGTTGTCATTTACGCAGACGCGTCGAGGCACGAGACAGGCGCAAGTAAATGACAACCAAGACGCTCTCGTTTCCAAATAGCCTAAAACGAAAAAACCCGCTCTGCTTTCGCAGAACG